>NZ_JANLNM010000010.1 GCF_024701975.1 Variovorax sp. ZS18.2.2
TGCTGCGGTCGGTGACCAGCGTATCGAGCCCTTCGGATTCGTAGACGCGGATGTAGTCGCCATCGACCGCGAGGAAGTCGCGCACGGTGTCGCGCCCCGGCAGATCGACGCGCACATCGCGGATCAGGGGATGTGCATTGGTCGCCTGCAGGATGGAGGTGACCGCGCCGCCCAGCTCGTCCGCATGGCTGAAGCTGGCCTTGAACTCGGTGAACCTGCCCGACAGCGAGGTCTCCATGACCCAACGCCCGGTCTTGCTGGTGGCGGCGGCGATGTCGCCGAAGTTCAGGAGCAGGGTGTTCTGCGCGGGCGCGTCGTCGACGTAGCTGCTCGTGAGCTGGAAGTTGATCAACAGGCCTTGCTTGTTCTCGATGATCTTGGGCTGGGCCGAATCGATCTTGAGGTTGCGCGCGGCCGCCTGCCCGTTGTTCTTGACGCGCACGCCCAGCGTGAAGGGCACCACGGGTTCGATCTCGGCCGTGAGCGGATCGTCGGCCTCGACTTCGCGGGGCAGGAAGTAGTCGAGCGTGAGCAGCGGCAGAGGTTTGACGGTGACGACGTCGGGCGAGACCTCCAGGGTCTGGTCTTCACCGGCGTAGCGGTACTTGAGCGTGGCGCCCACGAGGTACTTCTTGCCTGCGGGTGTGAGGCCTGCCGAGCCGGGGGCCGGGATGATCAGCCAGTTGATGACGGCAGAGGTGGCCGGGCTGATGGTGCCGGTGCCGGTGACGTCCGCAATGCCCTGCTTGTTGGAGACGCGGATGAAGAACTTTGCGCCGCTGGCGTTGGGGTCTTCGGTGACGGAGACGGGCCTGCCGTTCTCCTCCATGACCTTGACCACCACCGAGACGTTGGAGATCACGCCACTGTCAGTGGTGTTGTTGATCTTCATCTCGGCGTCGAACGCCTGGCGCTCTAGGGTGAGCTGCTGCTTGATCTGGATCTTGACGCTGGCGCAGACGGTTTCCTGGGCGACGGCGGGCATCGCCAGAGCGAGCAGTATCCCTACACCCACGCCGAATCGCCAAATCATATTTCTCCTCATTTCTCGCTCGACGATTTATTTTTCAATCTAAATTACCCCTGCACACTTTCCATTAAATTCAACCAACCCACCAAACATGGAACAACAAAGCAATCACCCCCGCAATTGATAAAACAAAAACGGCGCGAGCCAGATTTATCAGACTTCGCTCCTCAGCGATCTCAGGGGATAAAAACAACCACCTCACATAAGCTGGCTCCAACAGCCCGAGCCAATCACTTTTACCCCTCTTATCCAACACGCCTTTCATGAAGTGCGATAGATAAATTGGAATCAAACAATAACCAACAACTATGAAATACATAGCATATTGATGGCTGCCTTTTATAGAAAAACAAATAACAAAACCCGACACCACAGCCACATATACAAAAAATGCAATCCAGCAAATCAGATTTTTCCTTTTGTCAAACATAGCGCCTCTGGTCCTTGACGATAAACCTGCGCAGATTCGTCCGAACAGATTTCCCTTCATTCCTTGCTCCCTGATTCACTTTTTCATTGATGAATTGCGTGCTCGAAGCTGCATCGATTGGCGAAATCCGCCGCAGCATCCATTATTCTTTACGCGATCAACAAACTCCGGATCCAGCCGGAATGTTTTTTCTTCATGTCCAAATCGGGCAAGAACCAGTCCCTCACTGTCCAGCAATTCAAGGATTTCCCCCTCGCCATATCCATTTTTATGAAACACCGCATCCCCAACTCGAACTAAACCCAACTCGCCTATATAGACCCCAACAAGACCCGACAACCCTGAATCCTGCTCAGACCCAAATTCTTTGCCAAATTCAAGCCAGAGTTTTGGCAGTTTCTTTTCCAGCAATTCTGCCGTCAATGGCCCATCGGGCTCCTCGTAATTTTCACCAAGAAATTCCTCCAGAGACAATGACCTTTCCACCTCGCGCGATGGAGGTGCCCAGGCACCAAGCTCACTCAAATTCTCGCAATAAGGCTTATTTATATTGAAGTTTTTGGCAACCAGTCGATCGTACAGTTCATCGGTACGTGTTATTGCGGCTTCAACGATTTCCAGACCGCACCATATCAACCAGTTTCTGAAGTCCGAAAAAGAGTCGTCTCCCAATTTTCTTCCGTGAATTAATGATCCGGCCAGATAAATGATCGTTCGGTCCAGGCGGTGAGCGACTCTCAGATACGAAGCTCCAATCTCAGCACGTTCAGGCTCTGAAATCTCAATGGAATCTATTTCCAGTGCTTGGCAAACGGGAAACTTCTTTTTTATTTGCTCCAGCCAGGGCCAGATACCCTCACTCTTGATATTCGATTCAATTGTTGACATGGTTTGCATATTTTAAATCCACACGCTCGGCATTTTTTGTATCGCATCGACGGACATGCACACCACGAATTAACATTTCGCATGATCGAGATTGCCAAGAGGTTCGAGTCAAAAAGTTATCGATTGATATTTTATTTAGCCTTTTGGCATCGGCTCTCTCTGTATCCAGAATAACTTCCCCATGCCGTGCGAAGGTGGTCTCTAAGATTATTCATTTGAATTTTCGCCGCCATCGATTCAAATTGATCCTGATTCACAAAACAACTCATTGAAAATGCAAGGGAAGCGGAGTAAAAAATCTTTTCATTCTCCGACCTCAAAATTTCCTCAAACACCTTCACATCAGCATGCTCCCCTGCCAAACCCAATAAAACCACCGCTGAATTGATCAAATCCACATCGCTCGACTTCACAAAACCTCTCGCGTATGAAACATAGGGCTGCACGGGCCCATCGATTCTTCCATTGTTCCAAAGCTGAACTAAAAAATCCGCCAACATCAGGCGTACGCGAGGCCGCATAAGAAATTCTTGTGCGGCAGGATTTTCGACTCCCTTCAACTCCCAAAATTGCTGAAGCTTCTCATTCATCAATCCAGTGGTATTGGTTTTTTTTAGCTCGTTCAGCAGACCTACAACCCCGTCTTCATCCGATTTGGCTATCAGCGATATTAATTTCTCGACAGCATCTCCGGTTTGATTTTCTTTGTACGCTGCGCCCGTATTTTTTGAACCATCCCTAAGACTTTGAGGGTCGGCGCTCTGATGGCAGGCTGTCAAAACCACTGAAATGCACAAGCCAATAGTTTTTGCGCGCATGATCGTCCGTTTTCAAAAAGGATTGCTGATCTCGATAATTCGCTCTACGAATCTTTCTTTTATTCCAGATATCGATTTCAGGGTTTGTATGGTTTCAATTTTCTCCTCTCTCTCCACAAATGTTTTCTCTTCACGACCACATTCCTCTATCCAAGTGCAGGCCACAACAAATTTCTGATACACATCGGTCATGTTATATACAGTTTGCCTATAGTACTCATACTCATCAATTACGAAGTACGCATCAAGCCCGGGCTTGATAGGTTTGTTTTTGGGAGATCGTGGATCAATATCTGGACCGAACTGAACCCCCTTTACAATAACTCCTGGTTTGTACAACGTAAAAAGAACGTCCTCCTCAGTGAGGTCATAATTTCTATATCTTTTTGGCCCAAGAATATTTTCAATGCATGGGCCTTTTAACGTTCTCAAACCTGTAGGGTCATATGCAATCAAAGGGTTTGACGCAGCATAATTAAAGAAATTGAGCCCCGCCCCCACACCTAAGGGATCGCTTGATATGTAACGCCCTTGCAGCGGGTCGTAGCTTCTAAACCAGTTGTAATGCAGCCCGGTCTCTTCATCAAAGTATTGCCCTGGCAGTCTTAAATTAGAAATAACAATAGGGTTTTCTTGCGTGGCGGCTGGCGTGATCACAGCAACTTGGCCAAAGGCGTTGTAGCTGGCTGCCCATAGCACATTTCCTGCTTTGTCATTAGCCTGAATTGGCGTCTCCAAGTGATTGTGCTGGTAATAGGCGACCGCGTCTTGGTTATTGGTGTTTCTGGTCTTAATGAACAGAGTACCTGTAGTGAATTCACTGTCAGGTCTGGGACCATACTGTGTAGTGATTGCCGGTGCGTCGATCGCATTCACGCTCCCATCGGTGCTCAAGCTAATCGACTGCGTGGCCTCGGCAATGAGCCCTTCATCGCTGTACAAAAAATATATACGACGAGCCTGACTCAGCAAATTACCTGCTCTGTCGCGATGCTGTTCCTTCCACGTGCGCCGGCTCATTGGGTCGTAACCGTAACGCGCGACAAGATTTTTCGACCCGTCACGCACTTCGATCAATCGGTTGTCGCTGTCGTAGATGAAGTTCGTGGTCCGAGTAGCTTCGATTTTTTTCACCTGATTGCCGTTGGCGTCATATTCATAACTCACCAAACTGGCGCCGTTTGTATTGGGTCTCTGAAGAAGCCGGTTATTGGCATCGTATTTCCAAGCCCCATCGCCAGTCGTGCTGTGACTTGTTCGATTGGCCAAGGCGTCGAGTACAAAAGTCTCGGTGTCGGTCAAAAGCCCCCCACTGTTGGACTTGACTTGAGTGAGCCGCAGTTCGTCGTCATAGCTGTAGCTGGCATCCTGGGTTCGGCTCAAGCCTGAAGCGCTATCACTGCGCTTGGCGCTTTGAATTTCCTGAAATTTGCCGTACGTATTGGTCAGACTCAGGACAGTCTGTTGACCCGGAGTGCGGGCCTTCAGGTCCTTCAGGTTCAACAATCCATCCCAGGTCTTTTCCTGTGTCCCGCCCCCCGGCAAGGTGATCTTGGCTGGCGCAATCCACTTGAATTGGTTGACACTGATCGTGCCTTCGCCAGGTATCTTCACGGTCTCCAACTCGCCGTGCTGGCTATAGCCATAGTCGATAGCGCTGCCATCCGCCCAATTCAGTTGAGTTTTCTTGCCCGCGAGGCTGTACTCGTAGCCATAACTTAGGGCGTAGCTTTCGCCAGCGGGGTTGGGATAACTGACGGTCTCTCGGATCTTTCGGCCGGCGTCGTCGTAGCCAAGAGTCGCGGTGGTGGTTTGCTGGCCTATCGGACGCGTTGCGTCCGTATCGCTCCAGCCAGTGAGATGGTTATCCGCGTCCCAAGTAAAACTGACGATGCGGATGACGCTACCGGCCTTGATTTGCTGCACCTTGGTGATGCGGTTGGCCGCATCGTAGATGTATTGCTTCTTTGTCCCGGCCGGATCAGTGCGCTCGCTAAGGTTGCCTGCGTCATCGTACCGATAGGTCGTGCTCTGGCCCAAAGGCAAGGTCTCAGTAGTCAGCCGGTTGGCGCGGTCATAGACGAACTTCGTTACGTTTCCCTTGGCATCAGTGAGCTGAATCAGGTTGCCGCGCGAGTCGTACGCAATCTGCGTCTTCGCACCCAAGGCATTGGTGGTTTCCACCCTCTGGCCCAGTGCGTCATATCGGTAACTGCGGGTCTTGCCGTTGGCGTCCTGCTCGCCGATGAGTTGCCCTTTTGCATCGTAGGTCTTGCCGTTGGTAGTCGTCTGCGTGCCTCCGGCGCCGGGATTAAGCACTGTCTCACTGGTTGGCCGTTCACGGCTGTCGTACTTGATCTGCTTTTTGAACGTGGGGTACTGAATCTCGGTGGGTGCCCCAAGACTCCCCAGTCCGCCTGCCGCAGTACCGTCGATGATCTGGTAACCGTAGCTGGTTACGTTGGCCAGCGCATCGGTCCCGCTGGTGATACGCCGGAAGGTGTCGTAGCCAATGACCGTAGCCCGACCGTCCTCATCGGTCTGACCAACCTGCAAGCCTTGCTTGTCATATGTCCGCTTTTGCTGACCGCCTACTTCGTTGGTTGTCTGGATGCGACGGTTCATGGCGTCGTAGGCCGCTTGGATCGCTTTTCCCTTTGCATCCGTGCTGCTTATGGGATTGTTGTTCTTGTCATAGTCGAAACTGCGTACGTGCCCCAAGGCATTGGTCACCTTGATGAGGTTGCCCTTCGCATCCGTCTCATAGCTACTCGCATTGCCCAATGGATCGGTGTATTTCGCCAACTTCCCCAGCCGGTTGTATACATAGCTACGACGACCGCCTTCCGGATCAATGGTCTGACTGATTTGACCGGCGGCGTCGTACACCAATTGCCAAGTGGCATCTGGTGTGAGGGAGCCATTGGCTTCCAGGCGCCCCTTGACCGTGATGCTTGACGGCCGGCCTGCCCCGTCTCGCTCGTATTCCGTCGCTCTTTGCTCGGCCAGACCAACCGCTTCGATCTTCTTGGTCAGGTTTCCCTTGGGGTCGTACTCGTAGCGCGTCTTGACTCCCAGTTCATCCGTCTCCTCGACAGGATTGAACGACTTCGCGTCATACGCCGTACTGACCTTGGCCCCATCCGGGTACTGGATCTGCGTGATCTGCTCGAACTCGTTTCTCGTGTACGTGGTGGCGAATCCCCGGGCGTTGGTCTGCGTCTCGGTCCTCGCGCTCGGATCCCGCTTGATCTCGGTCTCCATGCGCCCATTGACCTCGTACTTCACCAGATCGCCCGCGCGGTCATGGCTGTAGTCCTCGACCCTTCGCCCGGCCGTCGTCGCCGGCCCCTGTACCTTGCTATAGAAGAGCTTCTTGGTGCTGTCCCAGCTCGAGCTGTAGTCCGTGACGCCGCCATCGGCCGCCGTCACGCTCTTGACGCTCGTGCCCTCGGTGTCATAAGTCAGCTTGGTCTCCCCACCCCTGGGGTCGGTGGTCTTGGTCAACCGTTGCTTGCCGTCGTACGCGTAGGCAGTGGTGTTGCCCCGCACGTCGGTGACGCCCGTCATGCGACCCTGCGTGTCGTAGATGTAGGTCACGGTGCGCTGCGGCACGTCCAGGCTGTTGCTGCCCGCCGGCGGCCAGTCCTTGACCTTCTCCAAGTAACCCTTGGCGTCGTAGTGCAGCGTGATGATCACGTTGCCGCTGGTGGACACCCCTCCCGCCCCACCATCGACGATGCGCACGATCTGCCCGGCCGCATTGCGCTGCAGCCACACCGTGTTGTTGTTCTTGTCGCCGTAGCGGCTGATGCGCCCGTCGTCGTCGTACTCGGCCCAGTCGCCGGCCCTGTCGGACCAGCGCCAGCCGCTCGCAACGCTCGTCAGCCCCACGAAGCTCACGCTGCCGCCAACAATGGGCAAGGCAACAGGGGCGAGCTTCTGGATGGGTTGCTTTTGCAGCGTGAAGCGGTTCTTGAAGATGTAGGTGCCGCCCGCGCCCACGTACAAGGTGCTCTGGCGGCGATAGCCTTCGATGACTTCGCTGGAGTTGCCCACGGGGTTGCCGCCGATGCTCGCGCACCCGCTCGCAAAGCCCGTCGTGATCACCGTGTCCAGCGCCACGGCTGTCTGGTTGTAGCTGCGGTTGGCGGGCAAGTAGGTTTCAGGGGGCACCGCCAGCGCCGGAGTGCTGCCGCCGGCCGGAACCGTCACGCCATCGCCGGGCTGCCAGTCCTCGTCGACCCAGATCCAGCAGGTCGAGGGCGCGCTGCCCTGGCTGCCGTCGCTCATCCCGGGCGCACCGCCGCCGGTGTTCTGGGTCATGACGGGCTTGTAGCTGGCCGAGATACCGTCCCAATGGCGGTTGAAGCGCCAGCCGGTGCCGTTGAAGCTGCGCTTCCATTCGACCGGGCCAGCGGAGGTCTGCACGCTCAGGTCGACGACATCCGCGCTCAGGGTGCCGTTGGGAGGAGCGACCGTGACCTGGGCCAGCGCGGACACGGCGACGCCCATGGCCAGCATGGCGGCAAACCCTGCTGTACCCCATGCGCGATGCGCTTTCCCCCAAACGACACTTGCGATCTTCACTGTCCTGCTCCCTGCTGCTTTCTAGATCTGCCCTGCGTGCCGCTGCGAAGCGCCGCGACAAACTCCTCGGAATCGAATCCGTCCTTCATATGACGGCCCCTGACGATCAAATAGGGAACACCGTCGCCGCCCAGGCTGGCCAGGCGCGCCTGGCAACCATGGTCCCTGTCGATGTCGCATTGCTCGTACCTGAAGCCGTTCTGCTCCATCCACCTCTTGGCTTCGCGGCAGTTGGGGCACCAGTCGGCACTGAAGACGAAGATGTCGCCCGGCTGGGTTCCGGCCGCCAGGGCAGCAAGCTGCTCGGGGCTGTCGTCGCGGCCCAGGCGCGAAGCAATGCCGCGCACGCTCTCGCTTGTCCAGCCGCGCTGCTGCAGCTTCTGGTAGCCGACATAGCAGCCCGCGATCAACGCAAGAAGCAGCACCCACTTGAACCAGGCGAACCCACCGTCTCCCGACGCTGCGTGCATCTGCCTGTAGGGCCGCCGGTCCGCGGACTGCCGGGGCGCCCACGACGCATCGGCGGCTTTGTTGTAGGCCACGCCACAGCCGGGGCACTGCCAGACTGGCACGCTCGCGTTCTCGGGACGAACGAGCTGGCACTTGGGACAGATGGTTGGCATGAGCGTTTCCCTGCTACAGCTTGCAGTACGTCTTGCCGCCGGGCACGGCCACGCACTTCTTGCCCGGCAGCGGAATGGACGTGCTACCTCCACCGATGCCACCGCCGAAGCCGCCTCCGCCCCAGCCCCCACCGCCGCCGCCTCCGCCTCCGCCACCACCCGAAGGGCAACTGCTGCTGGAGTTGTTGAACCAGCTGGTGGACGTGCTGCCGTTGGACTGCTCCCCGTTCTTGCAGGTGAAGTCGTAGTTCACGCGCGTGGTGTTGCTGTAGCTGTAGCAGCCGCCCCCGCTCGCATTGCCCGCGTTGGCCGGTGTGTCCAGCGACTGCAGGGCCACGACCCGGTACGGGATGGTCACGCGCTGCTTGGCCTGCAGCTCGGTGGGCACCTCGACCAGGAATTCGTAGCGGAAGTTCGCGTCGCTCGCGGGCAGTTGCTGCTTGACGCCATCCGCACGGATCAAGCCGTGGTTGGTCAGCGAGAGCTCGCCGTAGAACACGTCGCCCGGGTTCATCTTGGGCAGGTTCACCGAACTCGGCTGCATCACCACCACCGCCGCCGGCACATCCGTCTCGAAGGTCGCATCGATGGTGATGTCGTAGCGGTCCTGGATCGTGACCTCGCGCACGCTCCACTCCACCGTGATGAGGTTGTAGTTCAGGAAGATCGGCTGGGTGAGCGTGATGCCCGGCTTGATCTGCAGCCGCCCTGCCACTTCCTGGTGGTTGTTGGCGCGCGCGCGATAGGTGTAGCGCCCGGCCGGGATGTCCTGGAAGTAGGCCTCGCCCAAGGCGTCGGTGGTGCCCTGGTGGCTCACGCTCGCGACGTCCTCGTTCTGCAGTGTGATGTTCGCGCCGGCCAGGCCCGGGATCAGGCGGCCCTGCTTGTCCAGCGTGGCGGTGTAGATGTCGCTCGCGCGGAACAGCACGTTCCCCTTGCCGCTTTGCGTGACGCTCGCATAGATGTTCAGGCTCTGCGCGGGCACGTTGGTGCCCTGCACGTTCAGGCGGAACTCGTACACGCCCTCCTGCAGGCCCGTGGGCGGCTTGAAGGCGATGTCCACGGTGCGCTTCTCGCCCACGGCCAGGTTGCCGTCGGCGTTGCTGGAGAGGTTGACCCAGCTTGGTACTGCCCCGCCATCGGGTTTGGTCAGCGTGAAGGCTAGGGCGAGCGCATCCTGCGTGCCCTTGTTCTGCACGGTCACGCTCTCGATCTGGTTGGCGCCTTGCGACATGCCGGTCTCGATCAAGCTGGGCGTGCTCACCAGATACGCCTTGGCCTCGCTCAGTGCGTAGTTGATGCGCACCAGACCGATGGGCGCACCGGCGCCTTGCGGGCGCTCATCGCTGTACACGCTCAGGATGACGCTGCCCGAGGCCAATGCTTCGTTGCTGGCGCTGAAGACGACGGGGATGTTGACCTGGGCGCGCTCGCCGATGCTCGCCGGCGGAGGCAGCTGCAGGTTGATGCCGACGGGCAGCTGCCCGGTGGGCTGGGCGCTGGCCTCCAGCACGAAGCGCATGTTCGTAGCGGTGGTGCCGGCGCCCGAGCGGGCGACGAAGGGCACGGGGTAGCTGTAGTTGCGCGGCACATCGACCTTGAACGGCGTGGGGCCGAAGGTGACGCGGTTGATGGTGAAGCTGCGCTGCTCGGGGCGGTCGGTCAGGTCCGGATGGATGGCGCTGATCTTGTAGAGGCCGGCGTCGGTCGCCGTGGGCTGGAAGGTGTAGGTGAACGCACCACTGGCATCGGTGAGCACGCTGAAGACGCGCTCGAAGCCCTGCTGGTTGAAGACGAGCTTCAGGCGCGTGTTGGGCAGTGCCTGGTTGCTGCCGGACGGGTTGCTTGCGCGTGCCAGCGCGCGGCCGGTGATAACGATGTCCTGGTCGCCGAAGGAGCTCAGCGGCGTGACGTTGGTGATCTCGCCCACGTAGGCGGTGTCCATGAGGGAGACGGCCTTCTCGCTGCCGCGCCCGGCGATGACGACCTGGTCGTCCTGGCCGCTGTGGTAGCGCATCTTGTCCACTTCCAGCTTCACGCGGATGCTGTTGGGGCTGGAGCCGGGCACGGCCAGCTCGAACTGGTCGGAGGTGTAGCTGGCGCCGGCCGGGATGCGCGCGACGGTCTGGCCGTTGGTGAGGGTGACGACGTTGGCGCCCACGGCTTGCTTGTAGGGCTGGGTGGCCAGCACGTTGCCGTCGGCGTCCAGGATCTTGAAGCGCAGTTCGTTCGAGGGATTGCTGCCGCCGGCGGTGGCGGTGAGGAACTCCACCTCGACCTCGGAGGTGTTCTCGATGGTCAGGCGCACCTTGCCGGTGGCGCCGCGCGTGAACTCGCCGGTGGACATGCCCACGACGAGGGCGCTGTCGCCCACTTCGAGCGTCTGGTTGCGCGCGATCTTGACGGTTTCGCCTTCGTTGGGGCTGCTCTCCAGGCCAACCTGGGCCTGGGCCTGGCCGGGCAGGTCGGCATAGCCGCCGACGACGACGCTCACCAGCTGGGTTTGGTTGCTGCCCAGGTCGAAGGGCTCGGACTTGTGGTCGGCGAACTGGGTGGCATCGCGGTTGATGGGCAGGCGCACGACCACGCGGGCGTTGGTGACGGCGCTGGCGGAGGTGTTGACGACCTGGACCTGCACCTTGTTCATGATGCCGCGCTTGAGGGGCAGGCCCGAGACGATCTCGGTGCTGACAGCCGGCAACGTCAGGCTGCGTTTGATCTCCTTGTCGGCGCTGTCGACGCTGGCGACGGTGTAGCGGCGCTCGCCGCCGGAGAAGCCGCTGTCGCTGAAGGTGGTGGCCTTGATGAGACTCGGCGTGAGCTTGATCTGCTTGGCTTCGGGTCCGACGTACACGTTGTAGCCCGCGAGGCTGCCGTTGGGCGCCTTCCATGAGATGACGGGCAGGGCGTTGCCGATCTGCTCGACGCGCAGGTCGACCACGGGCAGCAGGCTCGCGTTGAGGTAGGCCGAGTTGGACACAGCCGACTCGTTGCCCGCGGCATCGACGGCGGTGACGACGTAGGCGCCCTGGCTCGGAGACGGTTGCGGGTCGTAGGTGATGGGGTTCTTCACGCGCGTCTTGAGCGGTGTGAGACCGGCCGCGCTGGTGATGCTGGTGCCGCTGGCGCGGTAGAGGTTGTAGTAGTCGACGGCGCTGGCGACGGGGGCCTGCCAGGTGGCCTTGATGCCTTGGCCGGTAAGCAGCAGCGCGAGGTTTTGCGGTGCGCCAGGGCCATTGGCAATGGTCGTGACGTCCACCGTGGCGCTCTGGCTGGAGACGGTTTCTTCGTCGTTGGACTTGCGGATCGATGCGACGGCGTAGGTGTAGCGGCCGTCGGCCGGTGTCTGATCGATATGGGTCGCGCCACTGGCGCGTGCGAGCGCCACCAGTGCCGTGTCGCTCGGACCCTTGCGGTAGACTTGGTAGGCGAAGGCTTCGTCCACGGCTTGCCAGGTGAGGGAGGCCTTGCCGCCGGGCAGGGCCTGGCCGGTGAGCAGCAGCGGTGCGCCGGCGGGCGGCAGCTTGCCCTGGTAGACCTGGAAGCGGTTGGCCGCGCTCACGCGGGTGGAGACGTTGTCCAGGTCGTCCTGCGCCTGGCTGCTGAAGCTCAGGATCTCGGGTGCGGCGAGACCTGCATCCTTGGGCAGCACGAAGCTGGCCTTCCAGGTGGTGGCGTCGACGGCGCTGAGGCCGGCAATCGGTGTGGCCTCGCGCTTGGGGCCGGACAAGAGGTACTTCACCTGCGGCGTGGCGCCGGACTTGGGGGCCTTGCTGAAGACGAAGGTGGCCTGCACGGTGGTTGCCGCGCCAACCTTGATGGGCGCGCCCGGGTTCAGCGTGATGGAAGACAGCGCCGGGCCTTCGGTGTCGATCTTGAGCGTGGCTCCGCCACCGATCTCGGTGCCGCGGTTGCCCACCGTGTCGCGCGCGGAGAACAGCGCGTTGGCCGTGCCCGAGGGCGTGTTGGCGTCCACGAAGAAGGCGCCCGTGTAGCTGGTCGCGCTGGCCTTGGTCAGCTCCAGCACGATCGGCGTGCCGCCCGCGGGCACCACCGCCAGATAAGGCGCCGTCTGCAGCTCTTCGCTGACCGTCAGTTGCACGTTGACCTTGCCCTGGCCTATGCGGCCGGACGCAGCGTCCACCTTGCCCAGTGGTTGGTACACCACCGAGACGGCCTTGGGGGCTGTGCCGTCGGCCAGCACCTGCACCTGGTCGGTCGGCACAGAGGGCGTGAACACGGCGTTGACCGCCACCAGCCGGTAGAACCATGCGCCGTCGGGCTTGGGCAGGTCTTCGTAGACGGTGCCGGTGATCGGCGATGTGTTCGCCTTGGTGGCCGCGCCGATGTCGGCGAAGGCACTGCGCGAGCGATAGAGGTCGTAGCCGATGGCGTTCGGATCAGTGGAGCGGGTCCACGTCAGCCGGACCTTGCCATCGACCAGTGCGCTCGCCGCCAGATTGCCCGGACTGGAGGGCACCGTGGCATCGAGCGTGACCGACACCGCGGCCGACGGGGCGCTCTTGCCGTAGGCATCGCTGGCGATCGCCTGCACCTTGTTGCCGCCGGAAACGAGCGTGACCGCACCGCTGAATGCGCCGTTGCTGGTGGTCAACAACGGGCCGGATGGCTGGCCATTGACCAGCAGCTGCACGCTGCTTCCGGCGGCAGAGGTGCCGGTCACAGGCAAGGTGGCGGTGCGCGTGGTCAGCCCCGTCTTGGGGCTGGTGATGACAGGCGCGTCGGGCGCCGCATGCGCGACGGTGATCTTGTAGCTGGCGGTGCCGACGTTGTTCAGCGAGTCGACCGCGCGCCATGCGAGCGCATGGCTGCCATTGGCAACGCCGGCAATGCTGAACGGCGCGCTGTACTGCCCGCCGGAACCCGTCGGGGTGGCGACGGTCTGGCCATCGAGCAGCAGCTCGACGCGGGCCACGCCGCTGCGGTCCGTCACTTCGGCGGTAACCACCGCATCGCGGGTCAGGGTGGCACCGTCGGTCAGTGCCGCGCCATCGAGCCGCACGTTGGCGATGGCGGGGCCGGCGGTGTCCGGTGCCGGTGGCGTTCTGGACACCGTTGCCACGCGCGATTGCTCGCTGCTGCGGCCGGCCTCGTCGGTGGCCACCACGCGCAATGTGTGGTCGCCGTTGGCGCTGTTGTCGGTGTTCCACGCGTAGCTGTAGCTGCCCGACGGCGAGATCGTCGTCTGCGTCGAAACCACCTGGCCGTCGAGATAGAACACCACCTTGACCAGGCCGCCCGCATCGGTGGCCGTGGCCTCGACCGCGATCGGCTTTGCCAGCACGCTGCCGGCCGCCGGGTTGTTGATGCTGACCACCGGCACCGCGCTGTCGATGAGCACGGTCGCGGTGTTGGTGGCCGCGGGGTTGGTGAGGTTGGCCGACACCACCGTGCCCGCGGCGTTGCGGAACTGCACGCCGATGGTCTTGCGGCCGTCGCCCGCCGATGCGGCGTAGTCGATGACGGCCTTGCCGCCCGTCAGCGGCACGAAGGTTGCCGCCGCGAACTCGCCGTTCTCGGCGATGCGGTATTCGGTGGCGTTCACGCACGCGAGTTCGAGCTGCAGCGTGTTGGTCGCGTAGAACGCCGCCGGCGCCACGAGTCGGATGCTCGGGCTGATCAGCGGCGCCTGGGCCAGATAGCTGCTGTAGTTGACGCCCGTCGACACGGCATCGCCCTGCCCTTTCGGATTGTTCGCGGCATCGCGCGGCCCGCTCGCATGGCCCCACCAGTTGCCCGTCGCCTGGATGACGGTGACCGGGGTCGCATTGGTGATCGCAAAGCTGGTGTTCTGCGAGAACTGCGTGGTCGTGACGTTCGGCACGCTGCCGCCGAGCGCTTCGATGCCAATGCCGTTGCGCAGGAAGCTGGAGCCGGCGATGGCGGGCTTGGCGCCATCGAGCAGGCGCAGGCCGACCGTGTTGTCGGTCAGCTGCATGAACTGCAGCGCCGGGCTCGCGCCGCGCACGGACAGGCCCGCGCCATAGCGCAGGGTAAGGCCGTTCAACGCCGGCTGGCCGAAAGCGGTCGATGTCTTCTCGATGCTGAGACCGCGCCAGCTGCCGGCAGCCGGCGTGCCGGCCGTGGGATTCGTCTGGCCGGCGGTCGTGTCGTCGTTGACGCTGGTGAGCGTGACGGCGGCGCCGGCGCTGAGCTTGTCGCGCACGACCAACTGGGCATCGGCGCCGAACTTGACGACGACGCCTTCGTCGAGGATCAGTTCGGCGGCATGCGCCACCGAGCCCAGCGACGGCGCGAGCATGGCCAGCGCCACGATGGCCGAGACCACGCGCTTGAAACGCGAACGCAGCGGCGGTGGCGTGTGCGAAAGTGCAAACGGCGGCGGCGGCGCAGTCCTGACGGAACGCGGCTCACCCGGCCGGTCACCGCTGACCGCACCACGCCCCACGCTCTCCTGCCACTGCCGTGCATCCGCCACTGTCGCTCCCTGGGTGTGGTTCTTGTTGTCGCTGGGGGGCGCGCGATCAGCCTGCGAGGCCGACCAGCTGCAGCACCGAGGCAGGCACGGTGTAGCGCTTGCCGCTGGCGGTGATCAGCTGCGCGGTGCTTTCCTGGCCCATCGACGCGACCAGTTCGACGCGCTCGACCTTTTCGTTCTCTGCAAAGCGTGAGAGCGATTCGGCCTGGGCGACGGTGACGGTGTAGCTGGTGATGGCCTGCAGGACGCTCGGGCCCTGGGGTAGCTTGACCTTGACGCTGGTCTTGCCGCTGGCCGCGGTGCCCGTGATGGCCGGGCTCAGCGTTTCCACCGCGATGCCGTAAGCAGGCACAACACGCAGCCTGATCGTGTTGCCGGTGGGCACATTGACCGTCTCGAAGTCCACCGCGACGTCGTCGGTGGTGGTGGCGGGCAGCGCGACATCGGCATTGCCGGTCGGGGCAGCGGGCACCTTGGTTCCGCCTACCGAAGCGATGCGGATCGAAGGGGGTTTTGCGACGGTGATGGGGCCGGGGACATCGCTTGTGTAGATCGGGGTGGAAGCGCCCGTATAGGTGATGCTGTCGCCTTCCAGGCGGATACGGCCCGCACTGCCCGCGGGGTAGTCGGCGGTGCAATAGTAGTAGCCGGTGTCTCCGTTGTTGTTCCAGCACCCCCCCGTTGCCACGAGAGTGCCCGCGCCCTTGATTGCCGTGGCAACAAGCTTGATGGCGCCACCTGAGCCCCCACCCCCATCCGAGTCATCAACTCCGCTCGGCACCACCAGATCACCGCCGTGGCCACCTGACGCGTTGATTGTTCCGGTGATGGTGAGCGTCCCGCTGGCAGCAATGAGAATTGCACCGCCCCCCCCACCGCCGCCGGAGCCTGGATAGATCGTATTTCCCTTGCCCCCACCGCCACCCGAACCACCGATCAACGGCACCAAGGCTGCGGAGCCATAAGCTTTCGCCACTTCAAAACGTTGATCGACTGACGTCGACGCGCAGCTGCCTTGACCACGGGACCCGCCGGCTCCAGCGAAGGCACCTCCACCGCCATACCGGTGGTAATAGGCTCCGCCGAAACAAGTGCCTTCCGCGCGCTCGTACCCCCCGATCCCACCGCCCGGCCCGAGGCCTGCGCCACCGCGAATCACCTCCGGCTGGGACTTGGCATCTTCCCTGCCGCCCCGCCCCCCGTCGAAGCCGCCGGGCCCGCCGAGCCCGGGCAGGCCGTCGTCCGCCTGATTCCCATCGCCCGCCGTCCCCGTGGCTTTGCCTGACCCACCGCGAATGTCGATGGTGCCGGTCACGGTGACATCGCCGCTGGCCAGCAGTTGCACCGGCGTATTCAGCGCGTTCTTCTTGAACGTCACGATGACGTCCTTCGGAATGTTGATCGACTTGTAGTTCAGGATCCCCGAAGGCGGCAACACGATTTCGGTCGATACCGCCGGGTTGAGTTCGCCATCGGCCCCGGTGCTGCCGCTGCTGAAGGCCGCATGCGCCATGCCGACGGATGCGAGCAGGGTCGATGCAAACAGGGCGCGGGCCACGATGCTCAATCGCAGCACCCGCTCGACGGTGAGGGCAGGGGTTTGGGTTTTTGAGTGCATGGTGGACTCCTTGGATAAATCGTTGAGCGCTGAATGAAGCGAAGAATCGGGACGAGACAGGTCGGGGAGAGCGCACACGGTGCGCCCTGGCAGCAGTGGGTTCCGGACGGTTTTCATGGCTTCTCCACACTCAGGGTGTTGCTGGTGGCGCTTTGTCCGCTCGTCATGCCGCCCGGGTAGACGAGCCGAACGATGCGCGGCCCGGTGGCGGCAGTTGGCGACAGGATCACGCGAAGGGTCAGCTTCTCGCCGAGCGAATCGCTGCTCCAGGCCAGCGCCAGGTCTTGCGACGTGATGTCCGCTGCCGGCTCGATGGCGATGCGCTGCACTTCCTTGAGGTTGCTGCCGCGGACCACCAGCGTGTAGGAGCGGCCCCGCGTCATCACGATGGGCTCGAACGAAGAGATCGAGGGCGCATCCAGCACGCGCAGTTGCAGCGAGGCATCCGTCAGCGTCGGGATGCGCGCACCGGTTGCGTCCAGCAGGTTGAACCGATGGTTGGCACTTGTCGCGCCGAGTTCGACCTTGAAAGGCACGCTCGCCTCCAGGCCCGCGGTATTGACCACAGGTTTGCCCAAGGTCACGCGGCCTTCCGCCGCAACGGGTGTGAGGCTCGCCGCGGTGGCACCTGCCAGCGCAAAGCCACTGACCACGAGCGTGCCGGAAGTCCCCTTGACCAAGCCGGGCGGGTTGATGGCCGTGACCACCGGCCCCACGACAACACCAACGGCGGGGGCATAAGCCTCGCGGACGAGCGGATCGACAGCCGGCGTACCGACCATCACCCCCACCAGCGCCGAGCTCACATCGTTGAAAGGCCCTTCGACCTTGCGCGCCACCTGCACCGTGTTCGCGGGAATCGACACCTCCGACGACTCGCCGGCGACCGTTTTCACCACCAGCACCCGCGGGCCTGTCTTGGCATCGGCGCTGGCCTGCGCGCTGACCAGCATCGACGTGCCGTCCGCATTGGCGACAGGCGTTCCCAGCGCGGTGATGCCTTGCGGCGGGACGAAGCGCACGCCCAGCACGTCGCGCAGGTTGCGGCCGCGCACGATGAGATCGACCCTAGGCCCGTCCGCCACCACGACCTGCGGTGTGACCGAGATGTCGACCACCGGCAGCTGCGCCGCCACGAGGAACTGCGACTTGGCCGACAGCAGGAACGGGACCACCGGATTGGCGGGATCGGAGGTCTTGAGCACAACGCGGCGCACCGTCTTGTCTGCCGCCGCATCGATGGCAACCGTGAAGCTCAGTTGCGTGCCCGCCGTGTTGGCCACGACCTTGCTGACGGTCAGGTTGTTCGCGGGAAGCATCTCGACAGCGGTCACGGACGACAGGCCCGTGCCCTGCACCACGACGTTCACGCTGGTCCCCACGCTGCCGGCCGCCGGCGTCATCTCGAACGCGCCCGAACCAACCACCAGCCCCACCAGCGGCGACGTCACCGGATCGACGCTTTGCCCGGAAGCCGCAGGCGCTTGGCCCACCATCACGCCCACCTGCGCCGAGATGACCGGCCCGACGGCCTGCTCTTGCGGAACGGAGATGGCGCCAACCTGCACGCCGACCATCGGCGAGCTCAGGTCGCGGTAGTTCGCACCGATCTCGCGTGCCACCTGGAAGGTGTTGCCCGGCGTCGGCGCAACAGACGATTCGCCGCCGGCCGTCGTGACGACAACGGTGCGCGGCCCGCTCTTTGCATCGGCATCGGTCTGGACCGTGATGTCGATCTGCGTGCCGTCCGCGTTCGCGACGGGCGCATCGATCGCCACGACGCCTTGCGGCGGTTCGAATCGCAGCGACTGGATGTCGCGCAGGTTTTGCCCACCCATGGAGAGCTTCACGGCCGACTGGCCCGCGGTCACGACGTTCGGGTTGACGAAATCGATGCGCGGCGCCGGTGCAGCCACCACGAACTGATCGCCGGTCGCCGTGGTGAACGGCACGCGCCCAGTGGCCGAGGACAGGATCACACGGCGCGTGGACTTTGTGGCAGCTGCGTCGATGACCACGCTGACGCTCAGGAGTTTGCCGTCGGCGCTGACGGACGGAATGCCGACCGTGAGGCCATCCGCCGGAACGAATTGCATCGCAGACACCGCGCCCAGCCCTTCACCCTCTACCTTCAGCGTGAGCGAAGTGCCGACCACCGCCGCCGCCGGCGTGAGCTGCTTGGCATAGGTGCCGAACGCAACGCCGACGAGAGGAGAGGCAAGACCGTCGACCGACTGGAGCAGCACCGGCTTCGTTTCGGTGCCGACCATCACGCCGACCAGCGCCGAAGCGACAGGCTCGTAGGCGAGCGTCACGGGCGGCTGGATCACGGCCACCGGCAGGGTCGCATTGGCCCAGGCCGAGCGCGCGACGACCACCTGGCTTTCGCCGACGTCCACGCCCTGCACCTGGAAATTCGCCGTCTTCGAGCCGGCCGGAACGACGACAACGCTCGGCTGCACCGTCGCAATGGCGGGTGCGGTCGATGTCAGGTTGAATTCGAGGCCACCCGCCGGCGCATTGAAAGGCAACTGCAGCGCGATGGTCTGCGAAGCGCCCGCGAACATCGATGCCGTTGCCGGGGCGAAAGCTGCCTTCGCCTGCACCACGTTGAGCGGCAGAACGTTCGACGTCAGGAAGGCCCCGGCCTTGAGCGGGTCGGGCGTGCGCAGGCGCACGCTGCGCGAGCCGGCGACCGATTGCTCGGGCAGCGCGGCCGTGAGTTGCGTCTCGGCGTTGTACGTGGTGGCGAGCGCCTGGCCGTCGAGTTCGACGACCGACGCTTTGGCGAAGAAGGTACCGGTGACAGTGAAGCTGCCCGCTCCCGCGGCGGTGAAGAAACTCGATGGATTGAGTGCGGTGATGCGCGGTTGATTGCGCTGCACGATCAACGCGTTGGTCCCGACCGCCTCGCCCGCGTCGGTCAGCAGCGTGAGGTCGGCACTGCCCGGGGTTGCGGTCAGCGCGGCCTCGACCTTCAGTTGAACCTTCGTGTCGCTGGCATCGGGAAGCACTTGCGTGGTGAGCCCGGCCAGCGACCATTTCGGCAAAACGGCACCGCTGAGGCGCTTGCCGGTGATCGACAGCGTCGCCGTCTCGCCCGCAAGAATGCTGCCGGGATTGACGGTGTCGATGGTCGGCGACGCGCCGACGGACAAAGTCCCCGAACGCACCAGGTACGGAATGCCTCGCAGGCCGAAGCGGGTGGTGCCCGTGACATCGCCGGACGGAACCACCACCGCATTCAATGTGTTGCCGGCCGCCTGGTTGCCCGAGCCGCTGAGGCTCGCCGTCAGATCGGCCGAGATGGCGGCCGCGGCATGATTGAAGAGGCGCACGTTGTCGAATGCCACCGCCGCGCCGGAAACCGACAGGCCTCGGCCATAGGCGATTTCAGTGTGCTGGATGGCGCTTCCGGTGGCGCCGGCTGCAAGCACCAGTTGCCCCCAGTCGCCGGCTGCCGGGTTGGCGCCCGAGCGCACCTTTTCCGACGTGAACTTGATCGGCCGGGCGGCTTCACCCTGGGCGAGCAACTTGCCGGATTCGATCCGGAGTTCGGCGCCTGCACCCATGTAGACAACCACGCCGGGATCGATCGTCAGGACCGCAGCGCCCTGCACGGTGACCACCCCGCTCACCACATAAGGGCTGGCGGCGAGTGTCCAGCGGGCAGAAGTCGAAATCGGCCCCGAAACCGCAGTTTGAGCGGAGACCGACGTCATACCCGCCAATACCGCACCCAATGCCAATAAAAAAACAAGCGCGCCTCTTCGCCAATTGCGAAGCACTCTCAGCGCTAAAAAAAGGCCCGGAATCAAAAAAACCTCGAGCGCAAACCGCTTGCACCGAAGATGGTCTTCGGGCAAATCATGGAAAGGCCTGTCTGCAATCGAACAAACGATTCAGACGTGGCAATCCAGCGCTGCGAAAGCAACGGGCTATGGCTCAAGGTATTCCCTCCCTGCTGATTCTTGTATCGTTCTTCAAGAGAACTTTTACGAAATCTAACAGCAGTAACCCCACCTGAAAATGATCGAAATGACCAAAAACGATATTAAAAGGGACACGCTTGCACAAATGATTTCCGACAGAAGGCTCCTCTCATCTTCCTGAAATCAATTGAATTGACGTGAATTAAATTTCACAAAAAATCAACTGGTAAATCAACCAGGATCAAGTCATCGATGGTTATTTCAGCAGGAGCTGGGTTTTCCAGAATGCGTGGCCGTTCAGATAGCGAATTGCTGTGCAACACATACGGCAGAGAAAATTCACGAAGCACCTGCTCGGGCAATCCGATCGTTATGTTTTGCTCAACCGATTGCACGGTGCAGCTGCCGTTGTTTGAACGCGTAGGTCGCCACAGGCGCCAAGCCATCGGATGACAGGCAGGCCGCCGTTTCGGTTCGGCACCTTTTCCCCCCGAGTGCCTACAAGCCCGACAGCTGCCCAGAAATGCAAAGAGCCAGACGCCTCACGGCGTCTGGCTCTTGTTCATGAATCCGGGAAAGTCGGCTTTATTTAGAACGGAATGTCGTCGTCCATGTCGTCGAAGCCCGACGACGACTTGGCCGGTGCCTGGCGCGGCGCAGCCGAAGGCGCCCGGGGTGCCGCAGCGGCAGCCGGAGCGCGGGGCGCGTAGCCACCACCGCCGCCACCACCGTTGCCACCCTGCGAGTAGCCACCGCCACCTCCGCCACCTTGCGAATACCCACCGTCGTCTTCCGGACCGCCCGACGGGCCGCCCTGGCCCTGGCGGCTGCCCAGCATCTGCATCTGGTCGGCGCGGATTTCGGTGGTGTATTTTTCGATGCCGTCCTTGTCGGTCCACTTGCGCGTGCGCAAGGAGCCTTCGACATACACCTGCGAGCCCTTGCGCAGGTACTGGCCGGCGATTTCGGCCAGGCGGCCGTTGAAGACGATGCGGTGCCATTCGGTGGCTTCGCGCATTTCGCCGCTTTGCTTGTCTTTCCAGCGATCGGTGGTGGCCACTGTGACGTTCGCGACCTGGTCGCCGCTCGGGAAGGTACGCATTTCGGGGTCGCGACCCAGATTGCCGACGACGATGACTTTATTGAC
This sequence comes from Variovorax sp. ZS18.2.2, assembly GCF_024701975.1. Classification (GTDB taxonomy): domain Bacteria; phylum Pseudomonadota; class Gammaproteobacteria; order Burkholderiales; family Burkholderiaceae_C; genus Variovorax. The sequence continues at coordinate 21,537 of NZ_JANLNM010000010.1, forward strand.
CGATGCCATATGCACTGCCCCTGATAAGTAGATGAAGGAGGAGGAAGAGAACCGGAGATTGTGCCCGATGCCGGCCGGCCGGGTCCCGCCGCCGGGCAGCCGGAAAACACCGCCCGGTGAATCCGCCCGAACCCGCCCGCTCGCCATGAAATGCCGCTCGGACTATCATGTCCGGTTGCCCTCGGACGATCGCCCCCTTGAATTCCAAAGCCACTGAAGAACTCGCCGCCCACGAGGAAAGCGCACGCGACGCACAGCGCGAACGCGACACCTACCTCGGCGCGGTGCTGGCGCAGCAGCGCATCAGCATCCGCGGTGCGCGCACCCACAACCTGAAGAACGTCGACCTGGACATCCCGCGCAACAAGCTGGTGGTGATCACCGGCCTGTCGGGCTCGGGCAAGTCGAGCCTGGCCTTCGACACGCTGTATGCCGAAGGGCAGCGGCGCTACGTGGAAAGCCTCTCAGCCTATGCGCGGCAGTTCCTGCAGTTGATGGACAAGCCCGACGTCGATGTGATCGAGGGCCTGTCGCCTGCGATCAGCATCGAGCAGAAGGCCACCAGCCACAACCCGCGCTCCACCGTGGGCACGGTGACCGAGATCCACGACTACCTGCGCCTCCTGTACGCCCGCGCCGGCACGCCCTACTGCCCCGACCACCACCTGCCGCTGCAGGCGCAGACGGTCTCGCAGATGGTCGACGCCACGCTCGCCATTCCCGACGAGCCGCGCCTGTTGATCCTGGCGCCCGTCGCGCGCGAGAAAAAAGGCGAATTCCTAGAGCTCTTCGCCGAGATGCAGGCCGCGGGCTACGTGCGCTTCCGCGTCGACGGCCAGACCTACGAATACAACGACCTCCCCAAGCTCAAGAAGACCGAGAAGCACGACATCGACGTGGTCATCGACCGCTTGCGCGCCCGCCCCGACATGCAGCAGCGACTGGCCGAGAGCTTCGAGGCCGCGCTGCGCCTGGCCGAAGGCCGTGCGATTGCGCTCGAGCTGGGCGCAAGGCCGGAAGGCAGCGCCGATGGCGCTGCGGGCGTGGCCGACAAGGAGCATCTGTTCAACGCCAAGTTCGCCTGCCCGATCTGCCACTACTCGCTCTCGGAACTCGAGCCGCGCCTCTTCTCGTTCAACTCGCCCGTGGGCGCGTGCCCGAGCTGCGACGGCCTCGGCCACCGCGAGGTGTTCGATCCGGCGCGGGTGGTGGCCTTTCCGTCGCTGTCGATCGCCAGCGGCGCCATCAAGGGCTGGGACCGCCGCAACGGCTATTACTTCAGCATGATCGAGAGCGTCGCGAAGCACTACAAGTTCGACGTGGACGCGCCCTTCGAATCGCTGCCCGCCTCGGTGCAGCAGGTGCTGCTGCACGGCTCGGCGGCCGAAGAGATCAAGTTCAACTACACCATGGAGTCGGGCAACTTCGCGGGCAAAAAGCTCACGAAGAAGCATCCCTTCGAGGGGATCATCCCCAACATGACGCGGCGCTACCGCGAGACCGATTCGGTGCTGGTGCGCGAAGACCTCGCGCGCTTTCGGAACCTGCAGCCTTGTCCCGATTGCGGCGGCTCGCGCCTTCGGCGTGAAGCGCGCAATGTGTTCCTGGTCGATGAGTCGGCCCGACCGGCGGATGGCGGTGAACCGCCACGCATGGCGATCTTCGAACTGAGCCACCTCACCTTGCGCGACTCGCTCGCCTGGTTTCAGACGCTCAAGCTGCGCGGCGCCAAGGCTGACATCGCCGACAAGGTGGTGCGCGAGATCGGCCTGCGCCTGAAATTCCTCAACGACGTGGGCCTCAACTACCTGAGCCTGGACCGCAGCGCCGAGACGCTCTCGGGCGGCGAGGCGCAACGCATTCGCCTGGCCTCGCAGATCGGCTCGGGCCTCACGGGCGTGATGTACGTGCTCGACGAGCCCAGCATCGGCCTGCACCAGCGCGACAACGACCGGCTCATCGGCACGCTGAAGCACCTGCGCGACATCGGCAACAGCGTGATCGTGGTCGAGCACGACGAGGACATGATCCACGCCGCCGACCACGTGATCGACATGGGCCCCGGCGCCGGCGTGCACGGCGGGCGCGTGATGGCGCAGGGCACGTACGCCGAGGTGTCGGCCAACCCCGATTCGCTCACCGGCCAGTACCTCTCGGGCACGAAGAAGATCGAGGTGCCGAAGCATCGCACCGCGTGGCTGCCGGCCGTGAAGAAGCCGGCCTTCAACGAAGGCAAGAAAACCTCGCGCTTTCCGCAGAGCCCCGCGGCCGAACGGCGTGCCGCGCGCGAAGCGGCCCACCTGGCCTCGCAGACCGACCTGCAGGAGATTCGCGTGGTCGGCGCCACCGGCAACAACCTGAAGAACGTGAGCGTGGCCTTCCCGGTGGGCCTCCTGACCTGCGTGACCGGCGTCTCGGGCTCCGGCAAATCGACGCTGGTGAACGACACGCTCTACACCGCCGTGGCCCGCACGCTGTACCGCGCGCACGAAGAGCCGGCCGCGCACGAGTCGGTCGAGGGCATCGAGTATTTCGACAAGGTCATCAACGTCGACCAGTCGCCCATCGGCCGCACGCCGCGCAGCAACCCGGCCACCTACACGGGCCTGTTCACGCCGATCCGCGAACTGATGGCCGAGACCAACACCGCGCGCGAGCGCGGCTACGGCCCGGGCCGCTTCAGCTTCAACGTGGCGGGCGGGCGCTGCGAGGCCTGCCAGGGCGACGGCGTGGTGAAGGTCGAGATGCACTTTTTGCCCGACGTGTACGTGCCCTGCGAGGTGTGCCACGGTCAGCGCTACAACCGCGAGACGCTCGAGGTCCAGTACAAGGGCAAGAACATCGCGCAGATCCTCGAGATGACGGTGGAGACCGCGCACGAGTTCCTGAAGGCCGTGCCGACCATCGAGCGCAAGCTGCGCACGCTGCTGGACGTGGGCCTCTCGTACATCAAGCTCGGCCAGTCGGCCACCACGCTCTCGGGCGGCGAGGCGCAGCGCGTGAAGCTCGCGCTGGAGCTGAGCAAGCGCGACACGGGCCGCACGCTCTACATCCTGGACGAGCCGACCACCGGCCTGCACTTCGCCGACATCGAGCTGCTGCTGAAGGTGCTGCACCAGCTGCGCGACGCGGGCAACACGATCGTCGTGATCGAGCACAACCTGGACGTCATCAAGACCGCTGACTGGCTCATCGACATGGGCCCCGAAGGCGGCGCCGGCGGCGGCACGGTGGTGGGCGAAGGCACACCCGAGGACATCGCGGCGAACGAGGCGAGCCATACGGGGCGTTATCTCAAGCGTTTGCTGTAAGCCTCGCGATGCCTTCCTTCACCCCGCGCCAGTTCGTCCTGCTCGTCCTCCTGACCCTCGCATGGGGTTTCAACTGGCCGGTGATGAAGCTCGGCGTGGCCGACTACCCGCCGCTCGGTTTCCGCGCGATCTCGATCTGGCTCGGCCTGCCGGTGCTGGGCCTCGCGCTGGTGTGGATGAAGGTGCCGTTCCGCGTACCGCGCAGCGCGTGGCCCGAGCTGGTCTGGCTGGGCGCGACCAACATGTTCGTCTGGCACGCCTGCATCATCCTTGCGGTGAAGGCGCTGTCGGGCGGGCGCGCGGCGATCCTGGGGTACACGATGCCGGTGTTCTCGGCGGTGATCGGCGCGCTGCTGTTCTCCGCCGTTCTCACGCGGCGTTCATGGATCGGCGTGGGCGCCTGCGCGGTCGGCGTAGGCCTCTTGCTGTGGCACGAGCTCACCGACCTCGCGGGGCGTCCCGGCTACGTGGCGCTCGCGCTGGTGGCGGCCGCGACGTGGGCGCTGGGCACGCAGTTGCTGCGCCACACGCGCATCGGGCTGCCGACGCTCACGCTCTCGTTCTGGATGACGGCGATGACGGCCGTCGTGATGACGGTGCTCTCGTTCCTCTTCGAGCGCGACCAGTGGCACTGGCCAAGCCAGGTGACCTGGGGATCGATCCTCTACAACGCAGTGCTGATCTTCGGCTTCGCGCATGCCGCGTGGTTCTATCTCGCGCGCGGCCTGCCGCCGGTGGCTTCGACCTTGAGCGTGATGTTCATCCCCGTGCTCGGCGTGTTCAGCGGCGCGGTGTGGCTTGGCGAGGTCGTGCACTGGCAGGACTGGGTCGCGGTCGCGCTGATGATGGTGGCGATCGCCTCCGTGCTCTGGCCCGCGCGCAGCAACACCGCCAAGGCCTGACGGGGCACAAAACTCAGGTCGTCGTCTGCACGTGCAGGCGGCTCTCCTTGCAGCGGTGCAGCGCGCGGTAGTGCTCCAGCGGCCGGCCGTTCGCACCATAGGCAATCGACTCGATGCGCAGCAACGGCTCGGGCTGCGGCAGATCGAGGAGTTCGCAGGTCGCCGCATCGGGTAGCACCGCATCGATCCAGCGCTCGGCGCGCACCAGACGCAGGCCGTACTGGCGGCGCAGCACGTCGTAGAGCGAACGGTCATCGAGCCGCGTGCGATGCAGCCCGGGCGCGAGGTCCGCGGGCACCACCGTCTCGACCAGCAGGCGCAACTCGCCATCGACACTGCGAAGGCGCTTGAGCGCCACGACCTGTGCATCGGGTTCGGTGAGCCCCAGCGATGCGGCCTCCTGCTCGGTGGGCGCGCGCAGTTCCTGCGTGAGGATCTGCGTGCGCACCGAGCGGCCCTTGCGCTCCATCTCGTCGGAGAAGCCGAGCACGGTCGAGACGAAATCCTCGTCGCGCTCGCGTGCCGACACGAAAGCGCCGCGGCCCTTGATCTTGTAGATGAGGTTGTTGCGCACCAGGTCGGCCAGGGCCTCGCGCACCACGATGCGAGAGATGCCGAACTGGTCGCCCAGCTCGGCTTCGGACGGCAGCTTGGCGCCGATGGGCAGCACGCCCTGCAGGATCTGCAGGCGCAGTGCATCGCGGAACTGGGCCCAAAGCGGGGACTCGGAGTTGCGGTCGAGCACGGTCGAGATGTCGTTGGGACTGTTCACGTTTAGGACTGGCCGAGGGCGGAGCTGGCCATCAATGATGCATCGAAAGAAGGCGCCACGTCGGGCGCCACGGCCTGCAGGCGCACGTTGTGGCGCTCGCGCAGGGCGGTCGCGCAGGTGCGCAGTTCCTTGTGCGCGCGCGCTGCGTTCCAGCCCAGCGCCTCGGCCGCGATGCCCGCAATTTCGGCGAGCGCGGCATCGGTGACGAGGCCGCGAATCGCCAGCAGCGTGCGGCGGATCACGAGGTCGTCCAAGTGCACCACGCCGGTTTCGAGGCACAGGTACGAGAGCTCGGCGGCCGAGTAGTCGGGTGCGTGTTGCAACAGCACGTCGCCCGAGGCCACCAGGCGTTGTGCGAGCGGCAGCGCCTTCGAGCCGTAGCGCGCGAGCAGGTTCTGCGCACGCGTGCGGCCCATGCCCGAGGCCGTCATCTTCTCGATGAAGCGCTCGGTCGCGGCCGCGTCGGCCGGCAGGTCCGCGCCGCCGCCGATGGGCAGCAGCTCGGTCGATGCGGTGCGCGAGCGCCCCAGCAGCTGCAGCACTTCGGTCGTCGCTTCCTCGGCGAGCGAGCGGAAGGTGGTCCACTTGCCGCCGACGAGGCCGACGATGGGAATGTCGCGCGTCGCGTTCGGCGGGTCGATCACCACCGAGTGGTCGCGCGAAATCTGGCCCGGCTTGTCGGCATCGGAGCGCGCGAGCGGCCGCACGCCGACGTAGGTGTAGACCACGTTGTCGCGGCCGAAGGCCATGTTCGGGAACACCTCGCGCAGCACGTCGATGAGGTAGTCGACCTCGGCGGGCTCGGTGACGATCTGATCCGGGTCTTCGACCGGGATGTCGGTGGAACCCACGAGCACGCGGTCAAGGAACGGATAGACGATGCACACGCGCCCGTCGACCGCCTCGAAATACGCCATGCGGCCGTCGAGCGCATCGCGCAGCGCGGGATGGTCGAGCACGAGGTGCGAACCCTTGGTGCCCATCACGCGCGGACCGGCACCGCCGAGCACGGCCGCGCTGCGGTCGAGCCATGCGCCCGTGGCGTTCACCACGGTGTCGGCAGTCACGCGCACCAATGCGCCGGTGAGTTCGTCGCGCAGCGTGAGGATGTTGCCCGCGCAGCCCATCACGCGGCAGTAGTTGGCGGCGGCCGAGCGCGGCTGGTCGCGGCAGGCGTCGCCGATGAGTTCGAGGATGAGCCACTCGGGATGGCTGATCCACGCATCGAAAAAGGTCGCGGTCCAGCGGATCGCCGCGCGGAAGAGGCCGCGGTCGTTGGTCGGCACGCGGCTGATGCGGTGCCCCGGCATCACACGCTGGCGGCGGCCCAGGATGTCGTAGAGCCGCAGGCCCAGCGCCACGGCCAGCAGGCCGCGCGTGCGCTGCGGCGGCGTGCGGCAGAAGAACTTGAGCGCGCTGCTCATGAGGCCGCCGAAGAAGTTCGCGAGCGGCACCACGGTCTTGAGCGGGCGCACGAGGTGCGGCGCGTTGCGCAGCAGCAGGTTGCGCTCGCGCGTGGCCTCGGCCACCAGCGAGAAGCTGCCGTTCTCCAGGTAGCGCAGGCCGCCGTGGATCATGCGCGAGGGCGCGCTGCTGGCACCGGCGCCGAAGTCGCCCTTGTCGACGATGAGGCAATCGACGCGCTGCAGCGACAGATCGCGGAACACGCCGACGCCGTTGATGCCGGCACCGACGATCACGGTGGAGAAATGACGATCCGCCAAAGAAGCGGGACGCACGAAGGGAAGTTGCCATGCGCTCATTGCGCACCGCCCGCGATGTGGGTGAATACAGGTGACATGCTGTCGATCAGTTCGTTGAAATCGGCGTTGAAATCCGCATGGGCGCGTGCGTCCCGTGCATCGGGTTCGATGAGGTCGCACGGCGCGAGCAGCGCGCTGCCCTCGGCCGCGTCGTCCAGGCCTTGCGACATGGCCGCGTAGAGCGCGGCGCCGCGCGCGCCGGTCTCGTCGTCGGCGCAGCGCTCGACCGGGCGGCCCAGGAACGAGGCGAGGAGGCGCACGAGGCGCGCATCGCTCGCACCGCCGCCCAGCACAGTCGATGCAGAGACGGCGAGGCCGCCGGCCGCCAGGCGCGCGGTCTGACGCACATGCAGCGCCGCCACGGCATCGACCACGGCGCGTGCCATGTCGGCACGGGTGTGATGGCTCTTCAGGCCCACGAAGCCCGCCGTCACGCCGCCGCCGCCGTTGATGAAGGGCGCGAAGCGCAGGCCGTTCGCGCCGAGCGGCACGGTCATCGCGAGGTCGACCACCGCGCGTGCATCGGGCAGTGCGAGCACGCCAGCGAGCCACGCGATGTTGGCCATCGAAGAGGGGCTGTTTTCCATGTAGAGCCGCTCGTGCGTGCGCCCGAAATTCACGATGGAGGCGATTGCCGGCTTGGGTTCCATGACCGGTCCGATGACCGCGTTCACGCACCACGTGCCGAACACCTGCACCGCGCGGCCGCGGCCTTCGGCGCAGATCGCGGTCATCGAGGCGAGCAGGTCGATAGCGCCCATCGCGACGGGAATGCCGGCAGGCAAGCCGCACAGCGCGGCCTCCGCGGGGCGCAGCTTGCCGAGCACCGTGCCGCTCGGCAGGATCGGGCCGAAGTTGTGTGCGCCCAGGTCGTTGAGGCCCGAGGCCTCGAAGGCGATCTGCGACCAGCCGCCGGTGGCGAGCGACACCAGCCCGGCGGTGCTCGCATCGCTCGCGTCGGTGGCGATTTCGCCGGTGAGCAGAAAGCCGAGGTAGTCCTTCGCGAAGAGCAGGCGGCGCAGCTCGCCGCGCTGCACGGCATCGGCGCCCAGGAGCTCCGCGGCGATCACCGTCGGCTGGCCGGGCCACGGGCCGCAGCCCACGTCTTCGAAGAGCCGCGCACCGTTGCTTTTGGCGAGCGTTCGTGCGCGGGCATCGGCGCGCTGGTCGGTGGATGCGACGGCGCGGCCGCCGACCAGTTCGTTGTTCGCATCGAGCGCGTAGAGGCCGGCGCCGTGGCCGGTGCAGGCCATGGCGCGAACTTCGGCCGCGCGCGGACCGAGCTGGTGAGCGACATCGCGCAGTACGTGAGTGAGCGCGGCGCGAATGGCCGCGGCGCGCACTTCGCAGCCGCCGCCGGCGAGCCGGTCGTGCGGCAAAGGCATGCGGGACAGGGCCACGGCACGGCCGCTTCCGGCTTCGAGGGCCAGGGCTTTCAGGCTGCTTGAGCCCATGTCCACGCCGATCAGTATGTTTGGCATCATGTCATAACAGCTTCGGCGGAAAAAAAGACCATCGCCAGTAGCGTTTCCCCTAGTACTCGGCGCAATCGGGCCGGGATTACATTCTAGCCTGTCATAACAACTTATGTGACATTGAGGTCCCGAGGACCTGCTCGAAAAGCAGGTCGCAAGTTCTGCCAGTCAACGTGAGGAGACAAAGAATGAGGCGTAATTTCCTGAAGTCCGCAGCCGCCGCCGGTATCGGTCTGGCCGGTGCGAGCGCATTCGCGCAACAGCAAGCAGCTGCCCCCGCTGCAGCCGCAACTGGTACAGGCCTGCGCGGCAATGCCAGCGACGTCTACGTGATGAACGTGATGGTCTCCGGCGTGGAGTACTGGTTTCCGGTCTACGAAATGATGAAGCAGCTCGGCCGCACGCTGGGCGTTCGCACCCGCTACACCGGTACCCCGGAGTACGACGTGAACAAGCAGCTCGCGTCGTTCGAGCAGGAACTGGCGCGCAAGCCCGCGGGCATCCTGCTGCACCCGATGAACCCGGACCCTTTCATCGAACCCATCAACCGCGCCGCGGCGATGGGCATCCCGGTCGTCACCTTCGCGGCCGATTCGCCCAACTCCAAGCGCACCTCGTTCGTCACTTCCGACAACGACCGCGAAGGTACGCAGGCCGCCGACGCGATTGCCGCATCGCTCAACGGCAAGGGCGAATACGCCGTGCTCGAGAACCCAGGCCAGGACAACCACGACCGCCGCATCGCCGCCTTCGTGAACCGCATGAAGACCAAGCACACGGGCATGAAGCTGGTGGGCCGCGCCGCCAGCAACCAGGACCCGAACAAGGCCTACCAGGCGGTGCTGAGCCTTGCGCAAGCCAACCCGAACCTGGGCGCGCTCTTCATGCCCGAGGCCAACTCGGCGCTCGGCGCGGCGCAGGCCAAGGTCGAGACCAAGAAGAACATCAAGGTGATGTGCTGCGACGTGAACGCCAAGATCCTGGACATGATCAAGTCGGGCGACGTGTTCGGCGCCATCAACCCGAACCAGGGCATGCAGGGCTACATGGGCATGATGATGTTGTTCCTGGCCAAGAACCCCTCGCTCATCGACCCGATGAACGACGCCAAGCGCAACGGCACGAACCCGATGGCCGTGCCCTTCCTGGACAACGGCCTGGCCGTGGTGAGCAAGGCCAACGCCGACGACTTCTACTGGGACAAGTACCTCGCCCGCCGTGGCACCAAGGGAATCGGCGAGTGAGCACTGTGGGTTCTTCTGCATTGCTCGAACTTCGCGGCATCAGCAAGCGCTTCGGCGCTTCGCGCGCGCTCTCGGGCGTGGACTTCTCGCTGCATGCGGGCGAGATCCACGCCCTGTGCGGCGAGAACGGCGCGGGGAAGTCGACGTTGATGAACATCATCGACGGCATCCACCGCCCCGACGAGGGAGAGATCCTGCTGAACGGCCAGAAGGTCGTGATCGACGGACCGGCGCACGCGATGCGCCTGGGCATCGGCCTGGTGCACCAGGAGATCGCGCTGTGCGCCGACGCGACCGTCGCCGAAAACATCTTCATGCCGGAGATCAACGCCGGCAAGCAGGCGTGGATGAACTACGCCAGCTTCAACGAACGCGCGGCCAAGGTGCTGCGCCGGCTGGGGCAGGACATCGACCCCGCCACGCCGGTTGGCGACCTCAGCATCTCCAGCCAGCAGCTGGTGGAGATCGCCAAGGCGCTCACGCTCGACTGCAAGGTGCTGATCCTCGACGAGCCCACGGCGGCGCTGACCGACAACGAGTCGGCGGCGCTGTTCCGCGTGCTGCACGACCTGAAAGCGCAGGGCATCGGCATCATCTACATCAGCCATCGCATGGCGGAAATCTTCACGCACGGCGACCGCGTCACCGTGCTGCGCGATGGGCGCAATGTGCACTGCGGACCGCTGGCCGGGTCAACGCCCGACGAGCTGGTGCGCCGCATGGTCGGGCGCGATCTCGGCAACTACTACCCACCGAAGCAATCCGTCGCCGAATCCTCCGGCCCCGTGCTCGAAGTGAACGACATCGCCGATGGCGAGCGCGTGCACGGCGTCTCGTTTGCGCTCAAGCGCGGCGAGATCCTCGGCATCGCGGGCCTCATGGGTGCCGGCCGCAGCGAGCTCGCCGAAACCATCTGCGGCCTGCGCATCGCCAGGCGCGGCGCAGTACGTTTGAACGGCAAGACGCTCACCATCCGCAAGTACAGCGACGCGCTGCGCGAAGGCATCGCGTACCTCAGCGAAGACCGCAAGGCGGCCGGCGTGTTCCTCGACCTGCCGATCGCGCAGAACGTGTCGTCGATGGCGCTCGGCCGCGTGAGCTCGGCCTGGGGCCTCCTGCAGCGCTCGGCTGAACACAAGCTCGCCAAGACGCTCGGCGCCAAGCTGAACCTGAAGTCCGACGGCGTCGCCATCGAGGTCTCCAGCCTCTCGGGCGGCAACCAGCAGAAGGTGGCCATCGCCAAGCTGCTGGCCACCAATCCGTCGGTGCTGCTGATGGACGAGCCCACGCGCGGCGTCGACGTGGGTGCGAAGTCGGAGATCCACCACATCCTGCGCGAACTCGCGAACCAAGGCGTGGGCGTGATCGTGATCTCGTCGGAGCTGCCCGAGATCATCGGCCTCTGCGACCGGGCCCTGGTGATCCGCGACGGCCAGGTCGCGGGCGAACTTGAATCGAACGAAATGACGGAAGAGGCCCTGCTGCGGCTGGCTTCCGGACTCTGCGAACAGGAAATAGCATGAACTACCCGGCACAACTCGATGCGGGCCTTCCTCCTCGAAATTCTGGGCATTCTGGACACTCAGGAGGCGACCCCGTGAAGCCCGCCAACAAACTCACGAGCATGCGAGAAGCAGGGCTGCTTCTGATCATCGCGGTGCTGTGCATCGCGATGAGTTTTGCATCGCCCTACTTCCTCACCTGGGACAACGTGCGCGCGATGCTGTTGTCCTTCTCCATCGAAGGCATCGTGGTGGTGGGCATGACGATCCTCTTGATCGTCGGCGGCATCGACCTCTCGGTGGGCTCGGTGGTGTGCTTCGCGATGGTGGTGACGGGCAAGCTCTTCCTGATGGGCGTGGACCCGTGGCTCGCGAGCCTGGTGGCCATCGGCATGTGCGGGCTCATCGGCGCCATGATCGGCGGCTGCGTCACGCGCATCGGCCTCAATCACTTCATCGCCTCGCTGGCCTTCATGGTGATCGTGCGGGGCCTGTGCCTCGCGCTCACGCAGGGCACGCCGCAGTCGCTGTTCTCGCTGCCGGCGGAGTTCAAGTTCATCGGCCAAGGCACGCTTTTCGGTGTGCCGGCGGTCATCCTGATCTTCCTGGCGATCGTGGTGGTGAGCGACTTCGTGCTGCGCCGCTCGACGCTCCTGCGCCGCGTGTTCTACACGGGCAGCAACGAGAAGGCGGCGCTCTATTCGGGCATTCGCGTGGGCCGCGTGAAGTTCTGGGTCACGGTGCTGTGCTCGGCTTCGGCGGGCCTGGCCGGCGTGATCTACACCGCGCGCTTCGGCGCCGCCACGCCGACCTTCGGCATGGGCATGGAACTGAACGTGATCGCCGCTGCGGTGATCGGCGGCGCCAGCCTCAAGGGCGGCTCGGGCACGGTGCTGGGTGCGGTGCTCGGCCTGGCCCTCCTCTCGGTGGTGACCAGCTCGCTGATCCTGCTGGACGTGTCGCCTTACTGGCAGGACGTGATCAAGGGACTGATCCTGCTCGCGGCCGTGACGATCGACCACATCATGAACACGAGAAAGAAGACAAGATGAAGAAGACCACGCTGGGCCCGTCGGGCATCGAATGCTCGGCCATCGGCCTGGGCACCTGGGCCATGGGCGGATGGATGTGGGGCGGGGGCGACAACGCCGCCGCCGTCATCGCCATCCAGGCCTCGCTCGACGCGGGTGTGAACCTGATCGACACCGCGCCGGCCTATGGCCTCGGCCGCTCCGAAAGCATCGTCGGCACCGCGCTCAAGGGGCGCCGGCAAGAGGCGGTGATCGCCACCAAGTGCGGCCTCGTCTGGCACACACAACAGGGTACGCACTTCTTCGAAGAAGACGGCCACCCGGTGTACCGCTTCCTCGGGCGCGAGTCGATCTTCCATGAATGCGAAGAGAGCCTGAAGCGCCTGCAGACCGACTACATCGACCTCTACATCACGCACTGGCAGGACAGCACCACGCCCGTGGCCGAGACCATGGACGCGCTGCTCGACCTCAAGAAGCAGGGAAAGATCCGCGCCATCGGCGTGAGCAACGTGAGCCCCGAAACGCTCGCCGAGTACCTGCGCTACGGCCCGGTCGATGCGGCGCAGGAGCGCTACAGCCTGATCGACCGCGAGATCGAGGCAACGCTCGCGCCCTTGTGCAGCGAGCACAACGTCGCGGTGCTCGGCTACTCGTCGCTGGCCCTCGGCCTTCTGGCTGGCCCCATCGATCCCGAGCGCGAATTCAAGGGCGACGACCAGCGCGCCACCAACCCGCGCTTCAGCGCCGCCAATCGCGCGACGCTCAAGGCTTTCTTCGAAGAGCTCGAACCCACACGCGCCAAGCTCGGCTGCTCGTTCGGCCAGATGATGATCGCGTGGACCGTCGCACGCGGCACGGTCGCCGTCGCACTCTGCGGTGCGCGCGTGCGCCAGCAGGCCATCGAGAACGCCGGTGCCGGCGCGGTCGAGCTGGGCGACGAAGCCCTGCGCCTGATCGACGCCGCGGCGAAGCGCCACCTCTCCGCGCTCGTCTGATACCTCCCTCTTCATTTCCGACCCCCACAAGGAGTTCTTTCTCATGTCGAAAGACAAGACAGCACGGCTCAACCGCCTGCTCACCAACGGCCGCTGCCTGGACATCGCCCTCGACCACGGCGTGTGCAACGAGCCCTCGTTCCTCGACGGCCTGGAGGACATGCCCCAGGTCATCGACAAGCTCGTGGCCGCCGCGCCCGATGCGTTGCAACTCAACTACGGCCAGTCCGACCTGCTGCAGGACCGTCCGGGCCGCGACAAGCCCGCGCTGGTCATGCGCATCGACATGGGCAACCCCTACAACGCCACGCTGCACCGCGTGATGTGGGCCCAGCTGCAGAACGAACACGACCCGGTGCTGCCGGCCGTGCAGCGCGACGCGGCCTGCGTCGTCGTGAACCTGTTCATGCTGCCGAACGAACCCGATCTGTTCCGCCAGTGCGTGCAGAACATCGCACGCGTGCGCACCGACTGCGACCGCTACGGCATGCCGCTGATGATCGAGCCGCTGGTGATGCAGTCGCCGACGCCCGGCAGCCGCTACATGGTCGATGGCGACGCCGAGAAGATCGTGACGCTGGTGCGCCTCGCGCGCGAGATGGGCGCCGACATCGTCAAGGCCGACCCGACCAGCGATCCGAAGGACTTTCACCGCGTGGTGCAGGCCGCGCGCTGCCCCGTGCTCGTGCGCGGCGGCGGGCGCGAGGAACTGCAACAGGTGTTCGCGCGCTCGCGCACGCTGCTGGACCAGGGCGCGGTCGGCATGGTGTACGGACGCAATGTCTACCAGCACGGCAATCCGTCGGCGGTGGTCAGTGCGCTGATGGCAATGATCCACCGCAACGCCAGCGCCGAGGCGGCCTGGGACATCTACGAATCGGGCGGCACGAAGCAAGGCAAGTAACGCCGCCGCCAAGGGAGAGAGGGTTTACGGCAGGCGATCACCCATCGCCTGTCGGGGTGCGTCCTGCGCGCGCACTTTGCGAGTCGAGCCAGAGAAGAAGAAACGAGTCAGTGGGTCCCCCTGCGAACTTCTAACAACTTGGAGGCAACGATGAAGATCCGGTATTACGTGATGGCATTGATGGTGCCGTTCGTCACACTGCTGACGCACGCGGCAATCACCGGGGTCAGTCCGATGACGACCCTCAGCAACATGGCATCGGCGGTCTCCGCGGCCGTCGCCGATCCGCTCCCGCTGCAAGGGCCGGGCCTCGGCAACCTCACCTACACCTCGGCCGAACTGTTCAAGCCGGTGTCGATGATCACCAGCCCCAACCACCCGCTCGACCCGGCGCACAGCAGCGCCTACGAATCACGCGAGGTGCCCGCCACCTACCCGGGCCGCAAGGACTACGGCATGAACGCGGGCCTCATGGTCAACGGCTACTTCCTCACCTCCTTCGCGCCGGACAGCGGCCTCGGCCCGGGCGGCTTTTTGCTGTACGACGTGTCGAACCCGCGCCAGATCCAGCTGGTCAAGAAGATCTACGAGCCCGATGACGCTACAGGTGGTCGCACCAAGGAGTTCCGCGAAACGCACTCCTTCGGCACCGCGAAGATTGGCGGCAAGACCTACGTGGTGCTGCCCAGCATCAACGGCGTCGAGTTCTGGGACTTCACCGACATCAACGACATCAAGCAGGTGAAAAAGCTGGCGCTGCCCGGCGTCAACGCCGGCGACTACGAGAACGTCGCCTGGCAGCTCTGGTGGCAGGCGCCCTACCTGTACGTGGCGTCGGCCGGCCGGGGCATGTTCATCGTCGATGCGAGCGATCCCGCGAACGCTGTCGTCGCGAACCGCGGCGCCGGCAAACCCAATCCGGTGCCCACGGGCGAACTCGGCAATTTCCGGATCGGGCCGATCTTCACCATGGGCAATCACATGGTGCTGACCGCGATGGAGAGCAACGGCGGGTTCGCGAGCCTGGACATCTCCGACCCGCTCAATCCCAAGGTGCTCGACACGATCGTGGGTACCACGCCGTTCTACTACGCCACCTGCTTCGACGGCAGGAACCTGCATGCCTCGACGCGCGGCGGCGGCGCCAAGATGTACAGCTACGACCTGAGCGACCGCTCGCGCTTCGTGGCCGAGGACAACCGGCTGGTCATCGACGAACAGCTCTATTGCGCCACGCAGGACAACTACGTCATCCAGGGCGCGCAGACGCGCATCCACAAGGTCGACGTGAGCAATCCGCTCAATCACGTGGAGGTGGGCCGCGGCAGCATCCTGCGCGAGGACGACCCGAACTTCTCGCATTCGGACAACGGCCAGGTCGCGATGTTCGGCAACCTCGTCTTCGTGGGCAACGACCACGGCTCGGGCAGCGGCTTCGTCGTGCACTCGGTGGACCCGGACATCACCAAGCCTGAAGTGAAGCAGGTCTCGCCCACCAACGGCGCGAAGCAACAGGCCCTGACCTCGCGCATCGGCCTGGGCATGACCGACAACATCCGGCCCGAGAGCGTGAACGCCAACACCTTCATCGTGCGCCCGGTGGGCGGCAACACGCTGGCGGGCACCTACAGCGCGCAATTGGGCATCATCAACTTCCACCCCGACCAGCCGCTGCAGCCGGGCACGAGCTATGAAGTGTTCCTGCCCGCCAACGGCTTGAAGGACTATGCGGGCAACGCGATCGGCGCGGACTACAAGTCGACCTTCAACACCGGCAACGCGACCGACATCAACCTGATGCACTACTGGACGCTGGCGGGCAACCTCTCCGACCAGATCGGCAACAACAACGGCACGCCGGTCTCGGGCGACGCGTTCGAGAGCATCGGCATGAACTTCGCGAACCGCACCGCCGGTGTGCCGCTGAAGAACGATTCCGTGGCCACGGTGCTCGGCGGTACCGCATCGCTGAGCTTTTACATGAAGACCACGCAGGCAGGCGGACCCAACTCGTGGACCGCGCCCGGCATCTTCGGGCGCGACCAGTCAGGCGGTGCGGACGACGTGTTCTGGGGCTGGCTGGACAACAGCGGGCGCATCAAGCTGTCGGTCGGCAACGACGGCGGCACCACCTCCACCGCGGCGGTGAACGACGGCAACTGGCACCACGTGGTGCTGACGCGCGATGCGGCCTCGGGCGCGCAGGCGGTGTACGTCGACGGCGTGAAGACCACTTCGGCGGGCCTCACGGGCAACAAGGGGCTGTCGAACAAGTTCAGTGTGCTGGGCCAGATCCAGGGCAACACCGCGCTCTTCAAGGGCACGCTGGCGGAGGTGCGCGTCTACGGCCGCGTGCTCACCGACACCGAGGTGAGCACGCTGCGCGGGCAGGCCATCATCGGCGACCCGGGCATCGGCGGCGGGCCGAAGCTGGTCAACGGCCAGCTGGTGTTCAACCCCGGCACGCTCGGCAGCAGCGGCGCGCAGTTCCGCTGGAACTTCGGCGACGGCACGCAGACCGCCTACTCGAGTCAGCCGAACTACACCTACACCTACACGCGCCCCGGCCACTTCACGGTGACGCTGACGGTGAAGGATGCGAGCGGCCGCGAGACCTTCTACACCTACAACCTCACCGTGATCGTGCCGCTCACGGCGCGGGCACCCACGCACACCACCAACATCGCGGGCGATGCGAACTCGGTGTACTCGGTCAACCCCGACAGCGGCACGGTCGCCGCCATCGATGCGCAGACCCTGGCCAAGCGCTGGGAAGTGCGTGTGGGCGAAGAACCGAAGACGCTGGCCGTCGCCCCCGACGGCCGCATCTGGGTCACGGTGCAGGGCGAAGACAAGCTGGTGGCGCTCAACGCGGCCGACGGCAGCGTCTCGGCCACCGTGCCGCTCGCCTATGGCAGCGGTCCCTACGGCGTGGCCTTCACGCCCGATGGCACCAAGGGCCTGCTGACGCTGGAGAGCAAGTCGGTGCTGATGAGCTTCGACCCGAGCAACGGCGCCACCACCGGCGCGGTCGCGCTCGAAGGCAACCTGCGCGGCATCGCCGTCAACTCCGACGCGCAGGTAGCTTATGTCACTCGCTTCAAATCGAAGATGACCGGTGGCCAGCTGCACAAGGTGAACCTGCAGAGCATGAGTGCGATGACCACCATCGCGCTGCCGGTGGACACCACCACGGTGGACACCGAGAGCCGTGCACGCGGCGTGGCCAACTACCTGAGCCAGGTGATCATCTCGCCGGATGGCACGCGGGCGGTGCTGCCTTCGAAGAAGGACAACATCGTGCGCGGCAAGTTCAGGGACGGCAACAACCTGGTGCACGACCAGACGGTGCGTTCCATCCTCTCGCAGGTCAACCTGCAGACGGCCGCGGAGGTGTTCGGCGAGCAGATCGACTTCGACGACCGGGCACCGGCACGCGCCGCGCTGTACTCGCCGTCGGGTGACTACCTGTTCGTCGCGCAGATGGAGGGCAACCGCGTGGCCATCGTCGATCCGTACAGCCGCTCGGTGCGGGGCGAGATCAACGCCAGCAGCGCGCCGCACGGCCTGTACCTGGACGCGGCGAGGAAGCGCCTGTTCGTCAACAACTTCCTCGCGCGCTCGGTGTCGGTGCACGACGTGGCCTCGGTGCTGGCCTCGGAAACCGCGGCGCCGACCTTCCTGCAGAACGTCTCGACGGTCGCGCAGGAGCCGATGGCGGCCGCGGCGCTGCGCGGCAAGCAGGTGTTCTACAACGCGTCGGACCGGCGCATGAGCAAGGACAACTACATCTCCTGCGCGAGCTGCCACGCGGATGCCGGCGATGACGGCATGGTGTGGGACTTCACCCAGCGCGGCGAAGGCCTGCGCCGCACCATCAGCCTGATGGGACGGCGAGGTCTGGGCCACGGCAAGCTGCACTGGACGGCCAACTTCGACGAGGTGCAGGACTTCGAGAACGACATCCGCAACGAGTTCGGCGGCGTCGGCTTCCTCACCAACGCGGACTTCACGGCCACGCAGGACCCGCTGGGCGCACCCAAGGCCGGCAAGAACGCGCAGCTGGACGATCTGGCGGCCTACCTGACCTCGCTGAACAAGTACATGCGCAGCCCGGCGCGCAACGCCGACGGCAGCCTCAGCGTCGACGCGGCGCGGGGCCAGGCGCTGTTCGCCTCGGCGCAGTGCGTGACCTGCCACACCGGTGCCACCTTCCGCGACGGACAGCGGCACGACGTGGGCACCATCCAGCTCTCGTCGGGCAAGGGCATGAACCAGCCGCTGGCGGGCGTGGGCTTCGACACGCCGACGCTCGTGGGCACCTGGAACACCACGGCCTTCTTCCACAACGGCCAGGCGGCCACGCTGCAGGACGTGCTCGCCAGCGGTCACGGCAACGCCAGCAGCCTGCCGGCGGCCGACGTGGTGGCGATTCGCGAGTACGTGCGGTCGCAGGACACGGACCCGACGCCGACGATCACCCGGATCCGTTCGAACCTCAGCAACCTGTGCGTGAACATCAAGGCCGTGTCGACCACCAGCGGCGCGACGGCGGTGCAGTGGCCGTGCGGCAATGCGAGCAACGAGCGGTTCACGGTGACGAGCCTCACGGGCGGCTACGTGCAGTTCAAGGCCGAGCACAGCGGCCTGTGCCTGGCGCAGAGCGGCACCGCGACGACGAACGCGGCGGTGGTGCAGCTGGCCTGCTCGGCCGGCGACACGACGCAGTGGAGCATGGTCGGCGGCACCCTCAAGAACCGCGCCTCGGGTTCTTGCCTCGACGTGCCGAACAGTTCGACGACGCAGGACACGGCGCTGATCACCTGGACCTGCAACGGCGGCAACAACCAGAACTGGACGCAGCTCCCCTGAGCGTTTGACGTTCCCCTGAAAGCCGGCCGCTCACCGCGGCCGGCTTTTTTCGTCCTGGGCATGACCTCCGAGGTCATGGACCGCGCGCACCCGTTGCGGGAAAGTACGTCCATCGATCAACCAATCACCAGGAGAAAACACCATGACCGGCTTCAACATCCTTCCCCTCGCAGTCGCCCTGCTGATCGGCATCGCAGCGCTCGGCTCGTGCCTGGGCATCGGACTGGTCGGCCAGAAGTTCCTGGAGAGCACCGCGCGCCAGCCCGAGATGGTCGACGTGCTGCAGACCAAGTTCTTCCTGATCGCGGGCGTGACGGACGGCGCGTTCATCATCGCAACGGGCATTGGCCTCTGGTTTGCGACAGCAAATCCCTTCGGCTGAACGGGTGCCGGGCCTCTGAAAAACGGGGCCCACGCACCAGGAAGTGACACGATCCACTGGCACCATTCGTGCTAGCACCGTTGACACCAAATCGTTTATGGTTAAAGTATTTAGCTATCAACGGTTCGATGTCGCCGGTGCTGCATGACGCGGTGCCGGTGCGTCGTTTCATCCTTCCTCCCTCGGAGAACCCATGAGCCACCTGTCCCCGAAGTCGCCCGCGCTGCCGCGCACCCTGCTCTCGCTGCTGCTCTGCGGTGCAGCCCTTGGTACTGCGGCGTCGGCCATGGCCGCCCCCGTGAAGGTGGGCTTGGCCCTCGACATCTCGGGGCCTTTCGCGGCGTTGGGCGCCGAGGCGCGCGACGGTTTCGCGCTCGGCATCAAGCAGCTGAACGGCAAGCTCGGCGGGCAGGATGTGGAGTTCGTGCAGGCCGACATGGCCGGCAGCCCCGACCAGGCCAAGCAGCTGGTCGACCGCATGATCCAGCGCGACAAGATCGACATCTTCAGCGGCCCCATCGGCTCCAACGTGGCACTGGCCGTGGGCCCGACGCTCTTCAACGCCAAGGTGCCCTACCTCTCGGCCAACGCCGGCCCGAGCCAGTTTGCCGGTGCGCAATGCAATGCGTATTTCTTCGGCACCGCCTACCAGAACGACCAGTTCCACGAGGCCGCCGGCAAGTTCGCGCAGGACCGCGGCTTCAAGAAGACCGTGCTGATCGCCCCCAACTACCCCGCCGGCAAGGACGCGCTGGGCGGCTTCAAGCGCCAGTTCAAGGGACAGGTGGCCGACGAGCTCTACACCAAGCTCGGCCAGATCGACTACGCCGCCGAACTCGCGCAGCTGCGCGCGGCCAAGCCCGACTCGATCTACTTCTTCCTGCCCGGCGCGATGGGCATCAACTTCATCAAGCAGTTCGTGGGCGCCGGTTTGTCGAAGGACATCACGCTCGTGACCAGCGGCTTCTCGGCCGACGAGGACGTGATCGGCGCCGTCGGCGAGCCGATGCTCGGCTTGTTCAACACCTCGCACTGGGCGCACGACCTGGACAACCCCGCCAACAAGGCGTTCGTGGCCGCGTTCCGCAAGGAATACAACGGCCGCTACCCGTCGGTGTACGCGGCGCAGGCCTATGACGCGATCCTCGCGATGGACGCGGCCGTGAAGCAATCGGGCGGCAACGCGCAGAACCGCGAAGCCGTGGTGGCCGCACTCAAGAAGGCCAACTACGCCTCCACGCGCGGCGCCTTCAAGTACGCGAACAACCACTACCCCATCGAGAACTTCTACCTGCGCGTGATCGGCAAGGATGCGCAGGGCAAGGTCACGAACAAGCTGATCAATACGGTGCTCACGAACTACGGCGACTCCTACGCCGACAAGTGCCCGCTGAAGTAAAGCTCGCCCTCAGGCTGCGCGGCACTTCGTGTCCGCTTCTCCTTCCCCCTACCGGGGGCAACACCTGAGGCCCGGCAAAGCCGGTTCCTCGGTGTTTCTCGAATGAAAACGCGGGCAATCGTTGTGATCCTATGAGTGGAATTCTTGTTCTCGAGCAGCTGCTCAACGGCCTCGGCTACGGCCTGATGCTGTTCCTGCTGGCCGCGGGCCTCACGCTGGTGTTCGGCATCATGGACGTGCTGAACCTCGCGCACGGCTCGCTGTTCATGTCGGGAGCGTACGTGGCGGCCGAGGCGCACACGCGCACCGGCTCGTTCACCGCCGCCATCGTGATCGCGGTGGCGGTCACCGTCGTGGTGGCGCTGCTGCTCGAAGTGCTTCTGATGCGTCGCCTCTACACCCGCGACCACCTCGCGCAGGTGCTCGCCACATTCGGCGTGATCCTGGTGGCCGACGACATCGTGACGATGGCCTGGGGCCCCTCGCCGGTGATGGCGCCGACGCCCGCCGCGCTCTCGGGCCCGGTCACCCTGATGGACGGCCTGCCCTACCCGGCCTACCGCCTCGTGATCCTCATCGGCGGTCTGCTGGTGGCGCTCGCGCTCTACCTCCTGGTGAACCACACGCGCATCGGCATGCGGGTGCGCGCGGGCGCATCCGACCGGCCGATGGCCGAGCTGATGGGCGTGCGCGTGGGCCGCATCTTCAACGGCGTGTTCCTGCTCGGCGCGGCGCTCGCGGCACTGGCCGGCGCGCTGATGGGACCGATCGTTGCTGTGCAGGTGGGCATGGGCGAGGCCATCCTGATTCCGGCACTCGTCGTGCTGGTGATCGGCGGCATCGGTTCGGTGCGCGGCGCCTTCGTGGCCGCACTGCTCGTGGGCGTGGTCGACACCATCGGCCGTGCGTTCGTGCCGATGCTCCTGCGCGCCACGCTGCCGCCCGCCACTGCGGCGGACCTCGGGCCGCTCTTCGCCGAAGTCGCGATGTACGCGCTGATGGTGATTGTTCTGATCTTCCGGCCCTCGGGCCTCTTTTCGGCGCGCGCATGAAGCTCTCCTCACGCTCCATCGGCCTCGGGCTGGTCTTCGTGCTGCTCGCGGCGTTCCCGCTGGTCGCGCCGCTCTTCGGGCTCGACTTCTACATCGGCTTCGTGCGGCGCGTGCTCGTCGTGGCGCTGGCCGCGGCGAGCCTCAACTTCATTCTCGGCTTCGGCGGCATGGTGGCGCTCGGGCATGCGGGCTTCATCGGCATGGGCGCATACACCGTGGTGGCACTCAGCGATGCGGGCGTGATGTCGGCCTGGGTGATGTGGCCGCTGGCGGCGCTGGTGGCGGGCGTCGTCGCCGCGCTGATCGGCACGGTGGCGCTGCGCACGCGCGGCATCTACTTCATCATGACCACGCTGGCCTTCGCGCAGATGCTGTACTTCGTGGTGGTGTCGCTGCGCCGCTATGGCGGCGACGACGGCTACACGCTCATGAGCCGGCCCACGCTGCTGCCCGGGCTCGATCTCGGCAACGAATCGAACTTCTACTGGGTCGTGCTGGTCATCGTAGCGCTCGCGCTCTGGTGGCTGCACCGCGCGACGCAATCGCGCTTCGGCTATGCACTCATGGGCATCCGCGACAACGAGACGCGCATGCGGGCGCTGGGCTATCCGGTGTTCCGGCTGCAGCTGGTGGCGTTTGCGATTTCCGGCGCCATTGCCGGGCTGGCGGGTGCGCTTCTTGCTGGCGGCAACGGCTTCGTCAGTCCCGCGACGATGCACTGGACGCAATCGGCCACGCTGCTGGTGATGGTGGTGATCGGCGGCCTCGGCCGCAGCTGGGGCGGGCCGGTCGGCGCCGTCGTCTGGCTGCTGCTCGAGGAGTTCTTGAAGCAACACACGGAGCATTGGCATATGCCGCTGGGATTGTTGTTGATCGCTGTCGCGCTGTGGGCACCCAAGGGGCTTGCCGCCCTCTACAAGCGCCGCCTGCCCCTCACCCCAACCCTCTCCCCAGAGGGGAGAGGGAGCAAAACACCATGAGCCTTTTCAGAATCGAAGGATTGGTCAAGCGCTTCGGCGGCCTGCTGGCCACCGACCATGTGAGCCTCACCGTCGAACGCGGCGAGGTGCATGCGCTGATCGGCCCCAACGGCGCGGGCAAGACCACGCTGGTGAACCTGATCACAGGGCTCCTGAAGGCCGACGCGGGCCGCATCCTGCTCGACGAAATCGACATCACGAAGCTGCGCGACCACCAGCGCGTGGCGGCCGGCATGTCACGCTGCTTCCAGGTGACGCGCGTGTTCGCCAAGGAAACCGTGCACGACAACCTCATGCTCGCGGCGCAGGCCCATGCGGGCAGCAGCCTTCGCTTCATGGCGCCGCGTGCGACCGAGCGCGACCTGGTGCAACGCGCCATCGCACTGGCCGACCGCGTGGGCCTGGGCAGCGAGCGCGATCGCATCGCGGGCACGCTGCCGCACGGTGCGCAGCGCGCACTCGACGTGGCGCTCGCGCTCGCGGCCGAACCCAAGCTGCTGCTGCTGGACGAGCCGATGGCCGGCATGGGCCCGGACGAATCGGCGCGCATGGTGGACCTGATCGAATCGCTGCGCGAATCGATGGCCATCCTCCTGATCGAGCACGACATGGATGCGGTGTTTCGCCTCGCCAACCGGCTCACGGTGCTGGTGCAGGGCCGCGTGCTGATGAGCGGCACGGCCGACGAAGTGCGCGGGCATCCCGACGTGCAGGCGGTGTACCTCGGTACCGAAGCAGAAGGACACGCATGAGCACGGCGACCACAACCAAGACCTTGCTCGACGCGAAGTCCATCGAGGCCGGCTACGGCGCGAGCCAGGTGCTGTTCGGCATCGACCTCACGATCGGCGCGGGCGAAGTGCTCGCGCTGCTGGGCCGCAACGGCATGGGCAAGAGCACGCTGCTGAAGGTGCTGACCGGCACGATCTCGCCGATGCGCGGCGACGTGCATTTCGGCGGCGACGCCATCGGCGGCCACAAGCCCGATGCGATTGCGCGGCGCGGCGTGGCCATCGTGCCCGAGGGGCGCCATGTATTCCCGAACCTCAGCGTCGACGAGCACCTGCGCGCCTTCGCACGGCCGCGCCCCGGCAGCGCACCGCGCTGGACGGTCGAGGCGCTCTACGGTCTGTTCCCGCGCCTGGCGGAACGCAAGGCAAACGCGGGCAACCAGCTCTCGGGCGGCGAGCAGCAGATGCTGGCGATTGCACGCGCGCTTTCGACGCACCCGCGCCTCCTGATCCTCGACGAAGCCACCGAAGGCCTCGCGCCGGTGATCCGCGAAGAGATCTGGCATTGCATCGCCACGCTCAAGTCCGAGGGCGAAGCGATCCTGGTGGTCGACAAGTACGTGCAGCGCCTGCTGCCGCTGGCCGACCGGCATGTGATCCTCGAACGCGGGCGCGTCGTGTGGCGGGGCGACTCGGCCGCGCTCGATGCCGACCGGTCGCTCTGGACGCGCTACCTGGGCGTGTAGCCCGCCTTCACTCCCGCGGGCGGCACGCGAGGAAGCCGGCCCACCGCACGTCCTTGCGGCCGATCCACTGCGTGTCCCATTGCAGGCGCAGGCCCGCCGCTTCGAGCGCTTCGGCGAACCGGTCTTTCGCCCAGTAGACGGTCTGGTAGTCGCCGTTCGTCTCGCCTTCGCCGATGCGCATGCCCGCGAGGAAGACCCCGCCGGGCTCGAGCGCGTCGAACACCTTGCAGAGGACCGGTGCGACCTGCTCACGATCGACATGGATCAACACGGCCATCGCGAGGATGGCGCTGTAGGGCCCGCCCAACGCATCCGTCACGACATTGAGCAACTCGCCCTTCTTGCCGCGCTCGGCCTGCAGGTCGAGAAACGCCTGCGCCGCATCGGTGCGCCTGACGACGCCGCCCAGGGACTCGATGAAGTCGGCGTCCTGCCCCGATCCGGAACCGATCTCGAGCACGGAGGCGCCGGCGGGCACGAGCTGCATCATCCGGCGCACCGCATCCTCGATTTCGGGCGGCCGGTGGCCCGCCACGATCGCGTTGTATTCGCGCGCGGAGTCTTCGTAGGACTGGATGGTGCGATCCATGTTCTTCAACACCGAGGCGGGAATTTCCATGAGCGCCTTTCCGCTCCATCGGACATCCGACGGGAACCGGGAAGGCTAGGTCCGGGGCACCACCCGGCTCATGGGGAAAACCACCTAAGACCCATGCATTACACCGAGCGCGTGATGCCGCCGTCCACGCGCAGGTTCTGCCCGGTGATGTAGCCCGCGCCTTCGGAGGCAAGAAAGCCGATGGTGGCCGCGATCTCGGCGCTGCGCCCGTAGCGGCCCATCGGAATGCGCTCGCGGAACACTTCCTTCTCGGGCAGGCTGTCGATGAAGCCGGGCAGCACGTTGTTCATGCGCACGTTGTCGGCGGCGTACTTGTCGGCGAAGAGCTTGGTGAAGGCCGCAAGGCCGGCGCGGAACACGCCCGAGGTCGGGAACACGGGGTCGGGCTCGAACGCGGCGAAGGTGGAGATGTTGATGATGGTGCCGCCGCCCTGCTTGACCATCAGCGGCGCCACGAGGCGGCTGGGGCGCACGGCGCTCAGCAGATAGACATCCATGCCGCGGTGCCAGTCTTCGTCGGTGATCTCGAGGATCGGTGCGCGAGGGCCATGACCTGCGCTGTTGACCAGCACGTCGACGCGGCCCCAGGTGTCGGTCACCTTGTCGACCAGGCGCCTGATGTCGTCGTTCGACTGGTTGGAGCCGGTCACGCCGATACCACCGAGCTCCTGGGCCAGCGCTTCGCCCTTGCCGGACGACGAGAGGATGGCGACGCGAAAGCCGTCGTCCGCGAGCTTGCGCGCTGCTGCGGCGCCCATGCCGCTGCCGCCGGCAGTGACGATGGCTACTTTCTTGGGTGCTTCTGAAGACATTCGGGGTCCTTGGTTTGAATTCATGCAAGGGGTGCATTTGGCCAAGATTTCGGGGCGGGTGCACAGGCCACCGGGTACTCCCCTCCGCGAATGTCCTCCGGCCTGCGGCCTCCCCCTTGATTTCGCTGCGGGGAGCACCCGATGCCCTGCGCACTTGGGCACGCTCTGAGTGAACAGCCGATCAACGACCGCTCTGAAAGCGCTCGCGCTGATGGTGGGCTCTGTTTCGCGAAATCAAGGGGGAGGCGAAGCCGGGGGACATTCGCGAAACAGAGCCCACCGTCGGCGCGAGTGCCGCCCTGAACGGACTTAAGCGACGGCCGGCAGCGTCGCTTGCATCGACGTCCGCTGATTGAACACCTCGAACCACTTCGCCGTGTTCGGCGCATCGCCACGCCAGTCGACAGCCGGAAACCGAAAGTCCATGTAGCCCAGCGCGCAACCAAAGGCGATGGTCCCGATATCCACGCGGTCGCCGAACGACGGCGCCGCCGTTTCGAGCCATTCGAGACCGGTGCGCACCTTGGCGAGTTGGCCTTCGGTCCAGTCGTTCCAGCGCAGGGCTTCGGGTCGAAGCATGGTTTCGTAGCGCGCGAGCAGTGCGGCGGCTGTCATGCCGTCGGCGAGGGCCAGTTCGGTGAGGCGGGCCCAGCGTTCGGTGCCATCGGTGGGAAACAGCTCACCCGAATGCGTAGCGTCGAGGTATTCGCAGATCACGCGGCTGTCGTACAGAACCTGCCCGTCGTCGCACAGGAAAGTCGGCACCTGGCCGAGCGGGTTCTTCGGGAGGATGGTGGCGTCGCGCTTCACCGGGCCGGCCGCGCTCGGCAGTTTCTCGATGCGGTCGGCAATGCCGAGCTCGTGTGCGACGACCATGCACTTGCGCACGAACGGCGAAGCGGGCGAGTGGAAGATCTTCATTCGGTGTGTCCTTGGGTTGCGGGTCTCTCTCAGCGCACGATGCGCAGCATGCCCTCTTGCGCCGTGGACGCCACGAGCCGCCCGTCGCGCGTGAACAGGCTGCCGCGGCACAGGCCCCGTGCACCGCTCGCGCTGGGCGAATCGAGCACGTAGAGCAGCCAGTCGTCCATGCGGAAATCGCGGTGGAACCACATCGCGTGGTCCAGGCTCGCGGGGCGCACCTGGCCGCTCATGAAGCTCAGGCCGTGCGGCAGCATCGCGGCGCGCAAGAGGCCGTGGTCGGAGGCGTAGGCAAGCAGCGCGCGGTGCACCACCGGATCGTCGGGCAGCGGCGCGATGGCGCGCATCCAGAGGGCGCTTTCCGACGGCCGCACGATGGGCGTGAGCAGGTCGTCGGCCTCGACGCGGCGGTACTCGATGCCGTGCGGCTCCAGGCCCTTGATGCGCCAGCGCTCGGGCAGGCGGTCGCCGAGCGCGAGGCGCTGGTCGAGTTCGCTCACCAGACCTTCGGGGCCTTCGACGGCGGGCATCGCAAGCTGGTGTTCGACGCCGTCGTCCACCGTCTGGAACGACGCCGACATCTCGAAGATGATCCGCTCCCCCTGGCGCGCCACCACGTGGCGGGTGGTGAAGCTGCGGCCGTCGCGCACGCGGTCGACGCTGTACTCGATGGGTGCATGCTCGCCTGGCAGCAGGAAATAGGCATGCATCGAATGCACCGGCCGGTCGGCGCCGACCGTGAGGCTCGCGGCCGCGAGCGACTGGCCGAGCACCTGGCCGCCGAAGACGGCCGGCGTGCCGATGTCTTCGCTCTGGGCTCGAAAGCGGTCACCGCCGAGCGGTTCGAGCTGCATGAGGGCGACGAGTTCGTCGACGAGGCGGGCGGCGGTGGCGGGATCGGTGGTCATCGGCAAAGGGCAGTCAGTGCAAGAAAAAAAGCAGCCCTCGACCATAGCAAAGGACGGGCCTGCGAGCTGTCGCGGCCCGGTCAGCGTGCTGCTGCTATTTGTAGAAGCAGATGTCCATGAAGCGCGCCCGGCAGCGGTAGTCCGTGCCGCCCTGCACGATGAACATGGGCACGCCGCCCACCAGCAGCTTGCCGTCGTCGTCATAGATCAGCGGCGACGGGGCGGGTTGGGCGGCGGGGCCGGTGGAGGTTTCCTGCTCGACGTAGTTAATGAAGAACCAACGGGAGAAATCGAGCGTGTCGGCCGGCTTCAGCGGCGCGGCCGCGTAGCGCGTGCCGTAGACGGTGCCGAAGTAGCGCAGCGCCGGGCCGGTGCGGTCGCCGTATTTCATGTCGGTCTTCGCGAAACCGATCTGGACGAGGAAGGTGCGGTCTTCGGGCGTCAGGTCGGCGTCGAAGGCGAGCAGCGTGTAGGTCCCTTCGAAGCTGTTGTTGCGCGCCACCTTGAGTTCGCCGGTCAGGCTGGGCGTGATCTTGGCGCGCCCGCTCCAGCGCAGCAGCGCGGCCACGGACGGATCGCCGTCGAACACGTAGTGATATTTCTCGGCAGCGATGACGACCTTGCGGCCGTCCTTGGCGGCGAAGAAGCTCTCCACCTGGTCCTTGCCGTGGACGGGTTCGCCTTCGGGGGTGCTTGCGCAGCCCCATTGCATGAGGCCGAGCGCGGCGCAGGACAGGGCGAGGAGGAGACGACGCGCAGGGGTCGAAAACGAAAGGAGGTGCACTTTTCGTCCGGGGTTGGAGTTCATCAAGCCCCGGACTCTAGCGCGCCACGGGATTCAACGGTCGATGTCGGCGCCGTCGGCGACCAGCTTCTTCTGCAGCGCCGGCACATCGACATCCACGAAATTCGCGCTGCCCAGCGATGCCGCCGCCGTGCCCGCCGCTTGCCCCATCACGAAACAGCCCCCGCTTGCGCGCGCGGCCGACTGGCCTTCGTGCGTCATCGCGGCGCAGCGGCCGGCCACCAGCAGGTTGTCGACCCGGCGCGGCACCAGCATGCGCCAGGGCAGCTGGTTGTAGGTGCGGTTGTCGTCGCGCGGAAAGGCCCATTCGATGCGGCCGTCGGCGTGCATCTCCATCGGCCAGGCGTTGATGCCGATGCTGTCGTCGAACATGGCCGACGAGAGGATGTCCTCGCCCGCGAGCGCATAGAGGCCTTCGATGCGGCGCGTTTCGCGGATGCCGACCTGCGGCGCGATCTCCACGATGGCCGAATGCGCAAAACCCGGCACCTCGGCCTTCATGAACTTGAAATATTCGGCGATCTGGCGACGGCCTTCGAGTTCGCCTTCGGTGAGTTCGCGCGCATCGACACCGTTCATCGCGCGGCCGGCCGCGTTGCGGATCTGCGTGACGTTGGCGCGCCATTCGCGCGGGTCGATGTTGGGGCGCAGAATCGCGCCTTCGCGCGGAAATCTGTAGGTGCCCGGCTTCTGCTGCTGCACCTTGGCCATCAGGTCGTTGATGGCCTTGAACTCGCCGACGGCCTCGAGCGCGGGTTGCGCATCGACCTGGCCGACGCGGAACATCGTGGTCGGAAAGAGGCCGCTGCCGTGACCATCGCCCACTTCGAACGGCACGCCCGCGAAGGCCGCCACGTCGGCGTCGCCGCTCGCGTCGATGAAGGCGTTGGCGCGAATCGCCTGGCGGCCCGACTTGGTCTCGACCACGAGCGCCGCGATGCGCTCACCGTCGCGGATCACCGCCGCCGCCCACGCATGGAACAGCAGGTTCACGCCCGCATCGAGCAGCAACTGGTCGGCCGCGATCTTGTAGGCCGAGGTGTCGTAGGAGCGCACGCGGATGCGGCCCTGCATGCCGTCCTGCGGCTTGTTGAGACCGCCGAGCGCGCCGATGCGATCGAGCAGGTCGTCGGCCACGCCGCGCACGAGCAGCGTCATCTCGCCGTTGCGCTTGCCGTACAGGCCCGCGAAGTTGGTCACGCCGCCCGCGGTGCCCATGCCGCCGAGGAAGCCGTAGCGCTCCACCAGCAGGGTGTTGGCACCGTGGCGCGCGGCGCTCACGGCGGCGGCGATGCCGGCGGGGCCGCCGCCGACCACCACCACGTCGTATTCGCCGAAGACCGGCAGTTCGCGCGCCGGTTCGGTCAGAGTCTTTGGCTGGGTTGTCATTACTGGAGCTTGATGCCGCGGGTGGAGATGATCTTGCTCATGATGGCCGCTTCTTCCGTCACGCGCGAGCGCATGCCGTCCGGCGAGGTGCCCACGGCCTGCCAGCCCTGCTCGAAGAGCTTGCGGCGAACCTCCGGGTCCTTCATGACGATTTCGAGTTCGTGGCCGATGCGCGCCTGCGCCGTCTTCGAGAGATTGGCCGGCCCAAGCAGCGCCACCCACACCTCGAGGCTGAAGTCCTTCACACCGGCTTCGGACAGCGGCGGGATCTCGGGCACCAGCGCGCTGCGGCCGCCGGTAAGGCCCACGGCCCTGAGCTTGCCGGCCTTGATCTGCGGCATGGCCACGCCCGGCGGGATCAGGCCCATCTGCACCTGGTCGCCCAGCATGCCGGTGATGACCTGCGGGTTGCCCTGGTAGGGCACGTGCTCGGGCTTGAAGCCGTTCACGCGGCTCTTCAGCAGTTCCATGCCCAGGTGGCCGACCGAGCCGATGCCCACCGAGCCGTAGTTCCACTTGTCGCCGGCCTTGCGCGCGGCGTCGAAGAAGGCGGTGCCCGTGGGCAGGTTGTTCTGCGCCACCAGCACGAGCGGCGCGGTCGCGATCAGCGAGAGGTAGGTGAAGTCCTTGACCGGGTCGTAAGGCAGCTTGGGATACAGCATCTTCGACGAGGTGAGGTTGCCGTTGATGACGATGCCCAGCGTGTGGTCGTCGGTGGCCTTGGCCACCTGGTCGGCCGCGATGTTGCCCGAGGCGCCGGCCTTGTTGTCCACAATGATCGGCTGGCCCAGCGCCTTGCCCAGCGGCTCGGCGATGGTGCGCGCCGCGATGTCGGGGGTGGAGCCGCCCGGAAAGCCCACCAGCAGACGGATGGGCTTGGTCGGCCAGGCGCTGTTCTGTGCACTCGCGGCGAGCGGCAGCAGGGTGGCGGCTGCCAGGCCGCAAGCGATCAAAAGGGCTCTCTTTTTGGCGTGCATGGCGAAAAGAAGTGAAAAAGTTAACAAAAACCGAAGAAAGCCAGCTTAAAGCCGAGGGGAATGCGGGGCAAGGAACGCGTTTCCCTATTCGAGGCTGATGTTGCCCCTGCGCACCAATTCGCCGTACACCTTCGACTTGGCCTCGGCGTTGCGCTGGATCTCCTCGGGCGACCACGCCAGCGGCTCGAAGGCGAAGGTGTCGAAGCGGGCGCGGATCTCGGGATCGGCGATGACCTTGGCCACATCGGCGTTGATCTTTGCCTTCACCGCCGCCGGCACGCCCTTGGGCGCGAGCAGCGAGACGAAGGAATTGACTTCGAGCGAGGCCGGCCCGCCCGCCTCCGCCATGGTCGGCACATCGGGCATCTGCGGAATGCGTTTGGGCGCCGCGACGGCGATGTAGCGCAGCTTGCCGGCCTTGTAGATGCCCTGGCTCGACGGAATGCTCGCGAAGGCCCAGGGCACCTCACCCGTGCCCACGTTGGAATACAGCTGCGACACCTCGCGGTACGGCGCGTGCCGCATGCGGATGCCGGTGAGCGCCTCCAGCTGCTGCGCGCCCA
The DNA here is from genome assembly GCF_024701975.1 of Variovorax sp. ZS18.2.2. Taxonomy (GTDB): domain Bacteria; phylum Pseudomonadota; class Gammaproteobacteria; order Burkholderiales; family Burkholderiaceae_C; genus Variovorax. Next base: position 52,595 of record NZ_JANLNM010000010.1, read on the forward strand.
GGTGGCCGGGACTGCCGACGCCCCAGGAGCCATACACCACGCCTTCGGGCTCGGCCTTGGCGGCGGCGATGAGGTCGGCCATGGTCTTCCACTTCGAATCGGCACCCACCGCCACGAAGAAGGGCGTGCGGAACAGCGAAGCCACCGGGTCGAAGTGCTGCAGCGTCACGAAGTTCTTCGACTTGTACAGGTGCGGCAGCGCGGCGATGTGCTCGCTGTCCAGCTGCAGCAGCGTGTAGCCGTCGGGCGCGGCGCGGCGGGCCTGGTCGATGGCGATGAAGCCGCCGCCGCCGGGCTTGTTGTCGATCACCACGCGCTGGTTCCACAGGCGCGAGAGCTTGTCGGACACGAGGCGCAGCACCGCGTCGGGGCCGCTGCCAGCGGCAAAGGGCGTGACCAGCGTGACGGGCCTGTTCGGGAAGTCGCCGGCCTGCGCCAGTGCGCCCGTGGCGGCGGTCAGGGCAAGGGCGCCCGTCAGCAATGCGCGCGAGAAATTCATGGTGCTTGTCTCCTGGGCCTGTGGCCTCGAATAGTGATGATGGAAGAAACTCGTTTCAATGCAACGAAAGCTCGGCTGCGGCGGGCTGCAGCGAGGCCGGCGCATCGTCCAGGCAGTGCTCGGGCCGCCACGCATAGAGCCACTCGACGGCATCGTAGAAACGCTCCGGCGTCCGGCCGACCCAGAGGCTGTTGCGCACCAGCCGCTCGACGCCCTTCGCGTGATACAGGCGCCCCATCTCGCGCACCGACAGCACCACGCGCGCCGTGCGCGCGACGCGTGCCGCTTCATACAGCTTGAACGCGGCGGTCATGTCGAAATCGCAGGCCTCGACCGCGGCGCCCAGCGTCACCGCGTCTTCGAGCGCCATGCAGGCGCCCTGCGCGAGGTACTGCATCATCGGATGCGCCGCATCGCCCAGCAGCGTGGCCGGGCCTTCGCTCCAGCGGTCGACCGGGTCGCGGTCGGCGGTGCTCCAGCGGCGCCACGAGGTGGGCCGGTCGAGCAGCTGGCGCGGGCGCGCGTGCACGCCCTCGAAGTACGAGAGCACTTCTTCCTTGCTGCCGTCGGTGACGCCCCACTCTTCTTCGTCGCGGCTGTGGAAGGTGACGACCAGGTTGTATTGCTCGCCATGGCGCAACGGGTAGTGCACCAGGTGGCAGTTGGGGCCGGCCCAGACGACGGGCGCGTTCCAGCGCAGGTCCGCCGGCATGTCGGACGCGGGCACGACCGCGCGGTACACGACGTGGCCCGAGACGCGCGGCGCATCGCCAATGAGCTTGGCGCGCACCACCGACTTCACGCCGTCGCACCCCACGATGGCATCGGCCTGGAAGCGCCGGCCGTCGCGCGTGACTGCGACGACACCGCGCGCGCCGCTGTCGATCGATTCGACCTGCGCCGAGGTGTGGAAACGGATCAGCGGATGCTGCTTCACCGCCTCGTGGATCGCACCGTGCAGGTCGGCACGATGGCTCACTGCATACGGATTTTTGAAGCGCGCGCGGAAGGCTTCGCCGACCGGCACCGAGGCGACTTCGCCGCAATCGACCGCATCCATCATCACCAGCCTGTCCGTGAAGACCGAGCCCCGGCGCACCGCTTCGCCCACGCCGAGCGCGTCGAGTGCCGCGAAGGCGTTCGGGCCGAGCTGCAGGCCCGCGCCGATTTCGCCGATGGCCGCGCTCTGTTCGAGCAGGTCGATGGAAACACCGAGGCGCGCAAGCGCGAGCGCCGCAGCCATGCCGCCGATGCCGCCGCCGACAAGCAGCACGGTGGGCGCGTTCTTCGTGGGGGATGTGCTCATCGCGTGGCCCTTGCGCTTCGATGAAATCAGTCGATGCGGACCGTGAGCGAAGGCAGCCGCTCGATGCTCACCTTGATCGTCTGCCCCGCCTTCACCGCGCCCACGCCCTCAGGCGTGCCCGTGAAAATCAGGTCGCCGGGCTGCAGCGCGAAGAGCGTCGAGAGATTGGCGATCACTTCGTTGACCGACCAGATCAGGTGCGTGATGTCGCTGTTCTGGCGCACCTCGCCATCGACCGTGAGCGTGATCGCACCCGCGTTGATCTCGCCCACATCGGCGAGCGTGCGCAGCGGCGCGATGGGCGCCGAGAAGTCGAAGGCCTTGCCGATTTCCCACGGGCGGCCGGCTTCGCGCATCTTCATCTGCAGGTCGCGGCGCGTCATGTCCAGGCCCACGGCGTAGCTGTGGATGTGGGCGGAGGCCTGGTCCACCGGGATGTCGCGACCGCCCTTGCCGATGGCAACCACGAGTTCGACTTCGTAGTGGTAGTTGCTGGTGAGCGGCGGGTATGGAATCGCGCCGACTTGGCCTTCGGCCACGGGCACGACCGAGGCGTCGTCGTTGGGCTTGCAGAAGAAGAACGGCGGTTCGCGGTCGGGATCGAACCCCATCTCGCGGGCATGCGCCGCGTAGTTGCGGCCGACGCAGTAGACGCGGCGCACGGGGAACAGCTTGTCGGAATCGACGATGGGCAGGCCGACGATGGAGGGAGGAGTGAAGACGAAGGACATGAGGAGTTCCTGCCGCACGCGGCGGCACACGGTCAAAACAAGTGAAAGGAAAAAGAGTCGCCCGGCTTCAGGCGTCTTCGAGAAAGGCTTCGCGCAAGATGCCCATGGCCTGCTGCACGGGCCGGTCGGAAAAACTGAAGAGCACCACGTCCTTGACTGGGGACAGCAGCCGCAGCGGCGCCCACGACGGCACGACGAAGGTGTCGCGCGGGCCGAACTCGAAGCGCTGGCCCGCGATCTCGGCGATGCCGTGGCCTTCGACCACGCTGTACACGGCGCCATCCGTCGCGCGGTGCGTCTTGCCCGCGAAGCCCTTGGGGCAAAGCTGCAGGTTGGTCGAGATCGTCGGCATCGGCGAGCCGCCCGTCAGCGGGTTGATGTAGCGCAGCTTGTGGCCCAGCCACGCATCGGGCGCTTCCTGCTTCTGCAGTTGCGCCAGCGCCTCGCGGCTGCGCGCATAGGGGTAGTTGAAGATCGGCGAGGTGGCCGACACGTGGTCGTGCCGCACCGGCACCATGTTGTGGCCGAAGCGCGCGAGGCTGTGGCCTTCGGGCCGCGCGACGTGCTGCACCTTGGCGTCGTCGTTCTCGGCAAAGCCGGCGTCGAAGAAGCGCAGCATCGGGATGTCGAGCCCGTCGAGCCACACCACCGGCTCGCTCACGCCCGCGATGCCTTCGTTGCCATGGTCATGCCAGGCCCACGAGGGCGTGATGATGAAGTCGCCCGGGTGCATGGTGGTGCGCTCGCCGCCCACCGTGGTGTAAGCGCCCTTGCCGTCGACGATGAAGCGCAGCGCCGACTGCACATGGCGGTGCGACGGCGCCACCTCGCCCGGCATGATGAGCTGCAGCCCCGCGTAGATCGACTGCGTGATCGACGAGTTGCCGGGCAGCGCCGGGTTCTCCAGCACCAGCACGCGGCGCACGGCCTCCTCGGCGGTGATGAGGTCGGCCGATTCCATCAGCAGCGGGCGGATCTCGTCATAGCGCCACAGGGCCGGCACGCATGGCGTCTGCGGCTCGCGCGGTACCAGGGCGTGCAGCGATTCCCACAGCGGCGTGAGGTTCAGGGGGCGGATGCGGGCGTAGTAGTCGCTGCGTTCGGCGGCGTTGGCCGGGGCGCTTTTCGCGGGGCTCTTGGCGGGGCTCTGGGAAGCAGGATTCATGCGTGGTTGTCTCCGTTACCGCATTGTTGAGCCGCCCCACTATTTCCTCAAGACCGGCAGCCAATACACGGAATTGGAAATTTCGATAATGGTGTCTTTCGCCCTAAGCAAAGAAGCCCGGAGAACACCATGTCCAAGCTCGATCTCGAATGGCTCGCCGTGTTCGACGAGGTCTACAAGACCGGCAACGTCTCCAAGGCCGCCGAGCGGCTGGGCATGGCGCAGGCCGCGGCCAGCACCGCGCTCAACAAGCTGCGCGCGCATTTCGACGACCGCCTGTTCACCCGCACCGCGCAGGGCATGCAGCCCACGCCGCATGCGGAGCGCATCTGCCCGAACCTGCGCGAGGTGCTGGCCCAGCTGGCGCAGGCCCAGGGCAACCGCAGCAGCTTTGAGCCCGCCGGAGCGCAGCGGCGCTTTCGCATCTGCATGACCGACATCAGCGAGGTGGTGCTGCTGCCCGGCCTGCTCGACCACCTGCGGCACGCGGCGCCGGGGGTGCACATCGAGACCGAGATCATCTCCACCAACAGCGGCCGCCGGCTGCAGGACGGCGAGGTCGATCTCGCCGTGGGCTTCATGCCGCAGCTGGATGCGGGCTTCTACCAGCAGACGCTTTTCATGCAGAACTTCGTCTGCCTGGCGGCGCAGAACCATCCGCGCATCGGCGCCCGGCTCACGCGCAAGCGCTTCGAGGCGGAGGCGCATGCGGTGGTGTCCACGTCCGGTACGGGGCACGCCATCGTCGACACGACCATCGCGCGGCTCGGGCTGAAACGCGACGTGGTGGTGCGGCTGTCGAGCTTCCTGAGCGTGGCGCGGATCGTGGCGCACACCGAACTGCTCGTCGTGGTGCCGCGCATCCTGGGCAAGGTGCTGGCCACGCAGGAGCCGGTGAAGCTGCTGGAGCTGCCCTTCGCGCTGCCGGACTACGCGGTCAAGCAGCACTGGCACGAGCGCTTTCATGCAGACCCGGGCAATGCCTGGCTGCGGCGCACGCTGGCGCAGCTCTTCAGCGGCAGCTGAACGTGTGTGCCGGGACGACAGGCGGCGCGGCCGGAAGCGGGCGCCCGCTCGCATAATCGCGGCTCCCCACCCACAGCCATCCAACAAAAGGCGGCCTCCATGTCTTCGATCACCCTGCGTTTTCTGGCCGAGCCCAACACCGTCAACTTCGGCGGCAAGGTCCATGGCGGCACGGTCATGAAGTGGATCGACGAGGCCGGCTACGCCTGCGCGACCAGTTGGGCCAAGCGCTACTGCGTCACCGCCTTCATCGGCAGCATCCGCTTCCACCGGCCGATCATGATCGGCGACCTCGTCGAGGTCGAGGCCCGCCTCGCCTACACCGGCACCACCAGCATGAACATCTCGGTCGAGGTGCGCAGCGGCGACATGAAGGGCGGCACGATGGAAAAGACCACCGAGTGCCTGATCGTCTTCGTCTCGGTCGATTCGCACGGCCGGCCGCTCCCGGTGGTGGCCTTCGTGCCCGGCACGCCCGGCGAAATGGCGCTGGCGGAACGGGCGAAGGCGCATCTCGACGCGAGCCGCGCAGCCGGCGCCACGCCCTGATCCTCGTAGAGGCGAAGCTCTAACGGGAGCGATGCCCAGCAGCTAGAGTCAGGCGATTGTTTTCAAAGGAACACTTCGCCATGGCGACTCAAGACGACGACAGCAACAACGGCAACAAATCCTCCGACCGCATCAAGGACTCCGCCCAGCAGATCTGGCTGGCCGGCCTCGGCGCCTTCGCCAAGATGCAGCAGGAAGGCAGCAAGGCCTTCGAGGCGCTGGTCAAGGACGGCGCCGGCATGCAGAAGAAGACCCAGGCGGCCGCCGAAGAAACCCTCGCCCAGGCCCAGCAGCGCATGGCCGGCTTCGCCAGCGAGTTCGGCACCAAGGCCGCGGGCCAGTGGGGCAAGCTGGAGAACATCTTCGAAGAGCGCGTGGCGCGCGCCCTCGAAAAGCTCGGCGTCCCTTCGGCCGCCGACATGGCCGCGCTGCAGGCGCGCGTCGAAGCCCTCGAAGCGCAACTGAAGGGCAGCGCGAAGGCGGCCGCAACCACCCGCAAGACCACCGCGCGCAAGAGCGCGGCACCCGCCCCCGCCGCAAAGAAGACGCTGCGCCGCGCCAAGGCCGGCTGACCTCGCCCGAATTGCGGCACTGCACAAAAATCAAGCGCCGCAAAACATGTCCCGCACCGTTCATGGTGCGGTGCACATACGCTAGAGTGTTCCCAAGACCAAGAGACACACCGGGGGCACCGACATGGCAAAGAAGGCGCCACGCCGCACAGCGCAACGCATCCTCGAAGCCGCATTGGACCTGTTCAACCGCTTCGGGGAACCGAACGTCTCGACCACGCTGATCGCGGGCGAGCTCAACATCAGCCCGGGCAATCTCTACTACCACTACCCCGCCAAGGAAGAGCTGATCAACAAGCTCTACCAGGGCTACGAAGCCGAGCTCAACGAGCTGCTGCATGCCAGCGAAGGCGTGCACGACGTGGAGGACGCGTGGTTCTTCATGCACACGCTCTTCGAGCTGATCTGGCGCTACCGCTTCCTCTACCGCGACCTGAACGACCTGCTGAGCAAGAACCGGCACCTGGAAACGCAGTTCCAGCTGGTGCTCAAGAACAAGACCCGCGCGATCCGCCAGCTGATCTCCGGCCTCGGCCGCGCCGGCCACCTGGACATCGACGCGCACGAGATCGATCCGCTGGCCCAGAGCATGGTCGTGGTGCTCACCTACTGGCTCAGCTACGAATACGTGCGCAACCCGCGCGAGGCGCTCGAACCGGCGCACGCCCAGGGCGCGCTGATGCGCGGCGGCCACCACACCCTGCACCTGCTCGCGCCCTACCTCGGGCGCGAACAACGACGGCATCTGCTGACACTCAGCAATGCCTACAACGGCGAAGATGCCACGCACAACGTGGCTCCCACTGTCGACATGGCGGCCTAGAAAATCATGCCCCACCCCGATTTCAAACCGCTCTCGCTGATGTCCGCCAGCCCGGTCACCGCCAACGCGGGGCCCTGGACACCCCTGCCCTACGCCGACGTGCCGCGCTTCGACGCGCGCAGCCTGCTGCCGCACTGGCCGCGCCTGCACGCCGGCCACCACCTGCCGCCCCCGGACGCCGACGCGCCTTTGGCCGAGGGCTGGGCGCTGTACCACAGCGGCGAATTCGAACGCGCCGCCGCTATCGGCCTCCTGCACGGCTCCGAAGGCCTGGTGCTCGCCAACCAGGCCACCGCCATCTACGCCAACTACCTCGAGCCGCGCGAGGCCACCCGGCTCGCGATGTTCCGCCAGGTGATCGAGCGCGCGAGTGCGCAGGCCGCCGCCGAGCCCGACAACTGCCAGGCGCTCTACTGGCAGGCCTACGCGCTGGGCCGCTACAGCCAGGGCATCAGCGTGGCGCGCGCGCTGGCGCAGGGCCTGGGCAGCAAGCTCAAGGGTGCGCTGGAGCATGTGATCGCGCTGCAACCGGCGCACGCCGACGCGCACCTCGCGCTGGCCGCGTTCCATGCCGAGGTGATCGACAAGGTGGGCGCGCTGGTCGGCCGCATGACCTACGGCGTGCGCGCCGAGACCTCGGTGGAGCTGTTCGAGCGCGGCCTCGCGCTGCACCCGCACTCGCCCGCCGGAATGATGGAATACGCCCGTGCCCTCCTGATGCTGCACGGCGACTCGCGCATGGCCGAGGCCACCCGGCTCTACGAAAAGGCCGCGGCGATGAAGCCGGCGGATGCGCGGGAGCGGCTGGACGTGGAGCTGGCGCGGGCGGGGCTGTCGGACTGAGCGGCGCGCGCGTCAGCGTCTCTGGCGCGTCAGCCCGACCTGCTCCAGGAACGCCCGCACCCGCGGCTGCCACACCTCGGGATAGCGCGAGAACAGCGCATGCCCGTCCTCGCCGTACGGCGGGAACTGCGTGAATTCGCCCTTGCCGCCCGCATCCTTGAAGGCCTTGAACCACTCCTGCGGATAGGTGGGCCCGAAGTACTGGTCGTTCTCGGTGTAGATCCACAGCGTGGGCATGTGCGCCGTCTTGCCGTACTGGCCGAACAGCCGCTCCAGCGCCTCTGGCGAACACGGGCGCTGCGGCTGGGTCTTCGGATTGCCGCCGCCGCCGCCCGCAAAGTTGATGGCCGCCACCACGCCCGCCGGGTTCTGGGCCGCCGCCGCGATGGCGATGGTTCCGCCGAACGATTGCCCGACGATGACCGCGCGCGCCGGATCGACATCGGGCCTCGCGCGCATCAGCTGGAGCACCCGCAGCGTCTGCGCCAGCCCCGCTTCGTAAGCCGGTGCGTAGCGCCTGGCGCCGCACTGGCCGCTGGCTTCCACGTCTTCGCCGCCGGTCACGCCGTAGCCGATGCGGGTCGGCACGGCGACGACGAAACCCTGTGCCACGAAGAAGCGCGACGCCACCGAATAGCGCGCGCGCCCCATGGCCGCGCGCTCCGCGGACTGCGCCGCCCGGCCGTGGTTGAGTACGACCAGCGGGGCCGGCACCGGGTTCGCGTCGTCCGAGAAGACCGTCACCTTGATGGACTGCTCGATGCGCTTGCCGTAGATGTCGCTGACCTGCACCGGCACGTCGAGCTGTTCCTCGCGCAATGCGCCGTGGGCGCTCGTGACGGCCAGCAGCAGCAAGAGCTGCAGCAGCGCGGCACGCCAGGGTGCGGATGTCTTCTTCATGAATGTCCCTCGCGCTCGCGGTTATTAAGATCGCCGTTTCGACTCATCTTCTTCCCACCCGCCATGTCCGACCTCAACACCCAATTCGAAACCGCCCAGGCCAACTCCAAGCTGCTGGCCGAGCGCCCCGACAACCCGACGCTGCTGAAGATCTACGGTCTCTTCAAGCAGGCCACCGAAGGCGACAACACCGCCAAGAAGCCCAGTTTCAGCGACATCGTCGCGCGTGCCAAGTGGGACGCGTGGACCGCCCAGAAGGGCGCCAGCGCCGACGAGGCCAAGCAGAAGTACATCGACCTGATCGAATCCCTGCGCGGCTGACCGACCAAGCTCAACTCAGAAGGTGTGAAGAAACCGTAGCGAGCGGTTCGAGCTTGCACCGAGGACCGGAGCCGTACTCTGTACGGTGAGGACCGCAGGTGCGAGATCGGACCGCGCAGTAGGTTTATTCACACCTTCTCAGGCCGGCAGCTTCGTGTCGGTGAAGCGCCGGATGGGCTGGACGAATGCGATGTCCACGCCGTCGAGCACGTCGCGCCCTTCGAGGCTTTCGAAACGGAGCCCGGTCTCCGCTTCGACGAATGCGAGGGGGCGCTGCGAAGTGCCGAAATCTTCCAGGTCGCGCGCCACGCCCGAATCGAGGTAGGTGCCCTGGCTCATCAGGTAGGCGATGGCGCTCAGTTCGCCCGTCGCTTCGCTGATGAAGGCAACGACCTTCCAGAAACCCCGCGGAATCTGGATGCCGAACCGCTCGGGGTCGTCCGACCGGAGGATGGGGCCGGTGAACACGCTGATGCGCTTGTCGTCACCTTGTGCATTGCCCAGGATGTAGTCCTCCAGGTCGCCCCACAGCCCGTCGTTGAAGGGCTGCCACTGCGGGCAGGCGTTGGTGGCGAAGAAGGTGTCGATGTTGGCGCGCTGCGCCGTGGCGAGCGAGCCCCAGTTCGGGTCCTGCCTTCGCGTCATGTGGCCGCGGGAGAATTTCTGCTCCTGCTCGGGGCCATACGCCTCCCGCAGCATCTGATATTCCTTGCTGATGCGGCCGTCGTAGTTCCAGGTGTCATGGCGCGGCACGTTCTTCGACTTCGAGCCGTCGATGTTGCACGCCGAGTAAAGCGGCACGCGCCGGGAGATGCATTGCACCGTGCTGAAGTGCTGGTACTTGAGCTCGAAGGAGCCGTCGTCGAGCGTTGCGATGTCGTCCATGGCGATGGCGTCGCCGATCGACGGCAGTTCCACGCGGTTGTCGTCGCCGAAGAACTCAGGTTCGTAGCCCTCGCGACCCCTGAAGAACTCCGGCGGCTTCGGTATGGCGGCGACACGCTGGATGCCGGCCCACGAACTGCTCACGACCTGGATGTCGGTATCGGACATGAAGCTCCCTCTTCGGAAAAACACCACCGCGACCGACAACGGCCGCAGGCGCCTTGCGGCTACTTCGCGAGCTTGGCGCGTGCGTTTTTCAGGTTGAAGACAGGCTTGCGGATTTCCGCGAAGGTGGGCTGGGACACGACCCATTCGGGGTTCTGCTCGATGGCGGCCAGCTGCTCGTCGTCGAGCTGGGCTTCCACCAGGGTGCCCGTCTTCGGCGTGAGCACGACACCGGGCACGCAGCGGCGCAGCCGTGCTTCCGCCGACAACTTCTTGCCGGGGCTGCCTGTGTAGGTCAAGACGACGCTGTTCACTTCTTCAGAACTCCAAAACCTTCATATTCGGCGGGCCACCCCACTCTTTGCGCTGCCTGCGACAGCATCGTGACGATGGCGTCGGCCTTTTCGGGGCCGTTTGGCATGTTAAGCAGCTTCGAATTCCCTGACAACAGACGGGCCGCCATGCCCGAGGTGTAGGGCGTGGCCATCGAGGTGCCGGACATCATGGCGTACCTGTCGCCCGGAAACGTCGACAGCACGGCCACGCCGGGGCCGATGAAATCGGTCGACAGCCCGTAGTTGGAGAACTCGGCGACGAACTCCTTCTTGCGGCGGATCTCGCTCTCCTGAAAGCTCTCGGGGCAGTCCGCCGGAAAGGTGCCGTCGCGCCCCAGCGCACCGACCGCCATCGTGTGGCTGTAGCGGGCCGGATAGCGCAGGAGCGGCTGGCCGTCGTTGCCGGTGGCGGCAAACACCACCACGCCGGCATCGCGCGCCCGCTGCAGCACGTCCGGCATCTCCGGCATCGGCTCCAGGCTGCCCATGCTGATGTTGACGATGTGGCAGCCGTCGGCGATCGCGCGTTCCAGCGCGCTGGCGATGTCGGTTGATTTCGCGCGTCCGCGTTCGCCGGTCTTCGGGCAGACGCGGTAGGCCAGCAGGCGGCAGGCCGGCGCCAGGCCATGGATGCCGGTGGCTTCGGCCTTCCTGCCCGCGATGATTCCGGCGACGTGGGTCCCGTGCCCGATGCCGTTGTCCAGAAAATCCGCGGCATTCTCGCCAGTGACGAAACAGGCGCCGCCCGCCACGGCGATGTCCGCATGCGGCCCGACGCCGCTGTCGATCACGCCGACCGTCACGCCCGCGCCGGCCTCGGGGTCGTAGGGCGCGTAGTTCGCCAGCAGCTGGAAGCTGTCGGGCACCAGCGGCAGCGCCTGCACATTCAATCGCTTGGGCGCCGCGACGCGATCGAACCCCTTGACGAAGACCGACCAGTGCGTGTGCTCAGGCTCGACCAGGATCATTTCCACCCGCGGATAGAGCACCGGGATTCCCAGGTCCGCGATGCCCCGGCTGTCGGTCACCGCGGGCACGTGCGCGCCGTCCCAGTTCACGAGCGCCTTGACCCGCACGCCCGCCACGGGCTTGCCCTGCGGGTCCGCAAGATGCAGCTCGAAGCGCTTGACCTTGGCCCCGGGCGCCACCTGGATCGCGCTGGAATCCAGCTCGTCGCCCAGCGGCCGGATGTACTGGAGGTAGGCCCATGCGGCGGGTGCGACCCGCAGGCCGGGCGTGTTCCGGCGCATCGCCAGCAGGGCCGACGAATTGGCCTTCATCACGGAGACGTCGTCGATCTGCTTGACGAGCTTCATCCGCGGAACGCCGCGCCCCTCCACCCGTTCACCGATCGCCTCTGCCGAGTTGCCCAGGTTGATCGCGCTCAATGTCGCGAGCTCCGCACCGCCGGGCGCGGCACTCCGCGAAGGCCAGACGATGACGTCGTCCGAGAACTTGGGCTCCACCGCCATGCGACGCAGGCGCAGCGCCTGCAACAGGCGCTCGACGTTCTCGCCGTCCGATTTCGAGATCTCGCCTTTCGCGTGCTGTGGCTGCGCGCGGCCGGTGTCGCGCGTGTCACGCGCCATGGGGGTTCGCTTCGGTGCTGCCTGACGCTTGCTCGCTGCTGCCATGGACTCTCCTTGTTGCCCGGTTTATCGCATGGGGCGCATTTCAGGCCAATGAACGAATGACCCGCTAACCCACGATGCCGCGCGCATGCAGCGCGGCGATCTGCTCGGCGCTCAGGCCGATTTCCTTCAGCACTGCATCGGTGTCCGCTCCGAGCACCGGCGCGTTGTGCCGGTGGCTGGCCGGTGTGAGCGACAGTTTGGGCACGAAGCCGGGCACCGCGAGCGCGCTGCCGTCGGGCATCCGCACCTCTTGAAGCATGCCGCGCGCGGCGTAGTGCGGATCGGCCGCGATGTCGGCGATGGTGTAGATGCGGCCGGCCGGCACATGCGCCGCATCGAGCGCGGCGAGCACTTCGTCCACGGTGCGCGCAGCGGCCCAGTCGCCGATGGCGGCATCGAGCATTTCCACCTGGGCCACGCGGCCTGCGTTGCCCACGAGCGCCGGATCGGCGGCCAGGTCCGGCCGGCCGATGCATGCCATCAGGCGGCGGAAGATGCCGTCGCCATTGCCGGCAATGATCGCGTAGCCGCCATCCGCGCAGCGGTACGCATTGGTCGGCGCAATGCCGGGCAGCGCGCTGCCGGCCGCCTCGCGCACCGCGCCGAATTCGCCGTACTCGGGCAAGAGGCTTTCCATGCAGTTGAAGACCGCCTCGTAGAGCGCCACGTCGATCACCTGCCCCCTGCCCTTCGGGTATTGCGCGCTCACCGTCGCGTGGCGGTGCTGCATCGCCATCAGCACGCCGATCACGCCGTGCAGCGATGCCAGCGTGTCGCCGATCGACACCCCCACGCGCACCGGCACGCGGCCCGGTTCGCCCGTGAGGTGGCGCAACCCGCCCATCGCCTCGGCCACCACGCCGAAGCCGGGGCGGTCGCGGTAGGGGCCGGTCTGGCCGTAGCCGCTGATGCGCAGCATCACGAGCGCGGGGTTGGCGGCCAGCAGCGCGTCGGGGCCGAGGCCCCAGCCTTCCATCGCGCCGGGGCGGAAGTTCTCGATCAGCACGTCGGCCTCGGCCGCGAGCTGCCGCACGATGGCCTGCGCCTCGGGCTCGCGCAAGTCGAGCGCCAGCGAACGCTTGTTGCGCGACTGCACCTGCCACCAGACCGACGTGCCGTCTTTCAGCAGCCGCCAGGTGCGCAGCGGGTCGCCCGCGCCGGGCGGCTCGATCTTGACCACCTCGGCGCCGAAGTCGGCCAGCGTGCGTGCGGCGAAAGGCCCGGCGATGAGTTGTCCAAGCTCGACGACCTTGAGGCCAGCCAGCGGGCCCGCGGCGGCCGGCGTGGCCGGGGAAGAAGCGGTATTCGTCATGGCGCCAGAGTGTGCCGCGTCGCGGCGCAGCCTCCTCGGGGCGGGAAAACACCTATGAATTCTTGACTTCGCATTTCCGGCGCTTTCCGCACCGCAGCAATCGCCCGCCTGCTGCCCCTCTCTCCCGAGGAGAAAGGCGATTGCTGCACCGCAATGCCCTCGTCAACCCGCTGGCGCCGAAGTCAAAAAAGTATCAATTTCAGACCTCATCTCTGGTTGTTGGCGTCCTGAGCGATTCGTACAGTCCGCCCCACGTTGTCATGTGTCGATCGCAAGACAAACAAAGCGACAAGAAAGAAAGAAAAGGAGACCACCGATGCAACCCGATCTGGAAATCGTCGAAGTCCGCAGCGATGAATCGTTCACCGCCTGGGCGCACGGCTATCCGTACCGCACGGTGCGCTGGCACTTCCATCCCGAGTACGAGATCCAGCTGATCGTGGAGACCCGGGGCGTCTACTTCGTGGGCGACCACGTCGGCCACTTCGAGCCCGGCAACCTCGTGCTGATGGGCCCCGACCTTCCGCACAACTGGATCAGCGACGTGCCCGCGGGCCAGAGCGTCGAGCGGCGCGGCATCGTGATCCAGTTCCCGGCCGAACTGATGACCCACATGAACGCCGCCTTCCCCGAGTTCCAGCGCATCGCGCCGCTGCTCGCCGAGTCGGGCTCGGGCCTCCTGTTCTCCGCCGAGACGGCCCTCGCGGCCAAGCCGATCATGGAATCGCTGCTGGAGGCGCGAGGCCTGCGCCGCGTGATCCTGCTGCTCTCGCTGCTCGAACTCTTGGTCGACAGCCACGACCGCCAGCGGCTCGCGAGCCCGGCCTTCAAGCCCGACCCCAAGGCCTTCATGTCGCACGCCATCAACAACGTGCTCGCGCACATCTCGGCCAACCTCGGCGACGAGCTGCGCGAGCCCATGCTGGCCGAGCTGGTGGGCCAGAGCCCGAGCGCGTTCTCGCGGTCGTTCCGCAAGCACACGGGCCAGTCGTTCGTGCGCTATGTGAACCGGCTGCGCATCAGCCGCGCCTGCGAGCTGCTCACCAACAGCGAGAAGCCGGTGCTCGACGTCTGCATGGACGTGGGCTTCAACAACGTGTCGAACTTCAACCGGCAGTTCCTCCTGCACAAGCGCATGCCGCCGACCAAGTTCCGCAACTTCCATCGCATGCAGGCCGCGGCCTCGCGTGCCGCCAGCGCGCCGTAGCCGGCGTTCGCTTTTTCGTTCCCCGCGTCGTTACCGGCGCGGCGCATCGGGCGCCGCGTGGGGCGAGCCTTTGTCCGCGTTTTTTGTCAGCCAACAAACCCAAGGAGACCGCAACCATGAAGAACCTTCTCAAAGCCACCGCCCATATCGCCGCTCTCGCCGCCCTCGCCTGCGGCGCCACCGCCGCCCAGGCACAGGCGCCCAAGCAGCCGCTGCGCATCGGCATGACCTTCCAGGAGCTCAACAACCCCTACTTCGTGACGATGAAGCAGGCGCTGGAAGAAGCCGCGGCCACCATCGGCGCGACCGTGGTCACCACCGACGCGCGACACGACGTGGCCAAGCAGATCGGCGACGTGGAAGACATGATCCAGAAGAAGGTGGACATCCTCCTGCTGAACCCGACCGACTCCACCGGCGTGCAGTCGGCGGTGCGCTCGGCCAAGAAGGCGGGGCTGATCGTGGTGGCGGTCGATGCGAATGCGCAGGGCCCGGTCGATTCCTTCGTCGGCTCCAAGAACACCGACGCCGGGCGCCTCGCCTGCGAATACCTCGCCAAGAGCATCGGCGAAAAAGGCGACGTGGCGATCCTCGACGGCATTCCGGTCGTGCCGATCCTGGAACGCGTGAAAGGCTGCCGCGAAGCGCTCGCCAAGTACCCCGGCATCAAGGTCGTGAGCACGCAGAACGGCAAGCAGGAGCGCGCCACCGCGCTCACCGTGACCGAGAACATCCTGCAGGCCAACAAGGACCTGAAGGGCATCTTCAGCGTGAACGACGGTGGCTCGATGGGCGCGCTCGCGGCCATCGACGCGAGCGGCAAGGACGTGAAGCTCACCAGCGTGGACGGCGCCCCCGAAGCCATCAAGGCGATGCAGAAGCCCGGCTCCAGGTTCATCGCCACCACCGCCCAGTACCCGCGCGACCAGATCCGCCTGGCCATCGGCATCGCGCTCGCCAAGAAGTGGGGCGCCAACGTGCCGGCTGCGGTGCCGGTGGACGTGAAGCTGATCGACGCCGAGGGCGCGAAGACCTTCACCTGGTAAGCGGCGCATCGGATCGGCCATGACCTCCGCAGAAAGCGAAGAAATGCTCCGGCTGGAAGGCGTGTCCAAGCGCTTTCCGGGCGTGAAGGCGCTCTCGGGCATCGACCTCTCGATCCGCAAGGGCGAGGTGCATGCGCTGCTCGGCGAGAACGGCGCGGGCAAGTCGACGCTGATGAAGATCCTCGGCGGCATCTACCAGGCCGACGAGGGCCGCATCTTCATCGAAGGCAGCGAGCGCAAGTTCGCGGGCTACAACGACGCGATCGCGGCGGGCATCGGCATCATCTTCCAGGAGTTCAGCCTCATCCCGTACCTGAACGCGGTGGAGAACATCTTTCTCGGCCGCTACCTGAAGAACCGCTTCGGGCTGATGGACAAGGCGGCGATGAAGCGCTCCGCACAGCAACTCTTCGACGAGCTGGGCGTGCAGATCGACCTCGGCGTGCCGATCTGCCGGCTCTCGGTGGCGCAGCAGCAGTTCGTGGAAATCGGCAAGGCGCTGTCGCTGAAGGCGCGCCTGTTGGTGCTCGACGAGCCGACCGCCACGCTCACGCCGAACGAGGCCGGGCATCTCTTCAAGATCATGCGGGAGCTGCGCGCCAAGGGCGTGGCGATGATCTTCATCTCGCACCACCTGGACGAAATCTTCGAGGTGTGCGACCGCATCAGCGTGCTGCGCGACGGCGCCAATGCGGGGCATGCGGACGTGGGCGCAACGAATGTGGATGCGCTCGTTCAGATGATGGTCGGCCGCAGGATCGAGCACAACTTTCCGCCCAAGCCCGTGCCCGCGCCGCGCGGACGCAAGGTGCTCGAAGTGCCCGAGATCCAGCTCGCCAAGGGCGGGCCGGTCAACAGCTTCACGCTGCACGAAGGCGAGATCCTCGGCTTCGCGGGGCTTGTCGGGTCGGGCCGCACCGAACTCGCGCTCGGGATGATGGGCGCCGACCGCGTGCACCGCAAGACGGTGCTGCGCAACGGCAAGCCCGTGCGCCTGAACGACCCGACCGAGGCGCTGGCAAACGGCATCGGCCTCCTGCCCGAGAGCCGCAAGGTCGAGGGGCTGATCACCGACTTCACGATCCGCTTCAACATCTCGATGAACAACCTGGGCAAGCACAAGAGCGCGGGGCTTGTGAGCCAGAAGTCGGAGAAGCAATCGGCCGGCGAACTCGCCAAGCGCGTCGGCGTGAAGGCGCCGAGCATCGAGACGCGCGTGGCCACGCTTTCGGGCGGCAACCAGCAGAAGGTGGTGATCGCGCGCTGGCTCGGCCACGCGAGCGAAGTGCTGATCTTCGACGAGCCCACGCGCGGCATCGACGTCGGCGCCAAGGCCGAGATCTACAGCCTGATGCGCGAACTCACGCGCCAGGGCAAAGCCATCGTGATGATCTCGAGCGAGCTGCCCGAGATCGTCGGCATGTGCGACCGCGTCGCCGTGTTCTCGGGCGGGTCCATCGTGGCCACGCTGGAGGGCGACTCCATCAACTCGGGCGACATCATGCGCCACGCAACCACAGGGGGTTCGCAATGAATGCCACCGCCAGCCATCCCACGCCGCCCACACCTCAGGCTTCTGCCGGCGGATTCTTCACCCAGCTGCGCCGTTCGACAGCCTTTCTGCCGCTGGTCGGGCTGGTCGCGATCTCGGTCTTCATGATCGTGGCGACCGACAACTTCCTCTCGTGGGGCAACCTGCAGAACATCGCGCTGCAGTCGTCGATCAACGCGATCATCGCGGTGGGCATGACGGCCGCGATCCTCACCGGCGGCATCGACCTCTCGGTAGGCGCGGTGGTGGCGCTGTCGGGCACGCTGGCCTCGGGAATGATGGTGCAGTTCGGGCTGCCGCCGATGCTCGCGGTGCCACTCGGCCTGGCAGTGGGCGTGGTGATCGGCCTCTTCAACGGCTACTGCGTGGCGTACCTGCGCATGCCGCCGATCATCGTGACGCTGGCCACCATGGGCATCGCACGCGGTATTGCGCTCATCTACACCGGCGGCTATCCGATCGACGGCCTGCCCGAATCGTTCGCCTTCCTCGGCGGCGGCGTGTTCGCGGGCATCAAGGTGCCGATCCTCATCATGCTGGCGACCTACCTCGTGGCGTACGTGCTGCTGAACATGGCGCCGTTCGGGCGGTATGTGTATGCCATCGGCGGCAATGAAGAAGCGACGCGCCTGTCTGGCGTGCGCGTGTCGCGCTACAAGCTGCTCGTCTATGCGTTGAGCGGTCTTACTGCGGCCATCGCCGGCATCGTGCAGGCGGCGCGTGTCACGAGCGGGCAGCCCGGTGTCGGCGTGGGCTTCGAGCTCGATGCGATCGCGGCGGTGGTGATGGGCGGCACGTCCATCGCCGGCGGGCGCGGCGCCATCGTGGGCACGCTGGTCGGTGCGCTGTTGCTCGGCGTGCTGAACAACGGTCTCAACATGATCGGCGTGTCGCCGTACCTGCAATTGATCATCAAGGGCGGCATCGTCCTCCTTGCGATCTTCATCAGCCGAGAAGCAAAACGCTGACCCTCTTCTGTCTTGCTCCTTCCCCCTCTGGGGGAAGGCTGGGATGGGGGCACGCAGAGCGTGCCCAGTGGTGACGCCGCTTGCCCCACCCCTGCCCTCCCCCAGAGGGGGAGGGAGAAATACCCAACACCCTCTCTGACCACAAGGAACCCATGTCTTATCAAAAGCTCCAGCCCGGCGCATCTGGCGCCATCGGCGAACTCGCTGCCATGCAGGCCGTCGTGTGCCACGGCCCCAAGGACTACCGCCTCGAAACCGTCGCGATGCCCACCATCGGCCGCAACGAACTCCTGATCTCCATTGCCGCCTGCGGCATCTGCGCCTCCGACTGCAAATGCCACTCGGGCGCGAAGATGTTCTGGGGCGGCGACGGCCAGCCTTCGTGGGTCAAGGCGCCCGTCATCCCGGGTCACGAATTCTTCGGCTACGTCGAGGCGCTCGGCGAAGGCGCCGCCGAGCACTTCGGCGTGGAGAAAGGCGACCGCGTGATCGCCGAGCAGATCGTGCCCTGCGGCAAGTGCCGCTTCTGCACCTCGGGCAAGTACTGGATGTGCGAGGTGCACAACATCTTCGGCTTCCAGCGCATCGTGGCCGATGGGGGCATGGCCGACTACATGCGGCTGCCGCCAACCTCGCGCGTGCACAAGATCCCCGACGGCATCTCGCTGGAAGACGCGGCCATCATCGAGCCGCTCTCGTGCGCGATCCACACGGTGAACCGTGGCGACATCCAGCTCGACGACGTGGTGGTGATCGCCGGCGCCGGCCCGCTCGGGCTGATGATGGTGCAGGCCGCGCGACTGAAGACGCCCAGGAAGCTGATCGTGATCGACCTCGTGCCCGAGCGCCTCGCCCTCGCCAAGCAGTTTGGTGCGGACGTGACGATCAACCCCAAGACCGAGAACGCCGACGCCATCGTCAAGGGCCTGACCGAAGGCTACGGCTGCGACGTGTACATCGAGACCACCGGCGCGCCCATCGGCGTGACGCAGGGCCTGGAGATGATCCGCAAGCTCGGCCGTTTCGTGGAGTTCAGCGTGTTCGGTTCGGAGACCAGCGCCGACTGGTCCATCATCGGCGACCGCAAGGAGCTGGACGTGCGCGGCGCGCACCTGGGGCCCTACTGCTACCCGATCGCCATCGACCTGCTGGCGCGCGGGCTCGTCACATCGAAGGGCATCGTGACGCACGACTTTCCGCTCACCGAATGGGAGCGCGCCTTCGCGCTGGCCAATTCGCTCGATTCGATCAAGGTGCTGCTCAAGCCGCAGCCCCGCGCAGTGTCATGAAGTACGTCATCGGCGTCGACATCGGCACGCAGAGCACCAAGTGCCTGCTGGTCGGCATCGACGGCAAGGTGCATGCGCACAGCAGCGTGGCCTACCAGCCCGAGACGCCGAAGCCGCTGTGGGCGCAGCAGGACAGCGCGGTGTGGTTCGGCGCGGTGTGCGAGAGCGTGCGCGCCTGCGTGGCGAAGAGCGGCGTCGCGCCCGCAGACATCGCCGCGATGTGCGTGAGCAGCCTCTACGGCGGCGCGGGCATCCCGGTCGATGAAGCGATGCAGCCGCTGCATCCGTGCCTCATCTGGATGGACCGGCGCGCCACCGCGGAGGTCGATGCGGTGAATGCAACGGTCGATGTGGCACGGCTGCAGGCGATCACCGGCAATGGCGTGGACAGCTACTACGGCTACACCAAGATCCTGTGGGTGCGCGAGCACCTGCCCGAGGTGTGGGCGAAGACGCGCTGGTTCCTGCCACCCAACAGCTACATCAACTGGCGACTGACGGGCGAGCTCGCGGTCGACCACAGCTCGGCCGGCAACATCGGCGGCGTGTACGACGCGGTGCAGCGCCGCTGGTCGTTCGAAGCGCTCGGCATGCTCGGCATTCCGGCACGGATGATGCCGCCGCGCCTCGTCGAATCGAGCGACGTGGTCGGTGGGTTGAGCACCGAATGGGCCGCGAAGCTCGGCCTCGCCGAAGGCATGCCGCTGATGGCCGGCGGAGTCGATGCAGCGGTGGCGACGTTCTGCGCGGGCGTGACCGGCAGCGGCGACCACGTCGCGATGATCGGCACCAGCATGTGCTGGGGCTTCGTGAGCTCGACCGTCGATGCGCGCCACAAGCTCATCACGATGCCGCACGTGTACCGCGGCGCCGATCGCAGCTATGTGTTCGGCGGCGCGATCACCGCGGGCGCGGCCGTCACCTGGTTCCGAGAAGCCTTCTGCCAGGCCGAGGTGGCCGAGGCCGCGCGCACCGGCGAAGACGCCCACGCACTGATCGAGCGCAAGGCCGTCGACGTACCACCCGGCGCGGAAGGCCTCGTCTTCCTGCCGTACCTGATGGGCGAGCGCAGCCCGATCTGGGACGCGCAGGCCAAGGGCGCGTTCATCGGCCTCTCGCTCGCGCACAGCCGTGCGCATCTCTATCGCGCAGTGCTCGAAGGCGTGAGCTTCGCGCTGCAGCACAACATCGAAGCGGGCCGACAAAGCGGGCAGCCATTGGACGACCGCCTCATCGTGGTCGGCGGCGCAGCGCATTCGGACCTCTGGATGCAGATCGTCGCGGACATCACGGGCTACCCCGTGTTCACCATCGAGGAAGAGGTCGAGGCGGCCCTCGGTGCGGCGATGCTCGCGGCGCTCGGCGCGGGGCTGGTCGATGCGGCAACGGCCGAGCGCGGCTGGGTCACGCTGGTGGAACGCGCGCGGCCCGAGCCCGCGGCGCAGGCGGTCTATCGCGAACGTTTCGACATCTACAAATCCCTTTACCCCGCATTGCGCGATGCGATGCACCGACTGACATGACCACCTCCTTCGATTTCTCCGGCCGGCGCGCACTCGTGACCGGCGCGAGCAGCGGCATCGGCCGCGCGGTGGCGATGCGACTCGCGCAATCGGGCGCGGCGGTGACGGCCGTGGGGCGCAATGCGGCGGCGCTGGATGCGCTGCATGCGGAGGCGGGCTGCACGCCGTTGGTGATCGACGTCGGCGATGCAGCGGCGCTGGAACGCGCGCTCGCACCGTTGCTCGCCTTCGACCTCGTCGTGAACTGCGCTGGCATCGCATTGCTCGAATCCGCGCTCGACCTGCAGGCCGAAAGCTTCGACGCCGTGATGGCCGTCAACGCACGTGCCGCCGCGCTGGTGGCCTCGCGCTGCGGCAAGGCGATGATCGCGGCCGGCGTGCGCGGCAGCATCGTCAACGTGTCGAGCCAGGCCGCGCTGGTCGCGCTCGATGCGCACCTTTGCTACTGCGCGTCGAAGGCGGCGATGGATGCGATCACGCGCTCGCTGTGCCTCGAGTTCGGGCCGCACGGCATCCGAGTGAACAGCGTGAACCCGACGGTCACGCTCACGCCGATGGCCGCAGAGGCCTGGGCCGATCCGGCCAAGAGCGCGGCGGTTTTGAGGAACATTCCGATGGGAAGGTTTGCAGAGGTCGAGGAGGTGGTGGCACCGATCCTCTTCCTGCTCTCCGATGGCGCGTCGATGGTCAGCGGCGTGGCGCTGCCGGTCGACGGGGGCTACACGATCGTCTGAGCCAGTTCAGTCGATCAGGCGAAGCGTGTGCCGCCATTCGGCGCGTCGAGTAGTTCGTCGAGGTTGCGCGAGATCTTCTCTTCGATCTGCTCGCTGAAGCTGCTGAACAGGAAGCCCAGCGTGGCCTCCAGCTTGAAGGTGTCGGCGGTGACTTCGACCGTGCCGTCGATGCCGGGGCGGCTGAACTGGGCGACGTCGCAGGTCTTGCCCTCGGTGTAGGTGCACTCCAGGCCGTAGTCCTGCTCGACCTGCTGCACCCATTGGCGCGCGACTTCGCGGGCGCCGGCAATGCCCAGCGTGTGGTTTCGTTCGATGAGGATGTCAGGCACCGTGATCTCCGTTGTTGTTGTCGTCGCTGGAATGGGTTTGCAGGATGCCCGTGGCGGCCTGCAGGGCACTCCGGCGTTCTTCCATGGTCGGCAGCGCGGCGATGCGCCGGACCTCAGTGTAGAAGCGCGGCCAGTCGCGGCCCTCGCGCTCGAACAGCGCCTCGAAGGCCGGCACCAGGTCGTCGTAGGCGCCCTGCGCGCCGAAGGCCGCGTTGTTGGCGCGCGCCACCCAGCCATCGTAGGCGCCCTGGCGCGGGCCGGGCCAGCCCTTCTTCAGCTCGGCATAGCGCGCGCGGAAGTCGGCCATTGCGGCTTTCTTCATCGCTTCGACGGCGGGCCAGTCCTTGGCCTTGGCTTCGGGTGACTCGTACACCTGCGTGAGCGCGCGGCGCGTGTTGAGCGCGAGCGCGCGGAACTCCTGGCGCTGGCCGTCGAACTGCGCGTACTCGCGGCGCGCCGCCTCGCCGGCTTCGCGCTGCAGCCACATGCCGCCGCCGATGCGCTCGACCGCGGTGGCGTACGACTCGTTGAACACCGTGTCGCCCGGCACGTACAGCACCTGGTGCGCGAGCTCATGGAACACGAGGCGCGCGAGCTCGCCTTCGGGATAGCCGATGAAGGTGGAGAGCAGCGGATCGCCGCCGGCCCAGTTCATCCAGCCGAGCGTCGAATACGCGGGCACGGGGTACACGGCCACTTCGAGGTCGAGCGCGCGCTGCGCCTCGGCTTCGGTCTTGGCAGCGTCCTCGCTGTAGTAGCCGCGGTAGCCCACGCAGCCGGCCACGGGGAAGCACCAGCTCTTGAGCGTGAGCGAGTACGGCGGCGCGGCCACCACGTTCCATACGGCCGCGGGGCGGTGCAGGTCGGCATACGACTTGTAGCTCGCGTTGTCGGGCAGGCCGAGTTCGGCCGAGGCGAAGCGGCGGATGCGCTGCGTGAGTTCGAGCTTGGCCTTCAGCGGCGCCGAGGTGGCCGGGTCCGCGAGCCACTCGGGCACCGGCTTGGCGGCCCGCATGATGCCGATGTGGCCGCTGGCGGACTGCCAGTAGTAGCCGAGGTCGGCGCAGCCCGTGAGGAACAGGGCGCCGGCCAGCGCCAATGCGGACAGCCCCCTCACGCGCGTTCGACCTGCACCAGGCAATCGTAGAAGGTCGGGCCGCGGCCGATGTCGGTCAGCCGCTGGCTCGTGAGCTGGTTGACGTTGGTGCCGTCGCCGCCGAACTTGCGCCACCAGATGCCCATGCCGTGCACCACGCCCTGGCGCGCGCGGCGCGACACCTCGGCGCGGCAGCGGTGTTCGCCGCGCTGGTTGAACACGCGCACCATCGCGCCGTCTTCGATGCCGCGCGCTGCGGCGTCGGCCGCGTGGATTTCGAGCAGCGGCTCGACCTCGATGGCGCGCAGGCTCGTCACGTTGACGAAGGTGGAGTTCAGGAAATTGCGCGCGGGCGGCGAGATCATCGCGAGCGGGAATTCGGTCGAGCTGCCGGCCGGCTCCCAGTTGGGCACGTGGTCGGGCAGGCCGTCCATGCCCATGGCCTGCAGGCGCGCGCTGAAGAACTCGCAGCAGCCCGAAGGCGTGGGGAACTTGCCTTCGGCGAAGGGGGCCTCGGGCAGCTTCACGGTGGTGAAGCCCTGAGTCAGCATCTGTGCGTAATCGATGGCGTTCTCGGCGAACGCGGTGCGGCACAGCGCCTCGTCGTCGTCCAAGAAGCAGGGCTCGTCGAAGCCCATGCGGCGGGCCAGTTCGCGGAACACCCAGGCGTTGCTATGGGCCTCGCCGCGCGGCGCGACCGCGGGGCGGTTCAGCAGCACGTCGGTGTGGCCGTAGCTGCAGTGGATGTCCCAGTGCTCGAGCTGCGTGGTGGCGGGCAGCAGGTAGTCGGCGTAGTCGGCGGTGTCGGTGCGGAACTGCTCGAGCACCACGGTAAAGAGGTCCTCGCGCGCGAAGCCCGCCACCACCTTGGCCGAATCGGGCGCCACCGCGACGGGGTTGCTGTTGTAGACCACGATGGCCTTCACCGGCTTCGCCGTGTCGAGCAGCGCATTGCCGATGGTGCTCATGTTGATGGTGCGCGGCCGTCGCCCTTCGAGCAGGTCGGGGCGCTGCAGCGCGGCGCGGTCGACCGGGAAATGGCCTGAGCTGCTCAGCAGCAGCCCGCCTGCCCGGTCGCGCCACGCGCCCACCAGCGCCGGCAGACAGGCGACGGCGCGGGCCGCGTTGCCGCCGCCGCGCACGCGCTGCATGCCGTAGTTCAAGCGAATGGCCGCGGGCTTGGTCGTGCCATAGGCCTGGGCCAGCGCCACGATCTGCGCTTCGGGAATGCCGCAGACCTCGGCCGCGCGCGAAGGCGGCCATTGCAGCGCGCGCTCGCGCAGTTGCTCCCAGCCCAGCGTGTGGTTGGCGATGTAGTCATGGTCGAGCCAGTCATGCACGATCAGCTCGTGCATCAGCGCCAGGGCCAGCGCGGCGTCGGTGCCAGGCAAAAGCGCGATGTGCTCGTCGCACTTGTCGGCGGTTTCGGTCTTGCGCGGGTCGATGCACACCAGCCGTGCGCCCGCGCGCTTGGCGGCCTGGGCGTGGCGCCAGAAATGCAGGTTGCTGGCGATGGAGTTGCTGCCCCAGATCAGGATCAGCTTCGCCTCGGCGAAGAACTCGATCCGCATGCCGACCTTGCCGCCCAGCGTGTGGACCATCGCCTCGCCGCCGGCCATCGAGCAGATGGTGCGGTCCAGCAGCGACGCGCCCAGCTTGTGGAAGAACCGCCGGTCCATCGATTCGCCCTGCACCAGCCCCATGGTGCCCGCATAAGAGTAGGGGACAATTGTTTCCGGATCGCCTTGCAATGACCGAAGATGCGCGGCGATGTCGTCCAGTGCGGCGTCCCACGACACCGGCTCGAACTGGCCGCTGCCCTTGGGGCCGGCGCGCTTCATGGGCTGCACCAGCCGCTCGGCATGGTCGTTGCGTTCGATGTAGCGCGACACCTTGGTGCACAGAACGCCGCCGGTGTGCGAATGGGCGGCATTGCCCTGCAGCTTCACGGCCACGCCGTCCTTGACGGTGGTGACGAGCGCGCAGGTGTCGGGGCAATCGTGCGGGCAGGCGCCCAGCACGGTGGTGGTCAAGGGGTCGGAAGTCGTTGCTTCCAGGGAGTCCGTTGCGTGGGGCATCGGACAAGTCTAATTTGAGTGCGGGAAAAACGCGCAGCGGGCGCAGAGGGAGATTTCACAATGGTGAATCGCAGGCATTTTTCTTTGGCCGTCGGCGCCGCCGCCACGCTGGGCGGCTTCCGCATCGCACAGGCGCAGGCTGAAGCGCCGCTCGTGCTGGGCCAGTCCGCGCCTTTCACCGGTCCGGCCGCGCAGCTGGGCATCCAGTTCCACCAGGGCGCCAAGGTGTTCCTGGACCAGTACAACGCCCAGCCCGGCCGCCGCAACGTGGTGATCAAGAACCTGGACGACGGCTACGAGCCCGACCGCTGCGCCGCCAACACCCAGAAGCTGATCGAGGAAGACGTGTTCGCTCTCTTCGGCTACATCGGAACGCCGACCAGCCTGGCCGCGCTGCCGCTGGCGGTGAAGGACAAGGTGCCGTTCATCGCGCCGTTCACGGGTGCGATGTCGCTGCGGGAGCCCTTCCACAAGAACGTGTTCCACCTGCGCGCCTCGTACAACGACGAGACGGCGCTGATGGTCAAGCAGCTCACCCACCTGGGGCTCAAGAAGATCGCGGTCTTCTACCAGAACGACGCCTACGGCAAGGCCGGGCTCGACGGGGTGACGCTGGCGCTGTCGCAGCTGGATCTGAAGCCGATCGCGATGGCCACGGTGGAGCGCAATTCGGCCGAAGTGGCACAGGCGGTGAAGGCCATCGTGGGCGCGCGGCCCGATGCGGTGGTGCAGGTGGGCGCGTACAAGGCCTGCGCGGCGTTCATCCGCGAGGCGCGCAAGGCGAGCTATGGCGGCACCTTCATCAACCTGTCGTTCGTCGGCACGCAGGCGCTGGCGGACGAGCTCGGCAAGGGAGCCGCGGGCGTGATGGTGACGCAGGTGGTGCCCTCGCCCTACAACCCGGCCAACGCGATCACGCGCGAATTCGTCGATGCGGTGCGCAAGGCGGGCGCCGGGGCCAGCGCGAACTTCTCGAGCATGGAGGGCTACCTGGCCGCGAAGGTGCTGACCGAGGGGCTGCGCAAGGCCTCGGGCAAGCTCACGCGCGACAGCCTCGTCGGAGGGCTGGAAAGCATCGACCGGCAGCAGTTCGGTGGATTCGAGGTGTCGTTCTCGGCGAAGAACCACGTGGGGTCGAAGTTCGTCGAGTTGTCGATGCTGACGGGCGACGGGCGAGTTCGAACTTAGTTTTTGGCGCTCAGGCCGTCCACAGCCTGGAACATCGCCTGCCGCGCCTGGCTGACGATCTGCCCGCGCCACGCGTCGGTGTCCGTATAGAACGCCTCGACCATCCGGGCACGGATGCCATCGGCCAGGTCGGCCGGCGCGTCCGGGTGCTTGTGCAGCCAGTGGTCTGCGCGCAGTGCACCGGTCACTTCCAGGATCGGCAGCGTGCCGTATTCCAGCGCGATGCCGGTGTATTCGGCCTTCGGGCACTCCTCGTAGACGGCATCCCACATCAGCCCGCGCAGCAGCGCCGAGGTCGATGAGCCGTCGTAGATCGAAGTGACAGGCGCCGCGGGCGTACCCCACCAGGCGTTCGCCCGCGCATAGGCGACCTTGTCGTCCTTGCCCGCATAGATGCGCTCGCCGAGCCCGTTAGGGCCGAGCCCCGTGTGCAGGTCGATCCAGGCAAGGCGCTTGGCGCTGCCCGCATGGCGGCGCAACACGTTGCGGATGGTCTTGTTGCTCCAGGTAGGCGCCTTGCCGCCGAAGAAGAGGCCATCGTCGAACTGGTATTGACCGCTGGTCACGGCCGCCTGGTAGGCGGTGGCGCCGTGCTTCTCGATCCATTTCTCGATGGCCGCCTGGTTCTCGGGCGTGGGCGGCCAGGTGTCGGGCAGCAGCAGCGGATGCAGCTTGGCGTAGGGTTCGTTGACTGGCGCCGGCTTCGAGAAATCGATGAAGTTGCGGTTCAGGTCGACGTTCTCGTGCGTCACGCGTCGGCCATAAGAAAAGCCGTGCGGGTTGAGCGCATGCACATAGAGCACCGCCACGCCCTGCGCCTTGGCCTTGTCGCGCCACTCGGCATCGTGCAGTGCAAACACCTGCACGCCGCTGCCGCAATGGCCTTCGGCGCCGTGGCAGGCGCTGGAGACGATCAGCAGGCGCTCGGCGTTCGCATCGCCGTCCAGCGCCACGTCCATCGAGAGCTCTTCGCCGTCGCGGCCCTTGAGCGGGTGCGCATGCGGCTCCACGGTGAGGCCCGCGCTCACGCAGCCTTGCAGGAACTTCTGGCGCGCTTGGGCATAGCGCGGCGAAAAGGCCTCGCCGATGCCGATCATGAGACGTTGCCGCCCGGCTTGTTCAGGAACTGCTCGGCGATCTGCACCCAGCAGGTGGCGCCGAGCGGAATCAGATCGTCGTTGAAGTCGTAGCTCGCGTTGTGCAGCGTGCACGGGCCTTCGCCGTGGTGCACGTCGCGGTGCGCGCCGTCGCCGTTGCCGATGAAGGCGTAGGCGCCGGGCTTGGCCTGCAGCATGAAGGCGAAGTCTTCGGAGGTCATGGCCGCCTCCTGCTTCAACACGTTCTCGGGGCCGACGATGCCGGCCATCACGTCGCGCGCGAAGTTGGCCTCGGCCTCGGTGTTGATGGTGGGCGGGTAGTAGCGCTCGAAGCGGAAGTCGCAGGTCGCGTCGTGCGCCGCGCAGATGTGCTCGGACACCTGCTTCATCTTCGCCTCGATCATGTCGAGCACTTCGATCGAGAAGGTGCGCACCGTACCCGAGAGCTCGCAGTTGTCGGGAATCACGTTGTTGGTTTCGCCCGCATGGATGGTGGTGACCGAGATCACAGCCGAATCGGTCGGCTTCATCTTGCGGGTGAGGATGGTCTGGAAGGCCTGCACGATCTCGCAGGCGATCGGCACCGGGTCGATGCCGGTCTGCGGCAGCGCCGCGTGGCCGCCCTTGCCGATCACGTTCACGTGGAATTTGTTGCCCGAGGCCATCACCGGGCCGGGGCTCACGGCGAACTGGCCGGCTTTCATGCCGGGCCAGTTGTGCATGCCGAAGACGGCGTCCATGGGGAACTGCTCGAAGAGCCCTTCCTTGATCATTTCGCGGGCGCCGCCGCCGCCCTCTTCGGCCGGCTGGAAGATCAGGTAGACGGTGCCGTCGAAATTGCGGTTCTTCGCCAGGTGCTGGGCGGCTGCGAGCAGCATCGCGGTGTGGCCGTCGTGGCCGCAGGCGTGCATCTTGCCGTGGTGCTTGCTGGCGTGGGCGAAGGTGTTGAGCTCGGTGACGGGCAGCGCGTCCATGTCGGCGCGAAGGCCCACGGCGCGATTGCTGGTGCCGTTCTTGACGATGCCGACGACGCCGGTGGTGCCCAGGCCCCGGTGAATGGGAATGCCCCATTCGGTGAGCTTGCCTGCCACCACGTCGGCGGTGCGGACTTCCTGGAAACAGAGTTCAGGGTGGGCGTGGAGGTCACGTCGGACGGCGGCGATGCCGGCCGCCTGCGTGACGAGCGAATCGATGAGTTTCATAGGCACAGTCTAGGCTTTGCAGAGTGCTCCGCAAAGACCGTGCCGGGTAATTACGCACTCCCCCAGGCTGCGCGCACTTCGTGTCGCTTCTCCTTCCCCCTCGCCGGGGGCGACACCTGCGGCCCGGCAAAGCCGGTTCCGCGGTGTCCCTCGAAAAGAGCCAAACAGCTCAGCGGCCCATGCTCTTGAGGTACTCGCTGCGCGCGGTGATCGCGGTGTCGGTGAAGTCGGTGAAAACGCCGTCCACGCCGAGCTTGTAATAAATCGCGTACTCGTTCTTGCCGTCCTTGTTGTAGTCGGCCGCCAGGCGGCGCGACTCGTTGCGGAAGGTGAAGGGGTGCACGAAAAGGCCGGCCTTGTGGGCGTCCGCGATCAGCGTGGTGGGCGAGACCGAGGTGGCGTCGGCGTCGTTGATCTTGCCGTCCTTGTTCACGTCGATCGGCTTGCCGTCCGGACCGACGCTGCCCTTGATGGTCACGATGTAGCGCTTCCAGGGGCCGATGCCGTCGGCGTAGGTCTTGATCTCGGCCAAGCCCGCGGGCGTGACCATGACGTTGAAGTTGCGCGTGTCGCCGGCCTTGGTCCATTCGTAGGGGCGATCGACCGGAACGGCATAGGTCATGGCACCGGTCTTCATGTCGATGCCGTCGCCGTCGATCAGCTGGATCAGCCTGGTGTTCAGGCCCTTGGCCTTCATGTACTTGAGGCTGCCGGGCTCGAACGACTGCACGTAGATGGGCGCGGTCTTGCTGTTCCAGCCGGCCGCGGTGATGGCGGCGACGACCTTGTCTTCCATCGGCATGCCGAGGTCGCGGAAGTAGGTCGGGTTCTTGGTCTCGGGATAGATCGCGATGGTGCGGCCGGTTTCCTTCGACTTGGCCTTGGCGAAATCGATGATCTCCTGGAAGGTCACGACCTTGAACTTGCCGTTGAATTCCTGCGGCCGCTCGGCATCGGTCGAGATGCCGCCCAGCGTCTTGATCTCGGCCAGCGTGAAGTCGTTGCTGAACCAGCCGGTCTGGGTTTCGCCGTCGATCTTGATGGTCTTCTTGCGCGAGGCGAAGCGGGCGTGCTTGGCCACGTCGGTGCTGATGGACAGATTGGGGTCGTGGCGGGCGATGAGCACGCCGTCCTTGGTGGAGACCAGGTCCATCTCGATCACGTCGGCACCCAGTTCGATGGCCTTCGTGTAGGCCTCCAGCGTCTGCTCCGGCAGGTAGCCCGAGGCGCCGCGGTGGGCGATGACCAGCGGCGGGTTGCCGTCGAGGGTCAGCAGCTTGGCGGGGCCGCCCGAGGGGCCGGGGCCGGTCCCGCTGCAGGCGGCAATGCAAAGGGTGGCGGTGGCGGTCAGTGCGATCTGAAGGGTGCGCATGGTCTTTTCTCCATCCTGAGGATGGCGCAGAGTACCCGCTCCGGATGACGGCCCGGGCAACAGCCCCGCACGCCGCGCCGACTTCTTGGACAATCTGTTGCATGCCCCACACGCTTTCCCCCCAAAGCCTCGCGCTGGCCCAGTCGCTGGTGCGCATGAACACCGTCAGCGCGAACAGCAACCTCCAGCTGATCGACCTTGCGCAGAGCCACCTCGCCGCCCTCGGCGTGAAGAGCCGCATCACCTACAACGCCGAGCGCACCAAGGCAAACCTGTTCGCCACGCTGGGCGAGGGCAAGCCGGCCGGGGTGATCATTTCGGGGCACACCGACACGGTGCCCTGGGACGGCCAGGACTGGAGCGTCGATCCGCTCTCCGCCGTGGTGCAGCACGAGCGCCTCTACGGCCGCGGCTCGGCCGACATGAAGAGCTTCATCGCCATCGCGCTCTCCAACGCCAAACGCTTCCTTGAAAGCGATTCGCCCTTCGCGGTGCACTTCGCCTTCAGCTACGAGGAAGAAATCGGCTGCTTCGGCGTGAAGGAACTCATCGCCGACATGCGCGATGCGGGCATCAAGCCGCTGGCCTGCATCGTGGGCGAACCCACCAGCATGGTGCCGGCCATTGCCCACAAGGGCGTGCACCGCTACAAGTGCTGCGTGCGCGGCAAGGAGGCGCATTCGTCGCTCACGCCGAAGTCGGTCAACGCCATCGAGATGGCCGCGCGCGTGATCGGCAAGGTGCGCGACATGGCCGAGGACTTCGAGCGCAGCGAGCCGCGCTACGAGGGCTTCGACGTGCCCTTCAGCACCGCGAGCGTGGGCCAGTTCCACGGCGGCATCGCCGACAACGTGGTGCCGCGCGATGCCGAGTTCCGCTATGAATTCCGCGACCTGCCCACGGCCGACGCCAAGCGCATGCAGTCCGACGTGCTGGCCTATGCCGCGAGCATCGAGCCCGCGATGAAGAAGGTGGCGCCCGATGCGGGCTTCAAGTTCGAGACCATCTGCGAAATCCCGAGCTTCCTCGGCGCGGCGAGCGACCCGGTCACGCTGCTCGCACAGCGCCTCGCGGGCGAGGACCGCACCACCTTGGTGGCCTTCGGCACCGAAGCGGGCCTGTTCAAGAACGCGGGCATCCCCACGGTGGTGTGCGGCCCGGGCAGCATCGAGCAGGCGCACCAGCCCGACGAATTCGTGAGCCTCGAGCAACTCGCGCGCTGCGAGCTGTTCATGGAGCGCCTCGCTACTTCGCACACCATTGGGTGAATGTTGCTCACCCCCAGTCTTCGCGCACTTCGTGTCGCTGCGCCAACCCCCTTGCAGGGGGCCACACCGGCGGCCCGGCAAAGCCGGTTCCGCGGTGTGTCTGGCCTTGGCCGTGACGATTTCGTGCGTCGCGCAGCACGCGATGGACTGATGGAAAACTGAATTGATCAAAGATGCCGATGCGCTGCAGCGCATGAAGCGCGTCGCGCTCGGCCTGCTGTGCGCGGCAGCGCTGCTCTATGCGTTGGCCAGCGCGCTGCACGCGCAGCATCCGGCCTGGGGCTATGTGGCCGCCTTCGCCGAGGCCGCGATGGTCGGCGCGATTGCCGACTGGTTCGCGGTGGTGGCGCTGTTCCGCCACCCGCTGGGCCTGCCGATTCCGCACACCGCGATCATCCCGAGCAACAAGGACCGCATCGGCGCGAAGCTCGCGGGCTTCATCTGCAACAACTTTCTGAGCACCGCGCAGGTGCTCGCCAAGCTGCGCGAGTTCGACACCGCCAGCCGCATCGCCGACTGGCTCGCGCGGCCCGCGAGCGGCGAGACGCTCGGCGAATGGGGCGTGGCCGCCACGCGCTATGGGCTCACTGCCTTCGACGACGACCGGGTGCGCGACTTCATGGGCCGCGCCGCCGCCGCGGGCCTCGAGAAGATCGACCTCTCGCGCCTCACCGGCCAGGCGCTCGATGCGCTCACCGCGGGCGGGCGCCACCAGGCGCTGCTGGACGACGTGCTGCAGCAGGTGGCGGGCCTGCTCGAAGGCGAGGAGGTGCAGGCGCACATCACCGAAGCCATCGCGCGCGAGATCAAGACGCTGCGCTATGTGGGCCTGGACCAGGTCGCGGCCAAGCTCGCCACGCGCAAGATCGTCGCCGCCGTGGCGCACACCATCGGCGAACTCGCCGCCGAGCCCGACCATCCGATGCGCAAGCGCTTCGACCACTTCGTCGACGACTTCGTGGTGCGCCTGAAGCTCGACCCCGAGTTCCAGCAGCGCGGCGAGCAGATCCGCGCCGAGCTGATGGCGCACCCGGCCCTGGGCGACTACCTGCACGGACTCTGGGGCGAGCTGCTCGCGTGGCTGGACAGCGACCTGCGCCGCAGCGACTCGACGATCCGCCAGCGCATCGCGTCGATGGCCGGCGCGCTGGGCACGCGGCTGCAGGCCGACGAGGCCATCCGCCACTGGATCAACGAGCAGATCGAGGCCGCCGCGCCGCTGGCCATCGAGCGCTACCGCGAGGACATCCGCCGCTACATCGAGGAGCGGGTCGGCGAGTGGAACGCAGAGGAGATGACGGTGGAACTGGAGCGGCACATCGGGCGCGACCTGCAGTTCATCCGCATCAACGGCACGCTGGTGGGCGGGCTGGTGGGCTTGCTGATCCACACGGTCACGCAGCTGCTGCGCGGGTAATCCGCAGCGGACGAAAGTCCGCATGTCACGGGAAAGACTACGCCACCACCCCTTCCTCCTTCTAGACTCCGCGCGCGTCCACAAGAAGGAGAAGAAGACATGCCCCGTTGCCCGTTCCGCGCCACTGCCGCGCTGATCGCCTCGCTCGCCCTGCTGGGTGCCTGCAGCACGGTTGCACCGCCTGCGTCTGCACCGGTGCCTGCGCCCTCGCCGACACCCGCACCGGCACCTCTGCCACTCAACACCCGGCCCGCCTCGTGGGCCGCACCCGAGGCGCTGGTGCCGCCGTCGTCGTTCTCGGGCGTGCACGGCCTGGCCATCGATGCCAAGGGCCGGCTGCTCGCGGGCTCGGTGCTCGGCAACACGCTGTGGGAGGTCGACCGCACCACCGGCGCGGCCAAGGTGCTGATCGATGCGCCCGAAGGCCAGGCCGACGACATCGCGGTCGGTCCGCAGGGCGAGCTGGCCTGGACGAACTACCTCATGGGCATGCTGCGCTACCGCGAGAGCGACACTGCGCCGATGCGCGTGCTCGCCAAGGACCTGCCCGGCCTCAACTCGCTCGACTTCGACCGCCGCAACGGCAAGCTCTACGCCTCGCAGGTGTTTCTGGGCGATGCGCTGTGGGAAATCGACCGCACCGGCCAGAAGCCGCCGCGGCTCATCAAGAAGGACATGGGCGGCTTCAACGGCTTCGAGGTCGGGCCCGACGGAATGCTCTACGGGCCGCTGTGGTTCAAGGGCCAAGTCGTGAAGATCGATCCGGCCAACGGCCAAATGACCGTGATCGCCGATGGCTTCAAGATCCCGGCCGCGGCCAACCTCGACGGCAAGGGCAACCTCTGGGTGGTCGATGCGCGCAGCGGCGAACTGGTGCGGGTGGAGCTCGCCACCGGCAACAAGACCGTCGCCAAGCAGCTTCGGCCCTCGCTCGACAACCTGGCCATTGCTCCAGACGGCACGATCTACGTGTCGAACATGGCGAACAACGAGGTGCAGGCCTTCAACCCCGCCACGGGCGATCTGCGCACCCTCACCAGCGGCAAGGTGGCGGTGCCCGCGGGTCTGAAGATCGACGGCAACGACCTCTGGGTGGCCGACGTCTTCGGCTTCCGGCAGGTGGACGTGCGCACCGGCGAAGTGCGCGACGTGTTCCGCATGCAGCGCGAGCCGGAGCTCGACTATCCCTTCGCGGTCGGCCTCTCGGCCACGCGCTTCGCACTGACCTCGTGGTTCACCGGCACGGTCCAGTTGGTCGACCGAAAGACGCTCAAGACCGTCGAAACCATCCACGGCCTGAAGGCGCCCTTCGATGCGATCCCCATGCCCGACGGCAGCGTGATCTACGCCGAAATCGCCACCGGCAGCATCACGCGCGCGAGCGGACCGAAGTTTGCAGAAAAGTCAGTGCTTGCTAGCGGACTGAACGGCCCGGTGCAGATGGTCCTGGGCCGGGACGGCGCGCTCTACGTCACCGAGGCCGCCGGCAAGCTGCTGCGCATTCCGCTGGATGCCAGCGCGCCGCTGCGCACCATCGTCGACGGCCTCGCGCTGCCCGAGGGCGTGGCGCAAACGCCGTGGGGCACTTTCATCGTGGCCGAGAGCGCGGCGCGGCGGCTGGTGGAAATCGACCCGGCCAACGGCACCCGCCGGACCATCGCCGAAAACCTGCCGATCGGCCTAGCGCCCGGGCCCGGTCTGCCGCCGCCCTACGTCGTCACCGGCGTGGCCGTGGGCGCCGACGGCACGGTCTACGTGAGCGCCGACCGCAACAATGCGATATATCGAATCCGTGCCGTAAGGTAGGGTAACCATAAGTACAGATTTCGATTTACTTTTAAAAACAAATATTACAAACTGGCCGGGACGCCGTTTGGGTGCCCCGATCACATCCGGTCTCCGGGGCCCGCAGGCGTTTCTCTGAAAGGAAAAAACGCATGACTCCCCTCGTCGTAGGCCAGTTGCTGTCGCCCGAGTACTCCCTGGGGCTGGTGGCGCTTTCATTCCTCATCTCGTTCGCGGGATCGCTGGTGGCGTTGATCTGCGCGGGTCGCATGGTCGGCGCGGACGGCAAACCCAACCTGGCCGTCGTGGCCTGCGCCGCGGTGGCGCTGGGCGGCATCGGCATCTGGTCGATGCACTTCATCGGCATGCTGGCGTACCGGCTGCCGGTGGCCATCTCGTACAACATGCCGCTGACGACCGTGTCGCTGGTGGCGGCCATCCTGATCTCGGGCATCGCCCTCTATCTGGCCGGCGGCCGGCGCAAATTCAGCAAGACCGGCTGGCTCGCCGGCAGCCTGCTGGCCGGGATCGGCGTGTGCGTGATGCACTACATGGGCATGTTCGCGATGAACATGCGCGCCTCGATGGAGTTCGACATGGGCACCGTCGCGCTGTCGGTGGCGATCGCCATCACCGCCGCCGCGGCCGCCCTGTGGCTGGCCTTCAACCTGCGCAAGATCAGCCACCAGGTCGCCGCCGCCGCGGTGATGGGCGTGGCGGTCTGCACCATGCACTACGTGGGCATGAGCGCCGCCAGCATGATCTGCACGGCCGCGGCACCGACCGATGCGCTCGCCATCGGCGGCAGCTACATGGGCCTGTCGGTGTTCGGCACGGCCGGCGCGGTGCTGATCTTCATCTTCTGGGTGGTGACCGGCAGCAGCCTCGACGCGCCCACCACGCCGCAGCGCGCCCGCACCAGCTAGTTGGCGCAAGCGGGCCGAGGGCCCGCCCCCTAAAGTCTGTGCAGAGCGAAAAACCAGCGATCTGCACAGACCTCATGCCCGTCATCGAATCCCGGCTGCCATCGGCCAGCGACACCTTCCAGGCCAACCGCGCCGGCATGCTCGCGCTGCTGGCGCAGGTGCGCACGCACGAGGCCCGCGCCGCGGCCGCCTCGGGTGCCTCGGCCGAGCGCTTTGCCAGGCGCGGCCAGCTGCTGCCGCGCGAGCGCATCGCGCTGCTGCTGGACACCGGCGCGCCGTTCCTGCCGCTGGCCTCGCTCGCGGGGCTCGGCCATGACAACCCCGACCTCTCGAAAAGCGTGCCCGGCGGCGGGCTGATCTCCGGCATCGGCCAGGTCGCGGGCGTGCGCTGCATGGTGAGCGCCTCCGACTCCGGCATCGACGCCGGCGCCCTGCAACCGATGGGCCTGGACAAGCAGCTGCGCGTGCAGGAGATCGCGCTCGAGAACAAGCTGCCCTACGTGCAGCTGGTGGAAAGCGCCGGCGCCAATCTCATGCAGTACCGCGTGCAGGACTTCGTGCGCGGCGGCAGCATCTTCCGCAACCTCGCGCGCCTGTCGGCCGCGGGGCTGCCGGTGGTGACGGTGACGCACGGCTCCTCGACCGCGGGCGGCGCCTACCAGACGGGCCTGTCGGACTACATCGTGATGGTGCGCGACCGCACGCGGGCCTTTCTCGCAGGTCCGCCGCTGCTGAAAGCCGCGACCGGCGAGATCGCGACGGAAGAAGAACTCGGCGGCGCCGTGATGCACACCCACATTTCGGGCCTGGGCGACTACCTCGCCGAAGACGACCGCGACGCCATCCGCATCGCGCGCTCGATCCTCGGCGGCATCGACTGGACCCGCGACGAAGCACCGAGCCAATTCACGCCGCCGCGCTACGACGCCGAAGACCTGCTGGGGATCATGCCGAGCGACGGACGCCGGCCGGTCGACATGCGCGAGGTCATCGCGCGCATCGCCGACGGTTCCGAATTCCTCGAATTCAGCGAGCACTACGGCAGCGCCACCGTCTGCGGCCACATCCGGCTCGAAGGCCATGCGGTGGGCATCATCACCAACAACGGCCCGATCGATTCCGATGGCGCGACCAAGGCCACGCACTTCATCCAGGCCTGCTGCCAGTCGCGCACGCCCATCGTCTACCTGCAGAACATCACCGGCTACATGGTGGGCCGCGCGCACGAGGAGGCCGGCATCATCAAGCACGGCGCGAAGATGATCCAGGCCGTGACCAACGCGACCGTGCCGCAGATCACGCTGTACTGCGGCGCCTCGTACGGCGCGGGTAACTACGGCATGTGCGGCCGCGGCTTCGCGCCGCGCTTCTGCTTCTCGTGGCCCAACGCGCGCACCGCGGTGATGGGCGGCGAGCAGGCCGCGAAGACCATGGCCATCGTCATGGAGGCCGGCATGGCGCGCAAGGGCGCGGTCGACACCGCGAAGATCGATGCGATGCAGCAGCAGATCGTCGAGCGCTTCGACCGGCAGATGAGCGTGTTCACCACCAGCGCGCTGCTGCTGGACGACGGCGTGATCGATCCGCGAGACACGCGCGCGGTGCTGGCCGAGGTGCTGTCGGTGTGCCGCGATGCCGATGCGCGCGTGCCGCAGGCGATGCAGTTTTCGGTGGCGCGGCCATGAGCCACATGAACGCATTCAGCAAGATCCTCGTCGCCAACCGTGGCGAAATCGCGACCCGCGTGATGCGCA
The DNA here is from genome assembly GCF_024701975.1 of Variovorax sp. ZS18.2.2. Lineage (GTDB taxonomy): Bacteria > Pseudomonadota > Gammaproteobacteria > Burkholderiales > Burkholderiaceae_C > Variovorax. The sequence goes on from NZ_JANLNM010000010.1 coordinate 89,492, forward strand.
CCGCGCGCGCGATGGGCTATCGCACCGTCGCCGTGTATTCGAGTGCCGACGCCGATGCGGAGCATGTGCGTCAAGCCGACCAGTCCGTGTGGATCGGCGAGTCGCTGCCCGCGCAGAGCTACCTGAACATCGCCGCGATCGTCGAAGCCGCGCGTGCGAGCGGCGCGCAAGCCGTGCATCCCGGCTACGGCTTCCTCGCGGAGAACGCCGGGTTCGCAGAGGCCTGTCGCAACGCGGGCCTCGTCTTCATCGGCCCCTCGCCCGAAGCCATTCGCGCGATGGGCGACAAGGCCGGTGCGAAGCGATTGATGCAGGCGGCCGGCGTGCCGTGCATTCCCGGCTACCAGGGCGAAGACCAGAGCCACCCCACGCTGGCCGCCGAAGCCACCCGCATCGGCTGGCCCGTGATGATCAAAGCGACTGCCGGCGGCGGCGGGCGCGGCATGCGGCTGGTGCCGTCGGCCGCGGCCTTTGCCGAGCTGCTGCAGAGCGCGCAGTCCGAAGCGCTCAACGCCTTCGGCGATGCGACCGTGATCCTGGAGCGCGCGATCGTCGCGCCGCGCCACATCGAGATCCAGGTGTTCGCCGACCGGCACGGCAACGCCATCCACCTCGGCGAGCGCGACTGCTCGGTGCAGCGGCGGCATCAGAAGGTGATCGAGGAATCGCCCTCGCCAGCCGTGTCTGCCGAACTGCGCGAACGCATGGGCGCGACGGCGGTTGCGGCGGCCAAGGCCATCGCGTACGAAGGCGCGGGCACGCTCGAATTCCTGCTCGACGCCGAGGGCCGGTACTGGTTCATGGAGATGAACACGCGGCTGCAGGTGGAGCATCCGGTGACCGAGGCGGTGACGGGGCTCGACCTCGTCGAGCTGCAACTGCGCGTCGCCGCCGGCGAGCCGCTGCCGCTCACGCAGCAGGACGTGCGGATGAATGGCCACGCGATCGAAGTACGCCTGTGCGCCGAAGACCCGCAGCAGGGATTCATGCCGCAGAGCGGCACGCTCGCCGCGTGCCGTCCGTCGCCGGCCCTGCGCACCGAGCACGCGTTGCGCGATGGCGCCGAAGTGCCGGCTTTCTACGACTCGATGATCGCCAAGCTGGTGTCGCACGGTCGCACCCGCGATGAAGCGAGGCAGCGTCTCATCGCAGGCCTGCAGGACACCGTGGCGCTCGGCATCGCGACCAACCAGAAGTTTCTGCAGCGCGCGCTGTCGCACCCTGTGTTTGCCGAGGGCGCTGCGACAACGGCGTTCATCGCCGAACATGCCGATGCGCTGCTCGCGCCCGACACCGCCACGGAAGGCCGCGCCGCATGGCTGGCCGCGCTGCTGCTGCAACTGGGCGAACGCGGCTGGCCTTCACCGCTCGCGCACACGCTGCCCAACGCCCTGCGCTTTTCGCTCAACGGCAAGGTGCATGCGGCGCGCGTGACGCCGCAGGGCAGAGGCCGCTTCGATGTCGCACTCGATGCAACCGCGCCTGAGCGCATCGAACTGCTTGCGCTGCCCGGTGGCGGCGCGGTGCGCTTCTCGTGCAGCGGTGTTTCCGAGCAAGCCATGTCGGTGCGCGAGTCCGCCACTCACCTGTGGATGCACTTCCGCGGCCAGGCCTTCGAACTCGAGAACCTCACGCATGTGGCCGTGCCCCGCGGCGGCGCCGCAGGCGGCGATGGCCTGCTGCGCGCCTCGATGAACGGCCGCGTCATCGCGCTGCTGGCCGCCGAGGGCGACACGGTCACTGCCGGCCAGCCCCTCGTCACCCTCGAAGCGATGAAGATGGAGCATGTGCATTGCGCACCGCGTGCCGGCCGCGTCGCCGCGCTGCATGTCGCGGTGGGCGCGCAGGTGGCAGCACGCCATGTGGTGGCGGAGATTGCCGACGCATGACGCGATCCGCCCCGCTCTTCCCGATTTCCTGAAAGCCTTTCGCATGAACGCCCCCTCCCGCTACCGCTCCGTGTTCTCGCCCGGCCTGTTCGACGGGCAGGTGATCGTCGTTACCGGCGGCGGCTCGGGCATCGGCCGCTGCACCGCGCACGAACTCGCATCGCTCGGCGCGCAGGTCGTGCTCGTCGGGCGCAATACCGAGAAGCTGCAGCAGGTGCAGGCCGAGATCGCCAAGGCCGGCGGCAAAGCCAGCACGCAGGCCTTCGACATCCGTCAGGAAGAAGCCGTGCGCGCCGCGATTGCCGAGGTCGTCGCAGCACACGGCCGCATCGACGGCCTCGTCAACAACGCAGGCGGCCAGTACATCACGCCGCTCGCCGCCATCTCGGCCAAGGGCTGGGAAGCGGTGATCCACACCAACCTCACGGGCGGCTTCCTCGTCGCGCGCGAATGCTTCGTGCAGAGCATGCAGGCCAACGGCGGTGCCATCGTCAACATCGTGGCCGACATGTGGGGCTCGATGCCCAACATGGGCCACAGCGGCGCCGCGCGCGCGGGCATGGTGAGCTTCACCGAGACGGCAGCGCTCGAATGGGCCGCGAGCGGCGTGCGCGTGAATGCGGTGGCACCGGGCTACATCGCGTCGAGCGGCATGGACCACTACCCGCCAGAAGCCGGCGACATGCTGCGCGCGATGCGCAAGACCGTGCCCGCGGGCCGCTTCGGCAACGAGGCCGAGACCTCCGCGGCCATCGCCTTCCTGCTGAGCCCCGCGGCGAGCTTCATCAGCGGCAGCGTGCTGCGCGTGGACGGCGCGCGGCCGCAGGTGCGCATGGGCTGGCCGATGGCGCTGCCGGATGCGGCGGCGCGGCAACGCCCGGCGGTGCGGCCCTTCGAAGGCTTCCACCTGGCGCAGACGCCGCGTGTGTTCCAGGACAAAGAAACGAACGACTGATTGATTGACTGATCGGAGACAAGCGACATGCAGTACACCCACGAACACCTCGAGATCCAGAAGACGCTGCGCCGCTTCATCGACGAGGAAATCAACCCGCACGTCGATGAATGGGAAGCGGCCGAAATCTTCCCCGCGCACGAGGTCTTCAAAAAGCTCGGCAACCTCGGCATGCTGGGCCTGAACAAGCCCGAAGCCTTCGGCGGTGCCGGCCTCGACTACTCGTATGCGATGGCGATGGCCGAGGCGCTCGGCCACGTGAGCTGCGGCGGCGTGCCGATGGCCATCGGTGTGCAGACCGACATGTGCACACCCGCGCTCGCGCGCTTCGGCAGCGACGAGCTGCGCCGCGAATTCCTCGTGCCCGCCATCGCGGGCGACACGGTCGGCTGCATCGGCGTGAGCGAGCCCGGCGCGGGCAGCGATGTCGCGGGCCTCAAGAGCCACGCGCGCAAGGACGGCGACGACTACCTCATCAGCGGCCAGAAGATGTGGATCACCAACAGCCTGCAGGCCGACTGGATGTGCATGCTGGTCAACACCAGCGATGGCCCGGTGCACCGCAACAAGTCGCTGGTGATGGTGCCGATGAACAGCCCCGGCATCGAGAAGGCCAAGAAGATCCGCAAGATCGGCATGCACTCGAGCGACACCGGGCTCATCTATTTCGACAACGTGCGCGTGCCGCAGCGCTACCGCATCGGCGAGGAAGGCCAGGGCTTCGTCTACCAGATGCAGCAGTTCCAGGAAGAGCGGCTCTGGGCCGCAGCCAGCTCGCTCGAACCGATGGAAGACTGCATCGCGCAGACCATCGAATGGGCGCAGCAGCGCCAGATGTTCGGCGCCACGCTGGCCGACCAGCAGTGGGTGCAGTTCAAGCTGGCAGAACTCAAGACCGAGGTGGAAGCGCTGCGCGCCCTCACCTACCGCGCCTGCGACCTGCATGTGCAGGGCGAGGACGTGCTGGAGCTGGCTTCGATGGCCAAGCTCAAGACCGGGCGGCTCACGCGGCAGGTGTCCGACACCTGCCTGCAGTTCTGGGGCGGCATGGGCTTCACGCTGGAGAACCGCGTGTCGCGCCTGTTCCGCGATGGCCGCCTCGGCTCGATCGGCGGCGGCGCGGACGAGGTGATGCTGGGCATCCTCGCGAAGACGATGGGCATCGCCAAGCGGCCGCCGCGCGGTTGAACGCGGCTGAAACGCGCATGGACGCCGAACTCCAAGCCGACCGCGCGGCGCTCGCCGACACGGTGCGGCGCTTCGCCGAAAGCGAGATCGCACCGAATGTCGAAACCTGGGACGACGCGGGCGAATTTCCGCGCGCGCTCTACACGCGCGCCGCGGAACTCGGGCTGCTCGGTCTCGGCTATCCCGAAGCATTCGGCGGCACGCCGGCCTCGTATTCGCTCAAGCTCTCCGCATGGATCGCGCTCGCGCGCCACGGCAAGAGCGGCGGTGTGCTCGCGAGCCTGTTCTCGCACAACATCGGCCTGCCGCCCGTGGTGCTGCACGCCAGCGATGAGATCCGCAGCGAGGTCGTGCCATCGGTATTGCGCGGCGAGAAGATCGCAGCGCTCGCAATCACCGAACCCGGCGGCGGCTCCGACGTCGCGGCGCTGCGCACAACGGCAAAGCGCGACGGCGACCACTACGTGCTGAACGGCGAGAAGACCTTCATCACCTCGGGCATGCGCGCCGACTGGATCACCGTGGCGGTGCGCACCGGCGAAGGGCGCGGCGCGGGCGGCATCTCGATGCTGCTGGTACCCGGCAATGCACCCGGCCTTTCGCGCACGCGCCTCGCGAAGATGGGCTGGCTGTGCTCCGACACCGCCACGCTGCATTTCGACAACGTGCGCGTGCCGGCCCGCTACCTGCTCGGGGACGAAGGTTCGGGCTTCCGCATCATCATGAGCAACTTCAACGGCGAGCGCATCGGCATTGCGGCGGCCTCGCTCGGGTTCGCGCAGGCGTGCCTCGACGAGGCGCTGGCCTGGTCGCGCGAGCGCAGGACCTTCGGCGCGGCGCTCATCGAACACCAGGCGGTGCGACACAAGCTGGTGGACATGCAGATGCGCATCGCCTCCACCGAGGCGTGGCTCGAGGCGGTGTCCGCCGAAGGCGATGTGCACGAAGCGGCCGGCCGCTTCAACGCGCCCGAATGGGTGGCGCAGGTCTGCATGCTCAAGAATCACGCGACGCAGACCATGCAGTTCTGCGCCGACCAGGCGGTGCAGATCCTCGGGGGCATGGGCTTCATGCGCGGCACGGTCAGCGAGCGCATCTACCGCGAGGTGAAGGTGATGATGATCGGCGGTGGAGCCGAAGAGATCATGAAGGAGCTGGCGGCGCGGCAACTCGGCTGGCTGTAGCGCCGGCCTGTTGTGTTTCCTTAAACGGAAAACTGTTCTTCATCGGCGAGGCGCGCAAGGCATGGCCTTTCGCGCGGTGCCTGCTTACCATCGGCCGCACACCGGGGTCGCTCTCCAGCGCCCCGCCACCGCATGAAGCCGGAGCCGCCGTGATCCTTTTTTTCCATCTCCTCCACAAACCCGATTCCGCCGAATGAGCGAGCCCCGCACCATGTTCAAGCACATCGTGATGTGGGACCTGCGCGGCGAATCGCCCGAGGAAAAGGCCGCGGCCACGCAGTTGCTCAAGCGCAAGTTCGAATCGCTGCGCGGGCAGATTCCCGGACTGCTGCACCTCGAGGTGGGCGTCGATTCGAGCCGCATCGCCTACGCCTGCGATGTGGTGCTCTACAGCGAGTTCGACAGCCAGGCATCGCTGGACGGCTATGCGACACACCCCGCGCATCTGCGGGTGCGCGAGGAACTGGGCGATCTGCGGATCGCGCGGCACCAGGTGGACTACGCGGCGGATTGACCGACGCGGTCAGTCGTTCTTTTCGGATTCGCCCTGCTGCGCAGCCTGCGCCGCCGCGCGCAGCTTGTCCTTCTTGCTCGGCCGCTTGCCCTTGATGCCCCCCGTGCCCGATGCATCGACCAGCGGCACGGCCACCTCGGTCGGCTCGAAGCCTTCGATGCGCTCGCGCGGCAGGCTCAGGCCCTGGCGTTTTTCGATCAGGCGGAAGTGCGCCTCGGTCGATGCGCTCACGAAGCTGATCGCCAGTCCGCTCTCGCCCGCGCGGCCGGTGCGGCCGATGCGGTGGATGTAGTCGGTGGGCGAACGCGGCAGGTCGTAGTTGATGACCACAGGCAGCTGCGCGATGTCGATGCCGCGCGCCGCGAGGTCGGTGGCGATCACCACGTCCCAGCGGCTCTCCTTGAACTGCGCGAGGATGCCGGTGCGCGTGCCCTGCGCGATGTCGCCGTGGAAGGGCACCGCGTAAACGCCGTTCTTGTAGAGCTTCTCGGCCACGATCTGTGCCGAGTGCTGCGTGGCGACGAACACCAGCACGCGCTCCCATTCGTTCTCTTTCAGCAGGTGCCGCAGCAGCTGCGTGCGGCGGTTCGCATCGACCTCGATCACCCTCTGCACGATGGCGGGCTCGGTGCCCGGCTCGCCCTGCACGTCGATGACCGCGGGGTCGCGCAGCATGCCGTCGGCCAGCGACTGGATGGCGGGCGGGAAGGTGGCGGAGAAGAGCAGGTTCTGCCGTTGCGCCGGCAGCAGCGCGAGGATGCGGCCGAGCTCTTCGGCAAAGCCGAGATCGAACAGGCGGTCGGCCTCGTCGAGCACGAGCATCGAGACCGAACCGAGCTTGAGCGCGTTGTGCTCGACCAGGTCGAGCAGCCGGCCGGGCGTGGCGACGACGATGTCGGCGCCGCCGCGCAGGCTCATCATCTGCGGGTTGATCGAGACGCCACCGAAGGCGATGGCGATCTTCAGGCGTTCGGGCAGGTGCTGGGCGAGGCTGCGCATGGTTTCGCCGACCTGGGCTGCGAGTTCGCGCGTGGGCACGAGCACCAGTGCGCGCACGCGGCGCGGCGACTGTACGGGTTCGGCGGCCAGGCGCTGCAGCAGCGGCAGGGAAAATGCGGCGGTCTTGCCGGAGCCGGTCTGCGCCGAGCCCCGCACGTCGCGGCCCTGCAAAATCGCGGGGATGGCCGCGGCCTGGATGGCGGTCGGTGTGGCATAGCCGCTTTCGGCGGCAGCCTGCACGAGCGCGGGGGCCAGGCCCAGTGAGTCGAATGGCATGTGAGCAGACAGAGAGAAGAACCCAGAGATAAACAAGAGAGATGGATCGAATGGCAACGACGAAAAGCAATCAGGCCAGCACCCTGGTGTATTCCACCGAGGCGGGCGGCCGCATGTGCCCCGATTGCCGTGCGCCGATGGCGCAATGCCGCTGCAAGGAACTCGAGAAGGCGCGCGCGCCGGCCACTGACGGCATTGTGCGTGTATCGCACGAGACCAAGGGCCGCAAAGGCAAGGGCGTGACGGTCATCAAGGGCCTCGCACTGGACGCCGCGGCACTCGCGGCGGTGGGCAAGCAACTGAAAACGGCTTGCGGCTCGGGCGGTACGGTGAAGGACGGCACCATCGAGATCCAGGGCGATCATCGCGAATTGGTGATCGCGGCGCTCGTGAAGCGGGGCCACACCGTCAAGCGCGCCGGAGGCTGAGGAAGGAACCCATGAAACCCGAAGACCTGCAGCGCCTCGTGACCCTCGAAATGCCCTTTGGCAAGCACAAGGGCACGCTGATCGCCGATTTGCCCGGAAATTACCTGACCTGGTTCGCACGCGAGGGTTTTCCCTCGGGAGAAATCGGCCGGCTGCTCCATTTGATGCATGAAATAGACCACAACGGCCTGTCGGACCTGCTCAAACCGTTGCGAAACCGCCCGTCGCGCCGGGATGTTTCTCAATAACACACGATTTCCCAAGCTTTTTTGCCAAGGACCGGGATAATTCGCCCCACGTGTCTGTGAGCTTGCTCCCGTGCACGTAATTCGGTGATCGGTCAGTTTCGCGCCACAGCGCACTTGTTTGTTGTGATTCTGGGACTCCATCGCTTTGTTTTGTTGGTTTGAATTAGGAGTCCCTCCATGGGCAAGAAACTCTACGTAGGCAACCTCGCCTACTCCGTGCGTGACAACGACCTGGAACAGGCTTTCGGCGAGTTCGGCTCGATCGTCAGCGCCAAGGTCATGATGGAACGCGACACCGGCCGTTCGAAGGGCTTCGGCTTTGTCGAAATGGGTTCGGATGCTGAAGCACTCGCAGCCATTGAAGCCATGAACGGCCATTCGCTCCAGGGCCGCGCCCTGACGGTGAACGAAGCCCGTCCGATGGAAGCACGTCCTCCCCGCACCGGCGGTGGTGGCGGCTACGGCGGCGGCGCTGGTGGTGGTGGTGGCGGCTACGGTGGTGGTGGCGGCGGCGGTGGTTACGGCGGCGGCGGCGGTGGCCGTAGCGGCGGTGGCGGCGGCGGTTACGGCGGCGGCGGCGGTGGTCGCGGCGGCTACTAAGCCCTCATCCACACTCAGGGAGCTCCGGCTCTCTGAATGAAAAATGAAAAGCTCCTTCGGGAGCTTTTTTCGTTTCTGGCGCCCCTTTCCGGAAGCACCGAGGAACCGGCTTCACCAGGCCACAGGCGTTGCTCCTGGGAGAACCCTAATCCTGGCCTAAGCATTTGTCCTTACCGCACCGGTCAGCCAACGGTCAGCCGCGGACGACGACCCTCACCTCTCCAAAACAGAGGGTCGAGGCGATGAAGATCAAGAGTCAGGCGGACTTCTTTTCAGGGGTCATGTTCACCACCGTGGGGGGCGGCTTCGCGATAGGCGCCACCACCTACACCGTCGGCAACGGCGCCCGCATGGGGCCCGGCTATTTCCCGCTCATGCTGGGCATCCTGCTGGCCATCCTCGGGGTGGTCATCATGTTCCAGGCCATGGTGGTGGAGACCACCGACGGCGACAAGATCGGCAAATGGGCCTGGAAGCCGCTGGCCTTCGTGCTCGGCGCCAACCTCGCGTTCGGCATCCTCCTGGGCGGCCTGCCAAGCATCGGCCTGCCGGCGATGGGAATGATCATCGCGATCTACGCGCTCACGATCATCTCGAGCATGGCGGGCACGCAGTTCAAGCTGCGCGATGTGCTGGTGCTCTCCACCATCCTGGCGGCCGGCAGCTATGTGGCCTTCATCTGGGCGCTCAAGCTCCAGATCCAGGTCTGGCCCACTTTCATTTCGGGCTGAGGAGCGCACACCATGGACCTGATCCACAACCTTTCCATCGGTTTCGGCGTTGCCTTCACCTTCACCAACCTGCTGTATTGCCTTTTGGGCTGCATCCTGGGCACGCTGATCGGCGTGCTGCCGGGCATCGGCCCGGTCGCGACCATCGCGATGCTGCTGCCCGCCACCTACGCGCTGCCGCCCGTGTCGGCGCTGATCATGCTGGCCGGTATCTATTACGGCGCGCAGTACGGCGGCTCGACCACCGCCATTCTGGTGAACCTGCCCGGGGAGTCGTCCTCGGTCGTCACCTGCATCGACGGCTACCAGATGGCAAGGCAGGGCCGCGCAGGCCCCGCACTTGCAGCCGCGGGCCTCGGCTCGTTCTTTGCAGGTTGCGTCGGCACGCTGATCCTGGCCGCCTTCGCACCGCCGCTGACCGAGCTGGCCTTCAAGTTCGGCCCGGCCGAGTACTTCTCGCTGATGACGCTGGGCCTGATCGGCGCCGTGGTGCTGGCCTCGGGCTCGCTGCTGAAGGCGGTGGCGATGATCGTGCTGGGCCTCCTGCTGGGCATCGTCGGCACTGACGTGAATTCGGGCGTCGCGCGCTTCAGCTTCGACATCCCCGAGCTCACCGACGGCATCGGCTTCGTGGTGATCGCCATGGGCGTGTTCGGCTACGGCGAAATCATCGGCAACCTCTCGCAGCCCGACGACGAGCGCGAAGTCTTCACGCACAAGGTCAAGGGCCTGTGGCCCACCAAGGACGATTTCAAGCGCATGACGCCCGCAGTGCTGCGCGGCACGGCGCTGGGCTCGGCCCTGGGCATCCTGCCCGGCGGCGGTGCGCTGCTGGCGGCCTTCGCGGCCTATGCGCTGGAGAAGAAGATCAAGATGCGCCCCGGCGAAGTGCCCTTCGGCAAGGGCAACATCCGCGGCGTGGCGTCACCCGAGTCGGCCAACAACGCCGGCGCGCAGACTTCCTTCATTCCGCTGCTGACGCTGGGCATTCCGCCCAACGCGGTGATGGCGCTGATGGTGGGCGCGATGACGATCCACAACATCCAGCCCGGCCCGCAGGTGATGACCAGCAACCCCGAGCTCTTCTGGGGCCTGATCGCCTCGATGTGGATCGGCAACGCGATGCTGATCATCCTGAACCTGCCGCTGATCGGCATGTGGATCAAGCTGCTGACGGTGCCCTACAAGTTCCTGTTCCCCGCCATCGTGCTGTTCTGCGCGATCGGCGTGTACTCGACCAACAACAACACCTTCGACGTGTGGATGGTCGCGATCTTCGGCTTCATCGGCTACCTGTTCCTCAAGCTCAAGACCGAGCCGGCCCCGCTGCTGCTGGGCTTCATCCTCGGGCCGATGATGGAAGAGAACCTGCGGCGCGCGCTGCTGCTGTCGCGCGGTGCGTGGAGCGTGTTCGTCACGCGGCCGCTCTCGGCCGGGCTGCTGGTGGCTGCGGCGGCGCTGCTGTGCATCGTGCTGCTGCCGTCCATCAAGGCGAAGCGCGAAGAGGCCTTCGTCGAGGAATAGGCTCGCCCTGGCGTTCCCGGAACGAGCCCCTGCACGAAAGCGCAGGGGCTTTTCTCATTTCAGGGACGCCGCATCGACGGCCATGCCCCATATCGACGCGCTCTTGTTGGTGCCGGGCGCCGTCGTCGGTGGTGCGTCTGGAAGGCCCCCAAACAGCGCGGATACGGGATCAATCCACCTCGAATCGGCAAGTCCCGCAGGCACCGAAGCGCCCATCGCCACCGGCATTTCAATGACGAGATTGTTTTCTCTGTGCCGCTACTGAAAAGATAGCTACAAAGATCCGTGACACGTGGTCAACCTTGAGATTCGACGGGGAGAAAAAGACCTGCCAACGCCTGCCGCACGGACATAAAAAAGGCGCCGACCAGCGGCGCCTTTCAAGTTCAAACCGGCATCTCGTACGGAGCCTTGAAGGATTTTTCTTTTTGAAGGGGGAATTGTCTCCTCGGACCCTCGGCAGCACGAGCAGGGCCCGTTCGCGAGTGCGCAGACTTTATGTGCTGCACCGCACCAGTGCATTGGGAATTACCCGCTTTGCCTTACTGCGAACGGCCGATTCGCAAACCAAAGTGTTTCTGGTAGTTAACGATGTGGCACGACTCGTGCACGTAGCGCCACATCCGACAACTCGAAGAAGCGCACTGCCATGGCCCTGGTCCCGCAAGCCTCCATCAACGCGGCCGACACCGCCTGGATGATGACGTCGACCGCGCTGGTGCTGCTGATGACGCTGCCCGGCATCGCGCTCTTCTACGCCGGCATGGTGCGGCGCAAGAACGTGCTGGCCACCATGGCGGCCGTCGTGGCGATTGCCGCGGCGGTGTCGCTCACCTGGTTCACGCTCGGCTACTCGCTGGCCTTCACCGCCGGCTGGCCGTGGCTCGGCGGCACCGAGCGCTTCTGGTTCTCGGGCTTCGAGTACCTGAAGGAGGCCGGGCAGATCGCGGTGAGCCATGTTGCGCCCAACGTGCCCGAGTCGGTCTACGCGATGTTCCAGCTCACCTTCGCCATCATCACCACCGCGCTGGTGCTGGGCGCCTTCGTCGAGCGCATGCGCTTCTCGGCGGTGCTGTGGTTCGCGCTGCTGTGGAGCGTGCTGGTCTATGCGCCCATCGCGCACTGGGTGTGGGAGCCGGGCGGCTGGCTCGCGCAGATGGGCGCGCTCGACTTCGCGGGCGGCTCGGTGGTGCACGTCAACGCGGGCATCGCGGGGCTGGTGTGCGCCTATGCGCTCGGCCCGCGCAAGGGCTACGGCCGCGAGGCCTTCGAGCCCTACAGCCTGGCGATGACGATGATGGGCGCCGGGCTCCTGTGGGTGGGCTGGTTCGGCTTCAATGCCGGCTCGGCGGTGGCGGCCGACGGGCGTGCGGGCCTCGCGATGCTGGTCACGCACATCGCGGCGGCGGCTGGTGCCATGAGCTGGATGATCGGCGAGTGGATCGTGCGACGCAGTCCTTCGCTGCTGGGGCTCTGCTCGGGCCTCGTGGCCGGGCTGGTGGCGATCACGCCGGCGGCCGGTTTCGTCACGCCGCCCGCGGCGCTGGCCATCGGCGCCATCGCGGGCCTGGCCTGCTACTGGGGCGCCACGGGCCTCAAGCACATGCTCGGCGCGGACGATTCGCTCGACGTGTTCGGCGTGCACGGCATCGGCGGCATCGTGGGGGCGCTGCTCACTGGCGTGTTCGCCGATGCGCGCATCTCCGGCGCGACCGGCAATGTACTGACGCAGGCCATCGCCGTCGGCAGCGTGGCGATCTACAGCGCGGCGGGAACGGCGATCGTGCTGTTCCTGGTGCACGTGCTGGTCGGACTGCGCGTCGATCCCGAAAGCGAGCAGCTGGGCCTCGATCTTGCTCAGCATCGTGAACACCTGGGAGCCTGACCTCCCGCGGGAGACACCATGCCATCCATGTCCGAAAGCGAACGCATTGCGCTTGCAGCCCGTCTTCACGTGGCACTGCGGCGAAAGCACGGGCGCGTGACCGACACCGAATGGATGGCCACCAATGCCGAGTACGCCGCCGAGATCGTGCGCATGACGCGTGCGCATGCGGCGGAGACGAAGGACGAGGAACTCGACCAGCTGGCTACGCGGCTCGAGCAGGCGATGGAGCCTGTTGCTCGCGCCGCGCGGCTGGCGGCGCGACAGCCGGATGGGACGCCGCCTACGCCGCCGCCTCGCTATGTGGGTGGGTTGCGCTGATCGGGCAACGCTTCAGCCCGCTGCCAACGCAGCCTTGCGGATCGACTGCAGCGTGCTCGCGGGCGTGATCGCCTCGGGGTCCAGCAGGCAATGCAGGATCGCCGGCTTGCCACTGGCACGCGCTCGCGCGAGTGCGGGGCCGAACTCTTCCGTCGTGGTCACGCGTTCGCCGTGCCCGCCGAACACCTCGGCATAACCACGGAAGTCCGGGTTCTTCAACTGCGTGGCGCTGATGCGGCCGGGGTAATGCTTTTCCTGGTGCATGCGGATCGTGCCGTACATGCCGTTGTCCAGCAGCACCACGAGGATCGGCAGGCCGTACTGCACGGCGGTGGCGAACTCCTGGCCATGCATCATGAAATCGCCGTCGCCTGCGAACACGACCACCTCGCGTTCGGGCCACAGGCGCTTGGCACCGACGCCCGCCGGCAGGCCGTAGCCCATCGAGCCGCTGGTCGGCGCGAGCTGGCTCGCGAACGCGCGGAACGGCCAGAAGCGATGCACCCAGGTCGCGAAGTTGCCCGCGCCGTTGCAGAAGATGGTGTCGGCCGGCAGCACCTCGCGCAGGTGCTGCATGACCTCACCCATCTGCAGCGGGCCCGGAATGCGAATGGGGGCCGGGTCGCTCCAGCGGAGGAACTCTTCGCGCGCGGTCTTCGTCTCGGCCTGCCAGGCGGACGGTGACGCCGGGCGCAGCGTGGACACCGCTTCGGCAAAAGCCTGCGGCGTGGCGTGGATGCCCTGCGCCGGGCGGTAGAGCTTGCCGAGCTCGTCGGCATCGGCGTGCACATGCACCAGCGCCTGCTTCGGCTGCGGAATCGCGAACAGCTCGTAGCCCTGCGAAGGCACTTCCGACAGACGCCCGCCCACCAGCAGCACGAGGTCCGCATCGCGGATGCGCGCCAGCATGCGCGGGTTCGCGCCGAGCCCCAGGTCGCCCGCATAGCAAGGGTGCTCGGCGGACATCAGCATCTGGCGGCGGAACGAGCAGTACACGGGCAGTGAATACGCCTCGGCGAATTGCGCGAACTGCCGAGTCGCAGCTTCGGACCAGCGGCTGCCGCCCAGGATGACGACGGGCCGCTGCGCCTGCGACAGCCGTTGCTGCAGCTCGGCCAGTTGCGCCGCGCCGGGATGGGTTTCGGTGACTGCGTAGGGCAGCGCATCGGCCACCACGGCGGCTTCGGTCAGCATGTCTTCCGGCAGCGCGATCACCACCGGGCCGGGCCGGCCCGAGGTCGCGACATGGAAGGCGCGCGACACGAGTTCGGGCACGCGCGCCGGATCGTCGATCTGCACCACCCACTTGGCCATCGTGCCGAAGACCGCGCCGTAGTCCAGTTCCTGGAAGGCCTCGCGGCCCATCGCGTCGCGCGCGACCTGGCCGACGAACAGCAAGAGCGGCGTCGAGTCCTGGTGCGCGATGTGCACGCCCGCCGCCGCGTTGGTGGCACCGGGGCCGCGCGTGACGAAGCAGATGCCGGGCTTGCCGGTGAGCTTGCCCTGCGCCTCGGCCATCATCGTCGCGCCGCCTTCTTGCCGGCACACCGTCACGTCGATCGATGCATCGTGCAATGCGTCGAGCACGGCCAGGAAGCTTTCGCCAGGCACGCAAAAGAGCTGCTGCACGCCGTGGGTGATGAGCTGGTCGACCAGGATCTGGCCGCCGGTGCGGGAGGAAGTCATGTGCGCTCCGAAGGATGACTGTGGATATTGGTCTTGGCTCCTTCCCCTCTGGGGGAAGGCTGGGATGGGGGCAAGCGGCGCTGAAAAGGCCGGCGGCAATGGAGACGCCGCGTGCCCCCACCCCAACCCTCCCCCAGCGGGGGAGGGAGAAATTCATGAGAGTGCCGCACATGCTGCAGAAATCCGCGCGCACGCCTCTTCGAGCTGCGCCATCGACGTCGCATACGAGATGCGGAAATACGGTGCGAGCCCGAACACGCTGCCCGGCACCACCGCCACGTCGAAGTCCTGCAGCAGGTAGCGGCAGAAGTCGCTGTCGGTCTGCAGCAGCGCGCCGCCGGCGGTGCGCTTGCCGAGCGCGCCGGCGCAACTTGCGAATGTGTAGAAGGCGCCCTCGGGCACGCGGCAGTGCAGGCCTGGCGTGCGGTTGAGCGCGGCCACAACGAAGTCGCGGCGCTGTTGAAAAGATGCACAGCGCTCGGCCACGATGCCCTGCGGCCCGGTGAGCGCCTCGATGGCGGCCGCTTGGCTCACCGACGACGGGCACGAGGTCGATTGGCTCTGCACCACCGCCATCGCCGCGATCAGCGCGCGCGGCCCGGCGCCGTAGCCCACACGCCAGCCGGTCATCGCATAGGCCTTCGACACGCCATTCACCGTGAGCGTGCGTTCGCGCAGCCGCGGCTCGACGGCCACCGGCGTTGCGAAGGCGAGGCCGTCGTAGAGGATGTGTTCATAGATGTCGTCCGCCAGCACCCAGACACCCGGGTGATCGAGCAGCACGTCGGTGATCGGCTTGAGTTGCGCCGCGCTGTAGGCCGCGCCGCTCGGGTTCGACGGCGAGTTCAAAAACAGCCAGCGCGTGCGCGGCGTGATCGCCGCCTGCAACTGCGCCGCTGTCAGGCGAAAGCCGTTCTCCTCGCCGCACGCCGCCGACACCGGCACGCCGCCGCAGATCTGCACGATGTCCGCGTAAGACGTCCAGTACGGCGCAGGCAGGATCACCTCGTCGCCCGGGTTCAGGCTCGCCATCAGCGCGTTGAAGATGACTTGCTTGGCGCCCGCGCTCACGCTGATCTCGTCGAGCGCGAAATCGAGCGCGTTGTCGCGCTTGAACTTCAGCTGCACGGCCGCCTTCATCGCCGGGCTGCCGTCGAGCACCGTGTAGCGCGTGTCGCCGCGTGCAATGGCCTGCGAGGCCGCATGCCGGATGTTCTCGGGCGTGTCGAAGTCGGGCTCGCCCGCCCCCAGCACGATCACCGGGCGGCCGGCGCGCTTGAGCGCCTGCGCGTGGTCGGTGATGCGCAGGATCTCCGAGACGTTGATGGCGCGCACACGTTGCGCCGGCGAGAACACGGCTGCGTCTGTCACTTCGCGTAGGCTTCCAGTGGCTTGTCGTTGGGTTCGAGCAGCAACTGCTTGAGCGCAGGGCTCATCGGCAGGTTGAGGCTGGTGTTCTTCGGCGGAATCGCGGCCACGAACCACTTGGTGTAGATCTTCTCGAGCTCGCCGCTCTTCATGAGCTTGCGCAGCGACTCGTCCACTGCGGTCTTGAAGGCCGGGTCGTCCTTGCGGAACAGGAGCGCGATCGGCTCGGAGCCCAGCGCGTCGCCCACGATGCGGTACGACGCCGGGCTCTTCGAGTTCGCGATGATCCCGGCGAGCAGGTTGTCGTCTAGTACGAAGGCATCGGCGCGGCCCGACTCCATCAACAAGAAGCTCTCCAGGTGGTCCTTGCCGAGCATCGTGTTGTACGAGACGTTCTGCGCGCGCTCGCGCTTGCGCAGCAGCTGCACGGCGGTGGTGCCTGTCGAGGCCGACACGTTGCGGCCCGCGAGCTGGTCGAGCGTGGTGATGCCCGAATCGACCTTGGTGGCCATGCGCACTTCGCTCACATACGTGGTGAGCGCGAAGGCCACCTGCTGCTGGCGCGCGGTGTTGTTGGTGGTGGGGCCGCAGCCGATGTCGAGCGTGCCGTTCTGCACCAGCGGAATCGTGTTCTGCGCGGTCACGGCCATGTATTCGAGCTTGGCGTTGGGCGTGATGTCTTTCAGCACGCGCTCGCAGAGCTCGACGTGGTAGCCCACGTACTTCTCGCCCGCGCCCAGCATGTAGGCCATCGGCGGTGAGGCTTCGCGCACGCCGAGCACGACCTTGCCGCTCGCCTTGATCTTGTCGAGCGTGCCACCCGTGGGAGCCTGCTGCGCGGAGGCGCTGCCGAAGACGAGCGCGAGCAGCGCTGCGGTAGCAAGGGTCTTCTTCAGTTGCTTCTTCATCTTCTCTGTCTCCTGGTAGTTTTTCTTGGGTACGCGCGGCCGCCGCCCTGCCGCTGCAGCGAGGTGCTGCGCGGCAGGAACAACGGTCCGAGGTCGATCAGTCGCCGATGTCGAAGGTCACGCCTTGAGCCAAAGGCAATGCCGTCGAGTAATTGATGGTGTTGGTCGCGCGGCGCATGTACGCCTTCCAGCTGTCCGAGCCGGCTTCGCGCCCGCCGCCGGTTTCCTTCTCGCCACCGAAGGCGCCGCCGATTTCGGCACCGCTCGGGCCGATGTTGACGTTGGCGATGCCGCAGTCCGAACCCGCGCTGGACATGAAGCGCTCGGCCTCGCGCACGTTGAGCGTGAAGATCGACGACGACAGGCCGGCGCCCACTGCGTTGTGCCATTCGATGGCTTGGTCGAGGTCGCTGTAGCGCACCACGTAGAGGATCGGCGCGAAGGTCTCGCGCAGCACCGGGCCGGTGTGCTCTTTCAGCTCGACCAGCGCGGGACGCACGTAGTAAGCGTCCTTCGTGCCGATGCCCTCGACGCGCTGCCCGCCATGCACCTTCGCGCCCGCTTCATGGCTTTCGCCCAGCGCCTTCTGCATGCCGTCGAAGGCCGCGCGGTCGATCAGCGGGCCGACCAGCGTGCCGGCCTCGCGCGGATCGCCCACCTGCACATTGCCGTAGACCTTCGCGAGCTTGGGCACCAGCTGGTCGTACACGCTGTCGTGCACGAAGAGGCGCCGCAGCGTCGTGCAACGCTGCCCGGCCGTGCCCATGGCCGAGAACGCGATGCCGCGCAGCGTGAGGTTCAGGTCGGCCGAAGGCGTGACGATGGCGGCGTTGTTGCCGCCCAGTTCGAGGATCGCGCGGGCGAAACGCGCAGCGAGCTTCGGCCCGACCTGCCGGCCCATCGCGGTGGAGCCGGTGGCCGAGAGGATCGGCACGCGGTGGTCGTCCACCAGCACTTCGCCGATGTCGCGCTGGCCCAGCAGCAAACCAAGCAGGCCTTCGGGCGCATCGCCGAAGCGGGCGATGGCGCGTTCGGCGATGGCATGCACGGCGAGCGCGGTCAGCGGCGTTTTCTCGGACGGCTTCCACACCACCGAATCGCCGCACACCAGCGCGAGTGCCGCATTCCACGACCACACGGCCACCGGGAAGTTGAAGGCCGAGATCACGCCGCACACGCCCAGCGGATGCCAGGTTTCCATCATCCGGTGCTCGGCGCGCTCGGTGGCCAGCGTGAGGCCGTAGAGCTGGCGCGAGAGGCCGACCGCGAAGTCGCAGATGTCGATCATTTCCTGCACCTCGCCCGCGCCTTCGGACGGGATCTTGCCGGCCTCCAGCGTGACGAGGCGGCCCAGGTCGCGCTTGGCGGCGCGCAGCTCTTCGCCCAGCAAACGCACCAGCTCGCCACGGCGCGGCGCCGGCACGTTGCGCCAGGCCTTGAAGGCCTCGTGCGCGCGGCCGATGGCGCCGGTGGCTTCCACCGCCGTGGTCTGCGGCACCTCTGCGATCACCTCGCCGCTGACCGGCGAACGCACCGTCAATTCGCCGCCGGTGTAGGCGGTGCGGGGCACGCCCAGGCGCTGCAGCAGTTGTTCGACTTCGGTGGGGACAGAGAGGGTGGCTTGGGCTTCAGACATGGGCGCGCTCCGGGAAGGAGGGAGAAGAAAGACAACAGGAGGCCGGGGAAATGCGGCCAATATCTGCGAATCCCGCGCGCTTGCCTAGTGAAAAAAAGGAAGGACTTGATGCGTTTGCGGAATGAACTCGGCGTCCGCTCCCTGCGCAACGGGCTGCACGCCTACGCGCGGGCCGTCGGGCGGCGTCGAATATCCGCGCCATGAAAGTCATCCACGCCCTCTACGCCGCGATCCATGCGCTGATGGCGCTCGCGTTCGCCATCGCCTCGATCGTGCTGGTCGTGATCGCCGCGCGCGCCGGCTGGGGCGCCGTGATGCAGGGCCTCGATCTTCCGGCCGCCGAAGCGATCATCGAAGCCGTGGGCCTGCTCGCAGCCGGCGTCGTAGCGCTGCAGATTTCGCAGACCGTGCTCGAGGAAGAAGTGGTCCGCGATGCCCACATCGGCGCGCCGACCCGCGTGCGCCGGTTCCTCTCGCGCTTCATGGTGGTGATCGTGGTCGCTGTCGCGGTCGAAGGGCTGGTCGCGACCTTCAAGGCGCGCGAGGCGCCCGAGCTGATGCTGCACGCCGCCGCGATGCTCGGCGCCGTCGGCCTGCTGATGGCGGGCTGGGGGATCTTCATTCGCCTGAACCGCTACGCCGAGGAGCTGGAGCCCGAGGCCATGGCAGAGGCCAAGAGCGAAGACCGCAAGCTGAAGTGATCAGGCCGGGCCGGGCGCCTCGGGCAGCGAGATCTTCTGCCCCGCCGGCGAACCCGCCAGGCTCTGGGCTGGCCGCCGCAAGGTCGCATCGAACGGGTTGATCTTCGGCCCGATGGCGGCCGCTTCCCGCTTGAGCAGTTCCACCACCGTCGGCATGCGGTCCGCATTGAGCCGGTCCGCAATCGTGCCCACGCTCAGCGCCGCCACCGCGCGCCCTTCGCGGTCGAGGATCGGCACCGCCACGCCCGCCATGCCTTCGAGCAGCCCGGTGTTGCGCCCTGCGTAGCCCTGCTGGCGCACGCGCTCGATCTCGGTGCGCAGATAGACCTCGTCGTACACGCCGTACTCGCGCACCCGTGAGAGGTTGAAACGGATCACTTCTTCCCGCTCCGCTTCCGGCAAGAAGGCCAGGATCGCGAGCGCCCCCTGCCCCACGCCCAGCGCGATGCGCCCGCCGATGTCGCCGGTGAACGAGCGGATCGGAAACGGCCCCTCGCTGCGGTCCAGGCAGATGGCGTCGAAGCCGCTGCGCGCCAACAAGAAGATGCTGTCCCCCAGGCTCGCGCACAGCCGCAGCAGCACCGGCCGGCAGATCGAGCGCAGGTCACCGGGGTTGCCCGCGCTCGCCGCGAGCGCGAAGAAATCGATTCCCAGGCGGTAGAGCTTGGTGCGCTCGTCCTGCTCGACCATGCCCTCGGCCATCAGCGCCTGCAGCAAACGGTGCGTGGTGGCTTGCGTCAGGCCCACGGACCGTGCGATCTGGGTCACGCGGCCGCCTTCGGCCTGCACCGCGCCGAGCGCGCGGATCACCGAAAAGACGCGCGGCACGCCGCTGCTGGACGCGGGCGACGCCGAAGTTGCCTCCGAAGGGGTTTCCATACCTTGCTCCTGTGGAATTCTCTGAAGCGATTTTAGGATTGATATTCCGATGAACGGAATAAATCAGAGAAAGATTCTGATTAATGGAATACCCGAGGCGTTCTGGCGCAATCGTTGCAATAGAGTGAATTGAAAGTACTCAGCGGTCCATGGCCTACACCAAGGTGTCGCACGCCATCTTTTTGCCCCACAGAAAAGGCGCTTCCATGTCATTCCTACGGCTTACCGACGTGACCAAGTTCTACGGCAGCACCCGCGCGGTGTCGGCCATGAACCTCACGGTCGAAAAGGGCGAGTTCGTCTCGCTGCTCGGCCCCTCGGGCTGCGGCAAGACGACGACGCTGCAGATGATTGCGGGCTTCGAGGCGGTCTCCAGCGGCCGCATCGAACTCGCGGGCAAGGACATCACGAACGCCAAGGCCAACACGCGGGGCCTCGGGATCGTGTTCCAGAGCTACGCGCTCTTTCCGCACATGACGGTGGCCGACAACGTGAGCTTTGGCCTGGAGATGCGCAAGATGCCCAAGGCCGAGCGCGCCGAACGCGTGAAGCAGGCGCTGGCGCTGGTGCACCTGGAGCCGCACGCCACGCGCTACCCGCGCGAGCTCTCGGGCGGCCAGCGGCAGCGCGTGGCGCTGGCCCGCGCGCTGGTGATCGAGCCGCCGGTGCTTCTGCTCGATGAACCGCTCTCCAACCTGGACGCCAAGCTGCGCGAGGAGATGCAGTTCGAGCTGCGCCAGATCCAGCGCAAGGTCGGCACCACCACGGTGATGGTCACGCACGACCAGAGCGAGGCCATGTCGATCAGCGACCGCGTGGTGGTGATGGAAGGCGGCTGCGCCACGCAGATCGACCATCCGCACCGCGTGTACGAGCACCCGAGCACGCGCTTCATCTCCACCTTCGTGGGCAAGGCCAACCTGCTGAACGGGCGCGTGACGACCTGCAGCACCGGCAGCTGCAGCGTCGAGGTCGGCCCCCTGGCGGTGCAGGTGGACGAAGACGGCTTCAAGGCCGGCGCCGCGGTGCTGATGAGCGTGCGGCCCGAAAAACTCCAGCTGGTCACTGCCGGCCGCGGCCGGCTCGACGGCACGGTGCAGGAGCGCTTCTTCCTCGGCAGCCAGTGGCTCTACCGCATCGCCACGCCCGCGGGCGACCTGATGGTGCTGAGCCCCAACGACGGCCGCGATGCGCTGGACGAGGGCAACGCCGTCGGCATCGACTGGCCCGCGCACTGCACGCGGCTCTTGCCGGCCGAGGAGGCGGTCGCGGCATGAGCGGCATCCGAAACAAGGCCGCGCCGTGGTGGCTCTCGGGGCCGGCGCTGCTGCTCTTCACCGCGCTGCTGCTGGTGCCGCTGCTGCTCACCGCGGTGCTGTCGTTCAACGTGTACGACCCGGCCACCGGGCCGAAGGCGGGCGAGTTCACGCTGGCGCACTACGCGCATGTGTTCACCGACTCTTACTACCACGGCATCTTCTGGCGCACCTTCTGGATCTCGGCGCTGGTCACGCTGATCTGCGTGGTCATCGGCGCGCCCGAAGCCTATGTGCTCAGCCGCATGCGCAACCCGTGGCGCTCGATCCTGCTGCTGGTGGTGCTCGCGCCGCTGCTGGTGTCGGTGGTGGTGCGCGCCTTCGGCTGGAGCATGCTGCTCGGGCCCGAGGGCGCGGTGAATTCGCTGCTGGGCCTCGTGGGCATCGGGCCGGTGAAGATGCTCTACACCGAGATCGCGGTGATCGTCGCGCTGGTCCACGTGATGCTGCCGTTCATGGTGATCCCGGTATGGACCTCGCTGCAGAAGCTGGATGCGGGTGTGGAGAACGCGGCGCTCTCGCTCAAGGCCTCGCAGTTCACCACGCTGCGGCGCATCGTGCTGCCGCAGGTGATGCCCGGCATTCTTTCGGGCAGCCTGATCGTGTTCGGCCTCGCGGCGAGTTCGTTCGCGATTCCGGGGTTGCTCGGCGGACGCCGCCTGAAGATGGTCGCGACGGTGGTCTACGACGAGTACCTGAGCGAACTCAACTGGCCCTTGGGCGCAGCCATCGCACTCACGCTGCTCGCCGCAAACCTCATCGTGATGCTGAGCTACAACCGCCTCGTCGAAGGCCGCTACAAGAAAGCGCTGGGCTGAGGCGATGAGCAAGAACGGCCCCATCGCCCTCGCGTTCAACGCGCTCGTCATCACCTTCATGCTGGCGCCGCTGCTGGTGGTGTGCATCGTCGCGTTCACGCCCGAGAACACGCTGACCATTCCGACCACCAGCTTCTCGCTGCGCTGGTTTGCCGCGGTGTTCGCGCACCCCGACTTCATGCAGTCGTTCTGGAACAGCCTGTGGCTCGCGCTGGCCTCGGCCACGATTGCCACGCTGCTGGCGGTGCCGGCCGGCATGGCGATCACGCGCTACGAGTTTCCGGGGCGCGACTTTCTCAATGCGCTGTTTCTCTCGCCGCTGATCATTCCGCACCTGGTGCTGGGCGTGGCGCTCTTGCGGCTGTTCGCGCTGGTGGGCGGCACGGGCAGCTTCGGCTGGCTGGTGATGGCGCATGCGCTGATCGTCACGCCCTACACGCTGCGCCTCGTGGTGGCGGCGCTCGTGGGCTTCGACCGCAGCGCGGAGCAGGCGGCACTCTCGCTGGGCGCGAGCCAGGCGACGGTGTTCCGGCGCATCACGCTGCCGATGATCCTGCCGGGCGTGACGGGCGGCTGGATGCTCGCCTTCATCAACAGCTTCGACGAAGTGACGATGTCGATCTTCGTGACCTCGCCGAGCACGGTGACGCTGCCGGTGCGCATGTACATGTATGCGACCGAGTCGATCGATCCGCTGATGGCGGCGGTCTCGGCGCTGATGGTGGCGGTGACCGCCATCGCGATGGTGATCCTCGACCGGCTCTACGGGCTGGACCGCGTGCTGGTGGGGCGCAAGTAGATGGCATCGACCGCACACCACGCACTGCTGCATCGCGTGGCCGAGACCGGCCGCGATGCCGTGGCGTTCACGCTCGACGGAGAGCCCGCGTCGGCACTCGCTGGCGACACGGTACTCACGGCCGTGCTCACGCAGGCCGGCCAACTCCGCCGCAACGAATTCAGCGACATGCCGCGCGCCGGCTTCTGCATGATGGGCGCCTGCCAGGACTGCTGGATCGCGACCGCCGAAGGCGAACGCCTGCGCGCCTGCTCGACCTTCATCGCGCCGGGCATGGCGCTGGTCACCGGGAGA
Source organism: Variovorax sp. ZS18.2.2 (assembly GCF_024701975.1). Classification (GTDB taxonomy): domain Bacteria; phylum Pseudomonadota; class Gammaproteobacteria; order Burkholderiales; family Burkholderiaceae_C; genus Variovorax. The sequence goes on from NZ_JANLNM010000010.1 coordinate 112,639, forward strand.
AGCGGCGCATGACGACGAATGCCGGGCTTCAACCCGTGATCGTCGGCGCCGGGCCGGCCGGCGTGCGCGCGGCGGAGGCGCTGGTCGCGCACGGCCTCAAGCCCCTCGTGATCGACGAGGCTTTGCGGGCCGGCGGACAGATCTATCGACGCCCGCCCGCCAACTTCATGCAGCGCACGGCGGCCACGCTCTACGGCTTCGAGGCCTCGCGCGCGAACGCGGTACACGCGGCCTTCGACGCACTGCGCGATCGCATCGACTACCGCCCCGACAGCCTCGTGTGGAACGCGCAGGGCAACGTGCTCGACGTGCTGCATAACCCGACACGCACCACGACGCGTGTGCCGCACGGCACGCTGATCGTCGCGACGGGCGCGACCGATCGCGTGCTGCCGGTGCCGGGCTGGACCTTGCCCGGCGTCTACACGCTCGGCGGCGCGCAGGTCGCGCTCAAGTTCCAAGGTTGCGCCATCGGGCAGCGCGTGGTGTTCATGGGTACGGGGCCGCTGCTGTACCTCGTGGCGTATCAATACGCGAAGGCCGGTGCGAAGGTCGCGGCGGTGCTCGACACCGCGCGGCTCGCCGACCAGATCGCCGCGACGCCCGCGATGCTCCGCCAACCCGCCGTGTTCGCGAAGGGCGTGTACTTCGTCGCGTGGTTGCGCGCGCACGGCGTGCCGTTGCACAGCGGCGTGCGCCCGCTGCGCGTGATCGGCGACGACGAAGCCCGCCGCGTCACCGGCGTCACCTGGCACGACGGCCGCGAAGAGCGCACGCTGGCTTGCGACGCCGTCGGCTTCGGCTACGCGCTGCGCTCCGAGACGCAGCTGGCCGACCTGCTCGGCTGCCGCTTCGAGTTCGCGCCGATGCACCGCGCCCACCTGCCGGTGCGCGATGCGGCGGGCCGCGCCAGCGTCGAAGGCGTGTACCTCGCGGGCGATGGCGCCGGCATCATGGGCGCCGATGCGGCCGAGTGGGCCGGCGAGCGCGCCGCGCTCGCACTGCTCGCGGACCGCGGCGTGGCCGTCGATGCCGCGCGCGCCGTGGCACTCGAACGCAAGCTTGAAGGATTGACGGGCTTTCGCCGCGGACTGGAACGCGCCTTTCCGCTGCCGCAGGACTGGGCCGCGAACGCGCCCGACGACCTTGTCGTCTGCCGCTGCGAGAACATCACCGCCGGCACGCTGCGCGAGACCGTTCGCGTCAACGGCGCCGATGAAATGAATCGACTCAAAGCCCTGTCGCGCATCGGCATGGGTCGCTGCCAGGGCCGCATGTGCGGCGTGGCCGCCGCCGAAATCCTCGCGCACGCGACGGGTCAGCCGCTGCAGCAGGTGGGCCGTCTGCGCGGGCAGGCGCCGATCAAGCCGATCCCGATCCACCTTGCCGCGCACGCATCGACCGAAGGAGTCGACGCATGAGTTCGATCCGCACCCTTCGCACCGACGTGGCCATCGTCGGCGGCGGCATCGTCGGCTCGTCGGCCGCGCTCGCGCTGCGGCAGATGGGCATTGGCGTCGCGCTGCTGGAGCGCGACCTCTGCGGCTCGCGCTCCAGCGGCGTGAACTTCGGCGGCGTGCGGCGCCAGGGACGGCCGATGAGCCAGTTGCCGCTCGCACAACGCGCGCATCAGATCTGGGGCCGCCTGCCGTCGCTGCTCGGCACCGATGGCGAGTACCTGCGTTCGGGCCACTTCAAGATCGCGCGCAGCGAATCCGACATGGCCTCGCTCGAGCGCTACCGCGCGCAGAGCCTGGACTTCGACCTCGGGCTGGAGCTGATCTCCGCCGCGCGCCTGCGCGAGCGCTGCCCCTGGCTCGGCCCGCGCGCGGTCGGCGGCTCGCTGTGCGTGGAAGACGGGCAGGCCAACCCGCGGCTGGTGTCGCCCGCCTTCGCGCTTGCGGCGCAACGCGCGGGCGCGCAGATCTTCGAGCGCCACCCGGTCGACGAGGTGGCGCACGACGGCGCGATGTTCATGCTGCGCTCGGGCAATGTGCTCGAGGTGCATGCGCCGGTGCTGCTCAACTGCGCGGGCGCATGGGCCGGCCCGCTCGCCGCCCAGTTCGGCGAGGCGGTGCCGCTGCGTGCGAGCCATCCGGTGATGGTGGTGACCGAGCCGCTGCCGCACTTCATGGTCTGGAGCCTGGGCGTCGAGGGCGGCGGCATCTACGGCCGGCAGGTGGCGCGCGGCAACCTCGTGCTCGGCGGCGGCCGGGGCTATGCGCTCGATGCCGACCGCGCGCGCGTCGACCGCGACGCCATCGCCACGCTCGCGATGCAGGCCATCGAGCTGCTGCCCGCGCTGCGCCATGCGCACTTCATCCGCACCTGGAGCGGCACCGAGGGCAACATGCCCGACCGCCAGCCGGTGCTCGGCCCCAGCCGCACCACGCCGGGCCTGTTCCACGGCTTCGGCTTCTCGGGCGCGGGCTTCCAGATCGGCCCGGCCGCCGGCGAAGTGCTGGCCGAGCTGGTGCGCGATGGCCACAGCAGCACGCCGATCGACGCATTCGCGGTCGACCGCTCCTTCCCCGATGAAGAAGGGGAAGCCGCGGATGAAGAACAGACCCACTCCTCCCCCACTTCCGTCCCCACCCTTCCCTGAAAGGCAACCACCATGTCCCGTATCCAGAAGAAGACCTTTTCCCTTCGCCGGACCCTGCTCGGGGCAGCGGCGGTTTCGCTGCTCGCGGCAAGCGGCGCGGCGAGCGCGCAGACCAAGACGCTCTACATCGGCATGAACGGCGGCACCATGGAGAAGGCGTACACGCAGTACGTGTTCCCGGCCTTCGAGAAGCTGTACGGCGCGAAGGTGGTGGTGGTGCCGGGCACTTCGTCGGACATCCTCGCGAAGGCACAGGCCAACAAGGACCGCCCGCAGATGCATGTGATGTTTCTGGACGACGGAATCATGGTGCGCGCCATCGGCATGGGCCTGTGCCAGAAGCAGAAGCCCAACCCGTCGCTCGCCGAGATCTACCCGGCCGCGCGCTTCAAGGACGACATGGCCAGCGGCGTGAGCCTGGGCATGACGGGCCTGGCCTACAACGCGAAGATGTTCAAGGAAAAGGGCTGGGCCGCGCCCACCTCGTGGATGGACCTGGCCGACCCGAAGTTCAAGGGCAAGGTGGTGTTCCAGTCGATGTCGTCGTCCTCGTTCGGACTGCACGGCTTCCTGATGTTCAACCGCATCCAGGGCGGCAACGACAAGAACGTGGAGCCCGGCTTCAAGGCCTGGCCGAACACCATCGGACCGAACGTGCTGGAGTACATCCCGAGCTCGGCCAAGCTCTCGGAGATGGTGCAGACGGGCGAGGCGGCGATCTTCCCGCTCACGCCCACTGCGGTGGCCGCGCTCAAGGTCAAGGGCATTCCGGTCGAGTACGCGCCGCCCAAGGAAGGCGCGGTGGTGCTGATGGTGGGCCAGTGCGTGATCGCCAACAACAGCGAGCCCGAGCTGTCGCAAAAGCTCGCCGAGTTCTTGCTGAGCCCGCTCGCGCAGGCCAACGTGCTTCAGTACGGCGCGCAGATCCCGACCAACCCCAAGGCGCCGGCCGTGGGCGAAGGCGCGACGCAGGTGGCGGACATCAACAAGTGGATGAAGACGGCGATCACCATCGATTGGGAAAGCATCAACGCGAACCGCCCTGCATGGAATTCGCGCTGGAACAAGACCATCGAGAAGTAAATGATCAGGTCGCGGTCTTGCGCATCAGCACCGGCAGGCACAGCAGATAGAGCACGGCGCCGGCCAGCCACACGATGCCCGGGAAGCGCATGCGGAACGCGAAGTAGAGCGAGCTGATCAGCAGAGGGCCGACCACCGAGGCCAGGCTGGAGATGCTCGCGAGTACGCCTTGCAGCCGGCCCTGGTCGGCCTCGCCCACGCGGCGCGAGAGCATCGCCTGCAGCGCGGGCTGGCCGACGCCACCCATGCACAGGAACGGCAGCAGCGCGAGCGCCATCCAGCCCTGCGAGGCGAAGGCGATCAGCGCGTAGGCCGTGCAGTCGGAGAGGGTGCCGACCGCGATCGCCACGCGTTCGCCCCAGCGCTCGACCAGCGGACCCGCCAGGATGCCTTGCACCAGCGCATGGATCAGACCGAAGCCCGCGAGCGAAAGGCCGACCGTGGTGCCGTTCCAGGCGTAGCGGTCTTCGCCGTGAATCACCCAGGTCGTGCCGGCGACCTCGCCCACCAGCACGAGCACCAGGAAGACACCGAGGATCGGCAGCAGTGCGGGAAAGCCTGTGGCCCAGCGCAGCGACGCGAGCGGATGCAGCACGTTGCGATCAAAGGGCTTGGACGCGAGCGCCGGCGGGCGCGACTCGCGCAACACCAGCAGGCCCACGAGGAAGGTCAGCCCGTTGAGCACCGCGGCCGCAATGAAAGGCAGCCGCACGCCGTGGTCGCCGAGCACGCCGCCGATCGCCGGCCCGGCGATGAAGCCCAGGCCGAAGCAGGCGCCCATTCGGCCGAACCAGCGCGCGCGCTGGTCCGCGGGCGTGAGGTCGGCGATGGCTGCGGAAGCCACCGCCGTGCTCGCACCGGTCATGCCCGCGATTGCGCGGCCCACGAACAGCATCCACAGCGAGGGCGCGAAGGCCATGAAGAGCGCATCGATCGCAGCGCCCGCCACCGACACCAGCAGCACCGGCCGGCGGCCGAAGCGGTCGCTGAGCGCGCCGAGCACGGGCGCGCAGAGGAACTGCATCAGCGCATACAGCGAGAGAAAGGCGCCGAAGTGCCAGCCGAGATCGCCGGTGTGGCCGACCTCGCGCAGCAGGCTCGGCACGATCGGCATGACCAGGCTGATGCCGATGGCATCGAGCGTGGCGATCGCGAGGATCACGGCCTGCGCCGGGCGGCCGCTTGGGAGAAAGGAAGAAGACATGTTGAAATTTATCGTTGATAAGGAATTATCAGCGATAAATTCTGGGCTGTGAACCCCCACCCATTGGCCCTGACACGGGCACAGAGAACGGCATGAAACTGGACAGTGAAGTGATCCTCGAGGCGGCGCTCGCGCTGCTCGACGAGGTCGGCATCGACAAGCTCAGCACCCGGCTGCTGGCCGAGCGCCTCGGCGTGCAGCAGCCCGCGCTGTATTGGCATTTCAAGAACAAGCGCGCGCTGCTCGATGCGATGAGCGGCGAAATCCTGCGCCGCGCGCACGAGCGCCGGCTGCCGCTGGAGGGCGAGTCGTGGGGAGAGTTCCTGCGCGAGAACGCGCGCAGCTTCCGCCGTGCGCTGCTGGCACGGCGCGACGGTGCGCGCCTGCATGCGGGCACCGAGCCCGACCCGGGCGACCTGGAAATGGTGGAGGCCCAGCTTGCAGCCGTGGTCAACCGGGGCTTGCCGGCAACAGATGCGATGGCGTTGATGATCGCGCTGGGCCGCTACACCGTGGGCTGCGTGCTGGAGGAACAGGCGGCGCCCGACGACGCGCCAGCGCGCCAGCAGACGCTCGATGCCGCCGCGGCATCGCGGCCCCTGCTGGCCGAGGCGTTCGCCAGCTACCGCAAGGCCGGTCCCGATGCGATGTTCGACATCGGCGTGGACCTCATGATCGAAGGCGCGAAGGCGCGCCTTGCGAACATGGAAAGCGACGAGCCCAAGGCCGCGCGGCGCAAGCCCGCAGCGCGCCGCTGAAGCTCAGCGGTTGGCTTCGACGATCCAGCCCGCGGCCTTCTCGGCCATCATCAAGGTCGGGCTGTTCGTGTTGCCGCTCGTGATGGTGGGCATCGCGCCCGCATCCACCACGCGCAGGCCCTGGATGCCGCGCACGCGCAGCTTCGCATCGAGCACTGCCATCGGGTCGCCGTCGGCGCCCATCTTCGTGGTGCCCACCGGATGGAAGATGGTGGTCGCGATGTCGCCGGCCAGGCGCGCGAGATCTTCGTCGCTCTGGTACTGCACGCCGGGCTTCCACTCCTCGGGCTTGTACTTGGCGAGCGCGGGCTGCGCGGCGATGCGGCGCGTCACGCGCAGCGAATCGGCGGCCACCTTGCGGTCTTCATCCGTGCTCAGGTAGTTGGGCGCGATGGCCGGCGCATCTTCGAAGCGCTTGCTCTTGATGCGCACCGAGCCCCGACTCGTCGGGTTGAGGTTGCACACGCTCGCGGTGAAAGCCGGAAAGCTGTGGAGCGGATCGCCGAAGGCATCGAGCGAGAGCGGCTGCACGTGGTATTCGAGGTTCGGCCATTCGTAGGCGTCGGAGCTGCGCGTGAAGGCGCCCAGCTGCGACGGCGCCATGCTCATCGGGCCGCTGCGCTTCCACAGGTATTCGAGACCGATCTTCGCCTTGCCAAGCATCGACGATGCGAGCACGTTGAGCGTAGGCGCGCCATCGATCTTGTAGACCGCGCGGATCTGCAGATGGTCTTGCAGGTTGGCGCCGACGCCGGGCGCATCGAGCACCACGTCGATGCCGTGCTGGCGCAGCAACTCGGCCGGGCCGACGCCCGAGAGCTGCAGGATCTGCGGCGAGCCGATGGCGCCCGCGCAGAGGATCACTTCGCGCTCGGCATGCGCGGTGCTCATCTCGCTGCCGTTCCACACCTCGGCGCCGGTGCAGCGCTTCGTGCCGTCGGGCTGCGTCTCGAAAAGAAGGCGCGAGACCTGTGCGCCGGTCCACAGCTCGAAGTTGGGGCGGCCGTAGCAGGTGGGCCGCAGGAACGCCTTGGCCGTGTTCCAGCGCCAGCCGTTCTTCTGGTTGACCTGGAAGTAGCCCACGCCTTCGTTGCTGCCGCGGTTGAAGTCGGTGGTGTGCGGCACGCCGGCCTGCACCGCCGCTTCGGCGAACGCATCGAGGATGTCCCAGCGCAGGCGCTGTTTCTCGACGCGCCATTCGCCGCCCGCGCCGTGCATCTCGTCGGCGCCGAGGTAGAAATCTTCATGCTTCTTGAACGCCGGCAGCACGTTCTGCCAGCGCCAGTCGTCGTCGCCGGTGAGCTGGGCCCACTGGTCGTAGTCGCGCGACTGGCCGCGCATGTAGATCATCCCGTTGATGCTCGAGCACCCGCCCAGCGTCTTGCCGCGCGGATAGCGCAGCGTGCGGCCGTTGAGGCCCGCATCGGGCTCGGTGTTGTAGAGCCAGTCGGTGCGCGGGTTGCCGATGCAGTAGAGATACCCGACTGGAATGTGAATCCAGTGGTAGTCGTCCTTGCGGCCGGCCTCGATGAGCAGCACGCGCTTGGTCTTGTCGGCGCAGAGGCGGTTGGCGATCAGCGAACCGGCAGTGCCTGCGCCAATGATGATGTAGTCGAAGGTGGTGTCGCTCAACGGTGTCTCCAATCTGGTTGTTCTTTTCTGGGGCGCGCGATGTTCCCCCGCACCCATGTCTTGCCAGTGCTCCCGAGGAACCGGCTTTGCCGGGCCGCCGGGAGCGCCCCCTCGAGGGGGGATGCGAGCGACACGAAGTGCGCGAGAGTCGGGGGTGGGCCTACTTTGCCGTCGGCATGACGAACTCGGCACCCTTGCCGATGCTCTCGGGCCAGCGCTGCATGATCGACTTCTGCTTGGTATAGAAGCGCACGCCCTCTTCGCCATACGCGTGCATGTCGCCGAACAGGCTCTTCTTCCAGCCGCCGAAACCGTGCCACGCCATCGGCACCGGAATCGGCACGTTGATGCCCACCATGCCCACCTGGATGCGCCGGCTGAACTCGCGCGCCACGTTGCCGTCGCGGGTGAAGCAGCTCACGCCATTGCCGAACTCGTGGGCGTTGATGAGGTCCACCGCGTCCTTGAAGTTCTCGACGCGCACGCAGCTGAGCACCGGGCCGAAGATTTCTTCCTTGTAGATGCGCATCTCGGGCGTGACGTGGTCGAACAGCGTGCCGCCCATCCAGAAACCGTCGCCGCAGCCTTCGCCCGCCACGCTGCCGTCGAACGAGCGACCATCGACCAGGAGCTTCGCGCCTTCCTTCTCGCCTTGCGCGATGTAGCCGGTGATGCGCTCGTGCGCCGCGCGCGTGACGATCGGGCCCATCTCGGCCGCGAGGTTGGTGCCGTTCAAGACCTTCAGCGTCTTCGTGCGCTCGATGAGCTTCGGAATCACCTTGTCCGCCACATCGCCCACCAGCACCGCGACGCTGATCGCCATGCAGCGCTCGCCGGCCGAGCCGTAGCCCGCGCCGATCAACGCATCCACCGTCTGGTCGATGTCGGCGTCGGGCATGACCACCATGTGGTTCTTCGCACCGCCCAAGGCTTGCACGCGCTTGCCGTGGTGGGCGCCGGTTTCGTAGATGTAGTTGGCAATGGGCGTGGAGCCCACGAAGCTGATGGCCTTGACGTCGGGATGTTCCAGCAGCGCATCGACCGCCGCCTTGTCGCCCTGCACGACGTTGAACACGCCGTCGGGCAGGCCGGCCTGCTTGAACAGTTCGGCGATCAGCAGCGACGGGCTCGGGTCGGTCGGGCTGGGCTTGAGCACGAAGGTGTTGCCCGCGGCAATGGCCACCGGGAACATCCACATCGGCACCATCACCGGGAAGTTGAAGGGCGTGATGCCGGCGACCACGCCCAGGGGCTGGCGCAGCGTCCAGTTGTCGATGCCGGTGCTCACCTGGTCGGTGAAGTCGCCCTTGAGCAGTTGCGGGATGCCGCAGGCGAATTCGACGATGTCGATGCCGCGGCTGACCTCGCCCTGCGCGTCGGTGAAGACCTTGCCGTGCTCGGCGGTGATGAGGTGGGCGAGCTCGTCCTTGTGCTCGTTGAGCAGCTGCAGGAACTTGAACATCACGCGCGCCCGGCGGATCGGCGGGGTGTCGGCCCAGGCCGGGAAGGCGGCTTGCGCGGCGGCCACGGCGGCCGAGACCTGCGCGGCGTCGGCGAGGCCGACCTTGCCGGTGACGGCGCCGGTGGCGGGGTTCGTCACGTCCTGCGTGCGGCCCGAGGTGTTGGCGGCCGGCAGGCCGGCGATGTGGTGATCGATATTTCTGATATTCATGGACATGTTGGGGTCTCCTTGGGGGCAATTTGGCCTGTTCCTCGAAGGAAAGGCCAATGAATTCGGCGCCACGGGCTTATAAATCGGACTTATATGACTACCGCCGCCATGGACCTCCAGATTTTGCGCGCCTTCGTTCTCGCAGCGAAGGAAGGCAACGTCTCCCGCGCCGCCGAGCGGCTGCACCTCACGCAGCCCGCGGTGAGCCTGCAGCTCAAGCGCTTTGCCGAGGAAACCGGGCTCGTGCTCTTCACGCGCACGCCGCACGGGCTGGCGCTCACGGCCGACGGCGCGGCGATGCTGCCGCAGGCCGAGCGGGTGCTGGCCGCCGTGGGCGACCTGCAGCAGGCGGCGCGCAAGCTGCAGGGCACGGTGCGCGGGGCGCTGCGCATCGGCACCATCCTCGATCCGGAGTTCACGCGCCTGGGCGTGTTCCTGCGCGAGCTGGTCGAGGCCGCGCCGCAGATCGAGACCGAGCTGCGCCACGGCATGAGCGGCAGCGTGCTGGCACAGGTGCTGCGCGGCGACCTGGATGTGGGGTTTCACCTCGACCCCGGCGACGACGACCAGACCGCGACAACGCCTGCGCTCTCGGTCCGCACCCTCACCCGCTTCACCTACCGCGTGGTCGCGCCCGCCGGCTGGGGCCCGCAGGTGCAGGGCCGCGACTGGAAAGCGCTGGCCGCGTTGCCCTGGCTCGCGACGCCGCCCGAGTCGGCGCACCACCGGCTGCTGGAGCGCGTGTTCGCGCCGCTCGGCCTCGCGCCGCGGCGGGTGGCCATGGTCGACCAGGAGGCGTCGATGCTCGACCTGCTGAAGTCGGGCATTGGCCTCAGCCTCGTGCGCGACTCGATTGCGATCCGCGAATGCCAGGCCCACGGCCTTGCCATGGCCGACCGGGTGCAGCTCGATTGCGCCCTGCGTTTCGTCTCGCTCGCATCACGGCGCGACGAACCGGTGATCGCGAGCGCCTGGGACGCGCTGGCCAAGGCCTGGAACTGAAGAAAAGCTGAAAAAACGGCGCTCCGCCCTACGCCAATGAGGGGTCTGGAGCACATGGGTGCGGGATGCACCCGGTTACGATGCGCGCGTCCCCCAAAACCGGCTATTTGTTTACTTTCTGCTCATCCGTCCCATGCCTTCCGCCACCCCGACTGCCGACGCCCAAGCCGCCGACAGCGTGTGGCCGCGTGTCGCGCAGCAGGAGCAGGAAGGCCGCCAATGGACGGTGGCCACCGGCCGCTGGACCGCGCTGGGCATGTCGTCGTTTCCCGCCTGGCAGGCGCTCTCCAAAAGCCTGGAAGCGGCGCCGACCGCGAACGACCGTGCCTGGGACCTGCGCCCCATCGAACAACTCGACCACATCGGCGCGCAGCTCCTGTGGGAGCACTGGCGCCACGAATGGCCCGCCACGCTGGAGATGGAAGCGCAGCACAAGGCGGTGCTCGACCAGGTGGCGCAATACACCGTCGCCACGCCGGACGAGCCGCCCAAGACGCTGGCCGACCGAATCCGCACCTTCTCGCACAACGGGCCGCGCGCGATGGTCGTGGCGCGCGACTTCGTCGGCCTCATCGGCCAGCTCGCGCTCGACGTCGGCCGGCTGATCCGCGCACCGCACCGCGGGCCGTGGCGCGATTTCTCGGGGCATCTCTACCAGTTCGGCGCAACGGCGCTGCACATCACGGCGCTGGTCGGGCTGCTGATCGGTGTGGTGCTGGCCTACCTGATCTCGCAGCAGTTGCGCAACTACGGCGCCGAGGCCTTCGTGGTCAACATCCTCGGGCTCTCGCTGGTGCGCGAGCTCGGGCCGGTGCTGGCCGCGGTGCTGATCGCCGGGCGCTCGGGCTCGGCCATCACCGCGCAGATCGGCGTGATGCGGGTGACCGAAGAGCTCGACGCGATGCGCGTCATGGGCATCCCGCACGGCTTTCGCCTGGTGATGCCGCGCGTGCTGGCGCTGGCGATCGCGATGCCGCTCATCAGCCTCTGGACCTCGATGGCGGCGCTGCTGGGCGGCATGCTCGCGGCCGACGCGGCGCTCGACATTTCGCCGGCCTACTTCCTGTCTGCATTGCCGCGCGCGGTGCCGATCGCGAACCTCTGGCTCGCGATGGCCAAGTCGGCGGTGTTCGGCATCCTGATCGCGCTGATCGGCTGCTACTTCGGCATGAAGGTCAAGCCCAACACCGAGAGCCTGGGGCGCGGCACCACCTCGTCGGTGGTGACCTCGATCACCGCAGTGATCCTGGTGGACGCGTTGTTCGCGGTGCTGTTCAAGGGCATAGGGTTCCGCGGATGAACGCCGCAACCACCACCCGCGACGACCCCACCGTGGTCGACATCCGCAAGCTCTGGACGGTGTTCAAGAGCGCCGACGGCGAGCAGGTGGTGCACCGCAACCTGGACATGCACATCGACCGCGGCGAGGTGCTCTCGCTGGTGGGCGGCTCGGGCACCGGCAAGACGGTGCTGCTGCGCCAGATCCTCGGGCTGGAGAAGCCGACGCAGGGCGTGGTCGAGGTGCTGGGCCAGCAGCCGGGCGAGCTCAGCGCCTCGGGCGCGGCCAACGTCGGCATGCTGTTCCAGCACGGGGCGCTGTTCTCCGCCTTCAGCGTGCTGGAGAACATTGCGTTTCCGCTGCGTGAATTGAAGCTGCTGCCCGACGAGCTGATCCGCCACGCGGCGCTCGTGAAGCTGCAGATGGTGGGCCTCGAACCGCGGCACGCCAACATGAGCCCGTCGGACCTGTCGGGCGGCATGATCAAGCGCGTGGCGCTGGCGCGCGCGCTCATCATGGACCCGCCGCTGCTGCTGCTCGACGAACCCACGGCGGGACTGGACCCCGAGGCCTCCGACAGCTTCTGCAATTTGCTGCGCGGCCTGCACCGCGAGCTGGGCCTGACGGTGGTGATGGTCACGCACGACCTGGACACGCTGTTCGACCTGAGCACCCGCATCGCGGTGCTGGCCGACCAGAAAGTCATCGTGAGCGGCACGGCGCGCGAGGTCATCGCCTACCCGCATCCGTTCATCCACGAATACTTTCTGGGAGGGCGCGGTCAGCGCGCCCTGGAGGCGCTGCATGACCAGCCAGCCACAGAACAACACGCGCCGCGGCCCGAAGCCGCACCGCGCTGAAAGGTAGGTAGCCACCATGGAAAACAAGGCCCATGCCCTCGCCGCCGGCGCCTTCGTGCTCGGCCTCCTGGCCGTGCTCGTCGGGCTGGTGATCTGGTTCACGCGCGACAACACCGTGCGCAACGTCTACGAGCTCTCCACCCGCGACGCGGTCAGCGGCCTGCAGCCGCAGGCGATGGTGCGCTACCGCGGCATCGCGGTCGGCAAGGTGGCGTCGATCGACTTCGATCCCAAGGTCAAGGGCAACGTGCGCGTGCGCATCACGGTCGATCAGCGCGTGCCGCTCACCACCTCCAGCTTTGCCACGCTGAGCTACCAGGGCGTGACGGGCCTGGCCTTCATCGCGCTGGACGACAAGGGCGAATCGAACGTCTCGCTCAAGCCCAACGACGACGATCCGCCGCGCATTCCGCTCAAGCCCTCGATGCTTGCGCAGCTGCAGGACCGCGGCGAGGCCATCATCAACCAGGTCGAGGAAGTGACCAAGCGCGCCAACCAGTTGCTGAGCGATCCGAACCAGAAGCGCGCGGCCGATGCGCTGGAGAACATCGCCGCCGCCTCGGCCAGCGCCAACACGCTGCTCAAGACGCTCGACACCACGGTGAAGACCGGCCTGAACCCGACGCTGGCCGCGATGCCCGAGACGCTGGGCACGGTGAAGAAGGCGGCCGGCGACGTCTCGCGCGTGGCCAACAACTTCAACACCACCGTGGGCCGGCTGAACGCACCCGACGGGCCGGTCGAGCGGCTGAGCGATGGAACGAAGGCGCTCGCGCAGGCGGTCGATTCGTTCAATGCCGCCACGCTGCCGCGCGTGAACCGCGTGGCCGACGACACCTCGCACGCGGTGCGCCGGCTGGGCCGCGCGGCGGACAGCATCAACGACAACCCGCAGTCGCTGCTGTTCGGCAACGGCGGCGCCGCGGCGGGGCCGGGCGAGCCGGGTTTCTCCGCGCCGGCCGCGCGCCCTTGATCGAAGGTGACGAGCATGAAGACAACCACCCCCCATTCCATTGCCACGGTTCTCGCCGGCATCGGCCTTGCGGCACTGGTCGCCGGCTGCGGCGCGCTGCCCGACAAGCCGGCGCGCACGACGCTGTATGACTTCGGCCCCGGCCTTGCAGCCACGACGCCGGCCGCCGGCGCGCCCGCACCGGCGGCGCTGCCGACGCTCGCGCTGGCCGAGATCGATGCCAACACGCGCCTCGACGGCACGCAGATCCTCTACCGCCTCGGCTACGCGGACGCCAACGAACTGCGCCCCTATGGCCAGTCGCGCTGGAGCCAGGCGCCCGCGCAGTTGCTGCGCCAGCGGCTGCGCGACACGCTCGCCGAGCGCCGCACCGTGCTCGGCCCGGAAGAGAGCGCCACCATCGCCCGCAGCAAGGGCGAGGTGCCCGACACGCTGCGCATCTCGCTGGACGAGTTCAGCCATTACTTCGATTCGGCCAGCAGCAGCGCGGGCCTCGTGCGGCTGCGCGCCACGCTGATTCGCGGCACCACCGGCGGCGACCGCGTGCTGGGCCAGAAGACCTTCACGGTGCGCCGCCCCGCGCCCAGCGCCGACGCGCCCGGCGGCGTGAAGGCGCTCGCGGCCGCCAGCGACGCGGCCGTGGCCGAGGTCGCGCAATGGATGGATCAGCTGCAGCAGCAACAGCCCCGGCAGTAAGCTCGGGGCCGTTCGCACAGCCCAACCACCGAGAGGAGACCCGCCCCATGAACGTCACACGCATCGTCGGCATCCTGTTGATCGTGGCGGGCATCGCCGCGCTGGGCTTGGGCGGCTTCAGCTTCACCAAGGAAACCCACCAGGCCAAGCTCGGCCCGCTGGAGTTCTCGGTGAAGGAGAAGCAGACCGTCAACTTCCCCGCCTGGGCCAGCGTGGCCGCCATCGTGGTGGGCGGGGCACTGGTGTTGTTGGGCGGCAAGAAGGGCTGAGCGCCCGCCCGCGCATCGCCATGGCCGACGCCGGCGACAGCAACGACAACGTCTTCACGCCGCTGGATGGCGGCTGCACCTGCGGGGAAGTGCGCTACCGCATGACGGCCCCGCCGCTGTTCGTGCATTGCTGCCACTGCCGCTGGTGCCAGCGGGAAACGGGATCGTCCTTCGCGCTCAATGCACTGATCGAACCCGCGCAGCTGCAGATGCCGCAAGGCACGGTCGACTTCGTGCTGACGCCCTCGGCCAGCGGACGCGGCCAGAAATACGCACGCTGCCCGCGCTGTCACGTCGCCCTGTGGAGCCACTACGCAGGCGCCGGCGACGCCGTGTGCTTCGTGCGCGTGGGCACGCTCGACACGCCCGACCGCCTGCCGCCGGACCTGCACATCTTCACGATGTCCAAGCAGCCGTGGGTGGTGCTGCCGCCCGGCACGCCGGCGGTGCACGAGTACTACGAGCGGAAGGACCACTGGCCAGCGGCGAGTCTTGCGCGCTGGCGTGCATTGCGGGGTTAGCAATAAGAAGGAGGCTGGGGCGGCGCCAGGCCAGCCTCCATGCAATCCGTCACGGTGCCTGCGCTGCAATGGTGGCCGGAACATTTCTCCTCGTTCCTGCGCCACGGAGGCCTTCGCACAATGCGCCCTCCTTCATTTCTGGCGCACTTCCATGAGCTCTCTTCAGATCATCCAAGACCACGACAAATGGCGCAAAGGCACCGGCGGCGCGCCCGCGGGGCTGGCGGGCGAAAGCGACGGCAATGTCTACGTGGGCCTCGATCTCGGCCTGATCACCTTCACGTCCAGCACCTTCAACGGCAGCCGCTTCGGCTCCACCAGCTTCGTGGACGCCGCCTGGACGGCGTGCCGCTTCACCGGCTGCTCGTTCAGCCAGTGCGACATGCAGCGCATCAGGATCAGCGGCTGTTCATTCGTGGGCTGCACCTTCGCCGCATCGCAACTCAAGGCCAGCACCTTCAGCGACTGCACGCTCAGTCACTGCAACCTGATCTCGCTGAATTTCGATGCGAGCCACTGGTCGCAGGTCAAGCTGCTGGATTGCCGGGGCCAGCAGGTGAACGCCGTCGACCTGGTCGGCGAGCAGGTTGATTTCACGGGCAGCCGATTCGAAGACATGCAGTTCACCAACGCGCGCATCAACTGACAGAGAAGTGGTGCAGCCCTAACTGCCCAGCCCCGCCAGCAGACGCGGCAACAGGTCTTCAGAAGTCCCGCGCAACACCACTGCCGCCGAATCGTCCAGGTGCGGCAGCGGCTCCAGGTTCAGCGTGATGAGTCGGCTGCCGTGCGCCATCGCGAGCTCGGGCAGTTCGGCCGCCGGATAGACGATGGTCGTGCTGCCGACCACCATGAAGAGGTCCGATTCCTGCGCCGCCACCTGCGCCTCGAGCAGCACGCCGGGGTTGAGCATCTCGCCGAACATCACCACGTCGGGCCGTGCGTGCGAGCCGCAGCGCAGGCACCGGTGAAAGGGCCAGGGGCCGCTGCGGTTGCCGCAGTGGTCGCAGCGCCAGCGGCGCAGCGACCCATGCAGTTCGAGCACGTCGAGTCCGCCCGCCTGGGTCAGCAAGCCGTCGACGTTCTGCGTGACCAGCCGCGTCGCCGGGCGCAGCCGCTGCAACTGCGCGAGCGCCCGGTGGCCCGGGTTGGGCAGGGCCGATTCGACGACCGACATGCGCTGGCCCCAGAACTTCGTGAAGCCCGAGGGGTCGCGCTTGAGGTCTTCGGCGTGGGAGAACTGCAGGGCGTTCTGGCTTTTCCAGAGCCCGTCCGCATCGCGGTAGGTCGGGATGCCCGAGGCGCGGGACAAACCAGCGCCCGAGAAGACGACGATGCGCCGGGCGTCGCGCAGCAGCGCGATGGCGGATGCTAGCGGGGAAGAAGAGGCTGTGTCTGTGGCGTCGGGTCGCGTCATCGCTCTGTTTTTCGGATATCGGAAGGTCCCGCGACGGGCGCGCCAAGTCGCTGCGACACGGTGCCCGCGCAGGCCTTGAGTGCACGCGAGAGTTCGCCGTCCCACGCGGTGTTGAAGATGCCGGCCGGGCCGATGGCGGTCACGGCCAGCACGATGGCGCCGGTGTGGTCGAACACCGGCGCGGCCATGGCGCTCACGCCCACGATCACCTCGCCGTCGGAGCGGCTGATGCCGTGTTCGCGCACTTCTTTCAACTGGCGCTCGAAGTCGCTCCACGAGGGCAGCGGCTGCACCGGCGGCATGCCGGCGGGGGCGGCGGACTCGGCGGCTGCGCCCTTGCGCGGCTTCTGGCGCTGGCGCTGGCGCTCTTCCTCGAGCAGTTGCCGCACCGCGTCGGCATCGAGGTAGGCCGCGAAGATGCGGCCCGAGGCCGTGTTGGTCAGCGAGAACACCGTGCCGTGCCGCATGTTCACGTGCACCGGCGACGGCGATTCGGCCGTGCGCACGATGGTCGCGCCGCGCGCCCCCCACACCGCCAGCGCCACCGTGTGGCCGATCTGCTGCGCCAGCGGGCTGAGCAGCGGGGTGGCGATGTGCACCGGGTCGGCCTGCTGCAGGCTGATGAGCCCCAGTTGCAAGGCCAGCGGACCGAGCAGATAGTGGCCGCTGGCGCGGTCCTGCTCGATCAGCCCGAGCCGCCCGAAGCTCACCATGTAGGGGTGGGCCTTGGCGGGCGTCATGTCGGCCTCGCGCGCCAGGTCTTTCAGCGCCATCGGCCGGCCGTGGTGCACCAGCGCACGCAACAGCTGGCCGCCGACCTCGATGCTCTGGATGCCGCGCTGGGCGGCGCGGTCGGTCTCGGGGGTGTCGCTGGAGTCCTTGGTCACCTGGGTCGCGGGCCAGCCGCTGGTTCGTTCATGAAGAAGGGATTAGACATTAACTGATCTGCGGCTTACACTGCGGAAATTCGTTATCCGCGAATTCGTTCGCCCTAAACGAATTCCAACAAGTCGCTTTCCACCCCACACAGACCGGAGACAACACGATGAGCCAAGCCAAGAAGTTCGCCAGCCAGGCCGACATGGAAGAGAAGAAGATCACCTTCAGCCAGATCTCCGAGCACGCCTGGGCCTACACCGCCGAGGGCGACCCGAACACCGGCATCGTGATCGGCGACGACTGCGTGCTGGTCGCCGACACCCAGGCCACCCCCGCCATGGCCGCCGACGTGGTGCGCCGCATCCGCGAAGTGACCGACAAGCCCATCAAGTACGTGGTGCTCACCCATTACCACGCGGTGCGCGTACTCGGCGCGGCAGGCTACGGGGCCGAGCACATCCTGGCCAGCCAGGACACGCGCGACCTGATCGTGGAGCGCGGCGAAGCCGACAAGGCCAGCGAAATCGGCCGCTTCCCGCGCCTGTTCCAGAACGTGGAGACCGTGCCCCCGGGCCTCACCTGGCCCACCCTGACCTTCACCGGCAAGATGACGCTGTGGCTCGGCAAGCTCGAGGTGCAGCTGATCCAGCTGGGCCGCGGCCACACCAAGGGCGACACGGTCGTCTGGCTGCCACAGGAGCGCACGCTGCTGTCGGGCGACCTGGTCGAGTTCGGCGCCACGCCGTATGCCGGCGACGCCTATTTCCAGGACTGGCCGCAGACGCTGGACAACATCGCCGCCCTGAAGCCCGCCGCGCTGGTGCCGGGCCGTGGCGCCGCGCTCACCACGCCGGCCGAGGTGGCGGAGGGCCTGACGGGCACGCGCAACTTCATCTCCGACGTGTATGCCAGCGTGCAGGAAGGCGTGAAGGCCGGGCGCGACCTGAACACGGTCTACAAGGACACCTACGCGAAGCTCAAGCCCAAGTACAGCCAGTGGGTGATCTTCGACCACTGCATGCCGTTCGACGTGAGCCGGGCGTATGACGAAGCTTCGGGCCATGCCGATCCGCGCGTGTGGACGGCCGAGCGGGACGTCGAGATGTGGAAGGCGCTGGAAGGCTGACCGGTATTGCCTTGCTCCCTCCCCTCTGGGGGAGTGCTGGGGTGGGGGCAGGCAGAGCGCCAGTTTCGAGCGCCGCTTGCCCCCATCCCAACCTTCCCCCGGAAGGGGAAGGAGCAAGACAAAGACAAAAGACACGGAGACAAACGTGATCGACTATCAAAGTCTGCGCTTCGACTACCAACGCCACGCCGACCAGGACGCAGCGCCCCCAGCCCGTCACGCCGTGGTGATCGTCGGTGCCGGCCCGGTCGGCCTCACGCTGGCCATCGACCTCGCGCTGCGCCAGGTGCCTGTCGTGCTGCTGGACAACGACAACACCCTCTCCAGCGGCTCGCGCGCGATCTGCTTTGCCAAGCGCTCGCTCGAAGTGTTCGACCGCCTGGGCTGCGGCGACCGCATGGTCGACAAGGGCGTGTCGTGGAGCGTGGGCAAGGTGTTCTTCCACGACGAGCAGGTCTACCGCTTCGACCTGCTGCCCGAGCCCGGCCACGAGCGGCCCGCCTTCATCAACCTGCAGCAGTACTACGTCGAGGGCTACCTCGTCGAACGTGCCGCCGCGCTGCCGCTGATCGACCTGCGCTGGAACAACAAGGTGACGGGCATCGAGCAGCGCGACGACGGTGCGGTGCTCACGGTCGAGACGCCCGACGGCAACTATCAACTGGCGGCCAGCTACGTCGCCGCCTGCGACGGCTCGCGTTCCAATCTGCGGCAGCTGCTCGGCCAGGAGGCCAAGGGCCGCACCTTCCGCGACCGCTTCCTGATCGCCGACATCACGATGGACGCGCCGCTCCCGACCGAGCGCCGCTTCTGGTTCGACCCGTCCTTCCATCCCGGCCAGAGCGTGCTGCTGCACAAGCAGGCCGACGGCATGTGGCGCGTCGACTTCCAGCTCGGCTGGGACGCCGACCCGGTGGAAGAGCGCAAGCCCGAGAACATCACGCCGCGCGTGCGCGCGCTGCTCGACAGCATCGGTTTTGCCGACGTGCAGTTCCAGATCGGCTGGGCCAGCGTCTACACCTTCGCCTGCCAGCGCATGGAGCGCTTTCGCCACGGCCGCGTGCTGTTCGCGGGCGACTCGGCGCATGGCGTGTCGCCCTTCGGCGCGCGCGGCGCCAACTCGGGCGTGCAGGACGCGGACAACCTCGCGTGGAAGCTCGCCGCTGTGGTGCAGGGCGAAGCGCCCGATGGGCTGCTCGACAGCTATGCGAGCGAGCGCGAGTTCGCAGCCGACGAGAACATCCGCCACTCCACGCGCGCGACCGACTTCATCACGCCCAAGAGCGAGGTGAGCCGTCTGTTCCGCGACGCGGTGCTGGCGCTGACCAAGCGCCACGCCTTCGCGCGCACGCTGGTCAACAGCGGCCGGCTCTCGGTGCCGGCGGTGCTGCGCGATTCTCCGCTCAACACGGCCGATGCCGATGCCTTCAAGGGCGCGATGGTGCCGGGCGCGGCGGCCGCGGATGCGCCGACCGTGCGGGCCGATGGCAGCGCGGGCTGGTTGCTGCGCGAATGCCATGGGCAGCAGTTCACCGCACTGGTCTTCGGCGCGGGCGAAGCCGCCGAGCGCAGTGCGCAGGTGCTGAAGGCCAGTGACGCTCCGCTGCACATCGTGCGCGTGCAAGGCACGACACCCGAAGGCGCACTCGCCACCGTGCGCTACGACGCGGAACCCGGTACCGTCTACCTCCTGCGGCCCGACCAGCATGTGTGCGCACGCTGGCGGCAACCCACGGCGGCGACCATCCGCGCAGCCATCGATCGCGCACTGGCAAAGGCATGAGCATGCAACACCTGAACACCACGCCGAACCTCGAGGCGCCCGACGATTTCTACGAAGCGCTCATCGAGGCGCACCAGGGGCTTTCCACCGAAGAAAGCCACGCCTTCAACGCGCGCCTCGTGCTCGTGCTGGCCAACCACATCGGCTCGCTCGCCGTGCTGCGCGAGGCCTTCGAAGCCGCGCGCAGCCACTAGGCGAACGCCCCACGCCTTCCAACCTCATCGCGATTTTCGAAAGAGAACACCATGACCCCAGCTTCCGCCAACGACGACCGGCGCTACCTCGGCGGCTTCGGCAACGAATACGCCTCCGAGGCCGTACCGGGCGCCCTGCCGCAGGGCCGCAACAACCCGCAGCGCGGGCCTTTCGATCTCTACACCGAGTTGCTCTCGGGCACCGCCTTCACCGCGCCGCGCCATGAGAACCGCCGCACCTGGCTGTACCGCCGCCAGCCCTCGGTGGTGTCGGGCCGCTACCAGCCGTATGCGCAGCCGCACTGGACCACCGGCGGCGACCGCGAGATCGCGCTGCCGCCCGAGCCGATGCGCTGGCACCCGATGCCGCTCGATGGCGCGGCCGAAGCCGACTTCGTCGACGGTATGCACACGGTCGCGGCCAACGGCGATGCCGATTCGCAGGTCGGCGTGGCCTCGCTCATGTACCTCGCAGGCCGCTCGATGGAGAAGCGCGCCTTCGTCAACGCCGACGGCGAGATGCTGGTCGTGCCGCAGCAGGGCCGCTTGGTCATCACAACGGAGCTCGGCGTGCTCGACGTCAAACCCGGCGAAATCGCGGTGCTGCCGCGCGGCATGGTCTTCAAGGTGGCGCTGCCCGATGGTCTTTCGCGCGGCTACGTCTGCGAGAACTACGGCGCGCATTTCCGCCTGCCCGAACTGGGCCCGATCGGCTCGAACGGCCTGGCGAACGCGCGCGATTTCCAGGCGCCCGTGGCAGCCTTCGAAGAAGACGGCGGCGCCTACGAACTGGTCAAGAAATTCGCCGGCCGCTTCTGGAAGGCGCCGACCAGACAATCGCCCTTCAACGTGGTCGCCTGGCACGGCAACCTCGCGCCGGTGAAGTACGACACGGCGCACTTCATGGCGATCGGCTCGATCAGCTTCGACCATCCCGATCCGTCGATCTTCACCGTGCTGACTTCGCCGAGCGACACGCCCGGCACCGCGAACTGCGACTTCGTGATCTTCCCGCCGCGCTGGATGGTGATGGAGAACACCTTCCGTCCGCCCTGGTTCCACCGCAACCTCATGAGCGAGTTCATGGGCCTGGTGCTGGGCGAATACGACGCCAAGCCGGGCGGCTTCAAGCCCGGCGGCGCGAGCCTGCACAACTGCATGGTGCCGCACGGGCCGGACGAGGAAGCCTTCGACAAGGCGACGCATGCGGACCTCAAGCCCCACAAGCTGGACAACACGCTGGCCTTCATGTTCGAGAGCCGCTACCGCTTCATTCCGACGAACTTCGCGCTGAAGAGCCCGGCGCTCGACACGGATTACGCCGACTGCTGGGCCGGCCTGAAGGATCAGTTCAAGCCATGAAGAACACCTTCGCTCCTATCACGCGCCGCGCGGCCGCCATCGCCCTGCTCGCTGCGCCCTTGCTCGCGCACGCGGCGGACTTCCCTTCGAAGCCGATCCGCTTCATCGTGCCCTACACGCCCGGCGGCACCACCGACCTGGTGGCGCGCACCGTGGGTCAGAAGGTCTCGGAAAAGCTCGGCCAGCCGGTGCTCATCGACAACCGCGGCGGTGCGGGCGGCAACATCGGCATGGACGCGGTGGCCAAGGCCGCGCCCGACGGCTACACCATCGGCTTCGGCGCGATCTCGACCAATGCGCTGAACCCGCACATCTACAAGTCGATGGCCTTCGATCCGCGCCGTGACTTCACCGCGATCAGCCTGCTGGGCACCTCGACGATCGTGCTGGAAGTGCCGGCGGTGTCGCCGATCAAGTCGGTGCCCGACCTGATCGCCGCCGCGAAGAAGAACCCGGGCCTGCCCTACGCCACGGCCGGCGCCGGCACCTCGATGAACCTGGCCGGCGTGATGTTCGCGCAGATGACCGGCACCGAGCTCGTGCACGTGGCCTACAAGGGCAGCGGCCCGGCGATCACCGACATGCTGGGCAACAACATCGGCCTGATGTTCGACAACCTGCCGGCGTCGCTGCCGCACATCCAGGCAGGCAAGCTGCGCGCGCTGGCGGTCGCCGGGCCGGCGCGCTCGCCGTCGCTGCCCGAGGTGCCGACGATGGCCGAGGCGGGGCTGAAGGGCTACGCGCTCGATCCGTGGTTCGGCGTGTACGGGCCGGCGAACCTGCCGGCGCCCGTCGTGAAGGCGCTGAACGAAGCTTTTGTCGAAGCGCTCGCGATGCCCGATGTGAAGGCCAAGCTGCAGCAAGCCGGCTTCTCGCCGCGCAGTTCGACCGCGCAGGAGCTGGCGACGCTCACGCAGACCGAATACCAGCGCCTCGGCGATGTGGCCAAGAAGGCCGGCATGACCGCAGACTGAACAGATCCACAGAAAGACATCCATGACCATCGCACTGAACGCCACCCATGACCCCAAGCTGCGCAGCTGGGTCGCCTCGGCCAATGAAGCCGGCACCGACTTCCCGATCCAGAACCTGCCCTTCGGCCGCTTCCGCACGGCCGGCAGCAACGAGGCTTTCCGCATCGGCGTCGCCATCGGCGACCAGGTGCTCGACCTGAAGGCCGCGGGCCTCGTCGATACCGACGACATGAACGCGCTGATGAGCGCGAGCGTGAAGGACCGCCAGGCCCTGCGCGCCGCGATTTCCGCGGGCCTTGCCGAAGGCAGCGACAAGCAGGCCGCGTGGTCGAAGGCGCTGCTGGCGCAATTCAAGGCTGAAATGACGGTGCCTTGCCGCATCGGCGACTACACCGACTTCTACACGGGCATCCACCACGCGACCACCATCGGCAAGCTCTTCCGCCCCGACCAGCCGCTGATGCCCAACTACAAGTGGGTGCCCATCGGCTATCACGGCCGCGCCTCGTCCATCGGCGTGAGCGGCCAGGTCTTCAAGCGCCCGCAGGGCCAGACCAAGGCGCCCGATGCGGTCGAGCCGAGCTTCGGCCCATCGAAGCGGCTCGACTACGAACTGGAGCTGGGCTTTCTCGTCGGTCGCGGCAATGCGCTCGGCGAACCGATCGCCATCGGCGACGCCGAAGACCATCTGTTCGGCGTGACGCTGCTCAACGACTGGTCGGCGCGCGACCTGCAGGCCTGGGAATACCAGCCGCTAGGCCCGTTCCTCGCGAAGAACTTCGCGAGCACGCTGTCGCCGTGGATCGTGACGATGGAGGCGCTGGCGCCGTTCCGCGCGAAGTTCGAACGGCCAGCCGAAGATCCGCAGCCGCTGCCGTACCTGGATGCGCCGTCGAACCGCGAGGCCGGCGCGCTCGACATCACGCTCGAAGTGCTGCTGCAGACCGCGAAGATGCGCGCCGAAGGCATCGCGCCCGCGCGCCTCACGCGCGGCAACACCACCGAGGCCGCTTACTGGACCGCCGCGCAGCTCATCACGCACCACACGGTGAACGGCTGCAACCTGCAACCCGGCGACCTGCTGGGCTCGGGCACGCTCTCGGGCCCGACGCCCGACGCGGCCGGTTCACTGATGGAATTGACGCTGGGCGGAAAGCAGCAGATCACGCTGCCGAACGGCGAGAAGCGCACCTTCCTGGAAGACGGCGACACGCTGGTCATGCGCGGCTACTGCGAGCGCGCAGGGGCGGTGCGTATCGGGCTGGGTGAAGTCAGCGGCACGGTGGCTGGTTGAGGCTCCCGTGTTGTCCCCTCTCCCCTCGGGGAGAGGGCCAGGGTGAGGGCAGTGGGCCTCACCACATCACGCGGCCTTGATCGCCGCTCACCCTCTCCCCAGGGGGAGAGGGAGCAAGACGATCAGGGCGCCGGTGCAGCAGTCGTCGCGGCCACCGGCCACGCCACTTCGCTCGCCACGCGCGGCTTGCCCATCGGCGCGCCTGCCTTGCCGGTCTTGATGGCGGCCATGTCCGCCTCGCTCGGGTACTGGTCCATCAGCCAGTAGTCGAACACCCGGCGCGCGATGGGTGCCGCGGCGCCGGCGCCCCAGCCCGCGTTCTCCACGATCACCGCGACGGCGATCTTCGGGTTGTTGACCGGCGCGAAGGCCATGAAGAGGGCGTGGTCGCGCTGGTGCTCCTCGAGCGCGCGGGCGTTGTACTTGGTGTTCTGCGCCTGCGTCACCGCCTGCGCCGTACCGGTCTTGCCGGCCGCCTGGTAGCCCGCGCCCGCGAACACGCCGCGCGCGGTGCCGCTGGTGACCACGCTGGTCAGGCCCTCGCGGATCACCGCCACGTTGGCTGCGGTGAAACCGAGGTTTTCCGCCGGCGGCTGCGGCAGCGGCACGACCTGCCCGCTGACCGTGTTGCGCGTGGCCAGCACGAGGTGCGGCTTGTGCTTGATGCCGCCGTCGGCCACGATGGCCGTGGCCTGCGCGAGCTGCAGCATCGTGAAGGCGTTGTAGCCCTGGCCGATGCCCAGCGAAATGGTCTCGCCCGCATACCACTTCTTCGCCTCGGGCCGCTTGTAGGCATTGCGCTTCCACTCGGTGCTGGGCAGCACGCCGCGCACCTCGCCGCCCAGGTCGATGCCGGTGATCTGGCCGAAGCCCAGCGGCTTCATGAAGTCGTGGATCAGGTCCACGCCCATCTCGTTGGCCAGCGAGTAGTAGTAGATGTTGCTCGACAGCTGGATCGAGCGCCGCATGTCGACACCGCCCAGGTTGCCTTCGGGGCTGCCGAAGCGGTGGCCGCCGAAATTGAAGTAGCCGGGGTCGTTCACCACCACGCTGGCGCCGCGCTTGCCGGTCTGCAGCGCAGCCATGGCCATGAAGGGCTTGTAGGTCGAGCCGGGAGGGTAGGTGCCACGCAGCGCACGGTTCAAAAGCGGCTTGTCGAGCGATTCGCTCAGCTCTTTCCAGCTCTCTGTGTCGATGCCTTCGACGAACAGGTTCGGATCGAACGTGGGCTTGCTCACGAAGGCCAGCACCTCGCCGGTCTTGGGGTCGATGGCCACCAGCGCGCCGCGGCGGTCGCCGAACATGTCTTCCACCAGCTTCTGCAGCTTGATGTCGAGCGACAGCATCACCGTGTTGCCCGGCGTGGCCGGATGGCTCGCAAGCCGGCGCACCGCGCGGCCACCGGCCGAGGTTTCCATCTGCTCGACGCCGGTCTGGCCATGCAGCGTCTTCTCGTAGCTCTGCTCGATGCCGAGCTTGCCGATGTAGTCGGTGCCCTTGTAGTTGGCTTGTTCTTCTTCTTCCCAGTCTTCCATCGCGGTCTTCTCGCGCTGGTTGATGCGGCCGATATAGCCGAGCACGTGAGAGCCGGTCTCGCCGTTCGGGTAGTTGCGGAAGAGCCGCGCCTTGATCTCCACGCCCGGGAAGCGGTAGCGCTGCGCGGCGAAGCGTGCGACCTCTTCGTCGCTCAGGCGGGTGCGGATCGGGATGGAGTCGAAGCTGCGCGAGTCCTCGCGCAGGCGCTTGAAGCGGCGGCGGTCGCGCGGCGAGACTTCGAGCACCTGCGTGAGGTTGTCGATGGTCTCCTCGACATCGTTCACCTTCGAGGGCGTGATCTCCAGCGTGTAGGCCGAGTAGTTCGAGGCCAGCACGATGCCGTTGCGATCGAGGATCAAGCCCCGGTTGGGCACCACCGGCACGATGGCCGTGCGGTTGCTCTCGGCCTGCTCGGCCAGGTCTTCATGCCGCGTGACCTGCAGGTAGACCAGCCGTGCACTCAGCAGGCCGAACGCGAAAAGCACCACCAGGCCGATCACGATCACGCGGCGCTTGAAGCGCGCGAGGTCGGCGGCGACGTTGCGGATTTCGGTCATGGCGGTGGCGAGCTTAGGCGCGTGCTAGTGCAAGTCAAGTGCAATGGCAGATGCCGCGGGCGAGGCTTAGAGGGGGCGGTTCTCGTCGGGTTCCGGGGTGCGGCGTTGGGGGGCAAGCAAGAGGGCGCTTGCCAACGGCCACAGCGCAGCCTCGACGGCCGGCGAGATCAGCACCATCCAGCCCGGGAACACGCCGCCGCCGATCATCCGGGTGATGACCTCGATCAGCTGCGACAGCGCAAAGAGCGGCAGCACCTGCAGCGCCTGCGACAGCACCGGATACCAGAGCAGCCGCCGGTGGATCGTGATCGCGAAGAAGCCCAGCGTCGTGTAGGACAGCGCATGCTGGCCCAGCATGGAGGCCTGGTGCACGTCCATGCACAGGCCGAACACGAAGGCCGCGCCGATGCCCACGCGCGAGGGCTGGTGCACGCCCCAGAACACGATCACCAGCGCCAGCAGGTCGGGCATCCAGGCGGCACGTCCGATGGGGATCATGTTGACCAGCAGCGCCACGATGAGGCTGGTCCACATGAAGAGCGGGCTGACGGGCAACAGAAGCTGCTGCTGGCCTGGGCGCTTGATCATCGGCCTCCTCCTGCGGATGCTGCGGGTTTCTTCTCGTTCTTGCCGGCGCCCGGCCTGCCTTCGGGGCGCTTGCGTTGGGTGCTGGAAGTGGCGGCGGGCGGCGGCGCAGTCGGGGCACCGGTGGGCTCGAGCACCAGCACGTAGCGCGCGGCGGTCACGCTGGCGAGCGGCAGGCAGTAGATGCGGGCAAAGGCCGAATCGGCGCGGCGCTCGATGCGCTCGATCTTCGCGACCGGCAGGCCGGACGGGTAGATGCCGTCGACGCCGCTGGTGGAGAGCAGGTCGCCCTCCTGCAGATCGGCGTTGGCGGCCATGAATCGCAGCTCCAGACCGCCGCCGTGCGCCGAGGCGTCGCCGAAGGCCACGCTGCGCACGCCGGTGCGGGTGTTCTGCACGGGAATCGCGAGGTCGCGGTCGATCACCAGCGTGACCTCGCTCGTGAAGGGCAGCACCTGCGTGACCTGGCCGAGCACGCCGCGCGCATCGATCACCGGCGAACCCGCCACCACGCCCTGCGTGAGGCCCTGGTCGATGACGATCTTGCGGGTGTAGGGGTCGGCGGCGTCGTAGAGCACCTCGGCCGCGCGGCCCGGCGTGGTGGTGGTCTGGCGCAGTTCGAGCAGCTCGCGCAGACGGGCGTTGTCCTGCGCCAGCGTATCGGCCTGGCTTGCGCGCTCGGCCTGCATCATCAGCGCCTTGCGGGCGTCGGTCTCGTTGCGCTGGGCGGTCTGCAGGTCTTCGAGGTAGCGGCCGCCGCCCATCATGATCTGCACCGGCTTGAGCGCCACCCATTGCACCGGGTAGAGCACCGCGCCGAGGGTCGCGCGGATCGGCTGCACGATATGAAAGCGTGCATCGGCCACCATGAGGAACAGGGAGAGCGCGCCGAAGAAGATCAGCTTGCTGAGTGCCGACTGTCCCTGGTTGAACAGGGGTGGCGCTGTGCGATCGAGCGTGCCCAGAGGCATGAATTCAGACCCGGCGGTGGTGCGGAATCAAATAACAAAAAGCCGGCCTATGCAAGCAGAGGCCGGCCGATGATGGCTTTCGCCTTTTACTCGCTCGTGAAGATGCTGCCCAGACGGTCCATGCGCTCGAGGGCGATGCCGCAGCCGCGCACCACGCAAGTCAGCGGGTCTTCGGCCACGAGCACCGGGAGGCCCGTTTCCTCGGCCAGCAGGCGGTCGAGGTCGCGCAGCAGGGCGCCGCCGCCGGTGAGCATCATGCCGCGGTCGGCAATGTCGGCGCCCAGTTCGGGCGGCGTCTGCTCCAGCGCGTTCTTCACGGCCGAGACGATGTTGTTGAGCGGATCGGTCAGGGCTTCCAGCACTTCGTTGCTGCTGATGGTGAAGCTGCGCGGCACGCCTTCGGAGAGGTTGCGGCCCTTGACTTCCATTTCCTTGACTTCGGAGCCCGGGAAGGCCGAGCCGATGGTCTTCTTGATGACTTCGGCCGTCGGCTCGCCGATCAACATGCCGTAGTTGCGGCGGATGTAGTTGATGATGGCTTCGTCGAAGCGGTCGCCGCCCACGCGGACCGAGCCCTTGTAGACCATGCCGCCCAGCGAGATGACGCCCACTTCGGTGGTGCCACCGCCGATGTCCACCACCATCGAGCCCGAGGCTTCGCTGACGGGGAGGCCCGCGCCGATGGCCGCGGCCATGGGTTCTTCGATGAGGTAGACGGAGGTGGCGCCTGCCGCTTCGGCCGCGTCCTTGATGGCGCGGCGCTCGACCTGGGTCGAACCGCAGGGCACGCAGATGATGATGCGCGGGCTCGGCGTGAGCAGCGTGCGCGGATGCACCATCTTGATGAACTGCTTGATCATCTGCTCGGTGATCACGAAGTCGGCGATCACGCCGTCCTTCATCGGGCGGATCGCCTCGATGTTGCCGGGCACCTTGCCCAGCATGGCCTTGGCCTCGCGGCCGACGGCCTGGATCACCTTCTTGCCGTGCGGACCGCCTTCGTGGCGGATCGCGACGACGGAGGGCTCGTCCAGCACGATGCCCTTGTTGCGGGCGAATATCAGGGTGTTGGCGGTGCCGAGGTCGATCGCAAGGTCGGTGGAAAAGTACCGACGGAAAGCTCCAAACATGTGCGGAATCCTCTGAGCACGGCCTGCGCATCGGCAGGTCGTCGCTCTATTTTTGGGTCGTTTGACGGGGTGAATTGATCGTTTTTGGCGCAAAAGCCGGCGCGTTCGCGGGGGTTGCGGCAAAGGCGGGATAATACCTGAATCCCCTCTGATTCCCGTGTTAGCACCCTCTTCGGCGTGCGATTACCTTCGGTTTTTGACCGGTTCGACCCATGTCCCTTGACGCTTCAGATATCGCACGCATCGCCTCCCTGGCGCGGCTGCAGCTTGCCTCCGACGAAAGCGAGCGCATGCTCAGTCAGATCAATGGCTTCTTTGACCTGGTCGAACGCATGCGTTCGGTCGACACCACCGGCATCGAGCCCCTGGCCCATCCGGTGGCCGCGATCGAGGACATCACGCTGCGCCTGCGCAACGATGTCGTGAGCGAACCCAACAACCGCGAAGCCAACCAGAAGAGCGCCCCCGCCGTCGAGGCGGGCCTTTTCCTCGTGCCCAAGGTGATCGAATAATGAGCGGCGAACTGCACCAAATGGGCGTGGTCGCCCTGGCCAAGGCCCTGGCCGAGCGCAAGGTCTCGGCCGTCGAAGCCTCGCAGGCATTCCTCGGCCGCATGAAGGCCCACGAATCGCTCGGCACCTTTGTCGACGTCAATGAAGAAGTCACGCTGGCCCAGGCCCGCAAGGCCGATGCGCTCCTCGCCGCGGGCAACGCACCGGCGCTGGCCGGCGTGCCGATCGCGCACAAGGACATCTTCGTCACCACCGATTTCGCCACCACCGCCGGCTCGAAGATGCTCGCGGGCTACCGCTCGCCCTTCGACGCCACCGTGGTGCGTCGCCTGGCCGAGGCCGGTGCGGTCACGCTCGGCAAACTGAGCTGCGACGAGTTCGCGATGGGTTCGGCCAACGAAAACATCGCCGTGCCCGCCGTGGGCCACGACAAGGCCGTGCCGGTGCAGAACCCGTGGAACCGCGAGCGCATTCCGGGCGGCTCCTCGGGCGCCAGCGCGGCGGCCGTGGCGGCACGCCTCGCGCCCGCAGCCACCGGCACCGACACCGGCGGCTCGATCCGCCAGCCCGCATCTTTTTGCGGCGTGACCGGCATCAAGCCAACCTACGGCCGCGCCTCGCGCTACGGCATGGTGGCCTTCGCATCGAGCCTGGACCAGGCCGGCCCGATGGCGCGCTCGGCCGAAGACTGCGCGCTGCTGCTGTCGGCCTTCTGCGGTCCCGATCTCGACCGCGATTCGACCTCGATCGACAAGCCCGCCGAAGACTTCGGCCGCTCGCTGAACGACTCGCTCGAGGGCCTGCGCATCGGCGTGCCGAAGGAGTTCTTCGGCGAAGGCGTGGCGCCCGGCGTGCGCGCCGCCATCGACGCAGCGCTTGTGCAATACGAGAAGCTAGGCGCCAAGCGCGTCGAGGTGTCGCTGCCTCGCACCGAGTTGTCGATTCCCGTGTACTACATCCTCGCCGCGGCCGAAGCGTCGAGCAACCTGAGCCGCTTCGACGGCGTGAAGTTCGGCCATCGCGCGAAGCAGTACAAGGACCTGTCCGACATGTACGAACGCACGCGCGCCGAAGGCTTCGGCGACGAAGTGAAGCGCCGCATCATGATCGGCACCTACGTGCTCTCGCACGGCTACTACGACGCGTACTACCTGCAGGCGCAAAAGGTGCGCCGCATGATCGCCGACGACTTCCAGCAGGCCTTCAAGCAGTGCGACGTGATCGCCGGCCCCGCCGCGCCGATCACCGCATGGAAGATCGGCGAGCACGGCGACGACCCGGTGGCCGACTACCTCGCTGACATCTTCACGCTGCCCGCATCGCTCGCAGGCCTTCCGGGCATGAGCGTGCCCGCGGGCTTCGACGCCGGCATGCAAGGCTCGAAAGAGGGCATCGGCAAGCCGATGCCCGTAGGCCTGCAGCTGATCGGCAACTACTTCGGCGAAGCCAAGCTGCTGAACGCAGCCCACCGCTTCCAGCAAGTCACCGATTGGCACACCCGCACGCCGGAGGGTTTCTGAAATGAGCGAGACCGTGAACACCTTCGAAGCACAGCAACAAGGCCGCCCGACCGGCCCGCTCGTGCGCGGCTATGAAGTCATCATCGGCTTCGAGACGCACGCGCAACTGTCGACCGCGAGCAAGATCTTCAGCCGCGCCTCCACCGCCTTCGGTGCCGAGCCGAACACGCAGGCCTGCGCAGTGGACCTCGCGCTCCCCGGCACGCTGCCGGTAATGAACAAGGGCGCGGTCGAACGCGCCATCAAGCTGGGCCTGGCGCTCTGCTCGCATGTCGCGCCGCGCAGCGTGTTCGCGCGCAAGAACTACTTCTATCCCGACCTGCCCAAGGGCTACCAGATCAGCCAGTTCGAGATTCCGGTGGTGCAGGGCGGCTCGGTGTCGTTCTTCCTCGGCGAAGAAAAGAAGACCGTGCGCCTCGTGCGCGCCCACCTCGAGGAAGACGCGGGCAAGTCGCTGCACGAGGACTTCATCGGCCAGAGCGGCATCGACCTGAACCGCGCCGGCACGCCGCTGCTGGAAATCGTGACCGAGCCCGACATGCGCTCCACTGCCGAGGCCGTGGCCTACGCGAAGGAGCTGCACAAGATCGTGACGTGGATCGGCATCTGCGACGGCAACATGCAGGAAGGCAGTTTCCGTTGCGATGCCAACGTGTCGGTGCGCAAGCCCGGCGACAAGCTGGGCACACGGCGCGAGATCAAGAACCTGAACAGCTTCAAGTTCATGCAGCAGGCAATCGACTACGAGATCCGCTGGCAGATCGAGGAGATCGAAGACGGCCGCAAGATCGAGCAGGCCACCGTGCTGTTCAACCCCGACACCGGCGAGACGCGTGCGATGCGCGCCAAGGAAGATTCGGCCGACTACCGCTACTTCCCCGATCCGGACCTGCCGCCGCTGGTGATCGCGGCCGACTGGATCGAGCGCGTGCGCAGCGAGATGCCCGAGCTGCCGCGTGCGATGGCCGAGCGCTATGTGCGCGACCATGGCCTGTCGGAATACGACGCGGCGCAGCTCACGCAGAGCCTCGCGCTCGCGCACTACTTCGACGAAGCGGTGAAAGCCGGCGCCACGCCCAAGCTCGCGAGCAACTGGATCACCGGCGAGATGGCGCGCCGCCTGAACGCACAGGAGATCGGCATCGAGGCGGCACCGGTCAGCGCGCTGCAGCTCGGCCAGCTGGTCAAGCGCATTGCCGACGGCACGCTGCCGAACAATGCGGCGCGCCAGGTGTTCGATGCCCTCTGGACCGGCGAAGGCAGCGACGTCGACGCGATCATCGAGGCCAAGGACCTGAAGCCGATGGCCGACACCGGCGCGCTCGATGCGATCCTCGACGAAGTCATCGCCAAGAACGCGAAGAACGTCGAGGAATACCGTGGCGGCAAGGAGAAGGCGCTGAACGGTCTCGTGGGTCAGGTGATGAAAGCCAGCGGCGGCAAGGCCAACCCCGCGCAGGTCACCGAGCTGCTGAAAGCCAAGCTGGGCTGATCAATCGGCGAATCCCGGGGCCATCGCGGCCCCGGCAGATTCAGCGCGGTGCCGCTGCGGCGGCTGCGCTTGGGGCAGGTCCCCAGAGTGGCTTCAACCGCGCGCGCTCTTCATCGAAGCGCGCATTCACCCGCTTCTTCTCATCTTCCTGTTCGGCGATGAAGCGGTTCTGCACCGCCACGCTCTGCGTGTTGTCCTCGAGCTTGCGGCGCATCGCGCCCGGCGCCTTGCTCGTGTCCTTCTTGTAGAACTCGAGCTCCTCGTCGATCTTCTGGCGGTCTTCGCCCAGTTCGGCAATGCGCTTCTGCGCCGCCTGGATCACCGCATCGACCTGCGAGAGCGCCTCCTTGCGCTCGCGGTCGTGCGAGGCGGCGCTGGGGTAGCGCACCAGCAGCGCGCGCTCGCGGCGGCGCTCGTCGGTCGCCTTGGCTGCCTGCACGGCGGCTTCGCGGGCGCGGTCCTCGCGCTCGGCCATCTCGCGCGCCGAGTACGTGGGTTCGATCTTGCGGCGCGTGAGGCCGCTCGGGCTCAGTTCGCGCTGTTCGCGGTCGTTGCAAGCAGGGATCGGACGGTCCGCCGTGAGCGTGCGGCCCTGCGCGTCGGTGCAGGTGTAGATGCTGCCGGCGGGAGCGTCCTTGCCCTGCGCATGCGCAACGCCAACAGAGGAAAAGGCCACCAGGAAAAACGATGCCACCGCCAGCAGGCGATGGGGCTTGCCGTGATCGCGTGTGCGCATCGCTGTCCGACCCTCAGTGGGCGCCGTAGCGCGTGCGGTAGGCCAGCACGCGCTCGCGGTGCGCGCTGAGGTCGGCCGCGGCGTCGCCCGAGAGGTAGCTCAGCAGGTCGTCCAGCGTGGCGATGGCGATCACCGTGAGGCCCAGTTGGTTGCGCACGTACTGCACGGCGCTGTGGTCCACGTCGACGCCGTTCTCGGTGGCTTTTTCCTGCCGGTCGAGCGCAATGGCCACGGCATGCGGCGTGGCGCCCGCGGCCTCGATCGCGGCAATCGATTCGCGCACCGCGGTGCCGGCGGACATCACGTCATCGACGATCAGCACGCGGCCCTTGAGCGGCGCGCCCACCAAGTTGCCGCCCTCGCCGTGCGCCTTGGCTTCCTTGCGGTTGTAGGCAAAGGGGTAGTTGCGGCCGCGCCGGGCCAGCTCGGCGGCCACCGTGGCGCCCAGCGGGATGCCCTTGTAGGCGGGGCCGAAGATCATGTCGAATTCGAGGCCGCTCTCGACGAGCCGGTCTGCATAGAATCCCGCGAGCCGCGCGATCTTGGCGCCGTCGTCGAAGAGGCCCGAATTGAAGAAGTAAGGACTCATCCGGCCGGCCTTGGTCTTGAACTCGCCGAAGCGAAGCACGCCGGCATCGAGCGCGAACTGAACGAAGTCCTGCGCGACCGCGCTGCTTTTCTCACCATCTACAGCCATTGGAAATTCCTTGTGTTCAAACTGACCAGTCTCAATCTCAATGGCCTGCGTTCGGCCGCCACCAAGGGCGTTGCCGACTGGGTTGCCGAATCGGCGCCGGATTGTATTTGCATGCAGGAGATCCGAGTTCAGGCGAGCGACATCGAGGGCCGCTTCGAGGAAATGGCGGGGCTCAAGGGACACTTCCATTTTGCCGAGAAAAAGGGCTATGCAGGAACAGCTGTTTACACAAAACACATTCCGAGCGAGATAGTGGTGGGTTGGGGCGACACCGAGTTCGATGCCGAAGGCCGTTATCTGGAACTGCGTTTCGACACGCCAAAACGAAAGTTCTCGGTCATCAGCTGCTACTTCCCGAGCGGCAGCTCGGGCGAGGAGCGGCAACTGGCCAAGTTCCGTTTTCTCAAGGGCTTCTTCCCGCATCTGCTGGCGCTCAAGAAAGAGCGCGAGTTCGTACTGTGCGGCGACATCAACATCGCGCACCAGCAGATCGACCTGAAGAACTGGCGCAGCAACCAGAAGAACAGCGGCTTCCTGCCCGAGGAACGCGCCTGGATGACCCGGCTGCTGGACGCCGGCGCCGAGGGCGCGGGCCTGGTGGACGTCTACCGCATGCTCAAGCCCGAGACCACCGACGAGGCCTACACCTGGTGGAGCAACCGCGGCCAGGCCTACGCGAACAACGTGGGGTGGCGGCTCGACTACCACCTGGCCACGCCGGCCATCGGCGCGCTGGCGCGCACCGAGCAGATCTACAAGACCGTGAAGTTCAGCGACCACGCGCCGATCACGGTGGAGTACGACTTCACGCTCTGAGCCTGCGAGGCGAACTGCCTAGCAGCAGCCGCCGCCCATCATCTGCCCGCGGCGATAGAACGGCCCGAGGTCGTCCGCCAGCGCCCTGACGGTGTCGCGCCACGACGTGGCCCCGGCATGGCCCGCGGCCAGTGCGCTGCGCATGCGCGCCAGCAGCTCGGCGCGCAATGCGGGCTCGTCGATTCCCTGCACGCGCCCCGCATCGACCACCACGCGCCCGCCGACCAGCACCTTGGCGATGTGGCTGCCGTTGGCACGCGCGAGCAGCAGATCGAGCGGGTCGGTATCGGCGAAGAGCGCATCGTCGTCGAGCGCGTCCCAATCCAGCAGCACAAGGTCGGCCGCGGTGCCGGGCGCAATGCGGCCGCCCGAGGCCAGGCCACCGCGCACGCTGCGCGGGCCGTTGCGCGACGCGAAGGCCCAGAGTTCCTCGCGCGTCATCATGGTGTCGTAGCCCCAGCCGCGGTGCAGCGAATACGCCAGCCGCATCTCGCGCAATGCATCGTCGTCTTCATCGAAGGCCATGCCGTCCAGGCCCATCGCGACGCGGCAGCCGTGCTTCAGCATTTCAGGCACCGGCGCGATGCCCGACTTGAGCCCGAGGTTGGAACTGGTGTTGACCGCGATGGTCGCGCCACGTTCGGCGATCAGCGCCAGGTCCTCGGGCCGCGCCCAGGAGCAATGCGCGAGCGTGAGGCGCGGCGTCAGCAGGCCGATGTCGTCGAGAAAGCGGACGATGCCGCCGGGGTGATTCGCATCGGCCCAGTCGCGCTGGTAGCGCGTTTCGAGCAGGTGCATGTGAACCGGACGGCCCGTGTCGGCCGACGCCTGTGCGATCGCCTCGAGCAGCGGCGTGCTGCACCACTGCACCGCGGTCGGTCCGTACTGCACGGTCACATGCTCGCCGTGGCCGCCCTCCTCCACCATGCGCGCAACCTCATCGACCAGCGCAAGCTGCTGGGCCGGCGCCACCGGCTTCACCGCGAGCCGCCCGGCAACCGCATCGCGGATGCCGGGCCGCAACGCCGCCAGCACGGTCGCGTCGTCGCAGTAGGCGATGCCGTGGCGGTCGCGCATCGCGATGGCGAAACCGATGCGCACGCCGACATCGCGCGCCGCGCGCGCCACCGCCTCGGCTTCGTCGACATAGGCCATGCCGCCCTGCACGCGCGTGTAGTGAACCATCAGGTTCGCGACACCGTGCCGCACCGAACGCGCGAACGAGGTCGCGGCGCAAAGGTAAGGGTCCATGCCCGGCACCACGCCGAGGAACGGCAGCCAGCCTTCGAGCGGCTGGCCGAAGGCGCCGAGCGTGGCGCTGCGAAAGGTGCGCGCATGGTCGTGCGCGTTGGCCAGCGCGGGCAGCGCGAGCAGGCGCGGCCCGCCGGTGCCGGCTTCGTCCGCCAGCGGAACGATCGACCGGATGCGATCGCCCGCCAGTTCGATGCGCACATCGGACTGCGCAGGCTGCGCGCCAGGATCGGCCAGCAGCCATGCGCAGTCGAGCGGGCCTTCGTGCATCGGAGCGGGCATGGCGTTTCTTTTGTCGTCGGGTTGCGTGTGCGTGTCCTTGGACCTACGGCGCGGCGATTTTGCGCTCCGCCAGCGGAGGCAGAAAGCGCCGGTCGAAGACCTCACCGGCCGCGGGTGCGCTCGCGAGTTCGAACGCCTCCCTGACCTGCCCGATGGCGCGCGCCATGCGCGCATCGTTCACATCGCCCATGCCGTTGGCCGCGACCTCGGGCGTCAGCATCACGGTGCGAAGCGTGTACAGCAGGCGCCGCTTCTCCAGCGCCGCGTTGAGCAGCGGCTCGCGCTTCATCAGCGCGGCAATCGCCGCATCGGGATCGGCCACGGTGTCGCGCAGTCCCTTGTGGATGGCGCGCACGAGCCCGGCCACGGCCTGCGGCTTGTCCTTCAGGAACTGGCGGGACACCAGCACGCCGTTGCCGTACAGGTCGACGCCGTGGTCGCCGTAGTGGAACCAGCGGATGTCCTTGTCCGGGTCCACGCCCTGCGCCACCAGGTTCATGTAGCTCGTCACCGAGAACACGGCCGAGCCTTCGACATGGTCCTTGAGCATCATCTGCTCCTGCAGATTGGGCGCCATGTTCGTCCACTTGACCTTGCTCGCGTCCACGCCGTTCCTGGCCGCCATCAGCGGGAACATGCGCAGTGCAGCGCCGCCGGCCGGCGAGCCCAGCGTGCGGCCCTCCAGGTCCTTCAGCGTCCTGATGGGACTGCCCGATTTGACGATGAGGGCGAAGGGCGCGCGGTTGTAGATCATGTAGACCATCACGGGCGCGGCGCCGGGCCTGGCGGCCGCGTTCTGCACGATCGCGTTGACATCGCCGAAGCCCGCGTCGTAGGCACCGGCCATCACCTTGGTCACGGCCGCCGCGGAGCCGTCGCCCTGGTCGATCGCCACCGCGAGCTTTTCAGCGGCAAAGTAGCCCCGGTCTTCCGCCAGGTAGTACCAGGCATGGATGCCCTGCAACTTCCAGTCGAGGACGAACTTGATGGGTGTGAGCGACTGGGCGCGCGATTCGCGCATCGGAAGCGCTGCGAGCGATGCGCCCAATGCGGCGGACACAGCGACGACCGCTGCGCGACGGGACACTGGAGAGGACATGGGAGGCTTTCGTTGGTTGAATCAGATGGCTTCGAAGAGAACGTCCTGCGCGCCTTCCCACAACACCTTGGTGCCGAGCGCGCGCAACTGCTCCCGCCCTTCGACGATGGTGAGGAAGTGGTTGCCTGCGAGCGTGCCCATCTTGCTGGCGAAGCTGCAGGCGCCGTAGGCCAGGATGATCTCGGTCTCGCTGTAGCCGCCGGGGTAGAACAGGATGTCGCCCATCGAGGGGTGGCTGGTGTGGTTCTCGAAACCCACGCCCAGCTGGAAGTCACCCAGCGGCACCCAGCAGCCTTCGCCGCTCCAGCGCACGTGGATCAATTTCTGGCGATAAGGCAGCCGCTGGCGAAAGGCCGCCACGGTGAGCGGTGCGTCGGGGTGCGTCTCTGCCACGAAGCAGAGGCCACCGGCGGTGATCCGGATGAGGTCGTTCTTCATGCCATCGCCATGTCGGTCTTGCGTTGCGCCCAGCCGGTCATCCGCCGCTCGACCAGCGAGGAGACGGCATACAGTGCCACGCCCATCGCCGCGAGCAGGAAGAGTCCGGCGAACACCATCGGCACATCGAAATTGCCGCTGGCGATCATCATCACCGTGCCGATGCCCTGGTTGGCCGCAACCGTTTCGCTCAGCACCGTGCCCACGAAAGCCAGCGTGATCGCGATCTTGAGCGAGGCGAAGAGATAGGGCAGCGCGCGCGGCAGGCCCACGTTCCACAGGATGTCGCGCTTTCTCGCGCCGAGCACGCGCAGCACGTCTTCCAGCTCGGGCTCGGTGCTCGCGAGGCCGGTGGCCACGTTCACCACCACCGGGAAGACGCTGATCACCATCGAGGTCAGGATCGCCGGCACGGTGCCCGCGCCGAACCACACCACGAAGAGCGGCACCACCGCCACCTTCGGAATGCTGGAGAAACCCACCAGCAGCGGATAGGTCACGTCGTAGGCCAGCTTCGACGAGCCGATCACCACGCCGATGGCGATGCCCGCGCCCACGCCCAGCACGAATCCCGCGAGCGTGGTGTAGAGCGTCTGCACGGTGTGCGGCCACAAGAGCGGCATCTTCTGGACCAGCACCAGCGCGATCTGGCTCGGGCGCGGCAGGATCAGGTCGGACACACCGAAGGCCAGGCAGACCACCTCCCACAGCACGAAGAAGCCGATGAGCGCGCCCGCGGAAAGCAGGCGCTGCCGTGCGAGCGGCGCAATCATGCGGCCACCTCTTCGAGCGCGTGCGCCTCTGCCAATGCCGGCGCCGCCGGCACGGCATCGCTCTCGCGGCGCGCCTGGGCGATGCGCATGCGCAGCTGCTGCACCAGCGCCGCGAACTCGGGCGCGTAGCTGCTCTCCAGCGTGCGCGGCCGCGCGAAGTCCACCTCGCGCGTTTCGAGAATGCGCCCCGGCCGCGCGCTCATCACGCAGATGCGGTTGGCCAGGTAGGCCGATTCGCGCAGGTCGTGCGTCACCAGCAGCACGGTCGGCCGCCTGGCGATCCACAGCGTCTGCATGATGTCCCATAGCTCCTCGCGCGTAAACTGGTCGAGCGCGCCGAAGGGCTCGTCGAGCAGCAGCAGCTCGGGCTCGTGCACCAGCGCGCGGCACAGCGAGGCGCGCTGCAGCATGCCGCCCGACAGCTGCCACGGCCGCTTGTCGCCGAAGCCCTTGAGCCCCACCTGCGCGAGCAGCGCGTCGGCGCGCTCGGCGTATTCGCCGCGCTTCTTGCTGCGGTAGTGCTGGCGGAAGGGCTCGACGATCTTCAGCGGGATCATCACGTTCTCGCGGATCGTAAGCCACGGCAGCATGGTCGGGTTCTGGAAGGCGAGGCCGATGCGAAGGCGCGGCGCGGGCGACGCATGCGCGCCGGCCGCAACCACGGTGCCGGCCGCGCCCACCTCGCGCCCGCCGGCGATCACCGCGCCCGCGCTCGGCCGCAGCAGGCCCGCCACCAGTTTCAGGATGGTCGACTTGCCGCATCCGCTCGGGCCCACGAGCGCGACGAAGTCGCCCTTCTCGATGTCCAGCGTCGTGTGGTCCAGGGCGATGGTGCCGCCGCCGTAGCGCAGCATCACGTCGGACAGTTGGATGAATGCGTTGCCCATGAGGTCCTTCAGGAAAAGACAGAAGAAGAAAAGGCCGTGTCGTCGTCCATCCGCAGGATCGCGGCGACGGGTCCGCCGCCCGCGGGGCCCTGATGCTCGGCGCCGCCCGACACATACAGCGCCGTGTGGCCGGCCACCGAAGCCAGCACGCCGCCCACCACGGCGCGCGCATGACGGGTCGAGTGGATGTCGGAGTCGTTGAGCATGGTGTGGCGGGCATCGCGCACGCGGCCGTCCGGGCTGGCCTCGGCCTTCGCGAGCAGGTTCACGAGGCGCGCGGACAGGGCCTGTGCATCCCGTTCCGCGTCGAGGCCGAAGGCATCGCGCAGCAGCGCGCGCACGCTCGCGGCGTCGATCGCATCGCGCATCACCGCATGGGCGATGCGGAACGCGGATGCGCTGCCTTCCGTCTCGCCGAGCACGATGACAACGTTGCCTTCCAGCTCGATGCCGGCCGATGCCGAGGCGCGCGCGGAGAACAGCCGCCAGTCGCTCATCACGCTCGCGTCGCCGATCTCTTCGCGCACGACCTCGCCCAGCGCCACCGCCACGCCGAGCGCCGACGCACCGCGCGAATAGCCCATCGACTCGTAGCTGTCGTGGGTGGCCGGCGAGGCGCCGCGCGCCAGCGCCGCCGATACCTTCGCCGAGGTGAGCAGCGGGCACTTGACCTGCACGAAGTGCACGTCGTCCGCGCTCCGGATGCCGGCATCGCGCATGGCCTCGGCGACGGCTTCGGCCGTGGCATCGATCTGCGCGGCACGACCCATTTCCTCCGGCAGGAAGTCGCGCGTCTGTGCAATGCCGACCACCAGGCGCTTGCCCTTGACTGCAGAAGCACCGGACACCCAGCGCCGCGCGAACACGGTGAAGTGCGGCGACAGCACGCCCTCGGTGCCGCCCGACATCACCAGCGCGACGCGCCCATGCACCGCTTCGGGCGTGCAGCCGAGCGCGGGTGCGAGCAGGTGGCACCACGCCGCGGATGCGTACTCGCGCGTGAAATCGTTGACGCAGCCGTTGCCTTCGGTCTTGCCCATCACGGCCACGATGTCGGACGCGACGATCTCGCCCGCATCGATCAGCGCCTTCACGCCGCGCAGGTCGCCCGGCCCGCTGCACGGAATGCGCCAGACCTGCACCTGCTGCACACGCGTGGTGCTCATGCCTCGTTCCAGTCCACCGCGCCCACCGGCACGGCGGTCGCAGGCACGCCGGGCGGCGTCTTCAGGATCGCGCTGCTGTAGTGCTCGGTGTTGCGCGGCGCGGGCGTGGGCATCTTCTGCACGCCCTTCACCGAACGCCCCCAGCCGACCGCATCGGTCACCAGCTTGCCTTCGCGCATCACGAAGCGCCCGCGCAGCAGCGTGTGCAGCGGGTAGCCCTGCACCGCGCGGCCGTTCCACGGCGAGATCTTGCTGATGCTCTGCAGCTTGTTCTGCGACAGCGTGCCGGCGCGCTGCATGTCGACGATGGCGATGTCCGCGTGCGCGCCCGGTGCGATCACGCCCTTGGTGCCGTACAGGCCCCAGGCCTTGGCCGGGTTCACCGCGCTCCAGCGCACGTAGTCCATCAGCGTCGCGCGCTCGCGGTTCACTTCGGTCAGCATCAGCGGCATCTGCGTCTCGACGCCCGGAAAACCGCAGTCGCAGTCCCAGATGCTCTCGCGGGTTTTCTCTTCCGGCGTGTGCGGCGCGTGGTCGGTGGCGATCATGTCCAGCGTGCCGTCGAGCAGCGCGTCCCACAGCGGCTGGTTGTGGCGCGCCTCTCGGATCGGCGGGTTGAGCCGCATCACGCCGCCCAGCTTCAGCATGTGGCCGGTGTTCAGCAACAGGTACTGCGGGCAGGTCTCGGCCGTCACGTCCACGCCGCGGCGCTTGGCTTCGCGCAGCAGGAAGAGCGAATCGGCCGCGCTGTGGTGCGCGATGTGCACGCGCGCGCCGGTCCATTCGGCCAGCGTGAGCACGCGGCCGATGGCCTCGATCTCGGCCACGGCGGGCCGCGCGGCCAGGTGGGCCATGGCATCGATGCGGCCGGCCGCCTGCATCTTCTTCTGGCGGCGCTGCAGGATCGACGAGTTTTCCGCATGCACCACCGTGCGGATGCCCAGCGGCGCGAGCTTCTCGAAGCCTTCGAGCAGCGCACCGTCGGTGGGCGCGGGCAGGTTGCCGAAGGTGTTGCCGACGAAGGCCTTGAAGCTCGTGACGCCGGCGTCGAGCAGTTCCTCGAGCCGGTCGACCGTGTCGTCGCCCAACAGGCCGTGGATGCCGAAGTCGCAGTACGAGGACTCGGCCGCCTTCTGCTTGATGCGCAGCGCCTCGACGGTGCCGGTCGACGGGTTGGTGTTGGGCATCTCGAACACCGTGGTCACGCCGCCCATCGCGGCAGCGGCCGAGCCGGTCTTCCAGGTTTCCTTGTTCGGATAGCCGGGGTCGCGGAAATGCACGTGGCTGTCGATGGCACCGGGCAGCAGGTAGAGGCCGTCGGCGCGCATCTCCTCGCGCGCGGGCGGCATGGTGTCGTCATGGCCGACGGCCACGATGCGCTCGCCGGCAATGGCCACGCTGGCTTCGATGATCTGGTCCGCAGAGACCACGCGGGCGCCGCGGATGACGAGGTCGACTTCTTTTTGCATCGCGGCCTCCTCAGAGCATCGCCCAGCCGCCATCGACGGGCAGGTCGACACCGGTGATCTGGCGCGACACCTCGCTCGCCATGAAGAGGCAGGCGTTGGCCACGTCCGCGTCGGTGGAGACGCGGCGCAGCGCGTAGTCGGCCGCGTGCCGCGTCATCGCCTCTTCCAGCGTGATGCCCAGTTTCCCGGCCATGTTGGCGCAGACCTTCTCGCGAAAGCGCGGCCCGTCGACCATGCCGGGCGCCACGCAATTCACGTTGATGCCATGCGGCCCGGCCTCCAGCGCAAAGCTCTTGGTGATGCCGCGCAGGCCCCATTTGGAGGCCGAATACGCCATGCGGCCGGCGCGCCCGCGCATGCCGAAGGTGCCGCCCACGTTGACCACCTTGCCGCTCTTGCGCGCGACCATGCCGGGCAGCACGGCGCGCATGGTGTTGAAGCAGCCGGTCATGTTGAGCCGCACGATCTCGTCGAACTCCTCGGTGGTGGTTTCCCAGCCGGTCTTGCCGATGGGCCCCGAGCCGCCGGCCACGTTCACCAGCACGTCGATGCGACCGAAGGCTTCCAGCGCATGCGCCGCCAGCGCCTCGGTCTGTGCACCCACGGTCAGGTCGCAGGGCACGACGATCGCCGCGACGCCGAGCGCGCGGGCTTCCGCGGCCACGGGTTCGATGGCGCCGGTGTCGCGCCCGGCCAGCACCAGCTTCGTGCCTTCGCGCGCGAAGGCCAGCGTGACGGCGCGTCCCATGCCCTTGGCCGGGCCGGTGATGAGCGCCACCTTGTCTTTGAGTTGCAGGTCCATGTCGTTACTCGCTTTCAGTTCGATGCGTTCAATGTCTTGGAGGGGCGCTCGGCGCGCGCGGGCAGGAAGCTGCGGTCGAACACCTCGGCCGTTGCCGGCGTGCGCGGCAGCTGGTTGGCGTCCACCACGATGTCGATGGATTTCTTCAGGCGCGCGTCGTCCACGTCGCCCAGGCCGATGCGGGCCACCTCGGGGTGGCTCATGTCGTTGCGCAGCGTGGCGAACAGCTTTTCTTTTTCAACCTCGCGCTTGAGCAGCGGCTCGCGCTTCATGACGTAGTCGATGCCCATGTCCGGGTCGGCGATGACTTCCTTCACCGCGCGGTTCAGCGCCTTCACGAAACCTTGCACCGCCTTGGGGTTGTCGCGCACGAAGGTGCGCGAGAAGAACACGGCGTTGGAGTACAGGTCCATGCCGTTGTCGCCGTAGCGGATGAAGCGCAGGTCCTTCGCCGGATCGAGCCCCATCGCCTTGGCGCTGAAGCTCACGGTGGTCACGTAACCGAAGGCGGCGTCGATCTGCCCGCGCGTGAGCATCTGCTCGCGCAGGTTGGGCGCCATGTTGGTGATGGTCACCTTGGCGGCATCGACCTTCGCGAGCTTGGCGAAGGCCGGGAACAGCTTCAGCGCGCCGTCGTTGGCAGGGCCGCCAATGGTTTTTCCTTCCAGGTCTTTGGGCGATTTGATCGGGCTGTCCTGCTTCACCACGATCGTGAAGGGCGGCGTGTTGTAGAGCATGTAGACCGCCACCGGCGCGTCGGCCGGGCGCTTCGATGCGAGGTCGATCAGCGCGTTGAGATCGCCGAAGCCGGCCTGGTAGGCGCCGGCCGCCACCTTGGGGATCGAGGCGGCGGAGCCCTCGCCCTGGTCGATCTGGACGTCCAGGCCCTCGGCCTTGAAGTAGCCCTTGTCCTGGGCCACGAAGAACCAAGCCTGCGGGCCTTCGTACTTCCAGTTGAGCACGAGCTTGACCGGCACCTGCGCGGCGGCGCCAGTGGCTGCCAGGGCAAGGCCGGCGGCGGTGGCCAGCGCAGCGAGCGCGCGCACCGGGCGCAAGTTAGAGAAGAGAGACGGCGACATGCGAAGGACTCCTAGCGTTTCTTGGAAAGAGAGGACAGCGAATCAAGCAGGGACTCGGCGGTCGCCACGAACCCGTGCAGCTGCTGCACGATGAAATGAATGCCGCGCGTGACATAGGCGGGCGACGGGGTGCCGCACGCGTCCTTCAGCAACACGCAGTCGTAGCCGAGGAAGTTCGCGTCCTGCAGCGTCGAGAACACGCAGCGGTCGGTGTTGATGCCCGCGAACAGCAGCGTGGTGATGCCCTGCTGGCGCAGGATGCTGTCGAGCTCGTTGTCCCAGAAGCCGCTCAGGCGGTGCTTGTGGACGGTGATGTCGCTGGGCTCGACGGCCAGCTCGTCGATCACCTGCGCGCCCCATTCGCCCTGCACCAGCGAAGGACCGTGGTCGATGGGCGAATGCTCCGCATAGCCGACGCCATCGGCGCTGCGCTTGCCCTTGAACTGCACCGTGGGCGAGAGGTTGAGGCGGTCCGCGCGAATGCCCCAGTTGAGCCACACCACGGCACCGCCGGCCGCGCGCCACGCCGGCAGCAGCTGGGCGATGGCCGCGATCGGCTTGCGCGCCGCGCGGATGCCGATGCCCTTCTGCGCGAACCAGCCCTCGGGGTGGCAGAAGTCGTTCTGCATGTCGACCACGACCAGCGCGCTGCGCGCGAGATCGAACTCGATGGGCTGCGGCTCGGCGGACATCTGCACCGGCAGCGGCCGCTTCGGTGCGCGCACCAGGCTGACGCGGCCGCCGGCCAGCGTCCACGCGTTGTGGGGCGCCGGGCCGAAGCGAACGGACGGTTGCTCTGTGTTGGTGCGCGAAGGCGCGGATCGGCGTGTCATGCGATGCGGGCACGCAGCCGACGTGCCAGAAGGTGCTCCTGATCCGTACCGATTCACGTACTGTGCATTGCCGTTGCGGCAACGGTGACCGCAACGGTTCTGGCGCACTTCGTGCAACTGCCGCGGGCATGAACCACCTTCGCTTTCTGCGCTACGCCGACGAGGTCGCCCGGGCCGGCTCGATCCGCCAGGCGGCCGAGCGGCTGCACGTTGCGCCCTCCGCCGTCAACCGCCGCATCCAGGACCTCGAGGAAGAACTGGGCACG
Organism: Variovorax sp. ZS18.2.2; assembly: GCF_024701975.1. GTDB lineage: Bacteria > Pseudomonadota > Gammaproteobacteria > Burkholderiales > Burkholderiaceae_C > Variovorax. Next base: position 157,119 of record NZ_JANLNM010000010.1, read on the forward strand.
CCGCTCTTCGAGCGATTACCGCGCGGCATGCGGCTCACCGCGGCGGGCGAGCTGTTCGTGCGCTACATCCGCGGGCGCGCATCGGAGTTGGACCGCGTGCGCTCCGAGATCGAGGAGCTGCAGGGTTTGCGCCGCGGATCGGTGCGGCTGGTGGCGAGCCAGGCGCTCGCGCCGCGCTTCCTGCCGGCCGCCATCAACGACTTCGGCAAGACGCATCCGCTGGTGGGTTTCGACGCGCGCATCGGCGACCACGTGCAGGCGGCCGGCGCGTTGCGCAGTTTCGAGACCGACCTGGCGCTGGTGTTCAACCTCTCGCCCGAAGCCGACATCGAGCGCGTGTGCGCGGTCGAGCAGAAGCTCATGGCGATCATGCACAGGCGCCATCCGCTGGCGAAAGCCAAGGCCTTGCGCCTGCGCGACTGCGCCGACTACCCGGTGGTGCTGCCGAACCGCGACACGGGCGGGCGCCAGCTGCTCGAGCGCTTTCTCGCGCGCAGTTCCACCTCGATCCGGGCCATGGTGGAGAGCAACAGCTTCGAGTTCCTGCGCGGCTGCCTGTACGACGGCCAGTCGATCTCGTTCCAGATGGCCATCGGCACCCGGACAGAAGACCCCAACATCGTGGCCCGGGACATCGAGGACCGCGGCTTTCCGCGCGGCGAACTGGTGCTGGCCAGCCTGCGCGGACGGCAGCTGCCGGTGATCGCTTATGCCTTCGCGGAGTTCCTGCGCAAGCGGCTTACCGAAACCCCAGAGGCGGATTAACGCGAGAGCGCGGGCAGCGCCTTCTCCAGCGTCGCGACAAAAGCCTGCATCGCTTCGGTCTCGTGTGCGCCGCGCTTGGCGATGCGATAGAAGTCGAGCCCCACCTTCGGCTTGACCAGCACGTCGGTGCGCACGCGGTGGCGGCGGCAGGCCGCGAGCGCGAAGGTCGGCATCACGGCGGTGCCGAAGCCGGCCTCGACCATCGAGATCAGCGTGCCGAAGAAATTGAAGGTGGGCCGCTGTGCATCGGCGCGGCCGATGGTGGCCAGCAGGTGCTGGTCGATCACCTTCTGGATCGGGTTGCCCGATGGCAGGCCGATGAGTTCGGCGGTGCGCAGTGCGGACCACGGCGCGGTGCCGATGGCCGGCGCTTCATCGGCCTCCTCTGAAGACGCCACACGCATCAGGTGAAAGCGCCCGACCGGCGTGCGCTCCAGCCCTACCGCGGCCTTGAAGAAGAAGCCGAGGCCCATGTCGGCATCACCGGCGGTGACCATCGCTTCCACATCGCGCAGGTCGGCATCGAAGAGGCGCAGGTTCACCTGCGGATGCGCCTGGCGGAAGGTGTTGAAGACTTGCGGCAGCAGGTGCGAGGACACCAGCGGCGTGGCTGCGATGCGCAAGGTCTGGCGCGCCTCGTCGCCCTCGGCACCGAGCTGCGCGGCCACGTCGTCGAGGTCGGTGACCAGGCGTTCCACCACCGGCAGCAGGCGTCGCCCGGCTGGCGTGAGGCTCACCACGCGCGTCGTGCGGTCGAAGAGCCGGCAGCCCAATTGCTTTTCCATCTCGCGGATCAGGATGCTCAGCCCCGCCTGCGTGATGTGCGCCTGCTCGGCCGCGCGCGTGAAGTTGCCCAGGCGCGCCACCTGCAGGAAGGCGCGCATCTGGCGGGTCGAGAGGTTCATAAGGATTCATGATAAATCCATAGCACATCTAAATTTCACAAATGGCTGACTTCCGTTCCCAATACGACCCGAGACAAACGGAAGACTTTCTAGAGCCATGAACGACAAGCAAGTGATCATCCTGGGCGCCGGCATCGGCGGCCTGACCCTCGCGCTGAGCCTGCACCAGGCCGGCATTGCCTGCCGCGTGTACGAGGCCGTGCCTGAGCTCAAGCCGCTCGGCGTGGGTGTGAACCTGCTGCCCCACGCGGTGCGCGAGCTGACCGAGCTCGGCCTCTTGCCGCAACTCGATGCGGTGGGCGTGCGCACGAAGGAGTCGATCTTCTTCACCGAGCACGGCCAGCTGATCTTTCAGGAAGCCGCGGGCGAGCATGCGGGCTACGACTGGCCGCAGTTCTCGATCCACCGCGGCGATCTGCAGACGGTGCTGCTGGGAGAAACGCTCAAGCGCCTGGGGCCCGACAGCGTGGTCTGCAACCACCGCTGCACCGGCGTGACGCAGGACGCGGGCGGCGTCACCGTGCACTTCGCCGATGCGCCCGCCGTCCGCGGCGCAGTGGCCATCGGCTGCGACGGCATCCACTCGGCGCTGCGCAAGCAGCTTTATCCCAGCGAAGGCGCGCCGCGCTATTCGGGCGTGAACATGTGGCGCGGCACCGCGCGATGGAAGCCCTTTCTCTCGGGCGCGAGCATGGTGCGCGCGGGCTGGCTCGCGGTCGGCAAGATGGTGATCTACCCGATCCGCAACGACATCGATGCCGAAGGCCACCAGCTCGTGAACTGGGTCGCCGAGATCCACGCGCCGCAGCCCGCGATGCGCGACTGGAGCCGCACCGGCCGGCTCGAGGACTTTCTCCCCGCTTTTGCCGACTGGCACTTCGACTGGCTCGACGTGCCCGCGCTGATCCGCGCGTCGGACACCATCCTGGAGTACCCGATGGTCGACCAGGACCCGCTGCCGCGCTGGACGCATGGCCGCCTCACGCTCTTGGGCGACGCCGCGCATCCGATGGTGCCGCGCGGCTCCAACGGCGCGGGGCAGGCGATCATCGACGCGCGCTTCCTCGCAGGCGCGCTCAAGGACCTGGGTGTCGGCACTGCGGCGCTCGAAGACTACGACCGCGTGCGCGTGAAGGCCACCACCAACGTGGTGCTGACCAACCGCAGCAACCCGCCTGACGCGATCCTGCGCGAAGTGTTCGAGCGCTCGGGCGGCAAGCGCTTCGGGCAGATCGAGGACGTGGTGAGCCATGCCGAGCTGCAGGCCATCTCGGACAACTACAAGCGCGTGGCGGGCTACGACCCGGTCGCGCTGAAGGCGCGCGCCTCCTACCTCTGAGCGCCGGCACTTCCCTCACAGAACAAGACGGAGACAGACCATGCGATTGATTGCCAAGACCCTGACCACCCTGCTCGTTGCGGCGAGCGCCGCCGCGGCCCATGCCTGGCCCGACCAGCCGATCACGCTCGTCGTGCCCTACACGCCGGGCACCGGCATCGATCTGGTCGCGCGCCAGCTCTCGGCCCGCCTGCCCGCGCTGCTGGGCCAGCCCGTGATCGTGGAAAACGTCGCGGGCGCGAGTGGCAACATCGGCAGCGAGAAAGTCGCGCGTGCCAAGCCCGACGGCTACACGCTGATGGTGCAGGTCAACACGCTGGTGATGAACCGCAGCCTCTGCAAGTCGCTGAGCTACGACCCCGTGGCCGACTTCGCGCCGGTGTCGCTCACCTCGTGGGGCACGCTGCTGCTGGTGACCAACCCCAATGTGCAGAAAGCGACATCGGTCGCGCAGATGGTGAGCGCAGCCAAGGCGGAGCCGGCCAAGCTGACCTACGCCACGCCGGGTGTGGGCACGCCGCATCACCTCTCGATGGCACTGCTGATGCAAGGCACCGGCACTGACCTGCTGCACGTGCCGTACAAGGGCACAGCCGGCGCGGTAACCGACCTGCTCGGCGGGCGCATCGACTACATGTTCCTGCCGGTGCATGTGGCGCTGCAGCACATCCAGGTCGGCAAGCTCAGGGCCATCGCCACCGGCAGCAGCAAGCGGCTGCCGCAGTTGCCCGACGTGCCGACGCTCGCCGAGGCCGGCGTGACCGCCGACAACGTGGACATGTGGTACGGCGTACTCGCCCCCAAGGGCACGCCGCCCGAGGTGGTGGCGCGGCTCAACAAGGAGATCGCAGCGGTGCTGAAGCAACCCGAGGTGGCGAAGTCCTTCGAGTCGCAGGGCATGGTGCCGGCGAGCTCGACGCCAGCGGAGTTCGGGGCGTTGGTGAAGAAGGATGCGGACCGGTGGGCGACGGTGGTCAAGCGGGGAAACATCACTGCGGACTGAACGCACCGGCCCTTGTTCCTCCTTGACCACTGCGCCGCGGCGGGTCGCGCGGCGCCTGAGCATCGCTCGTCACACAACGGTCAAGACACGCGTCACACGAAGCTGCGATACTTTCGGCAATAAGTATTAACCGCCGTGCATGCACCTTGCATCGCAACGCTGTGCGGCTCCTAGCGATTGAGATGACGAGGGAAGAGGGACATGACGCTGAAATTCACAGCCATCGTTGGCTTTTGTCTGGCGCTCGCTGCATGTGGTGGTGGTGGTGGCGGAGATTCTCCCGGCCTTGCTGGTGCAGCGCCAACGGCCCTTGCCTCCAGCCCTGCTGATACGAACAACACGAAGACACTCTCCTTCACAGAAATGAAGGGTGAGGCCGTCCCGCTGCAAGCGTCTAACGTCGAGTCGATCGGCGGCCTGACGGCGAGCACCGCTTCGTCACGACTGCCTGTCGATCCAGGCTCTCTGGCTGCCCGGGCCGCACTCCCGGTCCCGCCCCCCAAACCGCAGCTGTCGACGCCGTCCACAACCGTCACGCTGGGTGGCCCCAAAGGGCGCGACGAGATCCCCCAGTCGATCTTCATGGGCCTGAACAGGGACAACAAGTGGCCCTGGACCCTCTCGGCACCATTGCCCAGTTGGGTCACCGCCTCCCCCACCTCCGGCACCGTCGACGCGAGTGGAACTTCGTTGAGCTTCTCGCCGGTTTTCAATGCCGCCGCGCCCGGCACCCATTCCGGCATTGCGACGGTGACGGCGCAGGTCAACGGCGACACCGCCACGCTGCCCCTGAACCTGGTGTTGAACCGGGACAAGCGGCTACTGCTTGTCTCCGAATGGGGCATCGGTTTCGCGAGCCTGCCCAGCGGATCGGTACTCACTAGAACCCTGAAGGTCACTGACAACTTCGGCGCCGCTCTGCCCTGGACCGCCACCTCCAGCGCCTCTTGGCTGTCAGTAACGAGCAGCGGCACGACGGGCTCCGGCGCAGGCCTGGTGCTCACCGCGGATCCCAAGCTGGCACCGCTGGGCGCGATCAGCTATGCGACCGTCACGCTGAACAGCTCCAATCCAGACGTGGCCTCCGCGGTCGTTCAAGTCGGCCTGTGGCGTTCCGGCAGCGAGCTGACGACGCCGACCTCCTTGCCCGCGATCTATACGAACCTCGTTGCCGACAAGATCCGGCCCTATGTCTACGCGCACAACAGCGGAACCTCCATCGACATCTACAACGCGCATCTCGGCACCAAGGTCGGCACCATTCCGAACGTTGGCACGGTGCTGAACGAGATGACGGTTGCAGCTGATGGGAGCAAGCTCTACGTCCTGGATACGAGCAGCAAGACCATCGTCGTCGTCGATCTGGCAACCGCGTCCAAGCGCGAAGCCTGGCCACTGAAAACCGAGAAGTATTCGCCTCTGACCTTGCAAGCTATCCGCACCAATGGCCAGGACATCGTTCTTGCAAGTGACGGCACCGCCTATGCCAAGGGTCAAAGCATTGGCACGTTCCCGAGCTCGATCGGCAATGTGCTCTTTGCCGCCTCTTCCGATGGACGCAAGGTTTTTGCACACGGCCCCTTCAGCACTCTCCATGTCTTCGATGTCGACTACTCGGCAATGGCAAACGGGATTCTGATGGTGAAGTCCATCGCGGAAGGACAGCCCGTCTTTCCGTCCGGCACCGTCGTCGACATCGCCGTCGATGCAGAGGGAACTGCGCTCTACACCGCAACGGGCGCGCCCTATCTTTGCTCCTCGGTGAATCCCGCCACCTTGGCCTTCATTGACTACCTTCCGGGAGGAGCCGCTTATCCCAACAACGTGGAAGTCACCAGGGATGGTCGCGTGATATGCGGCATCAACGGCATGTATGGAGACACCGATATCTGGCTCCACTCACCAGATGGACGTGTGCTGAAGTCCTTCAGGTTCGCGAGCTACACGAAGAACCTTCTCGACCGCCAGTTGGCAGTCACGCCGGACGGAATGTCGGCGATCGGCCTGACGAACGATCCCCAGATTTCGTTCATTCCTCTCGGCGCACCGTAACGGCACCGGCACCGCGCCTTCGGGTGCGATGCCTCAGCGCGGCGCGCGCCCCGCGTGCCGCGCCAGATGCACCTGGTGCAACGTGATCTTGCGCACCTCCGCCTGGCTGGTCTCGATGTGCGCGCGCAGCAGCATCGCCGCCTGATCGCCCCGGTTCGCGCGGATCGCCTTGAGGATCTTCGCGTGCTCGTCGTAGGTGGCTTCGATGCGCGGCTGCTTGGTGAAGTCGAGCCGGCGGATGATGCGGATGCGGTCGGTCACGTCGCTGTGCACGCGCGCCATCTCGGCGTTGCCCGCAGCGGACACGAGCGCGCAGTGAAAGGCTTCGTCCCACTGCGCGACCTGAGCGGTGTCGGTGCTGCGCTCGGCCACCGGCACGAGCCAGATGCCGGCCAGCGTGTCGAGCAGGCTGCGGTCGACACGATGATCGGCTTCGCAAATTCGATGCACCGCGGTGGTCTCCAGCACCATGCGCAGGTCGTAGAGCTGCTCGAACTGGTCGAAGTCGAAGGGCAGCACGCGCCAGCCGCTGCGGAACAGCACCTCGACGAAACCCTCCTGCTGCAACCGGAACAGCGCCTGCCGCACCGGCGTGCGCGACACGCCGAGGCGGTCGCTGATCTCGTTCTCGGTGAATCGGTCGCCGGGCACGAGGATGAACTCGGCCACGTCGCGCTTGAGCTGCGCATAGACCTCGTCGGCGCGTGTACGAAAAACGGCCGTATCGGCGGCGGGCGCGGGGGAAGCTGGGCGGGGTCGGACGGTAGACACGTGGGGGATGGTAGCCGCTGGCACCGGCTTCATGTCGCGTTGTTCAGCGCAGCCAGCAACGCCGCACTCGGCGCGGTCCAGCCGACGATGGCGCCCTGCGCGCGGATCATGTCGAGCGTCGCCGCCTTGAAAGCCGGGAAGTAGCTCTCGGTGCAGTCCTCGAGCAGCAGGCCGTCGTAGCCGCGGTCGTTGGCCTCGCGCATGCTGGTCTGCACGCAGACCTCGGTGGTGACGCCGCCGAACAGCAGGTGCGTGATGCCGCGCTGCTGCAGCAGTTCATGCAGGCCGGTGGCGTGAAACATGCCCTTGCCGGGCTTGTCGATGACGAGTTCGCCGTCGACCGGCGCGAGCGCATCGATGATCTGGTTGCCGGGCTCGCCCGCCACGAGGATGCGACCCATCGGGCCTTCGTCGCCGATGCGCAAGCTCGGGTTGCCGCGGTTGCGCTTGGCGGGCGGGCAATCGGAGAGGTCTGCCTTGTGCGCCTCGCGCGTGTGGACCACCAGGCCGCCGGCCTTGCGCCACGCCGCCAGGGCGGCTTGCGTCGCGGGAACGATCGCTTCGAGCAGCGACACGTCGTTGCCCAGCGTTTCGCCGAAGCCACCGGGCTCGATGAAGTCCCGCTGCATGTCGATGAGGACCAGCGCAGTGTTCTGAACTTCGAACTCGTAGGCGAAGGGGTTGGCTTGTTCTATGCGCATGCTGGCTCCGGTTAGTGGTGTCCACCGCCCATGTGCGCGCCGATCACATGTCGCTCCGCGCCTGCAGCCGAAGTCTCGAACACGATCTGCCCTTCGCTCATCACGACGATGCGGTCGGCCAGCTCCAGCAGTTCGTCGAGGTCTTCGCTGACCAGCAGCACCGCACCGCCCTTCTCGCGCACCTGCACGATGCGCGCGTGGATCTCCGCGACGGCGGCGAAGTCGAGACCGAACACCGGGTTCGCCGCGATCAGCACGTTGATGTCGCCGGCCAGCTCGCGCGCGAGCACCGCGCGCTGCACGTTGCCGCCCGAGAGGCTGCGGATCGGCGCGCCCTCGCCCTGCGTCTTGACGCCGTACTCGGCGATCCATTCGCGTGCGCGGCTGCGCCAGTACGGAAAGTTCAGCACGCCGCCGCGCGACAGCGGCGGCCGGTCGAAATCGCGCAGCGCCATGTTCTCGGCCACGCTGAGGTCGCCTACGCAGGCGTTGCGCAGCGGCTCCTCGGGAAGGCTGCGCACCTTGAGGCTGCGGTTCTCGGCGCGGCGTGCGTTGTAGGGCTGACCCATCACGCTCACGCGGCCGGCCAGCCGCGGGCGTTGCCCGACCAGGGCCTCGACCAGTTCGCGCTGTCCGTTGCCGGAGACGCCCGCCACGCCGAGGATTTCTCCCGCGCGCACAGACAAGCTCAGGTCATGCAGCGCGAGCGTGCCGCGGTCGCCCTGGGCCTTGAGGCCTTCGACCTTCAGCGCGACGGGTGCCGCATCGGCCACGGGCTTCCTGACAGCGGGCGATGAAGCCGGCGCGGAAACGGCCGTGTCCTCGCCGCCCATCATGGCCTGCGCCAACTGCGCCGGGCTCGTGTCCGCCACACGGCAGTGATGCACCGCCTTGCCCCTGCGCAACACGGTCACGCTGTCCGCGTACGCCATCACCTCGCGGAACTTGTGCGTGATGATGAGCACGGTGCACAGACCGCTGCGCGCGAACTCGCGCACATGGCCCAGCACCTCGTCGGCCTCCTGCGGCGTGAGCACCGAGGTGGGCTCGTCGAGGATCAAGAGGCGCGGCTTCAGGTAGAGCTGCTTGAGCAGTTCAAGCTTCTGCTTTTCGCCCGCCGCAAGCTCCGACGGCCGCACATCGAGGTCGAGGCTGAAAGGCGTGGTCGCGAGAAACGCCTTCAACTCCGCGCGCTTGGTCTTCCAGTCGATCAGTGCGGGCGTCTTGCCGCCGGCCAGCAGCAGGTTCTCGGCCACCGTCATGCCCGGCGCCAACGTGAAGTGCTGGTAGACCATGCCGATGCCCAGCGCGCGCGCGACGATCGGGTTGGCGATGTCCTGCTCGCGCCCGTCGATCAGGATGCTGCCCTCCTCCGCGCGCTGGAAGCCGGCCACGCACTTTACCAGCGTGCTCTTGCCCGCGCCGTTTTCGCCGAGCAATGCGTGCACCGTGCCGGGTTCGACGCGCATCGTCACGCGGTCCATTGCAGTGAAAGCGCCGAATCGCTTGGTCAGCTCGTAGGTATCGAGCGCGAGTGCGCCGCTGCCTGCAGGCAGCGCACCGATGGCGTGGGCGGCGGCGCTCATGCGTGCATCAGCCAAGCGTGGCCAGCAAGGCCTGCGAGGTGGTGTGCGCGCCGAACACGCCGCCCTGCATCGTGATCATCTTCAGCGCGGCGAGATGGTTGCCGTGGTCGGTGGCGGCTGTGCAGTCCGACAGCAGCAGGCATTCGAAGCCGCGGTCGTTCGCATCGCGCATGGTTGTGTGCACGCACACGTCGGTGGTGATGCCCGCGAGGATCAGGTTCTCGATGCCGCGCGTGCGCAGGATCAGCTCCAGGTCGGTGGCATAGAACGAGCCCTTGCCGGGCTTGTCGATCACCACCTCGCCGGGCAGCGGCGCGAGTTCGGGAATGAGCTCCCAGCCCGGCTCGCCGCGCACGAGGATGCGCCCGCACGGGCCGTCGTCGCCGATGCCCACGCCGTTGGCACCGATCTGCCGCGAGCGCCAGCGCTTGTTGGCCGGCAGGTCCGCGAGGTCGGGGCGGTGGCCTTCTCGCGTGTGGATGATGTGAAAGCCCAGCGGCCGCAGCGCCGCGAGCGTGCGCGCGATCGGCTGGATGGGTGCCTGCACCAGCGCGAGGTCGTAGCCCATCACGTCGACGTAGCCGCCCTTGCCGCAGAAGTCGGTCTGCATGTCGATCACGATCAGCGCGGTGTTCTCGGGGCGCACGTCGCCGTTGTAGGGCCAGGCGTAGGGCTCGGCGGCCACATGGCGCTCGGCGGTGGTTGCTGTGGTGGTCATGTCGATGCTCATCCTTGGTAGTTGCGTTCCGGCGGCGCGAAGCCGCAGGAGGTGCCGTCGGTCACCTTCACGTCAGCGCTCCACGGCAGCCTGTAGGTGCCGGCGGCCATGTCGTGCATGTAGGTGTAGGGGCAGTCCTGCGCGCCGCCCTTCACCGCGACGTAGCCGCGGTGGTAGAGCTGGTAGATGTTGTTTTCCACGCCCCAGCCGGTGCGTGCCTCGCGCACGAGGTCGGGCCGCAGTTCGGCGGTGATGATCTCGTCGACGCGCCCGCCGCCCTCGACCAGCACCGTGCCGTCGAAGTTGCAGAACATGCCCTCGCCCATCGAGTCGAAGCTGCCGTCGCTGCCGCACAGGCACACGCTCGCGGTGTAGGCGAGGTTGCAGAAGGCGTTCGACTGGTTGGTGATGCGCCAGGCATGGCGGATCGGCGCGGTGTAGCCCGCTGTGCGCAGGATGATGTCGGCGCCCTTGTACGCGGCCTCGCGCGCCATCTCGGGGAACATGCCGTCGTGGCAGATGATGAGCGCGAGCTTGCTGCCGTTGGGGCCGTCGCACACGGGAATGCCGAGGTTGCCGGGCTCCCAGGGTTCGACCGGCACCCACGGGTGCAGCTTGCGGTAATAGAGCTTGATCTCGCCCTGGTCGTCGATGATGAGCCCGCTGTTGTACGGGTTGCCGCCGGGGTTGGCTTCCATGATCGAGAAGCAGCCCCAGATGCGGTGTTCGATGCAGGCGCTCTTGAAGGCCGCAACCTCGGGACCGTCGAGCGTGCACATGATCGCGGGGTTGGTGTCCATCGAGAGGCCGTGCAGCGCGTACTCCGGGAACACAACGAGGTCCATGGTCGACTGGTTGCGGCGCGCCTTTCCCACCATCTCGCAGATGCGCCGCGTCTGCGCGGCGAGGTCGGCCGGCGTCTTCACGTTCGGCAATTGCAACTGCACCAGCCCGACGACGACGCCGTGCGCCGATTTGTTGAGGCCACCCAGACCGCTCATGGTGTTCAGTTCCTTGTCGAAGACAGTTCGCCGGGGCTGCCGATGGCCGCGCTGCCCGGCTTGCAGGTGAGCACCAGGATCACCAGCGTGAGCACATAGGGCACGGTGTTGAAGAGGTGATAGCCCCAGCCGATGCCGATGGACTGCAGCGCGGGACCGATGGCGCCCGCACCGCCGAAGAGAAAGGCCGCGCCCACGCAGCGCAGCGGACTCCAGCGCGCGAAGATCACGAGCGCGACGGCGATCAGGCCCTGGCCGCTGGAGATGCCTTCGTTCCAACTGCCCGGATAGAACAGCGTGAGCGATGCGCCGCCGAGCCCGGCGATGAAGCCGCCCGCCGTGGTCGCCGCGATGCGCAGGCCCGAGACCGAATAGCCGAGCGCGCGCGTGGCCTGCGCCGAGTCGCCCGCCATGCGCACCAACAAGCCCGCGCGTGTGCGTGCGAAGCCCCACCAGAGCAGCACCGCGAGCGCCACGCCGATGGGCACGAGCGCATTGAGTTGCAGCGCCGAGCGCACCACCGTGTTGTCGCTCCAGAAGCCCAACGGTATCGCGGGAATCTGTGGCGCCTGCGGCTGAATCAGCGGCTTGCCGAGATAGAACGCGAGGCCCGTGCCGAGCAGCATCAGCGCGATGCCGGTCGCCACGTCGTTGACGCGATCTAGCGAGCACAGCAGACCATGCAGCAGCGCGAGCACAGCCCCCGCCATCGCGCCGATCAGCACGCCGAGCCAGGCCGAGTCGGTGAGATACGCACCGCCGAAGGCCGCCATCGCCGACAGCACCAGCACGCCTTCGAGCCCGAGGTTGATGCGGCCCGATTTCTCGGTGAGGCATTCGCCGAGGCTCACGAAAAGAAAGGGCGCGCCCACGCGCAGCGCGCCGCCGACGATGCCGGCCACAAGCGCAATCCATTGATCGGCGGTCATGCGGCAACCTCCCCGTTCTTGCTCCTTCCCCTTCCGGGGGAAGGCTGGGATGGGGGCAGGCCCTTGATCAAGCGCCGTGGTTGAGTGAGCGCCGTCGTGCCCCCACCCCAGCCCTCCCTCGGAAGGGGAGGGAGCAAGAAAGGGGCGCTCATGCCGGGCTCCCCGAAGCGCGGAACAGGCGCGCGCGCAGCGCCCTCCAATCGACCATGCGCAAGCCCTCGCTCGCGAGGATCAGCACGAACGCGATGCCCTGCAGCACCAGCACCGAGGCATCGGGCAGCCCGAGCCGCCGCTGCAGCAGGCTGCCCGCCGCGCCGAAGCCGCCGAACAGAATCGCCACCGGCACGATGGCCACCGGGTTGTGCCGCGCGATGAACGACACGAGGATGCCCGCGTAGCCATAGCCCGCGATCAGCGAGGCGTTGGCGTTGGTGTGCACCGCCGCCACTTCGACCGCGCCCGCGAGCCCCGCGCACGCGCCGCCCAGTGCGCAGCTGCCGAGAATGAGCCGCGTGGCCGGCAGGCCCACGAGCTGCGCGGTGCGCGGATTGCCGCCGACCACGCGCACCGAGAAGCCCGAGGCGGTCGCGCGCAGCCACCAGCCGAGCCCCAGGCACGCCACGACGCCGATCGCCAGGCCCCAGTGCACATCCGAGCCGCCGATGCCGCCGATCAGCAACCCGTCGTTCAGTGCATACGTCGATGGCTTGTTCAGGCTTGCCGGATCGCGCAGCGGCCCTTCGACCAGGTGCTTGAAGATGCCGATGGCGATGTAGGCCAGCAGCAGGCTGCTGATGGTTTCGTTGATGCCGCGGTACTGGCGCAGCCACCCCGCGAGCACGATCCACAGTGCGCCGGCCAATGCACCGGCGATACAGACGACCACCGTGCCCACGACGTTGCCGGGCAGCGGCACCGCATGCGCGAGTGCCGCGCAGGCCAGCCCGCCCAGCACCAGCGCACCTTCACCGCCGATGACGATCAGCCCCGCGCGCGCCGGCAGCGCCACGCACAACGCGGTGAGCATCAGCGGTGCAGCGCGCTGCAAGGTGTTCTGCCACGAGAACCAGTCGCCGAACGCGCCCTTGAAGAGCGTCGCCCACACTTCCACCGGATCGACGCCGGCAAAAGCCACCAGCACGCCGAACAGCAGCAGCGCCGCCGCGATGGCGAACACCGGCAGGGCGAATTCCTTGAGCGCGTGACGCATGGGCGGAACTCAGGCCTGGCCGATGACGCCTTCGACCAGGTAGTTCATCTTCTCGAGTTCAAGGTCCGTCTGCTTCAAGACCTTGCCGGCCGGCACCACGACCGCGCCCTTGTTGTCCTTGATGCCGTCCTTGAAGATGTCGAAGGTGCCCGCGATCATCTTGGCCTTGATGTCGTCGGCCTGTTTCTTCGCGGCGTCCGGCACCATGGGGCCGTAGGCGGACATCTTCACGTAGCCTTCCTTCAGACCACCGCGCAGGAAGTTGGGATGCGGCTTGCCGGTTTGTGCGGCTTCGATGGCGGTCTTGTAGGCAGTGAGCCAGTTCCATTCGGCGCCGGTGAGGTATGCGTTCGGTGCGAGCTTGGCCTGGCTCGCGTGGTAGCCGCAGACCATCTTGCCGCGTTTGGCCGCGGTCTCGACCACCACCTTGGGACCATCGACGTGCATGGTGAACACGTCGCAGCCCTGGTCGGCCAGGCTGTTGGTGGCCTCGGCCTCCTTCACGGCCATCGACCAGTCGCCGGTGAAGATCACGCTGCAGGTGATGTTCGGCTTGACCGAGCGCGCACCGAGCGTGAAGGCGTTGATGTTGCGCAGCACCTGCGGGATCGGCTTGGCGGCAACGAAGGCGATCTTGTTGCTCTTGGTCATGTGCGCCGCGATCACGCCGTTGAGGAACTGGCACTCGTCGATGTAGCCGAAGAAGCTGCCGGCGTTCTTCGGGTGCTTGCCTTCGGTCCAGAGGCCGCCGCAGTGCGAGAAGCGCACGTCGGGATACTTGGGCGCCACGGCCAGGATGTGCGGATCGAAGTAGCCGAAGGAGGTGGGGAACAACAGCTTCGCACCGTCCTGCGAGATCATGCCGGCCATGGTCTTCTGCACGGCGGCGGTCTCGGGCACGTTCTCTTCCTCGACCACCTTGATGCCGGGCAGCTTCTTGATTTCGGCGGCTGCCATGGCGTGCGCCTGGTTGTAGCCGTAGTCGTCGCGCGCGCCGACGTAGATCACGCCGACCGTGAGCGGCTTGGCCTGCGCATGGGCCAGGGCGCTCCAGCCGCCGAGGGTGCCGGCGGCGCCGAGCGCGGCCAGGGACTTGAGGGAATCGCGACGATTGATTTGGCTGGCCATGGCGTTCTTTCGAGGAGTGGGGAGGAAGTGCAAAAAATGTGCCGCGCGATCAAGCCGGCATGCTCACGTGGGCGGCAACGACGCGCCAGCCCTCGGCGGTGCGGATCCAGGTCTGGCTCTGGCGACCGATCACGCGGCTGCCTTCGCGCCGGAACTCGACGTTTGCCGTCGCGAAGTCGCGGCCGTAGGTGGTGATGACGGTGCGCAGCAGTTCGCGCGGCGGGCTCTGCACCGGCAGCGAGGCACGGAAGATGCGGATGTCGGCGTGGCCGTAGTGGTTCTCGGAGAAGCCGTAGCGCAGCGTGTACGGGCTGTTCCAGAACAGTTCGTCGAGCACCGCGCGCTGGTTGGTCACCAGGGCTTCTTCGTAGCGCGCGAAGACGGCACTGACTTCGGCGTGCACCTCGGGGATGTTGATCTCCATGCTCATCGGCGCACCTCGCGCTGGAAGATGTCGAGGCTGAGCTTCTTCGTCGCGACGAAGCTCTCGGTGCTCAGCGTCTCGATGGTGCGCGGGCGCGCATCGCCATAGCGCAGGATCTCCGCCACCTTGGTGGGCCGCTTGGTCAGCAGCAGCACTTCGTCGGCGAGGTACACGGCTTCTTCGAGGTCGTGCGACACCAGCAGCATCGTGGTGCCGGTCTGCATGAAAACCTCCTGCAGCTTCTCGCGGATGAAGAGCGTCATCTCGAAGTCGAGCGCGGAGAAGGGCTCGTCGAGGAACAGCACCTCGGGGTTCGGTGCGAGGGCCCGCATGATCGATGCGGTCTGCTGCTGGCCGCCCGAGAGCTCGTACGGAAAGCGCTTGAGGTCGAACTTGACGTCGAACGACGCCACGAGTTCTTCCATGCGCCGGTCGACCTCGGCCTTGCTGCGGCCTTCGAGCTTCAGCGGGTAGGCGATGTTGTCGATGGTGCGCATCCACGGGAACATCGCCTCGCGGTAGTTCTGGAACACGTAGCCGATCTTGGTGTCCTTGCGCTGCTTGCCGTCGAACAGGATCTCGCCCGAGTCGATGGGAACCAGCCCCGCGATCATGTTGATGAGCGTGGACTTGCCGCAGCCGTTGGGCCCGAACACCGAGACGATGCGGTGCTTGGGAATGTCGAGGTCGAAGTTCTCGTACAGCGGCCAGCCCGCGAAGTACTTGGTCAGGCCGCGGATGGTGATGTGGGTGCCGGCCGGGCCGGGCTTGAAGACCGGCTTTGGCACGTCGGCGTACACCGGGCCGTTGATGACGATGTCGGGTGTGACTTTCATCTTCCGCTCCAGTGCACGATGCGGCGCTCGGCGACGAGAAAAAGAATGTTGAGGGCGTAGCCGAGGGCACCAGCAGCCAGGATCGCCGCGTACATGCTCTTCACGTTGAGCACCTGCTGCGCATCGATGATCCGATGGCCGAGCCCCGTGTCGGAGCCGATGAACATCTCCGCCACGATGACGATCACCAGCGCCATCGACACCGCCGAACGCAGGCCGACAAAGCTGGGCTGCAGGCTCTCCCAGATCAGCACATCCTTGAAGACCTGCCAGCGCGAGGCACCCATGACCTTCGCCGCCATCACGCGTTGCTTGCGCGCATTGATGACACCGTAGGCGCTGTTGAACACCACGATGAGCAGCGCGCCGAACGCGGCGATGGCGATCTTGTTGACGTCGCTCACGCCGAAGATCAAGAGGAACAGCGGAATGAGCGCGGACGACGGCGTGGAGCGGAAGAAGTCGATCAGAAACTCCACGCTGCGGTACGCCTTCTCGTTGCTGCCGAGCAGCACGCCCAGCGGCACGCCGACCACCGCCGCGATGAGGAAGGCCTGCAGCGTGCGCCACACCGTCATCGCGAAGTCGGTGAGCAGCGGTCCGCCCGCGAGCCCCGTGATCAGCGCGGCGATGGTGTCGGCTGGCGAGGGCAGCAGGATGGGCTTGATGAAGCCCAGGCGCACCACCAAGTCCCACACGATGAACAGCACCACGGGGCCGATGAAGGGCAGCAGCCGGTCGCGCAACGGGGGCTTGGGCGCGGCGGCATTGAGGCTGGCCGGCGGTGTCCACGGCGCGGCCGTGGTCGTGCTTGCGTCGGCCATGGTCAGGCCTTGTAGAGAAGACTATCCACCAGCACCTTCTTCTCGAAGATGCCTTTTTCGGTGAACAGGTCGTAGAACTTCTGGAAGTACGCAACGTCGCTCGGCTTGAACTCGTTGTAGAGCATGTACGAAGCGAGCGGCACTTCGGCCGTGAGCTTGCCCTCGATGGCGGTGTAGCCCTTCATGTGCTGGCGTGCGTCGTCGGGCTTGGTGCGCACCAGCTCGACGCCGCGCGCGTACGCCGCGATGTACTTCTTCGCGACCTCGGGGTTCTTCTTGATGAACTCGGTGGTGAGGCTGGCGGCACCGCCGTGCCAGGGCGCCATCGGGTCGCCGAGGATGTACTTGGCAACCACGCCCGCCTCGATCACCCGTGTGGTGCCGTTCATGCGGCCGATGGTGCCGGTCGGCTCCAGCGTGTAGCAGGCATCGACCTGGCCCGCGACGAGCGCGGCCACATGCTGGCCGATGGGCAGCTCGCTCACCACCGCGCCCTTGGCGCCGGCGCGCTCGAGCATGGTCTTGCAGAGCGTGACGTTCTGGATGCCGGGGCCCGAGGCGACCTTCTTGCCGGCCAGCTCGGCCATGGTCTTGACGGGGCTGTCCTTCGCGACGATGAACTCGTCGAGCACGAACTTCGCGTTGCTCGGGTTGGTGCAGAAGATCTTGAAGAGGCCCGGCTGCGCGATCTCGCCAATGGCGAGGTTGGCCGAGCCAGTGCCGTTGGCACTGCCGTCGCAGCGGCCCGCGAGCATGCCTTCCATGATCTGTTGCGCGGCGGCGAACTTGAGCGGCTCCACGTCGAGCCCCGCTTCCTTGAAGTAGCCGCGGTCCACCGCCACAAAAAACGGCAAGCCGGCGGCCACGGGCCAGTAGCCGATGCGCAGCTTGGGTGCGGCCTGTGCGCGCACGATGGCGGGCGCAGCCAGCACGGCCAGGCCCGCTGCACCGATGCCGGCTTGCAGCAACTGCCGGCGCGATGCGGAAGATTTTTCGAAGGTGCTCATCGGGACTCCTGGATCAGTCGGTCGGTCGGTCAATTGGCAAGGGCAGCGGCACGGCTCGCGACATAGGCACGCCAGCCGCCGTGATGGGTCACGTCCTGTGCGCCGGCCAGTGCGTGGCCTTCGCAGATGAAGCCGTGGACCCAACTGCCGTCGGCCAGCTCGACGCTGCCGAGGCCGAGCGGTGGCGGAATCAACGCGAGGAAGCTGCCGACCTGCGCGATGGGAACGTCCCACACTTCGAGCGCGATGGCTGCGCCGCCTTCCGCGCTGCGCTGCAAGCCGGGCTTGGGCGGCGTGGTGCCGGGTAACGCGAAGAGGCGGTACGCGGGCGATGTGGTCGTGGCGCGCAGCAACGTGGCGCCGCGCTCGGTGAGCTGGCCGTTGAGTGGCATGCCCGACAGATGCGCGCCGACCACAGCAATGGCGAGCGTCTGCGGCGCCGGCGCCGTGAGGCCGGGCACCGGGCGCGGTGCGGGCAGCGGCAAGCCGGTAGCGCCCTGCGGGAGGCCGGTCGCGTGGTGGTAGCGCTGGCCGAGGTCGGCCAATGCGAGATCGCTGCCGCTCGGGCCGATCAGCGTGATGCCGAACGGCAGGCCGTCCACACGCAGGCTGCTCGGCACAGAAAGGGCCGCGTAATCGAGCAGGTTGACGAAGTTGGTGTACGCGCCGAGGTTGCGGTTGAGCACGACCGGGTCGGCGCGCATGGCTTCGCGCGTGTAGTGCGTGGGCGCGGTGGGCACCAGCAGCACGTCGATGTCGCGCCACATCGGCTCGACCTGTTGCGCGATGGCGCGAAGGCGGGTCTGCGCGTCGAACACATCGGCCGCGACATATTTCTTTCCGCTCGCGAGAATGCTGCGCACGGGCTCGATCACCTCGTCGGCGTGCGCGTCGAAGAACTCGCGCACCGCGGCGTAGCGTTCGGCGACGAGTGCGCTTTCATAGAGCAGTGCGGCGGCCTCGGCGAGCGGTGCGTAGGGAATGGTGACGGCCGTGCCGCCCAGCGCCACGAGCTTCGCCTGCGCGTCGCGAAAGGCTTCTTCGGCCGCGGTGTCGCCGAAAAAGCTCAGCGTGTCGGGCACGCCGAAGCAGAAGCGCGCGGGCAGCGGCCGGCGGCGCATGGCGATGTCGCGCGAGTACGGGTCGCGCGGATCGTGGCCGGCGGCAGCGAGCATCACATCGACGGCCAGCGCCACGGTGCGCGCGAAGATCGAAACGCAGTCCGCGCTCTGCGCTGCCGGCACCACGCCGAATGTGCTGAGCAGCCCGCGCGAAGGCTTGAGGCCGACGATGTTGTTGAGCCCGGCGGGCACGCGGCCCGAGCCGGCGGTGTCGGTGCCGAGGGCGAAGTCGACCTCGCCCGCAGCCACTACATACGCCGAACCGGAACTGGAGCCGCCGGAGACATAGCGCGCATCGAACGCGTTGGGCACTTCGCCATACGGCGAGCGCGTGCCGTTCAGGCCGCAAGCGAACTGGTCGAGGTTGGTCTTGCCGGCCAGCGATGCACCGGCTTCGAGCAGCCGCTGCACCACGGCCGCATGTGCCGTGGGCCGGCGGTCGAAGGCCGGGCAGGCGGCGGTGGTGGGCACGCCTGCCACGTCGATGTTGTCCTTGACCGCGAAGCGCAACCCGGCGAGCGGCAGGGTCACGCCGGGGGTGTCGGCGGTTTCGGCACCGGCCACGGGCGTCGCGAATTTCGCGATCCAGGCAGCGGCGGTCAGCGGGTTGGGGTCATGCACCATCATCAGGCATCCAAACTTGTGTACAAGTCGAGATGCAAGCAATGTGCCAGCCGGAACGGAGGCTGTGATGCAGGCCCGGGGATTGGGAGATTTGCTCCCTCTCCCCTTGGGGGGAGGGTTGGGGTGAGGCGCAGCTCTTATATGAAGGCCACTGCCCTCACCCCCGCCCTCTCCCAGAGGGAGAGGGAGTCATGCAGGGAGCCGGACTCAGCTCCGCTTGGCGCTGCGGTAAAGGCTTTCGACCTTGGGGATGTTCGCCTCGAGCTTCGCGATCCGGTCCGTCCCGCTCGGGTGCGTCGACAGAAAGCTCAGCCCGCCCTGGTTCTTCGAGGCGGTCGCCATCTTGTTCCACAGCGACACCGAGGCCTTCGGGTCGTAGCCCGCGCGCGCCGCGAGTTCGAGGCCTACGAGGTCGGCCTCGGTCTCGTCGCTGCGGCTGAACTTGAGCGTGATGAGCTGCGTGCCGGCGCGCGCCGCAAGGTCGCCCACCTGCCCGAGGCCCAGCAGCTGCGCACCGATGGACAGCGCCGCGCCGGTGCCGGCGCTCTTGGCCATGCGGGCGCGGGCGTGTTCGCGCAGCGCGTGGGCCATCTCGTGGCCCATCACCATCGCGACCTCGTCGTCGCTCAGCTTGAGCTGCTCGAGGATGCCGGTGAAGAAGGCGATCTTGCCGCCGGGCATGCAGAAGGCGTTGATCTGCTTGCTGCCGATCAGGTTGACCTCCCACTTCCATTCGCGCGCCCGCGTGTTCCAGGGCGTGGCGAAGGGAATGAGCCGCTGCGCGATGGCGCGCAGCCGCTGCAGTTGCGCGTTGTTGTCGCCGGCGAGCGCATTCTTGGCGCGGGCTTGCGCAAGCAGTTGGCCGTACTGCTGGACGCCGGCCGCCTCGATCTTGTCCGCCGGCACCAGGTTGCGCGCCACCGATGCGTTGCCGACGTTGACCTGCGAGAGCGCCGGGCGGCTGAAGGCCACACCGGCCGCGATCAACAGGAAGGCCCTGCGCAACTGCCAGGGCGAGACGGGAGACGTGGAGGAAATGGGGCGTTCGCAGCGTGTGCACATGGGCCGGATCATAGGAACAAATGAAGACAAACAGGCGGGCCGATTCCCGTGGCGGCTCATGGACAATCCGGGGTTCATGTCCGCCCCGCCGCTCGAAACCTCCACCCCCCCCTCACCGCCCTGGCGCGACACGCTGAGGGTCTACCTCGAGCCAGCCACGCTGCGCATGCTGGCGCTGGGCTTCTCCGCCGGGCTGCCGCTGCTGCTGGTGCTGGGCACCCTGAGCTTTCGCCTGCGCGAAGCGGGCGTCGACCGCACCACCATCGGCTACCTGAGCTGGGTGGGCCTGGCCTACGGCTTCAAGTGGGTCTGGGCGCCGCTGGTCGACCGGATGCCGCTGCCGCCATTGACCACGCTGCTCGGGCGGCGCCGCGGCTGGCTGCTGCTGGCGCAGGCTCTGGTGATCGTGGGGCTGGTCGGCATGGCGATGAACGATCCGCGAAACGGCCTCGCCCCGCTGGTCTGGTGCGCGTTGCTGGTGGCCTTCGGCTCGGCCACGCAGGACATCGCGCTGGACGCCTTCCGCATCGAATCGGCCGAGACGCGCAAGCAGGCCGCGCTCGCCGCCGCGTACCAAACGGGCTACCGGCTCGCGATGATCTGGGCCGGCGCCGGCGTGCTGTGGGTCGCGGCCTGGGCCGAAGTGACACCCGCCGTCGCCGCCACCGGCGCGGCGGCCTACCAGAACGGCGCCTGGAAAACCGCCTACCTCGTGATGGCCGCCTCGATGGGCGTCGGCGTGCTCACGGTGCTGCTGTCGCCCGAGCCCGTGCGGCTGGTGCTGCCGAAGGCAAAGAACGCGGCCGAGTGGCTGCAGAACGTGCTGATCGACCCTTTTGCCGACTTCATCCGCCGCTACAAGTGGCAGGCCGCGCTGATCCTCGCGCTGATCGCCATCTACCGCATCAGCGACGTGGTGATGGGCATCATGGCCAATCCGTTCTACGTGGACATGGGCTTCACCAAGGACGAAGTGGCCACGGTCAGCAAGATCTACGGCGTGGTCATGACGCTGGTCGGCGCCTTCGTGGGCGGCGTGCTGTCGATGCGCCTGGGCGTGATGCGCGTGCTGATGCTGGGCGCAGTGCTCAGCGCCGCGAGCAACCTGCTGTTCGCCTGGCTGGCCTCGCGCGGGCACGACCTCACGGCGCTCATCGCGGTGGTCTCGGCCGACAACCTGGCCGGCGGCATCGCCTCGGCCGCCTTCATCGCCTACCTGTCGAGCCTGACCAACATCAGCTACTCGGCCACGCAGTACGCCCTCTTCAGCTCGCTGATGCTGCTGCTGCCCAAGTTCATTGCCGGCTACTCGGGCGCCTTCGTCGACGCCTACGGCTACAGCCAGTTCTTCACCGCCACCGCGCTGCTGGGCGTGCCCGTGCTGCTGCTGGTCGCGCTGGCCTCGCGGCTGACGACGACCACAAGCACCGCCGACCGTCAATAGGGCCCTCGCCCTAGGCTGCATCCATGGGAAACAGCCGACGCTGAGGGGCGCGCACTGCTGGTAGGCTGCGTGACATTCATTGCGTGAAAATTACGCCTTTGCCCACCGACGCCTTTCCGTTCGCCGCGTGCCCACAAGATTCATCGTGCTCTCCCGTATTTCCCCCCTTCAGATCAGCGCCTACACGGCCACCTCGGCCGTCGGCGTTGGCAAGGCGCCCCTGGCCGAAGCGCTCGAAAACTCCCGCAGCGGCCTGCGCGCCAACGATTTCGGCAATGCGCCGCTGCCCACGTGGATCGGCCGCGTTGATGGGCTCGAAGACATCCGGTTGCCCGAGGCGCTGGCTTCGTGGGACTGCCGCAACAACCGCCTCGCCTGGCTGGGCCTGCAGGCTGACGGTTTTCTCGAAGCGGTCGCGGCCGCGCGCGAGAAATACGGCGCCTCGCGCGTCGCGCTGATCCTGGGCACCTCGACCGCCAGCATCGGCGAGACCGAGCTGGCCTACACCCAGCTCGACGAGAACGGCATGTTCCAGCCGGCCCAGCGCCGCGCCGAAGTGCACACGCCCCATTCGCTCGCGATGTTCGTTCAGCAAGTGCTGGGCCTGGAAGGCCCGAGCGAGACGATCTCGACCGCCTGCTCGTCGAGCGCCAAGGTGTTCGCCTCGGCCGAGCGGCTGATCCGCCTGGGCCTGGCCGATGCGGCCGTGGTGGGGGGGGCGGACACGCTCTGCGGCAGCGTGCTGTTCGGCTTCAACTCGCTCGAGCTGGTGTCGAAGGAGCCCTGCCGTCCGTTCGACGCCGGCCGCAACGGCATCAGCCTGGGCGAGGCCGCGGGCTTCGCGCTGGTCGAGCGCGTGCAGACCGGCGCGGCTGCTTCGGCGCTGCACCTCCTGGGCTACGGCGAGGCCAGTGACGCGCACCACATGTCGACCCCGCACCCCGAGGGCCTGGGTGCCGAACGCGCGCTCGATGAGGCGCTGGCGCGCGCCGGCCTCGCCCCCGAGGCCATCGACTACATCAACATGCACGGCACCGCGAGCCAGAAGAACGACGAGGTCGAAGGCGCGCTGGTGGCGCGCCGCTTCCCCGCCACCACGCACGCGAGCTCGACCAAGGGCTTCATGGGCCACACGCTGGGCGCCGCAGGCATCGTCGAGGCGGTGATCAGCCTGCTCGCGATCGAGCGCGGCCTGAAGCCGGGCACGGTGGGCACCCGCACGATCGACGAGGGCTTCGGTCCGCAGATCAGGCTCGCGCCCGCGCACGGCGAGGTGCGCTATGCGCTCTCGAACTCCTTCGGCTTCGGCGGCAACAACTGCTCCCTCGTGTTCGGCAAGGCGGAAGCCGCATGAGCACGACCCCGACGCGCCCCGTGCCACCCACCCTCTACATCGAAGGCCCGGCCTTCTGGACGCCGACGCTCCCCGGCTGGGACGCCGCGCGCGCGGCCTTCCGCGGCGAAGGCGCGCTGACCGATCCGCCGGCCAAGCGTCCGTCGCCGCAGGTGCTGGCCCCGGCCGAGCGCCGGCGCGCGCCCGACACCGTGGCGCTGGCGCTCGAAGTGGCTGCCGCAGCAATGGCCGCCTCGGGCCGCAACGCAGCCGACGTGCCCTGCGTGTTCGTCTCGGCGCACGGCGATCTCTCGATCAACGACTACATGTGCAGCACGCTCGCGACCGACCCGACGGTGCTGTCACCCACGCGCTTTCACAACTCGGTGCACAACGCCGCCGTGGGCTACTGGACCATCGGCACCGGCTGCATGGCGGCGAGCAATTCGGTCTCGGCCTTCGAGCACAGCTTTGCGACCGGCCTGCTCGAAGCGGCCGTGCAATGCGCGGCCGACCACAGCCCCGTGCTGGTGGTGGGCTACGACACGCCCACGGTCGGCGCGCTGACCTCGGTGACCGACAGCCGCGGGCTGCTGGCGGTGGCGATGGTGCTCGCCCCGGAACGCAGCGACCGCAGCGTGGCCGCGCTGGACTGGTCGATGGTGGCCGGGAACGGCAGCAAAGGCGGTGAAGCGGCACCTGCCGATACGCCGCCGCGCTCGCAAGCCGCGCAGTCGCTGGCCAGGATCAACCCGATGGCGCAGGCGCTCGGCCTGTTCGAGTCGCTGGCGCATCTGGACGATGGCGCGGGCCCGTCGCCCGTTTCGCTGCAGCTCTCGCCCACCCTGTCGCTGCGGCTGCAGCTGCGGCCGCTCTCCCGGAGCTGATGCACGCTATCCCCGGGTGCTCCCGGGGAGGCCGCTTCCGAGCGGCAACTGCAACAGGCCATATTCGAAGAAAATCCAGGAGCACCACCGCGGCCCCTGGCCTTGGCGCTATGTTTTTCGCAGCACCTCCGGTTGACACGCATGCCTGAGGTTTACCCAACTTTACGGAGCGTTCAAGCCCGCTTGCTCCCTGTGGACGACCATGAAGCGCATGAGCACCCCCCAACTCCTGATGATCGAAGACGACGCCCGCCTGGCGCAGATGGTGGGCGAATACCTGACGCAGTCGGGCTTCGCCTTCAACCATGCCGGTGACGGCGCCAGCGGCCTCGAGCAGCTGCAGCAGCACGCCCCCGACCTCGTGATCCTCGACCTGATGCTGCCCGACACCGACGGCCTGGAGGTCTGCCGCCGCATCCGCGCGCTGCCCGGTCCCATCTCCAAGGTGTCGGTGCTGATGCTCACCGCCAAGGGCGATCCGATGGACCGCATCATCGGCCTGGAAATCGGCGCCGACGACTACCTGCCCAAGCCCTTCGAGCCGCGCGAGCTGCTGGCGCGCATTCGCGCCGTGCTGCGCCGTCGCAGCGAGAACGCCACCGAGAGCGAAGCCTCCACCGTGATGCGCTTCGGCACGCTGGAGATCGACCGCAACGCGCGCACCGTGTCGGTGGCCGGCGCGCTGGCCGACCTCACCTCCTACCAGTTCGACCTGCTGGTGGCGATGGCCGAGCGCGCGGGCCGCGTGCTCACGCGCGACCAGATCATGGAAGCCGTGCGCGGCCGCGAGCTGGAAGCCTTCGACCGCTCGATCGACGTGCACATGGGCCGCATCCGCGCCGCGATAGAAGTCGACGCGAAGAACCCGAAGCGCATCCTCACCGTGCGCGGCGTCGGTTATGTATTTGCCAAGCAGCAAGACTGAAAGAATGTCAGCCCCCCGGCTTTTCACTCGCTGCGCTCCGTGTAATTCGCCACCCCCCATGGGGGAGGCGCGGCTCGCCTTGGGGCGGCCCGGCGGCGGCCGCCTCTTCTCGTGATGCTGCGCAAGCTCTACTCCCGTCACCTCTACGTCCGCATCTGGCTCGCGGTGGTGGGCGGCGTGGTCATCCTCACGCTGATGGCCAACTGGATCGTGCGCGAGGCCGCGGAGGCCGAGCGCGAACGCCTGGCGCCGGTGCCGCGCGAGGTGGTCGTGCTCGACGCGCAGGACAAGAAGATCGGCGCCGGCACCGCACTTCGCGTACCGGGCCAGGGCCTGGAGTTCGACGTGACGCTGAGCGACGGCAAGGCCATCACGCTGCGCGTGGCGCCGCGGGAGCGCGCCACCGGCACCGGCGGCTTCGCGCCGTGGCGCACGCCCTTCGGGCTGGGCTGGATGATCGCCCTGGTGGGCGTGGCGGTGGCGCTGGGCGTGTACCCGATCGTGCGGCGCATCACCCAGCGGCTGGAGTCGTTGCAGCGCGGCGTTCAGCGATGGGGCGAGGGGGATCTCTCGGTGCGCGTGACCGAAGAAGGGCAAGACGAAGTGACTGATCTCTCCAAACGATTCAACGCGTCGGCCGAACGCATCGAACAGCTGGTGCGCTCGCACAAGTCGCTGCTGGCCAACGCATCGCACGAGCTGCGCTCGCCGCTCACCCGCATCCGCATGAGCCTCGAACTGATGGGCGACCAGCCGAGCCCCAAGTCGCGCGAGGAAATCTCGCGCAACATCGGCGAGCTCGACCAGCTGATCGACGAGATCCTGCTCGCCAGCCGGCTGGACGCCAGCGAAGCCGACATGGGCACCATCGAAGCCGTCGACCTGACCGGCCTGGCCGCCGAGGAATGCGCGCAGGTGAACGCCGAGCTCGACCTGGCCGAAGGCACCGACAACGCGGCGCTCACCGTGCCGGGCGTGTCGCGCCTCTTGCGCCGCGCGATCCGCAACCTGCTGGAGAACGCCCGCCGCTACGGCGCCGGCAGCATCAGCGTGGAACTGGGCAGCGCCAACGGCTTTGCCACGGTGCGCGTGAACGACCGCGGCCCGGGCGTCCCGCCGGCCCTGCGCGAACGCATCTTCGAGCCCTTCTATCGCCTGCCCGGCGCCAGCGAGCGCAATGGCGGCGTGGGCCTCGGGCTCGCGCTGGTGAAGTCGATTGCCGAGCGGCACGGCGGCACTGTGCGCTGCGAAGACGCGCCGGAAGGCGGCGCGAGCTTCGTGATCCGTCTGCCGGTCGCCGCGACCGCGCACTGACACACCCGAATCCCTCCGAATCCCTTTCGCGGAACGCCGCGGAACCGGCTTCGCCGGGCCGCAGGCGTCGCCCCCGGCGAGGGGGAAGGAGAAGCGACACGAAGTGCGCGAAGCCTGGGGGAGTACTAAGACTGTCCACCTAAAATCCGGCCCCTATGCAGAGATCGCACATCGTTCGGCCCGCGGCCATGTTCTGGGGGCTGGTGGTGTTCATGCCGGTCGGCGTCACCTACCTGTCGGCCATCCTGTTGCTGCTGACGATGCTGGTTGCCGGCGGGTACAGCGAGCGCTTCGCGCGCCTGCGCGGCAATCCGCTGTGGTGGCCGGTGGTCGCCTACCTGGCCTGGACGCTGCTCGTGCTGGCCTTCGGGCGGCACTACCCCGAGACCGGCTCCAACCTCTTTCACGGCGTGCGCATCGGCCTCACGATCCTGATGGCGATGGCGCTCACGCGCGAGGAAGCAATCTGGGCGTTGCGCGGCTTCCTGTTGATCGCGGCGTTGAACATCCTGCTGATCGTCCTGCACTACGCCATCGGCTTTCCAGTCTGGTCGCCGCTGCGCGCGGTGGTCATGGAGGTGGGCAACAAGTCGATCAGCAACGCGCTGCTGTTCAGCGTGGTGGCGGCCACGGCCGCCGTGTGGGGCATTGCGCAGATCGCCGCGCACAGGCCGCTGCGCGCCATCCCGGCCTTCGTGCTGATGCTCGGGCTGGGCTTCGTGGTGGCGCTCCCGCTGACATCGCGCACCTCCGTGCTCGCACTGCTGCTGGTGATTCCGGTGGTGTGCATCCACCAGTGGCGCAACCATCTGAAGATGCTGGTGAGCGCGCTGGTGCTGGGTACCGTGGTGCTCGCGGCCGGGCTCTACCAGTTGCCGCAGCTGCAGCAGAAGGTCGAGACCGGCGTGCAGGAAATCGAAGAGGCGCAGGCCGGCGCCGTCTTCAAGGGCAGTTGGGTCATCCGCTATTACATGTACCGCGACACGGGCCGCATGATCGTCGACCGGCCCCTCACCGGCTGGGGCATCGGCGGCTGGACCGAGCAGTGGCACAAGCGCGGCCCGGCCATGTTCGCGGACTCGAACATGCCGCACAACGACTTCCTCTGGGTGGGCGCGCAGGGCGGCTTGCCCGCGCTGCTGAGCCTGCTGGTGATCATGCTGGCGGCCGTGTGGCAGGCGTGGAAACGCCCCGACATCGCGGGCCGCTATGCCTTGGCCGCAACGCTGATCGCGCTGATCGCATCGAGCGTGAACTCGGCCATGCGCGACGCGCAGATCGGCCTCGCGCTGCTCTGGATCGCGATGGTGTACCTGCGGCTTGCACAGGAAACGCAGGACCCCGCACCGTGGCGCGACCTGTGGCCGTGGCCGAAAAAACCGGCGCTCGCTGCGCCAACCTGAAAGGCATCCCATGCGGCTCCCTCGCCTTCGGCTCTGGCACGGCCTGATTGCGGCATCGCTCGCGTGGGGCCTCGGCGTACATGCCGCAGCGCTGAGCGTGCAGCCGCTCTCGCATCGAATGGACGTCTCCACGGTTCAGAAATTCCCGTTCGTCCAGTCCGAAAACACCCGACTCGCCGCCCGCATCAACCAGTGGCTCTTCCTAAAGACATTCGAGATCCCGGCGCCAGCGCGTATGGCCGACGGCCTGCGCGGGGTGGACGCGCAGACCTGGCAGAACATGCCGGAGCTCGGCTACACGGTGCTGCGCAACGACGCGCGCGTGTTGTCGCTGCGCATCGAGGGCGAAGGCTGCGGCGCCTATTGCGAGAATTTCACCTACGCGCATGCCTTCGATGCGGCGACCGGCCGCCACCTGGAGGCCGCAGACCTGTTTACGTCGCAAGGCCTGCAGGCGATCGCCCGCAAGATCGGTGCAAACAACGCCGCAACGCTACGCAAGGAAATTGCGTCGCTGCAGAAGGCAAAGAAGGCGCCTCAACCCAAGGACGGCCCCTCGGCCGACGGCCTGGACGCCGTGATCGGGCTCTACGAAGACTGTCTGTCCAGCCGGGGGGACATCGAGTACCGCAGGATCGCAGGCGTGGGGCGGATGGAGATCGAAGCGGGCTCGGTCTTGTTCGCGCAGGACCGCTGCAGCAACCACGCCATGCGCGCACTCGACGATATCGGCGATTTCAGCACCCGCATTCCAGCTTCGCAGTTGGGACCATGGCTGACCGGCTACGGCCGCAGGCTGCTGCTCGGCGAGGGCAGCGCCCTGGCGCCCACGTCGCCCTTCGGCCAGGTGCTGCACGGCACCATCGACGGAAAGCTACCAATCACGCTGCGTCTGCCGCTGATCGGCGGTGGCGATGGACAGGTGAACGCGGTCTACTTCTACGACCGCTATCGCACGCCGATCCCGGTGTCAGGCCAATACAAGGACGGTGTGCTGACGCTCGAGGAAGGCGAGTCCAAGGCGCGACTGCGGCTCAAGTCCGAAGGCCTCGCGCTGCGCGGCGAATGGACCAGCGGCCAGAAGACGTTGCCGATGGTCCTGGCGCCCTGATTCAACCGATCTTGTTGCGCCGGGCCTCGGCCGCCGCGTGCTGCTTGCCCGCAAAGCCGACGAAGAACCAGATCACCAGCGCGTGCAGCACGCCGACGAAAAGCAGCACCAGCAGAGCCGGCCCCAGCGACAGGCCCGTCGCGCCGGCGAACAGCCCGACCGCCACCGTCACGACCGTCTGCATCGCCATGTCGATGACGAGCATGCCCAGGACGGCACGCTTCTTTTCCTCTGGGGTGAAGTAGCGGCCGTTCTTCTTCGCGAAGTCCATGCACACCCACGTCACGGTGCCGAGCAAGGCGGCCATGTTGCCGCCCATGCTGGACGTGGCGCCCGCCAGGTTCAGCGCGACGCCGACGACGACCAGCAGCACCAAGTAAGCCGCGGCGAAGCGCCACAGCAGGGCCCGGAGCGTCAATGCCGCGCCGAGACCGCTTCACCGGCCTTCAGCCGGTACACCGTGCCGCAGTACGGGCACTTGGCTTCGCCGGTACGCGCCACATCGAGGTAGACCTTCGGGTGGCTGTTCCAGAGCTTCATGTCGGCCTTGGGGCTGGGGCAGAACACGCCGCCCTGATGGTTGAGTTCCTTGGCCAGGAGTTCGACGACTGCATTGGTAGACATGGGTTTTCTCAGACTTTCGTGAGCCAGTGGGCGTACTTGGGATTCTTGCCGTTCACGATGTCGAAGAAGGCAGACTGGATCTTCTCGGTGATCGGGCCGCGCGAGCCGCCGTCGCCACGGTTGCCGATCTCGATGCGGTCGAGCTCGCGAATCGGCGTCACTTCGGCGGCCGTGCCGGTGAAGAAGGCTTCGTCGGAGATGTAGACCTCGTCGCGCGTGATGCGCTTCTGCACGAGTTCGATACCGAGGTCCTTGCAGATGTGCAGGATCGTGTTGCGCGTGATGCCGTTGAGCGCGCCGGCCGACAGGTCGGGCGTGTAGACCACGCCGCCCTTGACCACGAAGATGTTCTCGCCCGCGCCCTCCGACACGAAGCCGCTCGCGTCGAGCAGCAGCGCTTCGTCGTAGCCGTCGTCCAGCGCTTCCATGTTGGCGAGGATCGAGTTCGTGTAGTTGCTCACCGACTTGGCCTGCGTCATCGTGATGTTGACGTGGTGGCGGGTGTAGCTCGATGTCTTCACGCGGATGCCGCGGCGCATGCCTTCTTCACCCAGGTAGGCGCCCCAGGACCAGGCCGCGACCATGGCGTGGATCTTGTTGCCCTTGGGGCTCACGCCGAGCTTTTCGGAGCCGATCCAGATCAGGGGGCGCAGGTAGCAGCTCTCGAGCTTGTTCTCGCGAACGACCTGCTTTTGCGCTTCGTTGAGCTGTTCGTGCGTGAAGGGGATCTTCATGCGCAGGATCTTGGCGCTGTTGAACAGCCGCTCGGTGTGCTCGGCCAGGCGGAAGATGGACGTGCCGCCGTCCGCCGTCTTGTAGGCGCGCACGCCCTCGAAGGCGCCGCAGCCGTAGTGCAGCGTGTGGCTCAGCACGTGGATCTTGGCGTCGCGCCAGTCCACGAGTTCGCCGTCCATCCAGATCTTGCCGTCACGGTCGTCCAGCGAGGGGGGGATCGAGCTCATTTCCTGATTCCTTTGGGAGCGGTGTGGGGGGTGCGACAGAGGGCCAGTCGCAAAAGCTTGCGATTTTACGGCCGGGGCTGGAACGGGGTGCCCGACAATCCCCGGTTGTCCAAACCAGTGGAAAAAGGGTTTCCGTGTCCGTATTCAAGAACGTCATCGTCTATCGCATCGAACCTGCCTGGTCCCAATCACTGACCGAGGCGGAAGAGGGGCTGGGCAAGCACCGCTTCGAGCCCTGCGGCCCCTCGCAGGAAAAGTCCGCCGGCTGGGCCGAGCCCCGCGGCGAAGCCGGCGGCCCGCTGGTCGAATCCATCGACGGCCAGTGGCTCGTCGAATACATGATCGAGAGCAAGCAGGTCCCCGGCTCCGTGGTGCTCCGCAAGCTCGACGAGCGCTGCGCGCAGATCGAGACCACCACCGGTCGCAAGCCCGGCAAGAAGGAAAAGAAGGAGCTCAAGGAAGACATCACCCTGGAGCTGCTGCCGATGGCCTTCACCCGCAGCGCGCGCGTGGCGGTGTGGATCGACAAGGCCGAGAACCGCCTCGTGATCAACAGCGGCAACGCCTCGCGCGCCGACGAAGTGGTCACCAGCCTGGTGAAGTCGCTCGACGGCTTTGCGGTGGCGCTCATCAACACGCAGATCGAGCCGGCCGCCGCCATGGCCAATTGGCTGCTGACGCAGGAGCCGCCGGCCGGCTTCACCATCGACCGCGAGTGCGAGCTCAAGGCCTCGGACGATTCGAAGGCCGTGGTGCGCTACGCCAAGCACCCGCTCGATATCGAGGAAGTGCAGAAGCACATCACCGACGGCAAGCGGCCCACGCGCTTGGCGCTCACCTGGGACGACCGCGTGTCGTTCGAGCTGACGCACGGCATGCTGATCCGCAAGATCGTGTTCCTCGAAGGCACGGGCGACGGCGCGGCCGGCGGCAAGAAGGAAGACAACTACGACGCCGACGTGGCGATCGCCACCGGCGAGCTCGGCCAGCTGGTGCCGGCGTTGCTCGATGCGTTGGGCGGCGAGGCGGCGTTCGGCGCGGCTCCGGCGGACGAAGCACCGAAGCCGGCCGCCAAAGCAGCACCAACCACCACGACGCCGGCCGACGCCGTCGAGGAAGAAGACGCGCCGTTTTAAGTCAAGGCGCTCCGAAGACGTGAAGAAACCGTAGCGAGCAGCCCGAGCTTGCATCGAGGACCGGAACCGTACTCGCGTACGGTGAGGACCGCAGATGCGAGATCGGGTTGCGCAGTAGGTTTATTCATGTCTTCGCCAGGTAAGTCTGTGCCAAACGCACCCAGCAGGCCGCGCCGAGCGGCAGCACCTGGTCGTTGAAGTCATAGCCGGGGTTGTGCACCATGCAGCCGCCGAACTCGCCCTCCCCGTTGCCGAGCAGCACATAGCAGCCCGGCAACTCGGCGAGCATCCAGGCGAAGTCCTCGCTGCCCGCAAAGCCCTTCGGCGCCTCGGTGACGACATGCTCCGCGCCGACCAGCTCGGCGCAGACCTGTTCCATCAACCGGCACTCGGCCGCAGTGTTGACCACCGGCGGCACGAGCTGGCGATAGTCGATCTCGGCCTCCACGCCGTGGGCCTGCGCCGTGAGGCTCACGATCTCGCGGATGCGCTGCTCGACCACCCCGCGCGTCTCGGGCCGCGCCGCCCGCATGTTGAGGCCGAGCGTCACCGACTGCGGAATCACGTTGTGCGTCGCACCGCCGCGGATGAAGCCGACCGACACGACAGCCGTATCGCCCGGCGTCACGTTGCGCGCCACCACGGTCTGCAGGGCCGTCACCACCGCGGCGGCGGCCGGCACGGGATCGCGCGAGAGGTGCGGCATGGCGCCATGCCCGCCCACGCCCTTGATGGTGACGTCGGCCACGTCCGAAGACAGCGTGACCGGCCCCTCGATCACCAGGAAGCTGCCGACCGGAACGCCCGGCGCGTTGTGCAGCGCGTAGACCGCATCGCAGGGAAAGCGCTCGAACAGGCCGTCCTCGATCATCGCGCGCGCGCCGCAGAGGTTTTCTTCGTCGGGCTGGAAGATCAGGTTCAGCGTGCCGTCGAAATCGCGGCGCTTCGCGAGCGCCTTGGCGGCCGCGAGCAGGATGGCGGTGTGGCCGTCGTGGCCGCAGGCATGCATGCGGCCATGGGTCTTGCTCGCATACGGCAGGCCCGTGGCCTCGACGATGGGGAGCGCGTCCATGTCGGCGCGAATGCCCAGGCGCCGCGTGCCATTGCCGACCTTGAGCTGGGCCACGATGCCGGTCTTGCCGATGCCCGTGTGCACCGCGTAGCCCCATTCGCGCAGCAGGTTGGCGACCAGTTCGCCGGTCGCGCTCACCTCGAAGCCGAGTTCGGGGTTGGCGTGGATCTGGCGGCGGATGTCGACAAAGGCCTGGGTGTCGACGTCGGCCTGCGGCAGCAATCGGGACAGGAGCCGGGTGGTCTGGAGACTGAGTTCGCGGGTCATGGATGTGTTGGTCTGTTGTTCTTCGATGCGGGGAGGAAATTTCAGTCGGCCCGGCGTGCGCGCAGGCTCACGAGCGCGCAGATGCTCAACACGCCGCAGGCCATCATGTAGAAGGCCGGCGCCATCGGGTTGCCGGTCGTGGCGAGCAGCCAGGTCACGATGAATTGCGAGGAGCCGCCGAACACCGTCACGCCGACGCTGTAGATCACCGAGATGCCGCTGGCGCGCACCCCGATCGGCAGCATCTCGAGCAGGATCAGGAACAGGGGCGTGGTGCCGAGGTTGACGATTGCCGTCAGCAGCACCGACAGGCACAGCACCAGCGGCACGCTCGGGTGGTGATTGATGAGCCAGAACGCCGGGTACACCGCCAGCACGCCGAGCACCAGCGAGCCAATCACCAGCGGCTTGCGGTTCGGCAACCTGTCGGCCAGGCGCCCCGCCAACAGCGCCACCACGAACATCGTGATGCCGGTGGCGCAGCCCGACAGCAGCGACAACGACGGCGGCATGTGCAGCACGCGGATCATGTAGGTCGGCATGAAGAACACGACCAGGTACATGGCGGCCGTGCCCGCGGTGATGGAGAAGATGCCCTTGAGCACCGTGCCTCCGTGCTCGCGCAGCAGCCGGCCCATGGGGCTGGATTCGTGGCGGCGGGCCTGGTGCGTTTCCTCCAGGTTGGCGCGGATGTAGAGGCCGACCGGCGCGATCAGCAGGCCGAACAGGAAGGGCAGGCGCCAGCCCCAGCTTTCGAGCGAGGCCTGCGGCAGTGCGGCGTACAGCGCGGCGCCGGTGAGCGCGCCCAGCACCGCCGCCACGCCCTGGCTCGCGAGTTGCCAGCTCACGCGAAAGCCGCGACCCCGGATGCCGCCCGACTCCATCAGCATCGAGGTGGCGGCGCCCACCTCGCCGCCGAGCGAAAAGCCCTGCAAGAGGCGCCCCGCCAGGATCATCAGCGAGCCGAACACGCCGGCCGAGGCGTACGTGGGCGCGAGCGCGATGCACAGCGTGCCGACCACCATCAGGCCGATGGTGAGCGTCAACGCGGCCTTGCGCCCCTTGCGGTCGGCATAGTCGCCGATGATCACGCCGCCCAGCGGCCGCATCACGAAGCCGATGCCGAAGGTGGCCACGGCCAGCAACAGCGAGCCATACGGGCTGTCCGACGGAAAGAACAGCTTGCCGATCAGGAGCGCGAAGAAGCTGTAGACGGTGAAGTCGTACATCTCGAGCGCATTGCCCAGCGAGCAGGCGGCGATCAGGCGGAACTGGCTTTGCTTGCCCTTGGTGGCGGGCACGGTATCGGAAGCAGGCGCGGCAGTCGCCGGTCGAGCGCCACGCATCTGGCTTGCGGGCAAAGCGGCGTCACTCATCGAATCGTCTCCACGAACAGGATTTGCGGCGGAGTATTCAGGCAAAGCGCGCCAGCGCAGAATCACATATTTTCATGCTGATAACCAAATGGAATCGCCCGGGTTCCACTGGAGATCACGGAGGCACGATGAAGCTGCAACAACTGCGCGTTCTCCTGGCGGTCGCCCAGAACGGAAGCATCCATGAGGCCGCGCGCAGCCTGCACATCACGCAGCCGGCGCTGTCCAAGACGATTGCCGAACTGGAACGCGAACTCGGCGTGACGCTGATGCTGCGCACCACGCGCGGCGTGACCCTCACGGCCTATGGCACGGCGCTGGTCAAGCGGGCCAGCCTGGTCGAGCAGGAGCTGCGGCACGCGCTCGAAGACATCGAGGCGATTCGCGGGCATGACGAGGCGCAGCTCAACATCGGCTTCACGGCCGTGGCCTCGGGCGGGCCGCTGCCCAATACGATGGCGTCGTTCAGGCAGCGCTTTCCCAATGTGGCGCTGCGCGCCTACGAACAGCGGCCGCAGCAGCTCTTCGAAGGGCTGCGCGAAGGCCGGCTCGACCTGGCGCTGGTCTCGACCTGCAACGGCCCGGGCACCAACGTCTTTCAGTGGGAGCCGTTGTTCTCGCTGTCGATGCATGTGGCGGTGCGCACTGGCCATCCGCTGCGGCGGGTGCGCAAGCTCCGCACGCTGCTGGAGGCCGACTGGCTGGTGCTGGACCCCATCGACGAACCCGGCAGCCCGCTGGTGTCCACGATGCGCGTGAACGGGCTGGAGATGCCCAAGCGCATGGTGCAGAGCGCGTCGAACCTGCTGGGCCTGCAGTTGGCCACGCAGACCGACCTCGTGAGCATGTGGTCGGACACCGTGTTCCACGACGCCGGCGCGGTGCGGATGCAACCCGGCCTGCTGGAGCGCCTGCCGATCACCGACGAGGTGCCGGACTTCGATGTCTACCTGGTCTACCGCTCGGCCGACCTGATGACCCACATGTGCGCGGAGTTCGTCAAGGAAGTGCGCCACCACGCGAAGGTGAATCCGCTGTGGCGCCGGCCGCGCCGCAAGGCCGGTGCGGATTAGCTGGCCGGGGTTTCTTCTTCGGGCGCCTCAGGCCGCGTCATTTCCCAGCTCTGCAGCTTGCCGGCGTTGAACACGGCATCGACGTACGAGCCGCCCGTGTCGGTCCAGCGGTAGAGCTCGGGCTGCGCGTCCGCGGGTGAACGCAGTTCTCCGAGTGCGCGGGTCATGGCGATGACGTGCATCAGGGTCACGCCCTGCTTGAGCTTGGCGTTGAGCATCACCGCGCTGGCGACATAGCCCACCGGCCGGTCGGCCGCCCGCTTGAGCACCTGCATCGCGCGGTTGAAGTGCAGGAGCAGGAACATCACGATGACCCCGCCGGTCAGTGCGACGCCGGCCCAGCCGTAGCTGCGCCACGCCAGAGCGAGAAGGACGATGCCGCCCACGGGCACCAGCAATTTCTGAAAATTCATGGCGCGCATTGTCGCCGCCTGGCTTTTCGCGACCTGACCACGGGGGTGCCCATCACGCGGCCTCTCCGCTTTCCGATGACGGGCCGCGAAGGCCGATGCAGTTGCCCCACGGGTCCTGCACCTGGCACATGCATTCCGCATCCTCGATCTGCAGCGGACCGCGGTACAGCGTCCCGCCGAGCGATTGAAGCCTGGCCAGTGCCGCATCGAAGTCGTCGACCTGCCAATAGACGACCGACCCGAACGCACCCGAGCCGACCTTCTCGTCCTGGGGAACGATCTCGATCAGCACGCCATGGAGCGAAAGGCACTCGAAGGCCGGCGAACCAATCGATACGCGCTCGGCTCCCGGTAGCGCGCGCTGATACCAACGCAGTGCAAGTTCCACGTCGGGGACATGAATCATCACCGCGGCGATGGGGGAAGGCAGGGGTTTCATTCGAAAGTTCGCATATCGGTCGGGGCGCGATTTTGCTGTATCGACCGTGGCTACCACCAGGGGCAAAAAACGGTACTCGCCTCGAAATGCGCACGCCACGGTGGCGCGAGAAGGCACATTTCATCCCACGGATCGACAAAGAACAGTTTTCAGGGAGAGGCGATCCAGGTTGCGGATTCGCGAAAAGCCGGTGTGGCAAACGCCAACGGCCATCGCGGCGGCAACCCGGATCGCCAGTCAACGATGAATGCGGCCACGCCGAACAGCGGGCCGGCGTTCACGTCGCACATCGGGGGAAAGGGAGGGTGGCCCGGCGCGTCACAGACGCGCCGGGCATTTTTTTGCCCGCGGAATCAACCCAGCAATCAATCGAGGCGGCGGACGATGTCCATCGCCTCTTCGATGCGTTCTACGGCGTGGATCGTCAGACCTTCGATCTCCTTGGTGCCCTTGCGCGGCGCATTCGCCTTGGGCACCACCGCGATGCTGAAGCCCAGCTTGGCGGCTTCGCGCAAACGCTCCTGCCCACGCGGCGCGGGGCGCACCTCACCGGCCAGGCCCACTTCTCCGAACGCGATGAAACCCTTGGGCAGCGGCTTGCCGCGCAGGCTCGAGGTGATGGCCAGCATCACGGCCAGGTCGGCCGCGGGCTCGCTGATGCGCACGCCGCCCACCGCATTC
Organism: Variovorax sp. ZS18.2.2; assembly: GCF_024701975.1. Taxonomy (GTDB): domain Bacteria; phylum Pseudomonadota; class Gammaproteobacteria; order Burkholderiales; family Burkholderiaceae_C; genus Variovorax. Next base: position 193,585 of record NZ_JANLNM010000010.1, read on the forward strand.
ACGAACACGTCCTGGTCCATGCACGCCACGCCCGCGTGGCGGTGCAGCACCGCGAGCAGCATCGCAAGGCGGTCGCGGTCCAGGCCCACCGAGAGGCGCCGCGGGCTCGGCCCGCCGTTGTCGACCAGCGCCTGGATTTCCACCAGCATCGGCCGCGTGCCCTCCAGCGTGACCAGCACCACGCTGCCGGGCACCGGCTCGGCATGCTGGCTCAGGAAGATCGCGCTCGGGTTGGCCACGCCCTTCAAGCCCCGCTCGGTCATCGCGAACACGCCGATCTCGTTCACCGCACCGAAGCGGTTCTTGATGGCGCGCACGAGGCGAAAGCTCGAATGCGTGTCGCCCTCGAAATACAGCACCGTGTCGACCATGTGCTCCAGCACGCGCGGGCCTGCGAGCGCGCCTTCTTTGGTGACATGGCCCACCAGCACCACGGCCGTGCCGCTGGTCTTGGCAAAACGCGTGAGATGCGCCGCGCATTCGCGCACCTGCGCCACGGAGCCTGGCGCTGATGTGAGCTGGTCGGAGTACACCGTCTGGATCGAGTCGATCACCGCGATCGCGGGCCGCGTGGCGTCGAGCGTGGCGATGATTTTTTCAAGCTGGATCTCGGCGAGCACCTGCACCTGCGAGTGGTCAAGCCCGAGCCGACGCGAGCGCAGCGCGACCTGCGCGCCGCTTTCTTCACCGGTGACGTAGAGCGCGTTCTGCCCTGCACGCTGCAGCGCATCGACCGCCTGCAACAGCAGCGTCGACTTGCCGATGCCCGGGTCGCCGCCGATCAGCGTGACGCCGCCCGACACGATACCGCCGCCCAGCACGCGGTCGAGCTCGTCGAGACCTGTGGGCGTGCGCGCGATGTCGGTGGCTTCGATTTCCGACAGCGTGGCGAGCTCGGACACACCCGCCAGCGGCGAGAACTGCGTGCCGAAGCGATTGTTGGTCGGCGCGTTGCTGCCGGCCACCTGTTCGATCAACGTGTTCCACGCACCGCAGCTCGGGCATTTGCCGAGCCACTTGGGGCTGGTGCCGCCGCATTCACTGCAGACGAAAAGAGATTTGTCCTTGGCCATGCGACGAGTTTAGGTGTCCGCACAAACCCTGATGACTGGCGGCTTGGAAAGAAATCGCCATTCATTTAACATGTTAACTAATTTGATGATGAGGCACCGCTCTTGAGCACCACCTTCACCCACCGCAATTTGCCGCGCCTGCTGCTGCAGGCCCGCGAAGCCGTGATGGCCCACACGCGGCCGAGCCTGCGCGAACACGCGCTGTCCGACCAGCAATGGCGCGTGCTGCGCGTGCTCGGCGAACACGGCGCGGTCGACACCGGCCGCGTCGCGCGCGAAGCCTTCATCCTCGGGCCCAGCCTCACCGGCGTGCTCGCGCGCATGGAGCGCGACAACCTCATCACGCGCGCCCGCGATCCGGCCGACCAGCGCCGCACCGTGGTCGAGGCCACGCCGCACGGCATGAAGCTGGTCAAGCGCCTGGGAACCAGCATCGAGGCGCACTACGACTGGATGGAAAAGTCGCTCGGCAAGGCCAAGCTCACGCAGCTCTACGGTCTGCTCGACGAACTGATCGCACTGGAGCAGCCTTCATGAGCACCTCCTCGCATTTCCTTCCGACCGGCACCGTGTACGGCACGCTGCTGAACTTCCGCGCCGAGGTCGAAGCGCTCGCGCCGCAGATGACCGAGCCGCCCTACAAGGCGCCGCCCAAAGCACCCGTGCTCTACGTGAAGACCGCCAACACCTGGAGCCCGCACGGCAGCGCCATCGCCGTGCCTTCGTCGGTGCCCGAAGTGGAGGTCGGCGCGAGCATCGGCATGGTGATCGGCGCCGAGGGCGATGTCGAAGGCTTCGTGCTACTGAACGACTTGTCGATTCCGCATGCGAGCTTCTTCCGCCCGCCGGTGAAATTCAAATGCCTCGATGGCTTCCTGGGCATCGGCCCCGCGCTGCGCGATGCGCAAGAGGTGGCCGACCCCGCGAACTTCCGCATCGAGGTGCGTATCAACGGCGCGCTGAAGCAGTCGATCGACTTCTCGCAACTCGTGCGTCCGGCGCGGCAGCTGCTCGCCGACGTCGGCGAATTCATGACGCTCGCGCACGGCGACGTGTTGATGCTGGGCTGCGACGCAGGCCGTCCGCTCGCACGCGCTGGCGACCGCATCGAAATCTCCTCGCCGGGCTTCGAGACACTGATCAGCACGCTGGTTCAGGAGACCGCCGCATGAAGCACGCACGCGTCATCCACGAAGGCCGCGAGCACACCGGCACGAGCCACGAATTCAACGGCCAGCCAGACGCTGCGGTGCGTCTCGAAGACGGCCGCATCGTGCCGCAAGAGCAACTCACCTGGCTGCCTCCGCTCGCACCGACTGCACGCCCGCGCACCATCCTCGCGCTCGGCCTCAACTACGCCGACCATGCGAAGGAACTCGAATTCAAGGCGCCCGAAGAACCACTGGTTTTCGTCAAGGGCCAGAGCACGCTGATCGGTCACCGCCAACTCACGCACCGCCCGGCCGGCGTGCAGTTCATGCACTACGAATGCGAGCTCGCCATCGTGATCGGCAAGACCGCACGCCACGTGAAGCGCGACGATGCCTACGACTTCATCGGCGGCTACACCGTGGCCAACGACTACGCGATCCGCGACTACCTGGAGAACTGGTACCGCCCCAACCTGCGCGTGAAGAACCGCGACACCTGCACGCCGCTCGGCCCCTGGTTCGTCGATGCCGCCGATGTGCCCGACCCGATGGCGCTCGCGTTGCGCACCACCGTCAATGGCACCGTCACGCAGCAGGGCAACACGCGCGACATGATCTTCGATGCGCCCTTCCTCATCGAATACTTCAGCCGCTTCATGACGCTCTCGCCCGGCGACCTGATCCTCACGGGCACGCCCGACGGCGTGGTCGATTGCAAGCCGGGCGACGTGATCGTCACCGAGATCGAACACGTCGGCGCGCTCATGAACACCATCGAGACCATTCAAGGAAAAGCATGAGAGTCGATCACCTGATCAACGGCAAGAGCGTTGCCGGCACGGACTACTTCAAAACCGTCAACCCCGCCACGCAGGAGGTGCTGGCCGAAGTCGCCTCGGGAGGCGAAGCCGAGGTGAACGCAGCCGTCGCCGCCGCCAAGGAAGCCTTTCCGAAATGGGCCGGCATGCCCGCGCCCGAACGCGCCAAGCTCATCCGCAAACTCGGCGACCTGATCGCTGCGAACGTGCTCGAGATCGCGCAGACCGAGACCAATGACTGCGGCCAGGTCATCGCGCAGACGGGCAAGCAACTGGTGCCGCGTGCGGCCGACAACTTCTATTACTTCGCCGAGATGTGCACCCGCGTGGACGGCCACACCTACCCCACGCCCACGCACCTGAACTACACGCTGTTCCATCCCGTGGGCGTGTGCGCGCTCATCAGCCCGTGGAACGTGCCCTTCATGACCGCCACCTGGAAAGTCGCGCCGTGCCTGGCCTTCGGCAACACGGCCGTGCTGAAGATGAGCGAGCTCTCGCCGCTCACGGCCGCGCGCCTGGGCGAGCTCGCGCTCGAAGCCGGCATTCCGCCCGGCGTGCTGAACCTGGTGCACGGCTACGGCAAGGAGGCCGGCGAGCCACTGGTAGCGCACCCCGACGTGCGCGCCATTTCGTTCACCGGTTCCACCGCCACGGGCAACCGCATCGTGAAGAGCGCGGGCCTCAAGAAGTTCAGCATGGAGCTGGGCGGCAAGAGCCCCTTCGTGATCTTCGACGACGCCGACCTCGACCGCGCGCTCGATGCAGCCGTGTTCATGATCTTCAGCAACAACGGCGAGCGCTGCACAGCGGGCTCGCGCATCCTGGTGCAGCAGTCGATCTATGCGGACTTCGCCGCGAAGTTCGCCGAGCGCGCCAAGCGCATCACGGTGGGCGATCCGCTCGACGAGAAGACCATCGTCGGCCCGATGATTTCGCAGGCGCATCTGGCCAAGGTGCGCAGCTACATCGAGCTCGGCCCGAAGGAAGGCGCGACGCTGCTGTGCGGCGGCCTCGATGCGCCGTCGAACCTGCCCGACCGCGTGAAGAAGGGCAACTACGTGATGCCCACCGTGTTCGCCGACGTCGACAACCGCATGAAGATCGCGCAGGACGAAATCTTCGGTCCGGTCGCGTGCCTGATCCCTTTCAAGGACGAGGCCGACGCGATCCGCCTGGCCAACAACATCCAATACGGCCTCTCGAGCTACGTGTGGACCGAGAACATCGGCAAGGCGCACCGCGTGGCCGCAGCAGTCGAGGCGGGCATGTGCTTCGTCAACAGCCAGAACGTGCGTGACCTGCGCCAGCCCTTCGGCGGCACCAAGGCCTCGGGCACGGGACGCGAAGGCGGCACCTGGAGCTACGAAGTGTTCTGCGAGCCGAAGAACATCGCGGTGTCGATGGGCTCGCATCACATTCCGCATTGGGGCGTGGCGTGAACACCAGCCGCCGTGCGTTGCTGCAAGGCGCCGCTGCACTCGCGGCCCTGCCTTCGCTTGCGCATGCACGCGGCGACTGGCCCAACAAGCCAGTGCGCATCGTCGTGCCCTTCTCGCCCGGCGGCACCACCGACTTCGTCGCGCGGCTCGTGGCGGTCGAACTCGGCAAGACGCTGGAGCAGGCCGTGATCGTCGAGAACAAGCCCGGCGCGGGCACGGTGATCGGCGTCGATTCGGTCGCCAAGTCCGCGCCCGATGGCTACACCTTCATCTGCGTGGCCAACAGCTTCACGGCCAACCAGACGCTGGTGCGCAAGCTCCCCTACGACACGCAGAAAGACCTGCGCCCGGTCGCGCTCATGGGCATGTCGGAACACGTGCTCGCCACGCATCCATCGAGCGGCCTGAAGACGCTCGCCGACCTGCGCAACCTGGCGAAGGCCAAACCCGGCACGTTGAGCTTCGCCTCCTTCGGCAACGGCACCTCGGCCCACCTGTCGGGCGAAATGCTCAAGCTGCAGATGGGCCTGGACATCGTGCATGTGCCCTACAAGGGCCAGGGCCCCGCGCTCACCGACCTGCTCGGCGGACAGGTGACGATGATGTTCGGCAACTGGCCCGAGTTCCGCGGCCACATCCAGAGCGGCAAGCTGGTCGCGCTCGGCATGGCGACCGCGCAGCGCTCGCAGTACGCGCCCGCCATACCCACACTGGCCGAACAGGGCGTGGCCATCGAGTCCAATTCGTGGAACGGCCTGCTGGCGCCCGCCGGTACGCCCGACGCCATCGTGCTGCGCATGAACGACGAGGTGAACCGCGCGCTCGCGGGCCCTGCCGTGACCGAGGCTTTCCGCAAGGGCGGGATCGCGTCGCTGTCGGGCACGCCCGAGCGCTTCGCGGCCTTCATCCAGAGCGAGATCGCGAAGTACGGCGACGTGATCCGCAAGGCCAACATCCAGATCGAGGGCTGAAGAACGATGAGCCTCTATGCGATGCAGAAATTCCTCTTCGCGCTGAACCGCGAAGCCGAGGTGCAGCGCCGGTACGCGGAGGGCGGCGAGGTGCGTGCCGCGCTGCTCGCCGACTACGACCTTGACGGCGAAGAGCGCGAAGCCATCGCCACCGGCGACATCGGCAAACTCTATGTGCTCGGCTGCAACGGTCAGTTGCTGATGCACTTCGCGCCGCTGCTGGGCATCGCATGGGCCGACTACCTCGAAGCCATGCGTGAAGGCGTGCGCAAGTACGGCCCGGTCCGCGCAGGCATCTACGCAATGACGACAGGCACAGACGAAAAGGTGGCAGGAATATGAAGACCCCCACGCTCCCCACTTCGTGTGGTTCGCTGCCCCCCGAGGGGGCGCTCGATGCCCTTCGGGCGGCCGGGCGGGCATCGAGATGAGTCTCGTATTCGCAGGCGTGTGCAGCCACGCCCCCGGCATCACAGGCCGCGCGCACCTCGCCGACCCGGCGGTGAAGGACGAGTTCCACGCGCAGTTCCACCGCTTCGGCGAAGCGATGCGCGCGACGAAGCCCGACGCGGTGATCGTCATCGCCGCCGAGCACTTCGCGAACTTCTTCATGAACAACATGCCGGCCTACGCCATCGGCATGGCCGACAGCTACGAAGGCCCGATCGAAGATCCGAAGTGGCTCGGCATCGAGAAGACGAGGGTGCCCGGCGATGCGGCGCTCTCGCAGCGCCTGATCCGCGAGGTGATGCAGACGGTGGACGTGGCCTACGCGGAAGAATGGAAGTTCGACCACGGGATCATGGTGCCGCTGCACTTCCTCACGCCGGCGTTCGACACCAAGGTCATCCCCGTGAACATCAACTGCCAGGGCCCGCCGCTCACGCCGCTGCACCGCGCCTGGGCCTTCGGCGAAGCCTTGCGCCGTGCCTGCGACAAGGCGCCCGAGCGCATCGCGCTGGTGGGAACGGGCGGCATCTCGCACTGGCCGGCCACGCCCGATTCGGGCAAGGTCAATGCCGAGTGGGACGCCGAGTTCATGCGCCGCTGGTGCGCCAACGACCGCGAGGCGCTGCTCTCGCAGGACGACTACAGCGACGAGGCCACCTACCGCGAAGCGGGCCAGGGCGGTTTCGAGATCCGCACCTTCCTTAGCGTGGCCGCGGCCGCGCGCGGCAAGGGCGAGATCCTTCACATGAAGGCCATTCCGATCTTCGCGGTGACCTGCACAGCCGCCACGATGACGGTGGCATGAAAGAAAGAGAACACGCATGCCGCACCTGGTGATCCTGTACACGCCCAACATCGAAGCCGAGACCGACATGTCGGCCCTGTGCCGCACGCTCGCCGACACGATGCTGAAGCAACGTGACGAGGCGGACAAGCCCGTGTTCCCCATCGGCGGCACGCGCGTGCTGGCCTACCCCGCGGCGCACTACGCGGTGGCCGACGGCAAGGCCGACTACGCCTTCGTGTACCTCAACATCCGCATGGCCGCGGGTCGCTCCGAGACGGTGAAGAAGAAGGCCGGCGACGAACTGCTCGCCGATGTGCGCGCGCATTTCGCGCCGATCTTCGACCAGCGCCACATCGGCATCACGCTGCAGATCGACGAGAGCGCGGGTCAGGTGTACGACGGCAAGCACAGCAACCTGCATCCCCTGTTCAACAAGCCATAAGAAGAGAAAAGCGAGCCGCCATGCTGTCCCAAGCCACCATCGCCCAACTGGCCGCCGAGCTACACGAGAGCGAGAAGTCGCGCGTGCAGGTCGAGCATTTCTCCAAGCGTTTTCCCGAGATGACCGTCGAGGACGGCTACGCCATCTCGCGCGCATGGGTGAAGCACAAGATCGCCGAAGGCCGCACTTTGAAGGGCCACAAGATCGGCCTCACCTCGCGCGCGATGCAGCAGTCCAGCCAGATCGACGAGCCCGACTACGGCACGCTGCTGGACGACATGTTCTTCGAGCAGGGCGGCGACATTCCCTTCGCGCGCTTCATCGCGCCGCGCATCGAGGTGGAGCTGGCGTTCATCCTCGGCAAGAAGCTGCAGGGGCCGAACGTGACGATCTTCGACGTGCTGGCCGCCACCGACTACGTCGTGCCCGCCATCGAGATCATCGATGCGCGCATCGAGCAGTTCGACCGCCACACCAAGGCGCCGCGCAAGGTGTTCGACACCATCTCCGACAACGCGGCCAATGCCGGCATCGTGATGGGCGGGCGGCCGGTGAAGCCCGATGCGGTCGACCTGCGCTGGGTGAGCGCCCTGCTCTACAAGAACGGCGTGATCGAGGAAACGGGCGTGGCCGCGGGCGTGCTCAACCATCCAGCCACCGGCGTGGCCTGGCTCGCGAACAAGCTCGCGCCGTGGGACGAATACCTCGAAGCCGGTGAAGTGGTCTTGGCCGGCTCGTTCACGCGCCCGACCACCGCGCTGCCGGGCGACACCTTCCACGCCGACTACGGCCCGCTCGGCGCCATCTCATTCCGCCTTGTCTGAAAGAAAGACGTTCATGCACACCCCCATCAACACCTTCAAGCAGGCCATGCAGGCTGGCCAGCCGAAGATCGGCCTCTGGGTCGGCCTCGCGGACAGTTATGTCACCGAAATCCTCGCCGGCTGCGGCTACGACTGGCTGCTGGTCGACGGCGAGCACGCGCCCAACGACGTGCGCTCGGTGCTCGGGCAGTTGCAGAGCATTTCGAGCGCGTGGTCGGCACAGCCCGAAGCGGAGCGCTCGCATCCCATCGTGCGCATCCCGACCGGCGACACCACGCTGATCAAGCAGTACCTGGACATCGGCGCGCAGACGCTGCTGGTGCCCATGGTCGATACCGCCGAGCAGGCCGCGCGCATGGTGCAGGGCATGCGCTATCCGCCCGAAGGCATCCGCGGCATGGGCAGTGCGCTCGCGCGCGCCTCGCGCTGGCAGGCCTATCCGCAGTACCTGCATGAAGCCAACGCGCAGACCTGCCTGCTGGTGCAGGCCGAGACGGTCGAGGCGATGAAGAACCTCGATGCCATCGCGGCCACGCCGGGCGTGGACGGCGTGTTCATCGGGCCGGCCGACCTGTCGGCGTCGATGGGCTTCGTGGGCCAACCCAACCACCCGGAGGTGCAGGCCGTGATCGCCGATGCCATCGCGCGCATCCTGAAAGCCGGCAAGGCGCCGGGCATTCTCTCGACCACCGAGGAGCAGGCGCGCAAGTGGCTCGCAGCCGGCGCGCTGTTCGTGGCCGTGGGTGTGGACACCATCGTGCTCGCGACGGCGGCAAGGCAATTGCTCGCGAAGTACAAGAACTCGGCGAAGACCGAGGCTGTCAATAGCTACTGATTTTTCAACCAAGGGGGTTATTCAATGCAACGTATCACCTGGACGGCCATGGCCGCGACCGCGACCCTGTTCCTCGCAGCCTGCGCCCCCATGAGCGCGGCCACGCAAGGCGCCACTTCGCAGCAGGAAGCGAACCGCCAGACCGTGCTCGCCTTCTACGAGAAGGGCCTGAACCAGAAGGACGCCGACGCCGCCCTGCAGTACGTCGGCAACCGCTACGTGCAGCACAACCCCACGGCAGCCGACGGCCCCGAGGGTTTTCGCAAGTTCGTCGCCTTCCTGCGCGAGAAGTTTCCGAAGTCGCGCAACGAGATCAAGCGCTCCTTTGTCGACGGCGACTACGTGATCCTGCATGTGAACTCGGTGCGCGAGCCGGGCACGCGCGGCAACGCCATCGTGGACATCTTCAAGCTGGAGAACGGCAAGATCGTCGAGCACTGGGACGTGAACCAGCCCGTGCCCGAAACCGCGGCCAACAAGAACGGGATGTTCTGACAGCGAACTAGCCGGGTGAAGAAATCGTGTCGCAGCGCTTCAAACGTGAGGTAAACGCGGGGGTCCCGCGCCACGCCTTGCTGGAAAAATAAGCGCTCCCGAACCACCACCACCCGGAGAGAGACCCATCATGAGCTTCACACGCCGCCAGATCCTTCAGACCACCGGCGCCTCGGCGCTGCTTGCAAGCATCGGCCAGCAGGCCTATGCGCAGGCCGGCATCGAGACCGCGACCATCGTCACCGGCTTCGCGGCCGGCGGCACCTCGGACACCATCTGCCGCCGCGTGGCGCAGAAGCTCAGCCCCGAGTACGCCAAGGCGGTCGTGGTCGAGAACCGCACCGGCGCGGGCGGCCAGATCGCGGTCACCTACGTGAAGGGCCGGCCGGCCGACGGCACCACCATCCTGCAGACGCCGACCTCGATCCTCACGATCTATCCGCACATCTACAAGAAGCTGCCGTACGACCCGATGGTGGACCTCACCCCCGTCACCATCGGCTGCATCTTCGACTTCGGGTTTGCGGTCGGCCCGTCGGTGCCGGCCAGCGTGAAGAGCGTGCCCGAGTTCCTGGCCTGGGCCAAGGCCAATCCGGCCGGCGCCAACTACGGCTCGCCGGCCGCGGGCTCCACGCCGCATTTCATCGGCGCGCTGCTGGGCATGCAGGGCGGCGTCGATCTGAAGCACGCCGGCTACCGCGGTACGCAGCCGGCCATGCTCGACCTCCTGGGCGGCAACATCTCGGCGGTGTCGGGCCCCATCGGCGACATCACGCAGCACCTGCCCTCGGGCAAGGTGCGCATCCTGGGCGTGTCGGGTGCCAAGCGCAGCCGCTTCGCGCCCGATGTGCCGACCTTCGGCGAGCAAGGTATCAAGAACATGGCGCACAGCGAATGGTTCGCCTTCTTCCTGCCGGCCAAGGCATCGCCCGAACTGGTGACGCGGCTGAACACCGCGATGAAGAACACGCTTGCACAGAAAGACGTGATCGACGGCCTGGGCACCTTCGGGCTGGAAGCCATGTCTTCCACGCCCGCCGAGCTGACCGAGCTGCTCAAGAAAGACACCGCCAAGTGGGCGCCGATCGTGAAAGAAGTCGGCTTCACCGCGGAGGGTTAACCGTATGAAGGAACTGCAATGAACACCCCACTCGCCACCACGCCTTCGGCGCTGGTCCATCCCTCGATCCACCCGGACGAGCGCGCCGCGCGCGAAGAGCTCGCGGCCTGCTATCGCGTTTTCGCGATGCTGGGCTGGGTCGAGATGATCTACAACCACATCACGGTGCGGCTGCCCGACAGCGTGACGGGTGGCACGGCGAGCGAAGGAGCCCGTAGGTCTCCGCAGTTCCTCATCAACCCCTTCGGCCTGCACTACAGCGAAGTGACGGCCAGCAACCTCGTGAAGATCGACCTGCAGGGCAAGGTGCTCGATGGCTCGTCGTACCCGGTGAACCCCGCCGGCTTCACGGTGCACGCGGCCATCCACGACGGCCTGCCCGGCGCGCACTGCGTGATGCACACGCACACCACGGCCGGCGTGGCCGTGGCGTGCCTGCAGGGCGGCCTGCAGCAGACCAATTTCTATACCGCCCAGCTGCACGGCATGGTGGCGTATCACGACTTCGAAGGCATCACGATCCATGCCGACGAAGGCCCGCGCCTCCTCCAGAGCATCGGCAACCGCAACGCGGTCATCCTGCGCAACCACGGCCTCCTGGCCTGGGGCCAGACGCTGCCGCAGACCTTCGCGATCCTGTGGACGCTGCAACGCGCCTGCGAGATCCAGATGGCGACCTTCTCGATGGGTGCGGCCATTCCGGTGAGCGAAGAAATCGCGCAGCGCTGCACGCGCGATGCGCTGCAGTTCAGCCCCGCGCACGGCGCCGGGCAGGACGTGTTCAATGCGCTGGTGCGGCAGGTGGACCGCATCGATCCGGGCTACAGAAACTGAAGAAATCGAAGCGAGCTTTCCCATGAAGATTTGTATTTACGGCGCCGGCGCGATCGGCGGCTGGATCGGTGCCGGCCTCGCGCAGGCCGGCGAACGGCTCAATGTGGTGGCGCGCGGCGCCACGCTCGAAGCCCTGCAGCAGGACGGCCTCTCGCTGATGCGCGGCGACGTGCGCACGCGCGTGCCCGTCAACGCAGTGGCCGACCCCGAGGCGCTCGGCGAGCAGGACCTGGTGGTCATCGCCGTGAAGGCGCCCGCGCTGGCCGCCGTGGCCGAACGCATCGGGCCGCTGATCGGGCCCGACACCATCGTGCTGGTCGCGATGAACGGCGTGCCGTGGTGGTTTCTCGAAGGCGGCTTCGGCGGCGAGATCACGGGCCACCGGCTGGCGGCGGTCGACCCCGATGGCGCCATCGCCAAGGCCATTCCGGCCCGCAACGTGATCGGCTGCGTGGTGCACGCGAGCTGCTCGCTCGACGGGCCGGGCGTGGTGCGGCATCACTTCGGCAACGGGCTGATAGTCGGCGAGCCTTCGGGCGAAGCCACGCCGCGCGTGCAGGCACTGGTCGAGCTGCTGACCCGCGCGGGCATCAACACCACGCTGTCGCCGCAGATCCAGAAGGACGTGTGGTTCAAGCTCTGGGGCAACATGACGGTGAACCCGATCAGCGCGCTGACCGGTGCCACCACCGACCTCATCATGGGCGACGACTATGTGCGCGGGTTCATCTCGGCCGTGATGCTCGAAGCCAAGGAGATCGGGCGCCGCATCGGCATCGAGATCACGCAGAGCCCCGAAGACCGTCACGAGGTGACCAAGAAACTCGGCGCGTTCAAGACTTCGATGCTTCAGGACGTGGAAGCCGGGCGCTCGGTGGAACTCGATGCGCTGGTGACGGTGGTGCGCGAGCTGGGTGTGCTGACGGGCGTGGCCACGCCGTTCACCGATGCGCTGCTGGGGCTGGCGCGGTTGAGAACGCGGCAGCTCGGCCTGTACTGAGCGCCGCTCCGCTTACCAAAACTTCTCGGGCGTGGCGGCCAGCGTCTCGGTGCAGCTCGCCACCGCCTTGGCGCGCTCCTCGCGCAGCCGCTGCCAGTTGTCGGCTTGCCATTGCGTCCAGGCGATGGGTTCCGACTGGTAGAAGCACGCAGCCGGCGGTCGCATGAAGCCCGCGCGGCCGAGCTGGGCGCCGAACTTCAGGCGGAACAACTCGTCCGTTCCCGTCAGGTTCTCGTAGACCAGGTGCCAGGCGCCCGGGTTCAGCGGCGTGTCGGCTTCCTTCTGCACGCGACCGGCCTCCTCGATTTCCTCGGGCGTGGAGCCGTCGGTCAGCGCGAGGGCATGCGCAGCCTCGGCACGCTTGCGGTAGATGTCGGTGGCGACCTTGCTCAGGGCGTCGGTGAGTTCGACGATGGCCGGGTTGGCGCTCACCGGATCGTCCTTGAGCTCTTCCAGCGTCGTGCCCGCGAGTTCGTCTTTCGAGAAGCCTTGCGCGCCGACGGACACCCCGCCGGCGATCAGCGACAGCGCCACGTTCAGCGCGATCTGCCCTGCAATCTGGTTGCCCGTGTTCTCGCGCCGGACCACGCGAAGCCGTTCGATGCCCGACTTGTAGGCGGCGCGGTTGAAGCGCACGCGGGTCTGCGGCGCGACTGCCGCTTCAGCGGGCGGCGCAACGGATGGCTGCGAGAGAGCGGGAATGTCCGCGGCAATCGCCGCGGACGGGGCGGGTGGCGCCGGCACGTCCGGCTCTGCGGCGTACGCCGAGAAGCCAAGGGTTGCCATCGCAATGCTGCAAGCAGTGAATGCAGCGCGGGTCTTGTGCGTCGAGATCATTTGGGTTGTTCTTCCTCCGGCCGGCATTTTCATTGGGCGGAGGGCACTGCTCGACACCGCACGGCTACAAATTCACGGGATTTGCGGCCGTACAACAGGCTTCTGCGGCATCGTCACCCACCACGCCGCCCCCACGATCAACAACCCGCCGGCCCACCCCCACACCCCGACCGTTTCCCCGAACCCGTACACCGCGATCAGCGCACCGAACACCGGCTCGCTCCCCATCAGCAGCGACACCCGGCTCGGGCTCGAGCGCGAGGCCGCATGGTTCTGCGCGAAGAAGGCGAACACCGTGCACAGCAGCACGAGGTACGCCATGCCCCACCAGAAGGAAGCCGTTGCGGGCGGCATGTGCCAGGCGCCGTTGGAGGCAACGAGCGATATCGCCATCGCACCGACCGCCATCACACCCGACTGCACCGCGGTGAGCGTCAGCGCCGGCATCGCGTGGTGCCCGGCGAGTCGCCAGCACAAGAAGCTCAGTGCTTCTTGAGCAAGACCCGCACCGCCTCGGGCAAGGAATTGACCTGCGGCATGAAGCGGTCGAGCACGGCGCCCAGGATCACGGCGGAGATCACCGCGCCGAGCAGCGGCTTCCAGGTCAGCCGCACCGCGGCCATCAACCAGCCCTCGCGCGCCACGCGCACCGCGGCGCGAGCCGAGACATACGAGAACGCCACCTCGACCGCCACGGCCAGCAGCGCGTCCCAACTGAAGTACAAGAGCGCAAGATAGCCGGCGCCGAACAGCACGGCCACGCAGATCGCGAAGATGGCAAGCACCGGCACCACGATGATGGCGCCTTCGTCCGCGCCGCCCGCCACGTCGAGCACGCCACCGGCCACGTCGGACAGCACGCTGCCGCCATCGGCGGCGTCGGCAACGCTCACGTGATCGCACGAGCTTCCGCCGCTGAAGTCCATATCGGGCGCATCGGCATCGGCATTGGCATCGACATCGACGCTGCGCCCCTCGACCAACCGCTTCGCCCACCAGCGCAGCACCAGCAGGTAGCCCAGATACCCCACGCCCAGCGTGAGGAAATAGCGAACCGCCAGCGAGTCCACATGCAACAGGTGCATCTGCAGCGCCGACACGGCCCACATCAAGAGGAGCGTGAACGTACCGATCAGGATGCCGTGCGTGCGCAGGCTGTAGTTGCGGTGCAGGTCGCGCTCGACCTCCGTTTCCCAAAGGCGCACCGAGCGCCAGTTGGAAAGAATCTTCATTCGTCGGCGGGAGCGGCGAAAGGCACGCGTTGCGCCACGGCGCACATGAGTTCGTAGCCGACGGTGCCCGCGGCCTGCGCGACTTCATCGATGGAGAGCACCGCATCGGTGACCGTCGAGCGGCCCCACAGCGTGACCTCGGAGCCGAACTTCGCATCGGGCACCGGCGTGAGGTCGACGGTGATCATGTCCATGCTCACGCGCCCCACCATGCGGGTGCGCACGCCGTTCACCAGCACCGGCGTGCCGGTGTTGCAGTGGCGCGGATAGCCGTCGGCATAGCCGACCGCGGCGATGCCGATGGTGAGCGGCCCTTCGGCCGTGAAGTTGGAGCCGTAGCCGATGGTGTCGCCGGCCTTGAGCGTCTGCACCGAGAGCAGTTGCGTCGACAGCGTCATCGTCGGCTGCAGCTGCCAGTGCGCCGCGTCGTTCACCGGGAAGTCGGGGGCGCTGCCGTACAGAATGATGCCGGGGCGCACCCAGTCGCCGCGCGTCTGATCGGGGTGGCGCAGGGTGGCGGCGCTGTTGGCGATGGAGCGCTCGCCCGGCAGGTCGCGCGTCGCGCGCTCGAAGGCCTCGAGCTGGTGCGCAATGCCGCGGGCGCCGTCGGCATCGCTGAAGTGCGTCATCAGCGAAATCTCGTCGACCTGCGTGAGCGCGTTCAGGCGCGTCCAGGCCGAGCCGAAGCGCTCGGGCGTGAAGCCCAGGCGGTTCATGCCCGAGTTCATCTTCAGGAAAACACGCTGCGGCTTCAGGGTCTTGTGCGCCGCGAGCATGTCGATCTGCTCGTCGCAATGCACGGTGTGCCAGAGGTCCAGGCGCGAGCAAAGCTCCAGGTCGCGCGCATCGAACACGCCTTCGAGCAGCAGCACCGGACCGCGCCAGCCCAAGGCGCGCACGCGCTCGGCCTCGGCCAGATCGAGCAGCGCAAAACCGTCGGCGCCGCGCAGGCCTTCATAGACCCGCTCGATGCCGTGGCCATAGGCGTTGGCCTTGACCACCGCCCAGACACGGGCGTCGAGGGCCGAGCGGCGGACCCGCTCGAGGTTGTTGCGGAGGGCTGCGGTGTGGACGGTGGCGAGAATGGGGCGCGGCATGGGGTGCTCTGGGCAGGCTGCAGGCGGACTGGGGGGAAGTTCAGACCACGTTTTAGCATTTCCGGGAATGGGGTCGAATACGGAAGGGATGCCCATTTCCGCGTCGTACCCCCATGCTATAACCGCCCATTCGCTCCGGACGCGACACTTTTTCACTACCGCCAGCAGACCCCTCTGGCCAGCCAGCCCATCGATGAAGCGCGGTTTCTACACGATCATGTCGGCCCAGTTCTTTTCGTCGCTGGCCGACCAAGCGCTTTTCGTTGTTGCCGTCGATCTCATGCGAAGTTCGGGCGCGCCCGAATGGCAACGCGCGGCCCTGGTGCCGATCTTCGCGGTCTTCTATGTGGTGCTCGCGCCGCTGGTCGGTGCGTTCGCGGATGCGCTGCCCAAGGGCAAGGTGATGTTCATCAGCAATGCGATCAAGGTGATCGGCTGCCTGATGATGCTGTTCGGCTCGCACCCCCTTCTGTCGTACTCCATCGTGGGCCTGGGCGCCGCAGCCTACTCGCCCGCCAAGTACGGCATCCTCACCGAGCTGCTGCCCGCCTCGCAGCTGGTCAAGGCCAACGGGTGGATCGAAGGGCTGACCATTGCCTCCATCCTGCTGGGCATCGTGCTCGGCGGCACGCTGGTCGGCCATGCGATCTCCGCCAAGCTGCTGGCTTTCGACTTTCCGTTCATCGACACGGGCATCGACTCGCCGGCCGAAGCGGCGATCTCGGTGCTGATCCTGGTCTACATGCTGGCCGCCTGGTTCAACACGCGCATCCCGCACACCGGCGTCGAGATGCGCCCGCTGCGCTCCAACCCCGAGCACAGCTTCGCGCGCAACATCGCCGCGCTGCTGCCCGACTTCTGGCATTGCAATGCGCGCCTGTGGCGCGACCGCCTGGGCCAGATCTCGCTGGCCACCACCACGCTCTTCTGGGGCGCGGGCGGCAACCTCAAGTACATCGTGCTGGCCTGGGCATCGCTGGCACTGGGCTACAACACGACGCAGGCCTCGGCGCTCACCGGCGTAGTGACCATCGGCACGGCCGTGGGCGCCATCGTGGCCTCGATGCGCATGCGGCTGGACATGGCCACCCGCGTGATCCCGATGGGCATCGCGATGGGGCTGATGGTCATCTGCATGAACTTCATCGGCAACGTGTGGCTGGCGGTGCCGTTCCTCATCATCCTGGGTGGCCTCGGCGGCTTCCTGGTGGTGCCGATGAATGCGTTGCTGCAACACCGCGGCCACAACCTGATGGGCGCGGGCCGCTCGATCGCGGTGCAGAACTTCAACGAGCAGGCCTGCATTCTTCTGCTGGGCGGCTTCTACAGCGTGTGTACCGGGCTGGGTCTGTCGGCCTACGGCGCGATCAGCGCCTTCGGCCTCGTGGTGGCGGGCTGCATGTGGCTCATCAAGCGCTGGCACGAGAACAACCTGAAGAAGTACCCGGAAGAAGTCGAGCACCTCTTGGCCATCGCCCGCAGCGACAAACATCACTGACCTCGCGCAACTGCGTTGGTGAGACGGCCGGCGCGCCGAAGCCTTCACCTTTCCAACGCCGCAATGCCCGCGCTCGCACTTGTCTTCAACGCCTTCGTCTGGGGCGTTTCCTGGTTTCCGTTCCGCCAGCTCGCCGGCCACGGGCTGCATCCGCTGTGGACCACCTGCCTGATCTACCTGGTCATCGCGGTCGCGATGGGGCTCCTGCGCCGGCATGCATGGAAGGCCTTCACGGCGTTCCCGATGCTGATGGTGCTGGGCCTTGCGGCGGGCTTCACCAACATGGGCTTCAACTGGGCCGCGACACAGGGCGATGTGGTGCGCGTGGTGCTGCTGTTCTACCTGATGCCGCTGTGGAACGTGCTGCTGGCCTGGCTGCTGCTCGGTGAACGCCCCACAGGCGGCGCGCTCGCTCGGGTGGCACTGGCGCTGACCGGCGTGGTCGTGGTGCTCAAGGCGCCCGGCACCGACTGGCCCGTGCCGTCGAGCCTGTCCGACTGGCTGGGCGTGGCGGCGGGCTTCAGTTTCGCGGTGACGAACATCACGTTGCGCCATCTGCGCGAAGCGCCGGGGGAGTCGCGCGCGCTGGCGATGTTCTGCGGCTGCGCCGTAGTGGGCGGCACCACGGCCCTGATCGGCTCCAGCGTCGGCGGCATCGCCTCCCCGCTGCTGGCCACACCCGGCTGGCTCGGCTGGGCGGTACTGCTGGGCAGCGGCTTCATCGTGGCCAATGTGTGCCTGCAGTACGGTGCCGCGCGGCTCACCTCCAGCGCGGCCTCGGTGATCATGTTGTCGGAAGTGCTGTTCGCCAGCGTCTCGTCGGTGGCGCTGGGCGCGGCCACCATGGACTCGCGCATCCTCCTGGGCGGTGCGCTGATCGTGGCGGGCGCGGTCTGGTCGGCGTTTGCGCGAACGCCCGTGCGGGGCGATGATCGCGCGCTCCAGCGCTTGCGCCACTCACTGAGGAGACCCCATGACCAGCGTCTACGACTTCGAGGCCAACCAGATCGACGGCAAGCCGGTGAAGCTCTCCGCCTTCAAGGGCAAGGTGCTGCTGATCGTCAACACGGCGAGCAAATGCGGCTTCACGCCGCAGTTCGCCGGGCTGGAGATGCTGCACGAGAAGTACGCCGACCAGGGCCTTGCGGTGCTGGGCTTTCCGTCGAACCAGTTCGGCTCGCAGGACCCGGGCACCAATGAGGAAATCGGCGCCTTCTGCACCAAGAACTACGGCGTGAGTTTTCCGATGATGGAGAAGATCGACGTGAACGGCAGCAATGCCGCGCCGCTCTACCAATGGCTCACCAAGGAGAAGCCGGGCCTGCTGGGCCTCACGGCCATCAAGTGGAACTTCACCAAGTTCCTCGTCGGGCGCGACGGCACGGTGCTCAAGCGCTATGCACCGCTCGACACACCCGCCTCGCTCACGCGCGATGTCGAGGCGGCGCTCGCAGCGGGCTGACCGCCCTCTTCAGAAGCGGAAGCTGGCGGTCTTCGCGCCGCCGCCCACCGTCACCGTCTGGCTCTTGGCTTCTCCGCCGGGCGCGGTGACGTCGATGGTGTAGCGCCCATCGGGAATGTCGATCAGGCAGACCGGCCCGCCGGCGCGAAAGGCCATGGCGGCGGACGAGTTGGCATTGCCGCCCTTGATCGCGACGTCCACGCTGGCCATGTAGGCGCCGTCGGCGCGCGCGAACAGCAGCGAGAGCGGATGCTCTTTCATGGCCGCGCGCATCGCGTTCGATTCGTCGGAGCCGATGCCGCCGCAGACGTAGCGCGTCGAGCCCTCGCCCTGCCATGCAGGCATCCCGGACTGGGCGTGCGCCGCCACGGCACCGGCCGCGCAAGCACAGGCCAGCAGAACGCGTCGCAGCGGAAGTTGAATAGGGTGGGACATGGCACAGGCTCCTTGCAGATTCGGTGCTGCCATGTTGCGCCGCCAACGCCCGCAGCGGGAGTCGGACCACGCCCTGCGCTGCTGTGCGATCAGGCCCTACCCTGCGCGTTCAATGCGGCGTCCAGCAGCTCCACCCAGTGCCGCACCGGCGTTTCCCCGCTGCCGCTTTGCAGGTGCGTGATGCAGCCGATGTTGGCCGAGGCGATGGTGGTGGGCTGCAGCTGCTTCAGGTGCCCCAGCTTGCGGTCGCGCAGCGGGTAGGCCAGCTCGGGCTGCAACACCGAATACGTGCCGGCCGAGCCACAGCACAGGTGCGATTCGTTCATGGCCACGCGCACATCGAAGCCCAGCGCGCGCAGGTGCGTCTCGACGCCGCCGCGCAGCTTCTGGCCATGCTGCAGCGTGCACGGCGGGTGATAGGCGACCACGCCTTCAGGTGCACGCACGCGTGCCTTCAATGCGGGCACGAGATCGGGCAGCAGCTCGCTCAGGTCGCGCGTCAGTTCGCTGATGCGTGCGGCCTTCGCCGCGTAGGCCGCGTCGTGCTGCAGCAGGTGGCCGTAGTCGCGCACGGTGACGCCGCAGCCCGACGCGTTCATCACGATGGCCTCGACTTCGTTGCGTTCGACCTGCGGCCACCACGCATCGATGTTGGCGCGCATCTGCGCCTTGCCGCCCTCCTGGTCGTTGAGGTGGAATTTCACCGCGCCGCAACAGCCGGCCTCCTTCGCGATCACGACCTGGATGCCGGCCGCATCGAGCACGCGCGCGGTGGCGCTGTTGATGTTGGGCATCATCGACGGCTGCACGCAGCCCGCGAGCATCAGCACCTTGCGTGCATGCGTGGCGGTGGGCCAGGCGCCGGCTTCCTGCCTGACGGGCACCTTGGCCTTGAGCGCATCGGGCAACAAGCCGCGCACCGATTGCCCGAGCTTCATCGCAGGGCCGAAGAGCGGCGACGGCAAGCCTTCCTTCAGCAGCCAGCGCGTGGCCGATTCCATCGCGGGACGCGGCACCTTCTCGTCGACGATCCTGCGGCCGATGTCCACGAGGTTGCCGTACTGCACGCCGCTCGGGCAGGTGCTCTCGCAGTTGCGGCAGGTCAGGCACCGGTCCAGGTGCAGTTGCGTGCTGCGCGTCGGCGCCTTGCCTTCGAGCACCTGCTTGATGAGGTAGATGCGCCCGCGCGGGCCGTCGAGCTCGTCGCCCAGCAGCTGGTAGGTCGGACAGGTGGCTGTGCAGAAGCCGCAGTGCACGCACTTGCGCAGGATGGCTTCGGCCTCGCGGCCTTCGTCGGTGTCGCGGAATTCGGGGGCGAGTTCGGTTTGCATCGCGGGGGTGTCGTTTCTTTTCCTATTCGTCTGCGAAGAGCCGGCCGCGATTGAAGATGCGGTGCGGATCGAACTCGTGCATCAGCGCGCGGTGGATGCGGGCGATCGGAGCGCTCATTGCATCGAAGCGGGAGATATTGGAAGCGGGTGCTCTGAACAACGTGGCATGCCCGCCCGCCGCGTGCGCAATCTCGCGAATGCGTGCGGCTCGATCTGGCGGCGCCTTGTACCAGCGCTGTCCGCCGTGCCATTCGATCAGCGGCGCGTTGCCGTCGATGGCGAGCGCCGGTGCGGTCTGCGGCACCGAGAGACGCCAGAGTGCATCCGGCCCATCGGCGATGCCGAACCACGACAACTGCTGGTCGCGCAGCGCCTGCCAGTCGGCCGCGGCGCGTGCGTTGTCCTTGCGCTCGCCGCCGAGGTGCGTGCACGCCGCCTCCACGGCCGCGACCGCGCCACGCAATCGCAGGTAGAGCACGCCGGCGCCCGCGTATTCGAACCAGCAACTCGCATTCAGCGGCAACGGCCGGCCGCCCCATTCGTTGAGCAGGCGC
This sequence comes from Variovorax sp. ZS18.2.2, assembly GCF_024701975.1. GTDB lineage: Bacteria > Pseudomonadota > Gammaproteobacteria > Burkholderiales > Burkholderiaceae_C > Variovorax. The sequence goes on from NZ_JANLNM010000010.1 coordinate 214,273, forward strand.
AGCGCATCGGCCTGGCTGCACGCGAACTCCAGCGTGGCCTCGGCGGGCGCGACGGGCAGCACCTTGAGGCTCACTTCGGCGATCACGCCCAGCGTGCCGAGCGAGCCGGCCAGCACGCGCGAGACGTCGTAGCCCGCGACGTTCTTCATCACCTGTCCGCCGAAGCTCAACACCTCTGCGCGGCCGTTGACGAGCGTGGCGCCGAGCACGTAGTCGCGCACCGCGCCCACGCTGGCGCGCGCGGGGCCGCTCAAGCCGGCGGCGACCATGCCGCCCACCGTGCCGTTGCTGCCGAAGTGCGGCGGCTCGAAGGGCAGGCATTGCCCCTTCTCGGCCAATGCGGCTTCGAGTTCGGCGAGCGGCGTGCCGGCGCGCACGGTGACGACAAGCTCGCTCGGCTCGTAGCTCGTGATGCCCGCGAGCGCTGTGGTGTCGAGGATGCTGCCTTGCAGCGCCTCGCCGTAGAAATCCTTGGTGCCGCCACCGCGAATGCAAAGGGGCGTGGCGTCGGCGGCTGCGGCGCGGATGCGCTCGACGATCTGGCTGAGGGCTTGATCCATGGTCTCTTCTTGTTGTTCTCAGAAGCGCGGCAGATCGGGATGCGGCAGCCTCCCCCCGCGCACCACCTGCTTGCCGTATTCGGCACAGCGCTGCAGCGTCGGGATCACCTTGCCGGGATTCAGCAGCCCGGCTGGATCGAAGGCGCGCTTCACGCCGAACATCTGCTCGTTCTCGGCCGCGGTGAACTGCACGCACATGCTGTTGAGCTTCTCCACGCCCACGCCGTGCTCCCCCGACACCGTGCCGCCCATCGCGACGCTGGTCTCCAGGATGTCGGCGCCGAAGAGCTCGCAGCGGTGCAGCTCGTCGGGGTCGTTCGCATCGAACAGCACCAGCGGATGCAGGTTGCCGTCGCCCGCGTGGAACACGTTGCAGCAGCGCAGGTTGTACTTTTTCTCCATCTCCTGAATCGCAAGCAGGATGTCCGCCAGCCGCTTGCGCGGGATGGTCGAATCCAGGCACATGTAGTCGGGGCTGATGCGGCCCGACGCCGGAAAGGCGTTCTTGCGGCCGCTCCAGAATTTCATGCGCTCTTCTTCGCTGTTGCTTACCGCGATGGCAGTGGCGCCGCAGCCGCGCAGCACGGCGGTCATGCGGCCGATTTCTTCTTCCACTTCTTCGGGCGTGCCGTCGGATTCGCACAGCAGGATGGCGGCGGCGTCCAGGTCGTAGCCCGCGCGCACGAAGTCCTCGACGGCGGCGGTCATGGGCTTGTCCATCATCTCGAGCCCTGCGGGAATGATGCCGGCCGCGATCACCGCCGCGACCGCATCGCCGGCTTTGCGCACATCGTCGAAGCTGGCCATGATGCAGCGCGCGAGCTGCGGCTTGGGCACGAGCTTGACGGTGACTTCGGTGGTCACGGCCAGCATGCCTTCGCTGCCGATGACCAGCGCGAGCAGGTCGAGCCCCGGCGCATCGAGCGCCTCGCCGCCGAATTCGATGGCGTCGCCCTCCGCGGTGAAGCCGCGCACGCGCAGCACGTTGTGCAGCGTGAGGCCGTATTTCAGGCAATGCACGCCGCCCGAGTTCTCGGCCACGTTGCCGCCGATGGTGCAGGCGATCTGGCTCGACGGGTCGGGTGCGTAGTAGAGGTTGAAGGGGGCAGCCGTCTCGCTGATCGCGAGGTTGCGCACGCCGCACTGCACGACGGCCGTGCGGCTCACCGGATCGATCTTCAGGATGCGGTTGAACTTGGCGAGCGAAAGCGTCACGCCCAGTGCATGCGGCATCGCGCCGCCCGAGAGCCCGGTACCCGCGCCGCGCGCAACCACCGGCACAGAAAGCTGATGGCAGGTCTTGAGTACGGCGGCGACCTGCGCCTCGGTCTCGGGCAGGGCCACGACGAGCGGCCGCTGCCGGTAAGCGGTGAGGCCGTCGCACTCGTAGGGCGTGGTGTCCTCGGCGTGCCAGATCAACGCATGCGCGGGCAAGTGCGCTTGCAGCGCGCGCACCACCTGCGACTGGCGCTCCGTTTTCTGTAGCGAGTCGTTCTGGACGGCAGTGAGCGGCGCATTCATGCGGCGGGCCTCGTCTTTCTCTTGTTCTGGCGGATGTCTCGTGGTGTACCGCACTCTACGGAAATGCGGCCGCACCGGGTTGAAGCTTTTTCGCGCGGCGCTTGAGAGAACTTTGCCGGCGGACCGAACCGGAGCGAAACCGTCAGCGCAGGCTCTGCGCGAGCCAGTCGACGAAGGCCGCGCATTCCCAGCGCTCGAGCGTGCCGGGCTGCCAGCAGATGGTGTGCCGGTGCGGCGACGGCACCGCCAGGTCAGAGAGCGCCACGAGGCGCCCCGATTCGAACCACGCAGCGCCCATCTTCTGCCGCACCAGCGCCACGCCGAAGCCGCTCGCAGCCGCGTCGTAGACCAGGCCCAGGTCGTTGAACTGGGAGCCGACATGCGGCTCGGGCTGGTCGATACCGCAGTGCGCGAACCAGGTGCCCCAGGGTTCGAGCGGGCTGCGGATGAGCCGCGCGCTCGCGATCTCGACCGCGGTGCGGAAGCCATCGAACGGGCCGAACTCGTTGAGGTAGCTGGGGCTGCAGGCGGGCACCACTTCTTCCTCGAGCAGCAGGCGGTGTTCGCAGTCGGCATATGCGCCGGTGCCGTAGCGCACTTCGAGGTCGGCCTGTTCCGCCGTCACGTCGAGCAACGGGATCGACACCTGCAGCACGAGTTCGATGTCCGGGTAGATGTTGCGGAACAGTTCCAGCCGAGGCATCAGGAACTGGCGGCTGAAGGTGGGTGTGACGGCAATGCGCAGGCGCGTGGCACGCGGTGCGGCGTTGGCGAGTGGCGTGGCCTGCAATGCGGCGAGGCCGGTGCGCACGTTCGCGAGGTAGGCAGCGCCGTCGGCCGTCAGGCTGAAATCACTGCGGCCGAAAAGCTTGAAGCCGACGTGCGCTTCGAGTTGCCTGATGCGGTGGCTGACTGCGCTGGGGGTGACGCACAACTCGTCGGCTGCGCGACCAGCGTGGCGCAATCTGGCCACGGCTTCGAAGGTGAGGAGGCACTGGATCGGTGGGATGTGCTGGAGGGCCATGGTCCTACGCTTTGGCCTCTTGTTCGGGGCGAGTGCACAGGCCACCGGGGACATTCGCGGAGCAAGGTACCCCGTCGGCGTGCTCGCGCCCTGAACGGCTCACCCTAGTCCTCGAAGAAGCTGACGGGCAACCCAGGCGTATCGACGCGCATCGAGATCACGGTGCCCGATGCGGGAAGCCGCTCGATCTCCGCCGCAGGCCGCCCCTTGCGACCGCTGGTGACGAACAACGTCTTCAGATCGTCGCCACCAAAGCACGGCATGGTCGGACATTGAACAGGCACGGGCACCGAGGCCACGATTTCACCGGACGGCGCAAAGCGCAGCAGCTGCGCGCCTTCGAACATGGCGACCCAGTAGTGACCCTCTGCATCGACCGTCGCACCATCGGGACGGCCTTCGTAGCGAACGGACGAATCGGGCGTCCAGCCTTCAGGCTTGGCATCGAACTGGTGGAACACGCGGGCGTGCGAGAGCGCGTTGGCTTCGGCGTCCCAGTCCCACGCGCACACCACGTGCGCGGCGGTGTCGGCCCAGTAGAGGGTGCGTGCGTCGGGGGAGAACGCGAGGCCGTTGGCGGTGGTGGACTCGTTGGCCATCTGCGAAAGCGTGGGCGCGATGTCGGTGCCGGGGCGCGCATCGAAGCAGTAGAGCGCGGCGTTGGCGCGGTCTTTCGCCTCGTTGAGCGAACCGCCCCAGAAGCGCCCGAGCGGGTCGCACTTGCCGTCGTTGAAACGCATGGTGCGCACGTCGTGCTCCACGCGCGCCATCGCGACCAGTTCACCGCCCCATTCGCGCGCACGGTAGATACCGTCGCGCAGCGCGATCACGAGGCCGCCGCTTTTGGCCGGCGCCATGCAGCCGGGTTCGGTGGAGAGCGCCCATCGCTCGACCGTGGCGGATGGCGTTCCGATGTCGCCGCGCGTTCGCAACACGGCGCGGCCCGGAATGTCGAGCCAGTAGAGGGCGCGTTCTTCAGGGTGCCAGAACGGCGATTCGCCGAGCGCGCAGAGGCTGTCTTCGATGGAGGTCCACATGGTGTGGCGATTGTGCCCCTCGCGATGACGGCGACGGGCAAAAAAAAGCCCGCTGGCGCCGGAGCGCTCGCGGGCTGAACATCCAAAGGAGACCTCGCTTGAAAACTCGTGACGAAGAATTGTTCTTGTGAAGAAAAAGGATGGTGGTCATCCGGCTGCGAAGCCCCGGAGGGCTCCGCAGTGGCCGATCAACGGTTGTAGGCAGTCTCGCCGTGGGCGGAGATGTCGAGGCCTTCGCGCTCTTCTTCTTCCGACACACGCAGGCCGATGGTGAGGTCGGCGATCTTGAAGGCGATGAACGCCACCACGCCCGACCAGACGATGGTCAGCAGCACGCCCTTCAGCTGGATCCAGACCTGGGCACCGATGCCGTTGGACACGACGCTGGCCGTGACCCAGTCGCCCACGAGGCCGGGGCCGCCGAGTGCCTGGGTGTTGAACACGCCGGTGAGCAGCGCGCCGACGATACCGCCGACACCGTGCACGCCGAACACGTCGAGCGAGTCGTCCGCGCCGAGCAGCTTCTTCAGACCGTTGACGCCCCAGAGGCAGGCAAAGCCGGCGACGAAGCCGATCACGAGGGCACCCATCAGGCCGACGTTGCCGGCGGCCGGGGTGATGGCCACGAGGCCTGCAACGGCACCCGAGGCGGCACCCAGCATCGAGGCCTTGCCGCGCATCAGCGCTTCACCGATGCACCATGCGAGCACGGCAGCGGCGGTGGCCGAGAAGGTGTTCATGAAGGCGAGCACGGCGCTGGTGCCGGCTTCGAGGGCCGAACCTGCGTTGAAGCCGAACCAGCCGACCCACAGCAGCGAGGCGCCGACCATGGTGAGCGTGAGCGAGTGCGGCGTGAAGGCTTCCTTGCCGTAGCCCACGCGCTTGCCGATCACGAAGGCGCCCACGAGGCCGGCGACGGCTGCGTTGATGTGCACCACGGTGCCGCCTGCGAAGTCCAGCGCGCCCCATTGCCAGATCAGGCCGGCCTTGGCGTTCTGTGCGTCCACCACGTTGGCGGCGGTGTAGGCGTCAGGGCCCATCCAGAACCAGACCATGTGGGCCAGCGGTGCGTAGCTGAAGGTGAACCAGATCACCATGAACAGCAGCACGGCCGAGAACTTGGCGCGTTCCGCAAAGGCGCCCACGATCAGGCAGCAGGTGATGCCGGCGAACGTGGCCTGGAAGGCGGCGAACAGCAGCTCGGGGATGTAGACGCCCTTGCTGAAGGTTGCACCAGCGGCGAACACGCCGGTGGCCGGATCGAAGATCCCCTTCATGAAGAGCCGGTCGAATCCGCCGAAGAAGGCGTTCCCCTCGGTGAAGGCAATGCTGTAGCCGTAGATGAGCCACAGCACCACGATCAGCGAGAAGGTGACCATCACCTGCATCAGCACCGACAGCATGTTCTTGCTGCGGACCAGGCCGCCGTAGAACAGCGCGAGGCCGGGGATGGTCATCATGATGACGAGCAGCGTGGACAGCATCATCCAGCTGGTGTCGCCCTTGTTGAAGGACGGCGCGGGTGCGGCAGCAGGGGCTGCTTCGGCCGCGGCGGGTGCTGCTGCGGCAGCGGCAGGCGCTGCAGCAGCGGGAGCGGCCGCGGGTGCTGCGGCAGCCGGCGCGGATGCGGCGGGCGCTGCAGCAGGCGCGGCGGGCGTCTGTGCGAAGCCGGTCGTGCCGGCGGCGAGAACGCTCAGGCCGAGCGCAAGAGAGACAAGCAGTTTTTTCATAGTCGTTGTTCTTTAGTGCCAAACACGATCAGAGGGCTTCGCGGCCCGTTTCGCCGGTGCGGATGCGTACGACCTGCTCGAGGTTGTAGACAAAGATCTTTCCGTCGCCGATCTTGCCGGTGCGCGCGGCACCTTCGACGGCTTCGATCACGCGATCGACCAGGTCGTCGGAGACGGCCGCTTCGATCTTGACCTTGGGCAGGAAGTCGACCACGTACTCCGCGCCGCGGTAGAGCTCGGTGTGGCCCTTCTGGCGGCCGAAGCCCTTCACTTCGGTGACGGTGATCCCCTGCACGCCGATCGCCGAGAGTGCTTCACGCACTTCGTCGAGCTTGAACGGTTTGATGATGGCTGTGACCAGCTTCATGTGAACTTCTCCTTTGGATGGAAATGGGATGGTGCGGCAGCTTGGGCCGCACCTCGTTGTTTTATTTAGAGCGTCTTCGTCAGCGTGAGGATGAAGCGCGCCTTGTTCGGCGAGTAGTAGGTGGGGCTGAAGGTGCCGAAGTCGGGGATCTCGAGGCCCGGGTTCGCCACGACCTGGTAGTTCGTCTTCTTGTTGGCGCCCTGCACCGAGCCGGTGAGCGACAGGCCGTTGCCGAAGTCGTACGAGGCGCCGACGTTGTAGTCGACGTAGCTCTTGTAGCCGAGGCTGCGGATGTCGCTGGACATGTTCGTGAAGCCGACGGCCGCCTTCAGCGTGACCTTGGGCACGATTTCCTTGCTGTACGCGAGGTTCAGGTAGCCGGTGTTCTGGCCCTTCAGGCCCGAGCCGAGCTTGTTGCCGGCGTAGCCGAAGTAGTCCTTGGAGACGGTGTGCGAGTACTTGGCGGTGAACGAACCGATGGTTTCGGTGGCGAAGGTGGCGCCGATGTAGAGCTCGGTGGTGTTGCCCACGGAGTTGCCCGGGTAGATGTAGGTGAGCGCACCGACGTCCAGATCGACCGGACCGGCCTTGAACTTGTAGCCACCGTACAGGTCGGTCTCGATGCTGTTGCCCTTGAGCCAGTTGACGCTCGAGTTCCAGTTGCCCACGTAGAAGCCGCTGTCGCCGAAGGCGTAGTCGAAACCGCCCTGGATGGCGGGCTTGAAGCCCTTGGTCTTGGCGTAGTCGTTGCGGCCGATCATGTCCTGGTCCTGGCCACGGAACTTGTAGTTGCTGGTCAGTGAGATGTTGCCGGTCAGCGAGGGGGCCGGGGCGGGCGCCGGATCCGCCGGAGCTGTCTGCGCCAGGGCGGCGCCCGACGTGGTCAATGCAGTGGCCAGAACGATCAGCGCCTGAGCGGCGGAACGGTGCGTCATCGGGAAACTCCTCGCAAGTAAGTAAGTGTTGTGGGACCTGACACGCTCAAAGCAGGGAGCGTGCCAAAGTGCACGAATACGGCCCGTACCAGAGGGAACGAGCGGCCGCCGATGAGCGCCAATTCGTTACAAGGAATGTTTCGATCGGTTGCAGGCACCAGCGTGCCGCGCGGCCGTGGGTCAACAAAAGATGGATGCACCATCTTGGGGAGAGAGGGAAGAATGAGTCTGTCTTTGGTGCAAAGCCGTGCTTTGCTAGGGCTGGAAGCGGCCGATGTCACGGTCGAGGTGCATCTGGCGAACGGTTTGCCCAGTTTCACGCTCGTCGGGCTGGCGGAGACCGAGGTGAAGGAATCGCGCGACCGCGTGCGCTCGGCCATCCAGAACGCGGGGCTGGAGTTTCCAAACAATAAAAAGATCGTGGTCAGCCTTGCGCCGGCCGACTTGCCCAAGGTATCACCGAAAACGCTATTCAGGAATAGAAAGCGATGTTCGAGAAAAGAAAGCGATTTCTGCGAATACCATAGCCCTCCATCGTCGACGCCGATTCAGGCCGAGGAGGACGCGTGGTAAGAGCATTCGGAGTGAACGCCCAGCAGAAGCGGAAGCCAATCCACCTGCTAAAGGCACTGAATATTCCTGCAGGTGCCTGGCAACTCTTCTGGTTCGGCCGTCTCACCGACAGCCCGAATGCTAAGCAAACGCCCTTTATCCGGGCATATCTGGCCCGCGTCGAGTTGTTGGAAGGCCAAATCGTTGACCGACTACCGGATGTGGTGCATGTCGACCTTCCGGTCTCAGATCTCCCGGCATTGCCACTCGGCACCGTCTTCGCCGATCGACTCATCATCCCAGCAATGCCGTTGCACCCCACTGCGACGTGGGAGGACATCACAGTCGACCTTACGCGCCAAAATCTTCGTCTCGTTGAGCGAGTCGCACTTGAGCCAGACGGCAGACGATTCTTGCCTCGCGGGCGACGCACCCCTGTAGGGGATCAGGAATACGAGGGCCTCCTGCTGACGGCCGGAGACAACGCCAACCCCCACGCCTTTGTCTTCCCCTGCACAACCATCTTCCAATTCTTCTGGGCGCGTTCCAGTAAGTGGGCCCAACTCATGGTCGATGGGCGCTTTGTCGACTACAACCGCTACATATTCGACGCAAGAAAATCGTACTTGAGCAGTGATGGCCGCGAGGCCCGACTCTGGCTCAGACAGTGGATGCTAGACGACGATGCTGCGTTCATTGCAACGCTGGCGTTCGACGAATATGCGCTCGGCGCCGGCGCTGACATTTACAGGTATCTTGCTCAAGCGCCTCGCGAAACGGATCGCCGATGCATTCGCGCGCTGCCGCCCTACCAAGGCCATATCCCACTACGCGTGTTGCAGCAGCCGATCACGACCAGGCATGGTCCAGCCATGCTGATTCAATGCATCTCGAACTGCGGCTATACCCCCTCGATCAAGGAATTGAAGTTCGATAGAGACAACGATGGACGAACCATTGACGAGGTCGCGCACGGCGACCAAGGCGACAAGCTACCCATAAACCGGCCCCAGTTCGGCGGGCCGCCTGTGACGTTGCTCGATCAATCAGCCACGATGACGAGCGACCCACATGCCAGTCAGAAAGGCTCCATTGAAATCAGCATGGCGCATCTTTCGGACTCACTCCCAGGATTGAGCTTCATCAGCGTGGAAAAGCTCCCGCAAACGGATACACAGTACGTCAATCAACAAGAGGCCGTGATCCGGCTACAGCAGTGGGCCGAAGAGATCTCAACCTTGACAGATGCTCTGTCGTCGGGAGATCTGGCACCAGAAGGATTGATCCGGGGAGAGAATCACACAGACGCCTTCGATAGCGACGACATCACACCTGTTCGCGGCGATATCAGCGAGCTTGCTCATGCACTGCTTTCCGGCGAGCATTTTGAGGTCCTGGATGGAGAAGCCAAATGGACAGCAGAGCCCTCACTAGTTGTCATGCCGCGGCAACAAGGCTACTATTTTCCGGTTCCCGCCCTGGTCGATGGCATGGCCTTGGCTTGGCTCTATCGCGATGAGGAAAAATTGTTCCGTAAGCGGGCCCTGTGCATTCGCGTCACCTTCACACGGGAACGATCTGGCCGCTCGATTACGCGTTACCTGCTGGACTTTGAGCCAAGAGCAACTGGTGGAACCTTCCGGCAAACGAGCATCCTTTTCTTCTGGAACATGGAAAATACTGCCCTTCCGGGAGAAGCCCGCTGCATACGCAACCTGGTGAAAGCGATCGCAAAGAAAGGACAGGCCGGCATTCCCAAGGAAGCTATGGATGGCCTGGAAGGTAGAACTCGAAATCATCCGCCAACAGGTATGACGCCGCATCGTTTTTTGAAATCGATGCTAGAGGCAGTCGATCGAATGTGACTACGCCCGTGCTCGAATCGCCTTCTCAGCCGCGCCACATCGGCCGGGCAAGCGCATCGTTGCCGACGCTTCAGCAGCCCTTCAGGGACGAAGCCTCAGGCTCGCACAGAATGCTTGGCGATGGCTCTTTCCGTTGCCCTTTCATCATCCTCGACTCCTCGCGCAACGATGCTACCGCGCTTGGCGCATATCGACACGCTACGCGGGCTGCTGGTGGTGTTCGTCATCCTGCTGCATGCGAATCTGCGCATTCCATTCGGGCCACCGGAGCTGGCACAGGTCCTCGGGTTGCGGCTCACGGGCATTCTTTTTCGCAGCGGCTACTACGCGGTGATCGTGTTCTTTGTCCTCTCGGGCTACCTGATCACGAGCGCATCGATTCGGCGTTGGGGCGATCTGTCGCAGGTTCGGCTGGAGGCCTTCTACCGCATGCGCGCCGCGCGCATCCTGCCGACTTTGTTGTTGCTGCTGGCGGTACTGAGCGGGCTGCATCTGGCAGGTAGCACGTGGTTCGCGCTGGACGCGGATAAGGTGCCACTGTGGCGTGCGCTTCTGGCAGCGCTCGGACTGCACCTCAACTGGCTGGAAGCGCAGGTCGGCTACCTGCCGGGGCCGTGGGGCGTACTGTGGTCACTGTCGGTGGAAGAGGCCTTCTATCTGATATTTCCCTTGCTTTGCGTGCTGAGCGGCAGCGAGCGCCGGCTGCGCCTGATGTTGCTCGTGCCGATCATGCTCGGCCCGCTCGCGCGCAGCGTATTCAGCGACAACGAACTGTGGCAGGACCATTCGTACCTGTCGGGCATGGACGGCATCGCCTTCGGTTGCCTCGCAGCGCTGCTCGCACACCGCGTGCCGAAGGTGCCGTCGGCTGCGGTGCAGCGACTGATGCTGCTCTCGGGCATAGTTTTGAGTGTGACAGTTTTCTGTTTTCGCAAGGAGGTGTTCCAGCTCGGCCTGACGCGCTTCAGCCTGCAGGTGACGCTGCTGGAACTGGGCATCGCGCTGCTGTTGGTGACGAGCCACTGGCGGCCGTGGAGGTGGTGCGGCATTGCGGCCACCGCGCCGCTGCGATGGTTCGGGCGCAACAGCTACGAGATCTATTTGACCCACATGTTCGTCGTGATTCCCGGTGCCTGGCTTTACCAGCAGGCCGGCGTGCCGGCTGCGTGGATTCCGCTGTGGTTCATGGCAACGGTCGCAGCTTCGGGCCTGCTAGGGCAAGCCGTGGCGCAATTTTTTTCCGAACCATTGAACCGAGCGTTCGGGCGTAGGGGTTGAACTCGTGTCGCACCTTCGCGCCGATGCCGCATTGATCGAGATGGCTGACGCGCTGTTGGCCTCATCGCGTGAAAAAACCGCGCAAGACAGCTCTTGCTCGAACTGTTCGAAGAACGGCATCAGCTCTACCAGATCGTCGTTGACACGTGAGGATGTACTTGATGAGACGCACAACGTGGCGGCTGCATCACAGAACGTCTGCTCGACTGACTTCGCTACGCAGCAGAGCGCAGCACTTGGTGGTCCGGCGTTCTACGCTTACTCGACCAACGACATGATCGATCAGTCGGCGGAATCATCATGGACGTGGAGGCAACGGCGCACCGCACGCCGGAGGTTGACTCCACTCGCACGATGATTGCTCGTGTAGTGCAGCGCTTCGACATCAGGTCGCGACGGCTCGTGGGCGACACCGCGTACGGCATAGCCCCGCTGCTCGGCTGGACAGTCGAAGAGAAGCAGATCGAGCGCCACGCCCGTGTGCGTGGACAAGACGGTCCACAACGATGGACGTCTGTCGATTCGCGAGTTCCAGTGGCAGCCCGAGTGCAATGAATATGCTTGTCCTGAAGGCCGTACGCAGCGCAACGACCGACGGCAGTTCACGATGTCGCGCACTCACGTCACCAAGGCCGACACCGTTATTTATCGGGCGAGTCCAAGCAGACTGAATCGCCTGCGGAGTAAACCAAATAATCCTGCCACTCTCACACTCGATATAAACCTGCATGACTCTATTTCATTGCAAGCCCAAATTTCTAATTGGGAGCCTTGTTTTTGTGATTTTAGTTGTGCCCGTACAAAATCGCAGTTTAATTGAAAAATTAATTTTTACCAATTTTCGATCTAATCCAAATCGGGTGGCGCATCAAAAATAAAGGTTGTTAATGAAAAATATTTGGCTGTCCGGCCTTATTTTGATGTCGTGCATTGTCGCAAGTAGTTGCGCATATAGAACTCAAAAATACAACGTCATCGAAAATTCTACGTCCATTTCCAAAAATGCTTTTATCTCAATCGAACCGTCAGAATTTGACGCGGCCGAGTTTCGGTCTTCTGACGGAACAATACTGCGATACAGGTTCTTGCCCCCGTCGCATAGAGTCCAAGGAGAGTCCTACCCGCTTGTGCTGCAACTACATGGTTCTGGTGGTGTTGGTACAAACAATGTGACGCAACTCGATCGGCTCGCCAAAACATGGGCGGTGTCAGATGTGCGCGAACGTTATCAAACTTACATTTTAATTCCCCAATTTCCAATTAGAAGTGCCAATTATGGGCCGCCGTCGCCAGAGCAACATGCAGAGCCAAGCTCGGCTTTAATTGCTGCTCTTGAACTGGTGGAAGACTTCGCTGCACATCATGCCGTTGACAAATCTAGAATCTACGCCATTGGATTTTCAATGGGCGGCTCGGCGGCATGGCTTTCACCGACTCTCCGATCAAACCTATTTGCGGCAGTGATGCCAATTTCTGGAGTCGCACCAGCAGATTCGTTTGCCCCCGTCTTTAAAAATACTCCTACACTGGTGATTCACGGAAGCGCGGACAATGAAAACTCGATAGCCTCCAATCGCAGGTTTTTCAATGAAGTTCTACGCATAGGTGGAAAAATATCCAATTCAGGGAGTACAAAGGTTTGGAGCATCAATTGCCTGGTGAAATCTATCCAGGATATTGGTGGCGAGATTGGTTGTTTGCGCAGTCTCGGAAGTAATTGCGGTTAATCTTTTAGATCAAAGTCACTTCGCTGCTCAGCTTGATTTCGCTGCTGAAGGTTTGCGTTGAAAATCGAACCGCCACAACGGGCAGCAATTTGGAAGGATTTGGCAGCAACGTGTTGATTGGAGTGAATCCTCTAGCAGGACCATCGGAGTCAAGAGGTCTCGGCGCCGCCGATGTAAATGTCATCTGTTGACACCGTCCGGAAACTGAGCCATTTTTTCGGGTAAAGGACCGCCGGTGGATCTGCAAGGCATCCGGCGCTCATGCTGGGATCCCTTTGTTTGCTGCGCGCACCAGGGCAAATCGAGGTTGATCTTGCAATGTTTCTCCTTGGGAACGAACTGGAGATAAAACGCGATGCAAAGGGTTTCAGAAAGTCAAGCATTCATGCGGGTTGCAAGAGGGTCTGCTCTGGAAACCCGCATGAATGCTGGGGGGGCTCACGTCCTAAAACGCACGAAGAGCAAAAGGACCTCCAATCCCGCCCCTATGCGACTCCCTTATGAACTGCAGCTCGGCTGGCGCTACACGCGCGCAGGCCGGGCGACGCGGCGCAACGGCTTCATCTCCTTCATCTCCGGTGTCTCGATGCTTGGCATCGCGCTGGGCGTGGCGGCGCTGATCATTGTGCTCAGTGTGATGAACGGCTTCCAGAAAGAGGTGCGCGACCGCATGCTCGGCGTGGTGTCGCACATCGAGATCTTCTCGCGCGACGGCCAGGCGCTGCAGAGCCTCGACGAGATCATGGCCGCCGCGCGCAAGAACCCAGAGGTCATCGGCGCGGCCCCCTTCATCAACACGCAGGCGCTGATTGCGCGCGGCGAGGACATGAAGGGCGCGATCATCCGCGGCATCGATCCCAAGTTCGAGCCCGAGGTCACCGACACCGGCGGCATCGCGAGCAAGGGCACCTTCGACAAGCTGGTGCCGGGCGAATTCGGCATCGTGCTGGGCATCGAGCTCGCGCGCTCGATGTTCGTGCAGCCGGGAGACAAGGTCACGCTGGTGGCGCCGGGCGGCCAGGTCACGCCGGCTGGCGTGGTGCCGCGCCTGAAGCAGTTCACCGTGGTGGGCACCTTCGATTCGGGCCACTACGAGTACGACTCGGCGTTGGCGATGGTGCACGAGCAGGATGCGGCCAAGGTGTTCCGCCTCGAAGGCCCGACCGGCATCCGCCTGAAGCTCAAGGACCTGAACGAAGCCCGCGACGTGGCCGACCAGCTGGCCGTGAGCCTGCCGGGTGAATTTTTGATCCGCGACTGGACGCGCCAGAACAAGACCTGGTTCGCGGCCGTGCAGGTCGAGAAACGCATGATGTTCATCATCCTCACGCTGATCGTGGCGGTGGCGGCGTTCAACCTGGTTTCCACGCTCGTGATGACGGTGACCGACAAGCGCGCCGACATCGCCATCCTGCGCACGCTGGGCAGCTCACCGCGCAGCATCATGGGCATCTTCGTGGTGCAGGGCGCGATGGTGGGCGTGATCGGCACCGTGGCCGGCCTGCTGCTGGGCCTGGGCATTGCCTACAACATCGACGTGATCGTGCCCTTCCTCGAACAGCTCTTTCACGCGAGCTTTTTGCCCAAGGACATCTACCTGATCAGCAAGATGCCGAGCGACCCGCAGCAGAGCGACATCATGCCCATCGCGATCATCTCCCTCGTCCTGGCTTTCCTTGCAACGCTGTACCCGAGCTGGCGCGCCAGTCGCGTCAACCCCGCGGAGGCGCTGCGCTATGAGTGAAGCCTCACCAAGCGATTCCACGAAGGACGCATCGACCTCACGGTGCTGCACAGCGTGGACCTGGACGTGCACGCCGGCGAAACGCTGGCGATCGTCGGCGCCTCGGGCTCGGGCAAGAGCACGCTGCTGCACCTGATGGGCGGGCTCGATGCGCCGACCGCGGGCAAGGTCGAGCTGCTCGGCAAGGACATCGCGCATGCCGATGCGGCGGAGCAGGGGCGGCCGCGCAGCCTGAAGGAAATGACCCAGGGCACGCTCGTGCGCAAGCTGTGCACCTACGACGCGGACCCGACGCGCCAGGCGATCTTCGAGTACGACAAGCTCATCCGCAGCATCTACACCCTGCGCTATCTGCGCGACCCGCAACTGCAACGCCATGTCCACCGCTCGCAGAACCGCCTGGAGTCCTACCATCAGCTGCGTTCGGCCATCGCACAGGTCGGCGGCAAGAAAGAACTCACCGGGCGTACCGACCTCGACATCGAGATCAGCAACCAATGCGCCAGGCTGATCGCCAACGCGATCGTGTACTACAACTCCGCGATCCTGTCGCGCCTACTGAGCAGGTACCAGGCCAGCGGGAACGAGACGGCGCTGGCACTCATCACGACAACGTCGCCGGTGGCCTAGCGGCACGTGCATCTGAACGGACGCTACGCCTTCCGCGAAGGCGCTCAAGCCATCGATCTGGACGCCATCCTGCGAGGGCTCGATCTCGACGGATGAGGGGTAAGCTACCAGTTGATCGTTCGTCTTGAACAGTGCCCCTGCTGCGGAAGGGTAAGCGTAAGACTCTCTTCTGGCACAGTAACACTAAGGAGCGTACCGCCGTCGCTCGCGGTGGCCCAGTCGCTCGTGCAACTCCCCGCAAGTCATGGCCCGCCCGGTGCTGTAGCGCCCGTCGCGACACGGATCGTCGATCCGGCGATCCGCGTCGCGAAAGCGTAGGCGCCGCGCCCCCTCCGCATGGTCCAGTTGCTGCAGCAGTTCATCGCAGCTCATCGCCCGGCCGTAGCTGTAGCGACCATCCCTGCAGGGGTCGTAGGCCGGTGGCGGCGCCTCGAAGCCCAACCGCACCTCGGCGGCCGCCGTCGATGCCAGAAGGACCGCCGCCGCCAGGATGATCACCTCGACAATGAACGTGGTTTGGAAGATGCGCATGCGAGTGCTCCAGAACGTCCGCTCGAAGGACGGACATGCGGCCGATCCTTGTCCAGCCACATGGAGTGAACATGACGTCGGGGCGGCGACCCGCGCGCAATGCTGTCGCAATGCGCCCTGCCTAAAGTCCTGCACGCCGCCGGTCCGGCGGTTGGCTTGTGGAAGGAATCTCACGGTGCGTATCCTGCTGGTGGAAGACGAGCCCGAAATGGTGTCGGTGCTTCGCACGGCGCTGCACAAGCGCGGCATCCTGATCGACCATGCCTGCACGCTGGCCGATGGCGCGCGCCATGTCCGCGCCACGTCCTACGACGCGCTGGTGCTCGATCGCCGGCTGCCCGATGGCGACGGCCTTTCGCTGTTGTCGGACCTGCGCCGCGCCGGACAGCACGTGCCGGTGCTCATGCTCACGGCGCGCGATGCCCTCGACGACCGCGTGGCAGGGCTCGACGCGGGCGCCGACGACTACCTCGGCAAGCCCTTCGCGGTCGAGGAGCTGCTGGCACGGCTGCGCGCGCTGCTGCGCAGGCCCGCTACGGCACAGCCCGACATCTCGCGCATCCGAGACCTCGCGTTCGACTTCACGCACTGCGAGGCCAGCGTCGCGAACCACCGGCTCGACCTGCCGCGCCGCGAACTGCTGGCGCTTGAGACGCTGGTCCGGCGCGCCGGCCGCACCGTGCTGCGCGGCGCGCTCGAGCATGCCGTCTTCGGGCTGGACACCGAGATCCAGTCCAACGCCCTCGACACCCATCTCTCACGCCTGCGCAAGAAGCTCGCGGAGCTCGGTGCGGGCGTCGAGATCTGCAGCATCCGCGGCGTCGGCTACCTGCTGCGGCCCTTGCCATGACCCCGGCATCGCCTTCGCTCAAGCGCCGGCTGATCCGCCAGCTGGTGCTGTTGCAAGTTGCGATCCAATTGCTGGTCATCGGCACGCTGGCCGCATCGGGTTACCTGATCGACTTCAGCTCGCCAGAAAACACCGTCGAGATCCTGCAGGAGGCGGTGGCGCACGATGCGACCGGCAAGCTCATCGTGCGGTCGACCCAACGCCTGGTTACGCTGCGCGAGACCGTGCCACATCTCTGGTTCTCCATCCGCGACCACCAGGGCGGCCAAGTGGTGGAAGGCCGGATACCGTCCGAGTTCGCACGCATCGGCGACACACTAGACGCGGTGCGCCAGGCACGGCTGGGCTGGAATATCGGCGATCCGCCACGGCAGGCCGCGCGCATGCGCTGGGTGGACTCTGCCGCGGGCGACGTGCAGATACTCACCGGACCCGACAGCCCCGTCACCTGGCGCAACCTGGGCCTAGCGCTGTTGCTGCTCCTGGCCCAACTGGTGCTGCCGATCATGGCCATCACCATCACGGCCACGCTGCTGGCCACGCACTTCGTGGTGAAGCGGACCCTGGCCGGACTGAACGCGGCCGCGGCGCGCGCCGGCCAGATCGACATCGACCAGCGCGGCGTTCGGCTGCCTTTGACCGATGTCCCTAACGAGGTGGCGACGCTGGTGGGCGCCTTCAACGACGCGCTACAGCGCCTCGACGACGGCTATGCGCGCCACGAGCGCTTCCTGGCCGATGCCGCGCACGAACTGCGCACGCCACTCGCGATCCTCAACACCCGGCTCGAGAACCTGCCCGACAGTCCCGACAAGGTGCGGCTGCTGTCCGATGCCGCGCGGCTGTCGGTGCTGGCGGGACAACTGCTGGACCTGCAGCGGATGAAGGGCAGTGGCAGCCGGCTCCAGCGCGTCGATCTGCTGGAGCTGGCGCGCGACGTGGTCGCCGAGATGGCTCCGCTAGCGCTGGCCGCCGGTTACGAGATCTCGTTCGAGCCTGCGACCGAAGGCGTCGAAGCGGAAGGCGATCGCGATGCGCTGGCGCGCGCGCTGACCAACCTCGTGCAGAACGCGATCGATCATGCCGGCGGCCAAGGCAGCGTGGTGGTGCGGGTCAATGCCGCCGGCAACATCGATGTGATCGACGACGGACCGGGTATTCCCTCGGCCTTGCGCGCGCAGGTTTTCAAACCCTTCTATCGCGTGCACGCCACTGGACCCGGTGCCGGGCTCGGGCTGAGTCTGGTACAGGAGATCGTGCAGATGCACCAAGGCGATATCTCGGTGCACGACGCGCCCAACGGCGGCGGCACGCAGTTCCGCATGCATTTGCCGCCGGTTCCGGCGGATCGCCTTCCCTCCTTGTCCCTTCGCTGAGCACCCGCATGAACACACCGGCTGGCGACATCCAGCGGCGGGTGCGCGCCGCGCTGCCATGGCTGCTGTGGCCCACTCTCTACGGGCTGGGTCTGTTCGGCGCCGGGCTGGCCTTCGCCAGCCACGCGCCGTTGTCGTGGTTCAACCTAGTCTACCTGTCGGTGGCGTTGGTGATCGCGGTGCTGGAACGCTGGATGCCGCACGAGCTACGCTGGCTCGTCGACGACGGGGAGACCCCCTGCAATTTGGCCCACACCCTGCTCACCAAGGGCGGCGCACAGCTCGCCGCGGCAGCGGCAGCGAGCGCGCCCATGGCCGTGGCGACGATCGTCCGGCCGTCTGCCCCCGCAATGTTCGACCTCTGGCCCGCGCACTGGCCGCTGCTGGCACAGGTGGTGCTGGCGCTCGTGGTCGCCGAACTGGGCCTGTACTTCGCGCACCGTTCGGCCCACGAGTGGCCGCCGCTATGGCGCTTCCATGCGCTGCATCACAGCGTGCAGCGGCTCTGGGTGGTGAACACCGGGCGCTTTCACCTGATCGACAGCGCCTTCAAGGCCGCGCTCGGACAGATCCCGCTGTACCTGCTCGGTGCGCCGCTTGCAGTGTTCGCCTGGGTCGGCGCGGTCACCGCCATCACCGGACTGCTGACCCACTGCAACATCGAACTGCACACTGGCTGGCTCGACCGAATCTTCAGCACGCCCGCCCTCCACCGCTGGCACCACTCGAAGGTACTCGAGGAAGGAAACCGCAACTACGGCGAGAACCTCGTGCTATGGGACCTGCTGTTCGGTACCTACTTCCATCCTCCGCGGCGGCCACCGGCGGACATTGGCATCGACGGCCATGTCGCGCCCGGTTTCCTGGCCCAGCTGTTGCAGCCGCTGACTGCTTCTGGCGTCCGGCAGATCATGGGCACGGCGCCTCATCCTCGGCGCAACGGGCCATCGAACGCCCCCGGAACGGGGCGGGAACACTGCGGGCCTGACGAGAGCTGACGAGAGCTGACGAGAGCTGACGGAACACGGTGGTCCCGCCCCGCTGAAAGGTCCGACCATCATGGATCAATGCCCAAATTACCCAAAATTTCCGCCGCACCTCTGCCGAGCGGCGAACACTTCGACGAATGCCCCTTCAATTTTGCAAAATCCACCCACCTCGACCTACCTTCATACCGACGAGGCGAAGCGAGCGGGCCAGCTGCGCGAGGCCTTCGGCGGCCAGCGGCGATAGAGCCGCGGAAAAAAATCTGCTTAGGGCTTACAACCCCTGACGGTACCTGCACGGGCAGTGGCCCAAGTTCTTGCGCTTCCTGCACAACGGCACATGGCCGCTAGACTCCAACCCGGTGGAAAACGCGATCAGACCCTTCGTCGTCGGAAGACGGTCGTGGTTGTTCGCCGACACCGTCGGCGGCGCCAACGCAAGCGCAAACCTTTATTCGCTGATTGAGACAGCCAAGGCCAACAGCATTGAGCCCTATCGCTATCTCGCCGCGCTCTTCAAGAAGCTGCCTCTGGCGCAGACCGTCGACGACTACGAGGCGTTGCTGCCTGGAACATCGAACTCGGCGTAGCGTAGACCGTCCGCACACGTCGGGTCCAACACCACGCGCAAGGGCGTGATTTATTGACTGCTTACCCCTGATGCGTTTGCCGAACTTGATGTACAGCTCGACCGCTCGAATTCTGTCTTCGTATGAATACATGAACTACCTCCTGGTAGTCCAAGTTTTTGTCCGCATCCCCGGTGGCTCAGTTCTACTTCGGCGCGGACACTGCTGAATCGGCTTGCTCGTCGTAGCGGGAATCTTTGCCATGCGGCGATGGTGGCACTTCCTGGTCTCACGCTCTGTGCGCTACCCCACACAAGGGCTGGACGCGCAGCGCAGATCGCCGTTGGCGAATGAAGTGAAGCAGCGCGCTATCGCCGCAGGCCGCCAGTGATGTGGCAGAAGTTCAGCGATCTGGCTATCGCGATGCATCGGCATTCACGCCGTCGCTCTGCGCGAACGGCAAGCAACGGCCCCATCGTGGCCCGCATCACCGACGACGGCATGGCAGCACTCGACCGATTGTGAGAGGTAGGGCAGAAGCAGTGGAAAGCTCGAGCGCGATAACCGCACCGTGCCAAGCCGACGCGGCCCGATTGGCCACCGCGACTATTCCCGCGGGATAGTGTCCGTGTCGCCTCTGTGAGCACGAGCCGCCCAATCGGCCGTCCACGCTCGACACTGCTCCCGCAAATGGTCGATGGCAAATTGGTTGGTGGTTTCTCGGCGGACGGAGACCAATTTGCAATGCAACTTGCCCTGCTTTTGGATCTCTGCAATGCCGACGAACATGCCATCCTCGGCGTCTCGAGAAATGAAATACAGGAAACTCCACCCATCGTGGAACTCTTGATCCGTTGGCATTGTCTCGTCCATGGCTTCATCACGTTGAGAGGTTGGCGCGCATCCTTTTGCAGCGCGGCTCGGTCGGGCGTGGAATAGCACCATAGCACCACACTGCCGGATATGTCGGAAGACCACTTGCCCTGACTCCGCTTGGTCTCAGCTAAAAACGGCCAGCCGTTGCAAGGGAGTCAGCTCCTAGCGCTTGGCCCGGTTGCTGCGCCGCGCGTCAAGATGGGACGACCAGTCGCTTACGCGAATCCTGCGCGATCGCTAATGCAAGCAAGATTCGAGGCGAGTTTTTCAACACAATCGGCCAGAAGCAGCCGCTCATGGCTTTTCAAGGAATCACATTGGACAGTTTGATTTTGGAGCGTTTGCTCGCCCCGACAGACCTGATGCAACAGATTGCACGGCACGTTCAGCTGGACGGTGCCCTGCTGCTATCGGCAGAACCAAGAGATGTCGATGCTCCTGGCTACCTCTCTGACTTGGCTGGGGTGACGCTGACGTGGACCGGCCGGAATGACGCACCGACTCGCGCTGTGCTGAAGGTGTCTCATGCCGGATTTGGTCAGCCGGAACTGCCGTTCTACGAGAACGTGGCGAAGCGCTTGAACTGCCCCGTCGTGCCCGATTTCTACGGCGGTGGAATTGACGAATCGACGGGGCGAACATGGCTGCTGATGGAGGACCTGTCTGCCTCGCACGAGCGCCCCAGCGATGCCCCGTTGCCGCCGAGCTTCGCGCGAAACGTTCAGATCGTGGAAGCATTGGCACGGTTTCATGCCGCCGGATGGAATAAGGATGGCTGGCACGACATGGGCCCGACGATGTGGGCGCGGCTTCGATCGTCAGATTGGCTTGAGGCCGGATGCGATCAGCTGTTCGCTCAAGCTGGTGACGCGGTAGACGACCGCACACGAAATGCCTATGCGCGATTCCGACTCGGCTTTCCTGCGCTCATTGAGCAGGCCGAGCGGCTCCGGGGGAGGACGCTCATTCATGGGGATGCCCACGTCTGGAACTGGATGTTGCCGCGCGAGGGCATAAATGACGAGCCGAAGCTTCTCGACTGGGACGGGTGGCATCTCGGCGTCGGTGCCTGGGACCTTGCATACATGATGGCAGTGCAGTGGGACCGTGGAGTACGCCAACGCTTCGAGATGCCGCTGCTGGATCGCTATCACACGGCACTCTCTGCTTCGGGGGTTACAGGCTATTCGCGCGAGACGCTTCAAGAAGACTATCGGCTCGCGGTCCTCTTGCATATGCGCACGCCCATCGCGCGATTTGTAAGGAAGATGTCCGCGTATGTATGGTGGCCGCAGCTCACCCGCATTCAGGACGCGGTGGACGATCTTCGGTGCCTTGATTTGGTGACCTGAAAGCGATGCAACGACCGCTTTCGGCAATATCCAGCGGCAGGTTAGGGCCTGACCTGCCGTTCGACCTTTCCGAGAGCGGTAGTTGCTATCACATGCCCTCAGGGCCGCACACCGTGGAAGGTCTGAACCTCGACTCGCGGTTCAAAGCCTAGTTTCTCGGCCAAGGCCACGGAAGGCTGGTTGTCGGTCCAGCAATCCCAATTTGGGTCAAGGCCATGCTGCAGGCAGTCCTCGATGAACGCACGCGCCATCAACGTACCAAGCCCTCTGCGTTGGTGCCCCTCAACGGTCAGGATGTCAATGTCATGATGACCTTGCCAAGCGAACGCCGTGTAGCACATGCCGACGATGGCATCGTTGTGCAGAGCGCAAAAGCCGATGCCGTGCTGTGCAAATGCCGCAGCCGACTTCCAATAGCTGCGGCTGTATGGATTCGCCACGTCTCGTATCTGCTGCATCAACGGCTCATCAATCCGACGAATTTCATACCCCGTCGGAACACCTTCCACACGGCCACCATGTTGGATGAACTTTGCACGGTTGAAGTCGAAGTCGAAACGCCGCCGCCTTTTCGTGGCGCTCCCGAGAAAGCCCTCCAACACGGGCTCCCACGCCTCGGGAAATGCATACAAGATGAAATAGTCCGAGCCGTGGTATTCGAGTAGCCACTGGCACACCTGCTTGGCAAAAACGAAGTCGTCAACGATACCGGCGACCGTACATGCGCCGTTGTTGTAGACGAGGGCCGCGGTTGGCCTTGCTAGGTCGTTCGCAAACGCCCTGCCATGCCCGATGCCTGCAATGACCGAGTTGGGAACGCTAAGACCGTACGGAAGACTATCGAAAAAGGAAGCGACACGATGGTATTCCGAAGGATTCAGTTCGAGCATTTGATGTGGCTGAGTCGATAGTTGAAGGGCTGCTTTTCGCCGAGTGTGCCCGACGCAGCGACCGACCGGTGATGGCCGGAAGGCGCTGATACTAGCCGCCGCGAACACCGATGGCGCTCCGCAGCCTGCCAAGGTCCGGCGCATCGGACTCGACGAAGAAGAGGTCCTCGGTGACACCCGTCACGTTGTCGGCAATGCCGATGACGAACTCGCGGGCGAATGTCGAGTGCAGCTTCGCCAAGCACCCGGCGACGCGCTCAACGTCTCCGAACCATCCTTCAGGCTCGTTGCCTGAGTCTGGTAGTGCCAAGTTGATGCCAAGGTCCCAGTCGGGCAAGTCATCAGGGTGACTGGCGGACACTTCCGTCTTCTGATTTACGACGGTCGGCCTTGATGTGACCCAGCCTGGCGCTGCGGCAAGCTCGACAAGCCTTTCCTCGATGGGCGCGGCGACGTCTTCTAGGTCAGAGCCGTCTAACTGGGATAGCGTTCACGGTCAGGCAGAAGCATCAGAACGAGAATCCGATTCAGCAATATCACGCACAACGGCTTTGGTTGGGAGAGTGAATCCAGTACCGATGGCGGGAAGACGTGGACACGAATCGCCTCGCTTGTGGCAACTCGGGCGGAGACGAGATAGACAGAGTGCGGCCAGCTCTGCTGGCCCGATGCTCACCGGCACGACGCTCGCGCACGGCCACGTGAGCACGGCGTTACTGCGCCAGGCACGCCGGCGCGGCACGATCGAAGTGCCCCGTTCACGTTGCCGAAGCGCCGCGGCTACTTCGCGCTTACCCAAGAGGTCGCCGGGTGGATCGCCCAGGTGCACTTCGCGGCCGCCGAGTTCCCCATCCGTTCGTCGAAGAAAGGAGACCTCGGAAGCAGCCCAAGTTCAACCACCCCCTGATCCTGCCCAGAAACGCAAAAAGCCTGAGGCGGCAATCTCGGGCTTCAAGCTTCGGCTCCAGAGCCGTACGGCTAGCCATTGCGTCTTGACAAAGTGGGTCTCGGGCATGAAGGCCAGACTTCCACGACCAGAAGTGAAAGTTGTGCGGGGCCTTCCATGGTCGCTCTCGTCCACTACTTCTCTGTCGTCACCGCTCGCGCCAGGAATTCCGGGTCGTAGCCAGGCAGCAGCCCGTCAATGATCAACTGCGCCAGTCCATGAATCATGGACCAGGCGCGAAGCATCGCCAGCCTGTTGTCGGACGATGCGGGAGAGGTCACTGCACTGCGGAAGCCCACCGATGCGCGCTCGACGGCGGCCAGCAATTCAGGATGGCGCTCGCGCTCCGCGACGGAGGTGCCGAACATCAATCGAAAGCGGCCTGGACGCGCCACCGCAAAGCGCACGTAGGCTTGGCCCATGGCAGTCAGAGGCTCCTCTGAATTGTTCGATGCCGCCTCGGCCAAAGCGGCTGCAAATGCGTCGAATCCACGTACGGCCAAGGCTGCTTGCATCGACTCCTTGTCGGCAAAGTGCCTATAGGCGGCGGTGGCAGAAACGCCCGCGCGCCGAGCAGCTTCGCGCAAGCTGACGGCCTCGGGCCCGCCTTCGTCCAACAGACGATCGGCCACATCCAGCAACGCGGTGCGAAGGTCTCCGTGATGGTAGGTCTCGCGCGAGTTCGGCGTATAGGAGGTCGACATCGTTTATATTATCCAAAGTTAACACACGTACACATTGAGGGATTTTGCCATGCGCGTTCTCATTTCTGCCGTCGGTAGTCACGGCGATGTGCTGCCCTTCATCGGCCTCGGCTGTGCCTTGCGTGACCGCGGTCATGAAGTTCGGCTCTATGGAAACGGCATGTTCGGCACGCTGATTGACAAAGCTGGTCTTACCTTTGTCGAGACGAGCGATGCACAGTTGGCCCGCGACGCATTGGCCGACAAACGCGCCACCCAGACCAAGTCGGGCTTGGGCATGGTCGCGCAAGGCGTCATGACGACCGTCATGTCCGCCTACCAAGCAATGGCTCGCGACGTGTTGCCGGAGAAGACGTTGCTTGTGGGTTCATCACTGGCCTTCGCGCCGCGTCTGTTGGCCGAAGTCGAGCGACTGCCCTTTGCAGCAGTGCACCTGGCACCGTCGATGTTTCGCTCCGACTACCTGGCACCTCGCATGTCGCCTCTCGGGCACTTCGAACGTTGGCCGCGCGCCATCAAGCATGCAACGTGGGCGCTTATGGACCGCCGCTTTCTGGACCCGGCATTCGGCGCGCCGCTCAATCAAATCCGGGCAGATCTTGGTCTGCCGCCTGTTCGACGCGTTCTGCACGAGTGGATTCACCAGGCAACCGTGACTGTGGGCCTCTTTCCGGACTGGCTGGCGCCACGTCAACCTGACTGGCCAGTCCACTTGAAACTTACAGGATTCCCGATGTACGACGGCCATCAGGAAGAAGTGCTGTCGCCCGAAGTGCAGGCATTTCTGTCCTCCGGCCCAGCGCCGGTCGTGTTCACTGCCGGAACGGCCAATACCACCTCCGAAAGTTTCTACGCGGAGTCAACGTTGGCGTGTCAGCGCCTCAACATGCGAGGCATTCTGGTGGCAGGCCAGCGCAGTCAGCTCCCCGCAGTTCTGCCGCAGGGCGTCATCCATGTCGCGTATGCCCCGTTCAGCCAACTGTTCTCGCGCTCCGCGGTCGTGGTTCACCATGGGGGCATAGGAACTCTTAGCCAGGCACTCCGAGCTGGAATCCCGCAACTCATCCGGCCAATGGCCTATGACCAGTTCGATAACTCCAGCCGGGCATGCCGCCTGGGTGCGGCAAAGGAGTTGCTGCCAAGAGCGTACCGTGGCTCGCGGCTGGACAAGTCGCTACAGGCGCTGTCGGGCGACGCCTCGATACGGCTCACTTGTGAGCAACTGGCCACGCAAATGGAGAGTCAGGACGGTTTGCGCAGAACCTGCGAAGTTCTGGAGACGACGATGGAATAGTGGCTTGGATGCCGCGGCGAACGCCTGCCATCGGAAACGCCGACCCGCTCGCTACAAGCCTCAAGTTTCTGGAGGCTTACGCTGCCAGTTGTTGGGGAAGCAACTCGTCGATGCGGCTGTTCAGATGCGTGGGCAAGCGCTCGAGAACATCGCGCAGGTAGGCATGAGGATCATGGCCGTGCAGGCGTGCTGAATGCACCAGGCTCATGACCACGGATGCGCGTTGACCGGCCAACTTGCTCCCACAGAACAGCCATGCTTTTCTTCCCATGGACTTCTGAGAGGCGCGATCTCGCATCCGGATAGAGGATGCGGGAATTTTTCACTTTCCGCGTCGGAGCTTTTTCACTTACTTGGCGCGTTTTTCACTTTTCGTGTCGCCCGACAATTGCGCTGATGTTCACTAACGCAGCGCTTGTTGTTTGCAGTACTTAATACCTCATTGAATTGAGCCCGCTTCCCCTAGTTGGATATAGCGTCCGGAATTTTTCAACGATCAGTTCAAAAATCTTTGTCAGCCAATGCTGAGTTGACAACTTCGCACTAGGCAACCTCCGTATCGCAACGTAATGTCGCTAGCGATCAGGGAGAAACATGTGCCAATTCAAGGCTTCGGTGCAAAGTCGCCGGGATTTTTCGCGTTCGAGCCGCATTTGTATATCTTCGCAGCTGCATTGATAGCTGCATCAAGCGGCGCCTATGCGCAAACCAACCCGTCGACCCCCAATCCCTTCGTTGAGCAACTGCGCCAGCAAGAGCGTGAGCGTGCCCTGCGGGAACAGCAAGAGAAGTCGGTCGACAGCCGCCTGCAGGAAGCGCCGAAAGCCGATGCGAGTCGCCTGCCCGAGACCGAGTCGCCGTGTTTTCGCATCGAGCGTCTTGTGCTCGCCGGCGAGCGAGCCGACGAGTTTCAGTGGGCGCTGGACGCTGCCGCCGGCCCCGAGGCGAACGACGGCCCGATCGGCCGCTGCATGGGCACCCAGGGCGTCAACACCGTCATGGCCCGCTTGCAGCAGGCCGTCATCGCCAAGGGCTTTGTCACAACCCGCGTGCTGGCTGCGCCGCAGGACCTGGCTACCGGCACCCTTACGGTCACACTCGTTCCCGGCCGCATCGCCGCCATCCGAGCCACACCCGATTCGAGCACTCGCTTCGGCAGCAACCGCCTGTTGCTGCTGGGCGCCATCCCCGCGCGCCCCGGCGACCTGCTCAACCTCCGCGACATCGAGCAGGGCCTGGAGAACCTCAAGCGCGCCCCCACGGCCGAAGCCGACATCCAGATCGAGCCGTCGACCGCCGTCGATGCTCGGCCTGGTGACAGCGACCTTGTAGTCAAGTATGTGCAGAGCCGCATGCTGCGCGGCACGCTGAGTCTGGACGACAGTGGCACCGAAGCCACCGGCAAGTACCAGGCCGGAGCCACTGTCTCGGCCGACAACCTCTTTGGTCTCAACGACCTTCTCTACATCAACGCCAACCACAGCATCGACGGGCATTTTCTTGGCAATCAACGCCGTGGCACCGAAGGACAGACGGCTCACTATTCGCTGCCCTGGGGCTACTGGCTGCTGGGCTTTACCGCATCGAACAACCAGTACCACCAGACCGTGGCCGGTCTGAACCAGGACTACATCTACGCCGGCAAGACCAACAACGCCGAAATCAAGCTTTCGCGCTTGATCTATCGCGACCAGCACCGCAAGACTACTCTCGCGATCCGCGCCTTTCGCCGCGAGTCGCGCAATGTCATCGACGATACCGAGATCGAGAACCAGCACCGCGTGGTCGGCGGCTGGGAGGCCAGCCTGAGCCACAAGGAGTTCATTGGCGAAGCCACGCTGGACGGCACCTTCGCATTTCGCCAAGGCACCGGTGCCTTTGGCGCCAAGCGCGCGCCCGAAGAAGCTTTCGACGAAGGCACCAGCCGCTTCCGGCTCATGATGGCCGACGTGAGCCTCAACGCGCCCTTCAAGCTCGGTGAGCAGAAGTTCCGCTACGCCGGCCAGTGGCGAGCGCAGTGGAATCAGACTCAGCTCACGCCCCAGGACCGCTTCGGCATCGGCGGGCGCTACACCGTGCGCGGCTTTGACGGCGAGACCAGCCTGCTCGGCGAGCGGGGCTGGCTGTTGCGCAACGACATCGGCTGGGCCGTGGGGCAGAGCGGTGCGGAGGTCTATGTCGGCATCGACTACGGCCACGTGGGCGGCAAGTCGGTCGCGCTGCTTCAAGGCAATCACCTGGCGGGTGGCGTGGTCGGTGTGCGCGGAGCGTGGAAGGGGCTGAGCTACGACGTCTTCGTCGGAGCGCCGATCAGCAAGCCCGAGGGCTACCAAACGGCCAAGGTCACGACGGGGTTCAACCTCAATTTCAGTTTCTGAGCTGCAGGGAGAAAAGCAATGAACAAGCATCTTCACCGCATCATCTTCAACGCCGCGCGGGGCATGCGCATGGTGGTCCAGGAGACAGCGACCAGCATCGGCAAGGGAGCGGCCAAGGCGACGGTTTCTGCCGCGGTGGGAACTGTCGCGTTGCTTGGTCCGATGTTCGTTGGCGCCGGCCTGACCGGCGTACTGACTGCAAGCCCGGCGCGTGCACAGATCGTGCCGAGCCCGATGGCACCCAGTAATCTGCGCCCGAACGTGCTCGTGGCACCCAACGGCGTGCCGCTCGTCAACATCCGGACACCTTCGGCAGGCGGCGTCAGCCGCAACGTCTACAACCAGTTCGACGTGATGCGCAACGGCGCCATCCTGAACAACAGCCGGGGCAATGTGCAGACCCAACTCGGCGGCTGGGTGCAGGGCAATCCATGGCTTGCCAACGGGCCGGCGCGAATCATCCTCAACGAAATCAACGGCGGGAATCCGAGCCAGTTGCGGGGTTATGTCGAAGTCGGCGGTCAACGTGCGGAGGTGATCATTGCCAACCCCGCCGGCATCAGCGTGGACGGTGGCGGCTTCATCAACGCGAGCCGCGCCACGCTGACCACGGGTACACCGCAGCTCAACGCCTTCGGCGGCCTGGAGAGCTTCCTTGTGCGCGGCGGTACCGTCGCCATCAACGGTGCGGGCCTCGACGCCAGCAAGACCGACTATGCGGCCATCCTGGCACGCGCGGTGGAGGCCAACGCCGGCATCTGGGCCAGCGAACTGAAGGTGGTGACCGGCGCCAACCAGGTGTCGGCCGACCACAGCCAGATCGCACCGACTGCCGGCACCGGCGCCGCACCCACCTTCGCCCTGGACGTCGCCGCGCTCGGCGGCATGTATGCCGGCAAGATCGTGCTTGTCGGGACTGAGGCTGGTCTTGGTGCGCGCAACGCGGGCACCATCCAGGCCGTGCCCGGTGCAGCGTCCGGCAACAACCTGGCGGGTGCAGGTCAATTGGTTGTGACCCATGCCGGCCGGCTGGAGAACACTGGATCTATCCAGGCCACTGCCGATGCGAACCTCGCGGCACCCAGCTTCGCCAATAGCGGTCGTGTTGTCAGTGGCGGGAACCTCAAGATCGCCACGCAGGACAACCTGACCAATTCTCTTCATGGCGCGGGCGGCACGCTCGAGGGCGGACGGCTGGAGTTGAGCAGCGCAGCCGGCGACATCGACAACCGAGCGGGACTGATCCGCCAGACCAGTTCCACCGGACTCGCGTTGAGCGCAGCAACCCTCAGCAACACAAGCAATGGCGTTATCGGCCTTGAGCCTGTTTCGCAGGGGGCAACGCAACCCAATGGCGAGGGAAGCGGCACGGGTACCCCGGGTACGCCTGGAACCAGCACGCCCCCCGCGGAAAGCGGCACCGGGTCCACCAGCACCATAGCCCCTGCCCCATATACCCCACCGTCGCCGGGCGCCGTCACCGCGGCAGGCGCAATCCGAAACGACAACGGTGGCCGCATCTATGCCGGCGGTCCGATCTCGCTGCAGAGCGCGAACATCAACAACAACGGCGGGACCATGGGCCTCGCCAGCATGACGGTCAATCAGCCCACCTTCGACAACCATGGCGGCACGCTGAACATCAGCAATGGTTTCAACGCCCATGTCGATCGCTTCGACAACACCGGAGGCAAGCTGAATGCAGGCAGTCTGAACATTGCGAGCAGCGGGGATCTGATCAACGTCGATGGCACGCTTGCCAGCGCTGCCGATGTCCACCTCTCTATCGGCGGCAAGGCTGACAACACGCAAGGAACCGTCTCGGCAGTCGGCACGCTCGCCGCCAACGTAACCGGCGCCACGACCAACGATGCCGGGACGCTCATTGCCAACCAAGGGCTTACGCTTCAGACCGCATCGCTGGACAACAGCAAGGGAAGCATCCAGTCAGTACAGGCCGGTGTGCGGCTTGCTGTAGCCAACCAACTGGCCAACGGTGGCGGCGGTGTCATCGGTGCAGCCACGGATCTCAACGTTCAGGCCGGTTCGCTCGTCAACGCTGGCAGCTTGCGCGGCGCGAACGACGTGAACATCGCCGTCAGTGACGTGGTGGGCAATGAGGGCACCATCACCGCCGGCCGCCATGCGGCGATCGCAGCCCGCAGTCTGCAAAGCAACAGTGCCGGCGTGCTCGGGGCGGGCATCCAGGCCGATGGCAGTCTCGGAGGTATCGGTGATTTGCACATTACGACCACCGGCGCATTGATTGCCCAGGGGAACAATCTCGCGGGCGGCAATGTCACGCTGCAAGGTGCGAACGTTGACCTCGCTGGCAGTCAGACCAGCGCGGCCAACATAGCGATCACGGCCACCCAAGACGATGTGACGACGAGCAAAGCCGTGGTCGTCACGCCGGGAATTCTGAACATCGCGGCCAATGCGCAATCGGAGCAGACGCTGGTCAACGATGCCGGAAAGCTGAATGCGGCTCAATGGAGTCTGAACATCTCGAATCTTGCCAACACAAATGGCGCAGAGATCATTCAGACCGGCACCGGCACTACAACCGTTGCGATCTCAGGCACCCTCGACAACAGCGGTGGCACTCTGGCCAGTAATGGCAGGCTTGCCCTCGCCGCCGCGAGCCTAAGCAACAAGGGCGGGACCATCCGAACCGCCCCAGGAACAGACCTGGCGATCACCGTGACAGGTCTTCTGGACAACAGCAGCAAGGGTGAGATCGGTGCTGGCGGCAACGCCACGGTGCAAGCGGCCAGCCTCGACAACGACACCGGGCGTATCGTGGCCGTGGGCGATGTGTCGAGCACCACGAGCGGCGCAACCAGCAATCAAGGCGGTTCGATTGCCGCGAACGGCAATACGACCCTGACTGCCGGAAACCTGAACAACACCGGGGGTACGGTTTCAGCGCTGAGCAACTTAGCGACGACCGTTCAGGGGGCGCTAGACAACGCAGCGGGCACGCTCGTCGCCAACCAGGCGTTAGAGGTCGATGCAGGTTTGTTGACCAACGGCAAGGGCTCGATCCAGTCGCTTCAAGCCTCCACCCGCTTGGATGTGACCGGTGGGCTGACCAACGAACAGGGCGCCATCGGTGCCGCAGCCGACCTGAGCATTCAGGCCGACCAACTGACCAACAGCGGCAGCCTGCATGGTGGCAACGACACCTCGGTGACTGTGACTGAGCGGTTGACCAATGACGGCAGTATCACGGCGGGCCGAAATACCGGCATCACAGCCGGCAGCGTGCAAAGCGGGGGGAGCAGTGTGCTGGGGGCCGGCATCCAGAGCGACGGCAATGTCGGCGTGGTGGGTGACTTGAGCGTCAGCGCCAGTGGCGCGCTGTTGGCGCAGGGGACGAATCTCGCAGCCGGCCAAGCCACGCTGCAAGGCGCGAACGTCGACCTCACGGGCAGTCAGACCAGCGCGGCGAACATCGCGATCACAGCCACGCAGAGCAGCGTTATCACCAGCACGGCCAAGGTGGTCACGCCGGGCACCTTGAGCGTCACGGCGAATGCCCAGACCGGCCAGACCTTGGTAAACGATGCGGGTCAACTTAGCGCCGGGCAACTGAACTTACGAGTCTCGAACATCGCCAACACCCATGGTGGGGAGATCGTGCAGGTCGGCGACGGTGCGACGACCATCGCAGTCTCCGGTATGTTGAACAACGACGGTGGACGCATCGCCAGCAACGGCCAGGACCTGAGCTTGAGCGCCGCCACATTGACCAACACCAGCGGCAAGATCGAACATGCCGGCAGCGGCACGCTCAGCATCGCGGGCGGCGACTACAGCGGCGTCGATGGCCAGATCACAACCAACAAAATGCTGACGGTCGCCATGGAAGGCGCCTTCAGGCAGGACGGCGGAACGACCGGCGCCGAGCAGATTGCCATCGATGCCGGCTCGTTGAGCAATCGCGGCGGCCAGATCGTCCAGACCGGTGCCGACGCGATGCGCATCACGGTCGCCGACGCTTTGGATAACACCCTCGGGACCATCGCGAGCAACGGCAAGACAATCATCGCGGCCGACAGCCTGACCAACCGCGGCGGCACGATCCGCGCGGCCGGAACATCGGACCTGGACGTTGCCGTGACCGGTGCGCTGGACAACAGCCAGATCAAGGACGGAGACAAGGACAAAGGAGGCGAGATCGGCGCGGGCGGAAATGCCGTCATCTCGGCGGGAAGCCTGAACAACACTTTTGGCGGCATCACTGCCGCCGGCGATCTCGTGGCCACCATCGGCGGTGCCGCGATAAACGTCGGCGGCACATTGGCGGCGAATGGCAACACCACGGTTATTGCAGGGACGCTGGACAACAGCAACCTGGGCGTCGTCGCTGCCGTCAACGGTGACCTGACTGTCACGACCACGGGCACGACGACGAACAACGGGGGCACATTGCAGGCAGGCGGCAAAACCGCGCTCGCCAACAACGGCCTGAACAATGTCGGCGGCAAGATTTTTGGCGACAGCCTGTCCGTCGACACGCGTGGCAACACGCTGGACAACAGCGCCAAAGGCACTCTGGCCGCGACCACCACCGTTGCAGTCAACTCCGGGGTCTTGAACAACGACGCCGGGCTGATCCAGTCGGGCGGGGCGATGACCATCGACACCCACGGCCAGGCGCTCGTCAACACCAACGCGGCGGGCTACAGGACAGATCCCGAAGATCCGATGGGCGGCATTAGCAGCAGCGATGCGCTCACCATCGACGCTGGTGTGGTGAACAACAAGGCTGGATTCATCGGTGCGGCAGGCGCACTGACAGCCAGCACCAAGGAGTTCTCCAACACCGGTGGCGGCACGGTGCTTGGCCGATCGACGGTCGCGATCGACACGGCCGGCGCGGCCTACGACAACGGCGGGGGCCAGACGTTGGCCGCGGGCGATCTGAGCATCGACGCCGGCAGCATCAACAATGCCGATGGCCTGATCCGGTCTTCGGCGACGACCTCGCTGAATGCCCGCACGCTCGTCAATGCCGACACGCTCATCGCCAATCGGGGGATCGAAGGAAAGAACGTCGTGATTGGCGCTGACGACTTGAACAACGCCAAGGGGGGCATTCGCGCGGACCAGAACGTCACGATCACCAGCGGCGGCAACGTCAGGAACGACCAGGGATTGATTTCCGCAATGGACACACTGGCCATCAAGGACCCGAACGCGGGCAACCCTGGTGCCAAGACGCTCTCGATCACGAACACCAACGGGACCCTGGTGGGCGGCACGGCCGCCGTACGAGATGCCGATGGCAAGGTGCAGACAGCGGGCTTCGGCGGCGTGTGGCTCGACGCCAGGAGCTTCGTCAATGACGGCAAGCTGGTATCGGCCAACGATCTGGGCGTGGCGCTCGTGGGCGACACAACCAACAGATCCGAAGTCGCGGCCAACGGCAATCTCAGCTACACCACCACGGGCACGTTCGTCAACGACGGCAAACTTCTCGCGGGGCAGACGCTCACGGTCGGCGGCAACGAGGTGTTCAACAACGCCAACGCGGAGATGTCCGGGGCGAACACGATCGTCAATGCCGCGTCGAAGCTGGAGAACCGCGGCCTGATCGACAGCGTGGGGCAGACGCAGATCAATGCGGGCGCCACGAGCGACGCGGACGGGACCCTCACGGGAACCGGTACCGTCCGAAACATCGGAACAGGGCGCATCTATGGCGATCGGATCTCGATTGTCGCGGGCTCCCTCGACAACGACGCCGAAACCGTCAACGGTGAGACCAAGGCCGGGACCATTGCAGCGCGCAAGCGACTGGACATCGGCGCGCAGACGGTCAACAACCGCGAACACGCCATGATCTTCAGCGGCGATACCCTATTCGTTGGCGGCGCACTGGACAGCAAGCGCGAGGCTACGGGTCGTGCCACGGAAATCGTCAACGCCAGTGCCAGCATCGAATCGCTCGGCGACATGTCTTTGGCAGCGAGCCGTGTTCGCAATCTCGATGCGCACATTCGCACAGAGGAAGTCACCGGAGCTCCGGAGCATCGCGTTGAACACGCGCCAAAGGGAGAAACCGATCGTCTGAGTGGTGGCAGCTTTACACCAAAGCCAAAAGACGCTTACTACACCACGATTGACGGTCAGAGGATCGTGGCAAAAAACTGGTACATCTGGGAATACGATCGGACCAAAACCACAACCGAGATCGTCCCTGGCAGCGCGGATCCTGGACGAATCGTCGCTGGTGGCAACCTGACGTTCAAGGGCGATGAGCTGCGCAACGAAAGCAGCAAGATCGTCATTGGAGGTGCCTTGACGGGCGATGTTGGCGCTCTGCGCAACATCGGCATCGACGGCGTGGAGAGAACTCGTGATGTTGGCAAAGTCACCTACTCGTACACGAAAAAGGGGGGGCGAAAGTACGGGTTCTTCGGACCAAGGAAGGACATACGCGTCAACGACACAACCGACTACGACGTCCAGCAGCCCGACCGCACATTCACGCTGGACGAATTCGTCTTCAAGGAGCATGCCAACGAGGCGTCCGACAAGAGGCCCGGCGCCGCACGCGCGGTGAGCGTCAGTGCGCAAGCTGGGGCAGCGGGCGAAGTCGATGGAGCCAATCGCAACGGCGCCATCGTCGAAGTGCCGTCGGCTATCGGTGCCGTCGAAAAATCGGCCGGCGATACGGTCAATGCGATGACCGGCGAGGCCGCCAAGTCGAACACCGACCCGGTCAACGGAACGGCCACCGCGTTGAACGTCAATGGGGTGGAGACGAATGGCGGTACCACCGGGCCGAAGGGCACCGGCGGTGCGAGCGCGCCTCCGATGGTCGTGCGCACGAGCCTGCCGAATCTGACGGTGCCCACCGCCAGCCTGTTCGGCGTTCGAAGTGCCGGAGGAGGCTATCTCGTCGAGACAGATCCGCGCTTTGCCAACTACCGAAACTGGCTCAGCAGCGACTATCTGCTCAACAGCCTCGGTACCGACCCGAACAACACGCTCAAGCGCCTAGGCGACGGCTTCTACGAGCAGAAGCTCATTCGCGAGCAGGTCGCGCAACTCACAGGCTACCGTTATCTCGATGGATTCCAGAGCGACGAAGATCAATACGCCGCCCTGATGGACTCGGGCGCGGCCTTCGCCAAGCAATACGGATTGCGCCCTGGCGTGGCACTCAGCGCAGCACAGATGGCGCAGCTCACCAGCGACATTGTCTGGCTGGTGGAACAGACCGTCACCCTGCCAGATGGCACCTCGCAGAAGGTGCTCGCGCCGCAGGTGTATGTGCGCGTGCGCCCTGGCGACATCAACGGCAGTGGCGCCTTGATCAGCGCCGGCGCCACGTTGATCAAAAGTCGCGGGGACGTGACCAACACCGGCACGATCGCCGGGCGCAACATCGTCGCGATCCACGCAGACAACATTGACAACCTCGGCGGCCGCATCGACGGCAGCAGCGTCCGCCTCGATGCAGCCAGGGACCTGAACAATATCGGCGGCAGCATCACCGCCCGCGATTCAGCGGTGCTCCAAGCTGGACGCGACATCAATATTCAGACCACCACGACTACACAGGCCGGTGTACAGGGCATACGCACCGGCATCGACCGGGTGGCGGGTGTCTACGTGACCAATCCCGGTGGCCTGCTGGTGGCCAGCGCCGGCAACGATCTCAATGTGGTCGGCGCCATCCTGGTCAACGCCGGCAAGGACGGAAACACCGTGCTGGCCGCCGAGCGCAACGTGAAGCTCGGCACGGTGACGACGGCCAGCAGCGACAGGACTGTCTGGGATCCAAAGAACTTCCGCTCCGAAAACCTGAGCGCTGAAGTCGGCAGCCAGGTCCAAACGGCAGGTGCGGTGCAGATTTCTGCCGGCAACGACATCCGGCTTCGGGCGGCCAGTGTGGACGCGAAAGGTGCGGTGGTCGCGACAGCCGGGCGTGATGTAGCTATCGAAGACGGAAAGAGCACGCTGAGCCTGGACGAAGCGCACCAGTACACCACCAAGGGCTTCCTGTTCAAAGAGAAGATCGCGACGCGCGACCAGGTCGACAGGACCGACAGCGTCGCCAGCAACGTCGGTGGCTCCACTGTCAGCGTAGCCGGTGGCAATGACATCCGGGTGGTTGGCAGCAACGTCGTGTCTGACAACGGCACGACCCTTGTTGCGAAGAACAACCTCAGCATCGAGGCCGCGATCAACGAAGGCAGCGAGCGTCACGACCGCCAGGAAAAGCGATCCGGCCTTCTCGGGACCGGTGGCATTGGGTTCATGATCGGGACACAGCAACAGGCCCAGGACGGACGAACGCAAACCACCACGGCTGCGCGTAGCACGGTAGGCAGCGTCAACGGCAACACGACCCTGGTGGCGGGCAACCAATACGTCCAGACTGGCAGCGATGTCATGTCCCCACAGGGGGATGTGACCATTGCCGCGAAGAACATTCGCATTCAGGAGGCGCGGGAGACCAGTCGCACTGACACCGAGCAGCGCCAGCGAACCTCCGGGCTGACGGTGGCACTCTCCAACCCGATCCTCGATGCTGCGCAAAGCGCCGTCCAGACCGTGACGACCATGGGCGAGACCTCCAATGCGCGCATGCAAGCCCTGGGCGCGGCCACCATTGCCCTGCAGACCAGGGAGCTCGCCAAATCGATCGCTGCCAATCCCTCGCAGGCCACAGGCATCAACATCTCCATCAGTCTTGGCACTAGCAAGAGCCAGAGCAACAGCTCGGAGGTCACGGACACCAGCGTCGGCAGCAAGGTCGTTGGCAACAACGTGACCCTGCTGGCCACTGGCGGCGGCAAGGACAGCAACATCTCCGTGCAAGGCAGCGACATCACGGCCGCACGCAACGCCACGCTTGTGGCGGACAACGAGGTCAATATCCTCGCGGCCAAAAACGACGCCGAGCGGCACAGCAAGAACAGCAGCAGCTCCGCCAGTGTGGGGGTGAGCGTCGGCACCAGCGGCTTGATGTTCAACGCGGGAGCCAGTGGCGGCAAGGGCAAGTCCGACGGCTCCGACACCAGCTACACCAACAGCCATGTGAAGGCGGGCGATACGGTGAACATCGTCTCGGGGGGCGACACCAACATCCGCGGCGGGGTGGTCGAAGCGAATCGCGTGAACGCCGACATTGGCGGCAACCTCCTCATCGAAAGCCTGCAGGACACCAGCAAGTCCGATAGCAAACAGCAAAGCGCGGGAGGCTCCATCAGCATTGGTGCCGGCGTGTGGAGCGCCAACGTGAACCTGAGCAACGCGAAGGCGAAGGGCGACCATGCGAGCGTGACAGAGCAGTCGGGCATCAAGGCCGGCGATGGCGGTTTCGATGTCGACGTGAAGGGGCACACAGAGCTCAAGGGCGGCGTCATCGAAAGCACGCAAGCGGCGATCAATGCGGGCCGCAACCGCTTCGACACGGCCAGCCTCGCAATCAGCGACATCGAGAACCGCGACAACTACAAGGCCAGCGGCTACACCGTTGGCATTGGCTATACCTCGCAGACCAAGGACGCGAACGGCAACACGGTTCCTGCGCGAACCGGCGGCAGCGCCGGGTCCGGCAAGGAGTCCGGGAGCCAGGACAGCGTGACCAAAGCGGGTATTTCGGGCATTGCGGGTGACCAGAGCGTGCGCACCGGCGTCGACAGCACCAATGCCTTGGTAAAGACCTGGAACACCGACAGTCTGGTAAAGGATGTGGCAGCGCAGGCGCGGATTACCCAGGGCTTCGGGCAGGTGGCGAGCAAGGCCATTGGAGACTATGCCAATGCCAGGGCCGAGGCGCTACGGCGCGAAGGGAAGATTGAAGAAGCCAAGATGTGGGACGAGGGGGGCACCTACCGCGTGCTGGCCCATGCTGTGGTGGGCGGACTGACCGGCGATGTACAGGGGGCGGCTGGGGCAGCGTTTGCTGCTGCTGCTGCGCCAACCATCAACGAACTGACCAAGGATCTGCCAGATGGCGTCAAAGGGGCTGTCGGCGCGGGGATCGCAGCGGGGTTAGGTATCGCCGTTGGCGGAACTGCCGGCGGCGTTGCCGCCTACAACTCCGACACGAACAATCGGCAACTTCATTCGGAGGAAGGTAGATTAATTCGCGAAAACGCAAGAGACTATGCAGTAAAGAGGGGGTTTTGCAAGAATATCAATGAATGCACTCAAGCGGACATTGAGCTCGCCCAATCAGAATTGACAATTCAAGCTTTGAAAAATGTAGACATCAGCTTTAAAGATGTTGAGAACAATGCTGATGCCGATGCGTTTTTAAAGGAAGTTGCTGCGAAAAATGGACCCAATATTCCATCGTTGTGCCCTCAGCCCCCAACAGCCCTTTGTGGTTCTGGGCAGTCATACTTTGAGGCGACCGATTTCGGTTCAGCCTTAGATGGGAGCAAGTACCGTGACTCAACAATTAATCTGATGGACTTCAGGTCAAACGCAGATTTGTATGCAAATGCCCAAAGAATATACGACTTAGAGCACATTTACCCGCTGCCAATTTGGAGCATGGTGGAGAATGCTCGGATTATTGCAAACATCCGCGGGGCGAATGAGCGTTTTGATCAAATGATGGCGCCTTGGGAGATTTTCAATGGCATATTTGGCGGGCTGGGTCCTCGGGCTCCTAAAACGATAACACCGCGCTTACTGGAAGGACTGAAGGCGCCAATAACTCCAACATACGGAAGATCCGCCTTTAATATATCAGGGTGGCAGATTAATGAAATACTTGGCTGGAGCAGAAGCGGAAGTGCCCTTAAAAGCGACCCCGTCCATAGAGCGGCCAGTTATCTCTCGCGTGAGCAATTAGCCCAAGGCACCTCCTTTACGATGCGCGGCGGCGATGGGTCTTGGCGTTCATTTTTCCAGGTGCCTGGACAAATGAATGGGAAAAACGGAATATTTGAATTTGTCCTCGATCCTTTAAAAGGGGTAACGCATCAGAGATTTGTCAACGGCGGGAGGATTACTGGATTGCCCAATCAAAGGGTTCCCCCCCCGTGAAATGCCAGAATGGAGACATCCTACGACTGCAGGGCATCGAGGTGAGTCAAATCAGCCCATCACTTGTTGTCACGGGCTACATTCAGATTTAAGTGAGTCGATGACCATAGCCACCCTAGGACTGTGGTTCGTCCTCATGTTGAGCAGGTAGCAGAGGTCTCTGTGTCGGGTCTTTCCTTCAACGCGAACAAGATAGTGAAAGGCATTCACGATTTCCTGCTCGCTCGGAACGTACATCGATCGATCCAAACGCATATGAACAGGTTCCCACAGCCAAAAAGGCGTCATGACCTGACCCTTGAGGCTGAAGTGAAGGAGACGATTGCTTGAGACATTCGCCTCGCTGGCAATGTTCAGAAATCGACTCGGCCAATCGGCCAGCAACCATCCGGAGGCCGCAAGCAGCCTGCATCGTGCTTCGCTCCGCTGCACGTCGGCGCCACCGTAGCGCTTTCTCGGCACCTCGCCCAATGGAAAGCCTTGCAACTCCAGGCATCTACGGAAGTCAGCCGACCAAGCCGGTGCATCGAGGAACGCCCAGAGCATACGCAACCCCTCGAAAAATAGCAGCGAATGAATCACGCGACCCGCTATGTTGATCCAGCCTCGTCGCAAGGTATCCAACAGCAGCACTTGAAAATCAAGCGCATCGATGTCCAAAATTTCGCACGAGGCCGCCGCTCCCGCGAGATCCGCGCGGCAATAGCTACACCAACGAGCTGAGGATTCAGGCTGCGGCGTAAAGATGCCGACATCACCACGATGCATCACCAACGGCGCGTTGCACTCAGGGCAATGATCTATCAACAGCCTGCCATGAAAAGGGCAAGCGACTTGCAACGCCAACCGCCATGATCGTCTGAAGTAAGGTGCGGCATCATCGCGCAAGCACTCAGCGCACGCCTGTAATCCATGCCGAGTTCGCTCCCCGCCTCTGTCCAAAACCGGCATGACCCACCGCCGCACCCCACGCGTTGATATCTCGTCCCAGAGGTAGCCGGCGTAGGCGCCAAGGGTGGATGCCTTAACTCGCTGCAACGACGTCTTGGTCGCTTGAGCCAGCAACGTCAAAGCTTGCACGTCATGCCCGCGATCCAGCTTCTGATCGCCTCCGCGAAGGAAGTTGCATTCACCGCGGAAGATCCTGAACCCCAAACTGTGCGACTTTTCGCCGTTGGCGTGAGCGAGTCGAACAAACCATGACGACAACAGCTCGTCAGGCAACGGAGGAAATCGCACGGGCAGAACACGTGCGGTCACGAATTAGCCCGCGTACCGGTGCCGACGGCTTGGGTGAACCCATCCAAGTCGCTTGAGATTCGCCTCCTTCAGCGCGTTCAAGGTCACGCTCTCCGCGCCACTCCTGATCGCATCGATGGCCAGCTTCTGCAGCAGCTCACTCATGTACCCGATGATGCCGTTACTTTCGTCGAGGATGCGCTGAGCGGATGATTCGGCTGCAAGGTTGGAAGGAAGCCGCAGGCCGAGCGTCTTTTCCATCGTGGCGAGGAGCTTCTGGAAGTCCTCGCCCATCTTCCATTTTGGCAGGAACACTGGCTCGAATCGATTTGCCACCTGAGGATCGGATTGCAGCAGGTTCAACGTCTCCGGCACCGCTGCGACGACGATCGGGATTTGTAGTTCATTGCCGAGGAACTTCAAAGCGTTGAGCAGCTTTCGCTGCTTCATCGGTGTGCCCGCCTGAAAGAAGCCGAACTCATCGATCAGCACCATGCGCGTGTTCAACGCCTTGAGGATAACGCTGACTCGCCGCAGCTTGCTTTCCGCCGGCTCGCGCTCCGATCCAGGCGCATACAGCTCCGTGAGCATGCGGTTGTAGAGGCGCCCCTCGTCGGGCTCTGGCGGCGCCTGAAAGAGAAAAACAGGCCGTTCAATTTTGTCGTCGTTGACGCTGTATCCCGGCGCAAGCGTTGGGTCATGCCGACGCGCAAAATTGTTCAAGAGCATTGACTTGCCATTGTTCGACTCACCGATGACGGCGAGGTTAGGCATCCGGTGCATGCGGGGGTGGTTGAACAACTCCTCCATTTGCTGTCGAAGCGCAACCGCACGCCCATAGCCGATCCACAGCGGCTGCTTCAACGCTTGAATGCGAAGTTCGGGATCGTTGCTCGAATCCATGCGTCCCTTAAAAACGTTCGACCTCGTCGTACGGCACGATCGCCCCTGGCAATGGAGACTCTATGTCATCGCTAACGTCTTCCAGATCGCCTTCGACGGCGCCGATTGTGCCGGCGGGCGGCTGCGGGGAGTCACGTCGACGCATGGAACGTCGCGCGCTCTCACTACGCCGAGCTTTGGCCGTCGTCCGCACGGCCTCTTCCTCGATCCGTCGCATCTCGTCAAGGGCGCGGAAAATCAGCTCCTCGTCGGCATCCTTCTTGCCTTGATCACGAAGGTGAGCACGTATGGCGCGCAGTTCCCAGAGACTGATCGCAGGGTGCGTCATGTCACGATAGGGGACCCTGAAATAGGTCTCCGCATCCGGGTCGTAGAACAGGATGCTGCTGATGTCTCGTGGATCTCTTCGGCAAATGAACTTCCGACGCTCGGCCTTCCTTTTCGGATCGACCGAACCGACCCACCGCCTGAGCACGTCTGCGTGGTAACAGATGTGGTCAATCTTGATTCCATAGGTCTGCACCGTCGGCTCGAACAACGGCAGAAAGTCGATGCGCAACCGCTCCTCATCGGTGACGACCTCCACCTGGCCGACGCCAGCACTTTTGGCATCGCCAAGAATGCCGCGCGTGTAGCGTCTGATGGGTTCTTCATCGGTGCCGCCGTGAACTCGGTTGTGGTACAGACCGATGATCAAGTTTCCGAGCCATAGCTCGAGCTCTTTGAGTGTCAAGGCGGCGCGCCCCTCTGAGTCGTAGCTGCCGCGCTCCCCGGAGTTGGAGAATGTAGTGCCTGGTAGCGCATGAATCTCGCGCCCCAGTGTTCCCAGGTGACGCTCGATGTGCGCTCCATATCGTGGGGTCTTGATCTTTCGGAACACCAGGTCGATGCCGTACTCAAGACAAGCGCGTTCAAGCGCCTTGCCATGAAATTCCCGGGCGTTGTCCATGTGGATGATCTGAGGCTTTCCCATGCAAGGGTACTCATTTGTCAATCCAAGCCTGCTAAGCAGGCTCTTCTTCGACAAGATGGCGTTGGCCACGCAGATACCCGTGCCCAACGTGCCGGGCGGGTCGAATGAAATGTAGTAGCCCGCCACCATGCGGCTATAGACATCGATGGCAAGAGTGAGCCATGGGCGGCCAATTGGGATTCGATGCTCCTCGTCGACCAACTGGATGTCCATCAGCGTGTGATCGATTTGCAAGATCCCATATGGTCGATCAGCAAAGGGCACCGTGCCGTCGACGAGTTTGAGCTTGTCGGCAGCCGGTTGGCCAATCCGCCGCTTGGCAACATGCTTGCTGTCCATCTGTGCGATTCGCGCCATGAAAGTCGGAAGGCTCGGCGGCGTTAGCCGCGGGCTGGCGTTCCAGCAGAGCCGCTTGACTTCTCTGTGCGCGCGAGTCGCGCTACGCCGTTCGGGCGTCAGCCAGTAGTCGGTGATTACCTCCCGCGTGATCTTCTCAACCTCAGATGGCAACCGCTGGACACCGACGTCTTTGCGCGTCTTTCGCATCAGATTCGAGACGAGATTGCCTTGCTGAAAATCCTTCAACCACCGGTAGACCGTGGAGCGTGCAACTCCTGCTCGTGCTGCCACAGTGTCAATATCGGCTGGCGTCCACTTGCCGACATCCAACAGCGGCTTGAGCGCGGCATATTTCTCCTGTGCAGCATCAAGACGTGGCTCCGCGATTGCATCGAGATCCGCGCTATGACGGCGGGAAGCCGGAACCTTGCATCGCAGGTGCTCGAGCGGAACGACTTTGACTTCGTTGGTATCCATGTCGCGAATCGCAACGCGCGTTGGCGTTTCGAACCGACGGACCACGTATTCCCTGTCATCGTCCAGTTTCACGATGGCACCGGCAACGACCTTAGCGATACCAGTCATACGCCTCCTGTCTCCACTTCGGGATTGGATATGTAGCTTGGAACGATCGATGGAAAACACCAGGCCATACAGCGCTGCTCATCGTCAAGGGCTCGACTAGATCTGCGTCGAGCGTGCAAGTCGCGACAAAGTACCAAAGCCTGGTCAAAAGGCGGGCACGTAGCTCA
Organism: Variovorax sp. ZS18.2.2; assembly: GCF_024701975.1. Lineage (GTDB taxonomy): Bacteria > Pseudomonadota > Gammaproteobacteria > Burkholderiales > Burkholderiaceae_C > Variovorax. The sequence goes on from NZ_JANLNM010000010.1 coordinate 257,226, forward strand.
AAGCTCTGCCCGAATTCATCGAGGAGTTTCTGCGGGGTCGTTGGCTCTTTCAAATCCCAGACCATCTTCAGCAACGCAGCATCCATGGATTTTTCCTGTGGGTCCTTCCTGTTCTGAAATCGCTCGACCTTGTAGTTGAGAAGGAACCTGACGTTGCCTGCGAAGACCCTGTCGATCTGGCGGTCCGTAATCAGTTTGAAACGGACTCCAGTCCCTCGCAGACTGCGCATGGTGGCTCGATACTTCGGTTTCAGCTCGGCCAAGGTATCGGCCAGCACAGCCACAGGCTTGACCTCAAAGATCGTGCCCCCCAGTCGACGGTCTGCCTCTCGCGCTTCGCGCGTGAACTTCACAAGCACGTCTGGTGTATAGCGACGATGGCGGCCATCAGGCCCCGTCCACGGAACGGTCAGACATTGCTCGCCGTATTTTTCCACCCTCGGATCGAAGTCGAGAATGTTCAAAAAATCGTATTCCAGCAGTGACTCTGCTTGAACCGTGCGCCCAAGCTTTCCGCTGGACAGCCGCGCGGTAACACTGAACGGGTTCTCGCGCACTTTACGCACCACACCTTGCACCATGGCCTCTTCCTTCTGTGTAAAGAAGGCCAACAGCTGATCGTGAACGCTTTCCTGACTCATCGGATACCCGTTCTCAAATAGCGGTTGACCAGTTTCTCATAAATCGTTTTCAATCACACAAGGATTCCGGCCGCTTTGACTTGCCGATCGCGCTGGGCATCCTTGCGGCCAGCGGGCAGATCCAGGGTGCGCGGCTGGCCGGGCACGAGTTCGCGGGCGAACTGTCGCTGTCGGGCGAACTGCGGCCGGTGCGCGGTGCGCTCGCCATGGCGCTGGCCCTGCACACGCGCGGCGTCGCGACGAAGCTGGTGCTGCCGATGGACAGCGCGCAGGAGGCGGCGCTAGTGCCCGGCGGCGAGGTCTACGGCGCGAGGCACCTCCTCGATGTGGTGCGGCAGTTCGTTCCCGAGGACGACAAGGCCGCGGCGCCCGAGCCGCCCGACGATGGCTGGGCGCGGATCCACGTCACACCGGCCATCGCCGCACCGCCGTATGCCGATCTGGCCGAGGTCAAGGGCCATACCGGCGCCAAGCGCGCGCTCGAGATCGCCGCGGCTGGCGGCCACAGCCTGTTAATGGTGGGCGAGCCGGGCTCGGGCAAGTCGATGCTCGCGCAGCGCTTTGCCGGCCTGCTGCCGGCGATGAGCATCGACGAGGCACTGGAGAGCGCCGCCGTGGCCAGCCTGGGCGGGCGCTTCGCGACGGAGCGGTGGATGTGCAGGCCGACGTCGGCGCCGCATCACACCTCCAGCGCAGTGGCGCTGGTGGGCGGCGGCTCGCCGCCGCGACCGGGCGAGATTTCAAGAGCGCACCACGGCGTGCTGTTCCTCGACGAATTTCCAACTATTCACTGTTTCAGTGTCTAACCTTCAGTGTCGCTCGAGCTTAAAAACAGTTTTAAATCAACGAGTTAGAGGCGAGAGCTGAACGATCTTGGTGCGAGTTTCGAACATCTAAGGTTCCTGTTTCGGTGTCGCTCCCCTGCCGGAACGATTTTTATGACAGAAAACGCAAGTTTTGAACGTTTAACGTCCTTGACACGCGTTTTACGTCATGGTCTGATGTCTGGCATCCAAGTTCTCGTAACAGTGAAGCGTGGCCACCAGCACTCGACGTCTGCCGACACCTGCGTTTCCCGCGGCGCTTCCCGCTTGGATGAACGCCAAGCAGCTTGCTGTTGCAGATCGATGTCTGGTTTCCCTAAGAAATCACCGCACGAGCAAAGGCAACCACGCTCTGTCCATCAGGTCGCAAAGAAACACGCTCCTGGATTTCTGGAGCTATTGTCGAAAAGTGCCGGGCGAGACCCAGCCGGAAGATTTCGAGCAGTGGTCGACAAACTCGCTGGTCATGGATCGGCAGGTGGTCGCCTCAACGCAGCGTAAGTATCAAAACGATGTGCGTGCAGCCTACAGGTACTGGGTGGATTCCTCCGCGATCCGCAACAACGTTCGTGCACAGGTCGGGTGCGACATCGTTCAAGTTTCAACGCCCGAAAATTCGATCACTCATCGTCAACCGCGCGAGCTCAACGGGGACAAGCAGCGCCGCAGCTTCTCCGCAAAGGAAGAGCGACAATTTTTCCGAGGAATCAAAGAGGGAATCGCTTTTGCTCATGCGAACGGCAGCAAGTCATTGCGGTCTCTGCAGCGTGATCAAGTGACGTTCTTCTTTCAAACCATCGCGGGACCCAGAGAAACAGAAACGGTCACTGTCAACGTCGACTCGTTTGAGGAAAATCCCGATTTCCCAGAGTTCGGCGACTACGGCATGGTTCGCATCTGGGGCGCGAAAATCAAGGCGTGGCGCACCGTCCCGATCGACGATCCCGCGCTTCCTCCATTGCTCAAGTGGTACGTGGAGAATGTACGCCCGTTATTCCTCTCAGCGGACAATCCCGATGAGAAGGCGATGTTTCTCTCGGAGCGTGGCACACGGCTGACCTACAGCGGCCTCTACAGCCGCTTTCGAATTTGTGCAGAGCTGAGCAACATGCCCGTCGAGTTGACGCCCCATTCGCTGCGCCACACGTCGATCTCCAGCGACACGATGGCCGGCTCATCATTGACCATGACACAAAAGAAACATGGTCACACGTACGCTTCGTCGACGCAGGCCTACACGCACCTAGCCGACGAGTATGTCCGCGGAGAACACATCCGCATCACACGCGCGAGGATGAAAAATGCCAAGGCCTCGGGCAATGGGCAGTAAACACCAAGATGTGGCCGTTCGTGGCGACGTCGCAGAGGCCAACATCGACCCTTCCAGAGTTCGAATGTACGAAGCACATCGAATGACCTTCATCAAAAATTATCTTCCCTTCACCGACCTGGATGTGCCCGCAACGTGCCGCCGCTTCGGTCAGGTCACGAGCAAGCATCGCACCGCGCCATGACGACGAAACCGAAAATTGTCGACTCCCCCATCAAAGCTCTCCAGTGGCGCTTGCACGCTGTCATGGCCGATCGCGGCATCCGGACAGCGACTGAACTTCACCGGCGTCTGCAGCCTTACGGCGTCGAGATCACGAGCCATCAGCTTTCCCGGATCGTCGCGAAGATGCCTGACCGGCTCAACACCAAAGTGCTGTCCGCTTTGATGACTGTGCTCGACTGCAGCGCGAACGAATTGATTCGTGCCGTCACGCTTGAGGCCGTCGAACCACAGGCGCCTCTGGTATCGGACGCAAAGAAGAGGGTCACACATCGTCCCGAGCTACCACCCGCCACACCGCCGGGCGTTCTCGGCCCGCCCACGGTTCGCTCCCACATTCGGGTGGTGCCCAAGCCCGGAGATACCAAGACGGATGATTGATGGTCGACGCTTGCATAATCTGCCTCCTTCCCATCACTGGCCGCGTTGCGACACGGTACGAGCATGGCCCTGTATGTTCGCTTTGCTATGCCAAAGACTTCTGCAGCGTCAAATGCAACGCATGTGCCAGACCTACGAAGAGCTACCGCGGCATAGTTCCCGCTTTGTGCTCCTACTGTAGAGAACGTGCGCAATGCGCAACATGCGGGAAGCATCCGGTAAGTGCGATGTCCCGGATGACACCCAACGGCCGGATCTGCTCTCGGTGCGCTGAAAAATCCGATCCACCAAAAACCTGTTCAACGTGCGGACGAACCTCGCGGCATGTCTTCAACATCCCGGGTAGCCCTGGACTGACAAGGTGCAGCGATTGCAAGAACCCTGGTCGATATGCAGCGTGCGACGACTGTGGCAAGAATCGCAAGGTTGCCGTTCTAAACGAAGCCGGTCGGCCACTCTGCCGGCACTGCGCGCTAGGCCCTTTTGTTTGCCCGAAGTGCCATGCACCAGGGCGCAGGCACAGTGCGTCCATGTGTTCCGCATGCTACTTGCGACAGCGTGCAACGATCTCCGCCGCATCGGCGACCACAAGCATAGAAAACGTCGAGTACAGGAGGCTGTATGAAGCATTCGCGCAGGAGTGGATTGACGCGACGATCCCTAATCAACACCGCCCTGCGGCTTTGAAAAAGCACGCGAGCATCTTCGCTCATCTTTCCAAGCTCGCAGACAAACCCCAGGCCATCGACGGCGGTCCTTTCTTTCAAGCTTTTACGCCGTTGCAGGTACATCGGGCGTACGTACCGTTTTCCTGGCTTAGAAAGAAGGGCTACCTCAAGTTCCTGACCGTTGACAATTTGACGGAGGAATCGGAACGCCTGTCCCAGTCAGGCTTGCTCGAACGAACACCGGAAGGTTGGAAACGCGAGCTGATGACCCGCTACCTAGCGCATCTGCAGACCTATCAAGTTGCTTGGCAGCGACGTGGCTGGACCGGTGCACACCAACGCTTCCTCTCGCATACGATCACCACCGCTTTGAGCGCTGCTCACTTTTTTGTTTTGAGCAGCCATGATGCAGCGGTCTCGCCGCAAAGTCTTGACCAGGAGTTGTTGGATCGATTCCTTACACAAAGTCCAGGCAGGCGCAACAGCCTACGGCGGTTCGTCGATTTCATGAACAGAAAAGAGAAGCTTTTCAAGGCACTGAAAATTCTCGGTGAGCAACCGCCGTTCGCAGCTCATCTTCTGCTGCCTTCCGTCCAGGCGTCCAGCCTGATCGGCAAATGGACCACCTCCTCAGAAAGCGAAGATCGCAATTCATTGCTGCTCTTATTTATGCTGGTCTATGCGCGCACCGCGACGCAAGCCTGTAAGCTAAAACGTGGCAATTTTTCGATCTCCACAAGCGGGATCGTCACGGCCAATTTTGGCCGCGTGCCCATCGAACTCGATGAGGAGACTGCGCGGATACTGAGCAGATACCTCGAACAGCTTGAGGCCAAGTGCGGGAGGCTTTTGCTGATGGAAGAATACGTCTTCCCTGGCCACATCGAAGGACATCATTTCAGTCGCACCTCACTGAACTATGTGATGGGCCTCCAGGGCCTGGCCGCGCCCAAACTCTTTGCTACCGCATTGGCTGAGGCGTACCGCGCAGGCCTGAAGATCCCCAAGGTCCTGGTGCGCAGTCTAGGGATCTCCGATCAGTCTGCCCTCACGTACAGCGAGGCCTTCGCGCCTCGAGTGTCAGAGGAGCTCGCGCAGCGAGCCGGACGTCGCTGATGCCCTCCTGCGTCGTGTACCTCCTTGCCTGCGACGGCGGCAGGACCTACACCGGCATCTCCGCGAATCCTCAGCGTCGTTACCAACTTCACAAGGCGGGCAAAGCCAGCATGTTCACCCGGTTGAATCCACCAACGGCATTGCTCGCTGAAGTATGGCTTGAGGACCGCCGTAGTGCGGCAATCGTTGAGCACCTTCTCAAGCGTCAATCGCAGGCGAGACGAGTCGCTTGGTTTCAGAGGATGAACCCGTCTACAGACCGCTGTCCACACTCTTTATCCACCGCACTGGATTTGCTGTCACGCTGCGACTCAAAGAACTGACGACGACCCGCCTGCTGGCAAGTTCTATTTTGCCCGCTCAATCGTCGAGCATGCCCGATCAAGGACTTCATGGCAAAGCGACCGAAGCATCCGCAACCGAAATTCGAGTGCGCTCGCCAAGTAGTCCTGAGCGGTCGTATCCACAATGTTGACATCCCGACCCACGAAACAACGCATGCAGAACAAGTCTGCCGGCACCTTGGCGATGCGTTGCAACCAGTCCTCCATCATCGGGATCGAAAGGTGGCGCGCGAACATGTGGTGATGCAACACTGGGCACCCATCCCGAAGCGCTTTCGTACTTAGAAAGTAACGCGGACTGCTGGCCATCAGCAATGAATTCGCGTGGTCGAAGCCAACGAGAAATCGGATGTTGCCGGGACCGGTGACTGCCTTCACGTTGCCAAGTCGATCCCAATTGCCGATCAAGACGTCAAAAACAAATAGGCCTGCGGCCTCCCACGGGTACTTCGTTGCGGTCACCCGCGCAAGTCTGGAATCGACGTGCGAAACGTGAGCATCGGGCTTGGACATGGCAAGACTGGCGTAGACAACTTCGCCGCTCACTTCAGCGAGAACGCCGGTCGGCACCGGCACCCCGATCAACTCGCCAAGCCGGGCGGCTACCAATTCGTTGTACACCGCCGTGGGGCAACTTTCGTCGTCTCGCTTCACAATTACGGCAAGCTCAGAATGCCGTGATTTTGAACTCCCGCGCTTGACTGCATGACCCTCCCGTACAAGCTGGTGAGCAGTCTCCAGATTGAACAAAGTTATGCCGTCGTCAGCTAGTCTAGTGGGCGAATCAAGCATCGACATCAGGTCACATCCTTGTCTGCTTTTGATACTGCTTACAGAAAACTATTCGTCGAGTCCTTGTTTCGGCAAAGATGGCCAAATTCACTCTTCTCTGAATGAAGAGAATTTTATCTCGTTCGTGAGAGAGATAAAAATCTCCCGCCCTTGAGAATTGAGGAGTTCGGCTGATAGTTGAATGCGAAGGGCCATCGTCATGTCTCCGCTTGGAGGCGACGCCTCGTCCGAGCTGACGCATGATTGAGCTCGGTGCTGGCGCAGCGCGGGGCAGTGCCTCCAACTGACCTAAGACCTCCATCCAGAACCGGACATTTCCGGGCAACACGATGACCAATGTCATTTGGAGATCGAAGCCCGGGCGCTCCAGGTCCTTCCAGCTCCAAAGTTGCTTTCGGCTTGACGCGTTGACCAGCCCTTGCTGTTGCAGCGGATACGGCGCGTCCCCTATCGATACGTTGATCCGAAAAACATGTTTTCAGTTGGCGAAGTCATGAGCTGACTCGCAGCAGGTGGAAGTCAGGACAAGCAAATTCTCTCAGAAACGATAAATTTCTCTTTATAGAGATAACGATAAAAATCAATTGTTGACGAAAATGATTAACATGCTCTCCAACAATCCAACCGCTTTTGCCGCGCGCTTTCGCCAAGCGATGCAGCGGAAGGGGCTGGGCTCGCTGGGAGCAACTCAGCTTGCTGAGGCACTTGCAGGGGAGTTCCCCGACATTCTTTCCGTTCAGACGACACATAAATGGCTCAACGGCACCGCGGTGCCACGCCCTGAGCGGTTGTCCGTGTTAGCAAGATGGCTTGACGTGTCAGAGCATTGGCTCGCGTATGGACCGGATCCGAGCCTTAAAGGATCGGGGCTGCATGACGGCAGCGCTCGGACGTCTTCTGCTAAAGATCTGACGCGCCGGATCCACCAACTTAGTGAACCCCAAAGGGGAATCATCGAACTCTTACTGTCTGAGTTCGAAAGGTCGGCTGTTGCTTAAGTCAACAAGCCTACTTCTTCATTGAAGGAGGTTGACTTCATGATCTTCGCGGCTCAACGGCGCTAGATCTCTCGGCATGGGCGTGCGGCCTTCCGATACGCCAACCTGTTTCACATCAAGTGCAATCCGCAATGTTCTCCTCCCTCGTATCGAACGGGTCGCCAGTGCGGCCCGGAGAGCACAATGCGGTGGTTCCCTGGTGGAGCTTTACGAAGACAGTTCTATCGGCGGCATCCCTGTCACTTGTGCGTGATGGGTTGGTTCGACTCGATGACCCAGTCCTCGAAGGTCCATTCACGCTACGTCAACTGCTGAGGCATGAAACCGGGCTGGCGGACTATAGCGAGCTTGGCGAATACCACGCCGCCATTGCTCGCGGCGAAGCGCCCTGGCCGGCGGATGAAATGCTGCAACGCCTCGATGCGACGAGATTGCGTTATGCGCCTGGAGTCGGTTGGCGGTATTCGAACGTCGGCTACATGTACGTCGCGAGGCTTATCGAACGTGTAACTGGACTCGCGCTCGAGGAAGCGCTGATGCAACAAGCGCTGGCGCCGCTGGACTTGTCGCGAGTTCGCGCCGCAAAGACGCGAGCCGACTTGGACGGCGTGTGCCTGGGAGCCGCAACCGCATATGACCCAGGATGGGTTTATCACGGCTTGCTTGTCGGCCCTCTCTCGGACGCGGCCCTTTTCTTGGACCGCCTGTTAGCGGGACACCTCCTGCCTAGTTCTCTACTGCAGGAGATGCAAACGGCACGCATCCTCGGCGGACCTCTTCTTGAGCGCCCTTGGACTTCACCCGGATATGGCCTCGGCCTGATGCAAGGCGTCGTGAATATGGGTTTGACCTTGTGCGGACACACCGGAGCTGGGCCGGGCAGCGTAGTGGCTGTCTACCGCAGCGTCTACGGTGTTGACACGGCGAGTTGTGCCGTCTTTCATATGGGCTCCGACGAAGGCGTTGCTGAAGCAGAAATCGCTGCTCGCCTCTCGGAAATCTTGAAGCCTGAGACGTCTGGCGATTGATGATGCGGGCTGCCAGAGCGTCGAGGCCCCTCTCGACGGCAACACGTCCGGCTAAGGTCGACCAAAACCGGCCGTTCGATGTAGTGGCACAGCACGGGCCAGGAGCCGCCGCGCGCGGCGGTGGCAGAACTTGGGAGAGTAGGCTAACTTGACCCAACTGCATCTAGCGCCCGCTTTTGGATGGACCGCGCCTCCTCAGGGCAGAGACGGAAGATCCCCACCTCCACCACTTGGAGACGGTGCTCCGTGTGCTGGGCGCGATCGACGGCCTCGAAATGCGGCGAAACCGATGAGGCCCGTCAGCGCCGCTGGCGCCATGCCTTGGCACTAGACGTCGCGGGCAAATCACTACCGGAAGTAAACCTACGACTGGATCGCAGCAGTAAGGCCCTTGAGTTCTTGCTCGTACACCTTGGCGGCCAGGTTGCGATCCAGTGCGTGGAGGCGTCCATAGGCCTTGATGGCGTCGTCCATGCGCCCCGCGCGCTTATAGGCCGCGCACAGGTTCGCGAGGACCAGCGGATCCGAAGGCTTGGCAACATCGAGGCGCTCGAAGATCGAAACGGCCGTAGCGGGGTCTCCGCTGCGAATGTGCGAGACCCCCATGTTGGTGAGCGCCGCGCGATTGTCCGGATCGATGCGAAGCGCCTGCGTCAGCGCCTCCTTGGCCTGGGGGATCTGCTGCGCGGCGTTGAGGTGCAGCCCGAGGTTGATCCATGCGGTGGGCATTTGCGGATCGAGCGCCACTGCGCGCTGATAGGCCTGGATGGCTTCCTGGAGCTGTCCCTTGCCGCTTCGAACCGTGCCGAGCAGGTCCCACGCACGGGCGTCCGTGGGGGCCAGCTTCACTGCGCTTTCCGCGAGCTTGAGGCTTTCGTCGGGCCGACCGAGCTTTCGATAGAGCTCGCTCAGCCGCATGCTCGGCATGGCGTTCAGCGGCGCCAGCTCGATGGCTTTGAGGAAGCTCTCTTCGGCCTTTGAGGCCTGGCCGTTCTCCTGGAAGGCCTTTCCGAGTTCCTCGTAGACGAACGCGTTCGACTCCCCGTTCTTGAGCGCCTCGGTGAGTGCGGGAATGGCTTGCTTGTAGTCCTTGCGCTCCAGGTACTGCACGCCTTGCCACTTCCAGGCGGCGCCGTTGCCCGGCTCGAGCGCGGTCGCCGCGCGGTAGGCCTGCAAGGCCGCGTCCGGCTGCTTGGTCCAGGTGTACGCATCTCCCAGCCGCGTCCAGGCGACGCCGTCGCGCGGATCGATCCGCAATGCGATTTCGTAGGCCTTGATGGCTTTTTGCCTGTCCCCCGACCTCTCCCAGGCGATGCCCAGGTTCTTCCACCCCAGGCCGAAGCGCGGCTCGGCCGTCACGGCTTCCTGGAGCGCCTGGATCGCCTGCGGCCCCTCGCCGTAGATGAACGCCAGGCCATTGAGCGCGATGGCGCGTTCGCCGCCCGTGCCCGCCTTGGCCGCCTGCTTGAGCGCATCGATCGCGCGATCCTGCTGCCCGTTCTTGCGGTACAGCTCGCCAAGGTTTCGCCAGGCAATGCCATAGCTGGGGTCGACGCGGGTGGCTGTCTGGTAGGCCTCGATAGCCAAGGGGGAGCGACGGGTTTCGCTGTAGACGTTGCCGAGGTTGTTCCATGCCGGCGCGAGCTGCGGATCCAGCTCGACGGCCTTCAGATAGGCCTCGACAGCCTTGGTGGCGCGGTCTTTCTCGCCGCTGCTCATGTGCGCATTGCCGAGGTTGTTCCAGGCCCACGCACTGCGGGGTTGGGCCTCGGTCCAGCGCAGGTTGTTCTCGAGCAGTCCGGCGGCATCCCCCTTGGCATCGAAGATCCGTGCCTGATTCATCCAGGCCGTCGTGCCCAGCGACGCCGGCGCGCGCGGCTTGCGCTCGAGCACGTAGCCGATCCATTCGACCGGGAGCGCCATACTCAGTGCGTTGGCATCGGCGCTCTCCATGACCACCATCGCGAGCAACTGACCCTGCTCGTTGTAGATGCCGACACCGTCGCGCAACGGGGCGGGCGGGGCGACCAGGGGCTGCGCCACCCCGAGGTACAGGCCATCCACCACCTTGCCCAGATACGGAACGTGCAAGTCGATGCGGCGCAGCAGGCCCTCCTGCAAGGACATCGCATGCACGTTGCCCAACGTCGAGCTGTCGCGGGTTCGCCCCATCTGCGCGGCCGGCGCATTCAGGCCGCGCGCCTGCAACAGGCAGACGTTGCGGTCCTCGTCGGCGGCGATCAATTCAGCGGGGAATCGGTTCTGGCCCTGTTGCACGCTGAAGGGCGATGCCGATGCGCCCAGGCGGTGGCACGGCGTTGCGACCAGGGCAGGCGCGACGACCACGCCACCGAACGTCGAAGACCCCGAGGCCACCTCCACAGCGCTGCCGGCCGCGGCAGCCAGGGAGGCATTGCCCGACTGCGCCATGGCGGGCGCCGTCGACAACAGGCTCGTGCAGCTCAAGGCGAGGACGGCGGCGAAGCGCGGCACACGTGATGGCGGCCACATGGAAAGCGCTCGCCGCGTTCGACTGCTTGTCGGATCGTCCATCGTTCAACCCCCTGAGCCAAAACGGGGATCGTAGCCCTGCACCGAGATACGCCACAAGCTACGAAAACTCAGTGGGCAAGCCGCTGCATGCGGAACTCGCCCCCTTCGTACAGCACGAGCGCGACGATCCGACCGCTGGCATCGCGCTCGAACTGCAGTTGGCTGCGCCCGCTCTCGTAGGCGAAGCGATCAGGTCGATCCACGATGGGAAAGACTGGCTTGCGCTCCCAGTTGGCCGAGCGCACGCCCAACTGGCCGTCTTCGACTTTCACGTCGAGATCGACGTTGCGTCGCAAGGTCCGGCTCATGTGATAGCGGCCCACATAGCCCGCCGCCTGATCGGGCGCGACAACCGCCAGGGCTGGCGCCGCCGTGTCGGTGCGCACGGCCCGCGTGCGGCCGCCGCCCTGCGTGAGTTCGACACGGGCCGAGGCCCCGTTCTCACGGCCGAACACGTAGACGGCGCCGGCATCGATGTCGATGAAGGTGTCGTTGCCGGCGGGTCGCAGTGCCCGGTAACCGCTGCCGGTGATGCGGCGATAGAGCTTGCCATCCTGCGGCACGAAAGTGAATGCCGTCTTCGGATCGATCCGGTAGACGCCCGCATAGGTAGCCAGCGACGCGGCATCGAGCGCGACGGCAGACAGCGACACCGGATAGCGGCTGGCCGCGAGGCCGATGAAGACCCGCCCGGGCTGCGCATGCGCGCTGCTGGCGAGAACCACTGCGGCCTCCTGCGTATCGGGCGCCATCATCCACAGCGTGCGAAAACCCGCGGTCACACCGAAGTGGAAGTAAGTGCGTTTCTCCGGAGGTCCGCGCATCATCACGGCATAGCCGATCTCGCTTTCGCGAAAGCGCCCCAGCGGCGTGAGCAGGCGTTCTACCGCGGGTCCTAGCGGGCCGTCGCGGCCGGCCATCAGGGCGCGACTGAAGATCAGCAGATCCGAGGCGGTGGAGCGCAACGCGCCTGCGCTGGCCAGGGCATCGAAGTCCCACAACGGCGCGGCGACCGTGTTGTTGAAGGCCGGCGCCATGCGCGCCGCCTTGTCGCCGAGGTCCTGCACTGTGTCCTGCATGCCGAGCGGGCCGGTGATGTTCTCTCGCACCAGCTGCTGCCAGGGCTTGCCGTAACGCTCGGAGAGCAGCAGGCCCACCACGCCAAGGCCGAAATTGCTGTAGCCGGCCACGCAAGGCGGCGCCTTGGCCATGGGCTGGTTGGACAACGCCGCCAGCAAGCGGCGGCGGCTGAATCTCGAAAAGGGATCGGCCGAGGCGTAACCCTCGAAATCCGGCGGGTCCCACGGCAGGCAGGCGCTGTGCGTGATGAGCTGACGCAGCGTGATGGCAGACACCTCGGGCGACAGCACGGCCTTGCCCTGGAGCAGCGCGCCCAGGTTGTCGTCCAGCGCCAGGTCGCCGCGCTCCACGCTCTGCGCCAGCAGGAGGCCGGTGAAGACCTTGCTGATCGAGCCGACCTCGTAGAGCGGCTGGGCGTCTGTGTCGTTTGCTTCGGCCGGCGCGGCATCGCGCGCGGCCGCCGCCTCGTCGTTCTGCATGAAAGCGAAGCGCGCCTGCCCCGCATGCAGCACGCCGACCGAGACCGAGCCGCGTTCATCGCGCAGCCCCATGCGCGCCAGTTCCGCAGGGTCGGTCGCGAAGCTGGGTGGCTGCGCCCAAGACACACCGAAGGTCAGCAGACCTGAGAGCAGCAGCGTGCCGCGACGCGGCCTTGACCGCAGGATGTCACGAGCCTTCTTCATGCATTTGTCCATTGGGTATTCCTGATTTTTCAGGCAGCTCGGAAATCCGCGTTAGGCACGCTCACCAGAAATCCCACACCGCGATCGTCCAGCCCGCCAATGAGGGCCGCGGTGCCCCCCATGCCGCGCGCGGCTTGTTGCACGATGGACAGCCCCAGACCCGAACCAGCCACGTCGATGTGGTTGTTGCCGCGCCAGAAACGCTCGAACACGCGCGCTTGCTCTGCCGCGGGGATGCCCGGACCGTCGTCGCGCACCAGCAGAGTGAGCCGCTCGCCCTCGTCGAGCAGGTGCACGACGACGCGCCCGTTGGTCCGGCCGTAGCGGATGGCGTTGTCGACAAGGTTGCCGACGATGGAGCCAAGCCCGGGCAGGTCGACCGGGGCCATCAGCGCGTCCGGCGCCTCCAGTTCGAGCTCGATACCGCGCACCATCGCAGCGTGTGCCATCGGAGCCAGCCACTGCCGCAGGGCCTGGGCGACGTCGCTGCGCTGCAGGACGGGACGTTGGCCTTCGTCCAGCGAGGCCAGCAAGAGGAGTTGCTGGGCCAGGTGCGAGGCGCGCACCACCGCATGGTTCAGGTGCTGCAAGCCCTCCTCCCGCACCTGTGCGTCGGTGGCGCGTGCCAGCACATGGGCCTGCGCGGTGATCACGGCCATCGGCGTGCGGATCTCGTGCGCCGCATCCTGCACGAAGAAGCGCTCACGGTCGACTTTTTGCTTCAGTCGCGCAAGGAGGTGGTCAATCGCTTTCACCAATGGCTTGAGTTCGCGGTGCCGCACATGCACCGCCAGCGGTGTGAGATCGTCTGGCGCACGTTGAGCAATGGTGCGGGCCACCTGCTGCAGCGGCGTGAGGCCGTTGCGCACCGAGAGCCAGACGGCGCCAAGGACAATTGGCAGCGCCAGCACGAGGTAGGGCAGCAGGGAGCGGCCGTTGTAGGCAAGGAAGGCGGCGTCGGTACGCAACGGCTCGACGACACGCAGCGTCCAGCGCTTCGAGCGCGCTTCGTACACGTTGTGCGCGACACCACCCACCTCCACCGCCACGAGAGTGCGAGGCGCATCAGGTAACACGGTGTCGCGCAGCGCCGGCGACGCCCACACGCGCCGGCCCTGGTTGTCCAGCAATTCGAACAGCCGCACACCGGGAAAACGTCCCTCCGCCTGCCGCCGCGCATTGAGCCATTGACTGGTGGCAGCCATCACGGCCTGCACCTGGCCGATGTCGCTGATCGGCGCCAGCGATTCGCTGAAGTCCTCGCTGAACCGGTTGAGGCCTGGAGCGCTGGTCTCGATGCGCTGGGCCTGCACGTAGAGGTAGCCCAACAGCACGGCCCAGATGACCAGAAAGGCGACGAGCACCGAGGCCACGCCGCGCCGCTGCAGCGTGGGTTCGGTCACGCGCTCGCGCAGTCCGCCGAGCATCGATGGCGGGGACAAGGCCTGGGTCATGGCGTCACCAGCAGGTAGCCCACGCCGCGCACGGTGCGGATGCAGTCGGCGCCGATCTTGCGGCGCAGGTTGGAGACATGAACTTCGAGCGCGCTGGAGTCGAGCGCTTCGCCCAAGGGCGTCATGCGCTGCGCCAGCAGGTTCTTCGCCATCACCACGCCGGGCTCGCGCGCAAGTTCGAGCAGGATCTGGAATTCGCGCGGCGACAGCGCCACCGGCTGGCCGGCCCGCTGTACGCTGTGCCGACGCGGCTCGATAACAAGGTCTCCGATAGCCCAGCGCTCGCTGGCCTGTCGTGCGGCACGGCGCAGCACGGCATGGATGCGGGCAATGAGCTCAGAGGTGACGAAGGGCTTGAGGACGAAGTCGTCGGCGCCGCCGTTGAGTCCGCGCAGGCGGTCTTCCACTGCGCCGTGCGCGGTAATCACGATGATGGGTGCGACGCAGCCCTGCTCACGCCACCGTGCCAAGAGGTCGAATCCGCTGCCGTCGGGCAGGCCCAGGTCCAGCAGCACGCAATCGAAGGCCTCGTCGTCGAGCAGGACCGGCGCATCGGCCGCACGTCGTCGCCACTCGCTGGACAAGCCCTCGACCTTCAATGCGGACTGCAAGGCGCGGCCGAGATCCAGGTCGTCTTCGATGAGCAGCAGGTGCATGCGCCTATTGTGGCGATGCAGGGCGTGCCGATTTGCGACTGGCGAAGCATCTTTGGCTGACCTTAAGCTTCGCCTCAGGCCTGTCGAGGCATCTTTCTTCGTCTCCCGCAGATGGCGACCAGGGTTTTGGATGGTGACCACAAGGCCGCCATCTTCTGATGCGGAAACGAGACGATCGGCGTTTGACGACAAGACAGCTGAAACGCTGTTGGCGCAAGGACGCGTTTACCGATGTGATCGACGCTGCATCAATTGCCGGCCTCGATCAGCTTGTGTGCCCACCCTTGGCGAATCGCACGCGCCCTAGCTCCTCACAGTTCTGCGATGCATGCCGCCGACGCCCGTGGTACACCGTCGGAAAGCGAGCGAGTTCGTGAATCTCGCCGTCCGTCGCAGGAAGCCAGAAGCGCAGCAAGTCTCCTCGGCCTTCGCTGCCGGGCGTGAGCAACAGTATGAGGAGCGACGAGCACATGGGCCGAGTCAAGGACTACATCAACGAGATCGATCGAAGAGGCTGGCACGACGCGACGGGAAGGTTCGTATGCGCGGAATGCGTTCACGAAAAGTTTCTCAGCGCGTTGGTTAGTTCCCTGGCCGAGAAAGACACGTGTGACTTCTGCCAGCGCTCGGAGAAACAACCGATCGCTGCGCCCTTCAGCGCACTCCTTTTGAGGTTGGCAGAAGTTGCAATGAAACGGTACGGCGATGTCGATCGTGTGTAAGCAGTCAATAAACCACGCCCTTGCGCGTGATGTTGGAACCGATCGGCGCAGGGCGGCCTACGCGCCGCCGAGCTCGATGTTCCAAGGCAGCAGCGCCTCATAGTCATCGACGGTCTGTGCCAG
>NZ_JANLNM010000011.1 GCF_024701975.1 Variovorax sp. ZS18.2.2
TGTCGAGGCCGTAGTCCTTCTGCACGCGCGCGATGTCGGCGGCCGTGGCCTGGTCGCCCAGCAGCACCGAGACCGGGTCGCCCGATGCGGCGCGTGTGAGCACGAAGACCAGCACCGCCACGATGGCCAGCACGATGAGCATGCCGCCGGCGCGGGAGGCGATGTAGCGGAACAAGGCGCGTCTCCTACTTGATCTTCACATTCCAGAAGAACGGCCAGTTCGTGGGCTGGTAGTTGTCCAGCGCCGGGCTCCTGGCCGAGAGGGCGTTGAACTTGCCGACGCTGATGTACGGCACCTCGTCGTAGACGACCTGCTGCACCTTGCCCCACAGCGCGCCGCGCTTGGCAGGATCGCTCTCGACATTGAAGGCCTGCAGCGCAGCCTTCTTGGCGGGCGTGTCCCACCAGCCCGGCGCGCCATCGCCCAGTTGTGGCGGCGAGAGCATCGGATCGGGGAAAAGCCCCGAATGGGTGATGAAGATCTCCCACAGCCGCGGATCGTTTCGGCGCTGGGTGAGCGTGGCCCAGTCGACCACGTTGAGGTCGACCTTGAAGCCCGCGCGCTTGAGCTGCTCGGCCATCAAGAGCGACATGTTGTAGTGAAAGTCGTACTGACGGCTGGTGAGCACGCGGATCGGTTCGCCCTTGTAGCCGGCCTTGGCCGCGGCTTCCTTGGCCTTGGGCGCGTTGCGCTCGTTGTAGAGCGTGACGCCGGCCGTCGAATAAAACGGCGAGCCCTTGGGAAAGTGGTTGCCTTCGGCCACGAAGAAGCGCGTGTCGCCGAAGCCGGCCGCGAGCATCTCGCCTTCGCCGAGCGCGGTCTGCACGGCCTGGCGCACGGCCTGGTTGGCGACCGCTCCCTCCTTGGTGTTGAAGACCACCAGGGGAAAGCCAAAGGATGGCGTGATGATCGGCACGGTCTTGCCACTGGCCTTCTCCAGGCGCGGCAGCGCTTCCACCGGCAGCAGGTCGGCAAAGTCGTACTGGCCGGCGAGCGCCCCTTCGACGCGCGTGCTGGCGTTGGGCACGGGCACAAAGCGCAGCTCCTCGATGAGCGCTTCGCGCTTGCCGCCGTAGCCGCTCGCGGGTTCCTTGCGTGCGGCGTACTTGTCGAAGCGGGTGAGCAGCACGAACTGGTCGGGGCGGCGCTCCTTGAACTTGTAGGGGCCGGTGCCGACGAACTCTTTCAGCGGCGAGGCCATCGATTCCTTGGCCATCATCGCGGCCGTGCCATTGCTGGGCAACGCCAATTGCGAGAGCAGCGGCGCATACGGCGCCTTCAGCACGATCTCCACGCCCAGCGGGCCTTTGGCCTTGAGCGTCTCGATTTCCTTGCCCACGGCCTTGCCGCGCGGCGACTGGTCCATCCAGCGCTGCAGGCTCGCCACCACATCGTCGGCGTTGAGCTCGCGGCCGTTGTGCAGCATCACCCCCTTGCGCAGAGTGACGGCGTAGGTCTTGCCGTCGGCCGAGATCTTCGGCATCGTCTCGGCCAGCATCGGCACCACGTTCCACTTGGCGTCGAAGGTGTAGAGCGTCTCGTACACGTGCTGCATGATGGTTCCGACCAGGTCGGCGGTCGATGCCATCGGGTCGAGCGTCTGCGGCTCGGCCACCATCGCGAGCGTGGCGAAGTTGCGCGGCCCCTGGGCATGCGCTTGCTGATGCGGCAGCGCGGCGCACAGCATCGCGAGCAGGGAGGCGCTCAGCAGACTGCGCTTCGACAAGCGGGGCAGGCGCTGGACAAGAGGGACGTGGGGCATGAGACGTTCTTTCATGGCGGGGCAGGTTGGCAACGGATTCCCTTTTCAGGTCCGAACTCTGAAGCACAACCCATGCCAAAACATCACCATTTACCCTGAGAACCGATCTGAATATTAGAACCGTCCATTCGAAATTCAATGCCGTTCCCGCATCGATCCACTGCTAGATTTCGGTCGGATCTTTTCCCACTGAAAGATGGCGTCCCGATCGTATTTGCGAGGATAAAAATGAGCATCAAGAAAGTTCTTGCGGTAGGTTCCCTGTTCTGCTGCGCCTTGCTGACGCACGCGGCGATCACCGGGGTGAACCCCCTGGACACGATCAAGAAGGCCGCCACCGGCATGGCTTCCGCCGCCGCCGATCTCATGGCCGATCCGTTGCCGCTGCAGGGCCCCGGAATGGGCAACCTGACCTACACGCAGGCCGAACTGTTCAAGCCCATCTCGACGATCCGGGAGGTGTCCGATGACGGCGCCGGAGCCGGCACCGGCGGCGACGTGCCGAAGATCCCCGGTGGCAGCGTGACGCATCCCACCGCCGGGTACACCAAGTACCACTACGGCCAGAACGTGGGCCTCATGATCAACGGCTACTTCCTGACGACGTTCGCGCCCGATGGCGGGTTGGGACCCGGAGGCTTCCTGCTCTACGACATTTCCGATCCGCGCAACATCAAGCTCGTCAAGCGAATCTACGAACCGGACGGCAGCACCAAGGAATTCAGGGAGCCGCATGCCATCGGCACCGCCCACATCGGCGGCAAGCAGTACGTGGTCATGCCCAGCGTCTTCGGCGTCGAGTTCTGGGACTTCACCGACATCAACGACATCAAGCAGGTCAAGAAGCTGGTGCTGCCCAACGTCAACAAGGGCGACTACGGCAACGTGAGCTGGCAGCTCTGGTGGCAGGCGCCCTATTTGTACGTGGCGGCGGCGGAGCAGGGAATCTTCATCATCGACGCCAGGGACCCGGCCAACGCCGTCCTCGCGAATCGCGGGGCCGGCAAGCCCAACCCGGTGCCGACCGGCGAGCTCGGCGGCTTTCGCGTGGGCCCGATCTTCACCATGGGAAACCACATGGTGCTGACTTCGATGACCAACACCAGCGGCTTCGCCAGCCTGGACATCTCAGACCCGCTGAATCCCAAGGTGCTCGACGCCGTCGCCGGGTCCACGGCCAACTACTACGCCACCTGCTTCGACGGCAAGAAGGTCTACGCCTCCGCACAGGAAAGCGGCGGCAAGATGTTCGGCTACGACCTCACGGATCGATCGCGCTTCGTGGCAGAAGACAACCGGCTCGTGATCAACCAGCAGCTGTACTGCGGCACCCAGGACCACTACGTTTTCCAGGGTGCGCAGAACTACATTCACAAGGTCGATGTGAGCAACCCGCTCAATCACGTCGAAGTCGGGCGCGGCGGACTTTTCGTGGAATCGGACCCGCATTTCTCGAGCTCCGACCATGGCCAGGTGTCGCCCTTCGGAAACCTGATCTACGTAGGCAACGACCACGGCTCGGGCAGCGGCTTCATCGTGCATGCGGTGGCCCCCGACACCACCAAGCCCGAGGTCAAGCAGGTCTCGCCCGTGAACGGCGCCAGGCAACAGGCCCTCACGTCGCGCATCGGCCTCGGCATGACGGACAGCATCCTGCCCGAGAGCGTGAACGCCAACACCTTCATCGTGCGTCCGGTGGGCGGCAACACGCTGGCGGGCACCTACAGCGTGCAGCTGGGCATCGTCAACTTCCATCCCGAGCAGCCGCTGCAACCGGGCACGAGCTATGAAGTGTTCCTGCCAGCCAATGGCTTGAAGGACTACGCGGGCAATGCGATCGGTGCGGACTACCGCTCCACCTTCAACACCGGCAACGCCAGCGACATCAGCCTGTCGCACCACTGGGAGCTGAAGGGCAACCTGGCCGACCAGATCGGTGCCAACAACGGCACGCCCGTCTCTGGCGACGCGTTCGAGAGCATCGGCCTGAACTTCGCGAACCGCACCACGGGCGTGCAGCTGAAGAACGACACCGTGGCCACCACGCTGGGCGGCACCGCATCGCTGAGCTTCTACATGAAGACCACGCAGGCGGGCGGACCGAACTCGTGGACCGCGCCGGGCATCTTCGGGCGCGACCAGTCGCCGGGCGTCGACGACGTGTTCTGGGGCTGGCTCGACAGCACCGGCAAGATCAAGCTGTCGGTGGGCGACGATGCGGGCACGCGCTCGCAGGCGGCAGTGAACGACGGCAACTGGCACCACGTGGTGCTGACGCGCGACGCAGCCTCGGGCGCGCAGGCGGTGTACGTCGATGGCGTGAAGACCACCTCGACCGGCCCCACCGGCACCAAGGGCCTGTCGACCAAGTTCAAGGTCCTGGGCCAGATCCAGGGCAACGCCGCGCTCTTCAAGGGCACGCTGGCCGAGGTGCGCGTGTACGGCCGAGCGCTCGGCGACAGCGACGTGGCTGCGCTCCGGGAGCAGGCCGTGATCGGCGATCCCGGCATTGCCGGCGCACCGAAGATCGTCAACGGCCAGCTGAGCTTCAACCCGGCCACGCTGGGCAGCAGCGGCGCACAGTTCCGCTGGAACTTCGGCGATGGCACCCAGAGCACGTACGCCGCCCAACCCGGCGTCACGCACACCTACACGCGCCCCGGCCACTACACCGTGACGCTGACGGTGAAGGCCGCGAACGGCCAGGAGACCTTCTACACCTACAACCTCACGGTGATCGCCCCCGTCACGGCG
This sequence comes from Variovorax sp. ZS18.2.2, assembly GCF_024701975.1. GTDB lineage: Bacteria > Pseudomonadota > Gammaproteobacteria > Burkholderiales > Burkholderiaceae_C > Variovorax. Next base: position 4,518 of record NZ_JANLNM010000011.1, read on the forward strand.
CTGGCACCGACGCACACGACCAACATCGCGGGCGATGCGAACTCGGTGTACTCGGTCAATCCCGACAGCGGCACGGTCGCCGCCATCGATGCGCAGACCCTGGCCAAGCGCTGGGAAGTGCGCGTGGGCGAAGAGCCGAAGACGCTGGCGGTCGGCCCCGATGGCCGCATCTGGGTCACGGTGCAGGGCGAAGACAAGCTGGTGGCGCTCAACGCGGCCGACGGCAGCCTCTCGGCCACGGTGCCGCTCGCCTATGGCAGTGGCCCGTACGGCGTCGTCTTCACGCCGAATGGCGCGAAGGGCTTGCTGACGCTGGAAAGCAAGTCGGCCCTGGTCAGCTTCGATCCGAGCACCGGTGCCGCCACGGGCACGCTCGCCCTGGAAGGCAGCGTGCGCGGCATCGCGGTCGACGCCGGTTCGCAATCGGCCTACGTGACGCGCTTCAAGTCGAAGATGACAGGCGGGCAGCTGCACAAGGTGAACCTGCAGAGCTTCAGCGGCGCCACCACGATCGCGCTGGCGGTCGACACGACCACGGTGGACACCGAGGCCGCCGCGCGCGGTGTGCCCAACTACCTGAGCCAGGTGGTGATCTCCCCCGACGGCGCGCGTGCGCTCCTGCCCTCCAAGAAGGACAACATCGTGCGCGGAACCTTCCGCGACGGCCTGCCGCTGGAGCACGACAAGACCGTGCGTTCGATCCTCTCGCAGGTGAACCTGCAGACGGCGGCGGAAGTCTTCAGCGAGCACGTCGACTTCAACGACCGCGCCCCCGCGCGCGCCGCGCTGTATTCGCCGAGCGGCGACTACATCTTCGTGGCGCAGATGGAAGGCAACAGCGTGGCCATCCTCGACGCGTACAACCGTTCGGTGCGCGGCGAGATCAACGCCAGCAGCGCGCCGCACGGCCTGTACCTCGATGCGGCGAGGAAGCGCCTGTTCGTCAACAACTTCCTGGCGCGCTCGGTGTCGGTGCACGATGTGGCGTCGGTGCTGTCCTCGGAGTCCGCGGCCCCGGCATTCCTGCAGAGCGTCACCACGGTCGCGCAGGAGCCGATGTCGCCTGCGGCACTGCGCGGCAAGCAGGTGTTCTACAACGCCTCCGACCGGCGCATGAGCATGAACAACTACATGTCCTGCGCGAGCTGCCATGCGGATGCCGGCGACGACGGCATGGTGTGGGACTTCACCCAGCGCGGAGAGGGCCTTCGCCGCACCATCAGCCTGCAGGGACGTCGCGGCACGGGCCACGGCAAGTTGCACTGGACCGCCAACTTCGACGAGGTGCAGGACTTCGAACACGACATTCGCAATGAATTCGGCGGTACCGGCTTCCTCTCGAACGCCGACTTCTCGGCCACGGGCGATCCGCTCGGCGTGCCCAAGGCGGGCAAGAACGCACAGCTGGACGATCTCGCGGCCTACCTGAACTCGTTGAGCAAGTACATGCGCAGCCCCGCCCGCACGGCGGACGGCAACCTCAGCGTGGACGCCGTGCGCGGCCAGACCGTGTTCAACACGGCGCAGTGCGCGACCTGCCACACGGCCGGCACGCTGCGCGATGGACTGCGACATGACGTGGGCACGATCCAGCTCTCCTCGGGCAAGGGCATCAACCAGCCGCTGACCGGCGTGGGCTTCGACACGCCGACGCTCTACGGCACCTGGGGCAACCCGACGTTCTTCCACAACGGCCAGAAGGCCACGATGCAGGACGTGCTCACGGGCGGCCATGGCAATGCCTCGAGCCTGCCGGCGGCCGACCTGCTGGCGCTGGGCGAGTACGTGAAATCGCTCGACACGGCGCCGGCGTTCGACACGCGGATCCGCTCGGAGGTCAACAACCTGTGCGTGAACGTGTCGGGTGGCTCGACGGCCAGCGGCGCCACAGTGGTGCAGCAGGTCTGCGGCAACACCAACAACGAAACCTTCACCGTCAACAGCAGCGGCGGCTACAGCCAGTTCGTCGCCAAGCACAGCGGCCTGTGCCTGGCGCAGGGCAACACCAACACCGGCGGCGGCCCCGTGGTGCAGCTGGCGTGCACGGCGGGCGTGGCCACGCAGTGGAGCGTGGTCGGGGCGACGCTGCGCAACCGGGTGTCCCCCAACGCCTGCCTCGATGTTCCCGGCTCTTCGACCACGCAAGGAACCGCGCTGTCCACCTACGCCTGCCATGGCGGCGCCAACCAGCGTTGGAGCCAGATTCCCTGACCAGGCAGAACGGACACGTCGCGACATGGCTGAAGGCCTCGGGGCGTGTCTGTTCTCTTTCTTCTCTCTTGCTCTCTCCAAAAAAGGAAATCACGTGTCGGCACTTCAACTTTCCCTCCCGGGTGGCTATCGGTTCATTCCGGGCGTCCAGCAGTATTCGGCTGGCGTGGCCGCCGAACCTGGGTTTCGCATCGAGCGCGTGCGATTCGTGGAGCCTCTGCCCCTGAAACAGGGCTTTCAGCGCATCAAGGAAATCCTGGAAGAGGCCTCACGCCCGCTGGCCGCCTTTTGCGCGTGCGAATTGCGGTCCCCGGCACCGTTCACCGAACAAGGCTTCGTCGAGTTCAACAACCTGTACGTGGGAACGTTGAAGGAATGGGGCCTCTTTATCGATGACCTCAATCCGGTGGCGCGAAGCAACGTGTGCCCGGCGGTTTCGCCGCCGTCGGAGCCCTCGTTCCATGCGTTCAGCTACACCGTGCCCGACGCCTCGGCGGCGGCTTCGTTCGTGGTGGCCGGGAGTGCCGAAGCGCCCGAGGGCAAGGGGCACTACCGCGACCATGCGGTGGGCCTGGGGGACACCTCGCCGCCCGCCATTCTGAAAAAAGCCCAATGGGTGCTCGATGAAATGGAACGGCGCCTGGCATCGCTGGGCTTCACCTGGGCCAGCACCACGGGGTCGCAGCTGTACACGGTGCACGACATCCATCCCTTCATCGCGGACGAGATCGTCAAGCGTGGCGCCGCCCGGCACGGGTTGACCTGGCACTACAACCGGCCGCCGGTGATCGACCTCGAATACGAGATGGATTGCCGGAGCGTCCAGTTCGAACGCGTCGCAACCTGACCGTGCGCAGCTAACAGCCAGCCCTCGCCGAGACATCCAAGGAACCACGAAGAATGAAACTGCTGCGCTATGGAGCTGCCGGCCAGGAGAGGCCCGCCATGCTCGATGCGGAAGGCCGCTTGCGCGACCTCTCCGCTCACGTGAACGACATCGCACATGACGTGTTGCTGCCTTCCGGTCTGGCGCGCATCGCCGCCCTGGACCCGCAGACGCTCCCGCTGGTGGAGGGCTCTCCGCGGATCGGTGCCTGCGTGGCCGGCTCGGGCAAGTTCATCTGCATCGGACTCAACTACTCGGACCACGCGGCCGAGACGGGGGCCACGGTGCCGCCCGAGCCCATCGTTTTCCTGAAGGCAACCTCGGCCATCGGAGGACCTGACGACCCCTTGGAAATTCCGCGCGGCTCGACCAAGACCGATTGGGAAGTGGAGCTGGGCATCGTCATCGGAAAGACCGCGAAGTACATCGACGAGGCGGATGCGATGGACCATGTCGCGGGCTATTGCCTGATCAACGACGTGTCGGAGCGTTCCTTTCAGACCGAACGCCAGGGCCAGTGGACCAAGGGCAAGTCGGCCGACAGCTTCGGACCGATCGGCCCCTGGCTCGTCACGCCCGATGAAGTGCCAGACCCGCAGCAGCTGGACATGTGGCTGGAGGTCAATGGCGTGCGGCGGCAAAACGGTTCCACGGCCACCATGGTCTACGGTGTGCGGTACCTGGTTGCGTATCTCTCGCAGTTCATGAGCCTGCACCCAGGGGACATCATTTCTACGGGAACCCCGCCAGGAGTGGGCATGGGATTGAAGCCGCCGGTCTACTTGAAGAGCGGCGATGTCGTCACGCTGGGCATCGACGGTTTGGGCACTCAGCGACAAGTCGCCGTGTAGGGACAGGGATGCCGCTCCGGTCCTCCTCTCAAGAGTCTCTCAAGAGACGGAGGGAAGAGGCGGCCGGGTTCGAACCCTTCAGCCTCTCAGCCTCTCAGGCCAACGTGACGGTGATCATCTTGATTTCCGTCATCGCTTCCAGCGTGTGCATGCCACCCAGGCGACCGATGCCGCTTTTTTTCCCGGAGCCACCGCCAAAGGGCAGGTGGATCTCCCACCAGGTGCTGCCCGCGTTGATGTTGACGATCCCGGCGGGGATCGCCTTCGCCATTGCAATGCCGCGGCTGACGTCCTTGGTGAAAACGCCAACGGCGAGTCCATATTCACTTTGCAATGCCAGCGCCAGGGCCTGCTCGTTGTCCTGAAAGGCGATGACCGGCACCACCGGGCCGAAGGTTTCCTCCCGGTAGATCTGCATGCCCGGGGAGACGTCGCGGATCACGGTGGGCTCGAAGAAGAGCGTGCTGCCCAGATCCGGTCGCGCCCGGCCGCCGCACAGCAGGCGCGCACCCTGCGCAATGGCATCGTCCACATGCTCGCGCACCTTGGCAGCCACCTTGGCGTTGTTGAGCGGACCCATGGTCGTCGCGGGATGCAAGGGGTTGCCAAGGACCTGGTCGGCGGCTTTGGCGACCAGCTTTTCGCAGAGGCGGTCCACCACAGAGGCATGGGCCAGAACAAGACCGGTCGCGGCGCACACCTGCCCCGCATTGAAGAAGGCGCCGCCAGCTGCTGCAGCCGCTGCTGCATCCAGATCCGCATCCTCGAGAACGATCACGGGCCCGTTGCCTCCGAGCTCGAGCAGCATGGGTTTTCCGGCGCCTCGCTCGGCGATCCGCCGACCCGTCGCGGTACTGCCGGTGAATGCGATGGCGGTCACGTCCGGATGCACGACCACCGCATCCCCCACGGTCGCACCGTCACCTGTCACCAGGTTGACCACGCCGGCGGGCAGGCCCGCCTTTTCCAGCGCTGCCATCAGTGCGCAGGCTACCCACGCGGTGGAGGGCGCAGGCACCCAGACGATGGTGTTGCCGGTGGCGATGCCAGGGGCGAGGTATTCCACCGGGATGTTGACCGGAAAATTCCAGGGCGTGATGACGCCATACACGCCACGCGGTTGCCGGATGGTCATGACGAGCTTGCTCGGGTCTTCCGCAGGCAGCGTCTTCCCGCCCATTTGTTTGACGAGTTCGGCGGCAAGCCGGAAGCCGTCGGCGGCCTTGGCCACTTCGCCGCGAGCCTCGGCCAGAACCTTGCCCTGCTCGAGCGACAGCGTGTACGCGATGGCCTCGCGCTCGGTATCGATGGCTGCCGCGATCGCCAGGCACATCGCAGCGCGCTCGAAAACGGGCGTTGCAGCCCAGCCGAAGGCTGCAGCCTTGGCTGCGGCGACGGCCTCGCTCACCGTCTCGCGACTCGATCTGGGCACGGTCGCCATCGTTTCGCCATTGGCCGGGTTGACCACCGGCATGGTGTCGACGGTGGTTGACCACCGCCCTCCGATGTAGTTTCCCTTTGGGCCTTCGTACATGCAGCGGTTGCTCATGGTCAATACGCGACGGCCGCGACACGGCGCTGATTCACGCCGTCGTCGATGCGCACATCCATCCGGGCGACGGACGGCCTGTATTCGACAGGCGCCGCGGCGGCGACACCCACATGGCGCTCCGTTTCTGCATCGAAACAATGGGTCGCAGCCGAATCACGGACCTGCAGATGCACCACGTCACCCGGCTTGAGTGCCACGCGGTCGTGAACAGACACGCACCAGGGCGTTTCGCTGCCAGCCACCGTGCCATAGATCTGCGTCTTGTCGCCCGTCGACTCCGTGAGGATCACACGCAGCGCCAGACCCTCCGGGGCCAGGCACAGATGCTCGGGCCGCAGCCCCAGCAGCACGCGCTGCCCATCGGCCAGCAGTGGGGTGCACCCGGAAGTCGGGAGATGCCAGTTCTGCCCGTCGGGCAGCGCGAGCCATGTGCGGCCCTGTTCGCGATGCACCTGTCCTTGCGTGAAGTTCATCGCAGGCGATCCGATGAACCCCGCCACGAAGCGGTTGACCGGGCGATCGTAGAGTTCCAGCGGCGCGCCGACCTGTTCCACCCGGCCCGCGCGCATCACCACGATGCGGTCGGCCATGGTCATGGCTTCCACCTGGTCGTGGGTGACGTAGACCATGGTGTTGCCCAGGCGCTGGTGCAGCGCCTTGATCTCGGCGCGCATCTGCACGCGCAACTGCGCATCCAGGTTGGACAGCGGTTCGTCGAAGAGGAACAGCGCGGGTTCGCGCACCACGGCGCGCCCCATGGCGACACGTTGGCGCTGTCCGCCCGAGAGCGCGCGCGGCAAACGGTCCAGGTACGGGGTGAGATTGAGCAGGCCGGCGGCTTTTTCGATGCGCGGGCGGAAGTCGCTTTCGGCCTCGCCGCGCGTGCGGGGGCCGAAGGCGATGTTCTCGTAGACCGACAGGTGCGGGTAGAGCGCATAGCTCTGGAACACCATGGAGATATTGCGCTTTTGCGGCGGCTGCTCGTTGGCGCGCGCGCCGCCGATGCGCAGTTCGCCGCCGCTGATGGGCTCCAGCCCCGCGATCATGCGAAGGAGCGTGGACTTGCCGCAGCCCGAGGGGCCGACCAGCACGACGAACTCGCCATGTGCAATGTCCAGGTCGATGCCGTGCACGACGGGCACGCCATTGAAATCCTTGCGCAGCTGCTTGAGTTGAACCTGAGCCATGGGGTCTCCTTGTGTCTGTGGAAGTGGGTGGCCGGTTCAGTACTCTTCGACCGTGATTTCACTGGCCATGGGACGGATGCCCGACATGAGGCCCGCGTCCACCGGCAACGCCACGCCGGTGATGACACGCGCGGCGGGCGACACCAGAAAAAGCACGGCGTCCGCGACGTCGTCCGGTGTCGCGAAGTCGCCCAAGGGGTACCACTTCTTCAACTGCTCGAACACCTGCGGGTTCTTGTCGGCCCGCGCTTGCCAGGCGGGTGTCTTGACGGTGCCGGGCAGCACGATGTTGGCGCGGATGCCAAAGGAGCCCAGCTCCATGGCGAGCGATCGGGTGTAGCTGACGAGAGCCGCCTTGGCTGCGCTGTAGGCCGGGTGTCCAAGCGTCGTCAGCGCGTTGACCGAGCCGATCAGCACCAGCTGTCCGCTGCGGCGCTCGATCATCGTGTTGCGCACCGCCTCCACGCAATGGAACGCGCCATTGAGATTGAGGTGGATGTCGGCCTGCCAATCCTGCGGCGTGGTCTTGCGCAATGTCGGCCCGCGCGCCGCCCCCACGTTCGATACCAGCACATCCACCGGGCCGATATCGGCGGCGACTGCGGCCACCTTCTCGCCAAGGGCCGCGCAGTCGGTGACGTCCGCCACCAGGGGGTGCAGCCGCGCCAGATCCCCGGCGCTCACGCCTTGCTCGGCCAGCGCAGCCGCGAGGCCCTGCAGTGCGGCCGCATCGTGGTCCAGCGCGATCAGCCGGTCGCCGGCCTGCAGCACGCGGCGGCACAGCGCCTGCCCGATGCCGCCAGCGGCGCCCGTGACCAGCGTCACCCGCCGGGAAGAGGGGGCGTCGGGCGCAGGTTTCCGGACGGGCGACGTGTCTTGACGAACGGCAGACGGGGTCGTAATTAATTTTTCCACAAAGTGCGCCATATGAATTGCCAATATCCCCGCGAACGAGCTGCAATGAATTGCCGCGCGCAATTAGAGTTCGAATTTGAAGGGTACAGGACATTGCAGTCATTTGGCCTTCAATATTTAGCACGTAGGGTTCTAATTTTTAGAAATCGAGGGTTCGCTTCGTCTTGACACTCTTTCCGGTCAGTCTGTAGGATAAAAGCGCGCAAGCATTGATTGATTGCGATGCGAGGGATTTAAATTCATTTTGTTTTCAACAACTTACCGGAAAAGCCACATGAAAAAAACAAATCTTATTCAATTGGCCGGCGCGATTGTTTTCGGCTTATTGGCTCTGAACGTCCAGGCGGGAAATATCCGTATCAGCATGTCCAGCTACAGCGACAATACGCGTCCCTGGCTGGAGGCCCTGGCCCGGGAATATGAAAAATCCAACCCGGGAGATACCGTCAAGGTCGAGGTGGGAAGCTGGGAAAATACGCAACAGAAACTGCAGGCGGAAATTGTCAGCAACAATCCCCCCGATCTGGCCCATGTGACCACCCGCTGGGTGGCGGATTTCGTGAGCGACGATCTGGTGGAGCCGGTGGACAATTACGCCAATGCGGCCTTCAAGAGTCGTTTTATTCCGGCATTTCTGGAGGCCGGAAAGATCAATGGAAAACTCTACGCGCTGCCCATTGCGGCCAGCGTGCGCGCCATGTTCTACAACAAGGAACTATTGGGCAAAGCGGGTTTTCCGGACGGCCCGAAAACCTGGGACGATGTCATTGCCGCTGCGAAAAAAATCAAGACCGGCGGCGCCTACGGCTACGGAATTCAGGGCAAGGATCTGGACACCGACACCTACTTTTATTACGCGCTGTGGAGCATGGGGGGCGAGGTGCTGGATGCCAACAACAAGGCCGCCTTCAACTCTCCCGCCGGCGTCAAGGCGGCCACGCTCTACAAGAGCATGATCGACCAGGGCCTGTCCGAGCCCGGCGTTGCTGGCAATACGCGCTATGACCTGCACAACCTGTTCAAGCAGGGGCGCCTGGGCATGGTCATTTCCCTGCCACCCCTGGTCAAGGAAATTGCCAAGGACGCGCCCCAATTGAAATACGGCATCACCGGTGTGCCCAATGGGGGCAAAGACATCACCTTCGGCGTGACCGATTCGATCATGGTGTTCAAGGCGTCCAAGAACAAGGAAACCGCCCAGAAATTTCTGAACTTCATGTTCTCCAAGTCCGCGCGGTTGAAGTTCGATCAGGGCGAGGGCTTCATGCCGGTGACGCACGAGGTGGCCAATGACCCCGTGTTCAAGGACGACCCGGTGCTTTCCAGGTTCGTGGCCCTGCTGCCCAACGCTCGCTTCGCCCCTCTGGTCAGCGGCTGGGAAGATTCCGCACAGGCCGTCACCAATGCGCTGCAGGCCATCTACCAGGGCAAGGCAGAGCCCAAGGCTGCGCTGGACAAGGCTGCAGCCGAAGCCAATACCAAGCTCAACAAGAAGTAAACCCTCCCGGGCGCAGTCCGCAGGGCAGCGCCCGTTTCCCGCGTGTCGCACGTCTATTTCGACCGAGTTGCCCTATGCAGAATCCCGTTCGAGGCCCTGTCCTGGCTTGGGGGCTGATTGCACCGAGCCTGTTGCTGACAGTTTTCATTCTTGCCTACCCGCTGTCCACGCTGGTGTTCCAGTCGATGCACGATATCTCGCGCTTCGGGCTGCTGCGCGCCTTCAATGGCCTGGACAACTTTCGCACCGTGTTCACCGACCCGGTGTTCGTCCATGTGGTGTGGCGCACCGTGCAATGGACGGTGTGCGTCGTCGGCGGCGCCGTGCTGTTCGCCGTTCCGGTGGCGCTCATCCTGCAGCGGGATTTCTATGGCCGGGGCATTGCGCGCACCATCGTCATGTTGCCCTGGGCGGTGTCGCTGACGATGACGGCCATTGTCTGGACCTGGTCCTTCAATGGCCAGTACGGCATGGTCAATGCCAGCCTCGCCATGATCGGAATCATCCAGGAGCCGATCAATTGGCTGGCCGACGGACACATCGCTTTCTGGGTGGAGGTGGGCGTGGGCATCCTGGTGTCCATTCCCTTCACCGTCAGCATCTTTCTGGGCGGCCTGGCGTCCGTTTCCCAGGACATCTACGAGGCGGCAGACATCGAGGGCGCGTCTCGCTGGCAGCAGTTCCGCCGGCTCACGCTGCCGCTGCTCAAGCCGTTCATCCACATGGCCATCGTGCTGAACGTGATCTACGTCTTCAACTCCTTTCCCATCATCTGGATCATGACGCAGGGCGGGCCGGACAACGCCACGCACATCCTCGTCACCTGGCTGTACCAACTGGGTTTCCGGCTGGGTCGTCCCGGTGAGGCCGCCGCCATCTCGCTCGTCATGCTGGCTTTGCTGCTGACCTTCACCATGTTCTATCTCCGGCTGCAACAACGGCAGTCCGCGAAGGCCGCCGCATGATCCGCAAAGACAAGCTCCTGCGCAGCCTCTGGTGCTGGCTGCTGCTCCTGCCGCTGGTGGCCGTGGTCGTCTTTCCACTCGCAGTGATGTTCTTCACGGCGCTCAAGCCCGCCTCGGAGATTTATGTCTATCCCGCCCGGTGGCTGCCCCAGCAGTGGCAGTGGAGCAATTTCTCAGTCATGTGGACCCAGACGGGGTTTGGGCGCGCGCTGCTGAACAGCCTGCTGGTGTCACTCTCCGCCACGGTGCTGACGATTGCCATCAGCGTTCCCTCCGCCTATGCGCTGGCGCGCCTGCGATTTCGCGGCCGGGGCGGCTACCGGCAGTTCCTGCTCGTGACCCAGATGATCTCGCCCGTTCTCCTGGTGGTGGGCCTGTTCAAGATGGCGACCAGCATCCCGTGGTTCGACGGGAGCAACATGACCGATTCGCGCCTGTCCGTCGTGGTGGCCTATGGCGCATTCGGCATCGCCTTTGCTGTCTGGATGATGACGTCGTACTTCGAGACCATTCCGCGTGACCTGGAGGAGTCGGCCTGGCTCGAGGGATCCGGGTCGGTGCGCACGGTCTTCAAGGTGTTCCTGCCATTGGCATTGCCGGCCATGGCGGTCACGGCACTGGTCACTTTCGTCAATGCCTGGAACGAGTTCGCCGTGGTCTACACCCTGATCCGCTCCACCGAAAAGCAGACGCTGACCGTTCTCGTCACCAACATGGTTGCAGGCCAGTACGTGGTGCAGTGGGAGCTGGTGATGGCGGCCGCGATCTGTGCCGTGGTGCCTGTCGCCATCCTGTTCGCGTGGATGCAGCGCTACATGGTGCAGGGCTTGACCGCGGGCTCCGTCAAATGACGGCGGGAAACGGCAGCCGTCGCGTGAACAGGCCTCAGCTGTCCAGGAGAAGCGGGTCCCTGGGATGCCGAAAGGCACCGGGGTTCAGCGCGGCCGCGAGGGCCGTGGCATCGTCGGCCGCCAGGTCGGCCATGGCCCGCAGCAGCGCGGCGGCGCTCACGGGTTTGAACAGCATCGGCACGCCGGAGGCTCGCGCGCGCTGCAGCCGGTCGGGCGAGGTCTCGCCGGTGATCAGCAGCAAGGGCGTGGCCGGCTGAAAGCGTTCGCGAAGGCGCAGGCCGACTTCCAATCCGTCCTCGCCGTCCGCGAGGCGGTAGTCGCACAGCAGCATCGCGAAGGGGCGCTGCTGCGCCTGCGGGGCCGAGAGCGCATCGATCGCCTGCATCTCGTCGGCCACCGCCAGGACATCGATCGCGTAGGCCCGCAGCAGCTCCGCCATGGCCACGCGGATCTCCGCTTCGTCCTCGATCAGCAGGACGCGCCCCCGCAGGTTGGGCGCGACGGGTGGATGGCGCGTCGGCGGTTCGAGGTCTTCGACCATCCGATCGGCCGCCAGCACCGCGGTGGACTCGACCTTCGGCACGATCACCCGGAATCGCGTGCCCCGGTTCGGACGGGAGTGCACCAGCACCGGATGGCGCAGCAGGCGCGACAGGCGCTTGACGATCGACAGGCCGATGCCCAGGCCGTGCGTGCGGTCGCGGCCCGGATTGTCGATCTGGTAGAACTCTTCGAAGATGCGCCCGAGTTGCTCCGGCGCAATGCCGATGCCGGTGTCGCGCACCTCCACCCACACGTCCTCGCCGCGCGTTCGCGCGCACACGACCACGCCACCTTGCCGGGTGTATTTGACGGCGTTGTCGATCAGGTTCGAGAGCATGCGGTGCAGCAACTGCGCATCGCTGCGCACCCACAGTCCGCTGGCGCGCATGCGCAACTCCAGCCCCTTCTGTCCGGCGCGCTGGAAGAAGGTGTGATTGAGCGCCAGGAACAGCGTGTCGAGTTCGATGGCCTTCGGCTCGGTGGTGACCACGCCCGCGTCCAGGCGCGAGACATCGAGCATGGTGTCCAGCGATGCACCCAGGGTGTCGACCGCCCGCATCAGGCGCTCGGCATTCTTGCGCTCCGTGTGATCGCGCAAGCCGTTTTCCATGGCGGCGCCGAACAGCGCGATGGCATGCAGGGGCTGGCGCAGATCATGGCTGGCCGCCGCGAGGAAGCGGGTCTTTTCTTCGCTGGCGCGCTGCGTGGCTGCGATCTGTTCCTTCAGGCGCGCGGCCAGGGACTCGTTCTCGAAACGCAGGATCAGTGACTCGGTCAACCGCCCGTTCTGCTGCACGCCCGCGCGCAGCGTGAGCACGAGGTTGACCGTGCAGAACGCCGCAAGAAACCAGTGCAGTTCGCCGCCGTGCCATGCCAGCGCGACGATCAGGCCGGACATCATGGGAATGCCGTAGCCGAACATGGCCGCCTTGAGGGGCCAGCGCGCCTGCACGGCCCGGGTCCAGCTCCCCATGATCACCACGGTTGCGATGGTGGTCACCACCGGGTTGTCCACCACCATGAGGAGGAAGACCGCGGGGACGTTCGTTGCGCTGACGAGCGTCGCGAGCCAGGTGTACTTGCGTGCCCAGTACGGGACGTCGGCCAGCGGCGTGGCGGGCTTCCAGCGCGAAGTGAGCAGGGCATACGAGTCCGCCACGATCAGCAGCGCAAACCACGCAAGCACCCAGGGGCGAAGCGCCGGTTCGATCTTCAGATAGCAAAAGAGCACGATGGCGATGGCAAAACCGAAGTGCGCGGAGATCGCCATGGTGTGGCCCGCGTAGACGGAGGCCACGTGTTCCCGCAGCACGCGCATCTGGAGCGTCGTGTCGGCGGCCGGGTCTTGCGGCGTGATGTCGTCGTTCATCGCGATGTCTGGAAGGCCCATCTGCCTCATCGGGCGGTGGCTTCGGAAGGTGTGTTCTGCGTGCGCAGTGTCTCGTCGAACAGCGCAAGCAGGAGCCGCGCGAACGCTTCCATGTTCGTGGGGCGGTCCGTGTCGCCGGTCTCGACGGTCCGGCTCACGGTGACGGCACCGGCGACAGCCACGCACACATGCCCCGGCGCATCGCCATAAGGGCTGCCCGAAGGCCCGGCCGCGCCGCTCTCGCAGATGCCCCAGGTCGCGCGATGGCTCTCGCGGATGCGGGCTGCGATGAATCGGGCGTAGGGCTCGGTTTCCCCGCGCATGTCGCCCATGTCTTCGCGTGTCAGCCCCAGCAGGGCTTTACCAGCACGCCGCGAATAGACGACCGCACCGCCGAGAAAGAAGGCCGATGCGCCCGGAATCGCGAGCAGGGCCGCCGATACGAGGCCGCCCGCCGAAGACTCGGCGACCGCCACCGTCTCGCGCCGTTCGCGCAGCGTCGCACCGACACGGGCGGCGAGCACGGACAGCGGCTCGAGATCGGAGGAGGCCGTCGCGCTCATGCCGTCTTTCGCAGCTTGCCGCCCGGCTGCCGCACATACGCCGGCGCGCGTTCATGGCTCGCCGTGCTGCCGTAGACCGTGTCCGCCGGGTAGTACTCGGCTTGCAGTTGCACCTTGGCGGCGGCTTCCTCGCCGGCGGTGTGGGCGATGAAGGCCAGCATCAGGTCGGTGCCCGCAGAAACGCCGGCCGAGGTCCACACGTCGCCGTCCTGCACGAAGCGCTGCTCGACCACCTTCACGTCGCCCAGCGCGCGCAGGCGATCGAGCGAACCCCAGTGCGTGGTGGCGGTCTTGCCGGAGAGAAGGCCCGCCGCATGCAGCACGAAGGCGCCGGTGCATACCGACAGCAGCGCCTTGCACCCCGGCGCCTGCGCGGCCAGGAACTGCACCATCGCGGGGTTGTCGACCTCGCGCCGCGTGCCCATGCCGCCGGGCACGAGCAGGTAGTCGAGCGGCGGGCAATCGGCGAACGACACATGCGGATTGACCGAAAGGCCCTTGGCGCAGACCACCGGCTCGCGCTTCTCGGCGACGATCAGGCAGTGCTGCGGGCCCGCTGCGAGCTTGCTCCACATGGTGAGCATTTCCCAAGGCCCGACGAAATCGAGTTCCTCGACGTCGGGGAATACGATGATCCCGAAATTCATACTTTCGAACTCCTTGAGGGCAATGCGTGAGCAAGAGCGTACAGAGCTGAGCATATAGGTTGCACCTCTGCAGCGCTCCGTGACAGCTGGTTGCAAGCTTGGCTCAGTGTTTTCCTCAGAGGTCGATGGCGTGAAAATGGCTAGAGTGAAGGCGGCCGTTCAGGCTTTTGCCAAGCAAACATCAAGGAAATTTCATGAGCAAGAAAGTTGCATATGTCACCGGAGGCATGGGTGGCATCGGAACAGCCATCTGCCAACGTCTGCACAGAGACGGATTCACCGTGGTCGCCGGTTGCGGCCCCACGCGCGACCATGCCAAGTGGCTGGCCGAACAGAAAGCCGAAGGCTTCGAGTTCCACGCCTCCGTCGGCAATGTCGGCGACTGGCAATCCACCGTCGAAGCGTTCTCCGCCGCCAAGGCAGCGCATGGCGCCATCGACGTGCTGGTCAACAATGCCGGCATCACGCGCGACCGCATGTTCCTCAAGATGACCCCCGAGGACTGGAGCGCGGTGATCGAGACCAACCTCAACAGCATGTTCAACGTCACCAAGCAGGTGGTGGGCGACATGGTCGAAAAGGGCTGGGGCCGCATCATCAACATCAGCTCGGTGAACGGTGCCAAGGGCCAGGCGGGCCAGACCAACTATTCGGCGGCCAAGGCCGGCATGCACGGCTTCACGATGGCGCTGGCGCAGGAGCTGGCCAACAAGGGCGTGACGGTCAACACCGTGAGCCCGGGCTACATCGGCACCGACATGGTCAAGGCCATCCGCCAGGAAGTGCTCGACAAGATCGTGGCCACCATCCCGGTCAAGCGCCTGGGCGAGCCGAGCGAAATCGCCTCGATCATCTCGTGGCTGGCAACAGACGAAGGCGGCTATTCGACGGGGGCCGACTTCTCGGTCAACGGCGGCCTCCACATGCACTGAGATGCTGACCGAGACCTGATGAAAAAGCCCGCTTCGGCGGGTTTTTTCATTGGAAGAATGTGGCTTCTACGAATGGAAAACGCCTGATACGGACCTACAGTTCTCAACCCTTCCGGAGGCAAGTCATGGAACCCACAACAAACACACCCGTCAAGAAGCTCCCGCTCTACCGCTCCCTCTACGTGCAGGTGATCACCGCGGTGATCATCGGCGTGCTGCTCGGCTACTTCTATCCCTCGGTCGGCGAAAGCATGAAGCCGCTGGGCGATGGCTTCATCAAGCTCATCAAGATGATCATTGCGCCGATCATCTTCTGCACGGTGGTGGTCGGCATCGCCGGCATGGAAGACATGAAGAAGGTCGGCAAGACCGGCGGCCTGGCACTGCTGTATTTCGAAGTCGTCAGTTCCATCGCGCTGGTGGTCGGGCTCGTGCTGGTCAACGTGCTCAAGCCCGGCGTGGGCATGAACATCGACCCGACCACGCTCGACACCAAGTCGATCGCGGCCTACACCGGCCCCGGCAAGATGACCGGCACGGTCGACTTCCTGCTCAACGTCATTCCCAGCACCGTCGTCGATGCTTTCGCCAAGGGCGAGATCCTGCAGGTGCTGCTGATCGCTGTGATGTTCGGCTTCGCGCTGCACAAGTTCGGCGGCCGCGGCACGCTGGTGTTCGACGTGATCGAGAAGGGCTCGCACGTGCTCTTCGGCATGGTCAACTACATCATGAAGGTCGCCCCCATCGGCGCCTTTGGCGCGATGGCCTTCACCATCGGCAAGTACGGCGTGGGCAGCCTGTTCTCGCTCGGCAAGCTGATGGGCACCTTCTACCTGACCTGCCTGCTGTTCATCTTCGTGGTGCTGGGGCTGATCGCGAAGTTCCACGGCTTCTCGATCTGGAAGTTCATCAAGTACATCAAGGAAGAACTGCTGATCGTGCTGGGCACCTCGTCGTCCGAGTCGGTGCTGCCGCGCATGATGGAGAAGATGGAGAACCTGGGTGCGAAGAAGACCTGCGTGGGCCTGGTGATTCCCACGGGCTACTCGTTCAACCTCGACGGCACCTCGATCTACCTCACGATGGCGGCGGTGTTCATTGCGCAGGCCACCAACACGCCGATGACGCTGATGCAGGAGATCACCTTGCTCGCGGTGCTGCTGCTCACCTCCAAGGGCGCGGCGGGCGTCACCGGCAGCGGCTTCATCGTGCTGGCGGCCACGCTCTCGGCGGTGGGCCATGTGCCGGTGGCGGGCCTCGCGCTCATCCTGGGCATCGACCGCTTCATGTCCGAGGCGCGCGCGCTGACCAACCTGATCGGCAACGGCGTGGCCACCATCGTGGTGGCCAAGTGGACCAACGAGCTCGACACCGAGCGGCTGCAGGCGGGCCTGAACAACGAGAGCTGGGTCGAATCGCAAGAGCCCGAAGTGCTGGAGAGCGCTCGCGACAGCAAGATGGCTGGTTGATCCGGCTGCACACCCACGGCGTGCCCGAGTGCGCAGGGCATCGGGTGCTCCCCGCAGCGAAATAAAGGGGGAGCCGAAGGCGGAGGACATTCGCGGAGGGGAGCACCCGATGTCCTGTGCACCCGCCCTGAATGCTCCTGTCTCGGACGCCCCTCCAGAAGGCCGTGTGAAATAAAAGGACAGGCATCGTTCCTGCAAAATGCAGCGATGCCGCACAGCGTTTCCCTCATCAACACCATTGCCGCCGGCCTCGGCCTGGCGCTGGTGTTCGGTTTCCTGGCGGCCAAGCTGCGGCTGCCGGCGCTCGTGGGCTACCTCCTCGCGGGCGTGATCATCGGCCCCTTCACCCCCGGTTTCGTGGCCGATGCGGAAATTGCCGCACAGCTCGCCGAAATCGGCGTGATGCTGCTGATGTTCGGCGTCGGCCTCCACTTTTCCCTCGACGACCTGCTGGCTGTGCGCAAGATCGCACTGCCCGGCGCACTGGCGCAGATCGCCGTCGCCACGCTGCTCGGCGGCGGCCTTGCCTTGTGGTGGGGCTGGAGCCCCGGTGCCGCGCTGGTGTTCGGCCTGGCGCTCTCGGTGGCGAGCACGGTGGTGCTGCTGCGCGCGCTCGAGAGCCTGGGCATCCTCGATTCGTTCACCGGCCGCATCGCCATCGGCTGGCTCGTGGTCGAAGACCTCGCGATGGTGCTGGTGCTCGTGCTGATGCCGCCGCTCGCGAGCACGCTGGGCGGTCACGGTGCGCAGCCGGGCGAAGTGGTCGCCCCGCTGTGGCAGACCCTCGGTCTCACGCTGCTGCAGGTCGGCGGCTTCGTCGCGCTGATGCTGGTGGTGGGCCGGCGCGTGTTCCCGTGGATCCTCTGGCAGGTCACGCGCACCGGTTCGCGCGAGCTGTTCACGCTGTGCGTGGTGGCGGCCGCCGTGAGCATCGCTTTCGCCTCGGCGGCGCTCTTCGGCGTGTCGTTCGCGCTCGGCGCTTTCTTTGCCGGCATGGTCATGCGCGAGTCGCAGTTCAGCCACCGGGCGGCGCAGGAGTCGCTGCCACTGCGCGATGCCTTCGCGGTGCTGTTCTTCGTGTCGGTGGGCATGCTGTTCGATCCCTCGGTGCTGATCGACCGCCCGCTGCAGGTGCTCGCAGTGGTAGGGGTGATCGTGCTGGGCAAATCGCTCGCGGCTTGCGCGCTGGTGCTGGTGTTCCGCTACCCGCTGGGCACGGCGCTCACGGTGAGCGCAAGCCTGGCGCAGATCGGCGAGTTCTCGTTCATCCTGGCGGGGCTGGGCGTGTCGCTCGGGCTGTTGCCGGTCGAGGGGCAGAGTCTCGTGCTCGCGGGCGCTCTCATTTCCATTGCCACCAATCCGCTGTGGTTCAGCCTCATCGCGCCGATGCAGAAATGGCTGCACGCCCATTCCTCGTTCGCGCGCGGGCTCGAGTCACGCGACGATCCGCTGGCCGAACTGCCGATGACGACCGAGGCGAAGTACCTCTCCAGGCAGGTGGTGCTGGTCGGCTACGGCCGCGTTGGGCGCCGCATCGCGGCCGAGCTCGAGGCGAACGACATTCCCTACGTGGTGGCCGAGCAGAACCGCGAACTGGTCGAGAAGCTGCGCGAAGCCGGCGTCGCCGCCGTGTGGGGCGATGCGGCGGACCCCGCGGTGCTGATCCAGGCCCACGTGGCCCGCGCCCGCGTGCTGGTGGTGGCCACGCCCGACACCCTGAACGTGCGCCAGATGATCGAGACCGCCCGCACGCTCAATCCGTCGATCCAGACCGTGATCCGCAGCCATAACGAGCAGGAAGCCCAGTTGCTCACCCAGGACGCGGCGGTCACCGTGTTCCTCGGCGAACACGAACTCGCCCAGGCCATGGCGCGCGACGTGGTGCAGCGCGCGGTGTCGATGGCCGTGCCGGCTTGAAGTCCGAAGGGGCGGGCGCCGTTTCAGAGATCCTCGATGACCAGCGTGCGGTAGCGCTGCGCGATCGAGTAGGGCACGGTACGCACCAGTTCCATCATCCGGCTCGCGGCCGCTTCGTCCTTCGTCCTGACAAGAAGGCCCGTGTGGCCGTCGCGCGCGAGCTTGGTGTAGGCGCGCACCGTGGCGGCATCGGTGCCGGCGGAGGGCAGGGGGTTGTCCGAGTCCCGGGCGGTCGGGCTGATTTCCTCCAGCAGGGTTTCGGCGGAAATCAGGTAGACCTCGTCGCCGCTCACGCCTTTCTCGATCAATCGGTGGCCGATGCGGTCCGCGTCCTCGGCGCTCGGGAACATCACCATCGAATAGCCGGTCGGATAGAACGCGCCGCCGATGCTGGCGCGCATGTTGGGCTCCAGAGTGAAGTGCTTCATGTTGCCTCCTGGTTCTTGACGTCCCTGAAGACAACATTAGTTCGCGCCATCCCCAAGCTCTGTAGGAGAAGCCCGGAAGCTGTCAACCGCACTCTTCGCCCATTCATTGACAGAAACACGCCGCATGAACCGTCTTTCCACGTCCCCATTGCGAAACATCGCGCTCACCGTCCATGAACTGGAAGCGGGCGAGTTCTATTGGGTGCTCATGGAAGAAACGGCCGCCGACGACCGGCCCCATGTCTACGTGCCGCTGGAGGCCGCCCACGATCCCTATGCCAGCTACTCGAACGCGCTGGTGGCCGGTGTCGCCGTGATGCGGCGGCTCTTGGGCGCGGAAGGAAAAACCGCCTGAGTTGCGTCGAGCGATGGTCGAGCGGCGGTCGCGGTTCTCGCGCCGAGGGCGCTCCCTATAATTCCGGCGGTCGGGTTGTAAGCTTTTCTTAGCAAAACCACCCACACGGTTCGAAGGTGCCCCGCATGCCATTCCATGGCCTGGGGGTTAAACGGGAAGCAGGTGCGCTGCGTCTTCACGGACGCATCCATTCCTGCGCTGCCCCCGCAACGGTCAGCGGATCTGGAAAACCTCGTGTCGATGTCTCTCTTCTTTTGAGCATCGGCAGCCACTGCGCTTCGGCGTGGGAAGGCGAGGGTTTCGGCTCCGATGCGCACTCACAGTGTCATCGGAGCGCTCCGCGAGCCCGGATACCGGCCTTCGCAACCGCCATCGGACGCTGCGGGAGTGCGGGTCCGGGCATGCCGTTTCGCCCTCGCGTGAACCGGCCCGCCCTCAGCCGCCTCCCTCGACGTCCTCATTCGGTCAGGAGCCTGCGGGGACGCAGGTCGGAGGAGAAGTCACATGGGTCAAGCATCGCCGGCGCGCGATCGCACGGGCGCGCCACTGCAATGGGTACGCCTTTCACGTCTTTCGTTGGGCTTGGGACTGGCTTTCGGCACAGGCAGCGCCATGGCGCAGTCGGGCGGAACGACGGGTAGCGGCAACAACAGCCTCGCACCCGTGCAGGTCGAAGCCAGCCGCCACACGCCGCTCGCAATGGACGAGCCGACCCAGACCGGCAGCCGCCTGGGCCTCACGCCGCTGGAAACGCCCGCCAGCATCGAGGTGCTGACCGGCGACACCATCCGCGCACGCGGCGATGCCTACGTGATCGACGCGGTCACCCGCACCACCGGCATCACGGCCGACTCCAGCCCCGGCAATGGCGGCACTTCGATGGTGGCGCGCGGCTTCGCGGGCCACGGCTCGGTGATGCAGCTGTTCGACGGCACGCGCCTCTACGTGGGCGCGGGCACCGTGACCTTTCCGTTCGACACCTGGTCGATCGACCGCATCGAGGTGCTGCGCGGCGCGGCCTCGGTGATGTACGGCGACGGCGCCATCGGTGGCGCGATCAACACCGTGCCCAAGAAGCCCACGCGCGGCCCGATCGAGAACGAGGCGCTGGTCTCCTTCGGATCGGATGCCACGCGCCAGATCGCCTTCGGCAGCGGCGGCGCCATCAACGACCGTCTCTCGTACCGGCTCGACGTGAGCCACCGGCATTCCAACGGCTTCATGGCGCGCGGCGAATCCGAGAGCCTCGCGATCGGCGCGGCGGTGCGGCTCGACGTTTCGCCCGAGCTGAACATCACCCTCTCGCACGACGAGGGCCGCCAGTCGCCCGAGCGCTACTTCGGCGTGCCGCTGATCAACGGCCGGCTCGACCGCCGCAGCCTGGGCCTGAACTACAACCTCGACGACGCCCAGTTGAAGTACCGCGACAGCTGGACCCGCCTCGATGCGGTCTGGACGCCCAGCAGCGCCGTTACCGTGCGCAACCAGCTCTACCGCCTCGAAACGAAGCGCCACTGGCGCGACAGCGAGACCTACGCCTACCAGCCCGACAGCGGCCTCGTCGGCCGCGACGACTACCTGGAGATCGGCCACCACCAGGAACAGGTCGGCAACCGCAGCGACATCGCGTGGCGCCACAACCTCTTCGGCATGGCCAACCAGGTGCTCGCGGGCTTCGACGTCAACCGTATCGATTTCCTCGGATCGAGCGACACGCCCTACGGCGGTTACTCGGAGGTGGACCCGTTCGTCTTCGCGCCGGGTCGGTACGAGTCGCCGCAGCCCTACCTGCCGCGCTACCGCGCGCAGGCCCGCACCTACGCCTTCTTCGCCGAAGACCGGCTCGCGATCAACGACCGGTGGTCGGTGGTCGCGGGCCTGCGCTGGGACCATGCCAGGGTCAGCCGCGTCGACCTGACCCGGCCGGTCAACAACTTCGAACGCACCTTCGTCTACGGCACCGGCCGCGTGGGCGTGGTGTACGCGCCTGACGCAGCACAGTCCTTCTACGGGCAGATCGCCCGCGCCGCCGATCCGCTGGGCTCGCTGCTCACCACCTCGACCTCGCAATCGCAGTTCGACCTCACCACCGGCCGCCAGGTCGAGGTGGGCTACAAGCGTCAGCTCGCCGACAACCGCGGCGCCTGGTCGATCGCGGCCTACAAGATCCAGAAGCGCAAGCTGCTCTCACGCGATGCGAGCGACCCGACGGTCTCGCAGCAGGTCGGCCAGCAGTCGTCGCAGGGCATCGAGGCCACGCTGGACCTCGCATTGACGTCCACGCTGCGCCTCGAAGCCAACGCGGCCAGACTGCGCGCGCGCTTTGACGATTTCAACGAGCGCGTCGGCAACAAGCTGATTTCGCGCGCGGGCAACACGCCCGAAGGCATCCCCGAGGCTTCGGCCAACGCCTGGCTCCACTGGCGCTTCCTGCCGCAGTGGGAGGCCGCGATGGGCCTGCGCTACGTGGGCTCGCGACAGGCCGATAACGCCAACACGCGCAAGATCGGCTCCTACACCGTGGCGGACGCTTCGGTCAGCTGGCAGGCCAACCCGTCGCTCAAGCTCGCGCTGCGCGCCTTCAACCTTGGCGACCGCAAGTACCCCGTGTCGTTCTCGAACGGCGGCGACCAGTGGTTGCTGGGCCGGCCGCGCTCGTTCGAAGTCTCAGCGCTCGTGAAGTTCTGAGCGCCACAACGCCCATGTCCCCCACGAAGCCGCACCACCAAGGCGTCTGGCGCCGCGCCTGGCCGCGGATTCGTCACTGGCTCTACTGGACGCACCGGTGGCTGGGCATCGGCGGCTGCCTGCTGTTCGTGATGTGGTTCGTTACCGGCGTGGTGATGATGTACGTGGGCTATCCCTCGCTCACCGAACAGGAACGGCTCGCGGGCCTGGCGCCGGTGAAATTCGAGCAGGCGGTCGTCGCGCCGTCGGCGGCGCTCGATGCCTTGCCGGCCACCGCGCGCGCACAGCCGCCGCGGCGTATCGCGCTGGAGATGCAGCAGGGCACGCCCGATGCCGGCCCGGTGTGGCGCATCGTCGATGCGCGCGGCGAGCGCTTTGCCGTGTCGGCCCGCAACGGCCAGTTGCTGGGCCCGGTCGATGCCGCGCGCGCCGAAGCCATCGCGCGCGCCTTCTCGGCGCAGCCCGGTGCGCATTGGGCCGAGACATTGGACCGTGATCAGTGGACCGTGCCGCAGGGCCTGAACCCGCTGCGCCCGCTGCACCGCATCGAACTCGGCGACGCCGCCGGCACCGAGCTTTACGTGTCCTCGCGCACGGGCGAGGTGGTGCGCGACACCATGCGCTCCGAGCGCTTCTGGAACTGGCTCGGCTCCGTGCCGCACTGGATCTACTTCACGCCGATTCGCGCCGATCCGCCGCTGTGGCATGACGTGGTGGTGTGGCTGTCGGCCGCCTGCATCGTCTCGGCCGTCACGGGCATCGTGATCGGCATCCTGCGCGTTCGCCTGCGCCGGCGGTTTCGCAACGGCGCCGTCACGCCTTACACGGGCTGGATGGCCTGGCACCACATCGCCGGGCTGATCGGCGGGTTCTTCGTGCTGACCTGGATCGTCAGCGGCTGGTTGTCGATGAACCCGAACGGCTGGTTCGAGCGCAGTCCGGTCGATGCCGCCGCGATGGCGCGCTACACCGGCGCGGGTTCCTCGCCGATTCCGTGGCCGCTGCCGATGCGGCCTGTGGAGGAGGGCGCTGACGCACCGCGCGAGGCGCTCCTGCTCTGGTTCGACGGCAAGCCGCTCTGGCAATTGCGCGATGCACAGGCGCGCACGCGCGTGGTCGATGCCGCCACCGGTGCGCCCGCCGCCATCGGACGCGACGACATCGTGCGCGCCGCCGCCCGCCTGCGCCCCGGCGCCGCCATCACCCAGGCGACCCTGCTGACGCGCGAGGATTTCCACTGGTACGGCCACCACCGCGACCGCATCGTGCCCGTGTGGCGCATCGCGTTCGGCGACGCCGCGCACAGCTGGGTCTACATCGATCCCGCGAGCGGCCAGGTCACGGGCAGCAGCAACCGCAACACCCGGCTGAACCGCTTGCTCTTCAACGCGGCGCACAGCCTCGACTTCCCGTGGCTGATCCAGTATCGGCCGGCGTGGGACATCGTCGTGTGGCTGCTGTCGATCATCGGCACGGTCGCTTCGGCCAGCGGCGTGGTGATCGGCTGGCGTCGGCTGCGGCCCAAGCCCAGGTCGTCGGCCGTGCCGGGAGCGCAGCGCACGCTCCAGCGTTCGTGACGGAGCTTGCGCGATCCACCCCATCCACCAACAATCAACTTTCGCACTGCGGTGCAATTCAGGAGGTGCTCGATGCACATCGAACCAGGTCTAGTCGACGGATCCAAGATATTCCTCAGCTACGCGACGGCAGCAGCCGCGCTGGCCTACACGGGCAAAGTCGCCTTCGATACCGCCGTGAAGGACGGCCTTGCCGCCCTGGCGCTGCGCTCGGCCATTGCCGTGGCGTTGGTGTTCTGCTTCTTCGAAGTGCTGCCGCACCATCCCGTGGGCGTTTCCGAGGTGCACCTGATCCTCGGCACGACGCTGCTGCTGGTGTTCGGGCTGGCACCCGCGGCTATCGGCCTGGCGGGCGGGCTGCTCATCCAGGGCCTGTTCTTCGAGCCGCAGGACATTCCGCAGTTCGGCATGAACGTCACCACCTTGCTGGTGCCCCTGTTCGCGACGGCTGCGCTGGCACGGCGGATCATTCCCGAGAACCTGGCCTACGTGGACATCAGCTACCAGCAGGCCTTCAAGCTGTCGGTGGCCTACCAGGGCGGCATCGTGGTCTGGGTCGGTTTCTGGGCGCTCTACGGGCGCGGCACGGGCCTTGAGAACCTGGGCCAGATCGCCAGCTTCGGCGCTGCCTACATGACGGTCGTGCTGGTCGAGCCGCTGGTCGACCTGGGCGTGCTGGCGGCCGCCAAGGGCTGGCGCCGTCTGCAAGGCACGGTCTTCGTCGAGCGCCGCCTGTACGGCGGCGTCTGATCCTCGCCTGTCGCGGCGTCCTCGAGCACGGCTCGGGGTAATGCCGCGTTTCCGCCTTTTCAGCATCCGTTCCTGCGCCACCGGCGCCTGAAAGAATTTCTCCATGACCCCCAGCAACGCCAAGATCCCCGTCACCATCGTCACGGGCTTCCTCGGCAGCGGCAAGACCACGCTGCTGCGCCACATCCTCGGCAATGCCGAAGGCCGCCGCATCGCGGTGATCGTCAACGAGTTCGGCGAGCTCGGCATCGACGGCGAAATCCTCCGCGGTTGCGGCATCGGCTGCGACGATGAAGGCAACGAGCGCGAAGGCGCGCTCTACGAGCTGGCCAACGGCTGCGTCTGCTGCACCGTGCAGGAAGAGTTTTTGCCCGTGATGCTGCAGCTGGCCGAGCGCCGCGGCGACATCGACGCGGTGATCATCGAGACCTCGGGCCTGGCGCTGCCCAAGCCGCTGGTGCAGGCCTTCCAGTGGCCGGACATCGCGAACATCTTCACCGTCGATTCGGTGGTCACCGTGGTCGACGGCCCGGCCGCCGCTTCGGGCCAGTTCGCCGAGAACCCCGAAGCCGTCGACGAAGCCCGCCGCGCCGACCCCAACCTCGATCACGAATCGCCGCTGCACGAACTGTTCGAAGACCAGCTCTCGGCCGCCGACCTCGTGGTGCTCAACAAGACCGACCTGATGGACGACGCCACGCGCGCGCAGGTCGAGGCGCTGGTGCGCGAAGAGCTGCCGCCCGAAGTGAAGATCGTCGCCGCCACCGAAGGCAAGCTGCCGCTCGCGCTGCTGCTGGGCCAGGGCCGCGCGGCCGAAACCACGATCCACCTGCGCGAGAGCCACCACGACCACGAGGAAGACCACGACCACGACGAGTTCGACTCGCTCGTGATCGAGCTGCCGCCGGTGGACCGCGACGGCCTGCTGGCCGCGCTCGCCGCGCTGGTCGAGCAGCACACCATCTACCGCGTGAAGGGCTTCGTCGCGATTCCGGGCAAGCCGATGCGCCTGTTGGTGCAAGGCGTGGGCCGCCGCTTCGACCACCACTTCGACCGCCGCTGGCGCGACGACGAGGCGCAGCGCACGCGCCTCGTGTTCATCGGCGAAGACCTCGACGAAGGCGCGCTGCGCAAGGCGCTGGAAGGCGTGACCGCCGTTCCGGCCTGACCGCATGCATCTGCTGAGCACCCAGCCCGGGCGCTTCGTCGAAGACGACAGCGTCGTCACCCGGCTCGACCAGACGCCGGGCGACATCGTGGTGCTCAGTTCGGCCGACACCACGCTCGCGCTGCTCGCCGCCGCACGCACCGCGCTGGTGGCCACCGATCCCGGCTACCCGTCGCTGCGGCTGGCCAACCTCATGCACCTGCGCCAGCCCGCTTCGCTCGACCTGTATGTCGACGAGGTGCTGCAGCATGCGCGCGTGGTGGTGGTCGATCACCTGGGTGCCGAATCGGCGTGGGCCTACGGATTGCAGCAGCTCGAAAAACTGGCGAAGCGCAAGGGCCAGCAGCTCGCGATGTTCTCGGGCGACCTGCAGGAAGACGAAGACCTGCTCGCGCGCAGCACCGCGCCGCGCGCCGTGAGCCGCCAGCTCTGGCAATACATGCGCGCGGGCGGCGCGGGCAATGCGATGCAGTTCCTGCGTGCGGTAGCCTTTCATGGCCTCGGGCACGGCGAGGCGCCGCTGCCGCCGCGCAGCCTGCCGCAGGTCGCGCTGCATGTGCCGCGCGGCATCGATGCGGCGCACACGGTCGCCGGCATCGATGACCTGCGTGCCGGCTGGCATGCGGATGCGCCGGTGGTGGCGCTGGTGTTCTATCGCTCGCATCTGCTGTCGGGCAACACGGCCGCCTTCGATGCGCTCGCGGCCGCGCTGCATGCCGAAGGACTGAACCCGCTGCCGGTCGCGCTCGATTCGCTCAAAGACCCGCTGTGCCTCTCCGCATTCCGCGGCCTGTGCAGCGAACACGACGTGCAGCTCGTGCTCAACACCACCGCCTTCGCAGCACTGGGGCAGGGCGCACAGAACGACACAGGCGAGGCCATCGCGCTGGCCGGCGATGCGCCGGTGCTGCAGGTGATCGTCAGCGGCGGCAATCGCGAAGACTGGCTGGCCGACAGCCAGGGCCTGCGCCCGCGCGATATCGCGATGCAGATCGCCTTGCCCGAAATGGATGGCCGCATCATCACGCGCGCCGTGAGCTTCAAGGGGCTCTCGCACCGCTGCGAACTCACGCAGACCGAGGTGGTGAGCTACCAGCCCGAGCCGGATCGCATCGCCTTCGTGGCCGAGCTGGCGCGGCGCTGGTGTCGCCTCCGCAGCCTGTCGGCGGCGGACAAGCGTGTTGCCCTGATCCTCGCGAACTACCCGGGCAGCGAAGGCCGCATCGGCAGTGGCGTGGGGCTCGATACGCCGGCTTCGGTGATCGCGATCCTGCGCGCGATGCAGGCCGAGGGCTATGTGCTCGGCGATGCCATCCCCACCGATGGCGATGCGCTGATGCAGACGCTGCAGGAAGGCATTGCGAACGATCCTGCCCAATGGCCTGCACGCCCCGCCTGGCAGAGCTACGCGCTGGCCGACTACCGCGCGCGGCTCGCGGCCTTGCCCGAAGGCATGGCCGCCGCCATCGATGCGCGCTGGGGCACGCCCGAGCAGGACCCGATGCTGCGGCAAGACCGCTTCATGATCGCCGGGCTTCGTCTGGGCCGCGTGTTCGTCGGCATCCAGCCCGCGCGCGCACTCGGCACGCTGGGCGCCGCCGACTACGCGAGCTACCACGACGCCGAACTGGTGCCGCCGCACAGCTACCTCGCTTTCTATTTCTGGCTGCGCGATGCGTTCGCCATCGACGCGGTCGTGCATGTCGGCAAGCACGGCAACCTCGAATGGCTGCCGGGCAAGAGCATCGCGCTTTCGCAGACATGCTGGCCCGATGCGATCCTCGGGCCGCTGCCGAATGTCTATCCGTTCATCGTCAACGACCCGGGCGAGGGCGCGCAGGCCAAGCGGCGCACGCAGGCGGTGATCGTCGATCACCTGATGCCGCCGCTCACGCGCGCCGAGAACCACGGCCCGCTGCAGGACCTGGAGCGCCAGGTCGACGAGTACTACGACGCGCTGCTGGTCGATGCGCGACGCGCGAAGGTGCTGCGCGCGCAGATCCTCGCGGCGGTGCGGGCGCAGCATCTGGTCGAGGAACTGGGCATGCCGGGCGCGGAAGACGATGCGGTGCTGGCGCGCGTCGATGCGTACCTGTGCGAGCTCAAGGAAACACAGATCCGTGATGGGCTGCATGTGTTCGGCGCCTCGCCTGAGGCGCGACTGCGGCGCGACACGCTGCTCGCGCTCGCGCGCTATCCGTCCGCGGACGGCGTGGGGGCGAATGCCGGGCTGCTGGGTGCGCTGGCGCAAGACCTGCTGCCGGGCGAAGCCTTCGACCCGCTCGACATCGATGCGGCCAAGCCGTGGCAGGGCGCACGGCCGGCACTGCTGCAATCGGTGAGTGCCGATGCATGGCGGCATCACGGCGACACGCGAGAGCGGCTGGAGTTGTTGGCGCAGCGCCTGCTCGAAGAGAACGCCTGCTCGCCCGACATGCCGCACACGGCAGCGGTGATGGGCCGCATCGAGCGAAGCCTCGCTCCCGCGCTCGACGCCTGCGGTCCGCACGAGCTGCATCAGCTTTCTCGCGCACTGCAAGGCCGCTTCGTGCCCCCCGGCCCGAGCGGTTCGCCCTCGCGCGGCCGGCCCGATGTGCTGCCGACCGGCCGCAACTTCTACGCGGTCGATACGCGCGCCATCCCCACGCCCACCGCCTGGATGCTCGGCCTCAAGTCCGCCGCGCAACTGGTCGAGCGCCATCTGCAGGAGCACGGCGACTACCCCGTGGCGCTGGGCCTGTCGGTCTGGGGCACGGCCACGATGCGCACCGGCGGCGACGACCTCGCGCAGGCCTTCGCGCTGATCGGCGTGCGGCCCAAGTGGGCGCCGGGCAGCCAGCGCGTGGTCGATTTCGAGGTGCTGCCCACGGTCGGGCTCGGTCGTCCGCGCATCGATGTGACGCTGCGCATCTCGGGGTTCTTTCGCGATGCCTTTCCCAATGCCGTGCAGATGTTCGATGCCGCGGTGCAGGCCGTCGCATCGCAGGAAGACGAGGACGCCGAGCGCAATCCGATCCGGGCCCGAATCCTTCGTGAGACGGCTGCGCTTGAAGGCGAAGGCCTGAGCCCCGAAGCCGCGCGCACCCAGGCCGGCTGGCGCGTGTTCGGCTCGGCACCCGGCAGCTACGGCTCCGGCCTGCAACCGCTGTTCGACCACGGCGACTGGCAGACCGACAACGACCTCTCCAACGCCTACGTCGGCGGCAGCGCACACGCGTACGGGCAGGGCAGCGACGGTGTGCCCGCAACCGATGCGCTGGTGCGGCGCCTGCGCGCCATGAACGTCGTCATGCAGAACCAGGACAGCCGCGAGCACGACCTGCTCGACTCCAACGACTACTACCAGTTTCAGGGTGGCATGGCTGCTGCCGTGCGCCACCTGAGCGGCCAGCAGCCGGCGATGTACCACGGCGACCACGGCAACCCGCAGGCGCCGCGCGTGCGCACACTGAAGGAAGAAATCAGCCGCGTGATCCGCGCGCGCGTGGTCAACCCTAAGTGGATCGCTGGCGTCAAGCGCCACGGCTACAAGGGCGCATTCGAGATGGCCGCGACGGTGGACTACCTCTTCGGCTTCGACGCCACCGCGCGCGTGGTCGGCGACCACCAGTACGCGATGGTGGCCGACGCCTATGTGCTCGACGCCGACACCCGCGATTTCGTCAACGCGCACAATCCGCGCGCACTGCACGACATGCTCAGCCGCCTGCTCGAAGCCATGCAGCGCGGCCTGTGGGAGTCGCCCGGCGACTACCAGGCCCAGCTCGAAAACCTGCTGCTCGACCACGAGCAGCAGATGGAAGGATCCCTCCGATGACCACTGCCGCCCCGATGCCGGTGCCTTTTCCTTTTTCCGCGATTGCGGGCCAGCCGCACCTGCGGCAGGCGCTGTTGCTGGCCGCGGTCGACCCGGGCCTCGGCGGCGTGCTGATCGAAGGCCCGCGCGGCACGGCCAAGACCACGGCGGCGCGTGCGCTGGCCGAGCTGCTGCCGGGTGCGCCCTTCGTCACGCTGCCGCTGGGCGCGAGCCTCGAAAGCCTCGTGGGCACGCTCGATCTCGGCCAGGCGCTCGCAGGCCATGAACTGAAGTTCGCGCCCGGCCTGCTGGCGCGCGCGAATGGCGGCGTGCTGTATGTGGACGAAATCAACCTGCTGCCCGACGCGCTGATCGACTCGCTGCTCGATGCGGCGGCGAGCGGCGTCAACGTGGTCGAGCGCGACGGCATCTCGCACCGGCACGCGGCGCGCTTCGTGCTGGTCGGCACGATGAACCCGGAGGAGGGCACGCTGCGCCCGCAGCTGCTCGACCGCTTCGGCCTCTGCGTGCAGCTGCGCAACATCGAGGATGCGGCCGAGCGGCAGGCCATCGTGCGTGCGCGGCTGGCGTTCGACGCCGATCCGCAGGGTTTTCGTGCGACGCACGCGCAGACCGAAGCTGTACTCGCGTCTGCGCTCGTCGCAGCCCGCACGCTCGTGGCGGATGCATCGGTGTTGCCGTACGGCGATGATGTGCACGAAGCCGTCAGCGCGCTGTGCATCGCATCGCAGGTCGATGGCTTGCGCGCCGATCTCGTGATGCTGCGCTCGGCGCGTGCGCTCGCGGCCTGGGATGGCGCGGCGGCGATCACCGCCGACCATGTGCAGCGCGTGGCCGAAGCCGTGCTGCTGCATCGGCGCAAGCCGGAGGCCGAAGGCGCAGCCGCCGCATCGGCACCTGCGACTCAGAACACCCAACGCGCGCCGAACGCAAGCGGCACGGGCCAGAACAACGCAGGCGACCAGGACTGGGGCGCCATGCCCCCCGAGCCCGTCGGCATCGAACGCATCAAGCCGCTGCGCCCGCTGATCCCTTCGCAAACCGCACAGCAGGCCACCCCAAAAAAAGCCTGAGCCTCCGGGACGCCGCACCCGCTGGCGCACGCCAGGGCGACTGGAGGCAGGGCCGACAAAGGGACGCGTGGCACGGCGCCGCATCGCCGGGCGCCGCACTCGACTGGCCGCGCACGCTGACGAATCGAGGCGCAGACACGCTGCGCGCGGGGCACCTGCGCCGCCGCCCGTTGCAGGCCCGCAGCGGCGCGCTGCACTGCTTTCTGCTCGACTGCTCCGCCTCGATGCGCAACGACGGCAACCTCGCGCGCGCCAAGGGCCTGCTGCTGTCGTTGATGGAAGAGGCCTACCAGCGGCGCGACCACGTGGCGCTGCTGTGCTTTGCCGGCGAGGTGGTCGAGCTGCGCCTGCCGCCGCGCCGCGCCAGCGCCTGGAACGACGACTGGATCGCGCCCATCGCCGCCGGCGGTGGCACGCCGCTCGCGCTCGGCGTGCAGCGCGCCGACCAGTTGCTCGCACACAGTGCGGCACGCCAGCGCTGGCTGTGGCTGCTCACCGATGGCCGCAGCAGCGAGAGCCCGATGCGGCCCGAAGCGGCCGACTTTGCCTGTGTGGTCGATTTCGAAGCGGCGCGCGTGCCGCTGCACCGCGCGCAGCAGCTCGCGGCGCGTTGGCAGGCGCGCTACCTGGTTGCAGACCGGCCTGCCTGAACCACAGGAATCGCCGGTGCACATCACGCCGCGGCGATTGGCTTCGATCGCCAAAGGCCATCCTTTGCGGGTGCCGGCTGCCGGCGAAATCCCTTCGATACTGCCGCCCCATTCAGCGAAAGGAAGCGGCATGTCTGCAACGAGGCACGTGGTCCGGGAAGGACCCTTCAGGAAAATCATTGCCGACGGCGTGAAGGTCGGCGACACCATCTATCTCTCGGGCCAGGTGAGTGTGACGAACGACGGCCAGACCGTCGGCGCCGGCGACATCGCGGCGCAGGTCCGGCAGGCCTACAGGAACGTCGCCACGGTGCTCGCGTCCTTCGGCGCCACCATGGCCGACATCGTGGACGAGACCCTCTTCGTGACCGACATCGCCGGCTTCCTCGACAACGCCGATGCGCTCTTCGGCATCCGCACCGAGATGTTCGGCGGCGAGCCGCAGGTCTCGCAGACACTGGTGGAGGTCTCGCGCCTGGGGAGCGCGGACTGGTTGATCGAGATCAAGTGCATGGCCCGCACGGCATAGGGCAGAGAACCCCCAACACGAGGTGTTTCGGGTACCTTCGCGGCATGCGCATCAAACCCTGCTTCCTCGCCCTTGCATGGGCCCTGGCCATGCCCGCCTTCGCACAGACGGTGCCGCCCGAGCCGGTGGACGCGGCCGATTGCAAGGCGCAGGAAGCGGTGCTCGAGCGCGACATGGCGCTCGCACGCTCCCGCGGCCAGATGCTGCGCCGGCGCGACCTCGGCGAGGAACTGGCCGCACTCCAGATGCGCTGCGTGGCGCTGCCGCCCGCGCAGGGCCGCGCGGCGCGCATCGAGAAAGTGGAGCAGGAAATCCGCACGCTTCGCGCGGAACTCGAACGGGCCGAGGAGCACCTGCGCAGCCTGAAAGCCGAGTCGCCCTGAGGCTGGTTCAGCTCACCACGGCAGGTCGCTGAACGGTGACGGCTTGGCGGGCGCGGCCTCCGTCGCGACGTCTTTTTCCCCTGCGTCGTCTACCGGCGCCAGCATCGTGCCGCGGCAGTTCGGCGAGCCGCAATGGCAGGGGTACTTCGATGGCGGCGAGCCGTCATCTGCCGTCAGCGAATAGTCGATAAACAGCTCGTCGCCCGCATCCACGGCCACGAGCGTCTGGAACTTCAGCACCATCTCGCCGGCCTCGTCGTATTCCTCGACGGCTTCGCAGTTCGGCTCGCAAGCGTGGTTCAGGTGCCGGGTGCCGTTGCCGCCCTTGGCGCCGTCGATGGTCTCGTGGTTCGACAGCGTGAACAGGTAGGTGAGCTGGTCGTCCCAAGCCTTGGCGGCGATCTCCTCCTTTGTGTAGCGGCGGCCTTCGTAGAGGCCTAGAAACGCCTCCGCAGGCAGGTCGCGGGTCGCAAAGGCGCCCAGGCCATGGATGCCGCTCGGGCCGACGCGGATGAACGGGGTGGAAGAGGTGGGCTGCTTTTGACGGGATTTCATGGGGAGGGCCGGACGTTGGCAAACGGATGCAAGGGCAATGCCATGTCGATCTGTCGGATGACAGCCGTCGCGTCGCGCGCGGTGGCTGCGTGGAAAAGCGGGCTGCCGGTGGGCTCGTCGACCAGCCGCCAGCGGGTGCCGGGGCGGGCGGCCGCGAGGGCGTCGAGCAGGTCGTGGGCTGCGGCGTCGTCGATGGCCGCAGCGTCGAGCAGCGCGGTGCCCGTGGGCGGAATGACTGCATAAGCGACGAGCGCAGTGCCGCGCGTCACACCGAGTGCGATAGCGTTCTCGTTGTCGATGGCGTCCCGCACGGTCGGCAATTCGCGGCGCCATGTGGGGCAGGAGACAGCGGCGCAAGCCGTGTGCACGGCCGCGAGCTCGGTGGGGTCGAGCTGCCTTGAAGCGACGGCGCTGCGCACCTCGAAGCTTCCTTCCAGCACGTCGAGCGTGCGCAGTTCCTCGAAGCCCGCCTGGCCATAGAGCGCGCGGGCCGTGTTTTGTGCGATGACTTCGAGCGAGATGTGATGCAGCCCCGCCTTCGACCAAGCCTCGGCCTGTGCCTCGATGAGCTGCCGTGCCAGCCCTTGGCGACGGTGCGCGCCCGCGATGCCGAAGCCGGCAAGGTAGCCGCGCAGCCCGCGCCGGCCGGTGAGCGAGATGCCGCAGGGCACGCCATCGACCGTGATCACCCGGGACAGCGCCAGGTCCACTGCCGCACGCCGCAGGTGCCGCGCGAAGATCTGTTCGTCAGACCGGATCGGCACGAAATAGCCCTCATAGGCCCGGTTCCAGAGCGCCGTGAGTTCGCCGCGCGTGAAGTCCGTGGCGGGGACGACCGCTGTACCGATCCTGTGCATTGCCGCTGTGTTTCGAGAAAGATGAAGTCAGCCGATGGGGAGGGTCGCCACGAAGCGCGTGCCCTCCGCCACGGACGAGGTGACTTCCAGCGTGCCGCCATGGGCACCGACGATTTCCGAGCAGATGTAAAGGCCCAGCCCCAGCCCGCCGCCGGGCTTGCTGTTCGCGGGGCGCCAGTAGGGTTGGAAGATTTTCGGAAGGTCGTCCGGGGGAATGGGCTCGCCGCCGTTGCTCACCGACAGCACCAGCCGGTCGTCTTCGAGCGCGGCGCGAACGACGATGGGGTCGTCCGGTCCGCCGTGCGTCGCCGCGTTGCCGATCAGGTTCGACAGCACCTGCTGGATGCGCGGCGGGTCGCAGCGCACCACGCGGTTGATCGACAGTTCGTCGCGGATGTCCAAGTGCGGGTTGGAGGCGCGCGCTTCGTCGATCACCTCCTTCAACCCCGAGGCGAGGAAATCGGTCTCGCGGATCGTGAGGCCCATGCCCGAGCCGAGCCGCACGCGTGCGAAGTCGAGCACGTCGTCGATCAGGCCGGACATGCGGCGCGTGCTCGACTTGAGCCGCGCGCCGAGCCTCACGAGGTCCGGCTCGGCCTGGCGCCGGATCAGCAGCTCGGCCGCGGCACCGACCGCGGACAAGGGGTTGCGCAGGTCGTGGCCCAGCACGGCGATGAACTGCTCGCGCAGCTCGGCCGTGGCGCGCTCTGACTGCAGCGCGACTTCCGCGCGCTCCTGGCGGGCTTCGTTTTCCAGCTGGCGCGCGATCAGGTCGGCGAAGGCGGTGAACATCGCCACGGTGCGCGGGTCGGACACGTTCGCCGGCCGGGGGTCGATGGCGCACAGGTTGCCGAAGTAGTCGCCGTTGGTGTAGATGATCGGCACCGAGATGTAGCTCTCGATGTTGTAGAGCCGGGGCGTGTGGTGGTCGCGGTAGGTGGGGTCGGTGCTGGCGTGGTCGATGACCACCGGCAGCCGCGCGGCGCGCGATTCCTTGCAGAGCGTGGATTCCACCTGGAGCTGGCCTCCCGGCAGCAGGCCGAACTGGATGGTGTCCTCGACCGCGCAGGCGGTCCAGGTGCCATCGGTCACGCGGGCCACGGCGGCGAAGCCCATGCCGGTGTTCTGGCAGATGATCTTGAGCAGCGATGGCACCGCGCTGATGCGGCCGACGGCCGTCACGTCCCGCGCAATGGCTTCTTCGCTGTCGACAAGGGCAGCGGAGGTGGCGGGGGTGAGGGGGCTCAGGGCGGGCGGCAAGGTGTCCGGATGGTACGTCAGCGCACACCCGGTGCCCAGTGGCTCCCCCGGGCTCAGGGCCTCGGGTTGCCCAGCGAGACCAGGCAGCCCACGATGGCATCGGCCGCTTCGTCCAGCCGCGGACCGGGCCGCATCATCAGGTCGAAGCGCGCCGAGGCGAAGCTGCAGACGCGCCCGCGCTGGATGGCGGCCATGGCCGACCAGCCGGGCCGCGAAGCCATCGAGGAGATTTCGCCGAGCGCCGAGACCATCAGCACGTCCGGATCGGCGCGCACCACGAATTCGGGGCTCATCTTGGGGAAGGGGCCGAGCGTGCCCGGCACCGCGTTGGTCAGGCCCAGCCGTGCCAGCGTCTCGCCGATGAAAGAGCTTTCGCTCGCTGCGGCCACGCCGCCATGCACCTCGAAGTAAACCCGGCGCCCCTGCCAGCCCAGCGGCACGCGGGCCCGGGCTGCATTGAGCCGGGCATCGAGCCCGCGCCAGAAGGCCTCGCCCGCGCCGGGCTTGCCGGTGGCGCGTGCCACGGTCTCCATCACCCGTCGCATGTCGGCATGGGTCTTGGCGTCGAGTGCCAGCACCTTGATGCCCAGCCGCTCCAGCGGTTCGGCGGCGCGGCTGCGCGGGCGCAGGAGCACGAGGTCGGGCCTGAGCGCGACGATGCGCTCGATGTTCGCGTCGTCGATGCCGCCCACCTGCGGGAGGCCCTTCACCTGCACAGGCCAGTTGGCGTGGCGGTCGATGCCCACCAGCCGGTCGCAGGCGCCGAGTGCACAGACCGTCTCGGTGAGCGAGGGCATCAGCGAGACGATGCGTTTGGCCGGCGCCTGCAGTTCGAGCGTGGTGCCACGGTCATCTTCCAGGCGAATGCCGGCGGCATGCGCCGCCGAGCCGACGCCCAGCGCGACGAAGGCCGCGGCCCTGGCGATGTGGCGGAGGGTGGAGAAAACAGGCGGGCGCTGGGGCAGGGCGTTGGAAGTCATCGAGGCGGGCGAGAGCAGCCCGCTATTGTCGCGGCGTCTGCATGCGCAGCAGCCGCGCCGCTTCTTCCGCGCGCGCATCGTCCACCTCGCGCAGCACATTGCTCAGATCCACCGGGCCGGTCTCGCGCACGAAGGTGCCTGAAAGCTCCGTCTCGGGCCGCAGCAGGCCGCGTTCGTAGAGCTGCCAGATCTCGTCGCCGTAGTGCGTCTTCAGCAGCGCAGGTTCGAACTGGCCGAAGAAGTTGCGCAGGTTCTCCACGTCGCGCAGCAGCATGCGCTTGGCGTGGTTGTTGCCCGCCGCGTCCACGGCCTGGGGCAGGTCGATGATCACCGGGCCGTCTTCGGCCAGCAGCACGTTGAACTCCGAGAGGTCGCCGTGGACCACGCCCGCGCACAGCATGCGCATCACCTCGCGCAGCAGGCTCGCGTGGTGGCGCTGCGCATCTTCGGGCGAGAAGGCCACGTCGTTCAGGCGCGGGGCGGCGTCGCCGTTGGCGTCGGTCACCAGGTCCATCAGCAGCACGCCTTCGAGGAAGTTGTGCGGCGTCGGCACCCGCACGCCGGCCGCGGCCAGGCGGTAGAGCGCATCGACCTCGGCGCTCTGCCAGATGGCCTCGGTCACCTTGCGGCCGAAGCGCGTGCCCTTGGCCATGGCGCGGGCCTCGCGCGTGTTCTTGACGCGGCGGTTCTCGGTGTAGTCGACGGCCTGGCGGAAGCTGCGCTTGTCGGCCTCCTTGTAGACCTTGGCGCAGCGCGTTTCTTCGCCGCAGCGCACGACATACACCATGGCTTCCTTGCCGCTCATGAGCTGGCGCACGACGGTGTCGATCAGGCCCTCGTCCACGAGGGTCTGCAGTCTTTGTGGTGTCTTCAAGCGCGTGCCTCCCGCGAAGCCGGCGAACGGGTCGAGAGGAAGGCTCTCAGACTCTCCGTGCCGATCTGGTAGGCCGCATCATGCCTGTGCGGGGCAAAGCCGAGTCGCCGGTTGATGGCGAGCATGGGCGCGTTGACCTCCGCGTTCTGCGTGACGGCCATCACCACCTCCGGATGGCGCTCGCGTACGAGCTGCAGCATCACCGCCTTTACCCCCTTGGCCAGGCCCTTGCCGCGCCAGCGCCGGGCCACGGCGGTGAGCCGCTGGAACATGCGGTCGGGGTAGAGCCGGTTCCAGCTCGCATCGCACACCGCGGCCACCTCGTCACCGTCGAGCAGCAGCACCAGGAAGTGCTCGCCGCCGCGGCGGTCTATCTCGGCGTACCAGGCGCGGAAGTCCTCCAGCTCGTAACGCATGGGCGGGCGGGAGAGACCGGTGGTGGGTGCGTCTTCGAGCAATGCCGAGAGCGGCGCCATCAGCGTGGCGAGCCGCTCGAAGGGCACGCGACCTGCGTGGATCTCCAGGCGCAGACCGTGCGCCGGCGCGAGCGCGTCGGCGCGCCAGCGGGCGAGTGCTTCTTCGTCGAGGCCGGCGAAGGCCATGCGGTTTTCCATGCTGCGGTGCTTTTCGGTCGCACCAATGGTGGCAAGGAATGCGTGGCTCTCGGGGAGGTGAACGTTGAAGGTGGCGGTGGTCTTTCCCTGCGCGTCCATCAGCGCAAGCAGTTCGCGCAACAGAAGGCTGCCAACGCCTTGCCGCCTGTGAGATTGAGGCACCCCGCCCCAGACATTGATGAATGGCTCGAAGGCCTCGTAGTCGGGCGTTCCTTCACGGCGAACGCCCATGCTGATGCTGCCGACGACAAGGCCCTGCGCGTCCCGCACAAAGACGCGATGCACGACGTGCAGCGGCGTGTGCTGGCGCACGTTCTGCGCGGTGTGGGCGTCGTCGGGCTGCGGTTCGCCCGGGTGGTCTTCCTCGGAGCGAAGACGCCAGAAGGCGAGGGCCTGCGCCCATTCTTCGGCGGACGCCTGCTGGGGATCAAAATGGAAAATCGAAAACGGCCGCGCATCGGCGGCACGGGATTCAAGCATGGTGGGCCTTGATTCGAAAAAATGAACGGATCGCGCGCGGCACGCACATGCATACCGTGGCGGCGTTTGAATCGGGCGGTTTGTCGCGGCAGAACGCCGCGAGGATCGAACCGGCTGCTATGCCTTCAGGGGCACAGGCTGCGCAAGAGGCGCGTCAGCAGCAGTTCTTGATGATCGACCCGACAACAAACCGTAGAGGAGTGGGGGAATGAATAGCAGTGTCTTCCATCGCGCACCTCCGGTCTGTGTTGTGAATCGAGGGGTCGAATGTAGCGAGGTTCGCGCGGCCTGTGAAGTGCCATGTGGCGCAATGTGCCTGCGGCAGAATCCAAAAACCAACACACAGGGAGTGCCATGAATCCGAAGAAGATTTTCGAAGCGGCGCGCGAGGCCGATGTGAAAACCGTGAGTGCATGCATCGCGGCCGGGGCTGACATGGCCGCGGTGAACAAGCAGGGCTTCACCGCGCTGCAGTGCGCCGCGATGGGATCGAACGAGACCGAGATCGAGCCGAATCTCGCCGTGTTGCGGTTGCTGCTCGAAGCCGGAAGCCCGCTGGAATACACCGGCACCGATGGCCGCACCGCGCTCTACCTGGCCGCCGAATTCGCACCGACGACCGATGCGGTGCAACTGCTGCTGGATGCGGGTGCCAACGCCGACGTGAGCGACAGCCACGGCAACCACGTCACGGTGAACGCGATGATGGAAGAGGTGATCGAGCTCCTCGCGCGCGTCACGGGCAAGCCGATTCCCGAGCCACCGCCGCCCGAACCCGATCCCGTGAAGATGACGACGGCGCAATGGCGCGCCGCCAAGGCAAGGATCGACGAGGTCTTCGATGCGCTGACGAAGGCCGGGCTTGTCACGCTGCAGGATGCGGGGCAAACGCAGTCCGATGGTTTCTCCGATTGCTCCGAGGCATTTCGCGAGCGCGGCGGCAAGGCGGCCGGCGTGCATGGCTTCTGCTTCTAC
The DNA here is from genome assembly GCF_024701975.1 of Variovorax sp. ZS18.2.2. Classification (GTDB taxonomy): domain Bacteria; phylum Pseudomonadota; class Gammaproteobacteria; order Burkholderiales; family Burkholderiaceae_C; genus Variovorax. The sequence goes on from NZ_JANLNM010000011.1 coordinate 42,887, forward strand.
ACACGGCAGGATTTGAATCGCGCGAAGAGCACCAGCCAGCTGTCGCTTGCGTTCTGGGGCGCGCCGAAGGGCGCTGATGCGGACATGCAGCGCGTCGGCGAACTCATCGTTGAGCACTTTCGCAAGGCGGGGTTCGAGGTGCGGTGGAATGGGGCGGCTTCGATGCGGCCGGAGGTTGATCTGCGGGAGTTGAGCTCGCAGCCAGCGGAGCCCCCGACCAAGGTGAAGCCTTCAGCTGCGCCCGCCGAAAAATCGTCCGGCGAGCCAGGCGCCCAATCGAGCTTTCTCTATTTCACAGGCCAGGGCTCCGACAAGGTCTACCAGGTCCACCTGCGCCCGAAGGACGACGGCTGGGTGGTCGACTACGGCAACGGCCGCCGCGGCGGCACGCTCGCCACCGGCACCAAAACCAGCAGCCCGGTCGCCTTCGAGGCCGCGCTGAAGATCTACGACAAGGTCGTGAAGGAAAAAACTTCCAAGGGCTATACGCCCGACCAGTCCGGCGCGCTCTACACCTCGACCGACCTCGCCGGCCGCATCAGCGGCGAGCTGCCGCAACTGCCCACGCTGATCCTCGAAGAGCAGGTGGCGCGCTACTTCGACGACGCGGGCTGGGGCCTGCAGGAAAAGGCCGATGGCGAGAACCGCATCCTGCTGATCGAGGGCGAGGCGGTGCGCGGCACCAACCGCCGCGGGCTCTTCGTTGATATTCCTCAGGCCTGGGTCGGCGGGGCTGGCGTTCCTGCGGGCCGCACCGTCATCGCGGGTGAGCATGTGGGCGATGCCTTCAAGGCTTTCGATCTGCTGGAGCTCGATGGCCAGGACCTGCGCGGCGCACCTTTCATCGAACGCTTCGGCCATCTGCAGAAAGCAGCCGGCCGCCTGCCTTGGATGGTGGTGCTCGACCTCGAAACCACCGCCGAAGGCAAGCGCCGCCGCGCTGCGCAATTGCTGGCGGCGCATGGCGAAGGTTATGTGCTCAAGGCGCTCGCCGCACCGTTCGCGGCAGGGCGCAGCACCACGAGCTTGAAGTTCAAGTTCAACCAGAGCGCAACCTGCGAGGTGATCCGCGTCAACGCGCAGCGCTCGGTGGCCGTGGGGCTGCGCGACGAGACGGGCGCGATGGTCGACATGGGCAATGTGACCGTGCCGCCCAACGAAGCGCTGCCGGCCGCGGGCACGCTGGTCGAGGTGCGCTATCTCTACCGCTATGCGGGCGGCAAGTTCGAGCAGCCGGTCTACAAGGGGCAGCGGGCGGACATGACGGCCGACGATGCGGTGCTGTCGCAGGTCACGCGCATCAAGGATCGCGGTGCGGCGATGGATGACGAAGCGGGCTGAACTGTTGGCCGTGCGGCGTTGGTCCCATCGCGCGGTCGCTGGTTTGTCGGCGGTGTAGGCGGTCGGCGTAGTTCTTTTTTTGGCGCATGCAGTCGGTTAGGTCTCCGAGTCAAGACCGGAGCGGTTCGCTAGAGAGGGGCAACTGCGCAGCGAATGCAGGCATTCAAAGGGATCGTGCGAATGGGGACCGTCGGCCAGAAGCAGCCCTTCGCCACAATGGCTTAAATCAGGCCTGCGACCTGCATTCCATACCAACCACTCGCCACCGAAAGCCTTAGGCGTTGATGACGTCGGCGCCGCAGCGCCACGCACTGGCAAATAGCACCCTGGTCATGTCTGCCTCGCGCTCTATCGCCGACCCGGCAGGGGCTGCAATCACGACTACCGCGGAGGTTGGAGCACCGACCACTTGCCTTCTTTGAAAAGGTAGAGCGCGGAAGAAACACGAGCCTTTTCGCTGCTGCTGTGCAGGTAGCCGATGCCTCGACGGAGACCCGCAACGGCCTTCGCGTCAGATAGAGGCGTGTACAGCAGACCGCCGCGCTTCGGAACAGCGACAACGACGCCGTCTGGGTGGTTTTTGCCAATGGCCATCCAGAACTCACGATCCACAAAGTAACTGCTGTCATAGTCGGACTCTTTGCTCTTGACCAACTGCAGATCGTTCCACGGAACCGAGATCGGATTGCCGTACACCCTCTTGAGGTTTGCCATCGCGACGGCCAACGCTTTTTCGGGGGAGAGGCCGAGCCGTTCCAAGTCCTTCATCTTCGCGCCGCGGACCATATTGGGAGCGTCGAAGACAAATCGGATGTGCATGTCTCCGATGTAGCGAAAATAGGCGGGCAAGTCCATGACTTTGGTCCCGTCCGGCAACGTCAATTCGATCTCGCCGATAGGAACCAGTGCATCGGTCTGCCGGTTTTGTTTCGGCAACTCGCGTAGCACGAACATCAAGTTCTCGACGGATTCGCTCAGGGCCGCTTGACCATGTGCATGGCCTGCGATGGAGGTCACAAGCAAGAATCCGGTTAGCGCCTGCCGTCGTTGCATCATTAGTGGCTAGAGGTTTTCAGAAAAAATTCAATTGCCTGTTTAGCGGCGGTGTTTGTCGTCGAGTGAGGCACAAAATTATGTCCGGCGTGGAACGCCTACCGCCTCGCATCACCAACCGCCAAGAATTGGTCGGGAAAGACACGGTAAGCAAGCCAGCAGGCGGCTAGCAAGCCGGTGCCCATACATAAAAATCGTATTCCGACAGACGGACTTGACAGGCCATAGGCCCACGAAAGGAGCGCTCTCCAGAATCCTACAAATGCGAACGACAGTCCGATAAATATTGCCATCCCAGTCGGTCTGTTCCAAGGCTTCAGTTGGAACGAGGGAGCAGAAGCCAGTTTGTGCGCTGGAAGTGTCCTGAGCTCGATCCAGATCGCGAAAAGCGAGCTAAAAAATACCGTTGGAAACCAGAGTGCGTCCTTTAGCAAAGACTGCGTCTGCTCCAAAGGAAAGGTTGCAGAGAGGTAACCCCAACCCGCGCAAAAGAGGAACCAGAGAAAGTAGAAAATTCGCATGATTTTCCCCGGCAATCTTTTAATTACCGCAGCGGGGTTAGGGCGTACGCACCAACGACGGATTCTTTGTGGGCCCGGACAAGGGCCCCCTAATGATGACAGCAGTGCAACCAACCTTATTGAAATTTCCTCTCGCTCCGGCGCTCGGGGATCACCTGTAGATGCGATGAAGCCGACCCACAATGATCGTCACGCTACCGCACCAGCGTGATCGCAAGTTCTCCGATTGGGGCACGCTCCAACTCGATTCTCTTGCCGCTCGAAGAAGACATGTAGATCGGGGTCGTGCCGGCCATCACGATGCTGCCCTCGGGTCGCAGTTGGGCAACGGCTGCAGGAAGGGCATATGACTGCTTGTAGAAGACAACGTAGCGCGTGGCTGAAGGGATGCGGACCCCTCCGAACATGTGCGCGTTGCTGTCACCACCGAACATCCGGCCTTGGACGAACTGCATGTTCAGAGGACTTCCCGGGAGAGGCTTGAACTGCCGATCGAGAAAAAGCACCGCCGGATGGAGGTACTGTCCGATCAGCGGGCCATTGAAGTAACTCTTCACCGTGAGGCCGCGATTTGCGGCTTCGTCGATCTCGAAGGCCTTCAGATAGCTCTTGTTGCCGTCGAAGCGATAGACGGGTGCGTTTTCGTCGAGAGGGAATTGGGTGGACGCCCCCGTGGCGAGTTTCTCGTACCGAAACTGGGACACTTCAGTGCAGCACACCTTCTTTGTCTCCAAGGTGGCCTCGCGCTCTGCCGCTGGTATCGCATGGCAACCTGCGAGCGCTGTCGCAAGGACTGCAGTTGCAAGGCTTCGCATGAACTCCTCCTGTCGTTATTGCAGGGGAGCCTAACCCGGGAGGGCGGTCGATTCAATCCTACGGAAATCAGTAGCGCTCTCGATTACCGGGCCAGGGAGCTCTCACTTGGCCTGATGCCCGAGCCCGGCCACGATCTCACCATGGCAACCCTCTTTGATGACCGAAGCCGTCATCAGCCACTGGAAGATGAACAACAGTGCCTACCCACGCACATTTGTGCTCACGCCCGCTCGGCACAGGGGCTATGTGGCGGTGCGCCGCGCGGATATCCGTCGGGAACTGTACTGACTAGCGTTGGGCGAGAGTGCCAACCGATGACCTTGAACGCCCGCTTCGGAGAAATCTGTAGAGTCGCTATGAGTCCACTGCCGCCCTTCAAACTGTCGTCTCGACGGTCAGCTTCGCGCTGCTAGCGGTCGCTCCGCGCGCTCCGAAGCGGACCCCCGATCCATACAGAACAGAAACCCCAATTCAGGCTTGCTACGCCTGCCATCAGCGGTTCTCATCACGCTCGAACAGAATTCAGGGAGCGAGTTCCGCTCTCGTCTCGCCGAGCACCGCCATACCTCCCAGGCGACCCATCTCATCCGAGCATTTGGCGCTCTTGCCATAGCAGCCGAAAGCGACCGCGACTCGGTCCGAAAGCGGTCCGATCTGCGGCAGGCCCGAATCGCCAAAGGTGGTCATACAAGGTACGACGCGGCGTTCCTCGAACTGCAACTCGTGAATGCGATCGAGGATTTGAGCTTGCAAGCCATCGGCCACGCGAGTCGAGCCGCCAGAGCGAAACCAGTCTTTGATGTCGACCTCGCTATCGAGTTCGACGTCGACCGGATCGCCTCCGAGCTTGAGCCACGTGTGGCCATCGGGATAGGCAATCGGCGGCAGAATGTATGGGTCCATCCCTTTGGGACCGAAACAACGCATCGACGGCATGCCGGACAAGCGTCGAACCTCCGCCTCGCCGAGACGGAACATCGCCACTGTGCGTCCAAGAACCTTGAATCCGAACGACCGGCCAAGCAGCGACGCGGTATGACCGCCTGCCGCAACGAGAACGCGCTCGGCCTCGATACTTCCCGACCTTGTCTTGATCGTCACACCAGAGCCGCATTCCGAAATTCCCAGGGCGGGCTCGTCGATGATGCGAGCGCCGGCTCGCTGCGCTGCGACTGTCTGCGCCTGGACGAGGCGGCGCGGACTGATGTAGCCGGCATCGACTGACTCGAAGAAGCCACGCATGCCCTTTGTCGATCGCAAGAACGGAAATCGCTTCGCCAGGCTCGCATCCTCAAATGCTTCGCATGGGATGCCGGCTGCTTCAGCGATCTCGCCGATCAGGGCGACCTCGGGGCTATCGCTGGCTCCGATGTGCAGCACGCCAACTGCACGGTAAAAGTCGATGCCACTTTCTGCGGCAATTTCGCCGTAGCGCGAGATCGATGCCCGATTCATTTGCATCCAGAACGGATGCGGTTCCAGCCTTCGGGTGATGCGCCCCTCGTCATAGTGACTGCCGAAGACACCATCGTGATGCGCATAGTCGCTCGGCTCGGAGGGGCCGATCAGCGTGACCTCGCAGCCCATCTTGCTCAGATGCCGGGCGGCTGCCGATCCGATCAGGCCGCGTCCCACGACTGCAAGTTTGATCGCTTTGTTCTTCACTGTTGCTACCTCGTAACCCTTTCTATACCCGTCCTGGGTCTCAGCGACTGCTTCTGGGCGAAGCGGTCGTCGGTCCGTGCGAACTGAATGATCGTTCGTGGGCCGACTGCAGCCACCTGCCGCAAGAGCCAACCGCGTGATTCTCGGCCCTCAGGGGGCAAGAGCGGATGCATCTCGAACCCTGGACATCGTACGAAACAATCGCGCTCGCTGGCTGTGTGCTGCCGCCCGATTGAGGCGGCCTACCGGCGCGTGCGTGGCTTTGCACGCGGCGCAGCTTTGCGAGGACCGAGCGCGCGGTGCAATGCCGGCGCCTCCTGCTGGATGTGATCCCACAACCGGTTCGCGATCGGCCCCTGCGGCCGGTCCCGGCGCCGCGCCGCCACCAGCTCTTCGGTGCTGCCGGGCAGATGGCGCCCGGCGATGGACCGCAGCAGGCCGTCGCGCAGCTCGTCCTCGATCAGGAAGCGCGGCATGTGGCCCCACCCGAGGCCCTGCAGGATGATCTCCTTCTTCATCGACTGGTCGGCCACCGTGCATTGCGGCGCACCCTCGACCATGAAGTAGTCCTGCTGCGGTGAATGTCGCGCCGTGTCGCGCATGACGCATTGCGTGAACGCGCGCATCCGATCCGGCGTGATCGCGCGCGGCGTTGGCTCCGGCAGCAGGCCCGGCGCCACCACGGGAATGAAGGGCACCTTGCACAGGTCCACCCATTCCACGCGCGCGTCGCTCTTGTCGACGCGGTGCAGGATCACATCGGCCTCGCCGTCGAAGAGCCGCTCCCACGGACCGGCGACCGCCTCGAAATGCAGGTGCAGGCGCGTGCCCGGGCACTGCGAGAAGAACCGGCCGAGCATGCCCAGCACCTGAGGGCGTGGACACAGGTCGCCGACGACCACGTGCAGTTCGCTTTCCTCGCCCATCGCGAGCTGCGCGGCGTGGGTGCGCAGGCCTTCCAGTTCGCGCAGCAGCGACTGCGCCCGGCGATGAAACGAGAGCCCGGCCTCGGTGGCGCGCACGCGATAGCCGCTGCGGTCGAGCAGCACGAGATCGAGTTGCCGCTCCAGCTTGGCAACGGCGGCGAACACGGCGGGGTGCGAGCGATGCAGTGCCGTCGCGGCAGCCTGAAAGCCTCCGGCACGGACCACGGCATCGAAGCATTGCAGGTCGTGCAAGGTGAATTCGGTCATGTCAGCTTTGACTACAGAGATTGACTGATCTTTGTAATATCTTTGTGGAAGAGCCGCAACTACGATTTGCTTCATCGACCCATCGAACAGAAAGCGAGCTCTCCATGACCCACAACCTGAATTTCGTGAACGCCGGCGACGGCGCGCCCATCGCATACCGCATCGACGGCGAAGCCGGCAAGCCCGTGCTGGTGCTGTCCAACTCCATCGGCACCACGCTGCGGATGTGGGACACGCAGATCGAAGAGCTGTCGAAGCACTTCCGAGTCCTGCGCTACGACATGCGCGGTCACGGCGCTTCGGGCGTTCCTGTCGGTGCCTATTCGCTCGACCGGCTCGGCCGCGACGTGATCGAACTGCTCGATGCGCTGGGCATCGAGCGCGTGCACTTCCTCGGCCTCTCGCTGGGCGGCTTCGTCGGGCAGTGGCTCGGCGTGCATGCACCCGAGCGGATTGACCGGTTGATCCTGAGCAACACCTCGCCTTACCTCGGGCCGAAGAAGCAATGGGACGAGCGCATCGCCGCCGTGCTGCAGGCGCCGGACATGTCAGAGACGGCCGAGGTCTTCCTGGCCAACTGGTTCCCCGCGCGCATGCTCGCGGCGAAGGAGCCCGTTGTCGAAACGTTCCGCGCGATGCTGCTGGCCACGGACCGGCAAGGCCTGGCCGGCTCCTACGCAGTGGTGCGCGATGCAGACCTGCGCCGGACCATCGCGCTGATCGAACGGCCCACGCTGGTGATTGCCGGCCAGCACGACACGGTGACGGCCGCAAGCCACGGCGAACAGATTGCCGCGACCGTGCCCGGCGCCAGGCTGGTCGTGCTGCCCGCGGTGCACCTGTCGAACATCGAATACCCGGCGGAGTTCATGCAGGCGGTGCTGGGGTTTCTGCGCTGAGTTCGCGCGATGGGCGTTTAGAGTCCTTCGATGGCTCTTACCTACATCTATCTCGCGGTCGCCATCGTCGTCGAAGTGCTGGCGACCAGCTTCCTCAAAGCCTCCGACAGCTTCACCCGGCTGTGGCCCAGCGTGGCCACGGTGGTGGGCTATGCGGTGTCGTTCTACTTTCTGTCGCTCGCGCTGCGGGTGCTGCCCACCGGCATCGCGTATGCGATCTGGTCGGGCGTGGGGATCGTGCTCATCTCGGTGGTGAGCTGGCTGTGGTTCGGCCAGTCGCTGGACGGTCCTGCGATTGCCGGGCTGGGGTTGATCATCGCGGGCGTCGTGGTGGTCAATGTGTTCTCGAAATCGGTAGGGCACTGACGCCGAATGGACGCCGCGAACCTGTTGCCCCAACTCCCGCTCGGCAAGACCTGGATTCGCGCCAGTGAAGGCGAGTCTGGAGATGCGGTTTTCCGACGCAGCGACGGTGCTGCGTTCGCGAAGGTTTCATTCGGCGAAGGCGCTGGGCAACTCGACGAAGAGCGCCTTCGCACCGAGTGGCTCGCGCCGTTCGGCCTCGGGTCCGCGGCGGTGCTGGACTGGCACGCGTCGAGCGACGGCGCATGCCTCGTGACGCGCGTCGTGGCGGGCGTGCCGGCCAGCGATCTCACAGCGGTGGAACTGCTTCAGGCGTGGCCATCCATCGCCGAGCGGGTGAGGGCACTGCACGAAATTCCGGTGGGCGATTGCCCGTTCGCGCGCAGCCTCTCGGCGATGTTCGATCGCGCCACCGATGTCATCGCGCGGAATGCGGTGAACCCCGATTTCCTCGACCCCGAACACCAGGCCATTCCACCGTCGGTGCTGCTGGATCGCCTGCGTGCGGAGCTGCCGCAGCGGTTGAAGCAGGAAGCAGATGACTTCGTGGTCTGCCACGGCGATGCGTGCCTGCCGAACTTCATGGTCGACCCTGAGACGCTGCGCTGCACTGGCCTCATCGACCTCGGACGCCTCGGAACGGCGGACCGCTACGTCGACTTCTCGCTGCTGCTCGCCAACGCGCGCGAGACCTGGACGGACGCCGGGCAACCGCTCGCGGCGCGCAGGTCGCTCTTCGAGGTCCACGGCATCGCCACCCCTGACGACGAGCGCCTTGCCTTCTATCTGCACCTGGACCCCCTGACCTGGGGATGACGGCTGTCGTGGCCGCGCAAGCCACGATTGTTTCCCGGCTGTGAACACCGCGGTTCCTTTTGCCAAGGGTTTTTACCTAGATGGCGGCGCACAATTCATCTCACGGACCAGCCACACAGTTGATCCGAGTGAACAGGGCCCCGAGCGAGGTGGCCGCCCCCGGAGGGACGGTGACCCACCCAAGACCGGTTCGTAATCAACCAAGCAAGAACTTGAACTTGAACTGAACTGAAGGAAATCGAAATGAATGCCTCCAAGCTCCTCTCCGCCGTTGCTGTTGCCCTGATGGCCGTTGCCGGCGCCGCTCACGCTGAAACCTATGAAGGCGTGCAGCAAGTGAACTCCACCGTCAGCCGCGCCGATGTCGCCGGCCAGGCGGTGGTTGCCGCTCGCAGCGCGAACCCGTACGCCACCGGTGCCAATGCAGGCCCTGCGCAAGTGTTCGTCTCCTCGACCAGCCGCGCCGCCGTCCGTGCCGAAGCCGCCGTCGCTGCACGCAGCGAGAACCCGTATGCCGAAGGCGCCTCGTCGCGTGTTGCACCGGTGCTGGCAAGCGGTGTGGACCGCGCCACGGTGCGTGCCGCAGCCCGCGCCGCCGCTCGTGGCGACGCACTGCCGCTGTAATCGACTGAACCTCGCCTTGAACGGCGAGCGAACGTGCAAAAGCCGGGCCCTGCGAAAGCGGGGCCCGGCTTTTTGTCTGTCGACTCGGGGGGCGGAGGCTAGACGATGCGCTCTTCGATCGGCCCCACGCGGTCCGGATAGAAGGCCACGTGGTCCTTGATCTGCGAGACTGAGTCGTAGGGCGCCTCGTAGGTCCACACCGCATTCACCGAGCGCTCGCCGCCCGCGGGAATGCTGTAGTAGTTGGCCTCCCCCTTGTAGGGGCAGTAGGTGGCGTGGCGTGTGCGCTCCAGCAGCGACATCTTCACGTCCTTGCGCGGGATGTAGTGCACCGTTCCGAAGTGCGACTCGCGCAGTGTCAGCGCCTCGCGCGTATCGGCGACGACGCAACCGTCGACCGATACCACCACGCGGTGCGGATTGCGCGCGATGGTGATGGCATGGTCGGGGCCGGGGATCTTGATGGTTCGTTCTGCAGTGGCGAACATGAGGCAGGCTCCTTCGGTCAGATCGGGGTGACGGCAAGAAATCGGCGGACGGGCATCTTGCTCCCATGTCGTGACGGTTTGAAGCCCCCTGAAAATCGGCCCAGTGCCGGAGTGGTTAAAGACCCCCTGCCCTCGTCGATAACGAATACCGAAGTTCCAAATTCTCGGCCTTGGCGGGTCTTTCGCATCAGGCTTCGGTGAGCCGCAGCCCGACCGAGCCCGCAACGACCAGCACGATGCAACCCAGCCGCGCCGCGGAGAGCGCCTCGCCGAACCACAGCACGCCCATCAGCACCACGCCGACCGAGCCGATGCCGGTCCAGATCGCATAGGCCGGGCCGAGCGGTAGGTAGCGCAGTGCCTTGGCCAGCAGGAAGATGCTGATGAGCGCGGTGAGCACGCCGAGCACCGAAGGCACGAGCCGCGTCCAGTCCTCCGATTGCTTGAGCGCCGCGGCCATCGCGATCTCGACGAGGCCTGCGGCCAGTAGAAAAATCCATCCCATGAAAGACTCCTTGTTGCTTGCGGGAAAAGAGCGAGACCCGATACTTCCCGCCACCTCCCTCCACAACAAGTACGCACCTTCTGGTAACCATGGGAATCGAAAAGCCGTCGTCGAAAACGCTCGCGCCTGTGGCAGACGAAGCCGAAGCGCCGGCCAATGTGTGGAACGCCGGCTGCCCCTCGCGCCGCGTGCTCGAACTCATCGCCAACAAATGGGCGCTGCTCGTCATTCCGCTGCTGCGCGGCAAGCCGCAGCGCAACAACGAATTGCTGCGCCAGGTCGGCGGCATCTCCCAGAAGATGCTCACGCAGACCCTGCGCGACCTGGAGCTCAACGGGCTGGTGCTGCGTGACGACCGGCAGACGGTGCCGCCGCATGTGGAGTACCGGCTCAGCGCGCTCGGCCTATCGCTGAGCAAGACGCTGCTGGCCGTGGACCGCTGGGCCTAGTCGAACCATGCGGAAATCGACAGGGCGCAGGAAGAAGCGCGCGCACGGTTCTAGCGTGCCGCCCGCCGGTCAATGCGACGGTCGCCGCGGCTTCACGAACTTCAGCGTCATCCGGTCCGACTCGCCGATGGCCTGGTACTTCGCACGATCGACCTCGCCGCCGCGGAGCGTCGGCGGCAGCGACCAGACGCCATTCGCATGCTCCTTGGTGTCGCGCGGATTGGCGTTGACTTCGCTGCTGCCCGCGAGTTCGAAGCCTGCCGCCTTCGCACGCTCGATGACGAAGTCCTGCGGCACGTAGCCGCTGGCGATGACGCGCGCCAAGCTCGTGCCGGCCGGCGCGCGATGCTCTTCCACGCCGAGCACGCCGCCGGGTTTGAGCACGTCGTAGAAGGCGCGCAGGCTTTCGTCGAAATGACCGTCCTCGATCCAGTTGTGGATGTTGCGGAAGGTCAGCACGGCATCGGCGCCGCCCGGCGGGCGGATGTCGGTGAAGGCCGAGGTCGGCATCGTGCCGAGCACCACGCGGCCATACACCTTCGGGTCGCGCGCGAGCTTGTCACGGAACGCCGTGCGGGCGCGTTGCTGGCCGGGCGTGCCGTCGGCGGGTTCGTGCGCGGCGTAGAGCCGGCCGTGGTCGTGCAGATAGGGCGCGAGGATTTCGGTGTACCAGCCGCCGCCGGGTGCGATCTCGATGACCGTCGAGTTCGGCCGGATGCCGAAGAAGGCAAGGGTTTCGAGCGGGTGTCGTGCACCGTCGCGTGCGCGGTTCGCAGGAGTGCGTTGTGTGCCGTCGACGGCCATGGACAGTGCCGCGGTGGCCTTGGGCGGCAGGGCGTCCGCGGCTTGTGCCTGAACGCCGCCGGCCATGCACAGGAGCGACAACAATGCTGCGGCAGCGGCCGAGCGCCGCAGCGAAGGAAGGGTGGGGAGGGTCATCGCCGGATCATGCGGGGAAATGCCCCATCGGCGCGATCGCGCCCTGAACAAGTCCCCGCACGCGCCCCGGCAATCCGCTCAGAACGGCGAATCGGGGAAGTAGTACTTCGCCGCGTTCTCCTTGGTCACCAGCACCGACGGAATGATCGTGGTGGCCGGCATCGCACCGCCTTCCACGCGCGCCTTCGCCGTGAGGTTCATCGCGTCGGCGATCATGCTCGGCGCGTAGGTCACGTCGGCCGAGACGATCTTGTCGCCGTCCATCACCTTCTTGATGTAGCCCTTGGCGCCGGCACCGCCCACCACCAGCTTCACGTCGTCGCGCTTGGCCTGCTCGATGGCCTTCTGCACGCCCACGGCCATGTCGTCGTCGGAGGCCCACACCGCATCGATCTGCTTGAAGCGCGTGAGGTAGTCCTGCATGACCTTGAACGCGTCGTCGCGGTTCCAGTTGCCGTGCTTGGCATCGAGCACCTTGATGCCGGGGTTGGCCTTCATCACTTCGTTGAAGGCATCCACGCGCTGGTTGTCGATCACCGTCGGAATACCGCGCAGGATGACGACGTTGCCCTTGCCGCCCATCGTCTTGGCCATGTACTCGCCCGCGACCTTGCCGAAGCCCGGGTTGTCGCCGGCCACGTAGGCGCTCTGCGCGTTCGGGTCGGTCAGGCCCCGGTCGACCACCGTGACGAACACGCCCTTGGCCTTGACCTGCGCCACTGGCTTGGTGAGCGGCGCCGATTCGAAGGGCAGGATGACCAGCGTGTCGATCTTGTTGACCGTCTGCAAGTCCTGCACCTGGTTGGCCTGCTCGGTGGCCGAGCCCGCGGTCTTCACGAACACCTTCATGCCCGGGTACTGCTTCTCCAGTTCGGCCTTGGTGCGGTTGGCCCAGTAGACGACGCCGCCGGTCCAGCCGTGCGTGGCGGCGGGCACCGAGACGCCCATCACCGTGGCCTTGTTCTGGGCCAGTGCGGGCACGCTGGCGAGCGCGCACGCGGCCAGTGCGATGCAGGTAAAGATTCTTCGATTGGTCATGGTCTCTTGTCTCCTTCGTTGTAGATAAAGCTGACTCGTTGGGTTATTTCGCCGTGGTCTTCTCCAGGCCCAGCATCCGGCGAAGCTGCTGGGTATCGGTCTCGGCGCCCGCGAAGTCGTCGAAGGCTTTCTCGGTCGTGCGGATGATGTGGCGGCGAATGAACTCCGCCCCCTCGGCCGCGCCGTCTTCGGGGTGCTTCAGGCAGCACTCCCACTCGAGCACGGCCCAGCTGTCGTAGTTGTATTGCGCCATCTTCGAGAAGATGGCGCCGAAGTCGATCTGCCCGTCGCCGAGCGACCGGAAACGGCCCGCGCGGTTCACCCACGGCTGGAAGCCCGAGTACACGCCTTGCCGTCCGGTCGGGCGGAACTCCGCATCCTTGATGTGCAGCGCCTTGATGCGGGAGTGGTAGATGTCGATGAACTCGAGGTAGTCGAGCCGCTGCAGCAAAAAGTGCGAGGGGTCGTAGTTGATGCAGCAGCGCGGATGGTTCTTCACGCGCTCCAGCAACATCTCGAAGGTCACGCCATCGAACAGGTCTTCGCCCGGATGCAGCTCGAAGCAGACGTTGCAGTCGGCGTCTTCGAAGGCATCGAAGATCGGGTGCCAGCGCTTGGCGAGCTCATCGAACGCGGCCTCGATCAACCCGGCAGGACGCGGCGGCCACGGATAGAGATACGGCCACGCCAGCGCCCCCGGAAAACTCACGTTGCTCTTGAGCCCCAGGTTGCGCGATGCCTTCGCGGAGAACAGCATCTGCTCCACCGCCCATGCCTGCCGCGCCACCGGGTTGCGCCGATAGGCCTCGGGCGCGAAGCCGTCGAAGGCCTCGTCATACGCCGGGTGCACCGCCACGAGCTGGCCCTGCAGGTGCGTGCCCAGCTCGGTGATCTCCACGCCGTTCTCGCGCGCCACGCCGGCTACTTCGTCGCAGTAGGTCTTCGATTCGGCGGCCTTCTTCAGGTCGAAGATGCGCGCGTCCCACGAGGGAATCTGCACGCCCTTGAAGCCGAGCCCGCCGGCCCAGCGCGTGATCGATGCCCACGAGTCGAACGGCGCGCTGTCGCTGGCGAACTGCGCGAGGTAGATGCCCGGGCCCTTGATGTTGGTGGCCATGTGTCGACGCTCCTGCAAAAGTTTTCTTCAGTGGGAGGAGGGCAGCGCCACCGCGTTCACGGCAGGTTGTCCTTCAGGTAGATGTCGATGCGGATGCGCTCCTGGTCCGGATGCACCGGCTCGCGCGTGAGGCGGGAAAGGGCCAGGCGCAGGGCAGAGCGGATCTCGTGGCCTGCGTCCTGGTTGATGACCGCGGCCATCGTGCCGTCGAGCAGGTCGGCGCGCGCGGCCGGCGTGAGTTCGTGGCCGACGAAGACGATCTTGCCCGCGCGTCCGCTTGCCTTGAGCGTGGCCGAGATGCCCGGGTTGCCCGCGCCCACGCTGTAGAGCGCCACCAGCTTCGAGTGCGCGGCCAGGAGGCGCGCCGAGAGTTGCCGCGCGAGCTTCGGGTCGTCCTTGCCCTCTACTGGCGGCAGCACGCGCAGGCCCGGGTACTCCGCCGCCATCACCTGGCTGAAGCCCAGGCTGCGCTCCGCATGGTCGCGCAGCGACAGGCTGCCCACGATCACGCCGACCTCACCCTTGGCGCCGCCCGAGAAGCGTCCGACCAGCGTGCCTGCGGTGCGGCCGGCCGCCACGTTGTCGATGCCCACGAAGTGCTGGCGCTGCGACTTCGGCACGTCAGACACCAGCGTGATCACGGCGATGCCTTGCGCCACCAGCTTGTCGATGGCCGTCTGCACCAGCGGATGGTCGAGCGCCATCACCACGGCCGTGTCGCACTGGCTGCGCAGCGCGAGGATGCGACGCGCGAGGCGCTGCGGCTCGAAGACGTCGACCTGGTGCGTCTGCGCGCTCACGCGGTGGTCTTCCATCCAGCCGCTGCTGCCCGCGATCTGCTCGCGCAGCATCTCGATGAAGGTGTTGTTGCCCGAGGGCAGCAGGAAGCTCACGCGGTGCGGATGCGGCCGTGCGAGGCGGGCGGCCGCGGGGTCGGGCCGGTAGTTCAGCCGCTCGACGGCTTCATGCACCTGCGCGATCGAGCGCGCGTGCACGCCGGTGCGTTTGTTGAGCACCCGGTCCACGGTGGCCAGGCTCACGTCGGCTTCGCGCGCCACGTCGCTGAGTGTGGCCCGTCCGGTTTGCAGGGGGTGTCGCTGGGTGCTGGAGGGCATGGGCGGATTTTGAGGTGCGTACCTCATTTTGATGTGGGGGGAAACCCGGGAAGGGGGTTGGGGCGGGTATGTCTTGCTTCCTGGGAGGGGGAGCGCTGGAAAGTCTGGCGGCCGGACGCCCTCTTTTGGCGATACTTCGGCCCGTCACACCCAGATCCAGGAAAAAACATGGCCGATTATCCCCACGACATCTACACAGAACCCGAACCCGATCCGCACACGCTCTCCAACCTCGGCCCGCTTACCGGCCTCGCCGGCATCTGGACCAGCGCCGTGGGCCACGACGTGGCGCCAGGAGAAGACGGCCCCGAAGCGGAAGCCTACGTCGAGCATGCCGAGTTCCAACCCATCGATGCGCAGACCAACGGGCCGCAGATCTTCTACGGGCTGCGCTACCACGTGCGCATCGTCAAGCCCGACGAGGTCGAGAGCTTTCACGACCAGGTCGGCTACTGGCTCTGGGAGGCCGCCACCGGCACGGTGATCCAGACGCTGACGATTCCGCGCGGGCAGGCCGTCATGGCCATGGGGCACGCGGCGCCCGATGCGAAGTCGTTCAAGCTGGAGGCGGTGCGCGGCGCGGTGACCAACGGCATCCTGTCGAATCCGTTCCTGGAGCACGCGTTCAAGACGCTGCGTTACGACATCTCCGTGACGATCCACGACAACGCCAGCTGGTCGTACGAACAGGTGACGCTGCTCGATGTGCTCGGCAAGCCGGAGCCCTTTCGCCACACCGACCGCAACACGCTGCACAAGATTGCAGAGCCCACGCCGAACCCGACCGCGCGCGCTGCGCTGGCTCAGCTGATCGCCGCTTCCACGTCCGCGTGAAACTTCGCCGAGCACCACTCGGTGGCGCCGAAGTAGAGCGAGGCCTGCGCGCCGCTCGCCAGCGTTGACTGCGCCGACACGCCGAGCGCGAAGTCTTCGTCCAGCGCGCCCCAGAACGATGCGACGTTCTTGCGCCAGTAGTTCGTGGCCTTCTCGCTCTTCGGCAGCTCGGGAATCAGCGTGCTCGCGATCACGCGCGAGCGGCCGGGCGCCTCGGGCAGCACGGTGAAGGCATTGGCGTGGTCGCCCTCGTGCAGGACGAAGGTGGCCGGGAAGAAGAAGTAAATGATGTTCGAATGCGGGCCGACCTGCCACTCGCTCGAAGGCACTTCGCGCAAGCCTTCGATGCTGCGCTTGGGCAGGAAGAGGCGGTGATGCTGCCGGTCGTGGTCGGCCATCAGCAGGTTGTCGTAGAACAGCGCCGCGATGCTGTTGCGGTGCGCGTACTGGAAGTGATAGGTCTCCAGGTTGGCCTCGAACGGAATCTTCCAGTTCGCCGCGTTGTCGAAGGCGTGCTGGTGAAACGGCACCCAGCGGTCGTAGCCCCATGAGCGCAGGTCGGTGCAGAAGCGGCCTAGCCATGCATCGATATCGATCTCGGCGCTTTCACCCTCGGCCACCGCGCGGGGCACGACCCACACGAAGCCCAGCGCCTCCGCCACCGGCACGCGCGCGAGACTGCAATCCGAAGCCGGCGCATGCGGAAAGTCTTCGCCCGAGGGGCGGCCGCGCAATGCGCCGTCGAGCCCGTAGGTCCAGCTGTGGTACGGGCAGACGAGCGCACGCTGGTTCGACAGGCCCGCCGGCTTGAGCCGCGCGCCGCGGTGCCGGCAAGCGTTGATGAATCCATTGAGCTGGCCGTCCTGCGCGCGCACGAGCAAGAGCGGCAGGCCGGCGACGTCGATGGCGAACGAATCGCCTGCGTTGGCGAGCGAGGCCGAAGGGCAGAGTGCGAGCGGATGGCGGCGGAAGATGCGCTCCACCTCGAGCTCGTGGCGTGCCGGGTCGAGGTAGCGCGATACGGGACTCACGGCTGGTTCGCCGCGCTCGCTGCCGCCGTTTTCGATCAGCGCGAGTGCGCGGCGGATCAGTGCGATCTGTTCTTCTTGCTGCATGTGCGGTTGTCTCCGTGCAGGGGTGGGTGAGCCCATTGTGTCGAAAGGACCGCACAGAGGCTTGCATCAACTGGTCGAGTTGCCCCGTTGCCAGATAGGCGGATTCAGTCCAGCCGCAAGGACCCCAGCCGCGCGACCACAAGGTCATGCAGCGTCTGCGCCGCCACTGAGAGGCTGCCCTCCCGCCGCTGCACCAGATACAGCGTGCGCGTGAGCGCCGGCAGCGGCAATGGCCGCGTCACCAGCGTCTCGCGCCGGAAGTGAAAGAGCGTGAGCGCCGGCACCACACTGATGCCGAGCCCTGCCTCCACCAGCCCCATCACGGTGGCCAGGTGCTCCACCTCGAACACCGCGTTCAGCCGCAGCGGGTGCAGCGCCGCGTCGAGCGCCTGTCGCACGCTGCTGTTGCGCGCCATCTGGATGAAGGGCCACGGCGCGATTTTCTTCACCGTGAGGCGCGCCTCGTGCGCGAGCGGATGGTCGGCGCGGCACACGAGGTGGAAGCGATCGGTGCAGAGCTTGCGCGCGCGCAGGTCGCTGTCGGCCGCCGCGCCCGAGGCCGCGAGCGCGAAGTCGGCCTGGCCGCTGCGCACCAGTGCCACGCAGGCATCGGACAGCGCATCGTCCAGGTCGATGCGGATGCCGGGCCAGGCCTGCATGAACTCCGCGAACACCGCCGGCAGCCAGCCCGCGGCCAGCGAGGGCAGGGCTGCGACGCGCACGCGGCCCTTGCGGCGCTCCACGTGGTCGGCCAGGTCGCCCATGGCGCTGCCCATGTCGTCGAGCAGGCGGCGTGCCGAACTCTCGAAGAGCCGGCCTTCGGGCGTGAGCTGCACGCTGCGCGTGTCGCGGTCGAAAAGGCGCGTGCCGATGGCGTCTTCGAGCGTGCGGATCAGCGCGCTGAACGCGGGCTGCGACAGGTGGCTGGTCTGCGCCGCGCGCGTGAAGTTGCGGTGCTCGGCCAGCGCGAGAAAGGCGCGCAATTGCCGCGTGGAGAGGTCGGGCGTCTTTCTCATGTCTCTAGCCTTCTTATTTGAAATGCAGATCAATTGATCCGGATTTTCGATTTTACGGATCGCAACCCTTTGCCTACATTGCACCTCGATGAATGCCCAATCACTGCCCCCTTTGTTGATCGGCTGCGCGGCTGGTTTCTCCGGCGACCGCACGGATGCGGCCGGGCCGGTGGTCGATACGCTGATCGCGCGGCTCGCCGGTGCGCCGGCCGGGCAGCGCGCCTTCCTGATCTTCGAGACGCTGGCCGAACGCACGCTGGCACTCGCGCAACTGCGCCGCCGCGACAACCCCGAGGCCGGCTACGAGCCGCTGCTCGATGCGATGCTGCGGCCGGTGCTCGCGCGCTGCCTTGCGCATGGCATCCGCATCGTGAGCAACTTCGGCGCGGCCAATCCGCGTGCTGCGGCGCGGCATATCGCCCGCATGGCGCGCGAACTCGGAGCCGCTGAGCCGCACATCGCTGTAGTGGAGGGCGATGACCTCTCGGGCTCCGAACATCGCGCGCTGCTGAAAGACGCACTCGGCGCGCAGGTCGAGGGCTTGCGCGTCGTCAGCGCCAACGCATACATCGGCGCCGAGCCCATCGCCGCCGCGCTCGATGCGGGCGCGCAGATCGTCGTGTGCGGTCGCGTGGCCGACCCGTCGCTCACCGTGGGCCCGGCCATGTCGCACTTCGGATGGCGCGCCGACGACTGGCACCGCCTCGGCCGCGCCACCATGGCGGGCCATCTGCTCGAATGCGGCGCGCAGGTCTGTGGCGGCTACTTCGCCGACCCGGGCTACAAGGACGTGCCGGGGCTCGAAGCCGTGGGCTTTCCGATTGCCGAGATCGACGCCGACGGCCACTGCACCATCGGCAAGGCCGACAACACAGGCGGCCTCGTGAGCGAAGCCACGGTGAAGGAGCAACTGCTCTATGAAGTGCACGACCCGAGCGCCTACCTCACACCCGACGTGATCGCCGACATCGCCGAAGTCGAGGTGCGCGCGCTGCCCGGCAAGGACCGCGTCGAACTCTCCGGCGTCCGCGGCCATGAGCGGCCGAGCCACTACAAGGTCAACGTCTGCCACGAAGGCGGTTGGCTGGCCGAGGGCGAAATCTCCTATGCCGGCCCGCGCGCCGAAGCCCGAGCCCGGCTCGCGGCGGACGTGCTGCGCAAGCGGCTCGATGGCCTCGCCCTGCGCGTCGACCTCATCGGCGCGCTGAGCATCCTCGGCGATGACGCCGGCCGCGCGCTCGCCGACACGCCTGACACGGGCCTGCGCGACGTGCGCCTGCGCGTCGCGGCCACGCACGAAGACCGCGCACAGGCCGAGCGCCTGGCGCGCGAAGTGATGGCGCTCTACACCTGCGGCCCCGCGGGCGGCGGCGGCGTGCGCACCGCGCTCACGCCGCGGCTCAACACGCTCTCGTGCCTGCTGCCGCGCGACGCGGTGCCGGTGCGGTTTGAATTAATGGATGCGGAGGACTTGGTATGAGCAGCGTGTTGGTATTGGCTCCTTCTCCCGCTTGCGGGAGAAGGCGGGGGATGAGGGGGCATGCAGAGGCCCTGGGAGGCACCCTCACCCCAACCCTCTCCCGCAAGCGGGAGAGGGGGCAAGGCCGCGTATGAACCACCCGACGTCAGGGCTCGACTCGCTCATCGAAGTCCCCCTCTACCGCGCAGCCCACGGCCGCACCGGCGACAAGGGCGACCGCTCCAACATCAGCGTGATCGCATGGCGCGCCGAGTTCTATCCGCTGCTGCTCGATCAGCTCACACCCGAGCGCGTGGCCGCGCAGTTCCGCCACCGCGCGCCATCGCACGTGCAGCGCTTCGTGCTGCCCAGGCTGCACGCGATGAACTTCGTGCTCGACGCGGTGCTCGACGGCGGCGTCAACGATGCGCTGAACCTCGATGCGCATGGCAAGGCGCTCTCGTTCCTGCTGCTCGACATGCCGATCCAGATTCCTCGCGCGCTCGAACCGCTGCTCGCGGGGTCGTAGCGACGGCGTTCCCTTTTTCTTACTCATCCATCCGGAGACAAAACAATGAAACGATTTCCCCTCGCCGTACTGACCACGGCGCTCGCGCTGGCCCCGTTGCTGGGCCATGCACAGGCCTTCCCCGAGAAGTCCATCACCTTCGTCGTGCCGTTCGCGGCCGGCACCGCCACCGACCAGATCGCGCGCGCGCTCGGCAACAGCATCACGGCCGAGACCAAACAGCCCGTCATCATCGACAACAAGGCCGGCGCGAGCGGCTTCATCGCCTCGCAGAACGTGGCCAAGGCACCGGCCGATGGCTACACGGTGCTCATCACCACCAACACCACGCACGCCGCCAACGAGCACCTGTTCAAGAAGCTGCCTTACGACCCGGTGAAAGACTTCGCCCCCATCGCCGCGCTCGGCAAGGGCGGCCAGATCATGGTGGTGAACCCCTCGTTCCCCGCCAAGACCGTGGCCGAGTTCATAGCGCTCGCGAAGAAGGAGCCGGGCAAGTACAGCTTCGGCAGCGGCAGTTCGTCCAGTCGCATGGCCGGCGAACTGCTGCAGCAGATGGCCGACATCAAGCTGCTGCACGTGCCCTACAAGAGCAACACGCTGGCCGTGACCGACCTGCTCGGCGGGCAGATCCACATGATGATCACCGACACCGCCACAGGCCTGCCGCAAGTGAAGGGCGGCAAGCTGCGCGCGCTGGGCATGTCGAGCGCCAGCCGGTCGCCGCTCGCGCCCGACGTGCCCACCATTTCCGAGGCCGGCGTGAAGGGCTACGAGATGGGCTACTGGTTCGCGGCCTACGCGCCCGCGAAGACACCGCCCGCCGTCGTCAAGCGCTTGAACGAACTGCTCGTGAAGGCCGCGAAGAGCGAGTCGGCGAAGACCTCCTTCTACGAACCGACCGGCACCGAGGTGTTTACTACCTCGCCCGAGGAGCTGGCGAAGTTCCAGGCCGGCGAGTCGCAGAAGTGGGGCCGCATCGTGAAGGCGGCCGGCATCGAGGCCGAGTGATGTCCACGCGCTGATGCGCACGCCGTAGCGGAGATCGGCGCCGCGCAATACAGAACACCACAACAGGAGACAAACCATGAAACGCTGGAGCCTTGCGGCTGCCACGGTGGCTTCGGCCGCCCTTTTTCTGAGTGCCTGCGGCGGAAGCGGCGGTGGAGGCGGGGGCTTCGTGCTGCCGCCCTCCGCCGGAACGCCGCCACCCGTCACGCAACCCCCGGCCGCCACCGCGCCGAAATTCAGGCTCGCGATCAGCAAGACCGAAGACGTGCCCGGCACCTTCGGCAGTGCAGGCGCCTACGAGAAGATCAGCGGCACCTTCACCGGTGAGGTCGACCCGAAGGACGCGCGCAACGCGATCATCCAGGACCTGCAGCTCGCGCCGCTCAACGCCAACGGCAAGGTCGAGTACGCGTCGGACTTCGTGCTCTTCAAGCCCAAGGACATGACCAAGGCCAGCGGCGTGCTGCGCTACGACGCGCCCAACCGCGGCAACATCGTGAACCTCGATCCGTACTTCGCCGCGCGCGGCTACGTGTTCCTCACGGCCGCATGGCAGGGCGATGTGCCCGCAGCCGCCGGCAAGCTCACGCTCAACGTGCCGGTCGCGAAGAATGCCGATGGCAGCACCATCACCGGCCCCTACCG
Source organism: Variovorax sp. ZS18.2.2 (assembly GCF_024701975.1). GTDB lineage: Bacteria > Pseudomonadota > Gammaproteobacteria > Burkholderiales > Burkholderiaceae_C > Variovorax. The sequence goes on from NZ_JANLNM010000011.1 coordinate 64,438, forward strand.
CGCCGAGTTGCTGCCCACGGTGGCGACGAACGATTCGCTGCCGCTGCCCGGCGGCCCGTTCAACGGCGCGATGCAGGCCTACGCGACCGCGAGCCTGGACAACACCAAGCCCGGCTATGTGCTCACGCGCCGCATCAACGAGGGCGATGCGCGCCAGCTCATTCCCGCGAGCGAGTGGAAGTTCGCCAAGTGCGCCGCGGGCACGCCATTCCCCGGCACGACCGACGAGACCAACGTGTGCCTGAAGGACAAATGGGACCCGGCCTACATGTACGAGCTGGTCTACATCGCGAAGGACCCGAAGGTCATGGGCCTCGGCCTCGCCGCGCTGCGCGACATGATCACCTTCTTCCATCGCGACGCGAGCGATGCGGCAGGCACGGCCAACCCCGTGGCCGCGGCGATCAAGAACACCATCGCATCGGGCGTCTCGCAGTGCGGCAACTTCATGAAGACCTTCGTGCACCTGGGCTTCAACGAGGACCGCGCGGGCCAGAAGGTGTTCGACGGCGTGTTCGCGCAGATCGCGGCGCGGCAGACCAACATCAACATGCGCTTCTCGATCCCCGGTGGCGGCGGCGGCGTGCGCACCGACCACACGGCTTTCGGCCAGGCCGGCACGCGCGGTCTTTCGAAGGACTACGTGGACGACGTGGCCCAGCGCCGCGGCGGCATCCTCTCGCGCTGCGAGGCGAGCGGCACCTGCCCCAAGCTCTTCATCGGCTTCAGCGGCACGGAGTTCTGGACCTTGCAGGGCTCGCCGCTGCTCACCGATGCATGGGGCACGGCAGACCTCGCGCAGCCGGCCAACGCGCGCATCTACTACTACGCGAGCACGCACCACCTGCTCGGCCTTGCCTCGCTGCCAGGCGCAAGCGCCGGCGCGCTCTACACGACCAACGCGAACACGAGCGTCATACCCGTCGTGCGCGCGCTCTACCAGAACCTCGAGGAGTGGGTCGTGAACGGCACCACGCCGCCCGACAGCCAGGTGCCCAAGCTCGCGAACGCCACGCTGGTGCGCCCGGCGCAGGTCAAGTTTCCGGCCATTCCGGGCGCGAACTACACGGGCCTGGTCAACACCTATTCGCTGCTCGACTGGGGCCCGAACTACCGCCCGCAGGACGAGACCGGCATCGCCACCCAGGTGCCGCCCGCATACCTGGGCCGCGACTACGCGATCCTCGTGCCGCAGGTCGATGCGGACGGCAACGACATCGCCGGCATTCGCAGCCTCGACGTGGTCGTGCCCGTGGGCACCAACACCGGGTGGAACTACACGAACAAGCCGGGCACGATCGATCAGGCAGGGCTTTTCGGCGCGTACTTTCCGTTCGTGAAGACGACGGCACAACGCGCCGGGACGACCGATCCGCGGCTCTCGCTGCAGGAGCGCTATACGAACCAGGCGGGCTATGTTGTAGCTGTGACCAACGCGGCCAACGACCTGGTGGCCAGGCGCTTCATGCTGCGCGTCGATGCCGATGCGGCGATTGCGAACGCGGCGGCCAACCCCGTGCTGCCCTAGTCAATCCGTCGTGTTCGCCACATGCGCCGCGAACCCGGTGCGGCCCGGCGCGATGTCGGGCCGCAGGGTGAGGGCGGGAATCTCGTAGTCGCCCGCGTTCTGCGGCCGGAATGCGATGGGCGTCGTCGTCCACAGCGCATCGAGCCGCTCGCCGAGGTCATCGGTGATCCGCGCATAGGCCGCGTCGTCGACCTTGCCCGTGCGGTACACCACAAAGGGCGGCAGCACCTCGAAGCCCGGGTAGTAGAGGATGCCGTGGTGAATGGGAAACAGCAGCTCGTCCATCGGCCCGTTGATGCCGCGCGGGCTGTAGTGCGGCGCCCAGCCGCCAGTGGTCACCACCAGCATTGCGCGCTTGCCCGCCAGCGTGCCTTCGCCGAAGCGGTCGCCCCAGTGCGTGTCGGAGTGCTCGCCGATGCCGTAGGCAAAGCCATAGGCATACACCCGCTCGACCCAACCCTTGAGGATGGCGGGCATCGAATACCACCAGAGCGGAAACTGGAAGATCACCGCATCGGCCCACAGCAGCTTGGCCTGCTCGCCGGCGATGTCGCCCGGCTGCGTGCCGTCTTCGAAGGCGCGCAGCGAATCGAGCACCGGATCGAAATGCGCGCCGGGCTCGACGTGCGAGAAGTCCGCCGCATCGAGCGGCGCCTTCCATTGCATCGCGTAGAGGTCGGAAATGCGCACTTCGTGCCCGGCTTGCGTGAGGCGCTCCACCATGAAGTTTTTCAGAGAGCCGTTGAGCGAGCGGGCTTCGGGGTGAGCGTGGACGAGGAGGACTTTCACGGTTGAATTGCCTGTGGAATGAAGAACATGCCCGCAGGTTAGGAGCGGTGGCGATATATTGGAAATGAATAGTTCGAATTCCAGCCATTGCCATGAACAATTTCAACCGCCTCGACCTCAATCTGTTGATCACGCTCGACGTGCTGCTTGCCGAGCGCAACGTCACTCGCGCCGCCGAGCGACTGAACCTCTCGCAGCCCTCGGTGAGCGTGCAGCTCGCCAAGTTGCGCGAGGCTTTCAATGACCCGCTGCTGGTGCCCGCGCAACGCGGCATGCGGCCTACGGCGCGCGCCGACGAGTTGCGCGAACCGCTGCGCGAAGCGCTGGAGTCACTGGGCCGCGCGGTGGCGCCGACCAAGCCCTTCGACCCCGCCGAAGCGACCACCACTTGGCGCGTGGCTGCGGCCGACTACGCCGAGTCGGCGATCTTGCTGCCGGCGCTCGCCGGGTTGCGCAAGGCGGCGCCGAACACGCGGCTGGCCGTGGTGGAGGCGGTGCCTTCGCGCATGGCGCGTCAGCTGGAGCATGGGGAGATCGATCTGTTCTTTCACACGAGCGTGGGCGCACCGGCGGGGCTGCATCGGCGGGTGCTGTTCAACGAGCGCTATGTGCTGGCGGGGAGGGCAGGGCATCCGCGGTTGAAGCGCCGGCCGACACTCGCGCAGTTCTGCGCGATGGAGCACGTGGTGGTGTCGATGAGCGGCGGCGGCTTCGTCGGGCCGACGGATGATGCGCTGGCGCAGATGGGACTGGCGCGGCGCGTGGCGCTGTCGGTGCCGCACTTTCTTTTCATGATGTCGGTGCTGGCCGAGACCGACATGGTGGCGATGCTGCCCGAACGGCTGGCGCGTGGCGCGCCGGGATTACGCGTGGTGGAGGCGCCGCTGGAAGTGCCGGGGTATGAGATGGCGATGCTGTGGCATGAAAGGCGGCATCGGGATGCGGGGCATCGGTGGGTGAGGGAGTGGATTGCGGGGAGTTTGTAGCCGGCTCCACGCGCCGGAGATGTCTTCAGGTATTGAGAAAGCAGCGAACCGTTGCCATCATCCGCACGTTCTTCGTCGCGTTGACCGATGGCGCGTGCAAGAGACGCAGGTCAATCAGGAAGACATCACCGGCGCGTCCGGACATCTCGACGATGTCGATGCCCAGTGGCTGAAGACTGCGCTCCAGGTCCCCCGGCGTCTTCAACACTTCACGGAGTCGAGAGGCCGAAGGCCGCCCCAGCGTGTCGACGCGATGCGATCCGGCCAATGCCAAGGTGGCGCCGCCACTGGGCGTGACGTCGTCGATCAGGAAGAAGGCCTGGACGCCCGGTAGCGGGTCCTGCGGTCCTGCCGCGATGTCGACATGCCAGTTCAATCCTTCGAGCGTCGCAGCTCCTTGATTGGGCGGTGACAGCAGCAGTTGCGTGTCCTGGATGGCGGACGGCGCGCGCCCGCCCAGCCGGGTGACGCACTCGATGAGATCCGGTGTCGCCAGCGCCGCATGCAGGCCCGGGACCTTCACGAGCGCTGACAGCTTTCCGATCTGCTGGAAGAGAGGGAGTCTTTGGAGCGAACCCGACAGGCTCTTTCCCCCGGGCAACGCCTTCAACCGCTTGAGCTCGTCAAGCAACTTCTGCCTGATGCCCGCTACCTGCTTCTTCGGATGGAAGCCTTCCAGCCGCAGATACCCCTTGTCGATGAAAAAGTCGGTTTGAGATGATTTCATTGCTTGAAGCTGCCGCGGTTCGTCAATGAAATTCGGACCGCGTGGGGGCGAGGATACAAGCGCTGCGGAGGCGGCTCGCCAGCTTGAGGTCGCGTGCAGCGCGCAGACCCTGCATGACGAGGCGCAGAGGCCGTTCGCGAGTTCGCGACACAGCGCTGGCTCACCGTGCAGGCACTGCCGCACCCCGCCCGTTCCAACCGGTGTCAGTCGATCGCGGTGTACCCGACCTGCTTGACCACCGTGCCCCAACGCTCGGTGTCGGAGCGCAGCAGCGAAGCGAACGCCGCCATCGGCATCGACTTCGGTTCCATCCCGATCACGGCCAGCGTCTCGGCGGCCGCGGGCTGCGCCAGCGCAGCGACGACGCGCGCATGCAGCGCCTCCGCCACGGCATCGGGCGTTGCCGCGGGCGCGAACAGTCCGAACCAGGTCGACGACTCGATCTCCTGCAGGCCCTGTTCCCGAAAGCTCGGCACGTTGGGCGTGAAGCGCGAGCGTTTCGCTTCGGAGGTGCCCAGGATGCGCAGCTTGCCCCCGCTGGCAAGCGGCATCAGATCGGTCAGTACGCCGACACAGGCGGCGATCTGTCCACCTGCGGCGTCTTGCGCCGCGAGGTTGGCGCCCCGGTAGGGAACGTGCGTCAGCTCGATCTTCGTGACGCGAGCGAACATCACGCCGGTGAAATGCAGCGTGGAGCCGGCACCCGAAGTCCCGAAGGCCGCCAGCGCCGGATTGGCCTTGCACCAGCGGGCGAAGTCGCGCATGTCGCGCACGTCGGCCGGAACGGACGGGCCGACCGCCAGCGCGATCGGCACCTTGCACAAGGCAGCGATGGGACGGAAATCGGTCAGCGGCGCATAGGGCAGGTTGCGGTACACGTGCGGGTACATCGTCAGGATTGCGTCGGGCGTGGCGAGCAGCGTGTGCCCGTCGGCGGTGGCGCGCTTGACGTACTCCGCCGCGAGCCGCCCGCCGGCGCCCGTGCGGTTCTCCACGACGTAGTTGAGCGTGCTGAGCGTGAGCTGGTTGGCTGCCAGGCGCGCAACGCTGTCCCCGGAAGACCCGGGCGGGAAGCCGCTGATGACGCGGCCATAGTTCGTGCTCTGTGCGCGGCCGGTGGGCAATGTCAGTGCGCCCATGGCCGCTGCGGTCGTTGCGGCGAAGCGCCGTCGGTTCAGCATGCTTGTCTCCTCGAAGTTGTCTGTTCGCTTGTTTTTTGTTTGCCTGCCTGCGATCGGCCTGCGCGGGCCTCGGATCTCAGCCAGGATCGGCGTGCCATCCAGCGGCCTTGATGCCGGCGAGCGCGCAGTCTTCGTCGTTGTCCGGCAGGTCGCCGCTGATGCCTACCGCGCCGACGACGTCGCCCTCTGCATTGCGCACGAGCACACCGCCCGGCACGGGCACCATGCGCCCTTCGGATGTGGCCGCCAGCGCCGCATAGAAGCCCGGATGCGCCTGCGCGCGCTCGGCGAGCGTGCGGCCGCCCAGTCCCATGCCCAGCGCGCCCCAGGCCTTGCCGATGGCGATCTGGGGCCGCAGGATGCCGGAGCCGTCCTCGCGCTGAAAGGCAACAAGATGGCCGCCCGCATCGAGCACGGCGACCGTGAGCGGCTTGAGCTGCAGGCTGCGGCCCCGGGCCAGTGCGACGTCGACGATGCGCGATGCGGACGCAAGGTCGAGGCGACCCGATGGGTTTGCGGTAGCGCTCATGTTGCGAAAGCCAAGGCGCGTTCGACGCGGCGCGACGCGAAACGCCAGCGGCCGTCGGAGTCCTTGACGAAGGTGTCGGCCATGTCGTTCACCCGGACCTGCATGGCCTGGCCTTCGCCGGGCTGCTCGTAGGTGACCTGCACGGCGGTGGCAACGATGTGCGCTGGCAGTGCGCGCTCGATGCGCAGGTTCGACCAGACATGGCGCGTGCGGCGGCCGGGCCGTGCCGCGCGGCGCAGGCAGTCGTCGGCAATCGCCTGCTGGCCGTTCAGGTCGAGTCCACCGACGTGCAGCGTGCCATCGGGCGAAAACAGTTCGCCAAGCGCCGAGCCATCGCCACGGTCGGCGTGCCACGCGAAGTCGGTCAGCAGTCGTTCGATCGCCGCCTGGTCGGCGGTGGGGAGTTGGTGCGTTGGCACAGGTTCCTGGGTCGATGTGGATTGCATGTCTGGGCGTCGGGATTGCGGCATAGGATCGGGTCGGAATGCACCTGGGCAATCCGATGAAAGTCACCAGGTGACTTGGTAAAATGTAGTCATTGAGAACACAGAAGTCAAATGCCCGAAACGCTCCCCTCGACCGCCGCCGCCCCCTGGACGCCCCAACGCATCGAGCGCGGCAATGCAGCCGATCAGATCGTTCAGGAACTGCGGGCGCGGATCCTTTCCGGCGCTCTCGCTCGCGGGGCGCGCCTGCCCACCGAAAAGCAACTCGCCTCCGGCTATGGCGTGAGCGGTGCAACCGTGCGCGAGGCTGTGCGCGGCTTGACGACATTGGGATTGATCGAGGTCCGGCACGGCAGCGGCGCCTATGTGACGGCGCGCCTCGATCAGCTGCTGTCGGCGCCCTTGCACTCGGTGATCGAGCTCGAGCAGGTCGGCATCACGGAGATCTTCGGCGTGCTCGGCGCACTCAACGCACATGCCGCCGAAACGGCAGCGCGCCATGCGACAGACACCGAGATTGCCGCCATGCGCCAGGCGCTCGAAGCCATCGAAGAGGCCACCGACCGCGATGGCGTGTCCGAAGGGTTGGCCTCCTTTCTGGACGCGCTCGCACTGGCCTCCGGCAATCCCTTGCTGGTGGTGCTCTGTCGCTTTCTCTCGCGCATCCAGATCGACATCGCGCGCGAGCACTCGGGCGAGACCTTGAAGGACTGGCGCCGCACCGTGCGCAAGCTGGCAACCGAGCGGGCCCGGCTGGTCGACGCCATCGAAGCGCGCACGCCGGAGGCTGCGTCAGCCGCAGCCCGCGCGTATCACGAGCGGGCGCTGGCAGTCATCGGTTCCTTGCCCCGTTCGAGCAGCGTACGGATCGACGATCCGATGCTGGCGCGTCTTTTTCAAACCGCGCACGGACGGGATCTTCGAGCGCCCCGGGGACCGATCCGCCCGTGACATCCCGAGGGCCGGACGCTGCAGGGCGTCATCGGGAAGCACCAACAACAAAGCCTTGCAGGCCAACGACCTGCAAGGCTTTTTTTGCCGGAGCGTGACCGGCGACCTACTTCCTGCGCCCCTGCTTGCTGAACCCCTCGTGGTCGGTGTGCGAGACCTTCTCGCCGGCCGAGCACTGGCTGCTGAACGTGACCTTCTGCGAGTCGCCGTAGTAGGTGGCGTACAGGTGCCACAGCTGGCCGTCCAGGCCGAAGGTGATGTGCAACTGGTAGTTGGAGCCCGAGCGCGCGTTGCCCGTTCCCACTTGCTCGACCCACTGGTGCAGGCCCTTGACGACGATCACGTCCCGCGCATCCGAGTTCACATAGTCGCCCAGCCTGCTTGCGCCGGGGCCGCCCGGATGGCAGTTCTGCGCGCCGGGGCGCGCGAACAGCTCCTTCATCTTGGCTTCGTTGTTGTAGTCGTCGATCAGCATCTTGTCGTAGCTGAGACTGGGGTTCAGCCCCAGCAGGGCCGTGCTGTTCCAGGCCCTGTGGCCGGTGTAGTTCCGGTAGAGCAGGTTCGTTCCATCGTGGAAAGTCACGGACATCACGACACTCCAATGAAGCCGAAAGTGTGGATTCTTGTCGTGTTCCTTTCGCGGATGAAGTCGTCCAAACGGCCTATCTCCAACTGCCCGCAGGAGACGCAGGTTCATCAGGAAAACGTCACTCTTTGCCGGCCACCTCTGCATGGGCCTCTGCTCAGTTCAGCTTCATCACGGCTACGGGATTTGCCTTTGGCACGAGTGGCATGTCCAGTGTCGTATTGGCAAGGTCCAGCGATATCGTCTCACCGCTCCAGTTGTTGTACGCCTGGATCACCAGCGAGATTTTTCTCCCCGGCAAGACTGTGAAGTCGCGCGGCATCATCTCCAGCGAAACCTTGTATGCCGTATCCGGAGCAATGGTCTCCGGTTTCTCCAGGGACTTGTAGAAACTGGGATTGGCCCAGCCCCAAGTCACGGCCTGCCCATCGACGAACAGCTTCGCCTTGAGATCGGTTGCGCCATTCGGGAACTTGACGGTTGTCGTCACATAGATCGTGCCGGCAAAGCGGGTTGCATTGACGAGAGGCCGGGTCGCGAAACTTCCGCTGTCGGCGCTATCGCTTAGCGTCAAAGGTCCTCCCGCCGATCCGTCTCCGGCATCTGGAGTCAACAACAGGCCCGTGCCAGGGGCGGCGTCGCGATGCAGGTAATACGAAACCGTCTTCGTTGCCGGCCAGGCGTCTTCCTTCACCAGGATCCCGCCCGAGGTGATGCAATCCCTTGGGTTGTGAGCAGCGGAGCCAGGCTGATTGCAGTGGCCTGTCAGCGTGTCGCTCAAGTCGGTCCGCGGCTCGCCGCCAAGGTCTCCGGCAACGCTGTCTCCAGGCGGCGTCTCCCGAACGTAAGTCGGCTGTGCCTCGACGCCGTTGTTCACGCCAAAGAGATAGCGCGAGTACCACAGCATGATTTGCTTTTGCCACTCTTTCTGCCAGGCCGGATCGTCGTGATCCTTGGCGTGGAACCACAGCTGCACCGGCTTTTTCAGTTGATGGAGCGTCTGGTACAGCTGAACGCCATTCTTTGTCTTGACGTTGTTGTCGCTCTGACCGTGCGCGATGAGCGTCGCGGCCTTGATGTTGCCCGCCAGTGCGAGCGTATTGCGTTCCTTCCAGAAGTCGGTGTAGGCGAGTGTTTCGTCGTCAACGCCCGCGTCCAGTTTGGCGAAGTTGGCTTTGCAGTCGGCCGGTGGGCTTTGCTTGTTGTAGCTCTTGGCATAGCCGTTGAGAGTGACGACGCCAAGCTCGTCGGGGACCACGCCGTTGTACCGTGAGAAATAGTCGTAGGCATTGCTGATGCCGTCCACCGGAACGATGGCTTCGAGGCCGGTGACGCCCGTGACGGCGGCCATGGTGGGCAAGGTTCCGCCATAGGAAATCCCTTCCATGGCAACGTGGTTCGTCGACCAGGCTGCAGTCACTGCGGCACCGCTGTCGTCAAACCCTTTCGCGGAAGGGTCGCCCGCCAGCCAGCGAACAACATCCGCCATGGCCTGGCGCTCCGCACCGTCCATGATGCTGGCGCAACCCTCCGATTGGTAGCTCCCGATCGTGTCCGCGTAGACGACGGTGTAGCCCATCCGCAGATACTGATCTTCGCCAAGAAAGGGTTGCCGCTTCCCGACATAGGTCGGGTCTCCGTAGTAGATGGACGGTCGAACGATCACCGGTGTCTTCAAGCCATCGGCAACCTCAGCCGGTTGCACGATGCGCAAGGCAAGACGATCGGGTTTTCCGTTGTTGTCGGTGTCGAGCGCCGTCTGAACCTTGACGCTGAACTTCAACGGCGCCCGGCTCGGAGAGAGCCAGGGCAGCACCATGCCGTTCTCGACGACGGGGCCGTCATGCCCCGGGTAAAGACCGGCAAGCGCGGGATAGGGCACGTCTGTCGGGGACTTCTCGAACTGGGGCCCCACACCGGGCAACGGCTCCGGCGCCGGGATCGGCCCGGGAGGTGGCTCTTGCGTGATGGTCTGCGGCGCGGTTGCCACTGGCAGGAAGACAACGGAGGGTGCGCCGTCTCCACCGCCTCCGCATGCACTGATGACCGCACTGATGAGCGCGGCGGCCGCAGCGGCACCGGCGATCTGAAGTCCGCGTGTTGTCAGCCTTTGCCTTTTGTTCTTTGACGTATCCAGCTCTTCGACACTCTTTTTCATTTCGACATTCCCCTATGTGGTGAGGTATTGCAATGGCTGGCTGGTCGCCAGGTTGCACAGGAAATTTCTTGCCGACACGGGCCGACACGTGGCGCCCAGGCTCACTGAGAGCGGGCGCCACGAAACCGCGCCGGCTCGATGGCCGGCGCGGTTTCATCGATCAGCTTTTCATTTGCTGCTCGATTGCGCCGCGGCCTTCATGCTCATGATTCGCTGCGGCGTACGTTGCGATATGAAGCGCAGCACGTCGTCGAGCCGCACATAGCCGCTGCCACTGCTGTCGATTTCGCTGAAATGGTCGCTGACGAAGCCCCATCCCGCCGCCTTGGCCTGCGCTTGCGACAGCAGGCCGTTGGTATCGCCGCCCGCGGCAGCGGCGAAGCGCTCGCGGGTCTGGGTTTCGACACCTTGCACAACAGATTTTTCAGTCGGCTTCGGTGGAGGAACCCAGTCCTTGGGCAGCGGCGGAGGGAGGGGAAGATCGTTGTAGGCATGTGCGTTGCTCATACCCATCAATGGAACGATGGTGGCGATGGCGCTGACGGTCAACCAGAAGGAAGTGTTTTTCATGGAGCACCTCGATTAATGAAGTTGAAGCGCGGAAGCACTGACACTGGCACTGCTGCTGCCGAGTGCATCCTGGGTCGGCAGGGCGTAGTAGTCGTCAAGCGTCTGCTTGAGCGGTGCCCGCGAAGACTCGGTGTTGTAGATCATGTGGCCGCCCTCGAACCATTTGACGGGAATCCGGCTGATCAGGCCCGCGCCTTCGAGATCGAGTTCGGTCTGGAAGCCCGACGTCGCAATGTCCTCATAGCCGTGAAGGATCAGTATCTTGCTGTCCGGATTGAAGGTCAAAACCGCCTGGATGTCGGTGATGCTTTGTGGGCGGCTATCGACGTCGCTGTCGATGCGCGCCCACTTCCAGATGTAGCGCGGCTCGTCGTTCAAAGGCTGGTAGGCCCCTTTGAACTTGTAGTTCACGAAATCCGGAAAATAGGTCTTGAGCTGGTTCAGGAAGGCGAGGTTGATGTAAGAGTCCGCGTCCTTGTCAGGACTGTTGCTGTCGGGAACCATCATTCGCCCGTCATAGCGGCCGAGCACCGAGCCCGGGATCAGGGTTTGTTCATAGAAAGCGGGAATGAAGTTGAAGTACATCGCCGAATACTCCGTAGAAATGCCGGTGTAGGCCTCCAATTGATCAAGCACAGCCTTGCCTTGGGTGCTGCCGGCAAAGGTACTCCATGCGTCGCTGTCCTTGGGCTGGAGGTAATTGCTCGGGTCGAAGTACGTGGTCAGCGTGTCCTTGAACGTCGTCCTTGCGAACGTCCTCAATTCGGCAAGGTATTGCTCCTGGGTCTTGGTCCCTCGCTTGGTGGATTTTTTCAAGTAGTCCGCGACCATTGCATAGGACGGGATATAGCCCTCGCAAGAAGACCGCCCTCGCGTCATCTCGCAGCTGGTGTTGTAGTTGACCAGCGGCGAATTGAGGATGAATCCGGCCAGCACCTTCGCGGGTTTGCCCGAGAGATCGGGCATGTAGTGGCTGGTGCCGGCCTGCTCCAGCAGGTTGGCGACGATGGGCGTGCGGATGCCGCCATAAGACTCGCCATAGAGGTACTTGGGTGAGCTCTGCCGGTTGAACTTGTTGATGTAAGCGGTAATGAAGTCGGCCACCACCTGGGCGTCGATGTCGGTGCCCCAAAGGTCTTTGTTCTTCAGGGGCGCGATGGCCGTGGAGAGACCGGTGCCGGGCGGATCGACGAAGACGATGTCCGACTTGTCGAGCAGGGAGATCGCGTTGTCCTCGAACGGAAAGCTCTCGGGTTGCTTCGTGGGATCGGGCATGTTGGGCGCATCCGACTTCAGCCGCTTCGGACCCCAGGAGCCCATGTGCAGCCAGATGGAGGCGGAGCCGGGGCCGCCGTTCCAAAGGAAGGTCACGGGGCGGTTTTCCTTGGGTAGTGCATCCCGTGTGTAGGAGGTGTAGAAGACCGCTGCTTCCGCTCCCGATTTCCTGGTGGGCGCAACGTTCCGGTAGGCCACGAGATGCCCTGCGCGCGCGACGTAAGGCAGAACCTTCCCGTTGATCGTGATCGTGTGCTGCTTGACCGAGGTGTCTTCGTTGATCGCGGACAGATCGATCGAACCATCGGACGTTGTGTCGTAGGTGTTGGGGTCGTCCAGCACCTTGTCTGCAGGCGCCACTCGGGCGAAGACCGCTGCTTCCGGTTCCGCTTCGGCTGGCGTTGGGGGCGGTGCAGGTGGCGTGGCTCCCGCGCCGGAAGCACCGGCAACCGGTGTGAAGGATGAGGAGCCACCGCTCCCGCCGCCGCACGCTGTCAGCGCGGTGACCGTAAAAGCCGTGATGACGGCTCGACTTAAGCTTCTGTTATGCATTTGATGTTGCTTCCCTAGAGACAAAAAAAGAACGGCGGGCTTGGTATGCGCCGTTCACCTTCGTGTCGGGTCAAGAGATGCCATTCACGTTGCAAATGGCCGCATGACCGACGCGTATCGGCACCCGTTGTGCAGGCGCCGAATTTCGACGAACTTCAAGTCTTCTCTTTGCACGGCAGATCCAACGCCACCGGCAATGGATCGACATGGAAATTCCGATCCCCGGGGCGGGGCGGGTCCGATGGCATCAAGAGGAGGGAGTCGGAACGCATCAGTCCATCAAAAGCGACGCGGTTTCCGCCTGCCGCTTCATGATCCGCGCGGTCGGATCGCGTTGCGTGGCTGTGTCGTAGAAACTGCTCACGTCTTGCCGCAAGGTCGATTTGACGGCCTGGTCGAGATACAGCATGTGCCCCGACGGATAGGCTTTCATCTTCAGATTGGCGGCCTTGAGCTTCGAATCCAGCGAGGTGCCCAGAAGATTCATTTCCGTCTGATGGAAGGTGATGGCCGAATCGTAGAGACCCGTGGCAACAAAGACCTTGAGGTCGGGATTCAGGCTCATCGTGAGCGCCAGGTCTTCGGTGGTGACCAGTTCGCCGTAGGAGTCGCCATTGGCCCTCTTGCCTGGCTGGGCGTGGGTCCAGTCCCAGTTGTTGATGACAGCGTTGTCGGCGGGTTTGGTGAAGGGGCTCGCCGGGAAGTACTTCAATTCCTCGCGCAGCAACGTGTTGAAGGTTGCATAGAAGGCGCTGCTGATATTGACCGAGGACGGATCGTCCGAGACCGAAGCGGCGGCACCCGGCGTGAACAGGCGCGTAGCGCGCCCGTCGTACCGCCCGATGGTCAGGAATTGATCCGCCAGAAGGCGATTGCGCAGCGTCGCGGATGAAGGCAGCTTGCCGCTCGCGGTCAGGACCGAGACCGGCATGCCGAGGTAGTCGGAGACCTGAGTCTTGATCTCCGGCGTCATCAGCGCTGCATTCGCCAGGGCCTTGGCGTAAGTGCCGTCAGAGAACAGGACCACTTCGTTCATCAGGTGCTGCAATGGCTTGGTCGCATGCGCTGGTGCGAGCTTCTTGTGATACCAGGCATTCGCCGCGAAGGTGGCGAGCTTGCCCACCGAATCTTCCCCCAGCGTGTTGTTGGTCGAAGGGCCGATCAGCACGATACCGTTCAGGTCGATGGCCTCTCGTTGAAGTCGCAGCGACAGGATCGACGACCGGTGTCCGCCATACGATTCGCCCAGCAGGAACTTGGGCGAATTCATGCGGCCGTTGACATGCAGGTAGCGCTTGATGAACTGCTTGACCGACTCCGCGTCCTGGTCCGCGCCCCAGAAATCCGAATTGACGGCAGGCTTGATCGCTGTCGAGTACCCGGTGCCGACCGGGTGGATGAAGACCAGGTCGGTGCGGTCCAGCAGGTTGTCGGGGTTGTCCTTGATCGTGTAGGGCGCCGGTGCCGTGAAGTCCGGCATCGACGTCGGCGTGAACGTGGGGCCGAACGACCCCATCATCAACCAGATCGAAGGGCTGCCCGGGCCACCGTTGTAGATGAAGGTGACAGGGCGCTTGGCCGCGGGCACGTTGTCGACGGTGTAGGCCACGTAGAAGATCGATGCGTTCTTCGCGAGCGTCTTGGCGTCCTCGGTGACGAGGTGCCCTGTGGTGGCGGTGTAGCGGATCGTCTTGCCGTCGATGACGGCATCGCGCTGTACCACCGCGGCGCCCTCGACGGCGCTATCGAGCGCGGCATCGGGCTCGCCACTGTAGGCGGTGTTGTCGGTGAACGGTTTGTCCGCGGCAAGCGGGATCGTTGCCGGCGGCGCGACTTCGGTCACCGACGTATCCGGCGACGGCGGCTGCACAACGGACGGTGGGGCTGCTCCCGCGAAAGGGTTCGGCACGAATCCGGAATCCGAGCCTCCGCCGCATGCGGCCAAGCAAAGGCACAAGGCCGCTGCGAGTCCGGTTCTTCCGATCGAAATGCCGCGATGGGCAGGCTGCAAGTGCGCCATGGTTTCTCCCTGTGTTGAATCTGCTTTCGCGAGCAAGCTTAGTGCCAGAGCAGAGGCCAAAGGGAGTCGGAATCACTGGTGTGATCCCGTAGCCAATACAGCGTTGCTAACGCAACAAAATGGCAAACACGTCGATCGGCTTCGCAAATTCGGCGGTGATGACTCTCGGCCAGAAAGCAAGGGTGACGTCGCCGGCAACAGTCGGGCCACAGCCGACGTTCAAGGTCGAAGCCCGAACGCAATCACGGCGTGCTTGTCTGCTCATTCAGCGGCCGGCAAACCTCCAGCACCACCCCACGCAGCCACCGATGCGCAGGGTCCCGATCCAGACGCGGATGCCACATCTGCGACACGGTGATCTGCGCCGTGGGCATCGGCAGTGGAAACGAGCGCAGCGTGCCCCGTGCCCTCAGGTGTTCGAAGTACGAGGACGGTATCAGTGCCACCAGATCGGTCGCGGCCGCGATCGACAAGGCGGTGCTGAAGCTGGGCACGACGACCGCGGCATTGCGCACCAGGCCCATCGCCGCGAGTGCAACGTCCACCGGCCCCTCGGTCCGGCCGTGGCGTGACGTGACCACGTGGTCGCAGGCCGCATAGCGCTCGGCAGTGATCCCGGGTGCGGCGAGCAGGGGATGGCCCTCGCGCACCACGGCGACGAAGTAGTCGCGAAACAGCGCCTGCACCCGCACCTCCGGGCCCGACTCGCCGAGCACGCCGACGTCTAGGTCGATCAAACCTTCGCGCAGGGGGCGAACGTCCTTGTCGGGCTTGGGCGTGAAGCGCAGGCGAACGCCGGGCGCCTCGCGCGCGGCGCGCGCCACCAGCTGATGCGCGAAGCCCTCGATGAAGCCGTCGTTGGCCCGTATGGTGAAGAGGTGCTGGAGCGCGCGAGGGTCCATGCCCGCGCCCGCAGGCTGAAGCACCGCGCGCGACTCCTGCACCAGCTCCCTTGCGCGATCGCGCAGTGCCAGCGCATGCGGCGTAAGCACCATCGCGCGACCCGCGCGTACGAGCAGCTCGTCCCCGGTCGATTCCCGCAACCGCGCGAGCGCGCGGCTCATGGCCGACTCGCTCAGGCCCAGGCGCTCGGCGGCTCTCGCGACGCTGCCCTCGGAAAGAAGTGCGTTCAACGCAAACAGCAGGTTCAGGTCGGCATCTGTTGGCATGCACTGAACCTAGCACGGCTGCGGTGGTTTCGACAGGCGCCGCATGCAGGAACAAGCTGCGCGCCACGCGCTGGGCAAGCTGCATGGGCCGTCCTAAGCTGGCCTGGCGCAATAGAGTGTGCCTCTTCCAGTTGCCCAATCATGTTGTCATCTACGCTTAGCCCCGACTCTTCTTCCACCATCGGCCGCACCGTCGAAACCCAAGAGGTGAACGCCGTGCATGACGCCGATGGCCTGCCGCTGCCGCGGCGCTTCGCGGCCGTCGCCGCGATTCTGGGCGCGGGCGTGCTGGTGGTGCTCGACGGCGCCATCGCCAACATCGCGCTGCCGAGCATCGCGCAGCAATTGCGGGCGACGCCCGCCGATGCCGTCTGGATCATCACCGCCTACCAGTTGGCCGTGGTCATGTTCCTGTTGCCGGCTTCCGCCATCGGGGAGCGGTTCGGGTATCGGCGCGTGTTCGCCGGCGGCGTGGCGTTGTTCACCGCGGCGTCGGTGTTGTGCGCGTTGGCCCCGTCGCTGTCATGGCTCGTGGCCGCGCGGTGCCTTCAGGGCCTGGGCAGCGCGGCCGTGATGCCCCTGGGGCTGGCGTTGTTGCGGTTCACTTATCCGCGTCGATTGCTGGCGCGCTCCATCGCCTGGAATGCGCTCGCCGTCGCGGCCGCTTCGGCGTCGGGTCCCACCCTTGGCGCTTTCATACTCTCCGCGGCAAGCTGGCCGTGGCTCTTTGCGGTGAACCTGCCGATCGGCCTCGTCGTGCTTGTCGCCTGCGCAGGGTTGCCGAGCCCGCCGCGCTCGGCACGCCACATCGACGTGTGGAGCATCGCGCTCAACGCGGCACTGTTCGCCTCCTTCGTCATGGGAAGCGACCGGCTCGTCGCGCATCCGTGGCAGGGTGGCGCGTTGCTCGCGTTGTCGGCCATCTGCATGGTCCTGTTGGTGCGGCGCGAGATGCCCAAGGCGGCACCGTTGATTCCGCTCGACCTGCTGCGCGTGCATTCCTTTCGCGTCTCGGTCATCGCCTCCGTGTGCTGCTTCACCGGCCAGATGGCGGCCCTTGTGGCGCTGCCGTTCTACATCCAGCACGAACTCGGCCAGAGCGCGGTGACTGCCGGCCTCCTGATGACTCCTTGGCCCTTGGCGGTGATGCTGGCCGCGCCGGTCTCGGCGCGCCTGGCCCAGCGCGTACCGACCGCATGGCTGTGCGCAGCCGGAAGCGCATGCTTCGCGAGCGGCCTGGCCCTGTGTGCCCTGTGGCCCCTGCACGGCAACCCGGCCTTGCCGCTCGCGGTGTTCACGAGCCTCGCCGGCCTGGGCTTCGGCTTCTTCCAGACGCCCAACAACCAGAACATGCTGCTCTCCGCGCCCAAGGAGCGCAGCGGCGCCGCCGGTGGCGCGCAAGGCACTGCACGGCTCACGGGGCTGACGCTCGGCAGCCTGGGGATGAGCCTGGCGTTCGCGCTGCTGCCGCCGCACAGCGCGGTGCACTGGGGGCTGGGGATGGCGGCCCTGGCTGCGTTGGCCGGGAGCGTGGTGAGCTTGCTCAGGAGCCCCGCACGCGCCGTGGCCGCCTGACCGATGCCGGCAAGCGAGGGGCGGCGCCGCCGACTCGTGGCAGGATTCGCCCCCACAGCCATCAACGCATGCCGCATGAAGCGAATCGAGACCCCCCGACGCATCGTCGTCATGCGGAAAGCAACCAGTCATGCATGAAATCATCTGCCCGCACTGCGGGAAAGCCTTCAAGATCGACGAGGCCGGGTACGCCGACATCCTCAAGCAGGTTCGCGACAGCGACTTCGACAAGCAACTGCACGAGCGCCTCGAACTGGCCGCGCAGGACAAGCGCAATGCCGTCGAACTCGCGCAGGCCAGGGCCGCCAGCGAGTTGCAAGCGGCCGCTGCAGCCAAGGACGCCGAGATCCAGCAACTGAAGGCCAGCCTCGACGCCGGCGAGGTCGCGCGAAAGCTCGCCGTGAGCGAGGCCCTGGGCGCCGTCGAAAAAGAACGCGACGCGCTCGCCAACGAACTCGAACAAGCCAGGCAAGACAAGCGAACCGCGGCCGAGCTGGCCCAGGCGAAGCACGCGAGCGAACTGGAGCGGGGCGCTGCCGTCAAGGACGCGGAGATCCAGGCCCTGAAGGCCAAGCTCGATGCCATCGAGGTGGCGCAACGGCTCGCGGTCACCGAGGCCGTCAGCGTGGTCGAGAAGGAGCGCGACGAACTCAGAAGTGGCCTCGGGCGGGCCGAACTCGAAAAGCAGCTCGCCGAGAAGTCGCTCAAGGACAAGTACGAGACGCAGATCAAGGACCGTGACGACGCGATCGAGCGCCTGCGGGACATGAAGGCTCGCCTGTCGACCAAGATGGTCGGCGAGACCCTCGAGCAGCACTGCGAGACCGAGTTCAACCGCATTCGGTCGATGGCGTTTCCGAGGGCGTATTTCGAGAAGGACAACGACGCGCGCACCGGCAGCAAGGGCGACTACGTCTTTCGCGACGCGGACGAGGCGGGCACCGAGATCGTCTCGATCATGTTCGAGATGAAGAACGAGAGCGACCGCACCGCCACGAAGAACAGGAACGAGGATTTCCTGAAGGAGCTGGACAAGGACCGCACCGAGAAGGGCTGCGAATACGCGGTGCTGGTCTCCCTGCTGGAGCCCGACAGCGAGCTCTACAACACCGGCATCGTCGACGTGTTCCACCGCTACCCGAAGATGTACGTCGTGCGGCCGCAGTTCTTTCTTCCGATCATCACGCTGCTGCGGAACGCGGCGATGAACTCGCTCAAGTACAAGTCGGAGCTTGCGCTCTTCAAGGCACAGAACATCGACATCACGAACTTCGAGAACGAGCTGGAGACGTTCAAGAGCGCGTTCGCCAAGAACTACGACCTGGCCTCCAGGCGCTTCCAGACCGCGATCGATGAAATCGACAAGTCGATCGACCATCTGCAAAAAACGAAGGAGGCGCTGCTCGGCACGGACCGGAACCTCCGCCTTGCGAACGACAAGGCGCAGGACGTGACGATCAAGAAGCTGACGCGGGGCAACCCGACGATGGCAGCCAAGTTCACCGAGCTCAAGAAGGATGGCCCTCCCGATGCGGAATGAGCCGTGTCATCCACGCCCGAGACGTGTCTTGAATGCCACTGCCCAAGTTCCTGGGGATACCGGCTCAAAGAAGACTGCGTTGCGCTGCAGAATTCGTCGTCTCGCGTGAAGTTTTTCACGTTTTAAAGCGAGATAAACTTGCGCAAAGAGACAGTGTTTCGTTTCTAGCCCTGCTTCATGATAGTGAATCTAGAACCTTCGTTTCTCATGCCTGTGCATTGCACGATGGATCCGTTGTATCGGCAGTGATTTCCAGCCCGGTCAGTTGGACTTCATCAAGCGACTCATGCAGCATTTGCTCACTGGTAATTTAACTAGGGAGCAACAGTTGAAGATGAATCGATGGGCAGTACTACTTTTCGCTTCGGCCCTCAACCTGGGCGCCGAAAGTCACATCGAGTTGTGCGAACGCGTGCTGTGACATTGCGCGCACTTGCCGATGGCACGCAGCCCGTTGTAGAGCGCAAGGACGCCGGCGCATGAGCGCCGAGCGGTTTCGCCTGATCAAGCTGATCCACCTGGCCTGCCGCGAACTCGAGCGCGCGGGGAAGATGGACGAACTGACTTACCGGACCATGCTGCGTGCAGCCGGAGGTGCCGATTCGACCAAGGACATGGGCATTCCGGCGCTGGAGCGTGTCCTGGCGCGGGCCAGGAAGGTCCGTTTCGTGGTGCGCCATATCGGCTTTGGCCGCCGCCGCCAGGACACGCGGCCCGAAGCCCGCAAGGTGCGAGCGCTGTGGTTGTTCCTGCATGCCCTGGGCCAGGTCAAGAACCCGTCCGAGGAGGCTTTGGCGCGCTACGTGAAGCGCATCGCATACATCGATGACATGCATTGGGCCGACAGCCTGGTCATGCGCCGCCTGATCGAGACCATGAAGAAGTGGGCGATGCGTGTCTTGCCGGGCATCGTCGATGGTTTGCGTCGCACGATCGACCAGGCCGGCGGCAAGGACCAGCTGAACGAGGGCCAGATCCGGTTGCGCCGACAGGCCGACAAGGCGCTGCGTGCCAGCGACGGATTTCAAGGCTATTGGGCGGCCTGGATGGCCCTGAACGAGGCACTGGGCATCCAGTTCGCAGCCGATATCGCCGAGTTGGGAGTCAGGGAGTGAGCGTCGAATCGCGCTGGGCGTCAGGTGTCATGCGCTGTGTCACGCGCATCGCGGCAGACAAGAACTGAGCGCGAACCGACAGACTCGTAGCCATACTTGGCATAGAGACCGAAAGATGCGACCTCCTGGCCAGGCGCAAGGCAGGTATGCGTGGCGCCGAGTTCGCGCGCCTTGTTCTCCAGCGCGAGCATGATGAAGTTGCACAGCCCCATGCCGCGATGCGAGGGCCGCGTGAACATATCGGAGATGTACGCGACGCTTTGCGGCAGGGCAATCAACTGACCCTTGGCAACCACTTCGCTGTCGACCGTGGCGTAGAAGTTGTGAATGAACGGATCGCGCGATGTGCCGGGGTTCGAGATGCCGGGGAGCGACGCGTAGTCCTCCATGTCCCCGGCGTTGGCGACCTCGTGAATGCTGGCACCTCGCGCAAGCGGTCGACTCCACACCGTGCTCAGTGCGCGGCCCAGCAGGGTGCTGCCCCAGGCTTCGGCGTAGCCAGCATCAACGAAATGCCGTGCCTCGCGCGCCGGATCGGGGGAGAACATGTTGACGACGTGTTCCTCCTTGCTGGCGGTTGCTCTGCCTACCTCGTGCAGGCAACTTGCCCCGGAGCCGACGCAGAAGAATTCGCGGGTGTATTCAAACTGCCGCGGCCATGGCCAGGACAGCGGTGCCGGATAGACGATCTCGGTCGTGGTGCCATGTGAAGAAACGGATGCACCCACTTCTTTTTGCTCACGATGGGCGATCGAGCGAATGAATGAGGTGACGGATTCGAATTTCATGTTTCGGAGCGCAAACGGGGCACCACGCAGTGATCAAAACGCGATTCGCACCGAAGCCGCACTCCGATCCGCTTCACCGTGAAACACGGCCTCGATGTTGTTGCCATCCGGGTCCAGCACAAACGCCGCGTAGTAGCCGGGGTGCTAGGGGCGTTCTCCCGGCGCACCGTTGTCCCTTCCGCCATGTGCCAGTGCGGCCTTGTGGAATGCGTCCACCATCGCGCGGTCTTGCGCCTGGAACGCGATGTGATGGCGTCCGGTCAGTTCGCCCCGCACCTCCTCGCTGTCGGGCGTAGACACGAACAGTTCATCGGCCCAGAAGTTGCGCCCGTCGGAGCCGCCCATGGGGATCTCCAGCACATCGAAGACGGCTGCGTAGAAGGCCTTGCTGGCCGCCAGATCGCGAACGACCAGGCCGATGTGGTCGATCAGGCGGCCGCGACGCAGTTCCTGTTTCTTCATGAGAGGCTCCTGGCAGTTGAGGTCGGAGCGACGGAATCTACCAGCGCCTCTCATCGCGCTCGGCTGGCGCGTCGCTACCCCTGCGCGATCTCCTCATGAATGCAGAGGTAGTTCCCCTCGGTGTCCTTGAACCACGCCGCCTTTTCCGAGCCGAGCACGCAGACGTGGTCGACGGTTTTCAGCTCGGGGTAGTCATAGTCCTCGAACACCACGCCGGCGCGCTTCAGGTTCGCGATGCTGGCGGTGATGTCGTCGACCTGAAAGCTGATCGCCGTGTGGTCGGCCTTGGTTCCCTCCGGTTTGGGAAACAGCGACAGTGTGCTGCCGCCCACCGAGTAGACGCACTTGCCATCGGGCCGCAGGCCCCCGGGTTTCAGGCCGAGGCAACCCTCGTAGAAGGCGCGGGCGCGGTCCATGTCCTTGACGGGAAGCATGGTCGTGATAGACGAGTCGGACAACATGGGAGGTCCTTTCGTACAAGTCGGCACAGCGGTGGTTGCTGGGGCCATCACCTTTGCTGGTCGGCCGGAAATCAGCTTACGCCGACAACGGGGGCGATGCCAGTGTTAGTGCGCGAGTGCGCGCCGACCGCCCGGCATCCTGAACCCAGGGCCGTTTCGGAAATCGAGACCCAAAACTGTCAAGCGCATGACAGAAGCGAGGGGATACCCGCGTCGATGCCCTCCAAGTGCCTCCCTATGCTGGCCTCGGCATTTCGCGTTGCACGACGACCAGAAGAAAAACCGGAGACAGGGAGCGATTTCGCGTGCGTGCGCGTTGTCGCTTTCCTGCCGGCGCTGGACACAAGGGGACCTGATGGAGTTGCGCCAGTTCAAGTATTTTTTGTCCATCGTCGACAGCGGCAGCGTGTCCCGGGCGGCCCAGCATCTGCACGTTGCGCAATCTGCCTTGAGCAGGCAGGTGGCCGAACTCGAATCCGAACTGGGCGTGCAACTGCTCGTGCGAAGCCGCAGCGGCATCGTGACCACCGACGCCGGAAAGCTGTTCTATGAACATGCCCGGGGCATCACCAAGCAGATCGACGATTTGCGCAACGCCATCCGCAATTCCGCCGAGACGATATCCGGCTCCGTGATCGTCGCGCTGCCGCAGTCGGTGGCGGTCACGCTCGCGTTGGCCCTGACCCTCGCCGTGGCCAGGGACTACCCGGGCCTTTCGTTCCAACTCAACGAGGAGCTGTCGGGGCACGTGGTCGAGCAACTGACGCGCGGGCAGATCGATCTGACGATCCTCACCGACATCGTTCCGCGCAGCGACCTCGTGTTCGTTCCGCTGATCGAGGAGGCCTTCGTCTTTCTGCATTCGCCGACGGACCCCGATGCCCCGCCCCCCGGAGAGGTTTCGCTGGCGCAGGCCTGCGTGCGTCCGGTGGTCTTGCCGGGTGCGCAGAACGGGCACACGACACGCTGGGTCATCGATGCAGCGCTCCGGGCGGCCGGCCTGCCTGTGTTGCGCATCGCCGCGGAGATCAACTCGCTCGGGGTGCTCAAGGATGCGGTCGAGGCCGGCATCGGCCCGACGATATTGCCGCCCTCCCTGGTGCAACGCGAGTTGAGAGAAGGGCGCCTGGTGGCCCACTCGATCCGGTCCAAGGCGCTGGTGCGCGTGCTGTGCCTGTGTACCGCACGGGATGTGCCGGAATCGAGGGCGAGGGCGGCTGTCTGCAGATTGATCGAACGCGTGGCGCGCGATCTCTGCGAGAGCGGTCGATGGGTGGGGGCGCGCTATGTGGGGCCTGCTGTCGATTGAGGCCCGGGCTAATTACCCAGGAAGTGTTTGAGCGGTCATCTAATTTCGAGATTTTCATATCTCGAAGTTGTATCGAATTCGGGCGTAAACCCGCTATTTCGATCGGAAGGTGACTGCGAGGATTCCGCTGCTACAGAAATGCGAGGACATGGAGATGCGGTGCATCCGCAGGCCTCTGGTTATGGCAATTCGTGGCTGAAAAGGTAAATCCAAACACATTCAGGGAAGACAAATGAAATTATCTCAATTGACATGCGGATTGGCGCTGGCATTTTCGCTGTCACCCATGCTGAGTCAGGCGGCCCCGGCGACAATGAATTCCGGGAAGTGCACGATGGTGCAAATCGCTGCCAATCTGGAAAATCTTGTTGGACAGTTGGGTTGGAGCAAAAATTCCGCAAGCGTATCGACCGCAAATTGGAGTTTGCTTACTTCATCCTGCGAAGTCACTGGAAAAATCAAACCGAAGGATGTCAATGCGCCGGATATCAATTTCAGTGTCAGTCTTCCTGCGAATTGGAACGACCGTGCATTGTTGATGGGCGGTGGCGGACTTGATGGATTTGTCGTGCCCGCTGTCCTCTTGCAAATAAAGAATTCAGGCTTCGTCATATTCACCAACGATTCGGGACATCAGTTGGACCTCGTGAAAGGTCTATCCAACGGCGATCTAGCTGGCGGAAGCTTCGCCATGAACGATGAAGCGCTGAATAATTTTGCGGGTGACTCACTGAAAAAAACCAGAGATGCAGTAAATCAACTGATCAATATTATTTACGGAAAGGCTCCGAAGTATTGGTACGCAATTGGCGGTTCGGAAGGAGGGCGTGAGGTATTGACGTTGGCGCAAAGGTGGCCTGAAGATTGGGACGGGATATCCAGCGCAACGCCAGCTCTGAATTTTGCCGACATGAACAGAGCGTTCATCAGGCGACTACAGGCATGGAAGGCTCCAGGAGGCGCTCTCGGTTTGGGCGAGCTTGACGCATTGAGCAAAAGCGTAATGTCGACATGCGATGCGCTCGATGGCGTGGAAGATCAGCTCGTGAGCAACATAGATGCTTGTCGTAAAGCATTCGACCCGATGACGGCCACACGACCATCTCCCTGGCCATTGCCGCCCGCGCCTTTGCATTGCCCCCCCCGTGTTTCGAGCTCCCTGCTCTATGCATGCCTATCGGATGCGCAAATCAAGACCGTTCAAGTCGTGATCAATCCGATTGAATTTGCCGAGCCTTCCAACTTCGGCGCCCGGAATTATCCTGGATACAAGCCGAACAGCAATTTCGCTTCAGGACTTCTCATCAACCAAGGCTTGTTGGCGGATCCTTACTACAAATACTTCGTTACGCGAAATTCTTCCGCTGATTATATGGATATGGATACCCTGAGTCTTTCCGGGCCGTTTAAAGAGCGCTTCCAAGCCTTGGAGAAACTTTTCAATACGAGCCCCGATCTGAATAAATTCTTCAAGAAGGGCGGGAAAATTCTTTTGACGCATGGTACGGATGATCAGGTAATTTCACCGCAAAGCACCCGAAACTACTATGAAGCGGTTGTGCAAAACGTGGCAACGTCGAAATCTATATCTGCATCGGAAGCGGCAACAGCGGTGAAAGAGAATGTGCGATTTTACGAATTTCCCGGTGGTATGCATGGCGGCGCAGTGAATCTGGGAACATGGGATGATTTAAAGGCATTGAAAGATTGGGTCGAAAATGGCAAAGCACCTGTCAATCCGATCTTATCGGGTGGGTCCCGCGACATCCCATTGTGTGAATATCCGACGTGGCCAAAATACAATGGTTCCGGCGATGTCAAGGCTGCATCGAGCTTTACGTGCGCCACGAATTAATGGCCCTGCCGCAATAAGCTCTTTCGGAGCGTGCATGCCGAGAGTCGGTGTGCAGAGTTGAGAAAGGAGGCAATTCGCCTCCTTTCTCGGTTGACCCGCAGCATGCGCTGTGAATCCCGGAATATTTCATGACAACCACTTTTGCCGTGCCCCATTTGCAAAGCGATGTTCGGTGGGCCCTCCCCAGCCGCGCCAGAACCATCACCGCCGTCACCATCGGCAATGCCCTCGAATTCTTCGATTTCACGGTCTACAGCTTCTACGCCATCCTGATCGGCAAATTGTTTTTCCCCGTTTCCTCCACCGAGGGGCAATTGCTGCTCTCGATCGCGACCTTCGGCGTCGGGTTTCTCGCCCGCCCGCTGGGCGGCATCTTCATCGGCCAGTACGCCGACAGGCGCGGCCGCAAGGCCGCGATGACCTTGACGATCATGTTGATGGCCCTGGGCTGCGCCATGATCGCGCTGGCCCCGACCTATGCGCAGATCGGCTTGGCGGCGCCGCTCATCATCGTTGTGGCGCGCCTGCTCCAGGGCTTTTCCGCCGGCGGCGAATCCGGCGCGGCGGTGACGCTTCTGATGGAAAACGGCACACCGCGCAACCGCGGCTTTCTCACGAGCTGGTTCATCGCGAGCCAGGGTCTCGGCATCGTGATCGGGGCGGGCATTGCGGTATGGCTGGCGAACATTCTTTCGCCCGCCGCGCTCGAGAGTTGGGGCTGGCGCATTCCGTTTGCGCTGGGTGTGCTGATTGCGCCTGTGGGGTTCTATATCCGCCGCCAGTTGCACGAGACCCTGGTTTCGCGCGAGGCGACCACCGGCGCCGCACCGCACGCTGCGGCAATCGCGAAGCCCGACGTCGATCGCCCCAGCCCGCTTCGACAGCTCGTGAAGTCCCACAAGCTCGACACCTTGCGCGGCATTCTGCTGATCATGGGGACGGCGGTGTCCGCCTACCTCATCCTGCTGTACATGCCGACCTACGCCATCCGCGAGCTCGGCCTGCCCGCGAACTCGGCGTTGTTCGCGAGCGTGCTGTCCGCCGCGGTCACCTTCGTCCTGGGCCCCATCGTCGGCATGATGGCCGACACCTGGGGGCGCAAGCCGCTGATCGTCGTGGGGCGCGTGGCGTCGGTCATCCTCGTGTACCCGTGCTTCCTGTGGCTGAACGCCGCGCCCAGCGTCGCGAACCTGCTGATCGCCGTCTTCGCACTGAGCGTGCTCTACACCCTGCACGCGGTGCCGACGCTCACGATGCTGCCCGAGATGCTGCCCAAGGCGGTGCGCGCCACCATCACCTCGGTCAGCGCAGGCGTAGGCATCTCCGTCTTCGGGGGCACCGCGCAACTGATTGCGGTGTGGCTCATCGGTGCGACCGGCAACAAGCTCGCGCCGGCGCTGTACCTGATCGTCGCGCTGATCGTTTCGTCCTGGCCGCTGCGCCATCTGGTGGACCAGACCGGCCGCAGGATCGACGACTGAGAAGCTGTGAATAAACCTACTGCGCGGTCCGATCTAGCACCTGCGGTCCTCACCGTACAAAGTACGGTTCCGGTCCTCGGTGCAAGCTCGAACCGCTCGCTACGGTTTCTTCACACCTTCTTGAGAGTCTTCTTCTTGCGCGCGCTTTTTTTTGGCCGCTGCCCAAACGCCAACGAACATCCCCATGAGCTTCGCCAAATCCGGAAACACCCCCATCTACTACGAGCGCCGGGGGCAGGGGCCCGCGGTCGTCTTTCTGCACGGTGCAGGATCGAACGGGGCCACATGGTGGCAGCAACTGCCGGCCTTTGCCAGCCGGTACACGTGCATCACCGTCGACAACCGCGGCTTCGGTCGGAGCGTGGCGTCGACCGCTGCCGAATTCAGCCTCGACGTGTTCGTGAGCGACGTGCTGGCCGTGCTGGATGCCGAAAGCATCGACAGCGCCGCGCTGGTGTGCCAGTCGCTCGGGGGCATGACCGGATTGCGCGTGGCGTTGCGGCACCCGCATCGGGTGTGGGCGTTTGCCTGTTGCGATTCGCCCATGGCGATCGGGCACGCACAGATGCTTTTGGACATTCGCACTTTTCTCTCGTCGGTGGACCCCGGGGATCTGGAGAACAGCGCGTTGAGCAGAGGCTTTGTGCAACGACATCCCGAGTTGTCGCTGCTCTATCGGCAGATCAATCAATTCAATCCGGCCATGTTCAACGAGGACGCCAGCGCCGGCCTGCGTGCGCGCCTTGGCGCGTTGATGGCGCCGGACCAGCTGCTGCCGCTGGATGCGCTGCAGGCGCTGCGGTGCCCCACGCTGCTCCTGGTCGGCGTCGAGGATCCGCTGGTGACTCCGGCGGTGGTGCGCGACGTGAGCCGCTACATCCCCGGCAGCCGGATGGTGGAGATTGAGGGGGCAGGGCACTCCCCGTACTTCGAGCAGCCCTTGCGCTTCAACACGGAAGTGCTGGCGTTTCTGGACCAGGCGGCGAAACCCTAGCGCGCCGTTCCGCAGGTCGTTAAAAAAATCAAGGAGACAAGAATGAAGCATGAAAAGACTTTGGTGCGCTCTCTGGCCGTCGGCGTGCTCTGTGCTGCTGCGGTCGTCGCGTGCGGCGGAGGAGGCGGCAGTGAATTTCGGTTCTTCCCGAGCGGTGCAGGCGGAGGTGGAGGCGACGGCTCAGGAGACAGTCCCGTCGCGGCCATCGCGCTGAAAACGCTTTCCAATCGCGCGGACCTGATCAGCGATGGCGATGCGCTGATGGAGGTCGTCCTGCCCCAGGGAGTGAAGAGCGAGGATGTCCGCGTGGATGTCAATGGAACGGACGTGTCCCCGCAGTTCGCGGTGCGGGACAACGGTCGCATGATCGGGCTGGTCGCCGGATTGCACGCGGGCGAGAACCAGGTGAGTGCGAAACCCAGTGCCAATGCAACAAACGTTCGGGGCGCGCGTCTGGTGGTGACCAACTACAGCCGAAGTGGAAACATCTTCGCCGGCGCTCCGATCCAGCCGTGGGTGTGCGCCACGAAAACCGGAAGTGCGGTGACCGTCAGCGTTCCCGGCACGGGCCTCTCCGCCTCCACGACGCCCCGCCCCAATGGGCTCGACAGCGACCCCGTCGATGCCGACTGCAATGCGCCGACCACGTTCAGCTACTACTTCATGCCGAAGGCCAAGGAAGGGAGCGCGTGCACCTTCACGGTTGCGGTCACGGTCCCGGGGACCACGCCTTGCTTCCAGCCCTACGACCCGAAATCGCGTCCCGCGGATGCGCAGATCGCCGATGTGACGACAGATCGCGGAGATACGGTGAAGGCGCTCCTGCGCCTGGAGCGCGGGGTGCTGGATCGCGGCATCTACCAGGTCGTTGGCCTCTTCGATCCCGCGAAGCCATGGACGCCTGTTGCGCCGCAAAAAGGCTGGAACGGCAAGGTGTTGTGGAGCTTTGCCGGAGCGGCCACCGGCAATCGATTCCAGCAACAACCCCTGAGCGATCCATTCAACGACCGGGCGCTGCGGGCGGGGTTCATCACCGTGACCTCGGCGTTGACGGACCACCAGCTGAACAACAACGACCTGCTGGCGACGGAAGCGATGATGATGATCAAGGAGCACATCGTCGACACCTATGGCGAGATCCGCTATGCGATGGGGTTCGGTGCTTCCGGAGGGTCGACGATGCAAACCGTTCCGACATCGATCATGCCGGGCTTGCTCGACGGATTGATCACCCTTGTCAGCTTCCCGGACACCGTCACCATCTGGGGCGAGACACGCGACTGCATGGCGCTCGAAAAATTCTATGCAAGCGCCAACGCAGGCGGCTGGAGTGAAGACGCCCGATCGACCATCAATGGCCACCCCTCATCTGCCTACTGCAAGAGCTGGGTGACGGCGTATGAAACCGGGCAGGATCCGACACTGCCGGTCAACTGCGGGGGGCTGCCCGCATCCATCGTGTACGACCCGGTTCTGCGGCCCGACGGTGTGCGTTGCTCGCTGCATGACGCGCTCGCGCCCCTCGTCGGCACGGTCAAGGATGTCGACGGTATCCAGAAAACCAGACTTCACTTCGACAACGTCGGCGTGCAGTACGGCTTGAAGGCACTGCAGGGCGGCAAGATCACGGTCGAGCAATTCGTTGCGCTCAACGAGGGTGTCGGCAGTCTGGACCTCGACAGCCAATGGACCGGCGGCGTGCCTGCAAGTCCCAAGCTTCCCGCCCCCCGATTCAAGGCGTCGGAAGATGCAATTTCGGCCCTGTATCGAAGTGGCATGGTGCAGAACGCCAAAAATCTCGCCGGATTTCCCATCCTCGATATCCGTGTAGATGCGGGCGGAGGGAATTTCCACATGGCGTGGCGCTCACTCTCGCAACGCGCCCGGCTCGATGCGGCCAATGGCGGCCACGCGAACCATGTGATGTGGGCCGCCGGTGTGCTGGCACCTGAATTTGCGCAAGGCAGGCTCAAGAACAAGGACGGCTTCGCCACCATGGACCAGTGGCTGGGCGCCATCGAAGCGGACAAGACGGCCGACCCCAAGGCGCAGAAAGTGATACGCAACAAGCCTTCGGCGGCAGAGGACACCTGCTACGCCATGGGCAGCTCGCCAGCCGATCTGAAAGAAGTGCCGTTCGATTCGGGCGCCTGCTTTCTCAATGCGAAGCCCTTCGAATCTCCGCGCATGGCGTCCGGCGAGCCGCTCACGGGTGACGTCTTAAAGTGCCGACTCAAGCCGCTGGCCTTCGCCTCGGCCGATTACACGGGCAAGGCGTTTACCTCGGGTCAGCAGGCGCGCATGCAGGCTGTCTTTCCGGAAGGCGTGTGCGACTGGAACCAGCCCAGCGCGGGCCAGGTCCCCTGGACGCCGACGACCTTCAAGGCGGGGCCTGGCGGCACGGCGCTGGGCGCGGCACCGGTATCGCAGCCTTTGTAGCAGCCGTCGTCCGTCGGCATCATTGTTCCGATTCGATTGGCGAGGAGACCGACCAGTGCCCGACCGACAACATTGATTGGCGTATCCTGCTGCCGCAAATCTAAAGCGTTACTTCGCCTTCATTTATCCAATTTGAGAGACACGCAACAAATGAACCGTCTTATTCCCTTCAAGCCCGCACTCTTCGCACTCGCCGCCGCGGCAGCCGCCTTCGGCGCCCAGGCCGCCGACATCAAGATCGGCGTGGCCGCAGCCCTCTCGGGCGGCGCCGCCCAATACGGCGCGGCCATCCGCAACGGCTTCCAACTGGCAGCCGACGAAATCAACGCCGCGGGCGGCATCAACGGCGACAAGATCGTGCTGGCCATCGAAGACGAGCAGGGCAAGAAGGAAGACGCCATCAACGTCTTCAAGAAACTGATCTTCCAGGACAAGGTCCTCATGACCTTCGGCCCCACGCTGTCGAACTCGGCCCAGGCGGCCCACCCGATCGCCCAGGCCTCCAAGACCGTGGCCTTCGGCACTTCGAACACGGCCGACGGCATCACCTCCATCGGCGACTACATCTTTCGCAACGCGGTGACCGAGGCCGACGTGCTGCCCGAGACGCTGCGCGTGGCCGTCAAGCACGCCAACATCAAGAAGGTCGCGGTGCTCTACGGCAACGACGACGTGTTCACCAAGAGCGGCTACGACAACTTCAAGAAGGCGCTGGACGCGCTGAAGCTGCCGATCACCACGACCGAGACCTTCGCCAAGGGCGACGTGGACTTCAAGGCCCAGCTCACCAAGATCAAGGCCGGCAACCCCGATGCCATCGTGCTGTCGGCCCTGCTGGCGGAAGGCGCACCGGTCATGGTGCAGGCGCGCCAGCTCGGCCTGAACGTGCCGGTCATCGGCGGCAACGGCATGAACTCGACCAAGATCTTCGATCTGGCCAAGGGCAGCTCGGACAACCTCTACGTCGGCAGCCCCTGGTCGGCCAGCAACGCCACGCCCGAGAACACGAAGTTCCAGAAGGCCTACAACGACAAGTACAAGGTCGCGCCCGACCAGTTCGCGGCACAGGCCTACGACGGCCTGCACATCGTGGCGCAGGCGCTCAAGGGCGTGAAGCTGTCGGGCAACCTGGCGGCCGACCGCAGCGCGCTGCGCGACGCCCTGCCCAACGTGAAGTGGACCGGCGCCACCGGCGCCTTCGCCTTCGCACGCATCAACGACAAGGCCGGCAAGCCCGCCGGCTACGACGCGAAGCAGCAGGCCATCGTGAGCGTGACAAAGGGTTCTGCGTTCGTGATCGAGAAGTAGGCAGCGCCGGGGCGGGACCGTATCGCGCGGCCCGCCGCCGGCCTTTGCAAACTCGGGCCTCTTGCGCCCGTTTTCTTTTTTTCATTTGAATTTGCCGCCGCAACGCCCCCGCCGCGCGCGGCCTGACGGAAGCCCATCGTGCTCGATCAACAGCTTGTCAATGCCTTGTCGCTGGGGTGCGTCTACGC
This sequence comes from Variovorax sp. ZS18.2.2, assembly GCF_024701975.1. Taxonomy (GTDB): domain Bacteria; phylum Pseudomonadota; class Gammaproteobacteria; order Burkholderiales; family Burkholderiaceae_C; genus Variovorax. The sequence continues at coordinate 95,420 of NZ_JANLNM010000011.1, forward strand.
ACTCTTTGCGCTCGGCTTCACCCTCATCTTCGGCGTGCTCGGCGTCATCAACCTGTCGCATGGCGCTGTCTTCATGGTCGGCGCGTATTCGGCGGCCGAGTTCATGCGGGTGCTGAACATGCCGCTGTGGGTCGGCCTGCCTTTCGCGTTCGCGTTCTGCGGCGTGCTCGGCCTCTTGATCGACGTGCTGGTGCTCAAGCCGCTGCGCAAGCGCAATGCGCCCCACCTGATTCCGATGATCGCCACCATCGGCGTGGCCATCATCCTGAACAACGGCATCCAGGGCATCTTCGGCGCGGAGAACCTGCGCTTTCCGGCCGGCACCATTCCCGACGACGCCCTGGTGTTCGCAGGCATTCACGTCACGGTGCTCGAGCTGGGCATCGTGCTGTCGTCCTTCGTGCTGATGGGCGTGCTGATGCTGTCGCTGCAGCGCACGCAGCTGGGCCGCGCGCTGCGTGCCATTGCCGAATCGCCCAAGGCGGCCTATCTCGTGGGCGTGAACGTCGAGGGCCTGTTCTACCTGACCTCGTTCGTGGCCGCGGGCCTGGGCGGCGTGGCGGGCGTGCTGATCGGCCTGTACTCCAACGCGCTGTTCCCGCTGATGGGCCAGCCGATGCTCGAGAAGGGCATCGCGGTGATCATCCTGGGCGGCATGGGCGACATCCGCGGCGCACTGCTGGGCGGGCTGTTCCTCGGTTTCGCCGAGGTGCTGTCGGTGGCCTACGTGGGCTCCAACATGCGCGACGCGGTGGCCTTCGGCCTGCTGTTCCTGGTGTTGCTGGTGCGCCCCAAGGGCCTGTTCGGTTCCCTGAAGGAGCGCAAGGTTTGATGATGGAAGCCTTTGACAATTTCTGGGCGGTCTACAGCAACCTGGTGCTCTCGCTGGGCATCAACGGGTTGCTGGCGCTCTCGATCTGGCTCACGCTTGCCTGCGGCATGCTGGCGCTGGCCAACGCGGCCTTCATGGGCATCGGCGCGTACACCGCATCGATCCTCACGCTGACCTACGGCGTGCCGTTCCCGGTGGCCATTGCCGCCGGCATGGCGGCGCCGGCGCTGGTCGCCTTCCTCATCGGCAAGCCGACGCTGCGCCTGTCGGGCGTGTACCTCGCGATGGCCACGCTGGCCTTCGGCGAAGTGGTGCGCATCGCCATCCTCAACGCCGAGTCGCTCACGGGCGGCGCGCTGGGCCTGAACGGCATTCCGCAATCGACCGCGTGGTGGCATGTGGCGCTGGCATTGGTGCTCGTGCTGCTGGTGCTGTGGCGCGTGCGCCGCTCCAAGGTCGGCCGCGCCTTCGAGGCCATCAAGGAAGACGAAACCGCCGCCGGCCTGATGGGCATCGACGTGGCCGGCCACAAGATGCTGGCCTTCGTGCTGGGCGGCGCCATTGCCGGCCTGGCGGGCACGCTGAATGCCCACCTGACCTTCTTCATCGGCCCGGCCGAGTACGGTTTCTACCGCGCGGTCGACATCCTCACGATGGCGATCCTCGGCGGCATCGGCAGCCTCATGGGACCGCTGCTGGGCGGCGCCATCCTCACGCTGCTGCCCGAGATGCTGCGTGGCCTGGGCGCCTTCCGCCTGGTGGTCAACGGCTTCATCCTGGTGCTGATCGTGCTGTTCCTGCCCAAGGGCATCTGGGACCCGGCGCGCATCCGGCAGTGGTTTGGCCGCAAGGGGAGTGCGGTATGAGCGATACCAACACGCTTCTCACACTCACGAACGTGTCGCGCCACTTCGGCGGGCTCAAGGTCCTGCAGGACGTGAGCCTCGACATCCCCAAGGGCGGCATCTTCGGGCTCATCGGCCCGAACGGCGCCGGCAAGACGACGGTGTTCAACCTGATCACCGGCCTCTTGCCGACCACCAGCGGCACCATCCATTTCGAAGGCCAGGACCTGGCCGGCCGCAAGCCCTTCCAGATCACGCGCGGCGGCATCGCGCGCACCTTCCAGAACATCCGCATCTTCAAGGAGATGTCGCTGCTGGAAAACGTCACGGTCGGCATGGACGCCCGGCTGCGCTACGGCGCCTTCGGCCTCCTGGCCGGATCGGGCCTGTTCCGCAGCGAGGAGAAGCGCGCCCGAGACCGCGCACGCGAGCTGCTCAGCTGGGTCAGGCTCGACCACAAGGCGCACGAGACGGCCGACAACCTCTCGTACGGCGACCAGCGCAAGCTCGAACTCGCGCGCGCGCTGGCCACGGAGCCCAGGCTGCTGCTGCTGGACGAGCCGGTCGCGGGCATGAACAGCACCGAGAAAAGCGAACTGATGGTCGAGATCGAGAACATCGCGGCGCGCGGCTACTCGGTGTTCATGATCGAGCACGACATGCGCTTCGTGATGGGCCTGTGCCGGCAGATCGCAGTGCTCAATTTCGGCCGCATCATCGCGCGCGGCGGGCCCGACGAGATCCGCAACGACCCGCAGGTGATCGAGGCCTACCTCGGCCGCGAAGATGATGAACGCGACGAAGCCACCAACGACCAGAAAGCCGCCGCATGAGCGCCGCAACGACAAACCCCTTGCTGCAGGTGCAAGACCTGAAGGTGAACTTCGGACATGTGCAGGCCGTCAAGGGCATCGACTTCGAACTGCACGAAGGGCAGATCACCACGCTCGTCGGCGCCAACGGCGCCGGCAAGTCGACCACGCTGCTGGCGCTGTCGGGGCTGGTGAAAAAGGCCTCGGGCCGCGTCATCTTCGCGGGCCAGGACATCGGCGCTCTCTCGCCGCACAAGATCGTGGCTGGCGGCGTGGTGCAGGTGGCCGAAGGCCGCGCCACGCTGACCACGCTCACGGTGCGCGAGAACCTCGAACTCGGTGCCTACACGCGGCGCGACGGCGCGGCGGCGCGCACCGCCGACCTGGAACGCATCTATGCGCTGTTCCCGGTATTGAAGGACCGGGCCGACGGCCTGGCCGGTAATCTCTCGGGCGGCGAGCAGCAGATGCTGGCGATCGGCCGTGCACTGATGGCAAAGCCGCGCGTGCTGTTGCTGGACGAGCCTTCGATGGGCCTCGCGCCGATCATCGTGCAGGACATCTTTCGCACGCTGCGCGAGATCAACAAGCAGGGCCTGACGATCTTCCTGGTGGAGCAGAACGTGCGCCAGGCGTTGAAGATCGCCGACCGGGCGTATGTGATCGAGACGGGATCGATCGTGCTGTCGGGTACGGGACGCGAGCTGTTGGGCAACCCCAAGGTGCAGGAGGCCTACCTGGGGAGTTGATCCCGTCTTTGCAAGCCCGGGCGAGTGCCTTGAAGTGCGCTCAGCCCGGCTCTTTGCGGCACAGGCAGTAGATGAACTTCTGCACGGTTCCGAACGGCGTGTGGTGCTCCTCGCGCTCCTGCTTCAGGAGCGTGAACGGAGCGCCGAACTCCGCGTGCAGCCCATCGGCGCTGTAGCGCATGACGGGCAGGCCACTGCACTTGTCGGGACCATCCTCGGCGAACGTTGCCACGATGACCTGGCCGCCGGGTTTGACCGCACGCAGCACGGCGCGGACGTAGGCCTCGCGCTCCTCGCGTGCAGTAAGGAAATGGAAGACCGCCCGGTCGTGCCAGACGTCGTAGGCGTGTGGCGCAAGCTCGACCTGGGTGATGTCGCCGACAAGCCAGGTCACATCGCGCGCGTGTTCGCGTTCACCGAGGCGGGCCTTGGCCGCCGACAGCGCGGCCTCGGACAGGTCGAGCACGGTCAGGTTGGAATAGCCCTCGCCCAGGAGGTCATCGACAAGCGTGGAGGCGCCCCCACCGACATCGATGATGGCGATATCCTTTGCCTGGCCGGTTTGGCCGATGAGTTGAACGGACTGAGAGGCGTGCGCCTGGAACCAACTGACACCGGTGGTGGTTTTCGTTGTGTAGACCTGTTCCCAATGCTCTTTGGACTGCATGCGAACTCCTTGTTCTGAAGTGTCGGCACGATGGCGCCACCTCAAATGTACAGACGAGACCCCGCTGTCGAAGCCGAGAGGAAATGAATGGCTGCACGCATGCCGCCGATGCAGTGCGAGAAGCCGTTCATGCACTGCGTTCGATGGGTGCGACCCGCACTCGGCGCTCAAATCAACCCCCGGGTTGCCGCCTTCAACGTCGCGGCCGCGCGGGTCGAACATTCGAGCTTGAGGAACACGCGCTCGACATGCGTTCGCACCGTGCGCGGGCTGATGCCCAGCGCGCGAGCGACTTCCTTGGTGTTCTCGCCCTTGCTGATGCAGCGCAGAACCTCCAGCTCGCGCTCCGACAAAGACTGCTCGCCGCGCTGCGGCGCCGCCACGGACTTCGAGGGCGCATGCGACATCGCGCAGGCGAGCAATGCATCGACAACGTTCTGGTCGAAGCGGCCCGCCTCGACGTCTTCCTTCATGCAGCCCAGCGCCTCTGCTTCGGTGAATTCCGCGCGCCACGGACGGCGCGTGCGAAGAGAAACCCACCGCTCGGCCGCCGCGACGAATTGCCCCTCCAGCGGCATCGCCGTGCCCGACCGGCCGCGGAAATAGCCCGAGCCATCGCGGCGCTCGAAAGCGAAGGACGCGATTTCCGCTTCGGCCGCGAGCCCGTCGATTTGCCCGGCAGCGCGGGAGGTCCAGTACGGCACGAGCCGCAGGCGTTCGAGTGACGAGGCCGGCAGCGGCTCGGGCGCGTTCCAGATCGCGTTGGGCACCGACGCCCGCCCGATGCCGTGGATCAGCCCGGCCTTGTACGTGCGGTGGCACAGGGTTTCGTCGAGGCCCGCGTGCGCACTGCCATCGCGCGCCAGCTGGGCCACGCGGCGCGAGTAACCCGTCATCCAGGGCAGCTTGAGATCGATCACGTCGCCCACCAACTCCAGCCCGACGCGTTGAAGCATCGAGGCGGGCTGGTCGACCACGTCGGTCCACGGCGGGGCAGGGGAGTCCAGCGCTTTCATCCACGTCGAGACCCACGGTGCGCTGGCGTCGACAAGAGAGCCGGGGTAAACGCTGTTCGCGCGCCCGCGGGCCAGCGTGAGCGCTTCGTCGAGCCCGTAGAGGCGGCTGAAGATTTCGAGATCGCTTGCCAGGGCCACGACGTACGTTGCGAGCGGCACGTCATCGCCTTGCAGCAGACCGGGCACGCCGCCGCCGTCGTAGGTCTCGAAGATCGCGCGCAGCGCCGCTTCGGTGTCGGGGTTCAGGCCCAGCGTGTTCGCGATGTCGCCGGCGATTTCGCAATGGATGTTGGCCATGTTGAGCATCGCGCCCGGGATGGCCGCGCTGCGCGGTTGATGTTGCTGCTGTTGTTGCGGCGCGCGGGGCTTTTGCGATGCAAGCAGGGCTTGCCTGCCCTGCACGTCGTCGTCCAGGAAGTCCGCGAACTCCTGTGCGTTGGCCGTGCAGCCCGACCAGCGCAGCAGCGCGACGTGCCGGGCGGCCTCGACCTGCGACGGGTCGCAGCGGGCTTGCGTCGCGATCATTCCCGCGAGCCACGCGGTGCGCAGCGAATGGTCGGTGGGCTGGCCCATGCTCAGGTCGCCGATGAAAGCGAGCGCGCGGATGGCGTCGAAAACGGCGATGGTGGTGTCGTCTGGCATGAGAGGGCTGGAGCAAAAGGACAGCATCGCACAGCCCGTCTTTTTGGGCCTTGTCGGTCATTCGACCGATACCGCGGCCGATGCAGCCCAAACAGAATGGGCTGCACCCGCTCCGTTCGAGGGGCGACAACCTTTCTTCCTCCCCATCTCGCGGTTTTTACCGCCATTGCCATGTCCGACACCAACCAGTCCCAACTACTTCTTCTTCAGCGAGCCGCGTGGCTGCGCAAGCTCTACTTCACTCGCGCGGCCTTTTCCTTTGTGTGGGTCGCGCTGGCCTTCACCGTCGCCAAGAGCTCGCCCGTTTTGGCGAGCGTGCTGCTGATCGTTTATCCCGCATGGGACGCGCTGGCCAACCTGTGGGACGCCCGGATGACGGGCGGCGCAAAGGCCAACCCCACGCAGGTCTTGAACGCTTGGATCAGCGCGCTGATCACCGTTGCCGTCGCGGTTTCGCTGGGGCTCAAGCTGCAGCTCATTCTGGCGATCTTCGGGGCGTGGGCCATCGTTGCAGGGCTGCTTCAGCTGGCGACGGCCATTCGTCGGCGCAAGAGCGACAAAGGGCAGTGGGTGATGATGTTGAGCGGGGCGCAGTCGGCGCTGGCCGGGGGATTCTTTGTGGCACAGCAAGGAAGCGCGGCGCCCGTCGTGCAGACCTTCGCTGGTTACGCAGCGGTGGGGGCCATCTACTTCCTGATTTCGGGGCTGGTCATTCTGTTTCGGAAGTCCAAAGGCAAGGCCGGTGGCTTCGTTTCCGAGAAGGTTTGATTCCGATGTCGAGCACCTCACGCTCCCCACGCATTTCGCGCTTATGCGCGAGGGCCCGCCCGGCTTTCACAGCCGGGCGGGCCCTCGCGTCTTTGGACGTTGCCCTTGTCCCGTTTCAGCGAGAGAGGCGCTTTCCGTCAATAGAGGTAGACGGCTCCCACGTCGTGCGCGTCGTTGTTCTTGAAGTCACCACCGATGCCGTTGGCCCGGCTGTCTTCGCCCGGCGCACCGGCAGCAACGGTCTTGCCATCGCCTGAAACAGAGATCGATTGGCCCAGGAAGTCGTTGTAGTCGAGGATCTTGCCGGTCGCGGCAGTGGTACTGCGCCAGGCTCCCTGGGACTTGACGAAACGGATGACCACGCCCGTCTTGTTGGGACCGGAGTAATCGAGTTCCGCGTTGATGCCCTGCATGCCGGCACTCATCACCGGGCCGCCTGCCACCAGCACGCTGCCGTCGGAAGACAATGCGACCGAACGGCCGAACTCGGCGCTGTTCTTGGGGAGCGGCGAATAGACATAGCCGTCCTGCGCGTAGCTCGTGCCGCCGCCATCGAGGTTGAAGAAGGTGACAGCACCGGCGAAGTCCGTCGGGCCCACCGTCTTGAGCGGTATACCGGCAGCGATCGAGCTGCCATCCGCCGATATCGCCACGGCCGCCCCCAGCTTGTTGCCAGGCTGCGGAAGGCTCTCCTTCAGGTAGTAGGTCTTGCTCAGCGTGGGAATCGTCCACTTGAGGACCAGCACCGCGCCCGAATGCCAGGCGTCCGGGGTGGAGTCCAAGGGCATGCCCACGGCCAGCGTGGCGCCGTCGTCGGAAACCGCGAGCGAACGGCCTTCTCCCGGAATCGAGGTCGAGGCGGAATTGAAATGGCTCCAGGTGCCGTCGACCTTGCGATAGCCGTGCACCGAATTTCCGTTGCCGGCGACCCATGCGATCGAACCGTCGGCAGACAGCGCGGTCGCCGAGCCGAACTTCTCGCTCAGCGTCGACGTGGCTGCCTTCAGGTACGCCACTTCGGCCCAAGTGGTCCCCGTGCGCTCGAACACATAGGCCGCGCCCGACTCCAGCACCGTGTTGTCGGCCTTGTCGCCGCCCACCTTGGTGGCCGAACTGGACTCTCCGGAGGCGCCCACCAGGACGGTGCTGCCGTCCTTCGAGATCGACAACGAGCTGCCGAAGTTGTCGCCGACCTCTGCATTCGAGGCCGTCAGGCGCGTTTCGAACGCCCACTGTCCGCTGCGACGGGAATAGATTTCGATGAAGCCGGCATGCCAGATGGAACTCGCTGCCACTACCAGCCAAGTGCCATCCTTGGACAAGGCAACCGACTGGCCGTATTGGATGTTGCTCACCGAACCGGTGGAAGGCTTCAGATAGCCGATGGCGTTGTTCGCGACGGGAACCAGCACAGGGCTGGCAACGGGATTGCTGCACCCGCTCGCGTTGCAGGCCTGCAGCCTGAAGGTGAACAGGTGGGAGTTTGTGTCCATCAAGACCACGTTCTGAAGGCTGAACGTGGTGCCCGTGATGTTGTCGCCGACCACCTTGAACGGAGCGCCACCCACGTCCTGGGTGATCTTGTAGTAGGTGGCATGCGGCACGCCTCCCCACGAGAAGTTGTAGGCCTTGACGCCATAGGACACGACCTCCATCGGCCTGCTGGGCGGCGGCGGCACCGGGACCACGGTGTCGGTGCAATTGACCGCGATCGACGAGACATTCGCGGTGACGTTGCCGGAGCCGTTCGAGACGACGCAGGTCTGGGCCGCGGGCATCGTCTTCACGCTGACCGCATAGGTCCCGCCATGCGGGAAGGGGTCGCGGAAAGTAAAGGCGCCGTTGGCGCTGACGGTCAGGTCAGTGGCGCCATCGCTGCGCAGCACGACGCTGCCTTTCAGGCCGGTGATGTTTCCGCCCAGGGTGTACGCGAGTTGGGAGCAGGTCACCTTCACAGTGGTGACGGGGCCCTTGGCGGTTCCGGTGCCATTGTTGACCGCGCATGTGAACCCGACCGACTGTGCCACCAGCGTGATTTCGTAGGGATTGTTCGCGATCACGGCGATCGGCGCGGTGAACACCCCGCTGCCATTCACCGTGAATTCGTCGATGCCATTCAGACGGAGGCGCAAAGGGCCCGTGAGTCCCGATACCGTACCGCCGATGGAGTAGGAGGAGCCTGCGTGCATTTCGGCTCGTTCCGAGAGGACCTTCGGGCCTTCCCCGCGCAGGACCGCAGCGATGCCACCCAATGAGTCCGCTTGTGCGGCTGACAGGCCTTGAATACCGGACGGGTCTTGCAGTTCCGCTTTTGCGGTTGCGGCTGGAGTCGCGCTTGGCTCACTGGTCGACTGTGATGAGGACGACGGCCCTGCCGGCAAACCGATGGAGCTTTCTCCTCCGCCACCCCCGCCGCAAGACGCGAGAGCAACCATCAGCAGCGTCACGGCTGCTCTGCAAGCAAGTTTGTTCATCCCTCACCCCAGCAATTTTGTGAATATTTTTCGATGACGGCGACTTACGGCGTGGGCCTGCAGCTTAGTCTTGCTACCCCGATGTAGCGCGCGCGTGAGGGGAACACGGAAGCTATGTAGCTGAGTGCAATCATCATGGTGCCGCGTGTCTCGCTATCGCCAAGCATGTAGGAGACGACGGACTTGTCCGGGTGGAAGGCCGTCTGGCGACCCGATGGCGAATTGAAGAAGGCGGAGAGAGGCACCGTGCCTGCATCACTGCCAGCCGTGACCTGGATTGCACCGGCGATGTCAGCACCGCCATAGCGGTTAAAACTGACAGTCGCAGAAGCGGTCACCATGCCATGGATGGGCGCGTTGCTCGGGGCGTTGTCTAGATAGGTCGGGGTCGTGAAGGCGCCGGTGTCGCAAATGAGCGGAGGAGCGTCGCCCGAGGGTAAATCCGGAAGTTCATTGAATGCGAGGTAGTGGTACGAGCGCTTGAAATCGCCTGTGAGAAGAACGCTCTTGCCGGAGCCCAGAGTGACGGTGCCGGTCACCCAGCGTCCGATGGCGAAGCTCGCATCGCCGTTGATGTTCTTTGTTGCGCTATTGCCTGTGAGGGTGGCGTCATTCAGACGCACCATCGCGCCGTTGGCAGTTTGCTCACTTTGCGTGATGAACTCGAAGAAAATCTCGGTGCCGGAGGTATCCGGGCCAGAGGCAGTCAGCATATAGCGCGCATGGTTGCCGCTACCGATGTAGTAGCGCTCGGGGTTGCCGCCTGGCACGAATCGCGCCGATACCGAACCGGAGTCGGAGATGGCGCCGAGCATTTTGGCTCGCTCCGAGAGCGCATCCAGGCCCTGTCCGCGCAGGGTAGCTACGACACCTGATGAGTCTGCTTGTGCGGCCGACAGCCCTTGAATACCGGACGGATCTTGCAGTTCCGCTTTTGCGGTGACGGCTGGAGTCGCGGCTGGCTCACTGATCGACTGTGATGGCGGCGACTGCCCTGCCGGCAAACCGATGGAGCTTTCTCCTCCGCTACCACCTCCGCCGCAAGATGCGAGAGCAGCCATCAGCAGCGTCGCGGCTGCCCTGCAAGCAAGTTTGTTCATCCCTCACTCCAACAATCTTTGTGAATATTTTTCGTTGACCGCGACTTTCCAAGCGAAGGTGGCTTCTCCAGGAACGTCGGTTTCCGCGCGGCATTTTGCATGACGCGGGCTAAAGCTCTGTGTCGAACTGCCTTGCCGCGTCCGCGCTTGTTTTTTGCCGTTTTCTTTTTGCGGCGGGTGGCGGGTTGAATCCGCCGCCGCATGCCGCCACAGGCGGCCGAGCGGCGCCTGTTCATGCTCCGTCAGCCGGAGCATGCCCATATCGATCAGGCTTGCCCAGCCCGCTCGCTCAAACACCGCTGATGCAACTCCGCCGCCTGATCCACCATATCCGCCGCAAGCCACATCACGTTCTCCAGATGCTTCGGCCCGTCGCCGCCGGACCAATCGATGCCTTCGCCATGGCAGCACCACAGCAGCGACTTCAACTGCTCCAGCCTGTTCTCAAGAAGGTCTGCCGCGCTGGGCCCGTCCGTGGCGATGGGGGCGCCGGTCGACTTGCCGCGGGATGCCGGCATGGGACGCCCGGCCATAATTCGTTTAGCCATTTGTTGTGCTTTCTTTCAAAGTTGTTGCACGTCATGTGGTCAGACGGTCGGGGTGTGTCAGCACCTCGGCCGTCGCCTTTTGTGCCTCGCGTTTTCCATCGAATGCGCATGGCACCGATGGCCCGCCGCGAGGCGAAGCGGTTCATTCATCAAAGCCTGTTGTGTGAGATGCCTTCCTTGCCCACTGTGTGGGCCGTCAAATGGCTGGGGCATTTACTGTAGAGATGCGCGAGGCGTCGAGGGCGGCTGAATTCGCTAGTAAATCTCGAATCGCGCGAGTCAATGGTTGCCAAGCGTGGCACGCGCGCAAGCAAGCCATCGGGCAATCCAATCAGTTGAGCAAGCAACCGAGCAACCGCCTTCGCAACGGCATAGGCCGTCCGTCGAATGCACAGCAGCCTGCGCACTCTCTAGCATTCGAAGCGTCGCCGCTCTTCCCCTGATATCTCGATGAAACAGCTTGCCTCCTTCGCTGTCATGGCGCTGCTTTCGCTGGCCGCCTCCACCGTCTCCGCCGCCACACCGCCCGAAAAAGACCACCCCCTCGTCGGCCGCTACGAAGGCGCGGTGCTCGACGGCACCAGGGTCTCGGCCTACGACGAGGTCGGCCTCATCAAGGAGCCGTTCCAGAACTGGGGCGGCGGCAAGCCCGATCTGCTGAAGCTCGAGGGCAAGATTTCGCTCTATCACTACAAGCTGCCGGCCGGGCGTTCGCTGCTCGAAGTGCAGCGCAACTACGAGGCGAGCCTGAAGGCCAAGGGCTTCGACGTGCTCTTCACCTGCGGCACCGCCAACGCCTCGTGCTACCAGAAGCGCCCCAACAGCGTGGACACGACCACGCCCTCTGACTTTGCCCTTGCGTTCGACGACCCCGAGTGGCCGCGCTTGGGCAAGAGCGGCGACTACGTGCGCAACTACTTTTCGGTGAGCGGGCGTTACCTGCTGGCGAAGAAAACCGGCCCCACCGGCACCGTGTACGCCAGCATCGCTCTCGCCGAGCACAACGCCGATGTCGGCAACCATGCCTTCGTGCGCGTGGTCGAGAGCAAGGCGATGGAGGGCGACAAGATCGTGTTCGTCGATGCCTCGGCGATGCAGAAGAGCCTGGCCGAGACGGGGCGCATCAACCTCTACGGCATCCTGTTCGACCTGGACAAGGACGTGATCCGCCCCGAGTCGCAGCCCACGCTCGACGAGATGACCAAGCTCATGCGCAACAACCCGCCGCTGAAGCTCTCGGTGGTGGGGCACACCGATGCGCAAGGGGAGGCGAAGCACAACGACGACCTCTCCAAGCGCCGCGCGGTCGCGGTGATCGGCGTGCTGGTGAAGGCGGGCGTGGACCCGCGCCGCTTCACCACGCGCGGTGCGGGTGCGGCCGAGCCGGTGGCGCCGAACGACAACGAGACGGGGCGCGCGAAGAACCGGCGGGTCGAGTTGGTGCGGCTCTGAGCCCGGGGGAGGGCGGCGCCGTCAGATGACGGGCACGCTGGTCTCCTTCAGGACGCGCAGCACGAAGTGCGATTTGCTGTGGCGGATGCCGGGGATCTTGTAGAGCTTTTCGCGCAGTAGCCGCTCGTAGTCGCGCGTGTCGCGCACGGCGATGCGGATGTAGTAGTCGTAGTCGCCTGACACCAGATAAGCCTCCTGAATCTCCGGAATGGTCGCGAGCACGCGGCCGAAGTCGTAGAGCGTCTCGTCGGTGTGGCTCTCGAGCGTGACCTGCACGATCACCGAGTCGTGATAGCCGAGCTTGGCCGGATCGACGTCGACGGTGTAGCGCTTGATGACGCCCTGCGCCTCCAGCTTCTTGATGCGCGTCCAGCAGCTGGTGGGCGAGAGGCCGACCTCGTTGCCGATTTCCTGCAGGGTCTTGCGCGAGTCGAGCAGCAGCACGCGGAGGATGGCCATGTCGATCTTGTCGAAAGATCCTTCTTCGGAAGTCGCTGTTTTCCGATTGGTTTTCATAAATTGGACCTAAAGAGCCAAAAGAAAGAAGCAAATTCTGCCTCAGGAGCGGAAGAATTGACGGCATGAGATTGCTCGACATACCCCTCACGTCTTCCCTGTCCCTTCATCCCGAGGCCGCTCCCCGCGTGCGCAACGGGGCGGAGGCCCTGCTCGACACGCTGGTCGAGTGCGGCGTCGACACGATCTTCGGCTACCCCGGCGGCGCCGCACTGCCGCTGTACGACGCGCTGCACGGCGAGCCGCGGCTGCGCCATGTGCTGGTGCGCCACGAGCAGGCCGCGGTGCATGCGGCCGAGGGCTATGCGCGCAGCACGGGGCGGGTCGGCGTGGTGCTGGTCACCTCGGGGCCGGGCGTGGGCAACACCATCACCGGGCTGCTCGATGCGATGAGCGATTCGGTGCCGGTGCTGTGCATCAGCGGGCAGGTGGCGACGGCGGTGATCGGCACGCAGGCCTTTCAGGAGAGCGACGCACTGGGCATGTCGCGCTCGGTGACCAAGTGGAACCAGCAGGTGCGCGCGGCCGATGACGTGCCGGCGCTGGTGCGCCGCGCACTCGAAATCGCATCGACGGGCCGGCCGGGGCCGGTGCTGCTCGATGTGCCGAAGGACATTCAGCTGATGCGTTTGGGTCATGGTGGCGCTTCGACGCCGCTGCGCCCGCTGCGCACGAGCAGGTCGGCGTTGCCGCCGAAGGCGATGCTGCAGCGCGCGGCCGACTTGCTCTCGACGGCGCGGCGGCCGGTGCTCTATGGCGGCGGCGGGCTCATCAACTCGGGGCCTGCAGCCTGCGAGGCCTTCACGCAGTTGGTGAATCGCCTGCACGCGCCCTGCACGCTGACGCTGATGGGCCTGGGCGCCTTTCCGGCATCGGACCCGAAGTTCATCGGCATGCTCGGCATGCACGGCAACCTGGAGGCGAACCTCGCGATGCACGAAGCCGACCTGGTGGTGTGCGTCGGCGCGCGCTTCGATGACCGCGTGACTGGCAAGCTCGACGAGTTCTGCCCGCATGCGCGAAAGATCCACATCGACATCGACCCGACGAGCATCAACAAGATCGTGCAGGTCGATGTGCCGATGGTGGGCGACTGCGCGACGATCCTCGATGCGGTGCTGGCGCTGCTGCCCGAAGAGGGCTTTGCGCCCGAGCGGCTGGCGCCGTGGTGGGCGCGCATCGAGCGTTGGCGCGCGGAAGATTGCTTGAAGTTCGAGCCACGCGCGGATGCGATCCTGCCGCAGCAACTCGTGTCGTCACTGCAGCAGGCCATCGGCCGGAGCGGGCGCGAGGCGATCGTCTCGACCGATGTGGGCCAGCACCAGATGTGGGCCGCGCAGTACCTGCGCTTCGACAGCCCACGGCACTGGCTCACCTCGGGCGGCGCGGGCACGATGGGCTATGGCCTGCCCGCCGCCATCGGCGCGCAGATCGGCCACCCCGATGCGCTGTGCGTGTGCGTGAGCGGCGATGCATCGGTGCTCATGAACATCCAGGAGCTGTCGACTGCGGTGCAGCACCGCACGCCGGTGAAGCTGGTGCTGTGCAACAACGGCTACATGGGCATGGTGCGGCAGTGGCAGGAGCTGAACCACGGCAACCGGCTGAGCCACAGCTGGAACGAGGCGCTGCCGGATTTCGTGGCGCTGGCGAAGGCGTTTGGATGGGGGGCGCGGCGGGTGTCGGCCCCGGCCGAACTCGAAGCCGCGCTGGTCGAATGCCTCGCGAGCGAAGGGCCGTTCTTTCTCGACGTGCAGGTCGCGGCGCAGGAGAACTGCTTTCCGATGATGCCGTCGGGGCATGGGCATCACCGGGTGATGCTGGCGAAGGACAGGTGGTACGAGGAGGGCTGATGCCCGGTTTTTCTCCCTCCCCTTCCGGGGGAGGGCAGGGGTGGGGGCAAGCGGCGTTCGATAAAGCGCTGCGATGAATTGAACGCCGTCGTGCCCCCATCCCAGCCTTCCCCCGGAAGGGGAAGGAGCAAGAGAGGGAGCAAACGCTACACGCTCTGCAGCCTCACATCATTGGCAGGAATGGCATTGAGCTCCGCCCAATCCATCTCTTCCTCGAGCCGGTGGTAGGTGTCGTCCTCGATCTGCCCACCGGCGCGCAGCGCATCGAGTGCCTGGCGTTGCGCGCGAATCGCCGTGGCGCGCAGGCGGTCGTGTGCCGTCCTGGCCTGCGGCTGGTTCTCATTGGATGCGATGACCCGCGTTGCGCGGTATTCGTCGCGCACGGCATCGGCCGCGTCGCCGTCTTCGGCCTCCAGCGCGGAGAGGGCCGCATCCATCATCGCGGTGCGGGCGAGCGAGATTTCCTTGTCGAGCGATGCGTCGGGCTCGATCTTCAAGGCCTTGATCAGCGGCCCGATGGTGAAGCCCTGGATCACCAGCGTGCCGAGCACGACCGCGAACGCGCTCAGCACGATGAGGTCGCGCCCCGGAAAATCCGCCGGCAGCGCAAAGGCCGTGGCCATGGTGACCAGCCCGCGCATGCCTGACCATCCGACGAGGAGGCCGATGCGCTTCGAAGGGATCGAGACGCCCTTGGGCTTCAGGCCCAGGCGGTGCTTCACCGTGCGCATCACCGCCCCGTAGAACAGCACCCACACCACCCGCACAGCGATGACCAGCGCGAGCACGAGGCCCGCGAACTGGAGTGCGTGCGTGAGCGCAGGGCCGGAGAGACGGTCGAGGATGCCGCGCGCCTGCAGGCCCATCAGGAAGAACGCCAGCACATTGAGCGTGAACACCACCGCGCCCCACACCGCATAGGAGTGCACGCGGTCCCGCGGCGCGCTGCGGCCCGGGGCGTACTGGCCCAGCGTCATGCCGAAGGCGACCACCGAGATGATCGGCGACAGGTGCAGCCGTTCGGCCACGATCCACGCGGCAAAAGTCATCACGAACTGGAAGATGATGGCCGAGCGCGTGCCCGCGAAGATCGGCCCGACCACGTGCAGGTTGATCTTGGCGAGCACGATGCCCACCACGGCGCCGCCTGGCACCGCGATCAGCAGCATCGGCAGCGAACTCGCGATCGGCTGGTGCGCGGCACCCGCCGCCGACACCGCCACGCCGAACACCAGCAGCGCGACCGCATCGTTGAGCAGGCTCTCGCCGTTGATGAGCGACAGCGTGCGTCGCGGAACGCGGAACTGCTGCATCACCGCCGCCGCGGCCACCGCATCGGGCGGCGCGACGATGGCGCCGAGGGTGATCGCCGCGGCAATCGGCAACCCCGCGAAGGCCCAGCCGGCCCATGCCACCACGGCGGTGGTCAACAGCACTGCGACCAGCACCAGCGAGACCAGCGGCATCCAGTGGCGCCGCAGCTCGCGCGGCGAGGTGTCGAAGGCCGAGTCGAGCAACGCGGGCGCGATGAAGAGTGCGAGCGCCAGGTGCGGATCGAAGTTGATGTGCGGCACCCACGGCATCGCGCCAAGCCCGACGCCGGCCAGTGCCAGCAGCGAGGGGTAGGGCAGCGCGAGGCGGCGCGAGAGTTGCAGCAGCAGGCACGCCGCGACCAGCATGAGAAGGACGTTTTCGAAGATGTCCACCGGGGCCTCTCAGTTCTTCGTGTTGTGCCCGCAATACTAAAAGAGGCTAAGAGAGGCCCGGCCAATCGCCGAGGGGGCGATCAGGACTTGATGAACGCCAGCAGGTCGGCGTTGAACTTGTCCTTGTGCGTGTCGGTCAGGCCGTGCGGCGCGCCGGGGTAGACGATGAGCTTGTTGTTCTTCACCAGCTTGGCCGAGGCCAGGCCCGCTGCGCCGATGGGCACGATCTGGTCGTCGTCGCCGTGGATGATGAGCGTGGGCACGTCGAACTTCTTCAGGTCTTCGGTGAAGTCGGTTTCGGAGAACGCCTTGATCGAGTCGTAGGTGTTCTTGTGGCCGCCGAGCATGCCCTGCGCCCACCATGCATCGATGAGGCCTTGCGAAGATTTCGCGCCCGGGCGATTGAAGCCGTAGAAGGGGCCCGAGGGCACGTCCTTGTAGAACTGCGAGCGGTTGGCCAGTTGCGCGGCGCGCAGGCCGTCGAACACTTCGATGGGCAGGCCGCCGGGGTTGGCGGCAGTCTTCAGCATGAGCGGCGGCACGGCCGAGATGAGCGCGGCCTTGGCCACGCGCTTCGTGCCGTGGCGGCCGATGTAGCGCGCCACTTCGCCGCCGCCGGTCGAGAAGCCGACGAGCACGACGTTCTTCAGGTCCAGCGTTTCGATGACCGTGGCCAGGTCGTCGGCGTAGGTGTCCATGTCGTTGCCGTTCCAGGGCTGGCTGGAGCGGCCGTGGCCGCGGCGGTCGTGCGCCACGGTGCGATAGCCCTGCGACGAGAGGAAGAGCATCTGCGATTCCCAGCTGTCCGAGTCGAGCGGCCAGCCGTGGCTGAACACGACGGTCTGGCCGGTGCTGGGGCCCCAGTCCTTGAAGTAGAGCTGGGTGCCGTCTTTGGTAACGATGGTGTTGCTCATGGTCTGCTTTCCTTTGAGTGAAGAGGCGGGAACCGCACCGTGCTTTGGCGCGGCGGTGGAAGCGGCGGATGCCGCGGACGAGAAGCCGGTGCCCACGAGGGCGCCGGCTGCGACGGAGGCGCCGCCGAGCAGCAGGCTGCGGCGGGTGGCGGTGGATTTCAGGCTGTTGGCGGACATGGTGCGTTCCTTCGGTGACGTGGTGGTGGAGAGGGAATTCGTATCGCTTGTATTAATATCGCATGCGATATAAATGGCATGAAAAAACAGGAAGGCGGATGCGGCGAGCCATCACGCGTTCCTGTCGAGGTTCGAGCGCAGAGCGAGCAATTGGTCGCGCAGGTTGCCGATGTCCTCGGGCTCCAGCGCCATCGCCGTGGCCACGCAGGCCGGCAACGCGCGGGCCTTCTTGTGCATGGCGCGGCCTTCGGTGGTGAGCGACACGATGACCTGGCGCTCGTCCGATGCCGAGCGCACGCGCTGGATGAGCCCGCGCGTCTCGAGCCGCTTGAGCAGGGGCGTGAGGGTGGTGGTTTCGAGCGCGAGGCGCTTGCAGATCTCGGAGACGTTGACCGAGTCCTTCTCCCACAACACGAGCATGACGAGGTACTGGAGGTAGGTCAGGTCCAGGTCGCGCAGCAGGCCGCGGTACACCTTGTTGAGGCTCAGCATCGTGGAGTACACGGCGAAGCAGAGCTGCTCGTCGAGCGCCAGCGGATTGGTCGCGGGGGCTTCGGCGGGGGGGGCGGTGGGGCGCTTGGAAGGCATGGGGCGAATATTAGATCGCATGCGATCTAGTTGCAAGCGATATTTTCCGATGACCCCTCAGACGCCTTAAGCCGGCGATCTGCGCCAGGCCCCTGGCGGTGTCCCGAACTGGCTCCTGAAGCAGCGACTGAAGTGGCTCGCATCGCCAAAGCCGTTGCGATACGCAATCTCCGAAACACTCAGGTGATCGAGCCTGCGGTTCGCGAGCTCTTCCTTCGCGCGTTCGAGTCGGCGCGTCTTCAGGTACGCGCCGTACTGCGTGCGCTGCATCTCGAAGAGGCGGTGCGTGAGCCGCTTCGAAATACCCAATTCTTTCGAGACCGCATTGACCGACAGTTCCGCATCGCCCAGGTGCGCCTCGATATAGGCCACGAGCCGCTGCCAGCGGTCGCGCTCGCGGCGCTTGCCCTCTGCCACGTCGTCGTCCACCAATTCGCACGATTCGCAGTACGTCGCGGCCAGCAGCGAGACGAAGGACTGTTCCGAGAAATACGCGAGCGCCGGCGTGCCCTGCACCGGCCCGGGGAACACATGGCCCATGTGCGTGCGCGCGGCTTCGGCCAGCCGCGAATCGGCCTGTGCGATGGAAGGCACGAAGCGATCGTGCAGGTCCGCATGGATGCCGAAGAACCGGCCCGCCGGCACGCGCAGCATCACCAGCTTGCCGGGTGTCGTGAGCGTGCAGACGGACGGCAGCCGCGTGGTGCGGAAGGTGATGTCGCCCTGGCAAAAGGGCAGGCGCCGGCCGCCCTGGTCGATGGTGCCTTCGCCCTCGACGGCGATCATGGCCAGCACGTCGCCCGAGCCGCTGGGCGAGGCGAGCGCGGTGTCGTGCCGCACTGCAAGCGGTGTCGAGGTGAAGCTGATGGCCAGGCCGCCGCCCACAAGCCGGCAGGCTTCGAGGCTCATGCGCGGGTTGCTGTCCTGCACGCTGAGTTCGCCGGGGTAGACCAGCGAATCGAGCGCGCTGGAGTAGCCCTGCACGTCGCCCGGATAGAACGGGCGGAAGCGGGGCGCAAAGCTCAGTTCGGATGCGGTGTCGTGGTGCATGGTGGGGCTCCTGCCGTTGGCCCGCACGCTTCGTGCCAAGCGGCTGCAGTCTAGGTCTCGGCCCGGCTCGCAACGATCGAGACTTTCCACTAGGCTGCGGGATTCTCAGGAGACATCGATGACTGAAATCGCAGACATCCAGAAGCTGTTCGCCGGAATCTTTCCCGGCCTCATGGGCATCCGCGTGACGGTGCTGGAGCCCGACCGCGTGGTGGCGGAAATGGAGGTGCGGCAAGACCTCTGCACGGCCGGCGGCATCCTGCACGGGGGCGCATCGATGGCCTTTGCCGACACGCTGGGCGCGGTCGGCACGCTCGTGAACCTCTCGGGCGGCAAGCGCACGACGACCACCGACTCGAGCACCAAGTTCATCGCCGGCGCGCGCCTCGGCAGCACGGTGACGGGCACCTGCGTGGCGCTGCACCGCGGGCGCACCACGATGGTCTGGCAGACCGCGATCACGAATGCGGAAGGCAAGCTCTGCAGCGTTGTCACGCAGACGCAGCTGGTGCTCGATCCGGCGCCGTGACGCCATAGCGGGCCCGGTTGGCACGCAGGGTCAATGCGCGTGCGCTCAGGCACAAGCTCAAATCGCGACCCGCTTCTTACATTGACCGCCACCGTCAATGCACAGGAGCCACAGCGTGAGCGACACAAGAGCTACAACCCACGACACCCCCGCACCGTCCCTCGATGGACTCAGCTACGGCAACTGGAGCGAGGCCGAGAAGCTCGCGCTCAGCTGCCGCATCCTGGCCAAGGAAGGGCACTCCGAAACGCTGGCCGGGCAGGTCACCGTGCGGCAGGCCGACGGCACCTTTCTCACGACGCCGCTCGCGCACGCCTTCAGCGAAATCCGCCCGCAATCGGTGATGCGCATCGACGACTCGCTGCGTGTGCTCGAAGGCCGCGGCGTGCCGAACCCTGCCGTGCGTTTTCACCTCTGGGTCTACAGGCGAAGGCCCGACGTGAACTGCGTGATGCACACGCATCCGCCGTATGTGTCGGCCCTGTCGATGACGGGTGAGCCGCTGCAGATCGCGCACATGGACGCCACGCCGTTCTTCGACGACTGCGCGTTCCTCGCCGAATGGCCCGGCCTGCCGATTGCCGATGTGGAGGGGGAGATCATCTCGGCGGCGCTCGGCCAGAAGCGCTGCGTTCTGCTCGCTAACCACGGCTTCCTGGCCGCGACCCAGAGCATCGAGGAATCGCTCTACATGTCGGTGCTCATCGAGCGCGCGGCGCGCAACCAGCTGATTGCGCAATCGGCCTACGGGCGGCTCAAGCTGGTGGACCCGGCACTGGCGAAGGAATCGCACGATTTCCTGCTGCAGCGGAGCATCGTGAACGCGAGCTTCGCGATGTTCGCAAGGCAGATCACCGGGGAGCAGCCATGAGCAGCATCGCTTCGCCATTGCAGGGCGCTGCCGTGGAGAAAAAGCGCCAGAGCGTGTGGAAGATCGGCGCCGCCACCATGGTCGGCACGGCCATCGAGGCCTTCGACTTCCTGGCCTACGGCACCGCCGCGGCGCTGGTGTTCAACAAGCTCTTCTTTCCCAACTTCGACCCGACCGTCGGCACGCTGGCCGCCTTCGGCACCTTCGCGAGCGGCATGCTGGCGCGGCCGCTGGGCGGCATCGTCTTCGGGCACTTCGGCGACCGGCTGGGCCGGAAGTCCATGCTCACGCTGAGCCTGTTGATGATGGGCATCTGCACCGTGCTGATCGGGCTGTTGCCGACCTACGAATCGATCGGCATGTGGGCCGCGGTGCTGCTGGTGCTGCTGCGCATCGGGCAGGGCCTGTCGTTCGGCGGCGAGCTTGGCGGCGCGATGCTGATGGCCGTGGAGCATGCGCCGCCCAAGTGGCGCTCGCTGGTGGGCAGCATGCCGCAGATGGGCGCACCCATCGGCGTGCTGCTGTCCTCGGGCGCCTTCGCGCTGGTGACGCAACTGCCCGAGGCGAGCTTTCTGAGCTGGGGCTGGCGGCTGCCGTTTCTTGCGAGCGCGGTGCTGATCGTGCTGGGCGTGTTCATCCGCATGAAGGTCGAGGAGTCACCCGAGTTCATGCAGGTAAAGGTGCACCAGAAGACGGCCGCGTTGCCGGCACGCGAAGTCGTGGTGGCGCACTGGAAGCCGTTGCTCCTGACCATCGGCGGCAAGCTGGCCGAGGTGACGCTGATCTACACGATCCTGGTGTTCTCGATCTCGTATGCGACGACTCGCCTCGGGTTCTCGCGGGCCGATGCGCTGCATGCGTTGATCGTGGGCTCGGTGGTCATGGTCTTCACCATTCCGGCCAGCGGCTGGCTTGCGGACAAGGTGGGAGCGCGGCGGCTCTATGTGTTCGGTGGGCTGCTGCTGGCCGTGATGGCGGTGCCGCTGTTCCAGGCGATCGGCAGCGGGTCGCTCACGGCGTACACGGTGGCGATGGTGGTGGCGTTGTCGATCAACTACGCGCTGATGTTCGCGCCGCAGTCGAACCTGTATGCAGCGCAGTTTCCGGCGGAGCTGCGCTACTCGGGCATCTCGATCGGCATCCAGTTCGCGGCAGCCATCGGCGGCGGGCTGGCGCCGATCATCGCGGCGACGCTGGTCGCGAAGTACTCGAGCATCGTGCCGGTGGGCATCTATGTCGCGGTGCTGGGCGTGATCGCGGCGGTGTCTGCGTACCTGATGCGGCCCACCGCGAACGAATGAGCGATCTCAGGAGTGGCCGTCCACCCGCATCTGGAAAAGGAAGTAGGGCGGAATGCAGGCGCCGCGCCCTTCGGGCTGGCCCTCGGCCTGCGCGCAGATGAAGTCGTCGCGGCAGGGCTGCTGCGCCGAGCAGCTGCGCAGGTTGCCGGGGCGCGTGTGTTTGGCGAGGCATTCGCCGAAGGGCTTGTTGGCGGCGAGGCACTGATTGAAGTCGCTCAGGATGGCGATGCCGCCGCAGGTGCCGTTCTTGTCGAGCGGATCGCAGGGGCCCGAGCACATGCCGCCGGGGAAACCGACCGAGGTTTTCTCGCAGACGGAGAGCACGCCTTCGCAAGCGACGCGCGGCAGTTTCTCGGCGCGGTCGAGCCACGGGTTGGCGGACTGCGTGATGCGCGTGGGTTCGCAGCTTGCGCCGACCGTGGATTTCTCGGGTGCGGCGTTTGCGACGTCCGGCTCGGCAAGCGGACGGAACGGATCGGGCTGCGGCGTCGACAGCGCGGCGTGCACGTACGTACCGCGGCGCGCCAGTTCGTCCTGCAGGTGTGGTGAGTGCGGCAAGGCGAGTGCATTGCCCGTCGTGAAGGTGCGCGATGCGCCGCGCCGGTCGACGCCCAGCAGATGAAAGCCCGCGACCGCGCGGCTCTGGTGGCAGCCCGCACAGCTGAGGTCGTCGAGTCGGCGCAGCACGGCCTGCGGCGACTGCAGCGTGCGGCTGCCGGGCACGGCCTGCCAGTCGCCCGGCGAGAAGACCTGTGCGAACGGCCGGTTCGCGAGGCGCGCAAGGCCGCGCGGTGCGACCGAGATCGATTCGGTCGCGAGGAATTTTTCAGGGATCTGCACCGAGGCTTCGTCCAGTGCGCGCAGGTTGGCGGGCTGCTGCAGCCACTGCTGCAGTTCCTTTCGCAGTGGCGCGTTGGCCTTGAGGCGCGCGACATCGGGCGTGTTCTCGAGCGGTGCGACGTCGAAGCGCTTCGTGCCGGCGTTCCATCGAAAGGCGCGCAGCATGTACTCGGCATGGCCGCCGAGATCGGGCCGCACCGCGGAGGGCCAGCGCACGCTCTGCAGGTTGGTGGTGACCTGCGCGATGCGTGCAGATGCAAGACGTTGCGGCGCGAGCGGGCCGTCGGGCGACACCAGCCAACGGCCTAGCGCCTCGTCCTGCATCGACGCCTGCGGCGGCTGCCAGAGCCGCGCGGCGCCGGCGCAGCTGCCGCTTGCGTCCGGTGCATCACCGCGCAGTTCGACATTGACGGTCATCGGCAGGCGCGACTGCATCGCAGCGGTGCGGTACGCGAGCCGGTACACGAGCCGCGTCTCGCCGCAGGCGCCGTTCTGGAACGGCCGGCGGTCCATGCGGTTGGCCACGCCGACCAACTCGAAGAAGGCATCGGGGCTTGCGAGCCAGCGCGCGTCGAACAGCCGGTGCGGGTAGCGCGAGATGCCGACGCCGGCCTGCTTGTCCGCACGCTGAATGCGCGCGAGGCTTTCGCCGAGCGGCGTGGCGATGGATTGCCAGGCCGCAGAGCGCATCAAGGACTGGTTGGTGGCGATGCCGTCAGGGGAAGCGGGCGCATCGCCGATCCAGTGGGCGAAGCCGGCGCCGGATTTTTCGGCGGCCTGCAGTGCTTTGGGAGAGGTGACGAGGAGCATAGGATCTGCCGCGCGCACAAGCGGCGCGGCGAGGATCAGTGCGAGCGCAAGGCCGGTGGACAGGCTGTGTTTGAAGATCGGCACGCGGCCGATTGTGTCAGCGCCGGGGCGCGATGTTCAACGCCGCGCAGAAGTCGTAGAACGCCTCGAGCTGCAGCGACTTGTCGAACACCGCATCGACGCCCGCCGACAGTGCGCCTTCGCGCACCTCGGAGGTCGCATAGTTCATGAGCACCACGGTGCGCTGCTCGGGCAGCTTGTTGTCCTTGAGGAACTGCGCCACGGTGAGCCCGTTGCCTTTGGCGAGAAACACATCGATCACCGCCGCATCCCATTCGCCGGGGTTGGCCTTGAGCCAGTCGATCGCTTCATCGGAAGTGGTTGCGGTGCCGATGACATCGCATTCGGAAAATTCCTGCAGCCCGTCGGTCAGCGTCGTCGCGATCAGAGGGTTGTCTTCTATGAGGTAGATGCGGGTCATTGTTGTGTGCGAGAGCGGGAGTGCGGTCCATCGGCTTGTCTTGGCCGAGGGGGTCATTGTCGGGACGGACTCGCGGTGCCGAGTAAGACAACGCCGCCATCTGTCGTACATCCCTGTAGGGTGGTAGGGTGCAACTCCTGCGCCGCAGCGGGTTGTCTGGAAAAATGAACCTCAATGACCGCTGACTCCGCTGACCCGCAAAAAAGACTTCGTGTGCTGCTCGTCGAAGACGATGTCGAAACGCTCGCTACCACCCTGAAGATTCTCGAAGCCCTGGGGCACTGGGCCACAGGCGTCAAGAGCGCCGAGGCCGCCATCGCGCGCTTCTTCGACGGCGCCTTCGACGTGGTGATGGTGGACATCGGCTTGCCCGCGCTGTCGGGCCGCGACCTGGCCGAGCGGCTTCTGCGCGATCACCGCGTGCCGGTGATCTTCGTGACCGGGGAAGCGCAACCCGCGGAGGCGATGGCCGGCACGTCGTGGCTGCGCAAGCCCTATGCGATCGAGCAACTGATGGACGCGCTGGCCCGTTCGACGATCGCCTCGCCGTAGACCGAAGAGGGCATGGCGTGAAAACCCTCCGGCCCCGGGTGCACCCATAAAATCGGCGCCCATGCCCACCGCCATGCCCACCGATCAGACCGAGCCCTTTCCGGTAGACGCCGCCGTTGCCGAGCTCGAGGTGCTGCGCGGGCGGTTCGACTGGGCGCAGGCATGGCGTATCAGCCGGGCCTGGCATGACACAGACCCCTATGACTTCTACGCTGCATGGAATGCATTGCATGACAGCACCCAGTTGGGCGACTGGACGCGCCACGAGTTCTTGCAGACCGTGGTGGCCGAGGGCATTGCCCATACCGGTGATGCAAGCCTCGTGGGCGAGTTGGCCCTGGCCACCCCCAGGTTCACGCCGCCCCTGCTGCTCGCGGGCGCGCAGCGCCACGTGCGCCGGTTGTTGGGCGATCGGGCGACCGCGGCGCCGCTGATTGCGCGGGGTCACCACTACCCCGGTCACCGGCGGCTGCGCATCGGCTACATCGGTGGCGACTTCTACTACCAGGCCACGAGCTACCTGCTTGCAGGGGTCCTGGAACACCATGACCACGAACAGTTCGAACTCGTCTGCTTCGATTTTTCCCGGGACGACACCGCCGAAGCGGGTTTGACCGATGCCTCCCGAGACCAGCGCAAGGCCTTCCGTGCGCGCCTGGAGGGGTGCTTCGATCGTGTCGTGAGCCTGCATGCCCTGAATGCGGCCGAATGCGCCCGGCAGGTGCGTGAGGCGGAGATCGATGTCGCCGTCTACATCAGCCGGCCGGTCGACGAGCGTTTTGCCATGCTGGCCCATCGGCCTGCGCCTGTTCAGGTGGCTTATCTGTTCTATCCCGGCACGACCGGGGCGCCATTCATCGACTACCTGGTGGCAGACGCCATCGTGGTTCCGACCGAGGCCGAGGCGAACTACAGCGAACGCATCTTGCGCCTGCCGAACTGCTACCAGCCACACGACCATCGCCGCGCCGAGCCGGCTGCCGTGACGCGCGC
The DNA here is from genome assembly GCF_024701975.1 of Variovorax sp. ZS18.2.2. Taxonomy (GTDB): domain Bacteria; phylum Pseudomonadota; class Gammaproteobacteria; order Burkholderiales; family Burkholderiaceae_C; genus Variovorax. The sequence continues at coordinate 120,506 of NZ_JANLNM010000011.1, forward strand.
CGACTTCAACCTGCCGCCCGATGCATTGGTCCTGGCCAATTTCAACCAGTGCTACAAGACGACGCCCGAGGTGTTTGCGCTGTGGTGCGAGCTCTTGCGTGGACAGCCCGATGCCGTGCTCTGGTTGCGGGGCGGCCCGCCCGAGGCGAACGCGAACCTGCAGGCGCAGGCGGCGTTGCGGGGCGTTGCCGCGCATCGCATCGTCTTCGGGGCGCCTGTCTCCGTGCACCTGCATCTCGGGCGCTTGCGCCACTGCGTCGACCTGGTGCTCGACACCTTTCCGTATGGCGGCCACACGCTGACCAGCGATGCGCTGTGGGCCGGCGTGCCGGTGGTCACGCGGATGGGCGACACCTTTGCTTCGCGTGTCGCTGCCAGCCTGCTGAACGCCGTGGGCCTGCCCGAGCTGGTCACACACAGCGCAGCCGATTACCTTGCATGCGCGCGGGCCCTGTGTGCGGACGCATCGCGCCGGCAAAGGCTGCGCGACCATCTGGCGCGGGTGCGCGGCAGTTGCCCCTTGTTCGACACCGCGCGCTACACACGCGATCTGGAAGCGGCCTATCTGCGAATCGCGCCGGGCCCATCGAGCACCTGACTCCATGCAAACAACGAATTACAGCGCGATGAAGATTTCCGTCGCCCCCATGATGGACTGGACTGACCGTCATTGCAGGTACTTCCATCGCCTGATGTCGCGCCACGCGCTGCTCTACACCGAGATGGTGACGACCGGCGCACTGTTGCATGGCGACGTGCCCCGGCACCTTCGCTTCAACGCCGAAGAACACCCCGTGGCGCTGCAGCTCGGCGGCAGCGAGCCGGCTGATCTTGCGCATTGCGCGAAGCTCGGCGAGGAATGGGGCTACGACGAGATCAACCTCAACTGCGGATGCCCGAGCGAGCGCGTGCAGCGCGGGGCGTTCGGTGCCTGCCTCATGAACGAGCCGCAACTGGTGGCCGATTGCGTGAAGGCGATGGTCGATGTGGTGAGCGTGCCCGTCACGGTCAAGCACCGCATCGGCATCGACAAGATCGAGCGCTACGAGTTCGTGCGCGACTTCGTCGGCCAGGTGAGCGAAGCGGGGTGCGGCACCTTCATCGTCCATGCGCGCAATGCGTGGCTGCAGGGCCTGAGCCCGAAGCAGAACCGCGAGATCCCGCCGCTGCGCTACGCGCTGGTGCATCGGCTGAAGCATGACTTTCCCGGCCTGAAGTTTTCGATCAACGGCGGCATTTCCGTCAACGAACAAGTGCATGAACACCTGCGCCTGCTTGACGGCGTGATGGTCGGGCGGGAGGCGTATCACAACCCTTGGTGGCTCGCCGAATGGGACGCCGAATTCTTCGGTGCCGCGCCGCAGCCGCTGACGCGCGAAGAGGTGGAGTCGCTGATGTGCGACTACATGGTTCGCGAGGCGGCCGAGCACGGCACGCAGTGGTCGTCGATTGCGCGGCACATGCTGGGCCTGCGCAACGGGCTGCCCGGCGCGCGCCGCTGGCGGCAGGTCTGGAGCGATCACCGCCTCAAGACGCGCCCGCCGCACGAGGTGATGGCGCTGGCGCACGAGCCGGTCGCGCAGGCCGCCTGAACGGGCGGCCACCGAGGCCGCTTTTCTGCTTTTCCAGTTCACGAAGGGAATCTCCGAACTCGGAGATTTCGTGTGTTTTTACGCCCGAAAAGTCCCTTTTTAGGCTCCGAATCGGGGCGTTTCGTCCTCTTTTAATAGAACATAGTTCCGAAACAATGCAACAACAAGTGTGGCCTGTGCGCCTGTTTTTGCTCAAGAATAAAGAGGTCAGGGAAACAAAAAAAGGTTCTTCATGAGTGAAGCTGTTGGCAGCAAAGAAGAAGTGAGCGCGCTCGCACGCGGCTTGGCATTGCTAAAGACCATCGGGATGGCTGCCGCCCCGATGGGCAACCGGGATCTGGCCGACACGACGGGCATTCCCAAGGCCACCGTCTCGCGGCTGACCGCGACGCTGGTAGGCGCCGGCTACCTGCGCCAGTCGCGGGACAGCGAGCGGTTCAGCCTGGGGCCGGCGCTGCTCGACATGAGCAGCCGCTATCTCAGGCATTTCGACCTGCGAACGGTGGCGCGGCCGCATTTGACGGAGCTGTCCGAATTCGCGGGCGCCAGCATCCACATGGGCGTGCGCGACGATCTCGATCTGCTCGTCATCGATTCGCTGCGGCCGCGGTCCGCGCTCATCAGTTCGCGCATCGAGGTCGGCTCGCGCCTGTCGATCACCACCTCGGCCGCCGGCCGGGCCTACCTGGCGGCACTGCCGCGGCCGGAGCGGAACGTCCTGTTGGAGCAGATCCGCATCGAGACCGGCGAGAACTGGCATGCCGTCGCGCCGCGCCTGATGGCGGGCATCGAGGAGTACGACCGCCTGGGCTATTGCAGCTCCTTCGGCGAGTGGCACCCCCATATCCATGCACTCGGCTTCGCGCTGCAGGGGCCGCGCGGCGAGCGCTACGGCCTGAGTTGCGGCGGCCCCGCCTACCTGCTGCCGAAGGAGGTCATGCTGGAACGCGTGGCGCCCCGGTTGCTGGAAGTGGCCCGACGGATTTCGGCCGAAGCCGGCACCATCACCCGCGATTGAGTCTCCGGCGGGTTGGCGAACTCAGTTTGCCGCCTCGAGACCGTTTTTGAAGTGTTCGCGCATGCGGGCCATGGCGGCGGTGGTATCGCGCGCTTCGATGGCCGCCATCACCGAGCGGTGCTCGGCCAGCGATTCGGCGATGCGCCCGGCCTTCAGCAGCGAGTTGTGCCGGTTGAGCTTCATCACCTTGCGAAGGTCCGCCACCATCTGGTCGCGCCACTTGTTGTTGGCGATGGCCAGCAACTGCATGTGAAAGCGCTCGTTGAGCGCGAAGAAATGCTCGCGGTCTTCCTTGCCCGGCGCGGCGGCGGCTTCGAGCTCGGTGTGCAGCTTCTTCAGCTCGGCGCGCTCGGCATCAGTGGCGCGCTCGGCGACCACGCCGGCCGCATCGCTCTCCAGCAGGGAGAGCAGGTGATAGACGTCCGCCAGGTCCTGCTCCGACACCTCCGTCACGTAGGCGCCGCGGCGCACTTTCATCGTCACCAGCCCTTCGGCGGCCAGCACCTTCAGGGCTTCGCGCAGCGGGGTGCGGCTGATGCCGTATTCCTCGGCCAGCTTGAGTTCGTCGATCCAGCTGCCGGGCTCGAGTTCGCGGCGAAAGATCCGCTGGCGCAGCAGCTCGGCCACCTCTTCGTAGAGGGCGCGCGGGGTGAGGGTGACAGCGGACATGGGCAGGACTGTACTTCAAAAAACGGGTTTGAATTAATAATTATGGATCGGTTAGACTCGCGGCCGGCTTGCAAATCCCTGCGAGCGAATTTGCGAATTCCCTGCAAGACAACTGCAAAGCGGCGCCCTCCATGAGCAGCACACCCGAACCCACCTTCAAGCCCGCCGACCTCGGTGCCTGGGCCAAGTCCGCCGCCAAGTCCGCGCCGGGCGGCGACGTGAGCGCGCTGAACTGGGTGACGCCCGACGGCATCACCGTCAAGCCGCTCTACACCGCGGCCGACCTGCAGGGCCTGAAGTACACCGACACGCTGCCCGGCTTCGAGCCCTACCTGCGCGGCCCGCAGGCCACCATGTACGCGGTGCGCCCGTGGACCATCCGCCAGTACGCCGGCTTCTCGACCGCCGAGGAGTCGAACGCGTTCTATCGCAAGGCACTTGCAGCGGGCGGCCAGGGCGTGAGCGTGGCCTTCGACCTCGCCACCCACCGGGGTTACGACAGCGACCATCCGCGCGTGACCGGCGACGTCGGCAAGGCCGGCGTGGCGATCGACTCGGTGGAGGACATGAAGATCCTCTTCGACCAGATCCCGCTGGACAAGGTGAGTGTTTCCATGACGATGAACGGCGCCGTGCTGCCGGTGCTCGCGGGCTACGTGGTCGCGGCCGAAGAGCAGGGCGTGGCGCAGGACCAGCTGAGCGGAACCATCCAGAACGACATCCTCAAGGAGTTCATGGTCCGCAACACCTACATCTTTCCGCCCGCGCCGAGCATGCGGATCATCGGCGACATCATCGAGTACACGGCGCAGCACATGCCGAAGTTCAACTCGATCTCGATCAGCGGCTATCACATGCAGGAAGCCGGCGCGAACCAGGCGCTCGAGCTCGCGTTCACGCTAGCCGACGGCAAGGAGTACGTGAAGACTGCCCTGGCCAAGGGCCTCGATGTCGACGGCTTCGCCGGGCGCCTGAGCTTCTTCTGGGCCATCGGCATGAACTTCTATCTCGAAGTGGCCAAGATGCGCGCGGCGCGCCTTTTGTGGTGCCGCATCATGAAGGAGTTCGAGCCCAAGAACCCCAAGAGCCTGATGCTGCGCACGCACTGCCAGACCTCGGGCTGGTCGCTCACCGAGCAGGACCCGTACAACAACATCGTGCGCACCACCATCGAGGCGATGGCCGCGGTGTTCGGCGGCACGCAGAGCCTGCACACCAACGCGCTGGACGAAGCGATCGCGCTGCCCACCGAGTTCAGCTCGCGCATCGCGCGCAACACGCAGCTCATCATCCAGGAAGAGACGCACATCACCAACGTGGTCGACCCCTGGGCCGGCAGCTACATGATGGAGAAGCTCACGCAGGACATGGCCGATGCGGCCTGGGCCATCATCGAAGAGGTCGAGGCGATGGGCGGCATGACCAAGGCAGTCGACAGCGGCTGGGCCAAGCTCAAGATCGAAGCGGCGGCCGCCGAGAAGCAGGCGCGCATCGATTCGGGCAAGGACGTGATCGTGGGCGTCAACAAGTACAAGCTCAAGAACGAAGACGCGATCGACAGCCTCTCCATCGACAACGTGATGGTGCGCGACCAGCAGGTGGCGCGGTTGCAGAAGATCCGCGCGTCCCGCGACACCGCCAAGGTGCAGGCCGCGCTCGATGCGCTCACCGAAGCGGCCGAGAACGGCACGGGCAACCTGCTCGCGCTGAGCATCGACGCGGTGCGCCTGCGCGCCACGGTGGGCGAGATTTCGGATGCGCTCGAAAAATCATTCGGCCGCCATCGGGCCGACACGCAAAAGGTGACCGGTGTGTACGCAGCTGCCTATGACTCCGCCGAAGGCTGGGAAGCCCTCAAGACCGAGATCAACGCCTTCGCCGAAGAACAGGGGCGCCGTCCGCGCGTGATGATTTCCAAGCTCGGCCAGGATGGGCACGACCGCGGCGCCAAGGTGGTGGCCACGGCCTTCGCCGACCTGGGCTTCGACGTGGACATGGGCCCGCTCTTCCAGACGCCCGAAGAGTGCGCGCGTCAGGCCATCGAGAACGACGTGCATGCCGTCGGCGTGAGCACCCTCGCAGCCGGCCACAAGACGCTGGTGCCCGCCATCATCAACGAGCTCAGGAAGCAGGGCGCGGACGACATCATCGTGTTCGTCGGCGGCGTGATTCCGCGGCAGGACTACGACTTTCTCTACGAGGCCGGCGTCAAGGGCATCTACGGACCGGGCACCCCGATCCCGGCCAGCGCCAAGGACGTGCTGGAGCAGATCCGCGCTGCCGTCGCGGCTTGATCGGGACGCGAGACGTGGGCGATCTCTTGTCGCGGCTGTCGCTGCAGCCCGTGGATTCCAGCGATTTCGAGGACATGCTGGCCGTGCGCATCGATGCGATGCGCCCGAGCCTGGAGCGTGTCGGGCGCTTCGACCTTGCGCGTTCGCGCGAGCGGCTGAGCGCCGGTTTCGCGGTGCCGTTCATGCACCACATCGTGCTCGACGGCGACCAACGCGTGGGCTTCGTCACGCTCAAGCCCGAGGGCGCCGATGCACTGCGGCTGGACCACCTGTACCTGCGCACCGGCTTCCAGGGCCGTGGCATCGGCGAATGGGTGATGCGCTGGGCCAAGGCCGAGGCAAGAGAGAAAAATCTCGACATCAAGCTCACCGCGCTCGTGCAGAGCGACGCCAACCGCTTCTACCTGCGGCACGGCTTCGTGCTCGAGGGCGAGGAGGGCGTCGACTTGCACTACCGCTGGCGCGTGACGGCTGCGGAGGCCGCGTGCTGAATTCCGTGGAGGCGCTCGAACGCGCCATTGCAGATTCGGACGGCATGGCGCAGCGCCGTGCCATCGCCAAGGCGATCACGCTGCTCGAATCGACCCGCACCGACCATCGCGCGCAGGCCGACGAACTGCTCACCGCACTCCTGCCGCGCACCGGCAATTCGTTTCGCCTCGGCATCTCGGGCGTGCCCGGCGTCGGCAAGTCGACCTTCATCGAAACGCTCGGCCTGTTGCTGATCGACAAGGGGCATCGCGTCGCGGTGCTCACCATCGATCCGTCGTCCACCGTGTCCGGCGGCTCCATCCTCGGTGACAAGACGCGCATGGAAAAGCTCTCGGTGCACGAGCGTGCCTACATCCGCCCGAGCCCTTCGAGCGGCACGCTCGGCGGCGTGGCCGAGAAGACGCGCGAGGCGATGCTGGTGTGCGAGGCCGCCGGCTACGACGTCGTGATCGTCGAGACCGTGGGTGTGGGCCAGAGTGAAACCGCGGTGTCCGGCATGACCGACATGTTCGTGCTGATGCAGTTGCCCAACGCCGGCGACGACCTGCAGGCGATCAAGAAGGGCGTGATGGAGTTGGCCGACCTCGTGGTCATCAACAAGGCCGATCTGGATGCCTCGGCCGCCACGCGCGCACAGGCGCAGATCACCTCGGCATTGCGGCTCTTCGGCCAGCACGGCCATCCCGACCACGCGCACCACGACGAGACCTTCTGGCATCCGCAAGCCATCCAGCTGAGCGCATTGCTGGGGCAGGGCGTCGAGGCGTTCTGGGTGCAGGTCGAACGCTTTCGTGCGCTGCAGGGCGCCAATGGCCGGCTCATGGCGCGCCGCCAGCAGCAGGCCAAGTCGTGGATGTGGGACCGCATCGAAGCCGGGCTGCGCCATGCCTTCCGCCACCACCCGCGGGTGAAGGAAGAATTGCCGGCGCTGCTGGGGCAGGTGGGCGCGCTGGAGCTGGCGCCATCCACCGCAGCGCGCCGTTTGCTCGGCCTTTACGCAGGCGACGAGGCCGCATGGACTGGCTGAACCCCGACCGCATCGCGCGCGGCTTCGACACCGCAGCGGGCACCTTCGCCTGGGGCACGACCTTCGAGCAATTGGAGGCGTTGGGCGTGCGGCCTGCGTATGCGGAATTTGGCGTCAGTGCCTGGCATGTGCCGGGCGCGGATGTGCTCGGGTTGCGCAGCAGCCGCGCGGAACTCATGGTGCCGTTCAGGGGGCGTCCGGTGATGAGCGTGCGGCACCGGATCGATCTGCCCGAGGGCGAGTCGCACGTCAACTTCGTGCTGCGGGCGCACGCACAGCTCGTCTCGCAACTCGCTGTGCCCGAGTACGGCGAAATGCAGCCGGCGCGCTTCAAGGAAGAAAACGCCTGGAATGTCGCCGTGAGTGCCGGGTGGCGCGTGGGCAATGTGAGCGTGGGCATCTCCTGGTACGGCGCGCCGCGCGACGACGAGGCCGAGGTGAAGACCAGCGGTGTCCTGTTCCTGGATTGGGACGACGAGATCGCCGCCGCCGCGCCGTGGCTCGATGCGTGGCAGCAGGAACAAGTGGCGCTCGAAGCGATGCTGCGCGAGGCCCACGCGGTGGCGAAGTTGCAAGCCGGCCCCGCGCACGAGCAGGCGCTGCACCGCGGCAACCCGAAGGACGTCCGCGCACTGATCACGGCGCAGCGCGTGTTGCGCGGGCCGTCGCTGCACTTCACCGTGCCCGACTTCGCGCTGCTGAAAGGCGATGGCGCCGCCAACCACCAACTGGTGCTGTGGTCGGCTGCCTCTGGCGATGCCTGGGGCGTATCGGACATCCACAACACCGTGTATTGCCGCCGCGGCGAAACACTGCGAGCGCAGTGGGTGCAGGTGCAGCCGGCCAAGGGCGGTGGCTGCATCGACCTGTCGTTCGGACGGCTCTCCAACTCGCTGCCCTACAGCCCGCGCGAGCGCTGCGGCGCCATCGCGCAATTCATGGACATCCTGGCCACCATGCCGGGTGCGTCGTTCCAGTACAGCGAAACCTACGACTGCTGATTTTTCAAAGAGGCTTTTCTCATGCAAGAACTGATCGAACAACTCGAAAAGCGCCGCGCCCAGGCGCGCCTGGGCGGTGGGCAGAAGCGCATCGACGCGCAGCACGCCAAGGGCAAGCTCACGGCGCGCGAGCGCATCGAACTGCTGCTGGACGACAACACGTTCGAAGAATGGGACATGTTCGTCGAGCACCGCTCGGTCGATTTCGGCATGGCCGAGCAGAAGATCCCCGGTGACGGCGTGGTCACCGGCTACGGAATGATCAACGGCCGTCTCGTCTTCGTGTACAGCCAGGACTTCACCGTCTTCGGCGGCGCGCTCAGCGAAGCGCATGCCGAAAAGATCTGCAAGGTGATGGACCAGGCGATGAAGGTCGGCGCGCCGGTCATCGGCCTCAACGATTCGGGCGGCGCGCGCATCCAGGAAGGCGTGGCCTCGCTCGGCGGCTATGCCGACGTGTTCCAGCGCAACGTGATGGCCTCGGGCGTGGTGCCGCAGATCAGCATGATCATGGGCCCCTGCGCGGGCGGTGCGGTGTATTCGCCGGCCATGACGGACTTCATCTTCATGGTGAAGGACTCCAGCTACATGTTCGTTACCGGCCCCGAGGTGGTGAAGACGGTGACCCATGAGAGCGTGACGGCCGAGGAACTTGGCGGCGCCATCACCCACACCACGCGCAGCGGCGTGGCCGACATGGCGTTCGAGAACGATGTCGAGGCGCTGATGATGCTGCGGCGCCTGTACAACTACCTGCCGCTCAACAACCGCGAGAAGCCGCCGGTGCGCCTGGGCAACAACGGCCAGGGCGACCCGGCCGACCGGCCCGATTACTCGCTGGACACGCTGGTGCCCGACAACCCGAACAAGCCCTACGACATCAAGGAACTGATCCTCAAGGTGGTGGACGATGGCGACTTCTTCGAGCTGCAACCCGACTACGCGAAGAACATCGTGATCGGCTTCGCGCGCATGGAAGGCCAGACGGTCGGCATCGTGGCGAACCAGCCGCTGGTGCTGGCGGGCTGCCTGGACATCAAGAGCAGCATCAAGGCCGCGCGCTTCGTGCGCTTTTGCGATGCGTTCAACATCCCGGTCATCACCTTCGTCGACGTGCCCGGCTTCATGCCCGGCACGGGGCAGGAGTACGGCGGCATCATCAAGCACGGTGCCAAGTTGCTCTACGCGTATGCGGAGTGCACGGTGCCGAAGATCACCGTCATCACGCGCAAGGCCTACGGCGGTGCGTACGACGTGATGGCGTCCAAGCACCTGCGCGGCGACGTCAACCTGGCCTGGCCGCGCGCCGAGATCGCGGTGATGGGCGCGAAGGGCGCGGTGGAAATCATCTTCCGCGAAGACAAGAACGATCCCGAGAAGCTGGCAGCCCGCGAGGCCGAATACAAGGCGCGTTTTGCAAACCCCTACGTGGCGAGCGCGCGCGGCTACATCGACGATGTGATCCTGCCGCACGAGACGCGCAAGCGCATCTGCCGTTCGCTGGTGATGCTGCGCGAGAAGAAGCTCGAGAATCCGTGGCGCAAGCACGGGAACATTCCACTTTGAGCGGCACGGAGAAGAAGAACATGTTCAAGAAGATCCTGATAGCCAACCGCGGCGAGATTGCGTGCCGCGTCATCCAGACCGCGAAGAAGATGGGCATCCTCACCGTCGCCGTCTACTCCGACGCCGACAAGGAAGCCCGCCACGTCGAGCTGGCCGACGAGGCCGTGCACATCGGCGCCGCACCCAGCCGCGAGAGCTACCTGCAAGCGGACCGCATCATCGCGGCCTGCAAGCAGACGGGCGCCGAGGCGGTGCACCCGGGCTATGGCTTCCTGTCGGAGAACGAGGCCTTCGCCCGCAAGGTCGAGGAAGAGGGCATTGCCTTCATCGGGCCCAAGCACTATTCGATCGCGGCGATGGGCGACAAGATCGCCTCGAAGAAGCTCGCGAACGAAGCCAAGGTCAACACCATCCCGGGCTGGAACGACGCCATCGAGACGGCCGAGCGTGCGGTCGAGATCGCGAAAGACATCGGCTATCCCGTGATGATCAAGGCTTCGGCGGGCGGCGGTGGCAAGGGCCTGCGCGTGGCCTTCAACGACAAGGAAGCCTTCGAGGGCTTCACCTCGTGCCGCAACGAGGCGCGCAACAGCTTCGGCGACGACCGCGTGTTCATCGAGAAGTTCGTTGAGGAGCCGCGCCACATCGAGATCCAGGTGCTGGGCGATTCGCATGGCAACGTCATCTACCTGAACGAGCGCGAATGCTCGATCCAGCGGCGCCACCAGAAGGTGATCGAAGAGGCGCCTTCGCCCTTCATCAGCGACGAGACGCGCAAGGCGATGGGCGCGCAGGCGGTGCAACTGGCCAAGGCTGTGAACTACCAAAGCGCGGGCACGGTGGAGTTCGTGGTCGGCAAGGACCAGAGCTTCTATTTCCTCGAGATGAACACGCGGCTGCAGGTGGAGCACCCGGTGACGGAGTGCATCACGGGGCTGGACCTCGTCGAGCTGATGATCCGCGTCGCGGCCGGCGAGAAGTTGCCGTTCACGCAAGAGCAGGTCAAGCGCGATGGCTGGGCCATCGAGTGCCGCATCAACGCCGAAGACCCGTTCCGCAGCTTCCTGCCTTCGACCGGCCGGCTCGTGAAGTTCCAGCCGCCCGACGAGACGATGTTCGCGAGCGACACCCAGCACCTGAACGGCGTGCGCGTGGACACCGGCGTGTATGACGGCGGCGAGATCCCGATGTACTACGACTCGATGATCGCCAAGCTCATCGTGCACGGCAAGGATCGCCAGCATGCGATTGCCCGCATGCGCGAGGCGCTCAACGGCTTCGTGATCCGCGGCATCAGCAGCAACATTCCGTTCCAGGCGGCGCTGCTCGCGCATCCGAAGTTCGTGGCGGGCGACTTCAACACCGGCTTCATCGCCGAGCACTACGGCAAGGGCTTCCACGCGGAAGACGTGCCGCACACCGATCCGTCGTTCCTCGTGGCGCTCGCGGCGTACGTGCATCGCCGTTATCGCGCGCGTGCCTCGGGCATCAGCGGTCAGCTCGAAGGCCATGGCGTGAAGGTGGGCGAGCAGTTCGTGGTGGTGGAGCTGGGGCCGGAGGGCAAGCATGTGCAGCACCCGGTGTCGGTCACCGACTTCCACGGCAAGACCGGCGCGAGCGCCATTGCCGTGGGCGACAAGAGCTACAAGATCGACAGCAGCTTCGCGCTCGGCGCGATTCGCGTGCAGGGCATGGTCAACGACAAGCCCTTCACCGCGCAGGTCGAGCGCGGCGCGGGCAAGAACCCGCTGGCGCTGCGCGTGTCGCACGACGGCACGCAGATCGAAACGATGGTGCTGTCGCCGTTGGGTGCGCGTTTGCTCGAACTGATGCCCTACAAGGCGCCGCCGGACCTGAGCAAGTTCCTGATGTCGCCGATGCCGGGCCTGCTGGTCGAGGTGTCGGTACAGCCGGGGCAGCAGGTGCGCGCCGGCGAGAAGCTGGCCGTCATCGAGGCCATGAAGATGGAAAACGTGCTGTTCGCCACGCAGGACGGCGTGGTGGGCAAGGTCTCGGCAGGCAAGGGAGAGTCTCTCGCCGTCGATCAAATCATTCTGGAGTTCAACTGATGGGTGCCAACGACTTGCAACAAACGATCACGCTGCACCGGCCCGCAAAGCCGGTGACGCCGCAAGGCCCGTGGTCTGTGGAGGCGATCCAGGCGCTGCTCGACAAGCCGCTGATGGACCTGCTGTTCGAGGCGCAAACGGTGCATCGCCAGCATTTCCCTGAAGGCGATATCGAACTTGCGACGCTGCTCTCGGTCAAGACCGGCGGCTGCCCCGAGAACTGCGGCTACTGCCCACAGTCGGCCGAATTCGACACCGGCGTGAAGGCGCAGAAGCTGATGGAGGTCGATGAGGTCGTGCGCGCCGCGCAGGCCGCCAAGGATGCGGGCGCCACGCGCTTCTGCATGGGCGCCGCATGGCGCGCACCGAAGGACCGCGACGTGGAGAAGGTGGCCGTGCTGGTCGAGGCGGTGAAGGGCCTCGGCATGCAGACCTGCGCCACGCTCGGCATGCTGGAGCCGCACCATGCGCACCAGCTCAAGGCCGCGGGCCTCGATTACTACAACCACAACCTGGACACCGCGCCCGAGTACTACACCGACATCGTCGACACGCGCAGCTACCAGGACCGGCTCGACACGCTGGCCCATGTGCGCAGCGCCGGCATCAGCGTGTGCTGCGGCGGCATCGTCGGCATGGGCGAGCAGCCGGTGCACCGCGCGGGGTTGATCGCGCAACTGGCCAACCTGAATCCGTACCCGGAATCGGTGCCGATCAACAGCCTGGTGCGCGTGCCGGGCACGCCGCTGGCCGATTCGGAGCCGGTCGATCCCTTCGATTTCGTGCGCATCATCGCGGTCTCTCGCATCACGATGCCGACGGCACGCGTGCGGCTGTCGGCCGGGCGCCAGCAGATGGGCGATGCGGTGCAGGCGCTGTGCTTCATGGCCGGTGCGAATTCGATCTTCTACGGCGACAAGCTGCTGGTCACGGGCAATCCCGATGTGGATGCGGACGTGCAGCTGCTGCGCAAGCTGGGCTTGCAATCGCGCCGCACGACGACGACTGAAACGGTGGAGGTCTGCGCATGACGACCACGACGCGTCCCTTCAAGGTGCTGGGTATCCAGCAGATCGCCATCGGCGGGCCCGACAAGCTGCGCCTGCAGAAGCTCTGGGTCGACATGCTGGGGCTCGAAGTCACCGGCACCTTCAAGAGCGAGCGCGAGAACGTCGACGAGGACATCTGCGCGATCGGCAGCGGCCCGTTCAAGGTCGAGGTCGACTTGATGCAACCGCTGGACCCCGAGAAGAAGCCCGCGGTACATGCGACGCCGCTCAACCACGTGGGGCTGTGGATCGACGACCTGCCCAAGGCCGTTGAATGGCTCACCGCGCAGGGCGTGCGCTTTGCGCCGGGCGGCATCCGTCAGGGCGCGGCGGGGTTCGACATCTGCTTTCTGCATCCGAAGGCGAACGAGGAATTCCCGATCGCAGGCGAGGGCGTGCTGATCGAGATGGTGCAGGCGCCGCCCGAGGTGGTGACGGCCTTCAACGCGCTGGCCTTGGCTTCAGCTACGCATTGAGCACCTTCTTGATCAGCGGCCGCACGTCGGAGCGGCGCGGCGGCAGCATCGGCTGGTGCTCGCGTGTCGGGCTCAGGATGATCGAGGTCGCCGTCTCGGTAAGGATGCAGAACTTGGCGACCACCGCGTCGAGGTGGGTCACATCGATCACGGCGATCTCGAGGATCCAGCTGTCCTCGCCGGTCACGTTGTAGGCGTTCACGCACTCGGGCGTGTCCTGCACGAGCTTCACCACGAGGTCGTAGTCGGCGCGGCCGACGCGGATGATGGCGCGGATGCCGTAGCCCAGCTTGCCGAGGTTGACGGTGGCGCGATAGCCGCTGATGACGCCCGCGGCCTCCAGCTTCTTCACGCGCTCGGTTACGGCTGGCTGGCTCAGGTGGACGCGGCGGCCCAGTTCGGCCATGGTGAGGCGCGCATCGCTCTGCAGTTCGGCAAGGATGCGCGTGTCGTGCGCGTCCAGTGCAGGGTTCAAGGTGAAGTCCATGGAACTCCTTTAAATCGACGGTAGGCGAGCGGCAGAACCGTGGAATGTCCATGGTTCGCCGAAGGCGGCTTTCATACCATGGGCGGCGCTTCAGTACCAACAAAACAAAAGACTCCTCGATATGCCGACTCTTGCTTCTCCCGCCCAAGCCGCGACAGGTGCTGCCCGTGGCGCGCTGCCGCCGTTGTTGTGGCTTTGCCTTGCCGCCACCTGGGTCGTCTGGGGCTCGACCTACCTGGCGATCAAGTACGCGTTGATCAGTTTTCCGCCGTTCCTGCAGATGGGCTCGCGCTTTCTCTTTGCGGGCGTGCTGCTCGCGGTGTGGATGCGGTGGCGCGGTGCCGCGTGGCCTTCGATGATGCAGTGGCGCAATGCGCTGGTCGTCGGTGCGCTAATGCTCGGCGGCGGAATGGGCGGCACGGCGCATGCCGAGGTGACGATCGGCTCGGGTCTGGTGGTGGCGTTCATCGCGGTGGTGCCGTTGCTGATCGCGCTGCTGAACCTCATCTGGGGCATCAAGCCGACGCGCATGGAAGCGGCGGGCATCGCGCTCGGCCTCATCGGTGTGCTGATGCTGACGCAGGGGAGCGGCTTCCAGTCGTCGCCCGCGGGGCTGGCGGCGATTTCGATTGCGTGCATCTGCTGGTCGATGGGCAGCGTGCTGAGTCAGCGCAGCCTGCCGCTCGCGCCTGGTGCGATGGGCTTTGCGAGCGAGATGATCTGCGGCGGCGTGGTACTGCTGGTGCTGGCGGCCGTCTCGCGCGAGAGCCTCGTGTGGCCCCCGGCGCCCGAGGCCGTCTGGGCCTGGCTGTACCTGGTGGTGTTCGGTTCGCTGATCGCCTTCAACGCCTACATGGTGTTGCTTGCGAAGGCGCCGGCCGCGCTGGCGGCGAGCTACACCTTCGTGAACCCCGTGATTGCGATGCTGCTGGGCGTGTGGATCGCCAGCGAGACCGTCACGCGCTTCGAGTGGTATGCGGTGGCGGTCGTGCTGGCGGGGGTGCTGTTGCTGCTCTTCAAGCGCCCGAAGAAGAACTGAACGCCTTCAGGTGCCCGGACGGCGCCAAAAAGCCAGCGTGGCCGCCAGCAGCCACATGCCGGCCGCGCAGCTGCGGTTCAGCACCTTGAGGCCGCGGCGCGAGAGCCAGCGCACGGCCTGCGTGCCGGCGGCCGCGTAGGCCAGCATCACGCAGGTGTCGAGCACCACGAAGATCGCGCCGAGCAGCAGGTACTGCGGGCCTTGCGGCTGGGTGATGTCGATGAACTGCGGCAGGAAAGCCGCGAAGAACAGCACCGTCTTCGGGTTCGACAGCGCCACGAGCAGGCTGCGCATCAACGCGACGCGGCCATGCGGGCGGACCTCGATGGCGGACTTGGCGAGCGCCGTGCCGAGGTCGGTCGCCTCACTGCGCCAGAGCTTGATGCCGAGCCAGACGAGGTAGGCGACGCCCGCCACGCGGATCGCGTTGAAGAGCATTTCCGATGCCGCGAGCAGCGAGCCCAATCCCAATGCCACCACCGCGATCAGCGTGATGCTGCCGAGCGATGCGCCGCCGATGCCCCAGCTCGCGCGCCGCATGCCGCCGTCGATGCCGTTGGACAGCGCCAGCAGCATCGTGGGGCCGGGAATGACGGCCAGCGCAAGTGAGGCGACGACGTAGATCAGCAGGGTGTCGAGTGTCATGGCTTGGGTTTGTTTTTTTCGCGTTGTTCGGCGGCGGCGCGGGCGCGCGCCAGGGCGGCTTCGACGATGGAGCGCTTGCGTGTGTCGGCGGCTTGCGGCTCGGCGGCGGCGGGTGCCGGTTCGGCCTCGCGCTTCGCAGCGTCGCGGTGCTGGCCGTGGAGCTTGTAGCGCTGCAGCGCGGCTTCGGCCTGTGCCTGCGACCAGGCCTGCCAGCCGCTGCGGCCCGGCGTCTCGACTTCGAGCGAGATGCAATCGACGGGGCAGACCGGAATGCAGAGTTCGCAGCCCGTGCAGTGCGCCTCGACCACCGTGTGCATGCGCTTGTTGATACCGACGATGGCATCGGTCGGGCAGGCATCGAGGCAGAGCGTGCAGCCGATGCACCAGGCTTCGTCGATGACGGCCATGGCGCGCGGGCCTTCGGTGCCGAATTGCGGATCGAGCGGCAGCGCGGGGCGGCCGGTGAGTAGCGCGAGGCGGTCGATGCCTTCGGCGCCACCGGGCGGGCATTGGTTGATGCCCGCCTCGCCATCGGCCACGGCTTGCGCGTAGCCGGCGCAATCGGGGTAGCCGCACCGTGTGCACTGCGTTTGCGGCAGTGCGTCGTTGATGCGTGCGGCCAGCCCGTTCACTGTGGGTTGCGCGCGCCTCAGCGCGTGGTGCGGGCGCGCGGCTTCTTGGCAGCGGCCATGGGCTTCTTGGCGGGAGCCGCCACGACAGCCTTCTTGGCGGCCGGTGACTTCTTGGCCGCTGCGGTCGCAACCTTCTGGCCCGGCTTGATCCGGTCTTCGGCGGCGAGGCTTTCGCGCGCACCGGCACGGCTTTGCGGCTGGTCGTTGGCGGCGATGAACTTCACCAGCTTCGGGTAGACCAGATCGCGCCAGCGGCGGCCGCTGAAGATGCCGTAGTGGCCCGCGCCCTTGACTTCGTAGTGCTCGCGCTTCGAATCGGCAACGCCGGTGCACAGGCTGTGCGCGGCTTCGGTCTGGCCCGAGCCCGAGATGTCGTCGAGTTCGCCTTCGACTGTCAGCAGCGCGGCCGTGCGGATGTCCTGCGGACGCACGCGCTCGATCTGGCCTTCGGGGTTCTTCACGTCCCAGGTGCCGTTCACGAGTTCGAACTGCTGGAACACGGTGCGGATGGTGTCGAGGTAGTAATCGGCGTCCATGTCGAGCACGGCGTTGTACTCGTCGTAGAACTTGCGGTGCGCCTCGGCGCTGGCGTCGTCGCCCTTGATCAGGTCCTTGAAGTAGTCGTAGTGGCTCGATGCATGGCGGTCGGGGTTCATCGCGACGAAGCCCGTGTGCTGCAGGAAGCCCGGGTACACGCGGCGGCCTTCACCCGGAAAGCCTTGCGGCACGCGGTAGATCACGTTGTTCTCGAACCATTCGTAGCTCTTGTTCATCGCGAGGTTGTTGACTGCGGTGGGCGACTTGCGGGCGTCGATCGGGCCGCCCATCATCGTCAGCGTGAGCGGCAGCGGCTCCTTGCGGCTTGCCATGAGCGACACGGCCGCGAGCACCGGCACGGTGGGCTGGCACACGCTCACCACGTGGCAGTTGCCGTACTCGGCCTGCAGGCGGCGGATGAATTCCTGCACGTAGTTGATGTAGTCGTCCAGGTGGAATTCGCCTTCCGACATCGGCACGAGGCGCGCGTTCTTCCAGTCGGTGATGTAGACCTTGTGGTCCTGCAGCATGGTGCGCACGGTGTCACGCAAGAGCGTGGCGTAGTGGCCCGACAGCGGCGCCACGATCAGCACCACGGGCTGGCTCTTGAGCGTCTTGAGGATGTGCGGCTCGTCGGTGAAGCGCTTGAAGCGGCGCAGTTCGCAGAAGGGCTTGTCGAGCTCGACGGCCTCCTGAATGACGACCTCTTCGCCATCGACCTTCACGGACTTGATGTTGAACTCGGGCTTCTCGTAGTCCTTGCCCAGGCGATAGAGCAGGTCGTAGCCGGCCGCCATGCGCTGGGCCATCGGCAGTTGGCCCCACACGGCGCCTTGGCCGTAGAGCTTGGAGGCCGCTTGCGCGAAGTCCGAAAACGGCTCCATCAGGGAACGCTGGGCTTCGTAGAGTTGATAGAGCATCGCTGGTCTTGGAGTGGAATGTTGCGGTGCAATATATCAGCGCACTTGCGGGTACGCAGGGGGCCTAACCCCTAGTCCGACCCAGCCTCAGGGGCCCTTCTGGTGAAAGGTGTGAAGGAATCGTCGGAAGACAGATTCCTCCACACTTTGCTGTCACCTAGATGACTTTGGCGATCGACGCGCAGACGTAGTCGATGTTCTTGCTGTTGAGCGCGGCCACGCACATGCGGCCGGTGTCGGTGCCGTACACGCCGAACTCATTGCGCAGGCGCACCATCTGGTCCTTGGTGAGGCCCGAGTAGCTGAACATGCCGATCTGCGTGGTGATGAAGCTCATGTCTTCCTTCACGCCGGCGGCCTTCAGGCCGTCGACCAGCTTCTGGCGCATGGCCTTGATGCGCACGCGCATCTCGCCGAGTTCCTTTTCCCACAAGGCGCGCAGTTCGGCGTTGCCGAGCACCGCGGCCACCACGGCGCCGCCATGGATCGGCGGGTTGCTGTAGTTGGTGCGGATGGCGATCTTCAGTTGCGACAGCACGCGGCCGGCTTCTTCCTTGTTCTCGCACAGCACCGAGAGGGCACCCACGCGTTCGCCATAAAGGCTGAAGCTCTTCGAGAACGAGGTCGAGACGAAGAAGGTCAGGCCCGCGTCGACGAACTTGCCGACAGCCGCGCCGTCTTCCTTGAGGCCGTAGCCGAAGCCTTGGTAGGCCATGTCGAGGAAGGGCACGAGGCCCTTGGCCTTGACCGTGGCGACCACCTGGTCCCACTGGGCGGCGGTGATGTCGTAGCCGGTCGGGTTGTGGCAGCAGGCATGCAGCACGACGATGGTGCCGGCTGGCGCCGCATTCAGCGCGGCCAGCATGTCGTCGAAGTTGACGCCGCGCTTGGCGGCATCGTAGTAGGGGTAGCTTTCGACCTCGAAGCCCGCGTTGGTGAACAGGGCGCGGTGGTTTTCCCAGCTCGGGTCGCTGATCAGCACCTTGGCGTTGGGGTTGATCTTCTTGAGGAAGTCGGCGCCGACCTTCAGGCCACCGGTGCCGCCGATGCCCTGGATCGTGGCCACGCGGCCCGATTGCACGGGCTCGCTGTCGGTGCCGAAGACCAGGCCCTTGACGGAGTTGTCGTAAGCCACGATGCCGTCGATGGGGAGATAACCGCGCGCCGAGGGGGCTTTCATCATGTCTTGCTCTGCAGCCTGCACGCACTGGAGCAGGGGCAGCTTGCCGTTGTCGTCGTAATAGACGCCGACGCCGAGATTGACCTTGTTGGGGTTGGTATCGGCTGCAAATTGCTCGTTGAGGCCGAGGATCGGGTCGCGCGGTGCCATTTCGACCGCGGTGAACATAGACATGGAAAGGTCCTTTGGGATGAAAGCTTCGCTGGCAACCGGACTTGCGCTACGCTTTCCGGTTGCCTTGAATTTTACCGGCGCCATCGCCACCTGTCGGGAACAGCCATGCCAGAGAACACCGAAGCCATAGCAGACCTGAAGAAACTGGACCCGATCGGGCCGGCGAAAGAGGGTGAATTCATCCGCTACCCCGACTCCCCGTTCGAGCTTTTCCAACCCTATCCGCCGGCCGGCGACCAGCCGAAGGCGATCGACGGGCTGGTCGAAGGCGTGATCGACGGCGAGGTGTTCCAGACGCTGCTGGGCGTGACGGGCTCGGGCAAGACCTTCACCATGGCCAACGTGATCGCACGGCTGGGCCGACCGGCCATCGTGTTTGCGCCCAACAAGACGCTGGCGGCGCAGCTCTACAGCGAGTTCCGCGAGTTCTTCCCGAAGAACGCGGTCGAGTACTTTGTGAGCTACTACGACTACTACCAGCCCGAGGCCTACGTGCCGCAGCGCGACCTGTTCATCGAGAAGGACTCCTCGATCAACGAGCACATCGAGCAGATGCGCCTGTCGGCCACCAAGAGCGTGCTGGAGCGGCGCGACACGGTGATCGTGGCCACGGTGAGCGCCATCTACGGCATCGGTACGCCCGAGGACTACACGCAGATGCGTTTCATCATGCGGGTGGGCGACAAGATCGGGCAGCGCGACGTGATCAGCCGGCTGATCCGCATGCAGTACACGCGCAACGAGCAGGATTTCGCGCGCGGCACCTTCCGCGTGCGCGGCGACACCATCGACGTGTTTCCGGCGGAGCACAGCGAGCTGGCGATCCGCATCGAGCTGTTCGACGACGAGATCGAGTCGCTGCAGCTCTTCGATCCGCTCACGGGGCGCATCCGCCAGAAGATTCCGCGCTTCACGGTGTACCCGTCGAGCCACTACGTGACGCCGCGTGACAAGGTGCTGGGTGCGGTCGAGACCATCAAGATCGAACTGGCCGAGCGGCTCAAGGAGTTCGTTTCGCAGGGCAAGCTTGTCGAGGCGCAGCGCTTGGAGCAGCGCACTCGTTTCGACTTGGAAATGCTGGCCGAGATCGGGCACTGCAAGGGCATCGAGAACTACTCGCGCCACCTCTCGGGCGCCGCCCCGGGCGATCCGCCGGCCACGTTGACGGACTACCTGCCGAAGGACGCGCTGATGTTCCTCGACGAGAGCCATCAGATGATCGGCCAGCTCAACGCCATGTACAGCGGCGACCGTGCGCGCAAGACCACGCTGGTCGAGTACGGTTTCCGGTTGCCCTCGGCAATGGACAACCGACCGCTCAAGTTCGAGGAATTCGAAAAGCGCATGCGGCAGGCGATCTTCGTTTCGGCCACGCCGGCGCAGTACGAGAAGGATCACTCCGGCAATGTTGTCGAGCAACTGGTTCGACCTACAGGCCTGATCGACCCCGAGGTCGAGGTGCGCCCCGCAACGCACCAAGTGGACGACGTGCTGGGCGAGATCCGCATTCGCGTCGACAAGAACGAGCGGGTGCTGATCACCACCCTGACCAAGCGCATGGCCGAGCAGCTGACCGACTACCTGGGCGACAACGGCGTGAAGGTGCGCTACCTGCACAGCGACGTGGACACGGTCGAGCGGGTGGAGATCCTGCGCGACCTGCGGCTGGGCGCCTTCGACGTGCTGGTGGGCATCAACCTGCTGCGCGAAGGGCTGGACATTCCCGAGGTATCGCTGGTGGCGATCCTCGATGCGGACAAGGAAGGGTTCCTGCGCGCCGAGCGCTCGCTGATCCAGACCATCGGCCGTGCGGCGCGGAACCTGAACGGCAAGGCGATCCTGTACGCCGACCGCATGACCGAATCGATGAAGAAGGCCATCGACGAAACCGAGCGCCGCCGCGCCCGCCAGATCGCCCACAACGAGGCCAACGGCATCACGCCGCGCAGCATCGTCAAGCAGGTGCGCGACCTGATCGACGGCGTCTACAGCGAGAAGACGGGCAAGGAAATGGCCAAGCTCGACCTGGAGCGCGCCAAGGTCGAGGACATGAGCGAGAAGGACATTGCCCGGGAAATCAAGCGGCTGGAGAAGCTCATGCTCGAGCACGCCCGCAACCTCGAATTCGAGAAGGCGGCGCGGGTGCGGGACCAATTGGCGCTGCTGCGTGAGCAGGCATTCGGCGCGGCTGGTGGCGACAACATCGCGATCTTGCCGTCGTAGGTCGGAAGTCCGCGTTCTTCAAGGGGTTGGCGCTGGGGTTTACCCCAGCAGAGTTGAGGGCCTTCTGCTATACTTGACCGAAACACTCAACAACAAAAACTAGAACTTCGCGATGAAGGACCGACTCCTACCGGCTGGTTCACCAGCGTCAAGGGTCGGGCAGGGCGGAGACGAAGTCACCGCGGTCCAGGACCACGGTGTCATTTCAACGGTAAGCACTTGAAGGAGCTTGCGATGCGTCTCACTACCAAAGGCCGTTTTGCGGTCACCGCCATGATCGATCTGGCCCTGCGCCAGAACACCGGTCCGGTCACCTTGGCTGCAATCAGCCAGCGGCAGCAGATTTCGTTGTCGTACCTCGAACAGCTGTTCGGCAAGCTGCGCCGTCATGAGCTGGTCGAGTCGACCCGTGGCCCCGGCGGCGGCTACAGCCTCGGCCGCAAGGCTGCGGACATCACCGTGGCCGACATCATTGTTTCCGTCGATGAACCCATCGACGCCACGCAATGCGGCGGCAAGGAAAACTGCCTCGGCGAAGCCGGTCGTTGCATGACGCACGAACTCTGGGCTTCGTTGAACCAGCGCATGGTCGAGTTTCTCGATTCGGTCACCCTGCAGAAGCTGGTCGACGACCAGATCGCCAAGGGCGTGCAGATCGAGAACAAGCCGGTCGTCAAGCGCGCGATCTCGGCGCAGCCGGTGGTGAAGCCTATTCGCGTGAATGCGCCGAATTCGGTGTTTGCCCTCGGCAACGTCTTCGCCAAGTCCTGAGTCGTGAGCAGCGCCTGAGAGCGCTGCCGCGAGAAGCCCAGATCAAAGAACAACCCCCACGCCAGCCCGAGCCAGCCATGGACGTCACTCCTCATTTCCCGATCTATCTCGATTACGGCGCGACCACGCCGGTCGACCCGCGTGTGGTCGACGCCATGATTCCCTGGTTGCGCGAGCACTTCGGCAACCCGGCGTCGCGCAGTCACGCCTGGGGTTGGGAGGCTGAAGAGGCGGTTGAGAAGGCGCGCGGCCAGGTGGCGGACCTGATCAATGCGGACCCCCGCGAGATCGTCTGGACCTCGGGCGCTACCGAGTCGATCAATCTCGCGCTCAAGGGTGCGGCCCAGTTCTACAAGGGCAAGGGCAAGCACCTGATCACGCTGAAGACCGAGCACAAGGCCGTGCTCGACACCATGCGTGAACTCGAGCGCCAGGGCTTCGAAGTCACCTACCTCGACGTCGAGGAAAACGGCTTGGTCGACCTCGGGAAGTTCAAGGTGGCGATCCGCCCCGACACCATCCTGGCCAGCGTGCTGTTCGTGAACAACGAAATCGGCGTGATCCAGGACGTGGTCGCGCTGGGCAACGTCTGCCGCGAAAAGGGCGTGATCTTCCACGTCGACTCGGCCCAGGCCACCGGCAAGGTCGACATCGACATCACGAAGCTGCCCATCGACCTGATGAGCCTCGCCTCGCACAAGACCTATGGCCCCAAGGGCATCGGCGCCCTGTATGTGCGCCGCAAGCCGCGCATTCGCCTCGAAGCGCAGATGCACGGCGGCGGTCACGAGCGCGGCATGCGCTCGGGCACGCTGCCCACGCACCAGATCGTCGGCATGGGCGAGGCCTATCGCATCGCCAAGCTCGAGATGAAGGACGACATTGCCCATGCGCGCCGCCTGCAACAGCGCTTGCTCGATGGCCTCAAGGATGTCGAGCAGGTCTTCATCAACGGCGACCTCGAACGCCGCGTGCCGCACAACCTGAACATGAGCTTCAACTACGTCGAGGGCGAGTCGCTGATCATGGGCATCAAGGGCCTGGCGGTGTCGTCGGGTTCGGCCTGCACCTCGGCCAGCCTGGAGCCCAGCTATGTGCTGCGCGCGCTGGGCCGTAGCGACGAGTTGGCCCACAGCAGCCTTCGCATGACCATCGGCCGCTTCACGACCGAAGAAGAAATTGACTACGCCATTTCGACCATCAAGCACAACGTTGCCAAGCTGCGTGAGCTGAGCCCCCTGTGGGAGATGTTCCAGGACGGCGTCGACATCAGCACGATCCAGTGGTCGGCCCACTGACCCAGGCCAGCCCACGGCTCCACGATTGAACAAAGTTTGAGAGGTACACCATGGCATATTCTTCCAAGGTCATCGACCACTACGAAAATCCACGCAACGTCGGTTCCTTCGAAAAGGGCGACGACTCGGTGGGCACCGGCATGGTCGGCGCTCCGGCCTGCGGCGACGTGATGAAGCTGCAGATCAAGGTCAACCCCGAAACCGGCGTGATCGAAGACGCACGCTTCAAGACCTACGGTTGCGGCTCGGCCATTGCCTCGTCCTCGCTCGTGACCGAATGGGTCAAGGGCAAGACGCTCGACGAAGCGGCTGCGCTGAAGAACGCGCAGATCGCCGAAGAGCTGGCGCTGCCGCCGGTCAAGATCCACTGCTCCATCCTGGCCGAAGATGCCATCAAGGCAGCCGTGAACGACTACAAGGCCAAGCACGGTGTCAAAGCGGCCGAAGCCGAAGCTGTTCACTGACATGGCCGTCACGCTGACCGAAGCCGCTGCACGACACGTCACCCGCTACCTCGGCAAACGAGGCAAGGGTGTGGGTGTGCGGCTGGGCGTGAAGACCACCGGCTGCTCCGGCCTGGCCTACAAGCTTGAGTATGTCGACGAGTTCACGCCTGAGGACGTGGTGTTCGAAGACCACGGCGTGAAGGTGCTGGTCGACCCCAAGAGCTTGGCCTACATCGACGGCACGCAGCTCGACTTCGTGCGCGAAGGCCTGAACGAAGGCTTCAAGTTCATTAACCCGAACGAACGTGACCGTTGTGGTTGCGGGGAAAGCTTTCGCATCTGATGCGTCGTCGCTGACCGCGACCACAGCCGCCACCATGTCATGTGCTGGCGGTTTTTTCTTGCCATGAACCTGAACGACACCGACTTTGAACTGTTCGCCGTCCCGGCGACCTTCGCACAGGACCGTGCCGTGCTCGACGCGCGCTGGAAAGAGCTGCAGCGCGAAGCGCACCCGGACCGCTTCGCCGCGCAGGGCGCCGCGGCGCAGCGCGTGGCCATGCAGTGGTCGGTGCGCATCAACGAGGCCTACCAGCGGCTGAAGGACCCGATCCGCCGCGCGAGCTACATCTGCGAACTGCACGACGCACCGCTGAACGCCGAGAACAACACGGCGATGCCGCCCGACTTCCTGATGCAGCAGATGGAGTGGCGCGAGGCGCTCGACGACGCCGGCGACATCGCTGCCGTCGAGAAGCTGCAGGCAGAGGTCGAGGCTGCCCGCGCCCGCGCGCTGTCGTCCCTCGACTGGCTGATCGACGAGAAGGGCGACTACCCTGCCGCCGCGCAGCAGGTGAGAGCCCTCATGTTCATTGAGCGCTTCGGCGAAGACGTCGAAGCCAAGTTCGATCAGTTGGGACAATAACGAAATGCACCCCCACGCTCCTCACTTCGTGTATTCGCTGCCCCCCGAGGGGGCTCAGGCCTCCCTTGGGGCGGCCCGGCGGGAGGCCTGATGGCTCTTCTTCAGATTTCCGAACCCGGCCAGGCGCCCGATCCGCATCAGCGCCGCATTGCCGTGGGCATCGACCTCGGCACCACGCATTCGCTGGTGGCTGCGGTGCGCAACGGCGTGGCCGAGTGCCTGCCTGACGACCAGGGGCGCGTGCTGCTGCCTTCGGCCGTGCGCTACCTTGATGGCGACCGTCGGCAGATTGGTTTCGATGCGCTCGCCGCACGCGCGCAAGACCCCGCCAACACCATCACCTCGGTCAAGCGCCTCATGGGCCGCGGCCTTGCCGACATCGCGAACCGCGAATCCATGTCGTACCGCATCGGCGGCGACGAGGGCGGCATGGTGAAGGTGCAGACCTCGGTGGGCGAGAAGTCCCCGGTCGAGATCAGCGCCGAGATCCTTGCCACGCTGCGCTTTCGCGCGGAAGACACCTTCGACGACGAGCTCTACGGCGCCGTCATCACCGTGCCGGCCTACTTCGACGAAGGCCAGCGTCAGGCCACCAAGGACGCCGCGCAACTCGCCGGCCTCAACGTGCTGCGCCTGATCAGCGAGCCCACGGCCGCTGCGATCGCCTACGGCCTCGACAACGCCAGCGAAGGCGTCTACGCGGTCTACGACCTCGGTGGCGGCACCTTCGATATCTCGATCCTGCGGTTGACCCAGGGTGTGTTCGAGGTCATCGCGACCGGCGGCGATTCGGCGCTCGGCGGTGACGACTACGACCACGTGCTCGCCGATTTCGTGCTCGAGCAAACCGGCTTGAAGGTCGGCAACGACGCCGACAAGGCCGCAGTGCTTGTGGCCGCACGCGCTGCGAAAGAGGCGCTGACCGATGCGGACGCCGTTGTCTTCCACGCCGACATGGCCGGTGGTGCGGTGCGATTCGATCTGACGCGCGCACATTTCGACGCAGCGACCAAACCGCTCACGGACAAAACCATCGCCGCCGTCCGCAAGGCCCTGCGCGATGCGAAGCTCAAGTCCGACGACCTGCAGGGCGTCGTCCTGGTCGGTGGCTCCACCCGCATGCCGCAGATCCGCGAGGCCGTGGCTGCGTTCTTCGGCCGCGAGCCGCTGGTCAACCTGAACCCGGACGAAGTCGTCGCGCTCGGCGCGGCGATCCAGGCCAACCAGCTGGCCGGCAACAACGGCGCGGGCGAGCTGCTGCTGCTCGATGTGATCCCGCTCTCGCTCGGCATCGAGACGATGGGTGGCTTGGTCGAGCGCATCGTGCCGCGCAACCAGACCATCCCGACCGCGATGGCGCAGGACTTCACGACTTATCAAGACGGCCAGACGGCTCTCGCGCTGCATGTGGTGCAGGGTGAGCGCGACCTAGTGTCCGATTGCCGCAGCCTCGCGCGCTTCACGCTGCGCGGCATCCCGCCGATGGCGGCTGGCGCGGCGCGCATCCGCGTGACCTTCACTGTCGATGCCGATGGCCTGCTGAGCGTCAGCGCCAAGGAGCAGGGTAGCGGTGTCGAGGCCAGCGTGACCGTCAAGCCATCGTATGGACTCTCCGACGACCAGATCGCGACCATGCTGCAGGAGAGCTTCTCCACCGCACAGCAGGACATGCAGGCCCGCGCGCTCGTCGAAGCGCGCGTCGACGCCGACCGCATGCTGCTCGCTACGCAGAGTGCGCTGAATGCCGATGGCAACCTGCTGAACGAAGACGAGCGCGCTGTCATCGATGCGTCGATGGCCAGGTTGCGCGAAGCCGCGAAGGGCAGCAACGAAGCCGCCGCCATCGAAGCCGCCACCAAGACACTGGCCAACGACACCGAAGCCTTCGCCGCCCAACGCATGAACGCGGGCATCGCGCGCGCACTCGCCGGCCGCAAGGTCGAATCCCTCTAGAACAACAACATGCCCACGATCAAGATCTATCCGCATCCCGAGTACTGCCCGCAAGGCGCCGAAATCACCGCGCCCGCCGGCACCTCGATCTGCGAGGCGCTGCTCGACAACCACATCAACATCGAGCACGCCTGCGAGATGAGCTGCGCCTGCACCACCTGCCACGTGATCGTGCGCGAGGGTTTCAATTCGCTCAACGAAGCGGAAGAGGGCGAAGAAGACCTGCTCGACCGCGCCTGGGGCCTGGAACCGCAATCGCGCCTGAGTTGCCAATCGATCCTGGCGCAGGAGAATGTGACGATCGAGATTCCGAAGTACTCGATCAACCACGCCAAGGAAAACCACTGATGTCGCGCCAGATCGTCCTCGATACCGAAACCACCGGGCTTTCCGCCGAGAACGGCGACCGCGTCATCGAGCTCGGCTGCGTGGAGCTGTTTGCCCGCAAGCTCACCGGCAACGACCTGCATATCTACTTCAACCCCG
Organism: Variovorax sp. ZS18.2.2; assembly: GCF_024701975.1. Lineage (GTDB taxonomy): Bacteria > Pseudomonadota > Gammaproteobacteria > Burkholderiales > Burkholderiaceae_C > Variovorax. Next base: position 147,475 of record NZ_JANLNM010000011.1, read on the forward strand.
AGCGCGAGAGCCATGAAGACGCACTCAAGGTGCACGGCCTGACGACCGACTTCCTGCGCGACAAGCCGAAGTTCGCCACGCTGGGCAACGACATCATCGAGTACCTGCGCGGCGCCGAACTCATCATTCACAACGCGGCCTTCGACGTCGGCTTCCTCAACAAGGAGTTCGAGCGCGCGGGCCTGCCGCCGCTGCGCACCTTCGTTGCCGAGGTGACCGACACGCTCGCCATGGCGAAGCTGGTCTACCCGGGCAAGCGGAATTCGCTCGATGCGCTGTGCGACCGCTTCGGCGTCGACCGCTCGAACCGCACCTTCCACGGCGCGAAGCTCGACGCGCAGCTGCTGGCCGACGTCTACATCAACCTCACGCGCGGACAGGATGCGCTGCTGATCGACGTGGCATCGAACGAGCCGGCGCAGGGCACCACGGTGGTGGCGATCGACCTGAGCCAGTTCGAACTGCCGGTGATTGCGGCAGGCGAGCAGGAACTGGCGGCGCACGAGGCGGTGTTGTCGCAGCTCGACAAATCCAGCAACGGCCGCACGCTGTTTCGCCAAAACGGCGGAAATGCTGTGGCATAATCGAAGGCTTCGCGCAACGCGATTAATTCCACGGCACTGCACTCGCGGTGTCACGGGCGGTTAGCTCAGGGGTAGAGCACAGCATTCACACTGCTGGGGTCGGAGGTTCGAAACCTCCACCGCCCACCAACAGATCAGATAAAGGCCGACAGCTTCATACAGCTGCCGGCCTTTTTCATTGGGGAATCAGCGGCTTACGCGCCAGCAAGCGACAGGGGGCGACATTGACTGCCAGTCTGACGCGGGGGTACAACCGGGGGTACAGGCTAGCTTTTTCGCTGTTTCCGGGGGTTTTGTACCCCCAGTCTCCAGTGAAAACGATGGTCTCGTACCCCACACCTCGAAGGCTGTACCCCCATGCTCACCGACGCCCAGTGCAGGAATGCAATCTGCCCATCTGACCGCAAGCAGGCACGCTTCGCCGATGCCGGTGGGCTGTACCTCCAGGTCAGCCCGGCCGGCTCGCGCCGCTGGTTCTGGAAGTACCGGCTCGCCGGCGTTGAGAAGCAACTGGCCCTCGGCAGCTACCCGGATGTCAGCCTGACCGCCGCACGCAAGGCGCGCGATGCCGCGCGGATCGAGAAGTCCGATGGCCGCGACCCGGTGCAGGCACGCAAGGTCTCGAAGCTGAAGGCGGCGGCGTTGACCACCGATGCGTTCAAGGAGGTCGCCCTCGAGTGGTTTGGCAAGCACAGCGATCGATGGAGCGAGCAGTACGCCATTCGCGAGAAACGCAACCTCGAAAAGGATCTGTTCCCATACTTCGGCACCCGCGCCGTCGGCGACATCCAGCCCATTGAACTGCTGGCCGCGCTGCGCCGGGTCGAGGAGCGGGGCGCTCTCGACGTGGCGCGCCGAGTGCTGATCACGGCCCGCGCAGTCTGGCGCTACGCCGTGGCCACCGCGCGTGCGCCGCGCGACATCACGGGTGACCTCAAGGGAGCGCTGACCCCGCACCGAAAGAAGCACTTCGCGGCACTGGTCGACCCAGTGAAGCTGGGCGCGTTGATCCGCGTCATCCGCACCTATCAGGGTGGCCCCATCGTTCGCGCTGCCCTGCAGCTCGCACCAGTGCTGTTCCAGCGCCCCAACGAACTGCGCGGCATGGCCTGGGCCGAGCTGGACCTCGACGCGTCGCTTTGGACGATCCCGGCCGCGCGCATGAAGCGCCAGAAGCACGGGAAGGAAAACGGGCCGCCCCACCTAGTCCCATTGCCGCGGCAGGCCGTCGAGATCCTGCGCGCGCTGCATCCGATCACCGGCCACGGCGTGATGGTGTTTCCCGGCGAACGGAGCCACGAGCGACCAATCAGCGACAACACGTTGCGCGCCGCGCTGCTGACGCTGGGCTACGGCCCGACGGTCCAGACCGTGCACGGCTTCCGGGCTACGGCCCGCACCATGGTTCGCGAGCGCCTGAAGGTGGACCCGCGCGTCATCGAGGCTCATCTGGCCCACGCGTCGAAGGACCAGAACGGCGGCGCTTACGACCGGGCTGAGTACGTCGAAGAGCGCGCGGTGATGATTCAGCAGTGGGCCGACTACCTCGACAAACTGGCGGCCGGCGCGGACATCCTGCAGTTCAAGGCCGCATAGTGGCAACACGGGCGGGCGCGATCATCGTGGCGCCGCCGTCGACTCAGATCGTCTGCGCGCGCTTCGTGACGGTCGATCTGGCTGCGGCCATGACCGGCTTCACCCCGGGCGCCATCCGCACCAAGATCGCCAAGAGCGTCTGGCTTGAGGGGCGCCAATGGGTGAAGCGCGATGGCCGCGTGCTGATCGACATGAAGGGGTACGAGGCGTGGGCGCTCGGAACCGATGCAGAGCGGTGAAGAAGCAAGATGACGCTTAGTGAAGTAGGCCCTTGAGGAATGCGATCGCGTCGGGCGCGCTGTCCATGCCCGCCGCGACCAGCTTCTTTGCGATTTCCTTCAGAGCCTCTCCCGACAGCGTCGAGATCGCCTTCTTCAGGGCAGATTTCTCCGTCGGTGGCAGCGGTGCTGCGTCGACCTTGGCCAGCATCAGTTCGCGGATCGTGTCGGCGTGAAGCTTCACCGTTACCGTGCCGAGAATCGCGGTTAGGCCGCCGTCATCCTCGAGGAAGTCGAGGCCCGCGGCAGTGATCTTCGACGCTGACCATGCGAACTGACCGTTGGTGCTGACGATCACGCCGCCCTTCAGCAAACCGTGCTCCTCAAGGTACATGATGGTCCCCGCGAACTGCTTGTCCCGGAGAGGATCCTCGTCCACTGGCACAAGGGCCTTGGTACGAACCTGGGATGGGTAGGCTTCTCGCAAGCGCTCCAAAATTTCGCGCTGGAGGGTACGGTCGACCTCCATGCTCAGGCCTCCGCCTCTTTCATGCGTGCCTCGATTTTCTCAAGGTACTTGATGAGCATGCGCACCTGGGCCGAGGTCGTGGCGATCGGATATTCGCCGTGCACCGCACGCAGGTTTTCATGGTGGTCGAAGAAGAACAATTCACCATCGATCCAGTTCGCATAGCCCTCATTCGGCATCGAACGCATGCCCGGGATGTCCTCGGCCTCTTCATCGGGGCCAAGCTGAATCTTGATCATTGCCATGCCATCTCCTCGTGTTTGAAGCCGGCATCTTAGAGGCGGCGCGTTGAGGGAACAACTCGTTCATGCGTTACGGCACTGAGAGTGCTCGCGCGTGCACTCAGTCAGGTGCCGGGCTGCTATTGCGTGCTGGATCTGCGCGGCGCGCTCGCGCTCGGGGGATGTGTCGAGGAGGTTCAAAATGCGTGTTCCAACAGACGGAGGCGGGAATGGATTTCTTCAACAACGTGCGGTTGTCGTTGACTGCCGCGGGGCCAGCTGCCGTTATTTGCGTGCTGACCATCTGCATCACGCTGCTGGGCCTGTTCGGCTCTGGACCGCTCGCGAACGGCGCAATGAGTATCCTCGCCATCGGTTTCGGCGGGACGGTTTTCTCCCTTGGCACGAGGAATTAGGTGAGCAAGCCCACCCGCACCGCTGAGCAACTGCAGCAGATGCTGGTTCAGCGCATCGAGAACCTGCCGGGCCTTCGCGGCCAGCAGACGGACGTTCACCGCGGCGGGGTGATCGGCATCCCTTCCGAGGAAGGTGGCCCGAACTGGACGGTTCGTGTGGTCAGCGACCGAGGAACGCACCGGGCCGACATCGCGCAGATCATTCGCACGCTGCAGGGGCAGTTCGATTTGGAGGACTGAGCCGGAGGTGGCCTCGCCGCGCGCTACGATGCGCGCCAAACGAGGAGAAGTGAAATGCCTGCGCCCGAGTACTGCCTTCTGTGGATTGACTGGTGGCCACTGTGCATGAACAAAGCGGAATGGTCGGGCTGGGTCCAAGCCATCTTTTCTGTCGTCGCGATTCTTGCTGCCTTCGCCATCTCGGAGATTCAACAATCGCGACATCGAAAAGCATCCAACGAGCAACGTTGGGAGGCTCGCTTTGCCCTGACGCGGGCTTGCTATCTGACTTGTGACGAGGCGGTGCAGACGATCGGCTACGTTGCCCGCAAATTTAACGAGCGCTTGGGGAAGCGATTGCGTCTGAGATCCGAACGTGTTGCCGAGCTTCTCGCGACGATCCAAACGCTTCTGGGCAAGGATGTTCCGCCAGAAGTTCTGCGCGATGTGCTGACGATCCAGCGTGAGCTTTCCTACACCCTTGTCGCGCTGATTCAACTGCAGACCGCTCAGGTGACCTACGATCGGTGGGTGAAAGCGGAGGCGCGTGCGAAGAGCGTCTCCGATGCTCTTGCGAGGCTGAGAAAGCAACACAACATCTCTCAGTGGGTCACCAGTGGCGACGCTGAAAGAGTGCTTGCACAGCCTCTGTCGTTCGATGAGATGGAGTACGTTGATTAGTTGCATTACTCTCATGCGACGCCTCCGGGCATGGTGAGAGCCATGGCCACGTCGCGCACCCAGATCGGCTGGGCCGACAGCATGAAGGTCATCGCCGCGCCAGGCCGGCAGCAGCGTGGCGCCTGCCAGGCGCTTAGAAAGCTCGCGCATCAGCGAGACACGCCGGCCTTTCTATAGCCGCTGTTCTTGGGTGGCAACAGATCCGACACTGGTCGACTCTCTGCCCACTCTTCGACTTCGCGCAGCAGCCAGCCAACGCGCCGACCCGACAGGACCCGCGGCTTCGGAAATTCGCTTTCGCGCTCTAGCCTCTCCACGGTCGTTTCCGACAACGTGAGCATCGCGGCCACGCTGGCCTTGTCCAAGAAAAGTGGCCGGATGTTATCGCGAATTTCGCTGCGCACTCACGCCTCAATGTCGAACGATTTCAGCCTGCCCGGAAGTGGGCAGATGTCGTCCGCCACGTCGAGCGCCCAAGCGCACCATCGCGCCCTCTCATGCTGAGCTGGCCGACCGTCAACGGGCTCGTCTGCTATGGCCCGCACATAGTCGCGGATCCGCTGTGCCTGCTGCCAGTTGGTGACCTCGCTCAGCAGGCCCTCGCGCTTGGCCTTCTCGGCGGCGCGTTCAGCTGCTTCGATTGCCAACTGCTCGCGCTCAGCTGCCGCCGCGATGGTGCGGAGGCGTTGCTGCTCTTCTTCGGCCTCCCACTGCTTTACCTTCTCTCGTGCGCTCACGACCGATCGATAGAGGCGACACAAGAACCGGTTGAGCTGACTCTCGAGCTTGTTGTCGGCGTCGCCAGTGACGGTGAAATCTGGCAGCGCATCGCGCGAGACGTTGAAAGCCAATTCACCGGCTTGCCGCTCGCGCACCATCAAATGGAAAGTTGCCTTCGGAAGTGAAAGGCGGAATCTGCTTCCTTTTTCTCCGAAGCCGACGCTGAATCCGCGTACTTCGCACGCCAAGAAGAGCGCGTTGACGAGGCTCAGCGCCCGCTCCCGTCGCTTCCGTCACTTGGAGGCAGCCCGCGAACCGAGGATGGCGGAGGGTGTCAGAGTCCAGGTGTCTGTACTTGAGATAGTCGAAGTTGGGCTCCCATACTCCGCGCGCTGCAAGCTTCTCTCGCTTTTCCGTCGCTTTGTCTCGCTCTTCGATCTCTCTTGCGCGCTGAAGGATTGCCTCGTGCAGTACTCCTCGCAGGGGCTCGATGGCCTTGTGCCAAACCTCTGTCGAGGCCGGCACGATGATGTGGTGCCGCGGAGACGCTTCGAACGCCAGGCGTTCCTTCAGCCACGTTTGGTCGTCCGGGTCGACGTGCTCGCGTGCTGTCGGTAGCGGTGGGTCACTGAAGAACGTGGTGCGCTCGGTCCTCGCCGGTAAGGCGATCTTACGGACCGGCTTGCCGGCTGCGACCTTGGCCCAGTGCCCGGCTGGCGGCAGTGGGATTTTCATTGACTGGCAGATCTTGCGCAGGCCGTTGTCTGATAGGCCATATCTCGGGCCAAGCGTCGACAGCGGTGTCGCCCAAACCTCCTCATAAAGCGCCTCGCGTTCGAACGTGTGAGCCATGCAAGCCTCCAAGTCAAGATTGGCACTCTGCCACAGGCGTATGGCAGTGCGAGCGGCCGCATCGGCCCAACCGCGGCCCTGGCATTCGACTTGAGCACTCAACCCGATAGGGAGGGGGTCAAGATGCTCAGCGAGCGGAAGGGCAATCGCAAGAAGAAGATCGAGTGAACCTGAATAGGCACCCCAAGCGAGTGCTATCGAACTGCGGACCGCGCCTTCATACTGCGGGTTTCAAGGCAAGGGGGCGAGGATGGATGCTGCAATCGCAGGGCTGCTGGGCACCGCGTTGGGAGCGGTGCTTGGCGCCGGAGGCGCGCTGGGCGCCGCCTGGATTCAACAGGGCCACCAGACACGTAGGGAGCGCCTGAAGGCCGCTGCAGACCTTGGGCTGGCGGACTTCAATCAGCGCGTCAAAGTGATCGAAAGGGATGGCGGGACGCTTGTTCCGCTATCGGTTTTTGTGGCGTATCACGCCGACGTGCTCGAGGTCATCGCAAAGGGGGCGTTTGACCCTGAGGCCGTCGCAGCAATCGACCGAAGGCAGATCGCTCTAGTTCAGGCGATCGAGGGCAGACCTAGCGGGCAGGCCATCAAAGAGGGCAAAAGCGCTAGGTAATGCCCGTATGCTGAAGGCAGCTCTGGCAGTTCCCCAACCCTAGGGAGCTTGGTGCCGATCAAGGCCACTTGAGGTCCCCGGACGAAAGCCGGGATGCTGCGACCAGAGATCTCCTGAATTCTCAGGAGATTAGGTGCAGTTTCGCCACCCCAGCCGGGGCGCCCCAGTTTGCGCGTACCCGCAAAGCGAGGGCACCTTTGCGGCCCGATTTCGTCGGGTTGCAAATCCTGCCTCCCATCTCCTGCGATGCAGGAATCGGTAGCTCCCTTTTGAGCCCCGCAAAAGGGGGGCGCGAAACTGCACCCCAGCGTCTGTACGAGCGAGAAAAAGCGGCTGGATGACGACGATGCGTTGGCGTTCTCTGGGGCATAGCTGTTACTTTAGCTTGCGCCCCCTTGGAGCTTTCCGGCTGCTCCATGGCATGCTTTCAGGATGACATCGCCAATGTTTCTCACAGATACTGAGATCGCGGAGATCTGTGCTCCCTTGAAGTCCCCGGCCGCGCAGAAGCGGTTCCTCATGTCGCTCGGCATCGTGGTCAACGAGAAGCCAAACGGAAAGCCCTTGGTGGTGCGCTCGCACGTCGAATGGGTGCTGAGCGGACGTATCGGTCCAAGTACCGCGCCGGCATTTGACCCTCGCACACAGCCGAACGTCGAGGGGATGCTTGAGCACCTCAGCAAGAGAAAGCTGAATCGGCCGAAGAAGGCGACTTGAAACGAGAACGGCATACCGGACGGGCGGCCGCGCTGCAGCTGCGCCGCGGGATACCCGATCGACTAGGTCGACCCGCAGCTCGTACCCGCTGAATTCCTATCCGCCCAGCCCCTTTGCAAGCGTAGCTGCGTAGTAGCTCAACTCGTCCGCCAGTTCGTGGACGGAACTGCGCCAACTACTGCTCCTGGGGCTCGTATTCGTGGAGGCGCGCATGCCGATGTGCGCCGCACGCAGCGCAGCCTTGAACGTCGCGATGACCCAATCCTCTGCACCAAGCGGCGGCCGACGTTCGACTTCTTTGAGACGGCTGGCGAGGCCGTCCTTCAGCGACTTGTATTCGGCCTTCGCACCTTCTTCGTCTGCACGGTTGCTCGCAACGTCAGCGCCCAAATTCAACAGCGCATTCGCCCGATCTTCAAGCCGGCGAATCTCATCGAGCACTTCGCTCATGCGTCTCTCCTCGTCGTGTAGCCGGAAGTATCGCGCGGCTCACTCGTGCCCGCTGACGCCCCCTTTTCTTGGGGGCACGGCTGAGCACCGCTCTGCGCACGAGTGGCCACCGCGCCGTCAGGCCGGCGCACCGGCGCGACCGTAGCCGCTGTTTTTCGGCGGCAGGTGATCGGACTCTGGGCGTTCGCGGCCCCAGGCTTCCAGCTCTTCAACGAGCCAGGCGGTGCGTCCCTTGCTGACCTTGCGCGGCTTCGGAGCTTCACCCCTGGCTACCAGGTCTTCAAAGGTGCTCTCCCCGATGGCCAGGAACGCGGCGGCATCGGAGCGCGCGAGAAAGAGTGGCTTGATGGTGACGATCGATCGACGTTCTTTGAGCATGCCTGTACTTTAGGTCTGGAACATCGCAGACCCGATGTGCAGCGGCGGACGCCGGCACGGTCGAGGCCGCGAAGCTCAGGGTTTTCGTTAATAAAAGTACTGCCAATAAATCTTCTTTCGAAAATTAAACGCAGTACTATTAATGCAGCAACTGATGGGCAAAAGATGACGAAGAAGGAAGCTGAGGAGTTGGCAAGAGGGCGCGGCCGACCGGCACTGCCGGAAGATCGAAAGGCGACCACCGGATCCCTCCGACTGACACCTGACCGTTGGGCCAAGCTGCGCCGGCTCGGTATGCCTTGGCTCAATAAGGCGATCGACAGGGCCAAGGAGCCCACGCCAGAGGAATGACCGCCGCGCCTCAGGGCGAGATGTGAGCAAGTTTGCGCGCATCAATCTGAGGCACAAAAGACGACGGCCCAAGGTGGTTGCACACCGAGGACCGTCTAACCACAACGTGCAAACCCTGAAAGGACGCACACCATGGCTACGAAGATTATCGGGCAAGGCCTCGCGACGCCCGATCGCATCACCATCACGGAGTTGCCTCACGGGGCACGAGCGTTGATGGTCAGCATCGACCACGAAACCGGGCAGTTCAAGGTCCGGCCCATCGCCGAGATGGGCGACTCAGTCCTGAACATCGAGCGTGATCTGCTCAAGCACCTCAACGAATACCCGTACAGCATCGAATGGCTGGAGGTTCTGCGCGACTATTGCGACGGCCGCTTGAGTGCCAGAAAGGCTGCTCGCGAGCGCGGCGCGTTCATTACGCCCAACCCGCGCACCGATTGGGACATGACATCCATCATCGCCGCTCGGGAGGTGAACAATGGCTAAGCGCGAACAGCCCCTCAACGCCGAACAGCTGCGCCTCGTACTACAGACAGTGGCACTTCGGGCGGAAACCGCGCGGCAAGTCTTATCGCATGCCGGCGTCGATGAAGGGCCACGCACAGCAGCCATTGATGCCGTGGACGCGATCCTCGCCGGCATCGGCGCGATCGCAGATGGCCACTCGGGAGCTATCGCCATCGGTGACGCCGACCATTGGAACTTCGGTCCCAACTTCGCCGACGCCGGCAAGGAGGTGCAGCATGGCTGATCGCACCCGTCTTTACCCCGGCGTTAGCTTCATGACGCATGGGTCCGGCTTCACGGACGCCAACCTGTTCGATGTCCCAGACGAAGATTACTTCGACGGCTCGCTCACTGGCATCAAGGCAGCCTGGGAACTGCTGCACGCCGCCTCGAACGGGGATTTTGACGAAGGCGTAGCAACAGCTGTTCTTCGCAATGCCTTGGAAGAGGCTGCCCATGTGCTGGACAGCACCAGCAAGAGTCAAGTACCGAGCCGTCGCGGGGCTGCCGTTGGCTTCCTCGACGCGATGGCCGGTGCGCTCGCTGACGCGGTGAAAGCCTGGAATTTCAGACCTACTCTGACCCGCGACATTCGTGGATATGAGCAGTGCGCCGCAGGCCTGGTCGACGACATGAAGACTGCCAATGCGGCATTCATCGAGAGCATGAGCGGTAAGTCCGTGGCGAAGCGGAATGCGCGCCCTGGACGTCTTCGAACAAATGACAGCGGGACGAGCTTCGGAGAGGCCGTGCCTGCGCAAGCATAGCTGGGCGCAATGTATTCTTGCTGTGGCCAGCCCTAGGCTGATCCCCGAAACCCCGTTTCCCTGACGGGCTGGGCTGGCACTTGTTCCAGGGGCGCGAGGGACGCATGGGTGATTCTGACAATACAAACGCCAAGACTGCCATCTTGACCGTGCTGCTATGGCATCTCGAGGACATTCCTTTGGCGTTGCAGAGTTTTCGCACGCCCGAACACCATGCCTTATCTGCGCAGGATATCGATGGCTGTATGGCTGCGCTTGATGAACGCCCTGATCTTGGTGATCTGTGGATCGCAGAGTTGCTGAGGCAGGTGCGTGAAGAGTCTGTGCTGAGACTAGATGACGTGCCGAAAGAACTGCTTTGCTTCCTTCCGGCACGAAGGTTCACTGTGAGTGCTACCCGTATTGCTGCATATGTTCGCGTTCTGTACGTCGATCTGATTCGTCAACTTTTGTCGCTGACGAATGCGGGAGAGTCAAAAGACTATCTCCGTTGTTTGACCTCCGTTCTTCGTATGCAAGAGATCGTGGGTCTCTTGCAGGGTCTCGTAGAGGGGTTCGGTTTGAACGAGAAACTGTCGGAGGCACGCCTTGAAGGCGCCCGTCGCGCGGCGCAAGGTCGTCGCCTAATCGGGGCATCAACGCGAGAACGGGTGCGCTTAGAAGCAGAGAAGCACAAGCACCTCACCAAAGGCGCTGCAGCTTTGGCCATCTCTGAACGTGTTCAGCTATCGGTAGATAGGGTGCGCAGACTGCTCTCAGAGCTTTACCCGCGTGGTGACTGGGTCGCATCGTCTGATGTGACCAGCCAGAACAGTTGATGTGATGCGCCGCATCGGCTGATGCGGCATGGCTGAGAGTCGCGCATGCTCAGACGATAACCCCTTCGCAAACAACGGCTGACAACGCCGTACACGAAGGGGTAAGAGATGTCGATTCTCAGAATGCCTGCGGTCAAGGCTGAAACGGGCCATCGCAGCCACGCTTCCATCTACACGCAGATCCGCGATGGACTGTTTACCAAGCCCGTGCCGATCGGAGAGCGTTCCGTAGGTTGGCCTGCCTACGAAGTGAAGGCGATCACGCAGTACCGCATTGCCGGCAAGACGGAAGACGAGATCCGCGCCCTAGTGATCCGCCTGCATGCCAAGCGCACCGAACTGGTCATGGCCTGAGGTGATGACCATGGCCGCTAAAAAGAAAACCCCGGCAGTTGCACCTGTCGGGGTCCTCAAGAAAACGCAATCGAGTCTGAAGTTTAGCGACAAGAGCACGCGCGCGGAAGCCCAGCAGCAGCGCATCATCGCGGCTCTGCGGAGCGGGCCGAAGACCACAGATGACCTTCGCGCCCTGGGCTGCTACCAGGTTTCGGCCAGGGTACACGCGCTGCGCCACCGGCTCGGCTACGAGATCCAGACGGACCTGTTCGATGGCTACGCTGCTGACGGCTACTCGCACGCCCGTATGGCTCGCTACACACTCGTCGGTGAGCCGGAAGGAGCGGTTGATGCATGACGCGCTTCAAACCAAAGGCCGATCCACGCGGAGGGCACGTCCGAATCTACTGGGCTTTGCTCGACTCGCCGGCGTGGCGCGCCTTGACGCACGCGGATGTGCGGGTGTACCTCGCTATCCGGCGACGCTTGGGCAAGACCAACAACGGCGACATCAGCGCCACGCTGACCGACACGGCGCACCACGGCATCACCAGCAGCTCGACGCTGGCGGCAGCGCTCCAGCGGCTCGAGTCGCTCGGCTTCATTGCCAAGACCAGGCAGGGCGGCATTGCGATGGGCGGGAAGGTTTGCAGCCTCTACCGCTTCACCGACGAGCCGACCTTCGACATGCCCAAGATCGATGTGAAAGCCGCACCTGCGACGAACGAATGGCAAGCCTTCACGTCGATCGCGCATGCCAAGTCTGCGCTCCGGCCGGTACTCGTGAAAAACACATCGAAGGTTCGATCATCGAAGCACAGTGCTTCGACTATCGAAGCGGAGAGGCTGTTTTGTGCTTCGACTATCGAACACGAGAGCACTTCTGTGCTTCGATCATCGAAGCGGAGAAAAGCGCCCTCAACGGTCTCGCAACCCGCATGAATGCTGGCGATTCGGCTCTTTTGTCGTGCTCGCGCCGAAAAGTGGTCTCCGCTTCGACTATCGAACACCTATGCAGTATTGCCATCCCTGTGCTGCAAATTGAGTGCACGAAGGGAGCGATGGTATGAGCGGCGTTGATCAATGGGAACCTCAGTTCGACGCCTGCTCGGCGGAACAGGAGCGGCTGGCGGTGCAGTTCTGTTTGGAGATCGCGGGCGAACGCGGTGGGCCCGGCAGCCCGCCGGATCCTGTTCGCCTGCTGGAGATGGCCGAGGCCCTCTACCGCGCCGAACGTGATCAGTACGCAAGCGAGGTGTCGACATGACGCGCGAGACCGCGTTCGGTTGGGCGGAGGAAGTTCCGGCCCTGAAGATCGAAAAGCTCGCGGACGGCAGGTTGATGCTGACGGTGGAGGACGCCATGGGCAACGGCGATGACTGCGTGCTGGTGCACCCGCTGCACCTGCGGTTCATGGCCGAGAAGCTGGGGCTCGTGCGCGACATGTCCGCGACCGAAGCGGATGCGCTGCGGATGGTCGTACGCGGTCAATTAACCACGCCCTTGTTCGGTGAACGATGAGCTGTGAGGCTACGTGCCCATGTAGAGCAACATGGACATGTAGAGATGACAGAGCAGTACGCAGAGTTGAGAAGCCGGTTGGT
>NZ_JANLNM010000012.1 GCF_024701975.1 Variovorax sp. ZS18.2.2
TGTCGAGGCCGTAGTCCTTCTGCACGCGCGCGATGTCGGCGGCCGTGGCCTGGTCGCCCAGCAGCACCGAGACCGGGTCGCCCGATGCGGCGCGTGTGAGCACGAAGACCAGCACCGCCACGATGGCGAGCACGATGAGCATGCCGCCTGCGCGGGAGGCGATGTAGCGAAGCGAAGCGCTTTTTATCTTCATCACGACGAGAACTCGATGGCGGCGGCACTGCCGACGGCCACGTACTGGCCGGTGAACTGGATGTCGCCCTTCTTCACGCGGAAGACCGTGACGTTGTCGCCTTGCTTGTTGTGGCACACATAAAGAAAGCGCCCGCTCGGATCGAGCGTGCAGCTGCGCGGGTAGTTGCCGCGCGTCCATTCTTCGCGCACGAGCGTGGGGGCGCCGGTGCGGGCATCGATCTTGAACAGCGAGATCGAATCGTGCAGGCGGTTGAGCGACACGAAGTGCTGGCCGTCCGGCAGCATGCGGATGCCCGAGGCGTAGCTGGTGCCCTTGAAGCCCTGCGGCAGTGCCGAGGTTTCGCTCACCAGCGTGAGCGCGCCGGTGGCACTGTCGTAGCGCATGAAGGCGATGGTCGAAGCCTCTTCGTTCACGAGGTAGAGCCACTTGCCGTTCGGATGAAAGACGAAGTGGCGCGCGCCCGAGCTTTCGGACACGGCGACGGTGCTCGGCTGGCTCAACGCGCCGCTCTTGCGGTCGAAGCGGTACGAGATCACGCGGTCCAGGCCGAGGTCCGCGACCAGCACGAAGTTGCCGGTCGGGTCGCTGTGCACCATGTGCGCGTGCGGGCCGTCGTGGTCGCTGGTGGCAAAACCTTCGTGCGAACGGGCCGCGGCCGGCACCACGTCAGCGCCGGGCTTGCAGGGCGTGGCGCCGCAGGCGGCCGCGTCCTTGTAGACAACGGCGGCAACGTCCGAATCGAAGCCGCCATCGGCGCGCAGCGCGATCACGCTGACATCCCCGCTCGCGTAGTTCGCGGTGAACAGAAAGCGGCCATCGGGATGCACGCTGACATACGCCGGGTCCTTGCCGCCGCAGGCCATCTCGGCCACGAACGACAGCGCGCCATTGGCGCCGATGCGGAAGGCAGAGACCGAGCCGGCCTCGAACTCGTTGGCCGCATAGAGCATCGGCAGCTTCGGATGCCGAGCGAGCGATGCGGGGTTGCGCAGCTTGGCATCGCTGCCCGTGCTGGCCACGGCCGGCGGCGCGCCGGGGATGGGCTTGAGCGCGCCGGTCGCGCCGTCCACCACGAACTGGTGGACGCCGAGGCCGCGCCCGCCGCGCCACGGCTTGCCGCCGTCGCTGTAGGTGCCGACATAGGCGTAGACGGGGCCGGAGGTCGCGGCCTGAACGGTAGAGGCCGTGAGGCCCAGGGCTCCGAGACCGGAGGCCAATGCGCTGGCTTGCAGAAGTTGGCGACGCGATGGCATGGCGGTTTTCCTTCTGGCCTTACTTGATCTTCGCGTTCCAGAAGAACGGCCAGGTCGCGGGCGTGTAGTTGTCCAGCGCCGGGCTCTTGGCCGAGAGGCCGTTGAACTTGCCGACGTTGATGTACGGCACCTCGTCGTAGACGACCTGCTGCACCTTGCCCCACAGCGCGCCGCGCTTGGCGGGATCGCTCTCGACGTTGAAGGCCTGCAGTGCCGACTTCTTGGCGGGCGTGTCCCACCAGCCGGGTGCGCCGTCGCCCAGTTGCGGCGGCGAGAGCATCGGCTCGGGGAACTGGCCCGAGTGGGTCACGTAGATGTCCCAGAGCTTCGAATCGTTGCGGCGCTGCACCAGCGTGGCCCAGTCGACCACGTTCAGGTCGACCTTGAAGCCGGCGCGCTTGAGCTGCTCGGCCATCAGCAGCGACATGTTGTAGTGAAAGTCGTACTGGCGGCTCGTGAGCACGCGGATCGGCTCACCCTTGTAGCCGGCCTTGGCGGCGGCTTCCTTGGCCTTGGGTGCGTTGCGCTCGTTGTAGAGCGTGACGCCGGCCGTCGAGTAGAACGGCGAGCCCTTGGGGAAGTGGTTGCCTTCGGCCACGAAGAAGCGCGTGTCGCCGAAACCGGCTGCGAGCATTTCGCCTTCGCCGAGCGCGGACTGGATCGCCTGGCGCACGGCCTGGTTGGAAGCCACGCCTTCCTTCGTATTGAGCACGAGGTACGGGAAGCCGAACGACGGCGTCATGATCGGCACGGTCTTGCCGCCCGACTTCTCCAGGCGCGGCAGCGCTTCCACCGGCAGCAGGTCGGCAAAGTCGTACTGGCCTGCGAGCGCGCCTTCGACGCGCGTGCTGGCGTTGGGCACCGGCACGAAGCGCAGCTCCTCGATCACCGCCTCGCGCTTGCCGCCGTAGCCGCTCGCGGGTTCCTTGCGCGCCGCGTACTTGTCGAAGCGGGTGAGCAGCACGAACTGGTCGGGGCGGCGCTCCTTGAACTTGTAGGGGCCGGTGCCCACGAAGTCCTTCAGCGGCGAGGCGATGGAATCCTTGGCCATGATCGCGGCCATGCCGCTCGGGAGCGCGAGCTGCGAGAGCAGCGGTGCATACGGCGCCTTGAGCACGATCTCCACGCTCAGCGGGCCCTTGGCCTTGAGCGTCTCGATTTCCTTGCCCACGGCCTTGCCGCGCGGCGACTGGTCCATCCAGCGCTGCAGGCTCGCCACCACATCGTCGGCGTTGAGTTCGCGGCCGTTGTGCAGCATCACGCCCTTGCGCAGGGTGATGGCGTAGGTCTTGCCGTCCGCCGAGATCTTCGGCATCGTCTCGGCCAGCATCGGCACCACGTTCCACTTGGCATCGAAGGTGTAGAGCGTCTCGTACACGTGCTGCATGATGGTTCCGACCAGGTCGGCGGTCGATGCCATCGGGTCGAGCGTCTGCGGCTCGGCCACCATCGCGAGCGTGGCGAAGTTGCGCGGCCCCTGGGCATGCGCCTGTTGATGCGGCAGCGCAGCGCACAGCATCGCGAGCAGAGACGCACCCAGCAGGCTGCGCTTCGACAGCTTGGGCAGGCGCTGGACAAGACCGGCGTGGGCGGCATGGGCGGCGTTGGGCATGGGGAGAACTCCTTCGTGGGGTCGGGCAGGGTTTGTGAAAGAAATTTTCTTTTCGGCCCGAACTTTGAAGCAGTATTCATGCCAAATCATCCGTGTAATCCCTCGATCGAGGGTTATTCTGAAATAGATTTTCAGATTGGATCGATACTTGCGATCCCATTTCCTTTCACTTCCCTCATTTCAGGAGTTCTCCATGCCCCTCGAATACCTCGGCGCCCCGCCCGTCGCCTCGGACCGCCAGGCCCGCCCCTTCTCCCCGGCCGTGCGCGCAGGCGACTTCATCTATGTGTCGGGCCAGGTGCCTGCCAATGCCGACGGCGAGATCGTGGCGGGCGGCATCGAGGCGCAGACGCGCCAGGTGATGGAGAACCTGAAGAAAGTGCTCGCGCTGGCCGGCGCCACGCTCGACGACGTGTGCAAGAGCACCGTCTGGCTGCACGACGCGCGCGACTTTGGTGCCTTCAACCGCATCTACATGAGCTACTTCGGCGAGAACAAGCCGGCACGCTCGACCACCGAGGCGCGGCTGATGGTCGACGCGAAGGTCGAGATCGACGTGGTGGCCTACAAGCCCAAGGCCTGATCAGGATGCGTCGCGCAGCAGCGCGATGACATCGCCCTGTTTTTTCTCGAACGCGAGGTCGAAGGCGGTGCGTCCGCTGCTGTCTTTCAGGGCCTTGTCGGCGCCATGGATGACCAGCGTGCGCACCGTGTCGTAGTGGCCGCGGACCGCGGCCTCCATCAATGCAGTGCGGCCGTTGGTCTGGCGCGCATCGGGGTCGGCGCCTTTTTCAAGCAACACCGTCACGGCCTGCGCCTGGCCCAGGCTCGCGGCCTGCACGATGTTCGGCACAGCCTGCGGTTGTGCTTGCGCCGCGGCCCACGGCGCGGCAGCGCAACCCAGCAGTGCCGCAAAGGCGTGGATCAGCAGGGTCTTGAGCGGGGTCATGGCGCGTCCTTGAAATCGATGGCACAGACGAGGTCTGCGCAGCAGCGAGTTCGAGCAAAGGACGTGCCACTGCCGAGAGCCACGCGGCATATTGGCATGGATGCTGCGTTGCCGGGGTGTCAACCCACTCCGACATTCCACGATGACTCCACAGCCAGTGCGCCGCACGTTCGCAGCCTTCGCTTCTTCCTCATCTTCATCCCGCGCCACCCGCCTCGCCTGCGCCGTTGTCTTCAGTGCCGTGCTGGCCGCATGCGGTGGCGGCAACAGCGGCTCCTCTTTCATTCCTTCCGTCGGCACGGGCACCGTGCCGGCCGCGCCCGCGGCGGAGCCCGGCGATGCCGTGGTGCTGCAGCCCGATCGCCAACCGTTCCCCCTGGTCGAAGCCACCGTCGACGGCTTTCACGCGGCCATGCGCAAGGGCGAAGTCTCTTGCCGCGATGTCGTGCAGGGCTACCTCGATCGCATCGCGGCCTTCGACGCCGATGCATCGGCCGCGTACCCCGACAGCCCCGGCCTGCACAGCGTGATCGCCGTCAATCCGGCCGCGCTCACGCGGGCCGACGAGCTCGACCGGCAGTTCTTCAAGACCGGCCGGATGATCGGCCCGATGCATTGCGTGACGGTGCTCGCCAAGGACAACATCGACACCTACGACATGAAGACCACGGCCGGCTCGCTCGTGCTGGCGAACAACCAGCCGCCCGATGACGCCTACATCCTGCGCAAGATCCGCGAGGCCGGCGGCATCGTCATCGGCAAGGCCAACCTCGACGAATTCGCCTTTGGCTTCACGGGCAGTTCGTCGGTCGGCGGCAAGACCAGGAACGCCTACATCCCGGCCAACAGCGCGGGCGGTTCGTCGTCCGGCACCGGCACCTCCATCGCCGCGAGCCTGGCGATGCTGGGGCTGGGCACCGACACCGGCGGCTCGGTGCGCGTGCCGTCGGCCGTCGAAGGCCTGTACGGCCTGCGTCCGACCTTGCGGCTCGTGAGCCAGGACGGCATCGTGCCGCTGGCCCATGGACAGGACACCGCCGGCCCGCTGTGCCGCCAGGTGCAGGACTGCGCACTCGTGCTCGACGCCATGGCCGGTTTCGACGCCCTGCCCGGCAGCGGCCAGCGCACCGCCAAGGCCTGGGATGCCCCGCTGGTGGCCAGCGCTGCCGCCTATGCATCGATGACGCTGCAGCCCGCCACCTACGCCGCTTCGCTGAAAGCCGATGGCCTGAAGGGTGCACGCATCGGCGTCGTGCGCGCCATGTTCCCGACCGCGACCGTGGCCAACCAGCGCTTCCTCGACACGCTGAACGCCGCGCTCGACAAGATGAAGGCCGCGGGCGCGGTGGTCGAGGATGTGCAGATCCCCGACCGGGCGACGATCCTGACCGGCTATGCGAGCCTGTCGTCCTACGAGTTCCGCGACAACCTCACCGAATACCTCGGCGGATGGACCTCGACGGCGGATGGCCATCCGCGCACGACCGAGGACGTGGCGATTGCCATGGACACGCTGGAACCCACGCGCGTGGCCAACTTCCGCTCGTACATCGCCTCGGGCACCAACAAGGAATCCAACCCGACGTACCAGAACAACCTGAAGCCGCGTGACGACTATGTGATTCCCCGCGTGACGGCGGCGCTCGACAACGTCGACTTCGTCACCAGCGCGAGCCTGGGAACGCCGTACGACGTGCTGGTCTATCCGGTGTTGCAGGGCTTCAACAGCACCAGCGTCAACTCGGGCTCCAACAACCGCCTGAGCCCCTTCACCGGCTTTCCGGCCCTGGCGTTCCCGGCCGGCTTCGCGAAGGCCACCGATGCGTCGAGCTCGGTCGAACCGGTGACCTTCGAGATGATCGGCCGCGCATTCGCCGAGCCCACGCTGTTCCGGCTGGCCTACGGCTGGCAGAACACGACCACGGCGCGAATCCCCAGCCCGTTGGCACCGGAGTTGAAGCAGCCGCCCGGCGTTTGAGCGGCAGGAGGCTCAGGTCCGCAACTCGGTCTTGCGCTGGATGATCCGCGAGACCAGCCCGTACTCCACCGCCTCCTCGGCCGAGAGCCAGCGGTCGCGCTCGATGTCGGCCAGCACCACGTCGATGTGCTTGCCGGTTTCGCGCGCGATCTCGTGCGCGATGCGCTGGCGGGCCTTGATGATTTCCTGCGCCTGGATGGCGATGTCGGTCGCCTGCCCGCCCGCGCCGCCGCTGGGCTGGTGGATCAAAAAGCGCGTGTTCGGCAGGCACACGCGCCGCTCGCGCGGGGCCGCCAGGAACAGGTGCGTGGCGGCGCTGCCGACCCAGCCGGTGCCGATCATGTTCACCGGCGCGCCGATGAAGCGCACGATGTCGTGGATCGCATCGCCCGACTCCAGGTGCCCACCGGGCGAGCTCACGAGGATGTCGATGGGTTGCTGGTTGTCCGCGTCGAGCGCGATGAGCCGGCGCGTGACGTCGGCCGCCACCGCATCGGTGATGCTGCCGAAGATCAGCAGCGTGCGCGATTTGAACGCCTTCTCCTCCAGGTAGGAGTTGCGCGGCTCGGCCGTGGCCGCGGGCTTGGTGTCGTCGTCGGTTTCCATGATCAAGAAAAACTCCTGTGGTTGAACTGTCTTGACGAACAAGCCCACAGTTTCGTGACATTGCAGGGGCTGTGGCAAGCTGCGCCGATGCTCGATGAACGCTATCTGTCGCAGTTTCCGGCGCATCGCGGCCGGCTCGTCCGTGCCGCGGCACGACTCTTGGGCAACACGGCCGAGGCCGAGGACGTGGTGCAGGACACGTACCTGCGTGCTCTCGAGGAAGGCGGGGAAGGCGACAGGCCCGCGCTCGACGCCGCCCAGGCTTGGCTGACCACCGTCATGCAGCACCTGGCCATCGACCGGCTGCGGCGGCGCAACTGGATGCAGCGCTGGCTTCAGGATTCACAGGTGCTCGCGCCCGCGCCCGAGACCTCTTCCACCGAGGCGCACGCTGCGCTGGCTCAGGAGGTCGAACAGGCCTTGCGGCTGCTGGCCACGCGGCTGAGTCCCGCCGATGGCGCCGCGGTGCTGCTGCGCGAGGTGTTCGAAGCCAGCTTCAAGGAGATCGCGGAGGCGAGCGGCAAGACCGAGGCGGCGTGCCGGCAGCAGCTGCATCGCGCGCTGCTGCGGCTGCGGCAGGACAACAAGGACCGGGAAGAAGCGGGCCCGGAAACGATCTTCCATGTGTACCGGCAGGCGCTGCATGACTGCGATGCGCGAACGCTGTTCGCGATGCTGCGGCAGCCACCGGCGCGTGCGCTCGCCATGTCGGCGGCGACGGCGCTCAGGTCCGATGCACCGCGTGTGGTGTGCCAGGTGATGCAGATCGGTGGACAGCTCGGCCTCGTGCTGACCCTGGGCGGCAAGGTGCTGTGCGCGCGGCCGCTGGAGGGGCGGCAGCCCGATGTGGCATGGAATTAGCGCCTCCCCCCGGGGGGGGATGTTGGGGCGGGGGCCCCGCGCGGCCTTCGAGGCTGCATGGCACTGAACGCCGCTGTGCCCCCACCCCTGCCCTCCCCCAGAGGGGGAGGGAGAAAGACAAGGGTCAGCCCGCGAGGCGACCCGCCACCAGCTGCAGCACCCGGTCGCAGCGCTTGGCCAATTCCTGGTCGTGCGTGACCATCACGAAGGCCGTGCCATGGCGATGCGCCAGGTCGAGCATCAGATCGAACACCGTGTCGGCCGTGCTGCGGTCCAGGTTGCCCGTGGGCTCGTCGGCCAGCACGCACGCAGGCTGCGTGACCAGCGCACGCGCGATCGCCACACGCTGGCGCTCGCCGCCCGAGAGCTCGGCCGGGCGATGCTGCACACGCTCGCCCAGACCCACGCTCGTGAGAATCTTGCGCGCCGACTCCGCAGCCTGCGACGATTCGACGCGGCGGATCTTCAGCGGCATCGCCACGTTGTCCAGCGCGCTGAACTCCGGCAGCAAATGATGGAACTGGTAGACAAAACCCAGGTGCTGGTTGCGCAACCTCCCCTGCTCCGCCGCATCGGCATGCGCGATGTCCTTGCCGAGCAGCTCGACCTTGCCCGAGGTCGGCGCATCGAGCCCGCCCATCAGATGCAACAGCGTGCTCTTGCCCGAGCCCGAGGCGCCGACGATGGCCAGCGTTTCGCCGGCGTGCACGTCGAGGTCCACGCCGTGCAGCACCGTCAGGTCGATGCGTCCTTCGTGAAACCGCTTCGTGAGGCCGCGTGCCTTGAGAACGACTTCACTCATAGCGCAGCGCCTCCGCAGGGTTGACGCGACTGGCGCGCCAGCTCGGGTACAGCGTTGCAAGGAAAGCCAGGACGAGGGAGATGATCGCGATGGGCATGATGTCGCTCTGCTGCGGGTCGCTCGGCATCTTGCTGATCAGGTAGATGTCCTTGGGCAGGAAGCTCGCGTGAAAGAGCTGTTCGAGGAAGGGCACGATCACGTCGATGTTGTAGGCGATGCCCAGGCCCAACAGCAGGCCGGCCACGGTGCCGATCACACCCACCATCGCGCCCTGCACCACGAAGATGCCCATGATGCTGCGCGGCGAACTGCCCAGCGTGCGCAGGATGGCGATGTCGGCGCGCTTGTCGGTCACCGTCATCACGAGCGTGGAGACCAGGTTGAACGCGGCCACCGCCACGATCAGCGTGAGGATGATGAACATCATGCGTTTCTCGACCTGCACGGCCGCGAACCATGTCTTGTTCTGGCGCGTCCAGTCGCGGATCAAAAATTCGCCTGGCAGGCTCACGGCGAGTTGATCGGCCACGTCGCGGGCCTCGTTCAGGTCCTTGAGCTTGAGGCGGATGCCGGTCGGGCCTTCGAGGCGGAACACCTTGGCCGCATCCTGCTCGTGCACCATCGCCAACGCCGAGTCGTACTCGTAGTGGCCCGAATCGAAGGTGCCCACCACGGTGAACTGCTTCAGGCGCGGCACCACGCCAGCCGGCGTGACCTGGCCGCCCGGCGCCACCAGCGTGACCTTGTCTCCCGGCTGCACGAACATCGAGCGCGCGAGCTCGATGCCCAGCACGATGCCGAATTCGCCCGGCACCAGCTTGTCGAAGGTGCCCTTGCTCGCGATGCCGCCGGTGTCGGTGACCTCGGGTTCGAGCTTGGGGTCGATGCCGCGGACGATCGCGCCCTTCATGTCCTCGCCGCGCGCGATCAGCGCCTGCGTGTTGATGAAGGGGGCCGCGCCGATGACCTCGGGGTTCTTGCGCGCGGCGGCCATGATTTCGTCCAGGCTCTGCAGCGCCTGGCCGTCGCGCGAGAAGATCTCGATGTGCGACACCACGCCGAGCATGCGGTCGCGCACCTCTTTCTGGAAGCCGTTCATCACACTGAGCACAATGATCAGCGCCGCCACGCCCAGCGCGATGCCAAGCATCGAGACACCGGAGATGAAGGAGATGAAGCCGTTGCGCCGCGTCGCCCGGCCTGCGCGCGTGTAGCGCCAGCCGAGCTGCAGTTCATAAGGGAGTCGCATCAAATTTCCTGCCGAGCCGCCTCAAAGGAAATTTGCCCGCCCTTGGGGGGCAGCGAATACACGAAGTGAGGAGCGAGGGGGTAGGTCATATACGGCGGAATTGTGGCATCACGGATAACCTGGGGGCTTCCGGGACAATAGGGGGATGGCCGAACACCCCCCACGTCACTTGTTGATCCCCTTCGCCGGCCGCGGTTCCCCTGCCTGCCGCGCGGCATTGCCGACGCTCAAGCTCCCGAATCTCGAATCCCTGCTCTCCCGCCTTTCCCTCGCAGACACCGACACCCAGGACGAAAGCACGCGCTCGCCTCCGCACGAGCGGGCGCTCGCCAAGGCGCTGGGCATCTCCGCCGCCGACGGCTGCATTCCGTGGGCTGCGCTGGAGGCCCTGCAAACCTGCCTGGCCGCATCCGGCGACACCGAAGCCTGGGCGCATGTGACGCTGTGCAACTGGCAGGTCGGCATCGACGACGTGGCGCTGGGCGATCCGTCCGCCATCGAGATCGATGTCGCCGAATCGGCCGCCCTGCTGGCCGTTGCAGAGCCGTTCTTCGAAGAAGACGGCATCGTGCTGTACCTCTCCGACACGCCGGGCCGCTGGCTCGCACGCGCGCCCATCTTCGAAGGGCTGGCCACTGCCTCCATCGACCGCGCGGTGGGCCACCCGATCTCGCAGTGGTCGCCGCTGGGCGATTCGGGGCGGTCTCTGCGCCGCCTGCAGAACGAGATGCAGATGCTGCTCTATACACAGCGCGTGAACGACGACCGCGCCGCGCGCGGCGTGCCGCCGATCAACTCGTTCTGGCTCAGCGGCACGGGTGCGCTGCGGAAAGATGCCAAACGACCTGCCACGACGCCCGACGTCGACGACGCCCTCCGCATCGCCGCGCTGCGCGACGATGGCGCGGCCTGGGCCGAGGCCTGGCAAGCGCTGGATGCCGGCGCCATCGCCTCGCTGCTGGCCGACTACACGCGCGGCGCCGATGTGGCACTCACGCTCTGCGGCGACCGCGGCGCGCAGCGCTACACCGTGCAGCAGCGCGGCCTCGCGCGATGGGCGAAGAGCCTGTTCGACCGCACGCGCGCCATCACCGTGCTGGAGTCGCTGTGAAGATCATTGCCAGGGAAATTCCCCCCCGCACCGTCTGGGCCCTCGAGCAGGCCGGCGTGCACCCGCTGCTCGCGCGCCTCTTCGCCGCGCGCGGCGTGATGGCCAAGGACGAGCTCGACGACGGCCTCGCCCGCCTGCTGCTTCCCGACACGTTGCGCGGCACGCGCGAAGCCGCCGTGCTTCTGGCCGACGCGATGGCGCAGGACAAGCGCCTCTGCATCGTCGCCGACTACGACTGCGACGGCGCCACCGCCTGCGCGGTCGGCGTCCGCGGCCTGCGCCTTTTGGGCGCCAAGCACGTGAGCTACCTCGTGCCTGATCGCGTGGTCGACGGCTACGGCCTCACGCCGCCGATTGCCGAGCGCGTGGCCGACAGCGGCGCCGACATGCTGATCACCGTCGACAACGGCATCGCCAGCGTCGAGGGCGTCGCGGCTGCGAAGGCGCGCGGCCTGCAGGTGCTGGTGACCGATCACCATTTGCCCGGCCCCGAGCTGCCCGTCGCCGATGTGCTGGTGAATCCGAACCAGCCCGGCTGCGACTTCGAGAGCAAGAGCATCGCGGGCGTCGGCGTCATGTTCTACGTGCTGCTCGCGCTGCGCTCCGAACTGCGCACGCGCGGCGTGTTCGACGTGGCGACGCAGCCCAAGCTCGACGCACTCTTGCCGCTGGTCGCGCTCGGCACCGTCGCCGACGTGGTGAAGCTCGATGCCAACAACCGCCGCCTCGTCGCGCAGGGCCTGCGCCGCATCCGCGCGGGCGCGATGCCCGCGGGCGTGGCCGCGCTCTTCAAGGCCGCGGGCCGCACGGCTTCGGCCGCCACCACCTTCGACTTCGGCTTCGCCCTCGGCCCGCGCATCAATGCGGCCGGCCGGCTGGCCGACATGACGCTGGGCATCGAATGCCTGCTGACCGACGACGCGGGCCGCGCCGACGAACTCGCGCGCATGCTCGACGGCATCAACCGCGAGCGGCGCGACATCGAGGGCGGCATGCGCGACCAGGCGCTGCTGCTGGCCGAATCGCTCTTCGCCACCGACGGAGAAGGCGTCGAGGCCCCGCCGGCCGCCATCAGCGTGTTCGATGCGAACTTCCACGAAGGCGTGGTCGGCATCGTGGCCTCGCGCATCAAGGACCGCTTCCATCGCCCGACCTTCGTGTTCGCCGCGAGCGGCGCGCCGGGCAAGGAGCAGGAGCTCAAGGGCTCGGGCCGGTCGATTCCGGGCTTTCATTTGCGCGATGCGCTGGACCTCGTGGCCAAGCGCCATCCGGGCGTGCTGCTGCGCTTCGGCGGCCATGCGATGGCGGCCGGCTGCACGGTGGCGCGCGAGCACTTCAAGACCTTCGAGCAGGCGCTTGCGCAGGTGGCCGGCGAATGGCTGGCGGCATCGGCGCTCACGCGCCAGATCGAGACCGACGGGCCGATCGCGCGCGAGTACATGCGCATCGACCTCGTGGACACGCTGCACCGCGAGGTGTGGGGGCAAGGTTTCGCGCCGCCGACCTTCAGCGAAGAAGTGGAAGTGGTGTCGCAGCGGCTTGTGGGCGAGAAGCACCTGGCGCTCAAGCTCAGGCACCAGGGCCAGCCGATCGATGCGATCTGGTTCAGCCATACCGAACCGTTGCCGCCGAAAGTGAAGCTCGCGTTCCGCCTCGATGCGGACGAGTGGCAGGGCGTGCGGCGCCTGCGCTTCCTGGTCGAGGGGGCGGAGTTCTAGAAGAAAAAGAAACCAGGATCCCCTGGATTACCTGGTTGGAGGGGGGAAGCTGCGTTTCGCCGCGCCGATTGCCTTGCTACAGGCACGCGCAAGCCGGCAGATGCAACCGGTCGAATGCTCGTCCGAGCACCGTTCGACGGGTTGCACCCGCGCTCCCCCGGAGTCATCGCACGTACAAAGACACCGACACGACTAACGCCCAGCTGTAGACGACGACCACGCACAACCCCATCAGGAAGCCCTCCGCCCTGCGGCTGGCCTCCGTCGCGCGGGAATGAGCGAGCAGCGTCTCCGAATTCCGAAGCAGCAACCCGTCGATGTCCACAACGTCCACCCCCCTCCTCACAGCACCTCCCTGATTCGCAAGCCGGCCCCATCGAAGCAAACGCTCCTCCATCCGTGGACAGAAAAAGTCATCACGCTCCCTCCCAGGATCTGCGGTCGATGCAGCCTGCATTGCGTTCCCTCCTGCGCCATTCGATGAAGCGCACGCCGTGGACTTTAGAGAAAACCAGATTTCAAACAACTAATGACTAATACCAGTCACGCCGCAATCGGTGCAATTGCACCGCGGTGGAAGGTTCGATTTTTCATTTGACGTAACACTTCTGTGTACGCGCCATTGCGCAACACCAGTGAATTCTGCGTATTCCCTCTGGGTCGGCCGTGGTGTCGCAATGACGAACGATCAGGCGTCGCTGGTGCCCACTTGCTTCGAAGAAGCTGCCACGAAGCCAAGGCGGTGAACAGCCAGCAGATTGCCGAAGTGCGCAATTAATTGCACCGGCAAGCTCCCGATCAAATCGAAGCGTCAGGAATTTGCGGTCGTATTCGCACCGATCACGAATTCCCTGGGAATGAGAATTCTGAAAAGCGTGCCGCGACCCATCACGGATTTGACCTCGATGCGGTAATTGAGGCGCGTGGCAAATCGCTTGACAATGGCCAGGCCCAGTCCCACGCCCTTGGTGCGCTCTTTATCGCCGGGCTCTTCCTGGTGAAAGGCATCGAAAATCCGCTGCCGTGCTTCGGGCTTGATCCCGGGGCCCTGGTCCCAGATTTCGATGGATGCGCCCCTGGCCGTTTTTCGAGCACACACCAACACACCGCTCCTGGTGTATTTGAGCGCATTGGAAACAAGATTTTCGAGCATGCGCAACAGCATGGACGCATCGGTGCCCACGGTGATCCGCGCAATGCGAAACCGCAATTGCACACCATGGCGCTCGGCGATTTTCTCGAAATGCAGATCGAGTTTCTGGAACAGGGATTGAATTTCGGTGGCCCGAATTTTCACTCCGGCATCAAGCGCTTCGATTCGCGCGAATTCGAGAATATTGTTGATATAGATCTGAAGCGCATCGACTTCCTGCCCCAGGCGATCCAGCGTCGCTTCCGCGGATTGATTCGTCTTGGTGGCGGCCATGGCGGACAGCACCCACAATTTCGCGGCATGCAGCCGCTGCTGGAAATCGTGGCTCGCACCCGCGAAGAATTCCGAGCGGGTATCGAGTGTCTTGTACGCGGTGTCTTTCAATCTTTCGAGTTTGTCATTGGCTATTTCGAGTTGATTCACCAATTGACTGGCTTCATGGGTACGTGCGAGCACATCGTTGAGCTGACGAATGGCAATGAAGATATTGAGCCACAGCACGGCCAGCACACCCACGTCGAGCGCCACGATGACCGGAAGGGTCGCCACGCCGTTCGAATACAGGTTGGCGGAAAAAGCGCCCCACAGCAGAGCGTTGTAAAGGACCACTGCAATGGGCGTCACCGGCCACATGCCGGTCATCGACACGCTGATGCTGAGCAGGCCGATGCACATGATCAGGACGCGCACCGTGAGCACCGGCCCGACGAACAAATGGATGGTCCACATCCAGTACAGGCAGGCAATGATGATGATGACGAGCGGGATCAGCTTCAGCCCGAGGGATTTCTTGACGACCGCCGGCGGCAATTGCGTGAGCGGCCAGAAAAGCCCGATGCGGATCAGCCAGGTCACCACCGAGACCGCGAGCCAGGTCCACATGGCGGTCGAACTCAGAATGGGTGCGCTCGCTTCCGCAACCAGCAGCCCGAGGATCGTGATCCAGTAAGCGACCTGCTGGACAAAGAATTGGCGTTCCGCCAGATGCCGGTGCGCCAACGTTGCATGGATCAGGGAGCGGGAAAACTTTCCCTGCCTTTCCATGAGCGATTCATCGAGCGGCTCGTTCTTGTTGGTAAAGCCCTGTCGAAGCTCCTCAAGCATTCCCATCGCTGCTCCTCGTGGCGAAACCTGCCAGGAGCCCGAGTTGCAATGCCTTCTGGACAGCGTGCGCGCGCGATTTGACGCCCAGCGCTTCCATGGCGGAATCGATGTGGTAATTGACCGTTCCCGGATGCAACGACAGCAATCGCGCAATTTCCTTGGTGGAGCGCCCCGCGCCTACGAATTCCAGGCATTGGCATTGGCGGTTGGTCAGGCGGATTGCACTCGGATCCGCACCCAGATCGGGCAATTGCGGAAAAACCTTTTCACCCGCAATGGCCTTGTCCAGGCTCGCCTCGAGTTCCTTGATTTCGATGGCCTTCAGGATGTAGCCCTGGAATCCGCTGGCCTTGGCCTGGGCGATGTAGTCCGCCCGGTGGGTACCGGTCAGGATGCAGGTGATTCCTTCCTTGCCCAGCTTCTTGATTTCCATGGCCAGTGAAAGGCCGACCGCGCCGGGCACGTCGAGGTCGAGCAGGATCAATCCCCATCGGTCGGGCGTTGCCTTCAATGCGAGCAGCGCCTTTTCGGCGCTGTTGCAGACTTCGATGTTGGCGACGAGCGGACTTCGCGCGATCTTTTCCGCCGTCGCCTCCGACACCAGAGGTTGGTCTTCTATGAACAAGACGTTGATCATTGATATTTTTCGCCGGGATATTTTTTTGTTCTGCCGAACTGGGGATCAACTGTTCCAGTTCCTGTCGCCTGGCCCGATGTCCAGCAACGTGACCAGCGCGGCGGGCCACCTTCATCGTCAACAAGGCCGCGCAGCGCTGCTCGACGTGCTTCGGTCAGTTCATCCATTTCTCTACTTTACTAAAGATTACAAAGTCAACTGGGAGAAATAACTGATGACCTCTGGCTGAGGGCGATGAAATTTTGCAAACCAATTTACTACTTTTTATTTAAGAATCAACGGCATTCGGCGTTTGCAACCAAGGCAGTACCGTCTTGCCGACATCGACGGTTCAAAGAAAAACCCTCCGGGCGGTGAACCACCGGGAGGGTTTATCGGGTTTGGTGCCGCTTGTCGGAATCGAACTGACGACCTTCCGCTTACAAGGCGGGTGCTCTACCAATTGAGCTAAAGCGGCTGAATTTCTTCGGAGTGCGTGATTCTAGTGGGCCGTTGCGAGCGCCTACTTGATGCGCTTGAGCGACGGCCGAGAACCGCCACCGGCCGGCGGGCGCGGTGGCTCGTCGACAGGGTCGGTGGCTGCATCAGCAGGGCCTGCATCGACCATCTCGCCGCCCTCTTCACCCGTCACCAGGTGGACGATCTTGCCGGCATCGCCTTCGGTGCCGCGCGAGGCATCACGCAAAGGCATGCGCGCAGGACCTGTGGGCGAAGCCGGCGCATCGCCGTTGTCGACCGCGGGTGCCGGCGCGGGAAACGCCATGCCCTGTCCGTTCTCGCGCGCATAGATCGCGATCACGCGCCCCACCGGCACGCTGATTTCGCGCGCACTGCCCGCAAAGCGGGCCTTGAACTCGATGAAATCGTTGCCCAGCTTGAGCGAGCTGGTCGCATCGAAGCTGATGTTGAGCACGATCTCGCCGTTCTTCACGTACTCTCGCGGAACCTGGACGGTGTCATCGACCTGCACCGCGACATAGGGCGTGAACCCGTTGTCGGTGCACCATTCGTACAGTGCCCGGATGAGGTACGGGCGGGTGGAGGACGACTCGAGCGCGTTGATCATGAAAAGCTGCGGAGAACGGTTTGCGCAGCTTTTACTTGCGCATGACCTTTTCGGATGGGGTCAGCGCCTCGATGTAAGCCGGGCGCGAGAAGATGCGCTCAGCGTACTTCAGCAGCGGTGCCGCGTTCTTGCTGAGGTCAATGCCGTAGTAGTCCAGGCGCCAGAGCAGCGGCGCGATGGCCACGTCGAGCATCGAGAAGTTGTCGCCCAGCATGTACTTGTTCTTGAGGAACACGGGCGCCAGCTGCGTCAGGCGGTCGCGGATGTGCGAGCGGGCCTTTTCGATGGCCTTCTCGTTGCCCTTGGTGGTGCGGTTCTCCAGCGTCGAGACGTGCACGAAGAGTTCCTTCTCGAAGTTGAGCAGGAACAGGCGCACGCGGGCGCGGTCGACCGGGTCGCCGGGCATCAGCTGCGGATGCGGGAAGCGCTCGTCGATGTACTCGTTGATGATGTTCGACTCGTACAGGATCAGGTCGCGCTCGACCAGGATCGGCACCTGGCCGTACGGGTTCATCACGCTGATGTCTTCGGGCTTGTTGTAGAGATCGACGTCGCGGATCTCGAAGTCCATGCCCTTTTCGAACAGAACGAAGCGGCAGCGGTGGGAAAAGGGGCAGGTCGTTCCTGAATACAAGACCATCATGGCGAGAGACTCCTAAAAATCAAAAAGAGTGGGTCGCGTTGGCAACCCACTCTGTGGGACCGGATGCACGAGGCATGACCGGTCGGCGTGGACGGAACTACTTGACGTCTTTCCAGTACGAGGCGTTCAGTCGCCACACAAAAACCACCGACATGCCCAGGAACAGCAGGACCCAGACGCCGATGCGGATACGGGTGTTCTGCGCGGGCTCGGCCATCCACTGAAGGTAGCTCACCAGGTCGCCGACCGCATTGTCGTACTGCACCGACGTCAGGGTGCCGGGGGTGACCTGCTCCCACTTGCCAGTGAAGACGTCGGTCGCGTGGCCGTGCTGCTCGACCTTGCTGTAGACCGGTCGGCGGTCGCCCTGCAGTTCCCACAGGGGGTTGGGCATGGCGACGCTCGGGAACACGAGGTTGTTCCAGCCGGTGGCCTTGGTGTCGTCGCGGTAGAAGGTGCGAAGGAAGGTATAGAGGTAGTCGGCGCCCGTGCCGCCGTGGCCGGCACGCGAGCGTGCGACCAGCGTGAGGTCGGGCGGCGTGGTGCCGAACCAGTCCTTGGCCTGGCGGGCGTCGATGTTGGCCTTCATGGTCTCGCCGACCTTGTCGGTCGGGAACAGAAGGTTGTCCTTGATCTGCTGCTCGGTGATGCCGATGTCCTGCAGGCGGTTGTAGCGCATGAAGGCGGCCGAGTGGCAGTTCAGGCAGTAGTTGACGAACAGCTTGGCGCCGTTCTGCAGGGCCTGGACGTCGTTCGTCTTGTTGGGTGCCTTGTCCCAGGCCAGGCCACCGGACTCGGCCGATGATGTGGCGGAGAAGGTCAGCCCCAGCGCCAGACTCAAGGTAGCTACGACCGCGAGCCAGCCGGAAATTCTTTTCTTCATCGTGTTTCTCTCAAGCTCTTGCACTTCTCGTGTCTCGTCTCAATGCGCGGCGAAGACCACGCGCTCGGGCACGGGCTTGAATTCGCCCTTGCGGCTCCACCACGGC
Source organism: Variovorax sp. ZS18.2.2 (assembly GCF_024701975.1). GTDB lineage: Bacteria > Pseudomonadota > Gammaproteobacteria > Burkholderiales > Burkholderiaceae_C > Variovorax. The sequence goes on from NZ_JANLNM010000012.1 coordinate 17,928, forward strand.
ATCAGGAGGAAGAAGCCGAAGTAGAAGAGCGTGCCGATCTGCGAGATGGTCTGGGCAATGTCGAGGGCGAAGGAGCCGATGACCAGATTGCCCCAGACGCCGGGCGGCTGGATGCCCAGGTAGCCCAGGATCAGGAACAGGAAGACGAACACGCCGTACACATACTTGTGCCAGCTCGGACGGTAGCGGATCGACTTCACTTCGCTGTGGTCCAGCCACGGCAGGAAGAACAGGATGATGACCGAGCCGCCCATCACGACCACGCCCCAGAACTTGGCGTCGAAGGCCTTGAGCAGGAAGATGGCCACGGCCGCCACGACGACGATCGCGATCTTCAGTGCCGTGCCCGACTTGCCCTTGACGAAGTTCAGGATGGCGGCGAGGCCGATGATGATGGCGAACACGTTGACCATGTCGTCGGTGGTCGCGCGCAGCATCGAATAGAACGGCGTGAAGTACCAGACCGGGGCGATGTGGTTGGGCGTCTTCAGCGAATCGGCCGGGATGAAGTTGTTGTACTCGAGGAAGTACCCACCGGCTTCGGGCGCGAAGAAGATCACCGCCGAGAAGATCGTGAGGAACACCACCACGCCGAAGATGTCGTGCACCGTGTAGTACGGATGCGACGGAATGCCGTCGAGCGGGTGACCATCGGGGCCGCGGTTGGCCTTGATCTCGATGCCGTCGGGGTTGTTGGAGCCCACTTCGTGCAGCGCGATCAGGTGGGCCACCACGAGACCCAGCAGCACCAGCGGCACCGCGATGACGTGGAAGCTGAAGAAGCGGTTCAGCGTGGCGTCGCTCACCACGTAGTCGCCGCGGATCAGCAGGGCCAGGTCAGGACCGATGAACGGGATCGCGGCGAACAGGTTCACGATCACCTGGGCGCCCCAGTAGGACATCTGGCCCCAGGGCAGCAGGTAGCCCATGAAGGCTTCGGCCATGAGGCACAGGAAGATCGCACAGCCGAACACCCAGATCAGCTCGCGGGGCTTGCGGTAGCTGCCGTACATGAGGCCGCGGAACATGTGCAGGTACACCACGATGAAGAACGCCGAGGCGCCCGTCGAGTGGATGTAGCGGATGAGCCAGCCCCAAGGCACGTCGCGCATGATGTACTCGACCGATGCGAACGCCTGGTTCGCGTCGGGCTTGTAGTGCATCACGAGGAAGATGCCGGTGACGATCTGGATCACGAGGACCAGCATCGCCAGCGAGCCGAAGATGTACCAGAAGTTGAAATTCTTCGGCGCGTAGTACTTGCCCCACTGGTCGTTCCAGAGCTTGGTCAGCGGGAAGCGGTTGTCGACCCAGTTGAGCAGCTTCGCGCCGGCGGGCGCATTGGGGGAAATTTCGTGGAATTCAGCCATGTTCTTCTTCTGCCTCAGGCCTTCTTAGAGTCTTCACCGATCAGGAGCTTGGTGTCCGACAGGTACATGTGCGGGGGCACAGGCAGGTTGTCGGGCGCGGGCTTGTTCTTGAAGACGCGGCCGGCCAGGTCGAACGTGGAACCGTGGCAAGGGCAGAGGAAGCCGCCTTCCCAGTCGGCCGGCAGCGAGGGCTGCGGTCCGGACTGAAGGCGGTCCACCGGCGAGCAACCCAGGTGGGTGCAGATGCCCACCACGACCAGCACGTCGGGCTTGATCGAGCGGTGCTCGTTCTGCGCGTACTTGGGAGTGAATTCGTCGGGGTGACGCTTGGAGAGCGGGTCGGCCAACTGGCCGTCGAGCTTGGGGAGTTCGGCGATCTGCTCCGGGGTGCGCTTGAGGATCCAGACCGGCTTGCCGCGCCATTCGACGGTCATTTTCTCGCCGACCTTCAGGGCCGAGATGTCCACTTCGACAGCGGCACCGGCGGCCTTGGCCTTCTCGGAAGGCTGGAAAGTGCTCACAAAGGGAATTGCGGTGGCCACGCCGCCCGCTACGCCGGCACAGCTGGATGCGATCAACCACGTCCGCTTGCTTGTGTCGATCCGGGGCGAGCCGGAGGTCATGTCACTCATGGGGATCCTCTTGTCTTCTTCGCTGGAGCAGGGGTCAACCCGCGATTGTAGCGGGGCGCTGAAGGGATATTCAATGGCTGCCATGCGCGTGGCCGGCTGCCGATGACCGGCGCGATGCGCCGCGGGAGCGCGCGCCATGCAGCGGCGAGGGCTGCGGGAGCGTCGCTGCCGGCCGGCTTCAGTTCAGAAGGCCGTGCTGCATCGCCTCGTGAACCGCCTGGGTCCGCGACTTGACCGCCAGCTTGCGGTAGATGCTCTTGGCGTGGAATTCGATCGTGTTGACCGACAGGTAGACCGCCTCCGCGATCTGCCGGTTGCTCCATCCCTGCGCGATCAACCGCAGCACCTTGAGTTCGCGCGGTGACAGCAGCGCCGGCGCGGACGAGGACGACGGTTCGGCGCGGGGCTCGGTCCGGATGGACTCGATCGTCCGCGTCTTCGCCGATGCGGCGATCAGCCCGAGGATGCGCCGCGCGACCCGCGAGTCCATCGGCGCGCCGCCGCGCTCGATCGAGCGCAAGAGGAAAGAGAGTTCGGCGTCGTCCGCTTCCGTCAGCAGGTAGCCGACGGCGCCCGCGGAGATCGCGGCATTCACCAACTCGTGGTCGTCGGTGGGCGACATGGCGACGGTCTCGATGTGCCGGTAGGTCTCGCGCACATGGCGGATCAGCGAGACGCCGTCGCTGCGCGGCAGGCGCATGCCGACCAGCACGAGGTCGTAGGGCAGCGAGGCCAGCAGGTTGCACGCCTCGGCGCGCGTGGACGCCACCACGACGCGGCGGCCGGGCGCGAGCTTGCCCAGGATGCGGCGCATGCGGTCGGCCACGGCGGGGTCGTCCTCGACGATCAGCGCGCCGTGGAAGGTGCTCAGGTACGACAGTTGCGGCACCGACGACATCGGCGCCGTTCTCAAAGGTTGGCAGGAAAGATTGATGGCCACGCGACGTCCCTCTTGGCTACCCCAAGGCAGCCTCCAAATGTTGACTTTCGTTTCAGATACCGCAGGAACGATGCCCGCGAGAAAGCCCGGCGGCCGGAACGGGGGCGTCACGGCGGGCAGCACCTTGATTTCATTGGGAAATTCGTCAGAAACAGGGCCTGCGGCACCCTCTGGACATGGCCGGCTCAAGGGCTTCTTTTGCGCCGTTGTTACGTGCTTGTGACTGCACGTGTTACGTAGCACCGGGCCACCTGGGACGCATCGAAAGCGGCGTCTCGACACTGCATCCCATATTCAAGCGATGCCTGAAAAGGCGCATGGGCATTGGCTTTGCGACCATCGAGCGATTCATTGGGAGCGCATCGATCAAGCTGCATTTTTCCGGGCTACGGATGCCGGTGACGGTCGCCGGAGGCCCTCGATTCGAGGGATCGGTTGCATCAGGTAACCCGATGAAACTCGATCCTGCGAGAAGGCCCACATCGCCGACCGAAGAGGCATGTCCGAACTGCACGAGAAGATCGCCGCGCGCAGTCGTGAAAGGCTGCCGCCGGAGCACATCGGCGTCGCGCTGCGGCCTCTGGAGAAGTGAGCAATCGCGGGCATACTCGGCACTCCTTCAACAGCAGAGCTCCAGCAGCCTTTTGAATCATGAGCATCCTCAGTGAATTCAAGGAATTCGCCGTCAAGGGCAATGTCGTCGACCTCGCAGTCGGTGTGATCATCGGCGCCGCGTTCGGCAAGATCGTCGACTCGCTCGTGGCCGACATCATCATGCCGGTGATCGGCCTGGTGTTCGGCAAGCTCGATTTCTCGAACCTCTACGTGGTGTTGGGTACGGCTCCCGCCGGCGTGGCGAACACGCTGGCCGACCTGAAGAAAGCCGGCGTGCCGGTGCTGGCCTACGGCAACTTCATCACCGTGGCCGTCAACTTCGTGATCCTGGCGTTCATCATCTTCATGATGGTCAAGCAGATCAACAAGCTGCGGAAGAGCGAAGAGGCAGCGCCCGCCGCACCGGCCGCGACGCCCGAAGACATCACGCTGCTGCGCGAGATCCGCGACAGCCTCAAGCGCCCCTGAGCTTCTCAGGCGCTCCCTAGCGCCCTCGCCATGCGCAGCGCCTCGACGAGGCTCGACGCATCGGCGAGCCCCGTGCCCGCGATATCGAACGCGGTGCCGTGATCGGGGCTGGTCCGCACCAGCGGCAGCCCCAGTGTCACATTCACCCCCTTCTCCACCCCGAGGTACTTGACCGGGATCAAGCCCTGGTCGTGGTACATCGCGATCACCACATCGAACTCGCCGCTGTCCGGTACGCCGTGCCGGGCGCGAGCGCGCATGAACACGGTGTCGGGCGCGTGCGGTCCGTTGGCGTCGATGCCCTCGGCGCGCGCGGCGGCGATGGCCGGTGCGATGGTCTCGCGCTCTTCCGAGCCGAACAGGCCGCCCTCGCCCGCATGCGGATTGAGGCCCGCGACGCCGATGCGCGGCGCGCGGCCCAATGCATGGGACAGCGCGCGGTGCGTGATGCGCAGCGTCTGCAGCACGCCCTCGAAATGCACCGCCTCGATGGCATCGCGCAGCGACATGTGGATGCTCACGAGCACGGTGCGCAGCTCGTCGTTGGCCAGCATCATGCGCACCGGCACGTCGGCGACGCTGCGACCCAGGTGCGCGGCCGCCTCGGCCTGCAGCAGTTCGGTGTGGCCGGGGTACGGGAAGCCGGCCGCGGACAGCGCCTCCTTGTGCAGCGGCGCGGTCACGATGGCGGCGATTTCGCCGCGCAGCGCCGCCCGCGCAGCCCAGACCACGCAATCGCCTGCAGCGCGACCTGCTTCGGCGCTGATCTTGCCGAGCAAGATGTCCTTCGGCGGCGCGATGACCTGCAGCACAGGGATGCAGCCGGGTGGAACGCTGGCGACTTCAGCCACGTTCTCGATCTCCGCCACGGGCCATGCCGGTTGGCCCGGCCCGGCCAGCGCCTGCGAGGCGCGCCGCAGCGTGGCCACGTCACCGGCCACAAAGGCACCGCGGGTCGCATCGGGTGCGCTGCGAAAGGCCTTGGCGATGATCTCGGGGCCGATCCCTGCGGGATCACCCAACGTAATGGCGATAGCGCCGCTCATTCGAAAACCTCCGCGCTCCGCGCTGCGGCGCGCGCTTGCTTGGGGCGGCCCGGCGCTGCGCTCATGCCGGGTTGTCGATGTCGATGAACTCGTGCTTCAGCCCGAGCTGCGCCGCCACATGCGCGGCCACGGCCTGCGCGCCGTAGCGCTCGGTTGCGTGGTGCCCGCAGGCCAAGAAGGCCACGCCCATCTCGCGCGCGTAGTGAGCTTGGGGCTCCGATATCTCGCCGGTAATAAAGGCGTCGGCGCCCGCCGCGATGGCCGCCTCGAAGTGGCCCTGCGCGCCGCCGGTGCACCAGGCAATGTTCTTGATGGGGCGATGCGCCGTATCGAGCAGCGTGACCGGGCGCTTGAGCACCTTTTCGACATGCGCGGCCAGCGCCTTGGCACTGGCGAAGTTCTCGCCGTTCTCGCGTGCGCCGAGAAAGCCGAGTTCCTGCTCTCCGAAACGACCGCTCGATCCCGCATGCGCCGCGAGCCCCAATTGCAGCCCGAGCTGCGCGTTGTTGCCCAGTTCCGGATGCGCATCGAGCGGCAGGTGGTAGGCGAAGAGGTTGACGTCGTCGCCGAGCAGGAGGCCCAGCCGCTGCTTCATCCAGCCGGTGACGCAGCCGTCCTGGCCGCGCCAGAACAGGCCGTGGTGGACGAAGATGGCATCGGCCTCGGCGTGGATCGCGGCCTCGATCAGCGCGCGGCTGGCGGTCACGCCCGAGACGATCTTGCGGACCACGGTGCGCCCTTCGACCTGCAGGCCGTTGGGTCCGTAGTCCTTGAAGCGCCCGGGGGCCAGCAACAGGTCGAATGCGTGGAGCAGTTCGTGGCGTGTGGTGCTCATCGCGACATTGTCGCGCTGCCCGGGGCCTCGACGCCATCGCGCATGGCATGGCCGCGCGCGGCCAGTGGCAACAGGGCGAGCAGGAAGCCCAGCGCCGCCAGCGCGGCGACGTAGTGCGCCGGCGCCATCGTGTCGTGCTGCAGCCAGAGCGTGAGGATCACCGGCGTGAGTCCACCGAAGACCGCGTACGACATGTTGTAGGCGAACGAAAGACCGGTGAAGCGCACCGGCGCCGGGAAGGCGCGCACACCCGCGATCGGCACCGTGGCGATGGTGCCCACGAAGAGGCCCACCAGCCCGTAGTGCCAGAACAGCGTAGCTGGCGTGCCGGGCAGCCCCGTGTAGAACAGGTAGGCCGTGGCGAACAGGCCGCCCCAGCCGACGAGCATCACCGCGCGTGTGCCGATGCGGTCGCTCAACCAGCCGACCAGCACGCAGCCGATGGTCAGGGTCAGCGTGGCGAGCGCGTTGGCCTCCAGCGCCAGCGCGGCCGGAATGTGGTGAACCTTCTGCAGGTAGGTGGGCGTGTACAGCACCACCACGACGATCGCGGCCGACAGCACCCAGGTCTGCAGCGCGACGTACACGCACGCCAGCCGGTGCTCGCGCAGCACGGTGCGCAGCGGCAGCTCGCGGGCGACCGACTTCAGGCCGGCCAGCTCCTTGAAGACCGGCGTTTCATGAAGGAAGCGGCGCAGGTACACCGACACCAGCCCGAACACGCCACCCAGGATGAAGGGAATGCGCCAGGCGAAATCGCTCACCTGCTCGGGCGAGTAATGGCGGTTGATGGCCACCGCGACCAGCGAACCCAGCAGGATGCCGCCGGTGATGCCCGAGGTCAGCGTGCCGATGCCGAAACCATAGCGCTTCGCCGGCACATGCTCGCCAACGAACACCCAGGCGCCGGGCATCTCGCCGCCGATGGCCGCGCCCTGCAGCACGCGCATCGCCAGCAGCAGCAGCGGCGCCGCCACGCCGATGCTCGCGTAGGTGGGCAGGAGGCCAATGACCAGCGTGGGCGCGGCCATCAGGAAGATCGAGAGCGTGAACATGCGCTTGCGGCCCAGCAGGTCGCCGAAATGCGCGATGACGATGCCACCGACGGGGCGAGCCAGGTAGCCGGCCGCGAAGATGCCGAAGGTCTGCAACTGCCGCAGCCAGTCGGGCATGTCGGTGGGGAAGAACAGCCCGCCCAGCACCGTGGCGAAGAAGACGTAGATGACGAAGTCGTAGAACTCCAGCGTTCCGCCGAGCGCCGAGAGGGCGAGAGTCTTGTAGTCGCGCGCATCGAGCGTGCGGGTCGGCGCCAGCGGGGCGCCGTCCGAGGGGGTTGCTTCTGAAGTCATGGCTGGCAGGGAAATCGTGACTGCGCGCACCGGCCGGGAAACCGGATGGGAAAGCGGGACATGGCGCGCTGAGGAAACGCCTGGCCGCATCCGCCGGGTGGGCAGCGCGGGAGGCCTGAAAAGGTGGGAACCGGGTGGGATCGCTGCGCGATGCTAGGGGTTATCCCGTATTCACGCAGTCGGGCCTTGCCAATCTCGACCGTGCGGCGCGGTCTATCGTCAACCCCATTGAGGGACAATCGCACGCAGCGACGCCGCAGACGGCGTCTTCAACCGTCTTTTCATCAAGTTTTCATGAAACGCACCTGGCTGCTCTTTGCCCAAGCCGTGACCGTCCTGCTGGCGGCCTATTTCGTCGTCGCGACGCTCAAGCCCGAGTGGATCAACAAGCGCTCGACCTCGCTCGGCGGCGTGGTGTCGATCGTCGAGGCGCCGGCCGGCGCCCCGAGCGTGCCCGCTGTCGGCAGCCTGAGCGCTGCGGCCAAGAAGGCGTCGCCGGCGGTGGTGAGCATCAACACCAGCAAGGCCGCGCAGCGCCATCCGCGCAGCAACGATCCCTGGTTCCGCTTCTTCTTCGGCGACCAGGCCGACCAGCCCCAGGTGGGCCTGGGCAGCGGCGTGATCGTGAGCACCGACGGCTACATCCTCACCAACAACCATGTGGTCGAGGGCGCCGATGAAATCGAAGTGACCCTGAACGACAGCCGCCACGCGCGCGGCAAGGTGATCGGCACCGACCCCGACACCGACCTGGCGGTGCTGAAGATCGAGCTCGACAAGCTCCCGGTGATCGTCCTGGGCAACTCCGACGAGCTCCTGGTGGGCGACCAGGTGCTGGCCATCGGCAACCCCTTCGGCGTGGGCCAGACCGTGACCAGCGGCATCGTCTCGGCGCTCGGGCGCAACCAACTGGGCATCAACAATTTCGAGAACTTCATCCAGACCGATGCGGCCATCAACCCCGGCAACTCGGGCGGTGCGCTGATCGACGTCAGCGGCAACCTGCAGGGCATCAACACCGCGATCTACTCGCGCTCGGGCGGCAGCATGGGCATCGGCTTCGCCATTCCGGTGTCGATGGCCAAGATCGTGCTCGAGGGCATCGTGAAGGAAGGCCAGGTGCGCCGCGGCTGGATCGGCGTCGAGCCGAACGACCTCTCGCCCGAACTGGCCGAGACCTTCGGCGTGAAGGCCGATGCGGGCGTGATCATCACCGGCGTGCTGCAGAACGGCCCCGCCGCCAAGGCCGGCATCCGGCCGGGCGACGTGATCACCTCGGTGGGCGAGAAGAAGACCGACAACGTGCAGGCCCTGCTGACCGCCGTGGCTGGCCTTAAGCCCGGTGACACGGCGCGCTTTGCACTGCAGCGCGGCAGCGACAAGATGGAGCTGGATGTGACGCCAGGGCTCAGGCCAAAGAGCCCGGTCCGGCAGGTCCCGAACCAACAGGAGTAAGCACAGGGATTCGCTCAGGAACACCGCGGAACCGGCTTCGCCGGGCCGCAGGTGTTGCCCCCGGTAGGGGGTTGGCGGAGCGACACGAAGTGCGCGCAGCCTGGGGGCGAGCCCTGTTATGCCGAGGAATCGGCGTTTTCTTCTTCCTCTGGCTTCTTGCCCTGCGCAAAGTAGCGCGCGCCGATGATGCCCACCTCGTACAGCAGGCACATCGGCACCGCCAGCGCCAGCTGTGACACCACGTCGGGCGGCGTGAGCACCGCGGCCACCACGAAGGCCACGACGATGAAGTAGCCGCGGAAGGACTTCAGCTTCTCGATGGTCACCATCTCGAAGCGCACCAGCAGCATCACCACGATCGGCACCTGGAAGGCGACGCCGAACGCGATATAGAGCGAGAGGATGGCCTCCACGTACGACGAGATATCGGGCGTGGCCGCCACCGCGGCAGGCGTGAACTTCTGGATGAAGCTGAACATCTTGTCCAGCACGAAGAACTGCACGAAGGCGATGCCCGCATAGGCCAGCAGGCTGCCGAAGAAGATCAGCGGCAGGGCAAAGCGCTTCTCGTGGCTGTAGAGCCCCGGCGCAATGAACATCCAGGCCTGGTACATGAGCCACGGGAGCGCCAGCAGCACGGCCGTCATCATCAGCACCTTGAGCGGCACGAAGAACGGCGAGAACACGCCGATGGCGATCAGCTTGGCGTCCGGCGGCATGTGCGCGCGAATCGGCATCGCGATCAGGTCGATGAGACCGCCCGGGCCGGGCCAGATGGACAGCAGGATGCCCGCGATCACCAGGCCATAGACGCAGTAGAGCAGGCGGTCGCGAAGCTCGACCAGGTGCTGCACGAACGGCTGCTCGGTGCCCGCCAGCTCGTCTTCTTTGTCTTTGTTCTTGTCGTCGGAATCGGCCATTGGGAAAGGAAAGAGCGTGGCTTCGGCCGGCGTGCGGCAAGCGAGAGACGCGGGGGTGTGCGGGGGTGTTGAAGCGCTAGTTGATCTTGTGGGGGCGGAAGCGCGCGACGCGTGCCGCACCCGACAACGCCTTGGTCCGCACGCCATTGCGCGCCTTGTACCAATTCGGCGTGGCGCCCTGCTTCAGGCGCCAGTTCTTGCGGGGATGCTTGTACTCGGGCACCGGGGCTTCGGGCTCGGCCAGCGCCGAGAGCGTTTCGCCGGAGCCGGAAAACTGCTTTTCGAACTCGCTCGCGCCGGTGTGGATGTTCTGCTCGACATCGCGTGCCGCATCCTCCACGGTGGTCTTCATCTTGCGGAGCTCATCCAGCTCCATCGAGCGGTTGACTTCGGCCTTGACGTCGTTCACGTAGCGCTGCGCCTTGCCGAGCAGGGTGCCCACCGTGCGGGCCACGCGCGGCAGCTTCTCCGGCCCGATGACGATCAGCGCCACGACGCCGATCAGCGCCAGCTTCTCAATGCCGAGGTCGAGCACGTGCGGTCCGCGCTCAGGACTTCTGACGCGCTTCGACGTCGATCGTCTTGTCGCTGTTGGCCGGCTGGCCGGTCACTTGCGCCGCGGGGGCCGAAGCAGCGGATGCGTCGGTGGTGGGATTGCCGTTGGCATCCTTCATGCCGTCCTTGAAGCCCTTGACGGCGCCACCAAGGTCCGAACCCATGTTCCGCAGCTTCTTGGTGCCGAAGATCATGACCACGACGAGCAGCACGATCAGCCAGTGCCAGATAGAAAAAGAACCCATGGAAGACTCCTAAGAATGTGTCCGATTTTAGTCGGGGTGAATGTGACAGTTTGGCTTAATGAAGTTCAGCCGCGAAGCCACGGCCGGGGACCGCCCATGACGTGCACATGGAGATGGTGAACCTCCTGCCCGCCCTCGGTGCCGGTGTTGACGACGACGCGATAGCCGCCGTCCGGATAGGGCCTGCAGCCCTGCTCCAGCGCCAGCTTGGGCGCCAGGGTCATGATCTTGCCCATGAGCGCGGCGTCGTCGGGCGTGAGCTGCGCCATCGAGGCGATGTGCTTCTTGGGCACCAGCATGAAATGCACTGGCGCCCAGGGCGCGATGTCGTGGAAGCCGAACAGGTCCTCGTCTTCGTAGACCTTGCGCGAAGGGATCTTGCCCTCGACGATTTTGCAGAAAACGCAGTTCGGATCAGATGACATCTTTGGGTTCCATCGGGCGGTTGTCGTTCATGCGGATCATGCCTTTCACGATCCGGTACAGGAACCACAGCGAAATCAGGCTCCAGGCGATCCAGCCCGGAACGAAGAACAGCAGCCAGAGCCACGAAGTGACGATGTACAGCAGGCCGGCCCAGAGCACCGAGCGGATGCGCCAGCTGAAGTGCGAGGCCTGCCAGGTGCCGGCCGCGTCGTCGCGCTTCACGAAGTCGATCACCAGGGCCACCAGCAGGATGACGATGGAGGCCTGCGCCCCCGGAAGGACCGCGCCGATGGCCACGATCAGGTGCAGGATGTAGCTCACCCAGCCCCAGGTCTTGAGCGATTCGTCGGGTTCCACGTTCACGATGTCGTTGGCCATGGGATGTCCTTTCAATCGTTGGATGCCTCGCGGGCCTGCACCTTGCGCAGCGCCTTTTCCTCGATGCCGCTGGTGCCCTCGCGGCGCTCGAGCTCCGCGACGACATCGGCCGGCGAGAAACCGTAGTGCGCGAGCGCCACCATGGTGTGGAACCACAGGTCGGCCACTTCGTTCACTATTTTCGAGCGGTCGCCGCCGTGGTCGGCGTCCTTGGCGGCCATCACGACCTCGGTGGCTTCCTCGCCGACCTTCTTCAGGAAGGCGTCGGGGCCCTTGTGCAGGAGGCGCGCGACGTAGCTCTTCTCGGGGTCGCCGCCGTTCGCGGGCAGGCGGGTCTCGATGACCGCGGCCAGGCGTGCGAGGCCATCGGAAGTGTTGGAGGTGTTGTTCACGGTGCCGCTCATTTGTAGATCGACTCCGGGTCTTTCAAGACCGGCTCGACCACGGTCCACTGGCCCTTTTCGTACTTGCTGAAGAAGCAGCTGTGGCGGCCGGTGTGGCAGGCGATGCCGGGCTCGTGGCCGAGCTGGGTAACCTTGAGCAGCACCACGTCGTTGTCGCAATCCAGGCGGATCTCGTGCACGGTCTGCACGTGGCCTGACTCTTCGCCCTTGAACCACAGCTTGTTGCGCGAGCGGCTGAAATACACCGCGCGGCCCAGCTCGGCGGTCTTCTCGAGCGCCTCGCGGTTCATCCAGGCGAACATCAGCACGTCGTTGCTGCCTTGTTCCTGCGCGATCACGGGCACCAGGCCGTTCGCGTCCCACTTCACTTCATCGAGCCAGTTCATCGGGGTATTGTCGGGGATGGGGTAAAGACCCCTCAGCGGTCGATTCGCACGGGGATGCCCCGCGCGGCCATGCGGGCTTTCGCCTCGCCCACGGTGTGCTCTCCGTAGTGAAAGATGCTGGCCGCCAGCACCGCATCGGCGCCGCCGGTCTGGATGCCGTCGGCCAGGTCGTCGAGGTTGCCGACGCCGCCCGAGGCGATCACCGGCACGCTGACCGCATCGCTCACCGCGCGGGTCAGTGCGAGGTCGAAGCCGCTCTTGGTGCCGTCGCGGTCCATGCTCGTGAGCAAGATTTCGCCCGCGCCGCGGCGCGCCATTTCGGTGGCCCATTGCACGGCGTCCATACCGGTGTTCTTGCGGCCGCCGTGGCTGTACACATCCCAGCCCGGGCCGCGCGTGGCCGCCTCTTCGGGCGTGCGGCGCTTGGCATCGATGGCCACCACGATGCACTGCGAGCCGTACTTCTGCGACGCATCGTTGATCACCTGCGGATCGGCGATGGCGGCCGAGTTGAAGCTGGTCTTGTCCGCCCCTGCATTGAGAAGCCGGCGCACGTCGGCCACCGTGCGCACGCCGCCGCCCACCGTGAGCGGAATGAAGACCTGCGAGGCCACCGCCTCGATGATCGGCAGGATCAGGTCGCGCCCGTCGCTGGTGGCGGTGATGTCGAGAAAGGTGAGCTCGTCGGCGCCCTGCGCGTTGTAGCGCGCCGCGATCTCGACCGGATCGCCGGCATCGCGCAGTTCGAGGAAGTTGACACCCTTGACGACACGGCCGCCGGTGACGTCGAGGCAGGGAATGATGCGTTTGGCAAGCATGGGATGAGGCCGTGAAGAGATCAGAGAACGTCGAGTTGTTGCCAGCACTGCCACTGCGCGCCGGGTGCCAACAGCACCTGTTCGTCGATACGCGCGGCTTCGACGCAGAGCATGTGGCGATAGCCGTCGGCCGGCATGTCGGGCAACGTGGCGCAGAGCTCGGCGCCGGGGTTCCAGACCACGGTCTCGGTGCAGCTCGCGCTTTGCGATATCTGGAGTGTGCCGCTCGGCTGCACGAGGCGCAGCGGTTCGGCGGGGGCGGTATAGACGCTGTCGAATTCGGCATCGAAGCGCAATGCGGGCGCGGTTTCCACATGGCGGTCGTCGCGCAGCGAATCCCACCGGCTGGCGCCCTGCAGGCCTTCGAGGCGCACGTCGGCAATGTCGTCGACGCGCAGGTAGGAGTGCAGCGCGGCGGCAAAGGCCCAGGGCGCGCTGTCGATGTTGGTCAGCGCGAGCGCGATGCGCAGTTGGTCCGCTGCCAGCGTCGCCTCCAGGCGCGCCTCGAAAGCGTGCGGCCAGAGGGCCCGGCTGGCATCGCTGTCGTGCAAGCGGAACGCCAGGGTGTCGGGCGTGGTCACCGAGAGGTCCCGCTCCCAAGGCAGATTTCGCATGAATCCATGCTTGGGCAACATGCCGCGCTTGTTGAATTGGGGCCAGCAGATGGGCACGCCGGCCCGGATCGCAGTCTTGCCGTCGAACACCGCGCGTGGGCTGATGTAGAACCTCTCCGCTCTGTCGGCCGTGGTCCAGGAGAGCACCTGCGCCCCGTGCAGGGCAACGGTCAGGGTGCTGCCGTCGGCGTGGACGGCATGGACGGCGGGCTGGCCGCGAAAGTCGATAGCGGTGATTTCCATGTGAGGAATTGTAGGCAGCCCCTGTGTCATGGCACGGAATTGGCATCAAGGGGCCCATTGCGCGCCGGGGGCCTTCTTGGATACCCTGTGCCCCTCTCAAAAACACTCACACATCCAAAGGGGAATCTCATGAAGAAAAAGCTGCCGATGGCCGCCTGGATCCTGATCGCCATGGTGCTCGGCATCGTCGTCGGCTACATGATCTTCTCCAGCTTCCCGGACAAGAAGGCCGCCAAGGAAATCGCGGACTACGTCTCCATCGTCTCGGACGTGTTCCTGCGCCTGATCAAGATGCTGATCGGCCCGCTGGTGTTCTCCACGCTGGTGGTGGGCATCGCGCACATGGGCGATGCCAAGTCGGTGGGCCGCGTGTTCGGCAAGGCCATCGGCTGGTTCCTCACCGCCTCGCTGATCTCGCTGGTCATCGGCCTGGTCATGGCCAATCTTCTCAAGCCCGGCGAGAACCTGGGTCTGCCGCTGCCCGACATCGGCGCCTCGGCCAACCTGGCCACCTCCAAGTTCACGCTCAAGGACTTCGTGAGCCACACGGTGCCCAAGTCGTTCGTCGAGGCCATGGCCAACAACGAGATCCTGCAGATCGTGGTGTTCTCGATGTTCTTCGGCGTGGCGCTCGCCTCGCTCGGCGACAAGGCCAAGACGCTGGTGGCCGCCATCGAGGAGCTTTCGCATGCCATGCTCAAGATCACCGGCTACGTGATGAAGCTCGCGCCCCTCGCGGTGCTCGCCGCCATGGCCGCCACGGTGGCGGTGAACGGCCTGGGCATCCTCTTGAAGTTCGCCGTCTTCATGGGCGACTTCTACCTCGGCCTCTTCGTGCTGTGGAGCGTGCTGATCCTCGCGGGCTTCCTGTTCCTCGGGCCGCGCGTGTTCAAGCTGCTGGTGCTCATCAAGGAAGCCTTCCTGCTCTCGTTCGCCACGGCGAGTTCCGAGGCGGCGTACCCCAAGATCCTGCAGGCGCTCGACCGTTTCGGCGTGAAGCGCAAGATCTCCAGCTTCGTGATGCCGATGGGCTACTCGTTCAACCTCGACGGCTCGATGATGTACTGCACCTTCGCCGTGCTCTTCATCGCGCAGGCCTACGACATCCACATGCCGATCAGCACGCAGGTCACGATGCTGCTGATCCTGATGCTCACCTCCAAGGGCATGGCCGGCGTGCCGCGCGCCTCGCTGGTGGTGATTGCCGCCACGCTGAACCACTTCGACATTCCCGAGGCCGGCCTGCTGCTGATCCTGGGCGTGGACACCTTCCTGGACATGGGCCGCTCGGCCACCAATGCGGTGGGCAATTCCATCGCCACCGCGGTGGTCGCCAAGTGGGAGGGCGAATTGCTTTCCGAAAGCGATGCCGAGGTCAACGCCAAGGCGCTCGACGAGGAAGCCAACGCCACCCTCGCCCACCCGGCCCACGCGTGAGGCGCGCCATGAACCTCAAGGCCACGCTGTCGGTTCTGCTCACCGGACTGCTGGCGGCTGCCGCGCTCGCCGTCGCACCGGCGCAGGCCCAGGAGCAGCTCACCGGCACGCTCGCCAAGGCGCGCGAGTCGGGCGCCATCACCATCGGCTACCGCGAGTCGTCGGTGCCGTTCTCGTACCTCAATGCGCGCAAGGAGCCGATCGGTTATTCGATTGAACTGTGCCGCGCGCTGGTCACGGCCATCGAGGACACCGTCAACAAGAGCCTCACGATCAAGTGGGTGCCCGTCACTTCCGACTCGCGCATCGACGCGGTCGCCAGCGGCAAGGTCGACCTGGAGTGCGGCTCCACCACCAACAACCTGGAGCGCCAGAAGCGGGTGAGCTTCTCGCCGACGATGTTCGTCTCGGGCACCAAGGTGCTGGTGAAGAAGGGCGCGCCGATCAAGTCGTTCCGCGACCTGGCCGGCAAGAAGGTGGCGGTGACCGCCGGTACCACCAACGAGAAGACGCTGCGCGACCTGTCGGAGAAGTTCAAGCTCGGCATCAACCTGCAGGTGGCGCGCGACCATGCGGAATCGTTCGGGCTCGTGAAGAGCGGCCAGGCCGATGCCTTCGCCACCGACGACGTGCTGCTCTACGGCCTCATCGCACAGGACGCCGCCAAGGCCGACTACGAGGTGGTCGGCGACTTCCTCTCCTACGACCCCTACGGGATCATGTACCGCAAGGGCGACGCGCAACTGGCCAAGGTGGTCAACGACACCTTCCAGGTGCTGGCCGAAGACGGCGAGATCCATCGGCAGTACAAGCGCTGGTTCCTGCGCAAGCTCCCTTCGGGGGAGAGCATCAACCTGCCGATGAGCGCGCAGCTGGAGACGATCATCCAGACGATGTCGGTGAAGGCCGAGTAGGCTTGGCGCCTTCTTACCGTGCTGGCCACTCCCAGCGCGGGATTTCGCTCATGTCGAGGTTCGCGATGCGGGTCTCGCCGAACTGCTTTTCGAGCACCACGGGCTGCAGGCCTTCGCTGTCGTCCAGCGCGGCGATCAGGCGCGCCGCGTGCGACACCACGATCACCTGCGATTGCCGCGCCGCCTGCGCGATGAGGCGGCCAAGCGCCGGCAACAGGTCTGGATGCAGGCTGGTCTCGGGCTCGTTGAGCACCAGCAGCGCGGGCGGCCGGGGCGTCAGCAGCGCCGCGATCCACAACAGGTAGCGCAGGGTGCCGTCGGACAATTCGGCGGCTGTCAGGGGCCGCAAAAGGCCGTGCTGGTGCATCAGCGTCTGGAAGCGGTCGCCCTCGGCCTCGACTTCGACGCGGGCACCCGGAAAGGCATCGTCCACGGCGCGGTCGAGCGCCTCGCCGTCACCGATCTCGCGGATGGTCTGCAGGGCCGCCGCCAGGTCGGCGCCGTCGTTGGCGAGCACCGGTGTGTAGGTGCCCAGTTGCGGCAGGCGGGCCGGGGCGTCGGCGTCGGAGCGGAAGTGGTCGTAGAAGCGCCAGGAGCGCATCTGCTCGCGCAGCGTGAGCATCTCGGGCGCGTCGCGCGGGTCGGCGTGCTCGGTCATCATGCTGGCGAAGGCGGGGATCGGCCGGCCCACGGCCTGCCAGCCCTTGCCTTCGCGCAGGCGCAGCGCGCCACCCTTGCGGTCGACCAGTTGCGTCGAGGGCCGCAGCAGCGGGCCGCTCCAGATGGCTTCGTGCTTGATCTGCGGGTCGCGCGAGAAGGCGGTCGACGGAATCGGCGGCGGCAGGCCGATGTCGATGGCGTAGCCGAAATCCTCCGACTCGGCGCCGGCGAAACCCAGCTTCAGCGCGACAGGCTCGTTGCGCCTCGTGCCCTGCACCGGCATCTCGCCCCGCAGCATCGCGGCAGAAAAACTCTCTGGCCCGGCCCACAGCGTGGAAGACAGCCCGCCCTCTCGCACCAGTGAGCGGATCACGCCGCCGTTGGCGATGTCGGCCAGGAGCCGCATCGCGCGGTACACGCTCGACTTGCCGCTGCCGTTGGCGCCCGTCACCACCGTGAGGCGGCCGAGCGGCACCGTCAGCTGACGCAGCGACCGGTAGTTGGCAATGGCGAGCGCGGAGAGCACGCGCTGCGCAAGGAAGGCGTCAGGCGCCGGCCAGCTCGTCCGCGCGGGCTTGCGCGGCGGCGAAGTCGAGGTCGCCCGAGTAGATGGCGCGTCCGCAGATCACGCCCTCGACGCCTTCGAACTCGACCGCGCAGAGCTGGTCGATGTCGGCCATGTTCGAGAGGCCGCCCGAGGCGATCACCGGAATGGTCAGCGCCTGCGCCAGCTTGACGGTGGCTTCGATGTTGATGCCCGAGAGCATGCCGTCGCGGCCGATGTCGGTGTAGATGATCGATTCGACGCCGTAGTCCTCGAACTTCTTGCCGAGGTCGGCCACCTCGTGGCCCGTGAGCTTGCTCCAGCCGTCGGTGGCGACCTTGCCGTCCTTGGCATCCAGGCCCACGATGATGTGGCCGCCGAAGGCGCTGCAGGCGTCCTTCAGGAAGCCCGGGTTCTTGACCGCGGCGGTGCCGATGATCACGTAGCGCAGGCCGTCGTCGATGTAGCGCTCGATGGTGTCCAGGTCGCGGATGCCGCCGCCCAGTTGCACCGGGATGTCGTCGCCGACTTCCTGCAGGATGGCCTTGATTGCCGCGTGGTTCTGCGGCTTGCCGGCGAAGGCGCCATTCAGATCGACCAGATGCAGCCGCCGCGCGCCGGCGGTGACCCACTTGCGGGCCATGGCGGCGGGGTCTTCGCTGAAGATGGTGGACTGGTCCATGTCGCCCTGTTTGAGGCGAACGCAGTGGCCGTCTTTGAGATCAATGGCGGGAATGAGGAGCATGGAAGTGACGCGAGTGTGCGAAAGCCGGGCTGTGGAAGGTTCGGCCCGGTCGGAAAAAATGGTTCAGGGGTTCCAGTGGAGGAAGTTGCGATAGAGCTGCAGCCCATGGTCCGCACTCTTCTCCGGGTGGAACTGGGTGGCAAAAATGTTATCGCGTGCGATGGCTGCGGTAAAGCTCGCGCCGTAATCGGCCTCACCCACGCTGTGCCGGGCGTCGGCCGGCCGCGCGTAGAAGCTGTGCACGAAGTAGAAGTAGCTCTGGTCGGGAATGCCCGCCCACACCGCGTGCGGCTGGGCCTGGCGCACCTGGTTCCAGCCCATCTGCGGCACCTTGAAACGGCTGCCGTCGGCCTGCAGGCGGCCGGCCAGTTCGAACTTGATGACCTCACCCGGTATGAGGCCAAGGCCGTCGGTCGGGCCTTCGTCGCTGCGCGACAGCAGCATCTGCATGCCGACGCACACGCCGAAAAGCGGCTTGCTCGCCGCCGCTTCGAGCACCGATTCCTGAAGACCGGAATCGCGCAACTCGCGCATGCAGTCGGGCATCGCGCCCTGCCCCGGCAGCACCACGCGGGTGGCCTTGCGCACCACGTCCGGATCGGAGGTGACGAACACCTCCACGCCCACCTGGTCGGCCGCATGGCGCACGGCCTGCGACACGGAGTGCAGGTTGCCCATGCCGTAGTCGACAACGGCGACGGAATTCGTTGCTACAGATTTCATAGCTGTTCGCCGATGGATTTCAGAGCGAACCTTTGGTCGAGGGAATGACGCCCACGGAGCGCGGATCCAGCTCCAGCGCGCCGCGCATGGCACGGGCGAAGGCCTTGAAGACGGTCTCGCACTGGTGGTGCGCGTTCACGCCCTTGAGGTTGTCGATGTGCAGCGTGACGAAGGCGTGGTTCGCAAAGCCCTGGAAGAACTCGTAGGTGAGCTGGCTGTCGAAGGTGCCGATCATTCCGCTGGTGAAAGGCACGTGCATCACGAGGCCCGGGCGGCCCGAGAAATCGATGACCACGCGGCTGAGTGCTTCGTCCAGCGGCACGTAGGCATGGCCGTAGCGCCGGATGCCCTTCTTGTCGCCGATGGCCTGGGCCACGGCCTGCCCGAACGTGATGCCCACGTCCTCCACCGTGTGGTGGCCGTCGATGTGCAGGTCGCCCTGGCAGTCGATATCGAGGTCGATCAGCCCGTGGCGGGCGATCTGGTCGAGCATGTGGTCGAAGAAGCCGATGCCGGTGGCGAGCTTCGCCTTGCCGGTGCCGTCGAGGTTCACGCTGACGGTAATCTTCGTCTCGGCGGTGTTGCGGGTGACCGACGCGGTGCGGTCGGTGCTCTGTGGGGTGGTCATAGTGAGGCTTCGAGTGCCGCCAGCATCCGCGCATTCTCGTCGGCCGTTCCGACGGTCAGGCGCAGGCAATTTGCCAGCAGTTCGTGCATTTTAGAAACGTTCTTCACCAGGACCCCCTGAGCCTTCATGCCCTCGAAGGTCTTGGTGGCATCGGGCACACGCAAAAGGATCATGTTCGCGTCGCTCGGCCAGGTCTTCACGCCCGGCAGCCGGCCCAGGCCCGTCATCAGGCGCTCGCGCTCCTCGCGAATCTGCCTGGCCTGCGCCTCGAACACCTCGGTGTGCTCCAGCGCGAACAGCGCGCACTCGCAGTTGAGCACGCTGATGTTGTAGGGCGGGCGCACCTTGTCGACCTCGGCGACCAGCGCAGCCGGCCCCATGAGGTAGCCCAGGCGAATGCCGGCCAGGCCGAACTTGCTGAGCGTGCGCATCAGCAGCACATGGCCGTGCCTGGCGATGCGGTCGATGTAGCTGCGGGCGGCAAAAGGTTGGTAGGCCTCGTCGATCACCACCAGGCCGCCCTGCGCGCCCTGGGCTTCGACGATCTTCTCGATGACGGCGTCGTCCCAGAGGTTGGCGGTCGGGTTGTTCGGGTAGGCGAGGTAGACGATGGCGGGCTTCTCGCGCGCGATGGCGGCCAGCATGACGGCCTCGTCGAGCTCGAAGTCGGCCGTGAGCGGCACGCCGACAAAGCGCAGGCCCTGCAGCTGGGCGCTCATCGCGTACATCACGAAGCCGGGCACGGGCGCGAGCACGGTGGCGCCGGGCTGGTCGCAGGCGATGGCCAGCAGCGAGATCAGCTCGTCCGAACCGTTGCCCAGCATCAGCGCGAAGCCTTCGGGCATCTGCGCGTGGGCCGCCAGCGCACGCTGCAGGTCGGCACCGCGGTCACCCGGATAGCGGTTGAGCGCCAGCGCGCCGAGCCGTGCGCCGAGCTCGGCCTGCAGCGCGGGCGGCAGGCCGAAGGGGTTTTCCATCGCGTCGAGCTTGATGAAGCCGCGCGCGTCCTGCACGGCATAGGCATGCATGGCGCGCACGTCGGCGCGGATGCGCTGGAGCGCGGGGAGAGAGTCAGACATAAGAGGATCGCTGGGGGTCGAAGACCATCGGGTGGTCGTTGGCGTCGAACAGGTCGAGCAGTTCGCCGAAGCCGCCCTCGCGCTTGACCAGCGCGTATTCGGCTTCGGAGATGAGGTTGACAGTCAGCGTGGCGATGGCCTCGCCTTCATCGACCGTGACGCCGGAGAGCATTCGCGCGTCGGGGCCATAGATCGGAGACAGGAAGAAGAAGGTCTGGAACCCGCAGAACGACAGCGGCGGCTCGGGCATCGGCACCCGGTGACCGAAGCCCAGGAAGAAGCGGTCGAAGGCCGGCAGCTTGGCGAGCCAGCGCAGGTTCGAGATGTATTCGGGGTTCAGGTCGCGCACGTACCAGATCAGCTCGACCGCGCGCGAGGCGTCCTCGGGCAGGCCGCCGGACGGCATGGGCATGAGCCGGTCGCTCATGCCGTTGGTGACGAGCACGTAGCCTTCGTCGTTGGCCGATTGGCTGCCCTCGACGAAATTGCGGCCGAAGGCATGGATGTCGACGCGGTGCTCTGCATCGGCGCTGTCGAGGAAGGTCTGCTCGGGCTCGCTCGCCAGAGCGTCGAGCATGGCCTGCAGGCGCAACTGCGCCCGGGTGGGCGTCGTGCCTGCGGTGCCGCCCCCGAAGGCCTTCTTCAGTCGGTTGAACATGATGGGATCAGGACGAGCACCGGAAGCTGTTCTGCAAGGCGTTCGACAGCACCAGCTGCACCGGCATGTCGGCCTCGTAGACCTCGGCATTGCGCTTGAGCTCGGCCTCGAAGAACGAACGCGCCATCGACGGTTCGAGCCGGCGGCCATCGACGCAGAACAGCGGCTTCTGGCCCGTGCGCCGCGCCGTGTCGCTGGCTTCGCGCAGGCCTTCGAGCACGCCCACGAGGTAGTAGCTCGCGTAGGCCTTGCCCTCTTTCTTTTCCTTGACCTCGAGCGTGTGGAACTCGCGGATGCTCATGGCCTGCGCACCGGCGCCGGCCGCGAGGGCCAGCACGAACCCCAGCATCGACAGACGGGCGGTGCGCTTGTTCTTCATGGCATTTACTTGCGATAGCGCGGCGGCGGCGCGTAGGCGCCATCGGCCGGGAAGGCGCTGGGCTGCGGCGGCGTGGCATCGCGGCGCGGACGGCGCGGGGCCTGGGGCTGCTCGAGCTCGAACAGCGCGGCACCGATCACGCCGATGTTGCGCACGTCGCCGGCCTCGGTGTTCGCCGCATAGGCGCGGCCCGGCGTGGCGAAGCGGAAGGCCGCGACCTCGCTCTGGCTCTTGCGGAAGCCCTCGATGTTCAGCGTCTCCTGCGGGCGCAGCACGTAGCCGCCGTTGCGCAGGCTGCCTGGCTTGCCGTTGAGCACATCGAGGCCGTCGACGGTGGCGATCACCTCGTAGCTGCGGTCGCTCAAGTTGCGAAAGCGCAGCGTATAGCGCGCGCCTTCGACGCCGGCGAGGCGAAACATGTCGTTGCTGTTGCTTCGGCGAGCGCGCTGCAGCGGCAGAGGGCGGTCGTTCTCGTCGAGCACCGACCATTCGACATCGCCCTGGGCCAGTTGCAGGTTGAGGCGGCGCTCGGGGTTGTTGCCGACGTCGCGGCGCACGGCGGACGCTTCGTTGTAGCCCACAGAAGCCACTTCGTCCGGCTGGTCGGACAGCCGCTTGGTCACAATGGTACGGGTCTTCGACTCGATGCCCTCGCCCCATTGCGTGCCGAGCTGTGCGGGTGCCGGCGCCGGGGTTGCGGCGCTGGGCGTTGCGGACATCGCGGCCGACTCGGCGCGGTTCTGCGGCATCTGGGTGCAGGCGGCCAGCAGGGCGGCGCCTGCAACGAGGCCGGCGGCGAACCGGAAAAACCGAGAACCATGGAGACGTTGAATCATCTGGCGTGCTCCTCCCTGAAGCGGGGTTTGTTGGAGCCTCAGATCTTACGCAGGCGCATGCGGGCGGCTTCGGCGTGCGCCTGCAGGCCCTCGCCCTCCGCCAGCGTGACGGCGATGGGGCCGAGCACCTGAGCGCCGGCTTCGCTGACCTCGATCAGGCTCGACCGCTTCTGGAAGTCGTAGACGCCCAGCGGGCTCGAGAAGCGCGCCGTGCCGCTGGTGGGCAGCACGTGGTTCGGGCCGGCGCAGTAGTCGCCAAGGCTCTCGCTGGTGAAGGCACCGAGAAAGATCGCACCGGCGTGGCGCAGCAGCGGCTCCCAGCGGTTCGGCTCGCTGCTGCTGACTTCCAGGTGCTCGGGCGCGATGCGGTTGCTGATCTCGCAGGCCTCTTCCATGCTCTTCGTGTGGATCAGCGCGCCGCGGCCATTGAGCGAGGCGGCGATGATTTCCGCGCGCGGCATGGCGGGCAGCAGGCGATCGATTTCGGCCTGCACGCGGTCGATGTAGGCGGCGTCGGGGCACAGCAGGATGCTCTGCGCCAACTCGTCGTGCTCGGCCTGGCTGAACAGGTCCATCGCCACCCACTCGGGTGGCGTGGTGCCGTCGGCCAGCACGAGGATCTCGCTCGGGCCCGCGATCATGTCGATGCCCACGGTGCCGAACACGCGGCGCTTGGCGGCGGCCACGTAGGCGTTGCCGGGGCCGGTGATCTTGTCGACCGCGGGGATGGTGGCGGTGCCGTAGGCGAGCGCGGCGACGGCCTGCGCGCCGCCGATGGTGAAGCCGCGCGTCACGCCGGCCACATAGGCGGCGGCCAGGACGAGCTGGTTCTTCTCGCCCCTCGGCGTGGGCACGACCATGATGATTTCACCCACCCCCGCGACGTGCGCGGGAATCGCGTTCATCAGCACGCTCGACGGATACGCGGCCTTGCCGCCCGGCACGTAGATGCCGACGCGATCGAGTGGCGTGACCTTCTGGCCGAGCAGCGTGCCGTCGGCATCGCGGTAGCTCCAGCTCTCGCCGCTCGCCTTCTTCTGGGCCTCGTGGTAGCTGCGCACGCGGCGCGCGGCGGCTTCGAGCGCATCCCGTTGTGCGGTAGGCAATGCTTCGAAGGCCGCCTTCAGTTCGGCCTGCGTGAGTTCCAGTTCGGGCAGCGTCTTCGCGTCGAGCTTGTCGAAGCGGTTGGTGTACTCGAGCACGGCATCGTCGCCGCGCTTTTGCACATCAGCCAGGATGTCGGCCACCACCTTCTCGATCGCAGCATCCGCGTCCGCGGACCAATGCAGCCGCGCCTTGAATTCAGCATCGAAGCTGGCTGAAGTCGTGGAGAGTCGGGCGGGGGCTGCTTTCAGAGTCATTTGGCGGGAGGAATGGCTGACGCGAAGGCGTCGATGATGCGGCGGATGGGTTCGCGCTTGAGCTTGAGCGCGGCCTGGTTCACCACGAGGCGTGCGCTGATGTCCATGATGCGTTCCACCTCGACGAGGTGGTTGGCCTTGAGCGTGTTGCCGGTCGAGACCAGGTCGACGATGGCGTCGGCCAGGCCCGTGAGCGGCGCAAGCTCCATGCTGCCGTAGAGCTTGATCAAGTCGACGTGCACGCCCTTGCTCGCGAAGAAGTCGCGCGCCAGACCCACGTACTTGGTCGCCACGCGCAGGCGCGAGCCCTGGCGCACGGCCGAGGCGTAGTCGTAGTCGGCGCGCACGGCCACGCTCAGGCGGCAGGCTGCGATGCGCAGGTCCAGCGGCTGGTACAGGCCTTGGTTGCCGTGCTCGAGCAGCACGTCGGAGCCGGTCACACCGAGGTCGGCGCCGCCGTACTGCACGTAGGTGGGCACGTCGGAGGCGCGCACCAGCACCACGCGCACGTCGGGGCGGGTGGTCTCCAGGATCAGCTTGCGCGACTTCTCGGGGTCTTCGGTGACCTCGATGCCGGCAGCGGCCAGGAGAGGCATCGTCTCTTCGAAGATGCGGCCTTTGGAGAGGGCCAGCGTGATCATGCGGCGGCTCCGGTCACGCGTTCGATGTCGGCGCCCAGGCCGCGCAGCTTGGCTTCCATGCGGTCGTAGCCGCGGTCCAGGTGGTAGATGCGGTCGATCAGCGTCTCGCCCTCGGCCACGAGGCCGGCGATCACGAGGCTGGCCGAGGCGCGCAGGTCGGTGGCCATCACGGTGGCGCCCGACAGTTGCTGCACGCCCTCGACCATCGCCACCTTGCCTTCGACGTGGATCGTCGCGCCCAGGCGCACCATCTCGTTCACGTGCATGAAGCGGTTCTCGAAGATAGTCTCGGTGACCATCGAGGCGCCGCGCGCAATCACGTTCAGGGCCATGAACTGGGCCTGCATGTCGGTCGGAAAGCCCGGGTATTCGGTGGTGCTGAAGCTTTGCGCCTTCAGGTGCTCGCTGGCCGGGGCCTTGGAGCTGATGCGCACGCCGCCCTCTTCCCGCTCGACCTTGCAACCGGCGTCGCGCAGCTTGTCGATCACCGCGTCCATGTGGTCGGCACGGGCGTGACGCAGGAACACCTCGCCGCCCGTGGCCGCGACGGCGCACAGGAAGGTGCCGGCCTCGATGCGGTCGGCCACCACGGCGTGCTCGCAGCCGTGCAGCTTCTCGACGCCCTGGATGCGGATGTGGCTGGTGCCGTGGCCCTGGATCTTTGCGCCCATGCGGATCAGCATTTCGGCCAGGTCGACGATCTCGGGCTCCTGCGCGGCGTTTTCGAGCAGCGTCTCGCCCTCGGCCAGCGCAGCGGCCATGAGGAAGTTCTCGGTGCCGGTGACGGTGACCATGTCGGTCAGGATGCGCGCGCCCTTCAGGCGGGTGCGGCCCGCGGGCAGGCTGGCGATCATGTAGCCGTGCTCGACCACGATCTCGGCGCCCATGGCCTGCAGGCCCTTGATGTGCTGGTCGACCGGACGCGAGCCGATGGCGCAGCCACCGGGCAGCGAGACCTTGGCATGGCCGAAGCGAGCGAGCAGCGGGCCCAGGGCCAGCACGGAGGCGCGCATGGTCTTCACGAGCTCGTAGGGGGCCTCGGGGTTGCTGAGGTCGCCGGCGTTGAGCTGCACGGTGCCGTTGTCATCGCGCTCGGCCACCACGCCCATGTTGCGCACCAGCTTGAGCATCGTCGACACGTCCTGCAGGCGGGGCACGTTGTGCAGCGTCACGGGCTGGTCGGTCAAGAGCGCCGCGCACAGCTCGGGCAGCGCAGCGTTCTTGGCGCCGGAAATGAGTACCTCGCCGCGAAGCTGGCGCCCGCCGCGAATCAGAAGTTTGTCCATCGAGGATCCAGCGAAATGGGGTGGCCCGGGGGCCGGAATTTACTTTTTCACCGCCGCCCATTCGGCCGGCGTGTAGGTTTTCATCGAGAGCGCATGCACTTCGTCGGTGTGCATTTTCGCACCGAGGGTGGCGTAGACCCGCTGGTGGCGCTGGATGGCGCGCTTGCCCTCGAATTCGGCCGAGACGATCACGGCCTCCCAATGCCGGCCATCGCCCTTCAGCGCGATGTGCTCGCAGGGCAGGTGGGCAACGATGATGGCTTGGAGTTCTTCAGCGGTCATGGGGTCTGGAAGGAGGCTTTTTCAGCCTCGGATTTTGTAGCCGATACGCAGCAGATGGACAGCGATGGCGCTCACCACCAACCAGGCGGTGCCGACGATGCCCAGGCTCAGCCAGGGCGAGGCGTCGCTCACGCCGAAGAAGCCGTAGCGGAAGCCATCGATCATGTAGAAAAACGGGTTCAGGTGGCTCACGCTCTGCCAAAACGGCGGCAGCGAGCCGATCGAATAGAACACGCCCGAGAGAAACGTCATGGGCATGATCAGGAAATTCTGGAAGACGGCCATCTGGTCGAACTTTTCGGCCCAGAGACCGGCGATGAGGCCCAACGTGCCGAGCATCGCAGCGCCCAGCAGCGCGAAAACGATGATCCAGACCGGCGCCACGAAATTCGGCATCGCAAAAAACACGGTCACCACGAACACGCCGAGCCCCACGGCCAGGCCGCGGATGATCGACGAGCCCACGTAGGCGAAGAACCAGCCCCAGTGCGACAGCGGCGTGAGCAGCACGAACACCAGGTTGCCCATGATCTTGCTCTGGATGATCGAGGACGAGCTGTTCGCGAAGGCGTTCTGCAGCACGCTCATCATCACGAGGCCGGGCACCAGGAAGGCCGTGTAGCCGACCGAGCCGTAGACCTTCACATGGTCTTCGAGCACGTGGCCGAACACCATCAAATAGAGCAGCGCGGTGAGAACCGGCGCGCCGACCGTCTGGAAACCGACCTTCCAGAAGCGCAGCGTTTCCTTGTAGAGCAGCGCGCGCCAACCAGTAACCGCCATCATCGAGCGACCTCCAGCGGCGTCTGCTCGCCCGCCATCAGGTCGATGAACACGTCTTCCAGATCGGCCTTGCGCATTTCCACGTCTTCCACCGCCACGCCGGCTTCGCGGATCGCGGCCAACAGTTGTTCGACTTCATGGGCGTTCTGCGCCGGCAGCTGCACGATGCGCCCGGTGATGCGCGCATGCTGGGCAATGGCCCAGGGCAGCATCGCATCGGTCTTGAAGCGCAGCACGTTGCTCGCGGCCGATTTCAAGAGTTCGCTGGTGCGGTCGAGAGCGATCACGCGGCCCAGCTTGAGCATCGCGATGCGGCTGCACAGCGCCTCGGCCTCTTCGAGGTAATGGGTGGTGAGCAGCACGGTGCTGCCCTGCTTGTTGAGCCGGGCGACGAATTGCCAGAGGGTCTGGCGCAGCTCGACGTCGACACCGGCGGTGGGCTCGTCCAGCACGATGACGGGCGGCTTGTGCACCAGCGCCTGCGCCACCAGCACGCGGCGCTTCATGCCGCCCGACAGCTGCCGCATGTTGGCCGTGGCCTTGTCGGCGAGGCCGAGGCTGTGCAGCAGCTCGTCGATCCAGTCGTCGTTGTTCTTGATGCCGAAGTAGCCTGACTGGATGCGCAGCGATTCGCGCACGTTGAAGAAGGGGTCGAACACCAGCTCCTGCGGCACGATGCCCAGCTGGCGGCGCGCCTCGGCGTAGTCGCGCTGCACGTCGAAGCCATGCACGCTGATGGCGCCGGACGTGGGCCGCGAGAGGCCCGCGAGCATGCTGATCAGGGTGGTCTTGCCCGCGCCGTTGGGGCCGAGCAGGCCGAAGAACTCGCCCGGCTCGATCTGGAAGGAAACCTCGTCGACCGCGCGCAAGCCTTGTTTGCCTTGGGCTTTCTGCTGTCTGGAGGGGGGATAGGTCTTGGAGACCGACTGGAATGAGATCGCGGGCATGGGAGCCCGCGATTTTAAGGGGCCGTTACTTTTTCAGGGCGCGGCCGGCAAAAGGCCCGCGACGCCGTACAGCGCCGCCAACTCGCGCAGGCGCGGCGAGAGGCCCTTGACCGAGAAGCCGCGGCCCAGCGCACTGGACTCGCGACGGCACTCGAGCAGCACCGCCAGCGCCGACGAATCGAACTGGGCCAGCGCGGTGGCATCGACCACGGTGGACGACGAATCCGTCTGGCCCTTCAACCCCTGCTGCAGCATGCGCATGCAGGCGGGGGCCTCGTCGTGGGTGAGCTTGGTGGGCAGGACCAGCATGGTGTTGTCGGCCGGTCAGCCCTTGGTGTTGCTCTTGTTGCGGCTGGCCAGCGCGGTGATCAGGCCGTCGATGCCGCTCTTGTTGATTTCCTGCGCGAACTGCGTGCGGTAGGTATCGACCAGCCAGACGCCCAGCACATTGAGGTTGTAGACCTTCCAGCCCGCGCCCTGGCCTGGCGTCTTCTCGAGGCGGTAGTCCAACTGCACAGGGTCGCCGCGGCCCTGGATCTCGGTGCGGACCAGCACTTCCTTGTCGTCGGCCGAACCGCGGAACGGACGGACGGTGACGGTCTGGTCGACCACCTGGTCGAGTGCACCGGCGTAGGTGCGAACCAACAGGGCCTTGAATTCTTCCTGCAGGCGCTTTTGCTGCTCGGGCGTGGCCTGGCGCCAGGCTGGGCCAACGGCGGAGGCCGTCATGCGCTGGAAGTTGACGTTCGGCATGATCTTGCTGTCGACCAGCAGCATGATCTTGTTGACGTCGCCGGCCTTGATCGACGTGTCAGCCTTGATCGTCTCCAGCACGTCGGTCGACAGGCGCTTGACCAGCGCGTCGGGCGCCTCGTCGGCGGCATAGGCCGGGCGGACGAAGGCGGCGGCAGCGCCCAGCAGCAGGGCACCGGCCAGGACCAGTCGGCCCACATCGCGTCGTTGCAGCAAGATCTTGTTGTTCATGGAGAGTCCCTCAAATTTTGAAAAATCGACGAAGCACCGGGATCGCACAAAGCAGTCGGGTGCTACGACAAGAACGGATTCGACAGGCCCGGGGCCTACCGGGTTCCTGAAGCGCAGGTGAAGCCTTGCAACCGGATGCAAGCGGCTTCATCGCCCGCTCTCGCGCTTTTTACTTACTTATCTACTTTCCGGCGCCGTCGTCGGCCGGGCTGTTGCCGGCACCGTCGTCCGGCGGATTGCCGTCGTAGACCTGGCTGCGGCGGCGCTGCAGGAACGCATCGCGCGTGAACGAGTACTTGTCGAGCGCCGCTTCGCCGAGCAGGCGGGTGGCACGCAGGTACTGCGAGCGCGTATCGACAATGTGCAGCACCGTGAGCGAATTGCGCCAGGCCACGTCGTTCATCTGTGAAACCGGGTCGCCCAGGCGGTCCACCGGCAATGCCACCGTGTCGCGCAGGGTCGAGGGGCCGAGCACCGGCAGCACCACATAGGGACCGGCGCCCACGCCCCAGTAACCCAGCGTCTGCCCGAAGTCTTCTTCGTGGCGGGGGATGCCCGCCTCGGTGGCCACGTCGAGCAGCCCGCCGAGCCCGAAGAAGGTGTTGACGTTGAGCCGCATGAAGGTCTCGGCGCTGCCTTGCAACTTGAGCTGCACGACGTTGTTGGCAAGGTTCCAGACGTCGCCCACGTTGTCGAAGAAATTGGTCACGCCCGCGCGCACCATCGAGGGCAAGACGCGCTGGTAGGCGGTGGCCACCGGCACGAGGACGGCGTCGTCGACCGTGTCGTTGAAGCGCGTCACGCCGCGATTGAAAGGCTCGAACGGATCGGCCGGATTGGCGTTGGGCCCGGTGGCGCACCCAGCAACGATCGCCAGAGCGGCGGCGGCAATTGCCCAACGGGCACTATTCGCTATGTTTTTCATAGCATGCGATGCAAAGAATCGTGATGTCATTTTTTGTTGGCTGTTCCCGGCGCCGTGTTCGAGCCCCCTTCGGCCGCCTTGCTGTAGAGGAACTGGCTGATCAGGTTTTCCAGCACCACGGCCGACTGGGTCGCGGTGATGGTGTCGCCGGCTTGCAAGTTCTTCTCCTCGGCGCCCGCTTCGATGCCGATGTACTGCTCGCCGAGCAGGCCACTGGTCAGAATCTTGAGCGAGCTGTCCTTGGGAAAACTGTAACGGTTTTGAAGTGCCAGCGTCACGTCGGCCTGAAAGGCCTTGTCGTTGAACGCGATGGATTCCACACGGCCGACCACCACGCCGGCACTCTTGACCGCGGTTTGCGGCTTCAAACCACCAATGTTGTCGAAGCGCGCGGTGACCGTGTAGGTCTTCTGGAAATTCAGGCTCAGCAGGTTGGCCGACTGCAGCGCGAGGAACAGCAGTGCGGCCGCGCCGATGAGCACGAATAGGCCGACCCAGATGTCGTTGTTGGTACGTTGCATGGTTTGCACTCTCTAGAACGATGGGAGCGGTGCCCCTTTAGATACTGAACATCATGGCGGTGAGCAGGAAGTCCAGCCCCAGCACCGCGAGCGATGCCGTCACCACCGTGCGCGTGGTTGCGCGCGATACGCCTTCGGGCGTGGGCTGGGCCTCGTAGCCCTGCAGCAGCGCAATGAAAGTCACGGTGAAGCCGAAGACGATGCTCTTGATCACGCCGTTGCCGACGTCGCGCCACACATCGACGCCGCCCTGCATCTGGCCCCAGAACGCGCCCGGATCGACCCCCAGCATCAGCACGCCGACCACGTAGCCGCCCATGATGCCGACCGCGCTGAACACGGCCGCCAGCAGCGGCATGGTGATGACGCCGGCCCAGAAGCGCGGCGCAAGGATGCGCTGCACCGGGTCGACCGCCATCATTTCCATGGCGCTCAATTGCTCGTCGGCCTTCATGAGGCCGATCTCGGCAGTGAGCGATGTACCGGCCCGACCGGTGAAGAGCAGCGCCGCCACCACGGGCCCGAGCTCGCGCACCAGGCTCAGCGTGACCAGCAGGCCGAGCGCCTCGGACGAGCCGTAGCGCTGCAGCGCGTAATACATCTGCAACCCCAGCACGAAGCCGACGAACAGCCCCGACACGCCGATGATCGCGAGCGAGTAGTTGCCCAGGAAATGGATCTGGTCGCGCACGAGGCTGAAGCGACGCATGATCTGCGCGCCGGGACCGACGAGCCGCATGAAGAGCTTGGCGCCGTAGCCCAGATTCGCCAGATGGCTGCGTACGGCAAAGCCGATATCGGCGGGCTTCCACCAGCTCATGAACGCCCTCCTTCCACATTGCCGAAGTCGGCTTCGATGCTGACGCCCGGGTAGTGAAAGCGCACCGGCCCATCGGGCAGCGCATTCACGAACTGGTGCACCAGCGGGTCGGCGCTCTCTCGCACCTCGGCGGGCGCGCCCTGCGCGGCGATGCTGCCGTTGGCCAGGATGATCACGTGATCGGCGATGCGGAAGGTTTCTTCGAGGTCGTGCGACACGATGATGCTGGTCAGCCCGAGCGTGTCGTTGAGCTGGCGGATGAGCCGCGCCGCGGTGCCGAGCGAAATCGGGTCGAGGCCGGCGAAGGGTTCGTCGTACATCACGAGATCGGGGTCGAGTGCGATCGCGCGCGCCAGCGCCACGCGCCGCGCCATGCCGCCCGACACCTCGCTGGGCATCAGGTCGCGCGCACCGCGCAGGCCCACCGCGTCGAGCTTCATGAGCACCACGTCGCGCACCAGCGCCTCGGACAGTTGGGTGTGCTCGCGCAGCGGGAACGCCACGTTGTCGAACACGGTCATGTCGGTGAACAGGGCACCGGACTGGAACAGCATGCCCATGCGGCGCCGGGCCACGTAGAGCGCCGCGTTGTCGAACTTGCCGACGTCGTGGCCGTCGAAATGCACTTCGCCGCGCTGCGCCCGCTGCTGTCCGCCGATCAATCGCAACACCGTGGTCTTGCCGCCACCGGAGGCGCCCATCAGGGCCGTGACCTTGCCGCGGGGGACGGCGAACGAGACGCCGTCGAGGATCGCGCGCGCGCCGTAGCCGAACGTGACGTCGCGGAACTCTACGAAGGGTTGTGGCTGTGCGGCTGGGTCCATCTCAATAAAAAAGCCGGGGCGCCTCTTCAGGCATCCCGGCATGCGGTTTCCGCGAATGATAGCGGGGCCGCGAAGGGCCCCGCGAAATTGAAACAAAATTCAGCGCGGCAAATCACTGAATCCCATCAGGAACTCGTCCACCGAGCGTGCAGCCTGGCGCCCCTCGCGAATCGCCCATACGACCAGCGACTGGCCGCGGCGGATGTCGCCTGCTGCAAACACCTTCGGCACGTTGGTGGCATAGCCACCGATGAAGTCGACGGTGGCCTTGGCATTGCCGCGCGCATCCTTCTCCACGCCGAAAGTGTCGAGCACGGTGGCCACGGGGCTGATGAAGCCCATCGCCAGCAGCACGAGGTCGGCCTTGAGGATCTGCTCGCTGCCGGCCACTTCCTGCATCTTGCCGTCCTTCCACTCGACGCGAACGGTCTTCAGGCCCGCGACCTTGCCCTTTTCGCCGATGAACTCCTTGGTGGAGATGGCGAACTCGCGCTCGCAACCCTCTTCATGGCTGGAGCTGGTGCGCAGCTTGATCGGCCAGTAGGGCCAGGTCAGCGGGCGGTTTTCTTCCTCGGGCGGCTGGGGCATCAGCTCGAACTGCGTGACGCTCACGGCGCCATGGCGGTTGCTGGTGCCCACACAGTCGGAGCCGGTGTCGCCGCCGCCGATGACGATGACGTGCTTGCCGTCGGCGCGCAACTGACCCTTGACCTTGTCGCCAGCGTTGATGCGGTTCTGTTGCGGCAGGAACTCCATCGCGAAGTGGATGCCGTCGAGGTCGCGGCCGGGCACCGGCAGGTCGCGCGATTGCTCGGCGCCGCCGGTGAGCACCACGGCGTCGAAGTCCTTCTGCAATTGCTCGGGCGTGATGGTTTCCTTGGCGAGGTTGGTCACCTTGGAGCCCTTGCCGAGCGGGTCTTTGGCGGCGCCGATCATCACGCCCGTGCGGAAGGTCACGCCCTCGGCCTTCATCTGCTCGACACGGCGGTCGATGTGGGTCTTCTCCATCTTGAAGTCGGGGATGCCGTAGCGCAGCAGGCCGCCGATGCGGTCGTTCTTCTCGAACAGCGTCACGTCGTGGCCGGCGCGCGCCAGTTGCTGCGCAGCCGCCATGCCGGCCGGGCCTGCGCCCACCACGGCCACCTTCTTGCCGGTCTTGTGTTTGGCCACGCGCGGCGCGACCCAGCCTTCGTCCCAGGCGCGGTCGATGATCGCGTGCTCGATCGACTTGATGCCGATCGCGTCGTCGTTCACGTTGAGCACGCAGGCTGCCTCGCAAGGTGCGGGGCAGATGCGGCCGGTGAACTCGGGGAAGTTGTTGGTCGAGTCGAGCACCGCGAAGGCGTTCTGCCAGTCGTCGCGGTACACGAGGTCGTTGAAGTCCGGAATGATGTTGTTGACCGGGCAGCCGCTGTTGCAAAACGGCGTGCCGCAGTCCATGCAGCGCGCGCCCTGCACCTTGGCCTGCTCGGGCGTCAGGCCGACGACGAATTCCTTGTAATGCTTGACGCGCTCGTCGATGGGCTTGTAGCCCTCCTCGATGCGCTCATGCTCCATGAAGCCGGTGATCTTTCCCATCGTGCTGTCCTCTGTTCTTCGTGTGTCGTTGCCGCTCAGACCGCGGCGGTTGCAGCCGGTGCGACCAGCGCGTGCGGCTCGAGGCCGGCGTGCGCGTTGTTGCCGCTGCTCGCCAGCTCGACCTTGCGGTCGTGCAGTTCGCCGAGGGCGCGCTTGTATTCGTTCGGGAACACCTTCACGAACTTGGTGCGCGACACGGCCCAGCTGTCGAGCAGTTCGCGCGCGCGCTTGCTGCCGGTCCAGCGGTGGTGCTCTTCGAGCAGCTTCTTGAGCTGGGCTTCGTCGGTCTCGCCGCCGTGCCAGACCTTGCGGTGCACGCTGGCGGTCTGCTCGGCGGAGGTCAGCACCTTGTCGAGCGACACCATCGAGAGGTTGCAGCGCGTGGCGAACTGGCCGTCCTCGTCGTAGACGAAGGCGACGCCGCCGCTCATGCCGGCCGCGAAGTTGCGGCCCGTCTTGCCGAGCACCGCGACCGTGCCGCCGGTCATGTATTCGCAGCCGTGGTCGCCGGTGCCTTCGATGACCGCCGTGGCGCCCGACAGGCGCACCGCAAAACGCTCGCCGGCCACGCCGCAGAGATACGCCTCGCCGGTCGTCGCGCCATACAGCGCGGTGTTGCCGACGATGGTGTTGCGCACCGCTTCGCCGCGGAAGTCGAGGCTGGGTCGCACCACCACGCGGCCGCCCGAGAGGCCCTTGCCGGTGTAGTCGTTGGCGTCGCCGATCAGGTACAGCGTGATGCCGCGTGCCAGGAAGGCGCCGAACGACTGGCCGCCCGTGCCTTCGAGCTGGATGCGGATCGAGTCGTCAGGCAGCCCCTGCGGATGCACCTTGGTGAGAGCACCCGAGAGCATCGCACCCACCGAGCGGTTGACGTTGCGCGCCACCTCGATGAACTGCACCTTCTCGCCCTTGTCGATGGCGGGACGCGACTTCTCGATGAGCTTGACGTCGAGCGCGCGTTCGAGGCCATGGTCCTGGCTCTCGACATGGAAGCGCGGTACGTCGGCCGGCACGTTCGGCAGCGCGAACAGGCGGCTGAAATCGAGGCCGGCGGCCTTCCAGTGTTCGATGCCCTTGCGGGTGTCGAGCAGGTCGGCGCGGCCGATCAGGTCGTCGAACTTGCGGATGCCCAGCTGGGCCATGATCTGGCGCACTTCTTCCGCCACGAAGAAGAAGTAGTTGACGACATGCTCGGGCTTGCCCGAGAACTTCTTGCGCAGGATCGGGTCCTGCGTGGCCACGCCCACCGGGCAGGTGTTCAGGTGGCACTTGCGCATCATGATGCAGCCCTCGACCACCAGCGGCGCGGTGGCGAAGCCGAACTCATCGGCGCCGAGCAGCGCGCCGATGGCGACGTCGCGGCCGGTCTTCATCTGGCCGTCGGCCTGCACTCGGATACGGCTGCGCAGGCGATTGAGCACCAGCGTCTGCTGCGTTTCGGCCAGGCCGATTTCCCACGGGCTGCCCGCGTGCTTGATCGACGACCAGGGCGAGGCGCCCGTGCCGCCGTCGTGGCCGGCGATCACGACGTGGTCGCTCTTGCACTTTGCCACGCCCGCCGCGATGGTGCCGACGCCGATTTCGCTCACCAGCTTGACGCTGATGCTCGCGTGCGGCGCGGCGTTCTTCAGGTCGTGGATCAGCTGGGCCAGGTCTTCGATCGAGTAGATGTCGTGGTGCGGCGGGGGCGAAATGAGGCCCACGCCCGGCACCGCATAGCGCTGCTTGCCGATGTACTCGGTGACCTTGCCGCCGGGCAGCTGGCCGCCCTCGCCCGGCTTGGCGCCCTGCGCCATCTTGATCTGGATCTGGTCGGCTGAGTGCAGGTACTCGGCCGTGACGCCGAAGCGGCCCGAGGCCACCTGCTTGATGCGCGAACGCAGCGAGTCGCCGTCCTTGAGCGGCAGGTCGACCTCGACGTTAGCCGCGCCGATCACGCTCTTGAGCGTGTCGCCCTGCTTGATCGGGATGCCCTTGAGCTCGTTGCGGTAGCGTGCCGGATCTTCGCCGCCTTCGCCCGTGTTGCTTTTGCCGCCGATGCGGTTCATGGCAATCGCCAGCGTGGCATGTGCCTCGGTGCTGATCGAGCCGAGCGACATCGCGCCCGTGGCGAAGCGCTTGACGATGTCCGCGGCCGCTTCGACCTCGTCGACAGGAATCGCCTTGGCCGGATCGATCTTGAATTCGAACAGGCCGCGCAGCGTGAGGTGGCGACGGTTCTGGTCGTTGATGAGCTGCGCGTATTCCTTGTACGTGTTCCAGTTGTTGGAGCGCGTGCTGTGCTGCAGCTTGGCGATGGCGTCGGGCGTCCACATGTGCTCTTCGCCGCGCGTGCGCCAGGCGTATTCGCCGCCGGCGTCCAGCATGTTGGCGAGCACCGGGTCGTCGCTGAACGCGGCCTTGTGCATGCGGATGGCTTCCTCGGCGATCTCGAAGACGCCGATGCCTTCCACGCGGCTGGCCGTGCCGGTGAAGTACTTGTTCACCGTCTCGGTGTTGAGGCCGATGGCTTCGAACAGCTGCGCGCCGCAGTAGCTCATGTAGGTGCTGACACCCATCTTCGACATGATCTTCGACAGGCCCTTGCCGATGGCCTTGACGTAGTTGTAGACCGCCTTGTCGGCGCTCAGGTCGCCCGGCAGGTCGGCGTGCATGGCCGCCAGGGTTTCCATCGCGAGGTACGGGTGCACGGCTTCCGCGCCGTAGCCGGCGAGCACGCCGAAGTGATGCACTTCGCGGGCCGAACCGGTTTCAACGACGAGGCCGGCCGTGGTGCGCAGGCCTTCACGGACCAGGTACTGGTGGACGGCCGACAGCGCGAGCACCGCCGGAATCGCCACCTGCGTCGGGCTCACGCCGCGGTCGCTCACGATCAGGATGTTGTGGCCGCCCTTGATGGCATCGACCGCTTCGGCGCACAGCGAGGCCAGCTTGGCTTCGACGCCCTCGTCGCCCCAGGCGAGCGGGTAGGTGATGTCGAGCGCGTAGCTCTTGAACTTGCCCTGCGTGTACTTGCCGATGTCGCGCAGCTTGGCCATGTCGGCGAAGTCCAGGATCGGCTGGCTCACTTCGAGCCGCATCGGCGGGTTGACCTGGTTGATGTCCAGCAGGTTGGGCTTCGGGCCGATGAAGGACACCAGCGACATCACGATCGCTTCGCGGATCGGGTCGATCGGCGGGTTGGTCACTTGCGCGAACAACTGCTTGAAGTAGTTGTAGAGCGGCTTGTTCTTGTTGGAGAGCACGGCCAGCGGGCTGTCGTTGCCCATGGAGCCGATGCCTTCTTCGCCGGCCTGCGCCATCGGGCTCATCAGGAACTTGATGTCTTCCTGGGTGTAGCCGAAGGCCTGCTGGCGGTCGAGCAGCGCCACTTGCGACAGCGGTGCAGAGACCGGCTCGGCCTTGACGCTGTCGAGCTTGATGCGCAGATTCTCGATCCACTGCTTGTAGGGCTTGCTGTTGGCGAGGGTGGACTTGACCTCCTCGTCGTCAATCATGCGGCCCTGCTCCAGGTCGATCAGGAACATCTTGCCGGGCTGCAGGCGCCACTTGCGCACGATCTTCTGCTCGGGCACGGGCAGCACGCCCGACTCCGAAGCCATGATGACCAGGTCGTCGTCGGTCACGCAGTAGCGGGAAGGACGCAGGCCGTTGCGGTCGAGCGTGGCGCCGATCTGACGGCCGTCGGTGAAGACGATGGAAGCCGGGCCGTCCCACGGCTCGAGCATGGCGGCGTGGTACTCGTAGAACGCGCGGCGGCGCGGGTCCATGGTGGCGTGCTGTTCCCAGGGCTCGGGAATCATCATCATCACGGCCTGGCTGATGGGGTAGCCGGCCATCGTCAGCAGCTCGAGGCAGTTGTCGAAGGTGGCGGTGTCGGACTGGCCGGCGAAGCTGATCGGGTAGAGCTTCTGCAGGTCGGCGCCGAGCACGGGCGACGACATGACGCCCTCGCGCGCCTTCATCCAGTTGTAGTTGCCCTTGACCGTGTTGATTTCGCCGTTGTGGGCGACATAGCGGTACGGGTGAGCCAGCGGCCACTCGGGGAAGGTGTTGGTCGAGAAGCGCTGGTGCACCAGGCCCAGGGCCGAGACGCAGCGCTTGTCCTGCAGGTCCATGAAGTAGGTGCCAACCTGGTCGGCGAGCAGCAGGCCCTTGTAGACCACGGTGCGGCTCGACATGCTCGGAACGTAGTATTCCTTGCTGTGCTTGAGCTTCAGGCGCTGGATGTTGGCGCTGGCGGTCTTGCGGATCACGTAGAGCTTGCGCTCCAGCGCGTCCTGCACGATCACGTCGTTGCCGCGGCCGATGAACACCTGGCGCAGCAGCGGTTCCTTGGCGCGCACGGTGGGCGACATGGGCATGTCGCGGTTGACCGGCACATCGCGCCAGCCCAGCAGCACCTGGCCTTCGGCCTTGATGGCGCGTTCCATCTCCTGCTCGCAGGCTTCGCGGGAGGCGTGTTCCTTCGGCAGGAAGATCATGCCGACGCCGTATTCGCCGGGCGGGGGCAGCGTGACGCCTTGCTTGGCCATCTCTTCGCGATAGAGATGGTCGGGCAGCTGGATCAGGATGCCGGCGCCGTCGCCCATCAGCTTGTCAGCGCCCACTGCGCCGCGATGGTCGAGGTTCTCGAGGATCTTCAAGCCCTGCAGCACGATGGCGTGGCTTTTTTCGCCCTTGATGTGGGCCACGAAGCCGACGCCGCAGGCATCGTGCTCGTCGGCACCGGAATACAGACCGTGTTTTTGGAGATGTTCGATCTCTGCAGCCGTCGTCATGGCGCGCTCCTTCATCAGTTTTCGCAGGGAAAGGGAGCATATTGCGATGCACAAAGAATGCCAAACACTTTAATAGGGGTCAGATTCTTATTAAAAGTCGAGTTTTCTTATCGGAATTAAATTGGGGACATATCAAAAAGAGTAGCAAGAAATCCAGGCAGCACAATGGCTATCTGGCACTTTCAGCTCAAGAATTGGAAGCGGAAGGAGGCCGGCCAGCCTTGGCCTTGACCACGCGACGCTCAGTCGATTTCTGTAATGAGTCCAGAAAATCCCCGTCGCCCGCCGCCCAGCCCCGCAAAGTGGCCTCGGTCAGCGCATCCTGATCGGCCGCCCGGACCCCGGCGCGCACCAACTCGACATACGCCGCCTCGCGCGCGAACGGCGTGTTGCCGAGTTCCCAGTACAGCGGATGCGGTGTCAGCAGCTTGTCGTGTCGCAGGCCCGCGTAGTGCCCGTGGCTCGACCACGGGTAGTCGCGGGCATCGGCCGCCATGCCGGCGCGCACCGGGTTGAGGTCGATGTAGGCCATGCAGGTCATCAAGTAGCGATCGGTCTGGATCAGCGTCGACCTGTAGCGGCCTTCCCACAAGGTGCCGCTGCGGCCATGGCGGTCATTGAAGTAACGCACGTAGCTGCGCCCCACGGACTGCATGAACTGCGGCAGGCCGGTGGTGCTGTTCGGCGTGGCCAGCAGGTGGAAGTGGTTGTCCATCAGCACGTAGGCGTGCAGCGCAATACCGAAGCGCGCGGCGTTGTCGGCCAACAGGCCGAGCAGCTTTTCGTGATCCGCGCGATCGACAAAGATCGGCTGGCGGTTGTTGCCGCGCTGGATCACGTGGTGTGGCATGTCGGCCAGCGTGAGACGGGGGAGACGGGCCATGGAATGGAGTGACGCGCGAGGCTTGTATCCTAAGCGGCCCGTTTACCAACGCACCCAGGGAGGGATGAATGTTCAAGTTTTTCAAGGAACTGGTCGATTCGGTGAAAGAAGGCATGGCGGAAGGAAAGGCCGAACTCGCCCAGGAAGCGGCCGATCGCGAGACTGCGCTGCAGGAGACCAACGCCGCGCTGGCGGCGCGCCTTGCAGCCTCTTCGCGCTTCGAGAATTTCGCCGTGGCGCTCGCCGCGGTGTACCGGCAAACCTTCGCGCCCGACCTCAACGACGCCCGCGAAGCGAAACGCAGTGCCGTGCACCTGCTGTGCATCGGCATTCCGCCCAACGAAGTCGAGGCCTGGAAGAAACTGCTGGCACGCGATTTCTCGGTGACGAATGGCGAAGAGGCGGAGGCCGCGGTGGTGGAGATCGTCGACGACCTCGCTTCGCAAGCCAGCAATGACGATCTGGCCCTGTGGATCGGTCGCGCTGCTCACCTGGCGACCGGCGCGGCGGCCGTCGGCCATGCAACTGCAGAAGAAGCACTGGACTGGCTCGAGCCCGCGGCAGAGCTTGCCATCGAGCGCTTCAGTGGCTGGGATAACTACGCGCAGAGCTTTCTCGCCGGCGAGCGCAACGCGCCGGGCAGCAACATCGTCGGGCGCAAGCTGCTGGCCTCGGTGGCCGAGAAGCTTCTCGCGGACGAACTCAGCCCCTGGAAAACGGTGGCGTGGCCCGCGCGCGATTCGTTCACCGATCTGGTGGCTTCGCGCGCCGCGTAGCCCCCGCGATGCGGGCGCGTCAGCCCAGGCGAAACCGCGTATCGCCGAGCGTGTCCAGCCCGAACTGCGACAGCAGCTCGCCCAACCGCGTCGCCGCGCTGGCCTTGCGCTGCCCGGTGTAGCGCGCCAGGATCAGTTCGTTCTTCATGCTGTGCTCCCAGCCGACCAGCTCGGTGACCGTGACGCTGTAGCCATTGGCTTCGAGGTACAGGCAGCGCAGCACGTTGGTGAGCTGGCTGCCGATTTCGCGCGTGTGCAGCGGATGGCGCCACAGTTCCGCGAGCGGCGTGCGCGACAGGGCCAGAGCCTTGGTTTCGCGCAGGCACGCCGCCACTTCTGCCTGGCAGCACGGCACCAGCACCATGCAGCGCGCCTTCTTCGCCAGGCCGAAGGCGATGGCGTCGTCGGTCGCGGTGTCGCAGGCGTGCAGCGCGGTGACCACGTCGATCTGCCCCGGCAGCTCGCTCGCATTCGCCGATTCCGCCACCGTGAGATTGAGGAACGACATGCGGCCGAAGCCCAGGTGTTCGGCCAGCTTGCGCGAGCGCTCGACCAGCTCGGCGCGCGTCTCGATGCCGTAGACATGCCCGCCCTCACGCGCCCTGAAGAACAGGTCGTAGATGATGAAACCGAGGTACGACTTGCCCGCGCCATGGTCGGCCAGCGTGGCCTCGGCCCCCTCGCCCGGCAGCTCGCGCAGCAGCTGCTCGATGAACTGGAACAGGTGATAGACCTGCTTGAGCTTGCGCCGCGAGTCCTGATTGAGCCGGCCCTCGCGCGTGAGGATGTGCAGTTCCTTTAGCAGTTCGATGGACTGCCCGGGGCGCAGCACCTCGGTCAGTTCGGCATCGGCCTTGGCAGCCTTGTTCGTCTTCGTGGCCTTGGCCGCGTGTGCGTTCATGGTCGGGCACTCCCGGGTCCCACGTCGAGCGCAGCCCAGCCGTCGGGGCCCAGCGCTTCGAGCGTCTCGATGTTGCGTTCGAAGATGGCCTCGGCTTCCGGAAACGCCTCGACCGCGCGGCTCACGCTGTCCTCGCGCAGCAGGTGCAGCGTGGGGTACGGCGCGCGGTTGGTCGCGTTCTCGATGTCGTCCGGCTCGGTGCCCGCGAACTGGAACTGCGGGTGAAAGCTCGCGAGCTGAAACACGCCGTCGAAGCCCGCTCGGGAGAGCTTGCGTTCGGCGCGCCCCAGAAAATCGTTGAAGTCCAGAAAATCCGCCAAGGTGTTGGGTGCGATCAGAAGTGTGGTGTCGCGCACGGGGGCGTCGACGGCTGCGAGTTCGTTGGCTTCGGAAAGAAGCGCCTCCATCAGGCCGGACTCTCCGGCGGGCAGGTGCACGGCGTAGTGGATCTGTGCCTTCACATGCACCACCTTGGCGAACGGACACAGGTTGAGGCCGATCACCGCACGCTCGAGCCAGCGGCGCGTGTCGGCTTCGGCCTGAATGGCGTCGATTGTCGCCGGGCCGGTCATGTCACCTCCGCTGCAGGGCGTATTCGGCCCAGGCGCCGCGCGACCGCCATGCCGGCCAGGGAACAGGCCAGCGTCGCTGTCCACGTCCAATGCCAGCCGCCCACGCGGTGTGCCACCCACGCCACAGCCGGCGGCGCCAGGAACTGCCCCAGCGAAGAGGCCTGCTGCATGAGCCCCACCGTCGTGGAAACCGTGGTGGGACTGGGCGCCAGCCGCACGCCGAGCAGGAACAGCGTGGCCGGCACCATGCCGCCGCCGAGCGAGAAG
Organism: Variovorax sp. ZS18.2.2; assembly: GCF_024701975.1. GTDB lineage: Bacteria > Pseudomonadota > Gammaproteobacteria > Burkholderiales > Burkholderiaceae_C > Variovorax. The sequence continues at coordinate 59,365 of NZ_JANLNM010000012.1, forward strand.
GCGCAAACCGCGGCGTAGCGAAGCGCAGGCGGCAAACCCAGTGCGTCCGCGCCCTGCCCCACCTGTGCAAATGCGGCCACGCCGCCGAGCGCCATCGCCAGGAAGCCCCATTGCAGCAGTCGCTCGGGCGCCACGCCGCGCTGCAGCCAGCGACCGCCCGCGACGTTGCCGACGATGTTCATTGCGGCCGCGATCGCGGTGAGCACCGCATTCCAGCCGGCCGGCACGCCCGCGCCGGCGTAGATGGCGGGCAGGAAGCCGATCACGGCCATCCACTGGGCGGAGTAGACGGCGAAGGTCAGTGCGGTGAGCCAGGGCGCGCGGGCGCTGACGGTGGCACGCAAGCGCGAGGCCCAGCCTTCGCCGGCTGCACCCGCCACGGCTGGGCGCAGCCGGTCCGCAGGCACGGCCGACCACACCCACAGCGCAGCGGCGGCCGAAACGACCGACAGCGCCCACCACCAGTCGGCCCACCCGCCCCAGGCGATCAACGCCGGTCCCAGCAACAGCGCGAGGGCCACGCCAAGCGGCATGTAAGCACCCCAGAGACCGAGAGCCGCCTTGTCGGCGCCCGATGGCGTCAGAGCGCGGATCAATCCGGGGCCCGGCATCACCGCCAGCAAGAAGCCGATGCCTTCGACCGCGCGCAGGACCAGCAGCCACTGCACGGCATGCGCGCCGCCGACAAGGCCTGCGCCGACCGCGCCGCCGAGCAGACTGGCCACCGTCAGCACCACGAGCCCCGTCAGCATGCTGCGGCGCAAGCCGATGGTGTCGGCAGCGAGGCCGGCCACGAGGCCCAGCGTCATGCTCGCCACCTGCACCAGCGACAGCAGGAAACCTGCCTCGACCAAGCCGATGCCGAGGGAAGCCTGCAGCGCCGGCACCGCGGGCGGCAGCTTGCCCAGGTGCAACGCGGCACTGACGCCGCCGAGCATGACGGCGAAGGCGGCGAGCGGGACGCGCGGTGCGGGGCTCGAACTCACGCGATGCCCCGCCGGCCAGTCAGCCGCTCGTGCTCGCGCATCGCAAAGCGATCGGTCATGCCCGCGATGTAGTCGGCCACGGCCCGGTGCCGGTCGCGGCGCTCGGCATAGGAGCCGGGCATCTCGGCGCTGCGTTCGAGGTAGGCCTCGAACAGTTCGCGCACCACTTGTTGCGCCTGGTCGGTCGTTTGCGTCACCTGCGGGTGGCGATAGAGGTTGCGGAACAGGAAGCGCTTGAGTTCGTCCGACTGGGCCTGCATGGTCTCGCTGAAGGCGACGACGGGCGGCGCGTGGCGCACGGCGTCGGCATCGGCGGGCGCCAGCGCTTGCAGCACCGCGCGTGTGGCGTCGATCACGTCGTAGACCTGCGCGCTCAGCATGCGCCGGATGGTCTCGTAGAGCACGCGGCGCCCCTGCAGGTCGGGATATTCGGACAGCGCCTCGCGGCGGTAGCGCTCGAAGAGCTCCACCTCGGCCAACTGCTCGACGCTGATGAGACCCGAGCGCACGCCGTCGTCGATGTCGTGTGCGTTGTAGGCGATGGCATCGGCCAGGTTGCAGAGCTGCGCCTCGAGGCCCGGTTGCGTGCGGTCGAGGAAGCGGTGCGCCACGCCGTTCGGTTCGGCCAGCTCCAACCGCTCGGCATTCGCGCGCGAGCAGTGCTTGAGGATGCCCTCACGGGTCTCGAAGCTGAGGTTCAGGCCGTCGTACTGCGGATAGCGATGCTCCAGCGCATCCACCACGCGCAGGCTCTGCAGGTTGTGCTCGAAGCCGCCGTGGTCGGCCATGCATTCGTTCAGCGCATCCTGGCCGGCATGGCCGAACGGCGTGTGGCCCAGGTCGTGCGCCAGCGCGATCGCTTCGACCAGGTCCTCGTTGAGGCGCAACGCGCGCGCAATCGAGCGGCCCAGTTGCGCGACCTCCAGCGAATGCGTGAGCCGCGTGCGGAACAGATCGCCTTCGTGGTTCAAGAAGACCTGCGTCTTGTAGACCAGCCGGCGGAACGCCGTGGAATGCACGATGCGGTCACGATCGCGCTGGAAGGCGTCGCGGGTGGGTGCGGGCGGCTCGGCATGACGGCGGCCGCGCGACTGCGCTGGGTGGCAGGCATAGGCCGCGAGACTCATGAGCGGGCCTCGGCGCTTCGCGTTGCGGTGCGCGCTTGCCCGGACCGGCCCGGCGCTGCGCTCATCCCGCCACGCAGCACTGCGCGAGGACTTCGCGCACCAGCGCGTCGGGCGCGCTGCTGACTGCGGCGGAACCGGGCTTGTCGATGACCACAAAGCGAATCTCGCCGGCTTCCGACTTCTTGTCGACGCGCATGAGTTCGAGATAGCGCTCGGCGCCCAGCGCCGGACCGACGATCGGCAGGCCCGCGCGCTCAATGAGGCGCGTGAGCCGCGCCACGAAAGCCGCGTCGACACCGCCCAGCCGCTGCGACAGGTGCGCAGCCATGACCATGCCGCAGCCGACCGCCTCGCCATGCAGCCATTCGCCGTAGCCGAGGCCCGACTCGATCGCGTGGCCGAAGGTGTGGCCGAAATTCAGGATGGCGCGCAGGCCCGTCTCGCGCTCGTCCTGGCCAACCACCAGCGCCTTGATCTCGCAGCTGCGCTTGACGGCATAGGCCAGCGCGGCCGGGTCGCGTGCGACCAGCGCGCCGACGTTCGCCTCGATCCAATCGAAGAAGGCCATGTCGTGGATCGGGCCGTACTTGATCACTTCGGCCAGGCCCGCACTGAGTTCGCGCGGTGGCAGGGTCTGCAGCGTGCCCAGGTCGCAGACCACGAGCTGCGGCTGGTAGAACGCGCCGATCATGTTCTTGCCGAGCGGATGGTTGATGGCCGTCTTGCCGCCGACCGACGAATCGACCTGCGCCAGCAGCGTGGTCGGCACCTGGATGAAGGGCACGCCGCGCATGTAGCTGGCGGCGGCGAAGCCGGTCATGTCGCCCACCACGCCGCCGCCCAGAGCGAACAGCACGGTCTTGCGGTCGCTGCCGTGGCCCAGCAACGCGTCGAAGATCAGGTTCAGGGTCTCGAGGTTCTTGTGCACCTCGCCGTCGGGAAGCTCGAGCAGGTGCACGGTGCGAAAGCGGTTCGCCAGCGCCGCCCGAAGGGCCTTGGCGTAGAGCGGAGCGACCGTGGTGTTGCTGACGATCAGCGCGCTGGCCGCCGCGGGCGTGGCCGCGAAGCTCGCCGGATCGTCCAGCAGACCGGCGCCGATCAGGATGGGGTAGCTGCGCTCACCGAGCTGAATGTCGACGCGTTCTGGCGGTGCGGAAAGTGCGGGCAATGGCATGGCAGCGAGTTTAGGCGCTGCGGCCGGGGACGGCTCAGGCGGTGGGCTCTTCGGGGTGGGCGCCCGGCGCGACGACGCCGGCCAGTTCGAGCTGCATCACGATGATGTTGACCAGCATGGCGATCGAGGGGCGCCCGGTGTCGACCACGTCATGCGCCGTCTCGCGGTAGAGCGGGTCACGTGCATCGTGCAGCTCGCGAAGCCGTCCGAGCGGGTCGGCCACCTGCAGCAGCGGCCGCTTGACGTCGTGGCGCAGCCGCCGGAACAGGTCTTCGGGGGAAGAGCGCAGGTAGATCACGTGGAAGTGATCACGCAACTGGCCCCGGTTGGCTTCCCGCAGTACGGCGCCGCCACCGGTGGCGAGCACGCCCTGGGCGTTCGCGGCGAGATCGGCGATGACGGTCTGTTCGAGATCCCGGAAGACCGTTTCGCCTTCGCGCTCGAAGTAATCACGGATCGAGCAGCCGATGCGCTGTTCGATCACGTGATCGGTGTCGATGAATGGAGTGTTCAGCCGCGCCCCCAGGCGCCGGCCCACTGCGGATTTTCCGGCGCCGGGCAAGCCGACGAGTGCGACCGCCACGCGGTGGCTGCTACGCCCGCGCGTCAGCGCGCAGCGTTGCGGTCGGTAATCATCTTTGGAGTGATAAAGACGAGCATTTCGGTCTTGTTGGCAATGCGTTCACGCTTGCGGAACAGTGCCCCTAGATAGGGCACCTCACCCAGCACCGGCACGCGCGACTCGTCATTGGTTTCGGTAAGTTCGAAGATACCACCGATGACAACCGTGCCGCCGTTCTCCACCAGCACCTCGGTCTGCACGTGCTTGGTGTTGATGGCTGGGCCTGACGGTGTATTGACGCCGCGCGCATCCTTGCTCACATCCAGGGTCAGGATGATGTTGCCTTCAGGCGTGATCTGCGGGGTGACTTCCAGCTTCAGCACCGCCTTGCGGAACGAGATGGAGGTCGCGCCGCTGGAAGTCGCCTGCTGATAAGGAATTTCTTCGCCCTGCTCAATCAGCGCCTTGGTCTGGTCGGCAGTGATGACGCGAGGGCTGGAAACCAGCTTGCCCTTGCCGTCGGCTTCGAGCGCGGAGATTTCGAGGTTCAGCATGCGCGAGAAACTCGAATTGAAGAGCGAGATCGCGAAGGTGCCGGCTGCGGTGCCTGCCTGGCCTGCATCGCCTGCAGGCAGGTTGACGAAGTTGGAATTGGTCCAAGTCGTTGTGGGAGTGCCACCGCTATTGCCACCCGAACCGCCCGTGCCCGAGACAGGCATCGCGCCGACCGTTCCGAACGCACGGTTGCCGGCCGACGAAGCAAAGCGCTCTCCTGCAATGCCACCACCCAAGCGAACGCCGAGTGACTTGCCGAACGTGTCGGAAGCTTCGACGATACGAGCTTCGATCAGCACCTGACGGACGGGAATGTCCAGCTTCTGAATCAGCTCCGTCACCTGCGCCAGGCGCGATGGAATATCAGACACGAACAACTGATTGGTTCGAGATTCGGCGATGACGCTGCCACGGGGGCTCAAGATGCGGGTCGTAGTGCCACTGCTGCTGCCACCGCCGCTGCCGCCGGCCGAAGCTCCAGTACCCATCAGGCCCTGCGCGATAGCGATCGCCTTCGTGTAGTTCAACTGGAACGATTGCGTCCGCAGCGGCTCCAGATTCTCGATCGCAGCCTTCGCCTCGAACTCGAGCTTTTCCTTGGCGTTGATTTCATCCTTGGGCGCAATCCACAGCACGCTGCCGTTCTTGCGCATGCCCAGGTTCTTAGCCTGCATGATGATGTCGAGCGCCTGATCCCACGGCACGTCCTTCAAGCGCAGCGTCAGCGCACCAGTCACCGAGTCAGAGGTCACGATGTTGAAGTTCGTGAAGTCGGCAATCACCTGCAGAAGTGAGCGGATCTCGATGTTCTGGAAGTTCAGCGAGAGTTTCTCGCCGTTGTAGCCCACGCCCTGTGTCAGCTTGGTCGGGTCCACCTTGCGAGCACGGACTTCCACCACGAACTGGTTTTCGCTCTGGTAGGCGCTGTGTTCCCAGTCGCCCTTGGCTTCGATCGTCATGCGCACGCGGTCGCCCGACTGCTGCGATGTGATCAGCTGGACCGGTGTTCCGAAGTCGCCCACATCGAGACGGCGACGCAGGCCCTCGGGCAGCGTCGACTTGGTGAACTCCACGACGAGGTTCTTGCCTTGTTGCTTGACGTCGACGCCCACCTGATTGTTCGGCAGATCGACGATGACGCGGCCGGTGCTGTCGGCGCCGAGGCGGAAGTCGACGTCGCGCAGGGGCAGCGTGTCACGGTTGCGGTTCTCCGCGAAAACCGTGGCCGTGGATGCAGCCAATGCAGTGCCAGCCACCGGTTCGAGGACGACCAGCAGCGACTTGCCCTGGATTTCCGTCTTGTATGCGGTGGCCTGCTTCAGGTTCAGCACCACGCGGCTACGCTCGCCGGCCTGAACTACATTGACCGAACGCAGGTTGCCCTGATTCACCTCAATGGCAGAACGCCCGATGGCATTCGTCACGCCCGGGAAGTCGAGCGCGATCCGCGCCGGCGTCTGGACGGCGAATCCGGCCGGCACCGCCGTGAGCGGCTGGGCGAGATCGATCCGGATCACCTCGGCGCCGGATTGCGTCGAGCTGGTCACAGCCTCGATCGCATTTTGCGCATGGGCGACGGCAAGTGCACCGAAGGCCAGCAGACCCAGCCCGGTGGCGCGCAGCCACTGTGCCATCGTTGATTTTTTTTGGTTCATTTCGCACTCTCTTGCAGCTGCAATGTCGCCACGCGTTCGATCCATTCACCGGCGGCGTCTTGCACGATTTCACGCAAGGCGACTTCGGTTTCGTTGATACGGGTAATGCGCCCGTAGTTGAGCCCCAGGTACTCGCCGACGCGCACCTTGTAGAGCAGCTTGTCGACACGAACCAGCGCCACCGGCTGGCCGTTGCGGTTCATGCTGCCGACCATGGCCATCGAATCCAGCGGGAAGGCTTCGAGCGACTCCTTGCGGCGCGCCAGTTCGGGCGCGATCAGCTCCGAGGTGCTCGGCTGGTTCGACTCGCGGCGCAGCGCCTGCGTCAGCTTCAGGATGTTGAACGGCTCGAAGGAGGAGCCTTCGGTATACGCCTGAGGCGTGAATTTCTTGGGCTCGGCAATCGGCGGCACCGAAGGCTTCACCTGGGCGCGCTGCTCGACCATCCAGCGCTGGAGGTCTTCCTGGCCGGAATCGCAGGCGCTCAGACCCGCCGTGGCCAGCATCAGCCACAGGACTTTGCTTGCCGTCCTCATTTCTTCGCCTTCGGCGCCGTGGCGCGTTTCTGGGCGGCCCGCTCGTCCTCGTCGAGATAGCGGAAGGTGCGCGCGGTGGTATCCATCGTCAGCACGTCCTTGTCCTTTTGCGGCGTGATCGTCACGTTGTTGAGCGTCACGATGCGCGAGAGGCTGGCGACGTCCGCAGCGAAAGCACCCATGTCGTGATAGCGCCCCGTGACGCGAATGGCGATCGGAAGCTCTGCGTAGTAGTCCTTCACCGACACCGAGCCCGGGCGGAACAGCTCGAACTGCAGGCTTCGGCCGAGCCCGGCCTGGTTGATGTCCGAGAGCAGTGCATCCATTTCCGCCTTGCTGGGCAGTTGCTTCTCGAGCAGGGTCACGTATTGCTGCACCTGCTCGCGCTGCTTCTTCAGCAGGTCGAGATTGGCCGCCTGCGCGACCTTCTTCTGGTAGTCGGTCTTGAGCGTCACTTCCTTGGCCCGCTCACTCTCGAGTTGGTCGTTGGAGTTGGTGAGCCAGACGAACCACAACCCCACGAGCACCAGCGCAGTCACGGCCAGGCACAGGGCATAGCGCGGGATCGCCGGCCACACCGACGGATCGTTCGGATTCAGTCCGCGGAATTGGTCGCCGACATTCCGCAGCACGGCACCGGCGTCTACTTTTTGGGAGGGGCGATTGCTTGCCATGATCGATTACCCCTTGGCCTGCGCCGCTGCCGCCAATGCCTTTTCGGCTGCAGCCTTCTGCGCATCGGTCGGCCGCTTCAGGCCGATCTTCATCGTGAAATTCGCGACGCGACGCTGATCGCGCTGGCTCAGATTGACCGTCGTCGAAGTGATTTCCACCAGCTCCGGCTTCACCAGCCAGGGACTGTTGTTGCCCAGGTTGCGCAGCAGCTCCGACACGCGTTCGTTCGACTGCGCCATGCCTTGCAGCGTGACGGTCTGGTTGTCCTGCTTCATGTTGGTCAGATAGACACCGTCGGGCAGTTGCCGGACCAGTTCGTTGAGCAGGTGCACGGGCAGGTTGCGGTCGCCCTGCAGGTCTTCGACCGCCTGCTGGCGTGCGCGCAGCGACGCGATTTCGTCCTGTAGCGTCGAAATCTCCTTGATCTCGACCTCGAGCTTCTTGATCTCGGCCTGCAGGAAGCTGTTCTTCGATTGCTGAGTCGAGATCTGCGCCTCGAACCAGAGGTAGCCGAGGCCTGCGATCAAGCCGCCCAGCAGCGCAGCGCCGCCGAGGGTTCCATAGAAGGCCTCGCGACGCCGCTTGCGGGCGGCTTCGCGGTGCGGAAGCAGATTGATGAGGATCACTGCAGGAACCTCCGCATGGCAAGGCCGCAAGAGGTCAGGTACGAGGGCGCTTCGCGCCGCACCTTCTTCTCGCGGATGCTCGGCCCGAAATCCATGCCGTCGAACGGATTGACGAGCGAGCAGGCAAAAGAGGTCTGGCGGGTGACGGCACTGGTCAGCCCCGGCAGCGACGACGAACCGCCGGCCAGCAACACATAGTCCACCCGGTTGTGCGGCGTGCTGGTGAAGAAGAACTGGAGCGCGCGCGCGATTTCCTGCGCGATGCTTTCCACGAAGGGCTTGAGCACGCCTGAGCCGTAGTCGTCGGGCAGGTCGCCGCTGCGCTTCTTGGCTTCGGCTTCCTCGGCGGAAAAGCCGTACTGGCGGACGATCAGCTGGGTCAGCTGGGCGCCACCGAAGGCCTGGTCGCGGTCATACAACACTTCCTGGTTGCGCAACACCTGCATGCTGGTGGTGAAAGCGCCCACCTCGAAGAGCGCCACGATCGAATCCACGCCCTTGCCGGGAAGTTGCTCGATCAGGCGTGCGGTTGCGAGGCGCGAGGCATAGGACTCGACGTCCAGGATCATGGCCTTCAGCCCGGCCGCTTCGGCCAGGCCTTCGCGGTCCTGGACCTTTTCCTTGCGGGACGCGGCGATCAGCACTTCCACATCACCGGCGGAGCTGGTGCTCGGGCCCGTGACGCAGAAGTCGAGGCTCACCTCGTCCAGCGAGAAGGGGATGTACTGATTGGCTTCGGACTCGACCTGGATCTCGAGTTCCTGCTCGCTCATGCCACCGGGAAGAATGATCTTCTTGGTGATCACCGCCGAGGGCGGCAGCGCGAGCGCGACGTTGCGCGTCTTGGTGCCGCTCTTGCGCACGACGCGCCGGACGGCTTCGGCCACCTCGTCGAACTTCTCGACGTTGCCGTCCGTGATCCAGCCGCGTTCCAGGGGCTCGATGGCGCAGCGCTCCAGAACCAGCTTGCCGCTGGCCTCGCGGCCGAGCTCTACCAGCTTGACGCTGGACGAGCTGACATCCAGCCCAAGCAAGGGGGCGTTTTGACGACGAAACAATGATCCAAGAGCAGCCAAGTTAGGTCCCTCTCCCCCTGTATTTGTAACCAATGGAAAAATATGCGTTCGGTTGCACTCTAGCAGCAGGCGTAACGCCAACCAAGCAACCCGAGGGGGCAAAACGGACAACCGTTGTCAAAACCTGACGTCAAAGCCGCATTCTGTAACTTTTGGATTAGGACTGCACAGCGAAACAAAGTTCGGATCGCGCCCAAGGGGCGGCTTTTTATAATGTCCGGTGACTCTCCGGGCCCTCATGCAAGAAACTTCACGCCCCAAAGGGCCAGCCAAGACCCCTCCTCCCGCGCGCCCAGCCTGGCTCAAATGGCTGCTGCGCTTCGTGTTCTGGGGGCTCGGCATTGCCGCGGCCGGTGTGCTGTCGGTCGTCTGCGTGGTCGCGGTGGCCCTGGCGGTCGCCTATCCGAACCTGCCGGACATCTCGGAACTTTCCGACTACCGGCCCAAGCTGCCGCTGCGGGTTTTTTCCGCCGAAGGCACGCTGATCGGTGAATTCGGCGAAGAGCGCCGCAACCTCACGCCGATCGCCGCCATTCCCAAGGTGGTGAAAGACGCGGTGCTCGCCGCCGAGGACGCGCGCTTCTATGACCACGGCGGTGTCGACTACAAGGGCATGGTTCGCGCCGGCCTGGCCAACCTGAACCGCGTGAAGAGCCAGGGCGCCTCGACTATCACGATGCAGGTGGCGCGCAATGTCTACCTGAGCTCCGAGAAGACGCTGACCCGCAAGGTCTACGAGGTGCTGCTGACCTTCAAGCTGGAGCACCTGCTCAGCAAGGACCAGATCTTCGAGATCTACCTGAACCAGATCTACCTCGGCAATCGCGCCTACGGCTTTGCCGCTGCATCCGAAGCGTATTTCGGCAAGCCCTTGCAGGAACTGACCATCGCGCAAGCCGCCATGCTGGCCGGCCTGCCGAAGGCGCCGGGCGCGAACAACCCGGTCAACAACCCGCAACGCGCGCGCGGCCGCCAGTTCTATGTGATCGACCGCATGCAGGAATCCGGCTTCATCACCGCCGAGCAGGCGGCCGAAGCCAAGAAGGAGGAACTGCACCTGCGCGATGCCGCCGACCCGAACCGCCTGCACGCCGAATACGTCGCCGAAACCGTGCGCCAGCTGATGTATGCGCAATACGGCGACAGCACCTACACGCGCGGGCTCAAGGTCTACACCTCGCTGGTCGCAGCCGATCAGGCGGCTGCCTACAAGGCGCTGCGCAAGGGCATCATGGATTACGAGCGCCGCCAGATCTACCGCGGCCCCGAGAAGTTCGTCGACCTGCCGGCCGACAACAAGGACCTCGACGAAGCCGTCGACGACGCACTGACCGACCATCCCGACAACGGCGACGTGATGGCGGCCGTGGTGCTCAAGGCCAATGCCAAGGAAATCACCGCGGTGCGCGGCAATGGCGACCCAGTGCAGATCACTGGCGAAGGCCTCAAGCCCGCGCAGTCAGGCCTCTCCGACAAGGCGCCGCCCAACATCAAGATCCGCCGCGGTGCGGTGATCCGCGTGGTGAAGACGCCCAAGAACACCTGGGAAATCACGCAGTTGCCTGAAGTGGAAGGCGCCTTCATCGCCATGGACCCGCGCGACGGCGCGATCAAGGCACTGGTCGGCGGCTTCGATTTCGGCAAAAACAAGTTCAACCACGTCACGCAGGCCTGGCGTCAGCCGGGTTCGAGCTTCAAGCCTTTCATCTACTCGGCGGCGCTCGAAAAGGGATTCACCCCCGCCACGGTCATCAACGACGGCCCGCTCTTCTTCGATGCCGGCACCACCGGCGGCCAGCCCTGGGAGCCGAAGAACTACGGCGGTGGCTACGACGGCCCGATGTCGATGCGCACGGCGCTGATGAAGTCGAAGAACCTGGTGTCGATCCGCATCCTGCAATCCATCGGCACCCGCTACGCGCAGGATTGGATCACCAACTTCGGCTTCGACAAGGACAAGCACCCCGCCTACCTTCCGATGGCGCTGGGCGCAGGCGCCGTCACGCCAATGCAAATGGCGGTGGGCTACTCGGTGTTCGCCAATGGCGGGTACCGCGTCAATCCTTACCTCGTGACCCGCATCACCGACCACAAGGACAAGCTCCTGGTCGACAAGCAGCCCTCGCTGCTCAACGAGGCGACCCGCGCCATTCCCCAGCGCAACGCCTTCATCATGGACACGCTGCTCAATTCCGTGGCCCGTGCCGGCACCGCCGCCAAGGCACAGGCCATGCTCAAGCGTGTCGACCTGTACGGCAAGACCGGCACGACCAACGATTCGCTCGATGCCTGGTTCGCGGGTTTCCAGCCCACGATGACGGCCATTTCGTGGATCGGCTACGACACGCCGCGCAACCTGGGCGACCGTGAAACCGGCGGCGGCCTGAGCCTGCCGATCTGGATCAACTACATGGAGACCGCCATCAAGGGCGTGCCCGTGACCGACCTGTCGACCACGCCGCCCTCGGGCATCGTGAATGTGGGCGGCGAGTGGTACTACGACGACTATGCGCCGGGCCGCGGCGTGGCAACCCTGGGCGTGGAAGCGGCAGCACCCGTGGCGCCGGTCGAGGCCCTGACCGGCGCACCGGTGAGCCCGCCGGCGCCGCCGGAAGAGCGCAACCGCATCCTGGATCTCTTCAGGAACTGACGACGGCGAATCAGGCGGCCGCGAACGCCAGCGGCTGACCTGCCTGCAGCGTGGCTTCACGCGAGAGGTTGCCGAAGAACTCCTCGCCCGTCTTGGTGTCGACCCAGGCCTGGCCGTCGTGCCGATAGTGATAACCACCGGAGCGCGCGGCCAGCCAGATCTCCTGCAGCGGCTTCTGCAGGTTCACGATCAGCTGGCTGCCGTTCTGGAAGGACATCGTGATCATCCCGCCCACCCGCTGGTTGTCGATGTCGGCGTCGGTCGCGTCGTTGATGCGATCGCAGGCTTGCTCGATCGCAGCGAGCGCTGATTCGGCGCGGTCCATGTACTCGGTGTCGGTCATTACAATTTCGTTATGTTGAATGTTCGTCAAATTCTAGTGACCGCCCGCGGCAGCACTGTGCTCATGGTTTGCATCGCCGCCGCGGCTGCCGGGCTAGCCGCCTGCGGCCAGCGCGGTGCGTTGTACCTGCCGAGCGATCCGGCAGCTGCCCAGCGGGCCACCCTGCCGCAACTGATCACCCCCGGCGGCTCCGGCGCTTCCAGCAACGAAGCTGCTCCCAAGCCTGCCGCTGCCAGCAGCGCGCCGGCCGCAGCCACCACCGGCAGCGGAGCGCCCAAGTGACGAACGCTTCCCTCCCCGGCCATCCCCACATCGCACACCGCGACGGCGCCCTTCATGTCGAAGGGCTGGCCCTCGATGCGTTGGTTCGCGAACACGGCACGCCGCTGTTCGTCTATTCGAAGCAATGGATGCTGGATGCGCTGGCCGCCTACCAGCGCGGCTTTGAGGGCCGCGACGCCCTGATCTGCTATGCGATGAAGGCCAATTCGTCGCTCGGCGTGCTGCGCGTGTTCGCCGAGGCGGGTTGCGGATTCGACATCGTCTCGGGCGGCGAACTCGCCCGCGTGCTGGCCGTCGGCGCCGATCCGAAGAAGATCATCTTCTCGGGCGTCGGCAAGACCCGTGCCGAAATGCGCCAGGCCCTGGCGGCGGGCATCGCCTGCTTCAACGTCGAGAGCGAAGCCGAGCTCGATGTGCTGAACGAAGTGGCGCTGGCCGAAAGCCGCCGCGCGCCGATCAGCATCCGCATCAATCCGAACGTCGATCCGAAGACGCACCCCTACATCTCCACCGGCCTCAAGGGCAACAAGTTCGGCATCGCGCACGACCGCGCGGTCGAGGCGTATCGCCACGCCGCAAAGCTGCCGGGCCTCGAGGTGATCGGCATCGATTGCCACATCGGCTCGCAGATCACCGAAGCCTCGCCGTATCTCGACGCCTGCGACCGCGTGCTCGACCTGGTCGAGGCCATCGAGGCGGCCGGCGTGCCGATCCAGCATCTGGACTTCGGCGGTGGCCTGGGCATCGACTACAACGGCGAAGTGCCGCCCAAGGCCGATGACCTCTGGCAGCAACTGCTCGCCAAGCTGGACGCGCGCGGCTTCGGCCAGCGCAAGCTGGTCATCGAGCCCGGCCGTTCGCTCGTCGGCAATGCGGGTGTGTGCGTGACCGAGGTGCTCTACACCAAGCCCGGCGAAGACAAGAATTTCTGCATCGTCGATGCGGCGATGAACGACCTGCCGCGCCCCGCGATGTACCAGGCCTTCCAGAAGATCGTGCCGCTGCGCATCCGCGCCGGCGATGCGCCGACCTACGACGTGGTCGGTCCGGTCTGCGAAAGCGGCGACTGGATCGGTCGCGACCGCGCACTCAACGTGCTGGCCGGCGACCTGCTGGCCGTGCTCTCGGCGGGCGCGTACTGCATGAGCATGGCCAGCAACTACAACACGCGTCCGCGTGCGGCCGAAGTGCTGGTGAGCGGCCAGAGCGCCACGCTGATCCGTCGCCGCGAGACGATGGAAGACCAGCTGCGCAACGAACAGATTTAAGAAGTGGTGCTGCGCAGCGGCTTCTCGCCGCCGCGCGCGCCGGCGGGCGCCTTCGCCTTGCGCTTGCTCGCGTAGTTCCACACGCGCCACCCCAGCAGCACCGCGATGATCGCTGCGTAGACGAACACTTCCGCGAAGTTGTTCTTGCCCGCGCGCATCCAGAAGAAGTGCAGCAGGCCCAATCCGGCGATCACGTAGACCAGCTTGTGCAGCATCTGCCAGCGCTTCGCGCCCATCGCCTTGATCGCGCGATTGAACGAGGTGGCCGCCAGCGGCGTCAGCAGCACGAACGCCGAGAAGCCCACCAGGATGAATGGACGCTTGGCGATGTCTTTCGCGATCTCGCCCCATTCGAAGCTCATGTCGAACCAGCTGTAGCACAAGAGGTGCAGCACCACGTAGAAATACGCGAAGAGGCCCAGCATGCGGCGAAAACGAGCGAGCGCATTCCATTTGCTGATGACGCGCAGCGGCGTCACCGCCAGCACGATGCAGATGAAGCGCAGCGTCCAGTCGCCGGTCGCGCGGATCAGGTACTCCTGAGGGTTGGGTCCCAATTGTCCAACGACCACGCCGTAGGCCAGCCACGCGAACGGCAGCAGGCACAGCACAAAGACGAGGGGCTTGGCGGCGGGATGGAGCAGCAGCTTGTTCATGGCGTTCGGGTCGCGCCCCCGCGGGCAGCAGGGGTGCGCGCCCGCATCAGTAGTTCTTCTTCAGGTCCATGCCCGCGTACAGCTGGCCGACCTGCGCTTCATAGCCATTGAACATCAGCGTCTTGTTGCGCTTGGCAAAGAGCCCGCCGCCATCGCCGATGCGGCGCTCGGTTGCCTGGCTCCAGCGCGGGTGGTCGACGTTCGGGTTCACGTTCGAATAGAAGCCGTACTCCTGCGCCGCCGCCTTGTTCCAGGCCGTGCTCGGCTCCTTCTCGACGAAGCGGATCTTCACGATCGACTTGGCCGACTTGAAGCCGTACTTCCATGGCACCACGAGGCGCACCGGGGCGCCGTTCTGGTTGGGCAGCACCTCGCCATACATGCCGAAGGCCAGCAGCGTGAGCGGATGCATCGCCTCGTCCATGCGCAGGCCCTCGGTATACGGCCAGTCGAGCACACGCGAGCCGACGAACGGCATGGTCTTCGGATCGGCCAGCGTCACGAACTCGATGAACTTCGCGTTGCCCTGTGGCTCGACTTTCTTGATGAGCTCGGCCAGCGAATAGCCGATCCACGGGATGACCATCGACCAGCCTTCGACGCAGCGCAGGCGGTAGATGCGCTCTTCCTGTGCGCTGAGCTTGAGCAGGTCTTCGATGCCGTACTTCCCCGGCTTCTTGACCAGGCCTTCGACCTCGACGGTCCACGGGCGGGTCTTCAGCGTGCCGGCGTTCTTGACCGGATCGCCCTTGTCGGTGCCGAACTCGTAGAAGTTGTTGTAGCTCGACGCGTCCTTGTAGTCGGTGAGCTTTTCCATCGTCTGTGCGCCGGCCACCGTCGACTTGACGGCGGGCAGCAGCGCCAGCTTGTGCGGACCCGCGGTTTGCGCGAAAGCCTCGCGTCCGGCCAAGCCGGCCAGCGCCGCGCCTGCGACCCCACCGGCCATCAGCTTGAGCATGTCGCGGCGGCCTTCATAGGCGGCGCGCGGCGTGATTTCGCTCGACAGCGGATGAATGAAACCGCTGTGGTCGGGACGGTGCGGACGGGATGGGAACGACATGACAGGCCTTTCGCGTGAATCGTTGTACTCAGGGTAGTTCGTGGCATGCCCTGGTTTGGTTACGCGCCATGGCGGCGCGCGGTTTCAATTCTTCGCGAAAGGCGGCGGACGCGCCTACAGCGTGCCGTAGCTGTGCAGGCCGCTCAGGAACATGTTGACGCCGAGGAACGCGAATGTCGTGACAGCCAGGCCGCCCAGCGCCCACCACGCAGCCACCGTGCCGCGCAGGCCCTTCACGAGCCGCATGTGCAGCCAGGCCGCATAGTTGAGCCAGACGATCAGCGCCCAGGTTTCCTTCGGGTCCCAGCTCCAGTAACCGCCCCAGGCGTCGGCCGCCCACAGGGCACCGAGCACGGTGGCGATGGTGAAGAAGGCGAAGCCGACGGTGATCGACTTGTACATGACGTCGTCGAGCACTTCGTTGGCCGGCAGGCGGGCCGCGATGCGCTTGCGCCCCAGCAGGATGCCCGCGGCGATCAGCGCCGAGATGCCCGCGTAGATCACCCAGTAGCTGCCGCCGGCTTCCTGCACGCGCTGGCGGAACGCCACTGGTACGAAGCACAGCGCCACGCCCAGCAGCCAGATCGGCGTGAGCTTGTACCAGCGGGTCTCGGTGGCCTGCTCCTTGATGAGGTAGGCGAAGGCCACCATCGCCGCGAGCGCGAATGTGCCGTAACCGATGAAGTTGGCGGGCACATGCAGCTTCATCCACCAGCTCTGCAGGGCAGGTACCAGCGGCTGGATTTCATGCGCCTCGCGCACGATCGTGTACCAGAGCAAGAAGCCGACCGCGGCGCTCACCACCAGCATCACGAAGGCGCCGAGTGCGCGCGTGTTGTAGCGCTCTTCGAAGTAGAGGTAGAACGCGGCCGTCAGCCAGCAGAACAGCACGAACACTTCGTACAGGTTGCTCACCGGGATGTGGCCGATGTCCGGGCCGAGCTGGTGGCTCTCGTACCAGCGCACCATGGTGCCGATCAGCGCCATCGTCACGGCCGCCCAGGCCAGGCGCGAGGCGATCGCGTCGAAGGTGTCGGCCTGCTTGCCGCCGAAGAAGCCGAGCCAGTAGAACACCGTGCTCATGAAGAACAGCACGCTCATCCAGAGGATGGCCGACTGGCTCGAGAGGAAGTACTTGAGCCAGAACACCGAGTCGGCGCGCGCCAGGTCGCCCTGGTAGGAGGTGATCGCCAGCAGCGAAGCCGCGGCTACCACGATGGCCAGCACCCGCAGCGGGCGCCAGAACCAGCCGATGGAGATCATCGCGATCACCGCGGCGGCGAGGATCGGCTTCTCGTAATAGTCCATCGACCCCGCATAGCGCGTGAAGGCGAACAGGCCGCCGGCCAGCACCAGCGCCGCGAACACCCAGTCGAACAGGTTGCGGCGCGAGAGCCAACTTTCATTGAGCGTGAGGGTCGTGGTGTTCATGGTGTCGCCGTTGGTTCTTTGTCCAGTGCGAGCAGCTTGTGCTTGAGATGCTCGAATTCGCGGTCGCTGTCGATCGTCTTGCGGTTGACCGAAAAGGCCATCGTGGCGGCCGTTGTGTTGTCTCCGGAAGCTGCGCTATCGGGCGTGAGCCACACCCAGAGGCGCCGCTCGCGCACGTACAGCATGGCAAAAATCCCGACGATCAGCAACAGGCAGCCCAGATACACGACGTTCTTGCCGGGGGCGCGCGCCACCTGGAACACGCTGGCCTGCACCTGGGTGAAGTCGGTCATCATCATCGCGACGGGCGCCGGATAGAAGTGCGCATCGCTGATGGCCAGCACCGCCTGGGTAAGGTAGGCCTGCGATTTGTCGTCGCTCGGCAGGGCCGCGAGGCCTGCGCCTTCGCGGCTCAGGTTGAGCACTTCGAACAGCACGTCGTTGAGGATGCGCACCAGCACCGCGCCGGCGCGTTCGCGCTCGGCCTCGGGCACGTTGACTTCCATGAATTCGGCAATCGCCTGCCAGCCGCCGGCCGTCGTGGCATCGGCGCGGGCGCGCTCGCTGCCCGAGAACAACGCGAGCGCGCGGGTGGCCGACACGCGCAGCTGCTCGGCCATTTCGGGCCGCTTCGGATCGCTCGCCTTGGCCACGTAGCGCTCGATGGCGCGCGCACGGGTGTCGGCATCGCCGAGCGCGGTACGCATGCGCACGAACCCGTCCATGGAGCCCTGCTCATCGGCCGGCACGCGCAGGTAACGGAACGGGTCTTCGGGCTTCTCGCGCATGCCGAGCAGGAACACCGGCTGGCCGTCGCCGGTGTCGACCGGCACCATGTAGTTCTGGTACTCCCGCGCCTGGCCGGCGGCGTCGCGCAGCTTGTAGCCGATGCTCGGGCCGATGTTGCGCAGCACCTTGGGCTTGTTGGTCTTGTTGGCAGCACCCAGGCGCGACTCGAGGCTGTGGCGCAGGTCGACCTTGCGCACGTCGGCGCCGCTCCCCAACGCGCCGCCGTCGGCGAAGTTCTCGACGTTGATCACGCGCAGCGCGGCGTACTCGAGCGTGAGCTTGTCCTTGCCATTGGTGATCTCGGTGTTGGGGCCGCCGATGATGCCTTCGACCTCGAAGGGCTTGGCCGCGGCCGCCATCGGCACCGCCTTGAGCTTCACCTTGGAGCCGCCGTCGTCGAAGCTCGACTGGTAGATCTCCACGCCCTTGTAGCTGGCCGGATGGTTCACCTCGATGCGCGCCGGCACCTGCGCGCCGGTCTCGCGATCGTGCAGCACCACCTCGCTCGCGAAGAGCTTGGGCATGCCGGTCGAGTAGTAGTCGACGATGAACTTCTTGAGCTCGATGGAGAACGGCAGCTCCTGCAGCAGCACGCCGTCGGCCTGGTTCAGGATGGCCACGCTGCCCTGCCCGCCCTCGGGCACGAGGATGTTGCCGCGGAAGGTCGGGTTGTTGACCGAGAGCCGGTGCTCGGGGGCCACGTCGGCGATCATGCCGCCGCCGGTGAACACGCTCTTGCCGTTGAACCAGGTCTGCGCGCGCACCACGAGGTCGCCGTCGAGCAGGCCGCCGATGCACACCAGCACGATGGCGCTGTGCGCCGCGATGTAGCCCAGCTTGTGGGCGCCGCCGGCACGCGCGGCGACCATCCAGCCCGGCGCGGTCTTGCCGTCGCCCGAGCCCTCGCGAGAACCATCACGCTGTTGCAGCTTGACCTTCCAGCCGCCGCTCACCAGCAGCTGGCCGATGCGGTTGGCGGCCGCGTCCGGCGTTTCAGCAAGCTTGTTTTCGGCGCGCTGGCCGAAGGCCTTCAGGCTCTGCGCACGGATGTCTTCCTTGAAGGTCTTCAGGTCGACCAGGATGCGCGGCGTGTTGCGTGCGATGCACAGCGTGGTGCTGATCACCAGGAACAGCAGGATCAGCAGAAACCACCAGGCGCTGTAGATCGAATCGAGCCGCGCCGCGCGGAAGAACTCCGCCCAGAACGGCCCGAACTGATTGATGTAGTTGTTGATCGGCTCGTGCTGCTTGATGACCGTGCCGATGATCGAGGCGATGCAGATGACGGTGAGCAGCGCGATCGCGAAGCGCATCGACGAGAACAGCTCCACCGCCGCGCGAAGCACTTGCGGGCCGCGATGAACGCGAAGGCCATGGGTGGAGACTGACATCGGGTGGGCGCTGGAAAGGAGGAAAAAGCAAAAGGGCGGGCCATCCTCCTGGATCGGCCCGCCCTTTGTTTGGGGTTGTTGTCGGCGGTTAGTTCACGCTGGAAAGCGCGGGATCAGCGCAGGCCGGCGATGTAGTCGGCCACGGCCTTGATTTCGCGGTCGTTGAGCTTGGCGGCAACGCCGGTCATCGGGATGCTGTTGTTGCGCACGTTCTCGCGGAAGGCCGTGAGCTGGGCGATGGTGTACTCAGCGTTCTGGCCACCCAGGCGCGGGTACTGGGCAGGAATGCCGGCGCCGTTCGGGCTGTGGCAACCTGCGCAGGCCGGGATCTGGCGATCGCCGATGCCGCCGCGGTAGATCTTCTCGCCGAGGGCGATGATGTCCTTGTCCTTCGAGAAGCCCGTCTTGATCTTCTTCGAGCCGACGAACCAGGCGATGTTGCGCATGTCCTCGTCGGACAGCGCCGCAGCCAGCGGCTTCATGATCGCGCTCTTGCGGGCGCCGGACTTGAAGTCCTGTAGTTGCTTGAGGATGTATTCGGGATGTTGTTGCGCCAGCTTCGGGTTGGCCGCGATGGCCGAGTTGCCGTCGGCGTTGTGGCACGAAGCACAGCTCTGGCTGTTGGCCGGCGTTGCGTTGAACACCGTGTCGCCCTTGGCGGGATCGGGCTTGGCCGGCTTGGCGACAGCTGCTGCGGGGGCCGCTGCATGTTCATCGGCTGCAAAACTCGCGCTGGCTGCACTACCCAGGACGACAGCCATGAGGGCTGCAAGCAGAATATTGGCAAACAACTTCATATCGGGGGCTTAGATTTATGGCGCAAAACCCCGCGATTCTACAATGGCGCCCCGTTCCGAAAGCCCATTGATGACCTCCCCGCGCGCCAAGTCCGCCGCTTATCCTCCCCGCGCGGCCCCCGCCGCGGACCCACAGGTCGCCGAACGCGAGCGCGTGGCCCTCGGCTGGCTGCACACCGCCCACTTCCTCACCAGCGCTCCGCAGCTGGAACACCTGCCTCCGGTCGACCTTCCGGAGATCGCCTTCGTCGGCCGATCGAACGCGGGCAAATCGACCGCCATCAACACGCTCACCCAGCAGACGCGCCTGGCCTTTGCCTCGAAAACGCCGGGCCGCACGCAGCACATCAACCTGTTCGGCATCGGCAAGCAGAAGGTCGACGACGCGGTGCTGGCTGACCTCCCCGGCTACGGCTACGCGGCCGTGCCGAAGGAAGCCAAGCTGCGCTGGCAACGCGTGATGGGCAACTACCTCATGACGCGCGAAAGCCTGCGAGGGGTTGTCCTGATGTGCGATCCGCGCCACGGTCTGACCGAGCTCGACGAGATCCTGCTCGATGTGATCCGCCCGCGCGTGCAACAAGGCCTCAAGTTCCTCATCCTGCTGACCAAGTCGGACAAGCTGACGCGCAGCGAGGGCGCCAAGGTGCTGTCGATTACGCGACTCCAGGCCGGCGGCGGCGAGGTCAAACTGTTCTCGGCGCTGAAGAAGCAGGGCGTCGGTGACGCAGCCCAGTTGCTGTGGCAGTGGGTGCACCCGGAAGGCGGCGCGGCGCCGGCTGAAGCCCAGGAAACGCCGGAGCCACCGGAAGAGACCTGAGGCCGAACGGCTGCATTGACCGTCCCGCCTGCTCCGTTCACTATCAAAACAATAGCGACAGTCAACCAAGGAGACAAGAAGCATGATCGAGACCTTCCAACGCAGCCTGCCCAACGGCACCACCCTGAGCTGTCGCACGAGCGGCAAGCCGGGCCAGCCGCTGATGGTGTTCCTGCACGGTTTTCCCGAGGCCGCGTTCATCTGGGACGAACTGCTCGATTACTTCGCGGACCCGGCCCACGGCGGCTACCGCTGCGTGGCGCCCAACCTGCGCGGCTTCGAGAAATCCAGTTCGCCGACCGAGGTGGCCGAGTACAAGGCGCACCTGCTGATCCAGGACATCCAGCAGCTAGTCGCCACCGAAAGCGCCGACGGCACGATGGCCGCGCTGGTCGCCCACGACTGGGGCGGCGCCTTCGCCTGGGGCTACGCCAACGCCTTCCCCGAGCAGGTCGGCAAGCTGGTCATCATCAATTCGCCGCACCCCGGCACCTTCACGCGCGAACTGCGCAACAGTGCGGCGCAGCAGCAGGCCAGCGCCTACATGCACTTCCTCGCGCGCCCCGATGCCGAGGCGCTGCTCGCGGCCGATGACTTCAAGCGCATGTGGCCCTTCTTCACGCTGATGAAGGCCGGCTCCGATGGCTTCGGTTGGCTGACCGAAGAAGTGAAGCAGCGGTACCGCGAGGTCTGGAGCGCAGGCCTCACCGGCGCCTGCAACCTCTATCGCGTGACGCCGATGAAGCCGCCACTGCCGGGCCAGACCGTCGACGGCATTCCGGTACTGCCGCGCGAACGGTTCACGGTGAACGTGCCGACCTTCGTGTTCTGGGCGCTGGACGACGCGGCGCTGCTGCCGGGCCTGCTCGAAGGACTCGAGGAATACGTGCCGAAGCTCGAGGTCAAGAAGGTGCCCAACGCGACCCACTGGATCGTGCATGAGCAGCCGCAGCTGGTCGCGCGCGAGATCGAGGCCTTCCTGCAGCGGAGCTGATTCCTGGAAACCGTTCGGGCTGAGCCTGTCGAAGCCTTGCGCGGTGCTTCGACATGCTCAGCGTGAACGGGTCGGCCTTCAGTAGATCTTCGGCTCGCCGTCGGGGCGAGTTTTGAAGCGACGGTGCACCCAGTAGTACTGGGATGGCATCGCATCGATGTACCCCTGCAGCCGCTCGTTCATGAGGGCCGTGTCGGCCTCCACGTCGTCGGTAGGGAAGTTCTGCCACGCAGACTTCACCTCGATCTCGTAGCCGCCGGGCGTGAGCTTCGCCACCACCGGCACCACCTTGGCTCTGCCCAGCCGCGCGAAGCGCGACAGCGAAGGCACGGTCGCGGCCTGCACGCCATAGAACGGCACGAAGATCGTCTGGTCGCGGCCGAAGTCCATGTCGGGCAGCAGGTACAGCAGCCCGCCCTTGCGCAGGCCCGAGAGCACCGGCTTGATGCCGTCCACGCGATTGAGCGCCGCCACGTCACCGAAGCGGGTGCGGCCTTCGCGAATCCAATCGTCGACCATCGGGTCACGCTGCGTCGTGTAGATCGTGGCCGAGGGCCGCGCCGTGTGCATGGTGAGCGCCGTGGCCGCTGCATCGAGGCCGTAGAAGTGCGGCGCGAACAGGATCATCGGCGTATCGCCCTCGGCGATTTCGCGGATCTCGGACGCCGAGCCCACGATCTTCAAGCGGCTCGCCACGACCTTCTCGGGCGCGTGCCAGAGCCAGCTGCGGTCCAGCCATGACTGCGCGACGAAGACGAAGGTCTCGCGCGCGATGGCGCGGCGCTCGGCTTCCGATTTTTCAGGGAAGCACAGGGCGAGGTTTCGGTCGACCACGCGCCGCCGCGGCACGGCGATGGTGTGCAGCAGGCGGCCGAGGATCTTGCTGAAGCCGCGCACCACCGGCAGAGGCAGCGGTGCAAGCACCCGCATGAAGCCGATACCAAGTCGGGAGCTGAGGCTCATGGCGTCTGCTCCCCGGTGGCAGCTGCGACGGCCCGGTCGGCGCGCGGCTCCTTGTAGCGCGCGTAGTCCCAGACGTACTGGTCGGGCAGGCTGCGAATCAGGCGGCCGATGCCGTCGTTCATCGCCGCGGCCGCGTCTTCGACGGTGGCGTTCGGGTCGGTCAGCGCGGTGTCCACGATGGGCTCGAAGCGGATCACGTAGCCCGCGCCGCGCGGCAGCCGCTCGCACACGCTGAGAAAACACGCCGCACCGGTCTGCTGCGCGAGGCGCGGGAGCAAGGTCATGGTGTAGGCCGGCCGACCGAGAAACGGCACCCACACGCCCTGCCCCATCGGCGGCACCTGGTCAGGGAGGATGCCGGTGTAGCCGCCACTGCGCAGCGTGCGGATCAGGCCGCGCACGCCGGTGTTGTTGGTCGGCAGCGTCTGCAGGCCTGGCCGGTCGCGCGAGCCCGCGGCGATCAGATCGGCCATCCACTTCTTGCGCGCCGGACGGAACAGCGCGGTGATCGGGCCGAAGGCCTCGAAGAAGCGCTCGCCGATCGCCTGGCCGCACATCTCCCAGCTGCCCAGGTGCGGCGCAACCAGAATCACGCCCTTCTTCGCCCGCATGGCGGCCTCGAAGGCCTCGACGCCTTCCCAACGCACCACGCGCGGCAGCACGCTTTCTCCTTGCGGTCGCAGCCACAGCCAGGGCAACTCGGACGCCATATGGCCGGCGGCGGCGATGGCCGGACGGTATTGGTCGGGGGCAAAACCCGCGCTTTCGGCATTGGCCTTGAATCGGCGGCGGTAGTCCGGCGCGCAGAACCAGACCAGCCAGCCCAGCATGGCACCCAGGCGATGCATCAACGGCATCGGCACGCGGGCAAGCAGGCGGAACAGGGTCATCATTGAAACGGGAGGGGAGTCAAAAAACGGACGCGCGCGCATGGTATTGCGCGGCTCGAATAGAATGCAAATTGTCGCCGAGTTACGGAACAACTTGCAGGGCGACAACCACAAGCGCGAAGCGATTGTGCCCCGCCGATTCTTCGGCATCTGCTAAAGCGTTCGCCAGGGCTCCGCAGAGTTGGCAACGCGCCAAACCACTTCAAGGAGCTTTGAAAAAATGGCGAACGATTTCCTCTTCACTTCCGAATCCGTTTCCGAAGGCCACCCCGACAAGGTCGCCGACCAGATCTCGGACGCCATCCTGGACGCGATCTTCGAGCAGGACCCCCGCAGCCGCGTGGCCGCCGAGACGCTGACCAACACCGGCCTCGTGGTGCTCGCCGGTGAAATCACCACCAACGCGCACGTCGACTACATCCAGGTCGCACGCGACACCATCAAGCGCATCGGCTACGACAACACCGAGTACGGCATCGACTACAAGGGCTGCGCGGTGATGGTCTGCTACGACAAGCAGTCCAACGACATCGCCCAGGGCGTGGACCACGCGAGCGACGACCACCTGAACACCGGCGCCGGCGACCAGGGCCTGATGTTCGGCTACGCCTGCGACGAAACGCCCGAGCTGATGCCCGCGCCGATCTACTACGCGCACCGCCTCGTGGAGCGCCAGGCCCAGCTGCGCAAGGATGGCCGGCTGCCGTTCCTGCGCCCCGACGCCAAGAGCCAGGTCACGATGCGCTACGTGGACGGCAAGCCCCACAGCATCGACACCGTGGTGCTCTCCACGCAGCACAGCCCCGACCAGAGCGAGACCTCGACCAAGATGAAGGCCTCGTTCAACGAAGCCATCATCGAAGAGATCATCAAGCCCGTGCTGCCGAAGGAATGGCTCAAGGAAACGCGCTACCTGATCAACCCGACCGGCCGTTTCGTCATCGGCGGTCCGCACGGCGACTGCGGCCTCACGGGCCGCAAGATCATCGTCGACACCTACGGCGGCGCCTGCCCGCACGGCGGCGGCGCGTTCTCGGGCAAGGACCCGTCGAAGGTCGATCGCTCGGCCGCCTATGCCGCGCGCTACGTGGCCAAGAACATCGTGGCCGCCGGCATCGCGCGCCAGTGCCAGATCCAGGTGGCCTACGCGATCGGCGTGGCCGAGCCGATGAACATCACGGTCTACACCGAAGGCACCGGCCTCATCCCCGACGACAAGATCGCCGCACTCGTGCGCGAGCATTTCGACCTGCGCCCGAAGGGCATCATCCAGATGCTCGACCTGCTGCGCCCGATCTACCAGAAGACCGCCGCCTACGGCCACTTCGGCCGTGAAGAGCCCGAGTTCACCTGGGAAGCGACGACGCAAGCCGCTGCACTGCGCGCAGCAGCCGGCCTGTAATCCCTGGGCTTTCGCCCTTTTCACGCAAATGCCGGCCCTGTGCCGGCATTTGCGCTTCTGGCATACCCCAACGCAAATTTGCTGGTGGCTGGCGGCATTGTGTGTAAAACTTAAGCATCTTGTGAAAGTTTTACAAAGGCCACGGTGTCGCAATTGCCGGTTCGTCCGCCTCCAGCCCCCGTCCAACCGCCTGATGCGCCCGGGGCGCAGCGCATCCATTCGGTCATCGACCTCTGGCTCGGGGAGCAATTGCGCAGAAGGCGGCAGGCGCTGGGCCGCTCGCTGCAGCAGGTGGCTCAGGCCTGCGGCATTTCGGTCAGCCTGCTGAGCCAGCTCGAACGCGGGCTGCGCTCCATCTCCATGCGCACCCTCGGCGCGCTGGCGCAGGAGCTGCAACTGCCCATCGAGACCCTGGTGCGCAACACCCAGTACAGCGAAGGCGAGGCCAAGGGTGCGGTGGCGCGCGCCGGCACGCACAAGCGCATCGACCTCGGCGACAAGGGCATCCACAAGGAAAACCTCACGCCGCCAGCTGCTGCGGGCGGCGTCGAGATGTACCGCGCGGTGATCGATCCGGGCGGCTCCACCGGCGACGACCTGTTCTTCACGCGCAAGGGCGAGCAGGTCGGCTACGTCATCGAGGGCCAGCTCGAGCTCTTCGTGCAAGGGCAATTGCTCAAGCTCAAGGCCGGCGACAGTTTTTGCTACGACGGCGGCACGCCGCGCCGCTGGCGCAATCCCGGCACCACGCCCACCACCGTCCTGTGGGCGATCACATGTTCACCCGGATGAGCCCCGGCCCAACGGCGGGGCCATCCGACTGAAGCACCCAGGGCAGCGCTATACCCGCTGCCGCATGGCATCCGATCTTTTTTTCAAAGAGGAACTCACCATGAAAATCGCTTCGTCCCTTGCAGCCTTCCTGCTGGCCACGCTGAGCATGGCCTTCGGTGGCCAGGCCTCGGCCCAGACCGTGCTGAAGGTCGGGTCCACGCCCACCGGCAACCCGTTCACCTTTCTGGACACCAAGACCAACACCATCGACGGCATCATGGCGGACATCGTCAAGGCCGTCGGCAAGACCTCGGGCTTCGAAGTGCAGATCGAGCCGATGCAGTTCTCGGCGCTGATCGGTTCGCTCACTTCCAAGCGCATCGACCTGATCTCGGCTGCAATGTTCATCACGCCAGTGCGCCAGGAAGTGGTGGACTTCTCGCAACCCATCTACAGTTACGGCGAAGGCATCGTGGTGCCCGTGAAGGACACCACCGCCTACCGCAGCTTCGCCGAGTTCAAGGGCAAGCGCATGGGCGTGCAGGTTGGCACCGCCTTCGTCGAGCCGCTGCAAAAGCTAGAAAAGCTCGGCATCTTCAGCGAGGTCAAGCTCTACGACACCACCGCCGACCTGATGCGCGACGCCAATGCCGGGCGCATCGACGCGGGCGTGCTCGACTACCCCATTGCGGCCTACGCGATCTCGAAGAACGTGTTCCCGAACCTGCGCATGGTCACGACCTACCAGCCCACCATGGTCAACAGCATCGGCATCGCCACGCGCAAGGGCGACACCGAAACCATGGGCAAGGTGAACGCGGCGCTCACCAAGTTGAAGGCCGACGGCAGCATCGACGCGATCCTCAAGAAGTGGGGCTTGAACAGCTGAGCGGCGCCAGCCCCGTCCACTGACAGGCCCCGCTCATGAGCACCTTCCTGCACAACGTCTGGGAGTTCCTGCCGATCCTGCTCCAGGGCGCCAAGCTCACGGTGCTGGTGACGCTGGGCTCGCTGGTGATCTCCACGCTGCTCGGCCTGGTCTGGGCCGCGATGCGGGTCTCGGGCATCCCGTTGCTCGCCAAGATCAGCGCTGGCGTCATCAACCTGCTGCGCGGCATTCCGATCATCGTGCTGCTGTTCTTCATCTACTTCGTAATGCCCGACTTCGGCATCTCGCTGACGGCGCTGCAAGCCGGCATCCTGGGCCTGGGCATCGCCTACTCGGCCTACCAGTCGGAGAACTTCCGCGCCGGCATCGAGGCTGTGGACCACGGCCAGGTGGAGGCCGCGCAGGCCATGGGCATGAGCTGGCGGCTCACGATGCGGCGCGTGGTGTTGCCGCAGGCCTTCAGGATCACACTGCCCTCCTACGGCAACATCATGATCATGATGCTCAAGGACTCGTCGCAGGCCTCGACCATCACCGTGGCCGAGCTTGCGCTGCAGGGCAAGCTGATCGCCACCTCGACCTTCCAGAACGCCACCGTGTTCTCGCTGGTGGCGCTGCTCTACCTGATCATGTGCGTGCCGCTCATCCTGCTGGTGCGCCACTTCGAGAAGCGGGGCAAGAAATGATCGAGATCCGCGGCCTGCAGAAGTCCTTCGGCAGCCACCATGTGCTCAAGGGCATCGACGCTTCGATCGTGCAGGGCGAGGTGGTCTGCATCGTCGGGCCTTCGGGCTCGGGCAAGTCCACCATCCTGCGCTGCATCAACGGGCTCGAGAGCTACTCGGGCGGCAGCGTCGACATCGACGGCCTGCGCGTGGACCGGCAGCACGCATCGATCAAGGCGATCCGCGCCGAGGTGGCGATGGTGTTCCAGCGCTTCAACCTGTTCCCGCACCGCACGGTGCTGGAGAACGTGATCGAGGGACCCGTCTACGTGAAGGGCGAAGACCGCTCCGCTGCCATCGTGCATGCGAAGGAGCTGCTCGCGAGCGTCGGCCTGGCCGACAAGGCCGCGGCGCATCCGCCCGAGCTCTCCGGCGGGCAGCAACAGCGTGTGGCCATTGCACGCGCGCTGGCGATGCGGCCCAAGGCCATCCTGTTCGACGAGCCAACCTCGGCGCTGGACCCCGAACTCGTCGGCGACGTGCTGCAGGTGATGCGCAAGCTCGCCGGCACCGGCATGACGATGGTGGTGGTCACGCACGAGATGCAGTTCGCGCGCGAGGTGGCCGACCGCGTAATCTTCATCGACGGCGGCGTGATCGTCGAACAGGGCCCCGCCGCCGCGCTGCTCAACAACCCGCAGAACCCGCGCACGCAGGACTTCCTGCGCCGCGTGCTCCATCCGATCTGAAGGGCCTCCATGCCGAGCCAGTCATCGCAGGAATTCTTTCCGCTCACCCCGTCGCTCTGGGCCGCCACCGCGGTGCCCGCACCGCCGACCACACCGCTGGATGCCGACACGCAGGCCGACGTGATCGTCATCGGCGCCGGCTACTGCGGCCTCAGCACCGCCCTGCACCTGGCCGAGCGCGGCGTGCGCGTGGTCGTACTCGAAGCGAAAGAGATCGGCTTCGGCGGTTCGGGCCGCAACGGCGGCCAGGTCATTCCCGGCCTCAAACACGACCCGAGCGACTTGCTGCGGATGTTCGGCCCCGAAGAGGGCCAGCGCCTGGTCGACTTTGCCAAGGGCACGGCCGATGCGGTGTTCGAGCTGATCGACAAGCACGGCATGAACGTGCCGCGCGCGCGGCAGGGCTGGATCCAGGGCGCCCACACGCAGGCCGCCTTGCAGCTCGCCGAACGCCGCACGCGCGACTGGCAGGCGCAGGGCGTCGCGGCCCGCCAGCTCGACCGCGGCGAGACCGCGCGCCTGCTGGGCACCGACAAATACGTCGGTGGCTGGCTCGATCCGCGCGGCGGCGGCGTGCAGCCGCTGAGCTATGCGCGCGAACTGGCGCGCGCGGCGCAGGCGGCCGGCGTGGTCATTCACACCGACACGCCGGTGACGCAACTCACCCAGGCCAACGGCAAGTGGCAGGCCTCGACCGGCCGCGGCGTGCACGTGACGGCCGAGCGCGTGGTGATGTGCACCAACGGCTACACCGACGACCTGTGGCCGGGGCTGCGCAAGACCATCATCAACGCGAACTCGTTCCAGGTCGCGACCGAGCCACTGCCCGAGGCCGTGCGCAAGACCATCCTGCCCGAAGGCCACGTTTCGTCCGACGCGCGCAACCTGCTGCTGTACTACCGGCTGGACCACACCGGCCGCTTGCTGATGGGCGGCCGCGGCACCTTTCGCGAGCCCGATGCCGGCCAGCCCGGCGATTGGTCGCACCTCGAGCACGTGGTCGCCAAGCTGTTCCCGCAGACGGCCGGCGTGCCCATCGCATACCGCTGGTGCGGCCATGTGGCGATCACGCGCGACTACCTGCCGCATCTGCACGAACCCGCGCCCGGGTTGCTGATCGACATCGGCTGCCAGGGCCGTGGCGTCGGCCTGCAAACGCGCATGGGGCAGGCGCTGGCGCAGTACATCGCCACCGGCGACAGGAAGGCCCTGCCGGTGCAGCCGTCGGACATGCGGCCGTTCCCGCTATATGGCCTGCGGCGCCTCTACGTGTCGGCCGTGATCGGCTGGTACCGCATGACCGACGGCGGCGTCTGAGTTTCTTCAGAAGCGGTAGACGCCGCTCAGGCCCACGGTCCAGTTGCGACCCGGCGCGGGCTCGTAGTAGCGCGCATTGCCCTCGTTGACGATGACCGAGCCCACGTAACGCCGGTCGAACAGGTTGTCGACACGCGCGAAGGCGTTGAACTCCCAACGCTCCCATTTCTTCAGATAGCCCGCATACAGCGCAGCGACGGCATAGCCCGGCGCGCTCGCGGTGTTGACGTCGTTCGCCTGGATGCGGCCGAGCGCGCGCATCTCGACACCGGCGCGCCAGCCCTCGGGCGGCACCCAGCCCAGCGACGCGAACAGCGACTGCCGCGCGATGCCCGGAATGCGGTTGCCGCCCGCCACGGTGTTGGCGGCCGCACAGGGCGACGGCGAACAGAAGGCATCGCGGTACGTCGCATCGAGCCAGGTGTAGGCCAGCTGCGTGCGCCAGTGGTTCGACGTCTCGTGCTGCCAGCCCAGCTCGAAGCCGTTGCGCCGCGTGCGCCCCGCGTTCTGGAAGGTGGCACGGCCGCCGACGTTGGTGTCGGTCACGATCTCGTCGCGCGTGCGGGTCTGGAACAGCGCCGCCGTCAGCAGCCCGCCGGCGAGCCGCGCCTTCGCACCCAATTCCACGCTGTCGTTCACCGATGGCCGCAGCGCGAAGTTGAGGCCGCTCGCGCCGCCCGAGCGGTACGAGAGTTCGTTGAGCGTCGGCGTCTCGAACCCGCGGCCGATGGAGCCGTAGAGCGCAAGGTCCGGCGTCGCCTGGTAGCGCAGTGACGCCACGGGCAGCGTCTTGCTGTAGCGCGCGGTGCCGCTGTCGTCGCGGTTCGCGCCCACGATGTAGCGGTCGTTCGATGCGAAGTGCACGCTGCTGCGGCGCACGCCGGCCTCGAGCGTCCAGCGGTCGGTGAAGCGCCAGGTGGCCTGCGCGTAAGGGTCGAGATTCCAGACCTCGTTGCGCTCGCTGCGACGCAGGCGCCCCTGCACGCCCAGCACCGGATTCGCGACGCTGCCCAGGTAGTTCTCGTAGCCGCGGCGGCGTTCGCGCAGGCTGTCGTAGCCGAGGCCCGCCACCACGTCGAGCGGCCGGTCAGCGAGTTGCAGCGCAGCAGTCCAGCGCACATCGACGCCACCGTACTGTCGCGAGAGATCGATCACGCCGCCCGCATGCTGCGGGCTCTGCTGCGCCGAGGGCGGGATCGACTGGTACTGCGTGGTCTTGCGCTCGCCGCCGTAGACCATGAGGCGCAACCCCTGCGTCGCGTCGATGCGCCGTTCGTAGAGAAGGCCGAGCTGCGTCTGCTCGACCGTCTTGCGCGTGTCGTACTGCGTCGCGAGCGGCGCGTTGCGCGGCGCGAGCGCGTACTGATCGGCGGTCAGGCCCAGCGGATCCTGCGCATCGATGCGCACGCTGTTCAGAACGATCGTGAGCTTGTCACCGTTGTCCAGCGCAATGCCCAGCTTGCCGTTGGCGATGTCGCGCCGCGCGGCGCTGTGATCGCGCCAGCCGTCGGTGCGAAAGCGGCTCGCGCCCAGCAGGTAGTCGACGGCGCCCTGCGACCCGCTGAGCTGCATCGACTGACGCCAGGTGCCGAAGCTGCCGCCAGCCGCGGAATAGGAAAGACGCGGCGCGCCCTCCCCCGATGCGGTGAAGGCCTGCAGCACGCCGCCCGACGAGTTGCCGTAGAGCGCGGAGAACGGTCCGCGCAAGACCTCGACGCGATCGACGGAGCCGATGTCGATGTTCGACGTCTGCCCCTGCCCGTCGGGCAGCGTGGCCGGAATGCCATCGACATAGAGCCGCACCCCGCGCACGCCGAAGGTCGAGCGCGCGCCGAAGCCACGGATCGACAGCTGCAGGTCCTGCGCGTAGTTCAACCGGTTCTGCACCTGCAGCCCCGGCACCGCGCCGAGGCTTTCGGAGAGGTTCACCTGCAGGCGACTGTCGCGCATCTCCTCGCCATCGACCCGGTCGACCGAGCCGGGCACGTTGAACGGCGCGACCTGGCCGCGCGGCGTGGAGACCGTGACTTCGCGCAGTTGCCCCACCACCTCGGCCTGCTGCGTCTGTTGCGCCCGCACGGGCAGCGAGGCATTGATCAGCAGGCAGGCAGCGGCGGCAACGGGCGCGAATTTCATCCGCCGATTCTGCGGCCCGTCGGCCGCAGGCGGCGTCAGGCTTTCACCGACGCCACGGCCAGCGGCTTGGGCAGGCGGATGCGGATGAATTCGTTGGCATCGACCTTCGTGGGCACACGCGACGGCGAGCCGCCGGGGTAGTTGTTGTCGTTGACCAGCATCAGCGTCTGCGCATCGACGATGGTCACGACCTCCACGCACTCCATCGGGAAGGTGAAGACGCCCTCGATCGTCGCGTCGCCGCCGAGCCCCTTCGGATCGAGCAGGTTCATCAGGTCGACAACCTCCTCCTTCTTCAGGTAGCCGTCGCTGTCGGCCCGGGTGATGTCGACCTTGAAGATGCGCTTGAAGCGCGCCGCATTGCGCGACGTGCCCGAGGCGGCGAACTTGCCGGTGCGCACGTCGCCCGCGCCGCTGTCCTTCTCGACCACGAGGAACTCTGTGTCGTTGATGGCGGCCATGTCGTTCACGCTGTAGACCTCGGTCTCCAGGTTGCCGTCGCCGTTGATGCGCTGGCCGGTGCTTACGCGGTAGGCGAAGGTCTTCGGCTCGAAGTTCTGCGAGGCGATGTCGTACACGCTGATGAGGCGGCGCTGTGCGTTGTCGCCGCTCAGCTCCTTCTCGAACATCGCATACAGCTTGGTGCGGCTGGTGTTGAGTGCCATGCTCTCCAGGCCGCCCGAGCCGCCCAGGTTGGCCACCGAAGTGTTCGACTGGATGTACGGGTTGTTCGAGGTCTGCACCAGCGGATTGGCGCCGAGCTTCACGAGGTTGGGCATCTGCACCTCGCGCGACAAGAGGCGCCCCTTGTTGTCGAACTTCAGGATGAAGGGGCCGAACTCGTCACCGATCCAGAGGTTGCCCTGTGCATCGACCTGCAGCGACTCGGGGTCGATGTCGTAGCCGGTGAGCAGGCGGCCCGCGGTGATGACCGGGTCCACCGGGATCGTCTGGCCGGCTGGCGACACCGAGGTGCCGGGGTAGTTGGCCATGTCCGCGACGATGCCGTAGCCGAGGTTGCGGTTCGGGTCGCTCAAGCGCACGTAGCTCTCGGCGGTGAATTCGGCGAGCGCCGCACCGGTCTGGAAGTTGACGGGGATCAGCTTGCCTTGCGCCCAGTCGAACTTGACGGCATAGACATGCAGCAAGGCGTCCGGCGATGCGGCACGGCCGCCGAAGCCGTTGTCCTGCATCACGTAGAAGACGCCCGCCATCGGGCTCGGCACCATCGCCGAGAAGCCCTGCATGGGCTGCTTGTTCTGGAACGGCAGCGCGTAGCCGTAGACATCCTTGGCGCGCGTGAGGTCGCCGCCGGAGATGAACTGGCCCGACGTGGGGCCGGCCACGTAACTGTCGGCGGCGAGCACGGCGCGGCCTGTGAGCGTGGGGGCGCTGACTTCGGGTTCGGGCCCCGGCGCGGGGGCTGGTGCGGGAGCCGGCGCGGGTGCCGGGGCAGGCACGGGCAGGAACGGCAGCCCGCCGCCGCTTCCTCCGCCACCGCATCCGGCCAGGATGGCGCTGCCCGCGCCGAGCAGGACGCCGCGGCGCTTCAGGTGGCCGGACGGTTTCTTGTTTGCTTGATCGGTCATGTCGTGCGTCTCAGAACGGCGTGGGCGCCGTGGTCATGTCGGTCAGCTTGTTGGTCTGGAGATCGATCACGAAGTGCTGCGTTGGCGCACCCTTCGCGAGCTTCAGCAGGATCTCCATGAGCGGCTTGAAGCGCGCCTGGAACACCGCGTTCACGACGTTGTCGTTGGTGACCTGCTGTCCGTTCAGCTTGAGCGCGGCGTTGGTGCCCCCCAGCGCCTGCGCGATCAGCTTGTACTGCTTGGCACGGTCGGCAGGGATGTCGGCGAACGCGAGGTCGCCGGCATTGGCCAGGCGCACGAAGTCGCCGGCAAGGTCGATCGCCTTCCACTGGTTGAAGTCTTCCAGGCGCATGCCGTTGGCGTTGGCCAGCGCGCGGGCCTTGAGTTCGGCGGCGGCGTAGTCCTTGGCATAGTCGGCGCTCGCGCTGCCGTCGCCGCCCGCGTCCGACAGGCAGGCGAAGAACGCGTTGCTCAGCAGGCCGTGGTTGCCGGTGTTGCCCAGTTGCTTGAGCGTGACCTTGGTCTGCAGTTGCGACAGCACCAGCAGGTCGGAGCCGTAGAGCGGGCTCTTCACCAGCTCGCGCATCTCGCAGCGCCAGTCGTCGTTCAGGAGGCGCAGGCGCACCAGCTCCGACATGTAGCGCGTGCTGAAGTCGCCGTAGGTCTTCGCGTCGAGCACGCTCTTGTCCCACAACACGCCGTTGCTGCCGCCCGGCAGCATGAAGCCGAAGTCGCTGAAGTAGCGGTGCTCCTCGCGGTACAGATCGAACAGCTCGTCGAAGCGCGGCACGTCGTCCAGCCGCACGGTCTGCACGTCGATGTGGGTGGCGTCCTTGAAGGTCAGCAGCTTGTAGGCCGGCACGTAGGCGGCCATCGAGGGCGCCTGGATGTTCACCAGCCCATGGCCATCGTCGTAGGTGCGGATGGCCGTGTCGTTGAAGTGCATGTGGCCGCCCACGTGCACCTGCAGGCCGGTGTCGGCCAGCGCCTTGGTCACGTCCTCGGTCGGGCGGCGCACCATCTGCATCTTGCCCGCGCCGAGCAGCGCGATGATGTCGTCGGAAGCGCCGTTGAAGAACTCGCTCATCGGGAAATGGCTGAAGGCCACCACCTGCTTGCCCTGCTTCTTGCCGCGCGCGACCACGTCCTTGAGCCACGCGATCACGTGCGGCTTGTGGGTCAGCATCTTGTTGTAGCCCGCGTCGCCGGAGCCGTTGAAGTCGTTCACGCCCGCGCCGGTCGGTATGTAGACATTGGCGTCGATGCCCACTAGCCAGAGGCCCTCCACCGGCTCCACGAGGTAGCTGGTGTCCGGCACGTTGCGGCAGAAGGTGTAGCCGTCTTTCTTGTAGACGCCGCCCGCGCCCTGCGCGCAGATCTCGAACTCGCGCTTGCTCCAGACCGCCTGCTCCTTGGCCTGTGCCACGGTGTAGTTCTGGTAGGTGTAGGTGCTGTAGGGCGTCTCGAAGTAGCGGAACCCGGCCTTGGGCATGAAGCCGTGCTGGTCGAGGACCTGGGTGATGCCCGCGTAGCCCATCTCCTTGACCTCCTCGGTGCAGTACGAGAAGTTGACCTTGCCCCATTCGCCGCTGTAATTGGCGGGCGCACAGTCGCCGTTGCCGCCGCGGCTGAAGATGGGCTGCGGGAAGCCGGCGCGGCCGGAGTTGGGGTCCAGGCCCAGGTAGTCGCCCTTGCCGCCCGGACGCTCGATGGGCCGGTTCGGGTCGTGGTTGCCCGGTGCGGCAAAGAACTGGATGCCGTGCTTGGCGGCGTATTCGTCGAGGATCTTCGTCAGGCCGCGCATGTGCACGGGCTGACCGTCGTCCGAGAAGTCGCCCGGCAGCGCGATGAGCTTCACGCCGCGTGCCACGGCGTCGTCCAGCGCCGCCATGAACGCGAAGTAGTTTTCGTTGAACAGGCGCGTGGAGGTCATCTGCGCGTGCATCAGGCGGATGGTCGCGTTGCGGCCGGACTTCGGATTGAAGACGCCCGGGAACGAGCCGTCCTTGAAGTTGGCGTAGACATCGTGGAAGTGGATGTCCGGCATGAAGGCGACCTGCACCTGCGCGCCGGCTTCCGCTGCAGGCGGTGGGGCGGCCGGCGGCGCGGCGGGTGCGGGCGCAGCAGGTGGAAAGAAGAAGCCGCTGGAGTCGTTGTTGCTTCCGCCGCAGGCCGAGAGCAGTGAAAGAACGGCCGCGGCGACGATCGCCGCAGGCGCACGCGACGTGCGAGATGAGAAAAGGGTCATGGAGAAAAGATCCGCGAAAGAAAGGGCGAGGCGCTCGCCATTCCTTCACGGGTGGCCAGCGCGGGCCGGATCATGCGGAGGTTGTATGACCTCTCGACGGCAAACCCATGACATCAAACACTGACCATCAACTGACCGCGGGCAAAGGTACGCATAAAAGACCAACGGCCCGCGGAATGCGCGGGCCGTTGGCAGCGTTGTCTGATCTGTCCGCCGGAAATCGGCGGCACTTGCCGGTGCTGCGGCTAGCTTTTGGGCGACCGGCGCCAGCCGTACCAGGCGCACACCGCGACCGGAATACCCAACGCCGCCCAGGCCAGCATGTCGCCGAACCCACCGTCGCTGAACAGCGCGGAAATCAGTCCGATGGTCGTCAACACGCCCAGCACGATCGGCCAGCCCCACATGCGCCAGAAGGACTGGTGCTGCGTCTTGTGGTGCGTCGTCATGCCTGCACCTTCATGGCCGGTGCCGGGTCGGGCTGCGGGCCCGAGACCGGCGACGCGGCATGCCCCGCCGCTGCCACGGCCGGCGTCTTGGGCGCGGCCGGCACGGTGTTGCCGCGCTTGAGCCACAGGTAGAGCCCGCTGCCCAGCACGATGATGGTCGCGATGTCGAGCAGCGCCCAGATGATCTGCATCGGCATGCCGCCGTAGTCGCCGAAGTGCAGCGGCTGCGACACGAGCAGCGCCGTGAGGTACCACGGCATCTTCGGCACCGCCGTCACCTCCGCGGTCTTGGCGTCGACCAGCACCGGCTGCAGCAGCTTCGAGGTGAAGGGCTCGTTGCCGCGCATGAAGAAGGTGTTGTGGTGCGGGCTCGAGAACGCGGTGCCGGGGAACGCGATGAACGACAGCTTCATGCCGGGCGTGCGCTGCAGGGCCTCGTCCATCGAGCGCTGCACCGAGCCGCGTTCGGCCACCGCCACCGTCGGCTGGTCCTTGTAGGGCGCGAGCAAGGTGCTGAGCTGGTCGTACTGCCAGTACTTGATGACCAGGTCGGCCCACGTGTTGATCATGCCGGTGGAGCCCACCACGAACAGCCACACCAGCGTGACGACGCCCAGCAGGTTGTGCAGGTCGAGCCACTTCAGGCGCGGGCGCTTCTCACGCCGCACGGTGCCGAAGTCGAGCTTGCGCATGAATGGCGAATAGAGCACCACGCCCGAGACGATCGCCACCAGCAGCAGGAGGCCCATGAAGCCGAGGAACAGCTTGCCGGGAAGCCCCGCAAACAGATCGACGTGCAGCTTGAACATCACATACATGAAGCCTTCGTCGAACTTGGGCTGGGCCAGCACGACGCCGGTGCGCGCATCGACCGCGACGGATTTGAAGTCGTCGGTGGGCGCCGGCGTGGGCGTGAGCGTGACGAACCACAGGCCGTCGTCGTCCTCGGGCTGCGAGGCGAACTGCACCACGCGGTCGGGGTGCTTCGCCTTGGCGATGTCGAGCACCTTGTCCAGGCTGATGCGCGGCGTGCCGGCCGGCATCTTCGGCGCCTCGACCTCGGTGCCCAGCAGGTGCCCGATCTCGTGATGGAAGATCAGCGGCAGCCCGGTGATGCACAGGAGCAGCATGAACACCGTGCACACGAGGCTGCTCCACTTGTGCACCCAGGCCCAGGTCTTGATCTTTCGGCTGTTCATGTTGTCTTGGCTGTGTCGGTTGAAGGCGGAGTTTAGAAGCGGTAGGTGGCGCTCGCGACGATGTTGCGGCGCGAACCGTACCAGCAGTCACCGCGCGACAGACAGGTGCTGAAGTACTTCTTGTCCGTCACGTTGTTGATGTTGAGCGCATAGCGCCAGCTCGCGGTGTCGTAGGCGAACACCAGGTCGGCCAGCACAATGCCCGGAATGCGGGGACCGGTGCCGAACTGGAGGTCGCGGAACGAGCTCATCGCCCGCACGCCGGCGCCAGCCGAGAAACCGCTCACGCCGCCGATGGCGAACCTGTACTTCGCCCAGACGCTGGCCTGGTGCTTGGGCAGGCCCTCGATCTGCACGTCGGCATCGGTGTAGTTGTAGTGGGCGATCAGGTCGAGGTTGGAACCGATCGAGCCCTTGGCTTCGAGCTCCACGCCCTTGGTCTTGGTGAGGCCGCGCTGCGAGAACGTCCCGGGCTGCGGTTCGACGATCTGGTTCTTCTCGCGCAGGTCATACACCGCGGCGCTGAAGGCCAGAGCGCGGCCCTTGGGCTCGTACTTGACGCCCACTTCCCACTGCTCGCCGCGCAGCGGCATGAAGATCTGGCCCTCGCGGGGCGACTGCGGCGTGAACGACTCGCTGTAGCTCACATACGGCGACCAGCCCGAAGGCGACGCGTACATCACGCCCAGGCGCTTGGTGGTGGCGCTGCTCTTTTGCTCGTCGCTGCCGACGGCGCTGGAGGAGGCCCGGTCGTGGCGCAGGCCCGCCACGAAGATCCAGTTGTCCAGCTTGATCTGGTCCTGCAGGTAGATGCCCGTCTGGCGCTGGCGCGTGCGCGGCAGCGCGGTGGCATCAGGCACGTCGCGGTGACCATAGACCGGTGCGTAGACGTCGATGGTGTCGACATTGGTGCCGCTCCAGACGTTCTCGCGCTGGCGCGCGAAATCCGCGCCCACCAGCAGCGTGTGCTTGAGGGCGCCGGTCTGGAAATGGCCCTCGACGTGGTTGTCCAGCGTCTGGGTGCGGTTGAGGGTCAGCTGGTTGTCGAAGTAGCGGCCGAGCACGCGCTTGAAGATCGGATCGCTGGACCAGCTGTCGAACCCGCTGAACGCGGCGCCATAGTGGTACTGGTTGGCGTTTTCGTTCTGCGCGTAGCGGAAGTTCTGCCGCACGGTCCAGTTGTCGTTGAACTTGTGCTCGAACAGCCAGCCGAAGGTCTTGCGCTCGCTGTTGTAGAAGTCGCCCGGCTCGCCGATGTAGCGGCTCGCCGGCAGGCGCCCATTGGGGTTCGGCAGCAACGTGCCCTCCCACGGCAGGAACTGCGAGCTGCTGCCGCTCTTGTCCTTTTGCCACAGGCCCTGCAGCGTGAGCGAGGTTGCCGCGTTGGGCCGCCAGGTGAGCGAGGGGGCGATCAGGCTGCGATCGTCGGGCACGTAGTCGACCTGCGTGTCCGACTTGCGCTGCACGGCGATCAGCCGGTACGACAGGGAGCCGTCGGCATTGAGCGGGCCGGTCAGGTCGGCCTGGATCTGCTTGCGGCCGAAGCTGCCGAACTGCACGCCCACTTCGCGCTGGGCCTCCTGCAGCGGCCGCTTGCTGACCATGTTGACCACGCCCGCGGCCGTGCCCGCGCCGAACAGCATGCCCGAGGGGCCGCGCAGCACTTCGAGCCGCTCCAGCGTGTAGGGCTCGGTGCGGGTGGTGCTGGTGTAGTAGCCGTAGGCCTGGCGCAGGCCGTCGAGGTAGATGTCCGGCGAGGCGCCGCGCACGCGCACAGAGTCGGTCCGCGAATCGAGGCCGTAGGCGTCGGAACGCACGCCGGCGGCATAGTTGAGCGCGTCCTGCAGGTTGGTCGCACCCTGGTCGACGATCTGGTCGCGCGTCACGACGGTCACGGACTGCGGTGTTTCCGACAGCGGCGTGTCGGTCTTGGTGGCGGTGACGGCATTTTTCGCGCGATAGCCGATCACCGGCGTGGTCGCGGTTTCGGTTTCCGCATTCGCATCGACCCGCACTTCCGGCAGCGAACCCTGGGCGGCCGTCTGGGCCAACACCTGATGCTGCGTGTAAACGGCCATGCATCCCACCAGCACCGAAGCGGCTCTGCGCCGCACCAACGTCCTCTTCATTCCTGCTCCACTCCAAATGTCAATTAAGAATAATTCTCATTTTAGTAGGTAAAAAATCTCAATTTGGCCAATCCCCAAGCGTGCCCCAGGGAGTTGCGTTGCGCATTTGCACCTTCGGCGCCGAACGAAGCGGCTACGATGCCGCGGGCACGTTTCTCCGTGCCGGCAGGCCTCATGCACAAGCTCATTGCCACTCTGATTACCGCGTTGCGCGCACCGGTCCTGCTGCTGATCGCCCTTGTACTGACGGGCTGCGCCGGACTCCCGCCGCGCACGCCCGAGCCGCCGACCCAGGCCATCGCAGTCTCCCCCACCACCGCGCTCGGCCGCGCCGCCATCAGCCTGAACACGCCGCCCGACGGCCTCTCCAGCCTGCGGCCGCTGATCGAGGCTTCCTACGCACTCGATGCACGGCTGGAGCTGATGCGGCGCGCCCAGTCCTCGCTCGATGTGCAGACCTACCAGCTCGGCAACGACAAGACCGGCCGGCTCCTGCTGCGGGAATTGCGCGACGCCGCACGCCGCGGTGTGCGCGTGCGCCTGCTGCTCGACGATTTCTACACGGCGGGCATGGACCGCCTGCTGCTGGGCCTGGCCGCGGAGCCCAACGCCGAAGTGCGGCTCTTCAATCCGTTCGTGAACATGCGCGACCACTCGTCGGGGCGGTGGCTGGAGTTCTTCGGCGATTTCCGGCGGCTCAACCATCGCATGCACAACAAGCTGTTCGTGGCCGACGGCGCCATGGCCATCGCCGGTGGCCGCAACCTGGCCGACGAGTATTTCCTGCGCAGCGAGAGCGCGAACTTCATCGACTTCGAAGTGCTCATGGCCGGCCCGGTGGTTCCGGAGTCGGCCGCCATCTTCGACACCTACTGGAACAGCGACGTGGTCTACCCGCTCCAGCGGGTCGCCGGCACCAGCCGCACCGCCGACGAGCTGAAGTCCGCCTTCGACGCCGACACCGCCCCCCTGTACGCCCCGCCCCCTGACCCGCTGCCCGCCACCGACCTGCTGGGCGACCCGCCACTGGCCGCGCAGCTCGCGAACATCGACGAGGCGAAGTGGATGCGCGCCGAAGCGCATGCCACCGCCGACAGCCCCAACAAGGCCCTGGGCGTCATGGCGCATCCGACCGAATCGCTGGCGCAGCGCTTCCATGAAATGCTGGCCACCGCGCAGTCGAACGTGGTGGTGATCTCGCCCTATTTCATCCCGGGCGACGAGGGCATGGCGCGCATCCGCATGGGACGCGAGCACGGGATCAACATCACCGTCATCACCAACTCGCTCGCCGACAGCGACGAGCCGCTGGTCAACATCAACTACAACCGCTACCGCGTCGACATGCTCAAGCTGGGCGTGAACCTGTACGAGGTCAGCACGCAGCAGCTCAAGCGCAGCGGCCAGTTCCGCGACCTGCTCAAGAAGGCGCGCGGCCGCCTGCACGCCAAGCTTGCGCTGGTCGACCGCCAATGGGTGCTGCTGGGCTCCATGAACCTCGACCCGCGCTCCGCCCGCCTCAACACAGAGTTCGGCGTGCGCGTGCGCAGCTTCGACCTGACGCAGGCGCTGCTCTTCGCCTACCAGCTCGACGACATCGAAGGCGTCTACCGCGTGGTGCTCAAGCCCGACGGCCAGAACGTGGAGTGGATCGGCACCGGCGATGTCAACAACGAGGTGCTCGACAGCGAGCCCGATTCGAGCATGCTGACCCGGCTGCAGCTGCTGCTTTTCTCGTGGTTCGTGCCCACGGACCAGTTGTAAGCGACCACCCGCCAGCTGTCGATGTCCATCTAACTCGAAACTCGAGCTCTTTGAAAATCAATGACTTGGCGCATCCTGACTCATCGAACACTGAATCCCCGTCTCATCTAAGCCGGAATTTCTCGGTCTCTGTCCCATTTAACTCGGAACTTTGTCGAGCTGGCTATCGCATCAACGCTGAGACAGATCGCTTGCTGCACGAGCAGCACTAAATTTCCATCGCAGAGAATCCAGCACAAACTGGAGGTGAGATCGATGGATGACGAGGATTCGAAAATTCGGCGCAACTTGATGTTGGCCGGCAGCTTGGTGCTGCTCTTCGCGTGGCTTCAGATTCCGGAAGGGGCACTGCTCAAGCGCATCTTCGGAGAGGTGGACCCCACTGTTTCGATTTCACCGGTTCGCGTCTGGATCGCGATCACTGCCGCACTCGTCTATCTCGCACTGCGCTTCAGATTTTCGAAAGATCACGAAGAGGGCCAGAAAGAACTGACCTTCAACCGTGGCGTCATCGAAACCAGATTCGTGAAATTGTGGTTGTGCGTAGAAGTGTGGTGGTTCAAACGGTTGAGGACCGCCACTCCACTGTTCGGGGCATTTCTTCGAGAGTGGGAAAATACAGCGAACATCCGATCAACCACGCAAAAGGTTGCGCCCCCTGTCGTCATAAAGCACGTTCAGGTAGTCGAAGTCCATTCAGGATACAAGGACGGTGCTGGCCAGTGGGTCGATAGCAAAGATGGGACTTGGAGCGTCCGAGTGCAGCTCGAATTCTGGTCAGATAACGGGAGCGAAGGCGTCTCGGGCGTTCAGGAGCACAACTTCTTTCTCACGAAGAGTCAGAGATTCTTGGTGCGAGTCGCGCAGCTATGCTGGCTGATCGTTTATTCGAGAAGCAGCACTTTGTTGATCTTCCCGTGGGCAATCACTGTGCTTGCGCTCGTGGCCTGCTCGTTCAAGCTCTTTAGGCTCCTGTAGCCTGGCTGCGATCTGAAAGCAGCTTTCGCTGCTGCCGGACAATCGAAGGGCTTCAAGATGGAATTTCCCGCAATGAGGCTTGGCCAAGTGGGAATTTCACGTCCGACCAGTCTCCGGTTTCTTCTGTTCATTGCTCGTTTTCCGTGCATCCACAGCCTCCACTCTTCCGTCGGGAAATTGACTATGCACAACACCGTCAATGACCACGGCCTTCGGTAAACCCAGCTTCGCTCTCACCGCGGCGACCTTTGCAAGGCGTTCCCTCATCCGGCGAGCGAATTCAGGAGTTTGTGTCAGTTGAAGCACTGACTTTTCCATGATGATTTGCCTTTCTCTGCCTACGGCAGAACCGTGTGTGCTCTTGCGCAGCCCTTGCAGCGGCAAGGGCTGCGAAGTCCGTCTTCTGGAGCCTCGCGCTTGATTGTTACTCGTGATCCCGATTACCGGCGAATTCATGATCGAGAGCTAGCAATCCTGCCAACCTTCTTCCTCAAGCAGTTCTCGCTGCCGAATCGCATTCGGACTCAACGAGTCACCTGAAGCGAGTAATTGCATTCTTTCCATCAGCGGCAACTCCTTCGCAATCCGAACAGCCCTCCCTAGAAGATTCGTCATATACCCATGGGCAATCGCCGAAACAAATGCGCAGCCGTTTTGCAGTTGGACTTCCTGCAACGGAGACAACACTAAGGGTGCTAGCTGGTCCACATAGATCGGAGCAACGCGCCACAGTAACTCGGAGCAATGAAAGCACTGGCTCATGAAAGTGATCCCCTTACCGTCAGCACCGCCTTGCTCCATTTTCTCTGGCAAGAGGATTGGCATGTGACACTTCCAACACGCGTCCTCCATCATGCATCGGTGCTTGAAGCATAGGCGCCAGGGATCGAAACGCCAGTGAACGGGGAGGTACGGCGTGTGCTGATCTTCGAAACATTTCGGGCAGAACCGATAACGCGAACGACCGCGTTCCGACCAGAGCGCTGGCCTTACCGTGCGCAGGGCCGAGCCGACCCTAAGCATGCGGCATGGGAAATCGAAAA
Organism: Variovorax sp. ZS18.2.2; assembly: GCF_024701975.1. Classification (GTDB taxonomy): domain Bacteria; phylum Pseudomonadota; class Gammaproteobacteria; order Burkholderiales; family Burkholderiaceae_C; genus Variovorax. The sequence continues at coordinate 102,002 of NZ_JANLNM010000012.1, forward strand.
CCCTGGGGCGCAGACCGCAACGCGCTTCAACCTGACGCGTCTTCAGATTGCAAAATCCGGCATCCATGTCACGACGATAGGGGATCTCCAACCATCGGCATAGCTCGCGTAGCGACATCGCTTGGCTGGCGGCAGCTCTGCTGAGCCAAGAAGAAGGAGACTCGTCAAATTCCGGTTCGCACACTCCAAAGAGTTCTTGCTTCACATCCGGCCTTCAGAACAAGGCGCGCTGACTTAGCTGACCGCGAAGACTTCCAAATCTTCCAGCGAACTTATGGTCAAAGATGGCTTCAGTCAGAAGATGCGCTACTTGTCGATCCGGATGGGAAACGTGATCAAGGGCGATGCTTTCCAAGCCACCTTCCCAGACCACTGACGCCAGTTGTTTGAGCTCGTCGTCCGGGTGAGCCACTGCCCACTGAAGGCGCATCAAGCCTCTCTCCACGATGCCCTTCCACGAGAGGGAAGGCGCCTGCTGAAGCGCAGCCACTTTGAAAGCAGTCAGCGGTCGATCGATCGCCCCCATTGCCACCAGAATTCGTAGACACCCGTCCAGAGAAACATGGCTCCACCATGGGGGGAGACTCTCCTGGCGCTCAAGGCTGGCGCTCGATATCGTGCGTTCGCCACCAATGGCCATAGCAATGCGCCTTGAAATAAGGAGAGCTGGAGCCTCTTTTTCAGTACAGAGCGGATCGCCCGAACCGATGTACGCCCCGCAAATGCAGACATCGATCGCCGGTCGATTCCATGTCAGACGACGTTGGCATGACGCGCACCGGTCGACCATCGCAGTCATGTGCTCTTCGCAAACGGTATAGCAGCTGAAATCCCAGCAAGCGCGACAGTATCCCGTCGTGTGAAGACATTCAGGACAAACCTGAGGTCGCGCAAACCGCTGTTGCGCACGACTCATCGAGAGCGTTCCAAAGTACCTCGTTGCGGCATGTCCATGGATATAGCCAGAATCTGGCAAACGATCTGCCAGCTCTTGAGCCGGGACATCGACCAGCGAAGCCAGGGGCACCGCATCCGTTGATCGAAACGGCCGCGGCTGCAACATATTGAGGCGGTTCCGTAACCAAGAAATGGTCGCTAGATTTGCGGAAGCGATCCGAAGCAGGAGACTCATTCCTGATTCGTCCGGTCCAGCCTCTCTAGTGATCGGCAAGCTATAACGCATGGGCGTATGGGCATTGCAACCCAGACCCACCACCAAACACGGCTCGAAAAGCCTGTGCTGCGTGCGATTCCTGCAAGGTCTGCGTGCTCTCATTGGCAACACAAAGACAGCACTCCGTGACAAAGCGTTTGAACGTTCGTACATTTCCTTCCGCAACGCGATGCAACGTCTTGAGCCCCGCATTGCTGAGGAACAGCCGGAGATCAAACCCGACGCATTGCCGCAAAAACGCACTCGCGAATTTCACCCACTCATCGTCATAGGAGAAATTTTCCAAGCGCTCATGCGTAGTAAGACGACTGGCGAGTGCAGGATCAGTCTGCTCAAGATGCGCAAGCCGTTCTGACCCTATCAGAACGACCCCTATACAGGTTTCATCAATCACCTCGCATAGGTAGTCAGTTGCGGACGTGCCGTCGTCTTTTGCGGAAGTCAGTCGCCGATTCGGTGAGTGCAACAAATTGGATGCTTCATCGATACCGATCAGTCGAGTCTTTTTTTGTCGAATCGCCTCCTTTGTAATGTTGACACGCGGCTCCAGCGTGTCGCTCCCGACCCTTCGGATCGGATAGCCATAGCAGCGCAAGACCGCCCCGACAAGCTGTGCTGCAGTAGCATTCTTCTTGGCTCGAACCGTAAGCACACCGAGCTGGTCTCCAAAAAGTGACTTTCTTGGCAAGGATGTCTTGAAGTACCGAAAGACGGAGGATTTCCCTGTCCCCACCGGCCCCTCAAGATACATCCCTTGGGGCATAGACGTTTCCCTTGCAAGCTCATAGACACGGTTCACAGCGTTAACCGCGCGCATGAATTGGGCATGAGCGACGAAGATATCGTCGACTGGCAAGGCCGCCTTCAAAGCTTCTACGGAATATGTCTTGTAGCGACGCTCCAGGGCCTGACGATCCTCGATTTCGTAGTCGGTGAGGTCTGTGTCGACTGCGGGCTCCACCACCCTCATAGCGACCTCATCCGAAAACCCTCGTACGAGGGCGTGTCGGGCATCGTGATGCAGACCTCCTCCGGCGCAACGATTTGCGAGGCCGCCATGGGCGATTGGAGTCCAGTCGTCTCGGCCAGCACGATCTGATTGGAGGACAGCCCCGAGAACTTCGCCGCAGTGCGTAGATCCTGACGACGATTTCGCCGCGCAAGGGGATTCATCCAAAGCTCGTGGAGCTCTTGCTTCGCACGCATCAGCCGCTCTTGGCCGCCGCCAGCCACATGCTTTTCGCGTGCATGCTTGCGAATGAGCTTGTGCTGAACCCATGACAGGCCGTCGGTGTATTCGCGCAGCAAACTCGGCAGCACCAGCCATTCATCGGTTCGCGGATGCTTCAGGTACACGTACGACAGGTCGTCCGGATTCCACTTCACTAGTGTTTCGAACTTGCTGCCGATGGCCTTTTTCAAGTCCAAGAGTTCTCGACTGGAATAGTTGAGACCATGGAAATCAACCCCGCCCTGAGCCACTGTCAGTTGCTTGCTCATCGCGGCAATCATGTCGAGTTGCTTTGTGGAGCTTAGAAACGTAGGCGGCGGCAGAAAATCTATGCCTTCCTTGAAGAGTTCGAAAGGGGTCTGCAGTCGACGACTGTTGAGTTCAAACGGATAGACATCAACGACAAAACGAATCAGTCCTGTGACGAGATCACTGAAAGTAATGCAAGCATCCTTGGATGGGTCAAGCCGCAACTCGTTGCTCTTCAGCTTGTGCACACGACCGTTCGCCAAGGAAAAGTGATCCAGGTTCGCAAAGAAGCGCTCGACCTTTGGTTTGAGCCAAGGTGTACGCACCCTGCAGTACTCCAGATCGGTGCCAAGTTCCCACGAGGCAAGCTCAAATTGAGGTGAGTGGAATTCCAAGCCGTTGTCCAGAACGTAGGTCTCCCCGATCCCGAAGGCGATCCAGGGTTGTTTGGCGCCGGCCGCCTTGGCGAACTCGTCTTTCGGCTGGATCGCGTTCTTGATGACATTCAAGACCGACGTCAGGCCTGGGCCGTAGAAGCTGACGTATATCCCGACGACGTACCCGCTGAATGCGTCGACGATGATGGTTAGCGTCGGGCGCCCGAGTGGGAGTCCGGTTCGGTCACAGATCACCACCCAATTCAGCGGCGTGTGATCACATTCCAGCCGTTGAAGCGGCCGCACCGCGGTCACACCCTCGACGCTGGTCCGGAACCGGGCCCGCGCGTAGGCCACCCCGTATCGCGCACGGTCGCGGTCGTAGGGGGACAGCTCTGCCAAACGCCTACTGACGGTCGAGAGACTCACCTTCGCGTGGTCTGCCAGGATCTTTCCTTGCTTGACCTTGTGATCAAGTTCGATGCGAATCTGATCAAGCGTGTGACGCAGGGTATGCCGGGCACGGGTCAGATAGACCGTCCGCAGCTTTTTGACGATGACCTCCTCAACCAACGTCGACAGAGTTCTTTCACGAAGACGGTGACGGTTGCCCGACAGCAGCGCCGCGGGATTCATTTGCGAAAGTTCGAAGGAGCGCATCCAGCTGAGAACTGTGGATGTCCCTGGCGGCTTCTCGTCTTCTAGTTTCGTGGCGATCTCTTGAATCGCATTGCCGACCTTGCTGCGCTGTCCACGCGTCAACAGACGTTTTCGCAATGCCTTCACGTAGCCCATGCGTCTTTCCAGCTGCCTCCGATCCTTCTGGCTCAAGCTGGACAAGTCGACGACGACGCGCCGCGGCCGTCGATCTACAACCTGCGGTGTTTCTTCAGCCAGAACAGGTGTCAGCTGTCCGGCCTGAAGCATCGAATGAAATTTGGCCAGTGCAAACGTAGTCACCGAGCGGGTCAGTTGATCCTCAAACTGAATCTTGTTGCCCTCGAGCAAGCGGATCAGTTCCAACGTGCGGCTTCCACGGCGAACAACCAAACCAGGCTCCAAACTGAGCAACGACATTGCTGATCTCCTGAGTGGGGGTGAAAACTAAGTCGTCCTTGCTGATCAGTAGTTGGCGGACGGTGACGATGCGACGTCGAGCGATGGCGTGAAAAATGATCTCTGGCGTGGCCGCGCAGTGCTTCATGAGTGCGCCGATCGAGACGCCTTTCGGCTTGCTTGCGACGTAGGCGGCGATCGCGTCGATCGCTCCTTCTTTCGGCTGCAACATGGCGTAGCGCCTCAGCAGGGCGGCGCGCTCGGCGCGCCGCTGTCCCTCGATCTGCCCCTGGTGAACCACGAAAAAGATTTGACTGTCCGCCGCTAGGCGCCTGGTGATCTCGTTAAAACGCTCCTTCAGAGCGGGAATTCGTTCTGAGCGTGTGACCTCCACGACGGCGCTCTGCCCATTGGAAAAGGTCAGCAGGAAGTCCGGCGTATAGCTACGGCTATCGCCAAGGTTCAAGGTGAATGGCTGATGCTGGATGCTGCGAACAAGCGGAGAGAGCATTGTGCGCAGCACAAAATGCTTCTCCAGGCGGCTTTCATGATGAATGGCAGTGGGTTGAAACCACCTGCAATTGAGGATGCCGACCATGCGCTTCGGTGAGCGCGTGACTACCTCGCGACTGGGACGTTTCATATGTATCTCTCCAATTCGGCCCGCTGATAAAACAGGCGCAGGAAGGCTTGACGCAACCTTCAGCTGGGGAGATACTTTCCCAAGGGGCCCGAAATCCTTAGGCAGTTCTCACCGGCTGCTGGCTACGCCGATTTCTCGAAAGGGGAGTCGGCGTTTTGCTTTACATAGTTGAATCCTCCTCGACAGCATCTGTCGCAAGCGTGGCTAGATAGGCGGCCACATCGGCTGTAGCCAAGAACCCTACACGCCGGCCCGGAGGCCGAATGACGCGAAGCGGCAAACGCCCCTTCAAGATCGCGCGATTGAATGAATCCCTAGTTGGGAAATGCAGCAACTTCCAAGCGTCTTCAACTTGAAGCAGCGGACCAAATTGATCAAACAGTCGATTGAAGGTCAAGACCTCAATCACTGATGCAGGCGACGAAATCTCATCTGCAGAATGAAAATCATGGTGCTTCACAGCGCCTAAGTATTTCCGAAATTCGACGGACCGGCAAGGACTCCGCACTAATTTCGATGCACTCTCAACGCCTCTGCAGACCTCTCCTCTGCGCATCAAGAAATTACTTGATGAATTTAGACATCACTTGATACTGGACTCAGTATTTTTGAATCTTTGTTTTCTAAAAAAATAAAAAAACAAAGAACTCTCTTGTTTTCAACAATTATTTACTAACTCTGTCTAGATCTAGAAGTTCTCCAGCTCGCGCGGAAAACCATCAGGACGGCGATGCTGCGGTAGGTGGACGTTCAGATGTCTGGTCTGTACAAATAAGGGAGAAAATATTGGGATGGCTACAGAAACGCGTCCTACCACCATAGCTCGACGCTGGGCCGCGGATTCCCGTGCCCGCCGCGAATTCATCGCCAGATCGTTCGACCGTGCTGTTCAGTCGGACGTAGAGGCTCTTGAGAGCGCACGCGCTATGGCCATAAATATGCGCAGCGGCAAGCCTCTACAACGTGCGCCGGCTAGGTGAGCAAGCTACACGCCTAGCAATCCGTTTCGCTCCCTATCGCGGCTAGGCTCGGGCCGGACCTGATGATGTGGGCGCGGAGGCAGCAGGGCAATCTGCGGCAGACCCGTACACACAGTCACGCGGGCTCACTATCGGGGATATCGCGAGACGCATCACAATCGGGTGATTCCTTGCTTTCGAGCGGAGGCCGCTCGGGCTAACTGCGAACGCTCGAGCAGCGGCTGCCCGCTTCGCAGCGATTGCCGACATCCTTCGGTCTCGCGCGAATGGGTACTATCGGCCACAAGCAGACGCCCAACATGGGCTCAGAAAACAACGGGAACAACATGAATCTGGTCGCCACCGGCGCTTTCGACCGTCTTCAACAAGCTCTGACGACCGAGCTTCTGCGAACGATTCGGACGGAGCTGGAGAAGGTCGACGCGCCTGAAGATTTGGTCGAGCAGCTCACGGGCAGCATCGGTTTTGCGGTGGCGAGCCTTCTCGACGACGTGGCAGGCTTCGAAGTGGGCGGCGAAAGCGTATCGCCGTTGCTGACGTTTCTAACTGGCGAGAAAACTTTGGAGTTCTGCGGCGGCAACTCGTATATGCATGAATACGTCCATCGACTTTTGCCGGGGCTGTTTCAATCAAAGGGCTAACACCAGCGTGGTCGTGTGGCCGCTCCGGCAGAATTCGTGCCGGAAGTCGGCTTTCCCGCTGTGATACTGATCGGCGATATCCTGCGTGCCCTCAATCAAGATGGATACCGAAATTTTCCTGGTCAACGTATGAGCAAGGACGGACTGTGCCATTGAACGAGCAGCGCGTTTCCGGAGCCCAAGAACGCCTAGATGTCTGGGTCGATGGGGCCGCCGTTTGCCTCATCGCGGTCAGCTCGCATGGGGACCCGCTTGACTTGGGGGAGCAAGAAGTCGAGGCCCTCATCCAGCGCCTGCAAGACTGTCTCCGAATGGCCCGCGGCGAAGCCCCAGGGACGTAGGTCGACAAATGCGCTCATACAGCTGAAGTCGGCCACAACCAGTCGTTCGTTGCACCAGCACAATGAGGCCATAAGCGACCATTCGTTGGTGCCAACAGATCTCTACATTCGGGCCATCTCGCCGATGGTGACCTTCGAATCTTTTTTCTTAGTCTCCGGAAACCAGCATGAGCGTCTCTGATGATCTTCGTTTTTCGATGAGTCTCGATCAAAAGCGTAAAACCCTGAGCCAAGTTGAGATCGTTAACGCTCACATTACGAGCTTCGATGTTGGATCCAATCTCAAGGCTGATGAAGAGATCCGGATCGAGGATGTGATCTTCTCGCGCTGCCAGATCGGCCCAGGTCGGTTCGAGATCGGTGCCGGAGTTTCACTAAGTCGCGTGGTGTTTGACAACGTGAGTTCCCCAGACTCTTTGGTCATCAGTTCGGACGCACTCCTCGACCGTGTCGTCCTGAGAGGAAAACCGAAGAACGGTGGCCTTTGGCTGAGACCGGACGAAGTGTTTGATGCGATTCGCTCCGAGCAGTACCGGAAGACTGCAGCCAATCACGCGATGAAGACACAACTCATGCTCGATATTGCAGACTACGAAGCCGACCATATCGAGGTACTTGGAATACCGATCGAGAAAGTGAAATTTGATGAGTCGAAGCATGTCGTTGTCCGCAAGGAAATGGGTGACGGTGTGGACTGGGCCACGCTGGGCATTCCGCCCAGCAGCTTTTGGCGAATCTGCCTGCTTCGACTACACACTTTCGAGGTCGATGTTGGGATATTTGGACTGCCCCTGGGAGTCGTGCAGCGTCAGGATGCCGTCGAAGAGATGAGGAGATTGCGGGCGGTAAAAAACTCGCCAACGTAGTCGTCGACGTTCTTGAATGCCAAGGGCGCTCGCAAGCACCCACGTCAGGCACTCGGCATTGGACTGCGAGAAGCTACAGTCGGCCAGAACCAGACATTCAGTCCCGAAGCTCAGAAAACATGAATTCCGATACTGCTATCCGCGACGCGATCGAACTCGGCGAGCGACATGGTCTTGGGTCTTTGACCGGGGTTCAGAAGCTGGTCTTCGCGATTTCTGAGGCGGAGGTCTACTGCGACAAGGACGGCATAGAGGGGTTGATTCATCGATACGGAGCACCTGCCATGCTCACGTTTTCCGAGGCGTTCGAATCAGTCGGGGCGACCGAAATTGCGGCCGTCCTGCTTTCCTTGGCGAACGATGGGCCGAAGCCTGAGGCCGTGCTTACGCATGCGAATACGCTTATTACTGGCCGCCAAGGCTATGCCTATGAAAAGCTCCAGGCGCTTGTCAGTAGTTCAACCTGACGCGTTCAACAGCCCATTTCGGCCAACACCGGACCTTCGTCGTCGCCATCCAGTTTGCTAGTAGGTGAACTGCACCGAGTACTTCCATTCGCCGCCTTGCTCTTGGCTGACGGAGTACGTCGCGGAGCGCCAAATGGACCCGCGCTCACGAAAATGGTCGGCGAGCGCGTAAAGGCTTGAATAGATTTCCTCGGTCGGGCTAACAGGCTCCGGCTGCCCGTCAGGCGACGTGATGATGATGGTCATCCGCTCCTGCGAGCCATCCTGCTCCCGGTCGGCGACAAGGCTGGCCGATCCACCATTCCGGGGTCGCAGCAATAAGGGCATTCGCCACCGCCATGTCGAGCGGAGCTTGTCTTTCGAGCCAATCGTCCATCTATGATTCCAACGAGCCGTGTCGGTCAAGAAGGTAGCATGCCACCGGCGGCAGTCGGCCACAACCAGCCGTTCGCCGCGGTGGGCAGAATTCGGCCTGAAGCCGACTTATGCGACCCCGCATATATGAAACTGCAAAAATCAATGCGAGTTCTGGCTGGGACTGCGATTGTTCTCGCGATCACGGCACCGGTGGGTTTCATGACCAGTTGCGCCATCACCGTTTCCCGGTACGGAGATGCGTTCGAGCAAACACAAGACCACGAAGCAATGCAAGCGGTAGTAGCTCGCTTCGGTCCACCATCTGTCCATGAGACCGAAGCCAGGTCCTTCCTTGTTTATGCAGCGCAGCCCTGCAGGACGCCATGTGTCACCCGCCTGTGGTGGGAGCATCCTGTGCCCGTAGGTATTGAAGCCTGGTCTGTCGAGTTCGACGCTGACGGTAAGGTCAGCCGCAAAGCACATTGGGTATCGCCTTGAGCTTTTTAGGCTGCGCGGGCCCCTCGTAACGGCAGAGCGACCGGCTACAGTCGGCCAAGACCGGTCTTTCGTGATGCTTGTTCGATCGGGAAAAATGTCGCGACCTCCCTCAGATATTGCTAACACCTGAAATGCGACAGCCTGTTTATCTTCGGCCACCTCAATCGTCCGACGAGCACGATTTCCTTGCCTCGGTTAAGAAGAGTGGCGCCCTTCACAGCCCTTGGACCTTGCCGCCATCCACACCTGAACATTTTCGAGCGTACTTAGAAAGAATGTCTACGCATGAAAACGCAGCATTTCTTGTTTTCCGGCATGCAGACGATTGCCTCGTCGGCGTCTTCAACATCACCAATATCGTCAGGGGCGCGTTCCAAAGCGGCTACCTCGGCTACTACGTTTTCGCCGGTCACGAGAGACAAGGCCTGATGCGGAAGGGGTTAGAAGCGGTAGTTCGATTTGCTTTTCAAAACCTCAAGTTGCATCGGTTGGAGGCCAACATCCAGCCGACCAACGCCGCCTCAATCGCGCTTGTGAAAGCCTGCGGCTTTCTGCAGGAAGGGTACTCACCTCGCTACTTGAAAATCAACGGGCGTTGGTGCGATCACGAGCGATGGGCGATCCTGGCGCCATAGAACTTCAGCTGGCAGTGCTTCGACGCCAGTCGGCCAAAAGCGGCCCTTTCCTTCAGGTCATGCCATGAATAGATTCAAAGAATTCGAACAGCAGTTATTGCGACTCGACCCTGCCGCCACGGACTTTGTGCTGCGTGTTGACCAACTCGTGGAGGCGGTGCCCGAGTCCGACAGAAATGAAGGCTTGATTGAGCCGATCTTCGCGTTCTTTGAGGCGCACCCCCTCGACGATATGGGCGCGCCGGGAACTCTTGTACATCTGACAGAGGGGTTCTATCCAAGTTACACGGAGCGCCTGCTCGACTCCTTGCGAACACAGCCCTCTTACAACGCCATCTTGATGATGAATCGGATTCTCAATGGTCAGCTTTCGGATCAAGAGCGATCCAAGTACATGTCGGCACTGGTCGAAACTGCGAAAACGCCAGACCTTCCGAAGACCCTACGGGACTTGGCTCACCGGTTTTTGGAACGCCGCCGCACGTTGGATGCCGAAGGCTGAGCTTCGCATTGCATGGCTCTCGCTCAGCCCGGTAGGCGCGAACGGCCGCTTTGGAGCGCTGGCTCAGACCGCTTCGGGCCCCTTCGCGAAGGCAGAGCCACCGGCTACAGTCGGCCAGGACCGGTCGTTCGAGGTCGACGCGAAAATTATCTTGGATAAGCCTCCGGGTGGAGGTAATGGGGAGAAAACAGATTGAAAATTTCACGAACGCAGCTTGTACTCAATGTGTTGTTGGCCCTACTGATCTGTTGGTCGGTAGTGTCATTGACACGCATGACACATTCGTTCCCGGCAAACATGCTCATGGGATTTCTGCCCTCCGCTTCGTGGGCGCTTTGGTGCCGGTCGCCTGAGAACCGCACCTTGGGGGGCATTGCAGTAGTGCTCAATGGCTTGCTTGGCATCGCGGGACTATTCACGATAGTGGCATTTTTCCTCGGCGCAATGGCTCGTTCCTCTGCTTTTGAGCAGGGTGCGTTTTTTGTGTTCGGCATCTTTCTCCTTGCCGTCGGGGTATTCAATACGCGAGCGGCGTGGAAGGCATTCCCACCGAAGGCCAGGGCGAGCTAGTCGTACTCGCTACCGTTTGCTTGGAGCGCTTTTCGACGTTGTAGCGACAGACTACAGTCGGCCACAAGCGGACCTAGGCGCAGCGGCACTTCGCTGGTCCAAATTCGGAGAACAATTACCCCATGGACGACGCATCTCTACGCGCAGACGAAGAAGGGTTTCACTCTGCCTATAGGGTATTTCTTGACGCGTTGAGGATGCTCGGTTCGACGGCGGCAGAGCAGTGCGAATCCATGGGCGACTTCAACGTCGCATGGGAATTGAAAGACGATACGAAGGCGGGAAAGTATTTTGTCGGTCGAGGCTACCTGAACGCCGAACAAGAAGCTTGGCTTTGCGCCTTGGCAGGGGCGCTTGACGCTGTTCCTGCGCAGGTACTTCAGGCCGGGAGTGGCCGGGAGAACAATTTGGCTGCGATGAGTCATCCATCTTGGATTCCGCTTCGCGTCATGGCGTCTCACGCCTTGGAGGCGTTGTCACCATTCACCACTGAAAATTCCAAGTTCCTCGGACTCTAGGGCCAGGAGTGCCCCGCAATGGGCCGACGTCCTGCGGGCACCACCGGCTACAGTCGTCAATCCCAGACATTTCTGCCAGCGGCCCGCTGAGCAGTAGACCTATGACTAACGAAGCAAAGTCCAGCGGACAGAAGATTCGGGCCATTCGCCCCGTCACGGCGGTGTTGATTGGCGCGGCGGTCGGCAACGCCTTGAGCTACGTCGTCCTCTTCATCTTTGGGCTAGTTTTTCTGTGGGTGCTTGTCGCCCACGGTGTGCCCGGGAATGAATCCTATGCCCGCGCGTATGAGTCCACTTCGTATCTTCTATTCGCCCACGTTGTCGGATTTCTATGCCTCTTGCCCGGCGGCCTATGGGCGGCAAAGCTAAGCGAAAGCTCGCACATTCGAAACGCCGTCGTTGCTGGGGCGCTGGTGGCAGCGTTTGTGCTGCTCGGCAATCTTGTGCCGTATTCCCTGCCCATCCCGCTTTGGTCCAGAGTGGCGTCCGTCGTGCTGCCTGTGCCAGCATTCATCCTTGGTGCGATGCTGCAACGACGCTCTGAAGCGCGTGTGCACTGACTCGGGCAACAATCGGCCAACTTCGGACATCCAACCCCACCCTCTGATTCACCAGCGATGAGTCAAATCTGTGCCTTCGCGAACGTCCGCATTTCGCTCCCTGCGGGTTGGTTCGACATCAGCGACGACCTGCTCGAAGGAACCCCTCCTACCCTGGCAAAGCAGGACGGTGTCGGGGCGCTTCAGTTCTCCGTGGCGAGGTACCGCTCCGGCGCCCATCCGGAAATCAGCCCCGAGAACCTCGACGCGCTACTCGAAGAGTTCGCCGAAACTCGAATGTTGGGAGCCGCCGCAGGCATCGAGCGAGGCAAGTCGACAAGCCACTACGTCGGCGCGACCTTCTCGCACGGCGGAGACCTGCTTCGTGCCTGGTATTCGACCAATGGCTCGGACGTGGCCCTTGTTACCTATGTGGCGGAGGCCGGAAGCCGCAATGCTGCGGTCGAACTTGCGGAGGCCGGTGTCATCGTCAGGTCTATCGACTTTGACTGATGGTGCCGTCCCACCGGCAGAATGCGGCCAGGAACAGACATTCAGGCAAGGCTTCCCATGTCATCAGCACTCGCCTTCGACGACCACATTTGTTGGGGAACCAGCACCGCGATTCACGACATCCTCGCGAGGGCGGCTTCGATTGCGTCTGAGCGCTATGGGGCTAGCAATCCGGCGGCGAAGTTACTTGCACGAGAGCTAGCAGAGTATTGGGGAGGCAAGGTCGTCACGTTGAGTGAAGCCAATCTGTCTGCCGATCAGCTTTTTGAAGTTCTCACCGCAGCGCGCAATCAAGCTCTTGCGAGTGGTGAATTCACTGAGCTGGGCCAGAGGTGGCTCGCTGAAGCAATGGCGACGTTCTGCAAGGAAGTGGAAGCGGCTACCAAGATATCAGGACGAACTGGGCCTCAGTAATCCGGTGCCGTATGGCTCCGGACGCACTTTTTGCCTTCGCAACCATGGCAAGATTCGGCCATGACCGGACATTCGGTACCGTGCTCGAGCTCAAGAAATAGATACTTCTCCACGATGAAAAATGAGCCACGTCAGGAAGGGGTCGACCCTTTTGGTGAGGACGATCCGAATAGTTCGACGCCTTGGTTGATCGCTGGTCACCCCGATGATGATTGCTCCGCGGTGAGGCAAATTGCTGACGGTTCAATGCCGATCTTGAGTGCGTTCTATGACCAAGATGTAGGCGAATGGTGCTTTATGACAGACGAGGAGGTTTTGCCCGAGGATCGTGTGGAAGCAAGGCTTGGGCATATCGTGAAAGGGGATCCAAGCCTCCTTGGACTCGCCGATCTTCCACCGGGCTGGCTTGCAAGGCGTGATAGCAAGCGAAGCCGCTGGATCTACGAGTCGATTCCAGAGACGATCGCCACGTATGCGCCCGCGCGTACGCTCTCCAGCAAGGATTCGGCAAGTAACCGACCGATTGCACTTCGCCTTCTTGCCGCCGCCATTTTCTCCTTGGCAATTGGCTTTGTTTTCTTCCAGTTGGGTTACTCCGGGAGAACGGCCATCGTTCTTGCTACCGGAGTGTTTCTTGCGGTCGGCTTTGTTCTCGTGGTGTCCGTTACAAAGTTCGACGAAGGGCCGTGACCCACGAGCTGCGGCATCCGGCCAGTAGCGGTCGACCAACTAGGTCGTGAAATTGCATTCCGGAAGGACGCCATGAGCATTGGTTTGATTGTCGAACGCCAACCTAGAGAATCCACGATAGGTGTTGACGAATGGTTGGCCCTGCTCGCCAAAGATTCGGAGCTCAGGCACCGCCATCAACCCTACTGGGCGACCAATCCTTTGACTGGGCACCAGATCAAGATCAACGTCGGAGAAGCCGACGCCGAGTTCCTTCGGCACGAGCAGTGGGAGCCGTTCCTGCGTTTCCAGCGAGGAAAACTTGTGACCGAGTACTCCGATGAGTTGGCGAATCCTGCCGATTTGCGGCGACGAAAGATCGTTGAGATAGCAGCCAACCTTGGCGCGCGCATTTGTACGGACGTCGACGACGAACCGTTGGATTGGTAACAGGTGCCGCGCTCGGCCACTAGCTGTCATTCGCGAGACCGTCTGTTGGACCTCCGGAAAATCGATAGGCACAAGAATTAATCGCCATGAACGTCAGCGAATTTATTTCCCACATCAAGTGCTCAGGTGCGCCAACTGACCCTGGCATCATCGATGACTTAGAGTTTGAGATTGACGGTGGACTGCCCAGCGAATACCGGCAATTCTTGAACCGGTGCAACGGAGGCTACGTGAACGGCAGCTTAGGGTTCGAATCAGGAGGTAAGGCTGGAACCGTGACCATACATGCCGTTGGCGGTGGCGAGCACGGCTTGTGGCTGACGAATCGCCGCGAAGACTTTTGGGGGCGCATTCCCGAGCAACTGCGATGGATCATGAGCGACCCATTCGGCAACGGATTCTTGCTTGGGGTAAACGGCGACGCCCGAGGAAGGATTTATTTCTGGTTCATGGAGGAGGAGCTAGGCCAAGCACCGGATGCGCCCCTTTCCAATCGGACGGACATTCAATTGATCGCCAACTCCTTCGACGACCTGTTGGTTGGCCTTCGGCATAGAGCCTGAGTGCAGGACTTGCAACAGCCGAACAGCCGGTCTGAGGGGCCAGTTTCTCTCCGACTACAGTCGGCCAATAGCCGACTTTCACAGGTTCGGTCTCCGTTGGAAATAGAAAAAGGAAAAGGCCCGTGGAAGCAGAAGCGATCGTTGCGGATTGGAAGCGCCGACTGGTTGCCATGGCAGAAAACCCCCCTTACGTTTTCAGTCGAACGCCTCAAAACCTGATTGAAGAGTATCAGTCGAACGAGATAGATTTCATCGGATTCACTGAAGCCGAAATCTTGAAAGCTGAGTTGCTTCTGCGGGGGAGATTTCCTGCTGTTTTTCGCGAATATCTTCTCCAGATGGGGCGCTCGCCCGGACGTTTGTTCAGAGGCAGCGAGCTGGCTAATTTGGTGGAGCTTGAAGAGTTTCGTGTCAGCGCCGAAGAATTGATAAGAGAAACTGACACATCTCTAGCCCTGCCTCCAAGTGCAGCGGTCTTCTTGTTTCATCAAGGCTACTGCTTTACTTATGTTCTAGCAGACGGCAGCTTTGATAGCTCACCGATGCAGTGGATCGAGCAGGATCGTGAGCCAACCTCGGTGGCAGCCACGTTTGCAGATATGGTGAGCGCTGAACTGCAACTGATGGAAGAGAACGATCTGAGCTCGCATAAGTCTGGGGGCTATTGGCTCACCGTCTATCCTGGGGGCGCGACACACGAACATCGTCCTGCGCGGGCGAGCGGCGTACGACCATTGGACATGGTTCCTCGCTGACAAGCTAGCTCGTCGGCATCGACGTCAGGCCCGGCGTGAAACGCGTTTCGTAGGCCTTGTTCAGCCTCCCAACTGATCAAACGCTCGACCTCAGCTGTCGAACGACTCCGTCGTGATCGGAAGGGGGCGCCTGTCTGTGCTCCACTGGTGACTGCATTCGGGCCGCAGAGCAATTGACCCCTAAGCGTCTGCTCTCGGCGAGGCTGACCGACTCCTTCGGGCCCACTGCAGTCTCTCGCCTTGCTCCAGAGCAGTCATTCGCCGCTGGCATCTACGGACGCCGTCCACGTGCGCCTGCGGCCTCCGAGAACACATTCCAATAGGCAGCAAGGTAGGGGTTCTTTTGAGAGAGCTGCTCAATCCGCTCCACGACGCTCTGGTCCAATCTGACCCTATCCCAAAAAAGCGCGGCTCGAATTCGCGCGTCTTCAAACACGCCCTTCTTGGCGGAGCGGTTGAAGCCACAGAAAAAGTAGATCCTGTCTAGCGCTGCACCAACAACGTTGTCGTCCACGTCCGAAAGGGCGTCGATCAGCACTTCGCTCTCGTCGACCTTAGATGGATGAAGGATGCTGACCAGGCATCCGCGCCAGCTAGCTGGCTTCGTCTTTGCAGAGCGGAACAACACTGCGCGGTCTTCTGCGTTCAGCCTGGAGAGAAGCTCTTCACCGTCTTCATAGGCGTACTCACCCCAGTCCATTGAGTCCGGATCGGACTTCGTCAAAAGAGCATCGAGCTCGACACCTGCGTTGGACTGCTGCATTGGAATGTCTGGTGCTGGCCAGGAGCTGCGGTCAAACCGACCCGCGTAGAACCGCCACAGCCACCTCGTAGGCAAGCTGCTCCGCTTCGCCGGTGCCAGGACTGTCACTCGGGACCACCTCGATTGCTTCGACCTCCAACGTCCCGTTCAACTCGTGATTCGCTCGGGCCACGCCGGCAAGAACCTCATCGCGATGAGCCGCTAGGTCGAATCTCGCGGTCGGACCTTCGCCTTCGCCCAAGAGTCGAATCATGTGTGGCCCCGGCGCCGGCGTCTTCCCGAACCGCAGGGAGACCAGGACCGCGGTCGGCCCACTGGTGCGCTGCGCGCGATACGAAACGGAGCGGTGGACGTTCATGAGGGTGATGCGGAGTGACTAACTGGCGCGAATCCTGCCATACCCGCGAAGGTCCGATCCTGGCCGACTGTAGCCGGTTGCGACCGGCGGAGCTTTGGGCTCAAGCCGGAAGTAGCCGCGACTCGACGAAACGCCGCCAAGCGGGCATTAATTTGGACTGAGGCCGGTGACGAACGCTATCCTCTCCCTCCCAACCGAGGAGCTACTGACATGGGTGCTAGCAAGATTCGCTTTAACGATGTTCGCTATCGACAGGGATTCTTGGAAGTCACCAATATTCACCCTGGTCACATCAACATCGAGACCTGGGAAATTCATCCTGATCTCGACATCTCCGAAAAGCAATTTGACAACAAAGCGATCACCGACGAGTGTGTAGTGGCGAACACGGAGATCGAGTTGAGCGTCGAGCAGGCAAAGTCATTGGTTGCAAGCCTCGAAGCCGCTATCGCGAATGCCTTAGAAAGCGGACGTGGTTGAGCGGCAGGTAGTGGCCGACTGTAGCCGCTCGGCAGTACAACGCTTTCTAAGCTGGCACCACGGCAGAGATGCCGTCCGCAGCAGCCCGCTTTAGGAAATCAAAAAATCCCGACGAAACGCACACCTCATCAGACCCGGGGCCATGGACGAGGACGGTTCCGAATGTCGGTCCGTCGGCACAGGACAAGTAGAAGCGGAGGTCGGAACCATCGTCGGAAATGGGCACTAGGCTCGCGCAAAGTCCGTCACGTCGCCTCGTCAGTTGGGAGCGTAGGTCAGTCCAAATAGGCGGTTCGCCTTCGACGTAGGCTGGCACCAGCCCGTAGATCTCAACGCCTGGCAGAAGCGCAGCGCCGTACCTCAAGAGAAACGTACGGTACTCGGACGGAAAGGTCAGTTCGTGCTGATGCTCAACCTCCGAGATGAATTCTTCGGCGACCGGGCCTGAGAAGTCACCCTTTTCGAGAAGCGCCGCGACAGCTGCGGGGAAGTTCATTGTTGTCATGCCAGGCGTTGAAGACGAATTGACGGGCTGTTGGGAATGCCCGGTATTGGCCGCATTCTGCCTTCCGGTAGTCCCAGCCCCGCTGGGGGTCACCAACCAACGTGGGCAAAGCCTCCCTCATGATGAAAAACGGTGAGGCCGGAAATCTGAGGCCACATGAATACCACGTCTCCATCAAACATAAACTGAGACGAAAGGTCCACCCTTTGACGCAGTTCTTGGACCGGGCAGCAAAGCAGTTCGCCGCTGATGAAACTCTCGTCGGTGATCACGATGACCTCACCCGGCGGGAAAAGCTTTCCGGCGAAGATCAAATCGAACAAGTCGGTCTTTCCGTACCGCGCCCCTGTCTCCTCCCAATCTGCGATGGTGAGGAATTTGTATGTGAGCCCTTCGCGCTCCGCGGCTTCAAGAATCGAGTCGGGCTCAAGGGTTGCACCGGGAAGTATCCGTTCCAGCAAGGTGCGAGGCAGTGACAAAGAGCTGTTCATCTTCATGTTCAAGGCAGCTACCGATTGCGAATGTCCGCTTGAGAGCAAATTGGCCGGAGTCGGTGAACGGCCGGTTCTGGCCGACTGTAGCCGGTCGTGCTGTCGTCTCGAGCGGGCCCGAAGCCGACCTTGGCGAACCGCGCAAAGCGGACGCTGAAAAATTACTTCGGAGTTCCCACCTCAACTTGCCGAATTGATGCGTTCAATATTTCAGGAGGAGGCTGTTGGTGATAGACACGGAGATTTCCCTGTTCGGCAGCAATCATCGCGCCAACCAATGCCCCTCCGATCGCGCCACCTGCAACAGACGCACCAGTTGCCGTTGGTGAATTCAACGCCAGTTGCATTCCAATTGCTACAGGATCTGGGGATTCTGGTTTACCGGTGCTCGCGGCCCGAGGCTTCACCTGGCCTAGGTAGACGTAGAGCTGTTTGTTCTGCACGGTCGCCATCGGGACAAACAATCCGCATGGCTGCTCAAAGACTTTCCCCAGCGCCGGGCGCTGGTCATCGGCCGAAACCGCAACAGCTTCGTAACTGAAGCATCCGGAGGGGCCTCGAAAGTAGGTTCCCTCCGAGCTTTCGTATTCAGCGACATATCGTCCCGAAGCTATGGTCCCTCGAAAGGTAATGGGCCGGAATGGTGCCTCTTGGTATGTCCACTCCACGGACTTTGCAAGAACTAGCTCACCTGGTGGGTCAGGCCTGCGTAGAGCAGCGGGATTGACGCCAGAACAAGCTGCTGTCAGGGTCACTAGCATGCTCACACATGCGCCACGCCGTACTGAGAGGGGAATATGGAGAGTTACAGACACCAGAATTGACCGTATCGCTTGTTGAAGCTTTGGGGTTGAAGTTCTAAGGCCGCTATTGGCCGAAAGCGCCAAGAGTCAATACTGTGCCAAGGGACCTCTAAGCTCCCAAGGCGGCATTTCGGCCCTCAGCGATGGCATTGTTCAAGAATTCCTCTGACTTGATCTTCACGCCCCTCCTCCATGCCTAAACGCCATGGGTAGGAGGTCTTGTAGGTACCCGGGGGCGCCTCTGGATCGGGGACCACATGAAAGATCATCCGCTTTCCCTCCAGGTCATTCCGCAGTTGCCCGGTCATGAAGAACCCACCTCCAAAACGGAACTGAATGCTGCTCGGAGGAGCGCGATCTTTGGAATAGATAACCGTCTCAATCTTTACGGTCGCCTCAACCGAAGTACAGAGATCAAGACTCGTAGCATCTGGGTCAAATGGCTGACATGCTCCGGCGATTTCTTGCGACCGTACCAAACGAAAGTCGCTGCTGATGCCGATTGCGACAAGTGTGGCACGGCAAAGAACCTCCTCGCTGCTTGCGTGCGGCGGAGGGAGGATGGCAAATGCAGATGAAGTGACTACCGCGACGAGGGCTACCAACGCGCTCTTGGAGAAGCTAAGCATTGTCTTCATCTTGGATGACTGTAAACGGGGTACCCGAGAAATTGGGCGAATCAGTCGAACGTCAGGTTCTGGCCGACTGTAGCCGCTCGGCAGTACAACGCTTTCTAAGCTGGCACCACGGCAGAGATGCCGTCCGCAGCAGCCCGCTTTAGGAAATCAAAAAATCCCGACGAAACGCACACCTCATCAGACCCGGGGCCATGGACGAGGACGGTTCCGAATGTCGGTCCGTCGGCACAGGACAAGTAGAAGCGGAGGTCGGAACCATCGTCGGAAATGGGCACTAGGCTCGCGCAAAGTCCGTCACGTCGCCTCGTCAGTTGGGAGCGTAGGTCAGTCCAAATAGGCGGTTCGCCTTCGACGTAGGCTGGCACCAGCCCGTAGATCTCAACGCCTGGCAGAAGCGCAGCGCCGTACCTCAAGAGAAACGTACGGTACTCGGACGGAAAGGTCAGTTCGTGCTGATGCTCAACCTCCGAGATGAATTCTTCGGCGACCGGGCCTGAGAAGTCACCCTTTTCGAGAAGCGCCGCGACAGCTGCGGGGAAGTTCATTGTTGTCATGCCAGGCGTTGAAGACGAATTGACGGGCTGTTGGGAATGCCCGGTATTGGCCGACTGTAGCCTGTCGCGCCGCCGTCGTGAACGGGCCCAAAGTGGACCGTCGATGCCACCGCCATCGCTATCAAATTGCGGGCGACATGAACGCAACTCGAAGAGTTGCTCCGTATTGAAGTGCCGCTTGGAGGATCTCCGGCGGCACATGAAAATCTGCCCAGTTGCGCAACGTGTGAATGCTGATGGCGAGCTCGACTGCACGGTATCTTCCCGGTATTACCTCAGCAATCCAACGGAGACTCGCGCTCACATCATCCAGTTTGCAATCGACTACGCGATAGATTTCTCGGGGACTTGGACCCGGGGTGGCACCGCCCCTTAGATGAAGGAATTTTTCGCCAAACAGTTTGTATGCGGCATCGTGCAGACCACGCACCACGACCATATACGAAACGACATCTGCAAAAGAACTGCTCATCTTCTTGGCACCTAGTTACGTTCAATGCGTCCCGCTGTGAATGTCCGGTTGTGGCCGACTGTAGCCCCACGCAAGGTCGGCGCAAACGGCCCAATGCAGTCTCCCGCCTTGCCCCAGAGCAGTCATTCAACCCGTGCGCCTCTCGGTTGAGTCCTGTAAAAACGTGTTTGGCTACCACCTGGAAAACTGAACAGCAAGCGACAAGCGCGCGGAAACTTCGAAGGCCCGGCAAAGATCGTGGAGGCAGAGATAGCGCCAACCATTGCCCGCCCCCCACTTAGCCTGCACCTGGTTGAGGCCGGCATCAAAATCAAAGTCGGGGCCTTCTTCTGGTGCTAGGCCTCCCAGTTGGGCGCAAAGCTCATCTCGGTAGGCTTGAACTGACGGGTGAAGGAGCGCCGCATCGACGTGCGTAATCTCGAATTCGTTGAGCGGTGCGGCAATTAGCGCCTCGAGACGTGCAAAGGCTTCAACGACAACAGCATCATTCCCGAGATATTCACGCAAACCAATCGCAACGCCACTGAGGGCAGAGCAACTCTTGTCACCCCCGCTGAAGTCGCCACACATGACATCGATTCCGCTCATGTCAATCCTTCATTGTCTACACCGTTAGTTGAACGACCGCGCCGGGTTTCACGAGAAATATGGATAACCCATTGGCAGTAGATCATTTCCATAACTTGGTCAGTGTGCACGCGCTTCAGTTTCGGCTATTAGGTCTTCGTGCTCGGAAACAAAAATCACGTCAGCCATCCCTTCCGTTGCGAGTCGACTGGGTGTGTAGGTCTCGGGCCACAGGTGACTGCAGGACCCTGCTGACTGAAACTGGAGCGACGTATCGAAGGTCCGGAATTGGCCGACTGTAGCCAGTCATGCAGCCGTCGTGACTGGGCTCGCGGCGGACATGCGATGTGATCAGATCCACTGCCGCTCATAGGCTGCGACGTGCTCAGGAAACAACGTCTCATACGCCGGGTAGGCAATGCCCAAGACGTTTACCTCGATGCTATCGGGGCCGTCGTCGTAATCCATGATGCCTACGCCAGCACAGACGAGGACCGTTTGGTCTTCTATTCGAACTGTCAGGACAAGGTGGGTCTGGTCAGCGTGATTCGAAATGCATTCGGCACGGATAGTCGAGTACCCAGGGGCCGGCCGAAACATGCCAGACGCAACGCCCATCGGAGGGTCGCCCAACTCTAAGCTGGAGTATCCCACCAGCACCTCGTGCGCATAAATTGAGAACATTGGCATGTAGGTCCCTAGTCTTTCTGCGATGCCCGCTTCTGGGCCGGTGGCTGACATTTCTTGATGCTTAGTTGGCGGGTTGAACCGCGTCCTTCGGCAACCAATAAGCGCGTTTCGGCGGCGGGTCCCCAATCTTCATCATGCTGCTGCCGGGACCAGCGTCGAACACAGTAGCTAGTGCGTTCTTTTGCACTCTCGTGCAGTGAGCTATCGCCTCCCCGACCGTCGCTACACTGGCCTTTGCACGCAGGCGGTCGAGCAACACTTTGTCGTCCCCGGCGAGTCCAGGCTCACCAGTTGTTGGCGAAATGTTTGAGGTGCCTTTTGTGGCAACCAAGACGCCAATCATCAATACGACGAAATTAACGTACTCGGCCTGTGCAGGGGATTCGCACCCATAGTAGATATCGACCGGCCCGCCCTTGGTCAGAACACGTGAGCCGCTTGAGCAAGCGACTTTCGAGCAATTCTCGACAGCATGCGCTTGCAGAGCAAGTGCAGCGAGCGCGGCGATAAAGAATTTCTTCATGAGTTTCGGTGTTCGCATTTGACCCGGTGGCAAAAGAGACAAGCGGTCCTTAGGGATTGTTGGTCCTAGTCCGGTTCATTTGCACGCGCTTCGGTGAGATGCAGGTCCAACTCGGCCTGAACGTGTTGCAAGGACGCTGCAAGCGTCTGCTGTGCGGCGAATTGGAAGGCGGCAGCGAATGACTGGTTCTGGCCGACTGCAGCTACCCAACGTAAACCGGACCCTCCGGCGCAAGGGTGAAAAGATTTCGACCAAACGGCTTTCGACTCTCCAACTCCACTCTTGAGATAAAGGATTCAATCTTCTCGCTGACCAAGGCCGAACAGTCCTCTGCAAAGATGACTGCAGAATCTCTTTCTGAGATAAGCGCACAAAGGCTATCGGAGCCTAGTTGCTCCGAAAACCACTGGTAGAAACCGTTGTGAAAAATAGCGGCCGAGGCTAACCAATGACCATCCAAAAATATAGCCTTGCCGCCGTCGTCAAATTCGCCCACACCGACCTTCAGTTGTCCGCCTGAGAGCTGGGCACCAAGATTCCCCATCGCCTTCGCCCAAGCCTCATCGTCAGATATCCCAGATTTCTCAAGCTCATTTGGCGTCACGTTGCGCACCGCTGACCCCAAGTCCAGAGAGAGCATCACGATGAGGTTAGGTCCAAGATCAAGATAGCTACATGCCCCCTCACCAAGCTGGATGAGATAGCTGCGGGGTACCACGGAGGGGAAAAGAGCGTCTACATCGAGCATGATTGCTAAAGGGTTGAGCATGGATGACTTGAGGTCCGCAGCAAGAGGCGGCGGGGTAGAGCCTACGTCGAAGATCCAGTTCAGGCTGCCGCCGCACACCGATTGTTGTCCTGGCTTCAGTCAGTGCGCACACGCTCACGATGGCTTAGTTGGGAGACAGCGACAAAGGTCGGCTTCTGGCCGGGTTCTGCCTCTAGAGCTCGAACGTTCCCTTGAACTGCTCAGGCCAAACGACCACGTACTTCTCGCTCGCCTTTAGGCGCTTTACGACCAGCGCTTCCTTCAGCACTCCGCGAAGCTTAAGGAAGGCGTAGACGCGCTCCAAAACTGGCCCCCACGTGCCCGTTGGATAGATGAAGATGTTGAACCGACCTTGGCCGATGTCGTGGCCATCGACCTCAGCGAAGCTGTTCTGAGAGAAGGCCTGCACGAGTGTTTCCTCCACATGTAGCAGCGCGTCGAGGCTCGTGGACGCAGTTATGGGAAGCTGGACGATGAGCTGATTGCGAGGCATGCGAAGGATAATTGTGTGCGAACTGGCGGCTCGGGTCGAACGTCCGCTGCTGGCCGATAGTACCCATTCGAGAGAGCACACGAACGTCGGCAACCAGTCTGAAGCAGGCACCCTGACGGAGATCGCTCGCGACGCCGGAGTCACGTTGACACTCAGATATCGCCGGATTGACGAATCTGAAGTTACCTCCCAATGATCGTGGCTTCAAGACGAGAGGAGTGCTTTCCCACGGCAAAGAACGATCGGACGGTATTCAAGCGCGCAGATGGCAAATGGGTCGACAAGCGCGATGGCGCTTCTCGTTCCGCCCAGGTTTATGACACCCAAAAAGAGGCGGCAAGGGACGCGAAGGAGCGGCTGCTGAACAGCGGCGGGGCGAGCTCAAGATTAAAGGTGAGGGCGGCAGGATTCGCAGCAAAGACGCGATTGGCAAGCCCGACCCACTTCCACCAAAAGATAGAGAGCATTGAACATGGCGACGGCGATCGTGCAGCGAACTCTGGCACTCGAGCCCGAGTACATCTGATTTTTCAGGCGACGGCTGCGCAACTTCGGTCAGTGCTTCTTCTCACGTCGGGCCACGACAGATTTTCGCCAAGCCTCCAACTCGTTGATGTCAGTCACCATCTCTTCGGGCGAGGGCGGCGCAACGTTGGCTTCTTGGGCACCATCGTGGCCAGTGTAGTTGGAGCACTTCGACATACCCGCGGTGATTGCCGTCACGTCTTCTGACTCGACAAACACCTTCTTCAAACGGTTCGTCTCTACGCCTTTGCGGAAGCGCAAAACCACCTCGTTGAGCAGGACCTCCTCAACACCTCGCTCCCATGCCATGCGAAGGTCGTTGTAGAGGTCCCTGGCGAGGAGACGGTAGCCGGC
Organism: Variovorax sp. ZS18.2.2; assembly: GCF_024701975.1. Classification (GTDB taxonomy): domain Bacteria; phylum Pseudomonadota; class Gammaproteobacteria; order Burkholderiales; family Burkholderiaceae_C; genus Variovorax. Next base: position 125,995 of record NZ_JANLNM010000012.1, read on the forward strand.
TTGATCCCCCGCCTTGTGCCTTCTCGCACATTCGACCTGCTTGTTGCGCAACATGCCAATGCGCTGAGAGACGTTCGCGCCGGCGAAGGGCAAGGCCTCCTCGGCAACACCGAATCCTTCGGGCGTCTGGTTTAGGGTGAGTGCTTTCGGGACAAGTCCCAGCGCTGCAGCTTCGAACATGAGCACATTGAGGAAGAAAATGTCGTGGGTAAAGACTACAACCTGCCGTTCTTGAGCCTCGGCCGCGATGCGTCGAGCAACGCGCTCCCGACGAGCGTGATCGAGCGAGGAGACGGGGTCATCGAAGACGATGCCACCCTTCCCTTTACTGAGCTTGACTTCGGCAAGGAAGGCAGCAATGGCAATGGCGCGCTGCTCGCCTTCGCTCAAAATATCCTGGGGAACAGCGCCACTCTCGGACTTCAGGACGAGCTTGAACGTGGTCTTGGCCTTGGTAGAGGAGGGCTGCATGGCGACGCTAATGCTGTTCACACCAAGCGCCAAAAGTTCTTCGCTCAATATTGCGGCGACCTCCTCGGTGGCCATGGTACTGGTCAGTTCGGTCGACTTGCGCGAGATAGCCGTCGTGCTGGTCGCAGTAAGGCACTCGGCGAGCTTCGTGCTCAGGATGAAGCGGTCGACGGCTTGAAGTGCCACAGTCTTGAGATCAGACAGCTGGCGTCGAGCTTGAAGCTCCGCCAGGTCCTTTTCCATCTTGGCCCGGGCGGCGGCATCCTGGGACTGATCGAGCTTGAGTGCTGCCTCGCGCCAGCCGACAGCAATCAGACTGAGCGTACTGCGGGGGGTAGCCGGGACTTCAGGAATCCGGTCCCAAGTCATACCAGAGTCAGCCTTGGCGGCTTCACGAACGGCGTCACGGCGATCCCTCAGCGCCTTCTGGAAGGTTCTGCAAGCGGCCACCAGCTCGGGGTTGGCCTCAAAGTCGTGGGCTAGGCTCTCATCAAAATTGAGGTCAAGCGGAGCGTCCACAACGGCCTTGAAGGCTGCAATCGCCTCCTTCCGGGCCTTCTCTGCGGCCCTTGTGGCTTCGCCTTCGATGAACTCGTCGAAGGCAAGCAGGCGAGCAGCGCCCACCTCACCGATCGGGTTCTGGCAGAGCGGACACCGAACATCGTCGGCAAGGCGCGGGAAGGCTCGAACGGTGTGGGAGGTTGCGCAGAACTGGCGGGCCGCCTTGAACATCTCCAACCACGGGTCATCGCCCGTACCTTCGAGGGTGTCCATCTCCTTGAAGCGCTGCGCCACAGTTTGGGCGACGCCCTTTGCTTGGTTGGACTTGTCGACCAAGATACGGAGACTGTCGATCTTGGGCTGTGCAACGATGGCTACAGCGGCGTCGAGTCGTTGCGTCAATGCCTCAACACGAGTGGCTTTGACGCGCAATTCGGTAGCGCGTCGCATGGGATCGGCTTCGCCCAGGATTTTGGTGAGACTTTCGAGCTGCGCCAAGTCCTGTTCCGACAGGGTCGCCAGACGCTCGATGTCTTCCTTGCTGGTCTTGGCGGACAGGCTTTTTGCAAGAAGGCCTGCCTGGGTAGGGCTGAGGGCAAGCCTAGCGAACGGTTCCACGCTGGGCTTGGCCGCGCGCTGTTCTTGCTGGATACGCTCTTTTAGCCAAGCGCATACCTTGGCAAGGCCCTCCAGGATGTCGAGGCCATAGGGAACATAGGAAAAGTCGCCTTGGTTATCAACATACGCGCGGGCACATCGTGCGTCAAAAATCGCAATGCTGGAGAGTTCAGACGGCGAAGTCTTGCCGTCAGTCCATTGGTACTCGGTCACTTCGCCGTCAACGAGGACGTCGAAAACAGCGGTCGCGGCTTCTGCGAGGACCGGGTGCTTGTAGGCGTTGGGGCGAATCTGCTCCGATTGGTCGCGCGCGCGGCAAGCCTTCTTGAGTACGCGGGTGTACCCAGACTTACCAACGCCGTTGTCACCATAGATGTTGGTCAGCCCGATGGAGGCAAGGGGGAGCGTCTTTCCGGGTGCTAGCGCGTTGACGTACTGAAGGTTCTTGATTGCGGCGAGCTGGACGAGGGGCTGGCCGGCTTGGGGCGCGGCAACCTGCTCCTTGGTGAGCTTGCGAGCCTCGCGACCCATAAGGTCGGATATTCCGTGAGAGTCCTGAAGCAGCGCGAGGATGTCCTCGAGGTCATCGGCCGACGGTGTGGGCCGCTCGTAGAGCACGGCTACCGCATGCTGCTGCCAAGCAGGCAGTTTTTCGGCCCATTTCTGGATTTCACTGAGGATCGTCACTTCCGACTCCGGTGTTTGAGAAGCTACGGGAGGCCAAATGCCATAGGTGTCAATGCCGTGCGCCTGAAGTCTTATCTTTCGGTATTTCTAAGAACGGTCACCCTGCGGGAAAAAACATTATGTTGCAAGCGAGTGGGCTCAGGGTCCTTGAATAGCGGTGCAAAGCCTCGCTCGGGTCGACCTCCAGCCTGAGCTGGCGACCAGTCGCAAAAACTGTGCGGCTGCTGCCAGTTACCGATTCAACCGGTCGTTGCAACGGTCTGGCCGAACATCTCAGCCAGCAGCTGAGGGATGCTAAAGGGCACGTGGAGCCATACGACCTGTCGATCAGTCGTTTGAACGGCGCCTATACACAAATGGGAAGGGGCGCTTGGTCATATCCGGTGACCCTGTTTTGCGAAAAGGCGCCGGCTCCGAAGTTCTAGACTGCGATTGGATTTTGTTCACATGAAGTTCAACGACTGGCAACCAGTGCCGCGCAAGCGCTGATAGCGGCGACCAGCATGGCCTGGGGTCAATAAATGTCGCGATCCTGGTTCATCTCCCCGAGATAGGAATAGATGCCGTTGAGCATGAAGAACACGCTGTCCATGATCTCCCCGAGGTGCCGCACATTGACGTGGTGAAGGCCGGGCAGGGAGACCTCCCCCTTCTTGTTCGTTGGGTACCGGAAGGCGAACGACAGCGGATCGACGCTATCCAGCTGGCTGATGAAATCCTCGATGGCGGGGACTTCTTTGTCGCCGGGGCGGGGGTCTATCAGCTCGAGCAACTGGCGTAGCTCACGCCACATCGGCATCAACTTGTGGTGAGTGTCCGAGGTCTCGGGTTTATTGGCCAGGTGCCGAGCCTGCTGCAGCATGAGTTTGAGCTTCAGCTCCAACCCTTGGCGGTAGAGGAAGACCAAGGGGTAGACCACGCTGTCCAGGCTGGCCTGGCGAGCCGTGAGCGCGCGCAGGAGCGCATCGGCCGCCTCCTTATAGCCGGCTGCATATAGATCCCAGGGGAAGGGTATCCAGCCGAGCATCGCCATGTTGGCTCGATCATTGCCCTGGATGAAGAGTTTCTGCCCCGCAAACTCTGCAGGGGTCTTACTGGGCTCGAAGTCGAGCGCGTCGTCATTCGGATCGGTCATGAGGTGGCGCAAAAAAAGCGGACAGGGGACCCGCCGGGCCAGCGGATGGGGCGGCCTGCAGCAGCTGCTCGCTGCAGGTGGGCGCAAGTCTGCGCGATGACAACCGGCGCGTCGAGGCTTGCGACCGCTCAAGACCTAAACGAACGGTCGTGCAGTTCCGAGTTAGCTGAGAAGAGTTCAGATTTAGCTGAGAACCGACACCAGCAACCCCCAGGCCTTGAAAGGCCACGGATTGCCCTTATGATTAGCACTCGCTGATGATGAGTGCTAACAGCCCTCGCTCCCAGTCGATGGGTCGCCAACCTCCGGGTCCGGCGCCCGACCACAAACCCGTTTCTTATCCATATCCAGGAGATGCAATGAAACTTCGTCCTTTGGCCGATCGCGTGATCGTCAAGCGTATCGACAGCGAAACCAAGACCGCCTCTGGCATCGTCATCCCCGACGCAGCCGCTGAAAAGCCCGATCAGGGCGAAGTCCTGGCCGTGGGCCCGGGCAAGCGCACCGACAAGGGCGAACTGACCGCGCTGACCGTCAAGGTCGGCGACCGCGTCCTGTTCGGCAAGTACAGCGGCCAGACCGTCAAGGTCGATGGCGACGAACTGCTCGTGATGAAGGAAGACGACCTGTTCGCAGTCGTCGAGAAGTAAGCCTTCTCCCTTTCGATTCATTCAATCCAATCCATTCGGAGTCAATTCATCATGGCAGCAAAAGACGTAGTCTTCGGCGGAGAAGCCCGCGCACGCATGGTCGAGGGTGTCAACATCCTGGCCAACGCAGTCAAAGTGACCCTGGGCCCCAAGGGCCGCAACGTGGTGCTCGAACGCTCGTTCGGCGCCCCCACCGTGACCAAGGACGGTGTGTCGGTCGCCAAGGAAATCGAACTCAAGGACAAGCTCCAGAACATGGGCGCCCAGCTCGTGAAGGAAGTGGCCTCCAAGACTTCGGACAACGCCGGTGACGGCACCACCACCGCGACCGTGCTGGCCCAAGCCATCGTTCGCGAAGGTTTCAAGCTGGTGGCTGCTGGCATGAACCCGATGGACCTGAAGCGCGGCATCGACAAGGCCGTGACGGCCCTGGTCGCCGAGCTGAAGAAGGCTTCCAAGCCCACCACCACCTCCAAGGAAATCGCGCAAGTCGGCTCCATTTCGGCCAACAGCGACGAAACCATCGGCAAGCTCATCGCTGACGCGATGGACAAGGTCGGCAAGGAAGGCGTGATCACCGTGGAAGACGGCAAGTCGCTGGACAGCGAACTCGACGTCGTCGAAGGCATGCAGTTCGACCGCGGCTACCTGTCGCCCTACTTCATCAACAACCCCGAGAAGCAATCGGCGCTGTTGGACAACCCCTTCGTGCTGCTGTTCGACAAGAAGATCAGCAACATCCGCGACCTGCTGCCGGTGCTGGAGCAAGTCGCCAAGGCTGGCCGTCCGCTGCTGATCATTGCCGAAGAAGTCGAAGGCGAAGCCCTGGCTACGCTGGTCGTGAACACGATCCGCGGCATCCTGAAGGTTGTGGCTGTCAAGGCGCCTGGCTTCGGCGACCGCCGCAAGGCCATGCTCGAAGACATCGCCATCCTGACGGGCGGCAAGGTCATCGCTGAAGAAGTGGGCCTGACGCTCGAAAAGGTGACGCTGGCCGACCTGGGTCAAGCCAAGCGCATCGAAGTGGGCAAGGAAAACACGATCATCATCGACGGCGCTGGCGCTGCTGGTGACATCGAAGCCCGCGTGAAGCAAGTGCGCGTTCAGATCGAAGAAGCGACCAGCGACTACGACCGTGAAAAGCTGCAAGAGCGCGTGGCAAAGCTGGCCGGCGGCGTTGCAGTGATCAAGGTTGGCGCTGCCACCGAAGTCGAAATGAAGGAAAAGAAGGCTCGCGTCGAAGATGCCCTGCACGCCACCCGCGCTGCAGTGGAAGAAGGCGTCGTGGCTGGCGGCGGCGTGGCTCTGCTGCGTGCCAAGCAAGCTGTGGGCGACTCGGTCAAGGGCGACAACGCCGACCAGGAAGCCGGCATCAAGCTGGTGCTCAAGGCCATCGAAGCGCCCCTGCGCGAAATCGTGAACAACGCCGGCGGCGAAGCCTCGGTCGTGGTGAACGCTGTGTTGGCCGGCACCGGCAACTACGGCTTCAACGCTGCGAACGACACGTACGGCGACATGCTCGAACTGGGCATCCTGGACCCGACGAAGGTCACCCGCACCGCACTGCAGAACGCCGCCTCGGTGTCCTCGCTGCTGCTGACGACCGAAGCCATGGTCGCTGACGCACCCAAGGACGAGTCCGGCGCCGGCGGTGGCATGCCAGACATGGGTGGCATGGGCGGCATGGGCGGCATGGGCATGTAATTTCGCTCGCCCCCAGGCTGCGCGGCACTTCGTGTCCGCTGCGCCTCCCCCTACCGGGGGCAACACCTGCGGACCGGCAGAGCCGGCTCCGTGGTGTTTCGCGAAACAAGAAGCCCGTCTTTCGACGGGCTTTTTTATGGGCGCGAGCATAATCCCCGCCCTTGCGATCCTGAATCGCATCAGGTCAGCCACGCCATGTCGAAGCCAGCCTGCCCATTGAATTCGATCCATCCTTTCAGGACTTCGGCGGGCTGTGTTCGAGCGTTATTACCGCGAATTGCTGGGCTTTCTTTCCCGAAAAGTGTCTGACCGCAGTGTCGCGGCCGACATGACCCAGGAAAGCTACGCGCGCGTCTACGCGGCCCAGGCTTCGGGCTCGACCATCGGCGACCCGCGCGCACTGCTGTACCAGACTGCCCGCAATCTCGTGATCGACCACCAGCGCCACGGCGAAGTCCGCGCCGGCGTGGAACTCCCGCCTGCACAAGTCGAACCCGTCGAAGCGCACGCCTCCCGCAATTGCGAACCGGAGACGGCACTGGCCTCGCGCCAGGGCGTCTCGGCCCTGGTCTCGGTCATCGACAACCTGCCGCCGCGCTGCCGCGAGGCCTTCATGCTCAACCGCTTCGAAGGCCTTACATATGCCCAGGTCGGCGCGCACATGGGCATTTCAGTCAAGATGGTGGAGCAGCACATCAAGCATGCGCTGGATGCCTGTGAGCGTTGCCGCGCACGGTCCGCGGGCGAAGACGCTGCAGGCCCCCATGCTCCGCGCAAGAAACTGAATCGATCCCGCCACGAATGAACCGGGGATCTTCTTCCTCGACCTAGGGTATACGACGCCTTGTACGTCTACTCAGACAAGAACCAGCGCCTCCATGAGCAAACCACCCACCCCACCGGCCGACGCTTCGCGAACGCGCGAAGAAGCGCTGGACTGGTTTGTCCGCCGCCGCAGCGAAGGATTCAGTCCCCAGGAGGAAGAGGCCTTCCAGACCTGGCTCGCCGCCGATGTCACGCATCGCGAGGCGTTCGATCGCTGGCACGGCGAATGGCATGCCTTCGACGACATACCGCAGGAAACGAGAAACCTGCTGCAGCGCAGCCTCGCGTACGACAAAGCCATGGACGCCACCAGTCCGGCCGGCGCCGGCTTGGCGGCAGCCGAGCTCCGGCGTCCACCGGTCGAGACGCGAACCACACCATCGCGGCGCAGCATTCTGATCCCGGTTGGCGTCATGGCCGTCGTCGCAGCCGTGATGACGGGCTCGAGCCTGTTCGCCTGGAACCACTGGCAGGCCCGGCCGGTGTTCACGCAAGCACTCGCCACCCAGCGCGGCCAACAGATGGAGGTGCCGATGCCCGACGGCACACGCCTGCGGCTCGATACCGCGACACGACTGGAAGTTGCCTATTACCGCCAGCGCCGCGAGGTCAGGCTGCTGGAGGGTCAGGCGGCTTTTTCGGTGCAACGCAATCCCGAACGCCCCTTCCACGTATTCGCCGGGCCGGTTCGCATCACCGTCGTCGGCACCCGCTTCTTCGTCCGGCACACGCCAAGCATGCCCGGAGACGATGGCGTTCACATTGCCGTGGAGGAAGGCAAGGTACAGGTCGGACATGCGGCTGGGGACGCAGGAGTCTCAGGGGTCATCCTCTCGCCCGGGCAACAGGTTTCCAGCAACACACAGGGCGTGCTTTCCGCCGTCTCTCCCGTGTCCAGCGCAGGCGCCGCTCCCTGGCGTGAGCACCGTGTCAGCTTCGACAACCTGCGGCTTGACCGCGCGCTGGCCGAGTTGGCCCGGTACCGCGATCTGCAACTCGTGATCCGCGACCCCACCGTGGCCGCCCTGCAGATCACCGGCGTTTTCGATCCGCGGGACATGGCGACCTTTCGGCGCGTCCTGCCGGCATCGCTGCCCGTTCGACTGAAAGAGGCGGGAGGCGGCACCGCGGAAGTGGTCCTGGCGCGTTAGTTCTCTCCGGCGACCCGTCGCTTGTCGTGGGGGCGCATTTTCTTGAAGGTCCGACCTAGGGTATCCGGAGGGCAGTCCGTCTTCACGGCTAAGAGCCATTCGTTTTACTTCTGGAGGATCCGCTTCATGTCCCGCCCCCCGCTGCGCCCCGCGCTGCTCGTCCTTGCCTGCGCGCTGGCATTCGCCGCCGTACCGTCGCGCGCCCAGCACGCCGATGCCGAACTGCCGAACACGACCCTCCAGTTCGGCATCGCCGCAAAGCCGCTGAGCCAGGCCCTTGGCGACTGGGCCCTTCAGACGCGCATGCAGTTGATCGTCGAGCATGCGCTGGTGAGAGGCAAGACGGCACCGGCCGTCTCCGGCACCATGACGCCGCGGCAGGCCTTGAACCGACTGCTCGCGGGCAGCGGGCTGGCCTCCAGGATCGACGGCGCTGCGGTGATCGTCAAGGAAGCGCCGGCCCCGACATCGGAAGCGACCCTGCCCGCGGTGACGGTTGCAGCCACGGCGGAAGAAGAAACAGTCGACGGGCCGGTCCGCGGGTACGTAGCCAGGCGCAGTGCCAGCGCCACCAAGACCGACACGCCGCTCATCGAGACGCCCCAGTCGGTCTCGGTGGTCACGGCCGACCGCATGGACGCCATCGGCGCGCGAACGCTCGGCACGGCGCTGGGTTACACGCCCGGCGTCACGTCGGCGTACAGCGCCGACAGCCGCTTCGACTGGATTTCGCTGCGGGGTTTCACCAACTACACGCCCGGCAACTATTTGGACGGCATGCCGCTGCGCAACATGAACACCTGGGGTCTCTGGAGAACCGACAACTACGGCCTGGAGCGAGTCGACATCCTGCGCGGCCCCGCCTCTGTCCTGTTCGGCCAGGGCAGCCCGGGCGGCATCATCAACCAGACCAGCAAGCGTCCGACGGCCGAGCCGCTGCGCGAAATGAAGGTGGAGGTCGGCGACCACTCGCGGCGCCAGGTCTCGGGCGATTTTTCGGGCCCCCTGGACGATGAAGGGAAGTGGCTCTATCGCATCACCGGCGTCGTGCGCGATGCCAACCTGCCGATCGATGCCAAGGAAAAGGACAACCGGACCTATCTCGCACCGTCCCTGACATGGCGTCCGTCGTCTGACACCAAGCTCACGCTGCTTTCCCAGTTCCTGCGCGATCGTTCCGGCGTGGTCTACAACGCGGCGCCGGTCAAGGGAACGCTGCTGCCCAATCCGAACGGCAGGATTTCCGCCTCGACCTTTCTGGGAGAACCTGATTTCGACCGGTTCAATCAGGACCAGTGGATGGTCGGCTATCAGTTCGAACACCGCTTCAGCGATACCTGGACCGTGCGCCAGAACCTGCGCTATGGACGGTTGAAGGTGGACATGCGGCAGACCTGGCCAGGCGCCGGATTCATCACCGTCGACCCCGATAACCCAGCCAGCCCAGCCAACTTCCGCCTGTTCGACCGGGTGGCCTTCGGCAGCAAGGAAAAGGCAAAGCAATTCGTGGTCGACAACCAGGCCGAAGCCAAGTTCCAGCTCGGCGGCACGCAGCACACCACGCTGATCGGCCTGGAGCACCAACGCTCGCGCTTTGATCAGACAACCTTCTACGGTGGTGGCTTCGCGCCGATCGACGTATTCGCGCCGGTCTATGGTGGCCCGTACACCGTGCCGGACCCATTCATCTCCTCCGACACCACATTGACCCAGACCGGCATCTATCTGCAGGACCAGATCAAGTTCGGCGAGAACTGGGTTGCGACGGTGGGCGGCCGCTACGACAGTGCCGAGACCGAATCGACGGACCGCCTGACCGACACATTCACGAAGACCCGCAGCCACAAGTTCACCAAGCGCGCCGGGCTGGTCTACCTGGCGCCCAACGGCTGGGCACCCTACGTGGGCTACTCGGAATCCTTCACGCCGGTGCTGGTGATCAATCCGGACACGAAGAGCCCCTTCAATCCCGAGACCGGTCGCCAGTACGAAGCGGGCATCCGCTACCAGCCGCCAGGTACCAAGAGCAGCTACAGCGCGGCGATCTTCGATCTGCGGCGCAGGAACTACATCTCGTACACCCCGGATGTTCAGCCCAAGCAGACCGGCGAGGTCCTGTCGCGCGGTCTTGAACTGGAGGCACTGTTCCAGCCGATTCCGCGAATGAACGTGACGGCCTCCTACACCTGGATTCCGCAGTACAAGGTGATCGCCAGCAGCAACCCCAAGGAAATCGGCACGCAGCCCAATGCGGTCGCCAAGCAGCGGGTAGCGCTCTGGGTCGATTACCGTTTTGCCAATGGCATCAAGGCCGGTCTGGGTGTGCGCTATTCGGGCTCCACCCATGGCGAAGGCAGCGCGGCACCGGCCAAGGTTCCGGGCTACACGCTGTTCGATGCGATGCTGGGATACGACTTCGAGCGCTGGAGCCTGGCGCTCAACCTGCGCAACCTGACCAACAAGGCCTACTTGGGCGGTTGCGATGCCAACGGCTGCTCCTACGGCGATCTGCGGCAGGTGTCCGCCACGGCGACTTACCGCTGGTAGATCGCGGCGCTCCGACGAGCGCCGTCCCGTTGTCCGAACGCGCCGGTTATCGAAACTGATCGCGCAGCGCCATGTACAGCACCTGGAAGCGCGCATGCCGCGTCTTGTGTCCATCGGCCCCTTCGGAAGAAGGCACCAGTTGCTGCTTGACCGGCGGCAGCGTGCACACCTCGGCCACCGCGCCGCCATCGGCCAGCCACGCCAGGCGCGCCGCACCGAGCGCACCGCCCGTCTCGCTGCCCGCATACAACGTGAGCGGCACCTGGAAGATGTCGGCCAGCAACTGGCCCCACCAGATGCTGCGCGCGCCGCCGCCCACCAGCGCGACTTCGCGCAGCGGCATGTCGGCCGGCAGGCGCAGGGTGTCGAAGCCGTCGCGCAAGCCAAAGCTCACGCCCTCGACCACGGCATAGGCGATCTCTGCGGAGCCGTGCGCGTGCGTGAGGCCGAACAGCGCGCCCTGCGCATTCGGGTTGTTGTGCGGCGAGCGTTCGCCCGACAGGTACGGCAGGAACAGCGGGCAGCGCGCCCGGTCCGCCGGCGCAACCGATGCCGCCGCCGCGAGCAGCGCGGATTCGTCGGCAAACTTGAATGCCTTGGCCGCCCAGCTCACTGCGCTTGCGGCCGAGAGCATCACCGACATCTGGTGCCAGCGCTGGGGCAGCGCATGGCAGAAGGCATGCATCGCCTGCGCGGGATTCGGCAAAAAGCGGTCGGTCGAGACGAACACCACACCCGAAGTACCGAGCGAGACGAACCCCTGCCCCGGTTCGACCAGGCCCATGCCGACCGCGCTTGCCGCGTTGTCGCCGGCACCGCCCGCAATCGGCACGGCACCGCCATTGCCCACGCCCCAACGCGCCGCCAGTTCGGGCTTGAGCTGCGCCGACACCTCGCTGCCTTCGACCAGGCGCGGCATGTGGGCGCGCGTGAGCCCGGTGGCCGCGAGCAGTTCGTCGGACCAGTCGCGCGCGCCCACGTCGAGCCACAGCGTGCCGGCCGCATCCGACATCTCGCTGACCGCCTCGCCGCTGAGCATGAAGCGCAGCCAATCCTTGGGCAGCAGCACGCGTGCCGTGCGCTTGAAGATGCCCGGCTCGTGCTCGCGCACCCACAGGAGCTTGGGCGCGGTGAACCCGGGCATCGCAAGATTGCCCGCGATCTCGCCGAGCCGCGGCACGGCACGCGTGAGTTCCTCGCACTGCGCACCGCTGCGTCCGTCGTTCCAGAGGATGGCCGGGCGCAGCACCTCGCCCGCCGCATCGAGCAGCGTGGCGCCGTGCATCTGCCCCGACAGGCCGATGGCCCGCACGGCGGCCAGCGCATCCCCATGCGAGCCCCGCAACTCCGCCATGATTTCTTCCAGCGCCTGCCACCATTGGCTCGGTGCCTGCTCCGACCAGAGCGGATGCGGCCGTTTGACCGTGAGTGCCGCGCGCGCCACGGCAACGATGCGGTGATCGTCGGCGAGCAACAGCGCCTTGAGCTCGGACGTGCCGAGGTCGAGTCCCAAATACAAAATGAGCTCCCTGCTTTTCTGACTACTACGAAGAAATACCCGAGCCGAAGCGGGTGTCGGCCTGGCGCCGGAACTCGCTGGGCGTCATGCCCTTGATCTCCAGAAAGCGCCGGTTGAAATTCGCCACGTTGTTGAAGCCGACCTGATAGCAGATGTCCGTCACGTAGTGGTCGGTCTGCATCAGCAGGTGGCAGGCGCTGTTGATGCGCACGCGGTTGACGAAATCGGTGAAGCTGTTGCCGGTCGAGCGCCGGAAGAAGCGGCTGAAGCGGCTCTCGCTCATGCCCAGCTCGGCCGCCACATCCGACATCGCGATCGGCTCCGCCATGTTGTTGGTGATGCGGTTGACGACGTCGTTGATCTGGTCGACCTGTGCATCGCCGTCGCTGCCCTGCGCGCCCTGCATCTGCACGCTCGACAGCAGCCGGTAGTCGGTGCACTGCGCGAGGTCGGCCATGAACTCCAGGAACAGGCCGAGCCGGCGCACACCGCGCGCGGCCTTGATGTTGTCCCAGTGCGTCTGCGCCTCCTGCGACATGCCGAAGAACTCGATGCCGTGGCGCGCGCGCTCCAGCAGTTGCATCACTTCGCGCAGTTCCGGAATCTCGGCCGCGGCCAGTTCGATCGGCTCGTGGCGGAACTGGATCACCCGGTCACGCCCCGCGGCGCCGCCTTCGGGCACGTCGAGCGAGATCCAGTTGTGCGGCAGCCGCGGCCCGCAGAGCACGAGGTGCCCAGGCTGGAACGGTCCGATCCAGTCGCCGATGAAAGCCTTGCCCGAGGTCTCGGTGATCAGGTGCAGCTCGTAGTCTTCATGGAAGTGCCATCGCACCAGCGGACTCGGAAAACCGTGCGCGAGACAGCGCACCAGGCCGGTTTCTTCGGCCGCCTCGTAGCCCAGCGAGGGCGAGCGCGCAAAGTCGCGCTCCAGCTCGGGTTGGCGCTGACGGGGGACCGAACGTTTGCGTGTGGACGTCGTCATGGCAGCAGGAAGGCAAGACCTGGAAGCAGCCTCAATTGTCCGCCTGGGCCAGCGCGTTGTGAACGGCTTCCAGGGTGGGTGGGTCCGCGCCTTCGCGGGTGCAGTTCAGGGCGGCGGCGGTGGCGGCGAAGCGCATCACTTCGGTCCAGGCTTCGTCGCTCAGTTCGCCGAGCTGGGCCGGGTGCTCGACGCCATGCGCGAGCAGCGACACCGAAAGCCCCGCCGTGAAGGTGTCGCCCGCGCCGATGGTGTCGACCACGGTGACGCGCGGTGCCGCCACGGTGAGCGGCGCGTGCCCCGTGCGCCAGAGCGTGGCACCCGCGCCGCCGCGCGTGACGATCACCGCGCGCGCGCCGGCCTTCAGGCAGTCCGCGGCCAGTGCGTCGACCGGCTGGCCGGGTGCGAGCAGTTCGGCGTCTTCGTCGCTGAGCTTGACCAGGTCGGCCATCGTCAGCCAGTTCGTCACGCGGTTGCGGAATGCGGCCATGTCCGGGATCAGGCTCGGCCGCACGTTGGGGTCGAACACGATCACGCAGCGCCCGGCGTTGGCGGTGATGAGGTCGGCGATGCGCGTCGAAGCCGGTTCCTGCAGCAGCGAGATCGAGCCGAAATGCAGGAAACGGCAGTCCGCCGGCAGCTGCGGCAGCGGCTCGGGCGACCATGTCGCATCGGCGCTGCCGCGCGTGTAGAACGCGTAGCGATTCGTCTGCGGCGTGCGCTCGACAAAGGCCAGCGTCGAAGGCGCGTTGCTGCGCAGGATGAAGCTGGTGTCCACGCCGTTGCCTGCCAGGAAGCCCATCAACCGTTCGCCGAACAGGTCGGTCGACAGCTGCGTGAGAAAGCCGGTGTGCACCCCTAGGCGCGCACAGGCCACGGCCGTGTTGAGCGGTGAGCCGCCCTCGTGGCCGAGGAACGCCAGGGTGCCCGCCTCGCTGGCGGTGAAATCGATCAGGGCTTCGCCCGTGAGTGCAATTCGCATGGTTCTTGAATCTCGTGGGGTCAAGTCAGGTCACTGGCATCGGCCAGGAAGCCGCGCTCGGCGGCCAGTGTGGCCGGATGGTCCAGCAATTCGGCAAAAAGGCGCGGCGGGATCGTGATGGCGCCGACACCCAGCGCCAGCAGCGACAGGTACGCCTCGCGCGACCGGATGCTCGCCACCAGCAGGCGCGTGCCCGACGAAGGCCGCTGCGCGACCAGCGACTGCATCTGCGCGATCAGCCCCAGCCCGTCGACACCGGCGTCTTCGAGCCGCCCGAGGTACGGCGCCGCATAGGCCGCGCCCAGCTGCGCCGCGAAGTGCGCCTGCTCGGGGGCGTACACGGCCGTCCAGGTCACGGGCACGCCCTCGGCAATGAGCCGCGCGCCGGCATCGAGGCCCTGGCGCGTGGCGGGAACCTTCACGACCAGCTGGCCGCGGTCGAAATGCGAGAGCAGCACCCGCGCGTCTTCGAGCATGCCGTCGACCTCGCTCGAATACACCTGCGCCTGCACCTGCCGAGCGCCCAGGTCGAGACAGCGCTTCAGCAGGCCGGGCACCTCGCCGCGACCGACACCCGCGCGCTTGAGCAGCGTCGGATTGGTCGTCACGCCATGGACCACCGGGTGCGGCAGGCAGGTCCGCAGTTCGGTCAGGTCGGCGCTGTCGAGGTAGAGATGGAAATCTTCGTTCATGGACCGCGTGCTGCAAAGGAAACGGATCTTCTCACCGAGCCGGGTGCGATTCACCGCGCAAAAGGGATTCGTCCCGATACTTTCTTATCCGGCTTCATCTCAGCTCATGACGTTGCCGCCATCGACGTTCAACGTCTGCGCCGTGATGTAGCGCGCCTCGTCGCTGGCAAGGAACACCGCCGCCCCGACGATGTCGGCGGGCATGCCCATGCGCCCCAGCGGCACTTCGAGCCCCACACGCCGCTTCTTCTCTCCGAGTGGCAACCCTTCGGCCTTGGCGAACAGGCTGTCGACATGGTCCCACATCGGCGTATCGACCACGCCCGGCGCAATGCCGTTGACGCGGATGCCGTGCGGCGCCATGGCCAGCGCGGCGCTCTGCGTGTAGCTGATGACGGCTGCCTTGGTCGCGCAGTAGTGCGACACCAGCGCCTCGCCGCGGCGCCCCGCCTGCGAGGCCATGTTGATGACCGACGCGCCCTCGGTGCCGGCCTCGACCATGTGGCGCAGCACCGCCTGCATCACGAAGAACATGCCCTTCACGTTGACGGCGAAGAGCTTGTCGAACGAGGCCTCGTCGCTGTCGAGCAGCGGCGCGAGGTCGAACACGGCCGCGTTGTTGAAGAGCGTGTGCACGGGGCCGAAGGCGCCAAGCGCTTCGGCCAGCAAACGTTGAATGTCTTGCGTGCGCGTGACGTCCGCCGCGATGTAGACAAGGCGATTGGGATACCGCTGCTGCACCGCGCGCACAGCCTCCGGCGCACTGCCCGCACGGTCGATCACGCTGCAGCGCGCGCCCTCGGCGATGCAGGCCTCGGCCACCGCAAGACCGATGCCGCCGCCCGCACCGGTCAGCAGCACATGGCGGTCCTGCAGGCGGCCGTTCGTCATTTCACGTCGCCTTCGACGAAGCGCACGACACGCGCGCTGGCCTTGCGAACCGCTTCGACCAGCCGCGCATCGCCCGCGAGGTTGCCCCACAAGCCCGCGTCGGCGCACAGTGCCGCGACCGCATCGGCCGCATCGCAGATCGCGTGCGCCACCGCCTCGTCCATGCCCTGGTCCTGGTAGGCGTACGGCAGCGCGCCACGATGCCAGCGCTGCAGGAAGGCGAGGAACAGCGCCGGCAGCATCGCCACGCTGTCGATGCCCTGCCCCGCCGCCAGGCGCTCGCGCACGGTCGGCGCGATGAAGCCCGGGATCTTCGAGAAGCCGTCCGCCGCCACGCGCTGGTTGGTGTCGCGGATCGCGGGGTTGCCGAAGCGGTCGAGCACCACGTCGCGATACGCCGCGAGGTCGATGGGGCTGGGGCTCAGGCACGGAATCACGTCGTCGGTCACATAGTCGTGGGCCATCTTGCGGATGGCTGCGTCGTGCGTGCCTTCGTGGATGAACTCGAGCCCGATCAGCGTGCCGGCCCACGCAATGCAGCTGTGCGTCGCATTGAGGATGCGGATCTTGGCCTCTTCATACGGCTGCACCGATTCGACCAGCTCCACGCCCACGCGCCCCCAGTCGGGCCGCCCGGCGATGAAGTTGTCTTCGATGACCCACTGGATGAAGCTCTCGCCCGTGATCGGCGCGGCGTCGTCGCGGCCTGTCGCTGCGAGCACGCGCGCGCGCAACTCGGGTGGCGGGCGCGGTGTGATGCGGTCGACCATTGCATTCGGGCAGCGGGTGTTGGCGACGGTCCAGGCCAGGAGGTCGGCATCGCCCGCGCGCTCGATGAATTCCAGCAGGCCGCCATGGAAGCGGTCGCCGTTGTGGCGGAGGTTGTCGCAGTTCAGCAGCGTGACCGGCCCCGCGCCCGCCGCCTTGCGCGCGCGCAGGATCGCGCACACCGCGCCGTAGATGGTCTCCCCGGCCTCGCCGCGCCGCGCGCGTTCGATGTCAGCGGCGAGATCAGCGAACGACAGGTCGAGCTTGTTGTCCTTCGCATCGAGGTAGTAGCCCGCCTCGGTCACGGTGAACGAGACGATGCGCGTCGAAGGCGCCGCGCCGCGCGCGATCACCGCGGCCAGCGAGGGCTCGTAGGGCAGCACCTCGCGGATCGCCTCGATCTGCTCGTAGCGGTACTCGCCCGCGGGCGACACGGTCTCGAGCGTGTAGCGCCCGCCCTGCGCCCGCAGCGCCGCGACGACCTCGGCCATGTCGGGCCGGATGTTGGCACCCGAGAGCGACCAGCGGGTGTCGCCCGCCTCGATCAGCCGCTGCAGGTAGACGGCCTGGTGGGCGCGGTGGAACGAACCCAGGCCCAGGTGAAGCACCGTGAACTCCGAAGGAGCCGGTGGTGTGTGCGCGGTAGACGCTGCTGCGAGAGTCACGGGAAATGTCCGAAAAAGAAGAGGAAGAAATCAGGCGGAGACCGAACGGCCTTCGCGGTTGAAGAGATGCAGCACCGACGGGTCGAGCTCGACCGCCACGTCGTCGCCCGCCTGCAGGGGCGTGCGGTCGTTCTGCCGCGCGATAAGCGGCACGCCGCCCACGTCGACGTGGATCAGCGTGTCCGCGCCCAGCGCCTCGATCAGCTCCACGCGGCCCAGCACGTCTGACACCGGCGCGCCCTGCTTCGGGTGCACGCGCAGGCCTTCGGGCCGCACGCCGAGGAAGCCGTCGTTCGGCAGACGGCCGCCGGTGGCTGCGGAGAAACTCGGAATCGCGCTCGCCGACACCATGTTCATCGACGGCATGCCGATGAACTGCGCGACGAACTGGTTGGCCGGGCGGTCGTACAGCTCCAGGGGCGTGCCGACCTGCTCGATCAGCCCGT
>NZ_JANLNM010000013.1 GCF_024701975.1 Variovorax sp. ZS18.2.2
CCTTGAGCGACGCGAGCGTCTCCAGGTTGCCCGCATAGGTCAGTTTGTCCAGATTCACGACCGGCTCATCGCTTTGCGCGATCCAGTCGAGTACGAAATTGGCGCCAATGAAGCCCGCGCCGCCGGTAATCAGGATCATGGCAAGTTGAACTCACTTGTTGATTCAGATGTGTGCACACCTACAAAAAGCATGCCAAAACCGGCTCGCGCGATCGACTGAAACGACACGCTGAAAAGTAGTGTCCACGTCGAAGCGATGGCGAGCGAACACGCTGCGCGCTCGCGCATGGTTCTACTTTCTCGAAAAAAATTCGAGGCCACCCGCACCGGCAGGCCATGCGACGTTCGATGCCGTCGAACACGACGCCACGGTCCTGGCAAGAGCACTCAAAAGGTGCCGCCTCGTGCATTTCCGCGAATGTGCACGCGCAATCGAAAGGCCACAGGCGCCCTCCAGGCGCCATCCGGATTTTTTCGCGAAGAAGTAATGCCATGCGTTCGGTCGCGCTGCACAGGCGGCTGTCTTTCGCACGGCATTCACGCGATCAGTGGCACTACTTCCGAGGCCTGCCCATCCGCATGAAAACGCGAGCGATTTGGCATGGTTTTTGTGTGCAAGTGAATAAGCAAGTGAATTCACTTTGCACACCCCTCTCAAGGATCGATCCGCCATGCCCATACAAAGACTCCAGACCAACGCCCGCATGAGCCAGGCCGTGATCGCCAACGGCTTCGTCTTTCTCGCAGGCCAGGTGGCGAGCGACACCGCCGCCGACGTCGCCGGCCAGACCGCGCAGATCGTCGCAAAGATCGACGCGCTGCTGAAAGAAGCAGGCAGCGACAAGACGCGCATCGTGCAGGCCACGATCTGGCTGGCCGACCACAAGACCTTCGGCGAGATGAACACGGTGTGGGACGCATGGGTTCCGGAAGGCCATGCACCGGCGCGCGCCTGCGTCGAGTCGGCACTGGCCTTCCCGCCCTACACGGTCGAGATCGGCGTCATCGCGGCCGTCTGAAGGAGCACCCGCCATGCATACCGTGGTCCTCGGCGCCGGCGTGGCAGGTGTTGCTACCGCCTGGTATCTTGCCGCGCAGGGGCGGCAGGTGACGGTGATCGACCGCCAGCCGCTGCCTGCCGCGGAAACCAGCTATGCGAATGCAGGCATGGTGGCGCCGGGGCACTCCTACACCTGGGCCTCGCCGCGGGCACCGGGCATTCTCTGGCGCTCGCTGCGCGACGACAGCCAGGCGCTTCGCCTGAAGCTCAACCCCGATCCGCGCATGTGGACCTGGTTGTGGAAGTTCATGCAGAACTGCACGGCCGAGCGCTCGCGCCTGAACACCAGCCGCAAGCTGGTGCTGTGCCGCTACTCGCAGGGGCTGCTGCAGCAACTGACGACCGCAGAGGACCTGGCGTACGAGCGCATCAGCCGCGGCGCGCTGTACCTGTACCGCGACGAAGCCTCGTTCGCGCGCGGCAAGGCGAACATGCAGATCCTGGCCGACGGCGGCATGCGGCTGGAGCTGCTGGACGGCGACGGCGTGGTGGCGCAGGAACCCGCGCTCGCCGATGCACGCCCGCACATCGCCGGCGCCATCTATTGCCCGAGCGACGAGAGCGGCGACGCGCGCATGTTCACGCGGGCGCTCACCGAGCGCTGCCGCGCGGCGGGCGTGAGCTTCATGATGGATGCGAACATCCAGCGCATCGAAGCCGATGGCAGCCGCATCCGCGCCGTGCACACCGACCAGGGCGCCGTCGCCGCCGACGACTACGTGCTGGCCATGGGCAGCTATTCGCCGATTGCCGCGCGCCCGCTCGGCTACCGGCTGCCGATCTATCCGGTCAAGGGCTACTCGGTCACCTTCCCGACCGACACGCGGCACCGGCCGCCTTCGCTGGCCGGCGTCGACGAGAACAACCTCGTGGCCTGGGCCCGTTTCGGCGACCGCCTGCGCTTCACCGCCACCGCGGAATTCAGCGGCTACGACACCCGGCACGCACCGGCGGACTTCGGCCCGATGCTGCGCGTGGCCCGGCAGCTGTTCCCCGACGGCGCGGACTACGACAAGCCTGACTTCTGGGCCGGCCTGCGTCCGATGACCCCCGAAGGCACGCCCATCCTGGGCAAGAGCCGGCACGACAACCTGTACCTCAACACCGGCCACGGCCACATGGGCTGGACCATGGCCTGCGGCACGGCACAGATCGTGACCGACATCATGAACGGCCGCACGCCGGCCATCGACATCACGGGAATGACCTTGCGATGAACCACACAGCGACCCTGGGCGAGAACTACACGATCCTGCCGTTCGCGATGGACGAGGGCGTGATGGCGCGGGCCGCCATCGGCCTGGTGGTGCTGGAGACCGACCAGACCATCGAGCACGAGTGGCGCCAGATCATGCAGCTGCCCGGCGTGGCGTACTTCGAGGCGCGCCTGCCGAGCCCGGCCGACATCGGCCTGGCCTCGCTCGCGCGAATGGAAGCGCACATCACGCCGGCCACGCGGCTCATCGTGCCCGACGTGGAGCTCGACGTGGTCGCCTTCGGCTGCACCTCGGGCTCGATCGTGATCGGCGAGGACAAGGTGTTCGCGCAGATTCGCCACGCCCGCCCGGGCGTGGCCTGCACCACGCCGATCACGGCCGCCATGGCGGGCCTTCATGCACTGGACGTGCGCAGGACGGCGCTGATCACGCCTTACGTGCATTCGGTCAACGAGGTGTTCAAGCAGCACATCGAGGCTGGTGGCATCGAGGTGCCGCGCATCGCGACCTTCAACCACGCCAACGACAGCGAGGTGGCGCGCATCGACCGCGCCTCGCTGCGCGCGGCGATTCTCGCGGCCGGCGCACAGGCCGACGTGGACGCGGTGTTCGTCGCCTGCACCAGCCTGCGCATGGCCGACCTGACGCGCGAGGTCGAGGAAGAACTCGGCAAGCCCGTGGTCTCGAGCAACTGTGCGATGGCCTGGCATGCGCTGCGCCTGGCCGGTGTGCGCGATTCCCTTCCCCGCTTCGGACGCCTGTTCGAAGTCTGACCTTCATTTTTCTTACGCCCCATGAATCGCAGATCCGAAGCCGTCCTGAGCGTCCTGCCGCGCACCCTGCGCCGCGCCGGCATGACCGTCAACGACGTCCACAAGCGCCTGAAGGAAATGGTCATCGTCTACCGGATCAAGCCGGGCGAGCGCGTCAACGAGGGCGAGCTGGCGGAAGAACTGGACGTGAGCCGCACGCCGCTGCGCGAGGCACTGCACCGGCTGGTGGCCGAGAACATGCTCACGCTGGTGCCGAACCGCGGCTTCTACGGACGGCAACTCGAACGCCAGGAGGTCTTCGACCTGTACGAGCTGCGCGGTGCCATCGAGCTCGCGTCCGTCAACCTGGCACTGCAGCGCGCGGCGCACGACGACATCGTCCTGGCGCGCGACGCCTGGCTGGACGTGATGCAGCACACCGCCGCGATGTCCACCTACCAGTTGCTGGAGGCGGACGAGCAGTTCCACCTGTCGATCGCGCGGCTCTCCGGCAACCAGGAGATCGCGAAGTCGCTGCAGGCCGTCAACGCCCGCATCCACTACTTCCGCTGGAGCGACCTGGAGGGCAAGAGCAAGGCCATGGAAGAGGAACACCTGGCGCTGCTCGATGCCCTGCTGCGCCGCGATGCACCGCTGTGCCGCGACGTCATCAGCGGCCATGTGGCGCACCGCATGGAAGACATCGTCCAGTTCATCCAGCACAGCGTGGTGCGGCTGTACGCCGGGCACATGTAGGCGGCCTGCGCCACTCGCACCCCTCATCGCACACCGATTTTTTCAAAACCTGGAGTACGCCGTGATCAAGCACTTTTCGTCCCGTCTTCTCGTCGCCCTGCTGCTCGGTGCCGGACCTGCCGGCGCCTTCGCCCAGGGCACCGTCAACGTGGGCGCGGTGCTGTCCCTCACGGGCGCCAGCGCCACCATCGGCGAAGACGTGCGCCGCGGCATCATGCTGGGCGTCGACCAGGTGAATGCCAAGGGCGGCGTGCTCGGCAAGAAATTCAACGTGATCGTCGAAGATTCGGGCGGCAACGCGACGACGGCGCTCAACGCGGCGCGCAAGCTGGTCGGCGTGGACAAGGTGCCGGTGGTGATGGGCGAATACTCCTCGAGCATCACGCTGCCGGTGGGGCAGTACCTGGTCAAGGAAGGTGTCACGCACCTGAACATCAACAGCAGCAGCATCAAGCTGAAGGACCTCGGCCCCACCTCGTTCGGCCTGCTCGGGCTGGAGAACTACGCCAACAGCTTCTCGGCCTCCGACACCTACGCGCTGGGCTACCGCAAGGTCGCGGTGATCGCACCCAACAACGCCTACGGCCAGGGCGTGCTGCAGGGCTACAAGGAAGCTTTCGAGAAGCTGGGCGGCAAGGTCGTCACCGAGGTGCTCTATGCGGCGGGGCAGTCCACCTACCGCCGCGAGCTCGAACAGATGTCGCGCAGCAGTCCGGACGCCTTCGTCTACACCGCCTACGGCCAGGAGGCCGCGGTGATCAACCGCGAAGCGCACGACCTGGGCCTGCGCAAGACGCCGTGGTACGCCATCCTGCTGAGCATGTGCGTGTCCGACACGCCGCCCGAGATCGCGAACGGGCAGCTCGGCATGGAACTCGGCGCGGTGCAGGGTCCGGCGGGCAAGGCCTACGCCGAAGCCTTCACCGCGAAATACAAGGAAGGCTTCAAGACCGCCTACACCGGCTATGGCTACGACGCCGTGCTGATGACCGCGGCCGCGATGGAGAAGGCCAGGTCGGTCGATTCGGCCGCCATCCAGGCCGCGCTCAAGGAGCTCGGGCAGTCGTACCCGGGCGTCACCGGCGTCATCAGCTTCGACGCCAACCGGCAGCGGCTCAACCCGCCCTATGACCGGCTCAAGTACGAAAACGGAAAGATCGCGCAGCGCTGACCGGCCCCGCCCACCGCACAAGGCCACCGACATGTTCCAGTTCCTGATCGACGCCCTCCTGCGCACCGCGGACCTCGCACTGGTCACGCTCGGGCTGAGCATGCTCTACGGGCTGGTCAAGTTCCCCAACATCGCCCATGTGCAGTACGCGATGTTCGGGGCCTATGCGAGCTATGCGCTGTATGCAGCGGGTGCGCCGCTGATCGGCGCGCTGCTGATCGCGAGCGTCGTCACGGGCGTGCTGGCGCTGGGCCTGCACCTCTTGATCTTTCGCCGGCTGCTGCGCGCGGGGCCGTCCATTTCGATGGTCGGCTCGCTGGCCGTGTCGATGCTGGCCATCGCGCTGATGCAGGGGCTGGCCGGCTCGTTTCCGCGCATGTTCAAGCTGGGCCATGCAGCGCCGCTGACCATCGCCGGCGCCCACATCTCGTACACCCAGTTCTACTTCGTCTGCACGACGGTGGTGCTGCTGGTGCTGGTGACGCTGCTGCTGTTCTACACGCGCCTGGGCCGCGCCATGCGCGCGCTCACCAACAACGCCGCGCTGGCCAATGCCTCGGGGCTGAACGCGGAGCGCATCACCTTTCTCGTGAGCTTTGCGAGCGGCATGGTGGCGGGCCTGGGGGGCAGCATGCTGTCGCTGTCGACGGGGGCTCACATCAACCTGGGCAACGACCTGCTGCTGCCGGTTTTTGCCGCGGCCATCCTGGGCGGCCTCGGCAACCCGATGGGGGCGATTGCGGGGGCGCTGCTCATCGCAGTGACCGAGACCGCCGTCACCAACCTCAACTTCGGCTTTCTCTTCGGCGTGGACATGAAGTTCCTGCCCGTGACTTACATCAACGCCGCCTCCTTCCTGATCCTGCTGCTGGCGCTGCTGTTCAAGCCCTACGGGTTGTTCGACCGCGAGGTGCGCCGTGTTTGACTTCCTCGTCTTCTCGCTGACCGTCGCAGGCATCTATGCGCTCATGGCGCTGGGCCTGAACCTGCAGGCGGGCTATGCGGGCCTGATGAACTTCGGCCACATCGCGTTCGCAGGCATCGGCGCCTACGCCACGGGCATCGCCTTCTCGCTCGGATGGCCGCCGCTGGCCGGCGCCGCCCTCGGCGTGCTCGCGGCGATGGCGCTGGGCTGGTGCATCGCGCGCGTCGGCAACAAGCTGGCCAGCGACTACTGGGGCATCGCCACGCTGGCGATCGCCGAGATCCTGCGCACCATCGCGACCAACGAAGACTGGCTCACGGGCGGCGCCAACGGCATCAGCGCCATTCCCTCGCTGTTCGATGGCCTGGGCCGGCCGTGGAGCGGGCTGGCCTTCCTCGGGCTGGTCGCGGTTGCCGTCACGGTGTGCGCTCTGCTGTGTCACCGGCTGGGCGATGGCCGGTTCGGCCGTGCATTGCGGCTCATGCGCGAGGAGCCGCAGCTCGCGGCCTGTATGGGATACGACCTGCGCTCGCTCAAGTCGCGCACGCTCATGGCGGGCGCGGCCGTCACCGCGCTCGGCGGCTCGCTCTATGCCCACTACATGAGCTTCGTGAGCCCCGACTACATGTTCCCCGCGGAGACCTTCCTGCTGTGGACGATGGTGATGATCGGCGGCGTCGGCAGCACGGCCGGCGTGCTCGTCGGCGTGCTGCTGGTGCAGGCGGCGAACGTGCT
Source organism: Variovorax sp. ZS18.2.2 (assembly GCF_024701975.1). GTDB lineage: Bacteria > Pseudomonadota > Gammaproteobacteria > Burkholderiales > Burkholderiaceae_C > Variovorax. The sequence continues at coordinate 6,617 of NZ_JANLNM010000013.1, forward strand.
GGCGCCCTTCGCCCGGGAGGTGCTGGGCTTCGGCTCGGACCAGGCCGGCGCACTGCGGCTGGGGCTGATCGGACTCATCCTGCTGGCCTGCCTGATGTGGCGCAGCGAAGGACTGGTGCCGGAAAAGATCCGGAAGATGCCATGAGCGCACAGTCCCTCGCCCTGCTGGAAGTGAAGGCCGTCGCCAAGGCCTTCAGCGGCAACCACGTGCTGCAGGACGTGAGCTTCAACGTCGCGTCCGGCGAAATCGTCGGCCTGCTCGGACCCAACGGGTCGGGCAAGAGCACCCTGCTCAACACCATCAACGGCTTCGAGACGATCGACCGGGGTGCGATCCGCCTGGCCGGCAATCGCATCGACGGGCTGCCGGTCCATCGCGTGGTCGCGGCGGGCATCGGGCGCACCTTCCAGCTGCCCTCGATGCCGCGCAAGATGTCGGTGCTCGAGGTGGCCGTGGCGGCCGCCACCGCGCACCACGGCATCTGGGCCACGCTGACGCGCAGCGCCGCGGCGCGCCGCACCGAGCAGGCCGCGCTGAGGAAGGCCGGGCAGTTGCTCGACCAGCTGCTGCTCTCCACCGTGCGCGACCTGCCGGCCGCCGCGTTGTCCGGCGGACAGAAGAAGCTGCTGGGCATCGTGTGCGCGCTGATGGCAGAGCCCCGGCTGCTGATCCTCGACGAACCGACGGCCGGCGTGCACCCCAACCTGCGGCGCGACATCGTGCGCGCCCTGCAGGCCCTCAATGCCCAGGGCATGACGCTGCTGATCGTCGAGCACGACATGCAGTTCATCCGCGAGGTCTGCACGCGCTGCGTCGTGCTGGACCGCGGCCGCATCGTCGCCGACTGCCGCCCCGACGAACTCGTGCGCAACGAGGAAGTGGTGCGCGCCTACCTCGGGCGCGCCGAAGAGCCCGAGCTCGAGGAGGCGCTCCCATGATCGAGGTCAAACAGGTCGTTGCGGGCTACACGGCCGAGGTCGACATCCTCAAGGGCATCACGCTGCACGCCGCAAGGGCGGAGATCGTGACGCTGCTCGGGCCGAACGGCTGCGGCAAGTCGACGCTGCTCAAGAGCATCGCCGGCTTCGTGCCGCCGCGCAGCGGCGCGGTGCTGCTCGAAGGCCAGGATGTTTCGAGGATGCCGGCGCACGACAAGATCCGCCGCTGCGGCCTGGGCTTCGTGCCGCAGACCGAGAACGTCTTCAGCGCGCTGACGGTGCGCGAGAACATGCTGGTCGGCGGCCACTACCTGGGCAACACGCACTGCGAGCAGCGCATGCGCGAACTGTGCGCGCTGTACCCGATGCTGGGCCGCAAGCTCGGCGCGCGCGCCGCCTCGCTGTCGGGCGGCGAGCGGCAGATCCTGGCGCTGGCGCGTGCGCTGATGCCGCGGCCGCACATCCTGCTGCTGGACGAACCCTCGGCCGGGCTCTCGCCCAAGATGCTGCAGGAGGTCTTCGAGGCCATCGCGGAGATCCGCCGCAAGGAGGCCGTCACGATCCTGATGGTCGAGCAGAACGCCATGGAGGCGCTGCGCATCTCGGACCGCGCCTACATCCTGTCGATGGGCACCGTTGCACTCTCCGGCACGGCCCGCTCGCTCATGCACGACCCGCAGGTGCGGGAACTCTATCTGGGCAGGCCGTCGCCGTGACAACCGCGCGCGCGAGGCCCGCCAGACATCCGCCCGGCGGTCGCGATCCGACCTCGGGCCCCGGACTCTTTATCGAGGAGGAACGGCCATGACCACAGCGTCCACGCAACCCACGCAATCCACGCAGCAGGCGAGGTCCTACGAGAACTTCGTCATCGTCATCGCGCCGCTGCTGAACAGCGTCAGCGGCATCGCGATCGATCTCTACGCGCCCAGCATGCCCTCCATCGGGCGCGAATTCGGCGTCAGTGCGCTCGTGATGCAGGGAAGCATCTCGATCACGCTGATCGCCTACGCAGTGGGCCAGCTGTTCTTCGGCCTGATCGCCGACGGGCGCGGCCGGCTGCCGGCCATCCTGCCGGGCCTGGCGCTCTTCATCGCGGGGAGCCTGGTCGCGATGCTGGCCGGCGACATCACGCAGTTGCTCATCGGCCGGGCGATGCAGGGCTTTGCCATCGGCGCCTGCCAGGTGGTGGCGCGGGCGCTGCTGGTGGACAACATCCAGGGCGAGCGCTTCTATGTCGCCGTGGTCTACCTCAGCCTGGCCTGGGGCCTGGGCCCGGTGCTGGCGCCCTTCATCGGCGGGCTGGTCGAGCAGTACGCGGGCTGGCGCTGGAACTTCGCGCTGTATGCGGGCTACAGCGCGCTGCTGCTGGCGCTCAGCTTCAGGCTGCAGGAGTCGCTCCCGCCGAGCCGGCGCAAGAGCCTGCGCCAGTCGCTCGGCGGCTATGTGCTGATCCTGGGCAACTCGCGTTTCCTGTCGGCGACGCTGGCGCTCGGGTGCAGCCTGTCGGTCTTCCTGATCTGGAACATCATCGGCCCCTTCGTCATCCAGGACCGGCTGCAGCAAAGCCCCTCCTACTTCGGCACCACCGCGCTGCTCGCGGGCATCTGCTACCTCGCGGGCACGCTGCTCAACCGCACGCTCATCCGCACCGTGAGCGGCCGCACGTTGATGCTGGCCGGGCTCGGCGCCTGCGTGCTGGGCATCTTCGCGATGCTGTGCACGCCCGGCGCGCTGGTGCTGCCGACCCTTTTGGCCGGCGTGATGCTGACGAACTTCGGCCAGGGCCTGCTGTTTTCCAACGTCGTGGCGCTGACCATGACGCTGTACCCCGACCGTGCCGGCGCCACCGCGAGCCTGCTGGGCTGCGGAATGATGGTCTGCGCGGGTGCCAGCTCCGCGCTGGTCGGCCATCTTCCTGTCGGCACCAACCTGTCGGTCTCGCTCCCGTTCGCCGCGCTGCTCGTGCTGCAGGCCCTGGGCATCTGGGGCGCACTCCGGTCCACCGCCTTGCGCAAGGCTGTCGATCATGAATGCCAAGTTTGACGCCCGCAGCCTGGACCACCGGCTGCTGCAGACCCTGCGGCAGCGGGCGGTGGCTGCGGTGAATGAAGGGTGCAGCGTGGCCCAGGTCGCGCTGGTCTACGGCCTGAACCGCCGCACGGTGTTTCGCTGGGTCGCCGATTACCGGCGCGACGGACCGCAGGCCCTGCTGGCCAAGCCCATTCCCGGACGGCCCAAGCGGCGCGATGCGAATGCCGCCGCGTCGGAGCCGATGTTGCCGGCGCGCAGCGAATGAGCACTGCGGCCCCCCGGGGCGCCCGTTTTTCCCGGTGCAACGCAAGCCCCGGAATGTCACCTCAGGTCACGTTTTGGTGCAGGAAAACAGGGCACCCGGCGCCTGTGAAACCCGCGCATGCGGTGCGCCCGCACACCGCCCCGTCCGCAGAAAAACGTGTTGTCCCGGATACCGAGAAAGTAGAGCCACCTGCCCGCCATTCGGCCCAGAGAATGGAATTCCAGAGATTGGTGTGACATAACTTTCCAACCCGATGTGGCAATTGATTTACACCCTCGATGCGTCAATCATTTCCTCTGCTGCGGTGCAACACATGGCATATATTTTGCTAAATTGAATAGTCATTTGTTTACAATTTTTTCGCCCATCAAAGCCTATTTCATTGCGAATCAGGCAATGAACCGACGCGTCAATAAAGAGCCATTGATTTTCTGCAGGAAGAACAATTCCATTTCCGCCAATCACGAGCGGGGATGCCGTAGAGGAGACTTTCTTTAACCCTACGTTATAGGATGAATGAAAATGTCTTGGAATGAAGCACTGATCGACGAGGAAATTACCATCTTGCAAAGAATTCGCTCCGATGTGGGAGCGAGGGTATTGCCCCAGCGGCTTTACGAGGAATTCGTGAAGACCTACAAGAAGATTTCCACCGAGCTGGTGATCTTCGACGAAGAAGGCAATGTCTGGCTGACCCAGCGGCCGAGCAAGGAAAGGCAGCCCGACGAGCCCTTCGCAGGGCAATGGCACAACCCCGGTGTCATGCACAATTTCAACGAATCCATCGACAACGCGTGGGAGCGGCTGTGCAAGGACGAATTGGGAACCGACGTGGTGGCCGACGGCCCTCAATTCATCAAGATTCTCGAATTCAGCGAATCCAAGCGAGGCCATTACCTGTCGCTGCTCTATATCACGCGCTACCGCAGCGGCAAATTGACGAGCAGCACGCCCTCGGGGTTTTACAAGCCGAGCGACCTGCCGCAACCGATCTTCGAGCCGCACGAGAAATTGATCATTCCCGAGGCGATCAAGGCGGCGGCCTCCCTCGGGTGGCTGCAATGATGCGGTCCGGACCGCGCAAGGCCCGGTATACCGGCGCCTTTTCGGTCGCCCCGACGATTTTCGACGAGCGGGGCGAACTTGACCTGGACGGCCAGAAGCGCTGCATCGATTTCATCATCGAGGCGGGTGCCGACGGCCTGTGCATATTGGCCAATTATTCGGAGCAATTCTCCCTGTCGGACCGCGAGCGGGAAATTCTCGCCATCACGATCTTCGAACACGTGGCCGGGCGCGTGCCGGTCATTGCCACCACCAGCCATTTCAGCTCGCAGATCTGCGCCGAACGCAGCAAGCGCGCCGCGCTGATGGGGGCGGCCATGGTCATGGTCATGCCGCCGTACCACGGCGCCACGATCCGGGCCAGCGAGGCCGGGGTGGCGGAGTTCTACCGGCGCGTGGCCGACGGCCTCGACATACCGATCATGTTGCAGGACGCCCCGATGAGCGGCACGCCGCTGTCCGCGGCCTTCCTGGCGCAGCTCGCGCACGACGTGCCGGCGGTCTGCTATTTCAAGATCGAGGTGGCGCAATCGGCCGGCAAGCTGCGCGAGCTGATCCGCCTGGGCGGCGACGCCATCGAAGGGCCCTGGGACGGCGAGGAGGCGATCACGCTGTTCGCCGACCTGGAAGCTGGCGCGACCGGCGGCATCCTGGGCGCCGGCTACCCTGATGGGCTGCAGCCGATCATTCGCGACTACCTCGCCGGGAACCGCGAGCAGGCGATGCGCGGCTACGAGCGCTGGCTGCCCCTCATCAACTACGAGAACCGGCAGTGCGGCCTGCTGGCCAGCAAGGCGCTGATGAAGGCCGGCGGAATCATCCGCTGCGACATGGCGCGGCATCCGATTCCCGCGCTGCATCCCGCGACCGAGGCCGGGCTGATCGAAATCGCCCGGAATCTCGACGCGATGGTCCTGCGCTGGGCGCGTTGACCCCCGAAGAAAGGCACTGCCCGTGATTTCCCAGACCATCAAACAGGTTCGTGCCTACACCTTGCGTGGCGGCGGGGCCGACTACCACGACCAGTCCGACGGGCACTGGATCGACGACCACATCTCCACGCCGATGAGCAAGTACCCCGAATACCGCCAGAGCCGGCGCAGCTTCGGCATCAACGTGCTCGGCACGCTGGTGGTGGAAGTCGAGGCGAGCGACGGCACCGTGGGCTTCGCGGTCACGACCGGCGGCGAGCCGGGCGCTTTCATCGTGGAAAAGCACCTGGCGCGCTTCATCGAAGGGGCCAGGGTCACCGACGTCGAGAAGATCTGGGACCAGATGTACCAGTCGACGCTCTACTACGGCCGCAAGGGCATCGTGCTGAACACGATCTCGGCGGTGGACCTCGCGCTCTGGGACCTGATGGGCAAGCTGCGCCAGGAGCCGGTGCACCAGCTGCTGGGCGGCGCCGTGCGGAACGAACTGCAGTTCTATGCCACCGGCGCGCGCCCGGACCTCGCCAAGCAGATGGGCTTCATCGGCGGCAAGCTGCCGCTGCAGCACGGCCCGGCCGAAGGCGAGGAAGGCCTGCGGCGCAACCTCGAGAAGCTGGCCCACATGCGCGAGCAGGTCGGCCCCGACTTCTGGCTGATGTACGACTGCTGGATGAGCCTGGACCTCAACTACGCCACGCGGCTGGCGCACGCGGCGGCCGACTTCAAGCTCAAGTGGATCGAAGAGGCGCTGCCGCCGGACGACTACTGGGGCTATGCGGCGCTGCGCAAGAACATGCCGGCCGGCATGATGGTCTCAACCGGCGAGCACGAGGCCACGCGCTGGGGCTTCCGGCTGCTGCTCGAGATGGGCTGCTGCGACATCATCCAGCCCGACGTGAACTGGTGCGGCGGCCTCACCGAGCTGATCAAGATCTCGGCGCTGGCGGACGCCCACGGTGCGCTGGTGGTGCCGCACGGCTCGTCGGTCTACAGTTATCACTTCGTCATCACCCGGCACAACAGCCCGTTTGCCGAGTTCCTGATGATGGCGCCCAAGGCCGACGAGGTGGTGCCGATGTTCAACCCGCTGTTGCTCGACGAGCCGATTCCGCACCAGGGGCGCATGTCGGTGAACCAGCTCGACAAGCCGGGCTTCGGGGTGCGCCTGAACCCGGAATGCATGCTCGACCGGCCCTACAGCCATTGAGGGCGCGCCAGCGATGCCGGTGCGATCTTTCAGGCTCCAACTGAACCCGGGCCAGGCGGCGGAATACCGGCGCCGGCACGACGCCCTCTGGCCCGAGCTGGCCGCACTGCTGCGGGAGGCCGGCATCGAGGACTACCGCATCTTTCTCGACGAGACGGACGGCGCGCTCTACGGCGTCATGCACTACCGGCGCGACGACCTGCTCGAAGCGCTGCCCGGCTCGCCCGTGATGCAGCGCTGGTGGGCTTACATGGCGGACATCATGCAGACCCACCCCGATCATTCGCCGGTCAGCGTCGAACTGCTGCCGGTCTTCGCGTTGACGCCCGAACCACTCGCCTGAAGGAGCACCCCATGCTGCTGGCCGACAAGACCGTGATCGTGACTGGCGCCTCGCGCGGCATCGGCCGCGCCGTCGCCCTGGAATGCGCGCGCCAGGGGGCGCGTGTCGTCATCGGGCACAGCGGCAGCGCCCAGGGCCAGGCAGCCGCCTTCTCGCTGATGGAAGAAATCTCCGGCTTCGGCGGCGGCAGCATCGAAGTGGGCAGCGATGCCGCCGACCTGGACACCGGGGGCCGGCTGGTCGCGGCGGCGCTCGACGCCTTCGGGAGCGTGGACGTGTTCGTCAACAACGCCGGCATCTGCCCCTTCCACTCCTTTCTCGACATGCCGCGCGAGACCTACCTGCGCACGATCGACACCAACCTGAACGGCGCCTACTTCGCGGTCCAGGCCGCCGCCAACCAGATGAAGAAGCAGGGCAAGGGCGGCGCCATCATCGCCGTGAGCTCGATCAGCGCGCTGGTCGGCGGCGGCATGCAGACGCACTACACGCCGACCAAGGCCGGGCTGCATTCGCTGATGCAGTCCTGCGCGATCGCGCTCGGGCCGTACGGCATCCGCTGCAACACCGTGCTGCCGGGCACCATCGCCACCGACATCAACCAGGAAGACCTGGCCGACGAGGAAAAGCGCGCCTACATGATCCGGCGCACCACGCTGGGCCGCCTGGGCGTGCCCGAGGACATCGCCGGCCCGGTGGTCTTCCTGGCCTCGGACATGGCCCGCTATGTCACAGGTGCCGCGCTGCTGGTGGACGGCGGCATGTTCGTCAATCTGCAATGACGCCCGAACTCTGGCGGGAAGCGCCCGAAGCGGGTGCTGGCATCTACACCGGACCGATCGTCGATTCGCACATTCACCTGTTCGACCCCCGCCGTCCGCAAGGCATTCCGTGGCCGCCGAAGGACGATGCGATCCACCGGCCGACGCTCCCTGCGGACTACTTCGCCGTGTCGAAGGAACACGGCATCACCGGCGTCACCGGTGCCATCGGCGCCATCGCCGTCGAGGCCAGTCCCTGGCGCGACGACAATTTCTGGCTGCTGGAGACGTTGCGCGACGATCCCCGGATGCGCGGCTTCGTCGGCAACCTGGTGCCGGGCGCCGACGACTTTCTCCCCACGCTGGAACGGCTGGCGACCGAGCCCTTGTTCCTTGGCATCCGATGCGGCAACCTCTGGGACCGCGACCTGCGCGAGGATGTTCGCAACCCCGCCTTCATCGACGGCCTGCGCGCGCTGGCCGAGAGCGGCCGCAGCCTCGACAGCGCCAACCCCGATGCGCGATTGATCGAAGCCCTGCTCGAGATCGCCCACCAGGTGCCGACGCTCCGGATCGTGGTCGACCACCTGCCCGGCGCCGTCGTCCCGGCGGCCCAGGAACAGACCTTCCTGCACAACCTGCGGGCGCTGGCGGCGCATCCCGGCGTGTTCGCGAAGATTTCCCAGATCCCCGTGAACGCAGACGACTCGGCACAGGTGCGCAACCGGTTGGACACCCTGTGGGCGCTGTTCGGCGAAGACCGGTGCCTGTTCGGCAGCGACTGGCCCAACAGCCTGCATGCGGCCCCGTTTCGCGACGTCCTGGGCTCGGCCCTGCGGTTCATGCGGGACCGGAGCGCGGCGGCGAAGACGAAGTTCTTTTCGACGAATTCGGCGCGCGCCTACCGTTGACATCACCGAGCCCCAGGTGATGAACGCCTGGGTTCGCGCCATCGAGCGTGGCGCAGTTCGAGGCACCGATGCGGGCCTGCGGGATGACGCAGGCTTTGAGGGCTGGCAACAACGATTGCGCGGTTCTTGCAATCAAAAGCATCCAGAAAACCGGCCTCTGAAGATACGATCCATCGGTGCCCAGAGGGGGGCGCGAGGGCGGTGCGCATGGCACCGGTGAGCGGATCGGAGAAAAAAGCAATGAAAACGACACTTGCTGCGCTCTGGAGCGCGGCTGTTTTTTGCCTCGGACTGGCGGCGTGCGGTGGAGGCGGGGGGAGCGGCGGCGGAGGCGGCCTCGGCGCGCCGCCGGCCTTCGGTGCCGATGCGCCCTCGAGCTCCGCCATGCTCCGGGCACCTGGCGATGAAGAAGCACCCTCGCTGACAGCGCAGGCGGCGACCAGTCCCGGTCTCGACGTGCAAGCCGTCACCTCGCGCCTGAACGCCGAGGACCCACGCAACGGCATCTACTACGTCTACGCCGCCGACGGCACCAATGGCACCCGGCAAAAGCTCGGTGTCAACTTCGGCACCAGGAGCTATACGTTGACGGACAGCCAGGGGCGCGCCACGTCCGGCACCTTCAGCGAGGATGCAACGGAACCCGGCACCTACGTCTTTGCGAGCGATCGCATCACGAGCACCGTCAACACGGCCCGTTTTCGCCTGACCCCCGATGCCATCGTCGGCGCCTTTCCCTTCGAGAAGCCGTGGTCGAACCCCGTCAGCTACCAGGTGATGCCGTTCGTTGCGGCACGTGCCTTCGTCACCGACCCGGCACAACTAGCCGGTACCTACAACCGTTTCGGCGTCAGCCGCAACAGCAACGGCACCTCGGACTCGCAGATCCTCGCCATGCGGATTTCGGGAGGCGGCCAGACACTGGAGATGTGCTTCGACAACACGATCTACCGAATCGAGTCGTGTCCGGTCGCTTCGAAGCGGACGTACGCCATCACGGCGTCGCCTGACTTCGTCTGGACCGCCATCAACATCGTCTCGCCCAGCGATCTCCTGCAGTTCCGCATGGCCCGCATCGGTGGGCAGAACGTCTGGCTGTCGGGCGGCTACACCGACGCGGCACCCAATGTCCATGTGTTCCGGGTCGGGTTGCAGGACTCTCCCGACTGGCCAAAGATCAGGTACATCGGCGCATCGACAGAGGGCAGCTGGGGGAGCAATGTCTTCGACGCCACGACCTCCGTACGCACCGCGATCACTCCGGAAGGTGTCACCGGCGAGCTCAGCCTTCCCTTTGCCCCGATGGGTGGCCCGCAAGGCATTCGGAGCCTGAACGCCACGGGGCAGAAGAAGTACTACGCGATACAGAACGGCGTGCTCTCCGTCATTGTCGGCACGCGCAATCCGGACACTCAGGGCTACATCCAGATCAATCTGTTCAAGGAAGCGCTGGATGCGCGAAGCGGGCGCTACACGGTGTTTGCAACCAATGGCACCGAGCAGGCTCTGGACATCGACTTCGATACCCGGCGCTACACGATGACCGCACCTGGTGGAGACGCTACGACAGGAAGCTTCAGCGAAGATCCGAACGACCCCGGCACCTACATCTTCGCAAACGAACGCATCACGACTGCATTGAACACGGCGCGCTTCAGGACCAAGAGCGGCGCCATCGTCGGAGGTTTTCCATTCGCCCTCTTCAAATCGGTCCCCGTTGTCTATGCGGTCCAGCCCTTTATCGCCGCGCGCTCCTTCGTGACCGACAGGAGAGAGTTGGCTGGCACCTACGACGTGATCGTTGCGGCGGGCGGCAGCAACAACCTCACGCACCCGGGCGCCTACTGGCAGTTCTACATCGATGCGGCGGGAACAGTCGCAAGGCAATGTCACCCCACAACTGCAGCCTGCCTCCCCGCGGCGAGCTTGGGCGACTACGCCATCTCACCGGGCATGTCGCCCGGCATCTGGCTGTTCACCCAGAACGGAAAGGCGTCTTTCGCGGTACGAGTTGCCCATATCAATGGCCGAAGAGTCATGCTGCAGATTTCGGAATCCTATTCACCGTACGTTGATCCAAGCTCCCCCCTTTTCCCATACCCGATCTGGATGCTCACGACAGGCCTTCAGCAGCCGACGGACGTAGCGTCCCCGGTGTACTGGCCTGCGATGCGCATGCATATCGCCTCGACGGGGGGCACCTTCGGGACCGCATACGTCGATGCGACCCGCTATGCGACCAGCTATTCACGGCCAGACGGTACTCCAGGCTCGCTGGCCCTAGAAATGCAGGGCGTCTCCGGCAACTTCCAGGTGCGAGAAGGCATCGACAGCACCGGAAAAAGGTACCAGCTGGCCCAGAACGGTGTCATCGCGCTCATGCAGGCCGCCCCGCCCTTCGACAACCTGCACATAGGCCTGGCCGACTGAACCATCCGGCTCCTTCGATCCAGTCTGCGAAAATCGCGGGTTCTTGGAGTCCCCCGTGTCATCACCTTTCGTTGCCGAAACCCGCCGCCGCCGCACCTTCGCGATCATTTCCCACCCTGACGCCGGCAAGACCACGCTGACCGAAAAGCTGCTGCTTTTCTCCGGCGCGATCCAGATTGCCGGCTCGGTGAAGGCGCGCAAGGCCTCGCGCCACGCCACCTCCGACTGGATGGAAATCGAAAAGCAGCGCGGCATCTCGGTGGCCTCGTCGGTCATGCAGATGCTGTACCGCGACCACGTCATCAACCTGCTCGACACGCCCGGCCACAAGGACTTCTCGGAAGACACCTACCGCGTGCTCACCGCCGTCGACTCGGCGCTGATGGTGATCGACGCGGCCAACGGCGTGGAAGCGCAGACGCGCCGGCTGATCGAAGTCTGCCGCCAGCGCGACACGCCCATCATCACCTTCGTCAACAAGATGGACCGGGAAGTGCGCGAGCCGCTGGACATCCTGGACGAAGTGGAGCGCGAGCTCGGCATGCCCTGCGTGCCGATGACCTGGCCCGTAGGCCAGGGCAAGAGCTTCCGAGGGATCATGAACCTGCGCACGCAGACGATGACGGTGTTCGAGTCGGGCAGCGAACGGCTGCCGCACGACTTCGAGACCATCCCGCTGTCGGACCGCGAGAAGCTCACCCAGCGCTTCGGCGCCGATTTCGAATCCGCCATGGACAGCATGGAGCTGGCCACCGGCGCCTCGCCCACCTGGGACCGCGAAGCCTTCCTGGCCGGCAAGCAGACGCCCGTGTTCTTCGGCTCCGGCGTGAACAACTTCGGCGTGATGGAAGTGCTCGACGCGCTGGTCGACCTGGCGCCGCAACCGCAGTCGCGCACCAGCACCACGATGGTCAACCGCCAGCCCGTGGTGAAGGAGATCCAGCCCGAGGACAAGGACTTCGCGGGCGTGGTCTTCAAGGTACAGGCCAACATGGACGCCAACCACCGCGACCGCATCGCCTTCGTGCGCATGGCCTCGGGCAAGTACACACCGGGCATGAAGCTCAAGGTGCAGCGCACCTCGAAAGAACTGCGCCCCACCAGCGTCGTGACCTTCATGAGCCAGCGCCGCGAAGCCGTCGAAGAGGCCTATGCGGGCGATATCGTGGGCTTCACCACCCACGGCGGCGTGCAGCTGGGCGACACGATCACCGATGGCGCGAGCCTGCAGTTCACCGGACTGCCCTTCTTCGCGCCCGAACTGTTCATGACGGTGATCCTGAAGAACCCACTGCGCACCAAGCAGCTGCAGCAGGGCCTGGCCCAGCTCGGCGAAGAAGGCGCGATCCAGGTGTTCCGCCCCGAAGTCGGCGGGCCGATGCTGCTGGGCGCTGTCGGCCAGCTGCAGTTCGAAGTGGTGCAGCACCGCCTGAAGGCCGAGTACGACGCCGACGTGCGGCTCGAAGGCTGCCAGTACACCGGCGCGCGCTGGATCACGGCCGACACGCCGGCCGAGCTGCGCGAGTTCGTCAACGCCTACCCGGTGCGCATGGCCAAGGACGCGGCCGACACGCTGGCCTTCCTGTGCACCTCGCCCTACGACGTGCGGCTCGCGCAGGAGCGTTTTCCGAAGATCCACTTCCATCCGCTGCGGGAGCATGCGGGGCTGGCGCTGCAGAGCGCGGGTTGAGCGAGCGTCGAGCGAGGCAGTGAGCCGGACTGTGAATTCGCATAGTCCATCCGCGCAGTAGGTCATTCCGGTTACGATTGGCGACACAAAACACCGCGGTCCCGTGAGGCTGCGGCAGATCGTCGATTTACACGCGGGGGGAGACTGATGTTCGCTATCGGTTGGTCGAAGTCGCTGTCGAGTGCAGCGCTGGTGTGTCTGGTTCTTTCGGGCTGCGGTGGCGGCGGTGGAGGCTCAGGCGGTTCGGGAGGCATTTCTTCCGGGGGAGCCGGACTCGGCAAGGTGACCGAGTCCGAGGCGCAGTCCTCCTCACCGGCGCTCCAGGCGCTGAGCGACGAGCCGGCTCCTTCGTTCTCGGCGCAGATCGGCGACAACGCCGGTCCCGATCTGTCGGGTGCTCAGGCCCGGCTCGATGCCCCGGATCCTCGAAATGGCAGCTACGCGGTCTATGCGGCCAACGGGACGCAGCTGGCCCTGTCCATCGACATGAACGCGAAGCGCTACGTGATGACCGACCCGGCAGGGGAATCGGCATCGGGCACTTTTGCCGAGGATTTCACCGAACCCGGCACCTACGTCTTCGACACCACGCGTGTCCCCGCCGCCGTGAACCTGGCGCGCTTTCGCATCACGGCCGATGCCGCGGTCGGCCAGTTCCCGTTTGCGAACGCCTATTCGAACCCCGCAACCTACGCGGTGCAGCCCTTTATCGCGGCGCGGACTTTCGTGACAGCCGGCGCGGCGGTGGACGGCGTCTACAACCGCCTGGGCATCAGCCACAACCGCAGCGGCACCACGGACTCGCAGGTCGTGCCGCTGCGCATCTCCGGCACGGGCACGCTGCTCGAGATGTGTTTCGACAACACGATCTACACGATCGACGCCTGTCCCACCGGGTCGAAGCGCGCCTATTCGCTGGCCGTCGAAGCCGACTCGAAGTGGACCGGCACCAACGTCACCAACCCCGACGACAAGCTCGGGTTCCGTGTGACCCGCATCAACGGGCAGAACGTCTACCTCTCGGCCGGTGCCAGCACGATCGACCCCGACACCCAGGTCTTCCGCCTGGCCGTGCCGGAGTCGTCCAGCTGGCCGGCCATCACGACGCGCGGCGGCTCCACGGTGGGCACCTGGGGAAGAACGACCCTGGACACCACCACCTACCTGCGCGCTGCCTCGTATGCGGACGACAACTACAAGACCCTGAACGTGCCCGTCAGCCCGCTGGCATCGGGGCCCGCAGGCATCCGGGTGGTGACCAACGGCACCGAGAAGTACCACGTCGTGCAGGGCGCCGGACTGGCGATCGTGGCCGGGTTCCGCACCATTGCGAGCACCGTGGGCTACATCGCCGTCGGTCTGGTCGACAGCCGTCCTCCTGGCGACTCGCGCAATGGCCGCTACAAGGTCTTCACCACGAATGGCACGCAGCAGACGTTGAAGCTCAACCTCGACACGAAGCGCTACGAAATGATCGACAACGCGGGTGCGACAGTGGCCGGCGCGATTGCGGACGACAGCGCGGAAGCGGGCACCTATATCTTCGCAACCGGCCGGGTCGCCAACACCCCGTACAACACGGCACGCTTCCGGGTCTCCGGCGATGCCGTGGTCGGTGGGTTCCCGTTCGCGGTGGCACTCTCGAATCCGGTGACCTACGCGGCGCAGCCGTTCATTGCGGCCCGGACCTTCGTGACCCGCGCCGCGGATCTGGACGGCACCTACAGCCAACTGGCCGTGACGCGCAATGCCAGCGGCGCGGATTCCTCCATCACATCGTTCAGGCTCCAGGGCGGCGGCACCGGCATGGTCTTGTGCAACAGCAACCAGATCTTCGCCATCGACGCCTGTCCAGCGCAGTTCCAGATTCCATACACGGTCACTTGGGATGCAGCCAACGCTCGCTGGCAGGCGATCCGCGTTGACAACCCAGACCCGAACCAGGGCCAGATCTTCCATGTCGCCCGCATCGGTGGCCAGAACATCCAGTTGCGCGGTGCATTCGGTGTCAGCCAGGCCAGCACGATCTTCCGCATCGGACTGCCCGAGATGACCTTGTGGCCCTCAGTCACGGCGCATGGCCTCTCCACAGATGGCGCATGGGGTTCTTCTGTACTGAATACCGAAGTAAACCAGCGCACGAGCACCAGCGTGAACGGGACCGTGGGAACGCTGAGCCTCCCCGTGAGCATCCTCGGCGGCCCATCCGGCATGCGCATCGTGAATGGCTCTGGAGTCAACAAGTACTTCGAGGTACGTTCGACCAGCCTCAGCGTGCTGGTCGGCGCGCGTACCAACGTCAACACGCAGGGCTACATCCAGCTCAACCTGGTGGATTGAAAAAGAAGGCTGCGAAAAAGAGACCTAGCTGCCTGTCGACGCGTAGCGGCGCACCCCCAGCCGCCACACGCCGAAGGCAGCCGCCAGGAACACGAAGCCCGTGACCGGCGACACGATGCCGACCCATCCCGGCGCGCCCAGCGGGTCGGCCTTGCCCAGGATCGCCAACGCCGGGTAATAGGCCACGCAGGCCAGCGGCACCACGAAGGTCAGCACCCGGCGGAACCACCGCGCATACAGCGCCAGCGGATACTGCGCCGCCTGCACGCCGCCGTAGGTGAGCACGTTGGCGATCTCCAGGCTCTCGACGGTCCAGAACGACAGCGTGCCCTGCAGCACCAGGATGCCGAGGAACAGCGCGACGCCGCCGGCCAGTGCGAACAGCGCAATCGCCACCGTGGCCGCCGTCCATTCGATGCCTGCCTGCTGCGTGGCGAACACCACGACCGCCAGGCCCTGCAGCAGGCGGCCCGCGCGGCTGATGCGGAAGTCGTTGCCCATCAGCTGCAGCGCCAGGGGGCGCGGGCGCAGCAGCAAGCGGTCGAAGGCGCCGGTGCGCAGGAACTCGGTGCCGAGCACGTCGAAGCCGCGGCCCAATGCGTCGGCCAGCGCGAACATGCAGTTGACCAATCCGTAGAACAGCGCCACCTCGCCGATGCGCCAGCCCTGCACGTCGCCGAAGCGATGGAACAGCGCCCAAACGGCGACCACCTCGATGCCGGTCCCGAGGAACTGGCCGACGGTCAGCATCAGCGCGGAGGCGGGATAGCGCGCCTGCCCGCCGATGGACGCGCGCACGAGGCGAAAGAAAAGAGAAAGCGAGCCCATATCTCGGCTAGCCGCCCTGGATCTGAAGGCTGCGCATCGTGCGGCCCATCGCAAGGCGTCCCGCCGCGACCAGCACGGCGATCCAGAAGCACTGCAGTCCCAGCGCGGCCACCGCATGCCAGCCGCCCAGCTGCCCGAAGTACAGCCGCGCCGGGATGTCCGTCAGCCCGGCCAGCGGCTGGATCAGCAGCACCGTCTGCCAGGCGTCCGGCAACAGTGCGAGCGGCATCAGGTTGCCCGAGAACACGATGACCACCGGCGTCGCCACCGCGGTGATGCCGCGCTCGTTGAGCGCGGCGGTGGCCGCCACGTTGAGCAGCATCACCATCGATGCCGACAGAAGCAGCGCCAGCACCGTGGACAGGAGGAATGCAAGTCCCTCGATCCACCCCGCTGGCAATTGCCAGGCCCATTCGCCCAACCCCACCAACGGCAGCGCGACCGCGGCGAACGCCGCCATCAGCGCCACGCGCGGCAGCACGCGCGCGGCGATCCATCCGGCGCTGCGCGCGAACCACAGCGCATAGGCGTCCACCGGGCGCAGCCGGTCGTAGGCGACCGCGCCGGTGCGCACGGCCTGCGCCACTTCCGGGTCGCTGAGCCAGGGCATCAGCACCAGCAGTCCCTGCGCCAGCCATGTGTAGGTGATGGCATCCGCGAGCGACATCGGCGAACTCGCGCCCGCGATGGCCGTGCCGCCATAGAAAGCGGCGAACACCATCACCTTGATGCCGCCCCACCAGCACTGCGTCGCGAAACCCGCGAGCGCGGCCGTGCGGTACTGCAGCATCTGCAGGAAGCGCGAAGCGAAGGCCGCGACATACGGGCGCGCGAGGGCTCGCAGCTTCATCATCACGCGTCGGCCGCTCCATGCATCGCATAGAAGCGCGCGATCACCGCCTCGATCGCCATGCCTTCGAGGCGAATGTCTTCCACCGCATGCTCGGCCGCGATGCGCGCGATCAAGGCCGGCGCGGTGGTCACCGAGGGATCGAAGTCGAGCACCAGTGTCTGGCCGTCGCGTGCGCGCACCGTGGCGCCGGGCACCTGCACGGGCAGCGCGGCGTCCTGCGCGAAGTCGACGATCAACCGGCGCTCGGCCATTACCTGCGCGCGCAACGCCTCGACCGGGCTGTCGGCCAGCACGCGGCCGTGGCCGATGACGATCACGCGCTGGGCCAGGGCCTCGATGTCGTGCATGTCGTGCGTGGTGAGCAACACCGTCGTGCCGCGCTCGCGGTTGGCGCGACGCACGAAGTCGCGCACCGCGAGCTTGGAGGGCGCATCCAGGCCGATGGTCGGTTCGTCGAGGAAGAGGATGTCGGGCTCGTGCAGCAGCGCCGCCGCGATTTCGGCGCGCATGCGCTGGCCCAGCGAGAGTTGGCGCACCGGCTGGTCGAGCACGCGCTCCAGGTGCAGCAGCGCGACCAGTTCGTCGCGCGTGCGCCGATAGCGCTGCGGGTCGACGCGGTAGATGTCGCGCAGCAGGTCGAAGCCATCGCCCACGGGCAGGTCCCACCACAGCTGCGTGCGCTGGCCGAAGACCACGCCGATGCGCCCCACGTGGCGCTCGCGGTCGGCGAAGGGGTCGCGGCCGTCGATCTCCACGCGCCCGCCGTCGGGCCGCAGGATGCCCGCGAGGATCTTGATGGTGGTCGACTTGCCCGCGCCGTTCGGCCCGATGAAGCCGAGCAGTTCGCCGCGCTGCAATTCGAAGGACACGCCGGACAGCGCCTCGACCGTGCGATGCCGGCGCTGCACCACGCCGCGCAGCGCGCCCATCACGCCCGGGTCGCGCTCGGAAATCCGGTAGGTCTTGAGGAGGTGGTCGACGAGGATGTGGGGCATGGAAGGCGCCGCGCCGGCGGGGAAGACGCGGCGGGGGCGGGATGCTACACGAAAGCGCCGGTACGATCCCGGGCTCTCCAGAGACTCATCCCCATGCCGCCTTCGTCCGCCCTGCCCGCCTCGCCTACCCACCTGCTGCCGCTCGACCGCTGGGCGGTATCGGCCCGCAGCGCGCTCACCGGCGTGTTCACGGACATCGACGACACCCTCACCACCGACGGCGCGATCACTGCCGATGCACTGCAGGCGCTCGGCGACCTGAAAGCGGCCGGCTTCGCCATCGTGGCGATCACGGGTCGGCCGGTGGGCTGGAGCCTGCCCTTCGTCAACACCTGGCCGGTCGATGCGATCGTGGCGGAGAACGGCGCGGTGGCGCTCTTGCCCGCGCCCGATGGGCAGATCGAGAAGCGCTACCAGCAGGACGCGCCCACGCGCGCAACCAACTTCGCGCGCATGCAGGCGGTGCTGGCGCACATCGAGCGCGAGATTCCGGGTGCGCAACGTGCCACCGATTCAGCGGGCCGCGAGACCGACATCGCCATCGACCACAGCGAGTTCGTGCAGTTGAGCGAGGAGACCATCGCGCATGTCGTCGCGCTGATGCGCAGCGAAGGCATGCACGCCACCGTGAGCAGCATCCACATCAATGGCTGGTACGGCGACAACGACAAGCTCGAGGGCGCGCGCTGGATCGTGCGCGAACTGTGGGGCCGCACGCTCGACGATGAGTTCGACCGCTGGGCCTACGTGGGCGATTCCACCAACGACCAGCTGATGTTCCGCACCTTCGCGAGCAGCATCGGCGTGGCGAACGTCGCGCGCTTCGTGCCGCAGCTGGAGCATCTGCCGCGCTACGTGACGGCGGGCGAGCGCGGCGTGGGTTTCGCCGAGGCGGCGCGCGCGATGCTCTCGGCGCGCGGCGCTACTCGCTGACCGACAGGCCTGCGCGCGTTGCTGCGCAGCGCCGCCCATTGCCGCCAGATGCCGAAGGCGGCGATCAGCAGCAGCACGGCCGCGTAGCCTTCCACCGTGTTCAGCAGGCCGAGCGGCTTCACCAGGAAGCCCGCCAGCATCGCCGGCAGGCTGAACGCGAGGTAGCAGACGACGAAGATGGCCGCGAAGAGCTCGCCACGCTCGTGCGAATCGGCGAGCGGTGCCAGCGTCTGCACCAACGCGGAGAACGCACCGCCGAAGCCCAGGCCCGCGATCGCGGTGCCCACGAAGAACAGCGCGAGCGACTTCGTCGCCAGCGACGCCAGCAGCAACACCAGGCCGACCGCGATGCTGGCCGCGCCGAACACCACGGTGCGCGGCGCGGGGAAGCGACCGAGCAAGGTGGGCGCGAGCGCGCCGAAGCCCGAGAGCACCGCGACCGTGAGACCGTTGACCACGCCGTTGTCGATATGGAACACATGCAGCATCAGCGATGGCGCGAGCGACAGGTACAGGCCGCCCAGTGCCCACACCGCGATGAACACCGGCAGGCCGCGCACGAAGTCGGCCCGGGCCCGCGCGGGAATCGACACGCGCGGCACCAGCGAAGCCAGCGCACCGGCGCGCGGCGTGACGGTCTCGGGCATCCACAGCACCACGGCCGCGCCGACCGCGAACACCACGGCCAGCACGCCGAACACCAGCATCACCGGCTGGGCGGTGAACTTGACCGCCATGCCGGTCAGCAACGCGCCCACGGCGAGCCCCGCGAGCGGCGACACGCTGGTGATCATCGCGCCCAGGCGCTTGCGCGATGCCGGTGCCGCCTCGACCACCGCCGCGCTCAGCGCGCCGCTTGCGATGCCCGTGGCCACGCCCTGCACGATGCGCGCGACGATCAGTCCGGCGATGTCCTCCGCCAGCACGAAAAGCCCCATCGCCACCGCCTGCAGCACCAGCGCCGCCAGCACCACCGGGCGGCGGCCGATGTGGTCCGACAGCGAACCCGCCACCAGCAGCGAGATCAGCAACGCGATCGCGTAGATCGCGAACGCCACCGTGAGCATCGATGCCGAGAAGCCCCAGGCGTGCTGGAACACGACGAACAACGGGGTGGGTGCGGCGGCCGCGAAGAAAAAGGCGAAGAGCACCGCGGCCAACAGCGGAAAACCGACCGCCGCCGGCAGGCGCCAGGGCTTGGAATGGGCAGCGACGTCAGCGGTGGCAACGGCGAGTTCAGGGCAGGAGGAAGGCATTGGAGGTCCTTAACGCAACTTTTTTAGCTTTTGAGATTCTAGACTTGTAGATTCACTAAAGCAAATAGCTTTGCGTTAAAGTCCTCGCATGAACGATGTTGCCCTTCCCAACAAGCGTCCCGGTGGCCGCAGCGCCCAGGTGCAGGCGCTGGTGCGCACCGCCCTCGAGCAACTGGTGGCCGAACAAGGGAGCGAACGCGTCACCGTGCCCGCCGTGGCCGAACGTGCCGGAGTCAGCGCCTCCAGCATCTACCGCCGATGGGGGGATTTGTCAGGTCTTCTGGCCGAAACGGCCACGCGCCGGCTAGACCCGAACCGGCCGCTGCCCGACACGGGATCGCTGCGCGAGGACCTGAGGGCGTGGGCGCAGGAACTCATCACGCACTTGGCGCAGCCCTGCAGCAAGTCCCTGTTGAAAGCCGCGGCCGCGCTGGCCACCGGTGACGCGGACACCGACTGCCTGCGCAATCGCCGCAGGGAAGCGCTGACGCTGGTCGAGCAGGCGCAGGCCCGCGGCGAGCATGCGCCCGAGGCGCAGCAGGTGATCGATCACCTGATTGCGCCGATCGTGTTCCGGCTGGTGTTCGGGGCGGAGCCGGTGAAGCCGGAGTTGGCGGAGCGGCTGGTGGGGGAGCTGTTTGCGATTGCGGCGGCGGACCGCTGAACAGCAATCGAGCCCCCGCGCTCAGCCCACCATTTCCGTGGCGAGCGCCTCGGCCTGCCGCAGCACAAGTTCAACCGCCGCATCCTGCTGGTCCGGCGGGTACTTGTATTTCCGCAGGATCCGTTTGACCAGCAACCGCAGCTTCGCGCGAATGCTCTCTCGCTTTTCCCAGTCGACGGTGAGGTTCTGCCGAAGACTCTCCGTCAGCTCGTGAGCGATTTTCTTCAGCGTTTCGTCAGTCAAGTCGCGCACGGCGGATTCGTTGTCGATCAGCGCGGAGTAGAAGCGAACCTCGTCTTCGGTCAACCCCAGCTTCTCCCCCTGCTGCGCCGCCTCGCGAAACTTCCTGGCCATATCGACCAGTTCTTCCATCACCTGTGCGGTTTCGATGGAGCGATTCTGGTAGCGCTTGATGACGTTGCCCAGCAGCTCTGAAAACTTGCGATCCAGCACCACGTTGCCGGCGAACCGGCTCTTGATCTCGCCCTCCAGCAAGCGCTCCAGCAATTCGACCGCCAGGTTGCGCTCCGGCAGGCTGCGAACCTGCGCCAGAAAGGCCTCGTCCAGCAGTCCGATGTTCGGCTTTTCGAGGCCGACCGCATCGAAGATGTCGACCACGCTTTCGGACACTACCGCCGAACCGATGATCTGGCGGATGGCCAGCTCGCGCTGCTCGTCGGTGCGCTTCTTCGCCGTGAGCTCCTTCTTCGTCAGGATCACCTTCACGCCTTGCAGGAAAGCCACCTCTTCGCGCACCGCCTTGGCCTCGTCGAGCGTGCAGCACAGCGTGAACGCCTTGCTCATCGCGAGGGCGGTATCGGCAAAGCGCTTCTTGCCATCCTTGATGCCGAGCACATGATTCGCCGCGCCGGCGAGCACTTTGTGCCCACCGGTCAGGAAACCGCTGTAGTCAAAGCCGTGCAGCATGCCGCGCAGCACGTCGATCTTTTCGGCCAGCAGGCTGTAGGCCTCGTGCGCATCCACCGTGGGCCGGCCCCGGCCGTTGCTTGCGGTGTATTCCTTCATCGCGGCCTTCAGCTCATTGCCGATGCCGATGTAGTCGACCACCAGCCCACCCTGCTTGTTGCTGAACACACGATTCACGCGCGCAATGGCCTGCATCAGGTTGTGGCCCTTCATGGGCTTGTCGACATAAAGCGTGTGCACGCAAGGCGCATCGAAGCCGGTCAGCCACATGTCGCGCACGATCACCAGGCGCAGCGGATCGGCCGGGTCCTTGAAGCGCTTCTCGAGCCGCTTCTTCACTTGCGGGCTGTAGATGTGCGGCCGCAGCAGCGCTTTGTCGCTGGCTGATCCGGTCATCACGATCTTGATGGCGCCCTTCTCGGGGTCGGCGTCGTGCCAATCGGGACGCAGCTTCACGATTTCGTCGTACAGGTGCACGCAGATGTCGCGGCTCATGGCCACCACCATCGCCTTGCCGTTCTGTGCCTTGTTCCGCTCTTCGAAGTGGGCCACCAGATCCGCTGCAACGCTCGCCACGCGGGGCTCGGCACCCACCACTTTCTCGAGCGCGGTCCATTTGCTCTTGAGGCGGGATTGGTCGCTTTCCTCTTCGTCTTCCGCCAGCTCGTCGACCTCGTCGTCGAGCAGTGCCAGCTCAGACTCCTTCAACCGCAGTTTGGCGAGCCGCGACTCGTAGTAGATCGCCACGGTCGCGCCGTCTTCGCGGGCCTGTTGCATGTCGTAGACATGGATGTAGTCGCCGAACACGGCGCGCGTATCGCGGTCTTCACCGCTCACCGGTGTGCCGGTGAAAGCGACGAACGTGGCATTGGGCAATGCATCGCGCAGGTGCTGCGCATAGCCGACCTGATAGCGCTCCACCGTGCCGGCGCCATAGGCGGGCGGCGTGAAGGCCACGTGATGTGGCGTCGGCACACCGTCGCCTGTTGCAATGGCCTTGATTTCAGGCGGCGCGGCCGTCGCCTTTCGCACCTTGAGCTTGGCCTCGAACCCGTACTGCGTGCGATGCGCCTCATCGGCAATCACCACGATGTTGTGGCGGTCCGAGAGCACCGGAAAGCTGTCTTCGTCCTCGCCCGGCATGAA
Organism: Variovorax sp. ZS18.2.2; assembly: GCF_024701975.1. Lineage (GTDB taxonomy): Bacteria > Pseudomonadota > Gammaproteobacteria > Burkholderiales > Burkholderiaceae_C > Variovorax. Next base: position 29,136 of record NZ_JANLNM010000013.1, read on the forward strand.
CTTCTGAATGGTCGCGAACACGATGCCGCCCGAAGGACGATTCGCCAGCAACGCGCGCAACTGCTGCCGCGTCGTGGCTTGCACTGGCTGCTCGCGCAAGAGATCCTGCGCCAGGCTGAACACACCGAAGAGCTGCCCGTCCAGGTCGTTCCGGTCGGTGATGACAACGATGGTTGGGTTCTCCATCGCCGGCTCCTGCATCACGCGCGCGGCGAAGCAGGTCATGGTGATGCTCTTGCCGCTGCCCTGCGTGTGCCACACCACGCCGCCCTTGCCCTGAATGCCCTTTGCAGCACCGGGCCGCGAAGCTGCCACCACTTGGCCGATGGCCGCGCGCACCGCGTGAAACTGGTGGTAGCCCGCGATCTTCTTGATCAGATCTCCGTCGTCCTCGAACAGCACGAAGTAGCGCAGGTAGTCCAGTAGATAAACCGGCGCCAGCACGCCGCGCACCAGGGTCTGCAGTTCGTTGAATTCGCCCAGCGGATCAAGCGTGATGCCGTCAATGGTGCGCCACGCCATGAAGCGCTCGCCATTGCTGGAGAGCGAGCCGAGCAGCGCCTCGGTGCCGTCGGAGATGACCAGCAACTCGTTGTACTGGAAGACGTCCGGAATCTGCTCCTTGTATGTCTGAACCTGGTCGTAGGCCTTCCATACATCGGCGTTCTGGTCGGCCGGGTTCTTGATTTCAAGCAGCACCAGCGGCAGCCCGTTGATGAACAGCACGATGTCGGGCCGCCGCGTGTGATGCGGCCCGCGAATCGAGAACTGGTTGACCGCCAGCCATTCATTGCGCTCGATGCGCGCCCAGTCGATCAGCTGCACGAAGTCGCCACGCGTTTCGCCGTCTTTCTGGTACTGCACCGGCACGCCCGCCACCAGCAGCTTGTGAAACTGGCGGTTGGCGGACAGCAACACCGGCGTGCCCAGCTCCAGCACCTGCTTGAGCGCATCGTCCCGCGCGGCTGCTGGTACGCCGGGGTTGAGCCGGTCGATCGCTTCGCGCAACCGGGCCGCAAGCACCACCTGCCGATAGTTGGTTCGCTCCGGAGCGGCGCTGTCGGGCGCCATATCAGGGCCGTAGCAATGCGTGTAGCCCACCTCGACCAGCCAGCCGAGCGTTTCCTGTTCCAGCTGATCTTCAGTCATGTTTTCAACCCGTCAGAAGCGCGATGTACGGCTGGTAGCTGAAGCTGCGGTTCGTCTTCTGGCCGGTCAGCTCCGTCACGATGCCAAGGTCTTCGAGCGTCTTTACGGCCGCAGTGGCCGTCGGGAAGGTCGTATCGAGCTTCTGGCGCACCCGCTCGATGGTGAAGCGCGGCATCAGGGGCAAGAGTTCGAACAGGCGATAGCTCGCCGGCCCGACCTTGGGGGCTTCGAGCAAACGGCGGCGGTCCGCGGCCACCAAGGTTGCGATGGCAATGATCCCGCGCTCGGCATCGGTGGCCGCCGAGGCCACGCCTTCCAGAAAGAAGCTCACCCAGCCCTCCCAGTCTCCGTCCGTGCGCACGCTCGACAAGCGGCGGTAGTACTCCGCCTGATGCTGTTTCAGGTAGCCGCTGAGATACATCAGCGGCTCGGACAACAGGGCCCAATGCTCGATCAACGCGGCGATCAACAGACGACCGATGCGGCCATTGCCGTCCAGGAATGGGTGGATGGTTTCGAACTGCGCATGCACCAGCGCAATCTTCACCAGCGGCGGCAGCGCGGGCGATGGCTCGCTGTGAATGAAGCGCTCCATGTCGGCCAGCAGCCCGGCCACGTGGTCTGCCGGCGGTGGCACGAACACCGCATTGCCCGGTCGCGTGCCGCCGATCCAGTTCTGCGAGCGGCGCAGGGCGCCCGGCTGCTTGCCGGCTCCGCGCGCACCATCGAGGAGCAGTGCATGGGCATCGCACAGCAGGCGAATGCTGATGGGCAGACCGGCGGGGTCGCGCAGGTTGTCTTGCACCAGCCGGAAGGCGCGCAGGTAGTTGGTGACCTCTTCCACGTCGTCCGTGTTTCGAACGGCGAAGCCGGCCTCTTCGTCGAACAGGTCCGTGAGCGTGGCTTGCGTGCCCTCGATCTGGGACGTGAGGAGCGCCTCCTTGCGAATGGCGCTGTACAGCAGCCAGTCCACCGAAGGCACCAGGCCCGACACGCCCGACAGCCGGGCCAGTGCCAGCTCGGCGACGCGGTTGAGTTCGGCGAACGACTCTGGCGCCAGCACCGGATCACGGGGCGGCAGCGGATACGGAACGAAGGCCTGAACGGCTTCGCCTGAAGTGCTGGAGGTGACGTAGGAGCCCGAACTGCGCATTGGATGAAAGCGTTCTTGAATGGCTGGCCGGGGTATTAAAGCAGTCTTTAATGAATCGGTCAGCTATTAAAACGCCCGACAGGCTGAAGATGCCGAGTGCCAGGACAGACGGCCCTACCCAAGCACGGCCGACTCCACGGCTTTCTGGCGCTTCAGCTCATCGAGTGTCTTGCCGGCGGGATCTTTCCATACGCGCCAACCGTTGGAGCTGCGGCCGAGCACGACGTCCGAAGCGCCGCTGGGCGAACCGAACAACACGTCGCGCTGAAACACGTAGGCGCCGTTGTCCAACACAAGATCACCGGCATCGATCAAACGCTGCCGATGCCTGCCTGGAGACAAGGGGACCAAGCTCGGCACGATGTCCACCCGGCCGCGAGCACCCGCCAACACCACCATGCCCTCTTCGGTGTATTGGCCTGTCGCGTCGGCACCCGGCCCCTTGCAACGAAACAGAACCTGTGGCCTTGGATTCGTTTGCATCACAGCTGGCACGCCAGCGCCTTGCGGTGCCTCCCGACGAACAGCAAGCGGCTCGAAGATCGGCTGGCCCAAGGTCGAGACCAGCGTACGAATGGTGTCGAAGAACTCCTGGCAGTCCGCATCCAGGGAAGCTGGCGTGTGCGGTTTGGACCCGGCATTTCCGTTCTCCACCGAATATCGTTGAGCTGCGTTGGCTTGCTGAATGCTGCGCCACTCAAGGTACATCGCATGCGTCGGTGTGAAGCTGTGCGTCAGAGATACCGCAACGAGCGCGCGGTTCCAGAATTTGCGCTTCGGGTCCAGGTCGTGTTCATTGAGTCGCTTGCCCACCGTGCCGGTCTGCCCTGCGTACACGGACAGTTGATCTTTCTCTTCGTCGTCGCCGATCAGGTAGTAAACGCCGACCTGCCGCGATTCGGGCATGAGGAGGAATTCGGAAAGAAGTGGTCGTGGCACTTCGATCATCTGCACGATGCTCGTCGTCAGGGCTGCGACGCGGATGCCTCGCGGGTCGCCAGCGGGCAGAAATATCTGGATGGTGCGAGGGCGTTGGCTCATGGGGTGCAAATGCGAGAGCAGACAAGGGTTGCGTCTTCGAGTTCAGACAGCGACGACTTCAGTCGAAGCGCGCCGAACTTCTGGCAGACGTAGCTGTCCAGATATCAGGCGTGGAAGCAAAGTGTCCCGGAGAGCCACAAGGGTTTGAGCCTGCTGGGTTTGTATCGATACCCTCTGCTTCAATGGCAGGACGGCTGCATCAAAGCGAGCCAGCACTTCAGGGGAAGGTACGAGGATCGGCAGGTCTCCCAGCTTGCTTCTACTGAGTTCAGTCTGGCCTGTCGAACCTTCTCCCATCGCTTCAATTTCTGGCTGCATTTGCTTCAACAGCTGTCCGAGATATGACCAAGTCAGTAGTGGCCCAGCTCGAATAACCGTGACATGTGAATCTGCAATGCAGCGTTCAGGGACGTGCAGCAATTGCGCAACTCGTCCAAGGGTACCGACACCGGTCGAATTCACAAGCACGTCCCCGACGATCAGTTCTCGTCCATCGATCTTCCTCTGTGCAGGGTCGTGGCGCCGACCTTTGGTGAAGTCAACCGCAAAGTCACGGACGCATTTCTGATTCAGCACCAGTACGCCACCCTCGTCGACATATTTTGGCGACAGTCCTCGATTGAGGTAGCTACACATCACTTCAAACTTTTCAACATACCAGCCATGCGGTACTTCTCTAGCCTGTCGCTCTTCCAATCCATCCGGAAACAACGCAGCCGTTGCCTCATCCATGCCTTGGGGGATACGGCCTTCCATCTTGGCGCGCACGGGATCGAAATCGACAAACCACGACTTGAACAGCGCCTGGGCGATGGCTTCGAGCGTGGTGATGGTCTCGCGCAGGAGGTTGATGCGGTCGTCAAGTGCCCCAATGGCAGTTGCAACGGCGTTCTGGACACTGATCGATGGCAAAACGATAGGCAACTTTCGCTGCGCCGTAATGCCTATATAGGCCCGTGTCGAGCCAGCCCCCGCCCACGCTGCAAAAGTCTGTTGGAACGGCGCAGAGTCAAAGTAGTATTTAAGGTACCTGTTATCGAGTTTTGTCGGATCCAGAACTCGGTAGTAGGTCACTTGCGGCGTCAGCACCAGATATTTGTGCACAGTCGACTCAACGATGGCCGTTCGTCCTAGTGTGGCCTTGTGCGACAACAAGACATCACCTTCTTTGGCAAACCCTTTGCGCAATGAAGATGCCTGCGCCTCTGAAATGAACGCGCAAGCGCGTGAGTCCACGCGACCATTTTTCATGTCAGACGCCATGATGAACGGGACGCCGACTTTCACAAAGTCAGCCGCCTTGGGGTGTATCTCACCGTGGTTTCCGTCCATCGGGGGGGCGACAACACCGGCCTTTATGAGTTCTTCCACCGTGAAGGTGCGCACCTCAGAACTCATATCCCAGACCCCCCAGCTTCTTCCGGATCAACAAATCCAACTCCGCCCCCCTCGCCATTTGCTCGCCCAGCTTCTCCGTGAGCGTCTGCATCTTCAGCGCAAACGCCTCATCGTCATCTTCGACTTTCTCGGCACCGACGAAGCGGCCCGGTGTGAGCACATGATCGTGCTGCGCAATTTCCTCCAGCCTCACGCTGCGGCAGAAGCCAGCGACGTCTTCGTAGGCAGGCAGCGGAGGGTCACCGCGCCACGCAGCAACGGTACTCGCAATGCGGTCGATCACCTCATCGGCCAATTCGCACTGCACGCGGCTGATCATGGTGGCGAGCTTGCGCGCATCAATGAACAGCACTTCCCCCTTGCGCGCCGCAGCCTTCCTCTTCGTCAAGAACCACAGACACGCCGGAATCTGCGTATTGAAGAAAAGCTGCCCAGGCAACGCCACCATCACTTCAACCACATCCGCCTCGACCATCGCAGCACGAATCTGCCCTTCGTTGTTCTGGCTGCTGCTCATGCTCCCATTGGCCAACACGATGCCGGCACGGCCGGTGTCCGGCTTCAGGTGATGCAGCATGTGCTGCAGCCAGGCGTAGTTGGCATTGCCTTGTGGCGGATCGCCATACACCCAGCGCGCATCCCCTTCCAGGCTGCCGTGCCACCAGTCGCTGATGTTGAACGGCGGATTGGCCAGCACGAAATCGGCACGCAAGTCCTTGTGCTGATCGCGCACAAAGCTGTCGGCAGGCTCCTTGCCCAGATCGAAATCGAGCCCGCGAATGGCGAGGTTCATCGCCGCCAAACGCCATGTGGTCGGATTGGCCTCCTGCCCGTAGATCGAAACGTCGCCGCGCTTGCCGCCATGCGCCTCGATGAATTCCTCGCTCTGCACGAACATGCCACCCGACCCGCAGCACGGGTCGTACACCTTGCCGTGATGCGGTGCGAGCACAGCCACCAGCGTCTTGACGATGCTGCGCGGCGTATAGAACTGCCCACCCCGCTTGCCTTCGGCATTGGCAAACATGCCGAGGAAATACTCGTACACCTGCCCCAGCACATCGCGGGCCACGGCGGCGTCTTGCCCGAAGCCGATGGTCGACACCAGGTCGATCAGTTCGCCCAGCTTGCCGTCCGGCAGTTGGGCCCGGGCATAGCGCTTGTCGAGAATGTTCTTGAGGGTGGGGTTTTCCGCCTCGATGAGCGTGAGCGCGTCGTCGATGCGCTTGCCGATGTTCGCCTGCTTGGCGGCGGCACGAATGCTCTCCCAGCGGGCCGCTTCGGGCACCCAGAAGACATTGGCGGCGCGGTAGTAGTCGCGGTCTTCCAACTCGGTGGCCACGTCGTCGGGCGTGGCGTCGGGCAGGTGGTACTCATCGGCCGGATCGGCAAAGCGCTTGACCAACTCGGCATTGCGGGCCGCGAACGTGTCGGAGATGTATTTGACGAAGATGAGGCCGAGCACAAGGTGCTTGTACTCGGCGGCGTCCATGTTGGCGCGCAGCTTGTCGGCTGTGGCCCAAAGGGTTTTCTTGAAGGATTCGATCATCTGGCTGGACTGTCAGGCTCGCCGGGGGCGCCGCGCGCCCTTCCGGGAAGGCCGAAGCGTAGCGCAAGAGGACCGGCCGCCTCCCCGCCCCGCCTCACTTCTCCTTCGCCAACCCCAGCTTCTCAATCACCACCTTCTCCTTCACCACCGTGTCCTGCGCGAACTTGGTGTACTGCGCCGAGCTCATGTAGTCCGGCAGCATGTCGTAGCGGCCGAGCGCGGCCACATAGCTCGGCTCTTCCATCGCCTGCTTGAACGCGTCGTGCAGCTTCTTCACCACCTCGGGCGACGTGCCCTTGGGCGCGCCGATGCCGAAGGGCGAGTTCTGCACCACGTCGTAGCCCAGTTCCTTGAGCGTCGGCGCATCGGGGAACTTGGCCAGGCGCTTCTCGCCCCAGGTGTTGAGCACGCGCAGCTTGCCGGCCTCGACCTGCGGCGCGAAGCCGGTGCTGTCGGCCGCGGCCATCAGCTGGCCGCTGACCACCGCGAGCATCAGGTCGGCGCTGCCCTTGTAGGGCACGTGCTGCAGCTCGATGCCGGCCTTCTGCGCAATGATTTCGGTGGTCAGGTGCGGGCTCGTCAGGTTGCCGGTGGAGCCGTAGGTGAGCTTGCCGGGGTTGGCCTTGGCGTAGGCGACGAAGTCGGCCCAGGTCTTGAACGGGCTGTTGGCCGGCACCACGATGCCGAAGGCGTAGCCGGTGACGTTCAGGACGTAGGTGATGTCCTTGAGCGGGTCCCAGTTGATCTTGGTGGTGTAGCCAAGGCGGAACACGCCGAGCGGAATCTGCGCGACCGTGTAGCCGTCGGGCTGCGCGGTCTGCAGGGCCTGCGCGGGCAGCGTGCCGCCGGCGCCGGGCTTGTTGTCGACGATGACGGGCTGGCCAATGATCTTGCTCGCGTTGTCGGCGAGCTGGCGCATCGTGATGTCGGTCGGGCCGCCCGCGGGGAAGGCGATGACCAGCTTGATCGGCTTGGCGGGGAAAGCCTGGGCAAGCGCCGCCAGCGGGGAAGCGAGGCCGCACGCGGCAAGCGTGGCGGCACAGAGAAGGGAACGGCGGGACATGGCGGAGGCTCCTGAAAACTTGAAGACCGCGCATTGGGCCCTGCCCCGCCCGATGCGGCAATCGGGGCTCACCCGACTGCTGTCGCCGACGTTCCTCAGCCGGCCGCCTGGCCGAAACCTTCGAGCACGTTCACCGTGTTGACGCCCACTTCGGCCACCGCGTAACCGCCTTCGAACACGAACACCGTGGGTAACCCTGCGCGCGCGAGGTCTTCTCCCATGCGCAGGTAGTCGTCGCTCTTGAGCTTGAAGCCGGAGATCGGGTCGCCTTCGAAAGTGTCGACGCCGAGCGAGACCACGAGAGCGCCGGCCTTCACCTTCGCGATGCCGTCGAGCGCCGTCTTGAGCGCTGCGCGCCACGCCGTGAAGTCGGTGCCGCGCGGCAGCGGCAGGTTGTGGTTGAAGCCTTCGCCTTTGCCGGCGCCGCGCTCGTCGGCATGGCCGAGGTAGTACGGGTAGTCGGTGAACGGATCGCCGTGCAGGCTGGCAAAGTGCACGTCGCTGCGCTCGTAGAAGATGGCCTGCGTGCCGTTGCCGTGGTGGTAGTCCACATCGAGCACCGCCACGCGCTCGACGCCCGCATCGCGCAGCGCCTGCGCGGCCACGGCGGCGTTGTTGACGAAGCAGTAGCCGCCGAAGAAATCGACGCCCGCATGGTGGCCCGGAGGCCGCGTCAGCGCGAAGGCCGCGCGCTCGCCGCCGAGCACGCGCTGCGTCGCGGTCCAGGCGCACGCCGCACCCTGTCGCGCCGCGGCCCAGCTGCCGGCCGTGAGCGGCGTGCCCGCATCGAACGAGAACAGACCCATGCGCGCCGGAAAGCTCTGTGGCAGCACATCGGTGCGCATGCCGCGCGTGGGCCAGTACGACGGGAGGGCGTCACGCGACGCATTGGTTGGGTCGAGCGCCACCCATTCGTCCCACGCACCGGCGATGAAGTCCAGGTAGCGCGGCGCGTGCACCTTCGCGAGCAGCGCATCGTCGAGCGCATCGGGCGCCTGCAGCGGGCCAAGGCCCCGGCGCTCCAGCTCATGCTTCACATGGTCGACGCGGGCCGGCACCTCGAAGCAAGGCACCAGCTCGCCACGGAACATTTCGACTTTGCCTTGATGCAGTGCGTGCTGGTCGTTGTAGATGGTGAGCATGAAGAAAAACAGGGTCGGCGTTGCAGATGCCGCCGATCATGCCGCACGCCGCAGCACCGCCCGGCGCCTGCCGGACGCGGTGAGCCCGAACAGGTCCTTCGGGTCGTCGAGCTCGGGCACCAGCGCGATCTTCTGGCCGATGCCGCGCTCGATGGCGAGCTGGTGGATGTAGCGCAGCGCGGTGTAGTCCTCCAGCGCGAAGCCGACCGAGTCGAACACCGTGACCTGCTCGGCGGTCTCGCGCCCGGGCACTTCGCCGAGCAGCACCTTCCACAGTTCGTACACCGGGAAGTCGGCCGCCAGTTGCTGGATCTCGCCTTCGACGCGGGTCTGTGCCTCGTACTCGACGAACACGCGCGCGCGGCGCAGCACGTCGGGGTGCAGCTCGGTCTTGCCGGGCGAATCGCCGCCGACCGCGTTGATGTGCATGCCGGGCTCGATCATCTCGGGCGTGAGCACGGTCGCGCGGCCCTGGTAGGCGGTGACGGTGGTGACGATGTCCGCGCCGCGCACCGCCTCGGCCACGGAGCGGGCGCGCACGATTTCCAGCGGCGTGCAGGCCGAGAGGTGCCGCACCAGCTTGTCGGTGGCGTGCGGGTCGGTGTCGAACACGCGCACTTCCTCGATGCCCAGCAGCGCGTGGAAGGCCAGCGCCTGGAACTCGCTCTGCGAGCCGTTGCCGATCAATGCGAGGCTGCGCGAGTCGGGCCGCGCCAGGGCCTGCGCCGCCATCGCCGAGGTAGCGGCGGTGCGCAGCGCGGTGGTGAGGGTGAGTTCGGACAGCAGCACCGGATAGCCGGTGTCGACCTCGGCCAGCACACCGAAGGCCATGACCGTCGGCAGCCCGACCGAGGTGTTGTGCGGATGCCCGTTGACGTACTTGAAGGCGTAGGCGCCGTCGTCGGCCACCGGCATCAACTCGATCACGCCGAGGTGCGAATGGCTCGCGACGCGCGCCTTCTTGTCGAACTCGCGCCAACGCAAAAAATCGTCGCGCAGCGCGTCGGCCAGCGCCTCGAGGAATTGCGGCACTCCTGTTTCATCCACCAGGCGAACCAGGCTGTGAACATCGATGAAGCGGGTCATGACATGGCTCCTTGCGTAGCCCGGCACGGCGCTTCATCCCCTCGCATGTTGACTCCACCATGGCTGATTCAGGATGCGCCTGCGCCAAGGGTTCGATCATTCTGCGCCTGCTCGCAACTTCTTGCGAGCCCCCTTCAGTCGTACCTGCGCTCTTCCTCGATGCTGCGCTCCAGAAAACGCCAGAGCCGCTCGTCTTCGCTGAAGGCCACGTTGAAGCGCAGCCAGCCGGTGGGGCGCGGATTGACCAGGAACAGCTGGCCCGGGCCGAGCATGATGCCCTCCGTTGCGGCGCGCTTCGAGAGCTCGGCACTGTCGGCAATGTCCGGGTGCCGGGCCCACAGGTACATGCCGGCCGCGGCTTCGTGGAAGAGCTCGAAGCCCAGCCCGTTCAGCCGCCTTGCGACGCCGCCTTGCGCCTGCGCAAGGCGGTCGCGCAGGGCCTTCAGATGCTTGCGCCAGCGACCGTCGGTCACGGTGCTGAAGGCCAGGCGCTCGGTGATGTCGGACGAGGTGAGGCCCGAGACCATCTTGAGCTGCGCCAGGTCTTCGAGCAGCTCGGGCTGCGCAACCACAAAACCGACGCGGATGTTCGGCGAGATGGTCTTGGAGTAGCTGCTGACGTAGACCACGCGGCGCAGTTGTCCCAGGCTTGCGAGCGAGGGCCGCATCGACGCATCCATCTCGGCATAGATGTCGTTCTCGACCAGCGTGAAATCGTGCAGTTGCGCCAGCTGGAGCAACTGCACCAGTTGCGGCAGCGAGGCCATCGAGCAGGTAGGGCTCTGCAGCCGGGGCTGGGTGAAGAAGGCCTTGGGCCGGTGCGATGCGAGCAGCGCCTCGAGCGCCGGCATGTCGTAGCCCGAAGGAATGCGCGGCACGCCGATGATCTCCACGCCCAGGAAGCGCAGCATGAACATCAGGTTCGGATAGCCCGGGTCGTCCACCAGCACCGAATCGCCCGGCTTGAGCAGGCGGCGCGCGACCAGGTCCAGCGCCTGGCTCGATCCCTGGGTCAGCAGGACCTGGCCGGCTTCGACCACGATCTGCTGCTCCGACAGCGCCTCGGCCGTCGCCATGCGCAGCGCCATGTGGCCGAAGGGCAGGCCGTAGCCGCCGATGTCGGCGCCTTCGGAGGCCAGGTGGCGCAGGCTCCGGCGCATGCCGTCCTCGAACAGCCAGTCGTGCGGCAGCCAGCCGCAGCCGGGCTTGAGCGGGAGGTTGCGGTTCTCGAAGATCTGCTGCAGGTACCAGCGGGCATCGAAGCGGGGGTCCGGCCGCGGTGCGCTGGCCGCGCCTGCGCTGCTGTCTTCGCTGCGCCGCTTGACGAAGAAACCCGCGTTGGCGCGCGAGACCAGCAGGCCCTGGGCCACCAGCCGGTCGTAGGCCTCGACCACCGTGAAAACACTGACGCCGTGCGCTGCGGCAAAGGCGCGGATCGACGGCAACTTGCTGTCGGCCTTGAGCTTCTGGGCGCCGATCAGACCGCGCAGCCCTTCCACGATCTGGCTCACCAGCGGCGTCGGCTGTTCGGGGCGAAGAATGAGCATCGGGGGGCGTCTGCGGCCGTCCGGCCTGCACCATATTGAGGAAAGTGTGTACAGGATACAAGACCAGTACAGTCCCGCCGGCGATCACTTCCGGTGTACATGGCTGGATCGATTCGCGCGACCTAGAGTGCCGGCATTCCTTCTTCCATGCACAGGTCGTACCCATGAAACGCGAACCCCACCTCAGCAATGCCGCCCTCATGGCGCGCCGCAGCGCGGCCGTCGCACGCGGCGTCGGGCAGGCCCACGAAATCTTCGTCAGCCGGGCCGCCAACGCCGAACTGTGGGACGTGGAGGGCCGCCGCTACATCGATTTCGCCGGCGGCATCGCGGTGCTCAACACCGGCCATTGCCACCCGGAAATCAGTGCGGCCGTGAAGGCGCAGGTCGATCTCTACTCGCACACCTGCTTCCAGGTGGTGGCCTACGAGTCCTACGTGGAGCTGGCCGAGCGCCTGAACGCGCTGGCGCCAGGCAACTTCGCGAAGAAGTCGATCTTCCTGAGCACCGGCGCCGAGGCGGTCGAGAACGCGGTGAAGATCGCCCGCGCCCACACCCGGCGCCCCGGCGTCATTGCCTTCAACGGCGGCTACCACGGCCGCACGATGATGACGCTGGGCCTGACCGGCAAGGTGGCCCCCTACAAGATCGGCTTCGGCCCCTTTCCGGGCGAGGTGTTCCATGCGCTCTACCCGAATGCGCTGCACGGCGTGAGCGTGGACGATGCGCTGCATTCGGTCGAGCTGCTGTTCAAGAACGACATCGAACCCGAACGCGTGGCCGCCTTCATCCTGGAGCCGGTGCAGGGCGAGGGCGGCTTCTACGTGGCACCCAACGACTTCGTCGAGGGCCTGCGCGCGCTGGCGGACCGCCACGGCATCCTGATCATTGCCGACGAGGTGCAGACCGGCGCGGGCCGCACCGGCACCTGGTTCGCCAGCGAGCAATGGCCCGTGGCGCCCGACCTGATCACCACCGCCAAGTCGATGGCGGGCGGCTTCCCGATCTCCGGCGTGGTGGGCCGCGCCGAGGTGATGGACGCTCCCGCGCCCGGCGGCCTGGGCGGCACCTATGCCGGCAGCCCCATCGGTTGCGCCGCGGCGCTGGCGGTGCTCAAGGTGTTCGACGAAGAGCAGTTGCTGGCCCGCAGCCGCGCCATGGGCGAGCGGCTCACGGCAGGCCTCTGCCGCATCGCGGCCGACGTGCCGGCCATCGGCGATGTGCGGGGGCTCGGCGCCATGGTGGCCATCGAGCTGTTCGAAGAAGGCGACACCGCGCGGCCCGATGCCGCGCTGACCCGCCAGGTGGTCGCGGAGGCGGCGCGGCGCGGGTTGATCCTGCTGTCATGCGGAACCTACGGCAATGTCATTCGCGTGCTGGTGCCGCTGACGGCATCCGACTTGCTTGTGGACGAAGGCCTGGCGCTTCTCGCGGACAGCTTCGCCGCACTGCGCTGATCGACCGATCTCTTTCTGAAATCCTCCATGACAGCTGAACCCTTGGTGCGCTTCCAGCGCGTCCAGAAAACCTACGACGGCGAGCACCTGGTGGTGCGCCAGCTCGATCTGGACATTCACCGTGGTGAGTTCCTGAGCCTGCTCGGGCCTTCGGGCTCGGGCAAGACCACCACGCTGATGATGCTGGCGGGCTTCGAGTCGCCGACCTCGGGCGACATATTGCTGGACGGCAAGCAGATCACCGGCGTGCCGCCGCACAAGCGCAACTTCGGCATGGTGTTCCAGAACTACGCACTGTTTCCGCACCTGAGCGTGGGCCAGAACGTGGCCTATCCGCTGACGGTGCGCAAGGTGCCGAAGGACGAGCAGCAGCGCCGCGTGCAGCGCGCGCTCGACATGGTCCAGCTGCGCGGCATGACCGACCGCCTGCCCGGCCAGCTCTCGGGCGGCCAGCAGCAGCGCGTGGCGCTGGCGCGTGCGCTGGTGTTCGAGCCGCAGCTCGTGCTGATGGACGAGCCGCTCGGCGCGCTCGACAAGCAGTTGCGCGAGCACATGCAGATCGAGCTCAAGGACCTGCACCGCCAGCTGGGCGTGACCTTCGTGTACGTGACGCACGACCAGGGCGAGGCGCTCACCATGAGCGACCGCGTCGCGGTGTTCAACGAAGGCGTGATCCAGCAGCTGGACACGGTCGACGGCCTGTACGAAAAGCCGTCCAACCGCTTCGTGGCCGGCTTCGTCGGCGACAACACCGTGCTCAAGGGCCAGCTGGCCCGCGGCGGCGAGCAGGCCGGGATGACGCTGCCCGACGGCCGCGTGCTGCACGGGCTCAACGTCGGCGGCGCGGCAGCGGGTGCGGCCGTCGAGGCCTGCATCCGCCCCGAGCGGGTGGTGCTGCACCGCAGCCCGGCCGCACAGGACGCGCCCGGCGCCAACATGCTCGCCGCCCAGGTGTCGCGCGTCATCTACTTCGGCGACCACCTGCGGCTGCTGTGCGGCGTTGGCGACGGCCAGGCCGAAGCCACCGTGAAGCTGCCGCTGGACGGCCTGGACGGCGCCGCCGCGCCACAGCCCGGCGAAGCGGTGGTGCTCGAATTTCCGATGGCGCATGTGCGCATCTACGCCCCCTGAACCCGGCCCCGTTGTTCCCTCCCTTCCCTCCCGTTTTCTTCTTTCCTTTCATCACCCCGAAAGACTTCTCCATGAAAAAGACCCTCCTCGCCTGCACCGTCGCCGTCAGCTTCGCGCTGCCGGCCTTCGCCCAGCAGCAGCTCACCGTGGTCAACTTCGGCGGTGCCAACGCCAATGCCCAGAAGAAGGCGTACTACGAGCCCTACGAGAAGGCCGGCACCAAGATCATCCCGGTCGAATACAACGGCGAACAGGCCAAGATCAAGGCCATGGTCGAGACGAAGAAGGTCACCTGGGACGTGGTCGAGGTCGAGTCGCCCGATGTGGCGCGCGGCTGCGACGAGGGCCTGTTCGAGAAGCTCGACTATTCCAAGATCGGCAACAAGGCCGACTTCCTTCCCGCCGCGATCACCGACTGCGGCGTCGGCCTCTTCGTGTGGTCCACCGTCATGGCCTACAACGGCGAGAAGCTCAAGACCGCGCCCAGCAGCTGGGCCGACTTCTGGGACGTGAAGAAGATCCCCGGCAAGCGCGGCATGCGCAAGGGCGCGCGCTACAACCTGGAGTTCGCGCTCATGGCCGACGGCGTGAAGCCGGCCGATGTCTACAAGGTGCTCGCCACCAAGGACGGCGCCGACCGCGCCTTCAAGAAGCTCACCGAGCTCAAGCCCAACATCCAGTGGTGGGAGGCCGGTGCGCAGCCGCCGCAGTTCCTGGTGGCCGGCGACGTGGTGCTGACCACCGTGTACAACGGCCGCATCGACGCGGCCAACCGCGAAGGCCGCGACCTCAAGATCTACTGGCCGGGCGGCATCTACGACCTGGACTACCTGGTGATTCCGAAGGGCGCGCCGAACAAGGAGGCTTCGCTCAAGTACATCCAGTTCGCGATGCAGCCGGCCAACCAGGCGGTCTATGCCCAGAACATCGCCTACGGCCCCGCCAACACCAAGGCGCTGGCTTCGCTCAGCAGCAAGGTGCTGGCCGACCTGCCGACCTCGGCGACCAACGCCAAGGACTCGCTGCAGTTCAACGTCGGCTTCTGGGCCGACCAAGGCGAGGCGCTCGAGAAGCGCTTTGCATCCTGGGCCACGCAGTAAGCGGGCAGGCAAGAGGCCATGCACGCGGCAACGACTGCCCCCCTCGGTTCGGCAGAGGCGCCACCCGGCGAGCTACGGCGTGCGCTGGCACGCGCCGACGCCCGCCGCAAGTGGCGCGCCTTCGCGCTCACGGTGCCGCTGCTGGTGTTCCTGCTGCTCACGCTGCTGGTGCCCATCGTGGCGCTGCTGCAGCGCGCGGTCGAGAACCCCGAGGTGGCCAACGCGCTGCCGCGCACCGTGCGCGCGCTCGACGGATGGAACCGCAAGGAGGCGCCCGCGCCGGCGGCCTATGCCGCCATTGCGGCCGACCTCGGCCAGCTGCCCGACAGCTCCGACGCGGGCGCCCTGGCGCGCCGCCTCAACACCGAGATCGCGGGCGCCCGCTCGCTCGTGATGGGCACCTTCCGGGCGCTGCCCATCGCCGGCACGCCGGAAGAAATCAAGGCGCGCATGCTGGCAATCGATCCGCGCTGGGGCGAAGCGCCGTACTGGCAGGCGATTGCCAAGAACGGCTCGCGCTGGACGCCCGACTACCTGCTCGCCTCGGTCGACCTGCGGCGCGACGTGGCCGGCGACGTGGAGCGCATGCCCGCCGACCAGCGCGCGTTCGCCGGCATCCTGCTGCGCACCTTCCAGATCAGCGCCGTCGTCACCTTCTTCTGCCTGCTGCTGGCCTATCCGCTGGCCTGGTGGCTGTCGACGCTGCCGGCGCGCAAGGCCAACGTGCTGATGATCCTGGTGCTGGTGCCGTTCTGGACGTCCATCCTGGTGCGCGTGGCGGCGTGGATCGTGCTGCTGCAATCCGAGGGGCTGGTCAACCGCGGCCTCATGGGCATCGGCCTCATCGACCATCCGCTGGCGCTGCTGTTCAACCGCACCGGCGTGATCATCGCGATGGTGCACATCCTGCTGCCCTTCATGATCCTGCCGCTCTACAGCGTGATGAAGAGCGTGCCGCCCACCTACCTGCGCGCGGCCGTCTCGCTGGGCAGTTCGCCGCTGGCGGCGTTCTTCCGCGTCTACGTGCCGCAGACCTATCCGGGCATCGGCGCGGGTGCGCTGCTGGTCTTCATCCTGGCCATCGGCTACTACGTCACGCCGGCGCTCCTGGGCGGCGCGGACGACCAGATGCTGAGCTACTACATCGCGCGCTACACCAACGTGGAAGTCAACTGGGGCATGGCCTGCGCGCTGGGCACCGTGCTGCTGGTCGCCACGCTGCTGCTGTATGCCGTGTACCGCCGCATCGGCAAGGCCGAACTGAGCCTCGGCTGAACCGCACGACAGCACGAAAGACACACACGCATGTTCAAGCTCCCTCACTTCCCGGCCTACGCCACCTTCGCCGACAAGCTCGGCTGGTGGGCGGTGCGCGCGGGCTGCGTCGCGGTGCTGGCCTTTCTGCTGGCGCCCATCCTGGTGGTGATTCCGCTGTCGTTCTCCGACAGCTCGTTCCTGGCCTATCCGATTCCCGGCTGGTCGCTGCGCTGGTACCGCAACCTCTTCGAGTCGCCCGAGTGGGCGCGCGCGGCGCGCAACAGCTTCATCGTCGCGCCGGCCGCCACGGTGCTGGCCACCGTGCTGGGCACGCTCGCGGCGGTGGGGCTGTCGCGCACGAGCTTCGCCTTCAAGGGCCTGCTCATGAGCGTGCTGATCTCGCCGATGGTGGTGCCCATCGTGGTGGTGGGCGTCGCCACGTACCTCTACTTCGCGCCCATCGGCCTGGCCGACACCTACTTCGGTCTGATCGTGGTGCATGCCGCGCTGGGCGCACCGTTCGTGCTGACCACCGTGCTGGCCACGCTGGCCGGCTTCAACCAGAACCTGGTGCGCGCATCGCTGAGCCTGGGCGAAACGCCGTTCAGGACCTTCATGCGCATCACGCTGCCGGTGATTGCGCCGGGCGTGATCTCGGGTGCGCTGTTCGCCTTTGCCACCTCGTTCGACGAAGTGGTGGTCACGCTGTTCCTCGCGGGGCCCGACCAGGTCACGCTGCCGCGTCAGATGTTCACCGGCATCCGCGAGAACATCTCGCCCACCATCGCCGCGGTTGCGACGCTGCTGATCGTCTTCACCACCACGCTGCTGCTCGCGCTCGAATGGTTGCGCGGCCGGCGGCGCTGAACCGCCTTGCCTGCAATGCCCACGACCACCCCGAACCAGCCGCTCGGCGGCAACACGATGCCGCGCTTCGCCGGCCCCGGCACGATGATGCGGCTGCCGGCCGCAACCTCCCCCGAGGGCCTCGACGCCGCGTTCATCGGCGTGCCGCTGGACATCGGCACCTCCAACCGGCCGGGCGCGCGCTTCGGGCCACGCCAGATCCGCGCCGAGTCGGCGCTGCTGCGCCCCTACAACATGGCCACCGGCGCCGCGCCTTTCGACCGGCTGAACGTGGCCGACCTGGGCGACGTGCCGATCAACACCTACTCGCTCGAGAAATCGGTCGACATCGTCTCGGCCTTCTACGACACGGTGCTGGCCGCCGGCTGCACGCCGCTGACGCTCGGCGGCGACCACACCATCGCGCTGCCGATCCTGCGTGCGGTGGCACGCAGGCATGGCCCGGTGGCGCTGGTGCACGTAGATGCCCATGCGGACGTGAACGACGACATGTTCGGAGAGCGCATCGCCCACGGCACACCATTCCGGCGCGCGGTCGAAGAAGGCCTGCTGGCCTGCGACAAGGTCTGGCAGATCGGCCTGCGCGGCACCGGCTATGCGGCGGACGATTTCGACTGGCCGCGCGAACAGGGCTTCACCGTGGTGCAGGCGCACGAGGTCTGGTACCGGTCGCTCGCGCCGCTGATGGCGCAAGTGCGCGAGCGCATCGGGCCCACGCACCCGGTCTACATCAGCTTCGACATCGACGGCATCGATCCCTCGTTCGCCGGCGGCACCGGAACGCCCGAGATCGGTGGGCTCACCGTGCCGCAGGCGCTGGAGATCGTGCGCGGCTGCCGCGGCCTGAACGTGGTGGGCGCCGACCTGGTGGAGGTCAGCCCGCCTTACGACACGAGCGGAAACACCGCACTGCTCGGCGCCAACCTGCTCTACGAAATGCTGTGCGTGCTTCCCGGCGTGCCCTTTCGCTGACACCGGCGACCCACTCCTTGCTAGACAACACGACACCATGGACACCAGAACCTCTCCCCTCGCGCTGCTGAACGACCCGACCCTGCTCAAGACCGATGCGCTGATTGCCGGCGAATGGACAAGGGGCGCCGGCCGCTTCGACGTGAACGACCCGGCCACCGGACTGAAGCTGGTCGATGTGGCCAACCTCGCGCGGGCGGACGCCGTGCGCGCCATTGCCGCCGCCAACAAGGCGCTGGCCGCCTGGCGCGGCAAGACCGGCAAGGAGCGCAGCATCGTGCTGCGCAAGTGGTTCGACCTGCTGATCGCCAACACCGAAGACCTCGGCCGCCTGATGACCGCCGAGCAGGGCAAGCCCTTTGCCGAGGCCAAGGGCGAGGTCGCCTATGGCGCGAGCTTCGTCGAGTGGTTCGCCGAAGAGGCCAAGCGCGTGAACGGCGAGGTGCTGCCGCAGTTCGACAACAACCGCCGCCTGCTGGTGATGAAGCAGGCCATCGGCGTGTGCGCGGCGATCACGCCATGGAATTTTCCGCTCGCGATGATCACCCGCAAGGTGGCGCCGGCGCTGGCCGCGGGTTGCACGGTGATCATCAAGCCGGCCGAACTCACGCCGCTGACCGCGCTGGCCGCGGCGGAACTGGCGGTGCGCGCCGGCATTCCGGCGGGCGTGCTCAACGTGCTCACGGCCGACAGCCAGAACAGCATCGCGATCGGCAAGGAACTGTGCGAGAGCGACGTCGTTCGCCACCTGAGCTTCACGGGGTCCACCGAAGTGGGCCGCATCCTCATGAGCCAGTGCGCGCCGACGGTCAAGAAGCTGTCGCTGGAGCTGGGCGGCAACGCGCCTTTTCTGGTGTTCGACGATGCGGATCTGGACTCCGCAGTCGAAGGCGCCATGGCGAGCAAGTACCGCAACGCCGGCCAGACCTGCGTGTGCGCGAACCGGCTGTATGTGCAGGACGGCATCTATGACGCCTTCGTCGAGAAGTTCGCGGCCAGGGTCAAGGCGCTCAAGGTCGGCAACGGCTTCGAGGACGGCGTGGTGCAGGGCCCGCTGATCGAGGAAGCGGCCGTCGACAAGGTGCAGCGCCATGTGGCCGACGCCGTCGCCAAGGGCGGCAAGGTGCTGGCGGGCGGCCACAGGATGCAGGGCCAGTTCTTCGAGCCGACCGTGGTGGCCGAAGCCACCGCCGACATGTTGTGCGCGCGGGAAGAAACCTTCGGTCCCTTCGCCCCCGTGTTCCGCTTCAAGACCGAACAGGACGGCATCGACGCGGCGAACAACACCGAGTTCGGCCTGGCGAGCTACTTCTACACGCGCGACGTGGGGCGCATCTTCCGTGTGGCGGAAGCGCTGGAGTACGGCATGGTGGGCATCAACGCGGGCGTGATCGCCACCGAGCACGTGCCCTTCGGCGGCGTGAAGCAGTCGGGCCTGGGACGCGAAGGCTCGCACCACGGGATGGACGACTACGTGGAGATCAAGTACCTCTGCCTGGGCGACATCCAGAAATAAGAAGCACGGCAGGGCGGGGACCGGTCCCCGCCCTGCCCGCTATCTCGCCAGCACCGGCTTGAGCGCCACGCCGGTGTGCGTGCCCAGCCGCACCACCTCTTCCGGCGGTGCCGCGGCCACGATGCGCCCGCCGGCGTTGCCGCCTTCGGGCCCGAGGTCGATGATCCAGTCGGCTTCGGCGATCACGTCGAGGTCGTGCTCGATCACCACCACGCTGTGCCCGCCGTTCACCAGCCGGTGCAGCACGTGGATCAGCTTCTCGACGTCGGCCATGTGCAGGCCCACGGTCGGCTCGTCGAGCACGTAGAGCGTGTGCGGCGCCTTCTGGCCGCGGCGGGTGATGTCGTCGCGCACCTTGCTCAACTCGGTCACCAGCTTGATGCGCTGCGCCTCGCCGCCCGAGAGCGTGGGCGAGGGCTGGCCGAGCGTGAGATAGCCGAGCCCCACGTCTTTCAGCAACTGCAGCGGATGGCTGATGTTGGGCATGGCCGAGAAGAACTCGACCGCCTCGTCCACCTCCATCTTCAGCACGTCGCCGATGCTCTTGCCGCGCCAGCTCACGGCCAGCGTCTCGGGGTTGAAGCGCGCGCCGTGGCACACCTCGCAGGGCACCTTCACGTCGGGCAGGAAGCTCATCTCGATGGTGCGCACGCCCGCGCCTTCGCAGCCCGGGCAGCGGCCTTCGCCGGTGTTGAAGCTGAAGCGCGCCGGGCCGTAGCCGCGCGCCTTGGCTTCGAGCGTGTCGGCGAAGAGCTTGCGGATGGTGTCCCAGAAGCCGATGTAGGTGGCCGGGCAGCTGCGCGGCGTCTTGCCGATGGGGGTCTGGTCGACTTCGAGCACGCGGTCGATGACTTCGTAGCCATCGACGCTGCTGCAGCCAGTCCAGCCCGGGCGCTTGCCCGCGGCATCGGCATCGCGGCCGGCCTTGGTCATGCGCTGGATCACGATCGCCTGCACGTTGGTCAGCAGCACGTCGCGCGCGAGCGTGGACTTGCCCGAGCCACTGACGCCGGTGACCACCACAAGGCGATGCAGCGGCAGGGTGGCGGTCACGTGCTGCAGGTTGTGCAGGTCGGCGCCGTGCACGGTGAACCAGTTGCCGCTGTCTTCCGCCTTCGGGTCGGGCGAGGGGATCAGGCGCCGGGCCTGCAGCGGATGCTTGATGGCATCGCGGAGGTAACGGCCGGTCTGCGATTCGCCCGCCGCCTCGATATCGGCCACCGAGCCTTCGGCCACGAGCCGTCCGCCGCGCTTGCCAGCGCTCGGACCGATGTCGATGATGTGATCGGCGCGGCGGATGGTGTCCTCGTCGTGCTCCACCACCACCAGCGTGTTGCCCTTCTCGCCGAGCTTGTGCAGCGCGTTCAGCAGGATCTGGTTGTCGCGCGCATGCAGGCCGATGGTCGGCTCGTCGAGCACGTAGCACACGCCCTGCAGGTTGCTGCCGAGCTGCGCGGCCAGGCGGATGCGTTGCGCCTCGCCACCACTCAGCGTGGGCGCGCCGCGGTCGAGCGTCAGATAGCCCAGCCCCACTTCTTCAAGGAATTCGAGGCGGCTCTTGATCTCGGGCACGAGGTCGCGTGCGATCTCGGCTTCGCGGCCGGTGAGCACCAGCCCTTCGAACCACTGGCGCACCTCGGTCACGCTCATGCGCGCGAGCTCGGTGATGCCGATGCCGCCCGAGCCGTCGGCCGCGGTGCCGAAGCCCACCGCGCGCGCCGTGGCGTTCAGGCGCGTTCCGGAGCAGGTCGGGCAGGCCGTGTCGGCCAGGTCTTCGACCTCGGGCTCGGCAAAGGTCTGCTCGCGGCCCTTGTTGTCGTCGTCGCGGATCGAATCGTCGAAGACCTTGCGCTGGTCCTTGCTGAGCTTGACGCCCGTGCCCACGCAATCGGGGCACCAGCCGTGCTTGCTGTTGTAGCTGAAGAGGCGCGGATCGAGTTCGGCGTAGCTGGTGCTGCAGACCGGGCAGGCGCGCAGCGTGGAGAACACGTTGACGCGGCCGATGCCCGAGGCCGAGACGCCCGCCATCATCGCGGCCTTGAGGCCGTCGAGCTGGCTCAGCACATGCACCACGCCCTTGCCGTGCTCGAGCGCCTTGGTGAGCGCCTCGCGCAGCTCGTTCTCCTTCGAGGGCAGCACGTCGAGGCTGGCCACGGGCAGCTCGATGCTGTGCTCCTTGAAGCGGTCGATGCGCGGGAAGCCCGTCGTCGGCAGGAAATCGCCGTCGACGCGCAGGTGCGTGAAGCCGCGCGGCCGCGCCCAGTCGGCCAGCTCGGTGTACACGCCCTTGCGGTTGCTCACCAGCGGCGCGAGCAGGCCGATGTGCTGGCCCTTGAAGTTGCGCATCAGCTGCGCGGCGATGCTGTCGGGCGTCTGCGGCTGCACGGCCGCGCCGTCGTGGATGCAGTGCTGGATGCCCAGCTTCACATACAGGAGGCGCAGGAAGTGCCACACCTCGGTGGTGGTGCCCACCGTGCTCTTGCGGCCACCGCGCGAGAGGCGCTGCTCGATGGCCACGGTCGGCGGAATGCCGTAGACCGCATCCACCTCGGGCCGCCCCGCCGGCTGCACGATGCTGCGCGCATACGCATTGAGCGATTCGAGGTAGCGGCGCTGTCCTTCGTTGAAAAGAATGTCGAAGGCCAGCGTCGATTTGCCCGAGCCGCTGACGCCCGTCACCACGCTGAACTTGCCGCGCGGAATGTTCACGCTGAGGTTCTTCAGGTTGTGCTCGCGCGCATTCACGATCTCGATGGCGTTGCTGCCGGGCGCCGTCTTCGCGTTCGCGATGTAGCGCCGCGCCGCGCGTTCGGCCACCTTGTAGGCCTCGGGGCCGATGGCCAGTTCGTAGTCGGCCAGCGCGGCGCCGGTGAGCGATGCGCGGTTCTCGCGCAGTTGCTCGGGCGTGCCTTCGGCCACCACCTGGCCGCCGCCCTCGCCGCCTTCGGGGCCGAGGTCGATGAGCCAGTCGCTGGCGCGGATCACGTCCAGGTTGTGCTCGATGACGATCAGCGAATGGCCGGCGTCCAGCAGCTTGCGCAGCGCGCGCATCAGGCGCGCGATGTCATCGAAGTGCAGGCCCGTGGTCGGCTCGTCGAACAGGAACAGCGTGCCCTTGCGCGCGACCGATTGCTTGCTCGCGGTCGCGCTCTTTGCTGCTTCAGCGAGGAAGCCCGCGAGCTTCAGGCGCTGCGCCTCACCGCCCGAGAGCGTGGGCACGGGCTGGCCGAGCTTGACGTAGTCCAGGCCCACATCGGAGATCGGCTGCAGCACGCGCAGCACGTCGCGGTCGGCCTCGAACACCACTGCCGCCTCGGCCACGGTGAGGTCGAGCACGTCGGCCACGTTGTAGTTCTTGCCTTTGCGCTCCACGCGCACTTCGAGGATTTCGGGGCGGTAGCGCTTGCCGTCGCAATCGGGGCAGCGCAGGTACACGTCCGACAGGAACTGCATCTCGACGTGCTCGAAGCCCGAGCCGCCGCAGGTCGGGCAGCGCCCGTCGCCCGAGTTGAAGCTGAACTTGCTTGCGGTGTAGCCGCGCTGGCGCGAGAGCGCCGCGGTGGCGAAGATCTCGCGGATCGCGTCCCACGCGCCCACGTAGCTCGCGGGGTTGGAGCGCGCGGTCTTGCCGATGGGCGACTGGTCGACGAAGACCACGTCGCCCAGGTGATCGGCGCCGAGCATGCGGTCGTGCGCACCGGGCGTTTCCGTGGCCTTGCCGAAGTGGCGCATGAGCGCGGGCGCGAGCACGTCCTGGATCAGCGTCGATTTGCCCGAGCCGCTGACGCCGGTCACGCACACCAGCCGCGCGAGCGGAAATTCGACTGTCACGTTCTGCAGGTTGTGCTCGCGCGCGCCTTCGAGGATGAGCCGGTGCGTGTTCTCGCTCACCAGCCGCTTGAAGCCCATGCCGATCTTCTTGCGCCCGCCCAGGTACTGGCCGGTGAGCGTGTCGGCGTCGCGCAGTTGATCCGTCGTGCCGTCGAACACGATCTGCCCGCCGCGGATGCCGGGGCCGGGGCCCATGTCGATCACACGGTCGGCCGCGAGCATGACCGCCGGGTCGTGCTCGACCACCACCAGCGTGTTGCCCGCATCGCGCAGGCGCAGCATGGCCTCGGTGATGCGGTTCATGTCGCGCGGGTGCAGGCCGATGCTGGGCTCGTCGAGCACGAAGAGGGTGTTGACCAGCGAGGTGCCGAGCGCGGTGGTGAGGTTGATGCGCTGCACCTCGCCGCCCGAGAGCGTGCGGCTCTGGCGGTCGAGCGTGAGGTAGCCGATGCCGACGTCGTGCAGGTAGCGCAGGCGGGTGGTGATTTCTTCGAAGAGGAGTTTGAGGGCCTGGGTTTCGCCGTGTCTCGCTCCTTCCCCCTCTGGGGGAAGGTTGGGATGGGGGCTCTCGGCCTCCACCACCGCCACAGCCTTTGCAGAGGCCGCATGCCCCCACCCCTGCCCTCCCCCAGAGGGGGAGGGAGCGAATCCCTGGCCCATGCGATCGAAGAAGCGCCGCAGCCGCTCGATGGGCAGCAGCATCAGGTCATGCAGGCAGAGGCCCGGCAGCGCTTCGAGCTGCGCGCGCGACCACTTCACGCCGGTCGGCATGAAGCGCTTCTCGGGAGGCAGCACCGCGTCAGCGTCTTCCTTGCTGCCGATGCGCCAGAGCAGGCTGTCCAGCTTCAGGCGCGCGCCGCTGCAGACGGGGCATTGCGTGTAGCTGCGGTACTTGGACAAGAGCACGCGAATGTGCATCTTGTAGGCCTTGCTCTCCAGGTAGCCGAAGAAGCGGCGCACGCCATACCACTGCTTGTTCCAGTTGCCGTCCTTGTAGTTGGGCGTGCCCTCGATCACCCAGTGCTTCTGCTCGTCGGTGAGCTTGTTCCAGGGCGTGTCGCGCGGAATGCCAGCGGCCTCGGCGTGCCGCATGAGATCGTCCTGCGCCTCTTTCCACGCCGGTGTCTGGATCGTCTTGATGGCGCCCGCGCGCAGCGTGAGCTTGTCGTTCGGGATCACGAGGCCGAGGTCGACACCGATGACGCGACCGAAGCCGCGGCAGGTGTCGCAGGCGCCGACCGCCGAGTTGAACGAAAACATCGACGGGATCGGATCGGTGTAGCGGATGTCGCTCTCGGGGCAGTGCAGGCCGGTGGAGAACTTCCACACATCAGTGGGCGCAGACATCACCCCCACGCTCCCCACTTCGTGTGGTTCGCTGCCCCCCGAGGGGGCTGGCCCGCCTTGGGGCGGCCCTGCGACGGGCCCCTCAGCCCCGGTCGCATGCACGGTGACACGCCCGCTGCCGCGCTTGAGCGCCACCTCGATCGCCTCCACCACGCGCGAACGCTCGGCGCTGGAGATGCGAAAGCGGTCGGCCACCACGTCGAGCACCTTGCGCGGGCCGGTGGGCGTGGCCACCTCGCGCTCGGACTGCACGCGCGTGAAGCCGCTGGCCGAGAGCCATTGCGTCACTTCTTCGGCCGACGTGCCGGCCGGCAGCTCGACCGGGAAGGTGATGACCAGCCGCGGATCGCCCGCTGCAGCCGCGCGCTCGGCGATCTGGGCATAGATGCTGTCGGGTGAGTCATGGCGCACCGGCAGCGCCGTTTCGCGGTCGAACAGCTGCGCCGCACGGGCGTAGAGCAGCTTCAGGTGGTCGTTCAGCTCGGTCATCGTGCCGACCGTGGAGCGCGAGGAGCGCACCGGGTTGGTCTGGTCGATGGCGATGGCGGGCGGCACGCCCTCCACCTTGTCGACGGCCGGCTTGTCCATCCGGTCCAGGAACTGGCGCGCGTAGGCGGAGAAGGTTTCCACATAACGCCGCTGGCCTTCGGCGTAGAGGGTGTCGAACACGAGACTCGATTTGCCCGAGCCGCTGGGCCCGGTGACCACGGTCATCTCGCCTGTGCGGATGTCGAGGTCGAGGTTCTGGAGGTTGTGCTGGCGCGCGCCGCGAATCCGGATGGAGCCCTGTGTCATGAGTGCCTTGGGGGGTGGGGCAAACATTCTAGGGAGTGGTCCATGACGCATCCGTGCACTGCATCACAAGGTCTGCGCTCGCGCAGGGGTTTGTCCGTATTCATCTGGAAGACACTTTCGGAAACAAATAGCACGTTTGTTTTCATTTAAACGAGGGCTTCCCTCGAAAGGCTTCCCATGACGAAGATGCGCACGCTTTGCGTCGCGGCCCTGCTGGCGTTGACGGCGATGGGCGCCTCGGCCCAGATCCTCATCGGCCAGACCGCCGGCATGACCGGCTCGGTCGCCGCGAGCGTGAACGAGACCATCGGCGGCGCGCAGCTGGTGATCGATGCGGCCAACGCCCAGGGCGGCATCCACGGCGAGAAGATCGAGGTGATCCGCATGGACGACGCCTTCGACGTGAAGCGCGCCAGCGACAACGCCCGCGTGCTGATCGAAGACAAAAAAGTGGTGGCGCTCTTCATGAGCCGCGGCACGCCGCACTCGCAGGCGATCATTCCGTGGCTCGACAAGAACGAGGTGGCGCTGATCGGCCCTTCCACCGGCGCCATGGTGCTGCACAAGCCGCTGCAAAAGCATGTGTTCAACGTGCGCGCCACCTACCAGCGCGAGGCCGAGAAGGCGGTGCAGCACCTCTTGACTACCGGGCTCACGCGCATCGCTGTGGTGTATGTGACCGACTCGTTCGGCAAGGACGCGCTCGAAGGCGCGATGACCGGTTTCACCAAGGGCAAGACCACGCCGACGGTGACCATTCCGGCCGACCGCGACAAGCCCGACTACGCGACCATCGTGCCGGCCATCAAGGACGCCAACGCGCAGGCGGTGCTGTGGATCGGCTCGGGCGTGGCGGTGGTCGACGGCATCAAGGCGCTGCGTGCGTCGGGCTCGGCGGCGCAGGTGGTCACGCTGTCGAACAACGCCTCGTCGGGCTTCATCAAGCAGCTGGGCGATGCGAGCCGCGGCGTGATCGTGACGCAGGTGTTCCCGAACGAGCGCTCGCTCGGCCAGCCGATGGTGAAGGAGGCGCTCACGCTGGCCAAGGCCAAGGGGCAGGCAGAACTTTCGCCTGCTGCGCTCGAGGGCTTCGCTTCGGCGAAGGTGCTGGTCGAGGCCCTGCGCCGCGCGGGGCCCAAGCCCACGCGCGCCAAGGTGCTGGCCGCGCTGGAAAGCATCCGCAGCTACGACCTCGGCGGCGGGCTCGAGGTGAGCTACACGCCGCAGGACCACAGCGGCATCGACTTCGCGGACCTGGCGATCATCAGCGACGGGCGGTTCAAGCGCTGACCTTCCGCCCCTCCGAAATCTCCTCTGACCACGGCCCGCCGGCCTCCCCGGCGGGCCGTTGTTTTTGGCGATCTGGAAACAAAGTTCTGACAGGGTTTCTACGGGAAACTAAATGTCACTTGCAGCAACACATTACACATCTTCTGACAGGGGCGCACGCCTCGTGGAAAGGCTTTGCCCGATGAAGACGATGTTCACGTCCTGCGCCGCTGCGTTGCTGCTGGCGTTGGCTGCCCCGGGCGCTTCGGCCCAGATCCTGATCGGCCAGTCGGCCGACCTCTCGGGCCCGGTGGCGGCCAGCGTGAAGGAAACGATCCTGGGTTCGCAACTGGTGATCGACCAGGTCAACGCCCAGGGCGGCATCAACGGCGAGCAGATCGAGGTGATCCGCCTCGACGACGGCCTCGACGCCAAGCGCTCGCTCGAAAACACCCGCATCCTGATCGAGGAGAAGAAGGTCGTCGCGCTGCTGCTGAACCGCGGCACGCCCAACACGATCGCGGTGATCCCGCTGCTCGACAAATACGGCGTGGCGCTGGTCGGCCCGTCGACCGGCGCCATGGTGCTGCACAAGCCGCTGCAGAAGAACATCTTCAATGTGCGCTCGACCTACCAGCGCGAGGCCGAGAAGGCGGTGCAGCACCTGCAGACCACCGGCATCCAGCGCATCGCCGTGGTCCAGGCCGAGGACTCCTTCGGCAAGGATGCGATGGAAGGTGCGAACAAGGGCTTCGAGAAGGCGAACCTGAAGCCGGCGGTGATTGCGCTGGCCGACCGCAACAAGCCCGACTACTCGGCGATCGTGCCGCAGATCACCAAGGCCAATGCGCAGGCGGTGCTGTGGATCGGCTCGGGCACGGCGGTGACGGAAGGCGTGAAGGCGTTGCGGGCCGCGGGCTCGGCGGCGCAGATCATCACGCTGTCGAACAACGCCGCGTCGGGCTTCATCAAGGAACTGGGCTCGGCGAGCGCGGGCGTGATCATCACGCAGGTGCTGCCCTATGAGCGCTCGTTCGGCCATCCGCTGATCAAGGAAGCGCTGGCGCTCGCGAAGGCCAAGGGGCAGAACGAGTTGTCGCCGGCGCTGCTCGAGGGCTTCGTCGCCACCAAGGTGCTGGTGGAGGCGCTGCGCCGCACGGGGCCGAAGCCCACGCGCGCGAAGCTCATCGCCACGCTCAACAGCTTCCAGTACGACGCGGGCGGCGGGGTCGATGTGAACTACTCGCCGACGGACCACTCGGGCATCGACTATGTCGATCTGTCGATCGTCAGCGAGGGCCGGTTCAAGCGCTGACCGCAGCCTCCCCTCCTCCCCAAACACGGCCCGCCGGCGCACCCGGCGGGCCGTTTCTTTTGGGACATTGAAAACAACGGTCCGCAGGGTTTCCACATGCACAGAAATGTCACTTAAAGAAACACACTACACATCTTTTGACAATGACGACCAGTTCGTGGAAAGACCTCGCTCGATGAAGAAGATGTTCAAGTCCTGCACCGCCGCACTCCTGCTGGCGGCGATCACCCAAGGAGCGTCGGCCCAGATCGTGATCGGCCAGTCGGCCGACCTCTCCGGTCTTGTCTCCGCCAGCGTCAAGGAGGCGATCCTGGGCTCGCAGCTGCTCATCGACCAGGTCAACGCCCAGGGCGGCATCAACGGCGAGCGGATCGAGGTGATCCGCATGGACGACGGTTTCGATCCCAAACGCACCGTGGAGAACTCGCGCACGCTGATCGAGGACAAGAAGGTCATTGCCCTGCTGCTCAACCGCGGAACGCCCAACGCGACGGCCGTGATTCCCCTGCTCGAGAAGTACGGCGTGCCGCTGGTCGGTCCTTCCTCCGGCGCGATGGTGCTGCACGCGCCGGTGCAGAAGTACATCTTCAACGTGCGTTCGACCTATCAGCGCGAGGCCGAGAAGGCTGTGCAGCACCTGCACACCATCGGCATCCAGCGCATCGGCGTGGTGCAGGAGCAGGATTCCGCCTTCGCCACCGACGCCATGGTGGGTGCGAACCGCGGCTTCGAGAGCGCGAAGATCAAGCCCGCGGTGCTGGTGCCGGCGGACCGCCGCAAGCCCGACTACGGCACCATCGTTCCGCCGTTGACGCAGGCGAACGTGCAGGCCGTGCTCTGGATCGCTTCGGGCACGGCGGTCACCGAAGGCGTGAAGGCGCTGCGCGCGGCGGGCTCGGCGGCGCAGGTGATCACGCTGTCGAACAACGCCGCGTCGGGCTTCATCAAGGAGCTGGGCGCATCGAGCGGCGGTGTGATCGTCACGCAGGTGCTGCCGTACGAGCGCTCCTTCGGCCATCCACTGATCAAGGAAGCCATGGCGCTCGCGAAGGCCAAGGGGCAGAACGAACTGTCGCCCGCGCTGCTCGAGGGCTTCGTCGCCACCAAGGTGCTGGTGGAAGCGCTGCGCCGCACGGGCCCCAAGCCCACGCGTGCCCGGCTGCTCGCCACGCTCAACAGCTTCCAGTACGACGTGGGCGGCGGGCTCGACGTGAACTACTCGCCGACCGACCATTCGGGCATCGACTACGTCGACCTGTCGATCATCAGCGAGGGCCGCTTCAAGAGGTAGCTTGCCCCCGCCGCGTTTTCTGCTTCTTACTTACTTGGGCGCAGCGGCAGGTGCAGGCTCGTGCGTGGTGGTGTCGCCACCATGCTTCTCGCCCGACATGTCGACCTTGTCACCGGCCTTCGAGATCACGTACAGGGCAATGGCGGCAAAGATGACGAAGCCGACGACGATTTTCCACATGGGTGCTGTCTCCTGAAGAGGATGGGGATGGTGAGGAGGGTTCAAGGGGTTCAAGAAAAGGGCCTCATGCCGATGGATGGCATGAAGCCCCTTTGTTGAACGGAGGACCGCTCCCGCAGCCCTCCTCTCGCACATGCGATATGTGCGATGCGTGCGATCAGTCGTTCGCGTAGATGTCCACGTCCTTCGTCTCGCGGATGAAGATGGTGCCGATCACCAGCGTGATGCCCGCGATGATGATCGGGTACCAGAGGCCGTTGTACATGTTGCCGGTGGAGGCCACGATGGCGAAGGCCGTGGTCGGCAGCAGGCCGCCGAACCAGCCGTTGCCGATGTGATACGGCAGGCTCATCGAGGTGTAGCGGATGCGCGTGGGGAACAACTCGACCAGCATCGCCGCGATCGGGCCGTAGACCATCGTCACCAGCAGCACCAGCCAGAACAGCAGCACGATCGTCAGCACCTTGTTGATCTTGGCGGGGTCGGCCTTCGCCGGGTAGCCCGCGATCTTCAGGTCTTCGGCCACGCCCTTCTTGAAGGCCGCGATTTCCTTGGCCGAGCCTTCGTCGAACTTGGAGTTCACCACGTTGCCGACGGGCGCTTCGACCGTCTTGTCGCCGATCTTCACGATGGCCTTCGAACCCGGCGCGCCGGCCACGTTCTCATAGCTCACCGAGTTCTGCACGAGGTAACGCTTGGCGATGTCGCAGGAACTGCGGAAGTCGATTTCGCGGGCCACCGGATTGCCCTGGAACGAACAGGTTGCCGGGTCGGCCGTCACCGTGACGCCGGCCGTGGCCTGCGCGCGGGCCAGATCGGGGTTGGCGGCTTCGGTCAGCATCTTGAAGACCGGGAAGTAGGTGACCACGGCCAGCAGGCACCCGGCCATGATGATGGGCTTCCGGCCGATCTTGTCAGACAGCGTGCCGAAGACCACGAAGAACGGCGTGCCGAGCAGCAGCGCGGCGGCGATCATCAGGTTGGCGGTGGTCGAATCCACCTTCAGCTGTGCCGTCAGAAAGAACAGCGCGTAGAACTGGCCCGAGTACCAGACCACCGCCTGGCCCGCCGTGAGGCCGACCAGCGCCAGGATCACGATCTTCAGGTTCTTCCACTCGCCGAACGATTCGGACAGCGGCGCCTTCGAGGTCTTGCCCTCGGCCTTCATCTTCTGGAAGGCGGGCGATTCGCTCAGGGAGAGACGAATCCACACCGAGATGCCGAGCAGCAGGATCGACACCAGGAACGGAATGCGCCAGCCCCAGTCGTTGAACGCCGCTTCGCCCATGAACTCGCGCACGCCCAGGATCACCAGCAAGCTCAGGAACAGGCCCAGCGTTGCCGTGGTCTGGATCCACGAGGTGTACGCGCCGCGCTTGCCGTGCGGCGAGTGCTCGGCCACGTAGGTGGCCGCACCGCCGTACTCGCCGCCGAGCGCCAGGCCCTGCAGCATGCGCAGCGCGATCAGGATCACCGGCGCCGCGACGCCGATGGTCGCGTAGCTGGGCAGCAAGCCGACGATGAAGGTCGACAGGCCCATGATCAGGATCGTCACCAGGAAGGTGTACTTGCGCCCGATCATGTCGCCCAGGCGGCCGAACACGATGGCGCCGAACGGACGCACCAGGAAGCCGGCCGCAAACGCCAGCAGCGCGAAGATGAACCCGGCGGCCGGATCCAGGCCGCTGAAGAACTGCTTGGCAATGATCGCGGCGAGCGAACCGTAGAGGTAGAAGTCGTACCACTCGAACACGGTGCCGAGCGAGGAGGCGAAGATGACTTTCTTCTCCTCCGAGGACATGGGCCGGGGGGCCGGGTGCGGCACTCCCCGTGAATCTAGTGTGGCGGCCATTGCGTCGTCTCCTGTGTGTTTGCGTTCATGCGGCACCCGATATCCGGGACCGTGAGGCATTCTTGGAGGCGTGACTGACCCGAGGCTTGCGCGAAACTGAACCGATGCTTACGGATTAAGGTGAAACCCGCGGGGCGCGTTTCAGCCTGTAAGAAATCGCAACCCTGCGCGGGTTTGTCCTCAGGGCTTGCTGCTGCGCAGCAAAGCCGAGGGGCGCTGGTCGGCACCGGCCCATTGCGGGCCATCGAACCACGCGTCACCCGACAGGTACGAACGCAGCATCGCGAGGCCGTCGAAGCCCCAGAAGAGACGCCCGTCCACCACATAGGCCGGCGTACCGAACACGCCGAGCGCGAGCGCTTCGTCGGTGTTGCGCTTCAGAAGCGCCTTGCTCTCGTCGCTGCCCGCTTCGCGCTTGGGCTGCAGTTGCGCGGTGAGCGCAGCGAGACGCGCGGCATCGCCGGGTTCTTCGCCGCCGCGCCACACGTGGCGGAAGATGGTCTCGGCGACCAGCCGGCTGATGCTGCCGTCGTCCGATGTCGAAAGTGCGAGACGCAGGTGCGCGAGCGGGTTGTAGGGGTGCGAGGCCGGCATCTCGATCTGGATGCCGTTCGCATGCCCGAGCCACAGCACATGGCGGTAGGTCCAGCTGCGCTTGGACGGAATCTCGGCCGGCCCGAGCTGGCCGTGTTGCTTCAGCAGCGCGCCGAGCAGCACCGGCTTGTAGGCCACGCTATAGCTCAGCCTTTCGAGCGCCTCTGGCAGGTGCTCGAACGCGAGGTGCGCGTAGGGCGAGATGAAGTCGAGATAGAAGTCGATGTGCTTCATGCGTCGTTGTCTCCGGAGGGTTCCGGGATTTCTGGGACACGCCAGATGCCGGCCCGGGCCCGCAACTCTATCGCGCGCCACACGCCGCGGCGCGCGTCGTCTTCCATCTTGCTCCAGCCCGCGATCTCGGGAATGGTGCGCAGGCACCCTTCGCAGAAGCCGCTCAGGCGGTCCATGCGGCAGACCGAGGTGCAGGGCGAGGGAACGTCTTCGGGCAGATCACGCACGGCCACCGCGCGTGCGGCCAGGGTCTCGGCTTCCGCGAAGTTCAAACCACGTCCGCCACCGGTGCGCCGGTGAGCGTTTCGAGGTCCTGCGGCCTCAACTGGAACACCGCGTGCGGATGGCCCGCCGCGGCCCAGATGTCCTCGAAGCGGAACAGCTCGCGGTCGATCAGCACCACCGGTTTGGTCGCGTGCCCCACGGGCGACACGCCACCGATGGTGAAGCCGGTGCGCGCCTTCACGAACTCGGCATCGGCGCGGCCGGTCTTGCCGATGAGCGCGTCGACTTTCTTCTCGTCCACCCGCTTGTCGCCCGAGGTGATGACCAGCACCGCCACGTCGTCGCTCTTGCGCCGGAAGATGATGCTCTTGGCGATCTGCCCGACGGAGATGCCGAGCGCATCGGCCGCCTGCTGCGCGGTGCGGCAGGCGTCGTCGAGCATGCGTGGCGAATGAGGATGGCCGGCGTCCTGCAGCACGCGGGAGACGCGCTGCACGCCTTCGGGCAGGGAGTGGAGTTCAGAGCCGCACATCGTCAACCGGCTCGCTTGGTGCGGATCGCTTTGGACGCCCGGGAATTCGGCTCGCGCCCCAGCGCCTCGCTGATGTAGACGCCCGCGTCGATCAGCTTGTCCAGGTCGATGCCGGTCTCGATGCCCATGCCGTGCAGCATGTAGACCACGTCCTCGGTCGCGACGTTGCCCGTCGCGCCCTTGGCGTAGGGGCAGCCACCCAGCCCCGCCGAAGACGACTGGAAGTTCCACACGCCCATCTCGAGCGCCGCCAGCGTGTTGACCAGCGCCTGCCCGTAGGTGTCGTGGAAGTGGCCGGAAATGGCGGCTACATCGAAGTGCGCCAGCGTGGCCTCCATAGCCGCTTGCACCTTGCGCGGCGTGCCCACGCCGATGGTGTCGGCCACGTCCACGCGCTGCACGCCAATGCCCTTCATCAACTGCGCGAGGTAGCCGACCTTGGCCGGCGCGATCTCGCCTTCATAGGGGCAACCGACGGTGCACGACATCGCGCCGCGCACTCGGATGCCCTTCTCGAGCGCCGCGGCCACCACGGGTGCAAAGCGCTCGATGCTCTCGGCGATCGAGCAGTTGATGTTCTTCTGGCTGAAGGCCTCGCTCGCGGCGCCGAACACCACGATCTCGTCGGGCCACTCCTCGCGCGGAGCGGCAATGGCGGCCTCGAAGCCCTTCATGTTGGGCGTGAGCACCGAGTAGAGAACGCCGGGCTTGCGCCGGATGCCGTGCATCACCTCGGCGTTGTCGGCCATCTGCGGCACCCACTTGGGCGAGACGAAACTGGTGACTTCGATTTCCTTGAGCCCCGCGTCCTGCAGGCGGTGCACGAGGCCGATCTTGATCTCGGCCGAGACGGGCTGCTTTTCGTTCTGCAGGCCGTCGCGCGGGCCGACGTCGACGAGCTTGACGCGGGTGGGGAGTTTCATGGGATGTCTCTTGTGTCGCGGGAGGAGGAAAAAGCCGCCTTGGATTGTCGGCCACCTGGGAACACCCTGCCTGGTACACAAGTTCAGGAAGGTAGCAATGCGCGCCAGCGGGGTTGCAAATGGCGCCAGCCGCGGTCCCCCCAACAAAAGCGCCGGGGGGTTTCCCAACTGGGCCGCCTTTCCATGGCGGGATCGTCGGCAGTACGTGGCGTCAGTAGCCCCGAACGGGATCGACGATGCCGTTGATCGGCTGCCCCTCTTCCATCGCGCGGATCTTTCCGGCGATCTGGGTGATGGACTCCTCGCGCAGCGTGCGCGCCGAGCCGTGCGGCGTCACGGTGATCTTCGGGTGGCGCCAGAAGGCGTGGTCGGCCGGCAGCGGTTCGACCTGGAACACATCGAGCGTCGCGCCCGCGAGTTCGCCGGCATCGAGCATCGGAATGAGGTCGTCTTCAACCAGATGCCCGCCGCGCGCAATGCTGATCAGATAGCCCTCGGGCAAAAGCCTGCCCAGCGTCTTGCGGTTCAGGATGCCGCGCGTGGCCTCGGTCAACGGCAGCAGGTTGACCAGCACGCGCGTGGACGAAAGGAATTCGTCGAACTGCGCCTCGCCGTTGAACACCTGCACGCCATCGATGGCCTTGGGCGAGCGGCTCCAGCCCAGCACCGGAAACTCGAACTGCGCAACGGCCTTGGCCACGCGTTCGCCCAGCACGCCGAGCCCCATGATGCCGACCGGAAAGTCACGCCGCAGCTTCGGCTTGCGGTAGCTCCACTTGCCTTCGCGTGCATCGGCCTCGTACACATCGAACTCGCGGAAGTGGCGGATCAGCGTGTGGCACACGTATTCGGCCATCTGCACCGACATGCCCGCATCGTCGAGCCGCACGATGCGCGTGTGCGCGGGCACCTTGAGCTTGAGCAGCGCATCGACGCCCGCGCCGATGTTGAAGATGCCGCGCAGCTGTGGCTGCTGGTCGATGAATTCCTGCGGCGGCGCCCACACCACGGCATGGTCGGCCTGCGGCGCGCCGGGCTTCCAGGCTTCGATGACGGCATCGGGGAGTTCGGCCTGCAGGCCTTCGATCCAGAGGTCTGGGCGGTTGTCGGTGAGGTAGACGGTGATTCGCATGGGGACGAATCTTAGTGAGGGCGCTGACGCGATGCCCATGGATGGCTATGCTCGAACGCCACCCACCCACTCACCCACCTCATCAGGAGACACCCATGATCAGATTCAGCGTGATGTACCCCTACGCGGCAGACGCCCGCTTCGACCACGCCTATTACCGCGACAAGCACATGCCGCTGCTGAAGGCGCGCCTGGGCGATGCCTGCATCTCGTACATCATCGAGAAGGGACTGGCCGGCGGTGCGCCCGGAACCCCGCCCACCTACGTCGGCATGTGCCACGTGCTCAGCGAATCGGTCGAGGCCTTCCAGACAGCGTTCGGGCCGCATGCGAAGGAGATCAGGGACGACGTCAGGAACTACACCGACATTACGCCGGTGATACAGATCAGTGAAGTGGTGGTGGGCTGATCGCCCACACCACCCCGCTCACGCCGCCTTCGCGCGGCGGCGGCGCCACACCAAGCGCACCAGCCACACCATCGGCAGCCCCACCAGCAACACCCACGGCAACACCGCCGCCAGGAAGGTGATGAGCACGCCCACGCTTTCCGCCAGCACCGAACCGGCTTCGCGCAGCGCACGCATCATCGGGTTGTAGCTGCGGCCGCCCTGCGACAGCGTGCGCGTCGGCGTGAACTGGATCTGGATGTGCTGCTTGGTGGTCTGCTGCTCGAGCACCTTGCGCTGCGTGGCGCTGCTGTCGAGCTCGGCCTGAGTGTCGGCCAGCGTGCGCTGTATTTCCAGCAGGTCGGACATGTCGCGCTTGGTCGTCTTGTCGCGCAGCATGAGGCGCAGGCTGTCGCGGAACTCGACGCGGTTCTTGATGCGCGCCTCGACGTCGATCACCTCGGCCGTCCTGTCCTCGCTCGTGGTGTTCTGCGACACCACATTGGCCACGCCGGCCAACCCGCTGAGCAGCTTGTCGACGTCGGCCGGGGCCACGCGCATCTCGAGCATCGCGTTGCCGGGCTGCTGCGGCGTCTCGCGCAGCAGCGAGGACGACAGCAGCTCGCACTGCAGCGTGCCGCAGAGGTCGCGCACCTTGCCCCAGGCGTCGGCGAGCTGGTCGGGGGCCACTTCGACATTCAGGTCCTGCCGCACCGCGAGATAGCGCTGCAGCGGCGTGCCCTGGAGCACATCGGAAGCGCCGGAGCCCGCGGCCGCAGGCGCTTGCTGTTCGGCCTCCCTCGCCACCTGCTTCATCCGCATGGACCCGCCCGGGGCCGAGATGGGTTCGGCGGGAGGGGGAGCTGCCCCCGTGGCGTTGTGCCTGTCGCAGCCGCCCACCGACAGGGCGGCCGCCAGGACCAGCAGGAAGATGCCCGACCGGCGGCCGGTGGCAGGAGACGAGAACGGGTGCTTGCGATGCATCATGAAAACCCCTTGAAGTGATGACTACCGCAGCTGATACGGACGAGCCCCCGCAACGGGGTTAAAGAATTTCGCGGGAGGCCCGCGAAACTCGTCAGGCTGTGGCGGCCATCCGCAACAATTCGTCGCCCTCGGCCACCTGCTCGCCGGGCGAGAACATCAGTTCTTCGACCGTGCCATCGGCGGGCGCTGCGATGGTGTGCTCCATCTTCATGGCCTCCATCACCGCCAGCGGCTGGCCGCGGCTGACCTTGTCGCCGGCCTTCACCGCGAAGGACACGACCTTGCCAGGCATCGGCGCGGTGAGCCGGCCGCCTTCGGCCTGGGTGTCGCCCGCGTGGGCGAGGCGGTCGATGGCGGTGATCTTCGTGGCGCCCTTCGCGGCGAACACGTGAGCCGTGGCGCCGTCGATGTGCACATCCAGCGTCTGGCGCGAGCCACCGAACTCGACCTCGAACTCGCCCGTCGGGAACTGGCCGATGACCAGCGACCCTGCCGTGCCGCCGGCTTCGAGCCAGAGGCCGCCGTCGCGCTTGTAGGTCAGCACGGCCGTCTGCTCAGCGCCGCGGAATTCGAAGTCGAAGTGGCGCCGGTATTCGCCCAACGCGCGCCAGCCGTCGCGGCGGGCAAAGGGATCGGGCATCTTCGCAGGCCACTCGGTGATCAGCGTGCGCGTGATCGCGGCGGCTGCGGCCAGCGGCAGGCCCAGCGCCTCGCGGTCGAACAGCACGGTGCGCTCGCGCTCGATCAGCGCAGTGTCCAGGTTCGCCTTCGAGAACGATTCGGTCGCGAGGATGCCGCGCAAAAACTGCACGTTGGTCGCCACGCCCACGATCTGCACCTGCGCGAGCGCGGCGTCGAGCCGGGCCAGCGCCTCGGCGCGCGTGCTGCCGTGCACGATCAGCTTGGCGATCATCGAGTCGTAGAAGGGCGAGATCTCGCCGCCCTCGCGCACGCCGTCGTCGATGCGCACGCGGCTGCGCTGGAAGGCGGTCGCTTGCGGCTTGCGATAAACGCGCAGCGTGCCGGTGGCGGGCAGGAAGTTGTTGTCGGGGTTCTCGGCGCAGATGCGCGCTTCGATCGCGTGGCCGTGGATCTGCAGGTCCGCCTGCTTCGAGGGCAACGTCTCGCCCGAGGCCACGCGCAGTTGCCATTCGACGAGATCCAGGCCGGTGATGGCTTCGGTCACCGGATGCTCCACCTGCAGGCGCGTGTTCATCTCCATGAAGAAGAAGTTCATCTCGCCGCCTTCGCGCTGCTCGACGATGAACTCGACGGTGCCGGCGCCGACGTAGTTCACGGCACGCGCGGCAGCCACGGCCGCATCGCCCATCTCCTTGCGCATTGCTTCCGTCATGCCGGGCGCGGGCGCTTCTTCCAGCACCTTCTGGTGGCGCCGCTGCACCGAGCAGTCACGCTCGAACAGATAGACATAGTTGCCGTGCGCGTCACCGAACACCTGGATCTCGATGTGGCGCGGGCGCTGCACGTACTTCTCGATCAGCACCGCGTCGTCGCCGAAGCTGTTGATGGCCTCACGCTTGCACGAGGCCAGCGCGGCCTCGAAATCCGCGGCCTTGTCGACCGCCCGCATGCCCTTGCCGCCGCCGCCCGCGCTCGCCTTGATGAGCACCGGGTAGCCGATGCGGTCGGCTTCGCGCTGCAACAGCGCCGGGTCCTGGTCGTGGCCGTGGTAGCCGGGCACCAGCGGCACGCCGGCCTTCTCCATCAATTGTTTCGACTCGGCCTTCAGGCCCATCGCCTTGATCGCCGAGGGCGGCGGGCCGATGAAAACCAGGCCCACGTCGGCGCAGGCCTGCGCGAACTCTTCGTTCTCGCTGAGGAAGCCGTAGCCCGGATGCACCGCCTCGGCGCCCGTGGCCTTGGCGGCTTCGAGGATTCGCTCCCAACGCAGGTAGCTTTCCTTGGGTGCGCTGCCTCCGATGTGCACCGACTCGTCGCAGGCACGCACGTGGTTGGCATGCGCGTCGGCATCGGAGTACACGGCGACCGTGCGAATCGCCATACGACGGGCAGTTGCCGCAACTCGGCACGCAATCTCGCCACGGTTGGCGATCAGGATTTTCTTAAACATTCGGAGTGTCTCCCGGAGGATTCTTTTTCAGTTGAAACGCAGGCACGACGCCCGGATCGGGTCGGCCGCTGAAGATGCGGGCCACGCGGCTGAACAGCGCGCTCAGAAAGCGCCAGCTCTTGCGGATGAGCCACACGCTGAGCACCAGCACGAGGACGAACAGCACAAGAAAAACGAGCGGATGCGCCACCGCGAGCCACAACCCCGCCGGCACCATCGTGTCTTCGACCAGCGAAGCGCCCACGTTGGTAAACGGCTCGGGCGAGGTGTTGATGGCCGCGCGCGTCGTGGCCTTGGCCGCATGCGCCGTGGCCGCGAAGCCGCCGCCGACCAGCGCGGCCACGATGGCCATCACGCCGTGGTCCGCGCCGAACACGCTGGCCGCGAGCGCGGCGCCCGCGGGAATGCGGATCGCGGTGTGCACCACATCCCACAGCGAGTCGAGGCCCGGGATCTTGTCGGCGAAGAATTCGATGAACACCATGAAGCCGCTGGCCGCGATCACCACCGGATGCGCCAGCAGTTGCAGCCCGCTCGGCAGCGGCACCCAGCCGAAGTAGCCGACCACCCCCGTCAGCAGAACGACGAGGTACAGGCGCACGCCGCTGGCCCAACCGATGGCTGCGGACAGTGCGAG
Organism: Variovorax sp. ZS18.2.2; assembly: GCF_024701975.1. Classification (GTDB taxonomy): domain Bacteria; phylum Pseudomonadota; class Gammaproteobacteria; order Burkholderiales; family Burkholderiaceae_C; genus Variovorax. The sequence goes on from NZ_JANLNM010000013.1 coordinate 68,189, forward strand.
CAGTTGGGGCATGTCGAGCGTGTTCATGGCGTGTCCTTGCTTGTCAGCCGGCGAGCCAGGAGGGCTTGCGCTTCTGCAAGAAGGCCTGCACGCCCTCGCGACCCTCGTCGCTTGCGCGGATGTCGGCGATGCCCTCGACGGTCTTCGCGATGAGCGCGTCGTCGATCTCGCGGCCGGCCACGTCGGCGATCAACTGCTTGCAGGCGCGTACGGCGGCCGGGCTCGCGCCGGTCAGCGCCTTCAGCAGTTCATCGACCTTGGCATCGAGCGCATCGGCGGTCACCACTTCATGCACGAAACCGATGCGGTGCGCCTCGGCGGCGGTGAAGCGCTCGGCCGTGAGGAAGTAGCGCTGCGAGGCGCGCGTGCCCATCGCGCGCAGCACGTAAGGGCTGATGGTCGCGGGCACGAGGCCGATCTTGACTTCGCTGAGGCAATACCACGCGGTGTCCACGCTCACGGCCATGTCGCAGGCCGCGACCAGCCCCATTCCGCCGGCATACACATCGCCCTGCACACGCGCGATGGTGGGCTTGGGGCACTCGGCGATGGTGCGCAGCATGGCTGCGAGCTTGCCCGCGTCGGCGATGTTCTCGCCCCGCGTGAAGTCGGCCATGCGGCGCATCCAGTTGAGGTTCGCGCCCGCGCAGAAGGCCGGGCCGTTCGCGCCGAGCACGATGGCCTTGACCTGCGGCGCGGCGCCGGCTTCGGTGAAGGCCTGCGTCAGCTCGGCGATGACGATGTCGTCGAAGGCATTGCGGGCGTCGGGCTGATCGAGCCAGATGCGGGCGATGGCGCCGTCGATGGAGAGATTCAGTTTGGTGAAGGTGCTGCTCATGCCGTGCCCCTCTTCACATGCGGAAGATGCCGAACTTCGGTTCGGGAATCGGCGCATTGCGCGACGCGGCCAATCCCAGCGCGAGCACACGGCGCGTATCGGCCGGGTCGATGATCCCGTCGTCCCACAACCGCGCCGTCGCGTAGTAGGGGTGCCCCTGGTCTTCGTACTGCTGGCGGATCGGCGCCTTGAAGGCCTCTTCCTCGTCCTTGCTCCAGCTGCCGCCCTTGAGCTCGATGCCGTCGCGCTTCACCGTCGCCAGCACGCTCGCGGCCTGCTCGCCGCCCATCACACTGATGCGCGCGTTGGGCCACATCCAGAGGAAGCGCGGGCTGTACGCGCGGCCGCACATGCCGTAGTTGCCGGCGCCGAAGCTGCCGCCGATGATGATGGTGAACTTGGGCACGTTGGCGGTGGCCACCGCCGTCACCATCTTCGCGCCGTGGCGCGCGATGCCTTCGTTCTCGTACTTGCGGCCGACCATGAAGCCGGTGATGTTCTGCAGGAACACCAGCGGGATCTTGCGGTGGCAGCACAGCTCGATGAAGTGCGCGCCCTTCTGCGCCGACTCGCTGAACAGGATGCCGTTGTTGGCGATGATTCCGACGGGCATGCCCTCGATCTCGGCGAAGCCGCAGACCAGCGTGGCGCCAAAGCGCGCCTTGAACTCGTGGAACTCGCTGCCGTCGACGATGCGCGCGATGATCTCGCGCACGTCGAAGGGCTTGCGGGTGTCGGTGGGGATCACGCCGTAGAGCTCTTCGCGCGGGAACGCGGGTGCGTTCACTGCCGGATGTGCGGCCGGCTGCGGCGCTGCGGCCTTGGCATTGAGATTCGCCACCGCCGAACGCGCGAGCGCCAGCGCGTGCAGGTCGTTCTGCGCGAGGTGATCGACCACGCCCGAGAGCCGCGTGTGCACGTCGCCGCCGCCGAGGTCTTCGGCCGTCACGACCTCGCCGGTGGCCGCCTTCACGAGCGGCGGACCACCCAGGAAGATGGTGCCCTGGTTCTTCACGATGATCGACTCGTCGCTCATCGCCGGCACATACGCGCCGCCCGCCGTGCACGAGCCCATGACCACCGCGATCTGCGGGATGCCCTGGGCGCTCATGTTGGCCTGGTTGTAGAAGATGCGGCCGAAGTGGTCGCGGTCGGGGAACACCTCGTCCTGGTTCGGCAGGTTGGCGCCACCCGAGTCGACGAGGTAGATACAGGGCAGGCGGTTCTGCTCGGCAACCTCTTGCGCGCGCAGATGCTTCTTCACCGTCATCGGGTAGTAGGTGCCGCCCTTCACCGTCGCGTCGTTGCAGACGATCATGCAATCGACACCGTTCACGCGGCCGATGCCGGTGATGATGCCGGCGCCGGGTGCCGATTCGGCCCCCTTGGCATCGAGGTACATCGCATGCGCAGCCAGCGGCGCGATTTCGAGGAACGGCGTGCCCGGGTCGAGCAGCTCGGCCACGCGGTCGCGCGGCAGCAGCTTGCCCCGGCCCGTGTGCTTCGCGCGCGCAGCCTCGCCGCCGCCCTGCTCCACTTTGGCGAACTGCGCATGCAGGTCATCGACCAAGGCGCGCATCGCAGCGGCATTCGCCTGGAAGTCTGCGGAGCGGGCGTTGAGTTTGGTTTCGAGTTTGCTCATGCTGTCTTTTCTTGCGTGAGACCGAGTTGCTCGGTCATGGCATCGCGGATCTTGAATTTCTGGATCTTGCCGGTCACCGTCATCGGGAACTCGGTGACGAACTGGATGTACTTCGGCACCTTGTAATGCGCGATCTGGCCCTTGCAGAAGTCGCGGATCTCGGTGTCGGTCGCGGTCTGGCCGGGCTTGACGATGATCCAGGCGCACAGCTCTTCGCCGTACTTCCTGTCCGGAAGGCCGACCACCTGCACGTCCTGCACCTTCGGGTGGCGATACAGGAACTCTTCGATCTCGCGCGGGTAGATGTTCTCGCCGCCGCGGATCACCAGGTCCTTGATGCGGCCGACGATGTTCACGTAGCCCTCGGCGTCCATGGTGGCGAGGTCGCCGGTGTGCATCCAGTGCTCGGCGTCGATGGCTTCGCGCGTCCTGGGTTCGTCTTCCCAGTAGCCGTGCATCACCGAGTAGCCGCGCGTGCACAGCTCGCCCGACTTGCCCACGGGCATGACCGTGCCGGTCTCCGGGTCGACGATCTTCACCCCGAGATGCGGCTGCACCGTGCCGACGGTGGACACGCGCTTGTCCAGCGGCGTGTCGGTGCTGCTCTGGCAACTCACCGGGCTGGTCTCGGTCATGCCGTAGGCGATGGTGATTTCGCCCAGGTGCATCTCGTTCACCACGCGCTTCATCACCTCGATAGGGCACGGCGAGCCGGCCATGATGCCGGTGCGCAGCGTGGAGAGGTCGAACTCCTTGAAGCGCGGATGGTCGAGCTCGGCGATGAACATCGTGGGCACGCCATGCAGGCCCGTGCACTTCTCGGCCTGCACGGTCTCCAGTACGGTGAGCGGATCGAAACCGTCGTTCGGGTACACGATCGCCGAGCCGTGCGTGAGGCAGGCGAGGTTGCCCAGCACCATGCCGAAGCAGTGGTAGAGCGGCACCGGGATGCAGAGCTTGTCGACGGGCGAGAGCTTCATGCACTCGCCGATGAAGAAGCCGTTGTTCAGGATGTTGCGGTGCGTGAGCGTCGCGCCCTTGGGAAAGCCCGTGGTGCCGCTGGTGAACTGGATGTTGATGGGGTCGGAGGCCTTCAGCGTCTTCTGGATCTGCGCCACACGCGGGTCGGACACGTCGCCGCTGGCGAGCAGCTGGCTGAAGCGCTTCATGCCGGGCTCTTCCACATCGGCCGCGGCCTTGCCGTCGATCCAGAAGGTGTGCTGCAGCTGCGGCAGACGCTTGGGACCCAGCTCGCGCAGCATGCCCAGGTAGTCGCTGGTCTTGAACTGCGCCATCGTCACCAGCACCTTGCAGCCGACCTTGTTGAGCGCGTACTCGAGCTCGGAGGTGCGGTAGGCCGGGTTGATGTTGACGAGGATCAGGCCGACCTTGGCGGTGGCGATCTGCATCAGCACCCAGGGCGCGTTGTTGTGCGACCAGATGCCGACGCGGTCGCCGGGCACGAGGCCGAGGTTCAGCAGCGCGCTCGCGAGCTTGCTGGATTCGGCCTGCAGCTCGCGGTAGGTGAAGCGCTGGCCTTCGTGGCGGCTGATGAGGGCTTCGCGATCGGGTTGCTTTTCGACCATGTCGTCGAAGAAGTCGCCGATGGTTTGCTCGATCAGCGGGACGTCGGTGGCGCCCTTGCCGTAGCTCTCGGTCAACGCAGCAGTCATGCTCATGTCCTTCCTTGTCTCCGTTTTGTCTTGCTCCTTCCCCTTCCGGGGGAAGGTTGGGATGGGGGCAAGCGGCGCTTGTTCGGCGCAATGCTTCATCGAACGCCGCTTGCCCCCACCCCTGCCCTCCCCCGGAAGGGGAGGGGGAAAAACAGCTTACGCAGTTTCCGCGAACAACTCGCGGCCGATCAGCATCCGGCGGATTTCGCTCGTCCCCGCGCCGATCTCGTACAGCTTGGCATCGCGCCACAGCCGCTCCACCGGAAAGTCCTTCGTGTAGCCCACGCCGCCCAGCGCCTGGATCGCCTCGCCGGCCATCCATGTCGCCTTCTCGGCCGAATAGAGGATCGCGCCGGCCGCGTCCTTGCGGAAGGTGCGCGCATGGTCGTTGCGGTCGCAGGCCTTGCCGACGGCGTACACGTAAGCGCGCGTGGCCTGCCACGTCGAATACATGTCCGCGAGCTTGCCCTGCATCAGCTGGAACTCGCCGATGCTCTGGCCGAACTGCTTGCGCTCGTGGATGAAGGGCAGCACCGCGTCCATGCACGCGGCCATGATGCCCAGCGGGCCGCCTGAGAGCACGGCGCGTTCGTAGTCGAGGCCGCTCATCAGCACCTTCGCGCCGAGGCCTTCGCCGCCGAGCACGTTTTCTTCAGGCACTTCGCAGTTGTCGAAGAACAGCGGGTAGGTGTTGGAACCGCGCATGCCGAGCTTGTCGAGCTTGGTGCCTGCCGAAAAGCCTTTGAAGTTCTTCTCGATGATGAAGGCCGTCATGCCGCGCGCGCCCATCTCGGGTTCGGTCTTGGCATAGATGACCAGCGTGTCGGCGTCGCCGCCGTTGGTGATCCACATCTTGCCGCCGTTGAGCACGTAGTAGCCGTTCTTCTTCTCGGCCTTGAGCTTCATGCTCACCACGTCGGAGCCGGCGTTGGGCTCGCTCATGGCCAGCGCACCGACGTGCTCGCCACTCACCAGCTTGGGCAGGTACTTCTTCTTCTGCGCATCGTTGCCGTTGCGGTGGATCTGGTTCACGCACAGGTTGGAGTGCGCGCCATACGACAGGCCCACCGAGGCCGAGGCGCGCGAGACTTCTTCCATGGCCACGATGTGCGCCAGGTAGCCCAGCTCGGTGCCGCCGAACTCTTCCTTGACCGTCATGCCGTGCAGGCCCAGTTCGCCCAGCTTCTGCCAGAGGTCGTGCGGGAACAGGTTGTCGCGGTCGATGTCGGCGGCGCGGGGAGCGATTTCGTTGGCGGCGAAGTCCTGGATGGCGCTGCGCAGCGAGTCGATGTCCTCGCCCAGGTCGAAGTTCAGGCCGGGATCGTGCATGTGTCTTGTCTCCTCTGAGGGGTCGGCGCGCAGGGCTGCCCACGCGGAATGGCGCTTGGAAGAAACGCAGCTTACGCCTCGTCGCGCCGCAATTGGCGCCACAATGGTTGCAAATTGCGCCACGACTTCACCGCCCGACCATGACCTCGCCCGCCTTCCTGAAGCCCGCCCGCGCCGTCACCCCCATGGCCTTCGTGAGAGCCATCGCGAAGGGCTACGAGCGCTACGGCATGGACCCCGCCGAGGCCCTGAAGTCGGCACAGATCACGCCGCGCGAACTGGCCCGGCCGGGCGCGCGGGTGACGGCGGCGCAGTTCGAGGCGCTCTCGGAACACGCCATGCAGGAGCTGGACGACGAGGCCCTCGGCTGGTTCTCGCGGCGCCTGCCCTGGGGCAGCTACGGCATGCTGTGCCGCGCCTCGCTGACCTCGCCCGACCTGGGCGTGGCCATCAAGCGCTGGTGCCGCCATCACCGCCTGCTGACGGAAGACATCGGCCTCGCGCTCGAAGTGGCCGGCGGCGTGGCCACGCTGCGCATCACCGAGAACCGCCCGCTGGACGAGGCCTTCCGCGAGTTCTGCTTGGTCACCAGCCTGCGCTTCATGCACGGCTACATGTGCTGGGCCATCGACTCGCGCATCTCGCTGCGCAACGCCACCTTTCCGTTCGCGGTGCCACCGCACCGCGATGCCTACGCGCCGATGTTCACGCCCGAGGTGCGCTTCGATGCGGCACAGGCCACCATCAGCTTCGACGAGCGCTACTTGGCCCTGCCGCTGCAGCGCGACGAGCGCGCGCTGCGCACCATGCTCAAGCGCGCGCTGCCGCTCACGATCCTGCAGTACCGCCGCGACCGCCTGCTGGGCCAGCGCGTGCGCGAGCTGCTGCGCTCGCGCGCCGCCGAGGCCACCACCGCGGACGCGCTGGCCGGATTGCTGAACGTATCGAGCCGCACGTTGCACCGGCAGTTGCACGAGGAAGGCACCTCGCTGCAGACGCTGAAGAACGAGGTGCGCCACGAGCTCGCCGTGGAGCTGCTGCGCCGCACCAACCGCCCGATCAAGCAGGTGGCGCTGGCGGTGGGCTTTCGCAACGAGAAGAGTTTTTCGCGCGCTTTCCTGCAGTGGACGGGGTATGCGCCCAGGGATTTCCGGCAGCAAGGACCTTCGTGAGCAGCTGGCGGCCGTGCTGCTCGTGGCGAGCCGTCAGGCGGATGTTGCGGTCATCGCCTTGAACTGCGCAGCCTGCCATGCGTACTCCTCCGCGAAGGCGTCGGGGTCCTTGAGCGCATAGGCGCCATAGGCATAGACCGTGGCATACGCCGCGTAGTCGGCCGCTTCGAGCGCCTGTCCGGCCAGCGCCCTGGCAACGGCGTAGGTCGCGGACACCGCTGCATGCGCCGCCCCATCGATGGAGGCCGAACCCGGATGGCTGCCGGCCGTTGCTGCCCCACGTTGTCGCGCCGACGCCAGTGCCGCCGCATCGCACCGGCCTTCGAGGAAGGCGCCGAGGGTGTCCAGGCAATCGATGGCCTCCGGCGATTCGAGCAGGTGCCGCACGCGCTGCACACACGCGAAGCCGAAGCGCAGCCGCAGCAGCGAATGGACTTCGGCCTCGAGATCGGCCGCCTTGGCGAGGCGCCGGAGTTCGGCGTTCACTTCTTTCTTCAGGCGGAGGGTGCCGCGGCGATCTTCGCCAGCGCATCGGCGATCGACTGGCTGTCTTCCGGCCGCACCAGCTTCGCGACTTCCTTGCCATCGCGCATGAACACCAGCGTGGGCCAGAGCCGCACGTTGAACGAGCGGCCCAGCGGGCGGCCGCTGCCGTCCTCGACCTTGATGCGCGGGATCTCGGGGTACTTGGCGAAGGCCTCGGCGATGTTCGGTTGCGCGGCCTTGCAGATGCCGCACCAGTTGGTGCCGAACTCGACCACGGCGGGGCCGGTGCGTGCGTCGATCTCGGCGCGGTCGGGTTGTTCTGTCTTGTATTCGGAGGTCATGGGCTGGGGTTCCTTCGTTCCTGCGAATGGAGGGGAGACGGTGCCAACCATTCCACCAGAAACTCAGGCCGCTTGCAGGCGATAACCCGAAAGCAACGCGGGCAGTTCGGTCATGTCGCTGAACACCTTCACCGCGCCCGCGCTCAGCAGCGGACCGGGACCGCTGTGGCCCGATTCACCCGTGCTGTAGCCGAACACCGTCGCACCCGCGGCCACGCCGGCCATCGCGCCGGTGACCGTGTCCTCGACGATGGCGCAGCGCTTGGGGTCGACGCCCAGCGCTTCGGCGGCGGCGAGGTACACGTCGGGATGCGGCTTGGAGCGCGGCATTTCGTGGCCGCTGAAGATGCGCCCTTCGAAGCAGTCGAGCAGGCCGACCTTGGCCAGCTGCAGCTCGACCTTGTGGCGGTCGGCGCCCGAGGCACAGGCGATGCGGCCCTTGAGTGCCGCGTGGATTTCGCGGACTGCGGCGACGGCATGGGGGATGGCCTGCAGGTCGCGGTCGAGGGCTTCGTTGCGGCGAGCCCGGAAGGTCTTCAGCCACTCGGGCGTGATGACGAAACCGGTCTTCGATTCGATGAGGGCGGCTTCGTCCTTCACGGCCTTGCCGGTGAAGGTGTTCATCGCTTCCTCGGTGGTGAGGTGCCAGCCGAGCTCGCCGAGCATGTCGGCGAGCACACGGTTGGTGATGGGTTCGGAGTCGACTAGGACGCCGTCGCAGTCGAAGAGGACTGCGGCGAAGGGGAATGGGGTCATATGGTTGTTCGTTGACTTGCTTGCTTGGGACGATGGTAGCAACTGGGGGTTTCTTTTTCTCGGGGCCGGGTCTCGGCCCGGCGGCCGACTTACTTTCTTTTGCTTCGCCAAAAGAACGTAAGCAAAGAAAAGGCGACCCTGCTGTCTGCGTCCCTACGCTTCGCTTCGGGCAACCTGCGGTGCTCACGTTCCGCGGGGTCTCGCCCAAACTCGCTTCGCTCAAACAAGGGCGAGCCCTGATCCGCGAAACGCTCCGCTCCTCGGCGCATACAGAGAAGGGCTTTGGGGACCAGCAGGCCATCGCTGCGCTCGGCCAGCTCACGGGCCTTCGCTTCGCTCGGCTTGGGTTGGTTCCATCTACGACGACGAGCCTCTGCTCCGCTGAGTTCGGATTGGCTCCCTCTCCCTCTGGGAGAGGGTTGGGGTGAGGGCCGGCAGAAACACCGCCTCGCCGGCACGAAGGCCGATGCCCTCACCCCCGCCCTCTCCCCAAGGGGAGAGGGGGCAAGTCCAGCCGTCGAGTGAGGCAACGACCCGACCGAATCGAGGCCGAGCGAAGCAAAGGCCCGATTGCAAGCCGAGCAAAGCGATGGCCCGTGTTGTCTCCACCCCCTCTGGCTGCGCCGAGGAGCGCAGCGTTTCGCGGATCAGAGCTCGCAGCTGTTTGAGCGAAGCGAGTTCTGCGAGACCCCGCGAAACGCGAGCACCGCAGGTTGCCCGTAGCGAAGCGAAGGGTCGCAGACAGCGGGGTCGCCTTTTCTTTGGCTACTTTCTTTTGGCGAAGCAAAAGAAAGTAGCTCGCCCGCCGGGGCGAGACCCGGCCTCGGAAAAAAACCTCAAGACACAGCTCGAATAGGTATGTAGATCTCCCCACCCCCAGCCATAAACTCCTTCGACTTCTCCTCCATCCCCTCAGCCATGGCTTGGGCCTCCGCCACGCCCTTCTTCGCCGCGTACTCCCGCACTTCCTGCGTAATCTTCATAGAGCAGAACTTCGGCCCACACATCGAGCAGAAGTGCGCCACCTTGCTCGAGTCCTTCGGCAGCGTCTCGTCATGGAATTCACGCGCGGTGTCGGGATCGAGCCCGAGGTTGAACTGGTCCTGCCAGCGAAACTCGAATCGCGCCTTGCTCAACGCATCGTCACGCGAGCGCGCCCCCGGATGTCCCTTCGCAACGTCCGCAGCATGCGCAGCAATCTTGTAAGCAATGATCCCCTGCTTCACGTCATCGCGATCCGGCAACCCCAGGTGCTCCTTGGGCGTCACGTAGCACAGCATCGCAGTCCCGGCCCAGCCGATCATCGCCGCGCCGATGGCGCTGGAGATGTGGTCATACCCCGGTGCGATGTCGATCGTCAGCGGCCCGAGCGTATAGAACGGCGCCTCGTGGCAGTGCTTGAGTTGCTCGTCCATGTTGGCCTGGATCATGTGCATCGGCACATGGCCCGGGCCTTCGATCATGGTCTGCACGTCGTGCTTCCACGCGATCTTGGTGAGCTCGCCCAGCGTGCGCAGCTCGGCGAACTGCGCTTCGTCATTCGCATCGGCACCCGAGCCCGGACGCAGGCCATCGCCCAGCGAGAAGCTCACGTCGTACGCCTTCATGATGTCGCAGATGTCCTCGAAGCGCTCGTAGAGAAAGCTCTCCTTGTGGTGCGCGATGCACCACTTGGCCATGATCGAGCCGCCACGCGAGACGATGCCCGTCATGCGGTCGGCCGTGAGGTGAATGAACGGCAGCCGCACGCCCGCGTGGATGGTGAAGTAGTCGATGCCCTGCTCGGCCTGCTCGATCAGCGTGTCGCGGAAGATCTCCCAGGTCAGGTCCTCGGCCACGCCGCCCACCTTCTCCAACGCCTGGTAGATCGGCACCGTGCCGATGGGCACCGGCGAGTTGCGCACGATCCAGTCGCGCGTGGTGTGGATGTTCTTGCCGGTCGACAGGTCCATCACGTTGTCGGCGCCCCAGCGGATCGCCCACACGAGTTTTTCGACCTCTTCCTCGATGCTCGAGGTCACGGCCGAGTTGCCGATGTTGGCGTTGATCTTCACCTTGAAGTTGCGGCCGATGGCCATCGGCTCGACTTCAGGATGGTTGATGTTGGCAGGGATGATCGCGCGGCCGCGCGCCACCTCGTCGCGCACGAACTCGGGCGTGATGATGCGCGGGATGCTTGCGCCCATCGGGTTGCCTGCCACGCGCTTGGCACGCTCCTCGTTGGCGAGGTATTCGGCCATCCACTCGCGCTTGCCGTTCTCGCGCAGGGCTACGTACTCCATCTCGGGCGTGACGATGCCGCGGCGTGCGTAGTGCATCTGCGTGACGTTGGCGCCCGATTTCGCGCGGCGCGGCGTGCGCTGCAGCGCCGAGGCGGCGGCGCGCAGTTCGGCCAGACGCAGGGCGTCGTGGTCGTGCGCGTGTTTCAGGCCTTCATCGAGCGCCTGGTGCGAACGGCCTTCGTAGCTCTCGGTGTCGTTGCGCTCGGCGATCCACGCATCGCGCACGCTGGGCAGGCCGCGGCGCACGTCGATGTCGACCTTGGCATCGGTGTACGGGCCCGAGGTGTCGTAGAGCGAGACGGTCTCGCCATTCGTCAGCAGCACGTCGCGCACCGGCACGTTCAGATCGGGCCGGCTGCCCGGGATCAGGCACTTGTGGGACGCGGGAAAGGGCTCGCGCGTGAGCGAGAGCAGGGAAGTGAACTTATCGGGGGCATTCATCGGGGCACTCCTTGTTGAGGGAAAGGGTGCTCCGCAATCGCTCGGTGGACTTGGGGCCGTCACGGAAGGTGGGTGACGGGACCTCGGTCAGGGAGTGCAGCTCTTCTTACGCCGGTATGACCCGGATCAAGTTCGCGGGTCGGCAGCTTTGCCATCTCAGCACACCACGTGTGTGCACCCCGGAGCGAGGCCGATTGTGCGAGCCCCGGCCCGGCGCGTCAACCCGCGTCACCCCGCCAGTCAGAGGCTGAGAAGCAATTCGGCGTGACCGAGCAGCCCCCGCAAAGGGCCCCAATCAAGGCGCAAAGCGCAGCCATAGCTCGGGCTATGGCGAGCATTTGCAACGCAGAGTGGGACCCTTTGCGGGGGATGAGCGGTCATGTCGGATTGCTTCTCAGCCTCTCAGGCCAGGGGCTGCTGCAGGTCGCCGTCGAGGTAGTACCAGCGGTCGCCTTCTCTCACGAAGCGGCTGCGCTCGTGCAGGCGGGTAGCGGTGCCCGTGCTGCTGCGCTGGCGCGCGACGAATTCGACCTCGGCATGGTCGGCATCGAGCACCGAGCGCGAGCGGATGTCCAGCCCCAGCCACTTGATGCCCGGCTCGAACTCGATCGACGCCGGCCGCTTCGACACGTACCAGGTGGCGAGCAGGTACTCGGCGCGTTCCAGCACGAAGGCCGAATAGCGCGAGCGCATCAGCGATTCGGCGTCGGGGGCGGGCGTGTTCTCGAAATCGTCGAGGTAGCGGCCACAGCACAGGGCGTAGCCGATGGGCTTGTCGCGGCGGTCGGTACGGCCGCAGGGGCAAGGTCCGGTGGTGGGATCGATGGCGCTCATGAAGACCGCTATTGGAACACCTCGCGAGGATCCCTCCGATGGGGCAACCCCGGAGCCAGCCGAAGCTACCCCACGCGGCTCGCGGCAATCGCGTCCTGCAGCGCCCGCGCATCGGCCGGCTTGTAGATCAGCGCATAGCCCGCGCGCTCGACCTCCACCCGGTTGGCATGGGCGGTTTCGCCGGTCAGAATGACCACGTTGCGCGCCTTGCCGACCGCCTGCAGCGCCTGCGCGGCAGCCAGCCCCGAGAGGCCGCTGCCCAGCCGCAGGTCGCTCAGCATCAGGTCGAACACGCCGCCATGCTGCAGCGCCTCGCGCGGGTTGGCGGCCAGCGCCACCTCGTGGCCCCAGCCGCACAGCAGCGAGCGCATCGCCTCGCGCACGGGCTGCTCGTCGTCGAGCACCAGGATGCGGATCGCGGAGGTGGTCCGGCCGGACCCAACCGGCTCGGCCGGCACCTCGGTCTCCGGCACCTTCGGCGGCGCGGGCGCCTCTTCCAGCACCAGCGAAAAAGTACTGCCGCGCGCGGGCGCGGAGCGCACCTCGATGCGCGAACCCATCACCTGCGCCATGCCGGCCACCAGCGACAGGCCCAGCCCGAGGCCGCGGCTGCGGTCGCGGCCCGGGTTGTCGACCTGGAAGAACTCCTCGAACACATGCTCCCGGTGCTGCGCCTCGATGCCCATGCCCGAGTCGCGCACCTCGATGCGCCAGGCGGGCACGCCGTCCGCCGGGCGCTGCACCCGCCGCGCGAGCACGAAGACCGTGCCCACAGGCGTGTACTTGATGGCGTTGTCGATCAGATTGCCCAGCACGCGCGCGAGCATGCGCGCATCGGCCCGCACCACCGCCTCGGTCGGGCGGATGCGCAGCGCGAGCCCCTTGGCATCGGCCAGCGCGGCGAAACGCCCCTGGAGCGATTCGAAGATCGGATCGAGGTACAGCGGCTCCAGCCGCACCGGGGTCACACCGCCGTCGAGCTGCGCGATGTCGAGCAGCGCGTCGATGGAGCCGCGCAGCGCATCGACGCTGTCGCGCATGAAACGCAGGTTGTCGGCGCTGGGCGCGGTGCGCGTGTCGAGCGCGTCGACAAAAATCGCCAGCGCATGCATCGGCTGGCGCAGGTCATGGTTGGCGGCCGCGAAGATGCGCGCGCGCTGCGCCGCGAGCTGCGCCACGTGGTCGAGCTGGCGCGCGAGCGCATCGGCCAGGCGTGCCTTCTCGAAGCCGGTTTCGATGGCGCTCACGATCAGCCGGTTCTGCTTGCGCGCGTAGTAGAGCGCAGCGAACATCTGCGAGACCACGAGGCAGCCCATGATGAGCGTCACGCTGCCCGGCTCGACCACCAGCCTGAGCGCCATGCCCAGGAACATCGGCACGCTGAAGCACACCGCCGCGAGCCACCACTGGGCCAGCGCCGCGATCACGACGCTCGAAACCCCGCTGACGAAAAAGTACATCAGCAGGATCAGCGTCAGGTCGGCGTGCGGAAAGAAGAGCCACGGCGCAAGCCCCCAGATCAGCCCCGGCACCAGCATGCGCAGCTCCAGCCGCCGGCGCGTCTGCACCGCAGTGGCGACATCGATGCCGGCCGGATCGATGCGGCGCAGGTGCCGGTGCCGCTGCCACTGCGAGGTGTGCACCAGCACGCCCCAGACCAGCGCGCCCAGGTTGTGGGTGAGTACGAGAAAAGTAATCCAGAAGATGGCGGCGACGGTGGCCGCCATCAGCGGGGTGTCGAAGGTGTCGACCACATAGGCCCGCGCAAGGCTCTGGTCGACCAGCGGATTGGCATTCGGCGACTCGACCCAGTAGCCGCGGATGCGCTGCAGGATGCCCCCTGGAAAGGGCCTGCGGACGGGGGTGGACGAAGGGGCGCGCATGGACGGAAACCGGGCCATGATTCTGCGCGCATTGCACGGCGCCGGGCTGCGCCCACCGGGACATCCACCCTTGGCGCGGCGCTTGCTAAACGTTAGCCTTACTTCGGCACACGACACGAGAGCGAGGCGGCGATGTACCTGACAGGCTCCGAACAGCAGGCACTGCGCGGCGTTTTCACGCTGCTGGCGCAGGAGCGCGGCGAAAGCGACATCCGCGAACACCTGGGCTGGGCGCTGCTCGACCTGCTGCATGCGGACCAGTTCGCCTCCTTCGTGTGGAACGCCGAGAGCGGCCGCTTCGACAGCCGCGTGGCGCTCAACATGGACCCGGCCAACCTCGACCGCTACGGCGAATGGCACCAGCACCACGACCCGATCACCTTCGTGCTGCAGTCGCACCGCCGCGCCACCCGCGTGACCGACGTGATGCCGCAGTGCGAGTTGATGCGCACCGAGTTCTTCACCGACTTTCTCTCGCGCGACGGGCTGCACTGGGGCATGAACCTGCACGCCTTCGAAGGAAGCCGCGCGCTGGGTGACCTGCGCATCTGGCGGCGCAAGGGGCGTGGCGATTTCGGCGACCACGAGAAGGGGCTGCTCGACCTGATCGAGCCCGCGTTCATCGGCGCGCTGCAGCGTGCGCAGCGCACGGCGGCCGCGGTGCCGATGCCTGCCAGGACTTCATGGATTGCCTTGAGCGCACGCGAGCAGGAAGTCGCACGCGCCGTGTGCGAAGGCCTGACCGACAAGGAAATCGCGCGGCGCATGGCGGTGAGCGTGCCGACGGTGCGCACCTATCTGCGGCGCATCTTCGACAAGCTCGGCATCGAGCGGCGATCGGCGCTGGCCGGCCTCGACAAGCGCTGACACTGTGGTGCGCCCTACTTCGCCTTGGGCGCGGGCAGGCGGCCCAGCACGCCCTCCACCGCGAGACCGACGGCGAGCAGCTTGCGGTCGCTGCCGGCTGGCCCGTCGAGCTCCAGCCCGATGGGCAAGCCGCTGGTCGCACCAAGGCCCGAAGGCAGTTGCACACCCGGAATGCCGGCGTTGCTGCCGGGGTCGGTGTTCTGGATCAGCACGCCGAAGTTCTCGGGGCTGCTGGCTTCGGGCGCAGCAGCCAGGGCCACGCGCGGCACCGTCGGGAACACGAGCGCATCGAGCGTGTTCTTCGCGAAGGTGTCGCGATAGAGCTTCTGCAACGCGGGCCGCGCGATGCGCATCGCGTTGTCGTAGGCCGGCTTCGCATCGACCGTGCCGTTCGGCGCGGGGAGCTTTCGCGGGATCACGAAGGCCTCGAAGGTGCCCTTGACGTCGGGGCTCGCGATGCCGGCAGTGAGTTGCGCGATGTCGATGCCGGTGCGGTACTTCGCAAGGTAGGCCACCATGTCGTCGTGCGCTTCGTACAGCGCGAGCGGGAAGCCGATGGCGCCGTTGAGCTCCATGAGCTTCGGCATCTCCACATCCACCAGCGTGACGCCCGCAGCGCGCAGCTTGGCCAGCGCGGCATCGGTGGCGGCGCGCGTGTCCGCATCGAGGTTCGCATAGAAAGCCGGCACCACGCCGAGCCGCACGCGCTTCAAGTCAGCGGGCTTGAGCGGCGCACCGCCCGCGATCACGCGGTCGAGCAGCGCGACATCGGCCATCGACTGCGCCATCGGGCCCGCGGTGTCGCGGGTGTGCGAGATCGGCGCGATGCCCTGCTGCGAATAGCGCCCCATGCTCGGACGCAGCGATGCGCAGCCGTTGAACGCGCACGGAATGCGCACCGAGCCGCCCGTGTCGGTGCCCAGCGCTGCCGGCGCCATGCGCGCACCGAGTGCTGCGCCATTGCCCGACGACGACCCGCCCGCGATGCGGCTCGCGTCGTAGGCGTTGCGCACGCCGACCTCGGGACCGGTCTGGAACGCGGGGTTGTAGCCCGTGACGCCGAAGGCCAGCTCGTGCATGTTCGTCTTGCCGAGGATGACCGCGCCGGCCGCGCGCAGCTTCGCGACCACGGGCGCATCGGCGGCGGGCACGAAGCCCTTGAGCGCGGGCGAGCCGGCCGTGGCGGGCAGACCCTGCACCTGGATGTTGTCCTTGATGACCACCGGCAGGCCGGCCAGCGGCTTGCAGGCGCCGCCGCGCTTTCGCTGCGCATCGGCGGCGCGCGCGGCCTTCAGTGCGCCGGCCTCGTCGAGCGTGACGAAGGCATTGAGGTTCGCCCTCATCTTGGCCTGCGCGAGGTAGGCCGAGACCAACTGCTCGCTGGTCACCGTGCCGGCGCAGAGCTGCTGCACGGCATCGCTCGCGGTCAGCGTGGTGATGTCCACGGCGACGAGCTGCTGCACTTGTGCGGATGCACCGAGGCACAACAGCGCCGCGGTGAAGGAAACGGGTTTGGAAATGGACATGGCAAGGACCTCCGACGAAGAGGTCTCCATGCTGCGCCGTCGGCGTTGTCCTGTCTGTCATCGAAACCGATGACAAGGGACGAAAGCTCCACTGAAACATCACCGCGCGGGCAGCGCGCCAGGGGTCAAGGGCGCTTCAACTCGGGATAGATCGTCATCAGCTGCATGGCCACGCCGTTGGTCCAGCCGAAGCCGTCCTGCAGGACGTACTCGCCGCCGCCGGCCTCGCCGCTGTTGTCGATCACGTTGTATTTCTCGACCAGCTTGCCGCTGCTGCCATAGACCTGCTGCACCTTGCCCATCCAGCGCGTCGCGATGTCGTGCGCGAGCGCATGCTGGCGATAGCGCCGGAGACCGTCCACCGCGACCCATTGCAGCGGCGCCCAGCCGTTGGGCGCATCCCATTGCTGATCGGTCGGGATCGGCGTCGTCACAAGGCCATACGGCTTGAGCAGTTGCTTGCTCGTCCAGTCGGCCACGCGCGTCGCCTGCGCCGGCTCCGCGAGGCCGACGAACAGCGGGTACAGCATGGCGGCACCCGGACGGCCGGTGGGTTGCGGCCTGATCCACTGGTAGTCCACGTAATAACCGCCGGCTTCGTTCCACAAATACTTCTGCACTGCCAGACGGCGGCGTTCGGCCCGTTGCGTGAAATCGCTGCTGCAGGCGGCGTCCTGCACGCGCTCGCAGCCCAGGCGGATCGCGTTTTCCAAACCGTACAGCAGGCTGTTCAGGTCGACGGGCACGATCGCGGTGGTCTCGATGGTGGCCAGCGTCTTGCCGTCGGCGAACCAGCGGCTGCTGAAGTCCCATCCGCTCTCCGCGGCGGCGCGCACGTCGCGATAGACCTCCGCGGCGGGGCGGCTGCTCTTCTTCGCCAGCGCGACATCTTCCGCATACGACTCGTCGCGCGGCACGGCGCGATCGTCGTAGTAGCGGTTCAGCACACTGCCATCGGCCAGCGCCACCACCCGGCGGTGCGCGGTGCCGGGCTTGAGGCCGTTCGCGCCCTCCATCCAGAACGCGTATTCGCGCTGGAGTTGCGGCAGGTAGCGCGCATAGGCGCCGGCTTCGTCCTGCGTGGACAGCAAGCCGACCATCTTGAAATAGAAAGGCGGCTGCGAGCGGCTCAGGTAGTAGCTGCGATTGCCGTTCGGGATGTGGCCGTAGCGGTCGATCAGGCTGGCGAAATTGCCGACCATGTCGCGTATCGCGCGCGGCTCGCCGTTCTGCAGCAGGCCCAGCATGGTGAAGTACGAGTCCCAGTAGTACACCTCGCGAAAGCGCCCGCCCGGCACTACATAGGGTCCGGGCAAGGGCAGCAGCGAGGAACCGGCAGCTGGCTTCTGCGGCTGCTGCGTCAGGTGCGGCCAGAGACTCGCGATGTGTTGCGTGAGCGACTGCGAACGATCGCTGACGTAGGCGTCGCCGTTGTCCTGCGGCAGATTGAAATGCTGCCGCACGAAGCCGGACAGATCGAAACCGGGGCGGTCCTTTTCGCGCTTGTACTGCGCGGCGACGGCGGCGGGCGAACCTTTGGGTACAGCATCGACGAAAGTCTTACCGTCCTTGAAGACCTGCCCCAACTGCACAGCGGCGAACAGCTCCGGATACAGCGCGGAAGGCGGCGCCGGGTATGCCGCAGCGGGCCTGGAGGCGACGAGTACTTCGGCATTCGCGGGCGCGTTGAACGCACCGAATGCCAGGCTGGCTGCCACTGCGGCAGCCGCAACGATCGAGAAGCGCGGGCGACGATGCGGCGTAACCGCGAATGCCTGAGTCATGTCAGTCTCCCCTTTGTTGGTTGGCGGAAACTCTACATGACGGGTGACGATCGGCGATCGTCACCCTGTCGCCCGGCGGGGCTTCAAGCCAGGGCGCGTTGGATCAGCAGTTTCTGGATGTCCGATGTGCCTTCGTAGATCTGGCACACGCGCACGTCGCGATAGATGCGCTCGAGCGGAAAGTCGTTCACGTAGCCGTAACCGCCCAGCGTCTGGATCGCGGCACTGCACACGCGCTCGGCCATCTCGCTTGCGAAGAGCTTGGCCATCGCCGCTTCCTTCAGGCACGGCAGGCCCGCATCGCGCAGGCTCGCTGCATGCCAGATCAACTGGCGCGCGGCTTCGAGCTGTGTCGCGCATTCGGCGAGGCGAAAACCCACGGCCTGCTGGTCGAAGATCGAGCCGCCAAAAGCCTGGCGCTCCTTCGCATAGGCCAGTGCCACGTCGAACGCGCTGCGCGCCATGCCCACGCTCTGCGCGGCGATGCCGATGCGCCCGCCTTCGAGTGCGCCGAGCGCGATCTTGTAGCCCTCGCCTTCAGCGCCGATGAGGTTCTCCGCCGGAATGCGGCAGCCGTCGAAGTTGATCTGCGCGGTGTCGCTGCTGTGCTGGCCGAGCTTGTCTTCCAGCCGCGCCACGGCGTAGCCGGGTGCGTCGGTGGGCACGATGAACGCGCTCATGCCGCGCTTGCCCGCGCCCTTGTCGGTGACCGCGATGACGATGGCGACCTGGCCGTTCTTGCCGCTGGTGATGAACTGCTTCACGCCGTCGATCACATAGCCGTCGGCGTCCTTGCGCGCGGTGGTGCGCAGACTCGATGCATCGCTGCCGGCCTGCGGCTCGGTGAGGCAGAAGGCGCCGAGCATCTGCCCTTGCGCGAGCGGCTCGAGCCATTTCTTCTTCTGCTGCGCGTTGCCGTAGCGCATGAGGATCGCGTTGACCGGGCAGTTGGTCACGCTGATCGCGGTGCTGGTGCCGCCGTCGCCGGCCGCGATTTCTTCCAGCACCAGCGCGAGCGTGAGGTAGTCGAGGCCGGCGCCGCCATGCTCTTCGGGTACGCAGATGCCGTAAGCGCCCAGCGCCGCGAGGCCCTGGTGCGCCTCTTTCGGGAAGCTGTGTTCACGGTCCCACTTGGGGGCATGGGGCCAAAGTTCGGCTTGCGAGAAATCGCGCACCGCGTCGCGGATGGCTTCCTGGTCGGCACTGAGCAGCATGGTGTGTCTCCTTCTTCTTTCTTCTTCGTGCTTACTTGCCCGAGCCCAGGTCCATGATCAGGCGCGCTGCCATGTACAGGCGGCGCGGGATCGCGCTGATGTCCACGTACTCGGCCTTGTCGCTGTGATAGCCGAAGCCCGGCAAGCCCAGGCTCTCGATCACCGGCTTGCCCGAGAGCGCGGCATAGGCCGCATCGGTGCCGCCGCCCGTGCGCTCTTCCACGCCGAGGTTGCCGCCGGCTTCCTTGTAGAAGGCCACGGCCTTGTCGACCAGCTTCTTGCCGCCCTCGCCCGCGTTGAAGGCCGGGCGGCCGCGCGTGACCAGCACCTTGACGTCGGCTTCGGGCAGCTTCTTCTGCTGCGCCTTTTCTTCGAGCGTCTTCATCGCGGCCTCGAAGTCTTCGTTGCGTGCATAGCGCACGTCGGCATTCAGCGTGGCGCTGGCCGGGATGATGTTCGACACGTTGCCGGCCTTGGCGATGGTCCAGTTGAAGCGCAGGTTCTTCGACTTGTCGTCGATGCTCATCGTGCGCAGCACCAGGTCCGACGCCTCGACCAATGCGTTGACGCCCAGCTCGGGCGCGGCGCCCGCGTGCGAGGCCTTGCCGGTGATGTTGACCTGCACGTAGGCAATGCCCGAGGTGCCGAGCGAGAGCTTCTCGTCGCCCGCGCTGGTGGGCTCGAACGAAAGCACGTAGTCGGCGAGCTTGGCTTCTTCCTGGATGAGGTCGCGCGAGCCGAAGGAGCCTTTTTCCTCGTCGGTGTTGAAGAGCACGGTGATGGTGCCGTAGTCGCGCACGCCGTAGTCCTTCAGCAACTTGAGCGTGTGCAGGATGACCGCGTTGCCGCCCTTGTCGTCGGCGATGCCGGGGCCATAGGCCTTGTCGCCTTCGATCTTGAACGGCGCCTTGGCGAGCGTGCCCTTCAGGTACACGGTGTCCATGTGCGAGAGCAGCAACAGGTTCTTGCCGCCGCGGCCCTTGATCTTGCCGATGATGTTGTCGCCGACCACGATGCCGGCCGACTTGCTGCGCGTGACGGTGAAGCCCAGCGTCTTGAGTTCGCCTTCGAGGTAGGTACCGGCGGCGGCAATGCCTTCGGCGTCACCCGTGCCGGTCTCGATATTGACGAGTTTTTCCAGCGTCTTGATGACGGCGGGCTGCTCGTCGGTCGCGGCCTGGAACAGCACGTTGTCGCGCTTCTGCGCCCAGCTGGCGGCAGGTGCCAGGAAGGCGGCTGCCAGCAAGGCGGCAACGGCGGTGCGGGGGATGGATAGGTGCATGAAATCTCCTGCCTTACAACAATTCGAGTGCCACGGCGGTGCCTTCGCCGCCGCCGATGCACAGCGTCGCCACGCCGCGCTTCTTGCCGCGTGCCTTCAACGCATGGATCAGCGTGACCATGATGCGCGCGCCGCTCGCGCCGATCGGGTGACCCAGCGCGCACGCGCCGCCGTTCACGTTGACGATGTCGTGCGACACGTCGAGTTCGTGCATCAGCGCCATCGGCACCACGGCGAAGGCCTCGTTCACTTCCCAGAGGTCCACGTCCTTCACGGTCCAGCCGGTCTTCTTGAACAGCTTGGCGACTGCGCCCACCGGAGCGGTGGAGAACCACTCGGGCTCCTGCGCATGCGTGGCGTGGCCGACGATGCGCGCGATGGGCTTGGCGCCGATCTTCTTCGCGTGCGACTCGGTCATCATCACCAGCGCGGCGGCGCCGTCGTTGATCGACGAGCTCGAGGCGGCGGTGATGGTGCCGTTCTCTTTCTTGAACGCGGGCTTGAGCGTGGGGATCTTGTCGAGCTTGACCTTGCCCGGGCCTTCGTCGATGGAGATCACGGTATCGCCGCCGCGGCCCTTCACGGTCACGGGCACGATCTCGTCCTTGAACGCACCCGATTCGGTCGCGGCCTTGGCGCGCTGCACGCTCGCGATCGCGAAGGCGTCCTGCTGCTCGCGGGTGAACTTGTACTTGGCCGCGCAGTCCTCGCCGAAGGTGCCCATCGAGCGGCCCGGCTGGTAGGCGTCTTCCAGGCCGTCGAGCATCATGTGGTCATAGATCTTGTCGTGGCCCATGCGGTAGCCACCGCGGCCCTTGAGCATGAGGTAAGGCGCGTTGGTCATGCTCTCCATGCCGCCCGCGACGATCACATCGTGCGTGCCGGCCAGCAGCAGGTCATGCGCGAGCATCGCGGCCTTCATGGCCGAGCCGCACATCTTGCTGAGCGTGACCGCGCCCGCGCTGTCGGGCAGGCCGCCCTTGTAGGCCGCCTGGCGCGCCGGGGCCTGGCCCTGGCCGGCCATGAGGCAGTTGCCGAACAGCACTTCGCCCACGCTCTCGGGCGCGATGCCGGCGCGCTCGACGGCGGCCTTGATGGCGGCGCCGCCGAGGTCGTGCGCGGAGAGGGAAGAAAAGTCGCCCTGAAAGCCACCCATGGGGGTGCGGGCGGCGCCGACGATGACGATGGATTCGGACATGAGGGTCTCCTTCTTGAATGCGAATGTGAATGTAAAAGTGAAACGGTCGACTGCGGCCTTGGCCACCGCCGGTCAGAAATGGGTCGCGTGCCCCTCGTGCTGGAAGCGCTGCGATTCTTCGTACGGGAACACATCGAGCATCTGCCCCGCCTGGATGCGTTCCTTGTGGTGCTGCCAGAAGGCAGCGTCGAGCAGGTCGGCGTGGTGCGCCATGAAGGCGGCGCGCACATCCTTGTTGCCGAGCAGGAAGGGCTCGAAGGTCTCGGGGAACACGTCCTTCGGGCCCACCGAGTACCAGACCTCGCCGCTCATCTCGTCTTCCTCGTTGCGCGGCTCGGGGACCTTCCGGAATTTGCAGTCGGTGATGTATTCGATCTCGTCGTAGTCGTAGAACACCACCTTGCCCCCACGCGTGACGCCGAAGTTCTTCCACAGCATGTCGCCGGGGAAGATGTTGGCGGCGACCATGTCCTTGATGGCATTGCCGTACTCGATCACCGCGTGCTCCAGCTGGTCCTTTGCGCGCTTCGCATGAGCCGGGCTCTCGGGGTCGGCCAGCGTGTCGAAGGCTTCCTGCAGGTAGATGTTCAGCGGGATCATGCGGCGCTCGATGTAGACGTGCTTGACCACGACCTCCATCTCCCCGTTGCCGTCGCGGTCGCCAATTTCGAGCTGGCTGGGCGCGAACTTCTGGATCTCCTCGATCAGCTCGGGCTCGAAACGATCGAGCGGAAAACCCACGTCGCTGTACTCCAGCGTGTCGGCCATGCGGCCCACGCGGTCGTGCTGTTTCACGAGCATGTATTTGCCCTTGATCTGCTCGCGCGTGGTGTCCTTCTGCGGCGGATAGAAGTCCTTGATGACCTTGAACACGAACGGGAACGACGGCAGGTCGAACACCAGCATGACCATGCCCTTGATGCCGGGCGCGATGCGAAAGCGGTCGCTCGAATAGTTCAGGTGCGAAAGAAAGTCGCGATAGAAAAGCGTCTTGCCCTGCTTGGCGAGGCCGAGCGCGTTGTAGATTTCTGCACGCGGCTTGCGCGGCATCAGCGAGCGCAAGAACTGCACCCAGGCCGAGGGCACTTCCATGTCGACCATGAAGTAGGCGCGTGCAAAGCTGAAGAGCATCTGCAGGTCGTCTTCGCCGAAGAGTGCCGCATCGACATAGAACTTGCCGGTGCTGTCGTGCAGGATCGGCAGCGAGAACGGGATCTCGGTGAAGCCGTTCATGATCTTGCCGACCACGTAGGCGCCCTTGTTCCGGAAGAAGAGGCCCGAGAGCACCTGCAGCTGGAAGTTGGCGCGCAGCTTGACCTGGTGAAAGCGGTTCAGGATCACGTGCGCCACGCGCTCGGCATCGCGGCGCTTGTTGGCATAGCTGCCCTGCAGCGCGAAGTCGTCGAGCATCTGCACGAGCGTGTCGGCCAGCGTGTCGTGCGCGGGGTAGTACGGGCGATAGGTCGGTGCGCCACGCGGCTCGATGTACTCGGTGCTGATCGCGGGGCGAACGAAGATGAAGTCGTTCTGGAAGTAGGCGCGATGCAGGATCTTGGTGGTCACCGAGTTGAAGAAACTCTCCGCCAGCTCGGGCTGGTGGTGGTCCACCAAAAGGCCGATGAAATGCAGCTTGACCTGGTGCCACACCTCCATCGGCTGGTCGCCGGCCTTGAACTCTTTCTCGAGCCGGGCCACGGCCTCGTTCACGCGCAAATCGTAGAACTCGATGCGCTCGCGCTGCGCCCGCTGCTGGCCGTGCCAGTCGGCGGTCTCGAAACGGTGCTTGGCGCGCGCCGATTCGGCGCGGAACAACCGGTAGTGCCGGTTGAACCCATCGATCATCGCCTTGGCGATGTCGTAGGCCAGCGGTGAATCGAGGCGCTGCGGGAACATGGCAGGCGGATGGATGGCGGCCCCGGGGCGCTCAGGCGGCGGGGTCGGCCTTGCCGTCGGCCGCCGGTGCTTCCAGCTGCTGCGCCGCCTGCGGCTTCGACTGCTGGGTCACTTCGCCGGGCTTGCTCCACTTGTAGCGGATGCGTTGCACGGCGGCCTTGTATACCGTGTCGAGCGGCTTGGCGCCATCGACATTGAGGCCCAGGTCCTGCAGAAGGCCGTCGTGCACACCGAAGATCCAGCCGTGGATGTTGACCTTCTGGCCGCGGCTCCATGCATCGACCATCACAGTGCTCACGGCCACGTTGACCACCTGTTCGGCCACGTTGAGGTCGCACAGTGCATCGACGCGCGCTTCCTCGGGCAGGCTCTCGAGCAGGGCGTGGTGGCGGTCGCGCACATCCTGGATGTGGCGGATCCAGTTGTCGGCCAGACCGATGCGCGTACCGCTGAGCGCCGCCTTGACGCCACCGCAGCCGTAGTGGCCGACCACCATGATGTGCTCGACCTTCAGGTGCTCGACTGCGTACTGAATCGCCGAGAGCGCATTGAGGTCGGAGTGCACCACGATGTTGGCGACGTTGCGGTGCACGAACACCTCACCGGGTTCGAGGCCGGTGATCTGGTTGGCAGGCACGCGGCTGTCGGAGCAGCCGATCCACATGTAGCGCGGCGTCTGCTGCTTGATCAGGCTGGTAAAGAAGCCGGGCCGGTCGCGTTCCATTTGTGCAGACCAGGCACGGTTGTGGGCGAACAGGTCTTCGAGGTTGTTGTCGGACATAGAGCGTGATTGTCGATGAGTCGTGGCCGGTCAGGACGCCCGGGGGGACTTGGCCGCCTTCTTGGCTTTCGCCAGCGTGGCGCGGCCCTTTTTCTCGTGTGCGCGCACTTCCGCCAGGTTGGCCTGCAGTTCGGCCAACTGCGCCTCGAGCTGGGCACGGTGCGCGCCCAGCACGCCGAGAAACTTCTGCAGCTGCGGCACGGTGTCCTGCGGGCTGTCGTACATGTCCAGGATGTCCTTGGCCTCCGTGAGGCTCAGGCCCAGGCGCTTGGCGCGCAGGGTGAGCGTGAGCCGTGCCCGGTCGCGTGCGCTGTACACGCGCTGCAGGCCGGCCCGCTCGGGCGTGAGCAGGCCCATGTCCTCGTAGAAGCGGATCGCCCGCGTCGTGAGGTCGAACTCCTTCGCGAGCTCGCTGATGGTGAAGGTTGGCGTGGACATGCGGGATGAAAGAACGTTCCGGAAAACGCCATGAGGGGTGTTATGGGGGCGACAGCAGGTTTTTGCCGCGCTCCCTACAATGGTGCCACCCACACATGACGTTTACGTAAACGTCAATCTTACATGAACCTCCTCGAACGCGAACTCCACTACACCCTGGGCGACACGTTGCCCGGGCCCGGCGAAGCCCTGGAAGTCGCGCCGGGCGTGCGCTGGATCCGCATGCGGCTGCCCTTTGCGCTGGACCACATCAACCTCTGGCTGCTGCGCGACACGATCGACGGCGTCGAGGGCTGGACGGTGGTCGACTGCTGCATCTCGCACGACGAAGCGCGCAAGCAATGGGAGCAGATCTTCGAGACGCAGTTGGAGGGCCTGCCGATCCTGCGCGTGATCGTCACCCACATGCACCCCGACCACATCGGCCTGGCCGATTGGCTCTGCAAACGCTGGAATGCGCCCCTCTGGATCAGCGCCACCGACTACCACGTGGCCCGCGTGCTGAGCACTGCCGGCGACACGCTCGCGGGCGGCGATGCGGCGGCGGACTTCTTCGCTTCGCACGGCATGACCGACCCGGTGGGCATCGCCAAGATCCGCGCGCGCACCAACTACTACGCGAACATGGTGCCCTCGGTGCCCGACCGGTACGTGCGCATGATGGACGGCGACATCGTGACCATCGGCGGGCGTGACTGGCGCTGCATCAGCGGCTACGGCCATGCACCCGAGCACATCGCGCTGTACTGCGACGAACAGAAACTGCTCTTGGGCGGCGACATGATGCTGCCGCGCATCTCGACCAACGTGAGCGTGCATGCGGGCGAGCCCGAGGCCAATTCGCTGCGGCTCTTCCTGGACAGCATCGACAAGTTCAAGACGCTGCCGGCCGACACGGTGGGCCTGCCCTCGCACGGCAAGCCGTTCACCGGCATTCATCGCCGCGTCGACCAGCTGCAGGAGCATCACCGCGACCGGCTGGCAGAGTTGCTCGAAGCCTGCACGGCGCGCGCGCTCACGGCGGCCGAGGGCCTGCCGATCCTCTTCAAGCGCGAACTCGACCTGCACCAGATCACCTTCGCGATGGGCGAGACGGTGGCGCACCTGCACCTCCTGTGGTTCTCGGGTCAGGTCAAGCGGGAGCTGGGCAAGGACGGCGTCTACCGCTTCGGCCCTCGAAGCTAGGGATTTAGACTCGGCGGATGGACACACTGGCCGAGCTGCGCGCGGGTCGGCTGGCAGGCGCCACCAGGCTCGATCTCTCGTGCGGACTCACCGAGTTCCCGCGCGAGATCTTCGACCTTGCCGATTCGCTCGAAACACTGAATCTCTCCGGGAATGCGCTCGATGCGCTGCCCGATGACCTGGGTCGCCTGCACAAGCTGCGGGTGCTGTTCTGCTCCGACAACCGATTCACGACGCTGCCCGAATCCATCGGCGCATGCCATGGCATCGACATCGTCGGCTTCAAGGCCAACCGCATCGCGCGCGTGCCGGCCTCTTCACTGCCTGCCTCGCTGCGCTGGCTGATCCTCACGGACAACCAGATCGGGGAGCTCCCCGACACGCTCGGTCACTGCACGCGGATGCAAAAGCTGATGCTGGCGGGCAATCGGCTGAGTCGGCTGCCCGATTCGATGGCTGCGCTGCAGCGGCTCGAGCTGCTGCGCATCTCCGCGAACCGCTTCGAGGCGCTGCCTGAATGGCTGCTCTCCTTGCCACGCCTCTCGTGGCTTGCGGCCGCTGGCAATCCGTTCGATACGCAGGCCGAAGACGCGGCCATCACGGCGCAATCGGTGCCGCATGTCGATTGGCGCGATCTCACGCTCGGCAAGAAGCTCGGTGAAGGCGCATCAGGCTTGATCCATCAGGCCACGCTGGGGCCATCGCAGCAGGACGTCGCGGTCAAGCTATTCAAAGGCGCGGTCACCAGCGACGGTTGGCCGCACAGCGAGATGGCCGCCTGCATCGCGGCGGGCATGCACCCCACGCTGATCGCCGCGCAGAGCCGGATCGATGGCCACCCCGATGGCACAGAGGGCCTCGTGATGCCGCTGGTGCCGCCCTCCTTCCGCACGCTGGCGGGGCCACCGAGCCTCGCTTCGTGCACACGCGACATCTATGCGGACGATGCGCAATGGACGGCCGATGTCGCGCTGCGTATCGCAAGCGACATCGCCTCAGCCATGCAGCACCTGCACGCACGCGGCATCCTCCACGGCGATCTCTACGCGCACAACATTCTGTGGAATGCGCAGGGCGGCGGCCGGCTCGGCGACTTCGGCGCGGGGTGGATGACCGGATCGCTCGATGCCCACGAAGCCACGGCCCTGCAGCGCCTGGAAATGCGTGCCTTCGGCTGCCTGCTCGAAGAGCTGCTCGACCGCTGCAGCGATGGGCAGCCCGCCGCCATGTCCGCGCTGAAGGATCGCTGCATGCATTCCGACGTCGCCGCGCGCCCGTCGTTCGACGAGGCGCTGCGCGTGCTGCAACAGGAAGCCGCATCGTGAGCCGCCCCCGCCAGACGCCGCCGCTGCCCACGCGCGACGGCGTCGGCCCGAGTTGCGTCGGCCTGCCGTACGGGCCCTGGCCCACAATCGCCGAGTTCCTGATCGAGCGCTTTCCGGCGATCACGCGCGACGCATGGCTGGAACGCATCGTGGCCGGCGACGTGATCGACGAGCACCGCATGCCCGTCACCCTCGAGCGCCGCTACGAGTCGCCGCTGCGCGTTTATTACTACCGCACACTCGACGACGAAGTACACATCCCCTTCGAGGAGCAGGTGCTGTTCCAGGACGACGAGCTTGTCGTGGCCGACAAGCCCCCGTTCCTCCCCGTCACGCCGACCGGCAAGTATCTGCAGGAAAGCCTGCTCGTGCGACTCAAGCGCAAGCTGAACATCGACGACCTCGTGCCGCTGCACCGCATCGACCGAAGCACTTCGGGCCTCGTGCTGTTCTCGGTGCGCCACGAAACGCGCGGTGCCTACCAGCAGATGTTTCCGGAGCGCCGCATCGCCAAGCACTACGAGGCGGTGGTGCCGTGGCAGGAGGGCGCCTCGTCGGTGCCCGACATCTACCGCAGCCGCCTCGTCGACGACGAGCACTTCATGCGCATGCGCGAAGAGCCGGGCGAGCCCAACTCCGAGACGCGCATCGAGGTGCAAGAGGTGCGCGGCCATCGCGCGCTGCTGCGGCTCTCGCCCGTCACCGGCCGCAAACACCAGCTGCGCGTGCATTGCCTCGCGCTCGGCATGCCGATCGAGAACGACCCGATCTACCCCGTGCTGCTGCCCGAAAACACCGACGATTTCGACAAGCCGCTTCAGCTGCTGGCCAAGTCGGTCGCCTTCCAGGACCCGGTCACCGGCAACCTGCGCAGCTTCACCAGCCCCCGGAGCCTGTCGCTGGCACCAAGGTGACGCGGCGCGGGCACGCTCCGCACTAAGCTCGTTTCCTGAAGTTCTTTCAATTCAGGAGACACCCGCACCATGGACACCACCCAACTCTTCTCACTGAAGGGCCGCACCGCCTTGATCACCGGCGGCTCGCGCGGCATCGGCCGCATGATCGCCGAGGGCTTTCTGGCCCAGGGCGCGCGCGTGTACATCTCGGCGCGCAAGGCCGCCGCCTGCGACCAGACCGCCAAGGAGCTCTCGGCCTTCGGCCACTGCGTCTCGCTGCCGGCGGATGTGTCCACGGTCGAAGGTGCGCAGGCGCTGGTCGATGCCTATGCGAAGCATGAAGGCTCGCTCGACATCCTCGTCAACAACGCCGGTGCCGCCTGGGGCGCGCCGTACGCCGAGTTCCCCGAGAGCGGCTGGGACAAGGTGGTCGACCTGAACCTGAAGACGCCCTTCTTCCTGACCCAGGCCCTCACGCCGATGCTCAAGAAGGCCGCGACCGATCACCTCTCGAAGGTGATCAACATCGCCTCGATCGACGGCATTTCGGTGAACCCGCAGGAAACGTATTCGTATGCGGCCAGCAAGGCCGGCCTGATTCAGCTCACGCGCCGCATGGCGCTGCGCCTTGCGCAAGACCGCATCGTGGTGAGCGCGATCGCACCGGGCGCGTTCGCCTCCGACATGAACAAGGATGCGCGCGACCACGGCGACGAGGTCAAGGGCCGCATTCCCGCAGGCCGCATCGGCACGCCGGAAGACATGGCCGGCGCCGCGATCTACCTCGCCTCGCGCGCGGGCGACTACGTGATGGGCTCCACGCTCGTCGTCGACGGCGGCGTGACGCACGCACGCTGAGCGCCTGAAGCTTGCGGAAATAAAAAGCCGTTCGGGCTGAGCCTGTCGAAGCGCCGCGCGAGGCTTCGACAAGTTCAGCCCGAACGGCCGTGGCTCTTGCGGGGTCAGTGGTTGTCGCGCGGCACGCCGAAGGTGGCGTGGATCTTCTGGTACTTGATCGCCGGCTTGAGCACCATGCCCTCGGAAAGCTCATCGACCACCGCGCGCTGGATCTCCTGCCACGGCGTCTGGCTCGGCGGGTATGCATAACCACCGGCGGCCTCGAGCTTCTGGCGGCGCTGGGCCAGCTCTTCGTCGGACACCAGCATGTTGGCCGTGCGCTTCTTCAGGTCGATGCGTACGCGGTCGCCGGTCTTCAGCAATGCCAGTGCGCCGCCCGTCGCAGCCTCGGGCGAAGCATTCAGGATCGATGGCGAGCCTGACGTACCCGACTGCCGCCCATCGCCGATGCAAGGCAGCGCGGTGACGCCCTTCTTCAGCAAATAGGCCGGTGCGCGCATGTTCACGACCTCGGCCGCGCCGGGGTAGCCGACCGGCCCGACGCCGCGCATGAACAGGATGCTGTGCGCATCGATCTTCATCTTCGGGTCGTCGATGCGGCGGTGGTAGTCCTCGGGGCCGTCGAACACGACGGCCGTGCCTTCGAAGGCCATCGGGTCGGCGGGGTTCTCCAGGTAGCGGTTGTGGAACTCGGGCGTGATCACGCTGGTCTTCATGATCGCGGAGTCGAACAGGTTGCCGCTGAAATCGAGGAAGCCGGCGTTCTTCATCATCGGCTTGGCGTACGGGAAGATCACCTTCCGGTCTTCGGTGAAGCGGCCTTCGCAGTTCTCGATGATCGTCTTGCCGTTGACGGTGAGCGCGGGCTGGATCTTGCCCTTGGCGATCAGCTCGGCCACCACCGCCGGCACGCCGCCTGCGCGGTAATAGTCCTCGCCGAGGTACTCGCCTGCGGGCTGCAGGTTGACCAGCAGCGGGATCTTGTAGCCGTGCTTCTCCCAGTCGCCGGTGGTCAGCGGCACGCCTATGTGGCGCGCGATGGCGTTCAGGTGAATGGGCGCATTGGTCGAGCCGCCGATGGCCGAGTTCACGACGATCGCGTTCTCGAAGGCGGCGCGCGTCAGGATGTCCGAGGGCTTGAGGTTCTCGCGCACCATCTCGACGATGCGCTTGCCGGTCATGTAGGCCATCTCCTGGCGGTCGCGGTAAGGCGCGGGAATGGCGGCGCTGCCGGGCAGCGTCATGCCGAGCGCCTCGGCCAGCGAGTTCATCGTGGAGGCCGTGCCCATGGTGTTGCAGTGGCCGGTCGATGGCGCCGAAGACGCCACGAGCTTCAGGAAGCCGGTCTCGTCGATCTCGCCCGCGGCCAGCAGCTCGCGCGCCTTCCAGACGATGGTGCCCGAGCCCGTGCGCTCGCCCTTGTACCAGCCGTTGAGCATCGGCCCGGAGTTGAGCGCAATGGCCGGGATGTCGACCGTGGCGGCAGCCATCAGCTGCGCCGGCGTGGTCTTGTCGCAGCCGGTGGTCAGCACGACGCCGTCGAGCGGGTAGCCATAAAGAATTTCGACCAGCGAGAGGTACTGCAGGTTGCGGTCCAGCGATGCGGTCGGGCGCTTGCAGGTCTCCTGGATCGGATGGATCGGAAACTCGAACGCGATGCCGCCCGCATCGCGGATGCCCTCGCGCACGCGCTCGGCCAGCACCAGGTGGTGGCGGTTGCAGGGCGCGATGTCGGAGCCCGTCTGTGCGATGCCGATGATCGGGCGGCCCGATTGCAGCTCATCGAGGCCGAGTCCGAAGTTCATGGTGCGCTCGATGTAGAGCGCCGTCATGTCGGTGTTGGCCGGGTTGTTGAACCACTCCTGCGAGCGCAGCTTGAGCGCACCCGAGGTTTTCTTCGAGGCGTTGCTCTTCGACTTGGTTGTGGACGTAGGCGTGGGGCTTTTCTTCTTGCTCATCAGGACATTCCCTTCAAGGTTTCTGCCGCATTCGGAAGCGCGGCGCAATCGGCGATGTATTGGCGAATGATGTCTGCGAAATTCTCGTGCGGATGCAGGCCGAGCCGCGCGGCACGCTCGGCCGTGGCGCCGGCGGGCCAGTTGGCCACGATGCCGGCGATGCGCTCGTCGCGCTCGAAGCGCACCAGCGCGCGCACCTTCGGGCCGGCCACTTCCTCGAGCGCATCGAGCATGTCGCTCACGCGCACGTTGAGCGCCGGCAGGTTGAGCGCGGCGCGCCCGCCGAAGGCCTCGCGGCTGGCTTCGTAGACGGCGATGAGGCCGTCGACCGTGCGCGCCGGCGAGGTCATCGGATGCGATACGTCGGGCGACACCGGGCAGACCGATTCCACGCCCGCCAGCGGCTCGCGGATGATGCCGCTGAAGAACGACGAGGCGGCGCCGTTCGGGCGGCCCGGCCGCACGGTGACGGTCATCAGCCGCGCGGCGCGGCCGTCGATGTAGCCCTTGCGCGTGTAGTCGGAGATGAGGTGCTCGCAGACCAGCTTCTGCGTGCCGTAGGAGGTCTGCGGCAGCGGCAGCGTGTCGTCGGCCACCAGCTTGGGCAGCGGCACCGAGGGGTCGAGCCCGAACACCGCGACCGAGCTGGAGAACACCAACCTCGCCACCTTGCCGCCCGCGCCGACGTTGGCTCGCAGCGCATCGAGCAGCGCGCGCGTGCTGTCGAGGTTGGAGCGCAGGCCGAGTTCGAAGTCGGCCTCGCATTCGCCCGACACGGCCGAGGCGAGATGGAACACGCCGTCGAAGGCTTCCGTCCTCAGCGCCTCGGTCTGCGCGAGCAGCGGGCCGGTGCGGGCCTCGACGCGCGCATCGGCCAGCAGGTCGACCGGCGGCGGCGCGATGTCGGTCAGCACGAGCCGCTCGATGCGCTGGCCGGCCAGCGTGCCGCGCGCGAGCAGCGCACGCGCAAGTCGGGAGCCGACGAAGCCGCCGCCTCCGGTGATCAACAGTTTCATGGGGTGTCCCTCTTCGTTCTCTGGGTTCGCTTGGTTGTGGGTTTCTCGGGAATGGTCGGCGCGGCGGCGCGCACGGCCCGCGCCGCCGCACGCCGGCGCTGCCCGGTGATGACTCCGCCCTCGACGAGCCGCTGCTCGCCGCGGATCAGGTGTTGTGTCGCGTGATGGCGCGCAGCCACGGGATCGCGCGCCGCGATGGCTTCGACGATGGCGCGGTGCTCGTTCTGCACCGCTTCCATGAAGTCGAGCCGGCGCGCCTCGTTGCCGCGCGTGATGCGCATGCCTTCGCGCAGGTACTGTTCGAGAAAGCCGAGCAGCAGGCGGAACTGCGGGTTGCCGGTGGCCTCGCCGATCACGCGGTGAAAGGCCAGGTCTTCGGCCACGCCGTCCTGCCCTGCCGCCGCTGCTGCGTCGATGGCCTTCAGTGCGCGCCGCAGCGCCGCGATCTGGCTGCGCGTTGCGCGCTTGGCGGCGAGCGCGGCGATCTCGCCTTCGAGCACGCGGCGCACCTCGACCACATCGACGACGGATTGCACCGACTCCAGCACGGCCGGATCGAAGGCGAGCGGACGGTTCAGCGGCGCCTGCGCCACGAAGCAGCCGAGGCCCTGCCGCGAAGTGACCAGCGCCTGCGACTTGAGTTGATGCACCGCCTCGCGTACCACGGTGCGCGAGACGCCGTGCGAGGCCGCGAGTTGCTGTTCGGTAGGGAGCCGATCGCCGGGTCGCAGCGCGCCCGTTTCTATCTGCGCAGCCAGCCGCGAAGCGAGCCGGTCGGACAGGCGGTCAGTGACCAGAGGAAAGGATTCTGAGAGGGCGGTGGCCTGCACGGCAGCGGAAAAGTGGAGCACGGTTATCGGGTCATCATACAAGTCAACCGGGATTTTCTCGTACCGGTTTGCCCTGATACCGGTTTCAAAAACGAGTGCCGATACTGCGCGGGCTGCGATGCGGAGGTCTCCGTGTCGCCCGGCTTTCCTTCCCGCGATTTGTCAGGACTCCTTGCATGGCCAGTGTCACGATTCAGGCGGTCAAGAAGCGATTCGGCGAAGTCGCCATCCTTCATGGGGTGGACATCGACATTGCCGACGGTTCGTTCACGGTGCTGGTGGGCCCCTCGGGCTGCGGCAAGTCGACGTTGCTGCGCATGATCGCGGGGCTGGAGGAGATTCACGGCGGCGAAATCCGCATCGGCGATCGCCGCGTGAACGACCTGCCGCCCAAGGAACGCGACATCGCGATGGTGTTCCAGAACTACGCGCTCTATCCGCATATGACGGTGCGCGACAACATGGCTTTCGCCCTCTCGCTCGCGAAGATGGACAAGGCCACCATCGACAGCAAGGTGCAGCGCGCGGCCGAAATTCTTGCGCTCGCGCCGCTGCTCGAACGCTATCCGCGCCAGCTCTCGGGCGGCCAGCGCCAGCGCGTGGCGATGGGGCGCGCGATCGTGCGCGATCCGCAGGTGTTTCTTTTCGACGAGCCGCTGTCGAACCTCGATGCCAAGCTGCGCGTGGCGATGCGCAGCGAGATCAAGGAACTGCACCAGCGCCTGAAAACCACCTCCATCTACGTCACGCACGACCAGATCGAAGCCATGACCATGGGCGACAAGATCGTGGTGATGCGCGACGGCCGCATCGAGCAGACCGGCAGCCCGCTGGACCTGTACGACCACCCGGCAAACCAGTTCGTGGCAGGCTTCATCGGCTCGCCGGCCATGAACTTCCTGCCCGGCACGCTGCGGCGCGCGGGCGGCGCGGCGCATGTCGAGCTGCCCGACGGCACGCGGCTCGATGCGCCCCTCCATGCGGGCGGCACTGACGGCCAGCCCGTGGTGTACGGCACGCGCCCCGAGCACCTGACGCTGGGCGACAGCGGCGGCATTCCGTCGCGCGTGGTGGTGATGGAGCCGACCGGCATGGACACCTTCGTCGCCTGTCGCCACGAAGGCGCCGAGCTCTCGGCCGTGTTCCGCGAGCGCTACGACTTCGCGCCGGGCAGCACCATCCATCTCGTGCCCGACCTTGCGCGCGCCCACCTGTTCGATGCCGAAAGCGGCCTGCGCCTGGTCGCCTGAACTCGCCTGATTTCTCGCCTTGTCTTTGGTTCACACCGGTCCGTTTACAACGAAGGAGACAGCTCATGAGTGATTTCAATCGCCGCAGGTTTCTCGAGGGTTCGGCCGGCGTTGCCGCTGCCGCGACCGTCGGCACGGGCAGCGCCCTGTTCGCACCGTTCGCGCAGGCGCAGAACCTGACCTTCAAGCCCGAGAAGGGTGCCAAGCTGCGCGTGCTGCGATGGAGCCGCTTCGTGCAGGGCGACATCGACGCCTACATGGCCAACGTCAAGAAATTCACCGAGGCCACGGGCGTCGAAGTGCGCGTGGACAACGAAGGCTGGGAAGACGTGCGCCCGAAGGCCGCTGTGGCCGCCAACACCGGCGCGGGCCCCGACATCATCCTGTCGACCAACGACGACGCCAACCTCTACCCCGACAAGCTGCTCGACGTGACGGACCTCGCCGAATACCTCGGCAAGAAATACGGCGGCTGGTATCCGGCGGGCGAAGCCTTCATGCGCCCCGACGGCAAGAAGTGGCTAGGCCTGCCGCTGGGCGCCTCGGGCTCGCTCATCGTCTACCGCGAGAGCATGGTCAAGGCCGCGGGCTTCGCGACCTTCCCCAAGACCACCGACGACTTCCTGAAGCTCTACAAGGCGCTGAAGGAAAAGGGCACACCCGGCGGCATGGCGTTGGGCAACGCGACCGGCGACAGCACCTGGTGCAACTGGCTCATCTGGTCGCACGGCGGCAAGCTGGTCGACAAGAACAACAAGGTGGTCATCGACAGCCCCGAGACGCTCAAGGCGCTGGAGTACGGCAAGGAGCTCTACGCCAACTTCATTCCGGGCACGCTCTCGTGGCTGGACCCGAACAACAACAAGGCTTTTCTCGACGGGCAGATCAGCGTCACCAACAACGGCATCTCGGTCTACTACGCCGCCAAGAATTCGGCCGATCCCAAGATCAAGGAAATGTCCGCGGACATCAACCACGCGGTGTTTCCCATCGGCCCGGTCGGCGTGCCGACGGAGTCGCACCTGTTCTTCAACCAGATGGTCATGAAGTACACGAAATTCCCGCAGGCGGCCAAGGAGTTCCTGCGCTTCATGATGGAGAAGGAGCAGTTCGACCCGTGGCTGCAAGGCGGCGGCGGCTACGTGGCGCAGCCCCTGCGCTTCTACGAGAACAGCGCGATCTGGACCTCGGACCCGAAGAACATGCCCTACCGCGACTCGGTGAAGAACCTGCGCCCGGGCGGCTACGACGGCAAGCTGGGCTACGCCTCGGCCGGCGCGGCAGCGGACTTCATCATTCCGAACATGGTGGCCGAGGCGGCGAGCGGATCGAAGACGCCGAAGGAAGCGGCCGAGCGCGCGCAGAAGCGTGCCGAGCGGTACTACAAGGTCTGATCCCTTCACTCCCAAAGCAGCCCGCCCCATGACACTCCTGGCCAGGTTCCAGAACAGCCGCAACGCCCTCGGCATCGCGTTCATGCTTCCGGCGGCGGTGCTGCTGTTGCTGTTCCTGACCTACCCGTTGGGGCTGGGCACCTACCTTGGCTTCACCGACGCCAAGGTGGGCCGCGCGGGCCAGTGGATCGGCCTGGAGAACTACGAGTACCTGTGGGGCGACGCCGTGACGCGGCTCGCCCTTTTCAACACGCTCTTCTACACGGCGGTGGCGAGCGTGCTGAAGTTCTTCCTGGGGCTGTGGCTGGCGATATTGCTGAACCGGAACATCCGCTTCAAGACTTTTTTCCGCGCGGTGATCCTGCTGCCGTACATCGTGCCCACGGCCCTCTCGGCCATCGCGTTCTGGTGGATCTACGACTCGCAGTTCTCGATCATCAGCTGGGCGCTGATGAGAATGGGGCTCATCGACCAATACATCGACTTCCTCGGCTCGCCGTGGAATGCGCGCATCGCGGTGATCATCGCGAACGTGTGGCGCGGCGTGCCTTTCGTGGCGATCACGCTGCTCGCGGGCCTGCAGACGATTTCGCCCTCTTATTACGAAGCCTCCGCCATCGACGGCGCGACGCCCTGGCAGCAGTTCCGCCACGTCACGATGCCGCTGCTCACGCCGATCATCGCGGTGGTCATGACCTTCTCGGTGCTGTTCACCTTCACCGACTTCCAGCTGATCTACGTCATCACCCGCGGCGGCCCGCTGAACGCCACGCACCTGATGGCCACGCTGTCGTTCCAGCGCGCCATTTCGGGCGGTGCGCTCGGCGAAGGCGCCGCCATCGCGATCGCGATGGTGCCGTTCCTGCTGGCGTGCGTGATGTTCAGCTTCTTCGGCCTGCAGCGCCGCGCGTGGCAGCAGGGCGGTTCGGACAAATGAGGAACTTCCAATGAGCAATGCGGGCCAGGTCGACACCGTCGGCATGAGCTACCTCGACACGATCCCGCGCAAGGCGGTGACCGTGTACCTGCCGCTCGTGGTCTTCCTGATCGTGCTGCTGTTCCCGTTCTACTGGATGGCCATCACCTCGGTGAAGCCCGATGCCGAACTGCTCTCGCGCGAAGGCAATCCGTTCTGGGTGATCAACCCGACGCTCTCGCACTTCTACAAGCTGCTGTTCGAAACCTCGTACCCGCAGTGGCTGTGGAACACGGTGCTGGTGTCGGTGGTGTCGACCTTCGTGTCGCTCGCGGCCTCGGTGTTCGCGGCGTATGCCATCGAGCGGCTGCGCTTCAAGGGTTCGAAGCATGTCGGGCTGTCGATCTTTCTCGCGTACATGGTGCCGCCGTCGATCCTGTTCATTCCGCTGGCGAACGTGGTGTTCAACCTCGGCCTCTTCGACACGCGCTGGGCGCTGATCCTCACCTACCCGACCTTCCTCATTCCCTTCTGCACGTGGCTCCTGATGGGCTACTTCCGCTCGATCCCGGCCGAGCTCGAGGAATGCGCGCTCATCGACGGCGCGAGCCGCTGGCAGATCCTCGTGAAGATCGTGCTGCCGCTCGCGGTGCCCGGGCTCATCTCGGCAGGCATCTTCGCGTTCACGCTGTCGTGGAACGAGTTCATCTATGCGCTCACCTTCATCTCGTCGTCGGAGGTGAAGACGCTCCCGGTCGGCGTGGTGACCGAGCTCGTGCAGGGCGACGTGTACCAGTGGGGGCCGCTCATGGCCGGCGCGCTGCTCGGCTCGCTGCCGGTGGCGTTCATCTACTCGTTCTTCGTCGAGTACTACGTGTCGGGGATGACCGGGTCGGTCAAGGAATAGACAGATCAGTTCCAGCGCGGAACGGCTTCGTCCTTGAGCTGCTGGCGCAGCACGTCGTAATCGGGCACCACGCTCTCGACGGTTTCCCAGAAGCGGTGCGAATGGTCCATCACGCGCAGGTGGGCCAGTTCGTGCGCCACCACGTAGTCGATCACCGGCAAGCGGAAGTGAATCAACCGCCAGTTCAGCCGGAGCGACCCATCCGCGCTCGCGCTGCCCCAACGCGTGGCCGCGTTCGACAGCGACAGCTTCTGCCAGCGCACGCCCAGCAGCGGCGCGAAATGATCGAGCCGCTCGATGAAGAGCTTGCGCGCCTGCCGCATGAGCCAGGCCTGCGCGGCATCGCGGATCTGCGAGGGCCCGGCGTTCTGCGCGACGGCCAGCCGCAGGATGCGCGGACCGCCGGCAACCTCGGCTTCATCGAGCGTGCCGCCGACACTGGCAAAGCCATGCTTCGGATCGAGCCGGATCACCACCGGCTCGCCCATGAACGGAAAGCCGGCGCCGTCCTTCCACTCGATGCGCGTCGCCTCGACGCGCGCGTGGCGCTGCTGCGTTTCCTGGAGCTTGCGCAGGATCCAGTCGGCCTTTTCGCGCACCGCGGCATCGACATCGCGCAGCGCGACCCAGCGCGGCGCACGCACCGACAGCCCTTCGGCGCCCACGAGAAATCCGATGGTCTTGCGCTTGCCGCGCTTGAATTCGTAGGCCACGCGTGCCGAGCCCAGCACCAGTTCGCGCGTGGCGTGCGGATGAATGAAGCTCGCGAGCGCCAGCGTGTCGCGCAGCGGGATCGCGGGCAGTGCCGGGCCTGTGTTCCTGACCTCTTCCGGTTCCGGCATCGCGAACGGCAGTGGCGTCGCCACAGGCGGAGCAGCCTTGCGGACCTTCTTCGGACGCGGCGCGGGCGGCTCGGGCTGTGCGAACTCGCTGCCCAGCCCCTCGAACAGATCCATCGTGAACTGCAGCAGCCCCTGCATCTGGCGTCCTCTGTTCCTTCTATCTAGCGGTACGCCTCGGGATCGAGCCGGTGCATCTCCGCTTCGATCCAGGCTTCGACTTCGCGCATCAGCTCATCGGGCTTGCGACCCACGCTCGAGATCGCCGGCCCGATCGACACATCGACCACGCCCGGCCGCTTGATGAACGCCTTGCGCGGCCAGACCTTGGCCGAGGTGACCGCAATCGGAATCACCGGCACGCCGGTCTCGCAGGCCAGGCGCGTGCCGCCGCTCTTGTAGGTGCCCTTTTGCCCGCGCGGAATGCGCGTGCCTTCGGGGAACATGATGATCCAGATGCCCTGCGCGAGCAGCTTGCGGCCCTGGTTCACCACCTTGTTGAAGGCCTGCGCGCGCTGGCTGCGGTCGATGTGGATCATGTCCAGCCGCGCCATCGCCCAGCCGAAGAAGGGCACGTAGATCAGTTCCTTCTTGAACACGTAGGCCAGCGGATGCGGCATCAGCGTGGGCATGAGGAAGGTCTCGAGCGTGGACTGGTGCTTGACCAGCAGGATCGCGCCGGCGAGCTGGTCGGTCGGCAGGTTCTCCATGCCGGTCACGCGCGTCTTGATGCCCAGCAGCACGCGCGCGCCGCCGATGGCCCAGCTGAGCCATTGCTCGGCCATCCAGTAGAGCGGAATGCCGCGCTTCCAGATCGAACTGACGCACATGATGATGCCCCACGGCACCACGGTGACAAGCATCCAGAGTGCGTGGAGAACGGAACGGATAAACGCCATCAGACAGCTACCTGGAGTGCAGCCCGCGCTTCGCGCACGAGCAGGAAGTCGACAAAGGCGGCGAGGTTCTCGTGAACCATCGTGTTCGCCGGATATTCGGGCGGCAGCGGATCGACACCGATGCAGGCCGCGCCCATGCCCGTGAGCAGGAGATGCGGTTCGCAGCCAGCGGCCGCGCCCGCCTGCAGGTCGCGCAGGCTGTCGCCCGCGGTCGGCACGCCCTTGAGGTCGATGCCGTAGCGGTCGCCGATCTGCAGGAACAGGCCCGACTTGGGCTTGCGGCAGTCGCAGCCCTCGTCGGGGCTGTGCGGGCAATAGAACACCGCATCGACCTTGCCACCCACGGCCGCGAGCATCTTGTGCATCTTGGCGTGCATGGCATTGAGCGAAGCCATGTCGAAGAGGCCCCGGCCGAGGCCCGACTGGTTCGACGCGACCACCACATGCCACCCCGCATGGTTCAGGCGCGCCACGGCCTCCAGCGCACCGGGCAGCGGCGTCCACTCGATGTCGCTCTTGACGAAGTCTTCGCGGTGCACGTTGATCGTGCCGTTGCGGTCGAGGATGACGAGTTTCATGGCGATGCCACCGGTGGAGGAGTCGTCGAAGGGATCAGACGGCCAGCCGCTCGAGCTGCGCCACGCGGTTCATCGCAGCGTGCAGCGACATCAGCAAGCCCAGCCGGTTCAGGCGCAGGTCGGCCTGTTCGGCATTCACCATCACGCCGTCGAAGAAGGCATCGACCGGCTCGCGCAGCACGGCCAGCGTCTGCAACGAGGCGGTGTAGTCGCCGGCTTCGAATTGCGCGTTGGCGGCGGGCACGACCTTGGCCATGGCGGCGTGCAGCGCCTTCTCGGCGGGCTCCTGCAGCAGCAGCTCGCTGACATGCGCGTCGGCCTCGGGCGCCTTCTTGAGGATGTTGCCGATGCGCTTGTTGGCCGCGGCCAGCGCGGCCGCGGCAGGCAGTGCGGCGAAGGCGCGCACGGCGGCCAGCAGCTTGGGCACTTCGCCCAGGCGCTGCGGCAGCGGGGCCAGCACGGCGTCGACTTCTTGCGCGCTCGCGCCCTGCTCGCGCAGGCTGCCGGCGAGGCGGTCGAGGATGAAGTCGCGCAGCTCGACCGTGGCCTTGCTGCTGTCGAAACCGGCAATGTCCTTGAACTGCGCGGCGGCGTCCTGCAACAGGGCGTCGAGCCCCAGTGCGAGGTCTTTCTCGATCAGCATCCGGATCACGCCCAGCGCATGGCGGCGCAGCGCGAACGGGTCGCGGTCGCCGGTGGGCAGGTTGCCGATGCCGAACATGCCGACCAGCGTCTCGAGCTTGTCGGCCAGCGCGACCACGAGGCCGACGCTGTTGCGCGGCAGTTCGTCGCCCGCGAAGCGCGGCTTGTAGTGGTCTTCGATCGCATCGGCCACCGCAGCATCGAGGCCGTCGTGCAGCGCGTAGTAGCGACCCATCGTGCCCTGCAGCTCGGGAAACTCGCCGACCATGTCGGTCACGAGATCGGCCTTGGCCAGTTGCGCGGCCTGCGTGGCCTGTGCGGCGACCTTTGCATCGCCGAGTTTTTCGGCAATACCGCGCGCGATGTGCATCACGCGCTGCACGCGTTCGCCCTGCGTGCCGAGCTTGTTGTGATAGACCACCTTGCCCAACGATTCGACACGCGAGGCCAGCGATTTCTTGCGGTCCTGATCGAAGAAGAACTTGGCATCGGCCAGGCGCGGGCGCACCACGCGCTCGTTGCCTTCGATGACCGCGCTCGCGTCGTCGGGGCTGATGTTGCTGACGACCAGGAACTTGTTGGTCAGCTTGGTTTGTGCATCGAGCAGCGGAAAGTACTTCTGGTTGGCCTTCATCGTGAGGATGAGGCATTCCTGCGGCACTTCGAGGAACTCGCGCTCGAAGCTGCAGACCAGCACGTTGGGGCGTTCGACCAGCGCGGTCACTTCGTCGAGCAGCGCGTCGTCGTGGATCGGCACCGAGCCGCCGCCGACCTTGACCGCGGCCGCCGCGAGCTGGCGCGCGATTTCGGCGCGGCGGGCTTCGAAGCTCGCGATGACCGCGCCATCGTCCTGCAGTTGCAGCGCGTAGCTGTTGGCATCGCGCAGCACGACCGGATCGACCGCCGCCTCGAAGCGGTGGCCGTGCGTCTCGCGGCCGGCCTTCAGGCCCAGCGCCTCGATGGGCACCACGGTGCTTCCGTGCAGCGCCACGAGGCCGTGCGCGGGGCGCACGAAGCTCACGCTGCTCCAGCCCGGCAGCTCGCAGCCGCTCTCGAGCTGGTAGCTCATCACCTTGGGAATCGGCAGCTTGGCGATGGCTTCGGCCAGCGCCTTCTGCAGGCCCTCGGCCAGCGTGGCGCCCTTGGCGGTGCTTTCGTAGAAGAGCGCTTCGGCCTTGCCGTCCATCGCACGCTTCAGGCCGGGCACGGCCGAGGCGTCGGCGCCGAGCGCGCCCAGGCGCTTGAGCAACGCGGGCGTCGGCTGGCCCGAGGCATCGAGCCCCACGGCCACGGGCATGAGCTTTTGCGAGATGGCCTTGTCGGCGGCGCGCTCGGCCACATGCGTGAGGTGCGCGGCCAGCCGGCGCGGCGAGGCGTAGGCGGTGAGCACCGAGCCGGCTTCGGCCAGGCCTTGCGCCACGAGCTGGTCGCGCAGCACGCCCGCGAAGGCGTCGCCGAGCTTCTTGAGGGCCTTGGGCGGCAGCTCTTCGACAAACAGTTCGACCAGCAGGGAGTTCTTGTTGTTCATGGAGATCGTCATCGCTCAGGCGGCTTTCTTCGGGGGCATCTGCGCAACCCATTCGCGCGGCGCCATCGGGAAACCCAGGCGCTCGCGGCTGTCGTAGTAGCTCTGCGCCACGCTGCGCGCGAGGTTGCGGATGCGGCCGATGTAGGCGGCGCGCTCGGTCACGCTGATCGCGCCGCGCGCATCGAGCAAATTGAAGCTGTGCGCAGCTTTCAGCACCTGCTCGTAGGCCGGCAGCGCGAGCTGTTCGGTCATGAGGTGCTTGGCCTGCTTCTCGTGCGCGTTGAAGGCGGTGAAGAGAAATTCGGCATCGCTGTGCTCGAAGTTGTAGGTCGACTGCTCGACCTCGTTCTGGTGGTACACGTCGCCGTAGGTCACGCCGGGCGCCCATTCCAGTTCGTAGATGCTTTCCTTCTGCTGCAGGTACATCGCCAGGCGCTCGAGGCCGTAGGTGATTTCGCCGGTGATCGGCTTGCAGTCGATGCCGCCGACCTGCTGGAAGTAGGTGAACTGCGTCACCTCCATGCCGTTGAGCCAGACTTCCCAGCCCAGGCCCCAGGCGCCGAGCGTGGGGTTCTCCCAGTCGTCTTCGACGAAGCGGATGTCGTTCTTCTTCAGGTCGAAGCCCAGGGCTTCCAGCGAACCGAGATAGAGCTCCAGGATGTTGGCGGGCGCCGGCTTCAGCACGACCTGGTACTGGT
The DNA here is from genome assembly GCF_024701975.1 of Variovorax sp. ZS18.2.2. GTDB lineage: Bacteria > Pseudomonadota > Gammaproteobacteria > Burkholderiales > Burkholderiaceae_C > Variovorax. Next base: position 110,568 of record NZ_JANLNM010000013.1, read on the forward strand.
AGTAGTGCTGCAGGCGATTGGGGTTCTCGCCGTAGCGGCCGTCCTTGGGGCGGCGGCTGGGCTGCACGTAGGCGGCCTTCCAGGGTTCGGGGCCGAGGGCCCTGAGGAAGGTGGCGGTGTGCGAGGTGCCCGCGCCCACCTCCATGTCGTACGGCTGCAGCAGCGCGCAGCCCTTGTCGGCCCAGTACGACTGCAATTTGAGAATGATTTGCTGGAAGGTCAACATGAAGCTGGCCGGCGCAGGCCGGACATTGGACGGTAGCGCGGCGATGCGCCGCGAAAGCGGACGATTTTACGGGCGGAGGGCAACTCTCCCACAGCCGGGCGGGATGCCGGCCGCTCCCGCCGCCCGGCCGGGCATGAGACAACCACCGGCCAGCCGCACGCGGCAGCCCTTCACGCGGCCCTCCCGGGCCTGTCTTTCTCCATCCCCACAGACATGCAACCGCCCCACATCGGTCCGAACGCTCCGTTTTTCATCGTGCTCAATGCCGGCTCCGGCAGCGAGAGCGCCGCCGAGGCCCGCCGGGTCATCGAGGAAGGCTTTGCCGCGGCCGGCCGCAAGCACCGCATCTTCCTGGTCGACGGCCCCGGCCGGGTGCAGGCACTGGCGCGCGAAGCCGTGGAACGCGCCCGCGCCGCGGGCGGCGTGGTGGTGGCCGCAGGCGGCGACGGCACCATCAACGCGGTGGCGCAGGCCACGCTCGGCAGCGGCTGCGCCTTCGGCGTGCTGCCGCAGGGCACCTTCAACTATTTCAGCCGCACCCACGGCATTCCGCGCGACACGGCCGAGGCCCTGCAGGTGCTGCTGACCGAGCAGCCGCGCGCCGTGCAGGTGGGGCTGGTCAACGACCGCGTCTTTCTGGTGAACGCCAGCATGGGCCTGTACGCCGAACTGCTGGAGGAGCGCGAAACCTACAAGGCGCGCTACGGCCGCAGCCGGTGGATCGCATTTTTCGCGGGCCTCCTGACGGTGATGCGCGGCCGCCACCGGCACTGGAACCTGCGCATGGCCTGGCGCGGGCAGGAGAGAGACATCCGCACGCCGACGCTCTTCGTGGGCAACAACCCGCTGCAGCTGCTGCAGGTGGGCATCGAGCATGCCTATGCACCCGAGCAGGGTCAGCTCGCGGCGATTGCGCTCAAGCCGGTCGGGGTGCTGGCCATGCCGGAGCTGCTGGTGCGCGGCGCGATGGGCAAGCTCGGACGCGCCGACCAGGTGCTGAGCTTTCCCTTCGAATCGATGACGGTGAAGGCCGGCCGCCTGCGCGCGCCGCGCCGCGTGAAGGTGGCGACCGACGGCGAGATCGCCTGGGCCGACATGCCGCTGCTGTTCCGCGTGTCGCCCGAGCCGCTGTGGCTGGTGCGGCCCGACGTCGCGCCCGAGCTGGAGGCGGCCAAGCAATGAACCATTGCCTGCTGCAGATCTCCGATCCGCATTTCGGCACCGAGCAGCCCGAGGTGCTGCGCGCGCTCGAGCGGTTTGCCGAGGCGCTGGCGCCGCAGGTGGTGGTGATGTCGGGCGACATCACGCAGCGCGCCACGCGCGTGCAGTTCGCGGCGGCGCGCGCCTTCGTCGACCGGCTCGCGGCGCCCGCGAAGCTCGTCGTTCCGGGCAACCACGACATCCCGCTGTTCCAGCTCGCGGCGCGCTGCTTCTCGCCCTACGGCCGGTACAGGGAGGCCTTCGGCGACGACCTGGAGCCGGTGTTCGAGTCCGACGAATGGCTCGTCGTCACCGTGAACACGACGCGGTGGTACCGGCATACAGACGGCGTGGTGTCGCCCGCGCAGGTCGAGCGAGTGGCGGCGCGCCTCGCGGCGGCAAGGCCCTCGCAACTGCGCGTGGTGGTGACGCACCAGCCGGTGATGGTCACGCGGCAGGAGGACATGTCGAACCGCCTGCACGGGCGCGAGCGGGCCGTGGCGCGGTGGTCCGAGGCGGGCGTCGACCTGATCCTGGGCGGGCACATCCACCTGCCCTATGTACGCTCGCTGCACGACGCGTTCTCGGGCTGCAGGCGCACCGCGTTCGCCGTGCAGGCGGGTACGGCGGTGTCGCACCGCGTGCGCGCCGGTTTTCCGAATTCGGTGAACGTGGTGCGCCTGGACATGAGCGGCGACACGCGCGCCTGCCGCGTGGAACGCTGGGACTACGCCGCGGCCGACAAAGCCTTCGTGTGCGCCAAAGTATTTCCGCTTTCGCTTGCCAGCAGCGCGACGGCCCCTTAGGGTCCTGCCGCATGCCTTTGGAAGCCTCCTCTCTCACTCCTCCTCTCGTCCTCCTCGCCCAGCAACTCGGTGCCCACGCGCTCGGCTGGTTTCTTTCGATCTGGACCGTGTCGGTGCTCGGCGCCGGTGCCATCTGCTGGACGCTGCAGCGCCGCCACTTCAAGGCGCTCGATGCCGAGGAACCCAGCGAACCGCGCATCGCGGTCGGGCTCGCGGCGGGATTCCTGCTGATCCTGGCGGCGGCGAGCGTGTTCGCGTGGATCGCGTCGAAGCTTTCCGACGGTCACTCGATGGGCCTGGCCGACCAGGCGCTGGCCGATGCCATCGGCACCCACGTGCCGTGGACGGCGCTCGTCGCATTCAGTTGGCTCACCCACCTGGGCGACTTCGCCTTTCTCGCGCCGGTGTGCCTGGTGGTCGCCGCGGTGCTGTGGCGCCGTGCGCACCGCGGCCTGGCACTCGGATGGGTACTGGCACTCGGCGGCATCGTGCTGCTGAACCCCGCGCTCAAGCACATCTTCGAGCGGGCGCGACCGCTGCACGACCACGGGCTGGCGTTCGAGACGAGCTACAGCTTCCCGAGCGGACACAGCGCGGGCGCGATCGTGAGTTACGGGATGCTGCTGTACCTGGCGCTGCGCACGCTGCCGGCGCGCTGGCATGTGCCGGCGGCGATGGCGGCCGTGGGCGCCATCCTGACCATCGCGTGCAGCCGCATCTTTTTGCAGGTGCACTTTGCGAGCGATGTGGCGGCCGGCCTGCTGACCGGCTTCGCTTGGCTGCTCGTGTGCGTGAGCAGCCTGGAATACGCGCGGCACCGCAAGCGCCGCACCGCGCGCTGACCTGGGATCAGTACTCCCAGAAGATGCGCTGCAGGTCCTTGGTGTTGCTGGTCTTGGTCAAGGCCACCATCGCCAGGATGCGCGCCTTCTGCGGACGCAGGTCGTGCGCCACCACCCAGTCGTACTTGTCGTCGGGCTGCTCGGCGTTTCGGATCACGAAGCCGTCGGGCACGCGCGAGCTGCGGATCACGATCACGCCATCGGTGCGCGCCTTCTGCAGGTTCGGAACGATCCGGTCGGCCACCGAGCCATTGCCCGTGCCGCCGTGGACGAGCGCCTTGGCACCGCTCCTGGCGATGGCGTCGATGGCCACCGACGACACGCCTTCGTAACCCATGGCGATCTCCACCGGCGGCAGCGCGTTGATGCTGTCGATGTCGAACTCCGAGTTCATCGTGTGGCGCTTGACCGGCGCGCGGAACCAGTAGTTCTTGCCCTCGACGATCATGCCCAGCGGACCCCACTGGCTGGAGAAGGCGCTGGTCTTGATGTTGACGTTCTTGCTCACGTCGCGGCCGCTGTCGATGTTGTCGCCCATCGTCACCAGCACGCCCTTGCCCACGGCGTCCTTGCTGCCCGCCACGTTGACCGCGTCGTACAGGTTGAGCGCGCCGTCGGCCGAGAGGGCCGTGCCGGGACGCATCGAGCCGACCACGACGATCGGCTTGTTGGTGTGCACCGTCAGGGTGAGGAAGTAGGCGGTTTCTTCCAGCGTGTCGGTGCCGTGGGTGATGACGATGCCGTCGACGTCCGATTGCTTCGAGAGCGCCGAGACGCGCTTGGCGAGCGTCAGCAGGTTGTCGTTGGTGAGGCTTTCCGATGCGACCTGGAACACCTGCTCGCCGCGCACGTTGGCGACCTTGGCGAGTTCGGGCAGGCCGGCGATGAGCTTGTCGACACCGACCTTGGCGGCCGCATAGGTGGCGCTGTTGACGGCCGAGGCGCCGGCACCGGCGATGGTGCCGCCGGTGGCGAGGATCACCACGTTCGGCAGCGCCTGCTGGGCCTGCGCGAGTGCGCTGGCGGCAAGCAGGGCGGCGCCCGCGGCGAAGGCCCTGAAACGGGGAGAGAGGTACATGGAAGACTCCTTGGTCTGAGGTGAAATTCTGGAAGCGGCGAGGAAGATACATGAACCGTGCCCGCATGCGCTCCACGGCCATGCCGGCACTGCATGCGGCCATGCCTTCTGGCGAGGCGTGCCGCCATGCGCCAAGGATTACCATCGCCCGGGCGCCACGCCGCAATCTCCAGCATGACCTCCGACACCGCCGCCCTGCCCCCCGCCACCGCCCAGGAAATGCCCGCCCCCGACGGCCCGCTGTCGCGCGCACGCCCGGGGCGCGAGCGCATCATGGCCGCCATCCGCACCGCGGCGGTGGCCGAGTTCAGCCTGCATGGCCTGAAGGGCACCTCGACGCAGGCCATCGCCGCGCGCGCCGGCCTCACCAAGCCCCAGCTGCACTACTACATCGCCGGCAAGGAAGAGCTCTACGAAGAGCTGCTGATGCAGGTGCTGCACGCCTGGAAGGTGGTGTTCTCGTTCGAGGACGCGAGCGACCCGGCCACCGTGCTGGGCGACTACATCCGCAAGAAGCTGGACCACGCCATCGACAGCCCCGAGATGTCGCGCATCTTCACGCGCGAGATCCTCGACGGCGGTCGCAACCTGGACCGCTACTGGCCCAACGCCCGGGCCTGGACGCAGAAGAAGGTGGACATCATCAACGGCTGGATCGCGCGCGGGCAGATGCGCCCGCTCGATGCGCGCATCCTGCTCATGCACATCTGGGCCATGACCCAGAGCTATGCCGACTATGCGATCCAGACGCGCGTGATGCTGGGCCTGCCGCCCGACGCGCCCATCGACCGCGAACCCATCGCGCGCGAGCTCGTGGCCTTCGTGCTGGGCGGCTGCGGCATCAAGACGACGCCCTGACCTCCCAGGCGCGGCCCACTGGGTCGGCCATTGCGAGCCGCACCATCTCGATGAAGCGACGTAACCGCGCAGGCTGGAAGCGCGCGGGCGAATAAGTCAGGTACACGGGCAGCGGCGCCGCATGCCATTGCGGCACGAGCTGCACCAGCCGGCCGGCGGCGATGTCGTCGTTCATGAGCCAGGCCGAGCCGATGCAGGCGCCCAGCCCCATGGCCGCCGCGCTGTGCAGCGCATAGAGGCTGTCGGTGCTCATGCAGGGGCGGATCGGCACCCGCGCAACCTCGCCGCTCGGCCGGTGCGTGAGCTGCACCTCGTTGCGGTAGAAGGTGCGCAGCGCGAGCCAGGGCAGCTCGGCCAGTTCCGATGCATGCGTGGGCGGCTTGCGCCCTTCCAGCACCGACGGCGCAGCCACCACCACGCGCGGCACTTCCGACAGCTTGATCGCGATGGCCATGGTGTCGGTCGCCTCGCCGACCTGGATCGCGCAGTCGACGCCCTCGGCGATGAAATCGGGCCGGCGGTCGTGCAGCAGCCATTCGACCGACACCCGCGGATAGGCGCGCAGGTAGTCGGCCAGCGGGCCGACCAGCAGCCGTTGCCCCAGCGCATGCGGCGCCACCACGCGCAGCGTGCCTTCGGGCTCGTCGCCCACGCCGCGCAGGTCGGCCTCGAAGGCGCGCCAGTTGGCGATCAGTTCCTTGGCGCGCTCGTAGCAGCGCTCGCCGTCTTCAGTGAGCTTCACGGCGTGCGTGGAGCGGCGCAGCAGCCGCACGCCCAGCGAGCGCTCCAGCGCCTGCAGCCGGCGGCTCACGGTGGGCTGGGTCGCGCCCATCCGCAAGGCAGCGGCCGAGAGGCTGCCGGCCTCGACGATGTGGACGAAGGTCTGCATCAACTCGATGCGGTCGGCGGCAGGGGGTGAATTCGGCATTTCCTCGCTCTTTATGCGCTCTTCGTATAGGCATTGTGCGGCCTGTGGGGCTACCAAGCCATATTCCAGAGGAGCACATTTCAACCCTCGCCAGAAAACCTAGGGTTACCACCATGTCTTCCATTCAAACAATGCATGCCCACGCAGGCGCCGCGCCGGACGGCCACGCGCTGCCGCCCTCGCTGGTCCTGCTGCTGGCCACCGGCGCGGGCCTGTCGGTGGCATCGCTCTACTACGCGCAGCCGATGCTGGGCGTGCTGGGCGCCGACATCGGCGCCTCCACCCGCGCGGTCGGCTTCATTCCCACGTTGACGCAGTTGGGCTACGCGCTCGGCATCCTCTTGCTGGCGCCGCTGGGCGACCGCTTCGACCGGCGCCGCATCGTGCTGATCAAGGCGGCGGCCCTCTGCGCCGCGCTGCTGGTGGCCGGCGCCGCGCCGTCGATCGGCGTGCTGCTCGCGGCGAGCCTGGCCATCGGCCTCGCGGCCACGATGGCGCAGGACATCGTGCCCGCCGCCGCCGCGCTGGCGCCCGAGGCCTCGCGCGGCAAGACCGTCGGCACGGTGATGACGGGGCTGCTGCTGGGCATCCTGCTGTCGCGGGTGGTGAGCGGTTTCGTGGCCGAGCACTTCGGCTGGCGCGCGATGTTCATCGCGGCCGCGGCCAGCATCGCGCTCATCGGCGCGGCCGCTTGGCGTGGGCTGCCGCGCTTCCGGCCGACCACGCACCTGGCCTATGGTGCGCTGCTCGGTTCGCTGGGCACGCTGTGGTCGCGCCATGGCTCACTGCGCCGCGCAGCCTTGGCGCAGGCGCTGCTCGCGGTGGGCTTCAGTGCGTTCTGGTCGACGCTGGCGGTGATGCTGCACGGCGAGCCCTTCCACCTCGGCAGCGCCGCCGCCGGCGCCTTCGGGCTGGCCGGCGCAGCGGGCGCGCTTGCGGCGCCGCTGGCCGGGCGCCTGGCCGACCGGCGCGGGCCGCAGTTGGTCACGCGCCTGGGCGCCGGCCTCGCGGTGGTGTCGTTCGCGGCCATGGGCCTCGCGCCGCTGATGCTGCCGCACGCGCAGCTCTGGCTGCTGGCGATCGCGGCCGTCGGCTTCGACCTGGGCCTGCAGGCCACGCTGATCGCGCACCAGACCATCGTCTACGGCATCGAGCCCGGCGCGCGCAGCCGGCTGAACGCGGTGCTGTTCACCAGCATGTTCATCGGCATGGCGGCGGGCTCGGCGCTGGGTGCGCTGGCACTCGCGCAGTGGGGCTGGGCCGGCGTGACCTGGCTGGCGACCGGCACCGCGATGGCGGCACTGGCCGTGCGGCTGCTGCCGGCGCCTCGCAAGCCCTGAGAAGGCCCGGCCGATCCGGCCGGCATCCCCCTTCCGGTGCATCCGCACTGGCACGTCGCTTGCATAACCTGACCACTTGCTCTGATTAAGCGGTCAAACACACCATGCGCGTGCTCGTCGTCTACTGCCACCCGGTCGAAACCAGCTTCCATGCGGCCCTGCACCAGGAAGTGCTGAAGAACCTGCGCGCCGCCGGGCACGAGGTGGACGACTGCGACCTGTACGCCGAGGGCTTCAACCCGGTGCTCTCGCGCGAGGAACGGCTCGGCTACCACGACGTGCCCGGCAACCAGTTGCCGCTCAGGCCCTATGTCGAGCGGCTGCAGTGGGCCGAGGGCATCGTGTTCTGCTTTCCGACCTGGTGCTTCGGGCTGCCGGCGATGCTCAAGGGCTACTTCGACCGGCTCTTCATGCCGGGCGTGGCCTTCGACATCAGCGACCCGGCGAACGTGAAGCCGATGCTCACGCACATCACGCGCATCAGCGCCGTGGTCACCTACGGCCGGCCGCGCTGGATGGCCTGGTACATGGGCGATCCGCCGCGCAAGATCGTCACGCGCTACATGAAGCGGCTCACCGGGCAGCGCGCCCGCGTGGACTACCACGCCCACTACCACATGAACGTGGCGACCGAGCCCCAGCTCAAGCGCTTCATGGCGCGCGTGGGCCAGGCGATGGCGCGCTTCGCATGAACGCGCCCGTGCTGCTGGACAACGCGCGGCTGCCGCACTGGCTGCTGCCGACCGACTGGCCGCAGCGCGACGGCGTGCCGGTGCTGGCGCGCATCGCGCTCGACGCCGGGCGCGTGCAGTCGGTGCGCCCCGCCGATAGCGCCGCCCCCTCACCCGCAGGCTGGGACCTGGCGGGCACCCTCGTGCTCCCCGGCTTCGTCGACGCGCACACGCACCTCGACAAGGCCTTCACGCTGCCGCGCATGAAAGATGTGCAGCCGGGCCTGCTCGGCGCCATCGACGCGATGCTGGCCGACCGCGTGCACTGGAGCCCCGCCGACGTGCGCGAACGCGCCGCGCGCGGCCTGCAGTGGGCCTGGGAATGCGGCACCACGCATGTGCGCACGCACGTCGACTGGTGGGAGCCCGATGCGGTGCCGCTGGCCTGGCCGGTGTTGGCCGAGTTCGCAGAGGAATGGGCGGGCCGGGTGCGGCTCGAACAGGTGAGCCTGATCAAGCTGCCGCTCTTCGAAGACGCGGCGCAGGCGCTGCGGCTTGCAAAGCAGGTGAAGGCCACGGGGCCGCATGCGCTGCTCGGCGGCTTCGTGCATTCGACCAACTGGAGCGAGAACGCGCTGCGCAACCTGCTGGTGGCGGCGCAAGCCTGCGACCTGGACATCGACCTGCACGTCGACGAGGAACTCAACGCCGCGGCGGTCGGCCTTCAGACCACCGCGCGCCTGCTGCGCGAAATCGGCTTCGAAGGCCGCGTGGTCTGCGGCCACATCTGCGCGCTCTCGGTGCAGCCCGAGGCGCAGGCCCTCGCCACACTCGATGCGGTGGCGCGCGCGCCGATCACCGTGGTCTCGCTGCCCGCCACCAACCTGCTGCTGCAGGACGCGGTGACGGGCCGCACACCGCGGCTGCGCGGCATCACGCTCGTGAAGGAAGCGCGCGAGCGCGGCATTCCGCTCCTGTTCGCGAGCGACAACGTGCAGGACCCGTTCTGCCGGCTCGGCAGCTTCGACCCCGTCGAGGCGCTGGGCACGGCCGCGCTGGTCGCGCAGCTGGACGAACCCTTCGACAACTGGTCGCAGGCGCTGTGCCGCAGCGACTGGCTGCTGCGCGCGCCCGCCACGACGGCGCCCACGCTGGTCGGCGCGAAAGCCGACCTGGTGCTCTTCACGCAGGCCGACCGCCACGGCTGGCCCTCGCGCACCGCCACCCGCGTGGTGCTGCGCGACGGCCGCGTGACGCACGGCGATGCATCGCCTTTCTTCCCTAAATAAAGAACAAGCAAGGACTCCCATGCTCCACGGCTACATCCCGCCCCACCGCTTCCTGCCCTACCTGAGCTGGACTGAAATCGCCGCGCTGCCCGACCGCGAGAACACCGTCATCGTGCTGCCCTGCGGCGCCATCGAGCAGCACGGCCCGCACCTGCCGTGCTCGGTCGACAGCGTGATCGCCTCGGGCGTGATGGGCAAGGCACTGGAGAAGCTGCCCGCCGAGGTGCGCGCCTTCGCGCTGCCCACCATCACCTACGGCAAGTCGGAAGAGCACCTGCACTTCCCCGGCACGATGACGCTGACCGGCACCACCTTGCTCTCGACCGTGACGGAGATCGGCGAGTCGGTCTACCGCGCGGGTTTTCGCAAGCTCCTGTTCGCCAACGGCCACGGCGGCCAGCCGCAGGTGCTGGAGATGGCGGCGCGCGAACTGCGGCTGCGGCATGGCGATTTCGTGGTGGTGCCGCACGGCGTGTCGCGCCTGCCGAACGCGTCGAGCAAGCAGATCAGCGAGCAAGAGAAGCGCTTGTCGATGCACGCCGGCCATTCCGAGACTGCGCTGATGCTCGCGCTCGCGCCCGACACGGTGCACATGGAGCGCGCAGCGGCCAACTTCCCGCCGCCCTTCCCGATCAAGCTGCTCTCGGCCGACGGCCGCCCGGCCTGCGCATGGACCGCGCGCGACTTCGGCCCGAGCGGCGTGATCGGCGACCCGACCAGCGCCACGCGCGAACAGGGCATCGAGATCCTGGAGACGCTGTCCGACAGCTGGGTGCAGGCGCTGACCGAGCTGCATGCGCTGCGCTGGGTGGTGCGCGAAGAACAGACCTGGGAGCGCGGCCACCAGCAGGGCTTCATCCAGCAGTCGTTCGTTGCGGCCTGAGGCGCGCGTTTTGCATCGGCTTTCTTCTTTTTCATCCAGCCTTCGAGAGGTCCCCACCATGCGTTCCTTCGCTCTTTCCCTGGCCGGCGCCGCCGCGCTTTCCCTCCTCACGGCCGCGGCGCCCGCACAGGCCCAGGACAAGTTCACCTACATGACCAACTGGTACGCGCAGGCCGAGCACGGCGGCTTCTACCAGGCGGTGGCGCAGGGCATCTACAAGAAGTACGGGCTGGACGTGACCATCAAGATGGGCGGCCCGCAGGTCAACATCACGCAGATGATGGCGGCCGGCCAGGCCGACTGCATCATGGGTTCGAGCGACATCCAGATGATGCAGGTGCGCGAAGGCGGCGTGCCGGTGGTCAACGTCGCGGCCTTCTTCCAGAAGGACCCGCAGGTGCTGATCGCGCACGACGACGTGAAGAAGTTCGAAGACCTGAAGGGCAAGACGCTGCTGATCGGCGCGCAGGCCAACCGCGGCTACTGGCCGTGGCTGAAGGCCAAGTTCGGCCTCACCGACGAACAGACGCGGCCCTACACCTTCAACATCCAGCCCTTCGTGGCGGACAAGAACACCGCGCAACAGGGCTACCTGACCTCCGAGCCCTACGCCATTCAAAAGGCCGGCGTGAAGAGCACGGTGCTGATGTTCAGCGACCACGGCTTCCCTGCGTATGCGACCACCGTGTCGTGCATGGAGAAGACGGTGAAGGACCGCAGCAAGCAGGTCGCCGCGTTCGTGAAGGCCTCGGCCGAGGGCTGGAAGAGCTACCTCGCCGACCCGGCGCCCGCCAACGCGCTGATCAAGAAAGACAACCCCAACATGACCGACGACCAGCTGGCCTACAGCGTGGCCAAGCTCAAGGAGATGGGCATGGTCACCGGCGGCGATGCGGCCAAGCTGGGCATCGGCGTGATCACCGATGCTCGCGCCAAGGCGAGCTACGACTTTCTCGTGACGGCCAAGCTGCTGGACCCCGCGAAGGTCGAACTTGCGAAGACCTACACGACCGAGTTCGTGAAGGACGCCAAGGTCTTGCCCTGAATTTCGCGTCTCCATGAATCGCATCGAACCCCACACCCTCGCGCCACCGGCGGCGCACGCCGTGCCCGCGGTGGAAGTGCTCTCGGCCGAGAAGACCTATCCCAACGGTACGCAGGCGCTGCTGCCGGTGGACCTGTCGATCGCCGAAGGCGAGTTCGTCACGCTGCTCGGGCCCTCGGGCTGCGGTAAGAGCACGCTGCTGAAGATGGTGGCGGGCATGCTGGAGCCAAGCGACGGGCGGCTGCTGGTGTGGCGCAAGCCGGTGGCGCAGTTGCACGACTGTCCGCACAAGCTGTCTTTCGTGTTCCAGTCGCCCACGCTGATGCCATGGGCCAGCGTGCAGACCAATGTGCGGCTGCCGCTGGACCTGGCCGGCGTGCCGCGCAAGGAGGCCGATGCGCGGGTGATGGAATCGCTCGCGCTCGTGGGGCTCGATAAGTTCGCCGGTGCGCTGCCGCGTGCGCTCTCAGGCGGCATGCAGATGCGCGTGTCGATCGCGCGCGGGCTGGTCACGCAGCCCGACCTGCTGCTGATGGACGAACCCTTCGGTGCGCTCGACGAGATCACGCGCCACAAGCTCGATGCCGACCTGCTCGAGCTCTGGCGCAAGAAAAAGCTCACGGTGATCTTCGTGACGCACTCGATCCATGAGGCGGTGTTCCTGTCGAGCCGCGTGGTGATGATGGCGGCGCGGCCGGGCCGCGTGGTGGAGCAGTTCCAGATCGACGAGCCGTATCCGCGCAGTGCCGATTTCATGGTGACGCCGGAATTCGCCAAGCACGCAAAGCGGTTGCAGGACAGCCTGCTGCGCGCGAGCCAGGGCGACGAGGAGCACGCGCGATGAAGCGCACGCCTCTCTTGAACCAACCGCGCGTGCAGCGCGTGCTGTACCCGGTGCTGATCGGCGCGGTGCTGGTGGCGCTGTGGCAGTGGATGGTGGTCGCGATGGAGCTGCCGCCCTACCTCGTGCCTTCGCCCTATCTCATGATGCAGACGCTGGTGACCGACTGGGCGCCGCTCGGCAACGCGCTGCTGGTCACGCTCAAGATCACCGTGCTGTCGTTCGCGCTGGCGACAGTGGCGGGCGTGCTGATCTCTTTCCTCTTCGTGCAGAGCAAGCGCATCGAGACCGCTCTCTTCCCGTACGCGGTGCTGCTGCAGGTGACGCCCATCGTCGCGGTCGCGCCGCTCATCATCATCTGGGTGAAGAACCCGGTGGCGGCGATGACGGTCTGCGCGGCGCTGGTGGCGCTGTTTCCGATCATCAGCAACACCACGCTGGGCCTGCGCAGCATCGACCCCGACCTGCAGAGCTACTTCAAGCTGAACCGCGCGACGCGCTGGCAGCAGCTGGTGCGGCTGCGCATTCCGAGTGCGCTGCCGTATTTCTTCGGGGGCCTGCGCATCTCCAGCGGCCTCGCGCTGATCGGCGCGGTGGTGGCGGAGTTCGTCGCGGGCACCGGCGGCTCGGGTGCGGGGCTGGCGTACCAGATCCTGCAGGCGGGCTTCCAGCTGAACATCCCGCGCATGTTCGCGGCGCTGTTGCTGATCTCGCTGACCGGCGTGGCGCTCTTCGTGCTGATGGCCTGGCTCACCAAGGTGGCGCTGGGCTCGTGGCATGCGAGCGAACTTTCCCAAGACTGAAATTTCTGACATCGACGACGACCATGAACGCTCCCGCTTCCTCCATCGAGCAACTGCTGCTCGAACTGCCCGACCTCGACTGGATCACCGACGAAGGGCGCGTCACGCGGCTCTCGCAAGACTTCTCGTGGTTCAGCCCCGTGCTGAACCGCCAGCTGAAAGACAAGCGCGCCGATGTGGTCGTGCGGCCGCGCAGCGAGGACGAGATCCGCGCCGTCGTGGGTGCGTGCGCGCGGCGCGGCGTGCCGATCGTCATCCGCGGCAGCGGCACCGGCAACTACGGGCAGACCACGCCACTCGCGGGTGGCGTGGTGCTCGACATGACGGGCTACAACGCCTGCCTCTGGGTGCAACCCGGCGTGGCGCGCGCACAGGCCGGCATCCGGCTCGGCGAGCTGGAGAAGCAGACCAAGCCTTCGGGTCAGGAGATGCGCTGCGTGCCGTCGACCTACCGCAGCGCGACGCTGGGCGGCCTGTTCGGCGGCGGCTTCGGTGGCGTGGGCTCGATCAACTACGGGCCGCTCGGCGCGCTCGGCAATGTGCTCGGCATTCGCGCGATGACCATCGAGGCAGAGCCGCGGGTGGTCGAGCTGCGCGGTGCCGAGGCGATGCGCATGCATCACCTGTGGGGCACGAACGGGCTCGTGCTGGAGCTGGAGATTGCGCTGGCACCCGCGCATCCGTGGCTGGAGACGCTGGTGACTTTCGACGCCTTCGAGAACGCACTGCACTTCGCCGACAAGCTCGCGAACGGACCGGGGATCGTGAAGCGGGAGATCGCCTTCTTCGCGGCGCCCATCTCCGATCACCTGGCGCAGCTCGCGGCGCACCTGCCCAAGGGCTGTCACACGGTGCTGTCGCTTGTCGCTGAATCGTGCGAGCCGGCGCTGATGCAACTGGTCGAGGCGCACGGCGGCACCGTGGGCTACCGCAAGACGGCCGCCGAGGTGCAAAAGAGCAACCGCACGCTGATGGAGTTCACCTGGAACCACACGACGCTGCATGCACTGAAGATCGACCCCACGCTGACCTATCTGCAGAGCGGATTCATTCCCGGCAAGCACGTCGAGCAGATCATCGAGATGGAAAAGCTGCTGGGCGGCGAGGTGATGATGCACGTCGAGTTCATCCGCAACGTGGCGGGGCTCATGACCTGCAGCGGGCTTCAGCTGGTGCGCTTCAGCACCGAGGAGCGGCTCGCGGAGATCATCGACATCCACCGCACGCACAACGTGCACATCAACAACCCGCACGTGAACATCGTGGAAGACGGCAAGGCCGGCGGGCCGCTGCCGCCCGAGGTGATCGCGGTGAAGAAGCGCTTCGATCCGATGGGTTTGCTGAACCCCGGCAAGCTGCGCGACTGGCCGGTGCCGGCCGCGGGCTGACGCAGGTTCAGCGCTTGCGCAGGCTCAGCCCGAACGCGATGCCGACGATCGCGAGCATCGCGATCCACAGCGGCCGCAGCCCGAACGGCGCCACCCAGCGCGCGTAGGGCGTGAGCCCGGTGCGACCCTCGACCGGCGCTTCGAGCACGCCGCGCGTGAGGCGCGGCAACTGGTGCGTCACGCGGCCTTCGGCGTCGATGACGACGGTGGCGCCCGTGTTCGTGGCGCGCACCATCGGCCGTGCGAATTCGAGCGAGCGCATGCGGGAAATGGAAAGGTGCTCGTCGATGGCCACCGAGTCGCCGAACCACGCGATGTTGCTCACGTTGAGCAGGATGGTCGGCGCGGTCGCCTCGTCGCGGAAGTTCGCACCGATCTCGTCGCCGAACAAGTCTTCGTAGCAGATGTTCGGCGCGATGCGCTGGCCCTGCCAGACGAACGGCGCCTGCGCGAGGCCGCCGCGCTGGAAGTCGCCGAGCGGGATGCTCATCATCTGGATGAACCAGCGAAAGCCCGGCGGAATGAATTCGCCGAAGGGCACGAGGTGGTGCTTGCTGTACTGGTAGGGCTGCGCGGCACCGGGCTGGAAGCCGAGCACCGCGTTGCTGTAGCCGGCACGCCCACCCAGCGGCAGGCCGACGATGGCGGCCTGCGTGCCGCTGCTGTAGCGCACCTGGATCGCTTCGAGGTAGCCGGCCGGCAACTGCTGCGGCAGCAGGGGCACGGCGGTTTCGGGGGTGACGACGAGCGAGGCCTTGGCATCGCGCAGCTGTTCGCCGTACCAGCGCAGGGCGGTGTCGATGCCGCCGCCGGGGATGAATTTTTCGTCTTGAGGGATGTTGCCTTGCAGCAGGGCGACCTGGAGGCTGCCGGTGCTGGCGCCGCGCAGTGACGGTGCGACGTGCGGAAATCCGAACACGAGCGCGACGAGCACGAGTCCCCCGACGACGTCGGCCTTGCGAGCCAGCGTCCCCAGCACGAGGAGCGCCGTTGCGAGCGCCGCAACGGCGCCGATGCCGTAGACGCCGATCCACGGCGCCCACGCGGCGAGGGGACCTTCCACATGCGCATAGCCGCCCGCGCCCCACGGGAAACCGGTGAACCAGCTGCCGCGCACGAGTTCGGCGAGCGTCCAGAGCGCGGCGAAGACCAGCGCGCCAGTCACGCGCCCTTTCGGGCCGCGGACCACGAACCATGCGGCCGCCACGGCGTAGTACAGCCCCAGCGCGGCGGCGAGCGCCAGCACGGCGATGGCTGCCAGCGGCGCCGGCAACCCGCCGTAGGTGTGCATCGAGATGAAGAGCCACCAGAAGCTGCCGGTGAGCCAGGTGGTCGAGAAGAGCCAGGCGTGAAGGCCGGCGCGGCGCCAGCCGGCGCCCTCGGCGCGCAGGCTGTCGAGCAGCCAGACCAGCGCGCCCATCGAGAGGAGTTGGAGCCACCACAGCGCCCTGCCGTCGCCAGGCCATGCGATGGACAGAGCCTGCGCCAGTCCGGCCAGCGCGAGGCCGGGCAGTCGAAACCGGACAAGGGTGGAGGTGGCGCGAGAGGTACGCGCCGTCGCTGCTGCGGGCAGCGGCATCAGTCGGCCGCGTCGCCGCCGCGGGCCGGCGACACCTTGAACCAGCGCACCGCGCCGCCCTTGGTGTGCAGCACCACGAAGTCGAAGCCGCCCATCGCATGGTGCTCGCCGCGCTTGGGCACGTGGCCCATCTCGTGGGCGATGAGGCCGCCGATGGTGTCGAAGTCTTCGCTCAGTTGCTCTTCGTCGAACACGATGCCGAAGGCCTCGGCCACGCGTTCGATGGGGGTGTCGCCCGAGACTCGGTAGGTGTGGTCGGCCAGGCCGAAGATGTCGCCCTCGTCCTCGGCGATGTCGAACTCGTCCTCGATCTCGCCCACGATCTGCTCGAGCACATCCTCGATGGTGATGAGGCCGGCCACGCGGCCGAACTCGTCGATCACGATGGCCAGGTGGTTGCGGTTGCCGCGGAACTCGCGCAAGAGGTCGTTCAGCCCCTTGCTCTCGGGCACGAAGGTGGCCGGGCGCAGCAAGGCGCGGATGTTCAGGCCCGGCGCGCGCTGCAGCTTGAGCAGGTCCTTCGCGAGCAGGATGCCGATGATGTTTTCTTTTTCGCCCTCGTACACCGGAAAGCGCGAGTGCGCGGTGTCGATGATGAGGTGCAGGAGCGCGTCGAAGGGCGCATCGATGTTGATGGCGTCCATGCGTGGTGCCGCGACCATCACGTCGCCGGCCGTCATGTCGGCCATGCGCAGCACGCCTTCGAGCATCACGCGCGACTCGGCGCCGATCACCTCGTTGTCCTCGGCGTCTGCCAGGGTTTCGATCAGCTCGTCGCGCGAGTCGGGACCGGGGTGGATGAATTCGGCAAGCTTCTGGAGGAAGCCGCGCTTGTCTTCCCGTTCTACGGGTGCGCGTTCAGGGTGAGGTTCGGCCACTGCGGGAGGGCGGAGTTGAGGAGGGGCAAGGATAACGGATTGCGTGTGACACGCTCTACCGTGCGCCCGGCATAGGCCGTTTCACGGCCTTCCGGACGGATATCAGGGAGCAGATTTACTGCGAGCGTCACGCATGCCGCTGCGCACTTCCTGCAGGCTCGCGAGAAAAGCCCAGAACTGCTTGGCGCGGCTCTTGAGGGCGAAGTCGACCGCGGCGTAGTGCTCCAGCGCGATCTCGCTCATGCGGCTGTCAAAGGTGGCTTCCGGCAGTTGCAGATGCGCTTCGGCCTCCGCACCGCTGCGCACCACGGTGGCGCCGGCGTTACGTGCGATCTTGAGCATGGCGGCGTTTTCGCTCAGCGCATGGATGAAGAGCATGCCCACGCCTTCGTTGCGGGCCACGACCACCGCGCGCTCGAAGAGGCGCGCGCCGTAGCCACGGCCGCGGGCATGCGCAGAGACCGAGACGCCGAATTCGGCGCAGTCGCTGTGCTCGTCGCCGGGCGCGAAGGCTAGGTGCGACATCGCGATCAGCTCGAGGCGGCGGTTGTAGATGCCGAACATCTCGTCGCGCTCGAAGTCGAGGCTGTCGACATAGCGCTGGACCTGCTCGTCGGCCGCGGCATAGCCGAAGCGCAGGTACCGGTCGTGGGGGGTCAGCGCCAGCAGGTGCTGCGCAATGCGCTCCCGCTCGCGGGGGCCGATCGAGCGGATCGGCACCATGACGGGCTGGGGCGAAGAGACAGCGCGTGGCTGGGTCTCAACCATCGGCGCTTTCAGGAAAGAGCCGAGGCCTAGAGACGCTTTGAGGAGGGTCTTGGCGGTAAGCATGGCTCAAATGTAAGGGTTTTCCCTTAATCAACAAGCCCGCGAGGACACTTCCAAGACACATTCGTGACCCATTACCAGAACGCGTGGCGCCCGAGCAACCACTTTGTGGTCAAACGGGCACAGCTGTTGTGGCTTTGACACGGTCCAGCACGAAGCTGGTCTTGCAGTCTTCCACGCTGGGGTGCTTGAGCAGGGTGTCCATGATGAAGCGGCTGTAGTGCGCCATGTCGGCCACCACGACGCGCAGCAGGTAGTCCATGTCGCCCGTGAGGGCGGCGCATTCGACCACCTCGGGCCAGGTCTGCACGCTGGCACGGAACAGGTCCATCGGGTTGCGCTTGTGGCTCTCGGTGTGCTTCTCGAGGCGCACGTTGAGGTAGGCGGTGAGGCCCAGGCCGATCACCTCGGGGCGCACGAGCGCGACGTAGCGGTCGATCACCCCGTTCTCTTCCAGGCGCTTGACCCGCCGCAGCACGGCGCTGGGCGACAGGCTGACCTGCTCCGCAAGCTGGTCGTAAGTGGCGCGCCCGTCTGCTTGCAGCGTGCGCAGAATGAGCCTATCAATCTTGTCGAGTGCTTCCATGCGGCTATTTTTGCAGTTTTACTGCGCATTTGCCACCAACGGCGCCCGACAACGCAGAAAACCTGAGCGGCATCCAACCTACATTGCAGCACTGGCGTTTTTTCGCCTGCCCCTTACCAATCCGATCCCCCACCTTCTGGAGACCGCACATGAGCCAAGCCGACGCACCCGCCTTCACGCCCTGGGACAACCCCATGGGCACCGACGGCTTCGAATTCATCGAATACGCGGCACCCGATCCGGTCGCCATGGGCAAGGTGTTCGAGCGCATGGGCTTCACGGCCGTGGCCAGGCACCGCCACAAGAACGTGCTGCTGTACCGCCAGGGCACGATCAATTTCATCCTGAATGCCGAGCCCGATTCGTTCGCGCAGCGCTTTGCGCGCGAGCACGGCCCGAGCGTCTGCGCCATCGCCTTCCGCGTGCAGGACGCCAAGCAGGCCTACGAGCGCGCCACTGCACTGGGCGCCTGGGGTTTTGCCGACAAGGCCGGCCCGGGCGAGCTGAACATCCCCGCCATCAAGGGCGTGGGCGACAGCCTGATCTACCTGGTGGACCGCTGGCCGGGCAAGAACGGCGCGCAGCCGGGCGACATCGGCAATATCGGCTTCTACGACGTCGACTTCGAGGCGCTGCCGGGCGTGTCGCCGCAGCAGGCGCTGTCGCCGGTGGGCAATGGCCTCACCTACGTCGACCACCTGACGCACAACGTGTACCGCGGCCGCATGAACGTGTGGGCCGGCTTCTACGAGAAGCTCTTCAACTTCCGCGAGATCAAGTACTTCGACATCGAAGGCCAGGTCACCGGCGTGAAGAGCAAGGCCATGACCAGCCCCTGCGGCAAGATCCGCATCCCGATCAACGAAGAGGGCAAGGAGCAGGCCGGCCAGATCCAGGAGTACCTGGACATGTACAAGGGCGAAGGCATCCAGCACATCGCGATGGGCTCTGACGACCTGTACGAGACCGTCGATGCGATGCGCGCCAAGGGCGTCGTGCTGCTCGACACCATCGACACGTACTACGAACTGGTCGACAAGCGCATTCCCGAGCATGGCGAAAGCGTGGCCGAACTGAAGAAGCGCAAGATCCTGATCGACGGCAAGAAGGACGCCCTGCTGCTGCAGATCTTCAGCGAGAACCAACTGGGCCCGATCTTCTTCGAGTTCATCCAGCGCAAGGGCGACGACGGTTTCGGCAACGGCAATTTCAAGGCGCTGTTCGAGAGCATCGAACTCGACCAGATGCGCCGCGGCGTGCTGACCGCCGCAAAATAAAGGCCCTTCCAACCGCCTTTATTGCCAGGAGCCCGCATGCGCAGCAGCACGTCTTCGTCGATAGCTTTGACTTTCATCGCGGCGGCTGCCGCCGTTCTTTCGGGTTGCGCGATGGCGCCGGCGGCAACGGCGCCGGTGGCCGCCTCGCACCTGGACGCGGTGCAGAAAGCCGCGGTGCTGCGCATCTGCACCCCTGGCGACTACAAGCCCTTCAGCTTCCAGAAGACCGATGCCTCGTTCGAAGGCATCGACGTCGACCTGATGACGGGCTTCAGCGCGAGCCTTGGCGCGAAGCCCGAGTGGGTCAAGACCACCTGGGCCAACCTGCTGCCTGATCTCGCCGCGGGCAAGTGCGACATCGCGGTGGGCGGCGTGTCGGTCACCACCGATCGCCAGAAGCGCGCCTTCTTCAGCACGCCCTACATGGTCAACGGCAAGACACCGATCGCGCGCTGCGCCGACATGGCCAAGTACCAGAGCGTGGCCGCCATCGACCAGCCTTCGACGCGCGTGATCTTCAACCCGGGCGGCAGCAACGAGCGCTTCGCCCGTACCAATTTCAAGCAGGCGAAGCTCACGTTGCACGGCGAGAACGTGACGATCTTCGACGAGATCCTCGCCAACCGCGCCGACGTGTTCGTCACTGAAGCCGCCGAGGCCATCACGCAGCAGAAGCTCAAGCCGGGCCTGTGTGCGGTGAACCCCGACAAGCCGCTGCAGTACGGCGAAATGGCCTGGATGCTGCCGCGCGACGACGTGGCCTTCAAGTCGTACGTCGACCAGTGGCTGCACCTGCAGCAGGCCGGCGGCGACTTCCAGCGCGTGATGGACCGCTGGCTCAAATAACCAGAGAAACAAATCCCCATGGACACCCCTGCCGCCGCCGTTGTCACTCCCGCCGTCTATGGCGCATCCGATCGCCCGCCGCGCGGCGACTACTCGCGCGGCGGCACGGTGCATGCCGACTACACCTGCCCGCAGGACTGGGCCAGCTACACGGCGGCCGACCACGACACCTACAAGCGGCTCTACGAGCGGCAGGCCGCGCAGCTGCCCGGCCTGGCGTGCGATGCGTTCATCAACGCGCTGCCGTCGCTGGGCGTGAAGGACCGCATCCCGCGCTTCGAGGAAATCAACGAGCGGCTGCTCAAGGCCACGGGCTGGGAAATCGTGGCGGTGCCCGGGCTGATTCCCGAACTGCCGTTCTTCACGCTGCTTGCGAACCGCAAGTTTCCGGTGACCGACTGGATCCGCAAGCCCGAGGAGTTCAACTACATCGTCGAGCCCGATGTGTTCCACGATCTCTTCGGCCACGTGCCGATGCTGTTCGACCCGACCTTCGCCGACTACGTGCAGCGCTATGGCGCTGGTGGCATCAAGGCGCACGAACTGGGCGCGGGCGAGAAGCTCTCGCGGCTGTACTGGTACACGGTGGAGTTCGGCCTGATTCGCCAGCCCGAGGGCCTGCGCGCCTACGGTGCCGGCATCCTGAGCTCGGTGGGCGAACTCCAGCACGCCGTGCTCAGCGACGAGCCGCGCCGGCTGCCGCTCGATCTGCTGCGCGCCATGCGCACGCGCTACAAGATCGACACTTACCAGAGCAACTACTTCGTGATCGAGAGCTTCGCGCAGCTCTTCGATCTCACGGCGCCCGACTTCACGCCGATCTACGAAGCGCTGAAGATCAAGGCCGACATCGAAGCCGGCGTGCTGCTGCCGGGCGAGACCGGCAAGGCCTGATCCGCGCTGTCCGCGCTATCGCCTGCGCGACACCGCGCAGAGGCACCCTAGGACAAGCCCGCTGGTGGCTGGGAGCACCTCGCTCCCACAATCCGCGCCAAAGGAGCTTGCATGCAGACATCCGCGCGACAAAACTATCCGGCCGGTGTGCCCGAGGAAATCAATCCCGAGCAATACCGGTCCCTGCCCCACATGTTCGAGGAGGCGTTCGGTCGCTACAAGGACCGGCCGTTCTCGGTCTGCATGGAGCGCTGGATGACTTACGGCGAGCTCGATGTGCTGTCGAAGGCGCTGGGCGCATGGCTCCAGTCGAAGGGGCTCGAGCCGGGTGCGCGCGTGGCGATCATGCTGCCCAACATTCCGCAGTTCGCGGTCACGATGTGCGGCATCCTGCGCGCGGGCTATACCTGCGTGAACGTGAATCCGCTCTACACCGCGCGCGAGCTGGAGCATCAGCTCAAGGACTCGGGCGCGACGGCGATCGTCATTCTCGAGAACTTCGCATCGACGCTCGAGCAGGTGATTGAACGCACGCCGGTCAAGCATGTGGTGATGACCTCGATGGGCGATCTGCTCGGTGGCCTGTACGGCGCGTGGATCACGCTCGCCGTGCGTCACCTGGCGAAGATGGTCCCGCCGTACAAGCTGCCGTTGAGCGACGGGCGCACGGTCACGCCGTTCACGCAGGCGATCTCCGAAGGACGTGGCCGCACGCTCGCGGCCGACCAGAGCACGCTCGATTCGATCGCCTTCCTGCAGTACACCGGCGGCACGACCGGCCTGTCGAAGGGCGCGGTGCTGACGCATCGAAACATCGTCGCGGCAACCTTGCAGGCCGAGGCCTGGTTTACGCCGGCGCTGTCTCGCGCCGGTGACCTCGCGAAGGTCAACAGCATCGCGGCGCTGCCGCTGTATCACATCTTCGCGCTGACGCTGTGCCTGCTGGTGATCCGGCAGGGCTCGCACATGACGCTGATTCCGAACCCGCGCGACTTCGACAAATTCATCGCGGTGCTGAAGAAGCGGCCGTTCCACATGCTGCCGGCGGTGAACACGCTGTTCAATGCGCTCCTGATGCATCCGCAGTTCAAGACGATCGACTTCTCGACGCTCTTCGTCTCGCAGGCCGGGGGCATGGCCGCGTCGGAAGGCACGGCGCGCAAGTGGTTCGAGGCGACGGGCTGTCCGATGATCGAAGGCTGGGGCATGAGCGAGACCTGCGCGATCGGCACCAACAATCCGGTGTCGAACACCAAGTTCACCGGCACCATCGGGCTGCCGCTGCCGAGCATCGAGATCGCGATCAAGGATGACGAGGGCAACTCGGTGCCTGTGGGGCAATCGGGCGAACTCTGCATCAAGGGCCCCAACGTGATGACGGGCTACTACAACCAGCCCGCCGAGACCGCGGCCGCGTTCACCGCAGATGGCTTCATGCGGACGGGCGATATCGCCGTGATGCAGGACGATGGCTACAGCCGCATCGTTGATCGCAAGAAGGACATGATCCTGGTGAGCGGCTTCAACGTGTTCCCGAACGAGCTGGAGAACGTGATTTCGCTGTGCCCGGGTGTCGTCGAATGCGCGGCGATCGGGGTGCCCGACGAGAAGCAGGGCGAGGCGATCAAGGTCTTCGTGGTACGCAGGGACCCGAACCTGACCGAAGACGCAGTGCTGCAGTACTGCAACGGGCAGCTCACTGGGTACAAGCGGCCGAAGCACATCGAGTTTCGCGATTCCCTGCCGAAAACCAATGTGGGGAAGATTCTGCGGCGCGAACTTCGCACCAGTGCGGGCGCCTGAATGAGCAACGCCGCGGCGGGCGCCGGCTTGCCGGCGAATGTCGTTGTGTTCGAGCGGGGGTGGCTGTCGTCGAACAACATCCTGTTTGTCGGGACGGACGAGACCGCGCTGGTCGATACCGGCTATGCGACGCATGCCGAGCAGACGCTGGCGTTGGTCGAGTCGGCGGTGGGTTCCCGGCCGCTGGATCGCGTGCTGAATACGCATTTGCACAGTGACCATTGCGGTGGGAACGCCGCGTTGCAGCAGCGTTATCCGGCACTTCGAACGGATATTCCCCCAGGGGAAGCGGCGTTGGTGGAGCGGTGGGACGAGCGCGGCTTGAGTTTTCTTGCGACTGGGCAGACTTGTCCTCGTTTTCGGTTCACCGGGTTACTGCAGCCCGGAACAGAGTGCCTGCTTGGCGACAGCATGTGGGAAGTCCACAGTGCGCCTGGCCATGATCCCCATTCGATCATCCTGTTCGATCCGGCATCGCGGACGCTGATCTCCGCGGATGCGCTGTGGGAGAACGGTTTTGGGATCGCATTTCCCGAGCTGTCCGGGGAGCCGTCTTTCGGCGAGATCGCAGCGACGCTGGATTGCATCGAGAAATTGGCACCGCTGCAGGTGATTCCTGGACACGGCCGTGTGTTCAATGACGTCGGCAGCGCGTTGGCTACCGCACGCCGCCGTCTCGCTGGGTTGCAGCGCGATCCGGTGAAACACGCCCGGCATGCCATCAAGGTGTTGATGAAGTTCAAGCTGCTGGAAGTGCAGCACATCGCCGTCGAGGACTGGTCGGCGTGGCTGCGAGGCACGCCGTACCTGGAGACTATTCGTCTTCGTTTCTTTGCAGATGAAGAGCTGAATCAATTGACCGAGGATATCTTGGTCGAATTGATTGGCGCAGGTGCTGCCGAGAGGGATGCTCTGGGTATTCGCAATACCTGAATCCGGTCGCTTCGGAATAGAAAAGCACGTCATCTAGGATTGGCGCGTTTTTTGTTTTTCAAATTCCGAATCCTCAAAGCAAAAAACCCCAGTCAGGATTCTGACTGGGGTTTTCTGGGCTGTAAGAGCCTGACGATGACCTACTTTCACACGGGAACCCGCACTATCATCGGCGCTGAGTCGTTTCACTGTCCTGTTCGG
>NZ_JANLNM010000014.1 GCF_024701975.1 Variovorax sp. ZS18.2.2
ACCAACCGGCTTCTCAACTCTGCGTACTGCTCTGTCATCTCTACATGTCCATGTTGCTCTACATGGGCACGTAGCCTCACAGCTCATCGTTCACCGAACAAGGGCGTGGTTAATTGACCGCGTACGATCGTGTTGGAACGCCAGCTGCGGACGGGCAGTATTTGGATGACCTCATGTCAACGGATGAGGTGCTCGAAGAGATCGGCTTCGCCGCGTCACCCCAAGTATTCGCCGTCGTGGTGAGTTCGTTCTCCATTGAAAATTGGGTTGAAGCACCAGACGGGATCTGGGGAACGCTTCCTCTTAATCGAGAACTGGATGGCGCCTGGCTGAACTTCTGCAACGTAGTTCGACACCGAACTCGGTTTCATTTCCATCGACGCACCTCCACTCATCCTGAAGATGGGATTCAACCAGCCGACATGCTTTCGGCGATCGGACACGTCATCCGCAATGCAGACCTGGTGAAGGAAATACCACCCGGGCGGGAGTTCTTCAGAGGCCGTGTTCTGAGGCCCAACGATAGTTGGTCGCCCGATGCGAATAACCTGGGGGCACCGCCGGAAAGTGTCGCGAGGTCGGGGCGCATGAATCCCACAGGCATCCCATACTTGTACCTTGCCTTTGAACTTGACACCGCCCTCGCAGAAATGGGCCCGCTCGAGGCAAATGAAGTGATCCCAGTTGCGATCTTTCGCTCGGAAGCTCCTCTACGGATCGTCGATTTCACCGATATACCGCCCATTCCTTCGCTCTTTGATCCCGAGCACAGCGCCTCATACGACCAACTGGCCTTCCTTCGAAGCTTTGTCGATGAGATTTCGCAACCCGTCGACAGGCAACGCTTGCCGGACATTCACTACGTACCGACGCAAGTGATGTCTGAGTACCTCGCCCAAGGTTTCGAGACAACCGACGACCGCCCCCTTGACGGTGTGATGTACCCGAGTGCCGCGCGCCCACGCGGCCGAAACATCGCGCTCTTTCCCTCTAGGGCGACCCCTTCTGCCCCTTTTGGGGCGGTCGCATTTGCACAAGCACTGACGTGGGCCGAAGTCCTCGAACGAGCGCTCTTGCGCGAACCAACGGCACCTTGACGGCGCCTTCAGCCTGACCGCGGTCCCGCGCAACTGGTCAGCATTGGCGATGCAAGGCTTTGGCCGATGCGGCAAGAACGAAGACGCCGAGCTACACGAGAAGCCGGACCAACCTTCCGATCGGTGATCGGATTACATTTGTGATGTAACTCGCCAGCGTTACCTCGATAGATGAGAAACCGCGGACTAGGGGCACTGCCTCAGCGCGCGCCAATGCCGGTGGCGGGATCGGGAGCGGGAGGATTGCAAACTCGCGCATGGGGCGGTTTTACGATCACTCACGGCTCATTCCGACGGGGAATTCAGAACTATGGAACTTACGCGCAATTGATTTCCGCGCTCTCGCACCCGTTCCAATTTACCTGGAAGCTCGAACTCTCGAGGGCGGGGCGTTGACTTCTCATCGCGGTAGCGGCGACTCGCCGCTATCAGCGCAATCGGCAACAGCTCAAAGCATCCATTGAAGCGGAGGTGGTTCCTTGAATGTCAGCAACGAAGATTTTCGGCAATGCGGCAAGATCATCACGCCCCACTCAGGCGACTTGCGAGTTCGCAGTGATCCGAACAACAAGATTCTCAAGGATGGCATCTACATCGTATTGCCGCGATTGAACAATAAATGGATCATGTCCATCTACCGAGACAGGTGCCTTGGCACCAATGAGCTTGAAGTCACCGTTGATCCGGTGGCAATGGCACAAATGAGCAGTGTCACGGGGATTCAAGCCAACGTCTATGGCTGGTTGGAACACCAGCGAGACCAACTCCAGAACGAGACCGCCAGGAATCGAATAAAAGATTCCAGGATCAATACATTTGACATCGGCTTCACGCTCGCTGGAGCGCAAGAGTTCTTGCGCCGGCTCGCAAAGATGCTGGAATGGCCTTTCCCAACCTGGGAAATCGACCCGGCGCACACGCGGTTCACGGCCGCCCGAAAAAGCGCGGTGGACCACATGATGGAGATGGCTTACCAGGCGGCTGCGGCAAGCGGTACCCAGCGGGTTGAGGTGGCAAAGAAAAAAGAAGTGCGCTTCGAGTCCAAAGAACAGTTCCGCGCGCACATCGAGGTTCTGCTGCGTGAGCCCGTGTGTGCGATCACGAAACTGCCACTCGACATCAGCTTCGCAGACTTGGAACTTGCGCCCTCACTGGATCGGCGCGATTCCAATGGGCATTACGAGTTGGGCAATCTGCAGGTGGTTGCCCGCTTCGTCAATCGCTGGAAGAGTGACGACGATCAAGCCAACTTCCAGCGGCTCATTGACCTGGTGCGGGGAGGTCCGGAACCGGCACCCTCCATTTCCTAGACGCTAGTGTATGTGTAGCATGAGTTGATGCATGAGGCGATTTTTTCCAGGGAGAAGCTGTGTCGACCTACCGCTACAGGCAATACCGCGCCGCGCTGAAAGTTGCCCCATTCAACGGGATGTTCATGCCGTATGGCTGGGGAGCACTTCCCCAAACACTGCCGTTCGAATGGATGCCGTATGCCGAAATGTTCAAAGAGTTCTCCCAAGAACTCGCTAACGTCATCAACGATCTGACTCGTTATACGCACCAGTTGGCGGCTTGGCGCGACGTGGTGGACAAGCTTGACAACAATGGGAAGTTCGACGTCGCCCACGAGTTCGTCAACCCGCTCGCGACCATAGCGCTCAACTTGCCCTACGTCATTCGGTCACGCTTCATCTTTGCCGCGGCGCACCTCAGCCACCAAGCAAACCAGACCAAGCTACCAGAAGGGTGGGCGGACAACCTAGCCTTAGACGACAAAATCTACTTCGCGCAGGCAGAAGTGGTCGGAGGTCCGTGGAAGAAATGGAACAAACTCAAGACGAAGCTCGAACGGATCGGTGACAAAGGCTACCAGGCAAAGACCAAGAACTTCCGCCATACCTATAACCACCGCTTCTCGCCACGGATCATTGTTGGTCAAACCAACATCGTCACGCGTAAAGTCAACGTCGAGACCAACCGGGTGAGCTACGGGTTCGGAGGCACGGGGCCGCTGACACTGAAGCTGATTGTCGAACTGCTCGAGGAGGAGTGCCAACACTGCTACAAGGCCTTCCAGGCGTTCCAGAAGCTGGTTCAAGAGCAGGAGAAGGCCATCTCCGCTGCAGCATCCGCGACCCTTGCCGCGATGGCGGCGTTGGCCAAGTCTTAGGGCACGACCTTTCCTTTTGCTTAAGGGCGTCCCACGCTCCACCCGCGCTATCGCTGTTTCGGCAAGCTCACAGTGTTCTTGCACAGCGGGTATCGATTGCACGCGAGAAATGGCCCCCACTTCCCGGGCCGCTGGACCATCGCCCCTTTTTGACACTTTGGACACACCTGCGTCGACGCGGCTTCGCCGGTGAGCGAGACGGCCTTCAAGCCTTGGTCTTTCATCAGTTCAACCACGAATGGCGAAATCCGCCTGCGGGGCGCCACCAGCGTAACTCCCCGACGAGCCCGAGTAAGGGCGACGTAGAACAAGCGCCGTTCCTCTGCGTACTCGAAATCTTCGCCGTCAGGCATGGCCAGTCGAAGGACTGGGTCATCCAGGATGTTGCTCGGAAATCCCCTGATTCCCGAGGCCATTCTTGGCAGGATCACGTAGTCGGCTTCGAGCCCCTTGGAGCCGTGCACAGTCATGAAGTTGATGCGAAGCCGATCTGCCAATCCAGTCAACGACGGCAAGAAGTTCTTGTCCTTTTGATACCGCCCAAGCACAAGCACGCTCAGGATGCCATCCTTATTGGTCGCGATCGTCCCCTCCTTGAGGTTCTTATACAAACCATCGAGCCGTCGTCGAATCGCAGTTGCGATTTCCTCTTCGTCGCCGACCTCGACGACTTCCAACGTCGGCGCGTGCTCTGTGGCATCGGAACGGACTTTCTTTTTCAGTTGACCTGGGTGCTTGAGGACAAACTGGCCTGACGCGTCGCAAAGTGATTGCGGACAGCGGAACGTGCGTTCCAGCCGCAGCACTTCAGCTTTGCCAAACCATCGCTGGAACTGAGTCATCACTGAAAGATCGGCGCCCGCAAAACGGTTGATGCTTTGCCAATCGTCGCCGACGGCGAACAGACATCGCCCCGGCTGGGCCACGAGCGCCTGAACCAGTCGCGCCCGCGCCTTGCTCGCGTCCTGAAACTCGTCCACCATCACCAATTCGAAGGGGCTTTTCCAGCGGCCAACTTCAAGATGGTCGGCTGCCATGTTCAGCATGTCCTCGAAGTCGATGGCCTTTGCCTCGATTAGCCTGCGCTCCCATCCTTGGCGGATCGCATCAAACAGCCGCAGAAACAACGCGTGACGAAAGTGGAAGCGCCCAGACGGCTCGGTCGCCAAGCGGTCCTGCAGCGCGGCGGCGTCGAGTCGGTTGCTTTTCGCGTGGCTCAAAAAGGTGCGAACTGTTTTCAGCAGATCCCCGCTGTCAACGATGCGACGCCCCTGGACTGGGCGATCAGGATTGGGATCCAGCACGATGCCTCGTGCGGTGAGCTCTTGGGCCAGATGCTTGAACGCTTCGCCGGACCACAGCTGGGCCATCGTGGTTTCGATGAGCGCGGTGTTCTGGTCGCGATGCAGCTGACGCTTCCAGCGCATGCCCTCTGCGTAGTTCACGAAGGCGTCGGGTGGATTCCCATCGGCATCGACGGCCCAATGCTCGTGAAACACGTTGATCGTTGGGTAGTAGAAATCGGGTCTGTACTGCCGGTGCCTCGGGTCGGCGGTGTCCACTGGGTAGGCGGCTTCGTACTGGTATTCGACGCCGTTGTAGAACAACCAGTCTGCGATCAACCGTTCACCCTGACTCTTCACTACCTCCCCTTGCAGGGTTCTGAAGCCTGTCTTCGTGTTGTCTTGCTGGTCCCAGTCTTCCGGCGAATCTTCTTCCTTGCCAAATGCCGGCAGATCGCGCCCGAGGACCACACGGAAGAGATCCCATTCGGCACGAAACACGGGGTCGCGGTCCTTGAGCTCATCCACGATCTCCATAAGTTGATCGGCCTCCCGGCCTTCTTCCACCCACTGCGCAACCGAAGGGCGCTTGCCGGTTGCGTCTCCAATCACGTCAAGTCCGAAGCCGTGGAAGGTCCGGGCCACGATCCGGTCCGCGTCAAGTCCGAGTGGGGCGAGTCGTTGCCGAACGCGTGCCTGCAATTCTTTGGCCGCGCTGTTGTTGAAGGCCAGCAAAAGGATCTGATCGGGCTTCATCAATTGACGATGAAGGGCATACCCCGCCTTCGCCACCATCGTGGACGTCTTGCCCGACCCGGCCGACGCGATGACCTGCACGCGGTTGTCAAAACACACGACGGCCCGAGATTGCTCCTCGGTCAACGGCGTCTTCTCTACCCGGTCGAAAAAATCTTTGCAGGCTTCCAGTTCACGCGCGAGATGGCGGTCGTTGACCCCGGCTGCGAATTTCTCGAGGGGCTGCTGCCAAAGGCCGACACCGTTGCGAATGGCTTCTGGCTGCGCCGCCAAGTGCGTCTTAACCTCAGGAACGGTCAGGAGCTCGGTCAGGACACTCGTTGGCCGTGCGCCAACCCAGCGTGCCACGAATTCGGAAGTCAGCCAGCCCTTGTTTGAAAGCTGCGCTTTCGCGGCCGCAATGAGCTGCTGAGCCCATTCAACCACCGGCTGAATGGCGGCTGGGAACGCACCAAGCAGTTTTCGAACTTCGAGGTGCTGCCGATACGCCGCGCGGGCCTGTCCCAGGGCATGGTGCAAAGCGTTCGCAGCCTCTGCCGAGAGGCCATCGAGGCCCAATGCGGCACCACCAGGCAGGATGGCATTCAGACGCGACCAGATGAACCCTCGGCTGATGGTCCAGCCTTCGGAGACCATCACGTTCATGCGCGCCGATTGCTCGTCGACGTGAAGAACGACATCAGGCTCCAGCAGTTCCAATCGCCACGAAGGCGCAGAGGTGAACGTCTTGCCCCACCACGAGGGGGCCCACGTTGTGCGACTCACCGCCCTGGGCCTGAACCAAGACGCTCATTGCGCCCAAAGCCGGGGCGCACCCAAGCGCCCCCACTCGCAGGCTCGATCAACGCTTCCAGAAAATCGGTTCGGATCATGTTTGTTTTCTCCCTGCGACGGTCCAATTCAGAACGAGCATGCGATTCGAGTTCAAAACTGCACAGTACAAATTCGGCACCTGGTCACGGCGCGATCCGGGCCACTCCGAAAGCATACGGAAGCAGCCGGGTGATGTTCCGAGCATCGTCGATGCCGCGGTGGTGCGTGCCAGAAAATGTCAATCCAGCGAGGCGAATGGCGTCGCCAAGCCCCGGCTTTTTGGCCAACCCTTGCTTCTCCGTCAGAACCCGCTTCACGTTGACGTGAGGGGCACTGATTGGATACGGTACTTTGTGGAAATCGCAGTCTTGGCGCAGCTGCTTCAGGTCATAGTCGCCCCACGAGCAGAAGACAAAGCCGGTGTAGCGATAGAGCCAATGCTTGAACTCGGCAACTGCGTCTTTGAACGAGGGAGCGAGTTCGACGTCCCTCTGGGAAATCGACGTGAGGGCTATGCAGAAGGTCGTCAGCTTCGGGTGTCGAACAGGTCGAACAAAAATCTGAAACTCATCCTCGATCTCGAACGATCGCGCGTCCACCATCACGGCTCCGATTTCGATGATCTCCATGTGCTCACGGGGCACACTTCCCGTGTCGCAGCACGTGGCCTCAAAGTCGATGACCAAGTATCGATCTGCCTGCATTTTTCCCCCGTCGAAATGTGAACTTGTCTGCGGTTCGTCTTCGCGTGCCGTCTCGACGTTCGAATGATTGTGCCAACACTTCCCTGGGAAGCGCCGCTTTTTGGCCTCAGTAGGATGGCAGCAGCGGCGTCAGACAGTCTTCGAACCCGACATGCACGCGGTTCATCCGAGCTGCCAGAACGCGGTCTCCGGTCAGTATTGCCAGCATCATCGCAGCGATCGTGACAAGGCCGTTTGAGCATTCGATCAATTGCCAGACCAACTGCACCGGAAAGCCGTCTTGGTGACGTCGCAGTGCGTGCACGCCGACATGGACGAAGGAATTCAAGGCATGCCGCTGCATGTCTTCAAATCGACCCAGCATGGCTGCAGGTGCTGCAGCGGCCGGCACGGCAATCGACACTCCCCGCAGCTGCTTGATCATTTCTCGCGCTGCCGGCAGTTTCCGCGCAGCTTCGTCAGCTGCCGCGGTGAGCGGCGCCGCAGCCAAGGCCACTTGTCCATCTGAAGCCGCAAACAGCAGCCATGCCGAGCGCGTTGTCGATTCGAACTGAAGTCGCATCAGGGGCACCGCCGACGAGACAAACCCGTCGGCAATCAGCGATCGCAGCGCGCGTGCGTGGTCGATTGAGAGAGAGGCGGCAGTGACGCTGAGTGCCAATTTTTCCGCCCCTTCACCGTGCTCGGGGTAACGGTCGAGTTCGAGCATTCGAACGATGCTGTCGTCGAGTTCATCGGATCGGCGCAAGAGGTGTTCGATGTCCATGCACCAAGGCTCGCACAAGGAGTTGGCCACTGCAACCGTCGCTGCGTTGCGAGCTGGTTCGCTCGACAATCTACGTTGTTGACCGGTTGCGAAACTGCTTCAACCCACTCAACCCTTACATCGTAAGCGTACGGTCTGAACCACATTGCGATGAGCGCCTGAGCAGGCGAGCATGTGTCCACAATGTTGAACAGCGGACACACCCCAGACTGGACTGGCCCGACAGTGGAACGGGTCATGACCAACGGCAAGCGCATCTTCACGCTGGCGTTCAGGCGCTGGCTGGTTGAGCAGACGCGCCAGCCTGGCGCATCGGTTGCAGGCCTGGCGCTGCGGCACGGGATCAACGCCAACCAGTTGCGCCGTTGGATGTCGGTGGATCACAAGCTGGCGCATGGCAACAACGAGGTCGCCTTGCTCGCGGTCAACATCGAGGGTTCTACGGCCACGTCAATGGTGGCCGTCCCCGCCTCACCGCCGCCGCCAGGTCACATCGAACTCGAGGTCTTCGGCGCGCGACTGAAGTTGCATGGAGAAGTCGATGGCCTGCGCCTGCGCGTCGTGCTGGACGCATTGGCGCGGCGCTCATGATTGGACTGCCGGCCAACACACGTGTGTGGATCGTGGCAGGGCACACCGACATGCGTAAAGGATTCAACGGCCTCGCGGCGATGGTGCAGACGGCGCTGCAGGCCAATCCGTTCTGCGGTCACGTCTTCGTCTTCCGCGGCCGGCGCGGCGACATGCTGAAGGTCCTGTGGTTCGATGGCCAGGGTCTGCTTCTCCTGGCCAAGCGTTTGGAGCGCGGCCGCTTCGTCTGGCCGCAGGCTGTGTCGGGCAAGGTCTCGCTCTCTGCGGCACAACTTTCGATGTTGCTCGAGGGCATTGACTGGCGCATGCCCACGCGCACCGACCGGCCCATGCTTGCTGCCTGAGATCGTGTGAAATTCGTCCGTTAGAGGTCTGCGTCGTGATGGCCGGGCGAGGCGACATCGCACGGCGCACTGGCATAGTCGATGCCAGTGTCGAAGACCTCTAACATGCCTCCCACCGTTGACTCGCTGATGCGAGTCGTCGAGGCCCGTGACGCCGAAGTCGCACTACTGAAGCTGATGGTCGACAAGCTCAAGATGCAGTTGCTGCGGCAACTGCGCGCGCGGTTCGGCGCCTCCAGCGAGCAACTGAACGATCCGCAGATCGCGTTGATCGAAGGCCTGCCGGTGCACGAGTTGGCGGCGGTCGCGAAAACGCCAAAGGCACCTGCGGCCAACAGCGAAGGCTTCGATCGCAGCCTGCCGGCTCACTTGCCGCGCGAGGACAAGGTGTACAGGCCCCCAGCATCGAATGCACGGCATGATGCTGACGCCCAGGCCTGTGGCTGCAACGCCTGTGGTGGGCGTCTGCGTCAGATCGGCCAGGACGTCTCGGAGCAACTCGAATACGTGCCTTCGCGCTTCAAGGTGATACGGCACGTGCGCCCCAAGCTCGCGTGCGTTGCATGCGAATCCATCTTCCAGGCGCCGGCACCAAGCCGACCGATCGCACGCGGTGTCGCTGGGCCCGGGCTGTTGGCCCACGTGATGGTGAGCAAGTATTGCGATCATCAGCCCCTGTACCGCCAGAGCCGCATCTATGCCCGAGAGGGTGTGGAGATCGTGCGCTCCACCATGTCGGGCTGGATCGGCCAGGGCGAGAGGCTGCTGGACCCGTTGGTCGCCGCACTGGGGCGCTACGTGCTGGCCGGCTCCAAACTCCACGCAGACGACACGCCAGTGGCCGTGCTGTCGCCCGGGCGCGGCCGCACCAAGACTGGACTACTGTGGGTCTACGTGCGCGACGACCGCGCATCGGGGAGCGCTGACGCGCCTGCGGCGTGGCTGCGTTATTCCCCCGACCGCAAGGGCGAACATCCTCAGGCGCACCTGAAGGACTTCAAGGGCGTCTTGCAGGCCGACGCGTATGCCGGCTTCGCCAAGCTCTACGCTGACGGCGGCATCGTCGAAGCATCTTGCTGGGCGCATGCCAGGAGGCCCTTCTGGGATCTGCATGAGAGTCAGGGGCAAGTTCCCGACTCGATCGCCGAACAGGCGTTGCGACGCATCGGCGCCCTGTATGCGATCGAGGCCGACATCCGTGGGCGATCACCCGAGGAGCGATGTCATGAACGCCAGACCCGAGCGGGACCGTTGCTCGAGGAGTTGTTCGCCTGGTTGAGGGGAATGCTCGGGCAGGTCTCGGTCAAGTCGGAACTCGGACGCGCCATTGGGTACACCCTCACTCGCCTTCGGTCATTGACGCGCTACCGTGATGACGGGACCATCGAGATCGACAACAATGCCGCAGAGCGCGCTCTGCGCGGTGTGAGCCTTGGTCGCAAGAACTACATGTTCATGGGCTCTGACGCGGGTGGCGAGCGCGCCGCGGCAATTTATAGCCTGGTGGAATCGGCCAAGTTGAATGGGATCGATCCCGAGGCGTACCTGCGCGACGTGCTGTCGCGCATCGCCGACCATCCCATCAACCGCATCGACGAGTTGTTGCCCTGGAACATTGGCGGCCAGCATGTCGAGCGGCCCAAGGAACGACTGGCTGCCTGAAGACCTCGCGTCCGGCGCCGCAAACGCAAGGAGGACGACGAAGTGAATTCGCAAGGCCCCGACGCAAAGCTGATCGATGCGCTCAACCAGGCCAGCAGCCTACAGCTGTTCCAGCTGAGCGCCATCATCGATCGCATGCTGGCCGATCCACGGCGGGTCATCGCCGTGCGGACCCACATGAACCTCGGGCAGATCGTGCGCTTCATCGACTGGCGCGACGGCCAGATGCGCAGCGGCAAGGTGGTCGCCATGAGGGACACCCAGGTCACCTTGCACGAGGACAGCACGCGCAGAGAGTGGAAGTTGCCGTACGCGGCCATCGAGCCGCCGAATCCTGCGAGCCCAGTCGACACCACGTCGGCATCCGGCGCGGCACTGCCTCAACACAGGCCTGCGCGCGGCGACTTCCATCGCGGCGCGAGGGTCGCCTTCGACGACAAGTACCTCCAGCCTCAGGTGGGCATCATCGAGCGCATCAACCAGCGCACGGCCACCGTCGACATCGGCAGCGGGCAATCGTGGCGCGTCCCCTTCCACATGTTGCGTCAGGTCGTCGACATCTGATCGCCGCCCCGAGTCAAGAGGGTAATGGGCGAACGCTTACCTTACATCGCACGAATCTTTTTGCCGTTCCCTGCGCGAGGATCGACATAACCGGGAGCAAGCTCAGCTTCGCTCCCGTACAAATCCAACGGTTCCTTGAGCCACAGCGGAAAATCGCGAGCGGCAAGGCGGTGGTCTGGAGAACAGTCCACGCACCAGCGTCGGAGCATGTAGCCCGAATGCGCAGCTCGCACACGCACCTTGAGCACACCGTCCACCATTGGGTAGTCCATCTTGACGATTTCGGGTCTGGGATGGTTCGGGTGCGCGACCAGTTCCAGCTCGATAACGCGGTTCCACAGCACGTCTTGCTCTACGGTCTCTTCCTTGAGCACAGGGCGGTCATCCAGCACCTTGGGATCTTGCATGCGCGTGAGCACGTAGTCCCGAAACTGGCGACGCTTTCGGTCGAATGCCCTCACCTGCCACATCAGACCGATGTCGACCAGCGCCAGAGGTACCAGTTCCTTGAGGGTGCGGCCACTTGCGACGGATGTGCAGTGAAGCCGCACAGCCTGTCCCAAACGGATGGCCCCGGGTGATCGGCGCGATCACGGACGCCGCTGGCAGATTCAACGCAGTCGGGTATTCGCATCGCACCGTGGGCTGGGACTGAGCACCTAGGGTCAGAGATGGGCCGAATCCGACATCCAGTCGTTTGATCAGCAAGAAACTGTGTCGGCGACGACCGAACTTGAGCAGAGCAGCCCTATCTGGAAACCCAACCGATTGAACGGTGAGTCGTCTTAGCGCCAGACGTTCGTGATCGATTCGTCAACTTGTGTGAGCGCAGACTCACTAACTACCTGAAGCACATCGCACCTGCTCAACGCGCTTTCGACCTCTTCATGGGGATGGCCGTAGACGGAGCGCTTCGCAGGCGCAATAAACAATCGCACGCCCAAGCTAAAGCACGTCATCAGGGACAACAGCGGGCTGATGCCGTCAGTTGCATAGTTGTGCCTGGACCCGTGGTGAGGCACCAGGATAGTGGAGACTCGCGGCAGTTCCGCAAGAAAATGACTTGCAAAGTCCGTGACAACAGCTTGATCAGGGAAATGCATGTCGCCTGTGCCCAGCCAGCCCACACTTCTTGTCATCTGGACAGGCTGCAACCGTGGCGTCTCCCAGTCCGGCAGACCATGAACCTGCCTGGCGAAACTAAAGCGCCCATAGTCGTTCCCCCGCTCCCTCGGGCCCGAATACATGCACAGCGACGCGCTGTTGTAGTGCTCGAGCTCTGTCAACTTGTACAGAGCTCCAATCAGCGCCTTGAGTGTCATACCGCGTTTGGCCTTCTCGCCTGTCCTGACCTGCTCGAGTGCAGCGTCGCAGTCCGCCTCGCTGACAGACGTATTCAGCAACTTATTGACTTCGCCTTTCCATGACTTTATGCCGGTGCTGCCGCCCTTGCCCAAGTTTTTGATAAGCAGTTTTAGCGCATTGAGTACCGTCAAGTTCCAGATCACGCTAGCCTTAGCACTGTCCCACTCGCGGGAATAGAAGCGGAACTGCCAGTCGACCTTCGCCAAAGTAAAAGAAGTGCCATCACCCAGCGTCGTTCCCTCTTTGGCTGTTCGAAGAACCTCTCGTACAGTTGCCGGCAGTGATAGGGCCGGTGCCTGTTGTTGCTCGTCGCCAGGCCCGTCAGTCGGACCATGGATGATCATGACTGGCCGCCCGAAAGTGCCTTTGTACAGGCCGATTGCGGTGGTGATTCCCTCCTGAATCACGTCCGCATCGCGTCCCTGGGCCAATGCGACGAAGACCATCCAGTCAAAGTATTTCTGCCGCTCCTTTGCTTTCAGGTGTGGCAGGATGACATTGGCAAAAGTCTGCTTCGATGCGTGCAGTTGAGGGACGCCACTTATATGGTCCAGGTCTAAGTGCGAGATGACAAGCCAGTCATGCTCTCTGGGGCGTTCGTCCGCGAAGGCCGCAATCACGTCCTTACGATGCGTTTCGTTAGAGCCGCCACAGTCATAGACAACGCTGAAGCCTGGCTCCTCATGCCAGCAATGAATCTGCGTGTGGTGAAAGCCACCTTGCCCAATCGGATACTGCGTCCTGTCGACTTTGAAGTTGTACATCAATTCCCTCTTTGAAAAATACGACTCTATATCCACGGGTTGGAATTCACCGCGCGCTTACCAAGCACATCGTAGGTCTGAATGTGGCTTCGCTAGCGAAAGGCTTAAAGGAGGTTCTCATTGCACTCGCTCAGTCCCAGTACGGGGATCAGGTCAACCAGCATTGATCCTTCTGCCACGGCGCGATTGCGGTTGAGTCGCTGCCCCTTACCTGCCGCGCGTCGATTCACGGCGCCGCGATGGCCAATGAGTTCGGTCGCAGGCGACGAATCAACGCGAGGGCGGCCGGGACACTGCGCCTGCAATGATCATCTTCTGAATCTCTGACGTGCCCTCGTAGATGCGCAAGGCCCTGATTTGGCGGAACAGTTGCTCGGGCTCTGAGTCCGCAACGAGGCCAGCGGCCCCGAACAGCTGCACCACGTCGTCCACGACGCGCGAAGCGCCGTCCGTGGCATGCAGCTTAGCCATGCTCGCATGGGCCGCCACATCGCGAACGCCTGTGTCGAATTCCCAGGCAGCGCGCGCCACGAGCAGTGCCGTGGTGTCGAGGTGCAAGGACATGCCGGACAGCTTTTCGATGGTGAACTGGGTCTGGATCAGCTTCGAGCCCGCCACGTTGCGCTGTCGCGACCAATCCGTGGCGCAGCGCATCGCACGGCGGCAGAAGCCGAGTGCCGCGGCGCCCACACTCACGCGGTAAAGATCGAGGATCTCGGTGGCGTATATGAAGCCCTTGCCTGGCTCTCCGATGAGCGCCGTTGCAGGCAGCAGGCACTGACTGAAATGGAGACTGGAGAACGCGCGCGGCGCGAGCAGGTCGATGCGTTCGGTACGCAATCCCGAGGTGCTGGCCGGGACCCAGAGAAAGCTAAGACCAAGTCCACCTGGTCCTTCCCCGGTGCGTGCAAGTACCGCATGGTGGTCGGCAATAGGTCCGTTCGAGATCCAAGTCTTGGTGCCGTCAAGCACATAGCCCGCGCCCTCGCGCACCGCCTGCGACTTGAGCGCTGCGAGATTGGACCCACTCTCGGACTCGGACAACGCCAACGCACCGATGCTCCGGCCTTCGCGCATCGCAGGGATGACGCAGGCTCGTTGCTCGGGCGAGCCGTACCAGGCAAGCGGTGCAGCGGCGAGGCCCTGAATCGAGAACGCGAAATCGAGTAGGTCGTCGAGGAAGGCCAGCGCTTCGCGGATCAGGCACAGCGAACGCACATCGGGGCGTTGCCGGCCACTGTCCGCCTCGACCGCGTGCCGCAGCCAACCGGCCTCGCCGAGCAGCCGTGTGTAGACGCGCCCCTTTTCCTCGACATCTAGCGCGCGATGTTCGTGCGGCAGTTGCCGATGCCGCTCAACCCAAGCTTCCAGGTCGGCCGCGAGCGCGTGGTGCCGTTCTTCGTAGAAGGGTAGTCGCAGGATGGAGGGGTCAAACAGGGTCATGGCGTACAGGCTTCTCGAATAAGGGCGTCCGCGCACTTGGTGGCGGGCGGATGAAGGCCGCCGCGTTGGCGAGTGAGCGCGCCGGCCAATCCGCTTGGCAACCCGGGGAGATCGTTGAGGGTCCACCAGCCTGGTCGTCCTTCGGCATCCGATGCACGCAGGGTCACGGGTCCTGGCTCGCAGCCGACGCTCACCGAGGCCATCGACCGATGCAGGCCTGTGCCGATGGCCTTGAGCAAGGCTTCCTTGCGCGTCCAGAACTGCGCGAGTACATGCGTTGCACACGGTTCTTTGAGCTGGCTCCAGGCCTCTCTCTCCGCTGTAGAAAGAATCATCCGGGCCAACCCGTCCTTCCGACCCGCGAAACGATCGAGGCACTCGATGTCGATGCCCACGGCGCACTCACCGACGGCGGCGGCCCAATGGCTGTCGGTGTGGCTGAGGCTGAAGCGCCATGGCAACGCATCTAGCATCGGCTTGTCCGCCGGACCGGTGACGGCGAATTTCAGGTCCGCCGGCGGCATCTCGAGTCGCTCTCCGAGCCACAGCCGAAGCGCCGCATGGCTGGCGCGGAAACGCTCGGCATCGGCCTGCCGGATGAAGCGGTTCGCACGATCGAGTTCATCGGAGGACAGAATGCGCTCGCACACCTCCAGCGGCCAGGCCTCGACATCGATGGGACGGCACGTCCAAGCTTCGATGCGCACCCTCATTCTCCCTGTCCGAGCGGTAATTCCGTATCCGGTTCAGGTTCGAACTCACCGGCGTCGCATCCCACGAGCGTGCGCCGCGCGAAGTAGGCGAATGCGGCTTCCGAACGCTTGCCTGCCAGAATCCAGTCGTGCGCCTCCCTGGCCAGCGCAGGGTTGAGTTCCTTGATCGTTCCGACCGCTTCGGCCAGCAGCTGCAACCGGGCCGCGCGTTCGCATTGAATCGCCACGACGCAGGCCTCTTC
Organism: Variovorax sp. ZS18.2.2; assembly: GCF_024701975.1. Classification (GTDB taxonomy): domain Bacteria; phylum Pseudomonadota; class Gammaproteobacteria; order Burkholderiales; family Burkholderiaceae_C; genus Variovorax. The sequence continues at coordinate 15,278 of NZ_JANLNM010000014.1, forward strand.
GACCGAACGCCCGGTCGCCACAAGCCCGTGGTGCGCGAGCAGTGCCGCGCGTTTGCCGCCGAGCACGCCCGAGATCAATTCGCCCTCGCTGTTGCCGACCGGCACGCCCGGCCATTCGCCGAGGAAGGCGACGTCGTCGTAGAGCATACATGCGTCCATCTGCGCGATCTTGAGCGCACGACCGACCATCGACAGCGCACTGACGTGCAGCGGATGCGTATGGACGATGCACTGCACATCGGGCCTGGCGCGGTAGATCCAGCTGTGGAAACGGTTGGCAGGGTTGGCCATGCCCGATCCGCCGAGCACCTCGAGGTCTTCATCGACGACCAGCAGGTTGGAGGGCCATATTTCGTCGAAGCCGAGCCCGAGCCGCTGCGTGAAGTAAGTGCCCGGCTTGGGCGCGCGCGCCGTGATCTGGCCCGCCAGGCCAGAGTCATGCCCCTGGGAAAACAGGATGCGGCAGGTCAGCGCGACTTTCTGCCGCAAGCTCCAGCGAGGCGATTCGAGGTGCCGCTGCATCGACGCCTTGGCACGCAGCACCAGATCGTCCTTGCCGAGGGAGAAGGTCGTGGCCATGCGCGGTTCTTTGCCTGTTCTTTCTGCGTCAGTGCGTCGGCGCCGTGGCCCTGTCGGCCGGTGCCGTTCTTGTTTGACATTGCGCCTCGATCGACTCGAAGAAATCGAGCCGCGCGTCCACCAGTGCATTGCCCGCGCTGAGCATCCGCGCAATCTGGTCGGGATTCGTGCGCGCCAATTCGACCATGATGTTCTGCATCGTGTCGGCATGGCCGTCGTCGCATTCGACATGGATGCGGAAGAACTCCACCGCATCGTCGGTGACACCGGCGGCCTTGAAGCCCTTGAGCAGGTCGGTGTAGATTGAGGGCACGAGCGCCTCCGCGCCCAGGCACAGTGCGCCGAGGCCGCGTGCCACGTTGGCGTCGCGGCAGTGATCGAACATCGTGTCGATCAGCCGGCGGGTCCCGAGCAAGGGGCGCTGGCCTTCCTGAGAAAGTTCGAAATGGATCAGCATGTTGCGATAGAGCACGCTGTGCGGCGTGGCGCTGTCCTCGGTCAGTCCGAGTTCCTCGCAAAGGTTCTCGGCCAGCCGCGAGACCTGTGTGTTGCTCGGCAGATTGGCCATCAGCGCGCAGAGGTAGCGTGTGAAGTAGCTGCTGTAGATGCCCTGCTGCACTAGGAACAGCTTGAGTTCGTTGAGTTCGACCTCTCCCTGCCGGCAACGCACGAGGAACCTGCTGTCGCGGATGCGATGGACCAGCTTCGACTTGAAATCTTCCAGCAGGGATAAATGCTCTTCCATCTTGTGCTCCTTGGAATCAGATATGGTGGGTGATCGGCGCGCGGGCCAGGTACGCCGCCACGGCCGCCTGTAGGCTTGACGAGGTGTGCACGCCGAAATGGCCGCTGCCCGGCACGCCGCGAAAAAGGGCCCCCGGGATGCAGCGCGCCACGGCCTGCGAGGTCTGGGCATGGATGATCGCGTCCTCGTCGCAATGCAGGACCAGTGTCGGCGGCCGGATGCGCGCGAGATGGCGCGACCAGTCGACCTCGAGGCATGCGGCCTGAAGCTGGGCGTAGCGGTAGGTTGACTCAGCGGTATCGAAGGGAAGCCCGTTCAGCAGCGACAGCGCGGGATTGTCGTCGCCGCCTTCGGTGTCGGCGCCCTTTTGGAGCAGTGCACGAACCAGCGCGGCATAGCGGGTGCCGCCAGTCACCACCTTGGGCCACAGCGGCAACATGGTGCGCTGGTAGTCACTCTTTTCCAGCGCGTCGGGCAGTTCGATCGACGGACTGATGAGGCACAGGCGCTGCGTATCCAGCAGCCCATTCGCCACCGCGTACGCTGCGATGTTGGCGCCCGAGCAGAAGGCCACGATCGCATGAACGGCCTTGGCTGGGCGGGGCAAAACCGCCACCGCGTCGAGCGCCTGCTGCCGGATCGACAGATCGACTTCCGGATCGAAGGCATCGAAATCCGGCAGCCCGCGCGACTCCCATGTCACGACATGATGGTCGCGCGCCAGCCGCTTGGCCAGCGCCGCCATGAACAACACCGAGATGCCCAGCGCATTCACCAGCAGCACCGTCGGCTTGCGCTCGTCGCCGGCTTCGAACACTGCGAGCCGCACGTCGTCATCCGTGGTCGCGGTGCGTTGGCGAAAGACACCCGCGCCTTCGACGACAACGGCGAGCGAGCGATGCGCTTCGCAAAGATAGGGCAGGCGATGGGTCTCGAGGGCCATGCGCGGCTTTGGCCTAGCGGACCAGTTCGGCGAGCTTCCCGGACACCGAAGCCCAGCGCTCCGCATCCGGCAACGGGTCTTTGCGATCGCAGATCATGGGCCAACTCTGCGCAAGCTCGCGGTTCAATTCCAGGTACTCGATCTGACCCGCATCGAGGCGGTCATGCGGCAGGATCGCCTGCACCGGGCACTCGGGTTCGCAGACGCCGCAATCGATGCAGACATCTGGATCGATCACGAGGAAATTGGGCCCCTCGTGAAAGCAGTCGACAGGGCACACAGACACGCAGTCGGTGTGTTTGCATTGGATGCATTTCTCGGTCACCACGTAGGGCATCGTCGTTCTCCTTGTTCAGACGCTGGAAAGGGTGCTCGGTGCACCGCGCGCCGGTTGCGATGTGGCCGCGCGCTGCCGGATCGCGAAGCGTCCCAGCAACGGATGCATCACGACGGCACCCACGGTGCACTCGCGCCGCATGTCGCCATTTCCTTCGACATGCAGAGGGGGCGTTTGCAGGAATGCGAAGCAGGCAGAGGCCGTCGCATCGGTCCCAAGCGAACGCAGCGCCGTCGTGCAGGCTTGTTCGCGTCGCAGCGACGAGGTGCGAGCAAACGGATTCAACTCGTCGCGCGAATGAAAATCGGGATGCAGGAAATGATTTGCGTGAACACAAGAAGTCTTGTGCTCGGTGACGCGTACCGAATTGAGGATGTATTCGACCACCACCAGACGGCGACCATCGGTGATCATGAGCGCGCGCGAACTCGCGAGCGGCAGTTGCCGCAACAGTGCAATGCATTCGTCCACGCTCGCGCATTCGTCGAGCAGGTGCCGTATCGCCATGTAGCCCGGAATGCCAGGTTGCCAGTCGCCGCCCAGCACAAGGTTGAGGCCGATCGCGAGGCCACGGTCGTTCATCCCTAAATAGCCGAGCAGGCCGGTGAAGCTCGCCATCAACAGTCGCCTACCGGACGCCGCGTGAGTCAAGTCCAGCACGCACAGTTCGGCATGGAGGTCGCCATTGAGGTCGATGGTTTGGCCCAGCACCGTCGATGTGCCGCCGAGACGGCCGAAGGTCGTGCAGTCTCCGGCGGCGGGCCGCACAGACTGGTAACCGGTGAGTTCGCGCCGCAGCTGCAGCAGATAGGCATCCGACACCGAGATTTCCGCGCCGTGCGCGAGGCCATTCAGTTCCTGCGCCATACCGGGCAGCGATCGCTCGATCACCCGCATGTGGCGACCGATCTCGCGCCGTAGCGCCTGCACATCCCCCACATGCGCGGCAAGCACCTCAAGCCCAGCGAGGCGGCGGCCGAGGAAGCGGTGGATCGCGCCGCGTTGCGCGGTGCCGATCTGCACGCCCAACTCGAAGCGACTGCCGCTCGCACGCACTAGCGTGCCCGGCGCAAGTTCCGACGCGACAGACAGCAGGGGAGCCGCCAGCGCACTTTCAGTCACCGAATCGCTCCGTGCGCAACCGCGGCCACTCGGATTTCAGGATGCTGTAGTAAACCGCATCGCGTCGGCGCCCGCTTGGCATGTAGTTGAAGCTGCGGAAAGTGCCTTCCTCGGTCGCACCGATGCCTTCGAGACCACGCCGGGCGCGCGTGTTGAGGATGTCGGTCTTGAACTCCACGCGCTCACATTCGAGCGCACCGAAGGCGTGTGCAAGCAGCAGGCCTTTGACCGAGCGATTGAGGCCAGTTCCGCGGTAGGCCTCGCCGAGCCAGGACCAGCCGATTTCCAGCCGACGGTCAGCGCCCGCGAGGTTGCCGAACGAAGTGCTGCCCGCGATCTGGCCGCTGCGCTTGTCGATGATCGAGAACACGATGCGCGTGCCGTTGAGCGTCTCCTGGATGCCCTTCTCAACAAAGGCGTCGAGGCTCGCCTCATCGGTGATGGTGGAGACGAAGTAGGTCCAGATGCCGGGGTCGAAGGCAATCCGGGCATAGCCCGGTTTGTCGTCGATCGCGATGCGGCGCAACCGCACGATCTCGTTCTCGAGCGTTGCGTCGCGCAGTGTCTGGTGGTTCCAATCCATGGGGGCTCCCTTCAAGTGGTGGTTCAGGCAGTGGCTCTGGTGGACAGCGTGACGAGGATGTCGCGCGGCGTCTTCATCTTTCCGATGTCATCCTCGGCGAGCTCGGTCAGGGGGATTCCGGCTTCCGCGCAGGTGCTGCTCATGAGCATGATCATGTCGAGCGAGGTCAGGCCGTAGCCGTACGTCAAGTCCTCGTCCATGTCCAATTGAAAGGCTGGGTTGTCCGCCTGCTTGAGCGCCTTGGTGAGGTTGGAGCGGACGATGGCTTCGAGGTTGTGATTCATGGGACGGCTCCGTACAGGTTCTCGATGTCGCGTTGGAAAGACTTGTAAATTTCCTTACGACGGGGCTTGAACTGTGAGGTCAGCAAACCGCTCTCGACAGTGAGCGGCTTCGGCAGGATCAAAGTCTTCATGACGCGCTCGTCAGGCGCCAGCGTCTCGTTGATGGCACGCACATGGCGGTGGATGGCCTCGCTGTCGGCGGGCGTGACCGCCGGCGACACCACGGCCACGAGGTAGGCCTTGCCGGAGCCGTACAGCACGCACTCGGCGACCTCGCCGTTTTCCTTGATGCGCTCCTCGACCTTGCGTGTGGACACGTTGCGCCCGTTGGCCAGCACCACGAGGTCGTCGGCACGCCCGAGGATGTAGAGGAATCCGTCCTCGTCGATGCGCGCGAGATCGCCGGTGCGCACCTCGCCGTCGGGCATGAAGATCTTCTCGCTGTCGCCTGGCTCGCAGTATGCGTAGGCGGTGTTGACAGGATGATCGCTGCCGACGACCAGCACACCGTCGTCGTCGATCCGGACGCGCTTGCCAGGCAGTGGCTTGCCGACGCTGCCTACCCGCTCGCTACCCGGATGGTTCTTCGAGACGATGCAGGTCTCATTCATGCCATAACCTTCGTAAAGCGGAAAGCCGACTTCGTTGAAGAACTGCAGCGTCTGCGGGTTGGCGGGCGCCGAGCCGGTCCACATGTAGCGCACTTGCCGGCCGAGCACGGATTCGATCTGCGCGCGCCGCGCCGCGGGGTCACCGGCCTCGAGGCATTCGCGCTCGATCAGCCGCCTCAGACTTTCGTAGAAGCCCGGCACGCCCATCACGACGGTGGGATCGGTCCTGCGGGCCGCATCCAATGCGAGTTCGAAAGGCACGACCGTGACGTCGTGGCCGAACGTCAGTGCCGAGTAGATCCAGTAGCGCTGCTGCAGCAGCGACAGTGGCATGAAAACCAGGATGTTGTCGCCGTCGCGGTGGTGGTACATCGCCTGCACCGCAGAGAGCGAGGCATCGATGCTGCCGACAGTGGCTTCGAGGCCCTTGGGCTCGCCGGTGCTGCCGGAGGTGAACTTGATCGTCGTGATGTCCTTCTGCGCGTAGACTGCGGTCTGCTCCCCGCGGTGCGGCGACGGATCGCTCTCGCCCACGCGCAACAGAACTTCCGCGAGCAACGGACGAAGGTCGCGCGTGCCGGCCAAGTCGATGGCGACATCCGCCGGCGCATCCGAATAGAAGCCTTTGAGCCTGTAGCGATCGGCAAGCGGTGCAACGGAAGGAAACTTGCCAAACTCGAAGCCCGCCGTCACCAGACCGAGCTTGATCGACGCAAGATCGAGCAGCACCCATTCGATGCCGTTGCGAGCCAGCACGCCCACGCGGTCGTGACGCTGGAAACCCACGTCCTGCAGGGCACGGGCCAGCCGCTGGGCTAGCGCATCGAGTTGCGCCAGCGTGAGGTCGACGAGCGCACCCTTGCGGAAGTAACGGATGTGATGCTTCACGCTCTTGTCGCCCGTGCGCGCCACCGCACCGACCGCACCCACCAGCGGAACGCTTTCGCCGGAGGCAGCCATTAGGCCTGGGCCGCCATCAAGGCGGTCTTGGCGTCGGAGACGGGGGACGTCGCGCGGATCTGCCCGCCGCTCGCGCCCGACTGCACAGCCTGCGGCGCGGGAATGTCCCAGTAGGTGCCGGCCTGGAAGCCTGTCCGCACCAACCGTTCAGCCCCAGGACTCATCAGGTAGTGCGACAGTGCGGCATAGAGGGCCTCGAGCCACAACGTACGCCGACGTACGCGCAGGATGTCGCCGATCTCGAACTCGTCGCCCTCCATGCGGACCACCCGGACGTCGTAGAAGCCCCGGTAGTAGCGGCTCGCGATGTTCAGCGATGGGCGCGACATGTCGGGCCCCGGGCTGCGGATCGAATACTTCACGCGCGCCCGGTTGTGCGCCGCGCGATGCATGTCCGAATGGATCGCGATGTCGGGAATGAGTGGCGGGTAGTACCAATGGCGCGACTTGAGGATCAGCGGCCGGTCGAGGTTGCCGGGAATGAAATGCCAGCGGTTGAACTGCATGCGCTTTTGCACCGACGAGGCGATCACTCCGGCCTCGGCTGTGCCCACGCGCTCGACCAGCTCACGCGAAACGAAGCAGGTGAAGAAGTCGGCCGGCGTCATCGCATGGATGCTCGCGATCAGCGCATCGTCGTCGTAGGTGACGAGCCGGCCGATGTCTCGTATCGAGCTCGACATGCCGTAGTCGGCCGAAGCGGCAACGACGGCGGAGCCGACGATGCGCTCCATGAGGTATTCGACCCAGCCTGTCACTGCGACGCTGCCACAGTTGCATCGCATACCGGCCGCGTCTCGCGCAATGGCGGCCTGCGCCAGTTGGGACATGCCAGCATGCTCCGAAGGAACGAAGGCGTCCGCGGGGCCGACCATTAAGCGGTAGTCATTGCGAAACTCGGTCCACCAGACGTCGACCGGTTCGTCCGACTCGGAGTGCTCGAGGATGCGCTCGACTTTTTGGAAATTAAGGCCGTAGATCCACCGGTAGCGCAGCCATGGCTTGCCGACCGCATGCAGTGTTTGCTCGCGAATGCGTCGAGCCCGATCGAATAGACCCAAATCGGGCGGCACCTGGATTTCGTTGCCGGCGGCGCTGTAGGCCTGCGCCAGTTCGTCGAGTCGCTGCAGCAGCCGCTCGGCGGCCAGCAGCGTGCCATTGAATTCCTCGAAGCGCACCGAACGGCCCGAGAGGAAGAGCGCATGCAGCGAGGCGACCGCGAGCGACTCCTCGGTCGTCCACTGTTCGAAATTCTTCTCGCGCAGCAGGCTCAGGAAGCCGCGGCTGCGTTTGTCATCGATGAGATTGGTGTAGCGGTCCATCAGTGCGAAGAATCGGTCGCCGAGGTAGAAGCAGACCGACTCGACGTGCTCAACGTGGTCGATGACCTCATCGAGCACGTGTGCAATTTCGCCGCTGCGCTGCAGTTCTTCCAGCGCTGCTCGAATGACGCCATGAGCTTCAGCCTCGCGCTGTTGAAGCAGCGTGTGCGCAGCCTCGATCTCCTCGAGGACCGCCGCGCCAGCGTCGATGAACCCCAGGTCTTCGCAGTGATCGCCGGCCTCGTAGCTGATGCGCTCCTGCGATGCCGGTCGCAGATGCAGCCTGCCCAGCGTGTTGACGTAGAGTACCAGCGATGCTTCGGTGGGCTGGATCTGCAGTTCGCGATGGCGCTCGAGCACCGACAGCGCCGCGCGGTCGCGCAGGCCGATTGCGTTGATGGCATGTTCGATCGGATAGATGCCCCCATGGGTCAGCGCGCGCACCGCCGCATCGTGCGCACAGCCATGAGTGGGACTGTCCGCGACCACGTAGTGGCGCATGTCGAAGCCATAGAGGCTTCCCGGTTGGCCCTGCTGCGTCGGCGCATGCGCTCGTGGATCCATTGCCGTTTCTCCGTGGGTTGAGGTGCGGATATGGCACGGAGCGATGACTCTCTCCGGCACCGATGAATCCATCCACCAGACTGCATTTCATGGGGGACGGCCGCTTCGTACAACTACCAAGTTTCGTAGGCGATGCGTTTGAATGCTTTTTCAGATTTTTTCCGCGTGCGCGTTGTGCGCGGCTCGCCCTTCGGCAGCCACCGTTGCAGCGGCTGAGACTGCGTTGGCTAGCTCAAGAGCCCGAGCATTGCCGCGCGCACCACTGCGGCCGTCTTGTTTGGCACGCTGAGCTTGGTCAGCGCGTTCTTGACGTGGAAGTTCACCGTATTCACCGAGATGATCAGGATCGTCGAGATCTCGTCAGAAGTCTTGCCATCGGCCGACCACTTGAGGATCTCGATCTCGCGTTCCGTCAAAGTCTGCGAGGGTGGCTCCGGAAGATCGGCCGTGAGCACGCGCGAGAAGGCCTGGTGCGCGATGTTGGCAAGCCAACGCATCTTGATTTCGTTCGCGTCGAGCTCCGCGGCCGTGAGTTCCCCAGTCGAACGCGCGAGCGTCAGCATGCCGCGCATGGCGCGGCTGTCGAGGCTCGATTGCGCCCACCCCACGCGCAGACCAAAAGATCGTGCCTCGTCCCACAGCGCGGGCGCACCGGCGAACAGCACATCGCTCCAGACTACCGGGCTGAGTCTGTGCAGGCCGTGCGCCACTGTGGGGTCTTGCCGCAGGTAGTCGGCCTCGGCATAACGCGCCTGCCATGCCACAGGATAATCGTTGCGCATCACCGTCTTGGGACGCGACAGGGGCAACGACATCCGCATGCCATACGCGCAGTAGTCGAAGCCTAGGTCGCGCGACACGGCGGACAGTCGGTCGAAGACCGACTGCTCATGCTGCGCGCCTTCGAATCCATCCAGCCATTCACGCGCCCAATCCCTCATGCTTTTCTCCCAGGACTATCGACGTTCGTTGGTCTTGCCGCTCACAACACCGGGTCGCGGCATCGTAGTGAAAGTACCCGTTCTCGCGTCCTCTATGCCTGCGCGTCGCAGGGCCATCACGCCAGAGCCGGTCTCGGAGTCTTGCGAATTTCAGTACTGCCAAGTGTGTGAGGACGTGCTCTTGTTTATGAGTCGGATCTCCGTTCGCAGGTTCGTGGCACAAGGCCCTAGCTTCGATAGACCGGCTTCAGCGCTTCATAGGCCGCCACGTAGCGCCGCATCATTCGTCGATAGCGCCCGGCCATCGATGGGTCGGGCACGAACACGCGCTCGACGCGCACCAGGCGCTGCACTCCCTGCGCGAGGGAATCGAAAATGCCGGCGCCCACGCCGCCCATGATCGCGGCCCCCACCACGCCGGTGTCGAGGCAGGCCACGCGCTGCAGCGGCACACCGAGCGCATCGGCGCGAAGCTGCGACCAGAAGTCCGAGCGCGCGCCGCCACCGCCGAGAAAGAGCTGGGGGCAACGAGCGCCCGCGGCCATCTGCAGTGCATCGAACACCAATCGGGCCGAACAGGCCACGCCCTCGAGCGCCGCGAGCGCGAACTCGGGCATGCCGGTGCCGGCGTTCATGCCCAGAAAGCTGCCGCGCGCAGCCATATCCCACAGCGGCGCACGCTCGCCTTGCAAGTGCGGCAGGAACAGCAGCTGCTCGTGCGGCTCGCGCGAGGCCGACTCAGCAGCTTTGAGCACCGCCTCGGGTGTCTGCCGCAACAGCGTCGCGAGCCAGCGCAGCGTGTCGCCACCGCTTTGCGTCGGTCCGGCCTGAACATGCAGGCCGTCAACCGGCAGGAAGCTCACAATACCCGGCGCGCCGCTCGGTGCGCTGCTGATCTGCGCCAGGATCTCGCTGGTGCCGCTGGTGTAGGCTCCCTCGCCCGGCATCGATGCGCCCGCGCCGAGCAGGCCGCTGAAGGCGTCCATGGTGCCGGTGACGAACAGCACTGATGAACCCGCCAGCCGCGCATGCGTGCCGAACCCCACCACCGCGCGGTAGGGCGACAGCGGCGGCAGGCGCTTGGCCGCGCCGGGCACCAGAGCGATCAGTGAGTCGATGGCACAGCCTGCGCCGTCAACGAAATCGAAGCAGCTCAACGGATCGGCGGTCCAGCGGCCCGTGAGATGGCGCAGCACGAAGTCCTTCGGCGACACGACCATGGCGGTACGCTGCCAGACGTCGGGCCGATGCTTACTCATCCACTCCATACGCGCGAGCGTGTGGCTCGCACTCACCGTCATGTTCGACTTCCACCAGCGCTCGCGCTGCGCAGGGTCGATCTGCGCGTCGAGCGCCGCCGCCGCGTCAGTGGCGCGCGTGTCCTGCCAGACGATGGCCTGCGCCAGCGGCCGGCCATCGGCATCGACGAAGGCATGGGTGTTGACCTGGCTGCAGGCACCCACGGCGGCCACGTCGCGCCACGAAAGACCATGTGCGAACAGGCGATCGACCACGGTCCACACGCCGTCGAGCCAGTCCTGCGGATTTTGTTCGACGTGACCAGGGTGCGGCCGTGTGGTGGGATAGGCGACGCTGGCCAGTGCGATCGCTTCACCCGATGCACTGAACAGGCCGCCCTTGATCGACGTGGTGCCGATGTCGATGCCCATGAGGCAGCCCTGCAGCGGCGTCTTGCGGTGGGCCGTCTCTTGCATCACGCGCTTCCGTTGCTTCTCGCTGCCATCACGCGCCGACCAGCCGCAGCAGCAAGGCGTGCAGCTGTGCCGCTTCCTTGTCGTTGAGTGCCGACTGAATCGCGCGGTCGGAACTGGTGGCCGCGCGCACCAGCCGCGTGAGCAACTTTCTGCCCGCGGGTGTCACGTCGACGAGGTAGGCACGGCGGTTGTTGGCGTCGTGCCCGCGCTCGACCGCATCGATCTTCTCGAGTTCGTCGATCAACAGCACCATCGTCGTGCGGTCGAGCGCAAGCGCACTGCCGATCGCAGTTTGCGACTGCGGGCCACGCTCGGCCAGATAGCACAGTACGGTGTAGTGCTTGGCGTTGATGCCGTGGGTCGTGAGCCGCGCGCGAAAGTCGTCGCGTGCCACGGCGGCGGCCCTCCCGAGCAGGAAACCGGTGGATTGCATCAGCACGGGCGGCATATCGAGAGGATTCACGCTCGTCCTTCAGGAAACGGCAGGCGTCGTGGGTTCGTTCGATTGGCTGCATACAGCGGGTTTGCCGCGGTTGCGACCGACACTTTTCATCTTTATTATCAGCATCGCTGACGATATAGACAAGATGACATTCCTTCCCCCTCCCATCGAAGTCGACACGCGCCTGTCGATGGACATTGGTGCGGGTGCCGGCGCATAGCGCGTCCCCGCATCAATCGGGCCGCACCATGTCGCTGCACGTTGCCGATGTCAGCAAGCGCTTCGGGCTGACGCAGGCACTCGACGCGGTCACGCTCGACATTCCGGCAGGTTGCGTCACGGCATTGATCGGCGAGAACGGTGCCGGCAAATCGACCCTCATCAAGATACTGACAGGCGCCTATGCAGCCGACAGCGGTGCCCTGCGCTGGAGCGGCCGGCCCCTGAACCTGCGCGGCCCGCTTGACGCGCGTGCGGCGGGCATCGCGGTGCTGCACCAGGAGCCGCAACTGGTTGATTCGCTCGACGGCGTCGAGAACCTCTTCATGGGCCGCAGCGATTTCGGCCACTGCGCCGGCATCCTCTCGCGCCCCGCGCTGCGCCGCCGTGCGCAAGCGGTGCTCGATCGCCTTGGCTTTGCACTGCCGCTTGATCGGATGGTGCGCGACATGTCGCCGGCGCAGCGCACGCTGCTCGCGCTCACACGGTGCCTGCTCGAGACGCCAGTGCTGCTGATTCTCGACGAACCCACGGCTTCGCTGACGGCCGTCGAAGCCGCGTGGCTGGCGCGCGCGGTGGAGGGAGTGCGTGCCAAGGGCACTGCCGTGGTGTTCGTGTCGCACCGGCTCGACGAGGTGCTGGCGATGGCAGACCGCGTGGTCGTGATGCGCAACGGCCGCGTGGTGACGGCGCTTGACTGCGCGGGCCAGACCCACGATTCGCTGATAGCGCTAATGTCGGGTCCGCAGGCTGCCGCGTGCCACGGCGCCGAGCCGCGGCACGCAGGTGGCTTCGGCGCCTGCCGCCTGGCGGTCGATGCGCTCGCCACGCGCGATGGTCGCGTGCGCGGCGTTTCGCTGCGGGCTCACGCGGGCGAGATCGTTGGCCTCTATGGGCTTGCAGGTGCAGGCCGCACCGAACTGCTCGAAGCCATCTACGGCGCGCGCACGCTCGCCGGCGGCATGGTCGAGGTCGATGGCCAAGTACAGCGGCGCATGTCGCCGTCCGCGTCACTGCGTGCTGGCATGTGCCTCATCCCTGAAGACCGCAAGCGCCATGCGTTGATGCCGCAGCGCTCGCTGTTGCACAACTTGAGCTTGTCGCACATCGGCCGCTTTGCGCGCGCCGGCCTCGTGAGCACGCGGCGCGAGCGCGCGGCCGGTGATGCCGCCGTGGCGCGCCACCAGATCCGCGCCACCAACCTCGAACAGCCAATCGGCGAACTCTCGGGCGGCAACCAGCAGAAGGCAGTGTTCGCGCGGGCCATTGGCATCGCGCCCGGCGTGCTGCTGTGCGACGAGCCCACGCAGGCGGTCGACGTGCTGACGCGGCGCGCGATCCACGGGCTGATCCGCGAACACGCCGCGCGCGGCGGCACTGCGCTGGTCGTGACCTCCGACCTCGACGAACTGGTGGGCCTGGCCGACCGCGTGCTCGTGATGCGCGAAGGCCGCATCGCGCAGGCGTTCGATACGGCGCCTTTTTCCACAGCATCGATCCTCCACGCCTGCTTTGCCGCGAACCGCGCGGCGCCCGGAGCCACTTCGCCATGACCCCCTCGACGACTTCCGCCGCGGCGACACGGGGCGCGCTGCAGCGCCGCCTGCGCGCCTACAGCGCGCTGATTGCGCTCGCGGCGATCTGCATCGTGTTCGGCGTCCTGAGTCCCGACGGCTTCGCCACCCTCGGCAACGCGGCGAACGTGCTGCGGCAGATTTCGTTCCTGGTGCTGGTTGCGGTTGGCGCCACCTTCGTGATGTCGGTGTCGGAGTACGACCTGTCGGTGGGCGCAACCGCCAGCCTGGGCGGCGTGCTGGCCGCCAAGCTGGCGGTAGCCGGCGTGGGCGTGCCCGCGCAGCTGGCGATCACGCTGGCGGCCGGTTTCGGGGTCGGCGTGTTCAACGGGCTGGTGGTCACGCGCTTTCGGGTGTTGTCGTTCATCACGACGCTGGCCACGGGCACGCTGATCGGCGGCGCGATCTTCTGGATCACCGACGGCGCCACGGTGTTCGAGAACATCCCCGATGCCTTCGGCGTGCTGGGCCGCGGCGAATGGTTGTCGCTGTCGTATCCGGCGTGGATCATGCTGGCCACTGCGGCCGGGGCCGCCTTTACGATGCGTCAGACGGTGTTCGGCCGCCAGCTGCAGGCCATCGGCGGCAACACCCAGGCCGCCTTCCTGGCCGGCATCCACGTGGCACGCTACAAGACGCTGGCCTTCGGCCTATGCGCGGCGCTCTCGGCGCTGGCAGGCCTGTTGCTGGCCTCGCGCCTCGGCTCAGCGCAGCCAACGGGCGGCAATGCTTTGTTCCTGCCGGCCTATGCCGCGGTGTTCCTCGGCGTTGCAGCGAGCCGCGAGGGCGTGCCCAACGTGGGCGGTGCGCTGGTGGGCGCCGCAATCCTCGGCGTCCTGGCCAACGGGCTCACGATCCTCAACAGCCCGACGTACCTGCAGGACATGCTGACCGGCGCAATCGTGATCGGCGCGGTCATCTTCCAGCAGATTGGACGCGAGCGCTGAAGAACAGCACGACTCGCCGCCTTCCCACCACCCTTTGAGGAGTCGTCTCATGAAACGCCACAGTCTCGACCGCAGAAACCTCGCCTTGCGCCTCGGCGCGGTGCCGCTCGCCATGCTGGGCGCCGCATGGTCGCTTCCAGGCTTCACCGCGCAAGAAGGCAAGCGACTGGCGATCATCACGCCCTACCAGTCGTCGCCCACCACCACCGAGATGATCAAGTCGGTGGTGGCCTATGGCGCTACGCAGGGCTGGAAGACCAACGTCGTCGACACGCGCGGCGACATGGGCCAGATGGTGGCGCGCTTTGAGGACGCGGTGTCGTCGAAGGTCGATGCCATCGTCGTCGTGAGCATCGACGCAGCGCGCATCAAGGCCCAGGTGAAGGCGGCGCAGGCCGCGAAGATCGCGGTGTTCGGCTGTGATTCCACCTACGTGACCGGCATGACCGCCACCGCGGTAAGCGACGACGCGGCCATGTCGCGCCTCATCACCAACCGACTGTTCGAGGCCATGGGCGACCAGGGCAACGTGGTGGTGTTCACGCACCGGCCGCATCCGGGTGTGCTGCTGCGCACCAACGAGTTCTTCGACTTGCTCAAGCAGCACCCGAAGATCAAGCTGCTGACCGAGAAGCACGTGGACGTACCCGGCCCGATCGAGAGCGCGCGCAAGTCGATGGAAAGCCTGTTGCTCGCCAACCCGCAGAAAGGCTCGATCGTCGGCGTGTGGACCGCCTTCGACGACGCGGCCATCGGTGCCACGCAGGCCATCATGGCGGCCGGACGCAACGAGATCGTGGTGACCGGCGTCGACGGTGCCACGCAGGCGGTCGACCTGATCCGCAAGAAGTCGCCGCTGGTCGCGACCGTCAAGCAGGACTTCGTGGAAATGGGGCGGCGCGTCGGCGAGCAGATCACGCGCAGCTTTAACGGCCAGCCGGCCACGGCGACCCGCATCGATGTGCCGGCCAAGCTCTTGACGGCGGCTAACCTGTCTTGAATCTGCGGCCCCGGCCGGCGCCTCGCATCCGCCCTGCCTACCAATTCTGGTAGTTACGCTACACAGGCCAAGCCTGTGCAATGCGCCGACGTCTGTCACAAGGGAGAGGCGCCGTGGAAATTCTTGCAGGTAGGGCCGATGCGCTGGCACCGGGGCTGATGAGCGGGCTTGCGCGCTACCGCCACCGCGTGTTCGTCGAGAAGCTGGGCTGGAATCTCGCTTGCCCCGACGGCGCCGAACTCGACCAGTTCGATCGTGCCGACACCCTTTACCTGGTCGCTCGCCGGGACGACGGCGAACTGGTGGGCACCGCACGGCTGCTGCCGACGCATCGCCCTTATCTGCTCGGCGATGTGTTCCCACAGCTCATGGGTGCCTCGCCGCTGCCGAACACGCCCGACGTGTGGGAGCTCTCGCGCTTTGCGGCGGTTGACTTCGATGCCAGAGCCGCCGGCCCACTGAGCCAGTTCTCGTCGGTGATCACGATCGACCTGCTGCGCAAGGCGCTGTCGCTGGCAGCGCGCAAGGGCGTGCGGCGGCTGATCTCGGTTTCGCCACTGGGCGTGGAGCGGCTGCTGCGCACCGCCGGTTTTCGCGCGCGGCGCGCGGGGCCGCCGCTGGTGATCAACGGACAGTCGATCTTCGCGTGCTGGATTGAGGTGCAGGGCCAGCCATTGAACGATTGATCGCGCCACGGTGCGCCGCGCTCAGGTCTTGCCGCGTACCATTCCCAGTGCGATGCCACCGAGAATCAGCGCCATCGCACCGAGCAGCGTGGCGCCGACGGTTTCGCCCAGTGCCAATGCCGAACACACGATGCCGATCACAGGTACGCCCAGCAGGCCGAGCGAGGTGGTGGTCGCGGGCAAGGCGCGGTTGACCATGGTCACGGCCCAGTAGGCCAACGCAATGCCGAACAGGCCGCCGTAAAGCAGCAGCGCACCGAGTTCGAAACTCCATGCGATGCGTGGCACGCCCTCCAGGGCCCAGGCCATCGGCAGCAGCAGGAGGCTGGCGAGTAACGCCTGCCAGAACACGAGTTCGAAAGGCGGCGTCACCCACTTGTGGGCGCGTACGTAGAGGATGCTCGCAGCCCAGCAGAGCGCGGCCAGTAACACAATTGCGTTGCCGATCACCGCGCGCCGGTCGTGCCAGTCGAAGGTCAATGGATTGAAGATCAGCAACAACCCCACAAGACCGACGGCGATACCGAGCAACCGCCAGCGCGTGGGCGTCTCGCCCAACAACAGCCAGGCGCCTGGCACCACCCACAGCGGCGTGGTGTAGGCCAGCACCACCGAACGCCCAGCGCTCACGTGCTGCAGCCCGATGCTGCACAGCACGGAGAAGACCGTCATGTGCAGCACGCCGACGCTCAGGATCACCGGGACGTCCGCGCGCCGCGGCAACACCAGCCGCCGGCTCAAGAGGCAGAGCACCAGCAGCGCCAGCGCACCTAATGTGGAGCGCAGCGCAACGGTCCACACCGGCGGCAGGTAGGCGAGCGTGGCTTTCCCGATCGGCCAGTTGATGCCCCAGGCGAGCGCGACAGCCGCCAACAGCCAGAGCGCTTGGCGCGGGCGCATCGGCGCGGCGGCGATGAGGGCCACAGGGTTGGGGGGGCTGTGGAGTGCTGTTTTCATTGGACCTCGACAGTCTGGGTTCTAGTTTTTGCAGAGACTCGAGGATTCGCCCGCTGTTTTCCTGGCACGTTCATAGTCCGCGAGCATGGCCGCGCCCGCCGGGCCGGCCTGAGTCTTCCAGTTTTCGATCACGCTGCCGCCGGCCTCCTGCAGCTCGCGGCGGATCTCCGGCGCGGCCACGGCATGGACGATCACGCCGTTGGACGCCATCGCGCGGCGGTTAGCCTGGGCTCGATCACGCATGACGTCCCACAGAGCGGTCTCAGTGTCGGCCGCCGCCCGGTCCACCGCAGACTTCAGCGCCTGCGGCAGCTTGTCGTAGGCCGTCTTGTTGACGACTGTGAAGGACAGGGGCGCCGCGTAATTCAGATCGGTGAAGTGCGGCAGGTGCTCCCACAGCCGCCGGCCCGCGCCGCCGTCGCCTGAGGACATCACGGCCGTGATGTCGCCGCTCTTGATACGCGGCATCGCCTCACCGAAGGGAACGTTGACTGCGTAGACACCAAGCGAGCCCATCAGCGCCGCTGAGGTCGCGTCGTAGGTGCGCACGCGCAACCGCTTCAGATCGCTCATCGTATCAACAGCCCAGGCAGACCAAAGACCAGTGGCTGGCCACGGTGTGGAGTACAGCAGGTGCACGCCCTTGGCCTCGAAGGCGCTCGCATAGGTCTGGCGCGTCACGCTCTGCAGGCAGCGGGTATCAGTGGCCGACGAAGTTACGAAGGGCAACGACACCAGATTGAACACCGGCTCGACTTCACCGAGTGGCCCACCGTGGACATCTCCCACCTGGACTTCGCCCGCGGTCACGGCCCCCAGCATCGCGATTGCGCCGAGCGGATGGTCGTAGTGGGGCTTGATCTGCAGCGCGCCCTTCGAATGCTCGGCCAAGCGCTTACCGAAGGTGTCGAGGCCGACGCCGGGCATGGTGGTTGCAGGGTATTCGGAGCCCGCGACCCAAGTGACACCGTCACTGCCGCCGCCGGAATTGCCAGCGCTGTTCGCAGGTTGGGCGCCCGCCATCGAGGTCACGAGCATAGAGGTCATCATCAGGAGAGAACTATTCACCGAGCCACCTTGGATCAAAGAAAGAATAGACGCCCCGGGATGAGTCGCGGGAAGCGCCTCAACTGTCACAACAGCGGCGAGAGAACCTCCGCCAGTGTAGACGCCATGGCAGGCTGGCCCAGTCCCAGGTGGGTGCAGGCCAGCTCGACGGTGATCGGATCGCTCGACAGCAGGAGTGACCAGTCGAAAGATTCTCCCACCATTTGCAGCCCCGGCATGGGCACCGTCGCGCGCACGTAGAGCATTTGCACATCAATGGGCTGGGGCACGTAGCGCCGCCCGATCGAGATGCAGTTTCGAACCAGGCGGGCCAGCCTTTGCGCATGCGCGAGATTGAACTCGGCCGGCACCGCGCGCTCGAACTGCGCGACGCGTACCAGGTCTTCGAGCGTCGCGATCTCCCCGCGCACGTCGCGATGCGGCGATGCGGGGTCGAGCAACTGATTGGCGAGTGCCTTCACCGCCGCCGCGTCGCCGGGCGGGCCATGGTCTTGCGAGGGCACCGGTGTATCGAGCAACGCAAGTAGTGAAATCTCCTCGCCCTCGCTTTCTAGCTGGGCTGCAAGCTCGTAGGCGACCAGCCCACCAAAGGACCAGCCCAACACCCGGTACGGCCCATGTGGCTGGACGGCGCGAATCGCGCTCTTGTAGCGCGATGCCATCGCCTCGACCGAACTCGCGAGGGTCTCGCCGGCTTCCAGCCCGGAGGCCTGGATGCCGAAGACCGGAACGTCGACAGGCAGGCGATCGGCCAGCGCCTTGTAGCGAAACGCGGTGCCGCCCACAGGGTGGACGCAATACAGCGGCGGTACACCTTCGCCCTGCTTCAATGTCACGAGCGGTTCGTAATGCGGATCGACTTGCGGCGCGCGCAGCCTTGCGGCCAGCGCCTCGATGGTCGGATGCTCGAACAGCGTGCGGACCGGCAGTTGCGTGCCGAATGCTCGATTGACTTGCTGCACCACGCTGGAGGCGGCTAGCGAAGTGCCTCCACTCAGGAAGAAGTCGCTGCGCCGGCCGATGGCCGGCGCAGCGAGCACCGCGCCCCAGATGCGCTTCAGTATGACTTCGACGTTGTCGCCGCTGGCCGGGTCGACATAGTCGTCTTCCTCTTCCTCCTTCACCGCGATGTTGGAGGGCTTCGGCAGGCCTTGCCGACTTACCTTGCCGTTCGGCTCTACCGGCAGGGCATCCATCACCATGATGCGCGACGGCACCATGTAGTGCGGCAAGTGGCGCCGCAGATGGGTTAGCAGCTCGGGCACCAGCGACGAGCTCGCCTTGTCGCTAGCGACATAACCCACCAGCCGGCTTTGAGCGTTGGCCTCCCAGACCGTCGCGACGGCCTGGCGCACATCGCCATGTCGCATCAGCGTCGCCTCGATCTCGCCGATCTCAATGCGATAGCCGTTGAGCTTGACCTGATGGTCGATGCGGCCGAGGAACTCGAGGCTGCCGTCGTCGAGCCAGCGGCCCAGATCGCCGGTGCGATAGATGCGCTCGCCGGTCGATGCAAGGCCGTCGACAAACTTTTCGGCCGTCAGCTCCGGCCGATTCAGGTAGCCGCGCGCCAGTTGAACGCCGCCAATGCAGATTTCCCCGGTGGCATCGCCTTCGACCCGGTGGAAATTCTTGTCGAGGATGTAGATGCGCACGTTCGAAATCGGTGAACCAATCGGCACGATCCCATCGTCGCGCGCCGTCGCATGCCAGCACGTCACGCCGATGGAGGCCTCGGTCGGTCCGTAGACGTTGTGCAGTGGGGCGTCGCTCTGCTGCATGAAGGCCTCGACGGTGCGCGGAAACAGCGTCTCACCGCCGCAGAACGCATGGCGCAGCGAGCGAAAACCGCGTACCCCCCCCGTGTCCAGGAAGCGCTGGAGCATCGAGGGCAGGAAGTGGCTGATGGTGATGCATTCGCGCTCGATCAGTCTCGCCATATAAGGCGGATCGAGATGCCCGTCGGGTTTGGCAAGAACCGCGCAGGCGCCACTTATCAGCGGCAGAAACATCTCCCAGATCGAGACGTCGAAGCTCGCGGGCGTCTTCTGCAGCACCCGGTCGGTGGCTGCGACGTCGAAGGTTTCGCGCATCCAGCACAACCGATTCATGATGCCGGCATGCGTGCACATCACTCCTTTGGGCATGCCGGTGGAGCCCGAGGTATAGATGACGTAGGCGAGGCTCGGCGGATTCTCTCCGGCATCAGGCATGGCCGCAGCATTGCTGTCTTCGTCGATTCCGTCGCTTTCGTCGCAACCGATCAACAGCGCGCGAGCCTTGCTGCGCGGCAGGTCGGGCAACAGTGCGGCATCCGTGATGGCGATCTCCGCGCCTGAATCCTCGAGCATGTAGGCGAGTCTCTCGATCGGATAGGACACGTCGAGCGGCAGATAGGCGCCGCCGGCCTTGAGGATGGCGAGCACGGCGACGATGAAGTCGATCGAGCGGTTCAGGTAGACCGCCGCAATGCGCGGGGCGCAGGAGTCGGATGTGTCAAGCGCGCCGATGCGGCGCGCAAGCGCGTCCGCGCGCCGTTCGAGTTCGCCATAGCGGATGGTGCCGTGCGGGTCCTGCACGGCCACGGCATCGGGTGTCTCAGCGACTTGTCGCGCGAAGGCGCCGTGCAGGGTCTGCGGCTGCATGCGTCCGTCCGCCCGCGCTAGCGCGCGATCTCCTGCCGGTCCAGCAGACCTGATAGCCATTCGGACGACTCGTTTAGGATTTCTGCGGTGAAGCCGTGGCCGATGCCGGGGCGCTCGCGATAGTCGATCTCGACCCCGAATTTTTTCAGTCGGTCGCGTGTCGCACGCGCCATCGGCAAAGGCACGATGGGGTTGTCTATGCCGTGGTATTCGAGCAGCTTCATGCCAGCCAACGCCTTGCGTGAGTCCTCCGAGGGAACCACCCGCGACAGCGCGCGCCCGTTGATGTTCACGAGCCCCTGGATCAGTCTCGGCTTCGACAGCAGCACCGACAACGCCATCGTGCCGCCCTGGCTGTGCCCGAGGATGTACATCGCGCTGGGCGCGCGTTCCACAGCCAGCGCATCGAGGTAGGCCAGCAGTGTTTTCAGGCTGTGCGTCTCCTCGTCCTCGCTGACGATCGGCCCGTCCGGCGTGCGTTCGAAGTAGAACCACCTGTGGGCGCCCGGCCCTATTCGCAGCGGCGCGCGCGGAGCGACAACCGCAAAGCGCGGATCGAACAGTGCCTCGTGCCTGAACAGATGTTGTTCATAGGAAGCGAATCCATGCAGCAACACGAGCAGCGGCACGTTTGTCTGGCGACCAAGCGAAGACTCGCGCGCGACCTGCAGGAGGGAGTCGTCGGCCGACATCAGTGCTCTCTTGCGAGTGTTTCGCGCTTGCCGAAGCTGGCGCCAAGGAAGCGCACGAAATCGCCCACGGTATGGAACTTGGCGTTGAATACCTCGCTGTCGTCGAAGCTCAGCCCGAAGCGCTCCTCGAGCGCGACGAAGGCATGCAGGAATGTGACCGAGGAGATGCCGAGGCCTCCGGCAGCGAGCGGCGTCTCGTCGGAGACATCCGCAGGCTGCGGCGAGTCGACTTTTCTGCCCAGACAGAGCGCTTCGATGGCGGCAGTGCGGATTTCGAACTCGGTCATGAAAGCTCCTGGGCCACGGCTTGGGATTCGTCGATGTCAGGCAACAGCGAGCGCGAACGCTGGATTTCTTCTTCGCTGACTTCCACGTTCTCCATGCTGCCGTCGAGGTATTCGGCATAGGCGGCGAGATCGAACATTCCATGGCCGCTGAGGCAAAACAGGATGGTCGGGGAACGCCCTTCCTCGCGCGCTCGGATTGCTTCCTGGATTGCGCCATGCACCGCATGCGCGGACTCGGGCGCAGGAAGAATGCCTTCCAGCTGTGAGAACAGCACGGCGCTTTCGAACACATCGCGCTGCGCGTAGGCCACCGCGTCGATCTGCTTGTGGTGATAGAGCGCGCTGATGAGCTTCGAACAGGCGTGGTAGCGCAAGCCGCCTGCATGCATGCCCGCAGGCTTGAACTGGTGCCCCAGCGTGTACATTTTCTGCAGCGGCGTCACGCCGGAACCGTCGGTGTAGTCGTAGCGATAGACGCCGCGCGTCAATTTGGGACAGGCCTGCGGCTCGACGCTGACGCAGCGCACATTCCGCTCGCCGCGCAGGCGCTCTCCGAGGAACGGAAAAGCGATGCCGCCGAAGTTGCTGCCTGCACCCAGCGAAGCAACCACGATGTCGGGGGGGTGCCCGAGCTCGAGCAGTTGCTGGCGCGCCTCGATGCCGATCACCGTGGAATGCAAGATCGAGTAGTTCTCGCCGCTGCCGACGCTGAGTTGCGAGCCCTCGTTGGCGTGGGCGTCCTCAAGCGCCTCGGTCACAGCGAAGGCGATGTTGCCGGAGTCCATGCCGCTGGCCGCAAGCCGGCTGCCGAAGTGGGTCTGGGTACTCGGGCTCGACAGCACGTTGGCGCCATAGAGTTGCATGATCGTACGGCGGTAGGGCTTGGCGCGATAGCTACTCCCCACCATGTAGACACGGCAGTCCATACCGAAGGCACGGCAGCCGATGGCCAGCGCGGTGCCCCACTGGCCGGCGCCAGTGCCGGTCGTGAGTCGCGTCGCACCGGCTGCCTTGTAGTAGTGGGCCTGTGCGATGGCGGTACTGAGCTTGTGGCTGCCGCTCGCGTTGCCGCCCTCGTACTTGAAGTAGATGCGTGCGGTGGTGCCCAGGTGCGCCTCGAGGTGCAGTGCGCGCTTTAGCGGCGTGGTGCGCCAGGCACGGTAGTGGTCGAGTACCTCGTCAGGGATCGGGATGTCGCGCTGTCGCGTGGTGTTCTGCCGTACCAGCGACAGCGGGATCTGCATCTTCATCCCCGACTGCGTGGCCTCCTCGCTGCGCGGCGGTTGGATGTCGGGCGGCAACTCGAACGGCAGGTCGCCGATGATGTTGTACCAGTGGGTCGGAAGACCCTTCGCATCGACGCGGAAGCTCATTGGCGGCACTCCATGTGGGTTGTCCGTTGCGTAGCGGCGTTACGGTGTCCACGCGGACATTGGCGTGGATGCCATCAAGGTCCGCACTGCGCGAAACCCGATGCCGGCACCCGGCCAAGATACGGCAAGAGTGCGATCTGCCCACCTGCCAATAGTGGTAGTTACGCGGAGTGCGACGGTAGCGATAGAACTGGACCCACGCTCTCACCAGATAAAGGAAACACATGCCGACGCGCACATGGGCCCTGGCGTTCGCCAACGACTGGTGCGACGCGTGGAATCGCCGCGACCTCGACGCGGTGATGGCTCACTATGCCGACGAGGTAGAACTCAACTCACCGCTGGTCGTGCGCCGCTGGGGCATCGAAAGTGGCTGGCTGCGTGGCAAGGATCGACTGCGCGAGAATTTCGCGCGCGGCATGCAGACGCCAGGTCTGCATTTCACTTTCGTCAACGTGCTGCTCGGAGCGCAATCGCTTTGCGTGATCTACCAGCGCGAGACCGGCGCACTCGTGACCGATCTGATTGAACTCGACGCCAGTGATCTTGCCGTGCGGGTAGTCGCCTGCCACGAGAACGGGGTACCTGCGCCCCAACAGCAGCCGACCTTGGCCGCCAGTGAGGGCACGTCGGTCGGTCGCGAATAAGCGCATTCGGCAGCCCTAGCACACGCTCGAAATCTCGGCGCGAGGCTTCGCGGCAGACCGCCTCTGCTAGTTCGGTTACGTGGGTGCCTGCACGCCTCACTTGAGCATCAGGAAGCGTTCGCAAGCCGTGACACTCGTCGATCACCGCCTTGCCCACGGAGGCGACATGGGAGACGGTAAAAAAGCCCTAAGATGACAAGTTGCTGGCTGGCTGGCTGTGCTTGTTCTGCCACAAAAGTAATTGATCCTGTCGCAAAATTCGCACTACGCATTCGCCTGATAGGAGCGAGCTGCGGGTTGACGAAACGTATCGAACTTGGGGAGTTTTATCTTTATTAGCGGGCATTGCCCCGTTCTCGTGATTGACCATGTTTTCTGTTTTTACTCAAGTGAAGCATTCGGCCATCGGCAAATCTGAAAACCGCGTCCGTCTTGGCGAATTTGAAATCGCTTTCAGCGACGAAGTGTTGGTCATCGAAAGCCGTAACCTGACGCACGTGTCGTCTCGCATCACGCCGAAGAAAACACGCATCGTGGTCCGCGACGACGACCTGCTGATCGACTTTTGGGAAGAGAGGGGCGGTGCCATCAGCATCGGAGCGACCAGCGACGAGTTGATCACCGCGCAGGTGTACTTTCGCGATCACGGCTTCGCGGTGTGATCTAGCTGGTGTAGCAATAGGTTCTGGTCAAGAAGCAGCTCAATGCTGCAATCGTGGTTCCACCGAATAAGTCGAACACCTCGAAAGACTTCGGTAAGCCAGGAGCGCTGCAATGCAGTGTCAAGGCATTCGACGAGATGGGGTAGAGCGACCAAGAAGAAAACCTCGGTCTTCTGGTATCTCTCGTTCATGCTCGGAAAGGACTCGTCCGAAGAAGCGCTCGCGCAAGCCGTGGCGTATCTATAGAGAAACGCGGCATCATGGCGATTCATGGCGACAAGGTGACTCACCACTCCAGCAAACCGCCGCGCGAAAAAGCTCCGACGGGTCGGTCAAGATGTGCGTTGGACGCGCGACTACGGCCCCGATCGCACCAGCAGGTGCGAAAACGGGAAGCGTACCGCCTGCTCAACCGGGTGAAGCGTCTATCGGTACTGGCCGGACGAGCAACAGGCTGGGGTCGACCTCCAGGCTTTCTGCCAGTTTTTCGATGTTGTCCACGGACACGTTGACTGTGGCGCGTTCGACTTGGCTGACGAAAGTGCGATCCAGATCCGCCGCAAAGCCAAGGCGCTCTTGAGAAAGCCCTTTCTCGACTCGAAAAACGCGAACGTTGAAGGCAACGACTTCGCGCAGTGATCGCAGCGGCTTCGAATGATCGGGACCTTTTAATGGAGGTGGCACCCCCCGATGCTTCCGATATGATGCGAATGCATCTACGGATTTTGCGTCACCTATTGATCGAATCTCGGGCGCGGTGCCTCGGTCCTCTATCAGCCGGGCCTCATGCAACTTCTTTTCTGACCATCACGGCTCTTCCACAGCCCGCGCTCGCGAAAAATGCAACCTTCGAGACCGCGTCTCCCAAACGTAGACCCTCGTCAACCAGAGGCCACCGGGCGGGACAACCAAGAGATTCCGTACATGTTCGCGGTAACCGGGGCCCTGACCCTGGCCATTGCATTGGTGATTGGTTCGACAGTCGCGATCGCGCGTGGAGCGCCGCTCACCTCAAACCTGCTTCGCGCTGGCCTCATCGGCGTCTGCAACTGGCTCTTTGTCGCCGCCTTGGCTTGGCCAGTCGCAATGCGGCGGGCTCGGCTTGGCCGGCAAGCCCAAGTGCTGTCCGGCTGGCCTTACTTGGTACTCGCCATCGTTGTTGGAACGCCGGCCGCCTTCGTTTGCGGTGACACGCTAGCGACATGGTTGCTTGGCAGTTCTGCGCCCACCCTCCTCCAACGCACAGTTGCCCAAAATCCGGCTCTTCTGTACGTTGTGTTTTTGCCCTGCATCGTGGTGACGTTGGTGTTGGCCGCGCTGCAGACGATCGCGGAACGTAACGGCGCAGCGAGATCGGCGCGGTTTCTCGCCATGGAGGCCGAGCTCCGACTCCTGGAATCCCAACTCGACCCGCACATGCTCTTCAACTGCCTGGCCAGCCTGCGAGAGCTGATGGACTCCGACCAGCAACAAGCCCATCTCATGTTCGAAAACCTCATCCGTTTTTTGCGGGCGAATCTCTCCGGATCCCGGCGCGCGCTGCATCTTGTCAAGGACGAGTTCGCTCGCCTTTCGGACTTCCTTGAGCTCATGAGGATGCGCCTGGGTGATCGGCTTTCATTTCGTCTCGATCTGCCAGAGGCTCTGTCAGACGTCCAGATGCCGGCGCTTCTTCTGCAGCCACTCGTCGAGAACGCGCTCCGACACGGAATCGCGACCTCGGTCACCGGCGGCCACTTGCACGTGAGTGCGGTGCAGGAAGGCACACATTTGGTCCTCAGCGTTCGTAATTCAGGCGCTGATTTCAATGGCGGAGGAGACGCTTCCGATGGGTTCGGCCTTCACCACGTTCGTGAGCGCCTGCAGGCCATCTACGGCCCTCAGGCTCTATTCGAGATCACGTCGGAGAGGATCGGTCAGCCTGGTGCGATTGCGACGGTACGCTTGCCCATGGAGCATCGACCATGAGGGCCACCGCGCTCATCGCCGACGACGAAGCGTTGCCAGCAGCAAGACTCGCGCGCGAACTGCGACGCTGCTGGCCTGGGCTCGAGATTGTGGACACAGTGGCGAATGGAATCGCTGCGGTGAGTCAAATCAAGCGCCTCCGGCCTGACGTCGTCTTTTTGGATGTTGAGATGCCTGGGCACCGCGGGCTGGAAGTTGCCGCAATCATTGCCGAGGATTTGGGCCCCGATTCAAAATCGCCGTTGACGGTCTTCGTCACAGCCCATGACGACTTCGCTGTCGAGGCATTCGAGCACGCGGCTTTCGACTACGTTCTCAAGCCGATCGAGCGCAACCGGCTTGAGCGGACGTGCGCGCGTTTACGGGAGGAACTCAGGTCCCAGAGCGTCCTCGATGACGCGCTGCAACGCATCGATCCGAGCGAGCCTTTGCCAAAGCTCGATCGAATTCAAGCCGCCGAGGGGTCGGTCGTGCACATGGTCCCGATCGAAGACGTGCTCTATTTTGAGGCCGCCGACAAATATATTCGTGTCGTCACGAGCAAGCGTGAACACCTGATCCGAAGCACGCTCGCCGAACTGTTTGGCCGGCTTGACCCGGCGGAGTTCTGGCAGGTGCGCCGCGGGACCGTTGTGCGAGCGGCGGCCATCGTCACAGCAGAACGGCAACCGTCCGGAACTCTCGCTTTGACGCTCCGAGGCCAGACACGGAAGCTCATCGCGACGAGGCAGTTCGCGCATCTGTTCCGTTCGATGTAGGTGCCTCCGAGCAGTTGCATCGGAATTCGCGGCGGGCACGTGTGAGTTCGCGCCACTTCTGCGACGACTCGTCGCAATCCGATGGCCGACTTTTAGAGCGCTTGGCAAAGTGGCACTGAGGACGCCGGATCTCGCCGAGATCAGGTCTGACCTCGGCGTACCAAGAGATCGAACTGATGCTTTTCTTTCGACTGAGCCGAATGTGCGGCTCGAAGTTTCCCTCCACGTCGATTGCGGTCGCGTTGATTGCCGTAGCCCATGCAGTCACTGCGCTGGCTCACCCCGGCGCGGAGCTGCGAATCCCTCCTCCGAAGCCAGTGATGAGCTATGTCCAACTCAAGAAGGAGACATGGAGGCTCGCGTCCGACCGCAACGAGCTCGTCGATGCCGTCGTGGCCCGCCGGGTTCGATTGAATTTGCGGCCCTTCGGCGGCGGCAGCGATGCGTTCTTTGTGGACAGACAAGACCAGATCGGTTTTGTCTGCCGCAGCAAGTCACGCGGCTTTAAGGGTGGCGCGGTGGTCAGCGTGATCATCACGTACGAAAGTGGCGGTGACCAGGGCGACTTCTTCACGCTGGACCACTGCGAGGTTTCTCGCTAAACGAAGTTCGCCCCGCCAGGTCATGCCTCAAACACCTCATGAAACAGAACACCTCATTCTCCCAGGCGCATCGCGGCTTCGTGGCTGTCGCACTCGCTTCGTTGACGGCAACATTAGTCGGCTGCAGCGGTGAACCGTCTGCCGGCGACATCGACAAGACCGTGCGCTCCTACATGTCGGAGAGCCAGACGCAACTGCAGAAGCTCAGCGGCACGAAGAACAGCCTCGGCGAAATCCACAACGTCAAGAAGCTCGGTTGCAAATCTGATACGGACGCCTCTTGGCGTTGCGACGTTGAACTCGATGTCACACAGTTTCAAAATCGGACGAAAGGGCCTGCTTCGTTTCGCTTCATAAAAGGCTCTGACGGCTGGACGTTGGCCCGGTAGGCAAGGAAAGGGTCACACGCGTGCCGATCACAACCATCGTTCTCCCCGGCAACCGGCGGATCTGGCTCGAGGTTAAGCAGGGAATCGTCATCGAAGCGACTGAGTCGTTAGTCTCGCTCGTTCATGAGGGCCGAGACCGGCGCCAGTTCGTCGGAGGCACAGCGACCATTCGTCCAGGACGCTTGCATTCAGAGTTGGTGTCCGTTCACAAAGTGTGGCTGCGCGATGCCAATGGTCAAGAGTCGGCGCATGACCTGACCCACTTCCCCGTGGATTCGCGCGTAGGCCACTCTGTGGCACTGGTGTATGGCGCCGCACAGGGGGTCGAGACCGGCGAGTTTTTTGGCGCACTCAATGTCACAACCGGCAAGTTCAACTTTGACGAGTCGATCCATTGTGATCGTCTGCGGAAATTCGGCCTCTACCTTCCATCGAAGTTCTATCGGACGCGCCTGCAGTGGGGCCTGGCTATCGGCGCCGCCATAGGTCTGCTGTGCAGCTTCTCCAACGGCATGGACTTTTCCTTTTTCATTGCCGGGTCGATCCTCGGTTTCATCTTGTCGTTGGCAGTCGCGCTCGCGCAAGCGGTGGTCAAACAGGTTCAAGGCCAGCGGCTTGTTCCCCAGCTGAATCACCGTGCGTTGGCGATTCTCCTGAGCAAGAGCTAGTCATCACGCACAACCCATTCATGCCCAGCATCAAGAAAAGGCGGCTCTTGAGTTCGGATCCTGAGCCTCTGCCAGGCGCGTCTGAAGACCGGCCGAAGATCCTCTTCTTCGGGGATCCCCACGGCGACTTTGAGCCCGTGCTTGAAGCCGTTAAATGCCAGCAGCCCGACGCCATCATCCTTCTGGGAGACCTGCAAGCGCGGCGACCTCTGCACCTCGAACTGGCGCCGATCCTCGACAAAACGGCGGTATGGTTCGTCCACGGCAATCACGATACCGACAGCGACGAGGACTTCGACAATGTCTTCCATTCGGAGCTCGCAGACCGAAACCTCGATGGGGAGGTTCAGACCATCGCGGGGTACCGAGTCGCTGGGCTGGGCGGCGTCTTCCGAGACAAGGTTTGGAACCCGGCCATGCCACTGGAACAGGCGGCCTTTGCCTCGGACCGGGCGATGGCTTCTCATGCGCGAGGCGGCAGGTCTGGCATCGAGGTTGACTTGAAGTCGACTTGGCGTGGCGGCATTTTGCGTAAGCACCATTCGAGCATCTTCCCGGACGTCTATCAGCGGCTTTGCACGCTGAGAGCGGACATCCTGGTGACACACGAGGCGCCCGCGGCCCATGCCCACGGATTCACTGCCATCGACGAACTGGCCAACCGCCTCGGTGCCACCTTGGTGGTGCATGGTCATCACCACGAATCGATCAACTACCTCGAAGCCGGCCTCATCACCGTCGATTCGCCATTTCTTGTGCATGGTGTCGACAAGGGTGACTTCCTCGCGTGGCCGCCGAAAGCCCCGGAATGACGTGGCTCGTTCTTTCCGATCTTCATCTCGACTTCGGGCATTTTTTTGTGCCGGACGTTGACTTCGACGCGGTCGTACTCGGAGGCGACACGAGGCAGCAATGCATCGGGTCGAATGGCGACATACGAACTCGGCTCAGCATGCCCGCGACGGCGTACTGCGGGCCCCGATTAATTGACCGATTGAGGACGACAAATGGCATTGGACACGAACGAGCCGACGCAGGATGACGAACAGCTGATGGCACTGTGCGCTTTGAAAGCGCGCCACCTTTACATGTTCAACGGTCAGCACATTGGTCTCGCTTTTTACCGAGGGTGGTTACCTGATTTCATCGGCGCATGTGCTGAGATCGATCGGCTTCTGGGGAGCAACAAGCGAGGCTTTCATTTCCGCCAGATCAAAGAAAAGTATGGGTGGGCCAGGTACTACTGGGCAACGGACAACGTAACTCCCGTTCGCCTGAGTGTCGTCGCAGGCAGCAGTGTGCTGGAGCGTCAGCTCGGCGTCGACGGTGGCGATGACGTGAACGAACAGATCAGCAAGATCCTGCAGATTGCCGAGGAGCTGTCAAGACAAAAATGCATCGTGTGTTCAGCACCCGCCGAGATACGCTCGTTTGCGGGATGGCTCGTCTGTGCCTGCGAGCGGCACAGTCTTGACCACATGCCGAGAGATCGTTTCTTCGCCGCTGCTCACCTGCACGAGGCCGCCGAGTAGGCCGGCACTGAAGATGTACTGGAGTTTGCGGAACAAGACCGAAGACATCGACCGCGCGCTGGCGGCATGCAACACTCGGTGGGCGCGAATGGCTGCGCTCGAGCTCGGTGTTCGCCTCTCGCACACGTCATCCGCTCTGCGGCTGCAGGCGGGCAGCATGGGTCCCGAGGAACAAGCAGATGCCGACGATCAGCCGACTGAAGAGATTCTCTTCATATTCGAACAAGAGCTGGAGCGATTGCTCGATCTCCTCAAAGAGAATCAGGCGGCGGGCGCGTCCGAGGTTGTACAGAAGTTGTTCCTGCTTCTTGACGCGCTCGACCACAAAGGCGGCCAGTGACGACGGACCGCAAGCACGTGGATGGCCCACAGGTTCTTCATTTCGAACGCAATCGACAGGGCCGCGACTTTGTCGTGGGTGACGTGCATGGTTGCTTTGGCGCTCTGCAGGAAGCGCTCGATGCAATCGGTTTTATGCCCGAGTGCGATCGGCTGTTCTGCACAGGCGATCTGGTAGATCGAGGCCGAGAATCTCATTTGGTTACTGCGTGGCTTGACCAACCATGGTTTGCTTCAGCGTTGGGTAATCACGACCTGATGGCGTTCGAGTACGCGCTATGTGAGCCGAGCGCACTATCGAGTTCGAGCCTTGCTAATCACGGAGGTGGTTGGATGCTTGAATTGCCGAAGGCCGAACAGACCCGAATCGGAGAACGACTTCGTGCTCTTCCGTTGACGATCGAAATCGAAACCGAAGCTGGTCCAGTTGGTCTCGTTCATGCCGATTTCCCGTTTGACGATTGGCGAAAGGTTGAGACGCTCTTTAGCGAAGACGATAGGCAGATCTGTTTGTGGTCGACGATGCGTTTCGACCGCGTGTACCGGAAAGCAGTCGCCAATGTTCGGGCTTTGGTGCATGGCCACCTGACCCTCTCGACCGCGCAAAAACTCGGGAACGTTCATTTCATCGACACAGGCGGGTGGTTGGTTGGCGAAGGGCATTTCACTTTCGTCGAACTCGAGTCCCTCAATCTGATCAAGGGACCAGGCCCAAACGCTTCGTTTGGAGCTCCACGGAATCGTTGAGCGACGGCTTCTGAAAAGGAAAAGCGATGCACGACGCCGCAAAAGAAACGGAGACCGCGTGCATGCGCTGCGGTGCATCCGCCCAGATCAATCGACATGGTCGGTGGTACGCATGTCTTTGCGAGGTCCATGCTGAACAGCCGCGGTCAGAAGATCGCAGACGAGGAACGAAGAAATGACGCTTCCGTACGAACGTCGAAGAGCGCTGCAGTGGGCTGGTGAGACCCTTCGCGATCTGCGCTCCCCCCACAAAGACGTCGAGCTCTGGGGAGCTCCCGTGCCCGAAAAACTGCGGCAGTTGGCTATTCGGATTCTTCGTCACTACCCTGAACCTTGGCAGATCGCCGCGGCAACCCGGATGGACGACGTTGCCGTCAGTGATTGGATCGCCGGAGAACCGGATCGTTGAGGGAGCAGTCGAGCAGGCAGTCATCAATGACGGTGGTGCGCAGCTCTTTGTAGCGCAGCGGCTGCGGCATCCCCAGTCTGCTCATAGGCAGACCAAGGTCGAGATGGAGACCGAGTGGTCGATCAGGCAGAGCATCGATGCGAGCGCGAAGCTCCAGACGTTGCAGATGGAACGCGCGGATGACCATCACCGGAAGTTGATCGACAGCATCGCGCAGACGGTCGAGGAGTCCAGTGCATTCGCACAGGGCAGAAAACTGGCTGAGCGTCACCCATTCCTGAGCTACTGGGACCGTCGATTGTTCGGACGGTGATGGACAAGGCCCAGCGGGGAAGTAAGCTCCGTCCTCAACGGAGGGTTGTCGCCAGACCTTAAATTCAAACAGCCTCTCTGCTCATTGATTCCAGTTGCATCTCACTTGCCAGCAAGATGATCGTCGCGCCATAGACGGGTTCAACAACAAGTAGCTTCAACGCACCCGAACTGATCAACCCGAGTTTTTCCTTCAAAGGCTCCCACTCAAGGTCCGAGGGACTTGGGTTTTTGCCTCGCATCAAGAAAAACAAGTTATCGGTGATTGCGGATACGTTCTCTTGAAAATCTGCTGCAGCGAAGCAATGGACTCTGTCAACAATGTTCGAGAGCCTTAGCTCATTCGCAACGAAGTCTTCCACTCCGGAGACGGTGATTTTCTTTCGTTCTTTACCTTCCCAGGCGCAGGTAAGCTCGATACAGACTTTCCTGTCTTTAGCCGAGACATGAACTGAGTCAACAGTCGACTCGACAAGCGTTTCCAATCCATTCATATCAGTTTCCTCCTTGTGGCCACGGGGAGTAATCACGTCCAGGATGCTCTCTGGCGCCGCCATCCCATTCGTGAACATGCGGGCGCTCATGGCCTTGATGCGGCTTGTCGTAATCTCTGGCCGGCTTTCCATCTGGTCCATATTCTCGCGTGCGATGATTGCCGTCGATGACTGAGCCAGGATCAGCGCGATTAGGCACATCCTTCGCTCGACCGCCATCTGAGAACATCCGATCTCTCAACCAGTCCGTAGCTTTGATGCAAGCATCAACCACAGGTTGTGGCAGAAGTTTCGGCCATGGGATGTATTTCGGCCTAGATGGTCCAAAGTCAGGGTCCAATGGCGGTGTCGGCGCCGAACTGCATGCAATCCCTCCTGGGATCGGACGACATCCTTGAAGGCCACTTGGATCGACGTAGCCCAAGGGATTTCCACCCACATAGCCAAATCGATTCCAGCCTCCATCAAGCCCGATAGGGTCACCCTGCGTATAGCGACCAACTCTCGGGTCATACGTCCGATACCCGTTGTAGAACAACCCCGATTCCTCATCCGCATACTGCCCCGGATACCGCAGGTTGAACTTCACCTCCGAAATCCCCGTCGTGCCCGGATTTGGCATCGTCTCCAGATTCGCAAACCGGTTCTTCGCAAGCGTCGGCTTGTCTTCCCCGAACGCGCTGTAGCTCCATTGCCAGACGGCTTGGCCGCTTGCGTTCGTGAGCCTGCGCGGCGTGTTCAGGTGATCGCTGTGCACCGCATACGTCGCGCCATCGATCACCACCGCAATCGGCAACGGCCCATTGGCCGTTGGCAGGTAGATGTACTGCGCCTGGCCCGCGCTCTGCGTACCGCCACTGCCCACCTCCGCGATCAGCGTGCCCTGCTCGTCGTAGACATACGCATAGCCCAGTTGCTCTGCCTGCGTGGTCGACGGGCTCCACAGCTTGGTGAAGAACGCGATCAGACTCTGCATAAAGCCCGGGTCGGCCTCGTCACCCTGGCTGGGCGGGTACAGCGGCTCGGTCTTGAAAACGCGCTGGCCCAGCGCGTTGTGCGCGTAGCGCGTCGTCGGACTGACGTCGGTGGCACCCGTCGTGGCAGTGCTCAGGCGCCCTTCGGCGTCATAGCCGTAGCTGCGCAGACCATCGCCGACCAGATCGCCATTGGCGTTGTAGCCGTAGACCACATTGGTGGCGGTGCCACCCGCGGTCTGACTGAAGTCCGCAAGGCGATTGCTCCCAGACGCAACGCTGTAGCTGCGCGCAGTGGTTAGTCCGCCCAGCGTGCGAGTGCTGCTGGTCCGATTGCCGTTGGCGTCGTAGCCGAATCCAGCCGTGTTGCCCGTCGCATCGAAGCTCGCGATACGCCCGACACTGTCATAGCCCACGCTCCAGGTGACGTTGGTGCCGGCGATGGTGTCGTGGGTCGGGTCGGCGTCGGCAGGGCCGTACAGGTACTGGGTGAGACTGCTGATGCGTCCCGCAGCGTCATAGACGTAGCTCCCCGTCTCGGTCGCCGTCAGGCGACCGGCAGTGTCGTAGCTGCGGCTGCCTGAAAGCTGCGGACTCGCAAAGGCCCAGGTCCAGGCCGTGGGCTGCCCCAGCGGATTCCAGGCGACGCCAGTCACCAGCGGACTGCCATTCCAGTTCAAAGTCGACAGGCGGCCGGTGGCGTCGTAGATGTAGGCGAGTGTCGCCCCATTGGGATAACCGATGCTCGCCAGCGTGGCGCTGGGGTTGTAGGCGTAGCTGACCTGCTGAATGCTGCCATTGGCAAGCGTCTGCTTCTTGAGCGTGACACGTCCGAAGACATCGCGCGTGTACTCGGTGGTGCCGCTGCGGTCGATGATCTCGGAGAGATAGCCTTTGCTGTTGGCGGTGAGGTCGTAGCGCAGGGTCGTGGTCTTGCCATCGGCGAAGACGAGTGCCGTGGGGCGCCCCAGGGCATCCCGCGTGATCGTGGTGGCTTGCCCGAGTGCATCGACGATCTGGCTGGGCAATCCCAGGCTGTCGTACTGCTGGCTGCGGGCACCGCTGTCCGTGCTGGCTTCCGACGTCGCGTTGCCCAAGGCATCGCGGTTGTAGGTGGTGGCAACCGCCTTGAAGTCGCTGGCCTGGGTGACGGCATCGAGCGCGTTGTAGCCCAGGCTGGCACTGGCGTTGGCGGCATCGGTGACGGTCTTGACCCGCCGCAGCGCGTCCAGGCTCCAACTCGTGCTCTGGTTCAGCCCGTTGGTCTGCGCGATGCGATCGCCGTTGGCGTCGTAAGCAAAGCTCTCGTTTTGGTTTCCTCCCTCCGTCTGGGTGGCGATGCGGTTGAGCTTGTTGACGGTGCGCGCGGTCGTCCATGCCACGGCGCTGGAGCCATTGAGGATCTGCTCGGCCAGCCGGTTACCCGCCGCATCGAGGGTGTAGACGCCGCTCTCGCCGCGGCTATTGCTCCAGCCCGTCAGGCGCTGGGCCGCGTCATAGGTGTAGCTGGTGACCAGACCCGCAGGCAGCGAGATCGTCGCGAGCGTGCCCGCAGGGTGATAGGTGAAGGCCGTGGTCTGAGCGGCAGCGCTGCCGACGGTGCGCGACAACAGGCGGTCGAACGCATCCCACACGAAGGTGGTGACCAGACCATTGGGGTCCGTCTGGTTCGCGAGGCGGTTGGCGGCATCGTAGGTATAGGCCGTGACATGACCCAACGCGTTGGTTGCGCTCAACACGTTTCCGCGTGTGTCGTACGCGTAAGTGGTGATAGCCCCGTTGGCTTCGGTGTACGTCTGGACCCACCCTTCGGGCGTGTAGGTCCGCTGGCTGGTGCGAGCGGCACCCGATGTGCCGCCGGTGTCTGCCACCGTTTCCGTGAGCAGCTTGCCCACCGTGTCGTAGGTGTAGCTCACATCCTTGCCAGCCTGGCTGAGCAGCGTCGGTACCGGCAGCGCGGTATCCCAGGTCGTGGCGATGGCCCGCTGCTCGGGCGTGCCGAAAGCCTCCGTTCGCGTGGCTTCCAGGCCCCGTGTGTTGTAGGTGAAATTGGTGACGCTGCCGGTCGCGTTGGTCTGGCTCGACAGCAAGCCGCGAGTGTCATAGGTGAACGACGAGTTGCTGGCGGGGCAGCCCGGTGCCGGCTCGCCCTGGATCTGGGAGATACGCTTGACGCCATTGACGATGACGTAGTGGTACGTCGTCGCGCGCCCGACCGAATCGGTCACGGTGGTCGTCCCGTTGGCGTTGTAGGCCACCTGCGTGAGTTCGGCATTGCCGGCGTGCGTGGTGCTGATGGCCCGGCCCAAGGTGTCGTAGGCGTAGGTGGCGTAGCGCGTGCCCGACTCGTCGCTCACACCCGTGAGAAAGCGCGGATACGTGGTGTTCTCGTAGTGATAGGTGCGGGTCTTGACATCCGCACCCGCCGTCTTGACGGCAGACGTGAGCCGGTTCTGTGCGTCGTAGTTGTAGGCAACGCTGAAGTTGGGGGTCGTCAGCGAGAGCGGCTGCAGGTGCGCGTCCTCGGTGAAGCTCAGGCTGTTGCCGAAGCCATCCGCCACGGTGACCGCGCCATTGGCACCATAGGTCAACGTGTGTGCCCAGCCGTACGGATGAGTCTGCTTGGTCAGGCGACCGCTGGCATTGAACTCGTACTGCGTGTTGTCCGGATCGACGTAGCGCCAGCCTGCGCCGTTCTGCGACAGCGTGCCCAGTTCATCGGGATCGGCCGTGATGGTCGAGCCGCTGCGTGCGAACGGTGACTCCCGGCCGTTGGCGTGCAGCAGCACGACCTCGCTGGCGGTGACCCGCAGGCGCGTGGCGTACCGACGCGTAGCTCCATAGCCCGAAGAAAGACAGGTCGGCAAGCTTCGCCAGCTCTCGCTCCCCGGGTGTCGTTCCTTCTCTTTTGTAAATTGGCTTCAACATCGTGGTCGGTGCTCCTTCTCAGGCATGTGACTTCACCAAGACGGTGCGGCTGTCACGCGTGCGGCATTGACGTTGTCGGCAATGGGTAGGTCATGCGAATGGCGCTCGGCCGAAGCTCGCCTTTGCTTGCACGAGCACGAGGCAGCGCTCCCTTGCGCGCGTCACAGCGTTGTACAGAAGCCGACGTTTCTGGTCGTCGCTGCCCCCAATGGCCGCCGGCCAAAGCACGATCACGTTGTCGAACTCTCGGTTCTTTGCGCCATGAACCGTCATGCCTCTCCAGCCTTTTTCATCCTCTTTTCGTGTCCGGCGCCGCTGCGCAAATCCTTGCTCAATCGCCTGTTCAATCTCGTACTTGGAAAAAGTGGCCTTGCCCCGAGCTCTCCTTTGCGTGGCCATCCAATCAGAAAGATCCCTTGTGGCTCGGAAGTCACCCGCAGCATTCAGAAGAGCGACGACAGATGGAATGTCGTTCACATCGCGAAGAGCAATCTTGGCAAGAAAACTGGCGGCGGCCTTTGCCTCCGTCTCCTCCCACAAGATCGAATAGGGGCCAGATCCCTTCGTTGTCTTGTTCTGAGCAGCCCATGCCACGGCTGCCTGAGCAAACGCGCCCAAAGTGGGTGTGATCACGGCGACACTCTTGCCCCCACCGTACCACTGCAGATTCCCATTGAGCCAAGCGCCCGCGAGCGGTGGTTTCGAAGTCAATGTGACCTTGAAAGCCTTACCCGATTCGGGAGGCTCTCCTTTCCGAATTGCAGCGGCTGCATCAAGTAACTCAGCGATGTTTGTGCGTCGCGGTTGAATGAGCTCCTCTACAGGACACACCTGAGCGAGCCATGCGCATGCAGGATTAGGGCGCAGTTCCTCCTTTAGGCATTGGAACTCGTCCGCGGCAGCAAAGACCTCCAATCTGCTTGCCAAGCCTTCGACTATGCGAAGGCGGTTTGCCGTCATGTCTTGTGCCTCGTCCAGCAAGAGGATTGGAAAGGTGGCGGCCACCCAACCGCAAACCTCTTTGATCTGCAAGAGTGCCCCAGCTGCATCACACACTCGTTCGTATTGATCCTGTTCAATGTCAGCGAATCCAAGCGTGGCAGCGAGAGACGACCATCTCCGAACCAGGCGCCGAGCAAAGCTGTCGATCGTCGAGCAATCTGTTCGCCCTCTCAGGGCTTTCAGTCGTCCCAGCCGTTCTTCCAGACGTCGGCGAGAGCCGTGCATGAACGTCAATGCCAACACTTTCTGCCCGTCCCTCAGAGGCGTTCCATTCAAGTGGTCGTCCAGCGATTGCATTAACTGATGCGTCTTGCCACAACCGGCGCCACCGCTGAATGCTCGAACTGTCACGGCTGAAAGACCCACACCCCATTGGCGTCGCGGACGAACCGTTGTGTCGCGGTGGACCCCGCACAGGCGCACGCAAGGCCGCTGAGCAGGTCGGCAGCGCGAGCCCGACAAGCTGGCGTGCTCGCGATTCCCTCCGCCACGAGTTCGTAAGCGATGATGTCGACCTTTTTCGTTTTAAGGTAGGCAACGACGTCAGCGGCGGACGTAAGAGGTGCCTGAGACAACTCAGTGAGCTTGGCGACGACTGCAACTTCATCTGCGGCCAGAATCCAGCCCACCGTGTCCTCAATCATTGCCCCATCGTTCCAACGAATCACCGCCGCCGGTGGGATTGGAGTTGCCACCAGACGTCTCACATAGAGAAGTCCTTCTCCGTCCCCATCGACAAGGCAAGACACATTCCTGTGCAGTCTGGCCATCAGCTGATGGGTCTCAACCACCTTGGCGTCCTCGGTTGGAACGACCCCGACCTCGATGCCGAAGGGGCGGGTCATGGAGTCGATCCAGCCAGCGGTCATCATCAGCGGCTTCAAGATGCATCGAAGCAGTTGGAAGTCGGCTCTTCCTTCGGGAATGAGCAGAGATGGCTGCATCAGCGCGCCGAGCACATCGGTCCGGCTGTGTTGAAAGAATTTGCGTTGCCAGTTTTGGGCCGCAGCCGGAAGAGGCGCCTCAAGAAACGGTTCGGCGGATAAAACACCGTCGTGCTTCTTCAAGACCAGCACAGAGGTGGGGTCCGCCATGCTTGCCACCAGAGGCGAATGGGTTGTCACAAACGTCTGTGTCGAGAGCGCCTGCACACGATGGACCAGCCGCTGCTGAGCCGATGGAGGCAGATGAATTTCTGGTTCTTCCAAAGCCATCAGAAACTCGCCCCCTGCCGTTGCGCGCGCGCGCCCCAGTTCGAGCAGCAGGAGCACGCCTTGCATCGAAACCAGTCCACTGCCCTGCCTAGAGGCGGGGATGCTGATCCCATCCGCCGAAGCGAAATGGGCTGACACGGCCTCCATGACAGAGCGGCTGTCTGTCCCCGTCAGTCGAAGCTGAACTTGCGGCGCGTTTGGGAAGGAAAGGGCCAGTTCCTTGTTGAGGTTCTGAATCAATGGTTCGATGCCAGGATCGGTATCGATTGGCTGGTCCGGCGCGCGGAGACGATCGCGTTCGGCCAGCAGGGCACCAGCAGGTTGCGCAGCCGCCGCAAGGACGGCACGCTTGAACAACTCATTGCCCCACGAGAAGACTTTGTCCCAGGTGCGGCTTGCTCGAACAAGATAGAAGCTCAGCTCTTGAATGAGTTTTCCCGGTACGACTGCCGGGGTGTCCTCTGCGAAGGGGTCGACGGGGTCATCATGATCGTGAAAGTAACGGAGCATCTCCACGGCGAGTGACTCATGGTCGAACCTGGCCTGGACAGCAATCTGGCAGCACAGCTTCCAGGCTTGGTTGTCCCGAAGCGGATGTACCGTGCCGGTCATCTCGTCCAGCCATTTGACGACCGCTCTTCCCTCCCGAAACCACTGACTACTTTGTTCAGGGTCGTCGTTGGAGAAATCAGTGATGGTGGCAACGAGCTTGATGCGATCCGCCGGCAGAGGGCAGGATCCGTAAAAGTCATGCTCGGTTAGCTCTCGAACAAGTCGATCTCGCCCCAGAACAAGGGTCAGCGCTTCGATCAGTGTCGTCTTACCGGTGTTGTTGTCTCCAACAAGAACTGGGTGCTTTCCGAAGCGAACAAAGCCGTTGCGAATCCCGCGAAAATTCTCGATCTTTATCGTGGCCACTCTCATCTGATGCTCTTTTCATATGACGCCCGACGCGGGCGTACGGCGTCTTCATGACGCCCTACACGGTCGCTTGCGACTTGCGTCCGGCAAGGTACCCGTCGAGCGCTTCTACCCGACGGAACGTCTTCTTGACCGCCGGCAACGTTATCGCTTTTGAATCAAGCAGCAGACCGACCTGGTCCTCCCAACGCACGACTCGCTGGGCACGAATCGCGTCCATCAGCTCGCCGTAGGCGACGTCGCCTGGAGGCAGGTTGTCAGAGCCGGGAACGTACATGTCGCACGTTTGCACTGTCTTCTTGTCCCTGCCTTCAACGTAGCCCACGCCGAACACGGCTATGAGGTGCTTGAGAAGCGTTTGCTCCTTACCGAAGAAGCCCATGCCCGTGACGTTACGAAGTCCTTCCGCGACGTCAGCACCGTGCGTCCCGCAGATGAACAGGACATCATCTGCATAGGCGCCGAGCAACTCGATGTCCGAATGCACCGGCGCCACAATCATCCGGCGATAGCCCTGTGCATAGGCCGTTTCGATGGAAGGCAGGAACGGCAGCGCTTTCACCGGGTCCGGGACCATGAAGTCTTTGGCCGGTGTGCCGCGCTTGCGCGGCATGATGCGACAGGCCATGCCCATATCCTGCGTTACGGCGAGGAGCGAGGTGACGAGGTCGATGGCCCACCAATGGTCATCGATGACCGAAGTGCCCGCCACGAGCAGGCCTGCCTGGCGGCCGCGAAGTGCGCGCCGAAGATGAGGCAGGACAATGGCAGGAATGGCGTCAGTAGTGGCGGTGTTCGGAACCGGGGTCGGCCAAGGCCGCGGCGGCGAGAACGGCTCCTGGCGCAGCAGTTCACCGTCTTCAGTCACGATGCCCATGAGCGCTTCGGTGCAGTCCTCGCCCTCTTCTTGACGCATGTCGACCGCCAACTGAACGTCGGCCAGCAAATCCTCTGGTGTCGGGGTGTCCATCAGGACGGCGACGCGATGACCCGAGTCGAGCGCGCGGATACAGGCCATCCGAAGCCGCGACGCGCAGTCGTCCCAAGATTGCTGGTTCAAGTGCAGCGGGCCCAGCACCAGGAGCGTTCCACTGGGAACGCGCTGCAGTCCACGGGACCACAAGCCTTGCTCGTCCAGGTCGATGCTGCCTTCCCAGTGGTCGCCCGCGCGCTCGGCGTAGACCAATGCACCATCGGAAGCTTCGCTGTAGTTGGCAAGCAGTGCGTTGATTGCATCCTGCGATGTGGCGATGTACACACCAGCCCGCGGGCCGGAAGGCCAGATTTCCGGCGGCGCCTGCGCCTCTTGTACATCCGGCGGCGCCAGCGCTTTGAGTAACGTACTTGGCGCAAGGTCCAACTGGTAGCGACTCTTCAAACGGTATGCGAGCCGGATGGTCGACGTCGTGTTGAGTTCGGTGGCAACGACTCGGTCAGGGAACGCCATCACCTCGGGCCAATTGCGCAGGCCAGGCAGCGCCGCGATAACGTCGAGGGATTGCGAGTGCCCGATGGGCACGTTGTGCTGCTCGAGCAACCCGCGAACGAGACCAGCCAGCAGCTTCAGCTGTGGGACATTCATGTTTCACTCCTCGGGCGGTCTCTAGCCGGTGCACGCGTTGCGGGCCGCCCGATGGAAAACACAAATGGGGGGAGGCTCGGTACTTCAATCCGTCTTCGTCGTACCCCGGAGGGCGCGTGCGGCAGGCGACGGCAACCAAGCCAAAAGATAACACGTAGACGCCACCTGCGGCTAGAGATCGTCAGCCCGTGTACTGCGCAGGTCTCAACTGCGACCATCCCCTGTTCTAGCGCCGGACTTCACCCATGGGGCCATGATCCTTGCGATCATGGGCCGACAACTTCGGCGCGGCGGCCTTCGCTGATCGAGCGACACCGAGACGTCGTCGCTTTCGAAGATGGTCCGACTCCGGCGTCCCGCCGGCGCGGTCCGACTTTTCCGTGATTGCAGACAGGATGCATCCGAGCACGCTTTACAGCAAGTCCTGGAGGATCGCGCGTCGCCAATCTAGAACGTGGCCGACGACACGGGCTAACCCCGAATCAACGGCTCGTAGTTTGGCTCGATTTGGAACAGCCAAAGACGGAGAACCTCACCGCGGTACGCGTCGTCAAAGCCAGGCGCCAATTCGGCAGGTTCGAGTTGTGGAGTAAGCCTCACAACTTCATCGTCAGTGGTGGTCAGCCACTTGTAGTAGCTGGAAATCATCCCAGCGAGCGTACCCAGGCTCTCAA
Organism: Variovorax sp. ZS18.2.2; assembly: GCF_024701975.1. Classification (GTDB taxonomy): domain Bacteria; phylum Pseudomonadota; class Gammaproteobacteria; order Burkholderiales; family Burkholderiaceae_C; genus Variovorax. The sequence goes on from NZ_JANLNM010000014.1 coordinate 56,696, forward strand.
ACGCTTGATCGGGCGACTTGTCGCCGGCCTGCCTTGCCGCAATCTCAACGTATGCAACTCTTTCGCCATTCATCGTCGCGATGGGCATCTCGTCCTCCCAGGCGGAATGGAACATGAGGTAGAACGCGATCTGTTGCTCCCGCTCGTTCAAGATTTCTTTGTTCTCGATATAGAAACTTAGAGCACTGATCGTGAAGCTTGCTTGATTGTTTTTTTGTATTGAGCTGGGGCGATCGGAGGCTGCATGTATTCGGCAGACCAAAGGAGGGATGGTCGCCACCATCCGGTCGCCAAAATCACCGGCGATGCTCCTCTGATACGCATCAACGAAGCGCAGGATGATTGTTCCGTTTTTGGTTTCAAAATCTTCGACCTTATTGATGGTCCACGTTCTCAGGTCGTTCCAATAGACGGCAATCAACAGAGGATGCCCTTTGAGTTTGGCGTAGTGCTTGAGCCTGGACAAGTAGGCGTTGCCGAAGGTGACGGGTGTGTGGATCGTCTTGGGCTCAGTGTTCTTAACCTCAACGAAGAATCTTTGACCGGTCTTGAGCGACACGAAGTAATCCGGCGCCTGCACTTCAATTCCGGCATACAAGGGGGCAGATACATCTTCCGCGGTAATCAAGTCTGCCTTTCCAAGCGACGCGACCACATACTCAAACATGCGTTCAGCCCTTCGGGCATACATCAATGAACGGTTCTCTCTGGCTAGTTTCGTGGCCACTTCGAATGAGAATTTCTCGCTCAACCGATCCAACGGCAGATTGAACTCTCGCCCCACTTGGTCAGCCAAGTCCACCGCGCCAAACCTGGACGGTTGCCGTTTCACACGCTTCATTTCAGGCTCTTTCTGCACAAAGGCGATCCCGTTCTCATTTGCACCCTCAATGACTGAGCTTGCATCGGCGGAGGCATCACGTCCGCATGCATGCGCTAGGCCCGAGCGGGCCTGCTTGCGGTCGCCGCCGAATGAGCGCCAAGTTGGCCGTCATCATGGCCGCAACCAGCGTGACCAGCCACGAGAAGTACACCCATAACAAGAACACGGGGAGCGCCGCGAACGCTCCATACAGCGCCTTGCACGCCGGCAACTTGACGAGGTAGGTGGTGAAGCCGCGCTTGCCGAGTTCGAAAGCCACGCTGGCGATCAAGCCACCCGCGAAGGCGTCACGCAGCCGTATCTTGGTGTTCGGAACGAGGCAGAACATGCTCGTCAGAACAGTGACACCGAGCAGGAGCGGACCGAGATCGAGGACGAATGCGAGCGAGTGTGGCAGCGTGCCGATTAGGTCCATAGAAATGGCTGACTGCTCTTGAACAACTTGCAGGAATCCCACGAAGGTGAAGTTGATCCTATACTCACGACGCCTTGGCAATATGCACAGATTATCAACAATCAATTAACATGTTATTCACAGCAAAATTCGCAGACTGACGCGCCCCTCACGGGGCTTGCCTTTCCGACTACTTTGAACATTCAAAACAACACTGAAGGTTCCCCGTCCGAGTTCGCGCGCTCCGCATTGGAAGCGCTGCGCGAGCCGCTGGAGACCGGCACGATCACGATCGTCCGTGCTGCGCGTCGCGCCGAATTCCCCGCACGCTTCCAGTTGATCGCGGCGATGAACCCCTGCCCTTGCGGCTACCTCGGTTCGTCGCTGAAGTCCTGCCGCTGCACGCCGGACCAGGTCTCGCGCTACCAGAGCAAGCTCAGCGGGCCGCTGCTGGACCGCATCGACCTGCACATCGAAGTGCCTGCGGTGTCGGCGCAGCAGCTGCTCAATTCACCCCCGGGCGAATCGACCGAGAGCATCCGCAGCCGCGTGGTGGCGGCACGCGAACGCGCCATGCAGCGCCAGGGCCACGCCAACCAGAACCTGCAGGGCAGCGCGATCGACAAGCATGCGGAGCTGGATGCCACGGCGCTGAAGTTCATCTACAACGCGGCCGCCAAGCTCGGCTGGTCGGCGCGCAGCACGCACCGCGCGCTGAAGGTGGCGCGCACGATTGCCGACTTGGCTTCGTCGGAGACGGTGCAGGTCGTGCATGTGGCAGAGGCGGTGCAATACCGCAGGGGGTTGCATGGCGTGGCGTGAACCCACCGGACTACAGCAAGCCGCGCGCCCCCAGATTCCGCATCAACGCGCTCAAACCGAACGTCCACCTCGGCGCCTTGTCCGAATGCACGACGCGGTTGAACAACGCGCCCAGTTCCGGCGCACCGACGCGCACGTGGTCGCCCACGACGTGGGTAAATCCTTGCCCAGGGCCGTGACGGTCTTGCGTCGGCGCAAACATGGTGCCGAGAAACAGCATGAAGCCATCGGGATAGTCATGGTGAATACCAACAGCCTGCGACACGATGTCCAGCGGATCTCGGCTGATCTTCGTGAGCGAGCTCGAGCCTTCGAGCACGAAGCCTTCGGGCCCGGTCACTTCCAACGCCACGGTGATGCGCCGCACATCGGCAATTCCGAAGTGATCGTCGAAGAGGCGGATGAACGGACCGATCGCGCACGAGGCGTTGTTGTCCTTCGCCTTGCCGAGCAGCAGGGCGCTGCGGCCTTCGAAGTCGCGCAGGTTGACGTCGTTGCCGAGCGCGGCGCCCAGCGTTTCGCCGCGGCTGTTCACGGCGAGCACGACTTCGGGCTCGGGGTTGTTCCAGACCGAGCCCGAGTGGATGCCCACGTCGGCGCCGGTGCCCACAGCGGCGAGCACCGGGGCCTTGGTGAAGATCTCGGCATCGGGGCCGATGCCGACTTCGAGGTACTGCGACCACACGCCCTGTGCGATCAGCACCTCCTTGACGCGCGCGGCCTCGGGCGAGCCGGGCACGATGTCCGCGAGGTTGTCGCCGAGCACCTTGCCGATGGCCGCGCGCGTGGCCTCGGCTTTCGACGCATCGCCGCGGGCCTGCTCCTCGATCACGCGTTCGAGCAGGCTCGCCACGAAGGTCACGCCGCTGGCCTTGATGACCTGCAGGTCGCACGGCGCGAGCAGCCAGGGCCTGGCGTTGTCACGCGCGGTCTCGTCGCTGTTGGCGAGCACGGCATCGAGCGCGGCGATGCGCGGCGCCTTGCCGCTCTTCAGCGCTTCGCGCACGGCGGCGGATGGCGAGCCCTTGGCTTCGAGCAGGTCGCTCATGGTCGGCGCGAGCTTCGAGAGGTCATGCAGGCCGCCTTCGTGCACGGCCACCAGCACCGGGCCCACATCGGGTTGCCAGATGCGGCCGACCAGGGTGGCGCGTTCGGCGTCGCTGGGGAGGCTGGTCGAGGGCGAGAGGTTCAGGGCCATGGTGCTGTGTGTCTCCGTTGATGGTGTTCAGTGCAGCGCGCGAGCGAACGATGGGGCCGATGCGCGACGCCGCATCGTAGCGTCGGCGGTGCGCTCGCGGGCGCACCGGGGCACTCCGCTCAGTGCCCCGCGCCGTGCGCCTTGGCGGCGCGTGCGCGCGCCACCTGCCCTGGCAGATCGGTCCACGCGGGCTCCTGCGGCGCGAAGCGCGCGCGCATGTAGCCGGCCAGCTCGGCGATCTGCCGGTCGTCGAGCGCTTCACGAAACGCGGGCATGAAGCCGATGTCGCGGTTCGCGGGCTCGCGCACGCCGTCGAGGATGGTGCGCAGCAGGTTGTCGGGCCGCGCGCTCGTGAGGCTGCTGTTGAGCGCGAGCGGCGTGTTCACGCCCAGCAGCGTGGGGCCGTTGCCGTCGTGGTGGCATGAGGCGCAGGCGCTGTCGAACATGCGCTGCGCGGGGCCGAGCAGCTGGCCTTGCGTGCGGGCTGCGTTGTCGATGGCTTGTTGCGCGAGGGCTTGTGGCTCCGCTGCCGGCACGGGGTTAAACGAGCCGAGATAGACGGCCATCGCGCGCACGTCGGCATCGGGCACCTGGCCGAGTTCGCGCACCACCTCGGCCATCGGGCCGCCGGCGATGCCGTGGCGTTGCGTGTGGCCGTTGCGCAGGTACCGGTAAAGCTCATCGGCGTCCCACGGCACGGCGGACTTCGACAGGTGCGTGAGCGCAGGTGCCTCCCAGCCATCGACCATCGCGCCCGAGAGGAATGCACTGCCGCCCTGCTCCGCTCCGAGCGCATTGCGCGGCGTGTGGCAGGCGCCGCAGTGGCCGAGGCCGTTGACGAGGTAGGCGCCGCGGTTCCATTCGGCGCTTTGCGTGGCGACGGGCTGCAGGGGCGCGGGGTCGTGGAAGAGCGCGTTCCATCCGGCCATGAGCGGCCGCATGCTGAACGGGAACTTGAGCTCGGACTTCGGCGTTTCCGCACGCACCGCTGGCATCGACATGAAGTACGCATAGAGCGCCTGCAGGTCGTCGTCGCTGGTCTTGGCGAACGCGGTGTAGGGGAACGCCGGATACAGGTGATGCCCGTCGCGCGAGACGCCTTCGCGCATCGCGCGCTGGAACGCGCTGAACGACCAGCGGCCCAGGCCCGTGTCGGCATCGGGCGTGAGGTTGGTGGTGTAGAGCGTGCCGAAGGGCGTGTCCATCGCGCGGCCACCTGCGTTGGCCGCGCCGCCGGGTGCGGTGTGGCAGACCGCACAATCGCCGAGCGCGGCGAGCACGCGGCCGCGCTCGATGGTGGACTCGCTGTAGACCGGTGCGGTGAGCGAGACGGGCGCGATGACGGAGCGCCAGCCGAGCAGGCCGGCGACGACGCCGATGCCGCCGATGAAGAGCGCGGCGCCGGTGGCCCACACACCTTTGCGTCGAGGCCAGATGGCTTCTGTATTGCTCCTTCCCCCTCTGGGGGAAGGTTGGGATGGGGGCACGGCAGCGTCACCACTCGAGCGCCGCAGGGCCCCCCCCCCGCCCCGCCCCCCGGGGGGGGGGGGGCAACCCCCCGGGGAGTGCAGCCCCCCCCCGGGCCGCGGGGAGCGGGGCGCCCCGGGCGCCGCCCCCCCCCCGGCAGCGTCACCACTCGAGCGCCGCATGCCCCCACCCCCGCCCTCCCCCAGAGGGGGAGGGAGCAAACCCCGGTTCAGTTCAGCCAGCACCGTCTCCGGCGTGAACGGCGGCGCCCTGAACCGCACCCCTGTCGCATCGAAGATCGCATTCGCAATCGCCGCCGTCCCCGGCACCGACGACGATTCGCCCGCACCCAGCGACGGCTCGCCCGGCCGCGGCATGTGCATCACCTCGATCACCGGCACGTCGCGGAAATTGATGATCGGGTAGCTGCCCCACTCGCGGCTCGCGACCACACCGGTCGGCAGCACGCCCGGCAACTGCGCGCCGCCCGAAGGCGAGCCCTGCTGCGGCGCGAACTTCACCTCTTCCATCAGCGCGCGGCTCGTGGTCTGGATCACGTTGCCATGCACCTGGTGCTCGACGCCCGCGGGGTTGACCATCAGCCCCGCGTCGTGCCCCACCACCACGCGGCGCACATGCACCTCGCCGGTCTTGCGGTTGACCTCGACGTCGGCCACCCACGCGGCCCACGCGGCGCCGAAGCCCGGCCACTTGCTGTGGATGTAGCGTGCGTACGCGAAGCCCTGGCCGAAGAGGATGTCGCCGCCTTCGCCGAGCCCGCCGTCCGCGTTCTCCTGCGGACCGGTGCGCATGCGCCAGCCGGCCTTCTGTGCGGTGGCCTGAACCAGCTCGACCGCGCGCGGATCGTCCAGGTGGCGCAAGCGGAACTGCACCGGATCGACCCCCGCTGCCGTCGCCAGCTCGTCGATGTACGACTCGTGCGCAAACGAACTCGGCAGCGCCGACACGCCGCGCAGCCACGAGGCGCGGACGATCGGCGCCATGTCGTTGACCTTCACGCGCAAGTTGTCGTAGCTGTACGGCGGGCGCGCGGTGCGGTCGCCCATCTCGTAGGCCTGCGCGACCGGCTCGATGGTGCGCGTGAGCAGCAGCGCGAGCGTGGGGGCGCCGTTCGATGGGTAGGAGGTCTCGAAGTCGTAGGCGGCGATGCGGCCGTCGGCCATCAATCCGCCATCGACCTCCATCAGCTGCGCCGCGCCCTTGGGCTCCCACGCATGCTCTTGCTCGCGCGTGAGCTGCACGCGCACCGGCATGCCGACGGCGCGTGCGAGCAATGCGGCATCGGCGGCCACGTCGTCGGCGCCATTGCGGCCGTAGCAGCCCGCGGCTTCCATGCGGACCACGTCGACCTGCACGTCGTCCACGCCCATGAGCTTGGCCAGATCGGCGCGCAGCACATGCGGGTTCTGCGAGCCCGCCCACACACGCAACTGCATGCCGCTTCCGTCGGCCGGCTGCCAGTCGGCGAGCGCGCACGAGGGGCCGATGGAAGCATGCATCTGGTACGGCCAGACGTAGGTGCGCTGCATCGGCTGCGCCGCGGACGCCATGGCGCCATCGACATCGCCTTCGTCGACCAGCAAACGCTGCGTCAAAGGGTTGTCGCGCAAGGCCTGCGCGAGATCGCCGAGGTCAGGCATGCCCGGCCACGGCTTCCATGTGACGCGCAGCTCGCGCAGCGCCTGCTCGGCGTGCTCTTCGCGCTCAGCCACGATGCCGACGAAATCGCGAACCACGACGACGGCGCGAATGCCGGGGATGTGCGCGATCGACGATTCATCGACCGCTTCGAGCGTGTTGCCGATGAACTCGCCGTGGTCCGCGCCCGCGTACGGCGGGCGCACGACGCGGCCGTGCAGCATGCCGGGCACGCGCATGTCGTGCACGAACACGAGCTCGCCCGCGAGCTTGGCGGGAATGTCCACGCGCGCCTGGCGTGTGCCGACGATGCGGTAGTCGGCCGGGTCCTTGGGCTTCGCAGCGGGGTCGAGGCGCAGCACCGTGCGCTGGCCGGCCACGAGGTCCGCATAGTTGACGTGGTGGTCCGGCGTCTCGATGACGCGCACCACGCCATTGCGCACCTGCAGCGCATCGACCGCGACGCCCAGGCGTTCGGCCGCGCGCGCCAGCAGCCAGGCGCGCGCCTGCGCGGCGGCAAGGCGCAGCGGTTGCGCGTGGATCTGGATCGACGCGCTCGCGATCGTCGCGCCCTGGTTCGGCACGCGCGCGGTGTCGCCCAGCATCATGCGCACGCAGGGCATGCCGAGGTCGAGTTCTTCGGCCACGATCTGCGACAACGCGGTCTGGATGCCGGTGCCGAGATCGACGTGGCCGTTGAGCGCGGAGACGCTGCCGTCGTCCCACACCGCGATCAGGATCTCGTCGCCTTCGATGGGGTTGCCGGCGATCACCGCGGGCTGGCCGTTAGCGGGTGCCAGTGCGGCGGGCGTCTCGCGCACCACGAGCAGCACGCCATCGGCAGCGAGGAACTCCGCGCGGGTCTGCGGCAGGTCGGCGCGGCGCGTCATGGTCTTGCTCCCTCTCCCCGCGGGGAGAGGGTTGGGGTGAGGGTCGGCGGCGATGGCAAGGGCAGTGCTTGTGCAAAGGCCGATGCCCTCACCCTGGCCCTCTCCCAGAGGGAGAGGGGACAAGACCGGCCGCTCATGAATTCGCCTTCGCGCTCATGCGCACGGCCGCGCGCTGCACGGCATCGAGGATTTCGATGTGCGTGCCGCAGCGGCACAGGTTGCCCGACAGCTCGCCGCGGATGCGCGCTTCGCTCGCATGCGGATCGCGCGCAAGCAGCGCCGCCGCCTGCATCACCATCCCGTTGAGGCAGTAGCCGCACTGCGCGGCCTGCGCGTCTTCGAAGGCCGCCTGCACCGGATGCCAGCGCCCGCGCATGCCCAGGCCTTCCAGCGTGGTGACGGCCCGACCTGCGACGCCATGCGCGGGAATCACGCACGAACGCGCGGCCACACCGTCAACATGCACCGTGCACGCACCGCACTGCCCCAGCCCGCATCCGTACTTTGGCCCGTTGAGCCCGAGGTCGTTGCGCAGAAAGTGCAGCAGCGACGCTTCGCGAGGCACGCCCGCGAGCGACTGCGCCTGCCCGTTGACCTGCAGGTACAGCGGCTCAGCGCCGCAACTGGCCGTCACGGGTGTACATCTCCAGGTCCACGAAGGTCGAGCCGTTGTGGTTCTTCGCGCTGTAGTCGATGGGGAAGTCGCCGAAGCGCGTGCTGCCGATGCTCTCGAGCCCGGCGATGAAGCTGTCGCGCGTGAGCGTCTTGCCCGCGCGGCGCAGGCCCTCGACCATCACGCGCGCGACGATGTAGCCCTCCAGCGTGGTGTAGCTGTCGATCTTCTCGCCGAACTCGGCGCGGTCGCGCTGGTAGTCGGCCACGATGGGCACGCGCTGCGCCGTCGGCGGCGGCACGATGCTGGCCGTGACCAGTCCGGCGAGCTTGCCGTCGAGCCGCTTGGCCGAACCGGCCGCGTCGGTGATGCCGACCGACAGCGTGTACAGCGGCGCGCCCACGCCGCCCGCGCGGTAGTCGCGAATGAAAGTCTCGACCATGCGGCCGGCCATGATCATCACGACCGCGCCGGGCTTGGCCGCGGAGATCTCGGTGGCGACCTGCTTGGCGTCTTCCGCGGTGATGGCCAGCGGCAGCGTCTTGACCACCTGCACCTTGTACTCGGCCGCGAGCTGCTCGCAGGTGGCGAGGTTCGACTTGCCGAAGGGGCTGTCCTGGAACACCACCGCGATCGACGAGATGCCGATGGTTGAGAGGTGGCTGATGATCTTGCGCAGCTCCAGGTCGTAGCCCGCGCGCACATGGAAGAGGTAGCGGTTGACCTTGGTGCGGAACGAGGTGGTGCCCACCAGCGGCGCGAACATCGGAACGCCCGCCTTCTCGGCGAGCGGCATCGCCGCCGCGAGGTTGCCGGTGGCCACGAAGCCGGTGAGCGCGAAGACCTTGTCTTCGTCGATCAGCTTGGCCGTGTTCACCGCCGTCTTCGCTGGATCGTAGGCATCGTCATACGTGACGAGTTCGATCTTGCGGCCGTTGATGCCGCCCGACTTGTTGACGCGATCGAAGTAGAGCTTGATACCGGCGCGGTAGTCGACGCCGAAGTCCTTGGCCGGCCCGCTGAACACGGCCGATTGGCCGATGCGGATCGTGGTGTCGGTCACACCGTTCTCTGCGCGCGCCGACCGGAGAAGGCCCGGGCCCAGCGCCAGCGCTGCGCCGCCCGCCACCATGGCGCGCCTTGAAATCGAAAGCTTCATGCGTCGGTTGTCTCGGTGTTGTTGTTGTCGTCGTGAAAGAAGGAACGCGATCAGGTGCTCTGGATGTCTGCCGACTGGATGCGCTTCACGCCCTTGGCGGTCATCTGCTTCCATGCGGCGGCAAGCGAGCCGTTGAGGTCGATGCCGCGCGTGGCGTCTTCGATCACGTAGGCATCGAAGCCGGCCTTGCGTGCGTCCATCGCGGTCCAGGCCACGCAGAAGTCGGTGGCCAGACCCGTGACGAACACGGTCTTGATGCCGCGCGCCTTGAGGTAGCCCGCCAGTCCCGTGGCCGTCTTGTGATCGGCTTCCTCGAAGGCCGAGTAGCTGTCCATCTCCTTGTGGAAGCCCTTGCGGATGATGAGCTGCGCGGTCGGCACCTTCAGCTCCTTGCCGAGCGCGGCGTCTTCGGTGCCTTGCACGCAGTGGTCGGGCCACAGCACCTGGGTGCCGTAGTTGAGCTTGGTGGTCTCGAAGGGCTTCTTGCCCGAGTAGGTGCTCGCGAAGGAGGCGTGGCCCGCGGTGTGCCAGTCCTGCGTGACGACGATGTTCTCGAACGCCGGTGCCAGCGCGTTGATGACCGGAATCACCTCGTTGCCGCCCTTCACCGCGAGCGTGCCGCCTTCGAGAAAGCAGTTCTGCACGTCGACCACGATCAGCGCGGCCTTGCTGCCGGGCTTGATCTTGCCGGCCGCGAAGGCGGAGAGGCCGAAGCTGCCGAGGCCGCTCATGAGCCCGAGGGCAGCGGCGGACTTCAATACGGTTCTGCGATGCATGGTGTGGACTCCGGTGGGTTGAATGAAAACAACGATCAGACGCTGAGATAGGCGCGGCGCACTTCCTCGTTGGCCGCGAGTTCGGCCATCGTGGCGTGATAGCGAATTTGGCCCTTCTCGAGCACATAGGCCCGGTCGGACACGAGTTCGGCGAAGTGCATGTTCTGCTCCGACAACAGGATGCTCACGCCCTGCGCCTTGAGCTCCAGGATCATGTTGGCCATCTGCTCGACGATGACCGGCGCCACGCCCTCGGAAGGCTCATCGAGCAGCACGAGGTACGGGTTGCCCATCAGCGTGCGCGCGACCGTCAGCATCTGCTGCTCGCCGCCGCTCATGCGGCCGCCCGGCCGGTTGGGCATTTCGCCGAGGTTGGGGAAGAGCTTGAACAGGCGCTCAGGCGTCCACAGCGGCGCCTCGGTGCCGTCGGCCCACTGGCGCGCGGGCTGCTTGCCGACTTCGAGGTTCTCCATCACCGTGAGGTCGGTGAAGACGCGGCGGTCTTCGGGCACGAAGCCGAGGCCCAGGCGCGCCGCGTGATGCGGCTCGCTCTTGGAGATGTCATGCCCCAGGAAGCGCACCGCGCCACGGCGCTTGGCGAGCATGCCGATCAGCGCCTTCAGCGTGGTCGACTTGCCCGCGCCATTGCGCCCCATGAGCGCGACGACTTCGCCGCGGCGTACGTCGAGGTCGACGTCGTAAAGGATCTGCGCGGCGCCGTACCAGGCGCACAGCGACTTGGCCTGGAGTAGAGGTTCGTGTGTGCTCATGCAGAGACTCCCAGCGCTGCGGCCTTTTCTGCGATCTTCTTCTCGAATGTCTTGCCGCTGCCGAAGTACACCTCCTGCACCTTCGGATGGTCGCGGATCTCCAGCGGTTTTCCTTGCGCGATGAGTCGGCCGCGCGCGAGCACGATCATGCGGTCGGCATACGCGAACACCACGTCCATGCTGTGCTCGGTGAAGAGCACGGCCATGCCGCGCTGGATCACGAGGTCCTTGGTCAGTGCCATGAGCGAGTTGCGCTCCTTGGGCGCCATGCCGGCGGTGGGCTCGTCCATCAGGAGCAGCTTGGGGCTGTTGGCCATCGCGATGGCGAGTTCGACGCGCTTCACGTCGCCATAGGCGAGCACGCTGCAGGGCCGGTCGGCCTGCGACTTCATGCCGACCTGGTCGAGCAGCGCGAGCGCTTCGTCGCGCTTGTGGTCGGCCGCGCGGCGCCACATCGAGAACAGCTTGTGGTCGTGCGAGAGCAAGGCCATCTGCACGTTCTCGACCACGGTGAGCGAAGCAAAGGTTTCGGCGATCTGGAAGGTGCGGCCCACGCCCTTGCGCCAGATCTCGCGAGGCTTGCGGCCCACGAGCTCGTGACCGTCGAGCGTGATCGAGCCCTGGTCGGCCTTCAACTGGCCGTTGACCATGTTGAAGGTGGTGGACTTGCCAGCGCCGTTGGGGCCGATGAGCGCGAGCAGTTCGCCCGCCGGCAACTCGAAGCTGATGCCGTCCACGGCCTTCACGCCGCCGAAGGACTTGCCGAGGTTCTCTACTTTGAGGAGGCTCATGCCTTCACCTCCTTGAGCTTGGCATCTGCTTCAGTTTCATTCTTAGGTGCGCGCCAGCGGTCGGCGAGCTGCTTGACGGAGCCTGCGATGCCCTGCGGGAACAACAGCACGAGGATCAGGATGATGGCGCCGAGCATCGCGCGCCAGTAGTCGGTGTTGCGCGCGACGGTGTCGTGCAGCCAAGTGAAGGTGACGGCGCCGACCACCGGGCCCGCGAGCGTCTGGATGCCGCCGAGCAGCACCATCACGAGGCCATCGACCGACTTGCCGACCGACAGGCTCTCGGGCGAGATGCTGCCCTTGGAGAACGCGTAGAGCGCGCCGGCGAGGCCCGCCACCGTGCCCGCGATGACGAAGGCCATCCACTGCATGCGCTTCACGTCGATGCCGATGGCATCGGCGCGCAGCACCGAGTCGCGGCCCGCGCGCAGCGCATAGCCGAAGGGCGAGAACAGCACGCGGCGCAGCCACCACACGCCCGCGCCAACGAGCACCAGCGTGAGCCAGTAGTACGCCTGCTTGTTCGATAGCCATTCGGACGGCCACACGCCGGTCAGGCCGTTGCTGCCGCCGGTGAAGCTGTCCCACTGGTAGGTGATGGCCCAGGTGATCTGCGCGAAGGCCAGCGTGAGCATCGCGAGGTACACGCCCGAGAGCCGCACCGCGAACCAGCCGTAGACCAGCGCGCCGAGCGCGGCCACGACCGGCGCGACGATCAATGCGAGTTCCATCGGCAGGTGCAGCGAACGCACCAGCAATGCGGCGCCGTAGGCACCGAGCCCGAAGTACGCAGCGTGGCCGAAGGAGTGCATGCCCGCTGGTCCCATGATGAAGTGCAGGCTGGTGGCGAAGAGCGCGGCGATCAGCAGGTCGATCATCAGCACCATCGTGTAGGGCGAATTCACCGTCAGGAACGGCAGTACCGCAAGCATCAGCGCGAGCACCGCGGCGGCGATGAGGTAGGCATTGCTCGGGCGGCGCAGCGGCTCTTCCTGCATGCCCACGTAGCGGCTGGGCGCCTGCGGCCGGCCGAACAGGCCCCAGGGCCGCCAGACCAGCACGATGGCCATCACGAGGAAGTCGACCATCAGCGTGAGCTTGGAGAACGACACGTCGACGCCAAAGATCTGCACCACGCCGAGCCAGATGCACACGGCCTTGATCTCGGCGATGAGCAGCGCTGCCACGTACGCGCCGGGCAGCGAGCCCATGCCGCCGACCACGACCACGACGAATGCGGCGCCGATGGTGTTCAGGTCCATCTCCAGCGTGGCGGGTTCGCGCGGCAGCTGCAGCGCACCGCCCAGGCCCGCGAGCAACGCGCCGAGCGCGAACACCGCGGTGAAGAGCCAGGCCTGGTTGACGCCGAGCGCACTCACCATCTCGCGGTCTTGCGTGGCAGCGCGCACCAGCGTGCCGAAGCGCGTACGGGTGAGCAGCAGCCAGACGAGGCCGAGCACCAGTGGGCCGACGACGATCAGGAACAGGTCGTAGGACGGAAACTGTCGGCCGAGAATTTCGATCGAGCCCTTCAGGCCCGGCGCGCGCGGGCCGAGCAGTTCGTCGGGCCCCCAGAGCCACAGCACCGCGTCCTTGATGACGAGCACCAGCGCGAAGGTGGCGAGCAGCTGGAACAGCTCGGGCGCCTTGTAGATGCGGCGCAGGAGCAGCACCTCGATCAGCGCACCGAGCACGCCGACCGCGAGCGCCGCGATCAGCAGCGCGGGCCAGAAGCCCAGGGTCGAACCCAGCTTCTCGACCAGCGTGTACGCGACATAGATGCCGACCATGAAAAACGATCCATGGGCGAAGTTGACGATGCGCGTCACGCCGAAGATCAACGAGAGACCGGCCGCCACGAGGAAAAGCGAGGACGCGCCGGCCAACCCGTTGAGCAACTGAACAACGAAGCCTGAAAAGCTCATAAGGACCCTGAGGAAACTGGAGACACCGCGCCCTGCCGCGCTCGATCAGAGCGGCGGCAGGCGCGTTGCAGGAGCCGTGCGGTCAGTCCGCAGGGCGCATCTTCTTCACTTCGTCATCACTCGGCTGGAACTTGGCACCGTCCAGGTACACGTAATCGACCATCACGCCCTTGCCGCCGTCGTTCTTGGTCTTGCCGACATACGCGCCCATGGTGGACTGGTTGTCCTGCGCGCGGTAGTTGATCTTGCCGAAGGGCGTGTCGACCTGCAGGCCCTTGAAGGCCGCGACGAGTTTTTCGGTGTCGGTGCTGCCAGCCTTCTTGATGCCCGCCGCGATCGAGTGGATCGCGCTGTAGCCAACGACCGAACCGAGGCGCGGGTAGTCCTTGAACTTGGCCTGGTAGGCATCGAGGAAGGCCTTGTGCTCGGGCGTCTTCACGCCGTTCCACGGGTAGCCGGTCACGATCCAGCCGTTGGGCGCTTCGTCCTTCAGCGGGTCGAGGTACTCGGGCTCGCCGGTCAGCACGCTCACGACCTCGCGGTCCTTGAAGAGGCCGCGCGTGTTGCCTTCGCGCACGAACTTGGAGAGGTCTGCGCCAAAGAGCACGTTGAAGATCGCGTCGGGCTTGGCATCGGCCAGCGCCTGCACCACGCTGCCCGAATCGACCTTGCCCAGCGGCGGCGCCTGCTCGGCGACGAACTCGACGTCGGGCTGCGCGGCCTTCAAGAGCGTCTTGAAGGTGGCGACCGACGACTGGCCGTATTCGTAGTTGGGGTACACGATCGCCCAGCGCTTCTTCTTGAGCTTGGCGGCCTCGGGCACCAGCATCGCGACCTGCATGTAGGTCGAGGGACGCAGGCGATAGGTGTACTTGTTGCCGTTGCTCCAGACGATCTTGTCGGTGAGCGGTTCGGCGGCCAGGTAGAAGAATTTCTTTTGCTTGGCGAAGTCGGTGAGCGCGAGGCCGGTGTTCGAGAGAAACGCGCCGGCCAGCACGTCGATCTTCTCGCGCGAGATGAGTTCTTCGGCCACGCGCACGGCGTCGCCGGGGTTGGCGTTGTCGTCGCGGCTGATGAGCTCGATCTTCTTGCCGTTGATGCCGCCCTTGGCGTTGATCTCGTCGACGGCGAGTTCCATGCCCTTCTTGTAGGGCTCGAGGAAGGCGGGCTGCGCCTTGTAGCTGTTGATTTCGCCGATCTTGATCACGCCCTGCGCATGCGCGGGGACGAGGGCTGTGGCCAGCGTGACGACGGAAGCGGCGCAAAAGGCAAGGCGCAATGGATTCATCGGGAAGCTCCTAGGGGTTCGAACAGAAAACACGTGTGCGGTGGTGACGGTGAAAAGACGGATCAGCGGAGACCGTCTTCGCCCTTGATCTCGCTGGCCTGCAGCCCGCCGATGCGCGGCAGCGGGCGGCCGCTGTCGGTCACGGCCACGGCGACAACGATTTCGTTGGCGCGCGGTGCATCGGACACGCGGGCCTCGATGGCATCGAAGTGGCTGCGCACGAAGGCGGCGTCTTTATGGCCGAGCGGCACGTCGATGGCGGTGCCGAGCGTGCCCTGCTTCTTCGCCGAGGGCACGAGCGCCGCGCCTTTCTCGACCGCCACGCGCAACGGTGCGCCGAGCTTGGGGTGCAGGACGGCCGCCGCATGTTCGAGCTCGCCGCGCTCGCCGACGATCGCGGCCTTGCCGTAGCTCTGCGCCTGGCCGGGCTCGATGCCGAGCGCCTTGACGGCCTTCTGGCCGAGCAGCGCGCCGAGTTCTTCGCCGATGGCGATGAGCTCGTCGAGGTTCTCGCTGTAGCGGCCGGCGTAGGGGTTCTCGATCACGGCAATGGCGACGGCGCGGCGCGTGGGCGGCGTCACGTCCTGGCCCATTTCCTTGCGGGTTTCATCGACCTGGATGACGAGCTTGCGGATGTTGGCGGTCATGTTCTGTGTGTTCCTTGTCTTGTCTCTGTATGCATGGGCTTAGCGCAGGCCGTCCCACTTGCTGATGTCTTTCGCGAGCAGGCCGCCGACGCGGGCGTGCACGCGGTAGCCGGTGCTCATCGCGAGGATGAAGACGATCTCGTCGGCCGCCGGCGCGCCGGGCACGCGCACCTCGATGGCGTCGAACTGGCCGCGCACGTAGCTCGCGTTGATGTTGGTGAGCGGCACATCGAGCGCGGCGCCGGGCGGGCCGACCTTCTTGGTCGAGGGCACGATAGAGAGCGCATTGCCGGGTTGGCCTTTTTTCTCTTCGGCGATGCCCGCGGTGTAGGCGACGCGGCTGCCCTTCCAGCCGAGCAGTTCGCGCATCGCGTAGCCGCCGGGTACGTGCCAGAGCGCACCGTGCTCCAGCTCGCCGTCGGCGCCGACGATGGCGCCCTTGCCGTAGGTGGAAATGTGTTCGAGTGGCACGTCCATTGCGGCGTGCAGCTTGTGCGCCATGTCCACGCCCACCGGGTCGAGCAGCGCCATCATCGGCAGGATGTCGGGCTCGTAGCGACCCGCGAAAGGATTGGTCAGCACCGCGCCGATGGCACCGCGCACCAACGGGGTGTCGGCGCGCGGTCCGAACTCGTGGTGGATGTGCTCGACATGGGTGAAGACGCGACGAATTTCGATCATGAAAAAGAACCTTGCTTTCGTTAAGCAAATACTGAACCAACTGTTTTCGGGCGCACGGTCTGCAGCGACTTCGAGCATAAGGGCGCTACAAGTCGGAACTGCCCCTGGCAAACGAGTAGAACGGCCCAGACGAGCCCTCCTTTTTGCAGGACCTTGGCGCAGATCGCGCCCGTATCGAGTGCGCTCTTGACCTGCGACGGTGCGAGCGGCGGCACGTCGACGGTGACGAGGGTGTCGCCCAGGTCACTGTCGTCCTTGCATTCGCTGGCGGGCTTGCGCTGGATGAGGGCGTCGTCGACATCGACGGCGTTGGCGATCACTGTCGCCGCCGCATCGGCCTGTGCTGCGGTGGCGGCCAGGACCGTCACGCTGTCGGCGATGCCCAGCGAGAAACTGCGGCCGCGCCAGCCGCTGGTGGCGACGCCGCGCACGGGCTCGTCGGCATGCAGCTCGAACTGGCCGTCTGTGGTGAGGATGCCGTTGTTGTGGTCGCGCCAGTCGAAGCGCGCGATGTCTGCGAACACGCCCACTCGCGCCGATTGCCCGGGCGCGAGGTGCAGCGCGATGTCGCCGCCGTTGTTGATCCAGGCACGCTCGATGCCGGGGCGGTCGTAGAAAGCGATCAACTCCTGCGCCACCGAGCCCGCCACCGCCGCCATCGGCGTGATGAACATCGGCAAGAACGCCGCGCACGCATCCCACATGCGCTGCCCGACGACGCCACGCGGGCGCATCTTGTCGGTCACCGGCAAACGCAAGAGCGGCAGCTCGTGCACCAGCTCGTCGAGCACGTGGCCGAAGCGCGCCCAGGCCGCGTCGTGCGCGGCCGCGACGGCATACGGATCGCCGTGCGCCTCGGCCACGATGTCAATCGGGCCGTGGTTGAAGTGCCAGCGACCGCCGTCGAGCGGGCTGCGTTGGGCGGACATGGTTCAGCCCAGCATGGGTGCGTGGCCGAGCGGCCACGGGTTGGCGTCGTCCATGACGAGCCATTGACGCGCGAGCGGCGCGCCGTCGTCCTGCCACGCACCGCGCGCGAGCGCCTGTTCGAGCGAGAAGATGTGTTCCATGTGGCCGCCGAGCGCTTCGTAGTCGGCGCGCCGCATGCTGAATTCGATGGGCGCGACGATGGCCGGCGTGGGCACGGTGCCGAAGCTGTTGTCGGGCATGCGCATGACGTCAGCCATCACGGTGATGCCGCCGCCGGGCCACACATAAGCGGGTGCGCCGCCGCAGGTGACGTTGACCAGCGCGCGCTTGATGGCGCGCGTCAGCAGTACCGGGTTTTCGGTCACGCCGGCACGCAGGCTGCCGCCGGCACCGCCGAGGAACAGCACGGTGCACAGCGAGGGCTCGCAGTTCTCGCCGATGCGGTCGACGATGCGCTTCACTTCGGCAGGCATTTCCTGTTCGATGGGCTTCAGTGCCTCATCGAGCACGTACCACTGCGCGTGTTCGCCGGTGGTCGATGTCATCAGGAGACGCAGGCCCGGGCGCGCAACGCCCTCTTCCCAGCCTTCGATAATCGCGAGCGGATCGGCGATGTCGGTGCCGCCCCAGCCGTTGCCCGGGTTCGCCACCTGGAAGTAGCGCCCCGGCGTGGACTTGCGGCCCAGCATCTGGATGCCCGAAGGCGCCATGTCCAGGCACCGGCCGGCCTGGTGTTCGGTGAGCACGCCGGTGATGTGGTCGTCGACCACCACCACCTCGTCGGCCACGCCCGCGAACTGGCGCGCGAAGATGCCGACCGCCGCGGAGCCGCAACCCACGCGCATGCGTTGCTCTTCCACGCCGTTGACGATGGGCGCCTTGCCGGCCTGGATCACCAGCGTGGAGCCGCCGTCGATGGTGCACTCCACCGCCTTCTTGTTGCCCAGGAACTGCATCAGCTCGGCCGTCATGCGGCCTTCCTTCTTGCTGCCGCCGGTGAGGTGGTGCACGCCGCCGAGCGACAGCATCTGCGAGCCGTATTCGGCCGTGGTGACATGGCCCACGACCTCGCCGCGGTAGCGCACGTTGGCCTGCTCGGAGCCGAGGAAACGGTCGGTGTCGATCTTCACCTTGAAGCTGCAGTAGCTGAAGATGCCTTCGGTGACGACGGTGACCATGTCCACGCCCTGGGCCTTGGAGGCCACGATGAAGGGAGCGGGTTTGTAGTCGGGGTACGTGGTGGACGAGCCCACGCCGGTGACGAAGACTTCGTCGGCGTGCAGCAGGTCGCCGTTCCAGTCGGGGGCGCCGACTTCGATCACTTCGTTCTTGTCGGCAGCCGGGCGATCGAAGGGCACCAGCGTCGGCGCCTCGCTTGCGATTTCGCGGCGCAGCAGCACGACGGGGTCGACGCGTACCAGCACGCCTTCGCGGTTGGCATAGCGGTCGCAGGCGCCGGTGCGGCCGTCGGAAATCTGGCAGAGCACCGGACAGGCGTTGCACTCGACCTTGGCGGTGCTCATCTTGTCGTTGCGCGGCGGCGCCTTGCCGAAGGCGCTGGCGCCGGCTTCGGCGACCACCGGCATGTCCATGCCGGGCAATCCGTCTGTCTTGGTGTGTTCGGTCATCGGGCGATCTCGTGGGCGGTATGTGTTGGGCAATCCGGTCCGGTGGGGTTCGCAACAAACGTGCCGTCTGCCCGCTTGTGCGTCGCCTGCCGTTTGTGTAGCATTCCCTACACTTTCATGTTGCATTCACTACATTTGAGATCAATGTAGCAAACAGGCCCGATGCTTGCAATGGTGTTTTCTCGCGATGTTCATCGGGGTTTTTACGACCAACGACAATGGAGGGTTCGGAGCCGGCCGGCGGCTTGCGCCCCAAGGGCGTGCATTCCGGCTCAGCCAGTCCCCTGTCATTCACCACTATTGAGTTCCGTATGAGTGCCTTCAACGAAGAACGCGTCCTGAGCGTCCACCACTGGACCGACCGCCTGTTCACCTTCACCACCACGCGCGACCCGTCGCTGCGCTTCTCGAACGGTCATTTCACGATGATCGGCCTGAAGGTCAACAACAAGCCCCTGCTGCGCGCCTACAGCATCGTGAGCCCCAACTACGAGGAGCACCTCGAGTTCCTGAGCATCAAGGTGGAAGAAGGCCCGCTCACCTCGAAGCTGCAGCACATCCAGGTGGGAGACACCATCATCGTGGGCCGCAAGCCCACCGGCACTCTGCTGATCGACTACACGCTGCCCGCCAAGCGCCTGTACCTGTTCGGCACGGGCACCGGCCTCGCACCGTTCATGAGCATCATCCGCGACCCGGAAACCTACGAGAAGTTCGAGCAGGTCATCCTGGTGCACGGCGTGCGCCAGGTCGACGAGCTGGCCTATCACGACCTCGTGACCGACCACCTGCCCAAGCACGAGATCCTGGGCGAGATGATCGAGAAGCAGCTGCTCTACTACCCGACCGTCACGCGCGAGGAGTTCCGCAACCAGGGCCGCATCACCGACCTGATCGAGAGCAACAAGCTCACCGACGACCTCGGCCTGCCGCCTCTCAACGTCGAAGAAGATCGCGTGATGCTGTGCGGCAGCCCCGGTCTGCTGGTCGACCTGAAGCACATCCTCGAGAAGCGCGGCTTCAAGGAAGGCAACACGAGCACGCCAGGCGACTTCGTCGTCGAACGCGCCTTCGCAGAAAAGTAAGCCAGGGACACCGCGCGCACGATGGCCGACAGCCGCACCGCTTCAAAGCCCAAGCCCCAGCGCCGCACGGGCGTGCGCGAGGCGGCCGCGCAGGCCACGCGCGACAGCATCCTGAAATCGGCGACCAAGGTGTTCGCCAAGTACGGCTACGACGGCGGCAGCGTGGAGAAGATATCCAAGGCCGCCAAGTCGTACGACCGGATGATCTACTACTACTTCGGCAGCAAAGAGGGCCTCTTCATCGCGGTGCTCGAAGGCATCTACCAGCGCATGGACGATGCCGAGGCGGCGATCGCGCTCGATGCAAGCCGCCCCGTGGAAGCGCTCACCGAAGTCATCCGCTTCGTGCTCGGCTACTACCGCAAGAACCCCGAGTTCGTGACGCTGCTGAACACCGAGAACCTGCACAAGGGCCGGCACATCTCCAAGTCGCTCAGGGCGCGCGAGTATTCGTCGCGGGCGGTGGCGATCATTGCTGAGATCCTTGCGAGCGGCTCGGCGCAGGGCCTGTTCCGCAAGGACCTTGTGGCGCGCGACATCTATCTGCTGATCGCCTCCACCGGCTATTTCTATACCTCCAACCGCCACACGCTCACCGCCTTCCTCGGCGAGCCGCTGGAGTCGCCGGAGGCGATCACGCACTGGGAAGACTTCGTGATCGAGACCCTGCTGCGCACCGTGCGCGCGGACGACATCCAGGAACAAGACAACACCCCACCCCACGACGAGGACACCACGAAATGGCAGAAATCGCAGCCGGCGCAAAGTCGGGCAAGGTCGTCATCAAGAACATAGGGCTGCTGCTCTCGGGCGACATCGACAAGCCCATCCTGGACGCCGACACCATCGTGGTGAACGACGGCCTGATCGTCGCGGTCGGCAAGGAAAAGGACTGCGATCTCGAAGGCGCGAAGACCGTCATCGACGCGAAGAAAACCTGCGTCGCGCCGGGCCTCATCGACAGCCACGTGCACCCGGTGTTCGGCGACTGGACGCCGCGCCAGGGACAGATCGGCTGGATCGACTCGACCATGCACGGCGGCGTCACGACCATGATTTCCGCAGGTGAAGTGCACCTGCCGGGGCGCCCGAAGGACATCGTGGGCCTCAAGGCATTGGCCATCACCGCGCAGCGCGCCTTCGACAATTTCCGCCCCGGCGGCGTGAAGGTGCTGGCCGGCGCGCCGGTCATCGAGAAGGGCATGGTCGAGAGCGACTTCAAGGAACTCGCCGAAGCCGGCGTGGGCCTGCTCGGCGAAGTGGGCCTAGGCTCGGTGAAGGCCGGCTACGAAGCCAAGGAGATGGTGGCGTGGGCGCGCAAGTACGGCATCCAGAGCACGATCCACACAGGCGGTCCGTCGATCCCGGGCTCGGGCCTGATCGACAAGGACGTGGTGCTCGAAGCCGACGCCGACATCATCGGCCACATCAACGGCGGTCACACCTCGCTGCCCGAGGCCCATGTGTGCGAGCTGTGCGAGAAGAGCTCGCGCGCAATCGAGATCGTGCACAACGGCAACGAGAAGGTCGCCATCGCGGCGGCCAAGGCGGCCCTCGAACTGAAGTGTCCGCACCGCGTGATCCTGGGCACCGACGGCCCCGCGGGCTCGGGCGTGCAGCCGCTGGGGATCCTGCGCATGGTGGCGATGCTGTCGTCCATCGCGAACATCCCGGCCGAGCTGGTGTTCTGCTTCGCGACCGGCAACACGGCGAAGATCCGCAAGCTCAACTGCGGCCTGATCGAAGTGGGCCGCGATGCCGACTTCGTCTTCATGGACCGCGCGCAGCACTCGCCCGCGCCGGGCTTGCTCGAAAGCGTGCAGCTGGGCGACATTCCGGGCGTGGGCATGGTGATGATCGACGGCATCGTGCGCTGCGGCCGCAGCCGCAACACGCCGCCTGCGACCGAAATTCCGGTGGTGGTGTCAGGCGCGCACTGACCAGCACCGGTCTTGTCCCCTCTCCCGCCTGCGGGAGAGGGTTAGGGTGAGGGCATCGGCCTTCGCACAAGCACCGCATTCGCGAGCACCGCAGACCCTCACCCCAACCCTCTCCCCGAGGGGAGAGGGAGCAAGACGGGAACCCTACCTGGCCCTGAACACGAGATAGCGCGCGGACAGGAAGTTCACGACCAACCCCGCGCAGCTGCCCAGCGCCACGCCGGCCGCCGGCGCCCAGGCACCCGTGACCCAATGCAGCACGAGCACATAGGCACCGTAGTTGACGACGGCGCCGCCCAGCATGGTCACAAGGTAGCCGAGATACTCGCGCAGCACGGAGCCGTTGGCGCTTCGCGCATTGAACGTATAGCGCCGGTTCAGTGCCCAGGTCGCGGTAGCGGCCGCGAGGAAAGACAGCACTCGCGCGCCATACCAGCCCAGCAACGGCGCCAGCAGGTACAGCACCACCACATCGACCACGAAGCCCGCCGCGCCGACCACGGCGAACGACAGGAACTCCCGCCCCAGCTTCATCGCGTGGTGCAGTTGCGCACGCCCGGAATCGCCAGGTAGCGCAGCCGCTTGGCCTCCCTCCGCCCGAGCGTCACGGCGTGCATCACGACGCCGCAGACCATCGACAGCATTGCCCCCAGCATCGCGCCGGTGGCCAGCACCGCCGTGGGGATCCGCGGCACCAGACCGGTGTGCATGTAGGTGACGAGGAGCGGAATGACCAATGCGACCGCGCCTGCCGCGAGCAGCGCCGCGATGATCGAGAAGAACTGCAGCGGCCGCTCGCTCACGAAGAGCTTGCAGATGGTCTTGAGGATGCGCCAGCCGTCGCGGTAGGTCGACAGCTTGCTGTGCGAGCCCTCGGGGCGCGTGCTGTAGGCAGTGCTTTCCTCGGCCCAGGGCATGCGCAGCTCCAACGCGTGCACGGTGAGCTCGGTCTCGATCTCGAAGCCGCGCGACAGCGCCGGGAACGACTTCGCATAGCGCCGCGAGAACACGCGGTAGCCCGAGAGCATGTCGGTCAGGCCGCCGCCGAACAGCTGTACCACCGCGCCGGTGAGCATGCGGTTGCCCAGGCGGTGGCCGGCGCGGTAGGTGAGCGCGTTTTGCCCGTCGTCCACGCGGTTGCCCACCACCATGTCGAGGTTGCCATCGACCAGCCGCTGGATGAGGCGCGGCGCGGCGGCGGTCTCGTAGGTGGCGTCGCCGTCGACCATCACGTAGATGTCGGCCTCCACGTCGGCGAACATGCGCCGCACCACGTTGCCTTTGCCGGGCACCGCCACGTGCGTGACGATGGCGCCGGCCGCGCGCGCGACGGCCGCCGTGTCGTCGGTCGAGTTGTTGTCGAACACGTGGATCTCGGCGTCGGCCGGCAGGGCCGCGCGGAAGCCCTCGACCACCTGCCGGATGGCCAGCGCTTCGTTGAAGCACGGAATGACCGCGGCAATGCGCGGCGTGGCGCTCCGTCGGGTCACGGTGTCATCGGCATCGGTCATGGTGCGGTCGGAAGGATACGGTAGGCCCGGCTGCCATCTTGCGCGAATAGCGGGGCGAAGTGGGTGTCGAAGCCGGCGCGGGTCGCGAGCGTCGGCGCCAGATGGTCGGGCATGACGATGGCGGTGAAGCCCAGCCTGGCGAGCTTGTTCGCCATGTCGCCGGGCGTGAGCAGCAGGAAGTCGGCATAGCGCCACGGGCCGAGCGTGTCGCCCCAGATCGGATTCGGGCCGTAATAGATCGCCTCGTTCAGCGCGATCTGGTAGACGCGGCCGGTGGGGTTGCGGCGCAGGTAGTCCATGACGGCGTAACCCGGCACATGCTGGCGCAGGAAGGCCTCGCGCGTCTCGGGCGTGGGCGAGATCATCGCGACCTTGCCCGCGGTCTGTCGCACCGACACCGCCGCCAGCACGGCCAGGAGCAACACCACGACCCAGTCGCCGATGCGGGCCGCGCTGCGCCGGTTGGTGAGCTCGGGCACGCCTTCTGTCGTGGCCGTCTTCATGCCGAACAGGCGGCGCACGCCCGCGGTGATCCAGCCGAACAACACCTGCCAGCCGATGGCCGCCGTCATTGCGAGCAGCGGGAACGAGGCCGTCAGATAGCGCGGATAGCGCGAGGTCACGACCCACACGGCCAGCGAATAGAAACAGAACCAGGCCGCGGCACGCACCGCGGCGGAGCGCTTCCACAGGGCGCCGAAGGGCGCGAGGAACACGGACCAGATCAGCGCGTTCGGCATCTCGGCGTGGTCGCGCACGTCGGCCAGCTGCTGCACGTAGTCGGCCGGAATCCACTCGCTGAAGCCGAACACGCGCGCGCCGATCGGGTTGAACGGGTCACCGGTCATGACGGCGTTGCGCGCATACCAGTAGATGCACGGAATGAGGAAGCACAGCAGCGCCAGCGCCCAGGCCTTGGGCCGGCGCTCGTGCCACACCACGAAGAACGCCACCAGCGGCATGAAGACCAGCGCCTGGTACTTGGAGCCCGCGGCCACGCCGAGGCAGAAGGCGGCAAGCCCGAGCCAGCGCACGCCGCTGTGCACGGGCTCCGATTCGCGCCACCACCACAGCGACACGCAGGCCGTGAGCACGAAGAGCGCCACGCCCATGTCGATCAGCGCATTCGAGTAATCGCCGAGCCCCAGCCAGATCGCCGCGCCGATGCAGGCGGTGAGCCGATTGGCATGCAGCATGCCGAGGCGATAGATCATCACCACCGAGAGGCCGCCCGCCAGCGCGTTCAGGAAGTGCGGCAACACGTCGTCGCCCACCTGCAGGGCGGCGGCGTAGAGCAGGTTGTAGTTGTACGGAAACCAGGGATAGCGCAGCCACTCGTGGATGCCGAGCGAGCCCTGCTGCGCGACTTCGCGTGCGTAGGGCAGGTGGTACATCAACTCGTCGAAGGCGGCCGGTGGCGCGAGCGGTGCGACCAGTGCGGGCAGCGCGACGAGCACCAGCGCGACCATCGCGATGCGGTCGAAGTAGGTCCACGGCACGGCGACGGCGCTTGCGCTCAGCGTGCGCCGCTCGCGCAGCCAGGAGGGCAGCTGCAGCGCGGCGACGACGACGCCGGCAGCAATCACCGCCAGTGTGGTGCCGATCTTGAACACGCCGAAGATCGCGAGCACCTGGAACGCACAGATGAAGAGCCCGACGCCGAGCACGACCGCCACCGCGGCTTCGAGCCAGCCATCGCGCCGCGGCGGCGGCGCCAGGCGAGCCAGCACGCCGCGCCCCCATCCCCAGCAGCTGACGACGAAAACCACGAGTGCCGCGTAGTGCGCGGCTGCAAACATCAGCTTCTGAATAACAACTCCCGGTGCCGGTCGGCCACGCCGGCCGGCAGGTTCAAAGGTTGGGCGCGAGGAGCCGCTCCAGATCGGACTCGCTCTCCTTGCGCCGCGCGGCCTGGTCCTGCAACTGGTCGTGCCCGATCTTGCCGACGTTGAAGTACGTCGCATCGGGGTGGCTCAGGTAGAAACCACTGACGCTGGCGGCGGGCATCATAGCGAGGCTTTCCGTCAGGGTCATGCCAATGTCCGCGCAGGCCAGAAGGTCGAACATCGGGCCCTTCACGCTGTGGTCCGGACAGGCCGGGTAGCCGGGCGCGGGGCGGATGCCGCGGTACTTCTCGCCGATCATGTCCTCGTTGCTCAGGCCCTCGTCGGGTGCGTAGCCCCAGAGGTCGGTGCGCGCGCGGTGGTGCAGCGATTCGGCAAAGGCCTCGGCCAGCCGGTCGGCCAGGGCCTTGAGCATGATGGCCGAGTAATCGTCCAGGTCGTCGATGAAGTACTTCTCTTTCTTCTCGACGCCCAGGCCCGCGGTGACCGCGAACACACCGACATAGTCCTTCAGGCCGCTGTCCTTCGGCGCGACGAAGTCGGCCAGGCACCGGCTCGGGCGCATCACGCCGTCGATCACCTGCTTCTCGGTCTGCTGGCGCATGCCGTACCAGGTGAGCGCGACTTCGCTGCGCGTCTCGTCCGTGTAGAGCTCGATGTCGTCGTCGTTCACCGTGTTGGCGGGCCAGAAGCCGACAATGCCGGCCGCGCTGAGCCAGCGGCCTTCGATCAGGCGCTTCAACATGCGCTGGCCGTCGGCGTACACGCGCACGGCCTCGGTGCCGACGACTTCGTCCTTGAGGATGGCGGGGAACGGGCCGGCGAGGTCCCAGGTCTGGAAGAACGGGCCCCAGTCGATGTACTTGGCGAGCTCGGTGAGGTCGTAGTTCTTGAACACGCGGCGGCCGATGAACTTGGGCACAGGCGGCACGTAGTTCGACCAGTCGATCGGCGTCTTGTTGGCGCGCGCCTTGGCGAGCGGCCACATCGGCACCTGCTTCTTGTTGGCGTGCTGCGTGCGCACCTTCTCGTAATCTGCGTTGATCTCGTCGATGTACGCGGTGGCCTGGTCGCTGAGCAGCGACTGCGCCACGCTCACGCTGCGCGACGCATCGGGCACGTAGACCACGGGGCCTTCGTAGTGCGGCGCGATCTTCACGGCCGTGTGCACGCGGCTGGTGGTGGCGCCGCCGATCATCAGCGGGATCTTCTTGATGCGGAAATGGTCGTCGCGCTGCATCTCGCCGGCCACGTACTGCATTTCTTCCAGGCTCGGCGTGATGAGGCCCGACAGGCCCACGATGTCCGCCCCCTCGACCTTGGCACGCGCCAGAATTTCGTGGCACGGGACCATCACACCCATGTTCACCACTTCGAAGTTGTTGCACTGGAGCACGACGGTCACGATGTTCTTGCCGATGTCGTGCACGTCGCCCTTCACCGTGGCGATGATGATCTTGCCCTTGGTGCGCACGTCGCGGCCCGCGGCCTCGTCGCGCAGCTTTTCTTCCTCGATGTAGGGCAGCAGGTGAGCGACGGCGGACTTCATCACGCGCGCCGACTTCACCACCTGCGGCAGGAACATCTTGCCGGCGCCGAACAGGTCGCCCACGATGTTCATGCCGTCCATGAGCGGGCCTTCGATCACGTGCAGCGGACGGCCGCCCTTGGCAAGAATCTGCTGGTAGGCCTCTTCGGTGTCCTCGACGATGAAGTCGGTGATGCCGTGCACCATGGCGTGCGAGAGGCGCTGGTTGACGTGCACCGGGTTCTCCGGCGTGCCGCGCCATTCGAGGCGCTTGCTCTCGTCCTTGGCGCCGCTCTTGGCGGTTTCGGCCACTTCGACCAGGCGCTCGCCAGCATCCGGACGCCGGTTGAGCACCACGTCTTCCACGCGCTCGCGCAGTTCGGGTTCGAGGTCGTCGTACACGCCCACCATGCCGGCGTTGACGATGCCCATGTCCATGCCCGCCTTGATCGCGTGGTACAGAAACACGGTGTGGATGGCTTCGCGCATCGGGTCGTTGCCGCGGAAGCTGAAGCTCACGTTCGACACGCCGCCCGACACCTTCGCGCCCGGCAGGTTCTCCTTGATCCAGCGCACGGCGTTGATGAAGTCGACCGCGTAGTTGTCGTGCTCCTCGATGCCGGTGGCGATGGCGAAGATGTTCGGGTCGAAGATGATGTCCTCGGGCGGGAAGCCCACCTCGTCCACCAGGATGCGGTAGGCACGCTCGCAGATCTCGACCTTGCGCTCGTAGGTGTCGGCCTGGCCTTTTTCGTCGAAGGCCATGACCACGGCGGCGGCACCGTAGCGCTTGACCAGCTTGGCCTCGTGCTTGAACTTGTCCACGCCCTCCTTCATGGAGATGGAGTTGACGATGCCCTTGCCCTGGATGCAGCGCAGGCCAGCCTCGATCACGTCCCACTTGGAGCTGTCGACCATCACCGGCACGCGCGCGATGTCGGGCTCGCTCGCGATGAGGTTGAGGAACCGGACCATCGCGACCTTGCTGTCGAGCATGGCCTCGTCCATGTTGATGTCGATCACCTGGGCGCCGTTCTCGACCTGCTGGCGCGCGACGGCCAGGGCTTCTTCGAACTGGCCGTTCAGGATCATCCGCGCGAAGGCCTTGGAACCGGTGACGTTGGTGCGTTCGCCGATGTTGACGAACAGCGTGCCCGCGCCGATGGCGACCGGCTCGAGGCCGGACAACTTCATGGGGGGAACGGAAATCTGTGGGGTCTGCGCCATGGGCTCACCTGCGAAAGGAACGGACAGGCGAGCGTCGTTTTGAAATCCCAAGCCTGACGGCCCGCCGGGCGGACCGCTGCAACGCTCCTTGGGAGGGGATGTATTTTAAGGGCGTTCGCCTGAGAAGCCGTGAACGAATCCGCCATGCCCGCTCATCCCGCTCCCGCGCGCCCACTCGGCGTTGCAAATGCTCGCCATAGCCCGAGCTATGGCTGCGCTTTGCGCCTTGATTGGCCGCGCGGGAGCGGGCTGCTCGAGCACGCCGGATTCATTCACGGCTTCTGAGCCCGCGGGAAAGCCCTAGTCGGGCCCCACAGGCAGCCCCCACAGAATGCGGGCGCGCAATTCGTCGAAGAACGAACGTTCGTGTTTTTATTTGAAAACAAAGGAATGAACATATGCCAAGAAAGAGGAATTCGAGGCTGCTGCGCCTCGCTGCTCGCCCGGTCCGCGCCGCACTGCTCTTCGGCCTGGTGGGGACGACAACCTTGAGCCAAGTGAGCCAGGCGGCCATCACCGACACCCCCACGCAGGTCCAGGCCCGGGTGACGTCCAGCGAAGCGAAGACGAAGAACCCGATCGTGCTGGTGCACGGCCTGTTCGGCTTCGACAACGTGCTGGGCATCGACTACTTCTATCGCATCCCCGAGAGCCTGGCCGGCGCGGGCGCGAAGGTGTACGTGGCCCAGGTCTCGGGCGCCAACAGCTCCGAGATCCGCGGCGAGCAGCTGATCCAGGAGCTGAAGAACCTGCGGGCGCTCTCGGGCGACGCGTCGCTCAAGTTCAACCTCGTCGGCCATTCGCAGGGCGCGCCCACCGCGCGCTACGTGGCGGCGGTGGAGCCCGGGCTGGTCGCCTCGGTCACCTCTGTGGGCGGCGCCAACGGCGGCTCGAAGGTGGCGGACCTCTTGCGCAAGATTCCCGAAGGCAGCGTCTCCGAGGCGGTGGTCGCGGAAACGCTGCGGCTCGCGATGCTCCTGCTCGGCGCCATCTCGGGCAAGGACGCGGGCCAGCTGCCCGAAGTGCCGCTGAACGCACTGAATTCGCTCACCACCGCGGGCGGCGCGGCCTTCGACAAGAAGTTTCCGCAGGGCCGTCCAGCCCCGGGCTCCTCCTGCGACGTGAAGAGCGGCCCGGCCGAAGCGAACGGCGTGCGCTACTACTCGTGGTCCGGCGTACAGCCGCTCACCAACGCGTTCGATGCGAGCGACGTGGCCATGGGCGGGCTGAGCCTCGTCGCCTTCGGGAGCGAGACCAACGACGGCCTCCTGGCCGTGTGCTCCACGCGCCTGGGCACGCACCTGGGCGACTACCGCCAGAACCACCTGGACGAGGTCAACCAGCTCTTCGGCCTGACCTACATCGGGCTGTGGACGCTGTTCGAGAAGAAGCCGGTGCAGCTCTACCAAGAGCAGGCCGCGCGATTGAAGAGCGCAGGCCTCTGACGATGCGGTGCGTCCTGCTGTGAAAAAAGCGAGGCCGCTGCAGCTCGGCGCGATGGCGGGCGCTGCGGTGCTCGCCATCCTTGCCGGATGGTGGCTGGTGGACGGGCTGTCTCCGGCCGACGCCCCGGAGACGGTGGTGGCGACTTCCGCCGCCCCCGCCCCGGGCGGCGCGGTGCCGGCAACGGCACAGCCGACGAGCGATGCTCACCCCGCCCCCGACGCCATGCTGAACCCATCGCTCATCCTCATCTTCGAGAGCGCGCTCGCCGAGGCGCAGGCCACCGGCAAGGCCGCCTTCATGGCGATGGCCCCCGGCCTCCTCGCCAAGCGCCTGCCCGCCGAACTGGTCGCGCGCGCGATGGGCCTGCTCGAGCGCTACATCGACATGCAGGAAGCCATGCAGGCCCTGCCGCCACCCGACGCCGGCGACCCAGCTTCGATGCGCAAGACCATCGAGGCGCGCGCCGAAGTGCGCCGCAGGTACTTCGCGCCCGAGGAAATCGAAGGTCTCTTCGGCGACGAGATCCGCCAGGACGCCCTCATGGCCGACAAGATGGCACTCGCCCGCGACGCCAACCTCACGCCCGAGGAGCGCGAAGCCGCCGCCAAGCGCAGCGAAGAGGCCCTGCTCACACCGGAGCAGCGCGAACAGCGGCGCGCCTTCACCGCCCAGGTCGACGTGCAGCGCCAGACCGACGCCATGGACGCGCGCGGCGCCAGCGCCCAGGAGCGCTTTGCCGAACGCAGCGCCGCCTACGGCTACGAGGCAGCCCGCCAGCTGGCTGCGCTGGACCAGGAAAACCGGGACTGGAACAGCCGCCTCGACCAGTACGCCAACGCGCCCCCGGAGCAGCAGGAGCAGCTGCGCGAGTCGCTCTTCAACGAGCGGGAGCGCTTGCGCCTGAGCGGGGCGCTGGCATTGCGTTCGGCACGACCTGCGCCGAACGCGGCAGGCCAAACACCCGGTCGAAGCCCCAGTTGAAGACGAAGGTGTAGACCAGGAAGAACAGCACCAGGCCCAGGTCCATCACCAGCGCCTGCCAGAGCGTGACGCCCAGGCCCCAGGCGAACATGGGCACCAGGAACGCGATCAGCCCGCCCTCGAAGCCGATGGCGTGGGCGATGCGGCGGCGCACGCTGCGCCCGCGCACGGCCTGGCGCGATTCCCAGCGCTCGAACAGCGCATTGAAGATCAGGTTCCAGATCACCGCGACGACCGAAGCCGCCACCGCCAGCACGCCGGAATGGCCGAGCCCGGCGTCCGTCATCAGGGCCAGGCCGGCGCTGGCGCACACGATGGCGATCCCTTCGTACAGGGAGATGTAGACGACACGACGCTGGAGCCCTTGCATGACTTTTCCTCTTGAACTTGAATGCGATGGGTGGACTTTATTTGCTATTTACTGATATAAAAAGTCATCTTATTTCAATTAAATTGATAGATCGGACACCATGGCCTTCTCCAGCGACAACGTCGAGGTGTTCCTGGCCGTGATCGACCACGGCTCGTTTTCAGCCGCCGCGCGGGCGCTGCACAAGGTGCCGTCGGCCGTGAGCATGGCCATCGCCGGCCTCGAAGCCGAGCTCGACCTGCCCCTGTTCGACCGCAAGGGCCGCGAGCCACAACCCACCGCTGCGGCTCGTTCGCTGGAACCGCAGGCGCGGATGCTCGCGGCGCAACTCAAGCAGTTGCAGGTGCAGGCGCTCGCGCTCACCCAGGGGCTGGAAAACCGCCTGACGCTCGCTATCGCGCCCGAACTTCTGGCCGCGCCCTGGAGCGGGCCGCTCGCCGAACTGGCGCAGGAATACCCGCTGCTGCAGGTCGAGGTGCTCGCCGCGCCGCAGGCCGATGCGCTCACGCTGCTGCACAGCGGCCGCGCGCAACTGGCGCTGGTGTTCGAGCGCCCGAGCCTGGACGGCCGCGAAGGTTTTCAGGAAGTGGGCAGCGACACGATGGTGGCCGTGATGGCGCCCTATCACCCGGCGCTCGTCGCGGCGGCCGGCGAGCGGCTGCGGGAAGAGCACCTCACGAACACGCGCCAGATCGTGGTCGCCGGACGCGACCTGGCCACCAGCGACCCACGCTTCGTGTTCGCGCGCCACGTCTGGCGCACCGACAACGCGCTGGCGGCGCTGAGCCTGATCACCGCGGGCCTGGGCTGGGGGTGGCTCCCGCGCAATTTCGCGCGGCCGCACGTGGCGGCGGGCGCGCTGGTCGAGATTCCGTTCGAGAACCTCAGCAACGGGCTCGACCTGTGGGTCGACGTGGTGTGGTCGAGGGAGCGCCCGCTGGGGCTGGGCGCGCAGCGCTTCGTGGCGCTGATCGCGCGCGACCGGCAGGCGGCCGCGCACGCCGCAGCCAGCTAGGCGGCTTCCGCTTCGCGGTAGAAGCCGGCGCTGTTGCCGCCGAGCGCGCGTCCCGCCACCGGCGCCACCGCACGGCCGATCGCCGCGATGTGGTCTGGTGTCGTGCCGCAGCAGCCGCCCACGATGTTCACCAGCCCCGCGGCCGCGAACTCGTGCAAGAGGCGCGAGGTGACATCGGGCGTCTCGTCGAAGCCGGTGTCGCTCATCGGATTGGGCAAGCCCGCGTTCGGGTAGCAGCTGATGAAGGTGTCGCCCGCCACGCGCGCCAGCTCCTGGATGTAGGGGCGCATCAACGCCGCGCCCAGCGCGCAGTTCAGGCCGATGGCCAGCGGGCGCGCATGCCGCACGCTGTGCCAGAACGCGGTGACGGTCTGGCCGCTCAGGATGCGGCCAGAAGCGTCGGTGACGGTGCCGCTGATGATGAGCGGCAGGCGCTGGCCGCTGTTGTCGAAATACTCGTCCACCGCGAAAAGCGCGGCCTTGGCGTTGAGCGTGTCGAAGATCGTCTCGACCAGGATCACGTCGGCGCCGCCTTCGACCAGCGCCTCGGTCTGCTCGTAATAGGCCTCGCGCAGCGACTCGAAATCGACGTTGCGTGCGCCCGGATCGTTCACGTCGGGGCTGATGCTCGCGGTCTTGGGCGTCGGGCCGAGGGCGCCGGCCACGAAGCGGGGCTTGTCGGGGGTACTGAACTTGTCGCAGGCCGCGCGCGCGATGCGGGCGGATTCGAGGTTCATCTCGCGCGCCAGGTGCGCCATCTTGTAGTCCTCCTGCGCGATGGTGGTCGCGCCGAAGGTGTTGGTCTCGATGAGGTCGGCGCCGGCGGCGAGGTAGCCCTCGTGGATGTCTGAGATGACGTCGGGCCGGGTGAGCGAGAGCAGTTCGTTGTTGCCCTTCACGTCGCGCTCGAAGTCCTTGAAGCGCTCGCCGCGGTACTGCTCCTCGGTGAGCTTGAAGCGCTGGATCATCGTGCCCATCGCGCCATCGAGGATGGCGATGCGCTTTTCGAGGATGCCGGCCAGGGCCTGGCCGCGGGTGTAGACGAGGGGCTTCATAGCCCTCGATTGTAGAAAGCCGTGCATCGCCCTGCGCGCGGGCGGGCTTGGCGCAAGGGGCGCGCGCATGCCCGCCGGCGGGCCCGGGGCTTGTCTTGCCTGCCACTTCGGCCTCTGGCAATGTGGGGGTTCCCAAGGAGCGCGCTTCGCCATGCAGGACATCTTCCAGGTGGGCAACGCCCATTTCGCCTTCGCCCCCGAAACCTCGGCCCAGTTCGTCGATGGCGGGATGCAGTTCGAGCTGCACACGCTGCCCGTCGCGTTCGACAAGGCGCTGCATGCACCGGCTTTCCAGCCCGACGACGTGGACAACCCCTCGGAAGGCACGATCGCGCCGCGCTTCGGCACCTACGGCCCGTTCTTCTTCTACGACAAGACCGCCGAAGCGCATCGCGTGGTGCAAGTGCCGCAGACGAGGCCGGCCACGCATGACTTCCACCTGTACGAACGCGGCTTCGCCTGGGACAGGTTCCAGGGCGAGGTGACGCTCACGCCATCGTTCGTCGAGATCCGCGGCGTCATGAAGGCCTACTCGGGCGACGGTGCGGACAGCGTTGCCATCCACGTGCGCAAGGCCTTCGAGCCGGGCGAGGTGGTGTTGAAGCCGCACACATACACCAGCCTGGCCGAAGCGGCCGAAGTACCGCCCGAACGCGTGCAGCGGCTTCTCATCGCGCAGCCCTGGGAGCAGGGCACCCCAAGGTTCGACGCGTTTCCGCCGGAGATCCTGCGCTTCTCCAGGCTGGAGTTCCTGTCGCTGCAGTTCGCGTACCCCAAGTACGCGCCCTTCACCGCTTTGCCCGATGCCTTCTGTGCGCTCGGCGAACTCAAAGAGCTGTTCATCCGCAATTCGAGCATCGTGCAGTTGCCCGACGACTTCGGCGCGCTCGCGCAGCTCGAAGTGCTCTCGATGGAATACGGCCAGCTCGAGCGCCTGCCCGAAAGCATCTGCAAGCTCCCACGCCTGCAGCGGTTGCTGCTCAATGGCAACGCGCTCGAGAGCCTGCCGGAATGCATCGGCGACCTGCCGGCCCTGCGCCTGCTGGCCGTCGAGAAGAATCCGTTCGTGTCGCTGCCCGCGTCGCTCAAGAAAATCGAGAAGGTCAACCTCGAGAGAAAACTGCAGGCGCTCTACCAGGACATCACGTACCGCAAGGATGTCAATGTGCCCATGGCGCCCGCACAGTTCCTCGCGCAGGGAGACGACCTGTACACGCAGCTGCTGGCGGCCGCCTGCGGCAAGCACAAGCTCAAGCGCTACCTGCCTGCGCTGCAGCGGGTGGCCCGCCGCGCGGTGCGCTACCGGACCACCGAACCCGAGGACTATGCGCACAAGGGCAACACCCGCTTCGGCGGCGCGCCCGACCTGCCGCCGGGCATGGCGTTTCCGCTGTCCGACGGCGGCAGCCACTGGCGCTTCTACGCGCAGCTGAACCTGGCCGAAGTCGCGCCACTGCAGCCCTACCTGCCGCGCGAGGGCATGCTGTATTTCTTCGGCGAGGATCAGGAGTCGCTGGAGAAATCTCTGGTGGTCCATTCCACGGCGCCGCTGGAATCGCTCGTCACCTACGCGTACCCGGAAGACGTCCGGTTCGAGAACGGATTTGCCGACGACCTGTACCCGGGCCTCAAGGCCGTCGCCGACGCCACGGTGTCCGTGCCCAATCTGTATGGCGCCCAGGACCGCTGGACCGGCCGCGATGCGGTGCTGATGAAGATCGAGGAGGACGAGAAGCTGCAGAAGGCCTACTGGGCGCTCGACGAGGAACTCTCCGGCAAGGAGGATCGCTGCCACCTCGTCAACGCGCATGTGTTCACGCAGCACAAGACGCCCGAGGAGCAGGCCTCCGATGCGAAGGGCGGCCTGCCCGGCGAATGGATCAACCTGCTGGCGCTCGAATCGGACAGGCGCCCGAACGGATTCTGCTTCTGGGATGCGGGCACGCTGACCTACAGCATCCACATGAAGGACCTCGCGCTGGGTGACTTCTCGCGGGTCTTCGTGAGCCTGGAAAGCAGCTGAGGCGCCGCCCAGCGGCTCAGCGTGGCGCGCGGCCCTCGACGAAAGCCAGCACCGCCTCGATCATCCGCCGCACATGCGGCTGCACGCCGGCTGCCACCTCGGGCAGGTAGTCGAAGGGCAACTGCTCCTGCATGTAGCTCGACTGCGTCA
This sequence comes from Variovorax sp. ZS18.2.2, assembly GCF_024701975.1. Classification (GTDB taxonomy): domain Bacteria; phylum Pseudomonadota; class Gammaproteobacteria; order Burkholderiales; family Burkholderiaceae_C; genus Variovorax. The sequence continues at coordinate 91,392 of NZ_JANLNM010000014.1, forward strand.
TCTCCAGCTGCACTGCATGCACGCCAGCGGCCGGATTGCCGTACTGGCGCGTGATGTGGCCGCCCTTGAAGCGGCCATTGAGCACGCCCGTGTAGCCCGTGGCCGACTCCGCGATGCCGAGCAGCGTGGCCGCCAGCGCCGGATCGCAGCTCGTGCCGTTGCCGGTGCCCAGGTTCAGGTCAGGCAGCTTGCCGTCGAAGAAGCGCGGCAGCACCGAGCGGATCGAGTGCGCGTCCCACAGCGCGATGGTGCCGTGCGCGGCCTTCAGGCGATCGAGTTCGGCCTGCAGTTGGCGGTGGTACGGGTGCCAGATCGCGTCGCGGCGCTCGGCGACTTCCGCGTCATCGGGCAGGTCGTCTTTGGAAGCGTAGACCGGCGTGTCGTCGAAGGTGTCGACCGGGCACAGGCCGGTGACGCTCTGGCCCGGGTAGAGGCTCGCGCCATCCGGTGGACGGTTCAGGTCGATCACGTAGCGCGAATGCGTGGCCACGAGCACCGAGGCGCCGAGTTCGTCGGCGAAGTCGTAGAGCTGCTCCAGGTGCCAGTCGGTGTCGGGCACATGGCGCGCTTCGTCGGTGAGACGGACGGCCAGCGCGGGCGGCACATGCGTGCCGACGTGCGGCATCGAGATCAGCAGCGGGCGCGTGCCCTGGCGAAAGCGGAACGCCGGTTCGGCGGTGGTGAAGGCCATGGTGGTTTCAGTCCTGGAGGAGTTGGGTGCGCGCCGCCACGAAGGCGGACGCGGATTCGTTGTGCAGCGCGTGGCGTCCCGCCGAGACACGCTCGCGGCCGGCCACCCAGACCGCGTCGATGGCGGAGGTGCGATGGCTCGCGAAGACATGCGCCGAAAGCATGTCGGGCGCCGACAGGCCCTGCAGCGCAACGTGCGCCGCATCGAGCACGATGAAGTCGGCCTGCTGCCCCACCGCGAGCCCGCCGACCGCGCGGCCCGAGGCCTGCGCCCCGCCCTGCACCGCTTCGAGCGTGAGCGCGGTGGCGACATGCGGCTGCGCCGCGCTCGCGCCGACGTTGCGCTGGCGCTTGGCAAAGCGCTGGCTGTATTCGAGCATCAGCAGCTCTTCCGCCGCGTTGACGCTGGCGTGGCTGTCGGAGCCCACGCCCCATGCGCCGCCATGGCTGCGCCACTTCGGGAAATCGAAGATGCCGTCGCCCAGGTTCGCCTCGGTCGTCGGGCACAGGCCTGCGACCGCGCCGCTCCTGGCGGCGTACTCGTACTCGGCGTCGTTCATGTGCGTCGCGTGCACGAGGCACCAGCGCGCATCGACCGGCGCGTGATCGAGCAGCCACTCGACGGGGCGCAGGCCGCTCCATTCGACGCAATCGTCCACTTCCTTGGTCTGCTCGGCGATGTGGATGTGGATCGGCGCGGTGCGGTCGATGGCTTCGAGCCCCGCGACCGCATCGCGCAATGCCTCGGGCGGCACGGCGCGCAGCGAGTGCGGCGCCATGCCGAGGCGCGCGCCCTGCGCGTCGCACGCGGGCTTGAGCGCTTCGAGCAGGCGCAGCATCGATTCGGTCGAGCGGATGAAGCGGCGCTGCCCTTCGCTGGGCGGCTGGTCGCCGAAACCGCTGGTCTGGTAGAGCACCGGCAGCAGCGTGAAGCCGATGCCGGTCTTCTCTGCGGCGCGCAGCAGCGCGAGGCTCAGCGTCGCGTCGTCGGCGTAGGGACGGCCGTCGGCGTCGTGGTGCACGTACTGGAACTCGCACACGCTGGTGTAGCCCGCTTCGAGCATCTCGGCGTAGAGCCAGGTCGCGATCGCCTCCATGTGCTGCGGGCCGAGGCGCGCGGCAAAGCGGTACATCAGCGTGCGCCAGCTCCAGAAGCTGTCCCGCTGTTCGGCGCGGTGTTCGGTGAGGCCGGCAAACGCGCGCTGGAAGGCGTGCGAGTGCAGGTTGGGCATGCCGGGGATCACGGGGCCGGTCGCCACCTGCGCGCCTGCGGACGGTTGCGTGGCGGGCTGGACCTGCGTGAGCTGGCCTGCGTCGTTCCACGTCAGCAGGACGTTCTTCGCCCAGCCCGCGGGCAGCAGCGCATCGGCTGCGAAGAGTGTTTGTCTTACCCCCTCTCCCTCTGGGAGACGGTTGGGGTGAGGGCTGTCGGCCTTCGATAACGCCGTCGTCGTATTCATGGCCGCAGGCCCTCACCCTGCCCTCTCCCAGAGGGAGAGGGGAAAGAAATACAAATACGGCCTTGGCGCACCGCGGTGCGCAGCGGACGTTGACCGAACCAGTACGCGAGCTCGGCCGCATCGCGCACCTTCCACAGTACGAAGTTGGCGGGCATGCCTTCGGTGATAACGCCGTGCGTGGCCTCCAGGCCCAGCGCGCGCGCCGCATGCACCGTGACACCGGCCAGCGCCTCGGGCACCGTCAGGCGGAACAGCGTGCACGCCATGTTCACCATCAGCAGCAGGCTCAGCGTCGGCGAGGTGCCGGGGTTGTGATCGGTCGATACGGCCATCGGCACGCCGGCAGCGCGCAGCGCCTCGATGGGCGGCAGGTGCGTGTCGCGCAGCGTGTAGTAGGCGCCGGGCAGCAGCACGGCCACGGTGCCCGATTGGCGCATCGCCTCGATGCCGTCGGCCGACAGGTGCTCGATGTGGTCGCATGAGAGCGCGCCGTAGCGCGCGGCGAGCGCGGCGCCGCCCATGTCCGACAGTTGCTCCGCATGCAGCTTCACCGGCAGGCCCAACGCCTTCGCGGCCTGGAAGACCTGCTCGGTTTCCGCGAGCGAGAAGGCGATGCGCTCGCAGAACACGTCCACCGCATCGACCAGCCCTTCGGCCGCGAGCGCGGGCAGCATTTCGCGGCACACGAGATCGATGTAGTCGCCGCTGCGGCCCGTGTATTCGGGCGGCAGTGCGTGCGCGCCGAGGAAGGTGGTGCGTACGGTGACGCCATAGGCTTCGCCGAGGCGCCGCGCCACGCGCAATTGTTTGCGCTCATGTTCGAGCGAAAGGCCGTAGCCCGACTTGATTTCAATGGCGCACACACCATCGGCCAGCAGCTGTTCGAGGCGCGGTGCGGCCTGTGCGAAGAGCGTGTCTTCGTCGGCCTCGCGCGTGGCGCGCACCGACGAGACGATGCCGCCGCCCGCCTTCGCCACTTCTTCGTAGGTCGCGCCCGCGAGCCGCATCGCGAATTCGTTCGCGCGCTGGCCGCCGTAGACGAGGTGCGTGTGGCAATCGACGAGGCCGGGCGTGACGAGTGCATCGCCGCCGTCGTGCACAGAAAGCTCTGCGAACTCGGCCGGCAGCGCGCTGCGCGCGCCGACCCAGCGGATCGCGCCTTGCGCGACCACGATGGCGGCTTCGACGCCGGCATCGGTCGCCAGGCGCAGGCCGGTCCAGAGGCCGTCGGCCGATGGATATGTGTTGGCAGATTTCATTGTTTTGTTCTCTTTCTGCAGGTTACGCCGGCACGATGCGGACCGCTACCAGCCGCGCGTCTTCGCTCTCCGGCATCGCTTGCCACGCGAGCGGCGCGTCGGCCCAATGCAGGCCCTCGCCCTCGGTGCAGGCTTCGTCGTTCAACCGCCATGCACCGCGCAAGGCGAGCAGCACGCCGTGCGGTGCCCCCTCGATGGCCGTTGCGTGGTCGAGCACCTGCACATCGGCGCGCCACTGGCCGTGACGCGTCATCACGTTGAAATCGTTCGACGCGCCACCCAGCAGCGTGCAGTCGATCGCATCGTCGCCGCTGAACGCGAACGGCCGATGCGGCACATCGAGCCGGTGCTCCACGCGCCCGTCGTGCGTGAAGAGCCGCACCCCGTCGCCTTCGAGCAGCATGATGCTGCGGTCGATGCCCGCGAACACCGAGAACGGCCCCGCCGCCGCGATGGTCGCGATGCTCACGCGCCAGCCGAAGCTGTCGAGCCCCGCGCCCTGGGGCCAGCTCGCGATTTCCTGCGTGGTGCCGCCGCCGTTCTTCCAGGGCATGGCGGGCAGCGTGGCGCGAGAAAAACCTTGCACGCTCATCGCATCAACCCGCCTTGCCGCAGCTTCTGCTCGAAGTGCCGCAGCACCAGCGTCATCGTGCCGGTCAGCACGAAGTAGACGAGCGCGATGGCCAGGTACACCTCCAGCGACCGGTACGACACGCTGATGATCTTCTGCCCCTCGTGCATCACGTCGTGGATCGTCAGCAGCGACACCAGCGCCGAGTTCTTGATGAGCGCGATGAACTCGTTGCCCAGCGGCGGAATCATCCGCACCACCGCCTGCGGCAGCACGATCTGGCGCATCGCGACGCCGGGCGTCATGCCCAGCGACTGCGCGGCCATCGTCTGGCCCTTGTCGATCGACTGGATCGCGCCGCGCACGATTTCCGACACATACGCGCCCGAGTACACGCCCAGCCCCAGCACGCCGCACAGGAAGGCGGGAAGCAGGATGCCGAAGTGCGGCAGGCCGAAGAAAAGAATGAACAGCTGCACCAGCAGCGGCGTGCCGCGAATGACCGCCACGTAGGCGGTGCACACGCTGTAGATCCATCGCCGCTTCGGGTTCAGCCGGCCGATGCCGACGATGAGGCCGAGCACGCAACCGAGCGCGAGCGCGCAGGCGGTGATTTCCACCGTGACGAGCGCACCGCGCAAGAGGTCGGGCCAGCCCTGCCAGACCGGTGAGAAATCGAAGTCCATCGCGCGCTTACTTGGCCGTGCTGCTGAACCACTTCTTCACGATCTGTGCATACGTGCCGTCGGCCTTCAGCTTCTCGATCGCACCGTTCACGGCCTTGGTGAGTTCCGGCGTGTCCTTGCGGATCGCCATGCCGTATTCCTCGGTGGTGATCTGCTCGTCGAGCACCTTCAGGCCCGGCCGCGTGCGCACGTACTGGTAAGCGGCGGGCTTGCCGGTGACGGCAGCATCGGCACGGCCGATGTCCACGAGGTTGAACATTTCCTGGTTCTTCTCGACTTCCATCAGCTGCACCTGCGGGTACTTTTCCTTCGTGAAGGCGACCGACTTGGTGCCCACCTGCACGCTGACCTTCTTGCCGTCGATGTCGGCCGGCTTCTTGATGGTCGTGTTGCCTTCTTTCACCATCACCACCAGGCCGCCCGCGTAGTACGGCGTGGTGAAGTCGACGACCTTCTTGCGCTCGTCGGTGATGTAGATGGCAGAGACGGCCATGTCGAAGCGCCTGGAGATCAGGCCCGGCACGAGCCCCTTGAAGTCGATGTCGATCCACTCGATCTTGCGGCCCAGCGTCTTGCCGATGGCCTCGACCAGTTCCACGTCGAAGCCGGTGCGCTTGCCGTTCTCCACGTATTCCATCGGCGGGAAAGTGGCATCGGTGGCCACGCGCAGCGGCTCGCCTTGCGCTTGGGCGGCGCCGGCGAAACCGAAGAGAGCGAGGCCTGAGAGTGCGGCGGCGACAAGGGTGCGACGGGTGTTCATGGTGAAGGCTTTCGTGGGTGTGAAAAAGGTAAGAGCGACTGGCTACTGGAGCGCGCGAGAGATGCGTGCCGCCGTGACGACGGTCATGTGGAGCAATGCAGCTTCCATGCCCTCGACGCGCGTGATCGGCGCCATGAGCGTGATCGCGCCGCGCAGCCGCCGGCCCGAGGCCAGCACCGGTGCGCTCGCGCCCCAGACGCCGGCATCGACCTCGCCCTGCGTCACGGCATGGCCGGCTTCGCGGATCGCATCGAGTTCGGCCGCGCGTTCGGCGCGGCGCTGTGCGCTTTCGCCAAGACCGTCGAGCAACGCATCGCGCTGGTCGAGCGGCAGATGGGCGAGCAGGCACTTGGCGCTCGCGCCATCGCTGGCCGGGACGCTGCGGCCCCGGTCGAACGAACAGCGCAGCGAATGTTCGCTGTCGATCATCTCCAGGCACACCACGCGGTCGTTCACCGCGGTGACCAGCGCCACGCTCTCGTGGCTCTGCTGCACCAGCGCGCGCATGTCGGCGCGGGCGGCCATGACCAGGTCGGAGTTGCCGTCGAAGCCGCTCGCGAGCTGCACGCTCACCGGGCCCGGCGAGTAGCGCCCGTCGGACTCCATCACGAAGCCCCAGCGGCGCAGCGTGGCGATCTGCCGGTAGAGCGTGCTCTTGACGAGGCCGGTGGCCTGCCCGAGCTCGGCCGCCGTCATCGCCACCTTGCTCTGCGCCAGCACCGACAGCACCTGCAGGGCGCGGTCGTTGTGGGCGGGGGCGTCGGTCGGGAGCGTCATCTTGCTGGGGCTGTCGCTGGATGTCGGGAAGTGGGAGCCGGCGTGCAGTATCTTGCTCGCCGTTCCCACGTCCAAGCCTGAATTCCCATTCGGTGGGAATCGGGCTGCTTTTTCTTTCTACCTTCGTCTTACCTTCGCCGAACCGTCAATCAACCGACCAGCAGCGGAAAGCGCGCGTCGTCCATCGGCGCGCCGGCCGGCAGCGTCTCGGCCAGGCCGGGAAAGTCCGGCGAGGTCTTCCAGCTGCGCGGCGCATGGCGGATGTCGTCGCCCAGGAATCGCACCGAGAACACGCGGCGCCGGTTCGGCCCTTCGACCCCGGCGGCCGCATGCAGCGTGAGCATGTGGAAGCAGACGAAATCGCCGGGCTTGATGTTCCAGCCCACGATGGGAAAGCGCTCGCGCGCGCCCTCGATGTCGGGCAGGTCTTCGAGGCTGCCTTCGGGGAACCACTTGGCGTGGTTGTCCATGAAGGTGCGCGGCATGAGCCACGGCCCCTTGTGGGAGCCGGCCACGAACTCGAGCGTGGCGGTGCGCGACACCGGATCGACCGGAATCCACATGCTGATGTTCTGCGCGCCCTCGATGTTGTAGTAGGGCTGGTCCTGGTGCCAGGGCGTGCGCTGCCGCGTGCCGGGCTCCTTGACCAGCAGGTGGTCGTGGTACAGGCGCACGGTCTGCGAACCCATCAGGCGCTGCGCGAGTTGCGCCAACGGTGCTTCGAAGATGAAGCGGCGGAAGGCGTCGATCTCCTGCCAGTTGCAAAAGTCCTCGAAGAAGCGGCCCGGATCGTCGGGCCGGCTCGCCACCTTGGCGCGCGGGCTGGGCGCCGCGAGGTTGGCTTCGATGCCGCCCTGCAGCAAGGCCAGCTCGTCGGCGGTGAGCAGTTGGCGGATGCAGACGGCGCCGTCGCGCTGGAATTGCGCGACCAGGTCGTCGCTCACGCGCGCCTGCACGCGGCGTTGCAGTTCCCGGGCGTCAGGAACCGCTGCCATCACTTCACCATCGGCAGCTTGAGGCCCTGCTTCTTCGCGGTCGCGACGGCGATGTCGTAGCCCGCATCCGCATGGCGCATCACGCCGGTGGCCGGATCGTTGAAGAGCACGCGCTCGATGCGCTTGGCGGCGGCATCGGTGCCGTCGCACACGATCACCACGCCCGAATGCTGCGAGTAGCCCATGCCGACGCCGCCGCCGTGGTGCAGGCTGACCCAGGTGGCGCCGCCGGCGGTGTTGAGCAGCGCGTTGAGCAGCGGCCAGTCGGAGACGGCATCGGTGCCGTCCTTCATCGCCTCAGTCTCGCGGTTCGGGCTCGCGACCGAGCCGGTGTCTAGGTGGTCGCGGCCGATGACGATCGGCGCCTTCAGCTCGCCGTTCTTCACCATCTCGTTGAAGGCCAGGCCCGCGATGTGGCGCTCGCCCAGGCCCAGCCAGCAGATGCGTGCCGGCAAGCCCTGGAAGGCGATGCGCTCGCGCGCCATGTCGAGCCAGCGGTGCGTGTGCGTGTTCTCGGGGAACAGCTCCTTGATCTTGGCGTCGGTCTTGTAGATGTCTTCCGGGTCGCCCGAGAGCGCGACCCAGCGGAACGGGCCCTTGCCCTCGCAGAACAGCGGGCGGATGTAGGCGGGCACGAAGCCGGGGAAGTCGAAGGCGTTCTTCACGCCCTCGTCGAAGGCGACCTGGCGGATGTTGTTGCCGTAGTCGACGGTCGGGATGCCCATGGACTGGAAGTCGAGCATGGCCTGCACGTGCACGGCGCAGGACTGGGCAGCGGCCTTCTTGAGCACGTCGTGCTGCGAAACGTCCTTCATCGCGGCCTGCCATTGCGGCACGGTCCAACCCGAGGGCAGGTAGCCGTTGATGAGGTCGTGTGCGGAGGTCTGGTCGGTCACGAGGTCGGGCTTGATGCCGCCGGCCTTCGCGCGCTTCACCAGCTCGGGGAGGATGTCGGCCGCGTTGCCGAGCAGCGCGATCGACACGGCTTCCTTCGCATCCGTGTGCTGTTTGATGAGTTCGAAGGCATGGTCGATGTCGCGCGCCTGCTTGTCGACATAGCGTGTGCGCAGGCGAAAGTCGATGCTCGACTGCTGGCACTCGATGTTGAGCGACACCGCGCCCGCGAGCGTGGCCGCGAGCGGCTGCGCGCCGCCCATGCCGCCGAGGCCGGCCGTGAGGATCCACTTGCCCGCAAGGCTGTTGTTGTAGTGCTGGCGGCCGGCTTCGACGAAGGTCTCGAAGGTGCCCTGCACGATGCCCTGGCTGCCGATGTAGATCCAGCTGCCGGCCGTCATCTGGCCGTACATGAAGAGGCCCTTGCGGTCCAGCTCGTTGAAGTGCTCCCAGGTGCCCCACTTCGGCACGAGGTTCGAATTGGCGAGCAGCACGCGCGGTGCGTTCTCATGCGTCTTGAACACGCCGACGGGTTTGCCCGATTGAATGAGCAAGGTCTCGTCGTCGTTCAACTCTTTCAGTGACGCGAGGATCTGGTCGTAGCACTCCCAGTTGCGCGCGGCGCGGCCGATGCCGCCGTACACCACGAGGTCCTGCGGGCGCTCGGCCACCTCGGCATCAAGGTTGTTCTGCAGCATGCGGTAAGGCGCTTCGGTGAGCCAGCTCTTGCAGTTGAGCGTGCTGCCGCGCGGCGCGCGGATCACGCGCGTCGGGTCATGGCGCGGATCGGCGGCAGCAGGATTGTTCAAGGCGAATTTTTCGGGAGCGTTCATGGCGTGGTTCTCCTATCGAGTGATGTCTTACGAATGGCTGGGCAGGATGTCGAGCAGCGCGGCCGGCAGCTCGGCCTTCAGCGCCCACTGGCGCATGGCTTCGATGTCGGGGGCGAGGTAGCGGTCGCGTTCGAGGAAGGCGACCTTTTGGCGGATGCTGGTGAATTCCGCTTCGACCAGCGGCGAGCTCTTGAGCTTGCGTTTGAGTTCGATGCCTTGCGCGGCGGCCATCGCTTCGATGCCGACCACCACCGCGGTGTTGTTGACCATGTCGCCGAGACGGCGCGCGGCGAAGGTGGCCATCGAGACGTGGTCCTCTTGATTGGCTGACGTGGGCAGGCTGTCGACGCTGGCGGGGTGCGCGAGCGACTTGTTCTCCGAGGCGAGCGCCGCGGCCGTGACCTGCGCGATCATGAAACCGGAGTTCAGGCCGCCATCGCGCACCAGGAAAGGCGGCAGGCCCGAGAGGCCGGTGTCGAGCAGCAGCGCGATGCGGCGTTCGGCAATCGCGCCGACTTCGCTCACCGCCAGCGCAATGATGTCGGCCGCGAAGGCGACCGGCTCGGCGTGGAAGTTGCCGCCCGAAATCACTTCGCCCGTGTCGCAGAACACGAGCGGGTTGTCGGATGCGGCGTTGGCTTCGATGACCAGCACGCGCGATGCGTGCGCGAGGTTGTCCAGGCACGCTCCCATCACCTGCGGGATGCAGCGCACCGAATACGGGTCTTGCACGCGGCCGCAGTCGGCGTGCGAAGGGACGATTTCGCTGCCTTCGAGCAGCGTGCGCACGGCGCCTGCGACAGCAATCTGGCCGGGCTGGCCGCGTGCGGCGTGGATGCGGGCATCGAACGGTTTGATCGAGCCCTGGATCGCTTCGAGCGACAGCGCACCCGACATCAGCGCGGCAGCGAACACATCCTCGGCGCCGAACAGGCCGGCGAGCGCCAGCGCCGTCGACACCTGTGTGCCGTTGAGCAGCGCGAGCCCTTCCTTCGGGCCGAGCACGAAGGGCTCGAGGCCGATGCTGCGCATCGCCTCGGCACCGCTCACGACCTTGCCGTCCGCCAGCGTCGCTTCGCCTTCACCGATCAGCACGCAGGCCATGTGCGCGAGCGGCGCAAGGTCGCCCGATGCGCCGACCGAGCCCTTGCACGGAATGCTCGGCGTGACGCCTGCATTGAAGAGCGCCAGCAGCGCATCGACCAGCGCAGGCCGCACACCCGAGTGCCCGCGCGCCAGGCTCACCGCCTTGGTCGCCAGGATCATCCGCACCACAGGCGCGGCCAGCGGCTCGCCCGTGCCCACGCTGTGCGAGAGCACGAGGTTGCGCTGCAGCTCGGCCAGGTGGTCGTTGCCGATGCGCGTGCTCGCGAGCTTGCCGAAGCCGGTGTTGATGCCGTAGACCACCTGGTCGTTCTCGACGATGTGGCGCACCGCCGCCTCGGCCTTCTGCATGCCATCGAGCACCGACGGATCGAGCGCGAGTTGCACGCCGCCGGCCTGGATGCGTCGCAGCATCGCAAGGTCGACCTTGCCGGGCGTGAGGGTCAAAGTGGCATTGGAGGAAGCGGTGTGATTGCTTGGCATGTGAACCTGTCTATACAAGTGGTTGCGAGAGATAACGATCGGTCTGTGCGACAAAAAAAAGCTAACCGAAGCTCGGGTTACCGTCGGCTTTGAAGCGGCTGCCCAGGCTGTAGCGCGATGCGGGATGCAGGCAGCGCACCCAGGTCACCGGCGTGTTGCGTGTCCAGGTGCGGCGCGTGAGCAGGAGGCAGGGGTCTGTCACTTCCATCGCGAGCCGCTCGGCCTGTTCGGCGTTGGGCAGCACGGCATCGACGACGTGTTCGATCTGGTCGAAGGGCACGTTGCGCACCAGGTACTCGCTGGGCGGCATCAGGGTGAAGTCCTGCTCGAGGTAGTCGGGTACGACCTGCGGGTTGACGTAGCGCTCCTCCAACTGCACCGGCGTGTCGTTCTCCAGGTGCAGGCAGGCGCTGTGGAACACCGAGTCGCCGGCGCGCAGGTCGAGCCATGCGGCGACGTCGGGCGAGGCGGCGATGCGCTCGACCGCGAGCATCTCGCAGCGGTAGTCGTGGCCGCGCTGGCGGATTTCGCTGGCGATGTTGGCGATCTGCAGCAGCGTCGATTGCGGCTTGTTCTCCGCCACGAAGCTGCCGACGCCGGCCACGCGCACGATGCGCCCCTGCTCCACCAGTTCGCGCAGCGCGCGGTTCACCGTCATGCGCGCCATGCCGAACTGCGCGACCAGCTCGTGCTCCGAAGGCAGGCGGTGGCCGGGCGGCCAGGTGCCGTCCTGGATCTTGCGGGAGATGTGATCCTTGACTTGCGCGTAGAGCGCGAGGGTCGGCAGGTCGCGTTTCATCGTGCTTTCAGTGTTCCGCGGCGGCCATGGACTCGGCGCGGATTTCTTCGGTCAGGCGCGCCTTGATGTCCATGAACTCGGGCGAGGTCTTGATCGTGTAGCTGCGCGGATGCGGAAAGTCCACCGCGATCTCGGTCTTGATGCGCCCCGGCCGCGCGCTGAACACCGCCACCCGGTTGGCCATGAAGATCGCCTCGTCGATGTCGTGCGTGACGAAGAGCACCGTCTTCTGTGCCGACTCCCAGATGCCGAGCAGCAGCTCCTGCATCAGCACGCGCGTCTGGTTGTCCAGCGCGCCGAAGGGCTCGTCGAGCAAGAGCATCTTCGGATCGTTGGCGAGCGCGCGCGCGATGGCCGTGCGCTGCTGCATGCCGCCCGAGAGTTGCTTCGGAAAGTGGTGCTCGAAACCGCGCAGGCCCACCTTGGCGATGAAGAACTCGCTGCGCTCCTTCTGGTCGGCCTCGCTCATGCCGCGCTCGCGCAGGCCGAAGCGGATGTTCTGCGCCACGGTGAGCCACGGAAAGAGCGTGTAGCTCTGGAACACCACGCCGCGGTCGGCACCCGGGCCTTCGATGCGCTCGCCGTCGAGCATCACCTGGCCGGTGGTCGGGAAATCGAGCCCCGCCACGATGCGCAGCAGCGTCGACTTGCCGCAGCCCGAGGGGCCGAGGATGGTGACGAAGTCGTTCTCCTTCACCTCGAAGTCGATGGGCAGCAATGCCTGCGTGCTCTGGCCCTTGGTGCCGGTGAAGATGCGCGACACGCCTTGAATGGAGAGTTGGTTTCCGAGCGCCCCCTCGGGGGGCAGCGAGGACACGGAGTGCCGAGCGTGGGGGTCAGTATTCACAGTGCGGCCCATGCAAAGAGACGGCGGTTCAACGCCTTGAAAGCGAAGTCGGACAGGAGCCCGATGACGCCGATCACGATGATCCCGAAGATGATCTGCCCGGTGTTCAGCAGCGCCTGACTGTCGGTGATCATGTGGCCGATGCCCGAGGACGAGCCGATCAGCTCCGCGACGATCACGTAGGTCCACGCCCAGCCGAGCACGAGGCGCAGCGTTTCGGCGATGCCCGGCGCGGCGCCCGGAATGAGCACGCGCGCGACGATGCCGCGGCTGTTCGCCCCGAGCGTGTAGGCGGCTTCGACAAGGTCGCGCCGCGCGCCGCCCACGGTGACGGCCACCATCAGCACGATCTGGAAGAACGAGCCGATGAAGATCACCAGCAGCTTCTGCATTTCGCCCAGGCCCGCCCACAGGATGAGCAGCGGAATGAAGGCCGAGGCCGGCAGGTAGCGGCAGAACGAGACAAAAGGCTCGAAGAAGGCCTCGACGGTTTTCCAGGTGCCCATCGCGATGCCCAGCGGCACCGCGAACACCGCCGCCAGCAGGAAGCCGCCGAACACGCGCCACACGGTCATGCCGATGTCGCCGATGAAGCCGTACTCGGTGAAGAGCAGCCAGCCTTCCTTGACCATGGTCGGCGGGCTCGCGAGGAAGGTCGGCGAGACGAAGCCGCCGAGCGTGGCGAGCGACCACACGAGCACGAACACGACGAAGAAGCCGAGCCCCAGCAGCACGCGCGAACGGGCGCCGATGGGTTCGAGCGGCGCGAACGCGCGGCGGCGCACGGGTGCCGCCACGGGCTGGGGTGACGCGGTGTTCGCCGATGCCGCGCGAGGCGGCACCTGCTGCGGCAGCGCCTTACTTGACGTAGCTTGCATCGAAGGTGACTGCGTAGTCTTCAGGGGCCTTGCGGATCACGCCGGCTTCCAGAAGGATCGCCGCGGCTTCCTTCATGAAGGTGGTGAGTTCGCCCGCGAAGAACTTCTGGTTGGCGGCCTTGTCCTGCCAGCGCAGGTACGCCGACGACTTGGCGAACTGCTCGCCGCTCTGCTTGACGGCCGAGCCCATGAGCTCGTTCGACTTGGCCGGGTCGGCCTTGATCATCTCCAGCGCGTCGAAGTACGACTTGGTGAGCGCGGCGGCGGCCTTGGGGTTGGCCTTGAGCCAGGTGGGCGCGCAGCCGACGGTGTCCATCACCATCGGGTAGTCGAGCGTGGTGGCCAGGATCTTGCCGGCGGCGGGGTTGGCGCGCACGGTCGAGAGATACGGCTCGTAGGTCATGGCGGCGTCGTTCTGGCCGGCCACGAAGGCCTGCGCGGCGGGCTGCGGCTCGAGCGAGACGACCTTCACATCCTTGAGCGTCATGCCGTTCTTGCTGAGCATCCAGGCCAAGCCGAAATACGGTGCCGTGCCCGGAGCGCTCACGCCGATGCTCTTGCCCTTGAGGTCGGCGAAGCTCTTGACGTCGTTGCGCACGGCCAGGCCGTCGGCGCCGTAGGACTTGTCCATCTGGAAGATCTGCACGATCGGCACGCCGTTGGCGTTCCAGGCCACGTGCGTTTCCACGGTGGTGGCGGCGCACTGGATGGCGCCCGAGGCGAGGGCCAGGTGGCGGTCCTTCTGAGGGATCATCTTCAGTTCGACGTCCAGGCCGTTCTTCTTGAAGATGCCGGCCTTGTCGGCCAGCGAGAGCGGCGCGAAGCCGGTCCAGCCGGACATGCCGAGCGCAATCTTGGTGTCCTGGGCGGCGGCCGTTCCGGCCACGCCCGCTGCACATGCACCTGCTGCCAGCAGCGAAGCGACTTTCACAACTACCGTCTTGACCATGGGTACTCCTGGTTCTGTTTTTCAGATATGGCTCGGCGATGCGCCCCAGGGCCTGGGCTGCGCGCGCCTCGCATTGTTGCCAAGCGCCCCAACTTGTATATACAGGATAACCCGGGAGGGTCGTTTCGGTGCATTTCTTGAGGAAGATGCACCAGATTGCTGTCTAGACAAGAAGGGCGGCGGGACGGGGGTCACCATTGCAAAGCTCGTGCCACAGTCATAAGCGGGTGGCTGGGGGACAATCGACCGCCCTCCCGGTCCGTTCCCCTTTTATCCCTTCCCGACGTCCGCCTCCGCCGCCCGTGTCCTCCCTCGCACCCCACCCCCTCGACGCCCCCGGCAGCAGCACCTCGCCGGCCGAAATCCTCCACGAAGTCTTCGGCTATTCGCAGTTCCGCGGCGCCCAGCAGGACATCGTCGATCACGTGGTGGGCGGCGGCGATGCGCTGGTGCTGATGCCTACCGGCGGCGGCAAGTCGCTCTGCTACCAGATCCCGGCCATCGCCCGGCAGCGCGCGGGGCGCGGTGTCGCGGTGGTGGTGTCGCCGCTGATCGCGCTGATGCACGACCAGGTCGGCGCGCTGCACGAGGCGGGGGTGAATGCGGCGTTCCTCAACTCCACGCTCGACTGGGAGCAGACGCAGGACGTGGAGCGCCGCATGCTGCGCGGCGAGATCACGCTGCTCTATGCGGCGCCCGAGCGGGTGAACACGCCGCGCTTCCTGTCGCAGCTCGATTCGCTGAAGGAACGCGGCAAGCTCTCGCTGTTCGCCATCGACGAGGCGCATTGCGTGAGCCAGTGGGGCCACGACTTCCGGCCCGAATACCGCGCGCTCACCGTGCTGCACGAGCGCTACGCGGGCGTGCCGCGCATCGCGCTCACCGCCACGGCCGATGCGCTCACGCGTGCTGACATCGTCGAGCGGCTGCAGCTGGAAGAGGCGCGCCAGTTCGTCTCCAGCTTCGACCGGCCGAACATCCGCTACACCATCGTCGAGAAAAAAGACGCGACCACGCAGTTGCTGCGCTTCATCGAGCGCGAGCACGAGGGCGATGCGGGCGTGGTCTATTGCCAGTCGCGCAAGCGCGTGGAAGACCTTGCGACGACGCTGCAGGGCGCCGGCATCAACGCGCTGCCGTACCACGCGGGGCTCGATGCCGCGGTGCGCCAGAAGCACCAGGACCGGTTCCTGCGCGAGGAAGGCATCGTGATGGTCGCGACCATCGCCTTCGGCATGGGCATCGACAAGCCCGACGTGCGCTTCGTCGGCCACCTGGACATGCCCAAGAACATCGAGGGCTACTACCAGGAAACCGGCCGTGCGGGCCGCGACGGCGCCCCTGCCGACGCCTGGATGACCTACGGCCTGAACGACGTGGTCAACCAGCGCCGCATGATCGACGAGAGCCCGGCCGGCGAAGAGTTCAAGCAGGTGATGCGCGGCAAGCTCGACGCGCTGCTCTCGCTGGCCGAGGCGAGCGACTGCCGCCGCGTGCGGCTGCTGGGCTACTTCGGCGAGAAGAGCACGCCCTGCGGCAACTGCGACAACTGCCTGAACCCGCCGAACGTATGGAACGGCACCGATGCCGCGCGCAAGCTGCTGAGCACCATCTACCGCGTGCAGCAGCTGAGCGGCATCAGCTTCGGCGCGGGGCACATCATGGACATCCTGCGCGGCAAGGAGACCGAGAAGGTCAAGCAGTTCGGCCACGAGCGCATCAGCACCTTCGGGCTGGGTGCGGAATTCAGCGAGGTGCAGCTGCGCGGCGTGCTGCGCCAGCTGATCGCCACGGGCGCATTGGCGGTCGATGCGGAAGCCTTCAATACGCTGAAGCTCACCGAAGGATCCCGTGCGGTGCTCAAGGGCGAGGCGAACGTGACGCTGCGCGAATCCATCTCGTCACCGGCGGAGCGCAAGCCCCGCCGCGAGAAGGTCGCCAAGGGCGCGCCGTCGCCGGCCGCCGCCAAGCTCGACGACACCGGCAAGAAGCGCTTCGAGGCGCTCAAGGCCTGGCGCGCCGAGGTGGCCAAGGAGCACAACCTGCCGGCCTATGTGATCTTCCACGACGCCACGCTGGCGTCGATCGCCGAGCGTGCACCGGCGACGCTCGAAGACCTGCAGGGCATCAGCGGCATCGGCACCAAGAAGCTCGAGGCCTATGGCACCGAGGTGCTGCGCGTCTGCTCGGCGTTCTAGCCGAGCAGACACGCTTCTTCAGTTCGCCGGCGGCAGCGTGACCGGCACCGGCCGCGTCAGCAGATCGACGAAGAGCTCGAAGAAGCGCGCATTGTCGAAGCGCTGCACCACCGTCATCCGCTGCAGCGTCGGGCCCTCGGGCTGCGAGGTGTAGCCGATGGAGCGGCCGTTGTCCGCTGCGCCTGGCTTCGCCACCACGTCGACGTAGCGCTCCACCGTCTTGGTGGCATAGCTCGGATCGATCAGGTAGGCGAGCGTCAGCGTGTCCCAGATGTTCTGCGTGTAGTCGGGGTTGTTCTCGAAGCCGTTCGTGCCGCTGAAGCCGAAGCCGTTGAGCTTGCGGAACACTTCGGTCACCGCGGTCGGCTTGGCCGGATGAGCGATGCGGTCGTAGATCGGCTTGGTGAGGAACACGGTGTCGGTCACGTCCAGCGGCACCACCACCTGCGGGATCGGCAGGCGCACCACGAACTGCGCGGCATCGGGGTCGAACCACCAGTTGAACTCGGCGGCCTTGGTGGTGTTGCCCGGCACGTCGACGGCGCCGCCCATGTAGATGATCTTCTTGATCAGCGGCACGATGTCGGGGCTCTTCTTCACCGCGAGCGCGATGTTGGTGAGCGGGCCAATGGCCAGGATGGTGATCTCGTTCGGGTTGGCCTTCACCGTGTCGATGATGAAGTCGACCGCGCTCTTGCGCTGCACCAGCGTGCGCGTGGCAAAGCCGTCGGGCGAGGGCTTCAGGTCGGCGTCGGTCTTGGGCTCGGGGCCGCTCCAGGCGCCCAGGTAGCCGTCGCCGCCCGCACCGGCGGCCATTTCGGCCTCGACGTTGGCAAAGGTGTGGTTGAGCGCGTAGTTCTCGCCGGCGTACACGCCGATGCGGTCGCCCACGCCGAGCCGCTCGACCGACATCAGCGCATCGGCCACGCCCTGCTTGAGCCACTGGTTGCCCGAGACCACGCTGATGCCCATGACCTGGACCTTGCCCTGGGCCTGCAGCTGCGCGGCCATGACGCCGAGCTGGCCGTCGTCGCTCATGGTGTTGTAGTCGCTGTCGATGATGATCTTCTGCGCGGCTGGCGGCGCAGTGCCGAAGCCGGGGCCGAGCCCGAAGCCGCCATTGCCGTCGCCGCCGCCGCCACAACCCGCCAGTACGGCGACGACGATGAGGGTGAACACCGTCCCGATCCATTTGCGCATCTGCTTCTCCTAAACCTAAGAATTTGGTTTTCAGTCGAGGGAACTGAAATACAAACGTTTGCGCAAACCTTTGCGCAAACGTTTGCCAAACTCTAAATGGCAAAGCACGCGCATGGCAAGCGCTGTGGCTAGGTGTTTTCCGCGAGGCCGCGCGAAGCGGCCCCGGGACGCGTGTCGATGCCTGTCAGCCTGCGTTGGGCGGGGGATCGATCAGGCGGTTCTCGCGCAGCGGCGAGCGGTTGAGCAGGGCAGGCTGCTCTTCCTCAGGCGCGACCTCGGCCTTGTCCAGGCCGATGCCCGGCACGGCCTTGTTGGACGACGCCGCCGGCACCGGGCACGAACCGGAACTGCGCAGCGTGAGCGCCGCGGCCAGCCGCGCCTCGGCGGGGTCGCCGAGCTGGTGGCCGAAGTCGTCGGCCACGGTGCAATTGGCGTTGGGCGTGAAGCCGTCGCCGTAGTCGCCGAAGCCCGCCTGGTTCACGCCCTTGAACTGGATCGCGAAGTAGGTGGTGCCGCAGTTGTCCTGCGGATAGAAGCCGTAGGGCTTGCCGCAGGTGGTGCCACCGACAAGATTGACCGTGACGCCGATGCCGCGCAGGCTGTTGATCACCGACTCGCTGGCCGAGCAGGTGTCGGGGCTGGTCAGCACGGTGACACGCGAAAGGCCGAGCGTGGGCAACGGCTGGTTGGTGCGGCTGGTGCCGATGAACGGGGTCAGGGCCTGCGCGAGCGTCAAGCGGAACGGGTTCTTGTCGTTGAAGCTCAGCAGCTCGAAGGTCTTGCCGGCCGTCTGGCCGGGCCCGGCCACCATGTAGGCCAGCCGGCTCGCGATGTTGAGCTGGCCGCCGCCGTTGTAGCGCATGTCGAGCACCAGGTCCTGGATGCCGCCGTTCTCCTTGAGCTTGTTCACCGCCGCGATGAGCTGCGCTTCGGAGGTGGTGATGTGATCGTTGAACAGCAGATAGCCAACGCGGTTGCCCGGGTCTCCGATGGTCTTGACGTTCTGCACCGGCGTGCGCGTCACCTGGGCGGCCGTGAGGTCGATGGTTCGCGTCGCGCTGCCTTCCTGCAGCTTGAAGGTGTGCGTTTCGCCGGCTGCCTGCGGCGAGATGCCGCGGTTGATGACTGCCGTGTTGGTGCCGTTGAGCACGTCGACGCCATCGATCTCGAGGATCTTCGCACCGCGCGCGATGCCGGCGGCGGCGGCGGGCGAGCTCGAGTGCGGCTCGACGAAAGCCACGCGCAGGTCGCGGTTCGGGCGGGAACTGCGCACGAACGCGAACTCGATCCCGTAGCCCGGCGAGACGCCGGCGTTCGACAGCTGGCGGTACGCCTCGGTGTCGTAGATGTAGTGGAAGCGGTCCTTGGCACGGCCCGAGGGCGAGGTGGTGGCCGGCGTCTTGAGCACGTTGAAGAAGGCGACGGGCGTTGCGTAGTCGGCGGCCACCAGGGTGGCCGGCACTTCGTTGTACCAAAGGTAGGTTTCGTCGATCCAGCTGCGCACCCAGCTCTTTTCGTTGTCGACGGTGCCGGCGGTGTCGGGATAGGCGGCACCGGTTTCGGGGTTGATGCCACGACGCGGCGCGGCGCACTGGCCGGCGACGTCCGAGGATGGAACAAAGCCGCCGTTGGTGGGCGGATTGCCGCCAGGTGGCAGCCCACCGATCGGAAAGCCGCCGCCGCCTCCTCCACCCCCGCCGCCACCGCCACACCCCGCCAGCAGGCTCGCCACGGCCAGTGCCGCCGCGGCGGCCCATGCACCGGGGCGCGGCAACGGCCGCAGGTCTGTATTGCGAAAGCCCATGGATTTCCTCCTCGTGCCCGCGACCGCGAACACGTCCCTTGTTGATCTTTACTGGACGAAGCCCATGCCGCGCGATTCGCGGACTTCGGGCTTGATGCGGTGCTCGGCCTCGAGCTGGTCGAGAAACTCCGCCGCCGAAAACTCGACCGCGAGGATATCGGTCTGACGTTTCACCGCCGCGAAATCCCCCGGGCACAGCTGTGCCAATTGCGCGAGCCGCGTTTTCACTTCGCCGGTCAGGAGCGCCGCATCGCCGGCGAGCGCCTCGGTCACGAACATGCGCTCGCGCTGCACGGCCGTGAGCGGCTTGAACTTGATCTTGAAGGTGAAGCGCCGCAGCGCCGCCTGGTCGAGCCGGTCCAGCAAGTTGGTGGTGCAGACGAACACGCCGTTGAAGCGCTCCATGCCTTGCAGCATCTCGTTGACCTCGGTGACCTCGTAGGTGCGCTGCGCGCCACGCCGGTCCTGCAGGAAGGAGTCGGCCTCGTCCAGCAGCAGCACGGCTTTTTCGGCCTCGGCTTCCTTGAACATGGCGGCCATGTTCTGCTCGGTCTCGCCGACGTACTTGCTCATGAGATCGCTGGCCTGCTTGATGATGAGCGGCCGGCCCACGGCCCGGGCGATGTGCTCGGCCAGCGCGGTCTTGCCGGTGCCCGGCGCGCCGTAGAAGCACAGCGTGCCGTGGCCGCGCGCCTTGAGCGCCTCGACGATGCGCGGGATCTCGAAACGGGTCTCGACGTTGAGCATCTCGAGGTCGTAGGTGGTGACGTTGCGGCGCTCGCCGCGGCCGGTGTCGAGCGTGCCCAGCGCCAGGTCGGCGTTGCGCAACTGTCGCTCGATCAGCCCTTCCATCGAGGCGTCGTCGGTCTTCGCGAGCCCTGCGAAGCGCACCGCGGTGCGGATCTGCGCGGGCGTGAGTCCCTTGCGCTCGGCGAGCTTGGCAGTGAAGGCCTCGGACACCACGACGCCTTCGAGCGTCTTCTTCACGAGCTGCTCGCGTGCGCCGGGCGGCGGCGACTTGAGTTCGAGGTGGTAGGCGAAGCGGCGGCGGAACGCAGGGTCGATCTGCTCGATGCGGTTGGTGACCCACAGCGTCGGTACGGGGTTGGCCTCGAGGATCTGGTTGACCCAGGCCTTGCCGCTCACGCTGCCGCTGGTGGGCGCCGGAATCTGCTCGGCGCGCGCCATGAACTGCGCGGCCTCGGTGCTGATCGGCGGGAACACGTCTTCGACCTCGTCGAACAGCAAGGCGGCCTGCGCGCTGCCCTTGAGGAACACCTGTGCGATCTGCAGCGAGCGGTAGCGGTCGCGGCCGCTCAATGAGTTGCCGTCGCGGTCGGCGTACTCGACTTCGAAGAGCTCAAGTCCTGCGGCTTGCGCGACCACTTTCGCGAGTTCGGTCTTGCCGGTGCCGGGCGGCCCGTAGAGCAGCACGTTGACGCCGGGCTCCTTGCGCGCGACAGCGGCGCGCAACAGCGTGACTAGCATCTGCGCGTCTTCTTCGACGAAAGAGAAGTCGTGCGGCGTGAGCGCGCTCTTGGCCGAGGGCCGCGTGAATACGGCCATCAATTCGTTGTGGTCGCGGTACTCGCGCATCAGCACCGGCGGCAGTTTCTCGCTGACCTTCATGAGGTCGGCAAGGTCGGTGATGTTGTGCTCGGAGATCAGGTTCTCCACGAGGCCGATGCGTTCGAGCCGCGAGCCCGCGCGCAATGCCTCGCCCACTTCGCTCGCGTTGACGCCCGCGATGTCAGCGATGGCCGCGTAGGCCTCGGGCGCGTTGTTGACCTTGAACTCGACCAGCAGCGAACGCAGGTCGCGCTGGTAGCGCGCGAGCGTGCCGTAGAGCAGCAGCGCGCGCTCGGCCTTGTTGAGTTGGAGGAGGCCCGCGAGTGCGTCGATGTTCTTCTCGACCAATGTCGATTGCTTGCGCAGCGCATGCGTGAGCCAGTCGCGCGTGACGGCGAGCACCGAGAGCAGGTCTTTCGGCTGGTCCTTCGCGTATTCGTCCAGGTAGAAGAAGAGCGTGCCTTCTTCATACGGGCCGCGCCACACGCCGTGGCGTTCGAGCAGCGTGCGGCCATCGAAATTCTCGACGCCCTTCCACGCTTCGTTGCCCGCGCAGCGTCGGCCGAGGAACTCGCGCAATCGCTGCAGCACCGCGGCGGGCCACACGAGATGGCGCCCGGTGAGCGAGAGCAATCCGTTGATATCGCGTCGCACATTGAAGCGCGGCCCCTGCTTGGCTGCGAGCGTGAGCACGAAGTGCGAGCACATGAGCTCGAGCACCGGCGCTTCCTTCAGGCCAGGCGAAGGCAATGCCTGCCCGCGTACCGCAGCAGCCACTACATCGACACCCGCACGCTTGACCATCAGGCAACCTCCAATTGAGGAATTTCGTGGAGAGACCATAACGCAGACTTTTGGCTTCGGGAAGACGCCGAAAGGGTAAAAACCCTGATCTGGCGATTCCAGCCACAATGCGCGCCATGGTCGGAATCGAAGAAATCCAGCGCGCCGCAGTGCGCCTCCAGGGTCAGGTGCTCAATACGCCCTGTGTCGAATCACGCACGCTCTCCGAAATCGTCGGTGCGCAGGTGTTCCTGAAATTCGAGAACCTGCAGTTCACATCCTCCTTCAAGGAGCGGGGTGCGTGCAACAAGCTGGTCGATCTTTCGGAGGCCGGCACGCGCGGCGTGATCGCCATGTCGGCCGGCAACCATGCGCAGGGTGTGGCCTATCACGCGCAGCGGCTGGGCCTCCGGGCGCTGATCGTGATGCCGCGCTTCACGCCCGGCGTAAAGATCGAGCGCACGCGCGGCTTCGGCGCCGAGGTGGTGCTGCACGGCGACACGCTCGACGCGGCGCGTGCGCATGCATTGGAGCTTGCCGAACGCGAGGGGCTGACCTTCGTGCACCCCTACGACGACGAAGCCATCATCGCCGGCCAGGGCACGGTGGCACTCGAGATGCTCGATGTGGTGCCCGACCTCGACACGCTGGTCGTGGCGGTCGGCGGCGGCGGGCTGATCGCCGGCATGGCGGTCGCGGCGCGCGATCGCAAGCCCGGCATCGAGATCGTCGGCGTGCAGACCACGCGCTTCCCGGGCATGGTCAACGCCATCAAGGGCACGCACCACGTGCAGGGCAAGAGCACCATCGCCGAAGGCATCGCGGTCGGTACGCCCGGGGTGCTGACCAAGGAAATCATCGCCAGCAAGGTCGACGACCTCGTGCTGGTGGACGAAGGCGACATCGAACAGGGCGTGCTGATGCTGCTCGAGATCGAAAAGACCCTTGTGGAAGGTGCGGGTGCCGCCGGTTTGGCGGCGCTGATCCGGCATCCGGAGCGCTTCAAGGGCAAGCGCGTCGGGCTGGTGCTGTCGGGCGGGAACATCGATCCGCTGCTGCTCGCCGCCATCATCGAGCGCGGCATGGTGCGGGCCGGCCGGCTGGCGCGGGTGCGGGTGAGCGCGCGCGATGTGCCGGGCTCGCTGGCCGAGATCACGGCCACTGTCGCCGAAGCGGGCGCTAACGTCGACGAGGTTCATCACCAGCGCGCCTTCACGATGCTGGCCGCCCAGAACGTCGATATCGAGCTGGTCCTGCAGACCCGTGGACGAGCCCACCTGGCCAGTGTGCTGACGGCCCTGAAGGACGCCGGCTTCGAGGCCGAGGAGCAACATTGAGAGAGTGAGAGGGGCTCGCAACTCCCTAGACCGCTCCACAGGGCCCCGCCGGTAAAATGCCGCCAGTTTTGTCATTTGAGTATTCGAGGTACTTCCCGATGTCCAACCCCACTCCCGTCGATCCCGGCCATGCCGCCGCCGCCGAACATGACGCCGTCGAATCGGTCGTTCACCTGATGCCGCTCGTGCTCCCGCTCGCTGGCGGCGTGCTGATGCTTTTGCTGGCATCCATCGCTGTCTACTTGGCCTGACAGCCTCTTGGGCTGTCGTCCGCGGGCGGTGCGGCCCGCGGCGGCGCAATCTCCCTTCGCGAAACGTTTTCTCAAACGGACCTCCGCGCCCACGCAGGCACGGCGTCCCGTTCGGAAAGACGATTTTTCAACTTAGGAGATTTCCGATGAACGCACCCACGATGAAGGGCCTCACCATTCAGGCGCCCTCATACGTCAAGAACGCGAAACTGATTGCCTGGGTGGCCGACATGGCCGCGCTGTGCAAACCCGAGTCCATCTACTGGTGTGACGGCAGCAAGGAAGAGTACGACCGCCTCTGCCAGCAACTGGTCGATGCTGGCACCTTCAAGAAGCTCAACCCCGCCAAGCGCCCGAACTCGTTCCTTGCAGTGTCCGATCCGACCGACGTTGCGCGCGTCGAGGACCGCACCTTCATCTGCTCCCACGAGAAAGAAAGCGCCGGCCCCACCAACAATTGGATGGCACCGGCCGAGATGCGTGCCACGCTGCAGCCGCTTTTCGACGGCTGCATGAAGGGCCGCACGATGTACGTGGTGCCGTTCAGCATGGGTCCGCTGGGCTCGCCGATCGCGCACATCGGGATCGAACTCTCCGATTCGCCCTACGTGGCGGTCAACATGCGCATCATGACCCGCATGGGCAAGGCCGTGTACGAGGTGCTGGGCGCCGACGGCGAGTTCGTCCCCTGCGTGCACACCGTGGGCGCGCCGCTCGAGGCCGGGCAGAAGGACGTGTCCTGGCCCTGCAACAAGACCAAGTACATCGTTCACTACCCTGAGACGCGCGAGATCTGGAGCTACGGCTCGGGCTACGGCGGCAACGCGCTGCTGGGCAAGAAGTGCTTCGCGCTGCGCATCGCCTCGAACATGGGCCGCGACGAAGGCTGGCTGGCCGAGCACATGCTGATCCTGGGCGTGACGAATCCCGAGGGCAAGAAGTACCACGTGGCCGCCGCTTTCCCCAGCGCCTGCGGCAAGACGAATTTCTCGATGCTGGTGCCGCCCGCCGGCTTCGAAGGCTGGAAGGTCACGACCATCGGCGACGACATCGCCTGGATCAAACCCGGCAAGGACGGCCGCCTGTACGCGATCAACCCCGAAGCGGGTTACTTCGGCGTCGCGCCCGGCACCAACATGCTGACCAACCCGAACTGCATGGACAGCCTGAACCACGACGTGATCTTCACGAACGTCGCGCTGACCGACGACGGCGACGTCTGGTGGGAAGGCATGGAACAGGACACCAAGACCTTGCCTGCGCACCTGACCGACTGGCAGGGCAAGGACTGGACGCCGCAGATCGCCAAGGAAACCGGCGCGAAGGCTGCTCACCCGAATTCGCGCTTCACCGTGGCCGCGACCAACAACCCGGCGCTTGACGATGCCTGGGACGATCCGAAGGGCGTGGCGATCGACGCCTTCATCTTCGGCGGCCGCCGTTCGACCACCGTGCCGTTGGTGACCGAGGCGCGCAACTGGGTCGAGGGCGTCTACATGGCTGCGACGATGGGCTCCGAAACGACCGCTGCCGCCGGCGGCCAGCAAGGCGTGGTGCGCCGCGACCCGTTCGCGATGCTGCCGTTCGCCGGCTACAACATGGCCGACTACTTCCAGCATTGGCTCAACGTCGGCAAGAAGCTTGAAGCCTCTGGCGCGAAGCTGCCGAAGATCTACACGACCAACTGGTTCCGCAAGGGTGCCGATGGCAAGTTCGTCTGGCCTGGCTATGGCGAGAACATGCGCGTGCTGAAGTGGATGATCGACCGTGTCGAGGGCAAGAAGACCGAAGGCATCGAGCACATCACCGGTGTGAGCCCGCGTTATGAAGATCTGAACTGGACGGGGCTGGAATTCAGCGCCGAGCAATTCGCTACCGTGACCAGCATCGACAAGGCGGCCTGGCAGGCTGAGCTGAAGCTGCATGCGGAGTTGTTCCAGCAGCTGTCGCATCATTTGCCGAAGGAATTGCCGGAAACCAAGGCAGC
Source organism: Variovorax sp. ZS18.2.2 (assembly GCF_024701975.1). Lineage (GTDB taxonomy): Bacteria > Pseudomonadota > Gammaproteobacteria > Burkholderiales > Burkholderiaceae_C > Variovorax. The sequence continues at coordinate 116,506 of NZ_JANLNM010000014.1, forward strand.
GATCGAGCAGCGCCTGGCTGCCTGATCTTCAGCGGCTTCTAAATCGCAAAAGCCCGATGGAGCAATCCATCGGGCTTTTTTATTGGTCGCTTGCTTTAGCCAAGCATCAATTACTTGTTGATTTGATGCCGCAATTTAAATCGTTCGCCCAAAGCAAAAAACCCCAGTCAGGATTCTGACTGGGGTTTTCTGGGCTGTAAGAGCCTGACGATGACCTACTTTCACACGGGAACCCGCACTATCATCGGCGCTGAGTCGTTTCACTGTCCTGTTCGG
>NZ_JANLNM010000015.1 GCF_024701975.1 Variovorax sp. ZS18.2.2
GCCAGACGCTGCGCGCGCAGACCGAGGCCATCTTCAACGACTACGGCGTGCTGCCCAAGTGGGAGTGGTTCGTGCGCGGCGAAGACACGCCCCACACGATGGCCGTGCAGGGCGGCGGCGCCGGCGGCGAGAGCGACCACAACTACCTGCACCGGCGCTGGGAGGCCGCGGGCTACAGCTACTGGTACGAACATTCGGCCGAAGGCCACACCCTCAACCTGTGCGACGACAGCACCCTTGCCAAGGCCGTGGACGGTTCGTCCCCGGAGATTCGGTTCCAGAACGAAGGCGGCGCCCAGGAGGAAGATGCCATCGGCCAGTGGAGCGCGGTGCGCGAGTTGGTCTCGGCGCAAACGGCCGTCAGCGCCTTCGACTTCAAGAGCCCGCGCCCGCAGCACGCAGAGATGCCCAGCAGCAACCAGCAGGGCGACGTACCTCAGCTCGAAGTGCACGAGTACGGTGGCGCACGTCACTTCAAGACCAGCCGTGAGGGCGATGCGCGTGCCCGGTTACGCATCGAGGAGATTGAAGCCCACGGCAAGCACTTCGAGGCCCAGGGCAACAACCGCTTCGTGCTGCCCGGTCGCTACTTTCGGCTGGCGGACCATTTCGGGCGCACGCAGGGCGATGGCCCCGAAAGCGAATTCCTCATCCTCTCGGTGGAGCACCGCGCGAAAAACAACTACCTGCAGGAGCCCGGCACGGCCGCCGCGGAGGCAGGCAGGCCGAACGGCTCGCGGGCCGAATACAGGAACAACTTCACCTGCAGCCGCCGCTTCGTGGCGTGGATGCCGGGGCGAGGTTTTCACAGCGCCGAGCAACGTGTACTCGCGCCGCAGACGGCCACCGTGGTCGGGCCGGCCAGCGAGGGCAGCATCCACACCGACGAGTACGACCGGATAAGGGTCCAATTCCATTGGGACCGCGAAGGCCAGAACGACGAGAAGAGCTCGGCCTGGGTGCGGGTGATGAGCAACTGGGCCGGTGGAGAGACCGGCATGGTGTCCATTCCCCGTGTCGGCTCGGAGGTGGTGGTGCTGTGCCTGGACGGCAACCCCGACCATCCGGTTGTGATGGGTGTGGTCTACAACGCGCAGCGCATGCCGCCGTGGTCGCTGCCGGGGCAGAAGGCGCTCATGGGCCTGCGCAGCCGTGAGCTCGCCGAAGGTTCGGGCAACGAGCCTGGCGGCAAGAGCAATCACCTTCTTCTGGATGACACGCAGGGCAAGATTCAGGCGCAACTCAAGAGCGACCACGACAGCACCAGCCTGAGCCTGGGCCATATCGCGCGGATCGAAGACAACGCGGGACGCAAAGACCTGCGCGGCCAGGGCTTCGAGCTCAGGACAGATGGCCATGGTGCGATACGCGCCAAGGACGGCCTGCTCATCAGCACCGAAGCCCGCCCCAACGCACAGGCGCACATCACCGACATGGGCGAGACCGTGCAGCGCCTGACGCAGGGGCGCGATCTGCACGAGGGCCTGAGCGAGGCGGCGAAGCAGGCCAAGGCGCACGAAGCCGGCGATCAGGACGAGGTGGCCAATAGCCTGAAGGCGCAGAACGATGCGATCAAGGGCACGGGCGGCAACAAGGCCGAGGGCGACTTCCCCGAACTTGGCGAGCCGCATCTGGTGCTCGCCAGTCCAGCGGGCATCGAGACCGCGACCGCAGCTTCGACCCACATCGCAAGCGACCAGCACGTCGCGCTCACCAGCGGAGCGCACACCAGCATCGCGGCCGGCAAGAGCTTGCTGGTAAGCGCCGGGGAGGCCGTGCGGATCGCAGCCTTCGAGAAGGGTATGCGGCTCATCGCGGCCAACTCGAACATCGACATCTCGGCGTTGAAGAACTCTATCAACATCCTGGCCAAGCTGGACGTGAAGGTCGAGGCCAACAAGATCATGATCACGGCGAAGGAAGAGGTTCTTATCAATGGCGGCACCAGCTACACGCGCTGGAATGCGAGTGGCATCGAGAGCGGCACCAACGGTATCTGGCGAGAGCATGCGGCCGTGCACAGCCTAGTGGGACCCAAGGAGATGCCCTTGACGGTGCCAGATTTCATTGGGGGGCCGTGCCGCGAATTCTTCATCCTTCACGATGACAAAGGTCAGCCGATACCCGACCACCCCTACGAAATCCATCTGCGGGACGCGCTCTTCGCACGCGGGCGTACCGACACCCAGGGCCGCACGCAACCAGTCAACACAGAGGTCGCCACGCCGGTGACGGCCGCTGCGCTGCCCAAGGACGACGACCTGATGTTCATCCAGGCCAGTTACTGGGATGGCCAGGTGCCCTACGAGCTCGACTTCTTCAAAGATGCCGGCAAGGAAGTCTAGCCAGCCGCGACGACTCCCACCGAGAACATGGCCACAAATCCACCGCCCAAGACAACCTCACCGAATGCGACGCCAGGGCGCGGCAGCACCACGCGCCCCAACACCGAGGGCGCCGTGCTGCCGGTCACCAACCCGTTGGACTTGTGGTACTTGTGCCAGAAGGCCAGCTATGCCGAGAAGTTTCCGCTGAGGAACTCCAAGGGCACACCCATGTACCAGCGCACGGTTACGCAGTGGATTCGCATGGACGGCGCTTTTTTTAACTGGCACTTCCCGTACTACGGCGAGGTGGGTTTTGATATGACGCGCAGCCCGCCACAGGCCATCATGAGCATGAAGGAGCCCGACCGGCCCAGCCGCATGCCGCTGAGTCAGTACGAGTATCTGGTCGACAACTACTCACTGCTGCGCAAGTTGCACGGGCAGGGCAGCGTTGGCCTGATGGATCTGATTTTGACCAAGCAGTATCTTGAAGACAACCTCGCGCCCGAGGACTTCGAGCGCGTCAACCAGATGGTGGAGATTGCACGCACCAACTACATTGGTGAGAAAAAAGTGACTCTGGATGAGCGCATCAAGGGCCGTCGCAAGATTCGCGGCCTGCTGCGAATTCCCGACGTGATTCGAGTCCACGACTGGTCTATCACTGGCACTGCACGTTTCGCACCGGGCAATCTTGCCTTTGTGATCGAGATGAAGTTCGGAGAGGATCGCCTAAGTGAAAGGCAGGCTCGCGACTATCTCAGAATTGCCAGCGGAGACAAACTCAAATTCCGCCTTCTCAGTACCAGCGTCTGCAAGGTCGAAAGCCGTCGACGCCGAGAATGGCTGGAGAAGGCGCGCAACACCGAGCCGGTGTTCAAGAGCGTGCGTGTGAGTGGCCCACCCGTGACGACGCGCCTGATGGCCCTGCAGGATTCCGCCGCTGAGTGGGCGCTGCTGGTCTATGAGATTGAGCAGGAGCATGGGAAGGTGCGCCGCATCCTGGAGCCGCCGCCGCTTCCGGCCGGCACGCCGGTCATGCGTGCCTGGGATCCGGCTGAAGATAGACGAATTCAGGAACAGAAGCGGCGTGGAGTGGCCAGTATCGAGTTGGCGTTGAATGCGCCCCTGGCAGCTGCAGCAGCGGGCACCGCTGTTGCGGGGACCATACTTCTGGCGGGTGGCGCCGGCTTGGGGGAAGGCGTGACCGTGGTAGTAACGCAGACCGGCAAGGTGATCCAATTTCCAGCGGGGCGCATCGCGGTTGGCGCTGCCGCCGCCAACTCGGCCATCTACCAAGCGGCGGCGGCCCCTATGCCATCGGACACTCCAGACGTATCGAGAGAGCCCTATGACTTCAATGCGCCCCATTCGCTGGTCTACATCGAAGGGTAGACCACAGTCAATCCGTTGACAGATCGTACACAGCACCATGAACGAAACAACATCCCCCGAACAGCAGTGGGCGCAATGGAAGGAAGCCTGGGAGGCCGCAGCCTGGCATTTCACCTACATGGATGAAGATCAAAAGGACAAGGCCGTGCTGCAGGGCGGATTGGTCGCGATCTTCTACTTCATCGATGCGGCCCAGCCGCGCAAGCGACGGGCGCTGGCCGAGATCATGCTGAAGTTTCATGAGCAATACGGGCCGCACCTCAAGTGGGGAACCTTCGGCGAACCCGTCAAGGCTCAGCCCTACAGCGCCGGTAAGTTCATGGAGTGCGTCGGGTATGTGACCCAGGAGGACATAGACAACTCGGTGGAATTCACCTGGTCTTCGGGGGATGGATTCGACTTCGTGGGGAGCTACCAGATAGGTGGGTTTTCGGATGCCGGCTGGTCTGAAAACGTGCACCAGGGCACTAGCTATTTGCGCATCCACCTGCCAGTGGTGACGCTCGAAGGTGGTCGCCGCTCGCGATTCATGGATTGGATGGTGGAAAGCGCTGCGTTGTTGCAACCAGTGAATGGTTACGCGGGTCTGGGCTTCCAGCGCAGTTACGAGGGTGATCGCTATGAGCACTTGGAGTTCGAACACGCGGGTGATTTCAAGGGACTAGACGTGGGGAGCCCTTTGGGTCTGGATGAAGTACGCGACGGCATCAAATCGATCAACTGGCTGACCTTCCTGAGCAACGCGATGCTGCCGCCGTTGGGCGGGAAGGCCGGGCTGCAGGCGCGCATGGCCGAGGTCAACCGGCTGCTGCGCGTGCAGGCCGAGAATGAGGGCAAAGAGGGTGCGGGCCAGAACGTCGCCTTTTCCGAGCAACTCACCCTGCACCCCTACGAGGGCGGCGTGATGGTGCAGGCTGGCGAGTGGCCGCAACTGGGTTGGGTGGACCGCGAACCTTACCCACCGGCTTACGTCGCTGCCAACTACCTGCTGCGCCCGGCCCGCGTGAGCGACATCGGGGGCCTGCACTACGGCTCGGTCGCGGGGGAGGTGCGTTTTGACAAGCACACCTCGAATGTGTGGCTGCGTCGCTTCGACGGGGCTGAGCCCTCCGTTCTTGGACTCGAGCCCGCAGCGTCGGGTGATCGGCCAGTAACCAAGGATTGACCTTACAGTCAGGCCGGCTCAGTCGGCGGGCCACAGACTTTGCGTAAACAGCTCACGAGGGCGAGCGGCCACATACACGGCAGCGGAATTGCGAAAGGTAGTCATCGTGCACTGAGGCATCGTGTCCCCGCGCAAGGAGACTGGCCGCCATCATGATGGGGCCTACCCAAGCATTGACGATTTGACGGCATCCACCACTTCTTCCTCCGTCGTGCGCTTGTTGGCCAACAGCTGCCACACGCCATCATCGATCGTCTTCGGCACCAGCGGCACGATCACGAACACATCGCGCTTCTGCCCCAACCGGTAAGCCCGGTCCTCGGCCTGGCGCATCAGGGCCGGCGTCCACGGCAGCGAAGCGAAGATCACATAGTTCGCGGCCGTCAACGTGATGCCGACGCCGGCGGCCGACGTCGTGCCGATGAACACCGTCGCACTCGCATCGTTCTGAAAACTGTCGATCGCCTTTTGCCGCTTGGCGGCGCTGTCAGCGCCCACCAGGCTCACGCAGCCCACGCCCATGGCTGCGAACGCGCTCTTGAGCGTCTCCACCGTGGCCATGTACTCGCAGAACACGATGATCTTGTCACCCTCGGAGAGGCTCTCCACCGTCTCGACAATGAAGGGCGTTTTCAAGGCCTCCAGTGCGCGGCGCAGCTTCGTGATCTTGGGCATGGCCATAAGGCTCATGTCCTGCAAGATTTCGTTGTATGCCCCCAGGCCTTCGGCCGGCGATATGTACCGCTCCTGTCGGTGCTTCTGTCCCAGATCCTTCAGCACCGACTTGCTGCGCCGAAGCATCCAGCCCTTGAGCGCCGCGGCCAGCAGTGCCCGCTTTTCACTTGAGCCAGAGAAGGTCTTGCGGAACTCCGAGAGCTCCATCTGTCCCAGGTGATGCCCCGTGATGCGCAGCAGCGTGTGCATCTCGATTTCCCGGTTCAGTAGAGGCGTGCCCGTGACCACGTAGCGCCGAGGAATGCGCGCACCCAGCAGGAACACATTGCGCGTGCGACCCGAGTCGTATTCCTTCAGGTAGTGCGCCTCGTCGACCGCCATGACATCGAAGGCGAGTTGAGGTTCACGCACCAAGCCGCCCAGGCGCTCGTAGTTGCCGATCACCCACTGGCAGGCGTGCAAGGTCGACATCCGATCCTCGCCCACGAAGCCCACCGTGGCCTGCGGGTAGATCAAGCGGATCTCGCGCTCCCAGTTGATCCGAAGCGAGGCAGGGCAGACGATCAGCACCCGGCCACTGCTGCCCATGAGCGCCCGGATCTCATCCGCCATCGTGCGCGTGCCCACTACCACCTGACGACTCTTGCCCAGGCCCATGTCGTCGCCCAGACACGCACCCGACTGTCGCAGCAGATGGGCCACGCCGGTGGCCTGGTAATCGCGCAGGGTGCCGTCCTCGACCAGGCGGGCAAGGGCAGGGCGGTCGAACGCGAGATCTTCCTCCCGGTCCAGGTCGGTCGAGAAGAACCCTGTGCCTTCGTCCTTTGTTTCACCGCTGACAGATGGGGGCGGTGCGGCCGGCACCTGGATCGGCGAAGCCGAGGACGTGGCGCCCGTGAGGTTTTCGAGCACGACCGGCTGCTCGTGCACGAAGACGTATTCCGGCGCTATGCCGGCGACTTCGCGCAGCCGGGCCATGATGGCCTCGGGCTCGCCTTGCACCTGCCAGGCGGCCGCGTGCTTGTGAAAATATCCCCCCATCGCGCGCATGGCGGACACGCACAGCGTGTCGAACTGGAAGCTCACTGCGAAGCGACCGCGCTGCAGCTCGCCGCGCGCGAGCGGGAAGATCTGCACGTCCAGCAGCTGGGTGAAGAAGTCCGCCTCGAGCGCCGCCGGTGCCATGGCCGCGCGCAGCATGCCCGGCACGTCCTCCAGGTCGACGAACTGTCCGGCGTAGGCACGCGCGATGCAGGCCTGGACCATGGATGGCTGGCCCGCGGGCAGTACCCACATGCGCCGCGGCCCGAACCACCAGCCGCCCTCGGTGGCCAGCGGGCGCTTCGCATCGGGAACGTTGATCACCTGCAGGCCACAGCGGTAGCCATCGGCCACGGCTTTCACCAGCAGTTCCGGCGGGCGCAATGAGACAGGTTGGAGCAAGACGGGTGGAGGGGGCAGGGCGGTCATGATGCGGCTTTGGGGGGCGTCGACATTCACGCCGACATCGACATCGACATCGATCACGCGCGCGCAGGACGCCTCCATACCTTTGCCAGCACCGGTTGGGCGTGGATCGCGCGCTGCACGGCGGTCATGGTTTCCCAGTCCTCTGGCGACTCCTGTGGTGCCGCGGATGCACGCTCCCGCGCCGCCGCCAGCCGTTCATCGCCGGCCTGGGTGCGGCAGAAGAGAGCGGCTTCGCCGCGCGGTCCTTGTTCGTTGATGCGCTCGATATAGCCGCGCCGTCGCAGGTACCCCGCGATGTTCATCAGCGTTCGCACGCCCAAGCCCGTGGCGCGGTCGATCTCCGCATAGGAGCTGCATGACCCGATGGACGCGAGCACGAACAGCATCTGCGCGTCCCTGTCCATTCCGTTCATTGCGTAGCGTGTTCTTTTGCCCAAGATGTTTGCCATGGCTTTAGTCCTGTCCCAAGTCGAATGGTTCGCAGCCTGCGGGACAGTAGCCCCACCCGACCAGGCGCAGATTCCGCCCAAAGCTTCTGCGCGCCCGGTGCGGTGTCCGTGGTCAACCGATGAATGGGTGTTCACGGCAAGTGCTTTGTGGCCAGCGCGGTGTGTGTCGACTGCATGGTTTGCGAGGTCGATTGATCTTGAAAAGTCGATTCCCCAAAAGCGCGCACCGAGTCGACTGCGTGCTCTTGTGCTCGGTACATCTTCTCGCCAAGGAACACCTCGGCGATCATCAATGCGAATGCCACAACCGCAAAACCAATCCACAAGCCGAGATGCATCTCTGCGACGTTGGCACCGACGATTTCTGTCATATCAATCTTCCTTCACATCGAAGAAGCGCTGGCCATTGCGAGTGATGCGCCGAACCTCACCCGAGGCGATCAACTGCAGCAAGGCTGAGTGGGTGGCTTCGGGCGACCATCCGGTCACTCTCACCAGGTTCTCGTAGCTCTCGGGCTCGAGCCGAAGCAGCTTGATTAGCACCTGCTGGTTCAGGATCTGCCTGTTCGGATGGACCGCATCCTGCGAAGAGCCGGAGTGCGCTTGGCCTGCAGCAGCGTTAAAGGAACCGGGTGGTGCAGGTTTTTCAGGTGCCGCGTTTTGATGAAGCATTGGTGTTGAATCACGATCTCTGTTTTCGTGCCCATGAATCGGATGTTCGGGAAGTCATGCTGGCGACGTCCAAGTACTACGACACAGGCTCTTTGATGAACGACTGAAGCGACAAGGAGGGTGAGCAGCCGATGCGGATCTGGAGGCTGAAGGTCTTAGATCGCGTAGAACGCTTCCTTGCGCGCCTTCCATAGCGCGACGATGGCATCCAGCCGTTCCACACTCCAGACAACACGCATGAAGTCGCTGTTGGACGCATCGTCATAGGGAACGGCAACCGATGCCTGCCACGTGCCGTCGGGCTCCTGACTGAACGTGCCGATCCACGCGTAGCCAAGCGGAAACCGGTGATGGTCGGGCCGCTGCACCAACAGGTAGCCGGCCAGGCCGGCATGCTCGCCTGATTTGTTCACGACGATGGCGTATTTGCCATCGTCCAGCAGACGGACGTCCGACTTGTCGTTCTGGGCTTGTCCCATGATCTGAAGCTCCCTCTTGACTCGAATATGCCTCAGGCGTCCTGCTCGGCGGATTCCTGACGCGCACGTGGCTGCGAGAACGTGATGTTCTCCACGCGCGAGAGTTGCAACGCCACATCCTCGGCCACAACCTTGATGACCTCGACTTCATTTTGGTCTTCGTCGTGAGCGGTGAACTCCCGTTCCTCGCCGATCACCAGAACCCGCGCACCCTTGCGCAAGAGCCGTGCCACATCCTTGGCCTTCTGGCCGTAGATCTCGACCTCGCGCCAGAAACCGCCCGTCTGCTCGATGTCGCCGTCGGCGTTCTGACCGTAGCGGCCGAACATGACGCGCATGTTGGCGACATCGAAGTCGCCGTTGCGCCCGGCCACGCGCTTGAGCGTGGGTGCATCGGCCAGATTGCCTTTGCCAATGAACAAGTTCTGCATGTTGTGTAACTCCACGGTGCGGGGGTTGAAACGCGGGGCCTGGCTGCACCAGTTCCTGGCCTGCGGAATGCGAGGTTCAAAAAGTGTGCGAGGACCTCTCATCGCACGAATGTTGTGTGGGTGGCGGCGTACGGCCTGCATCAGCGTCTGGAATGATGGAAGCGATCGCATCACATCAATCCTTGGCCTGCCGCGCATGCAGATGTGGTTTCGAGCGTGCGACCTGGTTGCGCAATTCGCGGATGACATCACGCCCGCGCAAATGCCGTTCGTTCAACCGGCTGGCTTCGGCATCGACCTCGAGCAGCCAACGTCGGTGTTCGATCGAGTAGCCTGCAATCAGCTTCTGCACTTCCTCGGCCGGCAGATGCCGGTTTCCGCCCGCGGCGCGGGCTCGCCAGCGCAGGAAGACGTAGCCGCTGCTGGCGCGCTGGTGCACGGTCAGGTACATCGCCAGGCCGGCCACGCTCTTGCTGGTCTCGGCGAGCTCGCGCATGAGCCGCTCGGCGTCCTCCAGCGCGGAAATTTGTTGGCGCAGGGCACGCAGCTTGCCCCTACCCGTAAGGGCCTTTATGTCACACGCAAGTTGACAGTGCGGCGAAGCCACATGTTGTTGGCCAGAAGTTCCGAAGTTGACAGTGCGATCGGGGATCGATGGGACGTGTTGCCCCTTTCCAAACACGGACCCTTTGAATACCTCGCCTTTATCAACTGTGGATGGCGAAGCGCCGCGGCGGTTAGAGGGCATGGATGAATCCCCCCCGAGCGCTGCCCGTGCCACAGCTTGATGCCACCTTCCTGCCGCATTCCGATGCGTCGTGCCCCAGCAAACGACGATCTGCTGCAGCGTCATGCGACTGCAATCCTGCTGCATGCTCGAAGCGCCAAAGCCCTGCCGCAAGCCCAGGCACCCGAGTCTCAGTGCTATGCACCATGCGCCACCTCGATTGGCGCAGCTTCCTGCGAGCCAAGAGCTGTGCCGGCGGCCGGCTGGGCGTCATCAGTCGCCTCCACGACCGATTGGGCCTGTGCTTGCTCCTGCTTCACGAGCAAGGCGGTCATCTCCTGCAGCAGCCTTCTGTCGCCTGCTTCCTTCACCAGGCGTCTGCGCGAATGGGACGGTTGCAGTTGACCGGAGAACACCTCGCTGGGAATCGGCCCGAACACCTGCGTCACGAATTCGACTCGCTTTGCGGCATCCTCGGACGGGTTCGGGATGTAGTCCCGGCGAGAAAGCCGTTCGATGTTCTCGTGGCTAAGCCAGTGGGCGAAGCGAGCGGTTTCGTTCCAGCAGTTGCGCACGAAGCGCTTGATGTCGGCCACGCTCTGCCGGACCTGTTCATCCGTGCGTAGGCTCTTGTGTTCAAGCGTGCGCTGTAGTCGAACGAAGCGATCGAAGTCCACCATCAAAGCCGCGACTGCAAAGCCATAGGGGGACTTGAAACCAAGATTGATGGTCTGCGGCTTGGACGATTGCAGTATTGAATAGAGAAGGCCGCGCTTGCGCTGCTCCTCGAGCAAGGCGGTGGCCTCATCGATCGCGCGCGCAAGGCGTTTCTGAATTGCACGCATGGACTGCTCATGGCGCAGCAGCGCCCAGTCCGCGTAGGGATTGTCGCGCTCGGTGAGTTGCCACAGATTCAAGAGCGTGGACGCCACACGCTTGCCGCCGATGATCGGAGCGACCTTGGTGATCGGGTTGTGCCCTCGGCCCATGAACATGCGAAAGGCGTCCACCGTGTGCAGCGTCATCTGGTCAGAGGACTCAGCTTCAAGAACGCCGAGGGATTTGAGGCTGAGCACGTCCGCGTGGTTGATGCTCGCATCGCCGCCCATGCGCGAGTCCATGCGCTGCTGCATCTTGTCCAGTCGATCCTTGCGGTCCACCAATTCGATGAACCGGTCATACAGGGGATCGTTTTCATCGGCGCCCGCGTCGATGAAGGCGGCCAGGGCACGCGACTCGCCGTCGATGGAGTAGCCGTCGGCGAAGGGCGAGGCGGGCTCCTTCTCGAAGTGGACACGCGAGATCAGCGGAACCATGCGCAGGGCATCGGCCGATTGGCTGGCGGGCAGGACGAGCTTCTGGACGGGGGAGGCAGAAGAAGAAGTAGAGGGTGCGGTGGATGAAACCGGCGTGCTCGAGGCCGCCTTGGCGGAGCGGGTTCTCTTGCTTGTGCCGGCGCCCGTGCCGGCAGTGATGGTCGAGTCTTTCGTGGGCATGGGGGACTCCTTTGATTGAGATAAAAGGTGGAGGGTGTTACAGGGCAGGGGCCTGCGAAACGGTGGTGGCAAGAGCGGCGCTTGGTGCCGCGGCCGAGATCCCTGAAGCGTGCTGCGCGCGGTCGGCTTCCCATGCGTCGAGGAAGGGGTAATGCCGCTGACTTCTATTCGACAAAGGGTCAGCTCGGCCACTTCGAAGTAGTGCCAGAACGGCCACACGGTCAACGCGAATGTGGTTGCGGTAGTTGGCGTGAACGCGAACCGAAACCAGTCCCTTGTGCTGAAGATGAGTCATTGCGCGAGCGACTTTCTTTCGATCGATCAGTTGTCTTAGACCGTTCTCCGCCATACGTGGGTATGACGATTTGAACTCCGCGACATCAGCATGCTCAGTGAGCAGCAACCAGAGAACTGCTGCTTCCTCAACGGTTTTGAGCGCGAGCACAAGGGCAACGAAGAGGTCATGGCTAGTCATGATTAAGTAGGACGGAAGTTGCCCACCGCGCGACGGTCGCGTGGTAGGACGGAAGTTGCCCACCGCGCGCGACGTGCGTGGGAGGCGGCAATAGAGTCCATCGAAGCAGTCATGAACGACTCCCCCCGCGGCTCGCGAATTCAGATCGCAATGCCGCCAACCTGGCACGGTGTCGTGCGACAGTCTCCGGATCGACTGATTCGGTATCGAGGAACGTTGGAGATGATGCAAAACCACCACCCGCATCCCGTACTCTTGCCGCGACCTCATCCCGCTGTGCTCGCTCGGCAGCCACACGATCAGCGAGGGCAAAAACGGCGGCCCCTGACGATTGGGCTCGAATCAAACCCACCAACCAGCCCGCAGGGTTTGCAATCGTCTTGCCCTGAATGAGTAGATGTCCATCCAGCTCGTCGAGCAATCGCTGGCGTTGATCGACTGCAACCTTGCCAAGGACACGGACCACGCCCGAGATCAGGAGGGGATCGAGTCTGGCGGGAAACACCAATGACTTCAGATCGACATCCGGCGCCTTCGGCGCCGCTGATGCTGTGTCCCCGCGCTTAGGGCGCGACGACGCCGGCCTCGGGCCTTGCGCCTCTGGTCTTGCGATCCCCCGCAGCTCTGATGCCGGCGCCAAGCGCAATGGACCCACGTTCGGCCCGAGCGTTGCACCCGGCCCGAGCGCCCCGACCTTGCTGGCAAGGAACCGGCCCGTCACAGCCGTCGTGGCCGTCGAAGACGACGCGGAGATGGGCTTTGCCGAGAGCCCACTGATCGCAAGTTGCCGGAACAACAGCGTCACGCCCGATCGAGGCGAGGACTCCCTCGACTCCCTCTTGCTTGCTGCATCCTCTTTTGCGCCACCTTGCGTCACCGCGACAAGCATCAGCGGGAGTTGACGGCCCTGGAACAGCCTGCTTGGCGCAGCTTCGTGCTCGTGATCGGGCCGCGTCGAGGAGAGACCGCGCATCGGCGCGAGTGCTGCCGGTGCGGTGCCGCCGCCGATTGCAGCAGGTGCAGCAACAAGCGACGCCTGTTTGCGCCCCTTGGGACGCAACGGCTTGATGTCCTGTTCACGCAGGCAGGCCAGGATCGCCTGCAGGTTCAAACGCAACAATGTTGCGCCAGATTCCCGTATGAGGCCCGCGCGCTTCATTCGCTCCCGGGCATTGCGTTGCACCTTCGGCCCCAACTGCAGGTCGCGGCCGACGACATCCTGCGAGATGTGGAGGTTCCCGCCACGCAGCCGCTTCATCGCCACCGCGCGACGTTGCTCTCGCAGCAGATAGGACAGATAGAGTCCGCCGGCTGCCGAGCCGGCCACGTCTGCCAGCGGCTTGTAGAAGACGATGCAGTAGCTCAAGTGTTGCGCCAGCGTCTCCCACGTCGGCATGGGAGCGGCAACGCCGCCGTCTCCTGTGGCATGTCCGAGAATCCTCAACGTGTTGCGCAGGTTGACCCTGAAATGAAGCACCGCCGGGCGTCCCGACAACACCTCTTCGAGCAGTCCTTCGCGAACAAGAATCTCGCGAGCGGTTACCTGCTCGCGTGTCGTGAGCGTGGTGGACTTGTGCCAGGTGCGCGCCGGCATGTAGAACCAGCCCTGATGCACGGGTTCGCGCTTCGCGCTCAGACGGGTCCAGTAGTAGGCCAGGCCGAGGAATACTGCCGCCTTGTGACCCACCACCGCCGCGATCACAGGGTGATAGGGGATGAAGCCGCGCTCGGTCAAATGGCGGATTGCCTTGTCATGATCCTGCAGGGACAGACCATGCCCAAAGTCATCGTCGCTGGCCGCGCCGTGTGCGCTATTGACGCCATGAGCGCCGACCACTGACGATGGATCTGGACCGAGCGGCAAGGCGCTCGGTCGCGGTGAGAGCAACGGGACGGCCACGCCAGCCTCAGCCTCTTGTCGTCCACGAATTTGTTGTCAGCGTTTCGGTCATGCCGCTCGCAGCAGTGCGCCGACACCTGCCACCTTCGCGACATGGCCGAGCATCGCCTCGGCCAACGGCCGGGAGGCGTCCCTGAGCAGTTCGGAGAGCTTGCTCATGTGGATCGTGTAGCAGCCGTGAATGGCCTTGCCGGATGAAGCCCTGTCGAATGCAACTCGCTCGCTCAACAGTCCCCTTGCGGCGAGCAACTTGCGGCAGAGCACCTGCTGCTCCGCGGAAATGCCGGTTGCTTCCTCGCAATCACTGTCGGACAGATCGAAGTCCGCGTTCCCGGGATCGGCAGACATGCCGGAGGTCACTTGGCTGTCGCGCCCGATCATGGGCAGGCGATCGATCACATGGGAGAGCCACACGGCCGCGACGACGCCGCCCGTTATGTCGACGTAGATGCGGTGATAGACGACTGGCTGCTGTCCCAGCCAATTCAGAAGCACCGCCTCGTTCAGTGCCTGCTCATCGCGTTCGGACGGACTCGAACGAGTGAGCTTGCGTGCCGGCGTGATTCTCTTGCTGGCCTTGAGCTTGCGCGCATGACTGCGTTGGAAGAGCACCTCGGCGCTCGTGGTGGGCGTGTTCATAGGTACCTCGCGTTTACGCATTGGAGTGAGAGGGTGGCCGACCGCTCGGCGCTCAGTGAGCGGTGACCACCGATTGCGGATCGCACTGCAACATCGTCTCGCCGAACTCGCGCAGCGTGATCTCCATGCTGTCGATGCGCAGGTCTGGGAATTGCTGGTGCAGCCTGTAGGCGCGCTCGCGCGGGTGCGACGGCGTCGGATCCTTGCTGATGGTGTACCAGGCGCGGTGAATCTCATCGCGTATGGCTACACGCGGCAGGCGCGCGCGGCCGACCTGTGCGCCGCCCAGCAGCAGGTTGCGCAGGCGGCGCACCTCCTCGGCGGTCAGCTTGAACAGGTCGCACAGGATCGTGCGCGATGCGCCGTTCAGCACGAAATACTCCAGGCGCTTGTCGTCGCAGCGCTTGCGCTCGACCCGGTCCATGCCCCACATCACATCCGGGGGCGAGAACGAGTAAAACATGTTCTTGAGGGTCGGCGCGACGGCGATCAGATCGCGTGTCTTGCAATGGCGAATGTGATCCAGGAAGGCAGGATCGACCCCTTGCTGAAGCAGTTCGTCGATGCAGCCCGGATCGTTCTCGATCCGCTCGACGAGATGCTCCAGCAACATGCGCTGCAGCATCGGATTGGTGATGGGTAGGTTGAGCAAGATGCATCTCCTTGAGGGGTGTGACAGCGTTGAGGGTGTGGTTCTGGATGGGGGCACTGGAGGGAGAAATGATCAGCGGGGCGCCATGACGGGCACGTAGCTGGTTGGAATCCTCTCCGGGAACTTCGAGCGGAACGTGTGCAGTGCAGTCATGAATTTCGCAAGCGCTGGAGCCACCAGCGGGTGCGTGAAGAGGTGCCACAGCTCCAGGCTCGTGAGTGCGATCTCGCCATCGACCAGGTCCGCCTTGTGGGAGGCGCAGGTCTGCTGGAAGACTGCGGGTCCCTGCGAGATCGTGCGCGCCCACAGGAGCAAGTCGTCCTCCAGGGAGATGAGGTCGTTGACCTCGCGGTTCATCTGGCCGGACTGCGAGACCAGCCACTTCCACAAGGCCCGGCGGAACGTGGTCGTCGTTTCATCCAGCTCGACGCCATCCACGTGGCTCATGCTCATCGGGAAATCGACCATGTAGCCGAAGGGCAGGGCGGGCGCGCTGTTGAGCACGTCGTACAAGGGAACGAGGGCGTTGAGATCGCCCATGCTGTCCAGGATGCGCTTGAGCATGCTCTCATGGGTGAGATTCGCTTCGCCACCATGACTGGCCTGTGCCTGCTCATTCGCCGGGGCAGCCGCGGGAAAGGGCGATGAAGACGCGGGGCCAGGCCCTGGTGCTGGCCCAGGCCCGGCCCCTGTTGCCGGCGCCGAAACTGAAGGTGAAGGCGAGGCTTTTGCAACCGAAGAGAGCATGCCGGCGAGCGGGGCCTGGACGAGGGGAGAGAGCGGCGAGGTTGCCGGCGTCGTGCGCGCGGTGGGGGAGTGCGCAGCGTGGGTTCCAGTCTCCCGCAACGCCGCCACGTCGATGCGCGGGTTCTGCACGATCGCCATGCCCATCAAGGGAATCTGGGAGGGCTCCACCCCAAGATGGGGGGCAACGGCTTCGTGCAGTTCAACGATCAGTGCGTTGGCGTCTAGTTCGGTAGGAAGATGATCGGCGATGCCGCTTTCGGCATTCTTTGCGGCTTGTTTTGACAGAAATGCTGAATAGCTATTCAGCGTTTCTGTGATGGCTGTTTCGACGCTTTGGATTACCCCGAATTTCTCTGCAAGATCGGCAATAGAGGAAATTGCCGGGCGCAGCAGCACATTGACTTCTTTGGAGCGCAGCCAAACACCAATGGGAGCCAGTTTTTGAACCGCGAAGGAGAAATCCTGAAGAACGCGAATGCTGTAGTTCAACCCCTTACGCCGCAATTCCTGATGCAGTTCTGGTGCTGCCAATATGCGACCTGACTCAAACTCGAATTCGGTCTTGAAGGCCGCAACGCCCTGTGCCTTCTCCCAAAAAGAAATATCTCCGCGCACCTCGTTCTCGACCAGGTGCGCGGAGATCGCCGAGGCATCGCCCGGCCAGGCCTTGATCATCACGAACAGCTTTGCAAAGCGCATGTCGCCCTCGGCATACAACGCCTTGGCAATGGCCAGGCGCGTGTTGCCTCCGCCATACGGCATGTAAACCTGTGTACCCGGGCGCTTGGTGACGGTCAGCAGATTGGTGATGCCGTCGACCTTGATGCTCTCGCGCAGCTCGTCGTAACGCGGATTGAGCCCAGTCCGAGGATTGCGGTCGTAGAAATCGATGTCGTCAATTGAGAGCATCGAATGCGTCATCTCGGGCTCGAAATTCGGATCGAGCCTGGCGGTGGCGTTGCGAAGCGGTGCGTCCTCGGACAACAACGAATCCCTGGACTTGTCCAGGTAGGACTTTTGAGATGAATTCATTCGCGTGTCGGTAGAGCGTCCGAGGGTGTTGACGTCCTCGGGCGGAATGAGTTTGAGATTGGCCGCGCGCTGCGTCGCGGTCATGGTTTCAGGAGTGCGCATGCTGGGGGCGCTCCGATACCGATTCAGACGCTGTAGCGACCGCGGCGAGTTCGGAAGGAACGCCGATGGGGATCTCGACACCCTGCATGGTCGGTGCACGCCTTCCGCGCAGGGACGGGATCAGCTCCCACAGCAGCTGGTGCATGACGACGCCGGCCCGCTGAGGATCGATCCAGTGAACGGGCACTCGAGAGGTCGCGGCCTTGCGGAATGCCACAGCCGAGTTGACCATCGTGTCCAGCACCGTGACACGGCCCTGCATGGTCAGGAACTGGTCGCGAATCAGAAAAGCCATCGAGCGGCTGTCGACCGTCTTCTCGGCACGGTTGATGATGGCCTTCATTGCCGGCACCGTGAAACCCATGTTGGTGCTGGACTCAATGCGCTCGAGCAGGGCCACGGTGCCGGCAATGAATTCGCGGGCCGAGATCACGTCGGGAGAGGCAGGTGCAATGAGCAGATCGGCCGCATTCACCGCCGTGTCCTGCAGGTGGCCGATGGCGCCCTGGGTGTCGATGATCACGAAGTCGTAGCGCGCGGCCACGGCCGGCGTCTTGATCGACATGCGCAAGCGCACCAGCCTGTCCAGGCGGTTGCTCAGCCAGTCCTGCAGCTTGCCGTCACTGGTATCAGAGCAGACGATATCGAGCTGGCCCAGCGGTGGGTACCGCCCGGGCTCCCTGGTGAAATCTTCAGGAGGCAGCTCGACCGCACTGATGCAATCCGCATCGAGGTTGTTGCTCATCACCATGTGGGTGATGCCGCATGGTGCTTGCGAAGCGAGCTTGAAGTACCTCGTGAGCGCTGGCTGTACGTCGGCGTCGACCAGGAGGACGCGAAAGCCCAGATCTCTCAATAGGCCGCCGATGTTGGCGGCCAACGTTGTCTTACCTACGCCGCCCTTGGTGGCGACCACAGTCAGAGTCAGCATGTTTACCTCGTTGAATTGGGTGACAGACCAAATCCAACGAAGTCGCTCGCGTCAGTGCGGGAAAAGTATCCAAAGTTTTGCCAATGCGCATTCGAAGATCCGCATACCTTGGCTCGATCGGCCTGTTCGTAGGTATGCGAGAGCCTCGATGCTCCTTCCTGCTTGAGAGCAACCCCGTTGATGCACAAAAATCAGCTTGCAAGTTTAGTTGCAAAAATAAGTTTACACGGGCGGATCATTGAGGTCAAGCTGTCATTTCGACCGGGGTAAATCAAAAATCTAACATTAAAGCAGTATAAATTTACCGTAATCGTTCAATTCAAGTCCATCGAAGGCGCTTATTCTGTTAGTTAAATTTCGTTTTCACATTGCAAATGTAAGCCCATCTTTTACTAAACTAGACTTGATGGATGACTTGATTGAGGCACGCCGTGCTGCTCTGCGACGCTTTGTCACGAAAGAAGGCGGGAACACTGCCGTTATCAAGAAGTACAACCTCGACCCCTCCCGGCGGAGCTATCTATCTCAGCTCATTGCACGAGACTCAACGGCTCCATTTGGAGATCGCAGCGCACGAAAATGGCAAGAGCTCTTGGGCTTGCAAGGCGACCCTCTCCTTTATCCCCAGCCGTTATCCCGAGATACTATTACGTTGCCAATCAAAGAACTGGTGACCCAAATAGCCGATGTCTTAAACGGCGTTCCCGAGAATCAACGTGAAGCAACAGCAGCATTGCTAGCGGCTTTAGGAAGAACTCCAAGCGACCAACAATTGATTGTGGTGCTTACGCAGCTTTTGGAGCCAATCTCCAAATGATTGCATTAAATCACCTCCACTATGAATTATTTGTTGCAATTCTCTGAAATTTTTCGCTCTACGAAATCGTGAGTTTCTTGGATTTGCTGATCTATAACCACTATTGCTTCGCGAAGAATCGGTGGGCTTCCACCTCTCGAATAGTTGCGCCCAAATTTTTTGAGCAAAATCAAGTTGCAATTCTTGCAAAAATCATTTCGCAATGATTCAGGCAAAGATAGGCTAATGCGATTGATCGCTACACCTAATATGCCTTTCTGAGTGTTTGATCTTGATTTAATATTCATGAGCTCTCCCTGAGAGTTATCGTGGGTGCTCGCTTGTGGGTAACTGGGTTAAAGCTTGCGAAGGAAAAGGCTATGAGAGGAAGGATGTTTCCTCATAACCGCTCGGCCGCGCCTTGTTTGTTGTTGTTCGTGTTATTCCAGTCGAATATTTCCAGCATGCACCAATTCTCCATATGCTTTGAATTTTATTAATGCATTCTGTTTTATTTCTTTAGGTGACCATGCCAATGGCTCATAAGCGAAGGTGCTAAAACGAGCCCGCACTTCTGAGTCGGCCAGTGCTTGAGCAACGTCTGCGCTAATTTTTTCTTGAATTGCGGTAGACGTCCCCCTTGGCACAAGAAGCGAAACAAAAGAGTTGACCTCTAGAGCTGCCGGGCCGCCCGCCTCTCCAACCGTAGGAACATCCGGCATTTGTGGAATACGATGTGGCGCGGCGACGGCGAGGTACCGCAGTCTTCCTGTTTTATAGATGGACTGACTTGATGGGATGCTTGCGAAGCTCCAATCGATTTCTCCAGCACCTACATCGGAAAACAGTTGCGACACTTCGCGATACGGTGCGTGCTGCATGCGAATACCGGTAATCGACTCGAGTTCTTGTGCTCCAAGATGCCCTGGGGAGCCGACGCCCCAGGAACCATAGGTAACGGCCCCTGGCCTCGTTTTTGCGGCGTTGATCAGATCGCCTACGTTTCTCCACTTCGATTGAGCAGGCACTGCAACCAAAAACGGAGTGCGAAACAATGACGCTACGGGATCGAAATGTTCGAGCGTGATGAAATTTCTCGACTTGTACAGGTGCGGCAATGCTGCTAGGTGCTCGCTGTCCAACTGCAAAAGCGTATAGCCATCGGGTGATGCCCGCTTTGCTTGTTCAATAGCTATAAAACCGCCGCCGCCAGGCTTGTTGTTAATGATGACTGGTTGTCCCCAAGTCTTCGTGAGTTTCTCGGACAAGAGCCGAAGTACGGTGTCAGGGCCGCTGCCTGCCGCGAACGGTGTGATGATCGTCACGGCCCTATCTGGGTAGCCATCGCTTTGGGAGTAAGAAGGAGCAGCAAAAGAGGACAGAAGGAAGGTGATCGTTAATGCGTGCAGTAAGTTCATTTCGTTTCCTGGCCACTGGTTTTCTGATTGGGGTTAAAGGGATGCAAGTGCGGGTCGATAAAATTTCGTTGCGTCGTCGAGGCAACGCTCAGGTCGCCAAGCAAACAGCCACTCCAGCGAGTCGTAAAAACGTACCTGAGTCCGCCCGGCCCAAAGACTGTTCCTCACCAAGCGCTCAACGCCTTTTGCGTGATAGATTCGCCCCATTTCGCGAACAGAAAGGACCACACGCCCAGTGCGGGCAATTCGAGCATCCTGGTAAAGCTTGAAGGCGGCAGGCAAGTCGAGGTCACATGCTTGGACGGCTTGGCCGAGCGTCACGGCGTCTTCGAGAGCCATACACGCCCCCTCCGCAAGGTACTGCATCATCGGATGAGCGGCATCTCCAAGAAGCGTGGCCTGACCATGGCTCCAATGCGCGATCGGATCTCGATCAGCGGTGCTCCACCGCCACCACGATGTGGGTAGATCCAGAAGTTGTCGAGGACGTGCGTGAATCCCTTCAAAATAGGAAAGTACCTCGTCCTTACTTCCGTGACTAACGCCCCATTCCTCTAGCTTGCGGCTGTGGAATGTGACAACGAGATTGAACTGTTCCCCGTGTCGCAACGGATAGTGCACTAGGTGGCAATCTGGCCCGGCCCAGACAACTGGTGAATTCAAGCGCAGATCGGCCGGCATGGCAGCAGTCGGAACAAGGGCTCGATACACCACATGGCCTGAAACACGCGGGGAGTCATGAATCAGATGTTCCCGTACCACTGACCGTACCCCATCACAGCCTACGATTGCATCAGCACTGAAGCGACGACCGTCATCGGTCGTGACCATGACACCGCAGGAGTTGATGTCTATAGCATCAACGCGTGCGGAGGTGTAGAGACGAACTTTCGGATTCAGATGGACGGCTTCGAGAAGAGCCCGATGCAGATCCGCACGATGAGTAACCGCATACGGGTTCGCGAACCGCTGGCGAAAATCAGCCCCCACATGGATAGCTGCAATTTCGCTGCAGTCCACGGCATCAAGCATCACCAGGCTATCCGCAAACACGGCGTGTTGACGGACAGAAGCGCCTACGCCAAGAGCATCAAGAGCAGCAAACGCGTTGGGACCAAGCTGCAAGCCGGCGCCGACCTCTCCGATGGTCGAGCTTTGCTCCAACAATTCAACGCAAACCCCTTGATGCGCCAGTGCGATGGCGGCGGCCATGCCACCGATTCCACCGCCAACGAGAAGCACCGACGGGGACTTCTGTCCGGGTATCGACCTCATTCTTTTGCTCCCTGAACTGCAGCTATCGCTACTTGACGACATACTTCAAGCAAGCGAGAAAGGCGTCAAGCGTGAAAATTTGATAGTCACTATTTCGAAATCGCGATGGTTATGAAATGGAAGTAATTTTCCAAAATTCATGAAACACCAAAGGTTTCGTAGAGGCAAATTAAGGAAGGCAATGTCAAAACTTGATCTTGAGTGGCTAGCTCTTTTCGATGAAATCTACAAAAGTGGAAAGGTATCAAGCGCAGCAAAAATACGCGGACTGACTCAGTCTTCCGCCAGCAGCATGCTCAACAAATTGCGCGAACACTTTCGCGATGATCTTTTTACGCGTACACCGTTAGGTATGCAGCCCACTCCTTTTGCAGAATTGATCGCACCGAACTTACGGCAAGCAGTTGAACTTCTTGCCAGCGCAGAAACTCTTGGCGCAGGCTTTGATCCTGCGAAAGCCGAGCGCACTTTCCGCCTGTCAATGACGGATATCAGTGAAATCGTGCTACTCCCCCGTCTTCTTGCACATCTTCACGTTGTAGCGCCATTAATTAGTGTGATGACCGAAGTCATCTCGGAGCAAAGTAGCATTAATTTGGCAAATGGAGGGCTAGATTTTGCGGTTGGTTTTGCCCCGCAATTTCAAGCGGGCTTCTACCAACAAACACTGTTTGTGCAAGACATCGTTTGTTTGGCAGCGCGAGATCATCCAAGAATTGGAGATTCACTTACTCGCGAGCAATATGAAGCTGAAGGGCATGCCGTGGTGATGACGCCAAATACTGGTCACGGCATAATTGAAAAGAGCGTTCGGGACCTAGGCTTGACGCGAAAAATCAAGGTTCGGCCGTCAACGTTCTTGAGCCTTGGGCATATTGTTGCAAAAACAGACCTACTCTCGTTGGTGCCGCGTTTGCTTGGAGAGACGTTAACAGAGCAGGCGCCGCTAAAGATGTTGACTGCTCCATTTCCACTTCCGACCTACGAGGTGAAACAGTATTGGCATTCCCGATTTCACGCAGAACCAGGAAGCCAGTGGTTTAGGCAGTCGATGCACCTGCTATTCGGTAGTAGCGCACGTTGATTGCTTAGTTTAGGTCGTATAAACTTTGGCCGTAGGCATACCGCTTGCCGGCATATCTCAGTTCAGCTGCAATGCCGAATTCGAAGGCGGCACCGGCAGCACCCAGCGCTCTGGTTCGACAAGAACCACGGTCGATAGCCTGCCCTTCGTAACGCCACCTCGCCCGACGATTTCGTAGCGAATGATGTTGGTATTGCTCGGGCCCGACATGTGCCATCCGGCCTTGATGACTTCCCGCTGGACCAGCATCGAGCGTTTGTCGATTTCAGGATCGTCCACTTCGGTGGCCGCAAACAACTTGAAGATGATGGGCGAGACCAACGCCATGCCCTCGGGCGTGAAGTGAACGGCCGCGCCCGTCTCGTTGTACTTGAGCTCGCGGTTGCCCAGCCCAGCTTGAAGCCACCTCATGAAATCCAATGCAACCTCGCTGGGCTCGGCCTTCTTGCCGTCGACACCGTGGCTGCGAATCTTCGGCAATTTGGGCACGAGCATCACCGGCGCTGGTGATGCGTCCTGTCCAGAGGGACTTGGTTGCATGTGAGGATCCCTGGTGCCGACGGATGTGACAGTGTCGACATGGTGGTCGGTTTCATGGCGGGTAGTCTCGGCGCGACGCGACGATCCCGCCGTGGCCCGCGTGCGCGCCGACATCGATGGCGCGCCCTCAAAAATCAGACTGCGCTTCATTGCCGGAGACGAAGCAAAAATCGGTTTCGTAAAACCGCCCTTGTCATGCCCGGCCACTTGTCGCATGACTTCGTCGTCGTCCTTTTCTTCCTGTGCCGAACCTGATCCAGCCACTGGATCTGGCTGCGTCCGAATGGCTTCGCCCGCAATGGCTGCGCTTCGTCGTGGCGCTGGCACAGTCTCCACCAGCGCGGCAGATTCTTGGCTTGTTTTCAAGCTGGAGACACGTACCGTCGATCCGCTGGCCGGGACCCTCTTGGCAGCCCTGCCCCCGGGCTGCGTCTTTCCTGCAGCACGCGTCTGTGAATCGGGATTGACCAATGCATGACGGTGATCACTCGACCCGGGACGCGCATCGCTCGGGTCAACGTCCACGAGGTACGCAACGTCGTCATCGAGGACAGCGGATTCGAGGGCCCCCGACATGGAGGCGCTGAAGTTCTTCGCGGCCGGCGCTGCATTCGCGGCACGTGGGCTTGGCGCAGCTTCTTGTGCTTGCCTTGCGGGCCTTGGCGCAGTGGCCGGCTTGTTGAATGCTGGCGCCCTCAATGCATCCGTCGGATGTTCGGCGGCAGCCTTGGAACCTGGCGCAGATGTTGGCCTGGAAGGCTTGGCAAGTTTGCCGGCGTGCGAGGTCTGTCCTGCAGCATCCTCATGCGCTGGAGGCAAGGTTGGAGGCCTTTGCGGTGTGGTTGCCATCGCCCCGGAACCCCCTGCAGCAGCATCTTTGTTTTTTCCACTGCGGGAGGCTGAAACAAGCATGGCCTGCTTCGCGGCGGATTCCGCCGTGGAGATATCTGCCCCGGTATCCGCGCCGATACCCGCAGTCTCACCTTCTTCGGCATCCGCCTTGCCGCGTTTGGCATGAACCTCGATGTGTCCGCGCATCGCCGGCGGATACGCTGCCGGATTGTCGAACAGCTTGCTCAGCGGAAAGCGCAGCATCGACAGCGAATGGCTGTAGGCGCCCTGCGCCAGGTCGGTGCTTCCACTATCACCATCATCTTCGCCACCACTGGCATCGTCATCCGTTGCGCCAGATTCCTCTGCGCCGCGGCCATGCACGGTCACGTACCAGATCGCCTGCCCGCTCACCGGATTCGGCTCGATGCAACCGTACTCCTGCCAGGTGTCGAAGAACCGGTCGTTCTTCGTCTCCCCCGGCACCGCTTCGTCGGGCGCATGCGTCTTGATCCACGCTCTGACGGCATCCGCCAGGCGCTTGGCCACGAACCACATCGAGCCGTTGTGGATCCAGCCCGCCGCGCCCGTCCTGTTCAACGGCAAGCTCGTGCCCGCGCGCAGCATCGAGCCGATCGCCTGCATCAGCAGATCGACCAGCGGCACCGAGTTCGATGTGCTGAAGCGTGCCTTGCTGCCGGTGAGCAGCGCTCTTTGCGTTGACGCCTGATCCGCTTTGCGAACGATCCGGGCCAAAAGGCTCTCGGTATCCTGACCGCTGAGGTAGCGGTTGAGCGCATCGAATGCCTCGGGCTGACGCGCCATGAAACTCAGCGCGGAGGCCGGCGCGATCCGCGGCAGCAGCATCATGGCCAGGCGGGAATGGGCGGAGTAGTCGCGCTGGGATTTCGGAGCGAACTCCACCAGGTACTCAGGGTTCCTGCGGCTGCGGCTCACCTCGCTCAAGCTGCCGGCCATTGGCACCCAGCGCAGCGCATCGGCCATGTCGGTGCTGCGCCAGGACAGCCGCAGATCCGTCATCGGCTTGGCCACGTCGTGCAACAGTGCCGCGAAAAACACCACGTAGGTCCATTCGTCGCGCTGCGCGTCAATCGCCTCGATAGGCTTGCCCGCGGGCAGGAAGTGACCATTGCGCCAGGTCATGGCCGCCAGCACCATCTCCATCGTGTGGGACAGGAGACCGCCCACATGGGCATGGTGATGCGACTCCGATGCCGGTGCCAACTGCACGAACTCTGCATAGTTGCGAAGCGCCGGCAAGCAGTCGCGCTCCCAGACCTCGGAAGACAGGCGTGACTGGCGCCAGATCTCGCCGATCGCCTTGTCGGCCTGGATGCAGCGCAACAGCTGCTCGGCGTCCAGCACGCGAAGCCAACCCTCGGCCGAACCGGCGACCTCGGGAGCGGTGGTTGCGATGGGCGTGGGGGCTGGTATTGCTGCCGCCAGTTGGCGCGAGCTCGACGATGAAGACAAGGAGGACGATGACGAAGATGAGCCTGCGCGCCCTGGCGACGGCTGGCCAGCCTTGTGCCGGGCGGCTGACGTGAAACGCAAGCCGACGAACCCGAGCACCAGGCTCGACAACCGGAGGGCGGCCTGCTTCAGGGGGCCTCCCCGCGCGCATTGGCGCTATCGTCTTCATTGCCATGATCGTCGCCATCGTTGTCGAGCAGGTAGGCCTCGACCTTGTCCAGGCCTTGCTCCTCGGGTGTGACGTCCAGGGGGCGCAGCCACACGCCCATCGTCACGCCTTGACCACCCAGCGCGCAAAAGCTCATCCAGGACTGCTTCAGGGGATTCCACCGCGGGCGCATGTCCGTGTCCCAGACCGCGCAATACCAGACAAAGTCCTGCTTCAGGAACGCATCGACGACCTGCTTTTTGAGCGCGATCTTGTGCGCCCGGTCGGCGCCCAGCTCGTTCGGAGCTACGCCGACGAGCTTCTTGCCGGCCTGCTTGCTCACGAACGCCAGCAGGACATCGCGCACGCTGATGGCCGCGTCGTTTCCGTCTTCGACGTGAGCCTCCAGGCCGTCGTAATGGCCCAGCCATTCCATCAGCTTGGGGAGCCAGTCGGACAGATCCAGCTGCTTCAGCGCACGAGCAATGACATAGGGCGCATGCGCATGGTCCAACTCATCGCGCCCATATAGCGGCGCCTCTTCATCAGGTTGCAGGGGCTCCATCTGGGCACGCCACCTGGGCGGGTTGGGTTGGTCCATGGTTCCAAGACTTGTTCGTTGCTACACAACCGACGGCCCTGCATGCACGGGCCAGACTCGACACGCAGGAATGGAGTTGGAATTAAAAGCCCTGGGGCAGGGAATTTCCAGCGACATGTGTCGGGAAATTGAGGGCGGTATTTCCTTGACGGATATCCAAAACTGTGATGGGAAAACTGGAGCCTGGTTCAGGCGTTCACTGGTCGGCTCAAAAGGTAGTCCGTTGGCTGAGTCTGGCCGCAACGGTGCCGGGTTCCGCTGCTTCAAGAGTGGGACCGCCGACGAAAACGGGCCGCCGAACCAGAGGTTGATTTAAAGGGCCTGGAGGGTGGGGAAGTGGGGGCGACGCACCCGCCCCCTCGACCTGCCTCAAAAAATTCAGTGGAGGGCGTTCTGGCGTACTGCATGCCGCTTCAATGCAAAAACTCCGCCCCGGATTTATGCGTTTCTTGTTTCTAACGAACAACGACGACTTGGCGGTCGTCTCACGGCGAAGTTATCCACAGGACCGGTGCCCTCCCCTCCCGCACGCGTACGCGCGATGTCGTTGTTTTTAGAGATATGTATTTAGTATGGGTTAGCGTTTTCGGCATTTTAAGTTTTGCGGTTTCGGCATTTGGGGAGAGGGTTTTTGGAGGCATTTCCCTGGAATTCGGAGCTGAGGGGTTGAAAAACGTGGCTTTGATCACGGACGGCCTGTGGATAACTCAAGATCGGCACGGGTTTCGAGCCGAGCTTCGGATCGTGAGGAAGGCATTAATCGGGGAAATCCGTTGGAACAGGCGTGGTTGGGCAAAAGGATGGGGCATTGATGGGCGGTGGTGCGCGGATTTGACCAACCGCGTACGCAGTGGGCAAAAAGTGGGCTACCACGCGACGGTCGCGCAGTGGGCAAAAAGTGGGCTACCACGCACGCAAGAGATTGCGTCAGTCCCTTTCATCAACACCCTAGCCGACGACACGTACAAACCGACGACAAGTTCTGCAACAGCACGGCCGGGATTTGCGAAGCGCCATCGGGTTGGGTCAGCGGTTCCCCGCTGCGCCGGTCGTCGCCCCGGGCGAGCGGCGCAGCATAAGCCCGTAGCTGGTCTTCCCCATACCGGTAAGCCCTTTGCGCGATCACCGCTTTAGAGGTGATCGCGCGCCCTTTGGATTGGGCCATTAACCCGTAGGCATCCATTTGCCCGTCGCAACCGGCCCCCGGTTGCTGCTTTCGAAGGCCATATACACGATAAATCATGTACTGGCAATCGAAAACCATCCTTTTTCTAACACACGGTATCGGCTTGAGACAAACGCTCCTGGCCTGAAGACTTGCCGGTGCTGGCGACGCTTCGAGGCGTCACGTTTGGCCCAGGGCCAAGGGGCCAGTGGCTCGGTCTTCCTCGGTACTCTCTGGTTTCCGACTGCTCCACTGTTCTCGCGGTCCTGGGCTTCCTTGTCAACGGAACCCGGGAGATGTCCATGGCCTCGCGCCACATGAATCCGCGCAGCTCGAATTCGCGTATCTCGATCGGTGCCAAGCTGGCGCCGCATGCCTGCCCCGTGACGATCGAGCGCAGGTACTTGGCCGATACGGGCATCGTGTGCGATGACCTGATTGCCAATGCGGTGGCTCACGCGCAGGAGATGCTCGCCGCGCTCAAGGACGCGCGGTCCGTCAAAAGTGGCCGGGTTCACGCTCGGCTAAGCGGTCTGCGCCGCTTTCCCGGAATGCAGGGGAAGTGATTCTCATGGCCGAACCGGAAGATGACCGCGAAGTCGCTTTGCGGCGCGAACGCGACGAACAGCACAGCCAGCACAAGCGCCAGACTCTCGATGACCTGGATCAGCAGCTGCTGAGCGACGACGAAGAGCGCGAACTGCGCCTTGCGCGGCAAAACCAGCGCGAGGATATCGCCACGTATGACCAGGCTCCGGGCAAAACGCCATCGGTTTTGTCATCCTTCTTCTCGATCTTCAAGCGCGAGGATGTCCCTCGAGAACCGGTCCTGAACGAACCCCACGTGCGACGGGGCATCCCGCTGTGGATGCTTGCAGCGCTCGGCGCGTTCGGAGTTGGCGCCGTGTTCCTGCTATGGAAAGGGATCGACATCTACCGGCAACCCCCGGCAAGCATCGCCATGCTGGCGCCAGGCGTTGCGCAAAGCACGGCGTCCTCCCCCGAAGAGGCGCTGGCAATCACCGAGGCCAGTCGTCAAGCCGCATTGGACAGCAGTCCGCTGCCGAATCTGGAGGGGGCGGCCAATGCGGCAATGGAGCTCTCGGCTGGTGAACCCACATCCTCGAATGCAGTGGCGGCGCAGCCAACGACACCAACTCCCACACCTTCGCCTGCGCCTGCCACGGTATCCCTCGGCGTATCGGCTGCGCCCACCTCGTCGGCCACGGCGCACGAAACCCTCCTCTCAGCAAACGCGCAATCGGATCGTCTTGTCGAGTTGAAGGCGCTCAAAGACCTCCAAGGGCGCATCGCGCAACTCGAATCGCAGTTGGAACAACTGCGATCGGCTCCGTCGGCCAAGCCCACTGCCGTTGTCGCCAATATGGGCGCGACTGGGCCGGCGCCTACATCTACGGCTGCATCCGCACCAGTGACGCCGAGTGCGCCGACGCGCACGCGCTCGACTCGCGTTTCGCGGGCGACCGTCGCCAAGGCTACCGCGCCGGAGCCCGTTCTTGCGGTACCGCCGCCGATGAGCGGCCAATTGCTCTCGGTGGACATGTGGGGCGGAAAGCCCTCCGTGGTGCTCTCCAGCGGACTGCCTGGCGACAAGCGCGTGCGCGTGATGCAGCCGGGCGATGCCTACAACGGCATCGCACTCAAGTCCGTCGACCCGGTTTCCAAGACGGCCACCTTCGGCTACGAGGGCGGTCGCACTTTCACGCTGTCGATCTCTCAGGGGGGATAGGGAATGCGGATGTCGATGACGATACAAATGACGAAGTTCGTGGGCCTGCGATCGCATTGCCCGACCCTCGCGGTGGCGTTGATGGTCGTTCCTCTCGCGCTGGCAGTGGACGGTGCCGCCGCCCAGGCCCGCCCGCTCGGTACAACCCAGGAGCAAAAAACCCAGACCAACACGCGCGAAGTCGGCGCGAATGAACTGACCGCGCGCGATCGCCTGATCGGCGACATCTGGGGCCTGAGCCACGAGGAGATGGCGCGTGCCAAGGTGCTGCTGCAAGGTCCGCGCGCGAATTTCTCGGTGGAGAACCTCTCACCTGTTGAAGCTCTTGGCATTCATGCACGCAGCGATGCCGAGCGGCGCAAATACGCGGAGATGTTCGCGCGTGCATTCCACGCGGATGTGGAGCGCAGTCTCGCTTGGAACAGCGCTTACCAGGAAGCAATCGGCCGGCTGTATCCGAACGAGCCGATCGTGGATTTCAGGGGCCTGCCGAAGGTGAACGCGCCGGTCGGCTCGGCCGACGCGATGAATGTGCCCCGCTCGATGCTGATCGAGGGAGGTGCCCCATCCAGTGCACAGCCTGTGCGGGAGCAGCGGCGTTAGGCCGGCAAAAGCTTCGTACGAACCATGACGCCGCTCACGTCCCTCTTTCAAGATCCGCGACAAGAACGCATGCGCCCTTGCCTGCTGCGTCGCGATCTGCTGGGCGCGTGCCTCGGCGGGTTGACCTTGGGCATGGGCGTCGATGTGCATGCTGCTGGCGAGACATGGCTGCCCTACGCGCCCTCGGAGATCAAGGTGCTGGTGCCGCGCTTGACGGACACCCGGGCCAATGAAGTCAGGACCTTTCTTCCGGGAATCACACGGCCACGCGTGACTCCGCGAACATCGGCGCGGCCCGAACTCGTACAAGCGCTGCGCCGCCCGCCCACTGCCTACTTGCTGACCGCGCAGCGCAGCGGTGTGCCTGCGTGGGTGCTCTTCGGCATCGCCCTGCAGGAATCGCAGATGGCCTTCGGCCGGGCCACGCTGCCCTACCCCTGGACCTTGTGCGTTCGCGGGCGTGGTGAGCGCTATGCCTCCTACGAGCAGACACTGGCCGCCCTGCGCCGTTATGTGCGCTCGGGCATCACGAACGTGGATTGCGGCGCGATGCAGGTCAACTGGCACTGGCATCAGCAGAAGCTACAGAGCTTCGAACAGGCGCTGGACCCGTACCCCAACCTGGCCGTGGGCGCGCGCATCTTGCGCGAGCACTTCCAGGCCCAGGGCAACTGGTTCGCGGCTGCAGGGCTTTACCACGCCGGATCGGTCAATGCATCCAGCACGCGCGAGCGCGCGCTGGACTATGCGCGCAAGGTCTTCGTGCGCCTGCGGCGCATGGGGGTCGATCCAGCCACTCTGCTTCCGGCCGCTGTGGCGAGGCGCTATGTCTGAGGCAAAAGGCCCCACGGCAAGCCTGCATCGCCAGATCGATGCGATGCGCGCCCTCGCATGGCTGTGGGTCGCGTTCATGTACGTCGGCGTGGCCGTCTGCACGGGCATGCTCGGCTCAAGAGCAGCTGGCGCTCAGCCACTGGAGGAGATCCACGACAGCGGCCAGAGCGTGCCGATCGCGCCTTACGTGTCGTACCTGGTGGCCGGGCCGGGCCAGCCTGGCGTGATGGAGGGCTTGGCGTTTCCGCTGCGCTCCCGTCTATCGGCCGGCGTGTTCGATCTGCCGGGTGTCGAGGCGACGGTCTTTCCTGCACGTTGGCTGGTACAGCCGATGTTCGTGCTCGGCACCGACCGGCGTTCGATTCAGTGGCTTCGTTTCAATCGCGAGGCGCTGCGCGCACAGGGCGCATGGGGTGTGGTGCTCGATGCGCCGAACGCGCGATTTTTCAAGCTGCTGCAACTGGAGGCTGAAGGTATCGCGCTTGCGCCGAACCAATCGGCATGGTTTGAAGAGCGCCTCTTGCAGGCAGGCGTGAATGTCTACCCGGTGCTGATCCAGACCGATGGAACGGTGCGGCAGATCCTGAATTCGCAGCCGAATCTGCAGAGGCTGATGCAGACGCAATCTGGGGGGACGCCATGAAGCCTTCACTGGAACATACGTTGTACTTCCCTGTGGACATGCAGCGCGATGGGGGCCACACGTTCGTCCTCTCTTCGACTCGCAGCGGCAAGTCGGTTCTGGCAACGGACCTTGTGTGCTGGCTTGAACATCTGCATCGACGCGAAGCGTCGGCAACGCATGTGCCGAGCCACGGTACCGGTGGTCCGAGTCCGTCTCGCGCAAAAACGCACCCGGGGACCGGCCGATGAAGAACAACACCGTTCTCGAAGCGTTGCTTCGCCCGCCGGTCGAGTTGTGGAGCACGGCCGCGGCTTGGAGCGTGGCCCTGGTGGCGATGGCCGCGCCCTGGGCCCTGATGATGCCGCCGTTTCTGGGGTGGGTGGCGGCGGCCATCGCCTTGAGCTTTGGCTGGGTGCGCATGCGCCAGGCGCTGGAGGTCATCCGCTACCAGAAAGGACTCAAATTCTCCAAGCTCACCCGCGTCGCTCCGCACCGGCTGCCGGTCACCAAGGACAACCTGTACCTGGGCGAGGGTTTCGAGTGGACCCAGCAGCACACCCAGCGCAAGCGCGATGCGCAGCGCAAAGACGCTGAACCCTTCGTGCGGCCCACTGCCAGGGAACTGGCGCTGTCCAGGCTGGGCGATCGCATGCGGACGTGGTCCGAGAAGACGCTCGGCTCCGCGCCGGGCTCGCCAACCCCGTCTGCGGCCCTGCCCACTTCCGGCACTACCACCACCGCTGCGCCTTCCGCTTTGAGTGTGGCAGGCGCGCGCGCCGTGCATGCCCTCACCACCTTCGGTGGGCCACTCAATCCGTTGCGGGCGCATCTGGATCTGGGCGGCTCGCCAGTGCTGCACGGTGTCGGCAGCCTGGAGGAGCGGCCGGTCGTGCTGCGGCAATCCGCGCGCAATGGCCACCTGTTGGTGATGGGCACCACGCGCGTGGGCAAGACACGTTTGCTGGAGCTGCTCGCCACACAGGACATCCATGCTGGCCACGTGACCATCGTGATCGACCCGAAGGGCGATGCCGAGCTGATGATGCGCCTGTACGCCGAGGCCAACCGCGTCGGGCGCGCGGACCGTTTCTATCTCTTCCACCTGGGCTACCCGGAGATCTCGGCGCGCTACAACGGCATCGGCAACTTCTCGCGAATCACCGAAGTGGCCGCGCGCGCCACCAACGCGCTGCCCTCGTCGGGCAACTCAGCCGCGTTCAAGGAATTCTCCTGGCGCTTCACGAACATCGTCGCGCAGGCCCAGGTCGCGCTTGGGCGCATTCCGACCTACGACACGCTGCTGCGGGATGTGACGGGGATCGAGCCGCTCTTCATGGACTACGCGCACATGGTGTTCCGGATGCAGGCGGCCGAGGGACTGCACACGGACTACGAGCAAAAACTCGCCAGGAACGAGAAGCTGCTATTGGACAAGAAGCTGGCCGTCGATCGCAATCTTCAGTCGCGTTCGGCAGACGTGGTGGCGATGATCCTGTGGATCAAGGAATCCCGCGTCACGGACAACGTGCTGCTGGGCCTGGTCGGCGCGGTGAGCTACGACCGCTCCTTCTACGAGAAGATCATCGCGTCGTTGGGACCCTTCCTGGAGAAGCTCACATCCGGGGCCGTTGGCAAACTGATCAGCCCGGACTACTTCGACATCAACGACAAGCGGCCGATCTTCGACTGGATGAGCGTGATCCGCCAGGGTGGCATCGTCTACGTCGGACTGGATGCGCTGTCCGACTCGGTGGTGTCGTCGGCCGTGGGCAACTCGATGCTGGCCGACCTGGTGTCGGTGGGCGGCAAGCTCTACAAGACCGGCCTTGATCCGCACCATCCCGAAGGCAAGCTGGTGCTGCCGACGGTGTGCGGGCATTTCGACGAGGTCAACGAGATCTGCGGGCCGGAGTTCGTGCCGATGGTCAACAAGCTGGGCGGCTCGGGTTTTCGGATCACGGCCTACACGCAGTCGTTCTTCGACATCGAGGCCAAGGTGGGTGATCGCGCCAAGGCTGGCCAGATCATGGACAACTTCAACCACCTGGTGATGCTGCGTGTGCGCTCGGTCACCACGGCCAACCTCCTGGCTGAGCAGGTGCCGCAGGTGGACGTCGTGCATCTGACGCCGATGTCGGGGGTCACCGACACGGCCGCGCAGGGCACAGGGGTGGATTTCACGAGCAGGAACGACGACATCGTCACCTCCACCAAGACGCCGATGATCGAGGCGGCCGACATCCTGGAACTGCCCCAGGGCCAGGCCTTCGCGCTGCTGGAGGGCAACCGACGCTACAAGATCCGCATCCCGCTGGCCGATACCCGCGGTGATGCGTTCGTGCCGGAGTCCATCAAGAAGGTGGCCACCGATATGAAGCGGCGCTATCGCACCAGCGAGCAGTGGGCCAGCGAGACCGATTGGCTGGGCGCGCAGCCCTTGGGTGCGGGCGCGGCAGGGCTGATTGATACCTCGCTGGCGAACGTGCCGGACGGGATCGATGACGACGCCGATGAGTACAGAGGGGACGGCATGCGTGGTCCCGATGGCAACAGCGGCAACGTGCTGAGCAATCAGGCCGTGCTGGGCAATGTGATGGGGCACGGGGCATGAGCGCGCCGTCGCGTGGCCCCGTCCGCCCGCGCACCCGCGGGCCGGTGGAGCTTGCGCTCGAAGTGACCATGGGCCTGTTCTTCGTGGCGATGTTTGCCTGGTTCATCGGACTCCTGATCGAGATCGTGGGCAGCTACACGCTCTGGAAGGGCGAGGGTGTCGTCCATGCACGCCATCTGGTGGAGCAGGACCTGGGCTACATCGCCGCGGCGCCGCGCAGCCTGCTGATCGACGACACGGCGGCGTTTGCCCTGCAGATCGTGAGATGGGTACGCATGCCGTACGAGCGGGTGGGGCTGCTGCGCTGGTATCAGGGCCAACAAACAAGCCTGCAGACCGCAGGCGAATCGGGCAGTGCGCGCAGCGCGGCGAATCCGATCGGTCAGGGTATCAAGCGCACCACGCGGTCGATCTTCACAACGTTGGGCCAGTGGGCCGTCATGTCCATGCACGTCGGCATGGACGTGCTGCTGCGTCTGTCGGTAGCGCTTTTTGCGCTGCCGGCCTTCGTACTGGCCTGCCTGGTTGGCGCGGTCGACGGGCTGGTTCGCCGCGATCTGCGCCGATGGGGCGGTGGGCGCGAGAGCAGCTTCGTCTACCACCACGCCAAGCGCTACACGAGCTGGGCGCTCACGGGCGGATTCGGTCTGTACCTCAGTTGGCCCTTCGGCGGTTTCAACCCCGCCTACATGGTGCTCGTGTTCACCGTGCTGGTCGCCGCAACGCTTTCCACCACGGTGGCGGCCTTCAAGAAATACCTTTGAGCACAGACGGCACCGCAATGACCGATATGGCCGACATGTCCCCATTCACAGCAATGACCTCACACAACACCCATCTGGAACAGCATATGCCTTTGCCACTCGCAGTCCATCGTCCTGACGCACGCACGAACGTTCCGCATGGTAGGGCGAGTAGGGCCTGGATCATCGCTGTGTTGATGGCCTGCCTGGGCACGGCGGCTTCGGCGCAGGCCGGCCTTGCCGACGATGGCGATGAAGAGCGTGAGCAGCTCGCGCGCATCGACAACGAGCTCGCCCAAGTCCAGGCGCTGGTGACGCGCGCCGAGCAGTCGCAGCCGGCCACCCCGCGCGTGCGGTTTCGCTACGACTGGCTCCAGCGCGATCTGCAGCTGCTGCGAGAAGGTGTGCGCCAGCACGTAGACGCGCCGCGCCAGCCCAGACCCGTTCCGCCGCTGCGCGGCGACTACCGCCAATGAGACCAGCTTGGCATCGCGCGACCGACGAATCCAAACCAAGAGCCCAGGCCCATGAACCAAGACATGTCCGCCGGTTTCCTGCGTGGATCCGGCATCGACCCGAACGTGCTGAAGGTCGTGCTGTTGACCGTATCCACAGGGGCGATCCTGGTCGTGTTCGGCTGGGTGATGGTGCAAATCATCGCCGAGTTCAGCGAGGAGCGTCTGACCTCCGCACAGGCGCTCTGGAGTGGCGTGAAGGCCACCGTGGTCGTGTGCTTCCTGTTGGCGTTCCTCTTCCAGTTCTAGCTGACCCACGTCAGGTTTTCATTTTTTCCCGCGTCCTTGCAACCCTTAGGAGTCCCATGAAACATCTTGATCGTTCCCACACCCATTCCATGGCGACCGGCCCTGGTCGCATTCAGCGCCTGCGGGATCTCGCGCGCCGAGCAAGCGATCGCGCACGCACGCTGATGCTGGTACCGGCAGTAGCACTGATGTCACACCCTGCATTCGCAGAGTTGCCCAAGATCAAGGCGCCCTCGGACGGCATCGGCGGCATCGCCGTCGACGACAACAACTGGCTCGCCCAAATGGGCGCCTGGTTCAAGATGGGCGTGACGATCCTGGGCCTTATCCTGGGGGCACTGGGCTTCATCTACGTGGTCTCAGGCGCGCTGCAGAAATGGAAGCAGTACGCCGCGGGGCGAGCTGAGATCGGCGACCTGAAGGAGTACTTCATCATGGGCGCGATCCTCACGGTCTTCCTGGTCGTGATGATCGGCTACGCCACGCAGACGTTGGCCTGATGAGCGAGAAGATCGCTTCGCAGGCCAGCGCCTCGGGCAGCCCGGGCGGCATGGATGCCGCCCGGGCGCGAGCGCCGGTGACGGACCGGGTCAATGCGGAGCCGTCGATCTTGAACGGCATGACGTTGACCGAAGCGCAAGTGATCGCTGTCGCATCGCTCGCGGTGTTCGTCGTCATCGGCGGCTTGGTCTTCGCGGTCACGGGTCTCTGGCAGGTGCTGATGTTGCTGAGCATCTTCGGCCCTGGCGTCACCCTCTGGTATGCCTCCACCTTCCTGCAGCGTGTCAAACGCGGCCGGCCGGACGCCTACTACACCCAGTCCATTCATCTGTGGCTGGCCGAGCGCAGCCTGGTCCGCCCGAAGTTCATCCGTCATGACGGATGGTGGGAGATCGGGCGTTCGCTGGACTTCTCGCTGGCGAGTGCGTTGGAGCCAAACGCAGACGACCTGGCGGTCACTGCGGCGCCCGCATTGGCGTCGGGGACTGCCCCGAGGCCAGCCCTGCTCACGCCACAACCGGCCTTCACTTCAGCCCATCCTTCATCTTCATGAGCGGACTCCAGTACCTCGATGCGCTCGCCACTGAGCGCGCCCATGCGGCCACGATGCGTCGCGTGATCTTTGTGGTTGCCGCCCTTGGCGCCGTGGGCATCTGGTTCGCATCGACCGTTCCCAAGAACATCGATCTTCACCTGGCGCCCGATGTGAAGGCCGGCGATACGGTGCGCGTGAAGGGCGGCGAGGCACCGGTGCCGCCAACGAACGTCTACGGCTTCGCTTACTACATCTGGCAGCAGATCAATCGTTGGCAGACAGATGGCTCCAAGGACTACGGCCAGCAGATTTTTAATTTTCAGGCCTACCTGACACCGCGTTGCCAGGCGCAGCTCACGGCCGACATGGAGGCGCGCCAGCGCGCCGGCGAGCTCCAGCTGCGCACGCGCCAAGTCTCGGAGATCCCGGGTTTCTCGTTCGCATCGAACCGGGTGGTGGATGAAGGCTCCTTCGCATGGACAGCGCTGCTGGACATGCAGGTCACCGAGACCTTTCGCGGCCAGCCGGTCAAGGACGTGTTCATCCGCTACCCGGTACGCGTGGTGCGCTACGACGTGGACCGAGAGCGCAACCCCTGGCGCCTGGCATTGGATTGCTTTGGCAGCAATCAGCCCGCGCGATTGAACGAGAGCGATCTTCGCGAGAGCCGCACGAAACGTCCGACGGTGCCAGCGCTGCCGAGCAACGTCAATCCGTCGGCGCTGCCCGAGGCGGTGCCGCTGGAGCGCGCATCCGCTGCGTCCCCCAAACCTCAAGCCACCCGATGAGCGCGATCATGAAAACTCTCCCCCTTGCCCTGCCACCGGTTCGAAGCACGCTGCGTGCTGGGGCCAACCGCGCAAAGTGCGTCACGAGCATCCTCATCGATGCGGTCGTGGAACTCGGACACGCTGCTGCCATTGCCGCCATCGCGATTCTCTTCGGGATCGCGATCGGCATTTGCGGGGCCATCGGTACAGCGCATGCGCAGGAGGTGCGCGAGCTCAGCCTGTCGAACATGCCGCCGGATCTGATCTCCGACACTGCCGCGCCAAGTGGCTCGATGGCCCCGACTGGAAACGGCATGCAGCCTGCGGCGGCCGCGCCGGTCAAGGTCGATCTGGGCTCCATGCCGGTCGCGGCCGCCGGGCCTGGGGTGCGAACAGGCGTCGGAGCTGGCGGAAGCGACGGCGAGGTCTTCGCCAATACACCCGCACGCTCGGCGGCGCGGGCGGCGCAAGGCCAGCGAGTGGGTTCGGTTCGCCGCGTCAACAGCGCCGCGCCAGCGGGTGCCGCCGAACGCGCGGTGTTCGTGCGTGAGCCGATTCGCGTCACGCTGCAGGTCGGACGCGAGCGGCTGATCACACTGCCGGCGCCGGCAGCGCTGCATGTGCCGGTAGACATGGAGTCGGTGGCCCGGCTGGAGGTCATCGACCGAACCATCTATGCCCGGGCGCTCGTACCGTTCACGCCCCTGCGCATCGTTGCCGAGCTGATCGACTCGGGCCAGCAGATCCCGCTGGATCTTTCGGCGAATGCGGCCAGCACGGCAGCGGGCGAACTGGAGGTGTCGGTGGTCGACGCGAGTGGTGTGGGCTCTGGTTCTGGCTCGGCCCCCGCTGTGTCGGCTGCGGCGTCTGACGAAGGTGGTCGTGCATCCGGCGAGCCGCCCGCGGCCGACATGGTGCAGCTCACGCGCCATGCCGCTCGCATGCTCTATGCCCCGCGCCGCCTGGCCTGGGCCGCACCGAACGTGCATCAGGTGGCGGTGAACAACCAGCCGGTGAACGGACTCTTGCGCGGCGTGGATGTCGCGGCCGCACCGTTGGGGCAGTGGAAGTCCGGCAGTCTGTACGTGACGGCGGTTCGCGTGACGAACTTGTCCACGCGCGCCCTGGAGCTGCCACTGGAGAGCATGCGCGGCCGCTGGCTGGCCGCGACCGCTCAGCACGGGCGCATTGGCCCCAAGGGGTCCGAGACGGACACCACTGCGGTCTATCTGGTGTGCGATAGAACCTTCGAAGCTTGCCTCTGACCAGGAGGCGATATGCAAGCCATGAAGCTCTGCCCCAGGCAAATCATCAGCACCCGCGATCGGATGTTCGATGTGTCGAGCGACGGTCGTGCGCGTTGGCGCGACGAGTCGGATCTGCACAACCTCACGAAACTTGGCCGAGGGCTGCGCGAGATTCTCGGCCCGATCGAGTCGGCGCGCTGGTGGATGTACCGGCACGCGCGCGAGCAGTACCTCGCGCTGGACATATGGGGCGAGAAGGATTCCGTGGGGATCACGCTGCGCCTGTGCGGGCGCACATTGATTGATCTGGACCCGCGAGTCGATGTTCAGTTCGAGGTGGTGGACCTGTCGGATGCCTGCCACCTGGTGCACGCGCTGTTGGTCGCGGTGGCGTCGATGCCGGAAAGTGGAACTGCTCACGCATTGCGCCTGGGTGCGGCGGTGCATTCACGCGCAGGGGACCTGGCCATGCCAGTGGCCCGTGACCGAGCGGTTGGTCCGGGATCCGAATCGAAATCGAACCCGGACACACTCTTCGAGGTTGGCAGTTCCGGCGATGTCAGCTACAGCTGTACGAAAGCCGTCGCGCTCGTGCTTGCGATGGGCGTGGACATTCGCGCTCAGGTGGGTGCCTTGGTTTCCGCGCGCTGGTGGACAGTTCCCGCGCAGAGCGAGCCCAGCACAGCGGCTGCCGCGAATGAAATCGAAGATGGGATTGGGGACCTGGCCGTGGTGCTGGAAATCCAGGGTGAACGAGGCGCATGGACCTCGCGTTTTCGGATACCGAGGGACTCGGGGGTATCCGGGAACAGCCAGATGCCGATCGACGCTCAGTCGATGCTCTCACCGTGCTTGCTGCACGACGCCACCGATGCCTTCTATCTGATGCCTCAGCTCGTGCGGCATCTTGCTGGCGATGACCGCTGCCCGCTGCCGCTGGCCTTCGCACCCCAGCTTCTCCGGCCGGCCTGACGCCACATCATCAGATTGCTTTTCAAGGAACACTCCATGGCAGTTTCAAGCAACAGACTCATCCCGATCCTGGCAGTCGTGGTACTTGCGATCGCCGGCACGGTACTGGTCAAACAGTGCGGAGGGTCGTCCCGCGAGAAGGCCGGCGAGCTGCTCAAGCAGGTTCCCGCCGCGTTGCCGGGCACCAAGGGTGCCGACCAGGACACGCCGAGCGAGACTCTCAAGTCGGTGGTGGCCTCGAACACCACGCTGCGCGACGACGTTCAGAAGGTCCTTGCGGAAAACCAGAAGCTGCGGGACGAGATGGACAGGGATCGTCGCTATGGCCCACGTCGGCGCGACGAACCTGGCGCCGCGACTTCCACCGATTCCGCCACCGGCGCAGGTGGATCGGCGAAGACAGCCGGTTCGACCGCCGAACAGGGGGGACCGGTTGACGTGTTCGGTCGGGCTTTCGACAACGCGACCAGCACCGCGGGAGAGTTGATCAGCAACCTGCCCCCATTGGGCGGAACAGGTCGTACGGCCAGCGAGTCGCGAGCCAGCGACGCCGCATCTCGCTCGAGGTCCAGCCCAACCGATACAACGACGAGCGCCGGGCCCGTCACGGGCAACGTGAGCTACAAGCTGGTGCCGCCCATGGGTTACGCCGCGCAGACTCTGCCGGCCAGTGGTTCGGACAGGCGGGGCGTACCGGTGACGCGCTTCGTGCGGACCACTGCAGGAACCGACGGCGGTGATTGGGGCGGCGGCGGTGGCCCGGCCAGCCGTGCGGCCGAGGCCGCCGCCAGTGCGCGCGTT
Source organism: Variovorax sp. ZS18.2.2 (assembly GCF_024701975.1). GTDB lineage: Bacteria > Pseudomonadota > Gammaproteobacteria > Burkholderiales > Burkholderiaceae_C > Variovorax. Next base: position 39,873 of record NZ_JANLNM010000015.1, read on the forward strand.
GAGCCCAAAGACGTCCCGTACTTCACCATCCCGGAAAACGGCACGCTTGCCGGCGTGACCGCGATGTCCAGCATCATCGGGCGCGTGCCCATCGATGGGCGCGTGACCGACCCGATGCAGTTCAAGGCCATCGTCGGACGCGACAACCTCGCGGCCAATGGCTGGGAATTGCCGGACGACCTGGCCGGCATGATCGTGACCGGCGTGGCGATCGGCGACATGGCGCTCTCGTGCTCCGAAGGCAAGGTGCGCAGCATGACCTTCGTCTTCAACGACGGCAGCGTGCGCACGGTCTCCGCGCGACGTGGTGCGCTGCAGGCGAACCGGGCGGCCGGGTCTTCGGGCGCCGACGACCTGGGTTTCATTTCCGACGAGCACGGCAACCCCTGCATCCCGGGCAAGTTCGTCACCAACGCCGCTTCCTACCTTACCGACATCGTGGGCGCCAAGTCCCTGGGCGTGGCGGCGGCCGCCTTTGCCGACGCGCAACGCACGACCACCGCCACCACCAGCGGCGCCATCAATTCCTCCGTCACCGGAAGCGCGGGCAAATACGCCTTGGGCCAGGCCGCCTCGGGTGCTACCGACGAATTGACCCAGTGGCTGCTGCAGCGCCTGAAGAACAGCTTCGATGCGGTGGTCACTCCTGCTGGCCAGCGCATCGTCGTGCATCTGGATCAGGAAATCCGCATCGACAAGATGAGCAACGCACGCAAGCTGGTCTATCGCCATCAGTCCGCAGAACAACTCGCCCGAGGAGGTCGATATGGTCTTGAGTAAAACACTGACTCATGCGCGCACGTCGCCGCGCGCGCTGCTCGCAGCACTTCTCATTGCCACCTGCTTGGCAGGCTGCTCGGTCACGGGGCCGCGCGAATCTCCTCTGAACGAGGTCACGCGCGGCAGCCCGACCGTGACCGATGTGTACCGCGGCAAGACCGTGAGCACGAAGGCGTCCGAACGCACCGAGACGCCGCAGCAACTGCTGCGCCGCCAGACCTCCGCTCGAGGGGTCGCGCAGGGCGATGGCGACACGTCCCGCTACTGGTCGGCCCTGGAGCCGATGCGCCAGCGCTTCGCGCGCGTGCCCAATCCAGACTTGGTGATGGTGGTCTATCCGCATCTGGCCAAGGGCCAGTACCCGGTGCCAGGCTACGTGACCGTGTTCCCGATGTACGAGCAGGTGCAGTACGCGCTGCCGGGCGAGGTGCCCGAAGATCTGCTGGACGGGCGGGCCATTTTCGGCAAGACCGGCGACGAGGGCAAGCCTTGATGTCGCTGCTCGAAACGCTGGGATTGAAGGGGGTTGGGCTGCACACGCTCGGTTTTGGCACGGGCAAGACGGGGGCAGAAAAAAGCGGCGCGGCCGCAACGCGCGCCGCTCGAACGTCGTCCAGTAAAAGCAATACGCATGCCCATGAAGCTCCCGGTCCCCAGACCGTGGCGAATCGCCGCAAGATGGCCATGCGCCCGCCGTCGTTCACGGACTTGTTGCCCTACCTGAGCTACCAGGCCGACGAGAAAATATTCGTCCTGAAGGACGGTGCCACGCTGGGCGCCATGTTCGAGCTGGGCGCCGTAGCCACCGAAGCCCAGTCGATGAGCTACCTGATCGAGCGCGCCAGCAAGGTGCAGGAGGCCCTGCAGGCGATTCCCGAGAACGACGGCTCGCCGTGGATCGTTCAGTTCTTCCTGAACGATGACCGCAACATCGACGGCCTGAACCAGTACCTGCGCGACTACATCGCCGAGCAGCACAGGCGCGACCCCGAGCGCGCCAAGGCCATCCTCGAATCACCCTACACCACGGCGGTCCTGGAAGAATTCAGGAAGCACCTGGCGCTGGTGTCGCGCCCCGAGGGCCTGTTCACGGACACGCAGGTCACGGGGCAGACCTGGCGCGGCCAGCAGCGCCGCGTGCGCTGCTGCATCTACAAGCGCTTTGGCAAAGTCTCGGACGACCCCACGCCCGGCATGGCCCAGATGGAGGCGATGGCGATCACGCTGGAGGCGACATTGTTGGAGGCCGGCGTCACCGCGCGCCGCTGCGGCGGTCGGGACCTCTACGAATGGCTGCTGCCTTTCTTCAATCGCAAAGTGCCGTGGGCAAAGGATGCGGCCGAGTTGCTGCGCACGGCGCCCTACCCGGGGGATACGGTCCCACCCGGTGACAGGGAAGGCGTCGGAGGGACCTCGGCGCCGATGATGGACTGGGACCTGGCCGGCATGCTCAATCTCTCCGAGCCGCGCAGCGACCTGGAAGCCGGGCTCTTCGAGTTCGACGGCATGCCGGTGAAGGCGCTGACCCTGCAGGGCCTGCGCATCCAACCTTCGATCGGGCATTTCTCGGCCGAACTGCGCTCGGGCAACGAGAGCTTCGCGCGTTTCGATCGCCTGCCCGCGGGCAGCATGCTCTCGATCAGCCTGACGGTGGAGCCGCAATACAAGCTGGAGCGGCACATCGAGCGCATCCGGGATGCCTCGCGTGCCAAGACGGCGATGGCCTACGAGACGCACAAGGAGTGCGAGATGGTGCTCGCGCGCATGATCGATGGCGACAAGCTGTACCCGATGATGATGACGCTGTACATCACGGGCAACAACGTCGGCGAGGTCGACGCGGCGATTTCGCAGGCCAACGCGCTGCTGATCCCGACGGGCCTGCGCTTCGTGGCGCCGCGCCAGGACCTGGTGCCGCTGGATGCGTTCGTACGCGGACTGCCGTTCAATTTCGATCCAGCGTTCGACAACCGCAACTTGCGTCGTGCTCGCCTGACCTTTGCCTCGCAGATCGCGGCACTGCTGCCAGTCTACGGCCGCGCGCGCGGCACGCCGCATCCGGGCATGTGGTTCTGGAACCGCGGCGGTGAGCCGATCTGGATGGACCCGCTCAATCGGCTGGACCGCAAGAAGAACGCGCACATGCTGGTGCTCGGACCCACCGGCTCGGGCAAGTCGGCCACGCTGAACTATCAGGCCATGCTCACCATGGCCGTGCATCGCCCACGCCTGGTGATCGCCGACGCGGGGCGCTCCTTTGCGCTGCTGCTGGACTACTTCAAGAGCCTCGGATTGAGCACGCACAGCGTGACCTTGACCACCGACGCGCAGGTCTCACTGCCGCCTTTCGTGCACGCCCTGCGGCTGTTGCAGGACCCCGACGTCATGGAGTCCTACCACGCCGCGGAAAAACAGGCTCGCAGCAATGTCGGCTTGCCCGACGAGGAACGCATGGAGCAGGTGCTGCGCAAGGCCACCACTCTGCTGCAGGATGGAGACGACGAAGCCGCGCTCGATGGCGCTCACCCCGCCAAAGGTGATGCAGGCCAGGATGGCGACGATGACGAGGGCTCCGAGAAGCGCGATCTGCTCGGCGAGATGCTGATCGCGGCCATCATGATGATCACGGGCAGCGAAGCGCGCGAAGTCTCGCGCCTCTCCCGCGCCGATCGCTACCTCATCACGCGCGCGATCATCCGCGCGGCGGTGAATGCCAAGAGCCAGGGCAAGGCACATCCGCTGACGCATGACGTGGCCATCGAGTTGATGTCCATGCACAAGGACCCGACGCTGTCGCTCGCCCGTCAGAGCCGCGCCGAGGAGATGGGCCAGTCGATGATGTCCTTCACCCAGGGCCTGCGCGGCAAGCTCTTCAACCGGCCCGGCTCGGACTGGCCGGACGTGGACGTGACGCTGGTCGAGATGGGAACGCTCACCCAGGACGGCTACAACGATGCGCTGGCGGTGGCCTACAGCAGCCTCATCGATTCGGTGCAGTCGCGCGGCGAGCGCGCGCAAAGCGAAGATCGCCCGCTCGTCTTCCTGACGGACGAAGGCCACTTGATCACGACCAACGATCTGCTGGGTCCGAAGATCGCCAAGGGCACCAAGATGTGGCGCAAGCTCAATATCTGGTTCTGGCTGGCCACGCAGAACCTGAAGGACTTCCCGAACTCGATGGATCGAGTTCTCTCCATGTGCGAGTACTGGATGCTGCTGACGATGGACAAGTCCGAGATCGAAGATGTCTCGCGCTTTCGATCGCTCAGCGCCGAGCAGCGTCTCATGATGGAGTCGGCGCGCAAGGAGCCTGGAAAGTACACCGAGGGCGTGATCATCAATGCCAGCGGACAGTTCCTTTTCAGGAACGTGCCCCCGGCGCTGCCCATCGCCCTGGCAATGACCGAGGGTCACGAGAAAGCCCATCGGCGCCGCCTCATGGACCGGCATGGCTGCACGGAACTGGAGGCCGCGTACATGGTGGCCAGGGAACTCGAGGTCTCCAGAGACCCCGAGTCCTCCACCACCTGACTCGCGGGCTCAAGTCAAGGCAAAACTGCATGAGCGCCAACAGCAAGATCGAGTGGACCGACCACACCTTCAACCCATGGATCGGGTGCACGAAGGTCTCCAACGCTGCCACGGGCGGCGGTGGCTGCGACCACTGCTATGCCGAGGTGAGCACGCCAGCACGGGTGCTGCGCAGCAAAGGCAAGGAGACCTGGGGCACGGGCGCGCCGCGCATTCGCACAAGCGAGGCGAACTGGAAGTTGCCGCTGCGGTGGAACGCCCAGCACGCAGCCTTCTTTGCCCAGCACGGTCGCCGTCAACGCGTCTTCTGCGCCAGCTTGGCGGATGTATTCGACAACGCCGTGGCACCCGCATGGCGCGTTGACCTCATCCGCCTGATCGAGGCGACACCGAACCTTGACTGGTTGCTGCTGACCAAGCGCATCGGCAATGCGCTGGGCATGGTGCCGCACGACTGGCTGGCGTTGGACGGGTGGCCGGCGCACGTGTGGCTCGGCGCCACCGTTGTGAATCAGGTCGAAGCCGACCGCGACATCCCGAAACTGCTGGCCGTGCCAGCACGCATGCGGTTCCTCAGTATGGAGCCGCTGCTCGGCCCGGTTGATTTGCGCCTGCAGCGCCCAGCGCGCGATGAAGACCGGCAAGACCTGGACGGCTGGTGTTCCCACATCACCACTGCGGCGGGCGCGGGCATCAAGTGGGTCATCGCTGGTGGCGAGAGTGGGTTCGATGCTCGGCCCATGCATCCCGCCTGGGCCCGAAGCCTGCGCGACCAGTGCGAGGCGGCCGGCGTGCCGTACTTGTTCAAGCAATGGGGCGCGTTCTTCCCGAAGAGCAACTCCCCCGGCCTGGCTGAGCCGGACCGCAACCCCGACCTGATGATCCGCATCGGCAAGAAGGCGGCTGGCCGGCTCCTGGACGGCCGCGAATGGAACGAGGTGCCTCATGTTGCCGCCTAGCACGAAGATTTCGAGGGCTGACCAGGAACATCCGTCCCCCCGCGGCCGACGTATTCCCAAAGAACGCGCTGTCCGCCGGACCTTGTTTCGTCTCCTGATCGCCTCCCTGGGAACGGCTTGCGTTGTTGCCAGTCTCGGCGTCCATGCACAGACCTACTCCTCGGTCTACAACGGCGTCACCACCGTGGAAGTCTTCGCCAACTCGGCGATGCTGATCACGCCCACTCGCTCGGACAACTACCGCCTGCTCATCCACCGCATGGACACGATGGAGCAGGTCAAGATGGCAATCAATCAGCAGATCCCGCGCGGCGGCGAGGGGCCAGCGCGCGCCTGGTTCGCAGCCAACCAGGATCGCATCAAGCGCCAGATTCGTCCGGCTGCGATCGCAGCGGCCAATGCGATCAGCAGGGCCAACCACTACAAGATCGACCGGCTGCCGGCGATCGTTGTGAACGGCCGAGCGGTGGTCTATGGGATGACCGACGTCGACGCTGCTCTGCAGCGATATCAGGCCACGCGGGCTTTGCGCAAATGAGCACTGCAATGCAATCCACTCTTTGCCCACGTCGCGGCCTTGGAATCTTCCACCAGGCTCTGGCCAGCGCGCTGATCGTGTTCTCCACGCAGGCCGTGCTCGTGCCGACTGCGCGAGCCCAGGAACAAGTCACCGGCAACACGGCAGCCATCATCGCGGCGACGGTGCAGGGCCTGCCCAGCTGCCTGGCCTACCAGGTCACAGGCGTGTGCTTCTTTCTCAAATGCTACGTCTTCTACTGCGAGACGGAGACCTCGATCCGCGTGGCACATTACATGCCCGATGTGGTCATCAGCACCTACAACGATCCTGCCCAGCATCCCTGGGCTGACATCGGCAAGCCAGTGGCCATGGCCTTGACGCAGGCCGGCTCCTCCATGATGGGGTCGCTTCTGGACTCGTCGGCCAGCACCGCACGCGAGTCCAAGGAGGTCGTCACCTTCAAATCGGCCGATGCGATCGGCAACCCGGTCGGCGCGATCCTGGGCGGCACCAGCTCGAGCTTCGAATTCCCGGACTTCCAGGAGCTGATGAGTTTCCCGAGTTCGGAGCTGCCCAAGATCATGCAGCAATGGGCCACCGTGCCGGTGGACCTGGGCAACAACATTCTGGAAGGCGCACGCAATCAGGCGATGAATCCCGGCCAGCTGCTCGGGAGCCTGGGCAGCATGCCGGGTGAGTTCGGTGGGATGCTCAGCAGCATGGGCAACCTGGGGCTGAGCAATCCGTTTGCTGGACTCACGCCGAGCGGGGGTACGGATACCGGTGCATCGGGTGGTTCTGCTGGCACCGGCAGCAGCGGCCAACCCACCACCGGCCAGTCGTCCAGCTACCAGCAGATGCTCGACTCGATCTACAAGGGGCTGGAACAGTCCGGTGCGAGCAGCCGGGAGAACAGCAACGGCAACGCCGGCACCAGCGCCTACATATGCCCAGGCGGCGCGGGGATGCTCTCCATCCACTACAACTCGGACATCGACGCCAACTTCTGGCGCGGCAAGATCCCGCTCGAGCTGCTCTACCCGGGCAGCTGGATACCGGGCGTGGGCGAGGTCGGGAACAGCCTGATCAACACCTGGGGCGGCACTTACCCGCGCACCGGCGAACTGGTGCAGTCGCACCCAGTCAAATCTTCCGCGGTCCTGACCGCGCGTGTGAGCAGCATCATTCGCCAGGCGGCGCAGCCGCACATCTACAAGAAGCTCTCGGCCAAGGGCGAGAGCAACTACGTCTACTTCAAGCGCGGCGTCGAGCCGCGCTGGCAAGCGGTACATCCCGTGCCATCTCCGGCCTGCATCACCTTCGGCCAGAACGACTCCATCAGCCTGGGCTCCTACGGCGACTACAAGACCTCCGGCGCCGAGGGCTACATCTGGAACCTGTGGAACAAGTACGAGTGCTGCGAGCGCAAGACGCCTATTTTCTTGTTCGCCGTTCCTTGAATCGCGTTCCATCACCCCCCGCTGCATCCGCCTTGCGATTCTTCTTCTGGAGATCCCTCACTCATGAATACCCTCTCCCACCGGCTCTCTGGCGCCTTGCGGATTCGCCATGGTGTCTGTGTCGCTGCGGCGGCCACGGTCCTGGCACTGTGCATGGCGCCGGCAGCGATTGCGCAGCCGGTCTCCAACTCCACCTTGTACTACCGCCTGGGCGGCGGCTCGCCCAGCGCGGGGGCGAACAACCGCGGCCAGAATGCGATGCGCCTGGGCTTCAGCACGCGGCTGAACTACTCGTGCGGCAAGTTCGACATCGGTCTGTCCTGGTCCAACGTGATGGACGGCTTCAAGAACCTGGGCACGACCGTCTCCAACGCGGTGAAGGCGGGGATCTCATCGCTTCCGCTTTACGTACTGCAGCGCGCGCAGCCGGGCCTGTATCAGCTCTTCCAGAACTTCTCGCAGAAGGCCGACATCCTGGTTGCCGCGTCGCTGAAGTCCTGCGAGGACATGGAAGCGATGATCAAGAGCGGCCAGGATCCGTATGAGGATTGGGTCAAGGTCGCCAAGGGCGAGGCCTGGAAGGCGGAGGCAAGCGCAAGTGGTGACGTGGTCGACGCCAAGAAGAAAATCAACCGCGACGAAAAAGCCCAAAACGAAGGCGTGGCCTGGGTATTCGGGCAGAAGGCCGGCGGGGTCTCAGGGCGGCCGATCCAGCCAATCCGCGATCTGTCGGTGGCCGGCTACAACGCGACGCTCAATCGCCCGACGTCCTCCTCGTCGAGCGCGAACTTCTCGGGCAGCTCGGAGAAGTCGACCCGCCTGGTGCGCGCCTTTGCTTCGCCCGATGAACTCGCGACCTGGGCGACCGAGGTGCTGGGTGATCGGTCAATCTTCCTGTGCTCGCAGAGCACCTGCCCGCAGCCGACCACGACCAGCACCGCCACGGGCCTGGGGCCGAAGTATGAGCGCGAGCTGGACCGCGTGACGCCGGCGCTGCGGGAAATGGCGGATGCGCCTGGTGGCGATTACCGGCGCCTGTCCGACGTTTCGGCGCCAGGCATGTCGGTGAGCCCGCAGCTGGTGGATGCGCTGCGCAAGCTGCCGGCGGACAGCCGCTCGATCGCGGTCAACCGGCTATCTCAGGAGCTGAGCATGCAGCGCGTGATCGACAAGGCGTTGATCGCGCGAAATGTGCTCATCACAGGCCTGAGCCTGCCCGAGGTGACCAAGGCGGGCGAACAGACCAAGGAGGTGCAGGTGCAGATCGACCGCCTGACGCAGTACATCAACGACATGATGTTCGAGTTTCGTATCCGCAAGGAAATGACGGCGGACACGGCTCTGGCGATCATGGGCAACAGCTTCGCCAACGACAGCCGCGCCACGCGTGTGCCCGATGGCGCGCAGGGCGAGACCGCACCGCTGGTCGACGGCCGGGTCAAGACGCAGTGAACGAAGATCGCAACGGCCGCGGCAAAAGCGGCGGTGACGAAGGGGGTGAGCAACCACCGGACTTGCGCCGCCGCCACTGGCGACGTTGGATGGGCTGGCTTGCGATGGCGGCCCTCCTGCTGCTTGTCATGGGGGCGCTGCTTTCGCTGCTGCTAGAGATCCCGCTGGACGATGTGCTGGCGATCCAGACGGCGGTGCATACCTTCAAGTGGGTCGGCGTGGCGCTGCAAGGCGTGGTCATTGCAGTGATCGGCTGGAAGTGGCCGGCCATCGTGCGCTGGGGGCGCGCACGCGGCTGGGTTCGTGAACACGAAATCCGACAAGTGCTGGGTCTGCGTGCCAAGGTGGTCCTGTTCCTTGTGGTCTACCTCGTGATGGTGCCGATCGGACCGACCACGATCTGGCGGGCTTTGATGTCATGAAGTTTCGCAGCGCCACATCCAACCGGCTGTCCGCTTCTCTCGTTGCCTTGGCGGTGATGTGCGCAGCTTCATCCGTCCATGCTGAAACTGCCCCGCTCGCCGTTGGCTCGAGCGCAGAAGTCGCCTTCTCGCCGAGGGAAGGCGCCCAGGCGCTGGTGGTGCGCCTGATCGACTCAGCCCGCTCCTCGATCCGCCTGGCCGCCTACGCATTCACCTCGCCAGCGGTCACACGCGCTCTGATCGCTGCAAAGAAACGCGGCGTCGACGTGGCCGTGCTTGTGGACCACAAGAGCAACCTGGTGCAGGACGCGAGCGGCAAGGCCACGGCGGCCCTCAATGCCCTGAGCCTGGCCGGCGTGGCCACGGCAACCGTGGCCAGGTACCCGATTCACCACGACAAGTACATCGTGGTCGACGCGGCCCACGTGGAGACCGGCAGCTTCAATTTCTCGAACGCGGCCGAGTTCGGCAACAGCGAGAACGTGCTCGTGCTGTGGAACAGCCCTCAGGTCGCCCGCGCCTACCTTGCGCATTGGGCTTCGCGGTCCGCCGCATCGATGCCGTACCGGCCTGGGTTCTAACGTCGAAGGACATCGCCATGCAATTGGACAGCTATCTCGAAATCTTCACGACGATGTACGGGTGGGCCTTCGCCAACATCCTGGGCGAGATCATCACCGGCACCGGGATCATCGTGCTGCCCTTTGCACTGATCGTCTTCAATGGCTTCAAGGACGCCAAGGAGAACGGTGTCGGCGCCAGCGGCGGGGTGATGGGCGTGATCGAGTCTGTTCAGACCAAGCTCATCATCGCGATGTTCGTGCTGTCGGTGTGTTTCGCGACGACGCCGGCGACCTCGCTCATGAGCATCAACCTGAGCTACACGCCGCCGGCCTCATCGAGCGATGGATCGCCGCAGACGGGCTCGCGGGACGGCGGCACGAATTCTGGCTTCGACCGCGCAATGGCGGATGCGACCAACGGCAGCATGAGCCCGACGGGCTCGCTCTACTACGTGCCGGCGTGGTGGTTCACGGCGATGGCGATTTCTTCGGGGATCAACAACGCGGCGCGCGACGGCCTGCGCAGTGCCGGGCGCGATATCCGCATGGTGGAGGACATGGCGCGCACCGCGACGATCGAGGATCCGAGACTCCTCGCGGACATCCAGCGCTTCTACAGCGAGTGCTTCATCCCTGCGCGCAGCCGATACCTGCAGCTGGGCCCGGACGAACTCTCGGGCAGCGGCCGCGCCATCGTTGCTGACACGAACAAGGACTACGGGCCCACGGACGTGGACTGGATGGGCAGTCAGCTCTTCAGGAAAGAGCCGGGCTTTTATGACACCATGCGCTCGTACAACCCGGTGGCCGGGTTTGCGATCGATGCATCGCGCGATAAGGATTTCGAGCGCACAGCGCCGGCGGGATCTCCCGAGGCGAGTTTCACACTGCCGCAGTGGGGGCGACCCACCTGCAACCAGTGGTGGGAATCCTCGAATGGATTGCGCAGCCGCATGGTGGACCATTCGGCGACATGGAGAAAACTCACCTCGGCCGCCGCGGACGCCTTTTCCTGGACCAGCGACGACCAGCGCCTGGATACTTTCGCCAAGCTGGCTCAGACCAAGGCCAATCCGCACATGGTGGATACGGATCGGATCATGGGCAACGACTACGACACGCTCACGAAGATCGGGCGCACATTCACTGGAGCGGCCAGCACCGTGGGGCTGAGCATCAAGGCCGTCATGGCGTCGGTGGAGATGATGCCGCTGATGCAAGGCCTGCCGATGATGCAGGCCCTCATCCTCATGGGCCTGTACATGTTCCTGCCTCTGATCACGTTCCTGAGCGGCTTCGACCTGAAGATCATGTTCTACGGCGCCATCGGCATCTTCACGGTGAAGTTCTGGGCCGTGATGTGGATGATCGCCAACTGGGTGGATGCGCACCTGATCGCAGCGCTCTACCCCGGCATGCAGGGGAACATGTTCATCCAGGAGATCACACAGATGACGAACGGCGCAATCCCGCCGGGTTACAAGCGCATGTTGCTCAACACGTTGCTGATGGCGATGTTCGTCTTCCTGCCATTGCTGTGGTCGGGGATGATGGCCTGGATTGGGATCAGGGTTGGGCAATCACTGAATGAACTCGCGAGGCCCGCGAAAGAGGCATCATCTGAAGCAACGAAAGCAACCGGGCAAGCCGTTACCAAGGGCGTCGGGCGAAGAAAATAACTTACCTGCAAACTTGTTCAACTCTCGTCGAACATATCTCTGTAATAGGCCAACTCTCCCGCATCAATTGCATTCTCATAATATGCGTCAAGTGCACCTGCGTACGAGCCGATTGGTCCACTTGCTGGTGGGGTATCGGTCGTATACAGCGGTGGATTCTTGATTACCTCCCACAGCGCCTCTCCCGCAACCCCCGCGAGGATGCCGGTGACGCGCAGGCCGAGCCTGGAGCCGTGCTTGACCAGGCGAGCGAGGTAATGGAGATCGATCATGGTGTGTTTCCTTCGGAGTTGATGGATGGAAGTAACCCCGGAGTGCTCCCCATGCGACCCAGTCACGCATCGTCGATGCGGCCGAGCCCTGCCGCCTGTGGCGCAAGTTGAAAATGACTGTGCCGCACGGCCGCGGTGTCGTCAAGAAATGATCCATACCTTGACTGTGGGCGGGTCGCCTCAATGCGACAGTTGATGGAACTCGATAACGTATTGCGCAATACAAACATAGCCCAGCATGATGCCTATGTCAAACGCAGACTCTCCCGTGGCCGCCGGCATCATCTCGGCGTCGGTGGTATCGCCTTCCTCGTTCCCCACCCAGCAGACCTACGGGGAATTGCAGCTGGCCTACGATTTCTTCAACGAATCGCTCTTTGACGGCAAGCTTCCCAGCTGTCTCATCACGCTGCAGCGCGAAAAGAGAACCTGCGGCTACTTTTCCGCCAAGCGCTTTGTCAACACGCGCGGCGAGATGACCGACGAGATCGCCATGAACCCGGCCTACTTCGCGGTGGTGCCGATCGTGGAGACGATGCAGACGCTGGTGCACGAGATGTGCCATCTGTGGCAACACCATTTCGGCACACCCGGGCGAGGCCGCTATCACAACGAGCAGTGGGCGGCCAGGATGGAAGGCGTCGGGCTGATGCCCTCCTCCACCGGCCAGCCCGGCGGCAAGCGCACGGGCGACCACATGGCCGACTATGCGATCGAGGGAGGACGGTTCCTCAAGGCCTGCGCGGACCTGGTCACCCGGGCCTTCACCCTCAGCTGGTACGACCGGTACCCGGCCGCCGAGCATGTGCGCTTCGGCCTGGCCAGCCATGCGACGACCCTCGCGGCGACGTTTGGCGGCGGCGCAACGCCCTTGGCGGCCAGCGCGGCGATGGCCATCATGATGCAAGGTGGGGCCGCCGGCGTTGCCGGCATGGGTTCGGTCGGCGGCGTCATTGGTGCTGTGGGCGCCGGCGATACGGCCGCGGCCGCCAACAAGTCCAACCGCGCGAAATACGCTTGTGCGTGCGGCTTCCAGGTCTGGGGCAAGCCCGGCCTGAAGATTCTTTGCGCCGAATGCATGGCGCCGTTCGAACCGCAGTAATTCCCTGTCCTGACTGCCCAGTCATGACGGACGGAACCTACCTCTAGAATATTTTGCTTCCACGTGGATCGGGATCGGCACGGGAACTCAAGGGATAAGGGATGAATACAAAAATGACTTCACGTACGCTGGACAGGGATCTTGTCAGGGTGCTCCGAGCCGTGGCGCACACCAACTTGTCGCCGCTCGGCGCGATCGCATCGACCACCGGGATGACCGTGCATGAGCCGCTACAGGTGCTGCGCAACAAGGGCTATGTCCGCGAACACGGCGGCGTACAGGGCGGGGGCATGCCAGTCCTGCTGTACTCGATCACCCCCAAGGGCAAGGAGGCGCTTCAGGCCCTCGAGATAGAGCCGTCCGATGGAATGCTCTCGGCCCGGGCACAAGGCCCGAGCGCACCGCCGACCAAGCACTATGACGGCGCTGAAATGCGGCCCAGCACAGTGCGAGCCGGCTCCATGGATGCCTTCAAGTATCCGAGTCGCGTGGGCAACAGCCTGCATCACGTGGATGGAACCGTCACGAAGGTCGATCCGGCACGTTGAACTAGATTTGAAACATGCCCCGGGTAGTCGGATCCCGGCGGCCGGGCCTTCAGCAAATCGGGCCGCGCGCCTTGATCCAGGCGAAGCAGTGGCTTCGCAGCTTGTCGATCAAGTCCAGGGTCTCGGACAGAGATGCCACGCGGCTAGGCTCTGCGTGCATGGCGTGGATCGTGTCGTCCCGCATGATCTCGACCATCGCGCCGGGGACTCCAGGTTCTCCCGGCGAAGGCTCGTGACCTGAATGGACGAAGTACCGCAATGTCCAGCCAGCGTGCTCTTCTGAATGGAAAGGCTTGTGCATCGTTTGGGCCTATGAAGGCTCTCCATTTTCAAGCTGAGGACTCAACCGGCGGGGACCTTTGCCCGTGGCTTTGACCGACGGCATCGCTTGCCCGGCGATGCTATCAAAAGTCCGGCCCGATGCGCCCATCCTTCCTCCCCTACCAGACAAGTCATCACTCCGCAAGCGAAAACCCGGCGCGAGTTTTCGACGGTTTTGGCGAGACGTCGCCGATCCGGCTGCATAAAGTGCGGTGAATGAACTCACGCAACCTCGCACGCTCCCCCGTACGCAGTTTCGAGCGCCATTTCGTCGGACGACTTGCTCTGGCGCTTCCGGTGCTTGCCGTCCTCGGTCTGTCCGGCTGCGCCTCCACTGCGGTCACGCCCCAAGGCGCGAGCGTCGAGCTCGTCACGCAAAAGCCGCCCGGCTGCAGGCTTCTGGGCGAAGCCATCGGCAGTCAGGGCAACGCCTTCAGCGGCGATTTCACCAGCAACAACAACCTTCTGCAGGGCGCGCGCAACGACCTTCGCAACAAGGCCGCCGCTATGGGCGGCAATGTCGCGCAGATCCAGAACGCGCTGAACGCCACCCACCCCTACAGTTCGGGCGCGATCAGCTCCAGTGTGGTGGCGAACGTTTACGCCTGCCCCAGGAAGTAAGCACAAGGGATGCAAGCATCGTGCGGGATCCACACCGATCACCGGCGGCGGCTTTACTGGACGCGGATGGCGCGCGAACCACAAGCCCGGGCGATGCTGCGGAGACCACCCTGCTGTGGTCATCCAGCGAAGGCCAGGTTTCCAATGCCACAGCGTTCATCCTGGCCGTGCTTCTGTGCTGGCTGGTCCTGCCGGTCATCTACGCTGCCTACAGGTGTCTGCGCACTTCCTTTCACCGCTACGAGCTGACGGACCAGCGCCTGATCGAGCGCTCGGGCATTTTGGTCAAGCGCATCGAGACGCTGGAGCTGTACCGCGTCAAGGACATTTCGGTGGACAGCACGCTGGCCCAAAGTCTCTTTGGCCGCGGCCAGGTGATTCTGCAAACCACGGACAGTACCTCGCCCCAGTTGTTGATCCAGGCTGTAGCCGGGCCGGACCAGGTCTCCCAACTGATCCGCAACCAGGTCGAGCGATGCCGCATCGCGCGTGGTGTGCGGGCTTTCGATTTCTGATCTTCATCCTTCAAGGACCTGCCCATGTTCTCTCTTCGCTCGTTGCGCAGCACGGCAGCAACCGTAGTCCAGGTACTGGCACTGTCGATGTCTCTCTGCACCATCAGCACCAGCGCCCATGCCGGCGACGTGCCTGCCGTTGCAGCATCCACGCTCAACAAGATCCGCGCGGCCGTGCAAGCCAACACGCAGGGCAAAGTACCGGTGGACGCCGTGGCGGCCACACCGATCGCCGGCGTCTACCAGATCGCCTCGGGCGGCGAGGTCTTCTATGTAGACACGAGCGGGCGATATAGCTTCGTAGGTGGAGTTCTCATCGACACGAAGACCCAAGCCGACCTGACCCAGCCGGTGCTCGACAAGCTGCAGGCCATCGATTTCAAGTCACTGCCGCTTGAGTTGGCGATCAAGGAGGTCCACGGCAACGGCTCACGCAAGATGGCGTTGTTCGAGGACCCGAACTGCCCGATTTGCCGCGTCTTCACGAAGTTCGTGGACCAGATCGAAGACGTGACGGTGTACCGTTTCATCTACCCGGTGATCTCACCGCAGTCGGAGCAACTCGCGCGCGTCGCGTGGTGCTCCTCGGACCGGGCCTCGACCTGGAAGAGCATCATGAACGGTGCGAGGCCCGCGGGAAGCGAAGCGTGCGACACGCGCGGCATCGCCGACATCCTGAAGATCGGCATGAACTACCGCATCCAGAATACGCCCACGGTGGTGCTGGCCAGCGGCAAGCGCCTGGTGGGCGCCACGCCGCCGGAGAATTTCCTGCAGGAGCTTGAGGCTGGCGGACGATGAGGGACGCAACAATGAGCAACGCTCGCACCATTCTTCGCTGGTTGATCTCTGCGCTCATGGGCGTCGTTGTGACGCATGCCTCTGTCGCGCAGCAACTCGCCCAGCCGCTGGCAGCACCCCTTCGCGCGCCATCGACGATGAGCTGGCGATCGATGGCGCTGGTCGTCTTCGAGTCGACAAACTTCAAGTCCACCGGGACCGAGGCGGATCGGCAGGTGCTGTCGAACATCTGGCGGAAGGAGCTCGCGCAGGCGGGGTATCGGGACCCCGCCAAGGGGCAGCGCTTTCCGAGCTTTGTGCTGATCGGCGCTGTCGAGCAGGATAGCGACAGGTATGTCTTGAGCATCTATCAAAGTGCCCGCTACGACTGCGAGTTGGCCCCCAATGGTGCCAGCGCCAATCAGCTCTATGCCAAGTGTCCGCTTCGCGTCAGCAAGTTCTCCGCTAACGGCAGGACCTCTACTCAGGACTTCCCTGGGTACTGCATGCTGTTCGTCGACGATCCGGACAACCCGCGGCAAAAAAATCACATCGAGTACGCATTCGACAGGAAGACGGCGACCGTTTTCCTTCGAACGATTCAGTACGGCAAAGAGGTCGGCGAGTGCAGTCGATCCATTCGTTTGACTGCGGGCTGATGCCATGGTCCATCGTTTTCTTGTTCGCAGCGAATGGCTGCTTGGATGGCTCGTTCTGGTGCCGGCCATAGCCATCGCTGCGATAGTGACCGCGGCACAGATCGCTGCGGCTATTCAGAACTCCCCCTTCGCCAACCAATGGCTGCGCGACAACGCCAATGCAGTCGCAAACCTGGCGATCAATGTCGAGAGCCGAGGCGATACCGCAGCCTTCAACGGCTCATGCTGTTATGGCGTCTTGCAGATGAACACCTCCAACATCGCGGCCTTCACGAATCTCACGCCCGAGCAGTATCGGCGCGCAAGCCTCCAGGACCAGGTGAACGCGTGGTCCGAGCTGACCGTCCAGGCGCTTCAGGCGAAGGCGCCTCGCACTCTTGCCGGCATGTCGAGTTTCGACGGTCGCCCGGTCGATGACCATCTCGTGCTGGCCTGCGTCCAGCTCGGCATCGGCAATTGCCAGCGCATGCTCAACGCCGGGCGCTGCGCTGCCTTCGCCGACAGCAACGGCACCACGATCTGTTCCATGGCGGACCGCATCAACGGCACGGGCGCATCGACGGGATCCGGCACCGGCAGCGGCGGCAGCACGGGAGGGACCGGTTCCACCGGCGGCGGCTCACAACCCGTGGAGATCAGCGCGACCTGCATTCGCGACGCATCTGGCGCCTGCGTGCCGATTTCCGAGGCGCTTCGCAACGGCTTTCTGCGCGGCTCGGGCGTCAAGATGGAAACACTGCGCTTCGCCATCCAGGGCCTGACCTTCGCGATCACGCTGCTGATCATCGGCTGGATGAGTCTGGGCTTGTGGCAGGAGTACGCGGCCGGCAGGATCGTCAAGGCCGAACTGCTGATCGCCAGCAAGGGCCTTGGCGTGATCGCCATCGCTGTATTGATCGCGATGTCGCTCACGTAGGTGGGCCTCGCGTCGCCCCTACTAAACGCAAGGTATTTGCATGGACCCGCCTCTCGACGACCAGGAACTGCAAGCATGGAGCGTGACTGCCCGGCTCGCAGCTGTGCCTCATATCGTCATCGAGCAATTGCCCGAGGAAGTCCGTCTGCTGATTCAAGAAGCAAAAGATATCCACCCACAAATGGCGGCTGGTGCTGCTGCGCGAGAAGCGCCGACGATCAATGCAGTCGCACCCGCCCGCTGACGCTCCAATTCGGCCAGATGTCGGCATCCTCTCCGACATCAGAGTCCATGGTGCTGCCTTGAGCTTGAACCTTCAAACCGTTCAACAGGCCCTCGATCGTTGCATGCGTGCGCACCCGCCCTCGGGTATGGAACGACGGCTTCACGTCGATGCCAACGCCATGGCCGAACTTTGGGCTCGGATGCTGGTGACACGCACGACCTCCGTGGTGATCAACGATGTCGACCCGGATACTTTGGCCGCGCTGAATCGGTGGAGCACAGTCCAGGGGACCTGATCGAGTGCCCACACCGCCAGCGGCACAGGGCAGCCAAGGTCACAACCTTCGCCCGCCAATGCGCACCGATGGACCGTCGATCGAATCTCGGCGTTCAATCCAATGTGAGCCCGCGCCGTATGTACGCAGCGCGATGTCCAGGATGACCTTGAGCCGATGCCAGCGCTCGGGCGTTGCCTCCTCCCATTCGTTGTAGGCGGCCATGAGGCTGCCCGAGAGGTACACGACATCGGAATGCCGGGCGAGACGGATCATGTGTTGCATGGCGTTCAAGTGCCCCCAGGCGGATGAGTAGCCCCGAGTTCGCATGCGCAGCGTTTGTTGGATCCCCCGGTGCGAGTGCACGGCCTGCTGTTGCGCTGACCCGCAGTACCCGGAGCGGCTCGGGCTGGATGTTACGGCGCGCCCATAAGAAAGAACCCGCCGAAGCGGGTTTCAAGGGCAGCCCGAAGGGAGGGAGAGTCAGCGGAACGTTGGGCTGCCTGCTGCCAATGTAGCAGACGCCAGTGACGTAGGGCCATCGATTTGAGCTGCTCGCAGCGCTTTCAATCCCCCTACACCAGATTTCCATCGCATGCAACCGGAAACCGTTCGCCACGTCGCGAGCGGTTTCCGATTGAGGGCGGCGTCGGGCCAACGAACACTGCCTGCCACGGACGACGCAGTTTCGCGTTGCCGGGGTCCGGCGTGAGCACCGGGCATGTTTCTGTTGCCGAGGGAGTTCGAATGCACCTGGTCCATCGCCATCCCATCCTGCTTGCAGCGGGAGCGCTGCTGTGGGGCCTGGTCGGCCCTTTGTGGGCTCAATCGCAGTTCGACCCCATCGTTGTCGACGGCGCCGCCGCCAGGCCCGAATTGCGAATCGGCCGCTACACCACGCAGAGCGCCGAGCCGGCCGTCGATGCAAGCGATCCGCTCGCCGTGGTCGCGCAGATCAGCTTTCCGCGCGCCACCATACGCACCATCGGAGACGCCGTGCAGCACACGCTGCTGCGCACCGGCTACACCCTTGCCGACCCCACGGGTCTCTCGCCCGAGGCAAGCAGCTTCCTGAATCTGTCGCTGCCAGAGTCGCAGCGCGAGATCGGACCCTACCGGGTCAGAGCAATCCTGGACGTGCTGCTCGGAAGCACCTGGAAGTGGCAGCTTGATCCCGTACGGCGGCGCCTCTGGTTCACGGTCGATGCGGCCTATGCCGACCTGCTGCCGCCATCAACGCCGATATCTGCCAAGCCAGTCTCTTCCGACGCGGGTGAGGCCATGGTGACGCTCGAGCCTGTGCGATCCCCCTCCCCCCAATTCCAGACCGAAGCCATCGTCCCCGGGTCGTTGCCGGCGAAGCTCTCGCCGGCAACGACTGTCACCACAGCATCCGGGACAGCGCAAGCGATAACAGCCAAGGCGCCGGCGATGCCAGCTACCGCGGTCGTCGCATCGCCCGTGGTGCCGCCATCGACTGGCAGATCCGCTGCGGATTCAAACACCGAGCCTGCCACCAGCACGGTTGCGCCTTCGAACTGGACCGTCGCAGATGAGCCCACCTTGCGCGACGTGGTCTCGCGGTGGGCGTCTCTTGGCGGCATCCAGCTTCACTGGGTCAGCCCGCGAAACCTGCCCATCGACACCGAGATTCGCGGCACGTACTCGGGCAGCTTCAAGCAGGCCCTGGTTCAGTTGGCGGACAAGTTCGGTGCGCTGGAAGCGCCATTCGGTTTTCGCTTCCTGGACAACGGGACAGTGTTGAGGGTCTATGACCTGGCCGACCTCACCGCGACCGGCAAGTGATGCCGTGCGCATCGGTCATTCCTTACACGAAACGCACGGAGATTCAATGAAACAGACGCTTGCCATGCCCCTCACCGTCGGCATGTTCATGCTGATATCGGCCGCCACCGCTTTCGCCGCGCCACCGGCAAAGACGCCCACACGACAAGACGAGCCGGACGTTGTCCTCGGCAGCTCGTCCAGGGCCATGGCGATCGGCCTTAAGAACAAGGCGGCCGGCACGCCAGCGACGGCGGACGGTCCACAGCGCTGGACCGTGGAAATCAAGGACGTCAACCTGGCCAACACATTTCAGCGCTGGGCTGGTTCAGCCGGCTGGAAGGTTCGGTGGGATGCCGCCAAGCACGTCATGGTCGAGGCCCCCGACACCGTGACAGGGACCTTCGAGGAAGCCATCGAAGCGCAACTGTCCTCTCCCGGCATTGCCACGAGCAGCTACCCGCTTGAAGTCTGCTTCTACCCCAACACCCCTCCGCTGGCCCGCATCACGCGCAAGGGCGAACAAACCCAGGAATGCAAATGAACAGCAAGAACCGCCAGTTCGTCCCCCTGTCTCGACTCGGGCGTTTCGCTCTTTCGTGCGTCGGCGTGATCGCTATCCCGGTCATTGTGGCTGGCTGCGCATCGTCGGGCCAGGTCTTCAAGGAAGGCGCTGTCGTGCGCGAGCAGACATCGGCCGTCAATCGCGGGACTCGCCAGGAGCCCATGGTGTTCGATGAACGTTCCGTGGGCTCCACGGGCTACGCGGACGCCAAGGCCGCCTACGCGCAGAACATGCCCGTGGCGCGGCGCGCCAAGCGCGCCTGGATCGGCGCACGGATGATGGCAGTGCAAAGCGACGAGGTGCTGCCGCCGATCTTCTCCGAGTCGTTCAAGATGAACTTCGACGACCGGGCGAACGGCGGGCGTGTTTCCATCGCCGTCATCGCCGAGCGGCTCAGTCGAATGACGAATGTGCCGGTGCGGGTCAAGGCCGATGTCTATGCGCAGCTGCCAGGGAATAGCAATGGCGCGGCCGCGGACACACCAGGCATACAGCAACTGGGCATCGCGCCGTTGCCGGGTGCGCCACTTGCCTTGCCCCCGCCACTGCCCCTGCCTCTGGCACTGCCGCCATCGGGCGGTGGGAAAGCGCCGGCGGCCGCGTTGGGCACATCAGGTGCTCCGGGCGCCTCGCCATTGACGCCCCTGCCTCCGGGTCTACCAGGGTTTGCTGCAGCGCCCGGCACGAATCCGTTCCAGCCGAATTTCCGGCAGCCCGTCACTGACGTGAACAGCGTCGACATGCAGTGGAACGGTTCGCTGGCCTCCTTTCTGGACCATGTGACCGGGCGGCTGAATCTGAGCTGGTCCTATCGCGATGGCGCCGTGGTCATCGAACGCTACATCACCGAGAACTTCGAGCTCTCGGCGTTCGTGGGTTCCCAGGACTTCAAGATGACCATCGGCAGCACCACGTCCGGCCAGACCGGCAACGAGGGCAACAGCGGTGGCGCGAACACCGCGATGGATGTGAACGAGTCTGGAAAAATCGCCATCCTCGAATCGTTGCGCAAGTCGATCGAGGCCATGGTCAAACCCTCGGGCGGCGATGTCTTCCTGAGCGAAGGCTCCGGCCGCTTCACTGTCACAGCCACTCGCGATGTCATGGGACGCGTGCGCGAAGTACTCAAGCACGAGGACGCATCGATGATGCGCCAGGCGCACATCCAGTTCGACATTTACAGCGTCACCACGAAGAACTCGGACGAGCGAGGCGTGGACTGGGCGCTGGTCATGAACAACGTGGCCAAAACCTGGGGCGCCAGCATCAAGTCGCCGACCGCCCTGGGCGGGAACCTGGGCGGCAACATGAGCTACACGATCCTCGCACCAGCCGAAGGCACCGCGGGCTCCGACTCGCAGCGGCGCTTCGGCGGCAGCTCGGCGATGCTCAAGATGCTCCATGACCTGAGCGACACCGCACAGTACCGCCCGGTCTCGATGATCGCGTTGAACAGGCAGTGGGCGCGCAAGACCAACCTCAAGAGCGATGGCTACCTGTCGGAGACGACGCCGGCTACCGCGTCCTCCGTCGGCTCGGGGGCCCCTGGTCTGAAGACCTCTTCCATCGTCACCGGCGACAAGTTCATGGTGCAGCCGGCCATCCTGGACAACGGCGCCATCTTGCTGAAGTTCGGCATCTCGTTGACCGAGCTGCTGAGCCTGTTCGAGGTCACGGCCGGTACCGGGCAAACCTTCCAGCGCGTGCAGGTTCCCGTGACCTCCGGTACCGACGATCAGACGACTGTGCGCCTGAACCCTGGCGAGCTGATGGTGGTCACGGGCCTGTCGCGCCGCTTGTCTTCCGGCGGCACCAGAACCCTAGCGGACGGCGTGCCGATCGCCGCTGGTGGCAGTCGCACGGCGGGCTACACGCGCGAGGACTTCTTGATCGTCGTGCGCGCCGTGCAACTCTGAGCGGAACCGCAGCATGTCCAGCAACGTTGTCTACACGGCTCCGGGGGGCAAGCCGATTTTGATTGGCGGCCTCGAGTGGCGGCTGCTGCCCGCCGTGGTCAAAACCGGGGAGCTCGACGCGAGCATCCGGGAACTGGCGGGCGACATCGCGGCCCGGCACCTGGCACAAGCGGTGTCGAGCGTTCCCGAGGAGTTGCGCGAGCGTGGTAAAACCATCCTCGTCAAACGCGGCAAGGTCGGCTTCTATCTTCCGCCCGAGGGCGAATCGCTTCCCCGCGGTGCGCATTCCCTGGCAAGCGCATTCGCCACCTGGAGCGCAGAGCACAGCAAGGCGCTCCTGAGCGTGCGCCTGGCCGACGGCCGATGTGCCGTCGTAGTCGTGATCAACGGCTTGCCGGTGCTCGACAAAGTCGAGACCGACCACAACGCGGCATTCGATCTTGCATCGGCGTACCTTAAAGACGACATCTCCGTCTTCAGCGACGACGTGGTGAGATATCCGGGCGCCCTGGTCCACCAGGATCTGCTGGAGGCGATCGGCCATGCCGCCGGCAAGGACAGCGTCATCAAGGCCGTCCCCGTCAACGTGCGCAGGCTGGCCATCGCTGCATTCCTGGTCGCAGGCTTACTGGGCGGTTTGCAGTACTGGATGCAATGGAAGAAGGAACAGGAGCGCCTGGCCCTTCTCGAGCGTCAGCGCGAAGCCGATCCAGTGCCCAAGTACCTCAATGCTTTGGCGGCGGCGCGTCAGGACGTCGGCATCCAGCGCGAGGCCATCAAGGCGGGGATCGATTTCGCCATGCGCGTGCCATTGAGCCCCGAAGGGTGGAATGCCTCGCGCATTGGATGTGCGGCCCATGCTGGCTGCGAAGTTCTCTACGCCCGCACCACCGGAACCTTTGAGGGTTTGGCCAAGGCCGTCCCGTTCCTCACGCTGGTGCCGGCCGAGGCCATCGACCTGAACCAAGCACGCATGACGTGGAACCAGCCGCTGGCCACGGCCGCCCTGAATCCGGAGACGCAACTGCCGGCGATGACCGCCTTCGTGCAGGGCCCCGAGGCTTCGAAGCTGCAGGACTGGCTGGTCGCGGGTCTGTCGATCCAGCTCACACCGCAGCAGTTGTGGCCACAGGCCGAAGGGGTGCCGGCGAGTTTCAAGCACCCCGCTGCTCTCGCCACGGGCAAGTTCGATCTCGATGCGATCCCCCTGCCCCAACTTCAGGAAGCCGTGGCAACGGCGCCCACCAACGTGAGCTGGACGGCCTGGAGCATCGAGATCGGCGATGCCAAGCAAGAACCTCTCGCGCGTGCCAAGGGGCGCATGACCGGAAACTACTATGTCACCAGCAATTAACCAGCACCACGATAACCCTCACCGGGTGCCATCGGGCGTCATTGCCACGATCGCTGCGGCCATGGCCTGCGCGGCACTGCTCGCATGCCCCGCCGCCGGCGCGCAAACGCTCGGCGAACTCGCGGCCGTGCAACGCGCCAAGCAACAGGCCGAGTTGCTCAAGAGCCAGAAGGACCTGGCCGACGCCCAGGCCGCCGCGACCCCGAAACCCGAACGGCTCGAGCCGACGAAGGTGGAAGCAGAGGAGACGAAAGCCGCGACACGTCGCGCGGCGCTTGCCGCGAGACCCAAGATCGTCCTGCACGCGCTGTACGCGCGCAACGGAGTCTGGGTCGCGGAACTTGCGTCGGGCCAAGGACTTGCGCTCGCACTCGTCGGCATGCAGGTCTATGGCAATCGCATCTCCGCGATCGACCAACGCGGATTGGTACTGTTCAAGCCCTGCACCGCGCAAGACGCGAGCGAGAAGTCGCGTTGCGGCCAGCGCATCCTTGTCCTTGGCGAAGCCGTCTGATCATGCGCTGGTTCTCTAGAAGAGACTCTTCCCCACACTCGCACGACGAGGCCAGGGGCGATGCACGCAGCGTGCCCGCTACGAAAGTACGCGCGCATGCCAAGGCCCCGCCTCCCGCGAATCGCGATGCCCCTGGCGAAAGTCTTGCTGCTGACGTCGATCATCGCGTCGTGCAACTGCGTGAATCGCGCGGACCCGGCGAACCATCCGATGCTGCTCGCGCGATAGCCAAAGGGAAAGCCGATGAGGCGCCCGGAAGTTATCGCACTTACGCCGATGTCCCCAAGTTCCTCGGCGTGATGACGCTCGGGGAGCGACCTGTCGTGCAACTGGTCAAGGCCGATCACGATCAGGTGGTCGTGATCGAGCTGGCCGGTCGCAGCGCGGTGATCGTGCACGCCGGCGCGCAGCAGGCACTGCTGGAATCCATCAAGGGAACGCTGCGGGGCAAGGCCTATACGGTGGCGTTGCGTTCCGCGCCCGCATCCGTGATCAAGGAAATCCATGTGGCCGGCGGCAAGGCGACAAGCGTACCCGCGGCCGCGCGCCATTTGAGCCCGTACATGCAGGCGGCCGACGAGTGGATCCGCTACGCCGTGGACAACCGCGCATCCGACATCCACCTGGAGACGCACGGCTCCAATGGCGAAGTGCGGTTTCGGATCGACGGCGAGGTGGAGCCCATGCGCACGGCCAACGGTGGCCACTATCCGGCCAACTTCATCCTGGAGTGCATGGCCTCGCTCTACAACAACGATCAGGAAAAGAAGTCGGGTTCGGATTCACTCTTCGACGCGGAGAAAAACCTGTACTGCATGGTGCCCTACAAAGAGATCCCAGGGCATTCCCTCAAGCTGCGATTCCAGTCCACCAAGGGCAACGAAGGTCCCAAGGCGGTGCTTCGGATTCTTCCCGTGGGAGACGATCAACCCACACGAACGTTCGTGGAACTGGGCTTCGCGCCCTCCCAGATCGCGTTGCTGGAAAGCGCGATGGAGACGCCCAGCGGCCTGATCTGCGTGGCCGGCGTCACGAACTCGGGAAAGACCACGATGTTCAAGAGCTTCATCGAGCTCAATCCCGCCACGCCGACAAGCAATGTGATGACGATCGAGGATCCGGTCGAGTATCCCATCCGGGGCGCGCACCAGTATCCGATCCAGCGCGATCTGTCCAACCCGCAGGAATCCGCCAAGCGCTTCTCCGAAGTCATCTCGGCGTACATGCGCATGGACCCCGATGTGGTGATGGTGGGCGAGATCCGCGACAGGCACTCGGCGAACGCCGCCCGCCAGATAGCCCAGAGCGGGCACATGGGCTTGGGCACCGTCCACGCGCACTTGCTCTCAGGGATCGTTCCGCGTCTTGTCGATCCGGAGATCGGCATGACCCGCTCGGTCCTCACCGCCCCCAACATGTTGACGCTGCTGGTCTACCAGGCCCTGGTGCCGCTGCTGTGCCCGCATTGCGCGATGACCAGCGTCGAGGTCGAGAAGGATCGACGCGTCACGCAGATCATGGCGAACGTGCGAACGCTGGGTCAGAGCGCGGGTGCGCTTCGCTGGAAGAGACCGGGTGGATGCCCCGCATGTCAGGGCAGGGGGACTCTCGGACGCACGGTGGTCGCGGAGATGCTGATGCCCGACGAAGACTGGCTCAAGCACATCCGCGAGGAGCGGGACACCGAGGCGATGGAGGTCTACCGCGCCAGTCGCACCAGCCGCGACCTGATGGACCCCGACATGACCGGCAAGACCATCTTCGAGCACACGCTGCACAAGGCCCTTCACGGCCTGGTCGACGCCCGCAATTGCTCTGCATTCGATACATGGCCTCGCGTGATGTCCAGACACGAAGTGAACGTGCGTCGTTTAGGCACGTAAGGACAAGAAGCATCATGAACTTCAACCGACTGCTCTTCAGGCTCTATTGTTTTCTCTGGTCTTTCGAGCGGGCCAATTTTTACCGTGACCTGGCCGACGCCCTGAAACGAAAGGTCGGCATCCGCGACTTCTTCGAGCGCCAGGCCTCCAATGCACGTTTGCTGCGAAACACGACATCGTTGCGCGTCTATCAGGCCATGTCCAAGCGTCTGGCCAGCGGCCAAGGCAGCTCGCTCTCGGACCTGATGCGCGGCATCGCTCCGGCATCGGACCAGCTGCTCATGCGGGCCGTCGACGATGCGGGTGCCAGGAAGGTCGAGGCCCTGAACGTCAGTGCCGATGCCGTGGAGTTTCAGCTGCGTACCCTCAAGACCGTTCGCTTCGAACTGATGGTTCCCCTCATCGCCATTCCGCTCGTCGGCGCCCTGTGCGGCACCACCTCGACCATCGTGGTCGGCATCGCAAAAGAATCGCCCCCCGAGATCTGGCACGGCTACAACGGACTCGTCCGCTGGCTGGCCGAGACCATCAACGCGTATGCGCTAGTCATCGGCATCGCGACAGTCGCGGCCGTTGCAGTGTTCATGAACATGCTGCCGCGGTGGATCGGAAGCGGGCGACTGCGAGTGGAGTCGTGGCCTGGATTTTCTCTCTACCGCGACTACAACGCGGCGGTCGTCCTCACTTCGATGTCCATGATGATCCGATCGGGCAAGACGCTGCGCGAAGCGCTGGAGGCCATGCGCGCGAGCGCCAGTCCTTGGTTGAGATGGCATCTCGCGCGGATCGTCCGCTCGATCGAAGACAACCCGACGGACTACATCGCGGCATTCGGTCGTGGGCTGATGCCACCGACCGTGAGGGCCAGGCTGGCGAGCCTGCTCGACTCATCGAGTTCGTTTGGCGAAGCCCTCGTGATGCTGGGAACCAGCGAGATCGCGACGCTCGAAAACCGTGTCTCCGTCTCCGCCAAAACCGTGAACTGGTCGCTCACGGGCTTCTTCCTGTCCATCGCTGTGGTTCTCTCCCTCGGGACGATGACCATAGCTTCGGCGCTTTCCGAAGAAGCCTCGCCCACGCGCATGTTGCAGCGAAGTACGCAGCACTGATCCTTGATTCATACAGCTTTCTTTTTGTTCATGCCGATCGGGGAATCGTCCCCATTTTTTAACCTAGTGGAGTCATCCCAATGTTCTCGAAGACCAAATCCTCTGCTCAAAACAAGCAGCCACCCACTCGCCAATTCGCCCGCCGCATCGGCTCGGCCGCCCGCCAACGCGGCGCCAGCATCATCGGGGTGTTGCTGGGCCTGGTCATCACGGCCGCCGTCTCGGCCGTGCTCTACAACCTGTACACCGATTCACAGCGCAAGGCCCGCATCGAAGCCGCCCAGGCCGAGATGACATCCATGATCGCCGGCTCGCAAAAGCTCTACGGCAATGCCAACCAGTACGGCGCGGTCACGACGGCCATCGCGATTCAGTCCGGCGTGGTGCCCGGGCGCCTGCGCGTGCCGGGAACCAACACGGCGCAGAACCGCTACAACGGCGCCATCACCTTCACCCCGACCACGATCACGACCGCCAATGACGGGCTGATCCTCGGGTATGCAAACGTGAACCGCGAGGATTGCCAGGACCTGGTGCTCGGCATCGACACCCTCGCCCGTCGGATCGCCGTGGGCGCAACGACGGTCAAGCCCAACGACGCGCCAGTGAACGTCGCCACGATGTCGACCGCGTGCGATGCCACCGCAACCGTGGCGCTGAACATCGCCTTCGGCCGCGGTCAGTAACTTCACGACTGCTCACTGCGCAACCGCTTCAATCTGGACCGATCCATGAAAAAACTCCGTGTCCCGCGCGCGAGAGCCAGGCAGTCGGGTGTTTCCATCCTCTCGGTCCTGCTCTCGCTGGTCATCATTGCGACCATCACGGCCGGCCAGATCGAAGCGAGGCAACTGGAGCAGCGCGTGACCAGCGGCCGGCTCCAGGGCGATGTCCTGAACCTGATCAAGGACGCCGTCAACAACTACACGATGGAGAACTACCCGGCACTGCAGATGAACCTGCCCGTCGCCAAGGCGGGCACGACGCTCGCCGCCGGCGCGACCAACGGCCAGAGCTTCGCGCCGACCATCGCGAACCTGGTCTCGATGGAGTACCTGCCAGCTGGTACGAGCGCGGTTGCGCAGCTCAACAGCGGGGTGTACCGAATTGTGCTTTCGCGGATCCCCGCGGGCTGCACCGGTACGGCATGCAACATCTCCGGCGCCGTCTACATCGATCAACCCATCCGGACTCCAGGAACCACGAACATCGCTGGCGTGCCGGTAGGGGCCATCATCGAGAAGGTGGGCGGCGACGTACTCGTTGCAATGGCCACGAATCCCGGCAATCTGGTGGGGATCAACGGCATGACATTGCCGAACCCGTTGGGCACATCCGAGGGTGTCGTGGGGGCGCGCGTGGGCTTTGGCGCCAGCGGCTTCGGACGCTTCCTGGTCCTCAACGATCCGCGCGACCCGAATTTCCAGGGCAACCTCACCCTTCGACAGAACCTGACCATCGGCGGTGCCTCGACCTTCAACGGGCCTGTGACGGTCAACAACACGCTCAAGACGACGGGCGCGGTCGACGTCAACAACTGCATCCGGCTGCAGCCCGATGGTCGCGGCGGGTTCAACTGCCTGGACCCCAACGATTTGCCGCCAGGCTGGGCCGGCGGCGTGCGGGCCACCGATGTCGTGGCCAGCGGCAGCGTCATGGCCTCCGACAATCCGGCCGGCTGGTCGCCCACCGCGCCCGGCAAATGGACGGTGATCACGCGGGATGCGACCGAGGCCTATGTCCAGACCTCCGGCCGGGTGGCCGCGAACCGCCTCATCCCGACGGGCATCTATGTGCCGGGCTCCGCATGCAGCGAGCCTGGCGCGGTCGGCCGCTCCAGCACCGGTGCGACCGGCGTCATGTGCTCGAACTCGATCTGGACACCGCTGGCCACCGTTGCGGCCGCGGGCGGCACATGCCCTGTCGATGGACAAGGCGCTGTCGATGCGCAAGGCCGGCAGCTCTACTGCTTCAACGGCACCTGGAACCTCATGCAGGACTTCCTGCCGCCGGCAACGCCCGGCGCTGCCTGCATCCAAGCGGGCGCGCTCGGTTACCAGATCCCGATCATCGGCTCGGGCTCCACGGCCAGCGTCTGCCGCGCGAACCCCACGGGGGGCGGCCTGCGGTGGTTCCGCATTCAGGACATCACGACGCACCTGACCTTCGTGACTGCCTATGAGGTGACCCACGGATCGGATGTGCAAAAGCCCACTTGCGCTGCGGCGCCAGGTCAGACATCGACACCGATCCCATATCTGCAAGCGAAGGTCGAGTCCAGCCCGGACGGCGGCTTCGCGCGCTTCACGATCGACCAAGGCGCCTCCTGGCTGGTCCAGCTCACCAACGGCGCCGGCGGCGCGCTCTCGGCCACGCCCTCGGCCAGCGCAATCCTGCAGATCTATTGCAACGTCCTTTGAAACCAGAACCCAAGGAGTGAATCGAGATGAAATCAAACCGCGCATCGAACAGAGCCGCGCCGCGCCGCGCCCTCGTGCTCGCCGTAGCATCGTGCTTTGTAGTCGGCAGCACCTTCGCCCAGAGCCTTCCGGCCAACTCGAGTGATTCCGGTCGACGCGCCGTCGTTGCGATCGACCAAACCTCGATCAACAACAACATCAAGAATGTTCAAAACACCGCGAACCATGCGGTCAATCTGACAAACGGTGCATCGGGCACAGCGGCTCAGGCCTTGAGCGTGGCCAACCAGGCACTGAGCGCTGCAAACAACAACGCGGGCGGCCGAGTCGTAGGTCAGTTCGATTGGAACAACTGCTCCATTTATGCCACGGGTTGCTCAAGAGCAAAGGGGCTTTGCATCACTGGTTTCCCCATTCCACCGTGGCCGTTTATCCCGACCGATCTATGCCCTCCTGGATCCGGTTACTACGGCAATTGGGGTCATACCGATGGAGAGGCGCCTGGCGGTCCCATCTAGACGGTGGCGATTCTGGCTGCCAAGCCTCGTGTCGATCGCGTACACGAAGCTGGCCACGCGTGTCGGCGTGCATCAGGAGCGGATCGTCTGGTCGACAGCCCGCAGACCGACTCCATGCGCTACAGCGGTTTCGAGGGTCCCTTCGCACGCTCGATGAGCCTTCGAAGCCAGGGCATGCCGAACTCCTCGATCTTCTTCCAATGCGCCGGCTTCAGGCGCATCGCGCGAAGTTCCAGCTTTTCCTCCGGTGGCGTGGGCGGACGTCCTCGTTGTTTCTTGTCTGGTTCCATGTGCATCAGTATATGTTCTACAAAAACAGCTTGCATCGCTGTATTTGTTGTTCTACATTATTTGAACCGGCAACGGTCATCGGGCAACCCATCAGTCTTTCAATCCCTGTTTCAACAACCACTCAATCGGAGGATCGCATCATGCAAAAGAACCTGGAAAAAATCGTGACTCGGGGTTCCCGCCATCGCGGGCTTTTCTCCTCATACTGGTCCTTGGTCACGGCAACGATGTGCGCCATCGCAGTGACCGCGTGCGGTGGTGGAGGTGGCGGGGGAGGCGCGGGCGGGATGCCTGTTCTCCCACTGCCCGTCACTCCGGTGGCGACACCGACACCGACACCGGATACGCCCTCATCGACACCGAGCACGATCGTGGCCAGTGTCCCCGCGGCAACCTACTCGGCTGGCTCCGAGGAAGACGCGGCGTTCAAGCTGTTGAACGCCGAGCGCGCACGGTGCGGTTTTGGCAAGCTTGCTCAGAACGGCGGACTCGATGCCGCCGCGAAGGGCCACGCCGACTGGTTGATCAACAACAACTACGTCGGGCACAACCAGGTCGCCGGCACGCCGGGCTTCACGGGCGTCACCCCTGCGGATCGCGCGGCCGCAGCCGGCTACAAGGCGGCCAGCGTGACTGAGGAGCAAACGCTCATGTCCGGTTCGGCTTCACTTGCGGGCCGGGGCGTCTTCAGTGTGAGATCCTTGCTGTCGGCGCCGTACCACCTGCTGGGCATGGCGGGCGGATACCGCGATGTCGGGATCTCGATCCGCGGCAGCGACGATCTGGGAACGACCGCCACGCAAGGCGCCCGGACTGTCGAGCAGTTCGAGCTGGGCTTCACAGAGATAGCCGGCGCGCAGGAGCCCTCAGGCGATCAGGTGTTGACCTACCCCTGCGCCGGTACATCGGGCACTTTCTTCGAGTTGGTGAACGAGACGCCGAGTCCGGTGCCAGGTCGGGACCTGATGGCAAGCCCGCTCGGACATCCCATCCTGGTAGCTGTCCGTTCGGGAAGCGCACTCGCGGTGACGTCGGCAAGCCTTGTGACTGCCAGCGGCAACACGCCCGTGACGTTGCGAGCGACGGTGACAAAGGCCAACGATGTCAACGCGCGCCTGGCCGGGCATCAGGCCCTGCTGATTCCCGATGCCGCACTGACGCCGAACACCGAGTACACGGTGAAGATCACCGGCAAGAACGGCGCGCAGGAGTTCTCGAAGACGTTCAACTTCACCACCGGCGAAGGCACGGGCCGCACCCGCTGAGGGTGCGTCCCAGTTTGCACAACAGAGAGGTGATCCGGATGTGCAAGGAGATCGCCCCCAAAACTCCACAAGCGCCGACAAGCGTTTTGGACTTGATGCAGTTGGCTGACGGCTACGCCAGCGCCCACCGATCGCTGGAGTGCGCGACTGACAACAGCACCAGCGATACCGAGCGCTCCGCTCTCGAAGCGGCGCTCACCACCGCCCTTTCCGCTCCACCTGCAAACAGCGAGGGCGAGGCGCTGGTGTGGGAGCCCGCTCCACTCGAATCCATCCCAAACTGCCTTGATAACAGCCTGAAGCGCGCGGCATACCTGCTTCGCTCCAACAAGCATGCTGGAGATGCCATCGACGCAAGCAGGCTTGAATACCTGCGCAATACTCTTGCCGCCAAGGATGGTGCTGCAGAGATGGACAACTCTGGCTGCTTGCACAGCAGCAGCACCGCAATGCCACAGACAACCGACCGCATTGCAATAGGTCGCCTCGTGCTGGAAGCGAGTACGGGCGTTCACGGCAATGTCGCAAAGACTCTTGCCTTGGAACTTTGCACAGCACTTGATGCCATCAAGTACTCGGCCAATTCCAAGATGCCACAAGCAGAGACTGGTGGTGTCGTATGAGCATGAACGGCCACCAACCTCATGTGTCGGCAACGCCTCATGCGAAAACCTTACCTTTCGCGAACCTCGTCAAGGCGGTGATGGGCGATCCACTGCCCGTGCCGACAGGCCCGCACGGCACCAGGCACTCACCCGACCAACTACCCCGAGGCTTCAACGACGCCGATCTTGCGTTGATTCGAAAGATCGGTGCCTTCATGCCGGCACCGAAGCTGCTTGGCGTCCTGAACGACCGACTGGTTTCTGATCTTGGACCCGATGAGGAGCCGTACACCCTGGAGCAACTCAATACGACCATCAAGGAAGTTCATGGCGGCAGCAATCCCGCATTGCTGGGACGCGATTGGCCCAGCGTGCGCAAGCTGCTTGCACATGCGCGCCGCGCCGGCGTGCTGGAGCAGATCAATGAGCAGGTGATCAACGATTTCGCCGTGGTCTTCCAGCTCAATGCGAAACAGGTGGTCGAGCTCAAAGACA
The DNA here is from genome assembly GCF_024701975.1 of Variovorax sp. ZS18.2.2. GTDB lineage: Bacteria > Pseudomonadota > Gammaproteobacteria > Burkholderiales > Burkholderiaceae_C > Variovorax. The sequence continues at coordinate 72,193 of NZ_JANLNM010000015.1, forward strand.
TCGTGCTCGGCGCGAAGGAGGACTGAACCCATGACCAGCGAAACGAAGCACTCACTGATTCGGCGCGACGAGATGTTGAAGGCCGTTCTCGAGATCGGTGGTCAACCCCTTGACCTGTCCGAGTACGCGACAACCGGTCTGGTGGCTGTGGGCGTGGGCCCTCGCGGATGCGGCAAGACCAACGTCGGGCAGCTGATCGGCGAGCAACTCGCCGAACAGGGCTGGGTCACAGTCATCTTCGATCCCGAAGGCGAGATGGAACTGATGTACGGCGATGCTGTGAAGGACGAGGAAGAGCTGTACCAGTGCCTGGAAAGGCGGGACAGGAAGATTGTCGTGGTCCGGGCCACCGATGCGGCCGAGTTCGTGCCCTACGGGCAGGTCATCCTGGATGCCGCAGACCGCTTCCGAAAGCCGCTCTTCGTTGTCATCGATGAAGGTCAACTCTTCAGCGCATCCCGCAAACGCTCCGAGAGCATCGGCGAAGCCGCCGACATCATCAACGAGTTCGTCGGCCGCGGGCGCAAGCGCGCACTCGACCTCTACGTCACCGCGTTGCGCTACACCGGCAGTATTCACCGCCTCATCTTCGCAAACAAGAACCTCACGTTCATCGGGTGCCAGGAAGACGCCGCCGCATGGTCGGCGCTGGCGCCGCAGTTCAAGGACTCCGGCATCGACTTCGGCGATCTCAGCGCACTGGCACCGGGCGAGTTCTTCTGCATCAGCCGCCGCGGTATTGAGAAAGTCAAGACGCCGATGGCCGAAGCACTCAAGTGCGTTGCGCCGGCAGCCAAAGCGGCCAGGCGGGCGCTGCCCGCAACCTTCAGCCAGTGGGATCGCGCCATGCGCGGCATCTCCACGGAACGTCTGGGCGCACTGAGCGAGCCAGTGATGACGCTCTTGGGCAAGGTGGCGGGTTTGTCCCAGACACAGATGCTGGCAGGCCAGTCCGCGCTGCAGGACGAACTCGAGGTTCGCTGACGGTGGCCAAGATGCGCGAAAGCCTGGGCCTCCAGAGCCAGTCAATTCAAGAAGGCGCCGATGCAGCGAGCGCAACCCTCGCCTGGCAACGCTTCGTGCTCAAGCACGGCAAGGGGGTGCGCAATCGCGACTTGGCTGCGGTGCTGGGGCGCAGCGTCTCGGAGATCGAAGCGACCAAGCGCGCACTGGTCGGCAGCGGCCGCCAAGTAGCACGCAAGCGAAAGAACGCTTTCGAAGAACTCTACGAGTTGTGGCATGGCCGTCCGCCGATGGACGATGAATGGCCGGCGCCGGCCTTCAATCACGGCATGCAGTCTTACGAATGGATGTCGCCCGAAGTGGCGCTGTTGGCCACACTGGTTGGGCAGATGGGGGCGAAGGAGATTGCCCAGGTCCTCAGCGTGCGTCTGCAGAAAATCACCGGCAATGCCGCTGCGACCCGCAACCCAATGGCCGTGCAGAACCAAATCGCCCGCATGGGACTGACATCTTCCGATGTCCTGGGCGGAATCACCGTTGCCGCGGCCGGCCGAGAGATGGGCTCCTACAACATCGTGCACCAGGCCATTCGCAGTGGCCTACTGAAGGCACGGCGAGTCGGACGCCACCTGGTCATCTCTCACCAGGCCTGGAGCGCCTGGAAGGCAAAGATCCAAGCACCGCCCAAAGGATGCGTGCAGCTGAGCACCCTCAAGGCTCCTCTGGGTATCGCCTCCGACAAACTCAGCGAATTCGCGCGCATGGGCTATGTGCCAGGCGCGCTGCAGGTGAAGCCCTATGGCGTCAAGAACCTGCACACCACGCAGTTCGGCAGCTGGTATGTGCCCAAGGAAATGGCGGAACGGCTGTTGGCGGACCGGCGGAGCGGCCGCCCGATGCCCTGGCACGGGAAACCTTTGCTGGACAACCTCAAGGCTACTTTCCGGCTCTGGAAGGAACGCCAGCACCCGAGAGCCTGTGCGACGTGCGCGCAGATCTGGGGTGCGGCCGGTGCGCCGCGCGATTTCGAGGACTACATCGCGCGATACCCCACCCTGGACCAAGGCGCCAAGCGGCACCTGACAATGGTCTGGAGTCCAGGTTTGAAGATCGCTGAGACGGCGCTGAAGGCCGAACGGTCTGTTCCATTCGTGCGGCGCGCGATCGCCAACGGTATGTTGGCCACCTCGATGATGGGTGGCGTGGCTTACATCGCACGTAGCGATGCAACCCGCTGGATTGCGCGCGGCTGCCCGTCGGGAGACAGCGAGAAGTCGTGGATCTCGATCGACACAGCGGTCAAGCAGTACCTCTTTTCTCGCGACGAGTTGGATGCCTTCTGCGATCGGGAGGTGCTCAAGAGCAAGGTCGGCACCGACGGTGCTATGCGTGGTGTGCGGTACGTGTCACGCCACCAATGCGCTCAACTGCGAGAGAAGCTGGGCTTCAGCGAGGAACAGGCGGCGGCGCGCGCCATGGTGACTGTGCCGCAGCTGCAGGAACTGCTCAAGGGGGTGAACTGGCGCGGTGCCGCGGGCATCCCGCTCTCGACCTTGCAAGCAGTGATCAAGCGCATCCAGAGTCGGCAAGGACACACCTTCGACGAGGCCGCCGAAGCACTGGGGACGACGGCCGAATGGATTACCGAGTGCGTCAACAACGGCACGGTCACCGCCAAGCGAAACAAATGGGACGACCGGCTGTATCTCAGTGCACCAATGCTCGGGCGACTGCGCAAGGCCCTGCTCCTCCCCGCACCCCGTGCAAGGCTTTCGGCGGATTGGGTTCGACAGACCGAAGCCGCCGGGGTGGCAGGCGTCTCATCGTCCACGCTGATCCACTGGGCGGAGGCAGGCGACATTCACCGCATCAAGGAGACCAGCGGTTGGCACTATCACCTGGACGAAGTGCGCGCGAGGGCGCGCATGCATTGGTCGACCGTGCGGCTCAAACGTGCGAAGGCGCCGGCATGGCTGCGCGCCGAGCAGCAGGTCGAAGCCAGTGCGCCCGACGACGATGTGCGTCCGCATACGCGCCCGCCCGCCAATCCGTGGTCCGCATCGGATCGCGTGTCACTCGGCCCGCTGATTTCATTGCGCCAGCACGCACGACAGGCGCGGGGCCTCGCCTGCGACTCTCCACGTCAGATCGCAGCTCTGTTCGCCAACGATTTCATTCGCATCAAGGATATGGAGTTCGTGGCCTTCGAGGATCTGGACGAGCTGGGCTTGCGTGAGTTGTCTCGCCTGGCCACTGCGTTCGCCGGGATCCTCGTGGAAGTGCGTGGACCGAACCAGAGTCGCTCCGACGGAACGACCGAAACATTACTTCTCGAACACGGAGGACTGCAATGACGACGAGAACGAAGAGCGAGGGCTTTGTCTCCTTCCTCTTAGGCTTGGGGCCTGCCTTCATTTTCTTTCTTCTTGGCCTCCTGCTCTTGATGTCCGTATCGGTGTACATGGGGTGGCTCGACTGGCGCAACTCGCGAGCAGTGTCGCCTTCGGACCTCGCACAAGCTCCTACAGGTTGCGTCGTAGAAGGAGTGCGCGTGGAGATTCAGAAGGGGTTGACGCCGTTGACATATGGCGACTATCGAGACATCAAGACGAAGTGCGCGGAGGACGAGAGAACGGCGAATCGCAAGATGAAATCTCAGCTGTTCCTGAAGGAACAAGGTGAGGCAGTAGGTTCAAGATAAATGGCTGAAAAGGATCAGCGTGTTGGTCGCTTGACCAGCCAACCTCACTACAGACGCGCCTTTGTCATTGGCGGCCTGGCCACCCTCGCGGGCGTGTTGCCTCGAAAGTCAAACGCGCTGGGCAATGTCGTGACGCCGGCACACACGGATCCCACGCTCTGGCTTCAACCCCGTGCTGTCGCGGTGCGCAACATGGACACCGGGCAGCGCGGTGATTTTGTCTACTGGCGCGACGGCGAGTTTGTGATGGCCGAGTACTACGCGCTGTGCGCGCTCGGCCTGGATCATCGCGAGCACAAGGCCATCCAGATCGACCCCCGTGTCTTCGACCTGATGTTCGCAACGCAGGCCTGGTACTTCGGAGCGACCGGCAAGCGAACTCATCACGAGATGACGTCCCTCTACCGCACCCCGAAAACGAATCGCATCGTCGGAGGCGCGCCTGGTGGCGGCCACCCGCGTGGCTTGGCCGGCGACGGCCGCTTGAATGGCGTGTCCGTTTCGGTCTACGCAGCAATGCTCAGACGGTTCCAGGCCGGAGGTGTTGGTCTATATGCGAACCACGTCCATTGGGACGTGGGGCGCAAGCCGGCCTTCTGGCGCGGCGGCTCGATCGAGCGCTGATCCATGACGGCCTTCTTGGCTAGGGTATGGATGATGGTGGCGATCACTTTCCTGGCCATGTCCGGAATTCAAGCTACCGCCCAGCCGGCGGGCGTCGTGGGAACGGGCACGCTAAGCAGTGACAGTTGCCTGCAAGGCGCGGCTCGATTCCACGGCGTGAATCCGATGATTCTTCGGGCCATCGTGTTCCACGAATCTCGCGACAACCCGAACCTGGTGCTGCGCAATGTGAACGGCTCCGAGGACCTGGGTCTCTCGGGCCTGAACTCCGTACACCTCCCCGAACTGGCCCGCTACGGAATTCGCCGAGAACAACTGCTCGATGGCTGTATCAACGTCTATGTCGCTGCTTGGCACCTCGCCCGGCAAGTCAGGCAGTACGGCAACACGTGGGTGGCCGTCGGCTCCTACCACTCGAAGACGCCAGTACATCGCGACCGCTATGCGAAGCAGATCCACGCCGTGCTGCAGAAATGGAGAGTCGTCCCGTGACACTCGATTTGAACGCCTATCACAGGGTCGCGCTTCGTACCGTGCGCGTCGCGACGCTCTCCATGAGATCCTCGTGCAAACTATCGGAAGGTGCCGAGGCTTCGTTCTAACTCTTAGTCGTCGAGCAATTGCTGCAGCTCGTTCTATGCAGCTATGCGGAGAGCAAAAATGTTGGTTTCGTTGTTCTTGATAGTCACCTTCTTTGGCCTCGTCTACGCGATTGGCTACCTCGGTATGTCCTTGGACCAAATGAATACCGTAATGCTGAGTTGGGCGGTCCCGCTCACTGTTGTTGTCGGAGCGGTTGTTGGCGTCTACGTCGCTTTCCGCATTTGGCATAGCCGCCGAGCAACGAAGTAGTCCCGCTGAACATCTGGTCTCAGCGCCCCACGGAACATCGCGCAGATGATTGCGCTCTCAGCTGCTCGGCCACCTGCCTGAGGGCCGCTTCGGGCGAATCGGCGATGGCGACCACGGATCGGGCCAGCATGAGATTCAGGCGCTGGTCGAACTCCTCGACCATCATGCCGGTGGCGCGGTCGCGCATCGCACCATGTGCGTCGCGAACGCTTCCGAGCGCTGCGCATACCCTTGCGCCGTAGGTTGTTGCTGGCACGCCATAGGCAACGACCGGCAAGCCCAGCGCATGCGCGAAGCCGACCTCGAACACCGTGCCCGAATCGGGCTCCAGACCTCGGAACGCCTGCAGGTTCGCGACGACTGCGTCGGCGCGACGCAGCATGTCGATGTTCGCCTCGAAGAAGCACTGGGCCTTCTGCTCGCCGGTGGTCGTCGCGCCGCCGCCCTTGAGCTTTTCGTGCGCGCTGTCCGAAGGCACCAAGGCCTCCAATCCGAATCGTTCACAGTCCGCGATCAGGCCTGCGAATATGTCATCCGAGTTCGGATGAAAGACGTCAGGGCCAGCCAGGTAGACGCGCGGCCGCGCAAGGGTGCTGGGAGTGTTCATGGCGAGTGCGGTCGTTGTTGTCCCGACGATACCGCACCGATCGCGCAGCCCATGGTGAACGGGCAGTGATCGGTGGGCAGATGCATCTAATCCGGCACTGCCGGTGCAGACATTGCACTCAAGGGAAAACGATCATCCTCCAATGCTTCGCGCACCTTGTACACACGCAGAGAACGTGATTTCATCAGCTCGAATTCGGTCTTTGGATTCGGCATCCAACAGGGAGACAACAAGAAGACAGCGTGAAGGAGACCTTCGCGATGAACTACTTCGACCGACGCTCGCGCATGCTCGCGAGCCTGGTGTTGTTGACCCCCTGCATGGCATCGGTCGATGCGCGTGCAGCCGACGGCACCATTCATTTCATCGGCGCGATCGTTGCCGCCCCCTACGAGATGCGTCTGGCGGCGCACGCGTTGGCGCCGGCGCCAGCGGTAACCCAACGCACGAGCGGCTCTGACCTCGTCGCCGAGGTCGTTTTTCTGCGCCAGCAAGTAGACCGCCCCAGCGGCACGGTGCGCGTCGACGGGCACGGCGCCCTGCCCCTGAAGACGTCCTTCACCGACGCCCAGGGGGTGCGGCACGATTTCGGACCTGCAACGAGCCAGGCCCTCGGCCAGGACGGCGGCACGCTGTCGATCGCCGCGCAATCCAGGCCTTCGGCCGGTCGCGGGGCCGCCGCGCTGGTGACGGTCAGCTACAACTGAGCGCGCCGCGACGGCCTCGTGGTGACCCACGAACGCTGGTGCCCAACGCCCAGCGGGCCACCGCGCTGCTCAGTTTTTTGCCCGCACCTGTCGGGTCTTTGACGCGGTCGTCCTCGATGACCGTGTGAGCCGCCAGCCGCTGGAGCGTGCGCAACTTGCGCTCGCGGTAGCTCGCATCCTCCCTGCCCATTGTCTCGATGACCACGCAAGGTTTCGGGTCCTGGCGATGCGAGACCACGAAGTCCGGTCTCGCACCTGTTGCGTTCCAGGAGAACAGAGGTTTGAGCATCTCCAGCAACACCTGCTTGTCATCCTGCAGCCAGTTCATCACCGACAAGAGATCACGCACCGCTTGGCGTTCCAGGTTCGAATCCACAGGCAACCACCACTTGATCGCTTGAATCGGATGGGCATAGGCCTGCATGATTCGAACTGCCCCATCGGGCAGTCTGGCGACCAGGGCGCACATGAGCATCGGGTAGCGTGCGGGCGAGCCGTCACCACCGTAGATGGCAAGACGCCCGTCAATATCCACTTGACGCCCATCGCCCACCAGGTGCACCCACTTTGCCTTCTGGCAGGCGTCCTCGATCTCACAGAGCCACCAAACCTGTGGTTTCAGTCCCTGTCCCTCGCACTTGTCGAACCCGGTATCCATCTTGTTTTCCCACCAGTCCCATGGATGGCAGTACAGGACGTCCCAAAGGACAAGGCCCTGTGTCAACTCGATTTTCTTGGCCAACTCCAGCAAGGCGACCTGGTCGGTTGTTGTGTACGGCTGTGGCCAACGATTGGTGCCAGCTTCGTGCAGCAACCAGAACATCCGCCTTGCCAAGAGGTGAATGGTGGTCCCGCGATCGCTGCCGACGCGCTCCAGCGCAGCCTCCTGACGCTGGGCTCGTGCGCTGCGAGCCACCGCGAAAACAAAATTCGGCTGTAGGGGTTCACCTGCAGCGACTGTTTCATCCCCTCCCCCATCGTCAGGGTCGCCACCCCAATCGGTATCGTCGGCGCCTTCACCTTCGTCCTGTAACGGCTCACGCATCTCAGACGCATAACGGCAATCGCTGCGATGTGCGGGGCGGTCCGGCAGGCGGCGAAGAGACAACCCTTGGGTCATGGAGTTTCGCGCGACCGCCATCAGCGGCGGATCGTCGTCATTGCCTGTGCAGGCACATGCCAGCCATGCACTACCCGTGTGCAGGCGGTCGAGCAATGTAAGGACGCAAGCGTGGTCTGCGACCGATGCCTTGCCATCCCACCAGCGATTCAGGGCCGAGATCTCCGACTCGCTCAACGGCGTCATGCTCTGCGTTTTTGCCTTGCCAGAGGGATGTTTGGGAATAGTTGCCAGGGTCATCCGCAGATTTTGCGGCAATGACAGGGAAGCTAAGCCCAGGCACCGTCGGCGATTCAGGACATTGGTCGACGAATGAAACGCGAATCCCGATCGGCCCTTTGCCACTACGAACACGCGTGACACGAGTTTCAATGGAGGGGAGGGAATACAACGCCCAAAAAGCAAGCCCGGCCGTACCGAAGTACGCCGGGCTTGACGATGATGGCGGCGAATGCCGGCCACCTGGGTTCAAACGCGCTGGACTCAATCCGCACGTTGTCTGTCAGGCACGTGCACGCTGCTTGAGCAACGCATCGCTGCGACGCTGACGTACTGGGCAACGGTGCAGCTGCAAGATCCCCGCCGAGTTCGTCTCACCTGTGTCTTTCGACATTGTCTTCGACGACTCGGGCCGGAGGCGCTTTGCCAATGACCCCGCCGCCTGCCGACACTTGCACCAGCACCACTGCATGGCCACGCCCGCACGACTGATCGACTGAAGAGTCAACAGCGCCGTGCCACGGCCGACAAAGGCCGCCAGGCGCCCCCAGTCGCGTGCCTTGGCATAGCGGATCTGTGCGCGCTTGACGGTCTCTGTGGCTTGCAGATAGCCGCCCGGGTACCGATCGCGTTGCGCCGGATTCGCATCCAAGTAGGCCAGCACCAGGCGCGCGACGACGGGATCGTTCAGGCGACTCATCATGTGCCGCCATTGGGTGGCGTCCATGCTGTGCGCGCTGCCCTGCGGCTCTGGCGCCCGGGTGCGTGCGTTCGCCTGACTTTGGCCCTGACCTTGAGCTTGTTGTTGATTCATGACGTTCATCTCCGAAAGAAATGCGGGGAACGTCGATCCCCCTGGGACGACGTTGGTCCCGCGGGGGTTAAAAAGATGGGTGGATGAAGTCCAACCCGAGATCGCAAAGGCACCTTGCGCCGGCCTTGGGGGCCTGCGGTGCGGTTTTCAAAGGCTGAACCGCCGCATGTGCTCTTGCGAGCAGACACAGCGTCAATTTACCAGAGCTGCAACAGACGGATCGAAAGCGTCTTCGTACGGCTACGGGCGGGCGATTCCGTGCAACAGATCGCACGCTCGGGGTGCTTCGGTAGCACCCACTATCGTTTATGTTCCCAATCATGATCCAGGCCGCCCTGCTACCCAGCCCAGCCGCGACTGCGGCACACGCCAGGCGCGATACCGTACAGAGAGTGCGGCCGCACTTCGACGCGCAACAGAGTGCAGTTGCCGCTGCCGTGTTGCCTGCAGCGTGATGCCACGCTGGCTGCGTCGCTTGCTGTATGCCGTGCTTCTATGGCCGTCGCTCAGGGGCGCCGAGCCTGCGCCCCGTGAGCAACGGCGGCGTCCGGATGGCCGTGTTGTTCGGCGCTTTGTGATCCTGTACGTGCAGATCGGCGAGCTCGGGCACGTCAAGATCGCGAACGTGAAGATCAGCTGCGGCGACGCAGCGTTGGACCAGCAAGCCGTGCTCGAGACCAAGGCACAGGTGCATCCAGTGCCGCGCGTGGGCCGTAAAGCCGTTGCCCGATGGCACATGATCCGTTGGGAGGTGCCACAGGATCGAAGGCCTAGATAACGCGACCTCTGCGGGTCTCGGCGCCTTGCCTTTGCGCACAAGACGATGGCGATTCTGGTGGCGCTGAAGCCGGCGACGGACGGCAATCGCGAGAGCCAGGAAAAACGGACCCGCTGGGGGTCCGTTTGGAGGTGCAAGAAGAGCCTCCGGCATCAAGGCCGAGGCTGGTGTCGCAGGTCAGCACTGCGCGGGAAAGATCGCTTCTACAGCGAATGCCCTGCGGCAGTGCGGGCAGCCCGCCAGTTCGGGTTCGCCGAACACGATCAACCAGGCGCTGTACTCGACTGTGTGCCCACAACCCGGGCAATTTGCCTGCAAATTCGCTTCCTCGAGCAGTTGCAAGACCATCTCATCGCTCATATGATGCGCACCGTCCTGCGCACCTGGTGGCTGGACGTGCATATGCACCCGACCTTGAACTTGATGTTGATTCATGACGTTCATCTCCGTAAGGAATGCGAGGAACGCCGACCCCCACTGGGGACGACGTTGGTCCCGCGGGGGTTGAAAAAAGGGGATGGATGCAATCCGCCCCAAGCATGCACATACGCCCTGTGCAGGCCTTGGGGGCCTGCGGTGCGGTTTTCAAAGGCTGAACCGCTGCATGCGCTCTTGCGAGCAGACATGACACCAATCTACCAGAGCTGCAGCGCAGCAGCACTACGACGAAAGCCGAGCCTCACTGTTCACCGCTCGAGCTGGTGGATCACATCCAGTCGCCATCTTCGTGACCACCAAAGCAAAACGGACCCGCTAGGGGTCCGTTTGGAGGTACAAGAAAAGCCGCCGGTACGAATACCGAGGCTGGTGTCGCAGGTCAGAGGACGCGGCCGAAGGCTTCGATCGACAGCTGATCAAGTTCCTTCATGTCCCGATATCCAGACCAAATGGCATGGATCGCAAAACCAATAGGAATCGACATCGCGAAGATGCCCATGGCCCAGATCACTACAGGATCGCTCATGTTCATGATGTTCTCCTTGAACGTTGGAACAATTTTAGTCCACCTTGCCGAGCGCCGCCAGATTGCGCCGCGCCAAACCGATGAGGCCCAGCGCATTCAATCGGATCATGCCCCAAGTGAGGACGGACACCGCGAAGGCGATGATGTCGACGCCCATGCGTGCGTCTGAAGTGAGTTGCAGCACGTTCATGAACCAAGCCGTGATCGAGAACATCGAGACCGCGATCGGCAAGGCCGCCTTCTCTCGAAAGTCGCCACGCTTTTCTCGTATCTCGAACTCCACTTTCAGTCTGCGCTTGTAAAGCATCGCATGCTCCTTGAGGTTGGCGCGTTGCGCCTCGCTCAGGGTCATGCTCTCCATCTCCTCCAGCGCATCGAGGGAGATGCCCTCGAAGTCTGAAGCGATGGCCTTTCGACGCTCTGTTCGCCGCACCAGCGCCTGGGCTGCGATTTCGGTTAACTGTGTCATGCATCGATTCTCCTTTACAGAAAAAAGCGGGCATGACACGGCCCTCGCGGGCAATGCTTTTGCCCACAGGGGTTGATAAAAGTACACGTGTGACGCGGCCATGCCTTGGGAGCACGGCGTTCGGATGCCAGCGTCTGATCCGACTCGTTTCGCCCGAAGGCAGGAACGAGTGGAAACATACCATGTGCGAACTCGGCGCGCACCCGCGGCTCGTGGTCAAGCCGACCGCTCGAAAAGAAAGCCCCCGCCCAGCGAACCAGGAGGGGGCAACAGATACGACACTTACAAAATGGACCCCGTCAAGGATCCGCGGGCATCATGGCGCCGGCGTTATACCGCGAGCAGCTGCCTGGCCAACGCCACCTCCAGGCTGTCGCCGGTGCTTTCGTTGAGCACATCCAGGCCCGACTCCGGCATCTCGCCCGAAGTCGACTGCGACACCGCAATCTTCTTGCCCATGAGCCTCAAGCAGTCCATCTGCGTGGTGCCGGCGTATCCCAGGAAGATCACCCGCACATCGCGCTTCTGCCCGATGCGCCACGAGCGGCGAGCCGCCTGCTGCACGGTATAGACGTTGAAGCCCGACTGGAGGAACACGATCGTCGGAAACTCCAGCAGATCGAGCCCGGTTTTCACGAGCTCGGGGTTGCAAATCAGCACGTCGATGCCGCGCTCCACCTGGTCAGCCACCCAGTCTTCCCGTTTGGCCGCATCCACGCTCGCGCGCAACACCGCCACCTTGAATCCGCGCATCTCCAGCTGGGCCTTGAGCCTGGCTGTCGTGTCGCGGGTTCCCGAGTAGATCGAGTAGGCCAGCACCTTGCGTCCCTGCGCCTTCTCTTGCGCGCAGATCTCCAGCAGCTTGGCTTCCTTCGGCATGACCTCCGATTCCGTGAAAACCGCAGGCTGCAGGTGCAGCAGCGCCTTCGATCGCGGATGCCTGACGGTCTCCGCACGGAAGCAGCACTCCGGCCAGGCCAGCAGGACATTCATCACCACGCCCAGCAAGGTGCTGTCCTTCATGGCCAAGGCCTGCTTGAGGATCTGCACGAGCGTTCTGGACATGGCCTCGTAGGCCTTGCCCTGCGCCTGGGTCATCGCGATTTCCACGAACTGCTCTTCATAGCCCGGAAGCACGTTCTGCCCAATTTCTCGCAGCTTCAGGAACACGGTGATCGGCAGCACGTACCGAAGAATGCCCACGGGCCCGAAGCCCGGTGCCTTGCTGGTGCGCACAGCCACCTGCTTGCCCTTGGCCGTGCGGTGTGAGGTTGAGCTTGTTTCCTTGTAGATGTCTTTGAGCACGCCGTGCTCGCGCATGAAGCCCATCGTCGCGCCGGCCATGGAGCCGGACTTGGAGGGCTTGAAGCCGTCGGCGATCATGGCCGATGGGTCCAGGCGCCAAAGCAGGTGAAACAGGTCGTCCGCGTAGCCGCCCATCAAGGTGCCGGTGAGCAGCAAGGTCTTGCGACATTGGCTCGCCAGCACGCCCATGGCCTGGCCTTGCGCCGATCCCTCGTTCTTGTACTCATGGCCCTCATCGACCACCAACAAGCCAAAGTAGTTCTTGGGCAGGTATCTCTTCACGAACTCGGTCGGCTGGTAGCCGCCCTCGCCGATCGAGAACTCGAAGTTGGCCAGCGAGCGCTCCATGCGAGCCGCCTGCCGATCGCTGAAGACCAGGTTGCCCTGCTCGTCCATCAGGTTGAGAAACTCGTAGACGTTGTCTTCAAGCATGGAGCCCAGCAGATCCTCGCCGAAGCTGTGGAGCAGACGCTTGGCCGTGTTCGGACCGATGGTGGGCAACTGCTGCAAGGCACCCAGCACCAGGTCGTGCATGGATTCGATGGGCCGCCCGGGCCGCATGAGCGACCATAGCGGACTGTGGCAGTGCGCGCACTTCATGCGCCGGTCGCTGAGCACCGCCTTGGCGAACTCCGCGGACACGGGCAATGGATTGCCCTCGGCGTCCGGGCGCTCGATCGGGCGCATGCAATCGGGACATGCCGCGACATTCAGGCGTTGTCCCTCGAGCCACTGACCGCGCACCACGAATGCGGGCCGCCAGTGAAAACCCATGCGCATGCGCACGCGGCCGAGCACGAAGAACTCCGGTCGGGTCGATTTGAGGCCGAGCGCCTGGCGCACCATGAGCAGCTTGCGCAAGGTGTCAGGCCCGTTGAGCACCCAGACCTTGGCATCGGGCACGGTCTCCAGGATCTCGCGGCGCCATTTGTAGACCAGGTGCGGCGGCGAGATGATCAACGTCCTTGGATGCGTGCGCTGCATGACAGCGGCAGCACAGATGGCCATCATCGTCTTGCCAGTGCCCATCTCCGCGTTGAGCACCGCCGCCGGTTGGTCGTGGTCGACCAGCAGCTTGACAATGGCCTGGACGGCTTCTGATTGGGCCTCGAAAGGCTTGCGCAGGAGCGCATTCATGATCGACTGGCGTGCGGCCCAGTCGGGTGTATGACGATCGCGGACCAAGTCGTAGACGGGGGGGTTCTGCGAGCGGACCTGCGCGAGCAGATCGCCGCCGAATTCCTGGATGAAGTCGGACAGCGCGATCGTCTCGCCGATCACGTCCGAGCCGACCGTCGCGCCGGTACCAATGTCGGGCTGCCCCGATTTGTCGTGGGTATCGACTGCGGTACCACCGACGCCGGCGTCCATGGCATCGACATCTTGTTCAACGGTTTGCATGGAATATCTCCTGGAAAGAAAAGCGCGGCGAGCCAGCACAGAGCCGACTCGCCGCACAGGGTTGAAATGAAGGTAGGTAGTGAAGGTGAAGCAGCCCGTCTCAGAGCCGCAAGAGGCCATCGCGCACGCAGGCGCTGACGTGTTTCACGAAGTGGTCGCCGATGCTCACGCGGATGGCTTGCACATCGCCGATCGCCGGATAGCGCTCGTCGCCCAGAGGCTCCACCGCGCGTTTCTCCAGGCACCAATCGACCAGTGGCTCGCGCCAGTGATCGAGCAGCGCAATGGGTGACAGGCGTTGAATCAGCGGCCAGGACCGCGCACCCAGGTCCGAGCCGCTCGGTCCCTGTACGCCTCGCCCATCGGCCAGTCGGTAAACAACCCAGCCGATCCGGTTGACCCGATCGATCTGCTGCAGGTTTTTGTCGTAGATCCACATCTGGCTCAAGGGACCGAACAGGTTCTGCCTCGGAAGGCGCCCCGCGTGCTTGCTCAGCCGAGCCGTGGTGCCTGCGTACACCGGATGGCGTTCGCCCGCGCCGTCGACCAGGTGAAAGCACTGGATGCCACCATCCTTCTGGCCGAGCTCCATCGCCGCCATGAATTGCATGACAGCGCCGTCCCGCCCATAGAGCGACAAGAACTTAAATTCGCCCTCGCTGTTGCGCAGACAGGTGTCCACCCACAGTTCGGAAAACTCCTCGATGCGAAAGAGCCTCGAGGAATTGGTTGATGAAGTCGGCGTTGCCCGACCAATGGTTGACATGGTGCGCTCCTTGAAGTGCGGGAGCGACCCATGCGGGACGCATCCCGCGGGGGTGGTGAAAAAGGGCCGGCAGTGCCGGCCATGGGAGTCGGGAGGGCCGATGCGAGATCGACACACAGGCCGGCCCACGCCGGTCCTGTAATCCCGTGAATCGCCGAGATTCAGCCCGCGTGCTCGGCGGGCAAGATCTCCGCGCCGAAGGCCAATGCCGCGTTGTCCCTGCTGGCTGGCCCGTTCTGACGGACCCACCAGTCGGGTGGATTGAACGGCACAGTGAGGACACCGAGGTAGCCCGATTCCGTGGCGTAGCCAACGACTTGTGCGCGGCCGATGCGGTTGATGCGCATGACGACGACGTCGCCAACGGCAGGCACCTCGAAATCGCCCGACCACTTGATCTGGTCGGTCGACGCGAGGTCGCGGGTGTAGGACGGCACGGCGTCCAGAAGCTGAAAGTTGGAAGTCATATCAAGCCTTGTGGAGTGAGCGCAGCACCGGGCTGCAGGAAAAGAGAAAGGACGCGGCGTCACATCAGCAATGCCGATGTGCCGCCTGTCGGGTGGAATGCGAAAGCCGGCCGCGCCGGTCTTTCGCGAGAGGTTCAAGCCCGGTACGTCAGGTCGGGGACCCGACCCACACCCAGGCTCCGATGAAACAACCGACAAGCTCGCCGCCGCCCTCATCCGGCGCGCCCGGGCTGATCAGCGGTTCGTCGTCGATCTCGCAGTTGTCGTTCGCCCACAGGTCGCGCGCGGCTTCAATGCGCGCGGCATGGTCAGTGCGCCAGGTGGCCAGCTCCTGCAGGTGTGCATCGAGCGCACGCACAGCACCGGCCAGGTCACCACTGTCCCAACGGGCCACGACGTCCTTGGCAAGCCGCTCCAGCTTCAGCATGGCGCGGCCACCAGGGTTTCCTGGTCCATGTCGAACATCAGCTCCAGGCTCACGCCATGCTGATTGGTGACACCGAGTACACGATGCATCTGAAGCAGCATCTCCAACTGACCTTCGGGAAGGTCCGCGCCGGTGACCTCCAAATCGTCGGGTTCGCCGACGGTCTGGATGACGATGCCTCTCTGTGGAGCGCTCAGCACGGCGAGGCCTCTGCGGCCACGCGCGCATCCGGCTGCGATGCGATGACAGATTCGATCGCCTTCGCGTTCAGGGTCGAAGTGTTGGCGTAGTGGCGTTCCACGCCCTGTGTGATGAGCGCGATGTTGGCCAAGGCCTTCTCGTGCTGCTCGCGCACCACCTTCTCGGTGACGCGAGCCGGCGAGGTGACGACGACGCGCTGGCTGAAGTCGCCGCCCGCGGTGCCGAACCCCATGACATGAACGCTGTATCCATCCTTGAGCGTCGAGACGTTCGCGGAGGTGACCAGCTGGCCGCCGGCGGCGGTCAAGCGTCTGGTGACGATCGACAGCTCCCGGTTGTTTTCAAGTGGGACCGACGTGGAAGCCTTGCAGCCATCGCGGTCGCGGTAGTAACGTGTTTGCATGGATCGCTCTCCTTGTTGAAGAAAAGAGCGAGGTCTCCCCCAGCGGGGTGGACCCCGCTGGGTTGATGAGATGTCAAAGAATTCCCGAGCCCGTTGAAGGGCCCGACGTGCTTGCAGGGATGAGCACGTCTCGAAACCGTTGTGTAGTGGTTCAAACGGTTTCCCGCAGTCCCCTGGTTTCAAGAGGCTGCAGGAAGCCGTCGCTTCCAGGTTGGATGGGGCCGGTCAGGGCCAGGGTCACATCGCCGGCGCGATGCCCGAGAAGGCACTGCGTCGGCGTAGGAGCCGCAGTCCGGCTCGAGGTTTAAGAAGTCAGCGGCTCAGCCCCAACGCTCGACGGTTCCGAAGCGGCACCGTACTTCGCATTGAGCTTGCCTTGAATTTCCTTTGCCACCGACACCCAGCGCTCACCGCTGATGAACCCGTGGTCGAGGATCCTCGGATCGGCTGCTGCAACACGGTCGGCGTGCTTCTGCAGGGCGTCAATGACGAAGACCTGGGACAGAGCGCCGTGCTGGCTGAACTCCATGAGATCGACGACGAATTCGACGTTGGTCATGTGCATGGACGGCTCCTCAATACTCGGAAGGAAGCAACAGCGTTGTCACGCTGCGGTCCCATTCGGTGATGATCCACAAGGTTTGCTTGTCGTCCAGTTTGTACGAGGACATCAGGCGCCCGCGCTGCTTGAGTGCCGCTTCATTGCTGGACCGGTCCTCTTCGCACAGATCGCCCCAGTCTCCGCTTGCGTGCCGAAGAATGAAGGGAAGCGGCGTCAATTTTCCTGTCGCGATGAGACTGCATACCCCGCGCGTCAGTGCTGTCGTGCCGAGCTCGAACTTCTGCTGCGCGGCGAATGTCCCCGTCAAGGTGTTGATGTCGGTCGTGACATCGATGGCGATGGTGGTCATGGTTGGTCTTCTCCAGAAAATTTGGGGACGACCGCCCCAATGGGGACATGTCCCCATCGGGTTGATAAAAACGCCAGCAGTTGCTGACGCGTAGGTGCCTGGTCTTGCGATCAGGCGATCTTCACGATCTGGCCCAGCCGGTGATCCGGCGTGAACTCGATCGCATTGATGACGGGAACGAAACGGTCCAGCATCACAGTGGTTTGACTGACCTCGCCCTTGTCGTTGACGTCGGTCGTGATCGAGCGCTCCTTGCGCTTGTAGGTATCGCCCTTGATGACGAAGATCCGTCCGCCAGGCGACGCGAGCTTGCCGGTCACCTGCCCGGCCGCGAGGGCCAGGGCGAGATGCCATTGCGTGAGATCGCGCAGCGGTGGCCGGCAAGCGCCCTTCACCTGGTTGAAATGACTGTCCATGTGCCCCCACAGCAGGCTGGGCTTGTACTTGTCAAGCTCGTCCTGCAGCTGCTCGGCATCCACCCGCACCGCATGAAAACCGAACTCAAGGTCCGGCTGGATCGCCGGGATCTCGTAGCGCTCTTCATTCCACGATTCGGGCAAGGTGTCCGCGCCTTCCTCAGAACCCTGTGCCCGCGCGAGCAGGTCCAGAACCTCCTTGGTGGCGCGGCCGGCGCGCTGTCGCACGCCAACGATCACGCATTGCTTGAACGCCCGCTCCGGCGCCATGTAGACACGCAGATCCCGAAAATTCCGGGCCAGGTAGCCGCGCATGTCGTCGTCGAGCGCATAGTGCGGCACGATGAAGACCAGCACGCCGCCGTAGGCCAGGTACGGCACCGTCTTTTTCAGGAAGGTGCGTTCCAGGCGCTCGGCCTTGTCATGGTCGAGCTCGGCCGCACGCCGGTTCGCGTTGTCGGAAACACCGAAGCCGTAGGGCGGGTTCAGGTACAGCAGGCCGACCGAGCGCGCCTTGACGACGACATCGTGAATGTCGGCGTGCAGGACGCGGTCCAGCAGCTCCTTGGCGTGCCAGGCACGCTCCTTGTCGAATTCGACGCCGAAGGCTTCGGCCGCGAGGACCTGGTCTTCGTTGTCGGTGTCGTGGTCCAGCGCGTGCCGGTCAACCAGCGACTTGCGCAGGTCGGCCAGTGCCGTGCCCTCACCGCAGCAGGGATCGAGCATGCGGCAGTTGCCTTGAGGACTGAGCCGCAGCATGTCGATGATCCTGGCCAGGGTGATTTCGTCGGTCGGGTAGTAGCCGTTCTTCACGAAGTTGCGCGCCAGGCGCGCGAACATCAGTGCCATGTTGAATGACCTCCATGAATGCGTCCGTGCCTTCGAAGAGGCACGGACATGTGGTTGAAAATCACCGCCTCGAGCGTCGAGGCGGATCAGTTGGAGCGATCGACTGGTAGGCCGTTCTCTTGCCGGGCCCAGGCGTTGATCGTCGTCATGCGTTCGTGCATCACTTCATCGGCCAGGGCGGCCGGTTGGTCAATGCCCTCCCACCTGATCGACCCGGCACCGCCGTTGTCCTCGCTGGCGTAGGCATAGGCCATGCTCAGCATCGCGCAGACCTCCACAGCCTTGGCCAGCTGCTCGCCGCTGTAGCCATGGTCGGAAACGGTGTAGACAAGCCCGGGTTCGACCCGCCGCTCCACCAGGCGGCGCAGCAGGCCTAGCGGCACCACGCAGTCCTGGTGATTGGGGAAGGCCACGAACCTCGCGATCGATTCGGTGGAGGTGATGTGGATCTTGCTCATGACTTCTCGTCGGGTTGAAGGGCAGATGGTTCGGTGGCAAGCATGTCGTCGTGGCCTCGCTCCTTCTTCCGAAAAAAGGTCGCGATGCGCTCGCGCGCTTCCAGCCGAACGGTGTGGCCCGGGCCGTTGTCCAGCGGCACCTGCAGGTTGCCCCGCAGCCACGCGCCCAGCGGCTCGCTGACCTCGTAGTCGAAGACACCTGGGAAGTCGGTGTCCGGATCGGCGAGCATGAAGCTGCCGTATTCGTCGACCAGTATTTCGGCCGCGTCCGCAACGTACATGGCAGCGTGGATCTGGCCGCCATGGTTTTCTGCATCGCCGTCGAGCCACTGGATCTCGCTCCCCGACCGGGTCAGGAAGCCGGTCCACATGAACATGGCGGCCGTCAAGGTATTGGTTCCGAGCATTCGGTTTCTCCGTATGAATGGGTGTGCCGCTGTGGGACACGAGAGATACCACCAGGATGCACCAGGTCCGGATGGACCTGATGCACCGCGGCGGAGGGTTGAACTTCTGGTTGCGCAGCAAGGCATGCCAAACTACCGGCATGAAAGAGTCACCTCCCCGCCAGCACCTCACGCTGGTCCAGGGCGGCCGCAGCGACCCTGGACCGGCTGAACTGGCACACATCCTGGAAGACATGCCGTTCGAGGAAGCAATGCCGCTGATCAGACAGATGCGGCGTCAGCGCCGTGCGGCTGCCAATTCCGTTCTCGAAGCAGTGCCGTCAGACTCTCCGGCAGCAACGTAGCCTGGTCAGGCTGCGCGCTGCAGCGCAGAACAAGACTGTGCATCGAGCAGACCTGGCCCGGGGCCACGCGCTCGCGCGCTTGCTCCAGCAGGTTGCAGTCCGATTCGCTGGCTTGGGACAGCCAGTCGGCGAAGGCGGCATGAAACAGCTTGCGCTGTGCCTCTTCGTCGCCCTTGCCCCTGTCGCCCACGACGGTGAACGCGATGTGGTTATGCATGGTTGTCGCTCCATAAAAAATGGGGACAACACACCCTCTCGGAGATGTTGATCCCCGGTGGGTTGAAATGAAAAAATCAATACGACCCGCATAGGTCGCTCGAAGGTTGCCGAATGCCGGCAAGAATGCTTCAGCGGCTTTCGCCGCCGGCCACGTTTGCAAAGCTGAACGTGTCTGGAAACCATCGTCTGATGGTGGGATGGTTTCCCTCAGGGTCCGGGGCGCTGTTGACCACCGCCAGGCACTGAAGGAACCCATCGGGTTCCGGGTTTAAAAGGCCGCAAAGACGATCGCTGCGGACAGCGAACTGTCCAACGGTGCCTCATGGGCCGTCGTGTTGCGACCATTCCCCTGTCTCCAGGGCCGCGATCGCCAGCGCTTCGCTGCCGAAGTACTCGCACGATTCACGAGAGACCGGACCATCTTCGTTGGCCGTGCCGATGTAGTGACCGGCTGCGCTCTTTAGGACCTGCAGTTTCAGGCGATGGCCGCAATAGATCAATGCGAGCTGCCCATTGGGGGCGTGTGGTCGAGATTGAGAACCAAGGCTCACGGTATTTCCTTTGGTTTGCGCTGCGCCAACGCACGCCCCTTCGGGGCAACGTTGTCCCGCGGGGATTGAATGGAAGAAGAGGAATGCTTCAACAGCTTTCGCTGCCGGGCTCGTTTGCAAAGCTGAACGAGCCTGGAAACCATCGTCTGATGGCGGAATGGTTTCCCTCAGGGTCCGGGAGCGGGGTCGGTGCGAAGCCGACGTACTACCAGGCACTGGGGGAACCCATCGGGTTCCGGGTGGAGACGGAAAAGTTTGAGCACTACCCCTGGTCGCGGTCCTCGAAAGCAAGCTTTCATCAAGAGGTCAGCGGCCGGCCGCCGGCATGGGGTCTGGGCGACCAATGAAAGGCGCGGTGGTCGACACCGCAACGACGAATCGCTGCCGTGCAGCCGGAGCCGCAAAGCCGCGGCACATGAGGTTGCCGCCACCCAGGTTGGAGAAGAACACGCTGGTGAGAGCGGGCTGACCGATGGCCACGAGACACGCAACATTTGATGTGCATGTGGGCATCGGGCAACCCGCTATGCGGGTTGTGGTTCATCGAAGCCGACGAAGCTCGTAGAGGGATGGCTCAGGCCGTGAGCGCCTCTTCCTTGGCATTCCAGGTCTGTGCCTTCGGATCGAACACATAGCCCAGGTTGTGCATTTCGGCCGCCTGCATGCGCAGCTTGCTGCGTTCTACCGTCGGATCGAGCTTGAGGCTCTCGCGCGCCTCGATAGCGCGCCAGATCTCTGCGTTGAATAAGGTCTGCTGCGTGGAGGTCTCCTTCGTCGAGCTCTGAGCCTCCCTCGCTGTCGATGGTGAATCCTGTGTCGCTTTGGACACATCGTTCAAGCCGCCAGCCATCCCCGGCGAAATTGCCTTGGAGGCCTTTCCGATGCCCGTGAGCTTGCGCTTGAAAAGCTCAAGCGCCGAGCGTGGCGCAGGTGACGATGCCGGCGAGGGCTTTTCCTCGGTGGGCAATGGAAGAACACGCGGTACGTCGATGCGCGTCGTTGGAAGCTCATCCAACGGATCGGGCTCGGCTTGTTCCTGGTGCGTTGGCTCGAGCTGTGCCGAAGCGTTGACCTGCAGGTCATGCAGCCGAGCGCGGATCTCGGTCACGGCTTTTCCGTAAGCGATGTACTGGGCAAGGAAAACTTCGCTGATCCAGACTGTTGCCTGGTACTCGCCCTCATCGAACTGGTCCAGGATGGTGTCCTTGACCTTGAATTCACCGATGCCGGTACTCAGGTCCGCAACGCAGAATGCGCCGTTGCGGCTTTGGCGGATCTTCTTCACGCGAAGGGTTGCGTTGTCGATACGGATCATGGGTTCGCTCCTGGAAAAAAACCGGGAGCACAAGCCGTACGTCATCACGACCTCGGGAGCTTGGTCCCGACGGGTTGATGAAAAGGAAACCCGGCTTGCTACCTGGCTGCTTGCGCAGTGGTGAAGCCGTAGGCTGGAAATGAATTGCACCCGCCTGGCGAAACCAGAACGAGTGCAAGGGAGGTCAACAGACTGCTGGGCTTTCCGTGCCTGGCAGTGGGCGCGCTCGGAACGAAGTGTGCATCAACGGGGGAGCGCGTGTTCAGATGAACCCCAGCCCGAAGGCGTGCATGCTTCAGGGGTTGACATGCCTCAGCCAGCGAACTGGCACACCGGTTTGTGTGATTCCGGCAAACACGTGGAGAGTTTTAAGCATAGCGGATTTCAACGGTTCTCGCGAGCCCTTGTTGTCGTGGCCTCGCTGCTTCTTTCGAGCATCAATGCTGCAACAAAATTGCGCCTGCAGAAACAGGCTCGCCGAGAGGCTTGAGCCCAGCCGGCATATTCAAGATGTCAAGCACGCCTGGGTCTTGAGCCAGAACAGCTCCCAAAAAGCTGGATGCATGCCGCGCGCGCCAGTCTCCCATTGCTGCCAGGGCCTGCGCTTCGTGTGCACAGCGCGGGCGCACCAGTCTTGCGCTGCCGTAATGCCCAGGCCCAACTTGGCCTGGACGGCCTCACGCGCCGCCAGAATGTCGGCAGGCGTCGGGGTTAGAGGTTGTGCTGGTGCCATGTTTCGGCCTCCTTCATCAGTCGCTTCACGCGCTCAACAAGCTGATGCACGGGCACCCCGCGTGAGGTCTCCCTAGCCTGGAAGATGGCCATGCTGGCGTCATCGGTCTCCAGATCGGTGAAGCCCTCACTGCGCACCACCAGGACGCGCAGGCCGCTGGTGTGCACAAGGTGGCCGTCCTGGCCTCTCGACCAGGACTTGTGCCAATTGAAGTGTTTACTCGTCATTCACCGTTTCGACGTCGAAACCGTCCGTGGTGACGGTCACCACTTCGGGGCGACCAGTGACGCTGTCCCAGCTCTTGATCTCAAAGCACATGCCGTTGCCATTGGCGAAGGATTCTTCGGCTTCTGCAGCCCAGGCGCCCAGCATGGCGGCTGTGAAGTGGTCGTGACCCAGCTTATGGAAGAGGCCCAGGGCGGCCGCAATTTGGTTCAGGCCGTTGGTGTTGATGTGTGCTGCTTGCATTTGAAATCTCCTTGGAGAACCACCTGCCGGGTGGCGTCGGATGAACTGCTTTGTTGCTGTCCATGTATTGAATAATACGCGCAATGCGCGTAGCGTCAAGCGTGAACCCCTGCCGCTCGCGCGAGAGGGGTTCATGAATTTTCATGAAATTTCTCCTGAGTAAGGGAGGATGAGTTCAAAGTAAAGAAACCCCCTGCCGCTTGCGCGAGAGGGGGTTTCCTGAGGTGAAGTCCGATTTAGAACGGAATGCTGTCGTCAAAGTCATCGAAGCCCGACGATGACATGGCCAGCTCTTTGCGCGGCGCGGCCGAAGGCGCGCTGGGTACCGCGCTGCTGCCGGTGCCTGCAGGTTGTTGCTTCAGCGAGTTGTCCTCGCCAACGCCGTCCCCTGGCAGGTCATCGTTGCCGGGCTGCTCTTGCTCTGCCTCTCGGGTGTAGACCCGATCGCCATCAATAGTGACACTATTGATGACGAGCAGGCGGCCCTTGATCAGAACAGCCATTTCCTTCCGGCCAGTCGGTTTACCTTCGCTGTCACGCACGTCGCGCTCGTAGAGATGCGGGTAGAGATCGCCGGCACGGAAGGTCACGAAGACCTTGCGACGCTCGGTAACCGCCTTTTCCAGATCGCCCACGATCGCGATTGCCTCTTCACCACTGACCCGGAAGTCGAAGTAGGTATAGGCAGGGTCGTCCGAATTTCCACGCAAGGCAGCAACGCTGCATGCAAGGAACGGCTCGGAGCGACGACCACCCCGAGAGTTCGGCGTGACCCAGCGAACGCGGTTGAGATAACCAACGCCGCTGACGTGCAGGTTGAAGAACTTCGTTTCGGAAGCTTGCTGATTTTGCGTGGATGCCATGATTCGTTACTCCAATAAAAAAGATTGAAGAACGAGAAACGCACATACCCACGCCGGGCCGTAAGGCCTGAACAGGGAATGCGTATTCCCCGTCCGGGTTGCTTACAAAGATACTCTGAACCTTGCCTTGGGAGCTTGGTCGTTCGCCTTTCAAGAGCTGAGGCGATGCGTGTTGCCTTTCGGCTGATCACGCAGAAAGAGTAAGACCTATTGTTTTCGGTGTCAACAAGAATTTGCCCCGCTTATGAAGCCATTCGGCCTTTGTAATGCCCAATTCAAATCCATCGATGCGATGGCACTTTTGGGTACTGAAATATCTCAAGACTTCTGGGAACGCGACGAGGGGTCGCTAAGCAGCGAGCCGGTGCTCGTAGTACGGCCGCTCCCGTTCATCCAGGATCGCTTCCTGCTCCTCGAGGTGCCGCGGATCTGGATTGACCCAGGCATCGACGTTCGCCGGATCGATGGGGATGATGCAGCGATCATGGCCCGCGGCAGCGACTTCGGCCGGCGGTTCGTCGGTGATCGCCGCGAAGGAAAGCAGATCCGGCTCGCCTGGTGCAGTCCACCGGGACCACAGGCAAGCCACGAACATTTCCTGTTCGGGCTGCGGCCGGAATTCGAGCACCATGTCGACTTCCTTTTCGCCGGCCTCGAGTTCGCGCCCCTCTTTGCGGTGCTGCTTGACATGCTCGAAGAACGCGGTCGAAAGAATCAGGCCATGGGACTGACCCCAGAGGCCCTTCCAGTAGCCATTGAGGCTGTTGCGCCGCGCGTTGTACGTGCCGGGGTATCTCTCGTCGTAGGAGGCCGGCTTCCCGGCCGGCCGGCACAGGTAGCGCATCGGCATGATCTTTCTCTCGCCCTCTTCCACCACCATGACCATTGCGTACGAGCTCGGGTAGATGCGCGAATCCCGCAACTTCGGCTCGCGCCGGCGCAGATCCGCGAGCTTGATCTTCGCGTCCTCGATCTTGTCGCCGGCGATGCGCTTGCTCTCGGTCGCGCCCTTCGTGAACTTGACCTCGAGCTTGCGCTCCGCGTCGACCAGGCGCGTGCGCTGCGCGAAGAGCAGCTCTTCGAGCCGAGTCGACTCGCTGGCCAGGTGCTCGCGAATCAAATCGCGAATCTCCCCCAGCGAGGGGTCTGACGAGGCCAGGAAGGCCTCGTCCATACCTTTTGGGACCAGGACCCGCTCACCGCGTTGCCGGCGCTGATACAGCGCCAGGAACTCCTTGGTACTGAGCTTCGCCCCGAAGGTCCGCATGAGACGGTTGAAGTCCTGGCTGACTTGTTGGCTGTAGCACATGGGCCGATGGTAGGGCCGCCCGGCCATTTTTTGGCAGCTCGGCATATACTGGATGCATGTACAGTATCGCCGACTCGTTTCCCAGCGAGGCGGATCTCATGGACCCGCCTCTGTTGCCGCTGATCCCTCTCCCAATGGTCGAGGGAAAAATCGCCGCGGGCTTCCCCAGCCCAGCAGAGGACTTCGCGGTCAAGCGCCATGATCTGAACGAGTTGCTGATCACCCATCCGGCCGCCACGTTCTTCTGGACCGTGAGCGGCGATTCGATGCTGCAGGCCGGCATCGAATCGGGCTGCATCCTGGTCGTGAACCGCGCGCTGCGCCCCGAGCATCGAAGCATCGTGGTCGCCCAGATCGACGGCGGCGAGTTCACCGTGAAGTACCTGCACAAGCGGGCCGACCGCATCAAGCTGGTGCCGGCGAACCCGACCTATCCCGAGCTCGTCTTTCGTGACGGACAGCAACTGGTGATTTGTGGCGTGGTCACCGCCGCGATCAAGCGCTTCACTCGCTGACGGAGATCGCCGTGTACGCCCTGGCGGACATGAACAACGCATACGTCTCGATCGAGCGCGTCTTCCGGCCGAGCCTCGAGGGGCATCCCGTCGTGGTTCTTTCGAACAACGATGGGTGCTGCGTGGCGCGCAGCAACGAAGCCAAGGACCTCGGCATCGCCATGGGCGAGCCGATCTTCCAGGTGCGCCGTCGCCTTCCCAACGCCGGCGTCATCGCGCTCAGCGCGAACTTCACGTTGTACGGCGACATGAGCAACCGGTTCATGTCGATCGTCAGCGGCCTGGGCCCGGACGCCGAGCCTTACAGCATCGATGAAATCTTCGTCGGCATGGCCGGCGTGCGCGGCGACCTGGTCCAGCGCGGCCACCTGGTGCGCGATCGCGTGCAGCAGTGGCTTGGCATCCCCTGCTGCATCGGCCTGGCGCCGACGAAGACGTTGGCCAAGCTGGCCAACCACATCGCCAAGACGGCCGAGCGCAAGCCCGGCAGCTATCCAGCAGATCTCGCGCGCGTTTGCAACCTCGCCGCGCTGCCGGCGTCGGACCTCGATGCACTGCTGGCGACCACCGGCCTGCAGGAGGTCTGGGGCATCGGGCCGCGCATTGGCAAGCAGCTGCAGGAGGCTGGGCTGCACAGCGTGCTCGACGTGATGCAGCTGGACCCGGCGACGGTGCGCCGGCGCTGGTCTGTCGTGCTCGAGCGCACGGTTCGCGAGCTGCAGGGGCAGCCCTGCATCGCGCTCGAGGACTCGCCCTCCCCGAAAAAAGAAATCGCCTGTACGCGCAGCTTCGGCCAGGTCGTCACCGAGCTGAAGGATCTGGAGGAAGCGGTCAGCGAATTCGTCGGCCGCGCGGCCGAGAAATTGCGCAAGCAGGACGGACAGGCTGGCCAGGTCCTGGTCTTCATCCACACCTCACCTTTTCGCAAGGACGACAAGCAGTATTCCCGCTCGGTGACCGTGCCGCTGCGCCGGCCGACGGCCGACACGTCGGTGATCGCGACGATGGCGCTGCACGGCCTGCGCGCCATCTACCGGGAAGGCTTTCGCTACGCCAAGGCGGGCGTGCTGTTGCTGGACCTGCAGGACTCGTCTGTGCAACAGGGAGAGCTCGACCTGGACGACCCCGGCGCCGATCGCGGCAAGCTGATGCGTGCCGTCGACGTGCTCAACGGTCGCTTCGGCCGCGGCGCCGTGCAGCTGGCCAGCGCAGGCCTGGCCGGCGATGCGCGGCTATGGTCGATGCGCCAGGAACACAAGACGCCGAACTACACCACCAGCTGGGCGGATCTGCCGATCGCGCGGGCTTGATCGCTGGAGAAATTCAAATCTAGCTCGCCTCAGTCGCGCCGTGCATCTCCCCTTTCGCGGCGAGGGTCGCGTTAGTTCCATCCGCTCACATCGAGCCCGTTCGCTTCGACATCAGCAAGGGGGAGCGTCCGACTGACCAGTAGCTCTCCGGTCTTGATGGAACGGACAGTCTGCACCACAACGCCTTGCCCGCTATCGACAGCATTGATGCGGCTGAAGCGAACCGCCACACCGGAGTCGGGTTTTCGATCCCGCTGCGCATGCTCACGCATCGTCGTTGCGAGTTTGCCGTTCGGGTCAATCAGATCGCCCTGTAGCTTCTCATCCCAGCTCATAGACGGCGCGATCGGATGCAATTCAGCTCAGCTGCGCTGTAAGAAAAGAACGTCGTGAGTTCGAAATCGTCCAAGCCCGGCGGGACGTTGCGCAGGCCCAGATACGGTGTTCGCCAATGATCCACAGCTTGCTCCCTGTCGCCGGTCCATCTTGTTGAACTCGATTATGCGAGCAGATTCTGTGGCCGCCAGCCCCTTCGACGCTTGAGCAGTCAACTCACGCCGAGACTAATGCAGGGGAATCAGAGAACCCAGTGTTCATGCGGGTTTCCAGAGGGCATGCTCTGGAAACCCGCATGAACACTGGGGGGCGCTAACGTCCTAAACCGCACGAAGAACAAAGGGACCCCGTTGAGGTCGGCTTTCTCGCATCGTTCGAAATCATTCGCGACCTGGTGAAGGTGCAGCGCGTGCCCGCGCTCAATAGTTCGGGCACGGCATCCGATGCATAAGAAACGGCATTCGATGCACGCGATCTACGGCATTCGATGCACGTGAGCACGGCATTCGATGCACATGGACACGGCATTCGATGCACATGAGACGGCATTCGGTGCATTTGACCCACGGCATCCGATGCACACGACCCACGGCATCCGATGCACATGTGGATAACTTTTCTAGGAGAAAAAACCTTTAAAATCAATTAGTTAGGAAGATGAGTGGGAAATGCTAATCTCTTCTTAATCCTTCTTTAATCAAAGAAGGGACGAAATCGAAATTCGGGGCCGCAACATTGCCTCGACGGCCGAAACGGCCAAAAGCCAGCCATAACTTCCCCGGCACCTCATTCCCAGCCGTGACTTCGTCCCGTTGGCCGGCTGACAGAACCCACAAAAAACTTAAATTTGTGCATCGAACGCCGTGGATTTTTGTGCTTCTGCCGATGAAGGCACCAGCTTTTGCGTCTCCTACCTCTCCCACGTGGGTAAGAAATAATCAGTCCCCCCAAGGGGGGAACAGAAGAGCGCTTGCGCGCCGACCCCCCAACAACCCTTCGGCTCGCGCCCGCGCGGCCTGCGCGCTTCGCTTGCGGGCTTCGCCCCACCCCACAACAGTCCCGCAGGGAAGCACACGGCCCCTGGCAGGGCACTTCGTGTGTTGCCAGAGCCGCTGCCGTTGTTGCGCCTCAGCTCTTCGCGACGGCGGCCGCGGCATCGAGTGCAACACGGCCATCAGTGAGCTGCTTGCCGGTCAGGGATTGGAGTGCTTCCAGAGCACTCGTGTTGAACCACAGAACGATGATCCGCAGCTCGAAATTCCCGTTGCATTCCGCCAGTATTGGGGTTGAACGCGATATGGGGCCCGTCTCAACGGTGATGACTGCTGCAGAAACAGCTTCCACGCGCCCCATCAACGCGTGGAAATCCTCATCGCTTGCAGCGTCGATGGTCAGAACGGTTGTTTGAGTCACTATGTTTTTTCCTCGGATGTTGAAGTTATGCCTGGTCGTCCCACGGATTCACCAGCCGCGCCCCGGACGCTTCGAAGTGCTTGGTGTTGCGTGTCACCACGGTGGCCCCGTGCACCAGCCCTGTCGCCGCGATGAGCGGATCTCGATAGTCCTTGGCGTCGGCCCAGGGCAGCTGCGCCGCCCTCCTGGCCACGACGTGATCGACGGGCAGGATGCGCCCGGCAAAGGCCGGCAGCACCTGGCCTTCGAGCCAGCGCGTAAAGACCTGCGCCTGCAGGGCGTCGCCGCGCTGCGCGGCCTGGCTGATGCCGCGCTGGATCTCCAGCACGGTGATGGCGGAGATGTACAGCGCGTCGGTGGCCTGGGCCGACATCCAGGCAAGAACGTTCGGATGGCAGCTGCTCTTGCGGACTTCCGAAATCACATTGGTGTCCAGCAGCAGCAGCATCACGTGCCTTGCCCGCCGGCGGCACCGGTCATGTCCAGGCGTCCCAGCGTGGCCAGCATCGCGGCTTCTTCGAGCGTTGGCGCCTCGCCCTTGACCTCGAAATGCCAGCATTCCTCGTTCCACTTCGCGACTCTCGTGGCTGAAAGATTGAACGCGCCCAACCAGCTGATCCAGCGATTCTCCGTTTCCTGCCACCAGGTGAGACCGCCCATCTGGCGGCTCTCGTGTGTATATGCCTCAACTTGTGCCAGGGCCGTGGGGAAGTCGGCAGCGTCGCCGCACACGCGCACGTAGCGGCCCTCACTTACCTTTAACGTGGAACTCCAGAACACCGACTGGACACTGGTCGCGAGTCGGCCGGCCGAGCTGCGAAGATCCAGCATCCGCATGTGGGGGTCTTCGTCGACGTGCTTGTTGATGGCCGTGGCCTGATCCGTCTTGAAGCGGTCCGAGGCGAACCACTCCGACAGGCCTTCGCCCGCGATGAGGTGGCGATAGGAGGCATTCGGCTCGTCCCAGTCTACGTCCGGGCCACCATGCTGCGCGATCCACGCGAATCGTTGATCCGTGTCCTGCGCGTTCGTCATGCGTCAATCTCCTTTGCGTTGATGCGGATCGGCTCGAAGTCCAAGTCAAAGGCGTCGGCTTCAGACATGCGCAGCAGCTCGACGATGTTCTTGTCGGTCTTCATCAAGCGCCGGTATTCGGCGATCGGAATGAGCGCCAAGGACGGTTCGCCGCGGTCGGTGATGATGACGTGATCGCCCTCGGCGGCCGCGCGCTTGGCCGCGCTCACGTTGTGCACGAACTCGCGGCTCGTGACGGTCTTGACTTGTGCGTGGGCCATGGTGATGCCTTTCAATAGCCGTGCCGCTGCGCAGGCGTCTGGTCCAGCCAGGCCGGGCGCTTCTCGCCCTGCTTCATGTCCAGCGGGCCTCGTTCGCCGTCACGCCAGGCGAGGGCATGCACGTGGGCGATGTGCTGCATGAGGATTTCGCCGTCCCGGGGCGTGAGCCTGAGCCGGACCTCGGTGTTGCCCTGCTCGCCGAGTTGCGCGATCACCGACACGTCCCGGTAGCCGGGAGCATCGCCATAGGAGTGCAGCGTGGCCTCGAACGTGCCGCCCTCGTGCAGCGGCGCCGGCGTGCCCACGGGTTGCGCGGCGCGCTTGGCTTCCTCACGCACCTTGTACATGTCCTCGACGCCCCAGTCCTTGGCCAACTGCTCGAAGGCCTGGCCGCCGTTCTCGAAGTAGAGGTGTACCTCTTGGCGCGTGACGCGCGCGTCCATGCGCAGCACCGTCATGCAGTCCTCGAACAGATCGTTGTCGATCGCGCGCAGATCCGTGAGGTCGAAGGGAAACCGCATCCCGTTGTACAACCCGAGCAGGAAGCTCGCGATGTAGCGGCACTGGTCCGTGCTTCCGAGGGCGACTTTGAACAGCCGCTGCAGGGCGGCTGCGCCCCTGGTTTCGATGATGTCTTTGTCCATGCTGGCTCCCTGTTGGTGAGTGGATGACTTAATGTTAGCTACGTTGCCAACATCCGTCAACCCTCGGTTTTTTTCAGGTGCGACAACAGCAGCCGTGCGCCGGCGCTGGTGCCGCCCGCCAGCATGGCCTGGCCTCCGATCGCCAGCTGGGCCACGCCCTTGAGCACTTCACCCATCAACCGGCTTTGGCTCCCGCGAAAGTCCAGCAGCGCACCGCCCGTGCGGTTGGCGATCTCTTCGAACACCCTGAGCGTCTCGGGGTCCGCATGGTCGGCCAGCATGATGACCTTGATGCCGCGCAGGCGCATGCGATCGGCCAGCGCCAGCGCCTCGCCCTCGTCTTCCTCGAAGGCATCGCCGATGTACGACATCACGCGCACGCCGCCGGCGCCCAGCGTGCATCGCATCAACTCGCACAAGCGCGTCTCCCCGCTCTCGCAGCGCACGCGCGATGCCATGGCGCGGAAGATCTCGACCTCGCTGCCGAAAGCGCTGAAGGTGTGCAGACGGTTGCCGCCATGCACGGCCAGCGCAATGTCCAGGGCCCCGGGAATGACCTCGAACATGCGGTCGGTGATCCGTTTCGCCGACGCCCAGGTGGCTTCGCGGCTGCCGGTGGCATCCATGCCGAAGACCAACCGCGGCCGTCGGACCCCGCCGACCGCGGCGGGGGTGGCGGTCGACAGAGAGGGTGTCGCGGCACCGCCCGCGCGCACCTTGTCCAGGAAGGCTGCGCGGGCGGCTGCGGGCGTCGATCGCGAGGGCGGCGACGTGGGCGTCAATTCGCCCGGTGTGTTGTTGCGCTTGGCGGTCATGGCGATGGATTTTCCTGTTCGGCCGTCTTCACGGCTTTGATGCGTTGGTAGGCAAGGCTTGCGGCTTGGGCGAACCATGGCGGACAGGCACCCTTGTCCGGGTGCAAGGCCTGCATCGCACGCCGGTAGGCCTTGGTGATGTCGGCCAGGTCCATGGCGCGCGTCACGCCCAGAATTGCGTAAGGGTCATCCGCCACCGCGGGTGGCGCCTGCCGTTCCTGCGCATGCATCTGCGCTTGCGCACGCCAGCTCGGCGCGCTTCGATCCAGGAACGCCTCCAGCAGCTGGACATCGTCATGTTCGCCGGCACCGCCCAACCGCGCATGCAGCGCAAGAAGGGTCAGCAGCGGCACCCTGGCCAGATCGACGCCAACGGCCAGCCCGATCACCGGGGACAGCAGCCGGGCGCCGATGCGCCCGTCTCCATGCAGCGTCACGCGCAGGTAACGGCCGGCCTCGCTCAGGTCGTCCCGTTCTTCCAGATCCGCCAATGCCTTCGGACCCGGCCGCCCGCGTGGGCGCCGTATCTCTAGGTCGGGGTCCACGCCCAGCTGCTCGCAGACCTGGCGCAGGATGCCCTGTTCGATTTTCTCGGAGACGTTGCCGCTCGGACGCAGCGCGGCCACCGCCGGGGTTTCCAGCAAGCGGCCGCCGGGCGCCTCGCGCACCGCCAGGTACAGCGCGCGGGCGCGCTCCAGGTCCTCGCGCCAGGCGCCGGCCGCCTCGGCCGCCAGGGCTTCGTAGCTGGCATCCAGTTCGCCGCCGTAGAGGCCCAGCGCCAGGCGCAACGTTGTCGCGCCGATGCTGATGGTCGAGGGTTTCTCAACGCGCAGGAACTCGCCTTCCTCGCGGACCAGGCGCCCGCCGCTGGCCAGGGCCGGCAGGAAGCGCGCATCAGCCGACGTCGACGCCGGCTCCAGGAATTCCTGCGCGGTGCGCAGGCGCCACCGTCCCCGGTTCGCGGGACCTTCGCGCAGCACCAGGTCCAGCACGGTCGGTCCGGCGTGGCGCGTACCGTCGCGCCAGGGCACCTCAAGATCGCCCAGATGGCCGCACCACAGCAACTCGTCGCGCGCGAAGCGCACCAGCACGCGCTCGGCGGGGTTGGCGGCGACGAAACGTGAATGACGGGTCATGGGAGCGACAGATTCGGATGTGTGCAGGTCGACGGGACAACGCGCGACCTCGTGTGCAGGAACGCGAGAGGGAGTCTACCTCGATAAATGATATGTCATTATCTTTTATTAAAACCAGTCATAGATAACTGTACTTATCAATGCACTGTTTTTAATTGCACAAACCCGGTCTCGGGACTACCATCGGCTCAAGTCATTGATGTAAAAGAGGAATTTGGACCATGGCAACCCCACTGACCGCCCAGGAGATCGCTCACAAGGTGACCGAGATCCACCAGAAGCTGGAGAACGAGGGCCAAAAGGGGTCCGCGGATTGGCGGCTTGCCCGGGGCCTGGAAGAGGCGTTTGGCTCCAACCAGGTCATCACCGAGCAGCATCACGAAAGCGCCGCTTACCTCCTTCGCAAGTACGGCAAGTAGGGCCGCGCCATGATGGTGTTCTGCAAGTTCGAGAACGGCCGAGAAAGCGGCCTGGATGCCGGGGAGCCGGCCGAGGCCCTCGGCTTCGTGCAGGGCCTGGCCTTCGCCTCGAGCTGCCTTGGTGTGCGTGTGTGGGTCACCAGCAGCTTGCCCGACGAGGCGGGCCGGGACAACGACCGATGGTCGACGCCTCAAACGTGGCTCGAACTCAACGCATGAGGTCTGGATGACCCGTTGGGAAAACCCCCTCACCCACCGCTACTACGAGGCGCGGGTCTGCCGCGACCTGTTCGGGCAGTGGGAGATCCTGCGCACATGGGGGCGGATCGGCTCGGCGCTGGGCAGAACGCTGCGTGACCCGCAGCCTGGTGAACAGGCCTGCGACGCCGAGCTCGAGAAGATCTCCCTGCGGCGCCAGCAGCGCGGCTACGCGCGGACCCCCGCGCCGGCTTCCCAATGATGAAGCACTCGATCCGCACGACCGCACGTGCGTCCCATGCAGCAGCTGGTGGTGGTGTCGCGCCCTCCCCTGCCCTCACGCTGCGCCTGAGCCGCCAGGTGCTTGCGCACCTGCGCGCCGTCGCCGAGGGCATTTCGGTGCTCGCGGCCGCACGCACTTACCTGGTCGACGACGGCCGCGGCGCCGAGGGTGCGCACGAGGCGGCCGTGCAATCGGCCATCCTGATCGCGCAACGCGCGCAGATGGGCTCGCGCTGGCGGTTGCTGCGAATGAAGCCACTCGGGCGCCCTGAGCCCGCCGGCGCCCTCCCCTCGCCAGCACCAGACGCCGCAACCGCGAATGCCGCCGTGGTGGTGCCCAGCCTGGAGGCCTGGGCCGAGGCCGAGGGCCTGACCGACTGGTCGATCGACGAGCTGCAGGCGCTCTACGCCGAGCGCTTCGGGAGCGCGGTCGCGCCGGCGGATCCACGAGCTCTGCGCAAGGCTTCGCAGGCCGAGCGGCTGCGCCTGTCCCGCATGGCACTGCTGCAGCAGCTGGAGGCCTACGCGGTGGACACGCCCGCCCTCACCGATGGGGTGTCGGGGTGGTTTGACGAGGACCTGGTCGCTCGGCTTCAGGGGGCGGGCTTTCATACGCTGGGCGAGCTGCGGGCCGCAATCGCGCTGGGCGGGCGCTGGTGGGGCGGCCTGCCCGCTTACGGCCCCAAGAAGGCCCGTGCACTGGCCGAGCACCTGCAGGCACTGGTCGGGGTGGAACCTCCCCCACGCTGGGCAAGCGCACGCGTGGGTCCAGAGCTCGCGGGGCATCTGGGCAGCAACCGTGGAACGGCGCCGCAGATCGATGCGCGCGATGACCGCGGCGCGATCGACACCTGGGTTGCGCTGCGCTCTCAGTCGCCGCAAACCCAGCGGGCCTACCGGCGCGAGGCCGAGCGGTTTCTGCTGTGGTTGCTGACCGAGCGCGGGCGGGCGCTTTCTGGGGCCAACGCGGACGACTGCAAGGCCTACATGGGGTTCTTGGCCCGAGTGCCTCCCGAGTGGATGCGTCGGGGTGCCGCCAAGCGCCTAGCGCCCGGCTGGGCGCCCTTTGCGGCCCAGCCCGGGGTGGACAGCCAGCGCTACGCCCTGACAGTCGTCAGCGCGCTCTTTGCATGGCTGGTCGACGTGGGCTACCTAGTGGCCAATCCATGGCGCGTGGTGAACATCCGCTTGCCGGACGATGCGTCGCGCCCCGTCAGCACATCCAGGGCGTTTACGCCGGCGGCCTGGCGTGCATTGTTCGCACACCTGCAGGCGCTCTCCCCCGCGGCCAGCGCACGCATGCACTGGCTGTTGGTCTTCGCCCAAGCCACAGGCCTTCGCGCGGCCGAGCTGCTGCGCGCGCGTCAGGCAGATCTGCAACTGCGAGACGATGGCTACTGGCTTCATGTGCACGGAAAGGGCGCGCGCAATCGCTGGGTGCCTGTGCCAGCTGTGGCGCTGGAAGCCACGAGGGCGTATCTACAGGCCCGTAGCCTGCACCTAGAGGCGGTGCACCCCAACACGCCGTTGTTGGCGGTGCTGGCAATGCCGCAGAAGCCTGGCAGCTCGGATTTGCCAGAACCTGGGGCTAAGCCAGTCAATCTGCCAGATGCCAAAGAGCTTGAAGAGCGCGGCTATCTCAGCTACCCCACCTTGGCAGCTGCAATGAAACGCTTCGTCGCCGCGGCACTCGCGGCCTCCTCGCTCACTCTCGAGGATCGCGCGGCGGTACAAGGCGCTTCGTTGCACTGGCTGCGACACACCCATGCCACGCGTGCGGCCGAAGCCGATGTGCCGGTGGACGTGCTGCAGGCGAATCTTGGTCAAGCGGATCCGCGTACGACCGCCAGGTACTTCCGCGCCCAGGAGCGGCGCCGACGCGAGGCCATGGAAGCGGTGTTCACTCTGCCGATCTCGGCAATCACTTCATAACCGCTGCTCAGCGGCATGTGGAGGGTTTTCAGGGCGCTGGTGCTCCCTGAAAAGTCTCCAAACGATAGACCAAGAAAAAAGGGGTAGGACCGTCCTACCCCTGTTCTTTCCCGTCACCTCCCGGCTACACATCCTTGCTCTGCAAGAAGCCCTCCAGTAGCTTCACGAGAGATTGCCGATCTTTGGTCGTGAAGGCATTCGTGAAACGGACGATTGGTCTTCCTTTCGCGTCCGACATCAGCTTCGCCATGGGTTTGCCCCTAACTTTGATTTCTACGGTCCCTGCCGAGGAGTGCTCGTCAGCGCTCTCAAGTCCCACCAAGGCCTCGAAAATCGATTTGGGAGCCATCGCTGTCGCCTTGCCATGTAACGCTTTTGCCC
Source organism: Variovorax sp. ZS18.2.2 (assembly GCF_024701975.1). Lineage (GTDB taxonomy): Bacteria > Pseudomonadota > Gammaproteobacteria > Burkholderiales > Burkholderiaceae_C > Variovorax. Next base: position 107,500 of record NZ_JANLNM010000015.1, read on the forward strand.
GGCTCAGAAGTTTCTCAGGATCTGATTGCTGCGCATCGTTCAGAGGCTTCGCCCATCTGAATTGAAGGTCAAGCGGCCGTGCGAAGGCGTCGATGATTGGTTTGGGCAGCCTTGCAAGAGAGATGGCACGACCAACATCAGAGAGGTCGCGACCAATCGCTGAGGCCAACTGCCGATTCGAAGGATACAAACCCTCGTCAAGCGCACGGGCGTACATGACGCCCTGCTCCCAAGCAGAGAGATCGGCGCGGTTCCGGTTCTCACGTTCCATCTGAACAAAGAGATTCCGATCGTCGGTATCAGCGACGAGCGCCAGCACAGGGAGACCCAGTTCGAGGCAAGCACGGTGACGACGATGCCCAAACACGATCTCGTAGGTGAATGAAACACCCGGGGGGTTGGACGGTCCTACCCCTCCACTATTCCCACCCTCGATTCGACGAACCTTGATCGGTTGGACATTGCCACCAGCCGAAACAATTTCCTCTTTGAATTGCTCAAAATCAGGCCCGCTAAACGACGACTCATCGCGATTCGCCCACTTCGAGGGGCGGATGGTCGCCGGATCAAGTTTTCGAGTCGGCAATGCGCCGTCAAACACCTGCAGCTGCGCTTTGAGTTGCTCGTTTTCTTGAACGGCAGTCGACTGGGTCGACATAAAGCCAGCGAGCGTTCCAGGAGCCGTCTTCGGCTTTGCAGCTGCCGGAGGCGCATTGGCAGTTACAGATTCCGCGGGCGAATCTGCAGCTTTTGCTGCCGGCATCTGGATCATGGCCGTTCGACGAAGAAGATCCTTACCCATCAAACACCTCCCTTCTTAGCCCCAGCTCGCGGCGCCAGCTTGCTGACCTGTCGTTCCCAAACCGATTGAATTGAGCCTTCCACATAGGACACAAACATATCGTAAGCATCTCGGGCCCGCTTCAAAGTTTTCGCGTTTCCGTCGTACTTCGTGATGTCGTAGACCGTTCCGAACTCAGCACTTGCCGTCGCGGCGACAGCGGTCTTTGGAATCTCAACGGGCAAGACCTTGTCGGCGTAGGTTTGCCCAATCCATTGCCTAACGACTGTGCTCGCAGAATCCGCCGCGTCAACTCGAGCAAGCAGCACATGAATGAAGTCGAATTCCTTGGACAAACCGCGCTTCGTCAACATCTCTGTCGTCAGTTCGGTGAAGAGACTCCAGAACTGAGCCGCAGAGGCAAAGTCCAGAGCGTTTGGAGGTAGCGGCATGATGATGCCGTTGGAGGCCATGAATGCATTGATCGTTGTGTACGACAACGCCGGTGGCGTGTCGATGATGATGACGTCATAGTCAGAACGCACTTCATCGATCCCGAGGTCCAGCACGCGCCAAAACTCGAATCCTGGCGTCGAAGACTGACGAGCAGGCAGCACGAACTCTGCCCCGAAGAGTAGAGGAGCTGCAGCAACCAAGTCGATGCCATCCCAGTAGGTCGGCCGAATTGCGTACCGAATGCTGGTTTCGGTGCCCATGGCCAGGGGCAGAATCGTGTCCTCTTCATCGACTTCTGCATCAGGCAGTATTCCGAACAAGGTAGTCAACGAGCCCTGCGGGTCTGTGTCGATAACCAAGACTCGATGCCCACGCAAGGAAAGGCCTTGTGCCAGCGTGATTGCGGTTGTCGTTTTCGAAACACCGCCCTTGAAGTTTCCGATACTGATCGTGACGGCCTCGGCACCAGCTGGCCGCAGCTTGTCCTTCCGAAACTCTCGGACCCACTGCCGAGCTTCTCCAACAGTGAACTCTCGCCGGCTGCCGGCCTCGTTTAGATGCCCCGTCGGTAAATCACCGCGGGCAATCCTGTGGCTGATCGACCCCTTCTCGGTGTCGCACAATGCCGCAAGCTGACTTAGGTTTTGCAGCGGCGACTTTTTGCGCCCAGTAGGGTTCAGCATCGCCTGACGGATCTCGCCCATGTAAGCGGCCGCCCTTTCGGCCTGATCGGCAATGTCTTGCAACGTAACTGCCTTCGGAAGACCTATTTTGGATTTGTTCACGTATTTCTCCTGTTGCGACACACAGCGCGTTCTTTACGAAACGCGCTGAAAACACCTCGATTGTGTCAACAGCGGCGAGAAGTGAAAAGGGAAACAAGCAAGTTATCCCGAATTTTCTTGATGGTTTCATCCAAAGGAATCCTCAGAAGGGATTTACTTAATAGAAGCCCTTTGACTCCTTAAACCCCTTTACGACTGATATTCCTCAATCAAATCAATGACTTAGGTTAATTCATGGAGTGTCTTCAGGGAGTGACGGAGAGAAAGCAGGGCGTAACGGATCGATTTCAGGGACAGACGTGAGGGTCATCGGGGAGTTTGGTGAGTGGATACAGGGAGCTTGAGCAATCGGTCTAAGGAAGGCAGATTTCCTCATGGGTCATACATTCAATGCATGCCGGCGGCTCGTGAACATCCGACGATTGACTCAGACGTTAGAGTTTTCAGGGGATTCGCCGGTCACCTCTTGTCGTCAAGGTGAGAGTTTTCAGGGCCTCGAAACGCTGATGTTTGGTACGTACTTCGTGTGAGAGCGACTTTCACATGAGGATTTGATCGGCTACAGTGAAGTTATGTCGATCCTCAGAACCCAATGAAGCAGGCGTCCTCAGCACCGCGCGGGAGGCAAGCTGAACCCGTCGATAAGACGCGTGCTCTTGCTCCCGCTCAAGAGCCGGATCCTCCTCTGAGAAAGCCGGTCAACACCCTGGCGATGGTTCCAAAGAGCCAGAAGATTACAACCCTCGGGCGCAAGAGCTGGAATGTGCTGTTGCGCGAGGCCCAAAACCAGGGCCTCGAGAAGGATGTCTTTTCTGCACCATTTACCGACGTCATCAAGGGCCTCGACTACGACTCGAAAGATCACGAGCTGATAAAGAAGCACCTTCGCTCCATGGTGTCGACCACCGTCGAATGGCAGTCGCCAACGACAGGGGAGGGCGCTTTCTGGACTGTGTGCGGCCTCCTGGCACACGCGAAGCTGAGCAAAATTCGCGGCCAGGTTTGGGTCGAATGGTCCTACGCAGTCAACATGAAGCAAGAGCTTCTAGAGCCGTCGGTTTTTGCACGGCTGTCGATGGAGATCATCTCGCAGATGCGCTCGCATGCCGGGATGGCCCTCTACGAGATCTGCACGCGATACAAGGACATTGGCCGAACCTCGAGACAGTCATGGCACTGGTGGCGACCGGTTCTGATGGGACGCCCCGAAAACGAGAAGACGGCAAAGATGGAGTACCGAATCTTCAAGCGCGACTGTCTCCGCCTGGCTGTCGCAGAGGTGTGCGCGATCACCGATATCGATGTCGAGCTCGTGGAGCACAAGAGCGGTCGATTCATTGACGAGCTTCAGTTCTTGATTCGGCCGAAACCGCAACGCTCTCTGGCGCTCAGCCAACGTGATGAACCTGTGGACTTCGAGAGCGTCGCAAGAGCAGGAAAGCTTGGCGTTGATGACAAGCGTGCCGAAGCGCTGATCGACGAGTTTGGCAATGAGGCGTTCGCGGCCGGCCTCGAGGCGCTTGAAAAGCGAATCACAACCGCATTCCCAGAGCCACTCCGAGATCCCTTCCGGTACCTCAAATCTCTCATGCCAGGCGAGGCAAAGCTCGTCGTCGCGAAAAAGGAGAGGGAAGCTGAGGAGGCAGATGGAAGTAGCCTGGCAGCGCGCCAGGCCCAAGCAAAGCGACAGGCAAGATGGGCCGAAGAATGGCTTCGCAGGCGCCGCGCGACTATCGTGGAAGAGATCTCAGCGTTTTCCGATGCGGAGCAGGCCGCACTTTCGAGTCAGTTGCTCGCGGACATGAAGTCACGAGACGTCCATCCTTCCATCCGAAAGCGCCTGGAGACAAGCGGCTGGAAACACGATTTGGTCGTAGCTGAAATGGTTCGCTACTACGCGCGAGGTGCTCATGGGGATGACTGGGATAAACCCACGTCCGAACAGTTGCTTGCCATTGCGTCAGAAGCGCCCGCGTGAGACCTCGATCTTTTTGACACTTGCGGTATCGGCCTTCCTCGCTTTACGAGTCGCGCCCGATGCCTTGCGCAATGACTTACGCGCTGCTCTTTCGTGGCTAGAAAGGAATAGCAGGGTGGCGGGTTGCTTGTGCTGTCAAGGATATCCGCGAAAAGATGTCAGCGCCCACTGGAACTCAATGCGGCCGCGATGCTTCTGGCGCACAACTACTCATCGTGGGTCGTCCAGCCGAGCCGCCCAGATGAGCCGTTGTCGCAAGCGATCAGGTCGGCGCAGTCGCTGGTCGACATGCAGCTGCTGGATCACTTTATCGTTGTCGCCGGATTGCTGTAGTCAACCGAATGGCCTTTGTCTCGAGCTCAGAAAACCAATGGCTTATTCGAGAGAGGCCACTACTAAAACTCCCCCGCCACGCGTGAAGAAATGCCGCTCAAACGGCATCATCGTCTTCATATAGTCGGGCGAAGATCGGACCCGATGCGCTCGGCTGCAATCGGGGCAAAGCGTTTGACTGCGGGCATTTCTTGAACACAAGCGTCAAAGGGAGTCAGCATGAACCACGTCGTGGCGAGATCGTTCCTGCGCGGGCGCATTCGATGAGCAGCCCGTTGAGTCGCAGTTTGGCGGAGCTTGTGTCCGCACGCCAGCACGATCGATTGCTGCGGCTGTCGTTCCCCCAGGGCGGGCAGCCCGCAGGCGCCGACCTCGTGATCAACACGCTTGCAGCGTCCGAAGGCCTGTCGCGCGATTTCGAATTCACGGCCGGGCTGCTCAGTAGCAACGCGGGCCTGGCTCTCAAGGACCTGCAGGGCAAGATGCTCTGCGTGGAACTCGTACGGCCCGACGGCACGCTGCGTTATTTCACCGGCATCGTCTTCGGATTCCGGCTCGTGCGCACCGACGGCAACCTGGCCTTCTACGAAGCCCGGCTCGGTCCGTGGCTCAAGTACCTGCGGCTGCGCGCGAACAACCGGCTCTTCCATCGCCAGACGCTGCGCGCGCAGACCGAGGCCATCTTCAACGACTACGGCGTGCTGCCCAAGTGGGAGTGGTTCGTGCGCGGCGAAGACAC
>NZ_JANLNM010000016.1 GCF_024701975.1 Variovorax sp. ZS18.2.2
ACGAGTTCACTCACCGACGTGGCGCCGGGCTCCAGCGTCGCCACCGTGCGCCCGCCGCGCATCACCGTCACGCGGTCGGCGTAGGTCTTCACGTCGGCCATCTTGTGCGTGACCAGCACCACGGCGGCGCCGCTGCGCGCGAGCCCTTGCACCGTCTGCAAGAGGCGTGCGGCCTCTTGGTCGGTCAGCACGGCCGTGGGTTCATCCAGGATCAGGATGCGCGCCCCTGCGAGCAGCACCTTGAGAATTTCGACGCGCTGCTGCTCCGCAATCGAGAGTGCATCAACACGCTTGGACGGATCGATCTCGAAGCCCAGTTCCGCGGCCTTGTTGTGGATGTCGCGTTCGATCTCGCGCAGCCGCTCGCCGTGGCTCTGGAACCCGGCCGGCGGCGGTGCGGTGAGCAGGATGTTCTGTGCCACCGTGAACGGTCGCACCAGCTTGAAGTGCTGGTGGACCATGCCGATGCGGTGCTTCGCCGCATCGCGCGGGCCGGCAAAGCGAACGATGTTGTCGTCGACCAGCAGTTGCCCCGCTTCGGGCGCATAGAGCCCGGCGGCGATGTTCATCAGCGACGACTTGCCCGCGCCGTTCTCACCGAGCAGCGCATGCACCTCGCCCCAGCGTGCGGCGAAGTGGGCGTCGGTGAGGGCCGCGAAGCCGTCGAAGGTCTTGCGGATGCCGGTGAGTTCGAGCGCGTTGGGCATGGCTTCTTCTGGGCTCCGGCCTACTTTTGCGTGACCACGCCCTTGACGAACCAGTCCATCTTCCAGAGGTCGGCATCCGAGAGCACCGCGCCCTTGGCCACGCGCTCCTTGCCATCGCGGTCCGCGAGCGGGCCGGCGTAGACCTGCTTGCCCTTGAGGATCGCTTCGCGCTCGGCGGTGATCACCGCGGCCTTGTCCTTGGGCACCGCGGGGCCGAAGCCCGCGATGTCGGTGCCGCCGTCCTTCATGGCGATGAAGGCGCCGTATGGCGCGGGCTTCCAGCCGCCGGCCATCACCTTCTTGAGTTCAGGCACAAGGAACCGGTCCCACACCCACACCGACGAGCACAGCGTGGCCTTGGGCGCGAACTGGCGAAGGTCCCGGTGGTGGCCGGTGCCGTACACGCCGCGCTCCTGCGCCACGATCTGGGGCGTGGGGCTGTCCACGTGCTGGCCGATCACGTCGGCGCCCTGGTCGATGAGGGCTGCCGCGGCGGCGCGTTCCTTGATGGGGTCGTTCCACGCGCCGGTGTAGATCACGTTGACGGTGGCGTTGGGGTTCATCTTCTGCGCACCGAGCGCGAAGGCGTTGATGGTCCAGTTCACCACGCCGAAGGGGTTGGCCGCGACGAAGCCGAGCTTGCCGGTCTTGGACGCCGCCCCCGCGGCCATGCCGCACAGGTACTGGCTCTCGTAGGTGCGGCCGTAGAACGATTCGAGGTTCGTGCCGTTGGTGGTGCCCGAGCCGTTCAAGAAGGCGACATCGGGGTACTTGGCGGCCAGGTCCTTGAAGCTGTCGGAGTAGCCGAAGGCGGTGCCGATCACGATGTTGGCGCCGCGCTGGATGAACTTCTCGGCGGCCGGCTTGATGGCCGAGGCGTCTTCGGGCACGTTCTCCACGAACTGGATCTTCTGGCCGATTTCTTTCTCGATCTTGATGCGCGCTTCGTCGAAGGCCTGTGTCCAGCCGCCATCGTTCTTGGGGCCGAAGTACAGCATCGCGATCTTGGGCTTGTCCTTGAGCGTGAAGCCGTCGGCGGCCATGGCGGGCAGCGTGAAGAAGAACGCGCCGCCGGCTGCGAGCGTCAGTGCAAGGCCGAGGAAGCCAGTGGTGGGTGTGCGCAGCATGGAGCAACCTTTCGTGGGAAGCAGGGGAAGTGACAGAAGGAAAAGAGAAGAGGCGTCGCGCGCGTCACATCATGAAGTTGATGCGGAACACATTGCCCTCGGGATCGAGCAGCACCGACTGGTACCAGTTGTAGTAGGTGACGTAGGGAGGCTTGATCAGCGTGGCGCCGGCCTCGAGCGCAACGGGCACCATGCGGTCGACATCGGCCTGGCTGTCGACGTCGATGTTCAGCAGGAACTTCACGCCGCGCGTGTCGGAGAACTCGGCCAGGTGCAGCAGCTCGTAGGCATCGAGCGCGTTGAAGCCCAGGCTCGACTTGCCGGTGTCCAGGCCGCGGAAGATCGGCGAGCGGATCGCCTCGATCTCGGGGAAGCCGAACACGCGCCGGTAGAAACCGCTGAGCGCGACCACGTCTTTTGCGAAGACGTTGACGTAGGAGAGGTGGGCCATATCGGGTTTCAGCTCAGGCCGTCGCCTTGGTGCCGCCGAAGGTCGTTTGTTTCACGAACTTGGAGGTGAGGTGATCGCCCGACGAAATGGGCGCGTACTTGGGCGACTCGCCCGGCGCGAGGCAGCTCGGCAGGCACTCGACCATCGCGTCGTAGTTCGGCTGGTGGAAGAACACCAGCGACTGGCGGCGGTTGGTGCTCGCCACTTCGAAAGGCGGATTCACCACGCGGTGCAGCGTCGACACCCACAGGTCGTTGGTCCACTGCATCATCAGATCGGCGATGTTGACGACCATGCCGCCCTCGACCTGCGGCACGTCGACCCACTGCCCCGCCTTGTTGAAGACCTGCAGGCCCTTGTCGTCGGGCAGCACGATCGTGAGGCTGCCGTAGTCGCTGTGCGCGCCCGCGCGCAGCTGGCCGGGCAGCGGCTGCTCGCGCTGCGGCGGATAGCTCAGCACGCGGAACATGCTGATGTGCGCGTCGATCTTGTCGTCGAAAAAGGTCTCGGGCAGTTCGAGGCCGAGCGCGAAGATGCGCATCAGCGAACGCGAGAGATCGCTCATGGCCTCGAAGTAGCCTTCGTACGCTTCGCGGAAACCATCGATGGGCGGCCAGCTGTTGGGTTCGAAATGCGGGCCGGCGGCGGGGCCGTGGTGGTAGTCGTCGTCGGGCACGTTCGAGGGACCGATGGAAAACGATTCCTTCAGGTCGCCGGGCGCCGCTTCTTCGAGGCTGTACGAGAGGCCCTCTTCGCCGACCGCGCTGTAGCCGCGCACCGCGTCTTCGCGCGGACGGTCGACCTTGCGTTTTTCCGCCAGCGGCATGTTGAAGAATTCGCGCGAGAGCGACGAGACGCGCGATACCAGCTCGGGTGGAATGCCGTGGTTGGTGATGACAAGGAAGCCGATGCTGCGGCAGGCCTCGTCGACTTTCTTCGCGATCTGCGCCTTGCCTTCGGCCGTGCCGGCGAAGTAGGGCGCGAGATCGATGATGGGTACGGACAGCAGGGTCATGGGCGGGTCCTCATGCTTGGCATGCCTTTCGCCATGCAACGTCTGTGCCAGTTGGACCAAATGGACAAATCGCATTTGTCGCGTCAGCATGGTGCGCGCCGCGAGGGCCTGAGGGCCGCCGTGGCGCAACGCGATGCACCGCGGCCTTACAGTGGTGCGCCGTTCAGAGAACCTGCAATCCGTACATGAAGAGCGAGGGAAGATGCCGAAGACCAAGGCGCTGGCAGCAGCCAGCAGCACCGACAAGAGCCCGGCGCGCAAGCGCGCGAAACCCGCGGTGCGGAGCGCCTCCGCCGTGAGCCGGCGCCTGCGCCAGATCGAGGACAAGCGCAGCGCCATCCTCGGCGCGGCGCTGGGTCTGTTCTCGCGCTTCGGGTTGCACGGCACCTCGATCGACCAGGTGGCGGCGCGCGCCGATGTGTCCAAGAGCAACCTGCTCTATTACTTCGCGAACAAGGAGGAGCTGTACGTCAACGTGCTGCGCGATCTGCTCGCGGTGTGGCTCGAGCCGCTGCGCGGCTTCAGCGCCGAGCAGGACCCCAGTGAAGCCATTGGCGACTACATCCGCCGCAAGCTCGTGATCTCGCGCGACAGGCCCGATGCATCACGCCTGTTCTGTCTTGAAATGATCCAGGGCGCGCCGTTGTTGCGCGACGAACTCGACCGCGAACTGCGCACGCTGGTGGAGCGCAAATCGGAGGTGATTCGCGCCTGGGTGGAGGCCGGCAAGCTCGCACCGGTCGATCCGCATCACCTGATCTTCGCGCTGTGGGCGATCACGCAGCACTATGCCGATTTCGGTGTGCAGGTGCATGCGCTGTCGGGACACACGCTGGACGATGCGGGCTTCTTCGAGCAGACAGTGGAGAACGTGCAGCGCATCGTTCTCCAGGGCATCACGGTGCGCTGACTCAGTGCGGCGGTGCCGCGATCTCGTGGTACTTGCGATCGAAGTAGATGAGGCTTTGCGCCGCACCACCCATGGCGATCGCCACTGCTTCGCAGAACAGCACATCGTGCGTGCCGGCGCTGGTGGCGCTCACCACGCGGCAGTCGAAGGACGCGGCCGCATCGTCGAGCACCGGCGAGCCGGTGGCCTTGCGGCTCCAGCGGCCGGCGGCGAAGCGTTCGTCCATCGGCGTCTTGCCGCCGAACAGGCCCGAGAGCGTCTGGTGGCCCGCGGCCAGCACGTTCACGCAGAGCACGCCGTTGGTGGCGAAAGCGGGGTACACCGAAGCCGAGCGGTTCAGGCACACGAGCAGCATCGGCGGCTCGTCGGTCACGCTGCACACCGCCGAAGCGGTGAAGCCGGCGCGGCCTGCGGGGCCATCGGTCGTGATGATGTTCACCGCCGCACCCAGCCGCGCCATCGCGTTGCGGTAGTCGGCCTTGGGCAGCGCCGGCAGCAGGCCGCTCGGCGGAACATGGGATGCAGTGGCGTTCAGCATGGAGAACTCCGGAGGCGTCAGGCCAGGATGCAGGCTTCGTCGAAAGGAAGGCGCGGCAAACGCCCGAACACCTTCGACGCATCGCCGTGGCCGAGGTTGATGAGGAAGTTGGCGGTCCAGTCGGTGCCTTCGAAGAAAGCGGCATCGACCTTCGCCTTGTCGAAGCCCGACATCGGGCCGGCGTCGAGGCCCACGGCGCGCGCGGCGAGCAGCAGGTAGCCCGCCTGCAGGCTGGCATTGCGGAAGGCGGTCTCGTGCGCGGCCTCGGGGCTGCCGGTGAACCAGCTGCGCGCATCGGCATGCGGAAACAGCGTGGGCAGCCTGTCGTAGAACTTGCGGTCCCATGCGGCGATGACCGTGACCGGCGCGCTCATGGTCTTGTCGAGGTTGCCTTTGGAAAGCGCGGGCGCGAGGCGCTGCTTGCCTTCGGGCGTTCGCACGAACACGAAGCGCGCGGGCGAGCAGTTGGCCGAGGTCGGTCCCAGGCTGGCGAGTGTGTAGATGCGCTGCAGCTGGGCATCGGGCACGGGCTCGCCGGTCCAGCCGTTGTGGCTGCGCGCGCTGGTGAAGAGGAGTGCCAGTGCGGCATCTTCGAGAATCTGTGTGGAGGTCATGCGGGAATGGGGGGAAGGGCGGGTGTGCCGACCCGGGCAAGAAAATCGAGCAGGCTGCGGTTGAAGGCATCGGCTTCGGTCACGCTGTGCGCGTGGCCGCCGTGCGGCATGAAATCGAGCGTGACATCGCGCAGGCCATCGGCGAGGCGTTGCGAACAGGTCCAGGGGACGAGCACATCGTCTCTTGCGGCCGCCACCAGCGTGGGCACCGTGATGTCGGCAAGGTGCGCATCGATGTCGAAGGCGCGTAGTGCGGCGATGCGCGCGCGCATGTTGGATTCACCGGGGAAATGCGCGAAGGCGTGATCGACTTCGTCGGCCACGCGCTGCGCATGTTCGGCGCACCAGGCGGCGGGGTACAGGAAGATCGGCTGCGCTTCCACATATGCGCGCGGACCGAGTGCGCCGAGCAGTGCGAGCCGCGCATCGAAGCAGCGCGCCGAATGCGGGTTCGGCTTCGACCATGCGTTGACGAGCACCAGGCTCGCCACGCAGTCCGGCGCATCGAGCGCGAGCTGCAAGCCGACCAGTCCACCGAGCGCATGGCCCGCGAAGTGGCATTGCGCCGTGTCGGTGGCATCGAGGATCTCGATCACGTCGAGCGCCATGTCAGCGATCGCGTAGTCGCCCTCGGGCAGCGTGTCGGGGCTGCGGCCCGTGCCGCGCTGGTCGTACACGATGACGCGATGGCCCGCATCGACCAGCGCGCCGAGCTGCGGCTTCCAGAAGCCGGCCGAGCCGCCGAGGCCGGAGGACAGCAGCACGGTGGCGATCGCATCCGACGGCCCATGCACCTCGTAGTGCAGCGAGGTCATGAGGCTCAGGCCTTCTTGCCGACGTGGGCGATCGAGGCGATCTCGATCAACGCGTCGGGCTTCACCAGGCCGCACTGGATGCAGTAGCGCGCGGGCTTGGTGCCGGGAAAGAACTCCGCATACACCGCGTTGATCTTCGCGTAGTCGGCCCAGTCCTTGAGCATGATCTGGTTGAAGGTCACGTCGTCCATGGTGCCGCCCGCAGCCTCGACCACGCCCTGGATGGTGGTGAGCACATGCCGCGCCTGCGCGCTCGCGTCGCCGACGTGGACCACGTTGTTGTCCTTGTCGAAGGGCAGCGTGCCCGAGACGTAGAGCACACCATCGGCGAGCGTGCCGGGAACGTAGGGGGCGAGGGGCACGCCGGTGCCGGGCGGGATGATGGCTTGCTTGGGCATTCGGGGACTCCTTGAAAAACTTGAAAAATGAATCAGGCGATGGCCGCTTCGGCCGTTGCGGGTCGAGTGGCGGCTTGCGGCGCGAAGGTGCTGCAGAACTGATCGACCGTGGAGACCCAGCCGAAGAAGGTCTCGACGTTGTAGACCGAGGCCTTCTGGATGGCCGCGCCGCCCAGTTCGTGCGTCGCGTCTTCGAGCATCACGGCGAAATATTCGAGATGGAAGGCATCGCGCAGCGTCGATTCGACGCACACGTTGGTTGCGATGCCGGTGAATACCAGGTGGCGGATGCCGCGTGCGCGCAGGCTGCTGTCGAGCGTGCTGTTGAAGAAGCCGCTGTAGCGCGTCTTGGGCACCACGATGTCGCCGGGCTGCGGCTTCATCTGGTCGATGAGTTCGTAGTCCCAGCCGCCCTTGGCGAGGAACTTGCCCTGCAGCTCGGGCCGGGCGCGCATGGTTTTGAGCGCGTTCGACTTGTGCCAGTTGGGCGAGCCAGGGCCGCCCGCTTCGACATATGCCGCGTCCCAGCCGTTCTGCAGGAACACGACCAGCATGCCGGCCGCGCGCGCGGCGGCGATGGTGCGCGCGATGTTGGCGATGGTGCCCTGGGCGCCCGAGATGTCGAAGCCGGCCGAGTCGACATACCCGCCGAGCGAGGCGTAGGCGTTCTGCATGTCGACGACGATGAGTGCGCAGTCGCTGGCGTGCAGCGCGAGTGGCTCGGGGCGCGCGGGCAGCACGAGCGGGGCGGGCGCACCGGGCAGGCGCGGCGCGCCGACGGGCGTGGTTGAAGTGAGGGTGGTGTTCTTCGGAGTGGGCGTGGTCATGCGCGTCTCCTTTCAGGCCGCAAGGCGCTCGGGCTCGACCTGCGAAGGCACGGGGCTCTGCACGTGCGCGCGGCTCTTCATCAGCGGCTGGATGCGCTCGCCGAAAGCCTCGACGCCCTGCACGAAATCGTCGAAGGTCAGCAGCACGCCTTCGGTGCCAGGCACCTCGGCCACTTCGTCGAGCAGGCGCGCGACGGTTGCGTAGGAGCCGACGAGCGTGCCCATGTTGATGTTCACGGCCGAGGTCGGGTCGGCCATCTGGCGCACGTTGGTGTCGGCGCCGGACTTGGTGTCGGCCGCGCCCTGCTGCCCGAGCCAGGCGATGGCCTCGTGGTCGGCGCCGGCCTTGTAGTGCTCCCACTTGGCGCGTGCGGCCTCGTCGGTTTCGTCGGCGATCACCATCATCAGCACGTAGGTGGTGACGTGGCGGCCGGTCTTGCGCGTGGCCTCGATGAGCTTTTCGGCGGCGGGCGCGAAGGCCTTGGGCGTGTTCACGCCCTTGCCGAAGCAGAAGTTGTAGTCGGCGTACTTCGCGGAGAAGTCCATGCCTGCGTCGCTCTGGCCGGCGCAGATCACCTTCATGTCGGCCTGTGGCTGCGGGCTCAGGCGGCAGTCGTCCATCTGGAAGTGGTCGCCCTTGAAGTCGGACTTGCCGGTGCCCCAGAGGTCGCGCAGCACCTGGATGTATTCGGAGAGGTACTGGTAGCGCGTGCCGAAGAACTGGTCGCCGGGCCACATGCCCATCTGCGAATACTCTGGGCGCTGCCAGCCGGTGACGAGGTTCAGGCCAAAGCGGCCGCCGGAGATGGAGTCGATGGTCGAGGCCATGCGCGCGACGATGGCCGGCGGCATCACCAGCGAGGCGGAGGTGGCGAAGAGCTTGATCTTCGTCGTGACGGCCGCGAGCCCGGCCATGAGCGTGAAGGACTCGAGGTTGTGGTCCCAGAACTCGGTCTTGCCGCCGAAGCCACGCAGCTTGATCATCGACAGCGCGAAGTCGACACCGTAGTGCTCGGCCTTCAGCGTGATCTCCTTGTTGAGCGCGAAGCTGGGCTTGTACTGCGGTGCGTTCTCGGAAAGCAGCCAGCCGTTGTTGCCGATGGGAATGAAGATGCCGACGTTCATGAAGGGCTCCTGTTGCGGGGTTACAGAGCCCTATGCATGGTGCGTGCCAGTCGGATAAGTCGTTTCAAATCAATGAGTTATGGTTTTTTCATGTTTTTGTTTTGACCACTTGGTCCAAAGTGGAGCAGGCGAACCGGAAAAACTGCGGCGACGCGGTGCAGGCCGGACCAAAGCGGTGCAGCGTCGGCGTCACGAACGGCACGGCAAAATCACGCCATGCCCAAGACCCCACACCGCACTGCCGCGGCCATCGGCGGCACCGCCGACGACGTCGAGGCGGCTTTCTACGAAGCGCTGCAGCGCGGCGACATCGACGCGCTGATGGCCTGCTGGGCCGACGAGGACGAGGTGTTCTGCGTACACCCTGGCGGCCCGCGGCTTGTAGGCGCCGTGGCGATCCGCGCGGCCTTCGAGCAGATGTTCGGCAACGGCGCGATCCACGCCATGCCGGCGCGGGTGCGCAAGATCGAGTCGCTCGCGAGCGCGGTGCACAACGTGCTGGAGCGCATCGAGGTGCTCACCGCCGAAGGCCCGCGCCATGCCTTCGTGCTGGCCACCAACGTCTATCACAAGACCGCGCAGGGCTGGCGCATGGTGGCGCACCACGCGAGCCCGGGCAGCGCGCGCGAGCCGGACGACGCGAACGATCCGCCTCAGACCCTGCATTGATGTCTTCCGCCGATTCTTCTTCTTCCTCTCTTCGGTCGTCGATGGACTACGTGGCGCCGCGCTGGCTGCCCGGCGGCAACCTGCAGACCATCTGGGCCGCGCTCTATGCGCGCCGCTTCGACGGTGCCGCGCCGGTGTACCGCCGCGAGCGCTGGAATGCGCCCGACGGGGATTTCATCGACGTCGATTTCATCGATGCGCCGCTGTCGGGCCCACGGCCGCTGCTGGTGCTGTTCCATGGGCTCGAGGGCTCGTCGCGCAGCCACTATGCGGAGGCTTTCGCGGCATTTGCGGCCGAGCGCGGCATGGCCTTCGCGGTGCCGCATTTCCGGGGCTGCAGCGGCGAGCTGAACCTCGCGCCGCGCGCGTACCACTCCGGCGACTACGAAGAGATCGGCTGGATCCTGCGGCGCATGCACGAGCAGCACACGCTGCGCGGCGGCGGCCCGGTGCTCGCCGCGGGCGTCTCGCTCGGCGGCAACGCATTGCTGCGCTGGGCCTGCGAGGCGGGCGACACGGCGCGCGAATCGGTCAGCGCCGTGGCTTCGGTGAGCGCGCCGCTCGACCTGGCCGCGGGCGGTGAGGCGATCGGCCGGGGCTTCAACAGGCTGGTCTACACGCGCATGTTCCTCGCGACCATGAAGCCCAAGGCGATGGCCAAGCTCGCGCAGTTCCCGGGCCTGTTCGACCGCGACCGGCTGCTGGCCGCACGCGACCTCTATACCTTCGACGACGTGTTCACCGCGCCGCTGCACGGGTTTCGCAACACCGACGACTACTGGGCGCGAGGCTCGTCCAAGCCGCACCTGGGCCAGATCCGCGTGCCCACGCTGGTGGTGAATGCGCTCAACGATCCGTTCATTCCGGCCCGCAGCCTGCCGGGGCCGGGCGAGGTCGGGCGGCACGTCACGCTGTGGCAGCCGGCGCATGGCGGGCACGTCGGCTTTCCGCTGGGGCTGCCGCCGGGGCACGTGCGCGGGATGCCGGAGCGTGTCGGCGGCTGGCTGCAGGTGCATGGCGGCGTTTTGGCTGACGCCTCCGTGGCGCAACCGGCAGGAGAATGACCAGATGGACGACATCGTCAAACAGGCGCTCGCCAAATGGCCCAACGTGCCGCACTGCTACGGCTGGCTGGGTCTCGACGCGCGCGGCAACTGGTACATGCGCGACGACCGCACGCAAGCCGAGGGGCCGTTCGTGCAGGCCAAGGGCTCGATGCTGCGGCACGACAAGCTGATCGACTTCATCCATCGCAACTACGAGCACGACGGCGAAGGGCAGTGGTTCTTCCAGAACGGGCCACAGCGCGTGTATGTCGAGCTGGAGGCTGCGCCGCTGGTCTGGCGCGTGGCAGACGAGGGCGGCGGCAGATTCACCGTCACGGCCCATACCGGCGAGGCGGTCGATGTCTCGGGCTGTCTGCTAGACGAGGCCGGGCGGCTTTATCTGGTCGCGCCGATCGGGCTCGGGCTGGTTCACACGCAGGATGTGGGCATTGCGGCCGAAGCCATCGAGCAGGGCCTGTGGACGCCCGAGGCGGTGCAGGCCAGCGAACTGCCGCAGCGCTTCGGCCATGTCATGAGCCCGGCGGAACACCATGCCAGTCCCGCCGCGGCGCTATCAAAACAATAGTTCTTCAAGCGCGGATCGCCCACAAAAAAGCCGGCGCTGGGCCGGCTTTTTCTTTGGAGCGAAGCGGATTACTTGGCGGGAGCAGCAGCCGTCGAGGCTGCGGCAGCAGGTGCCGACGCGGCAGGCGCCGCACCCGAAGCACCTTCTGCAGGCGCCGCGGCCGCCGGACGGTCGGGCACCGGGAACTTGGCGCCGCCGGCATTGGCCATGTAGACCACCGCACGGCCGATTTCGAGGTCTTCGAAGTCGCCGCCGCCCTGGGGAGGCATCGCGCCCTTGCCCTTGAGCGCATGTTCCAGCAGCGTTGCATAGCCCTGGCCGATGCGGGGGCCCCAGGCTGCGGCGTCGTTCAGGTGAGGGGCGCCGGGGATGCCCGGTGCGCCGTGGCAGGCCACGCACTGGGCCTTGAATACGGCGTCGCCGGCCGTGAGGGGGCGGTTGGCGTCACGGATCTCGATGGCGCCGACCTTCTTGAGGCGTTCGGCCACTTCCTTGTCGCGCGATTCCTTCGACACGCCGTAGAGCGCCATGTTCTCGCCCTCCACGGTGCCGGCGGGCTTGGTGCCCGAGACCACGTAGGCGACAAGCCCCACGATGATCAGAATCGGTGCAATGAAGGAGAAAAATACCGCGAGCAGCAGTTGCTTCGGGTTCTTGATGGGGCCGGTATGGGCTTCTTCTGTGGCCTGGTAGTGCGGGTCTGCGCTCATGGCGTCCTCAATAACGGGGGCTCGTCGGGGGGCTTTTTCTAGATCAACCGACGATTATAGAGAGGCCCCTCGCCCCGGCGGGTGATGGGCCTCCCGATATCGAGTGCGCAAGCGCCTCAGCCCTTGTCGCGCGTTGCCCAGCCGCCACCCAGCGCCTTGTACAGCGTGACCTGGTTCTGCAACTGCAGGAGCCGCGCATTGACCGCCAGTTGTTGCGCCGTGAACAGCGAGCGCTGCGCGTCGAGCAGGTCGAGCGCGCTGGCGATGCCGTTGCGATAGCGCAGATCGGAGAGTTTGAAGCGCACCGCTTCCGCGGTGGCCTGCGCGCGCTGCGCTCGCACCTCTTCGCCCAGCGTGGCGCGGCCGGCCAGGGCATCCGCCACTTCGCGGAACGCGGTCTGGATCGACTTCTCGTACTGCGCGACCGCGATTTCGCGCCCGGCCTTCGACGATTGCAGCGTGGCCCAGTTGCGGCCCGCATCGAAGATCGGCAGCGTGACCGTGGGCGCGAACGACCAGGCCTTGGAGCCCCGGTCGAACAGGCCCGAGAACTCGCTGCTCGCGGTGCCGATGCCACTGGTCAGCGACACGCGCGGGAAGAAGTTCGCGCGTGCAGCGCCGATGTTCGCGTTGGCGGCCATCAGCGTTTGCTCGGCCGCGCGGATGTCCGGCCGCTCGATCAGCATGTCGGAGGGCAGGCCCGCCGGCACGTCGGGCATCGGCTGGATGCCTTCGAGGCCCTTGGCGCCGCCCACGAGGGCGTTCGTCGGCACCGGCGCGCCCAGCAGCAGGGCGAGCGCGTTCTCGTCCTGCAGGCGCGCGCGCTGCTGCTGCGCGTAGGTGGCGCGGGCGCTTTCCGCAGCCGTGTTGGCGGCCTGGAAGTCGATTTCGGACGACACGCCGTTGTCGAAGCGCAGCTTTGCCAGGCGCACCGACTCTTCGCGCGTGACCATCGTCTGGCGCGTGATCTCGAGCAGTTCGTCGTCGGCGATCAGCGTGAGCCAGCCGGTGGCGACCGACGCGATCAGGCTGATCTGCGCGGCCTTGCGCGCTTCCTCGGTGGAGAGGTACTGCGCGAGCGCCTGGTCCTTCAGCGCGCGGATGCGGCCGAAGAAGTCGAGCTCCCAGGCGTTGAAGCCGAAGTTGACGCTGTACTGCGATCCCACGCTGCCGCCGACGCCAGTGACGTTGGGACGCGAGCGCGAGCCACTGCCCGTCAGGTCGAGCGCCGGGAACAGCGCCGATCGCTCGATCTGGAACTGCGCGCGCGCCTGCTCGATGTTGAGCACCGACACGCGCAGGTCGCGGTTGTTCGCGATCGCGGTCTGGATCAGGCCCGCCAGGCGCGGGTCGGTGAAGAAGTCCTGCCACGGCAGGGCCGCTGCGGCGGCGCCGGCCGGTTGCGACGGGTCACCCGGGAAGGTGGTCGGCACCGGCGCGGCGGGGCGCTCGTAGGTCGGGATCAGCGAGCAGCCCGCCAGCAGCATTGCCGCGGCCAGGACTGTGGGAATCAGTTTCTTAGTCATGTTTCTCCTCCGCAATGCCCGCGGCTTGCGCGTGCTTGCGATTCATTTCCTGCTGGCGCGCGCTGCCCTTGAACAGCGTGCGCACCACCACGAAAAACACGGGCACGAAGATCACCGCGAGCACCGTGCCGGTCACCATGCCGCCGAGCACGCCAGTGCCGATCGCGCGCTGGCTCGCCGAACCTGCGCCCGAAGCGATGAACAGCGGCACCACGCCCAGGCCGAAGGCCAGCGAGGTCATGATGATCGGGCGGAACCGCAGGTGCGCCGCTTCGAGGGCCGACTCGACCACGCCGCGCCCCTGCGCCTGCAGGTCCTTGGCGAACTCGATGATCAGGATCGCGTTCTTCGCCGAGAGCCCGATGATCGTGATCAGCCCCACCTGGAAGTACACGTCGTTCGCATACGAGCGGAACATGGTCGCGAGCAGCACGCCCAGCACGCCCAGCGGCACCACCAGAATCACCGACAGCGGGATCGACCAGCTCTCGTACAGCGCGGCTAGGCACAGGAACACCGCCAGGATCGCGAAGCCGTACAGGATGATGGCCTGCGAACCCGCGAGCTTTTCTTCACGCGACTGGCCCGTCCATTCGAAGCCGAAGCCTTGCGGCAGTTGCGCGGCGAGCTTTTCCATTTCGGCCATGGCGGCACCCGTGCTCTGTCCCGGCGCCGCCTCGCCGCTGATGCGCATGGCGGGATAGCCGTTGTAGCGCACGGTCTGCGTCGCACCGGTGACCCACCGCGTGGTCGCGAAGGTCGCGAACGGCACCGGTTGACCCTGGGCGTTGGGAGCGTTGAGCTTGAGCATGTCCTCGGGCTGCATCCGCGCCGGCGCATCGGCCTGCACCACCACACGCTGGAAGCGGCCGCGGTTCGGGAAATCGTTGACGTAGCTCGAACCGAGCGTCGTCGACAGCGTGGTGTTGATCGCGTCGAAGCTCACGCCCAGCGCATTCGCCTTGTCGCGGTCGATGTCGATCTGCAGCTGCGGCGCGTCTTCCAGGCCGTCGGGCCGTACCCCTGTGATGATCTTGCTCTGCGAGGCCATGCCCAGGATCTGGTTGCGCGCGTTGACGAGGGCGTCGTGGCCCGCGCCCGAGCGGTCCTGCAGCCGGAAGCTGAAGCCGCTGGAATTGCCAAGTTCGAGAATTGGCGGCGGACTCAGCGGGTAGATGAAGGCATCCCGGATGCCTGAGAGCGCGCCGAAGGAACGGCCCGCGAGCGCCTTGGCCGAGTGGGCCGGGTCCTTGCGTTCCTCCCAGCTCTTGAGCGTCACGAACGCCAGGCCCGCGTTCTGGCCCTGGCCCGAGAAGCTGAAGCCCATCACGCTCACCATGCTCTCGACCTCGGGCTGCTTGAGCATGAAGCCTTCGACCTGCTTCATCACGTCCAGCGCGCGCTCCTGGGTCGCACCCGGCGGCAGCTGCACGTTCACGATGATGTAGCCCAGGTCCTCCTCCGGCAGGAAGGAGGTCGGCAGTTGCCGGTAGGTGACCACCACCGCACCGATGATCGCGACGTAGATCACGAGGTAGCGCGCGGCACGGCGCAGGATGCGCGCGACCATGCCCTCGTAGCCCTTGGCCGTGCGCGTGAAGCCGCGGTTGAACCAGCCGAAGAAGCCGGACTTCTCGTGGTGATGGCCCGCCTCCACCGGCTTGAGCAGCGTGGCGCACAGCGCCGGCGTGAGCGACAGCGCCAGGAAGGCCGAGAACGCGATCGAGGTCACCATCGTCGCCGAGAACTGGCGGTAGATGTTGCCGGTCGAGCCCGCGAAGAAGGCCAGCGGCACGAACACCGAGATCAGCACCACGGTCACGCCGATGATGGCGCCCGAGATCTGCTGCATCGCCTTGCGGGTGGCCTCCAGCGGTGGCAGCCCTTCCTCGCTCATGATGCGCTCGACGTTCTCCACCACCACGATCGCATCGTCCACCACGATGCCGATCACCAGCACCATGCCGAACATCGTCAGCACGTTGATCGAGAAGCCCAGTGCGAACAGCACGGCGAAGGTGCCCAGGAGCGCGATCGGCACCACGATGGTCGGGATGATCGTGTAGCGCCAGTTCTGCAGGAACAGGAACATCACGAGGAACACCAGCGCCACGGCTTCGAGCAGGGTCTTGACCACTTCGGTGATCGAGATCCGCACCACGGGTGTCGTGTCGTACGGCATGCTCCACTTCACGCCTTCGGGGAAGTAGCGCTGCAGCTCGGTCAGCCGCTCGCGCACGGCCTTGGACGACTTCAGCGCGTTGCCGCTGGGCGTGGGAAGCACGGCAATGCCGACCGCGGGCACGCCGTTCAGGCGCGCCGAAGTGGCATAGGCCTGGCCACCGATCTCGATGCGTGCGACGTCCTTGAGCCGCACGGTCGAGCCGTCGGTGTTGGCGCGCAGCACGATCTCCTTGAACTGGTCGACGTTGGCGAGCTGGCCGTTGACCGTCACCGTGGCCGCGATCGCCTGGCCCGGCACGTTCGGCAGGTCGCCGATGGTGCCCGAGGCCACCTGCGCGTTCTGCGCGCGGATCGCGTTGTTGACGTCGGCCGGCGACAGGTTGAAGCCCTGCAGCTTGGCCGGGTCGATCCAGATGCGCATCGCGTTCTCGGAGCCGAACAGCTGGACCTGGCCCACGCCGTCGATCCGTTGCAGTTCCGGCACGATGTTGCGCGCGGCATAGTCGCCCAGCGCCGAGGTGTCGGTGCTGGCGTTGCTCGACGACAGCATCGCGAACAGCAGGAAGTTGGAGCGCGACTTGTCGACGCGCACGCCCTGCTGCGTCACCGAGGACGGCAGCCGGGGCGTGGCGCGCGAGAGCCGGTTCTGGACGTCCACCTGCGCGAGGTCTTCATTGGTGCCGGGCTCGAAGCTGATCGTGATGGTGCCGGTGCCGTCGGCCTGGGCCACCGATTCCATGTAGATCATGCCCGGCGAGCCGTTCATTTCGCGCTCGATGATGGCCAGCACGCTGTCTTCGAGCGTCTGGGCCGAGGCACCGGGGTAGGCGACGGTGATCTGGATGGCGGGCGGTGCCACCGGCGGGTACTGCGAGATCGGGAGCTGGGTGATTGATACGCCGCCTATCACGAGGATGAACAGCGCGATCACCCACGCGAAGATCGGTCGATCGATGAAAAATTTGGCCATGCGGGCGCGCTCCTAATTACTTCTTCTCGGCCGGGGCGGACGCCTGGCCGTTCGCGGCGGGGGCGGCGCCAGGCGCGGGTGCCGCAGGTGCCGGGGCTGCGTTCGGGTCCGGCTTTTTCCAGGGCACGGCCTTCACGGGCGTGCCGGGCGGCATCATCTGCAGCTTCTGGAAGCCGTCGACCATCACCTGTTCGCCCGCTTTCAGGCCATCGAGCACCACCCACTGGTTGTCCTTGGCGGCGCTGATCTTCACGGTGCGCTTGCTGATCTTGCCGTCCTTGTCGACCACCGAGACGGTGTCGCCCTGCTGGGTGCGGGTGACGGCCTGCTGCGGCAGCGTGATCGCGTTGGTGGCCTGGGCCTGCTCGAGCTTCACGCGCACGTAGAGGCCGGGCAGCAGTTCGCCCTTGGGGTTGGGCACTTCGGCGCGCAGCGTGACCTGGCCGGTGGTCGAGTCGACCGTGAGGTCGGAGAACAGCAGCTTGCCGGGCAGCGGGTAGTCGCTGCCGTCTTCCAGCACGATGCTCACGCTGGCGGCTTCTTCGCCACCCGCGCGCTTGTACTGGCCAGCCGCCAGCGCGCGGCGCAGCTTCAGCACGTCGGAGGCCGACTGCGTGAAGTTCACGTACACCGGGTTGATCTGCTGCACCACGGCGAGCTCGGTGGCGTCGCCCTGGCCCACCAGCGCGCCTTCGGTCACGAGGGCGCGGCCGATGCGGCCTGCGATGGGCGAGGTCACGTCGGCATAGCCGAGGTTGATCTTCGCGGTCGTCACTGCGGCGCGACCCGAGGCCACGTCGGCTTCGGCGGTCTTTTGCGAGGCGACTGCGTTCGCGTACTCCTGCTTGCTCACCGCATTGGCCTCGACCAGCGGCTTGTAGCGGTCGGCGAGGGCCTTGGCCTGCACGGCGTTGGCTTCGGCGCGGGCCAGCGTGGCCTGGGCGTTCTGCGAAGCGGCCACCAGCGGTGCCGGGTCGATGCGGAACAGGAGCTGGCCTGCCTTCACGTCGCTGCCTTCGCGGAATTCGCGCTTGAGCAGGATGCCCGAGGCGCGGGCGCGGACCTGGGCGATGCGCGAGGCCTCCAGGCGGCCCGGCAGTTCTGTCACGAGGCCGACATCGGTCGGCGCGGCAACGACCACGCCCACTTCGGGGGCTGGCGGGTGGCCGCCGCCACCTGCGCCGCCCGGACCGGCGGGCGCATCGCCCTTGCCGCAGCCCGCGAGGACCAGCAGGACAACGGCGGCCACGGTCGCGAGACGCGGCGAAAAGGAGGATGAGCGCGAGACATGCAGGAGAGGCATGCGATTCCTTTGAAGCGAAGACGGGAGATGGCGTGTTCGCGAGGCGAACAGGAAGACAGCATAAACAGTCGGGCCATCGGGGAAGTCCGGTAGTTTACATACATTCATGGATGTATAGTGACTGCTCGCAATGGCCCCACGGCGTAGAAGGGGCGTTGCCTTTACAAATCAGGAGACTTGGTGGCACGTCGTACGAAGGAAGAAGCACTGGCTACGCGGAATCGGTTGCTCGATGCCGCAGAGCTGCTGTTTCAGGCGCAAGGCGTCTCGCAGACCTCGCTGCAGCAGATCGCGCAGCAGGCCGGCGCGACGCGCGGCGCCATCTACTGGCACTTCAAGGACAAGGCCGATCTCTTCAACGCGATGATGGAGCGCGTCATCCTGCCGCTGGAGGCCGGGCCCAAGAGCGATGCCGCGGCCGGCAGCGACGATCCGCTGGTCGAGATCGAGGAGGGCATGGTCCACGCGCTGACCCTCATGACGACCGACCCGCAGGTGCGTCGCGTGTTTGACGTCGCCACCCACAAGGTCGAATACACGCACGACATGGCCTCGGTGCAGCAGCGCCACCTCGATGCACGCAATGCCTGCGTGGTCGACTTCGAAAAAGCCCTGCGGCTGGCGGCCCGCCGCGCCCACGTCAAGCTGCCGGTGCCCAGCCACATGGCGGCGCAGGGCATGCATGCGCTGATCAGCGGCCTCATCCAGAACTGGCTGCTCGACCCGACGGCTTTCGACCTGGTACCGACCGGGCGGCGCACCCTCCGCGTCTATCTGGCGGGGCTCGGGTTCGAGCGTCCGGCGATCGGCGCGGTGGTTGCACATGAAGCCGAAACTGCTGTCGCCTGATAGGCGATAATCTCTGGCTCCGGACGTTTTCCGGAGCCTATCTCTCGCTGTATTTCAACGGATAGAATTCGGCCCTCCGAAGGCTGAGATCCAGGTTCGATTCCTGGCGGCGGGACCAAATACAAGACCGGAAGCCTCTCAAGGGCTTCCGGTTTTTTTCTTGGGTTTTCTCCTTCCGGCGTTCTCCCCGCGACCATTCACCACGCGCTGGCGTCTCCTCGCCACCGCGCACATGCAAGATTTCCACCGATGACGGAGTTGACTGATCTGGACGAGGCCAGCCTGGCGGAACACGCCGCGGAATGGCGCCGGCGCGCACTGCGCGGCGAGAAACAGGCGCGCGGCATCGCGCATGCCCTCGAGACCGAAATGCGCCGCCGCACCGGCGACACGGTCACCCAGAACATTGACCTGGACACCCGCCCGCAGGCACTGCGCCTCGCGCCACGGCCTTGGTGGAAATTCTGGTGAGCCTTCTTCTTCAGCAACGCGGCGCGTGAAGGGCCGGGCCGGTTGCAGGGCTGTACAGACCCTGACACCATGCCCGCATGCCTTACCAACTCCATTACTGGCCCACGATCCAGGGCCGCGGTGAATTCGTGCGGCTCGCGCTCGAGGCAGCGGGTGCCGACTATGTCGACGTGGCGCGGCTGCCCGAATCGAAAGGCGGTGGCGAATCAGCACTGGGCGAGCGGCTCGGCGACCCCAACAACGCCCGCGCAGCCTTTGCGCCGCCCTTCCTGGTCGACGGCGACATCGTGGTGGGCCAGACCGCCGCGATCCTGCTGTACCTCGGGCCGCGCCTGGGACTCTCGGGCGTCGGCGAATCCGACGGCCTGTGGACCCACCAGCTGCAGCTCACCATCGCCGACACGGTGGCCGAGGCGCACGACACGCACCATCCGATCTCGACCGGCGCCTATTATGAAGACCAGCGCGATGCCGCCGTGCAGCGTGCACGCGCTTTCCGCGAAGCGCGCATTCCCAAGTTCCTGAACTGGTTCGAGCAGGTGCTCCAGCGCAACCCCGCAGGCGATTTGCATCTGGTCGGCGACATGCTGACTTATGCCGATCTCTCGCTGTTCCAGCTGGTCGACGGCTTGCACTACGCGTTCCCGAAAGCCACCGTGCGAGCGTTGGCCCGCACACCGGCCGTCGAGAAGCTGCACGCCAACGTCAAGCGCCGCCAGCGCGTGCACGACTACCTGCAGAGCCCGCGCCGCATTGCGTTCAACGAGGACGGGATCTTCAGGCGGTATGCGGAGCTGGACGGTTAGTCGCCCGGCTCGTCGTTGCCGTCATTGCGGATGCGCAGCGCCGTCTCGTACAGCGCATTGCGCGGCGCCCCGCTGATCTCGGCAGCCAGCCGCACCGCGGTCTTCACGGGCAGTTCGGCCAGCAGCAGGCGCAGCACGCGCTCACCTTCCGCGCCGCCGTCGCCGCTCACCGCGACAGGGTGCAGCACCAGCGCGAATTCACCCCGAATGCGGTCGCGATCCGCGCTGAACCAGTCGGGAAGGGCGCTCGCCGCCACCGTCGCGATCTCCTCGAACTGCTTGGTGAGCTCGCGGCCCACGGTGATGCGGCGCTCGCCCAGCACGGCGAGTGCGCGCGCGAGGCTTTCGATACGGTGCGGCGCCTCCAGCAGCACCACGGCGCGCGGCTCCTGCGAGAGCGCCTGCACGGCGGTGTCGCGTTCGCCGGCCTTGCTCGGCAGGAAGCCCGCGAAGACGAAGGCGCTGCTCGCGTTGCCGTCCGCGCCATCTGCCACCAATCCGGCGGCGCCGATCAGCGTCGTGACGCTGCTCGCGCCCGGCAGCGGCAGCACGCGCTGGCCCGCCGCGCGCACGGCAGCGACGAGCCGCGCGCCGGGGTCGCTCACACCGGGCGTGCCGGCATCGCTGACGTAGGCGATGCGCTCTCCCTGCGCGAGCCGCGCGACCACGGCCTGTGCGGCCTCGGCTTCGTTGTGCTGGTGCACGGCCAGCAGCCGGGCGCCGGGGCGGTCGATGCCGTAGGCACGCAAGAGGCTCTGCGTGTGGCGCGTGTCCTCGCAGGCGATCACGTCGACCAGCTGCAGTACATGCAGCGCGCGCAGCGTGATGTCGGCCAGGTTGCCGATCGGCGTGGCGACCACGTAGAGCGTGGCCTGCGGATAATGCTGCGCACCCGCGGCGTCGTGCGCGGCCGCAAGGGCGGCGCCGAAAGAAGCAGGGGCGAGTGAAGCCAAGAGGTTTCTCCGTGAGAGCGAACGACAAAAAAAGAGAAGACGGCAGGGAGCCATGAAGATCAACACCACAACGAAGCGTCGCGGCGATGCGGCGGAAGACGCCGCGCTCGCGCATCTGCAGGACGCCGGCCTCGTGCTGATCGCCCGCAATTATCGAACGCCCGGCCGTGGCGGCGGCGAGATCGACCTGATCATGCGCGATCCGCGTGGTCCGGGCGGTGGCACGCTGGTGTTCGTCGAGGTCCGTCAGCGCAGTGCCGGCACGCATGGCGGCGCGGGCGGCAGCATCACGGGACTGAAGCAGCGGCGCATCGTGTTCGCCGCGCAGCACTACCTGGGCCGGCTGCGCTCGGTGCCGCCGTGCCGCTTCGATGTGGTGCTGGTCGAGGAGAAAATCACCTGGCTCCAGGCGGCGTTCGACGCGGCCTGATGCATCCATCGCGGGAACCGAAGCCCCGGCTGACGGCTCCACACACGAACTTCTTGTTTCACAGCCCCCAGTTATCATCCCGCCCCATGCTCGAGCAACGGATTCAGCAGCACTTCATCGACAGTGCCGACCTCAAATACCAGACCGGACCGGTCCTCAGCAAACCCATCTCTCAAGCGATGCAGGCCATCCTGGCCTGCGTGACCAGCGGCGGCAAGGTGCTGGCTTGCGGCGCCGGCGTGTCAGGTCTGCTGGCGGCGCAGTTCGCGGCGCAGTTCGTCGGCCGCTTCGAACGCGAGCGGCCCGAGCTGGGTGCGATCGCGCTGCCCGGCGACACCACCGACCCGGACGCCGACAGCGCCAATGCCATGGATGCCGACCGCTTCGCCCGCCAGGTGCGCGCGCTGGGCCAGGCTGGTGACGTGCTGCTCGCGTTGAGCGCCAGCGGCCAGTCGGCTGCGGTGCTCGCCGCCGTGCTGGCCGCGCATGAGCGCGACATGACCGTGGTCGCGCTGCTCGGCAATGCCGTCTCGGGTCCGCCCGCGGCGCCCGGCGCAGGCAGCAGCGGCACCGGTGGCGTCATCGGCCGTGCGCTGCGCGAAACCGACGTCCAGATCAGCGTGCCACACGAACGTGCGGCGCGCATCCATGAAGTCCACCTGCTCGCACTGCACTGCCTGTGCGACGGCGTGGATGCCCAGTTACTCGGAGAACAGGAAGCTTCCTCATGACCATGAACACCATGACGGCCACGTCGACCCAGCGTTTCGCCCTCGCACTCACCCTGGGTGCCGCCCTGGTCGCGGGCCTTTCGGCCTGCGTGCCCCTCGTGGTGGGTGGCGCCGTGGTGGCGGGCGTGGGCATGGTGGCGACCGATCGCCGCAGCTCCGGCGCCCAGCTCGACGACCAGGGCATCGAACTGCGTGCCGCCGCCCGCGTGCGCGACATCGCGAACGACCAGATGTACGTGAGCGTCACCAGCTACAACCGCCAGGTGCTGCTGACCGGCGCGGTGGGCAACGAGGCCGACCGTCGCCGCGTCGAGGACGAAGTGGGCCGCGTGGTGAACGTGCGCTCCGTGGTGAACGAGCTCACGCTCGGCGCGCCCAGCACCTTCCAGGACCGCTCGAACGATCTCTACATCACGGGCAAGGTCAAGGCCTCGCTGCTCGATGCGAAGGACATCTTCGCCAATTCGTTCAAGGTGATCACCGAGCGCGGCGTGGTCTACCTGATGGGCATCGCCACGCGGCGCGAGACCGATCGCGCGACCGAGATCACGCGCGGCGTGGGCGGTGTGGTGAAGGTGGTGCGCGTGGTCGAGGTGGTGAGCGAGGCCGACCTCGCCGCGAGCCAGGCCGCGAACCAGTCTTCGGCACAGCGTGGCGGCACGGGCCCCGCGCCGGTGAGCAACGCGACGCCGTCGGCGCCTTCTTCTTCGTCATCCTCGCGCGTGCCGTTGCCGCCGATGGAGCCGCTGCCGGCGCCGGGCTCGACGCCCGCGCAGCCGGCGGTGACGACCTCGCCGGTTCGCTGAAGCAAGAAGGCCCGCATCCGCGGGCCTTTTTCATTTGAGCCGGATGATCAGGCTCGATGTGTCCCAGCGCCTGCCGCCGGCCTGCTGCACGTCGGCATAGAACTGGTCGACCAGCGCCGTCACCGGCACGCGTGCGCCGTTGCGCTTGGCTTCGTCGAGCACCAGGCCCAGGTCCTTGCGCATCCAGTCGACCGCAAAACCGTAGTCGAACTTGCCGTCGATCATGGTCTTGCCGCGGTTGTCCATCTGCCAGCTCTGGGCCGCGCCCTTGCCAATGACGCCGAGCACGGCTTCCATGTCCAGCCCGGCGCGCTGGCCGAAGGCGATGGCCTCCGACAGGCCCTGCACCAGGCCCGCGATGGCGATCTGGTTCACCATCTTCGCGAGCTGGCCGGCACCACTTTTGCCCAGCAGTGTGACGGCGCGCGAAAACGCCGCCGCCACCGGCTTGATGCGCTCGAAGGCGGCCGCGTCGCCGCCGCACATCACGGTCAGCGCGCCGTTCTGCGCGCCGGCCTGGCCGCCGGACACCGGCGCGTCGATGAAGTGCAGGCCCAGCGCCTCGGCTGCCTTCGACAGCTCGCGCGCCACGTCGGCCGAAGCGGTCGTGTGGTCGACCAGCACGGCGCCCTTCTTCATGCCGGCGAAGGCGCCGTCGTCGCCCAGCACCACGGAGCGCAGGTCCTCGTCGTTGCCGACGCAGCAGAAGACGATGTCGGCGCCTGCCGCGGCTTCGCGCGGGGTGGTGGCGTGGCGGCCGGGTGGGCCGAATTCGGTGGCCCAGGCCTGGGCCTTGGCGGCCGTGCGGTTGTAGACCGTGACGCTGTGGCCGGCCTTGGCCAGGTGGCCGGCCATCGGCCCGCCCATGACGCCGAGGCCGAGAAAGGCCACCGTCTGCGCGGGGATGGATTCGTAGGTTCGGGTGTTGATGCTGCTCATAAGGCAAGAGCTTAAAGCCATTTCGTGACCGGTGTGATGGCCTCAAACCTGTACGTAAACGTACAGGTTTTAGTAGAATCGGCCCGTCATGACCACCGACGCCACCTCCCCCAAGACCATCACCGTGCGCGATGCCGCGGCCCGCCTGGGCGTGACGCCGCGCACGCTCAAGTACTACGAGGAGCTGGGCATCGTCGTGCCCGTGCGCAGCGAGGGCGGCTACCGGCTCTACGAGGCGGCCGATCTCGGCAAGCTGGCGCGGGTGCTGCGCATGCGCTCGCTGGGTTTCTCGCTCACGACCATCACCGCCATGCTGCAGCAGCCGATGGAGGCGCCGGCCGAGGGCGGGCGCCCCCGCCTGTCGAACGCTTCGCTGAAGACCCTGCGCGAAACGCTCGGCGAGCAGCTCGCCACGCTCGATGCGCGCGTCGCCCAGGTCCGCCGCGAGCTCAAGGAGGCCGCCGCATTGCAGGCGCAACTGCGCCGCGACCTCGACTATGTGGAGCGCCGCCTGGCCGGCGAGCCGGTGGAAGAGGCGCTGGAGCAGCGCCGCAAGGAGCGGCCTGCGCCATGAACTCCCCGGCCCTGGCATGGCCCTCGCGCGGCAACGCCGCCGTGGCGCTGCTGCCCTGGGCGATCGGCCTCGTGACGGCCATCGACTATTTCGACAACGCCCTGTTCGCTTTCTTCGCGAGCTACATCGCGGGCGGCGTGAACGCGTCGCCCGACGAGCTGGTCTGGGCCTCGAGCGCCTACGCACTCGGCGCCGTGCTCGGCATCCTGCACCAGCATGCGTGGATCGAGCGGCTGGGCTACCGGCGCTACCTCGCGATCTGCATGTTCGCCTTCGCCGCGGGCGGCGTGGGCGCGGCGCTGTGCGAAAGCTCGATGCAGCTCACGTTCGTGCGCGCGGTGCAGGGCTACTTCGTCGGCCCGATGCTCGGCGCCTGCCGCATCCTGATCCAGATCGGCATTCCACCCGCGCGGCGCGGCAAGGCGCTCAAGGCCTTCATGGTGCTGATCGTGTTCGGCGGCGCGCTGGCACCGATCGCCGGTGCCTTCCTGGTCACCAACTTCGACTGGCGCTGGCTCTTCGCGAGCACCGCGCCGGTGGCCGCGCTGATCGGCCTGTTGGTGCTCTGGACCTTGCCCGACATCGGCGACGTCGCGCCGCACGAACGCACCGAGCCGCACTACGTCGCCTACCTCGTGTTCGCGCTCGCGCAGGCGGCGCTGCAGGTGGTGCTGACGCGCTCGCACTTCGAACTCTTCACCGGCTCGCCGGCGCTGATCGGCCTCACGATCGCCGGCGTGGCGGGGCTCGCATGGTTCGGTTGGCAGCAGTGGCGGCATCCCGCGCCGCTGGTGCGGCTGCATGCGCTGCGGAACGCATCCTTTCGCGTGGGGCTCGCGCTCTACGTCGTCTATTACTACCTGTCGACGGGTTTCAGCTACCTGCTGCCGCGGCTGATGGAAGGCGGGCTCGGTTTCACCGTGGGCGACACCGGGTACTTCACGGGTGCGATGTCGCTGGCCACCGGGTTGCTGGTGTTCGTCTACCTGCGGTTTTCAGGGCGGCTCACGCGCAAGAAGTGGCTCATCGTCGCGGGCTTCGGCATCGCGGCGCTGGCGGCGTGGTGGCTGTCGCGGGTCACGCCGCAGGCGGGGCGCGAGGCCCTTGTCGTGCCGTTGCTGCTGCGCGGGCTCTTGATGCTCTTCGTCGTGCTGCCGGTGGCCAACCTCACCTTCCGCCCCTTCGCCGCCGAGGAGTTCGCGCACGGCTATCGGCTCAAGAATCTGGTGCGCCAGCTCGCCATTTCGTTCGCGACCTCGAGCGTGATCGCGCTGCAGCAGCACCGCCAGGCGTTGCACGAGGTGCGGCTGAGCGAGTCGGCGAACCCGGCCAATTCCGCCTTCATGCAGGCGCTGGATTCATTGACCCATGGATTCGCGGCCGCAGGGCATGCCGCCGGCGAGGCGCATGCCATGGCGCTCGGCACGCTGTGGCGCACGCTCGAGCAGCAGGCGACCTTCATGGCCTCGCTCGACGGGTTCACGGCGATGGCCGTGATTGCACTGACAGCGGGGATCTTCGCCGCGTGGCAGCGGCAGATCGACTAGCGGGCTTCCCCGATCAAACGATCGCGAAGTGCTCGGTGCCGGCGGCCAGGTCGGTGCTGCGCGCACGCTGGCTGTTGAGCTTGATCTGCAGCCGCAGGTCGTTGGCCGAGTCGGCGTTGCGGATCGCGTCTTCGAAGGTGATCGAGTGGCTTTCGAACAGGTCGAACAGCGCCTGGTCGAAGGTCTGCATGCCCAAGTTGCGGCTCTTGCGCATGATCTCCTTGATTTCGCCGACCTCGCCCTTGAAGATCAGGTCGGAAATCAGCGGCGTGTTCAGCAGCACCTCGACGGCGGCCACGCGGCCCTGGCCGTCTTCGGTCGGCACCAGGCGCTGCGAGACCAGCGAGCGCAGGTTCAGCGACAAGTCCATCAAGAGCTGCGCGCGGCGCTCTTCGGGGAAGAAGTTGATGATCCGGTCCAGCGCCTGGTTGGCGCTGTTGGCGTGTAGCGTGGCCATGCAGAGGTGACCCGTTTCGGCGAAGGCCACCGCGTGCTCCATGGTTTCGCGGTCGCGGATTTCGCCCATCAGGATCACGTCGGGCGCCTGGCGCAGCGTGTTCTTGAGCGCCGCTTCCCAGCTGTCGGTGTCGATGCCCACTTCGCGCTGCGTGATCACGCAGTTCTTGTGCGGGTGCACGAATTCGACCGGGTCTTCCACCGTGACGATGTGGCCGTAGGAGTTTTCGTTGCGCCAATCGATCATCGCGGCCAGCGTGGTCGACTTGCCCGAGCCCGTGGCGCCCACCATGATGGTGAGGCCGCGCTTGGTCATCGACACATCCTTCAGGATCTGCGGCATGCCCAGGCCGTCGATGGTCGGCAGCTTGGCGGGAATGGTCCGCAGCACCATGCCGACCTTGCCCTGCTGCACGAAGGCGTTGACGCGGAAGCGCCCGATACCGGTCGGCGAGATCGCGAAGTTGCACTCCTTGGAGCGCTCGAAATCGGCCACCTGCCGGTCGTTCATGACCGAGCGCGTGAGCGCCAGCGTGTGCTGCGCGCCCAGCGCCTGCTGCGACACCTTGGTGACCTTGCCGTCGACCTTGATCGCGGGCGGGAAGTCGGCGGTGATGAACAGGTCGCTGCCGTTGCGGCTCACCATGAGCTTGAGCAGGTCGTTGATGAACTGGCTGGCTTGATCGCGTTCCATGATGTCGGTACTCCGATGGGCTGTGGATCAGCCGGGGAAATTTTCTGGGATCTTTGCTTTTCCGCGGGCTTCTGCGGCGGAAATCGTATTGCGGCGAACCAGCTCCATCAGGTTCTGGTCCAGCGTCTGCATGCCGGAGCCCTGGCCGGTCTGGATGGTGGAGTACATCTGCGCCACCTTGGCCTCGCGGATCAGGTTCCGGATGGCGGGCGTGCCCAGCATGATCTCGTGCGCCGCCACGCGGCTCTGGCCGTCCTTGGTCTTGCACAGCGTCTGCGAAATCACGGCCTGCAGCGACTCCGAGAGCATCGCGCGGATCATTTCTTTCTCTTCGCCCGGGAACACGTCGATGATCCGGTCGATGGTCTTGGCGGCCGACGAGGTGTGCAGCGTGCCGAACACCAAGTGGCCCGTTTCGGCCGCGGTCATCGCGAGGC
Organism: Variovorax sp. ZS18.2.2; assembly: GCF_024701975.1. Lineage (GTDB taxonomy): Bacteria > Pseudomonadota > Gammaproteobacteria > Burkholderiales > Burkholderiaceae_C > Variovorax. The sequence goes on from NZ_JANLNM010000016.1 coordinate 27,215, forward strand.
GAATGGTTTCCAGGTCGCGCAGCTCGCCCACCAGGATGGCGTCCGGGTCTTCGCGCAGGGCAGAGCGCAGCGCGTTGGAGAACGACAGCGTCATCGGCCCCACTTCGCGCTGGTTGATGAGGCACTTCTTCGATTCGTGCACGAATTCGATCGGGTCTTCCACCGTGAGGATGTGGCCGTACTCGTTTTCGTTGAGGTAGTTCACCATCGCCGCGAGCGTGGTCGACTTGCCCGAGCCCGTGGGGCCCGTCACCAGCACCAGCCCGCGTGGCTTGAGGGCCAGTTCACCGAAAATCTTCGGTGCGTTCAGCTGCTCCAGCGTGAGGATCTTCGAGGGAATGGTCCGGAACACCGCGGCCGCGCCGCGTGCCTGGTTGAAGGCGTTCACGCGGAAGCGCGCGAGGCCGTCGATCTCGAACGAGAAGTCGACCTCCAGGAACTCTTCGTAGTGCTTGCGGTGCGTGTCGCTCATGATGTCGTACACCATCGCGTGCACGCCCTTGTGGTCGAGCGCATCGACATTGATGCGGCGCACGTCGCCATTGACGCGGATCATGGGCGGCAGCCCGGCCGACAAGTGCAGGTCGGAGGCTTTGTTCTTGACGCTGAATGCCAGCAGTTGGGTGATGTCCACGGGGCTCCTCGGCTCGAGTTCGGTGACGTTTTGATACGATTTTGGACGATTATGACGATGATTGGCGACGACCTCCAGCAAGTAAAGAACCGGATCGAGGCGGCATGTGTAACGGCCGGCCGCGACCCGGCCGGGGTCCGGCTGCTGGCGGTGTCCAAGACCTTCGGGGCCGACGCGGTGCGCGAGGCGCATGCGGCCGGTCAAACGGCCTTCGGCGAGAACTACGTGCAGGAGGGGCTGGACAAGATCGAGGCGCTCGCCGATCTGCGCGCCTCCCTCGAATGGCACTGCATCGGCCCTCTGCAAAGCAACAAGACGCGGCCGGTGGCCGAGCAGTTCGACTGGGTCCACAGCGTCGACCGGCTCAAGATTGCCGAGCGTCTGTCGGCGCAGCGGCCGGCTCATCTGGCGCCGCTCAATGTATGCCTTCAGGTTAACGTGGACGGCGGGGCGAACAAGTCCGGCGTGCCGCCGGAAGAGGCCGTCGAACTCGCCCGCGCTGTGGCGGCGTTGCCACATCTGCGGCTGCGCGGGCTCATGGTGATCCCCGAACCGGCGCCGGATTTCGCGGCGCAGCGCGATCTGTGCCTGCGGGCGCATGCAGTTTTCGAATCGATCAGGGGAGCGGGCATCGAACTCGACACGCTCTCGCTCGGCATGAGCGCAGACCTCGAAGCGGCGATCAGCGCCGGCAGCACGATGGTGCGGGTCGGCACCGCCATCTTCGGCGGCCGGGCCCGAAAACCCGCTTGAGCTTCAGATCCCCAGCGGCAGCCGCGCGCTGCTCTTCACTTCTTCCATCACCGCATAGGTCCGCGTCTCGCGCACGCCGGGCAGCTGCCACAGCACCGTGCCCGCGAACTCGCGGTATGCGGCCATGTCGGCCATGCGGGTCTTGAGCAGATAGTCGAAGCCGCCGGCGACCATGTGGCATTCCATGATTTCGTCGCGCACCTGCACCGCGGCCTTGAACTGGTCGAACACGTTGGGCGTGGTGCGGTCGAGCAGCACCTCGACGAACACCGTGAAGCCCCGGCCCAGCTTCTCGGGGTCCAGGCGCGCCTCGTAGCCCAGGATGAAGCCGTCGCGCGTCAGGCGCTGCACGCGCGCCAGCACCGCGGTGGGCGAGAGCGCCACCGCCTCGGCCAGCTTGAGGTTGGTGATGCGCCCATCCTCCTGAAGGATCTTCAGCAGGCGCAGGTCGATGCGGTCCAGGTCGAGCATCGGAGAATTATCCGGTTCCGGCATCGATTCTTTGCAGAAGATGCGGCCTATGGCGGCTGGCCATAGGAGATAGAACCGAGGAAATGCCCTGTGCCTACCCCGCGCGGACCCTTTCCGTGGCGCGCAGTTCCTTCCCGGTTCAGCGCACGGTGGTGCGCGACTGCGCAGCCGCCTGCTGGCCCTTGAGTTGATCGACCAGCGCGCCGTAGGCGGGGCTCGCACGCAGCTTGGTGTATTCGGCCATGGCCTGGCGGTAGGCGGGCCGCGTCGGGTCGGCACCGGCCTCGCTGTTCTGCAGCGCCGCCATCCCGGACTGGACCCAGAGGCGTGCATCGGCCGCCACGGCGGCGCGGCTGTTCGCGGGACCGACGGCAGTCGGCGGCGCGTAGCTGGCGGTGTAGCCCTGCGTGGGCGCGCTCTTGAGCCACTGCTGTGCATCGGTCGTCACGGCAGCGCGCGTTGTGGACGAGGCGAGCGGCACGGGCCGCGGATCGCCTTCGGCGTAGTTGCCTGCAAGGCTCGGTGCCGAGGCGATGGCCAGCAGTGCGGCGACGGTAGCGGTGCCCAGGATGCGGGTGGTGCGGGTGGTGGAAGAAGAGGACTTCATTTGCTAGCTCCTTGAGGTGGTTGGTTGGTGAAGCCAACTCTATGAAGTGGATCTGCGCGATCGATAACCGGTCGATGACAGTTTGGTTATCTGCGGCGGCCCCTGCGTACCCGGGCCGCTGGCTGTGCCTTCTATCGCTCGCCCGAAGGGATCGTCCCTTCGCGCATGGCCTTGATCGCTTCCGCCTCCACGGCCTCGCGCGTGGCCGGCTGGCCCGTGCGGGGTGCGGGCCAAGGCGCGCCGCGGCTTACCGTCTTCCACGCGGGCTGCTTTTGCGCCGCCTCGAGTTCGGCGACGACCTTGTCGCGCGACGGCTCCTGGCGCAGATGCCCGGGATAGCGTTCCACCCCGGCCTCGGTGGGCGCGAAGTGGTATTCGCCGGCGGCCGAAGCGGCCAGGGGCGCCAGCGCGGCGAAGGCCAGGGCGGCTGTGGACAGCGGGGCGAGGAAAAGCGTGCGGTGCAACATGATGAGGATCTCCTTGGGTTGTCGTTCGCCGGCGCCAGATGGCGCCGGCGAACCAATCTAGGAATCCAGGCCGTCAATGGCCGCACGCCGCGATTACATCGGCGCAATCCAGGCAAGGGGTGGTCGGGAACAACGCCGCATAACGTCTCTTGCATAACCGTCAGCGCGGCGCGCATAAGCCATGGCGCGACGGGCGCGAGAGGTCTATCGTTGCGGCCACCTCAGTTCCAACCCAAGGGATCTCTCATGAGTGAAAAACTCTCCTTCGTCTCCCCCACCGCCAACAGCCCGTGGGGAACGTACCTCTCCCAGGTCGACCGTGTCGTGCCGTACCTCGGCCCGCTGGCTCGCTGGGTCGAAACCCTCAAGCGCCCCAAGCGCGCGCTGATCGTCGACGTGCCGATCGAAATGGACGACGGCCGCATTGCCCACTACGAGGGCTACCGCGTGCAGCACAACATGAGCCGCGGCCCGGGCAAGGGCGGCGTGCGCTTCCACCCCGACGTCACGCTCGAAGAAGTGATGGCCCTGTCGGCCTGGATGACCATCAAGACCGCCGCGGTGAACCTGCCCTACGGCGGCGCCAAGGGCGGCATCCGCGTCGATCCGAAGAAGCTCTCGCAGAACGAACTGGAAAAGATCACCCGCCGCTACACCAGCGAGATCGGCATCATCATCGGCCCGCACACCGACATCCCCGCGCCCGACGTCAACACCAACGGCCAGATCATGGCCTGGATGATGGACACCTACTCGATGAACACCGGCGGCACCGCCACCGGCGTCGTCACCGGCAAGCCGCTGCACCTGGGCGGTTCGCTCGGCCGCGTGAAGGCCACCGGCCGCGGCGTGTTCGTCACCGGCCGCGAAGCGGCCCGTCGCCTGGGCCTGGACCTGCGCGGCGCGCGCATCGCGGTGCAGGGCTTCGGCAACGTGGGCTCGGTCGCGGCCGAGCTCTTTGCCGAAGCGGGCGCCAAGATCGTGGCGGTGCAGGACCACACCGGCACCATCGTCAACACCAACGGCCTGGACCTCGCGACGCTCATCCCCATCGCCAACAAGGATGGCGTCATCGCCTTCAAGGGCGGCGACGTGGTGCCCAACGAAGCCTTCTGGGACACGGCCTGCGACATCCTGATCCCGGCCGCCCTCGAAGGCCAGATCACCGCCGAGCGCGCACAGAAAACGACCGCCAAGCTGGTGCTCGAAGGCGCCAACGGCCCCACGGTGCCCACGGCCGACGACATCCTCGCCGAGCGCGGCGTGCTGGTGGTGCCCGACGTGATCTGCAACGCCGGCGGCGTGACGGTGAGCTACTTCGAATGGGTGCAGGACTTCTCGTCCTTCTTCTGGGACGAGGACGAGATCAACGTGCGCCTGGACCGCATCATGATGAACGCGCTCAACCAGATCTGGGACACGGCCGACAAGCACAAGATCACGCTGCGCACGGCGACGTATGCGGTGGCTTGCGAGCGCATCCTGATGGCGCGTCAAGAGCGCGGCCTGTACCCGTGATTTTTTGACAGGAAGGGACGGTACGCTCGGGGCATGACCACCATCCCCGTGCAAAACCTCCCCTCCATTCCCGCGGACGGCCTGGCCCGTCTGCAGGCCCTGATGGCCAGCGGGCAGCGCAAGCTGCTGGGGCTGGTCGGCGCGCCCGGCGCGGGCAAGTCCACGCTCGCGATGGCGCTGCTCGAAGCCGTCGGCGCCGACCGTGCGCAGGTCGTGCCGATGGACGGCTTCCACCTCGCTAACGTCGAACTCCAGCGTCTTGGCCGTGCCGACCGCAAGGGCGCGCCCGACACCTTCGACAGCGCCGGCTACGTGGCCCTGCTTCAGCGGCTGCGCGACCAGCAGCCCGACGGCGACATCGTCTACGCCCCCGAATTCCGCCGCGAGATCGAGGAACCGATCGCCGGCGCCATCGCGGTGCTGCCCTCGACGCAGCTCGTCATCACCGAGGGCAACTACCTGCTGCACGACGTCGGCCCCTGGGCTGGCGCGGCGGCGATGCTCGATGAAGTCTGGTATGTCGACATCGACGACGCGGTGCGCGAGGCACGGCTGGTCGCACGCCACCAGCAGTTCGGCCGCAGCGCCGAGGCTGCACGCGACTGGGTGGCCAGCACTGATGCGCCCAACGCACGGCTGATCGCCGCCACCAAGGCGCGGGCGCATCACGTGCTGATGTGGTCCTGAAAATAGTCCGCCGCGAGGGAACGTCGGCGCGTTGCCGCGCTCGAAGCCTTGCCGGCGGAGGCGCCGGTTAGCATTCGCCGCGCCATGCCGTCCCACTTCAATTCCTTTTCCTCCGCTTCTTCCTTTCGCACGTCGGTCCTCGTCCTGGGCCTGCTGTCCGCCCTCGTGCTCGCCGGCTGCGGCAGCGCCTCGCGGCGCGTGTCGTACGAGCCGGAGGAGTTCGACTCCACCACCACCCACACGCGCAACTACGCCGCCACCGAGGCCCAGACCTGCGAGGCCGCGCGGCGCGCGCTGCTGAGCCAGGGCTACATGGTCACCGCGGCCAACGCCGACCTGGTGACCGGGCGCAAGAGTTTCCAGCCGGCCGCCGAAGTGCACGTCGAGGTCGAGTTCCGCGTGGTCTGCGCACGAGAGGGCGGCAAGTCCGGCAAGCAGAGCACCGTGGCTTTCGCAACCGCGCTGCAGGACCGCTACGGCATCAAGAAGGTCAACAACTCGGCCAGCGTGGGCGTCGGCGCGATCGGCTCGCTCTCGCTGCCGTTCTCCGGCAGCGACGACGCGATGGTCAAGGTGGCCAGCGAGACGCTGACCGACGAACGTTTCTACGACCGCTTCTTCACGCTGCTCGACCGTTTCCTCGAAGGCGGTGGCGCCGATGCACCGCCGGACATGCCGGCCGAAGCGCCGGCGGCGCCTCCCGCGCCCGCGGCGCCTCCCGCGCCCGCGACCAGCTTCCCGGTCGCTCCCTCGCCGAACCGCGGCTGAACGCCTAGGGTCAACGCACCAGCGTTGACTTGCCGAACAGGCTCTCGATCAGCTCCACAGCGATTTCTGCGGTCTGGTTGCGCACATCGAGCGCGGGGTTGAGTTCCACCACGTCGAGCGAACAGAGCCGCCCGGTGTCGGAGATCATTTCCATGCACAGCTGCATCTCGCGATAAGTCGGGCCGCCGCGCACGCCAGTGCCCACGCCGGGCGCGATGTTGGGGTCCAGGCAGTCGAGGTCGAAGCTCACGTGCAGATGGGTGTCCTCGTCCACGTCCTGCAGCGCCTCGGTCATGGTGGTGCGCATGCCGTGCTCGTCGATGTGGCGCATGTCGAACACGTTCAGGCCGAAGGTGCGAATGGCTTCCTTCTCGGCGCCATCGACGCTGCGGATGCCGATGAAGCGGATCGCCTCGTGCGCCAGCGCCGCGGGCTCGCCGCTCCAGCCGGTCAGCTCCGCGGGACCGTGGCCCAGCAGGCACGAGACCGGCATGCCGTGCAGGTTGCCGCTGGGGCTCGTCGTTTCGGTGTTGACGTCGGAATGCGCATCGAGCCACAGCACGCGCAGCTTCTTGCCGCGCTTGCGCGCATGCCACGCCACCGCGCTGATCGAGCCGATGGCCAGGCAGTGGTCGCCGCCCATCATCAGCGGCACGTGGTTCGCGCCCAGCGCGGTGTCGACGGCGTTGTAGACCGAGCGGTTCCACGCGATCACCTCGGCGAGGTGGCGCAGTCCGTTGGCCGGCGGTGCCCAGGGCGTGGCCGGGCCTGCGAGGTTGCCGCGGTCGATGACCATGAAGCCTTGCTTGGCGAGCGCTTCGGCCACGCCCGCCACGCGCAGCGCGTCGGGGCCCATGCCCGCGCCGCGAACGCTGGCGCCGATGTCGGTCGGCGCGCCGATCAGTTCGAGGGTGGTGTTCATTCAGTTGACCTCCGTGCTTCGTACTGGGTTCGGCCCGCCTGGCGGCTCATGCCGGCTTGCCGATGTGTTGCCACAGATATGCATAGCCCAGCGCATCCATGAAGGCGGATTCCTTGTTGTCCGAGGCCGCGCTGTGCCCGCCTTCCATGTTCTCGTAGAAGCTGGTGTCGTGGCCCTGTGCGGCCAGCTTCGCGTGCATCTTGCGCGCATGCACCGGGCCCACGCGGTCGTCGCGGGTCGAGGTGGTGAAGAGCGCGGGCGGGTAGTGCGCGTCGGCCTTCGCGTTCTCGTAGGGCGAGAAGGTGCGGATGAAGGCCCACTCCTCGGGCTGGTCTGGATCGCCGTACTCCGCAATCCACGAGGCGCCGGCCGACAGGTGCGTGTAGCGCTGCATGTCGAGCAGCGCCACCTCGCTCACGATCGCGCCGTAGAGCTGCGGGTACAGCGTGAGCATGTTGCCCATCAGCAGGCCGCCGTTGCTGCCGCCCATCGCGCCCAGGTGCGCGGGCGAGGTGATCTTGCGTGCGATGAGGTCTTCGGACACGGCCGCGAAGTCTTCGCAGGTGCGCAGCCGGTTCTCCTGCAGCGCGGCCTGGTGCCAGCGCGGGCCGTACTCGCCGCCGCCGCGGATGTTGGCGATCACGTAGACGCCGCCCTGTTCGAGCCACGCGCGGCCGATGCTGCCGCTGTAGCTGGGCTGCAGCGAGATCTCGAAGCCGCCGTAGGCGTACTGCAGCGTCGGGTTCGTGCCGTCGGCCTTCAGGTCCTTGGCGGCGATCTCGAAGTAGGGCACGCGCGTGCCGTCCTTCGACACCGCGAAATGCTGGCTCACGCCGTAGCGCGACGCGTCGAAGAAGCCGGGGCTGTCCTTCAGCACCTCGGGCTCACCCCGGCCGATGGTGCCGATGTAGAGCGTGGTCGGCTGCAGGAAGCCGCTCACGGTGAGGAAGTAGTCGTCGTTCTCGTCCTCGTCGATGCCGCCGGCCGCGATGGTGGAGAGCGCGGGCGCGCCGCCCAGGCTCTCGCGCTTCCACGGGCCGCCGTCCTGCGGCGTGAGCACTTCCAGCTTGTTCACCACGTCGTGCATCACGTTGAGGATCAGGTGGTGGCGCGTCCACGAATGGCTGTCGAGCGCGGTCGTGTTGTCGGGCGTGAAGAGCACGGTGAGCTCGCGCTTGCCCGCCATGTAGTCGTCGAACTTCGCGGCCAGCAGCGAGCCCGACTTGTAGGTTGCGCCGCCCACGGTCCAGTCTTCCCGCGGCTCGATCAGCATCCACTCGCGGCAGATGTCGGTGTTGGAGTCGTCGGGCACGTCGATCTTGGTGAGCGTGCCGCCCGCGCCGCGCAGCCAGGTCTCGCTCTCGTAGAAATCGATCTGGCGCGAGACGAAGTCGCGCTCGAAGCCGGGCGTGTTGTCGCGGTAGGCGCTCACGGACATGTCCTCGTGCGCGCCTTCGTACACCGTGACGGCGGCCTCCAGCGGCGTGCCGCGCTTCCACTCCTTCACGATGCGCGGGTAGCTCGAGCTGGTCATCGAGCCGGGGCCGAAATCGGTGGCCACGTAGAGGTGGTCGATGTCTTTCCAGCCCACGTGGTTCTTCGCCTCGGGGAGCGTGAAGCCGCCCTCGACGAAGGTCTTGCTGTGCAGGTCGAACTCGCGCACCACGTCGGCATCGGCGCCGCCGCGCGAGAGCGAAACGAGGCAGCGTTGGTAGTCGGGCTCCAGGCAGTCGGCGCCATGCCACACCCAGTTCTCCTTGTCGGCCGCGGCCAGCGCGTCGATGTCGATCACGGTTTCCCATGCGGGCTGCGGCTTGCGGTACTCGGCCAGCGTGGTGCGGCGCCAGAGGCCCTTGGGGTGCTCCTTGTCGCGCCAGAAGTTGTAGAAGTTCGGGCCGATCTTGCGGACCATCGGAATCCGGTCGTCCGAGTCGAGCACTTCGAGGATGCCCGCCTCGAGCGCCTTGAAGGCGGGCGACTGTGCATACGTCTGCACGGTCTTCGCGTTCTCCTTGCGGGCCCAGTCGAGCTGGGCGTCGCCATCGATGTCTTCGAGCCAGAGGTGGTCGTCTTGCGGGGTCGGGGAGGGGGTGGACGTCATGGCCGCAGTGTACGAAGCCCCCGTGAAAAAGGCGCTGCGAGCCGTTGTTGCGGTCGCGGTCACTTTTTCATTACAGCGGAAAACCTCGGTGGAAACACTGAAGGAGGCGGGGCCCACGAACGCCATGTGCGGGGTATCCTGCCGAACGGCGCATGCCCCACCAAGGAGACACAACACATGAAACACCTGAGCGGACTTGATGCCACCTTCCTGCACCTGGAAACGCCCGAGATGCCGATGCACGTGGGCTCGCTGAATGTGCTGGACCTGCCCAAGGGCTACAAGGGCGATTTCTACGAAGACGCCAAGCAGTTCATGGCCAGCCGCATCCACCTGGCCGACGTGTTCACGCGCAAGCTCGCGCTCATGCCCTTCGACATGTCGAACCCGGTGTGGGTGGAGGACGAGGACATCGACCTCGACTACCACGTGCGCCACATCACGCTGCCCAAGCCCGGCACCAACCGCCAGCTGCAGCAGTACGTGGCGCGGCTGCATTCCACGCTCATCGACCGCAGCCGCCCGATGTGGGAGTTCTTCATCATCGACGGCTTGAAGAGCGGGCAGGTCGCGCTCTACACCAAGGTGCACCATGCCGGCATCGACGGGCAGGCCGGCGTGGAAGTGGGCAAGGCCATCTTCGACCTGGAGGCCACGGGCCGCGTGGTGAAGCCGCCGCGCTCGCGTCCGCGCGCCCACAACTACCAGCTCGGCATGGCCGAACTCGCGACCGCGGCGCTGCGCAACACGGCGCAGCAGTACGTCAAGCTCTTCAAGATGGCACCAGCCATCGCGCGTGCGATCGGCGGCCTCGCCAAGCCCGACGAAAAAGCCGCCGAGAAGGCCACGGCCACCGCGCCGAAGAAGTTCAACCTCTTCGCGCCGCGCACCTCGCTCAACGTGTCGATCACCAACCAGCGCACCTTTGCCGGCCGCACCATCTCGCTGGCCGAGACCAAGTACATCGCCAAGCACTTCGGCGTGTCGCTCAACGACGTGGTCATGGCCACCGTGGCCGGTGCGCTGCGCCACTACCTGGCCGACAACAACGAACTGCCCGCCAAGCCGCTGGTGGCCGGCGTGCCGGTGAGCCTGCGCGAAGCGGGCGACGACACGGCCAACAACCAGGCCAGCATGATCCTGGTGAGCCTGGCGACCGACATCACCGACCCGATCCAGCGGCTGAAGGCGATCAATGCGTCGTCGAACAGCTCCAAGTCGACGATGAACCGCTTCAAGGCCGTGATCCTCGATGACTTCCCCACCTTCGCCGCGCCCTGGCTGGTGTCGGGCATCGCCTCGATGGTGGGCCGCTCGGGCCTCGTGAATCTGCTGCCGCCGGCCGCCAACGTGGCCATCTCCAACGTGGCGGGCGCGCCGTTCCCGATGTACTTCGCGGGCGCCCTGGTCACCTGCTACTACCCGGTGTCGATCGCCAGCCACGGCACGGCGCTCAACGTGACGGTGCAGAGCTACAACGGCCGCATGGACTACGGCCTCATCGCCTGCCGCCGCGCGGTGCCCGACATCACCGAGATCGGCGACTACATGCTGGCCGAGCACAAGCTGCTGATGGAGCTGACGCAGAAGCACCCGTCCGCGGCCGGCGTCACAGCCCCCAAGCCCGCGCCCGTTGCGGCCCATGCGCCGGATGTCGAGGAGGCCGCGCCTGCCGCCGCCAAGAAGCCGGCAGCACGCAAGAAGGCGCCGGTGAGCGCAACCGCCAAGAAGTCCGCGCCGGTCAAGGCTGCGGCCAAGAAGGCGCCCGCGAAGAAGGCAGTCAAGACACCCATCAAGACGACCGCCAAGCCTGTAGCCCGAAAGGCCGCACCGGCCAAGCGGGCCAGTGCCCCCAGGGCGGCAGCGGCATGATCAGAGGGCAGTAGAGGGCACTGGGCCCGAAAATTGGGGCAGTTGGACTAGTTTTCCGACGGTTCTAGTTTTGCAGGCCTAGGCCCTTCGGAAGAAGATGGGCCCATCGCATCCAGCGACCCATTCAACTTCAAGGAAATCTTCATCATGTCCACGCAAACCACCCTCGCTTCCGCAGCCATCCACGTCGTCGGCCAATACAACGACGCGGGCAAGACCCTGGTCGGCGCCTACCGCACCGGCGTGCATCGCCTCCTGGGCGGCGCCGCTACGCGCTACAGCAACTTCCTGGGCAGCCGCCAGATTCCGCTGGTGAGCGAACAGATCAAGGCCAACCTGATCGGCGCGCAAGAGAAGGTCAACGGCTTCCTGGCCAACCGCCTGGACATCGACACCAGCCGCATCGTCTCGGTGATGGACCGCGTTGCCGCCGGCACCACCAGCGGCATCGAAACCGTCGCCGGCCGCGTGGCCCGCGTCGAATCGCCTGTTGCCACCTCGGTGCTGAACACGCTGAACGCCATCAACCAGCCGATCGCCACCGTCTCGGTGCAGATCGCCGACCGCATCGCCGCCGGCGCCAAGCAAATCGAAACCCGCGTGGCTGGCCTGGACAGCGAAAGTGCCAAGCCCGTGCGCACGGTGAAGGCCAAGGCCCCCGTGGCCAAGAAGCCGATCCGCCGCGCTGCTGCCCGCAAGGCGGCCTGATCCCCGAGGCGCTCTGCGCCTCTTTTTCTTTCTGCTATCTGGAGCACCACTGAATGGCGACCCGCACTGACGAAACTGCAAAGTTGAAGAAGAAGGCGACGCCTGCGAAGAACGCTCCGGCCAAAGCTCCGGTTGGGAAGAAAGCCGCGGTGTCCCGCAAGGCCGCGCCCGCAGCAAAGAAGACCACCACCGCCGCACCCGGCAAGGCCGAAGGCCTGCTGCGTGCCGGCCTCAAGGCGCTGGACAACGTGCGCAACGACGTCGCCAAGCGCCAGGCCAATGTCATCGAAGGCCTGCTCGGCATCGGGCAGGGCAAGACCGATGCGGCGGCCGGAGCCAAGGCGGCGCTTACCCGCGGCTTTCCCAGCCTCGACAGCTTCGGCATCCGCAAGTTCGAGGACGTGTTCGACCAGCGCGTCGCCACCGCCCTGCAACGCCTGGGCATGCCGAGCGCGGAAGAAGTGCAGGCGCTGCGCGAAGAAGTGGCGCACCTGCGCGAACGCCTCGCGCAACTCGAAAGCAACGCCGGCCCCCGCCGCAGCGACGGCACCAGCAAACGCTGAGCGACGACAACGCAAGCCGGTTGTGGCCAGCTCCAACACCACGCGCGATCGCATCCTGCAGACCAGCCTCGCGCTGTTCAACGCGGAAGGCCTTGCGGCCGTGTCGACGCACAAGATCGCCGCCGAGCTCGGCATGAGCCCGGGCAATCTTCACTACCACTTCAAGGCCAAGCAGCTGATCGTCGAATGGCTGTTCCGGCGTTTCGAGCAGCGGCTCGAAGCCCTCAACGGTTCGTCGACATCGATCTCGGCCATCGATGACCTCTGGCTCGCGTTGCACCTGCGCTTCGAGGCCATCGACGAATACCGCTTCATCTACCGCGACATGGCCTTCCTGGCCAGCGAATACCCAACCCTCGGCCAGCGCGCGCAGGCGCTCACCGCGCAGAACCTGCTGGCCGCGCAAACGCTGTGCGAAGGGCTTGTCGCCTCGGGCGTGATCGAGACCAGTGCCGAGCAGGCGCGCATCCTCGCGCTGCAGATGGTGTTCACCACCACCTGCTGGCTGTCGTTCGAGCGACTGGTGCCCGGGCGCGATGCCTTGGCGCAGGCCGATCCCGGTTTGGCGGCTTTCTACACGCTCACGCTGGTTTCTCCGTATGTTTCCAGCGAATCGAGGGCTTACCTTGATTACCTGAGGGGCAAATACCTCGGATAAATGACGATGTCGTCCGACGGGAGAGTGCAACCATGGCCCCTCATGCTCGTCCTATAAAACAGAAAACGCTAAAGACCCGAAAGGAAGCCGCCTCCATGACCACCGCCACCCACGACCACATCGCGCCGCCTTCGCGCCTGCTGCTGCTGGCCGAAGCGCGCGCCCTCTGGGAAACAGGTGCCGGCATCGCCATGTGGCCACTGCTGCAACTCACACCGCGCGGCGACGGGCACCCGGTGCTCGTGCTGCCGGGCCTGGTGGCGAGCGACGTTTCCACCCTGCTGCTGCGCCGCTACCTGGCGAGCCGCGGCTACGACGCCCATGGTTGGGGCCTGGGCCGCAACCTCGGTCCGCGCGAAGGCGTGGAAGACGGCATGGTCGAGCTGCTCAAGACCCTGAACGACAAGAGCGGCCAGAAGGTCAGCGTGATCGGCTGGAGCCTGGGCGGCGTCTATGCGCGGCTGCTGGCCTCGGCCCATTCGGGCCTGATCCGCAATGTCATCACCCTGGGCAGCCCGTTCTCCGGCAGCCCGCGCGCCACCAATGCCTGGCGCGTGTACGAAGGCGTGAGCGGCCAGAGCTCGCACGATCCGCGCCGCATGAAGTTCGTCGAACCCACGCCGCCCGTGCCGACCACTTCGATCTTCAGCCGCACCGATGGCGTCGTCGCCTGGCGCTGCAGCATCGAGAAGACCGGCCCGCAGTCGGAAAACATCGAAGTGATGGCGAGCCACCTGGGGCTCGGCGCGCACCCCGCGGTGCTCTATGCGGTGGCCGACCGGCTGGCGCAACCCGAGGGGCAGTGGAAGCCGTTCAATCGCGGGCTCCTCGGGCCGCTGGTCTATCCCGACCCCGACCGCGATTTGTAAAGCGGGGGATATCCAGAATCTAAAAGCCGGCAGTCGCCGGCTTTTTTATTTCGACCCATGACTTCTTGCACTTGTTGCGCCGTGGGGCCGTCCGAACAATCCGGACACCATGAAGCCGAACCCACCCCGGATCTATCCGCGCATCAAGCACGTCAGCTTTCTCGATACGGTCCAGGGCGGCAACCGGGAGGCGCAGACACCCGTTGCCCATCCCCTTGCCGGAGATGCGGGCCTGCTGGTTACCTACGCCATCGATGAACCCGCGCAGCCCGTCCCGCTCACGCAGGAGCACATGGACGAACTGGGGCTCAACGCGCAGAAGCTCCACGAACTGGCGATGGAGAACCTGATCCGCAAGACGGGTCCGAAGCTCGGCGCGCAAGACCTCGTCATGTACCAGGCGCTGGTCGCAGGCGACGGGTTCGAAGCCAGCACGCTGCTGCTGCCCGGTCTCTGGGAAACACTGGCGGAGGGTTTCGAAGGGGAACTGCTCGCGGTCGTGCCGAGCAGGAACACGGTCTACTTCATGGACGGCGGTGCCAAGCGCCAGCTCGCGGGACAGCAGCTCACGGCCCGCACGATGCTTGACCTCATGTGCGCGACCGCGGCCGACATCAAGGTGCAGGCCAGGGAGCACGGCCTCTCGGACAAGGTGATGGCGTTCACGCCGGACGGCTGGCAGATTCGCGGCTCTTTCGAAGACCACGCCTCGGCGCTCGGAGGCTCATCGCCGCACGCAATCACTCACGGACAGAACTTGTCGAAGTAGGCTTTCAGCGAATCGCCGCCCTCGGGCAGCGACGCCTTGACCGAGCCCGTCCGGCCGTCGATGGTCGACACGCTGAATGCCACGGATTTTCCGGCGATGAGCGCATCGCGGAACGCCACCGCGTTGTCCGCCGCAATGTTGAAGGACGTGCGAGAAAACTGCCTGGCATCGAAAGTCTTGCCGTCGACCTCGACCACCATCGTGCCGCGCTCCTTGCCCTTTGGGTCGTAGCCGGCCTCGAACGGAACCTCCACCGACGCGGCCCATTTCTGATTGCTCGAACTGCCCCAGGTGGCCGGGCATTGCAATCGGATGCGTGTGTTCCGAAAGGCCATCGGTCCTTCGTTCTTCAGCCCCGCGAACGTCAGGTAGGCCCCGCCCTGGAAGCTGCTGGCGTTGCCGGCGCTGGGCGCGGTGATTTGCCAGCGCTTGCCGGCCATCACGTCCATCATGCCGCTCAGGGCTTCGATGTCCGCGACATCCGATGGGCCCTTGAAGCCCAGCGCCGCGTAGCAGGCCAGCTTTTCCTTGTCGTCGGCGATCGCCACGCATTCGGCCAGCTTGTAGCCCTGCGCCGAGATGACGCGCGCGGCGGTGTCGAACACCGCCGGCAGTGGCTGCGTCGATGCCGATGAGCTGCCGGCCTTGGCTGCCGGTGCGCTGGGGGTCTTGTCGCAGGCTGCCAATGCAGCGGCTGCGATGACCAGCAGCACTGCCGTCGCCATTCGATCGAGATTCATTTTTTTCGAACTCCCTGGTCTTGTCTGTTGATCCGGATCCAGCGCTTTTTAGCACGGCCGGATGAACGCTACCGGAAAGCGCTCAGCTGCCTGCCCACACGTCCAGCACATAGCGTTGGTCGGCAATCATCTTGTCCATCCAAGCCGTGCTGTCGTGGCCGTGCTCGCGCGCGATGTCGGTCAGCGTGCGCCGCACGTCGGGCTCCATGCGCGAGCCGTCGCCGCACACGTAGATCACGCCGCCGGCTTCGAGCAGCTTCCACACGGCCGCGGCCTGCTCGCGGATCAGGTCCTGCACATACACCTTGCGCTCGCCCGAGCGCGAGAACGCGGTGTGCAGCTTCATCAGGCCGCGGTGCGACCAGGCCTGCAATTCCTCGGCATAGATGAAGTCCTGCTCCGGGTGGCGGCAGCCGAAGAACAGCATCGCCTCGCCCAGCGCCTCGCCGCGCTCGATGCGTGCCGCGCGTTCCTGCAGGAAGCCGCGGAACGGCGCGAGGCCGGTGCCGGGGCCGATCATGATCAGCGGACGGTTGGCGTCCTCCGGCAGGCGGAAGCCCTCGGCCGTGGTCTCGCGGATCACGCCATGCACCGTGTCGCCCGCCTCGGCGCGCGCCAGGTAGTTGGAACACACGCCCTCGAAGATGCCGTTGCCAGAGAGCGCAGGTTCGCTCACCACGCCCACGGTCACGCTGCAGCGGCCCGGTGTCATCGCCGGTGACGAGGAGATCGAGTAGTAGCGCGGTGACAGCGGCGACAGCATTTCCAGGAACACCGCGAACGGCACCTGGCAGGCGCGGTGTTCTTCGAGAAGTTCGAGCAGCGACTTGCGCTTGTGCAGCACCTCGGCCTTGTACGCGGCCTGCGAGGCCTCGTCGCTGCCCGAGAGTGCCGCGAGCTTCGGCTTGGTGAAGGGGCACTCGGTGTAGGCCGCGAGCGTGGCGATCTGCTTGCGCGTGGCCACATCCTGCAGCTCGACGTAGTCGCCCAGCAGGCGGTCGACCGCGATCACCTGGTCCACCGGCAGCGCGGCCTTGCGGCCCGGCACGGCTTGCAGGCGCACATGCGCGGAGCGGTCGAAGCCGAAGCGCGCCATCGCTCGCTCGACCTGCGCGGGGCTGTTGCGCGGCACCACGCTCAGGTGGTCGCCGGGTACGTAGTTCACGCCCTCAGGCAGCATCAGCTCGACGTGGCGGGTGGAGCGGCTGTTGTCGCCCTCGCTGCCGGGGCTTTGCAGTTCGCGGTTCTCGACGACGCGCAATGCCACGGCGCCCAGCGCATCGACCAGCGCGTTCTTCTGCGGCGGCGGCAATTCCTCGAGCGTGTAGAGCGGCTCGGCCTCGGCCGGCGTGTCGGCGCCGGCCTTGATGCCGAAGGCCTTCACCAGCGTCGGCCAGAGCGCATCGCTCCAGTCCTGGAAGGCGCCGTCCATGTCTTCGCGCGCATCGCCTTCGCCGCGCGGATGCACGCGCGTGGCGCCCAGCGTTTCGAGCCGTTCGTCGATGCGGCGCGGCACGGCCTGGTAGGTGGCGGCCCAGTCGGTGTTGCCGCAGCCGAACACGCTGAAGCGCACGCCGTTGAGCGCATCGTCGGCCTTGTCGAGCCAGCGATGGAACTCGGCCGCGTTGTCGGGCGCCACGCCGTTGTACGAGGCGCAGACGATGGCGACCGCGCCGTTGGCCGGCAGCCGCTCGGCGTAGTCGTCGAGCGAGGCGACCTGCGTGGAGAAGCCGCGCAGTTCGCCTGCCTCGGCCAGTTGCCGCGCGAGGTCTTCGGCGGTGCCGAGGTTGGAGCCCTGCAGCACCAGCAGCGAGGTCCCGTGGCGTGCCGCCTGGGGCTTGCGCACCACTGGCTTGGCGGGTGCGTCCGGCGTGGCAGCGGCCTCGCCGTTGCCGCGCGGGCGCGAGGCCGGATCGCGCAGCAGCGCCTTGATCTTGAAGTTCTCCGGCTTGATCGTCAGCGCTTCCTTGATCTTGAGCTTGTAGCCCGTGTGATCGACCAGGTTGAAGCGCTGCAGGATCATGCCCAGCGTGAGTACCGCCTCTTGCAATGCGAACTGCCGCCCGATGCAGGCGCGCTGCCCATTGCCGAAGGGCTTGAAGGCATTCACCGGCCGCTCGCGCTCGGCCTCGCGGCTGAAGTTGTCGGGGTTGAACTGGTCGGCGTTCTCGCCCCAGATGGCCTTGTCACGATGCAGCGCGAGCGCATGCATGATGACCATGTTGTTCTTCTTGATCGTGTACTGCCCACCGATGGTCGTGTCTTCCTTGGCGCGCATCGAGATCGCGGGCGCAGTGGGGAACATGCGCAGCGACTCCTTCAACACCTGCATCACATACTGCAGGCGATTGACCTGCGCATAGGTGGGTTTCTGCGAGGTGTCGCCGCCGAACACGCTGTCGACCTCGGCCTGCGCCTTGGCCATCGCCTCGGGGTTGTTCAGGAGGAAGTAGATCGCGAAGGAAAGCAGGCCGCTGGTGGTCTCGTGGCCCGCGATGAGGAATTCGATGCACTCGTCACGGATCATCTTGTCGGTGAGCTGCTCGCCGCTCTTCTTGTCCACGCCCGCGATCATGTAGCTCAGAAGGTCGGGCTTGGTGGCGATGTCGGCACCGCTCGTGCGACGCTCCTCGATGATGTCTTCCACCATCTTGTGCATGTAGCGGATGTCCTTGCGCTGCTGCGCGAGCTCCTTCTTGAGCATCAGCTCCTCGAGCGGCAGGCCCCGGCGGTTCTGCACCGTCTCCAGCGTACGCACCATCGCATCGACGAAGGGATGGAAGCCCTCGCGGTAGAACGAATTGAAGCGGTAGCCGAAGCCGCACAGGCCGATGGTGTCCAGCGTGAGCGCGGTCATGTCGCGCACCACGTCCACCTCTTCATCGAAGTTCAGCCGCTCCCACTTGGTGACCAGTTGCCCCGCGATGTCCAGCATCATCGGGTGATAGGCCTGCATCGCGCGTTGGCTGAAGTTGGCCAGGAGGATGTTGTGCGGCTTCGACCACGTCTCCTCGTGCGTGTCGGAGGTGAAGAGGCCGTGCGATGCGGCGCGCAACCGGCGCAGTGCGCCGCGCGTGCTCTTGTCGAAGCGGGCCTCTTCGCAGAGCTCGTCGACCAGCGCGGGCGACGACACCACGATCACCGGCATGCCCGGCATGTCGAGCCAATAGATGCCGCCGAGATCCTGCGCGATCTTCCACATGTCGAGCACTGGAGAGTCGGAGCCGATCGACAGCAGGTTCCCGACGAAGGGTTTCTTCGCCGGATGCGGGATCGGATAGAGCGAGTTTTTGCCTGCCATGGGTGCCTTGTTGTGCCTTCGGTATGGACCCGCTTCGGATGTCCGGGATGCGAATCCGGAGTATCCCGATGGCACGGCGGTGGGCGGGACGGGGTTTCCCTAAGGGCGTTCTGGGAGTTCAGGGCCGCGATCCCGCCGACGGGGTACCTTGCTCCGCGAATGTCCCCCGGCTTCGCCTCCTCCTTGATTTCGCTGCGCAAGGCACCCCATCGGCGCGCTCGGTTTCAGAGCAGTCGTTGATCAGCGATATGCCAGCAGTGCGTCCAGGTGCGCAGGGCATCGGGTGCTCCCCGCAGCGAAATCAAGGAGGAGGGCGAAGCCCGGGGGACATTCGCGGAGGGGAGTACCCGGTGGCCTGTGCACGTACCCCGAAAGAACTCAATCAGTCCCAGGCAAAGCGTTCAAGGCCGAACCATCTTGCACTCGGTCCCCTGTGCCAGCTCGTTCCCGCTATAGATAGCATCGGTGCGAAAGCCGTAGTTCGTCCCTTCCCAACCCACCTTCACCGCCTTGCCGTCCACAGGCGCGATGGTGTTCACCACCTGCGGCAGCAGCAGCTGGTGGTCTTCGGCCCGCATGCGCACCGTACCGACCACCGAATCGAAGCTCAGGTCTTCGAGCGCCCGGGCCACTTTCACGGTGTCGGCGCTGCCGGCCTTGTTGATGGCCAGCGCCAGGAGGCGCGGCGTCATGTCGATGCGCGGCGCGAGAAAGTCTTTGCCGGTCTTCGCCTTGTAGGCCTTGGCGAGCGCATCGGCCTTCGGCGTGTCGGCCTGGCCCGGATGCCACTCGGCCACCCAGGTGAGCTGCCCCGTCTTCGCCTGCGACACCGCAGTGACCGTGCCCGGCACCGAGCCCGCGCTGTGGTTGAAGTAGCGCAGGTTGTAGCCCGCATCGCCCGCGGCCTTGAGCAGCAGCGTCATGTCCTGCCCCCAGTTGCCGGTGATGACCGAATCGGCGCCGCTCTGGCGGATGTTGGCGATGTAGGGCGCGAAGTCTTTCACGCGGCCGATGGGGTGCAGCGCCTCGCCCACGAACTGCACGTCGGGCCGCGCGAGACCCACCATCTGCCGGCCGTAGCTGGCCCACTGCTTGCCGTGCGCGTAGTCCTGGTTGAGCAGGTAGACCTTCTTCACGTCGGACGTCTTCTTGATGTAGTTGGCCAGCGCCTTCATCTTCATCGCGGTGTTGGCCTCGGTCTGGAAGTGCCAGAAGCTGCAGCCCTTGCCGGTCATCTCGGGGTCGATGGAGGAGTGGTTCAAGACGATGAGTTCCTTGCCCGGATTGCGCTGGTTCCAGCGCGCCACCGACTGCACCAGCGCCGTGACCACCGACGAGCCCGAGCCGCCGGTCACGATTGCCTTCGCGCCCTGGTCGATGGCCGCCTGCAGCGCGCTCTGGCTTTCCTGCGCCGAGAGCTTGCTGTCGAACTGCAGCAGCTGCAGCTTGGTGCCGCCGAGCACTCCCCCCCTGGCGTTGATGTCCTCGATGGCGTACTGCGTGTGCATCAGCATCAGCTCGCCGACGTTGGCGAAGGGGCCGGAAAGCGGATCGATGTAGGCGATCTTGTAGGTCGGCTGCTGGGCATGCGTGGCACCTGCGATGCAAAGCAGGGAGGCGAGCGCGATCGGCGCCAGTGGCGCGTGCTTGAACTTCATGGGTTTGTCTCCGGGAGGGGTTTTGTTCGTCAGTCTCTGGCGTGCAGCCCGATCACGCGGCTCGCGAGCTTCGTGAGTTCGGCCACCACCTCGTCGGGCGAGAGCCGGCCGCCGGGGCGGTACCAGCTGTACAGGAAGCCCGGCAGGCTGCAGGCCGCGAGCGCGGTGATCTTGGTCTCGCCGAAGTCGAGGTCGCCGTCGCGCCGTGCCTCTTCGAGCAGCGGGCACAAGAGGTCGTAGAAGTGGTGCGCGAGCTTCTTCTGCGCCGCGATGTACTCGGGCCGGTACACCTGCGGCTCGCGGTATGCAAAGAAGGCGACCGGGTGATGCGCGATGGTCGCGCGAATCAGCCGCTCGATGCCCTCGAGCACCTTCTCGCTCGCGCGGCGCGGGTCGTCGGCCGCGAAGTCGAGCGCGGTGAAGCAGTCGACCGCGGGACGCCACGACAGCGTCTCGAAGATCTCCTGCTTGTCGCGGAAGTAGTAGTACACGAAGGGCTTGGTCACGCCGAGCGCGCGAACGATCTGCGCCATCGTCGTGTTGGCGTAGCCCTGCGCGGCGAAGAGCTGCGCGGCCGCCTGCAGGATGCGCTCGCGCTGCGCGTCGGTGCTCTGTGTGGCCGCGCGCTGACGGCCCGTGCCCTGCGGTAAGTGCGGCTGCGCCGTGGTGGCGGTCGCTGTCTTGTCGGCTTTGTCGGCCCCAGAGGGTTTGTGCCGTGTCGCGGAAGTTATACCCATGGGTAGGATTGTTCGTGCACCATGCACCCATTGGCAAGCGCCTGCCCCGCGCAGGCGGCTATCGATAACCCTGAGAAAGAGACGCCATGGAGACACTGCCCGACCGTCCGCAACAGCCCCTGCACGAATACCTGCGCACCCATGCGCGAGAGCGCGGCGAGCACGCCGCCTGCATCTGGTACGGCCACGCGATGAGCTGGTCCGAGCTCGACCGTGCGAGCGATGCCTTCGCCGCGCGGCTGCAGGCTGTCGGCGTGAAGAAGGGCGAGCCGGTGGTGCTCTTTCTCAACAACTGCCCGCAGTACCTGGTCGCGCACTTCGGCATCCAGAAGATCGGCGCCATCGTCTGCCCGAGCGGCCCGCTCAACAAGGAGCACGAACTGGCCTACCAGGTCAACGACCTGAAGGCGCGCGTGATCGTTGCGGCCGCGCCGCTCTTGCCGGTGGTGCGCAAGGTGCAGCCCGAGAGCGCGCTCGCGCATGTGTTCGTGGTGCACTACGCCGATCTGCTGCCTGCGCCGGCCGCGCTCGATCTGCCTGCGGAACTTGCCGCCGAGCGGAAGACCGAGCGCAACGTGCCCGACGATTGCGAAGACTTCCTCGCGGTGATGAAGTCCGGTGCGAAGCCTGGGGCGGTGTCCATCGACATGGACGACGTCGCGCTCATGACTTACACCTCCGGCACCACGGGTCTCCCCAAGGGCGCGATGCTGAGCTACGGCAATGCGCTCTTCAAGACGCGTGCAGTGGTCGATTGCAACGGCGTGCGCCCGGACGACGTGCTGCTCTCCATCGCGCCGCTGTATCACATCGCCGGCATGCTGATGGGCGTGAACGTGCCGGTGTTGAGCGGCGCCACCTCGGTGCTGCTGCACCGCTTCGATCCACGTGCGGTACTGCAGGCCATTGCCATGCACAAGGTGAGCTGGTGGTACAGCATCGCGCCGATGAACGTGGCGTGCATGCAGGTGCCCGACATCGCGGACTTCGACCTCGCGAGCCTGAAGATGAACCCGGTGACCAGCTTCGGCATCACCTTCACCGAACCGCTGGCCGCGCAGTGGCGCTCGCATGCCGCGAACTGCAGCTCGTTCGAGGCCGCTTACGGCCTGAGCGAAACCCACACCTGCGACACCTACACGCCGCACCATGCGCCGCGCTGGGGCACGCAGGGCATTGCGGTGCCGGGCGTGACGATCCGCATCGTGGATGCCGATACACAGGCCGACCTGCCCACCGGTGAGGTCGGCGAGATCGTGCTCGCCAGCGCGGGCTCGTTCAAGGGCTACTGGAACAAACCCGAAGCCACGGCCGCCACGCTGCGCAACGGCTGGGTCCACACGGGCGACATGGGCAAGCTCGATGCCGATGGCTACCTGACCTTCATCGGCCGCTTCAAGGAAATGATCAAGGTCTCGGGCTACAGCGTGTTCCCGGAAGAGGTCGAGACCATCCTCATCAAGCATCCCGCCGTGGCGCAGGCTGCGGTGATCGCGCAGCCCGACGCCGAGAAGGGCGAGGTCGTGAAGGCGTTCATCGTGCGCAAGCCCAATGCGGAACTCGATGTCGACGGGCTCATTGCCTGGTCGCGCGACAACATGGCGAGCTACAAGGCGCCGCGCGCGGTGAGCTTCATCGATGCATTGCCCACCACCGGCGCCGGCAAGGTGCTGCGCCGGTTGCTCAAAGACAAGAACTGAAAGACATCGCGTGTTCTCCAAAGTCCTGATTGCCAACCGCGGCGAGATCGCCGTGCGGCTGGTGCGCGCCTTGCGCGATCTGGGTATCGCCAGCGTGGCGGTGCATGCGCGCGACGATGCGTCGGCGCTTCATGTGCAGTTGGCAGACATCGCCGTGGCGCTCGATGCGACCGGGCCGTCTGCATATCTGGACGTGGCGGCGCTGATCGCGGTCGCGAAAGCGCAGGGCTGTGATGCGGTGCATCCCGGCTATGGCTTCCTGAGCGAGCGTGCGGATTTCGCTGCGGCGTGCGCGGATGCGGGGCTGGTCTTCATCGGGACGACGCCCGAGCAGCTGGGCCTGTTCGGCGACAAGGCGCGCGCACGCGAACTCGCCACGCAATGCGACGTGCCCGTGATGCCCGGCAGCGCGGGCGCCGTGACGCTCGCAGAGGCGCAGGCCTTCTTCGCCGAGCAGCATGCGCAAGGTGCGGGCGTGATGGTCAAGGCCATCGGCGGTGGCGGTGGGCGCGGCATGCGCGCGGTGCTGAATGCCGAGGAACTGCCCGAGGCGCATGCGCGCTGCATGTCCGAGGCCAAGGCGGCGTTCGGCATTGAGGGCGTGTACGTCGAGCGGTTGATGCGTAATGCGCGGCATATCGAGGTGCAGGTGCTGGGCGACGGGCAGGCCGTGGCGAGCCTCGGCGAGCGCGAGTGCACCTTGCAGCGGCGCTTCCAGAAGCTGGTGGAGATAGCGCCCAGTCCGTCGCTGCCGGAGGCGCTGCGAGCGCAGGTGACGCAGGCTGCGCTGCGCATGGCGAAGACGGTCGGCTATCGCGGCCTCGGCACCTTCGAATTTCTTGTCGATGCGGTATCGGCGACGCTGCCCTTCGTCTTCATCGAGGCGAATCCGCGTCTGCAGGTCGAGCACACGGTGACCGAGGCTGTCACGGGCCTCGACCTGGTGCAGCTACAGATCGCGGTGGCGGCCGGCCAGTCGCTGAGCGCATTGGGCGTGGAGGCCGATCGCACGGCGCTGCAGCGCGGCTTCGCGGTGCAGTGGCGCATCAACGCCGAGACGCTCGATGCGCAGGGCAATGCGCGGCCCTCGGGCGGCACGCTCGCACGCTTCGACCTGCCGAGCGGGCCGGGTGTACGCGTCGATACGCACGGCTATGCGGGCCTTGCGCCTTCACCGCACTACGACACGCTGCTCGCCAAGCTGATCGTGCATTCGCCGTCGCCGAACTTTGCCGATGCGCTGCGGCGCTCGCTGCGCGCACTGGACGAATGCCGCATCGACGGCATCGCGACCAATCTCTCGCTGCTGCGCGCCATTGCCGCGCGGCCCGAGTTCGCGACGCAGGCGGTGCATACGCGTTTCGTCGAAGCGCATCTGGGGGATCTGCTGGCCGCTGCGGCATCGCTTGAAAAGCATGCGAAGACAATGGTTCCTGCCGTGGCGCTGACGGTGACCTCTGCGGTCGATGAAGCAGACGAACTTACCGTCAGATCCCCGATGCCCGCAAAGCTGGTGCAGTTCGAAGTGGCCGTCGGCGACGTGCTCCCCGCCGGCGCGCAGCTCGGCGTGCTCGAAGCCATGAAGATGGAGCATCTGCTGCATGCGCCCGTTGCGGGCCGCGTGGTCGCACTGCTCGCAGAGCCCGGCGACTATCTCGTCGAGGGGCAATCGCTGGTCCGTCTGGAAGCCGTCGATGCGCAAGCCGTCGAAGCCGAGGCGCGCACCGAGCACGACCTCGACGCGATCCGCCCCGATCTGCAAAAGGTGATCGACCGCCACGCGCCCACGCTCGACGCCAACCGCAAGCCAGCCGTCGACAAGCGCCACGCGCAAGGCGGTCGCACCGCACGCGAGAACATCGCCGACCTCTGCGACACAGCCGCCGACCCCGGCAACTTCATCGAATACGGCGCACTCGCCATCGCAGCGCAAACGCGCCGCCGCACGCTCGAAGACCTGATCGCCAACACGCCGGCCGACGGCATGGTCACGGGCCTCGGCAGCATCAACGCCAAACAGTTCGGCCCCGAGACATCGCGCTGCGCCGTGCTCGCCTACGACTACACGGTGCTCGCCGGCACGCAGGGCATGCGCAACCACCACAAGACCGACCGGCTGCTGTCGGTGGCGCATCAGCTCAGCCTGCCGGTGGTGCTGTTCGCCGAAGGCGGTGGCGGCCGGCCGGGCGACACCGACATGCCGATCGTCGCGGGCCTCAACAACCACACCTTCAGCCAGTTCGCCGCGCTCTCGGGCAAGGTGCCGGTGGTCGGCATCGTGCATGGCCGCTGCTTCGCGGGCAATGCGGCGCTGCTGGGCTGCGCGGACGTGATCATCGCCACGCGCGGCAGCAACATCGGCATGAGCGGGCCCGCGATGATCGAAGGCGGCGGGCTCGGCACCTTCGCGCCGGAGCAGATCGGGCCGAGCAGCGTGCAGTCGCGCAACGGCGTGATCGACATCCTCGTGGAGGACGAAGCCGCCGCCGTCGCCGCCGCGAAGCAATACCTCTCGTACTTCCAGGGCCCGACCACCGACTGGCAATGCGCCGATCCGCGCACGCTGCGCCACGTGGTGCCCGAGAACCGCCTGCGCGTGTACGACGTGCGTGCCGCGATGCGCGGCGTGGCCGATACGGGCTCGCTGCTCGAGCTGCGCGCAGGCTTCGGCGCGGGCATCGTCACTGCGCTTGCACGCATCGAGGGCAAGCCAGTCGGGCTGATGGCCAACAACCCGCATCACCTCGGCGGCGCGATCGATGTGGAGGCTGCCGACAAGTCCGCGCGCTTCATGCAGCTGTGCAATGCGCACGGGCTGCCCATCGTCTCGCTGTGCGACACACCCGGCTTCATGGTCGGCCCGGAGATCGAAGCACAGGCGCAGGTGCGCCACGTGTGCCGCATGTTCATGGTGGCGTCGCACCTGCGCGTGCCCTTCTTCGCGGTCGTGCTGCGCAAGGGCTATGGCCTCGGTGCGCAGGCGATGACGGCCGGCGGCTTCGATGCGCCGGTGTTCACCGTGGCCTGGCCCACGGGCGAGTTCGGCGCGATGGGGCTCGAGGGCGCGGTGCGACTGGGCTTTCGCAAGGAGCTCGCGGCAGTGCCCGAAGGCGCCGAGCGCGATGCGCTCTTCAAGAAGCTCGTGGCGCAGCAATACGCGAACGGCGAGGCGATCCACATGGCGCAGACGCTGGAGATCGACGCGGTCATCGATCCGGCCGAAACCCGCACCTGGCTGGTGCGCGGGTTGACCTCCGCCACGCGTGCTGTAGCACCTGTTTCTCCCTATGTAGACACTTGGTAGGCGCACGCTAGACCTCGTCACGCACGAGGGCAAGGTGGCTCCGTACACTGGGCCGCTTTGCACGCATGAACCTCGTTTCCCGCGGGCTGTCCCGCCTTCGCGAAGTCGCACTGGCGCATTGGGTGGCTGCCCTCTGCCTCGCCGTGCTGGCCGTCGGCGTGCAGGCGGTGCAGCCCGATCACAAGCCGCGGCAACCGGTCGAAGCCCACTGGGTCGGCAGCTGGGCCGTGTCACCGCTGGACTTTCGCGAGCTGGCCGCGAACCCGGCCGTGGCGCACAAGCCTGCGCCCGGCGGCGATCAGTTCCGCGGGCAGACGCTGCGCCAGCAACTCGCGCCCACGCTCGGCGGTGAGCGCATCCGCATTCGTTTTTCCAATCGCTTCGGCAAGGCGCCGTTGCGCATCGCGGCGGCGAGCGTGGCGCGCAGCACGGGGGGCGATGCGATCTCTCCGGCTACGTTGCGGGTGCTGCGTTTCGGTGGTCGCGGCAACGTGACCATCGCGCCCGGCGCGGAGGTGTGGAGCGATGGCGTCGATCTGAAGATCGAGGCGGGGCAGACCATGGCGGTCAGCGCTTTCTTCGACCGCGCGACGCCCTACGGCACGGTGCACCTGCTCTCCGTCGACACGAGCTGGGTCGCACCGGGCAATGCCGTGACAGCGTCGAAATTGCAGGGCGCGACAACGCTGCCCATGAACCACATCGTGACGGGCCTGGACGTGTTGACCACGAAGTCCGTGCGCACCGTGGTCGCGTTCGGCGACTCGATCACAGCGGGCGGCGGCGAGTCCGGCGATGGCGCCTACCCCGACATGCTGGCCACGCGCCTGCGCGACAGTCCGCAGGCGGCGCATGAGGTGTCGGTGCTCAATGCCGGCATCGGCGGCAACCGCCTGCTGGTCGACGGCATCGGTCCACACGGGCTCTCGCGCTTCGCGCTCGACGCGCTGGGGCAGAGCGGCGTGACGCACACGATCGTGCTGCTGGGCACCAACGACATCGGCCGCAGCGTGTTCCTTGGGGTGCCCGGCAATCCCGACACCGTGCACGATCTCCCGACCGCAGAGCGCATCACCGAGGGGCTGCAGCAGCTGGTGAAGCAGGCGCGCGCCAAGGGCATCAAGGTGCTGCTCGGCACGGTGCCGCCGTTCCGCAATACGCCGTACTGGAACGAGGGCAACGAGGCCATGCGCAACGCGGTCAACCGCTGGATCCGAAGCCGCCAGGACGTGGATGGCGTGATCGATTTCGATGCCGCGCTGCGCGATCCCGCGGATCCGCAGATGTTGAATCCGCGGTTCGACAATGGCGACCACCTGCATCCCAACAAGGCGGGTCATGCGGCGATGGCCGCGGCCATCGATTTGAAGGAATTGCAGGAGTGAGCGCTCGCGCGGCGTCGAAAGCAGCCCCAAAGTCGCGAAACAGCTTTACACAAGATTTCGTGTAAGCCTTACAGGCGCTTCACATGGGCTGATCAGCATGAAGGCTCCAACCACTCATGAGGAGTCCCCCATGAAAAAACTCGCAATCACCCTTTCCGTCGGCGCAGCTTCGTTGCTGTCGATGGGCGCCGCAATGACCATTCCCACGACGGCGCAAGCGCAGCCGGTGGTCATCCAGGTCGCGCCCCCACCGCCGCGCTCGGAGCGCGTGCCGCCGCCGCGCCGTGGTTATGTGTGGGCACCGGGGCACTACGAATGGAATCGTGGCCGCCATGTCTGGGTGCGCGGCGTCTATGTGCGCGCCCGCCCGGGCTATGCGTACCGCGCCCCGGAATGGCGTGAGAACAATGGCCGTTGGGAATACAACCGCGGCCGCTGGGACCGTGACGGCGACGGCGTGCCGGATCGCAACGATCGTCGTCCCAACAACCCGAATCGCAACTGACGTTGCATCCCGGCGGTGACGCCGGGGTCGCGGAACCCTCTAGCGGATGCTGACCAGCTCGAGGGTCTCGCGCACCTGGAAAGCACCGCCGCTGGCGCCGCCGCGCGTCTGGGCTTCGAACCGGACGACGCGTCCGAGTTCGGACGAATACCAGACCTCGGCCCAGTACTTGCCGTACTGGTTGCCAAGCACCGAACCCGCATTCGCGAAGCGCTGCGTGTAGCCGCGGTACTCGATGCGCACTGCCTTGATCTCCTGGCCGCCGACGTTCACGATGGTGTCTTCCATCACCGTGGCGTCGAGCTCCATGTTGATGCGCGATCCGCCGAAGACGCTGCTGTAGCGCGTCCGCCAGGCGGCTTCTTCCTTGAGATTCGGCTTGCCCCAGCCGCCGGGCGGCATGGCCGCGTCGAAGTCGCCCGCGATGGCCGTGGTGACGCTGACGACCTCGCCGCCGGGCTTCTCGATCCAGCCGCCGTTGTTGAAGCTGATGCGATCGTCGGTGGCCGGGTCCGCGCGGTAGAACACCTTGCGGTAGGTATTGGTCAGCCGGTCGTGCAACTGGTATTCGATGACGCTCGGCCGGCCTGGTGCAGCGGCCGCGCTCGTCGTGGTCGCGCCGCCGGCCGTCGCCATGGGAGGCAGCGCGGCCAGGCGTTCGACGGCCACACGGCCGCGCGCCGGCAGTTCGGCGATCCACGCCGAGGGCATCGCGAGATTTTTCGCGGGCGTCGTGCCCAGCAGGCCCACCAGCCGGCCCTGGGAGTCGAACAGGCCGGCACCGCCAAGCCCTGCCTCAGGGGCTGATGCGAGTTGCAGTGCCTCGAGTTCGCCTGCGCCGCTGCGTCGCACGCCGGCGAGCATGCCGACGCCGAGCGTGAGTTCCTTGCCTCTGGGCGCTCCGACGATGTAGAGCGGCATGCCGACCTGCAATGCCGTCGCCGGTGCCATGGCCGGGATGGGCGGGGCGAAGTTGGCGATCCGCAACTGGCACAGATCGCGTTCGACATCCGGGAATTCCAACGTCGCGCCGTAGCTCACGTTGTCGCGCTTCAGTGCCACGGCGCTGGCCTTGGCGAGGAGCTGGCAGCTCGTGACGGCCGTGCCCGGGCCGGTGGCCACTGCGCTGCCGGTGGCGAGGGTCTTGCCTTGCGCGTCGCTGGCCTGCACCACCCAGACGGAAGGGGACACGCGCGCGAAGAGCGCATCGGGCGCAAGCGGGGCCTGGGCCGATGCGGGAAGCGAGACAGCCAGGGTCAGTGCGAAGGGGGCGAGCAGATGTCTCATCGGGTGGGCTGCAGCAGCAGTCGGAGATCGTTGACGGGGGTCCTGGCGAAAGGCGTGGCCTCGGATGTCACAGGGATGGGGACAGGGAGGGGGTTCGGAGCGGGCGCAGCCGCCGGTTGAACGGTAACGGTCGCAGGCGCTTGCGCATTCGGCGCGACCGCCGCTTGCCGGACGGGAGTCGCGGTCGCAGTTGCAGCGGCGGCTGTGGGCGTTGCAGGGGGCGATGGTGCAGCCGGCGTCGCGCTCGCCGCCTTGGCCGAGACCGGCACCGTGCCGCCGTAGGCCAGCGGCGGCAATGCGCTGCGGCCTTCCGTTTCGCCGACCCGCGCGAACCCCGGACGGCCGACGAAAAAGCCGATGCCGATGCTCATCCGCACGTAGGCGGTCTGCTTCGGCCGCAGCACGATGTCGATGCTGCCCTCGGCCTCGGTCTGGGCGGTGGCCCGGTAGGTGCCGGTCGGCCTGTCGATGAAGAAGAAGCTGCCGGGCTGCGACTTGCCGACGACCTGGCCGTTGACCACGACCTCGGGCTGCACCGCCATGCCCACGATCGAGTCGCGATAGAAGTAGATGCGTCCCTCGTTCTCGCCGAGCGAGGGGAGGTTTTGCGAAACCTCCGAAAAACGCGGCCCGGTGGCCGAACATCCGAACAGGCAAGCTGAAAGAACAGCCAGCAGGAATCCACCGAACCAACGTCGCATTGCGCCTTCTCCTCTTTTGGCGCCGGATGCTACACCCGCCTGCAGCGGCGGATGCGCAGGGCTCAGCGGAACACGACCGTCCGGTGCCCGTTCAGCAGCACGCGGTGCTCGCTGTGCCACTTCACCGCGCGCGCCAGCACCTGGCTCTCGGTGTCGCGGCCGCGGGCCGTGAGGTCTTCGACGGTGTCGGTGTGGTCGGCGCGGGCCACGTCCTGCTCGATGATCGGGCCCTCGTCGAGGTCGGCTGTCACGTAGTGGGCGGTGGCGCCGATCAGCTTCACGCCGCGGTCGTGCGCCTGGTAGTACGGCTTGGCGCCCTTGAAGCTGGGCAGGAACGAGTGATGGATGTTGATCGCGCGGCCCGCGAGGCTCTTGCACAGGTCATTGCTGAGCACCTGCATGTAGCGCGCGAGCACCACGAGTTCGGCGCCCTCGGCCTCGATGATTTCCAGCTGCCTGGCTTCGGCCTGTGGCTTGGTCGCGGCCGTCACCGGGATGTGGTGGAACGGCACGTTGTAGCTGGCGGCCAGCTGGTAGAAGTCGCGGTGGTTCGAGATGATCGCGCGCACGTCGATGGACAGCAGGCCGCTCTTCCAGCGGAACAGCAGGTCGTTGAGGCAGTGGCCTTCCTTGCTGACCAGGATTACCGTCTTCATCGGCTCGGCGGCGGCGTGCAGCTGCAGGTTCATGCCGAAGCCGGCAGCGAAGGTCTTGAGTTCCTCGCGCAACACGGCTTCGCCGTGGTCGCCGCAAGCGAAGCGCACGCGCATGAAGAACAGGCCCGTGCCGTGGTCGTTGTACTGGGCGGCCTCTTCGATGTTGGCGCCCCGCTCGAGCAGGAAACCAGAGACGGCATGCACGATGCCCGTACGGTCGGGGCACGAGAGGTTGAGGATGTAGGCAGGCGTGGCGGACACGGGGGGCGTTGGGGTCGTCATGAGGGGCGTAATTGTCGCAGGGGTGCCAGAATCGCGATTTTCCCCCAGCGTATCCCCGCACATACAACAGCAGGAGCGAGACATGGCCTACCAGGACTTCAACATGGGCAACCAGTGGCTGCCCTTCACCCCCAACCGCCATTTCCAGAAAGACCCGCGCGTCTTCGTGGCGGCCGACGGCATGGAGTTCACCACGCACGACGGCAAGAAGGTGATCGACGGCGTCTCCTCCCTCTGGTGTGTGGGCGCGGGCCACAACCGCAAGCCGATCAACGAGGCGATCAAGACGCAGCTCGACACGCTCGACTACGCGACCGCCTTCCAGGTCAGCAACGACAAGGCCTTCCGCGCGGCCGAGATGATCGCCGCGCTCGCCCCCGGCGATCTCAACAAGGTGCTGTTCTGCAATTCAGGCAGCGAAGCCGCCGACACCTCGATGAAGGTGGCGCTGGCCTATCACCGGGCGCGCGGCGAGGGCCATCGCAACGTGTTCATCGGCCGCGAGAAGGGCTACCACGGCGTGGGCTTCGGCGGCATGTCGGTGGGCGGCATTCCGGGCAACCGCAAGGTGTTCGGCTCGGCCTTCCTGCCGCGCGTGGACCACATGCGCTTCATCCACGATCCGGTGAACCACGCCTACATCCACAACGAGGAGCCGGTGTGGGCCGAAGACCCGCTGGTCGAGCTCGAGACGCGCATTCTCCCGCTGCACGATCCGAGCAACGTGGCCGCGATCATCGTGGAGCCGGTGGCCGGTTCGGCCGGCTGGTACCTGCCGCCCAAGGGGTACCTCAAGCGCCTGCGCGAGATCTGCGACAAGCACGGCATCCTGCTGATCTTCGACGAGGTCATCACCGGCTTCGGCCGCATGGGCACCAACTTCGCGTCGGACTATTTCGGCGTCGTGCCCGACATGCTGAATTTCGCCAAGTGCGTGACCAACGGCGTGATTCCGCTGGGCGGCGTGATCTGCCGCGACAAGCTCTACGACGCGATGATGAAGACCGACGCGCCCGAGCACGTGGTCGAGTTCTTCCACGGCTACACCTACTCGGGCCACCCAGTGGCCTGCGCCGCGGCGATTGCCACGCTTGATCTGTTCAAGGAAGAAAACCTCTTCGCCCGCGCCGGCGAAATGGGCAAGGTGCTGGGCGATGCGTTCCACAGCGCCTTCAAGGGCCTGCCCAACGTCATCAGCATCCGCAGCCTCGGCCTAGCCGCGGCAGTGGAGCTCGCGCCCATCGCGGGCTCGCCGGGCAAGCGCGCGTTCGAGATTTTCCTGGACTGCTTCCACAAGGGCGCGCTGGTGCGGCCCGCGGGCGATGTGCTGGTGATGGCGCCGCCCTACATCGTGGAGAAGTCGCACATCGACACACTGGTGAACACGCTGGCGGATTCGATCAAGAAGCACGCCTGACGCGGAGCGTTCCGGCGCAGGCTACGGGCCGACAAAGTCGGCAATGGCCTGTACCGCAGGCTGGTCCAGCCCACCGAAGCCATGCGTCGCCTGGTGGCCGCAAAGGTCCCCGACCGGCTTGCCCCCGCCGAGCTTGACCACCGACTTGCGCGGCGCGCCCGAGAGCCGGTCGACCACGAGCGGCAGGTCGCGCGGCGCAGTGACCGAGCAGGCATCTTCTTCGTGCTGCAGCACCAGCACGGGCACGCGGATGTCTTCCAGCGGGAGGTGCGTCACCGCTTTTCCTGACGTGAAGGCGGAATCGCTCGAGATCGGCGAGGCAAGTACCAATCCGTCGGGTCCCGCGGGCGCTGCGCCCAGCTTCAGAGCGGCAGAAACCGCCGACTCCGTTCCGCGGCTGTGACCGATCAGCCAGACCGGCACGCCGGTCTGCTCCCGGAGCCACTTGACGGTGGCGCCGATGTCGGCGGCGTGCTCGGCGCTGTCGCGAAAACCACCGAGTCCCGAGCGCTTGTCCGAGGGCGCGTCGATCACCACGACGGCAATGCCCCGCTGTGCAAAGAGGCCGCGCGTGCGAACGAGAAAGCCCTGGTCGCCCCAGCCCATGCTGCCGTTCGGAAAGAACTTCAACGACCCGTGGCCTCCCGCAATCAACACGGCAGCAGCGCGCGGCTTGGTGTCCGGTTCGACATACAGCATGCGCTGCGTGATGCCCGGCCGTGTCGGAAGGTCGACGATGCTTTCCTTGGCGACGGCGTGTGACGCCGACAGTGCCAGGAGACCGGCGGCCGCCCATCGGACGACGACACCTTGTGCGCGCGTGAAGACCATGCAGTTCCCCCTCGTTGTTTGAATCGGCGCGGTGCGCCGGCCCGTGGCGGGCACCACTATATCGGCGGCCTTCGCGAACAACGTCCGTGAGAACGATGCGTGGCAGTTCCAGTCGAGCACCGACAAGATCAGCCAGGCCGCCATCGTGTCAACCTGTGGGAGGACGGGTCACGCTTTCGTTCAGGAGGCCGCTGGCGCCCTGGCGGGCCGGCGGAGTTCGGCGCAGTAGTCCTTCTCGGGCAGCGGCGGTGTCAGCCAGGTCTTGTCGTAGTCGCCCGCTTCGACGTTGTTCGTCGCCGAGGCCAGCAGCCGCACCGAGGTCACCTTGACGTCGTCCGGCAGGTGCTGGGGCACGCCGAGCGTACGCACCGCGTGGCCGGCGCCGGCGATCAGCAGCACCGTCCTGCCCGGCTGGCGGGCCTTGACGATGGCCTGCGCCATCGCGCGGTCACGGCCCACCTGGATGCGCGTCATCGGGATGA
The DNA here is from genome assembly GCF_024701975.1 of Variovorax sp. ZS18.2.2. Classification (GTDB taxonomy): domain Bacteria; phylum Pseudomonadota; class Gammaproteobacteria; order Burkholderiales; family Burkholderiaceae_C; genus Variovorax. Next base: position 60,568 of record NZ_JANLNM010000016.1, read on the forward strand.
TCTGCGACTCGGGCAGCAGCTTGCAGTGGCCTTCGCGCACGGCGTCCTGCTGCGCGGTGTAGGCCTCGCCGTTGAGCTGCACGTCGAGAGACACGTCGGCCATCGCGTCCTTCATGCGCGCACGCGGCAGGTTGGCGCCGACCACCGGCACGCCGGCGCGCACGGCCGCCATCACGGCGGGGCCGTAGCTGGCCCAGGGCCAGGCCTTGTCGCTCCAGCCGAGGGCGGTCTGCACCTGGGCTTCGCTCGCGGTGGGGGCGAGCTGCACGGTGCTGCGGCCTTCCTCGGCCATCTCGAGCGCCAGGGCGGCGAGTTGATTACGCGCGACCAGCGCCTCGACGGTTTCGCGCTCGATCGCGTGGTGCTCGGGCGCATCGTGCTGCTCGCCGAGCAGCAGCGCATCGACCGGCAGCAACGCAGAGACGCGGTTCGCGACCGGCGCATCGGGGCCGGACGGAAAGAGGCGAGACGGGGAACACGCCGCGAGCGCGGCCGCGGCCAGGAGCGGGAACAGGAAACGTGGAGCCCGCGCGGGCCAGCGTTGAAAAAGCATCGGGCCATACTATCTGCGCGGCGCATGCGCGCCGTGCCATCCAATTGCGCTTTTCCCTGTCCCCTTTCCCCTGTTTCCCGTGCCTTTTCGCTTTCTCGTTCGCGTGCTGGCCACGCTGTTGCTCGCGCTGGCTGCAGCGGGCGCCTGCCTCGCACTGCACACACCACTGCCCTGGATGATCGGCCCGCTGCTCGCGGTGTCGCTCGCCTCGATCGCGGGTGTGCCGACCGCCAGTTCCACGCCGCTGCGCAACGCCGGGCAGTGGACCATCGGCACCGCGCTCGGCCTCTACTTCACGCCGCATGTGGTGTCGCTGGTGGCCAGCATCTGGTGGGCGATTGCGCTGGCCATCGCGTGGGCGCTGCTGCTCGGCTGGGGCTTCGGGCGCTGGCTGTACGGACTGCATGCGTCGCGAATGCCGCATGTGCCGCCGCGCGCCATGAGAGCCACGACTTACTTTGCCGGCGCCATCGGCGGCGCGTCGGAGATGACGCTGCTGGCCGAATCGGCCGGCGCCCGCACCGACCTCGTGGCGGCGGCGCACAGCCTGCGGCTGGTGGTGGTGACGGTCACGATCCCGTTCGCGATGCAGTGGAGCGGGCTGCAGGGCCTGGAGATCAACCCGCCGGGCGTGCGCGAGGTGAATGCGGGCGGCCTGGCGCTGCTTGCGCTGGCCACCGGAATCGGCGGCCTCGCGATGCGTGCGCTGGGCCGCACCAACCCGTGGTTCATCGGGCCGCTGCTGGTGGCGATGGGGTTCACGATCGCCGGGCAGTCGCTGTCGGCGGTGCCGACGTGGATGTCGAATGCGGCGCAGCTCGTGATCGCGGTCAGCCTGGGCGTGCGCTTCAGCCGGGAGTTCCTGCACACGGCGCCGCGCTGGCTGGGCTCGGTGGCGCTGGGCACCTTCGCCATGCTGGTCCTGTGCGGCGGTGTGGCGTGGCTGCTGGCCCGGGCGACGGGGCTGCATCCGGCGACGATGCTGCTGAGCACCTCGCCGGGCGGCATTGCCGAGATGGCGATCACGGCCAAGGTGCTGCAGCTCGGGGTGCCGGTGGTGACGGCCTTCCAGGTGTGCCGGCTGGTGGCGGTGCTGCTGCTGGTCGGGCCGATGTTCCGGTGGATCTACCTGCGCAAGGCCGCGCGCCCATGAAAAAAGCGCCCGGCGGGCGCTTTCTTTGCGGTGGCTGGCCGGGCGTTCAGTGCACCAGCACGGGCGTGTGGGCCAGTTCGGCGTAGCCCTCGAGGGTGTCTTCGACTTCTTCCTGCGTGGGGGTGTTGAGCTGCCAGGCGGCGATCTGCTGCTGGAACAGTTCGGCCCAGGAACCGTCGAGGTAGACCTCCTTGCCCGAGCGCTTGTCCACGATTTCGAAACCGTGGCGCTCCAGCACCGGCACATTGGGCTTCGCGGGCTCGTCGCCTTCATTCGGCTGCACGTGCACGACGACGAAGGACTCCGAGTCGTAAAGCATGTTCATGGCGGGCCCAGTGAGGATATCGATGGCGTTCATAACGGGTTAGATAGCAATCAACGCGCCAGTTTCAAGAACAGTTGTCGCTGGACGGTCAACTTGTGAGCCTTTTTGCCTCAATTGGCGGGGCCTTCGGGTAGGGGTTTGCGCAATTGGGCGTCAGCGAAGTCGCCGTTTGTCTCGGTTTGCTTGATGCGGACGGGCAGGTAGCCGTACTTGGGTGCCAGCCAGAGCTCCAGTTTCCGGTCGAATTCCTTGCGGGGGGTGCGGGTGAGCTTGCGTGCGGTGTATTCGCCGGCCGGAAGCTGCAGTTTTTCCTCGTCGCCGACCACGAAGACCCAGACATCGCCGTCGCGCACGCCCACGGTCTGGACCGAGATGCGGGTGCCCGTCGGGTAGCGCTCGGGGCTGGCCGCCAGCAGGCCGCCGAGCTGCATCATCACGCTCATGCGGTCCTGCGCGCCGGGCTGCAGTGGCACGGGCGGGGCGTTGTTGCTGAAGATGATCTGTCCCTGGTCGCGCACGAAATGCGAGGCCACCTCGGCCTTGCGGCTTTCCGAATAGCGCTCGGGCTCCAGGCCCGAGGGGCCGATCTTGCCGGTGCTGTGCCAGTTCAGCAGCGTGAAGAACACCGCCTTGAGCGTGAGCCGCCCGTCGTAGCGGCTGCCGTCCTGCAGCCAGACCAGTTCGCCGAACACGCCGCGCTGCGGAGAGGCGCCGGTCTGGCCGGTGGCTTCGAAATCGAGCGTCACGGAGCCGGGAATCCGCAGCGCCTGGGTGCCGGCGATGGTGCCGGAGGCTTCGCTGCCGCCGGCTGTCGTTCCGCCCGGGGTGCCGCTTCCTGTGCCGGCCGCGGCGGCGGGTGCGGCTTCGGGGGGCGCCGGCGCACTGGCGGCCGCTTCGGGCGGTGTTGCTCCTGAATCGGTAGCAGCCTGCGCCGTCAGGTCAGGTGTTTCCGGGGCGAGCTGCGCAGTTGCGTCCGGTTCGGGGTAGGGCTTCGGCTTGGGTGGCGTCGGGGCGCGCGGGCGCCGGGGCTTCGCTGGCGGTGGCGGCTTGGCCTCGACGGGCGCCGCGGCAGCGGCCGGCGCCGCGGGCTTGTCCGCCGCGGGCGGCGCGATCACGATGGTCCGGGTGATGAACTTGTTCGCCAGCGGCGAGGGCTCCGGCCCGACCGCCATCGGCGCCACCCCGAGCACCAGCAGGTGGACCAGCGCGACCGCCAGCGTCAGCCCGATCAGCACCCGCCAGGACGGACGCCCGGGCAGGAGACCGACAGGCAGCGAAGATCGCGAAGGGGGAGCGACGAGCGTCGACATCAGGTGTGGAGTGGGCGCGGGCGCGGAGGTTCAGGAAGACCACCTCGGTAAACTGCCGCCCGTTCAACCAGTTTAGTGGGAGCGGCGCCCGGCCTTCGTGTCCGCCCGTGTCCCTCATCACGCACCGCATCATGAAACTCGCCACCCTGAAGGACGGCTCGCGCGACGGCCAGCTCGTCGTTGTCTCGCGCGACCTCACGCTCGCCCACTACGCCACCGGCATCGCGAGCCGGCTGCAGCAGGTGCTGGACGACTGGGGCTTCATGAGCCCGCAGCTGCAGGACCTGTACGACGCCGTCAACACCGGCCGCGCGCGCCATTCGTTCCCTTTCGACCCCGCGATGTGCATGGCCCCGCTGCCGCGCGCCTACCAGTGGGCCGACGGCTCGGCGTACCTCAACCACGTCGAGCTGGTGCGCAAGGCCCGCAACGCCGAAGTGCCCGAGAGCTTCTACACCGACCCGCTGATGTACCAGGGCGGCAGCGACGACTTCCTCGGCCCGGTCGACGACGTGATCGTGCCCAGCGAAGCCATGGGCATCGACTTCGAGGCCGAGATCGCCGTCATCACCGGTGACGTGAAGATGGGCGCCACGCCCGACCAGGCGCTGGACGGCATCCGCCTCGTGATGCTGGCCAACGACGTGAGCCTGCGCAACCTGATCCCGGCCGAGCTCGCCAAGGGCTTCGGCTTCTTCCAGAGCAAGCCCGCCACCGCCTTCAGCCCCGTGGCCGTGACGCTCGACGAGATCGGCGAAGCCTGGCAGGACGGCCGCGTGCACCTGGCGCTGCAAAGCAGTTGGAATGGCCGCAAGGTCGGCATGTGCGACGCCGGCCCGGAGATGACCTTTCACTTCGGCCAGCTCATCGCCCACATCGCCAAGACCCGCAACGTGCGTGCCGGCAGCATCGTGGGCAGCGGCACGGTGAGCAACAAGGGTGTCGAGAAGAAAGACGGCCAGATGGATTGGCCCAAGGGCTACTCGTGCATCGCCGAGAAGCGCTGCATCGAGACGATCCAGACCGGCGCGCCGGTCACCGAATTCATGAAGTTCGGCGACACGATCCGCATCGAGATGAAGGGGCTGGACGGGCGCTCGCTGTTCGGGGCGATCGATCAGGAGATCGTGTCGACGAACGGGCGGCCGAAGGAGGCGCCGGTGTCGTTGGTGAAGCCGCAGGCCGAGGACACGGCCGAAGACTGAGGGCCTGGCGGCAGTACGTCACGTGCCACTGCTTGCCGGTGTCGCTCGGGCCGTTCTGCCGTGGCTATGATCCAGCGGCTGCCCCGACGCGTCATCACCGCGCGCGGGCTGCGCGTCCGGCGGCTGCGCTCCGCGGCCGCCATTCATACCAAGAAAAAGTGGGAGTTTTCCATGCGTTATTTGCCTATTGCCGCCGCCGTTGCGGCCTTTGCCCTTGCCGGTTGCGAAACCATGAAGAGCGTCGATACCGGCGCGCTCACCCAGGCGGGCGGTTCGGCCTTCAAGGCCATGTCGCTGAGCGACGCCGAGGTCAGCACGATGTCCGACCAGTCGTGCGCCGCCATGGACCAGAAGAACCAGATCGCGCCCGCCGGCAGCCGCTACGCCACGCGCCTGAACCAGGTCATCAAGCAGATGCCCACCACCGTCAACGGCAAGACGGCCAACTACAAGGTCTACATGACCAAGGACGTGAATGCCTGGGCCATGGCCAACGGCTGCATCCGCGTCTATAGCGGCCTGATGGACCTGATGAACGACGATGAACTGCGTGGCGTGATCGGCCACGAAATCGGCCACGTGGCGCTGGGCCACTCGAAGTCGCGCATGCAGACCGCCTACGCCGCCTCGGCCGTGCGCGGACTGGCCGGCGCTGCCGGCGGGGTCGCGGCCCAGCTGTCGCAGTCGCAGGCCGGCGACTTGGGCGAGAAGTTCGTCAATGCGCAGTTCTCGCAAGCCAACGAAAGCGCGGCCGACAACTATTCCTTCGACCTGCTGACCGAGCGCAAGCTCGAGCGCAAGGGTCTGGTCACTGCCTTCGACAAGCTGGCCAAGCTCAGCGGCGGCGCCACCGGCAGCTCGATCATGAGCTCGCATCCGCCGTCGGCCGATCGCTCGGCGCGCATGCAGAAGCGCCTGGACGCCGCCAAGTAAGCAAAGACAGAGAGAGCGCGCGCTACGCGTCTGCCGCGGCGCGCAGCAGCAGTTCCTTCTGCGAACGAATGCCCAGCCGCCGGAAGGCCCGGTACTGGTGCGTGCGCACGGTGGTCAGCTCGACGCCGATCTCGCGCGCCGCTTCCTTCGCGGTCTTGCCCGCCATCAAGTGGCCGATGACTTCGCGCTCGCGCAGGCTCAGCGTCAGCAACCGCGAGGCGAGGGCAGGCACCACAGACTCCCGCACCGCCATCGCGCTGCGGCCGTGCGCCGCGGTGGCGTCGGCCAGCAGCGTCGCATGTGCCTCGATCCGCGCGAAGTCGCCGGCATCGAACTCCGGCTGCGCGAGGCTGCGGTAGAAGCTCACCGCCACGCGCTGGCCGGTCGGCAGCAGCAACAGCACCGAGGCGCGCTCGCGGATGCCGACGTCGCCATAGCAGGCGGCGCGATAGGCCGGGTCGGCCACCTCTTCGGCGCGCTGGTGGCCCAGCCAGAGCTGCGCGCGCTGGGGCAGCTTGCGGGCCGCGAGCCAGGCCATGTTGGGGTCGAGCAGGTCGAAGCGTTGTTCCACATAGCGCTCGGTGGTGCGCTCGGCCGTGCTGCCGTAGCTGCTGGCGGCCGATACCGCCTCGATGCGCCCCGTGCTGCTCACCGCGAACACGGTGCAGAAGGTCACCGGCATCACGCGCTGCATTGCCTTGAGATAGCTCGTGGCCAGGTGCGGCGTGCCCACGCCGGAGAGCACGTCGCCGACGACGGCCGCGGCCAGTGCCGCGTCGGTGGGGTGGATGCGCCAGCGTCTCATGCGTTCGGGTGAATCGAGGGTAAGTACTTCATACGAAGTTATGACATTGGCGGCCGTCGTGCATCGGGACAATCCCGTTGCATGACGAACCCCACCGTTGTTGTCGCCGCCGATGCCGCGAGCGGCCCCGTGCCGCCGACCCTGAGCGCGACTGAACTGCCGCCGTCGGTTGGCGCCTTCCACTACACCCGCTACAAGGTCTGGACGCCGCCGCTGGAGGCCGACGGCATCGAACCCGGCCGCCACCCGGTCGTGATCGCGGGCGGCGGGCCGGTCGGCATGGCGCTCGCGCTGGGCCTAGCGAACCACGGCGTGCGCTGCGTGATCCTCGAAGCCGACGACACCGTGTGCGTCGGCAGCCGCGCGGCCTGCATCTCGCGGCGCAGCCTGGAGATCATGGAACGGCTCGGTGTGCGCCACGCCTTCATGACCAAGGGCCTGCCCTGGACCGGCGGGCGCAGCTACTACAAGACGGCCGAGGTGTTCCGCTTCGAGATGCCGCACGACGCGCAGCAAAAACTGCCGCCGATGATCAACCTGGAGCAGTACTACGCCGAGCACTACCTGCTCGAAGAAATCTTCCGCCGCAACGAGGCGACGCCGGGGCTCATCGACATCCGCTGGGGCACGGAGCTCACGGGGCTCGCGCAGGACGACGATGACGGCGTGACGCTCGACGTACGCAACGCCGACGGCAGCTACCGCCTGCAGGGCCAATGGCTCGCTGCCTGCGACGGCGGCCAGAGCTTCGTGCGCAAGGCGCTCGGCCTCTCGCTCGAGGGCACGGGCTACGAAGGCCGCTACGTGATCATCGACATCGAGTTGCACAGCGACCACCCGACCGAGCGCCGCGCGTGGTTCGACCCGCCGTGGAACCCCGGCTCGACCGTGCTGATGCACCGCCAGCCCGACGACATCTGGCGCATCGATTACCAACTGCGCGCGGGCCAGAGCACCGAAGAGGCGCTGCAGCCCGCGGCCGTGGCCGAGTTCGTGCAGCGCCATCTCGATGCGATCGGCGAAGGGCATCTGCCGTGGAAGACGGTGTGGACGTCCGTGTACCGCGCCGGCGCGATGACGCTCGAGAGCTATCGCCATGGCCGCGTCGTGTTCGCGGGCAACGCGGCGCATGCGATGCCGATCTTCGGCGTGCGCGGGCTCAACTCGGGCTTCGACGATGCGGACAACCTCGCGTGGAAGCTGGCGCTGGTCGCGCGCGGCGCGTCGGATGCGGCGCTGCTGGACTCGTACTCGCAGGAGCGCATCGCGGCTTTCCACATCAATGCCGAGAACGCGATGCGCAGCACGGAGTTCATGTCGCCGCCGTCGCGCGGCTTCGACCTGCTGCGCGAAGCGGCGCTGTCGCTGTCGGAGGCGCACCGCGGCATCGCGCAACTGATCAATCCGCGGCAGACGCAGGCCGTGCGTTATGCGGCGTCGCCGTTGTCGAGCGAGGGCGATGCGCTGTCCGCAGGCCCGTTGCCGGGCGAGGTGATGCCGGAGCAGCAGCTCGAACACGGCCATCTCACCGACCTGATCGCGCCGGTCTTCACGCTGCTGGCGCTGCGGCCGAATGCCGATGCAGCGCAACTGCCCGAGGACGATGTGAAGCAGGCGAAGCAAGGCGCGTTGCCTTTTGCCATTCGCACCATCGCCGCGCCGGGCATCGACGGCGCAGACGCGCACGCGAGCCCCGCCGTCTTCGACGCCCTCGGCGCGCGCGACGGCGCCGTCTACCTGCTGCGCCCCGATGGCCACGTGGCCGCGCGCTGGCACGGCATGCCGCCCGGCGCACTGCAAGGCGCGCTCGCCTGCGCCGCCGTTTCACTGGAGCTTGTCGCCGCATGAGCCACACCGCATCCCTCCATCCCGACGCCCGCGACCGGCTCTACGCCGAGTGCGCGCGCGCCATCACCGAAGCGGGCGCCGAGCGCGAATCGCTGTTCCTCGCACGTCTGGCGCTGCTGCTGTTCGAGCAGGTCGGCGACGAGGCGCGCTGCCGTGCCGCGCTCGCCGATGCGCTGCGCGCGCTGCCCGTACCATCGCTTTCCGCAACCTAACTACAACCAGGAGACTGATCCATGGATCGCCGCACCCTTCTCGCCACGCTCGCATCCGGCGCCGCCGTGGCCGCCTCGCCTTTTGCCCATGCGCAGGAGTACCCCGCGCAACTCATCAAGTGGGTCGTGCCGTACCCGGCGGGCGGCGGCACCGACGTGATCGCGCGCGTGCTGGCCGAAGCCATGCGCCAGACGCTGGGCCAGCAGATCGTGGTGGACAACCGCCCCGGCGCCTCGACCAACATCGGCGCCGACATCGTCGCCAAGAGCAAGCCCGACGGCTACACGATCCTCTCGGCCGACAACGCCGTGCTGGCCTTCAACGAGCACCTGTTCAGCAAGCTGCCGTTCAACCCCGAGAAAGACTTCACCTACATCGGCGCCATCGGCAAGTTCCCGCTCGCGCTGGTGGTGCACCCGGACTTCCCGGCGAAGAACTTCAAGGAGTTCCTGGCCTACGTGAAGGCCAACCCCGGCAAGGTCAACTACGCCTCGCCCGGCAACGGCTCGCCGCACCACCTGGCAATGGAGATGTTCAAGGTGCGCACCGGCACCTTCATCACCCACATTCCGTACCGCGGCGCGGCGCCTGCGATGGCCGATGTGATGGGCGGGCAGGTGCCCTGCATGTTCCTGGACCTGGCCTCGGGCCTGCCGATCATGCAGAGCAACAAGGTGCGGGTGCTGGCCATCGGCTCGGGCGCGCGCAGCAAGCCGCTGCCCAACGTGCCGACGTTGGCCGAAGTGGGCGTGCCCAACACGGAGGTGTTCGCGTTCCAGGGCATCCTCGGCCCGGCGGGCCTGTCGCCCGCGGTGGTGAGCAAGCTCAACGGCGACCTCAACAAGGCCTTCAGCACGCCGGCCGTGCAGAAGCGCTTCGACGATTTCGGGATGGAAGCGATGCCGGGCACGCCAGCGCAGTTCGCGGCGCTGTCGCGTGCGGAGTCGAAGCGCTGGGGGCCGATCATCAAGCAGGCAGGCATCAAGCTGGACTGAGGCGGCAACGGCTCCTGGTTGGGTCCCCGATGGTTCGGGGAACACCACGGAACCGGCTTTGCCGGGCCGTTGGTGTTGCCCCCGGTAGGGGGTTGGAGAAGCGACACGAAGTGCGCGAAGCCTGGGGGCGAGCCTGCTTTATTGGGTGAAGGCCTTTCGCGAGCCGTCTTCGAAAACCTCGTCGTCGCGCTGCAAGTCGCCGTTCTCATCCCAGGCGCGCTCTCGCGTCACGCGGCCCTTGGGATCGAAGTGCGATTCGGCCAGCAGCGTGCCCTTTTCGCTGAAGCGCCGGTGCGTGCCGATGGGCACCTGGCGGTTGCGGCCTGGCGCGAGGTAGCGGCCCTGTGCGGCGCGCTGGCCGCTGTCGTAGAACTCGGTGACCTCGACCATGCGCGCCGTACCGGTGCCGCTGTACACGGCCTTGCTGCGCGGCTGGCCGTTCAGATAGAAGCTGTCGTCGCGCAGCGGCTCGCCCACGGGGGTCCAGCGCTGGTCGCGCACCACGGTTCCTTTTTCGGAGAACTCCTGCTCGCGCTGGCGGATGGCGGTGCGCTCGACCAGCAGCCACACGGTCTCGCGGCGCTTGACGCCTTCCGACGAAAAACTGCGCTCGATGCGCTGGTTGCCGGTGGTCTCGTCGAGCGTCGAGGGCTTGCCGTTGTCGTAGAACTCTTGGCTGCGCACGCGCTTGCCCGCAAGGTACGACACCCGCGAGCGCAGCGTGCCGCGCGCATCGAACAGGTCGACCTGCGATGCGCCGCCGCTCGTGAAGCCGCACAGCTTCGCGTCGTCAGCCACGGGTGTCAGCACCGGCGCCTCGCCGCAGCGCAGCATCGACATCTGGCCGCGCTCGGTGAATTCGACAACGGCGCGCTCGGGACCGGCGCCGGTATCGGGGTAGAAGGTGGCGCGCCGCAGCTGGCCGCCGGGGTAGAAGCTGCGCACCAGCCCGCGCTCCTGGCCGTCGTCGTAAACGGCCTCGCGCAGCACCTGGCCGGCGGGCGAGAACTCGCGAGCACGGCCCTGCATGTTGCCCTTGGCGTTGGTGGTGTGTTCGCGCGCGAGCTTGCCCTTTTCGTAGAAGCGCACCAGGCCCATAAAGACGCCGTTCTGCACCTGCTGCTCGCGCTGCAGTTCGCCGCTCGCGCCGTCCTTGCAGCGCATGAGGCCGGTCTTGCCGGCCGTGGTGCTGCCGTTGGAAGGGCTCACGCTCTGGCCGTTGAGTTCGCAGACCTGCGCTGCCTGGGCCGCGCTCGCGCCGAAGAAGAAGGGCAGCGGGATGAGGGTGGTCAGCGTGACCCGGAAGATCCGGGCGGCCAGGTGAGGCTCTGCGAAGAAAGGCATCTGGACGGCTACCTCCCCATTTCCGAAGCCAGCAGCTTGATGCCGCGGATCATCATCTCGACCGACACGGCCACCAGGATCAGGCCCATCAGCCGCTCGAAAGCGAGCACCAGGCGTTCGCCGACCAGCCGCTGGATGCGCTCGGCCAGCACCAGCACGATGGCGCACACGGCCATGGTGACGCTGAGCGCCGCCACCCATTCGAGGCGCCGCTCGGGCGCCTGCGACACCAGCAGCATCACCGTGGCCAGCGCCGAGGGGCCGGCCAGCGCGGGCACGGCGAGCGGCACGATCAGCGGTTCTTCGGTCGGCGTCGCGACGGGCGCCGCGCCATGCTCGGGTGGAAAGATCATGCGCAGCGCGATCAGGAACATCACCACCCCGCCCGCGATCTGCAGCGAGAGGCCCGACAGGCCCATCACCCGCAGGAACCCGTCGCCCACGAACATGAAGCCCAGCAGCAGCGCAAAGGCGATCAGCACCTCACGCACGATGACCCGGGTGCGCCGCTCGGGCGCCACGCCCTTGAGCGCATTGGCAAAGATCGGGATATTGCCCAGCGGATCGGTGATCAGCAGCAGCAACACGGTGGCCGATGCGAAGGTGTATCCCACTTGTTCTTTACTTGTCGTAGATCGTGTCGAGGGAACGGAAGCCCTTGACCTCGATCGGATTGCCGAAGGGGTCGCAGAAGAACATCGTCCATTGCTCGCCCGGCTGGCCCTCGAAGCGCACCTGGGGCTTCAGCACGAAATCGGTGTTCGCGGCTTCCAGCCGTTCGGCCAGTGCCTGCCAGTCGGGCAGGGCCAGCGCGAGGCCGAAGTGCGGCATTGGGACCATCACGTCGCCGACGCGGCCGGTGCGCGCGGTGGCGAAGGGCTCGCCCAGATGCAGCGAGATCTGGTGGCCGAAGAAATCGAAATCGACCCAGGTGTCGGTGCTGCGGCCCTCGGCGCAACCGAGGACGTCGCCGTAGAAGCGGCGCGCACCGTCAAGGTCACGCACGTGAAAGGCAAGGTGGAAGATGCTCTGCATGGTTTCGGATTATGGGCAGCGGTGCTGTGAGAATGCCGGACTTTCTTTCATCATGGAGCAGGCCTTGCGGATACGCCGGATCCTCTCTGCGCTCAGGCGCACCACTGATTTATTGGCACCTGCGCGCCTTGCGCGCCAGGTCCTCGCGGGCGCCCTCTGCGTGTTCGCGGTCGCGGCGCAGGCGGCCGACTGCCCACCCTCGGCCATCGCCAGCCTCGCCAAGCTCGGGCCGGGCGTGCGCAACGGCGTCGACCGGGGCCTCCTCTGGCGCATCGAGCGCGACGGGCGCACCTCCTGGCTCTACGGCACCATCCACATCGGCCGCGCCGAATGGGTCCGGCCCGGCCCCACCGTGCAGAAGGCGCTGGCGCAGAGCGACACGCTCGCGCTGGAGATCGATTCGCGCGACGAAGCCACCGCCCGTGTGATGGGCCGGCCGGCCGATCCGGCCCTGCTCGCGCGCATGCTCAGCGGCGAGCGCGCACGGCGCCTGGACCGCCAGAACACCGAGGCCTGCGTGCCGCCGGGCGCCACGGCGAAACTGCAGCCCATCCTGCAGGTGTCGACGCTGGCCGGCCTGGTGGCGCGCGCCGACGGGCTGTACCCGGAATTCGGCGTCGACGAGACCATGGCGGTGTCTGCCCGCAACGCCAGCAAGCCGATCGTCGCGCTCGAGAACGCGGCCGACCAGGTGAAGGCGCTGACCGGAGATTCCGAAGCGGAGGAAGCCGAGCAGGTCGATGCGGCGCTCGACGAGCTGGAGTCGGGCAAGCTGCGCGGGCAGATGAAGGAGATGGCCGATGTCTGGGCGCGCAGCGACGCCGACAAGCTGGCCCGCTATGCCGACTGGTGCGACTGCCTTCGTACCCCCGCCGAGCAACGGCTGATGAAGCGCCTGCTCGACGACCGCAACCCGGGCCTGGCCGACGGCATCGAGCGCATGCATGCGGGCGGCAAGGGCGTGTTCGCCGCGGTCGGCGCGCTGCACATGATCGGCCCGCAGGGGCTGCCGGCGCTGATGGCGACGCGCGGCTTCACCGTGACGCCGGTGCTCACCAGCGCGCAGGCGCAGACGGCGGTGCCGATGCCGGCGCTCTCGGCGCCCGAGCCGGCGCCCCGGGCCGTGCGCGGCGGCAAGGCCGTCAAGGGACAGAAGGGGCAGAAAGTCCAGAAGGGCGCGCCGGCCGCCAAGGGGGCACAGGGCGCAAAGGGGGCGAAATCCTCGAAGGCCGCACCGGCGACCAAGGGCGCCAAGGCCCCGGCCAAGGCGGCGCCCAAGGGCAAAGTGCGCAGATAATCGCGACCGCCATGCACCTGCAGCGCCTCCACCCCCGCTTCCTCGGCCAGATCGGCCAGGTCGGCCGTTGGGTGCTGCTGTGGTTCATGCTGTCGCTGGGCGTGGCGGTGGCATCGCCCATCGTGCATCCGCAGGCCATGGAGCTGGTGTGTTCCACCGCCGGCTCCATCAAGGTGGTGGTGCACACCGAGGACGGCGCGCAGGAAATGGGCGTCTCGCACATGAACTGCCCGCTGTGCGTGCTGACCGGCGCACCGCCACCGGCCCTGGCCCCGATCTCCTTCGATATTCCCCTGCCGCTGGGCCGCGTGGTCCAGCCAATTCCCGCCGCGCGCCTTGCCGCGGCCACCGCGGCGCCGCTCCCGGCGCGCGGGCCCCCGAACCTCTCCTGAAGCTTTCCAAACCATAGCCGCATGCGCCCGATCGATGGCGCCCGCGGCCTGTCCGGCTTGAAGTTCGTGGAGCAGGTTCCCAGTGAAAAAGCATTCCCGCGCCCTGGCGATCGTCATGGCATTTCCCCTCAGCGCGCCCGTGTGGGCGCAACAGCAGCCCACCACCGATGCGCCTGAAGGCGGCACCGGCCGCGCGCTGAGCGCCGTCAACGTGACCGGCGGCCGGCCGACCTCGCTGCCGGCGCAGATCCCCACCACCATCGAGGGCGTGACGCGCGAGCAGATCGCCGAGACGGTCAACGCGACCGATGCCGAGGACGCCCTCAAGTACCTGCCGAGCCTAGTCGTGCGCAAGCGCTACATCGGCGATTTCAACCACGCGGTGCTCGCCACGCGCGCCTCGGGCACGGGCAACAGCGCGCGCTCGATGGTCTATGCGGACGGCATCATGCTGTCGAACCCGCTGGGCAACGGCGCCACCTATGCGCCGCGCTGGGGCATGGTGTCGCCGGAAGAAATCGAGCGGGTCGACGTGCTCTACGGGCCGTTCTCGGCCGTGTACCCGGGCAACTCGGTGGGCGCGGTGGTCGACTACGTGACGCGCATGCCCACGCAGCTGGAGGCGCACATCAAGCTCAGCGGCTTCGCCTCGAACTTCGACCTGTACAACAGCCATTCGTCGCCCGCCGGCAACCAGCTGGACCTGTCGCTCGGCAGCCGCAGCGGCGACTGGTCATGGTGGCTGAGCGCCTCGCGCACCCACAGCAAGGGGCAGGCGCTGGTGTTCGGCAACCGGCTCGTGAGCAACGGCGCGGTCGGCAATGCGGGCACGCCGGTCACCGGCGCGGTGCTGGGGCTGAACCCGTCGAACCAGCCATGGTGGCTGGTGGGCGGCTCCACCATCTACGACACCACGCAGGAGCAAGCCAAGCTCAAGGTGGCCTACGACTTCTCGCCCACCCTCCGCGCCACCTACACGCTGGGCGCCTGGAACAACACCACGCACGGCGGCGTCGACACTTATCTGCGCAATGCGTTCGGGCAGCCCGTGTATTCGGGGCGCGTGAACATCGGCGGGCGCACCTACAACCTCGATTCGCCCAGCGCCGCACTCGCGCCGACCGAGACCGCGCTCACCCACTACATGCATGGCCTCTCGGTGAAGAGCCATACCGGCGGCGTGTTCGACTGGGAGGTGGCGGCGAGCCTGTTCGACTATTCGAGCGACACCTCACGCACGCCGACAACCCCGTTGCCGGGCGCTTTCAACGGCGGCCCGGGGCGCACCACCGACATGGGCGGCTCCGGCTGGAACACCTTCAAGGCCGCCGGCACCTGGCGGCCCACCGGCTCGGCCGAAGGCGTGGGCGCGCACGTGGTCGACTTCGGCTTCCAGCAGGACACGGCGCGCCTTCGCACCAGCGCCGGCAACACGCTCGACTGGATCAACGGATCGCCCGTCACGCCGTTCTCGGCCTTCAACGGCAACACCCGGCTGCAGTCACTCTACGTGCAGGACACCTGGCGCTTCGCAAAGGACTGGAAGACCACGCTGGGCCTGCGCCACGAGCGCTGGGAAGCCTACGGCGGCCAGCTTGGCAACGCGACGCGGCTGCTCGATTTCGCGCCACGCAAGAACAGCTACGACTCGCCCAAGGCCGCCATCGCCTGGCAGGCCACACCCGACTGGCTCTTCAAGGCCTCGACCGGCCGCGCGGTGCGCATGCCCACGGTGAGCGAGCTCTACCAGGGCTCGATCGACGGCAACACCATCATCAACACCAATCCGAACCTGCGCCCCGAGCGCTCATGGACCACCGAGCTCACTGCCGAGCGCGACCTCAAGGGCTGGGGCCTGGACGGCATGCTGCGCACCACGCTGTTCTTCGAGAACACGAAGGACGCGCTCTACAGCCAGGCGCTCAGCAACAACGTGAACACGGTGCAGAACGTCGATGCGATCCGCACCCGCGGGCTCGAGGTGGCGCTGAACGCGGTCGACGTGGGCGTGAAAGGGTTCGACCTGAGCGGCAGCCTCACGCTGACGAATTCGAAGATCACCGCCAACAGCGGTTTCCCCGCGAGCGTCGGCCAGGAGCAGCCGCGCGTGCCCAAGGTGCGTGCCGCGCTGCTTGCGACTTACCGGCCCGATGCCAAATGGAGTTACACCGTCGGCATGCGCTACAGCGGCAAGCAGTACGGCTCGCTCGACAACAGCGACCCCAATGGTTTCGCGTACATGGGCTTTTCGAAATTCTTCGTGGTCGACGCGCGCATCCGCTACCGCATCGACCGCCAGTGGAGCGCGGCCGTCGGCATCGACAACCTGAACAACAACAAGTACTGGGCCTTCCACCCGTACCCGCAACGCACCTACGTGGCCGAACTCAAGTTCGACCTTTGACGTTTTCATTCATCTGCAAGGACACCACGACATGAACACCCCTCGCTTCAAGATCCAGAAGACCCTCGCCGCCTGCGCCCTGCTGGGTGGGGCGGCCGCCGCGCTGGCGCACGTCACCCTGCCGCCGGGCGGCGCCACCGTCGGCAGCGACTACAACGCCGCCTTCCGCGTCGGCCACGCCTGCGAAGGCGCCACGGCCACCACCGGCCTGGCAGTGCGCCTGCCCAAGGGCTTCGTGCTGACCGATGCCCAGGCGCGCAAGGGCTGGAAGCTCGATGTGCAGAAGAGCGGCGACGGCGAGGTGCGCTGGACCGCCGAGACCCCGCAGGACGCGCTGCCCGGCAAGGAGCGCAGCGAGTTCGTGCTGCGCGGCAAGGTGCCGGGCACGCCGGGCACGCTGTGGTTCAAGGTGCTGCAGACCTGCGATGTCGGCGTCGCCAATTGGGCCGAGGTGCCCGCCTCGGGCAATTCGACCGCGGGGCTCAAGGCGCCGGCGGCCAAGCTCAATGTGGTGGCACAGGGCGTGGCCACGGTCGACGTGCGTGACGGCTGGGTGCGCCAATCGGTGCCAGGCCAGAGCGGCACGGGCGCCTTCATGAAGCTCACCGCGCCCACGGGCACGAAGCTGGTCGGCATCTCGACGCCCGCGGCCGGCGTGGCCGAGGTGCACGAGATGAAGATGGAAGGCGACACCATGAAGATGCGCGAACTGGCCGGTGGTCTCGACCTGCCCGCAGGCCAGACCGTCGAGCTCAAGCCCGGCGGCTACCACGTGATGATGATGGACCTGAAGGGTGCGCTGACCAAGGGCGCGACCGTGCCGTTCACCCTGAAGTTCGAAGACGCCAAGGGCGTGAAGACCGCGCTGGACCTGACGCTGCCCGTGGGCGCGCCCGAAGGCGCCGATGCCGGCGGAGCCCACCAGCACTGACAGGCCCTAGAGCAACTGGTCGGGCGCCAGCGGGCCGAAGAGCCTGAGCATCAGGCGCAGCGTGGCGCTGGCGTCGGGCTCGGTGGTCGTGTCCGCGAGGCCGCTGCCTTCGGGCGCGTGCCACACCAGCGCGCCGTCGACCAGCTCGACGTGCCAGGAGCGCTCGCGCATGCCGCGCTCGATCTGCTCGCCGGCCACGCGCGAGAGTTCGTCGCTGCGGATCAGCAGGGCGATCTCGGTGTTCTGCAGTTGGGAGCGCAGGTCCAGGTTCATCGAGCCGACGACCAGCAGCCGCCCGTCCATCACCAGCACCTTGGAGTGCAGCATCGCGCGCGATTCGCCGGTGGCACTGCTGCCGCCGCCCGAGGAGCCGGAGCCGAAGACCGTGCCGAAGGTGGTCTGCTCGCTGCGCAGCTCGTAGAGCTCGACGCCCATCCTGAGCAGTTCTTCCCGGTGCCGCGCGTAGCCGACGTGGGCCACCGGCGCGTCGTTCGACGCCAGTGAATTGGTCAGCACGCGGATCTTCACGCCGCGGGCGCGCGCCGCGGCAAAAGCCTGCTTCATGTCCTGGCCAGGCACGAAGTAGGGCGAGATGATGAGGAGCTCGGAGCGCGCCTGGCCGATCAGTTGCAGCAGGCCCTCGACCACGGTGTCGCCGCTGGCGGCAACGTCCGACGCGGCTTCGAGCGATGCGGCGCGGCGCGAGGTCGGGGAGGGCGGCGGCGCGTTCGAGGCGCGAGGGGCGCGCGCCGCGTCGGCGGACTGGCTCACCACGAGGCCCGGGTCGCGCGTTGCACCGGGGCCGGTGTCGGCCGGGATCTTGCCGGGCTGGTCGGCCAGCATCACGGCCGGCGCCCAGACGAAGGTGGCGGTGCGCAGGTCCAGCGGTTTCTCGTCCCAGGCGCGGGCGGTCTGGGCGGCGGTGGGGGGCGCGTCGGGACGGGGCTTGGTCTCGGCGGCGGGCGCCGTGGGATCGTTCGCCGCCCGGGCGGCTTCGTCGGTCAGTTCCTTGTCGGCCTTGCGCGCGCGTTCGCGGATCTCCTGGAACTCCTCGCGCGAGACCAGCGACTGCACGGGATAGGCGCGTTCGTTGTTCCAGTAGCTGTCGAAGCTGCGCGAGAGGTCCTGCACGATCGGGCCGGCCGCGAGCACGTCGACGTCGACGAAGTTGCCATTGGTCGCATTGCCGAAATAGGCGTCGCCGAGGTTGCGCCCGCCGGTGACGCCGAGCACGTTGTCGGCCAGGAACAGCTTGTTGTGCATCCGCTGCTGGATGCGCGAGGCGTCGCCGATCGAATTGAGGAGCCGGCTGAAGGTGGAATCGCGCGAACCCGCGAGCGGATTGAACAGGCGCATCTCGATGTTGGGCACGAAAGCCAGGCCCAGCACCAGCGCATCGCGGCCGGTGCTGTGGAAGTCGTCGAGCAGGATGCGCACGCGCACGCCGCGCTCGGCCGCCGTCCGGAGGCCCCGCACGAGGCGGCCCGTGCTCGCATCGGCGTGGATGGCGTAGTACTGCAGGTCCAGCGTCTTCTGCGCGCCTTCGATCAGCGCGAGCCGGCTGCCGTACGCGGCGGGCGGGCCGCCCAGCAGCAGGAAGCCCGACTCGAAACGGGCCTTGTCGGCCTGACGGCGCTGGCGGACCAGCGCGCCGAGCGCGGTGTCGTTCGGTGATGCGAGCGCGGTCGAGACGGGGCGGTCGACGTCTTTCGGCAGTTGGGCGCAGGCGCCCAGCAGCAATGCCGCGATGAGCACGGCATATCGGCCGAAGAGCGTGAGGGGTGAAGGCATGCGGCGATTCCCGGGGAATGGGGTAGCCGCATATATAGCCTAGTCGGCGCCCGCCCCGCGTCGGACGGGCGGACGCGATCCGGGCGGGCTTTGACGTTTCCGATTAACGCGCGACGCCCAGTTCTTCCTGGCGTTCGAGGGCGGCGAGCAGTTCGTCGTCGATTCGGGCGTGGCGTTCGCTCAGTTCGACAGCGCGCGAGGCGTCGGAGGCGTAGATGGCGCCGCCGTCGAGTTCGAGCATCTCGGTGATGCGCTTCTGCTCGGCTTCGAGGGCTTCGATCTGGGCGGGCAGGGCTTCGAGTTCGCGCTGCTCTTTATATGAGAGCTTCTTGCGGGGCGCTGCTGCTGCCTTGGGGGCTGCCTCGGCCGCCGGGGCGGGCGCAGCGGGTGGTGGCGGTGCCGCGGCGAGGCGCTGCTCGGCAATTTCGCGCGCGCGCTTCGACTGGATCAGCCAATCCTGCACGCTGCCTTCGTACTCGCGCCAGCGGCCGTCGCCCTCGAAGGCGATGGTGCTGGTGACCACGTTGTCGAGGAAGGTGCGGTCATGGCTCACGAGGAAGACGGTGCCGTCGTAGTCCTGCAGCAGGTTCTCGAGCAGTTCCAGGGTGTCGATGTCCAGGTCGTTGGTCGGCTCGTCGAGCACCAGCACGTTGGCGGGGCGGGCGAACAGGCGGGCCAGCAGCAGGCGGTTGCGCTCGCCACCGCTGAGCGATCGCACGGGGGAGTTGGCGCGGGCGGGGGAGAAGAGGAAGTCGGAGAGATAGCTCTTGACGTGCTTCTTCTGCGAACCGATCTCGATCCATTCGCTGCCGGGGCTGATGAAGTCTTCCAGCGTGGCGTCGAGGTCGAGCTTGTCGCGCATCTGGTCGAAGTACGCCACCTGCAGGTTGGTGCCGCGGCGGATCTTGCCGCTGTCGGGTTCGAGCTCGCCGAGGATGAGCTTGAGCAGCGTGGTCTTGCCCGCGCCGTTCGGGCCGAGCAGGCCGACCTTGTCGCCGCGCAGGATGGTGCCGCTGAAGTTGCGGATGACGGTCTTCTCGCCGAAGGACTTGGTGGCTTCTGTGAGCTCGGCCACGATCTTGCCGCTCGACTGGCCCGAGGCGACGTCCATGTTGACGCTGCCTTGCACGTCGCGGCGGGAGACGCGGCTGGCGCGCAGTTCCTGCAGGCGGGTGATGCGGCTCTGGCTGCGGGTGCGGCGGGCTTCGACGCCCTTGCGGATCCAGATCTCTTCCTGGGCGAGGAGCTTGTCGGCCTTGGCGCTGATGACGGCTTCCTGGGCGAGCTGTTCTTCTTTCTGTAGAAGGTACTGCTCGAAGTTGCCGGGGTAGGAGCCCAGCTTGCCCCGGTCGAGCTCGATGATGCGGGTGGCGACGCGATTCAGGAAGCTGCGGTCATGGGTGACGGTGACGACGCTGCCCTTGAAGTCGATCAGCAACTGTTCGAGCCATTCGATGGAATCGAGGTCCAGGTGGTTGGTGGGCTCATCCAATAGAAGGACATCGGGCGCGGCCACCAGGGCTTGGGCAAGGGCGACGCGCTTGCGAGTGCCGCCGGAGAGGGAGCCGACGCGGGCGTTGCGGTCGAGGTGGAGGCGGTGCAGCGTCTCTTCGACGCGCTGTTCCCAGTTCCAGGCGTCGTAGGCTTCGATCTGGGACTGAAGGGCGTCGAGGTCGAGGCCTTCGGCGCCTGACAGATAGAGGTCCCGCACGGCGATCACGCTTCCCAGGCCCTGGCTGGCTGCGGTGAATACATCCGCATCCATATCGAGCACGGGCTCCTGGGCGACGTAGGCGACGCGCAGGTTCTGCTGCAGTTGCAGGGTGCCGTCGTCGGTCTTCTCCAGGCCGCCCAGTATCTTGAGCAGCGAGGACTTGCCTGCGCCATTGCGGCCGATCAGGCCGATGCGTTCCGATTCAAGAAGAGAGAAGTCCGCATGATCGAGCAGCGGGACGTGACCGAACGCGAGTTGGGCGTCGAGGAGTGTGATGAGTGCCATGTGGCACGGATTATCGGAGGAGCCTCCTCTTCGTCTTGGGGCGGCGCGAAGCGCTGCTCCAAGACGAAGAGGCTCCGATGCCGATTTTGTTCAGCGAAGTCTTGCGAGGCCAAGGATTTGGCATATACTCGTGGGCTCGGCTGACAACGCAGTGATGTGTTGTTCGGTGGTTGCCCTGGAAGGGGTGGTTGCTGATGAGTTGGCTGAAAAAAGCTTCTTCGAAGTTGACTGGATTGCAAAAAACAGTGCA
>NZ_JANLNM010000017.1 GCF_024701975.1 Variovorax sp. ZS18.2.2
TGTAGGTGCCGGACTCGCCGCGGTTGTTGCTCCAGCCTGTGAGGCGGTGGGCGGCGTCGTAGGTGTAGGTAAGGACGAGGCCGGTGGGCAGCGTGATGGTCTCGACGGTGCCGTAGGGCTTGTAGGTGAGCGTGGTTGTCTGGCCGCCGACGGTCTGGGTCAGCAGCCGGTCGCGCAGGTCGTAGGTGTAGGTAGTGACGAGGCCGTTGGGGGCCGTCGTACTGATGACGCGGTTGGCGGTGTCGTAGGCGTAGCTGGTGGCGTGGCCCAGCGCGTTGGTCGATGTGAGGACGTTGCCTCGGGTGTCGTAGGTGTAGCTCGACACAGCACCGTTGGGTTCGGTGGCCGTCTCGACCAACTGCTGGGCGCTGTAGGTCCACTGCCAGAGCTGGGCTTTGTTGGTGGCGGTGTCGGTGACTGTCTTGGTCAGGGCATTGCCGACAGCGTCATAGGTGTAGGCGGTGGTTCGGCCGGGCTCTGTGATAAGTGCGGGGAGGCTGAAGATTGGGTGCCACTGCGTGGTCACCGTTCGGGCATCAGGTGCGCCAGAGGCATAGATCACGGACGTGGGCAAGCGACGGGCGGTGTCCCACGTCGTGGTGGTCACAACGCCGTTGAAGTCGGTCTCACTAGTGATCAGACCGTTGGCATCCTGCACACGGCCGGCCGCGTCAGCTTCGTCGAGACCCGAGGGCAAGGAGCCTCCAGTTACCGCAAGCTTTCCCTTGGTCGTGCTGTAGCGGTAGGTGCGGCTCGTGCCCAAGGGGTCGAGGATCGACGCAGTGGCCGCGCTGGGATAGCTGACTTGATAGCGATCGACCGAACCGGCCAGTGCCGAATCGATGGCCCGCCCGCGGTTGTCGTAGGAAAAAGTGGCGAAGCGCGCACCAGTCTCGTCGAGGATGCCGGTGAGGGCCTGTGGGAAGCCGGCGTTCTCATAAAGAAAGCCGCGGGTCTTCCCGTCGGGATAGGTGACGAGCGACAAACGTCCCACTGTGTCGTAGGCGTAGGAGATGATGCGCAGATCAGGCGTGGTGATGCCCACCAGTTGGCCGGCAGTGTTGTAGGTCAGGGCCAAGGAGCGGCCAAAACCATTGCTGATGGTGGTGATCTGGCCAGCGTTGTTGTAGGTGTAGAAGATGGCCCATCCATTGCGTGGCGCGAGGGTCTGCAGCTTGCCATCGGCTGTGAAACCCAAAACGGCATCGTCGTCAGCGCGCCGGTATGTCCAGGAGCCGTCGCTGTTCTGGATCAGAGTGTCGGCACTGTTGGCGGCGTTCCAGGCGACGGCCCCACCCACTTTTATGAAGGTGCGCAAAGAGCCTTCTGAGTCGGATACTGAGACGGTAGT
Source organism: Variovorax sp. ZS18.2.2 (assembly GCF_024701975.1). Taxonomy (GTDB): domain Bacteria; phylum Pseudomonadota; class Gammaproteobacteria; order Burkholderiales; family Burkholderiaceae_C; genus Variovorax. Next base: position 1,352 of record NZ_JANLNM010000017.1, read on the forward strand.
TGGATTCGCTGTCGGCAAGAACGACAAGCTAGTGGCATGACTATGTGCCCACGCTTTGCCGAGTGGGCTGACGACTCGCGAAACATCAACACCCCAATTGCTGCGATATGTGCGGCCGAACGTCAAAGGCGCAGGACCGCGATCGAAAAAGTCGATCTCAAAGCGATATTTTTCTGCGCTTGCGGGGAGAATCGGAAAAGGGGTCATCGCGCCCGCAACTGGGGCCTTGCATTGGCCTATCGCTGACGATTCTGTCGCTCCCCGAACACATCCCGTTTGTTCGCCGTTCTCAACAAATCCGTCATTACAGGTACACGTCGAAGAACTAGAAAATGTGCTGTCTGCGGGGCAGACTTGGCCAACCCCAAATGCGTAGGTGTAGGTGCTGCCGGCCCCGCTTGTACAACCCACTCCAGGCTTACACACATAGGCGTACTTCAGGCCCTCATAAAGAAACCACGCATTGCCGGGCGTGGGCAATGGACTGGGCGATGTGCACGAAATCAGCGTCACGCTCGAAAACACATCCGACCGCTGCTCGGCAATAGTCTCAATGCCACGAGCGCAGGCGGCCTCCATCGTAGGCAAATTTGTGCCGTAGCACACACTCGAGCAGTAATACGTGCCGGTCGAATACTGCACGGTGGGGGCAATCGGCGGCAACGCATGCGCGGGCATAGCGAACAAAAATGGTGCAAGCAGCGCGAGCCCACCGGCTATTAAGCGGAAAAAATGGGCTAGGCAGCCCAACGCAGCGTTTGAAATTTTCATCTCACCCTCCCCTCATGCTTCCTTGTTCGCGTGTCTGAACACCCACCGCCGCTTCTCGCGAGAGTCATGGCAGCCGGTATTTTTTGAACGGTCGATCACCCCCTCAGGCGACGCACACTGCCATGCAGCGCGCTCCGTGCAAGCTGTTTCAGACTAGCTGAAAGGCCACATGCGAACAACGACAGATCAGCAGCACCTGGATTCCTGATCGCGAGCTGAATATGAAAGTACGCAGTGATTGCGCCTTGCGTTGTTGCTCGACGACAAGGGGGCGTAGGCCAAGTGCCGGCAAGGTGCGCTGCGGCCAATGGATCGGTCGAGACTTTTCGTCCGAGCCGCACCACCGCGCCCGCGATAGTCCGCCCTTCCACAGCTCGAACGCGCGAGGACCGAGCAATGTATCGCTGGTTCGGCCTTGGCCGTCCCGCTAGCAGCACGGAAAGCGAGATACCCGCCACCGGTTCGCGCAGCTAACTGCGTAAACAGGTTCGCACTGCGTACCTCATTGCGTACCGCCTCGTTGCGTACCAGTTCGTCGGCCTTGGCTTGGATGGCTGCGGAGAGATCGCGGGTCCATCCATCGGACTTCGCGCGCTTGCGGATCGCTGCCTCTGAAAGACCGTGCTCTCGGGCGATCTGGCGCACGCTCTTCACGCCCGCGCGGTAGTCGGCCTCGATGGTCGGCCAGTGGGCCGTCGGCTTGTCGGGTTCAGGTTCGCGCGCGTCTGTCATAGACCCGGATGATTCCGGGTGCGCACCAATGCTGCGAACCTAGTGGAGGTCAGGCCAAGAGCGTCCGAAATTGAGCCGCAGCGGGGCTCCAGCGCGGAATAGCAAATCAGCGGCGCCGCGGCGCTGGGCAGCGCCTCCGAAATCGGGCCGCAGTCCGCATAGCCTCAGGTGCTCACAGAATCAGTGCTTCACCAACTGGAAGCCGAAATGACACCCGAACAGAAGACCGAGACGAGGCTTTTCGTCCTGCAACGCGCGATCATGGCCCTCATCAACACGCACCCCAATCCTCGGGAATTTGCCAAGGCGTTCTCGTCGTTCACAGCTCAGCAGCAAGTGGACCAAGCTGCGTTTGCGAAGTCGAGTCCGGAAGTGCGAGCGGAGTCTGCGGAGTTTGCTGGAGAGCTTATCGAGTGGGCTGTCCGGGTCGCTGACGCGAAGGATTCAGCAGGAGGGGGGCGGCCAAGCCGCTAAGCAAATGCGCAATGCCGCGGGTCGCCTCCCGCGCCGCTTCTGCGACTGCGACTGCGACTGGACCAGGATGGTCTAGGAATGACCTGCCCGCAGACCATGGAGGCATCGACCTGCAGCGCGCCATCTTTCACTGTCACTACGCCATGCCCTTTAGCCTCGCGTCCTTCAGCGACTCGACGAAATCGCCAAAGCTTTTGACCTTTCCGATGACCTGATCCCCGGAAACCTCCAAAGAGGTCATCTTGACACGGGCGACCGCGCTGGTAGGCATCGCAGGAAGGCTGGCCTCCTGCGCGACCAGCTGCTCCTCTAGCTCGGCACGCGCCTGGTCAGCGTACTTGTGCAGCGCGGTCTCGATGAGTTGGATGCGCTTGAAGACTTCTTCGCCGAACGTTCTAGCAACGCGATCGTTGACGATCTCCCCTTTGTGCACCACACGGTTTCGGATTGCAGCCAACTCGCTTGCTTGCGGCGGCGCAACTCCTTCCGTCAAGAGGTAGAGAAAAACAAACGCTCCGAACTGACGTTCAGATTGCGCGCCCACCTGCGGCCAAGCCAACTTGGCGTCGATACCTTTCGCACGACACACCACTCTGATGAAGTGCTCGTACGCTCGCTCCAGAGCTGTGTTCAGCATGGCAACCGCTTCGTTTGCAAAGCCAGAGAGAAATGCCGTGCCTCCGGAGGTTAGAAGGATCTGATGCCTTGTCGCATCGACGATCACCACCGTGTTGTGCTGCTTCTCGCAAACCAGCCTAACCCTGCCCTCCTCGTCAAACTCGCCCATCAGAAACGACATCTTCTTGGTGTCAAAGCCAAGCTCATCGAAGCACTGAACGCAGGGAGTTTTCCATCTCATGTTGCCGTCCATCGTAGCCTCGTCGGGCAACATTTCTCAACATTCGAGGAATGCCGCCGACCAGCTTGACTCGAGATCACAATGTGCCTTCCAACAACTGGAGGTTGAGATGGCTCTTACGATTTCCGAGGATCAGATCGCAACGACGAACCTACTGACCTACGTCTCGTTCCTGCTGCTGAAGCGAGGGACGACGGACGTAGCAAACGAGATCCACACCATCGCCGTATTGCCGGCCTTCTACGGGCGCGACACACCCGCCAAGCCGACCTCGCACGAGCAACTCTTCATCGAGGTTGATGAGCCAGGCGATGCCACGGCAGTCGCGCGGGTCCGACTGGCGCTCACGGAACGATTCAAAGCGCTGGGCCATCCTCGGACGATTTGAAGTCGGTCCAGCCACAGCCCGCTCTATCGCCCGAACTGCATCACCACGCCGGCCGTGGCCATCCCGATCATGCGCAACTCGCGAAGGGTGAGATCCAGGCAGGTATCGCCGACCTCGAGCTTCCCCCCGCCACCGGGCATCAGCGTCATCGACACAGCACGATCCTCAGGCGCTGGCGGCACCGCCTCGAAGATGCCGGGTGCGACACGGCGCACGCGCCCATCTTCGATCATCCGCTTCACGTGGTCGTCGATGATCGTGTAGCTCAAGCCCAGCGTCTCCATGAGCACCTGCCGGGTGGCCACGTGGTTGCTGTTCCCCAAGTCGACGATGGTTTGCCAGATCAGAGCGCCCGGACCTCTGCGCACGAGCGGCTTTGAGGAGGCCTGGGCAGGGCCGGGCATCTGGAGCGGTTGTGCGGCAGTTGTGGTCACGTTCATGCCTAGGTGCTGCTCGGTGCTGTGGTGGGTAGGACGATGCGCGATCAGTTCGGTGGCGTCAAAGGGCATTGGGGTGCTCACCCGGAACAGGTTTTCTTGCATCGCCAATCTGACGTTTTGCGAGGATTTCCGCAAACCCAAGTTGGGCGCGAAAGCGGTTTGGCCCGCCGCCGCAATCCTGCCGCGCGCCGGCGTCGACGCGCCCGGATTGATCCGCTTGAAACGTGGAAACCCAGCTCCCCGGCAAGGGGGCGCAGAAGCCATTCCCTCCATCTCACATCTGCGCTTCGCTTACTTCGACCGCCAAGCCCATCAGCCGCTTGAGATCGGCCACCGGCCAGGCTAGGCGGCCGCCCACGCGCAATGGTTTCAACGGTCCCGTGCTCTTACACGCCCATAGCTGTAGGGTGGCCGTGGACCGGCTGAGGTGGTGGGCGGCCTCGGCCGTCGGGATGGCGGAGCGGGTCTCCTGCTCCAGCGGAACGATGGTCTTTGCAGCCATGGTGCGGGCCTTCGAATGCTTGAATAAGGCTTGTCATTCTTCGCATTGCCAGCGTTTCCCAAATCTCTACTGGGGGTGGTTGATGCTCCCCTCAGCCAGCGCTCGAAGGAAGCACTGTCGAACCTCGTCTACATAAAAGAGGCCGCTCTCGACTGCCGAAGGTCGGCCGCTACGGTCGCCGCGTCTGCAAAGTGATGGTGGCGCCCGCCTCGGCGCCGGCCGGCCGCAAGACACTCGACGTGGGCCTGGCCATGGTCACGTTGGGCATGGCCTGGTGGTATCGCGCCTATGCGCGCAAACAGACCGCCAAAGAGCGCGGGCAATATGAATTTGCCGAATTCGAGGCGAAAGCCAAGCGGGTCGGTTTGCGGCGGGACGAAGAACCAATGCCCCATGGAATTGGCGGCAGATGAGCCGTACCGAGCGGCCATAGCGCCAGAGCGCGCGTGCATCAGAATCGGGATGCGAATTCGCCGCTCCACAGGTCTCACATGAAGCTTCTTGTCATTTTTGTAGCGTTCTTTGCCCTCGCCTACTATGTCTTTGGGTCAGAGGAAGTTGAAAGGCACCTGACCCACAGGCAGATTGCTCAATCGCCTGGCTTTGCTCCCGCGATCTTTGATGGCATATCGAAGCACGAGGGCAAACGTAAGGGCCACGTTTCCTATTGGGTCAAATTCAAGTACCAGGTGGGCGGCTCAACTTACCGGGTGAGTACATCCAAAACCGATGAAGAGGGAGTGAAGCTTTTTATCGGAACTGCGCAGCAGGTCGCATACGACACCAGAGATCCCTCGGTTGCCAAGCTCAAACGCTACTATGACCTTGCTCGGCCGGGAGAAACGCTCGGTCAAGTGCTCGTCGTCGTCGGAGTCATTTGCGCTGGTATAGCTCTGCCGATCACTCTATTTTTGGCAGGGTGCTTGTGGTTGCTGCGCAAAGTTCGAGCGAAGATGCCGGTCGTCGGACAGACCAGCAAACCACGCAAGAGCTATCCGTAGCTCAGCGAATGCAGCCCCCCAGCGTCTGGGGGCGGCGCAAAGAGCTACGCGGTCACTAGCGCTTCTGGTGCGCTTTTACGGCCTGCGCAAGCGAGGCTGACCATGGGGCGGGACTGGCTTTCCGGGCCGGTTTCGACGGCTTGTTCTGCGAGTGATCGTCAGCATTCGGAGTCGTTGCTGCCTGGTATTCGTACTCGACAGATTTCCTCTCCCGCGTCGCTACCTTTTTGGACTGGGATCGCAGTAGAACTGCATTCAACGGGGTGTACGTCATGTCGCTCTTCAATTGAATTCGCTGGAGAAATAATGCTTGCGAGCCACCCATCTAAATCCTTCGTGCTTGGTGATCGTCGCTGTCTCGATTGGACCACCCACCGTTGCCGCCTTCAATGAAAACTGAGAAAATCTTGCGGCCGTATCAGCTAGATACTTGGCAAGATCGATAGCGTCCTGAATGGGCATGGCTGGCAAGGTCAAGTCCGCGTACAAGCGGCCCGCGGTATCGCTTCGAATTTGCCTCGCAAGGTCCAATTCGACGCCCATATCGACCAGCGCCTCAGTAAAGCGACTGCTCAGGCCAAGAACGAGCCGATCCAGTGCTTCAGTGTCGCCTGCCCATCGAGGGCCGTAAGGCGCCGGGTCATAGATGCTGCGCGGCTCCGTGCATTCGCTCTCGAGAATCTCGATTTCCCACGCTTCCGGCAATGTGCCGGTAGCCGAATAGCCGCATAACCAGTACCCGATATAGTTGTTCGGCCGTCCGTCGGGATACTCTGATCGATAGCACTGATCGAATAGGAAAAGCTTCGCTCTCGCGGCCACATCCCTCATGGTGTAGGTCTGAAGATCGAGATGCATCGGATCCATCGGATCTGTTAGCTTGGCTCGAAAATCCTTCGACAACGTTGCGATTGATGCGGTTCCAATGCTGCCGTTGCCGAACGTCATGGCGCCAATCGGGCAACCCTTCACAAGATTAAAAATCTTGTTGGCGTTGTTGTAGACCTTTACGACCTGCCCTTCAGTGTTTACGAAAGAAGTGGCACTGTCAGATGCAAGCACGATCCCGTCGTTGACCTTGACGGTAACTACGATTGTCATTTGTTTCTCCAGCCTCGCGCCGGATGCTACACCTCCATACGCGTACAACAGGAGAGAAAACCCAGGGGTCGTTTCATCGAAAGTACCTGGCCTGATACATTCCGCCCATGGCAAAGGACCCGAAGAACTTCACCGGCGAGAACATGAATGCGCTGCTCAACGAGGCAGCGAGTCATGAGCAAGCCAGGACCGAATGGAAGGGCATCGCAATGCTCTCCGTCGTAGCCGCGTGGGTCGTCGTCGCTGTCATTGGCATCTTCACCCTCTTCCGCTAACGCCCTCGCGCAAGTTGCGGATCCGCTGTCTGTTGGCGGCTTTCCGCTCCTCAAAGTCCGAAGTCTCGGCCGCAGCCGCCGCAGCGACAGGCCCAGTTGCCCGAGATACGGGAGTCCTCGTTGCCATCGCACGCACAAAGCCAGGATTGGTGGCGGCGCGCGCGCCAAGGTTAGCGGCCACCGGCGCGCCGAGCGCCATCGTGATGGCCGCCGCATTCCCTGAAGAGATCGAAGCGATTAGCCCGGCCATCCAACCTAGCAGTGCGTTCTGCCGCGCGGTCCCGGAGGGATTCGCGAAGACCTTCGAACCCTCGCGTCGCATGTTGGCCACGGCGCCCAGCTGCTGCACTCGATCTTCGAGCCCAGCGAAGCCCGACGATCCAAAGAGTGCGCGCCGCGCGGGCGGGCTCATGTTGGCCAGGTTCGTCAGGAACGTCTCCGAGCTGAAGGCGTCGCCCATTTCGTTCTGCTGCCCAGGCTTCGCGCGGCCGAGCCGTTGCAACACAGCAGCGGCCACCTCGCGGCGGTTCTCGACGGGCATGGACTTCATCACCCGACTGATTGTGGTGCCGCCTTCAGCCAGCCCCGTGGTTGCAGCTTTGAAGATCTTCTCGGGCGCATCGCGATTGACGACGGACTCCAACTGCTCCAGCCGCTGGATGCTCGACCGCGTGTACTGGTTGGCGCGGGCCCAGGTCTGCTGCGCCTGCGGGCCCGCGGCCGCAGCGGCATCGCCGAGGTCATCGCTGAGTGCCGCGTACAGCGCGCGCCACTTGCTGCGCGGCACGTCCGAGGTGAGCGAGTTGTCGGAGATCTCGCGCCCAACCATCGTGCGCAGTTTTTGCACTGCCTGGTATGGCAACTGACCGGGCAGGGTCGTCGCGCCTGTGCTCGACATGCCCGTAGGCGCCTGCGCTTGGCGAGCCAGTTCGAGATCCTCGCCCAGCGCGCGCTCGATGGAGCCGATGCGTGCGTTCTTGAAGAAGTTGCTGATGTTCGGCGCGCCGGGAATGCCTTCGTTCAAGGCCTCAAGTGCTGTCTGTGTGCGATTGACGCTCATTGGCGTCGCGGCCGGGATGAAGCCATCGAGGTCGCTGTACAGGCGTTGCTGCACGCTCTTGACGTTGTCCTTGAAAGCATTCACGCCACGCGTAATCGCGGCCCCGGCGTCAGCGCCGGTAGCAGTGGGGGACAGCGCGTCGGTGAGGTCTTGCACACTGCGCTGCATTGCTTCGGCTTGTGCCTCGCCGCGGCGGATCATGATCCCAGAACCGCCGACCACGTTCGACAGGCCGGTCTCGGCGGCTTGCACCGCGCGGCGTCCCGTCGCTTGGCCAAGGGTGGGCGTCTGGCCTGTTGCATCCTCGAAGGTCTGGATGCGATCGGCCATCTCCTGGCGGCCGGCTTCGCCACCGCGGATGGCTCCGCGCACAACGGCTCGAGCTGCGAACGGCGCGACGGTCGGCGCGAGCGCACCGGCGAGACCTGCAACGGTCTGCGCCACCGCACCGCCACCACTCTCTCGCGTGATGCCGGCGGCGCCTGCGCCAGTGGCGCCGCTGACCGCCTGCATGCCAGGCGCCGCAGCCAGGGCAGCGCCGAGCGCCTTCGTGATAGGCCCTGTAGCGGCCTGAGCGACGGCCTGCCCTGCCCCGACGCCGGTCAGCGCAGAGGCGGCGCCCGTGGCAGCATCTTGCACCACGCGCTCGGTCGCGTTCTCCGGCTTGGCCACGCCCGACTGGTCCATGATGTTTCCGAGGGCACTGGAGACCTTCTGGAAGCGGAAACCGTTACCCTCCCCTGCGACCTGGTCGAGCCCGGCATTCACTACGCCGGTGGCGGCATCGGAAACCATGCCCGGCAGTGCGGCGGCGCCCTGCACTGCGGCGCGCGCGGTCAGTCCCACCTGGTGGCCGATCTCGCCCATCACCGAGCGATCAGGCTTCGGCTGTTCCTGTGCCGCGCTAGCGGCGGCTGGCGAGAGCGCGGGCAACGACGCAAACAGCTCGTCATTGCTCATCTTCGAGTAGTCCAGAGCTTTCACGCCGGCAGTGCCGGGGGCTGTGGTCGCGCTCGAAGAAGTCAACTCCGACGCGGCGGATGGCGTGCTACTTGGTGTCGCCGACAGCGGCGCGACCGCGGCGGGCACCATAACCGGCGAGGCGGCAGGCGCCGGGCGAGGCTCGACCTGCGCGAACAGTTCGTCATTCGAAAGTTTCGAGTAGTCGACTGGATCGGTCATTTCAGTACCCCATTTGCTTGAGGCGTGCGGCCACGGCGGGATCGCTAGCGGCGCGGCGCTGCAATTCGGCGACCTGTGGCGGCGCGGCCTGCGCGGCTGGCGCGGACACCGCGGGCTTGTAGTCTTGAGGGACCACCAGCGACGGATCGGCGCTAGAGCGCTTGGCGATGTCGGAGTACCGGTCACGTGCCGCGCCGTATTCCGTGTCGAAGGTGCCCATCCGGGACTTCGCTTCGGTCAGGATCTGCTTCTTGACTTCATCCGTCAGCTTGCCGCCGCCCGCTACGTACTGAGCCCAGCCCTTCACGCGCTCCGGCATGCCCGGCGCATTGGCGACCGTCGAGTACTCGCCTTCGCGCACCACACTGTTCGGGTCGTAGAGCTTGGCGATGCCGTACACGATGTTGATGTCCGACATCGGCGTATTGCGTTTCACCGCATCCTCGATGCCGCGGAACGAAGGCAAGGCCTGCTTGTAGTTCTTGACCTCTGGCAGGCTCTCAAACTCCTTGCGGATCGCGGTCGAAACCTCGCCCGTCTTCCCCGCCTCGTCCAGACCTTTGCCCATGAGAGCGGCCTTTTGCGCCGCCGCAGCTTTTTGCTGAATAGGGTTGCCGTTCAGGATCATGTTGTCGAGCTGCGCCACCCGAGCCTTTTGCGCCTGCTCGGCCTGCGCCGCCGTGACCTGTCGATCGTCACGACTGACATCCAATGCCAGCTTCTTGCCCTCAAGGGCCAACTGCTGTTGCTGACGGGCGTCCACAACGCGCGCACGCGAGTCGAGCCCTTGCTCCGCGATTTGCGCGCGTCTCGTGTCCCCTGCATCCCGAACGCCAAGCGCGGCCTGTGCGGCACGCTGTTCGATGGGGGCCTGCGCTGCACCGAGTTGCGCAGCAAAGACTTGCGCACCATTTCGGCCAGGAGGCGCGCCGCGAGCGATCAGCGTGCGCACCGCGGCGCTGTCGTTGAAGTCGGCGTTTCGATTCGCTCCGCCGCTGTCGATGATGCCGAGACCCGGGGTAGGGTCGTTCGGGTTGCGCCAAGTCTGCTTGTCCTTTTCGAACGCGATGTCACGACTCGCCTGCGCGAGGCGATCGATGCCAGACACGCCTGCCGCGCTGACCGTGCCCACACTCCCCGCGGTCGGCTCGCCGTTGATCGAGACATCGCCAGTCACGCTTCCGCCCGAGTAGCTGCTCCCTTCCCGCTGAACGACTCCCAGCGCTGGTGCGGTCGCCACAGGCGCGGCGGCGGCGGGACTCAAGGCAGCTGCTCCACGTGCTAGTTCAGTCGCGCCATCAACGGCAGTGACATACGCCGGTGCGGCAATTGGCGCTGGCGCGACAGGCACTGGCGCTAGCGAACCTGGAGAAGCAGGGATTTGGCTCGCGCCGGACATCCCTGCGGATTGGGCCGCAGACACTTGCAAGTCCGTCGCAGGTACGGGCGCGGTGGTTGCGACTGGCGGCCTGTGCTCGCCGGCATTACGCACGCGAGCACCGAGCCCCGGCTGCACTTCTTCGTAACGGATGTCTGGTTCACGCGGATCCTCGACATATCCGCCATCGGCAAACGCAGGGCGGCCACTCTTGCGAACACCGAAGCCAGTGAGCTTGTGCGTGGCATCGATGGCGTTGAGCAGACGCTTCGCGCCCAGGGCCTCCACGGTGTCGGCGGGCATCACGATTTCGCCCTTCGAGAGCATCGCAGGGACGGAGTCACTCGTTGCGGTGCCGGGACCTTCGACCATGCCACCGTCGCGATACGCCACCATCTGAGGCGGCCCTCCACCGGTGCGGTTCGTATAGGGTGCTGGAGGTGTCGTCGGCGGCGGGGGTGGAGGTGGGACGGAAACAGGGGCTGGCGCTGCAGCGGGCGGCGTGGGCTGCGGTGCGGCCCCGGCGGGCGGTTGCTGCATTCCTCCGCCCACGAAAAACTGCGGCTGCGCCGGGGCTGTCGAAGCTGCGGAAGCCGCAGGGCGCAGAGCACCAAGGGCGGGCGACGGTGGGGCAGGCTTCACCGCCGCTGGCTGCGCCCCAAGGCCTGGCGCTGCATAGGACGCGCGAATGGTCGCGATCTGGGCGTTGGTGTCGGCGAGACTGCCGAGAGCATTCGGCCTGCCGACACCCAACGCAGGATTGAACGGTGCCGGCGGCGGTGCTGCTGCAGGTGATGTTGAAGTCGGCGCGATCGGCGCTGCGGCGGTGGCCGGAGCAGCAGGTGGAGCACCGGCGCCGATGGAGCTGAACGTGCCTCCCGGTGCTTGGCCATTCACAGAGATCGGGCCCGACACATTGCCACCGCTGTAGCTGTTCCCCGTGCGGTTCACCGCACCGAGGCCTGGGGCTGCCTCATCCACCAGACCGCCGTCGGCTGCATGCACGCGGCCGTCCTTCACCGGAGGCTTCTTCACCCCGAGGCCTCCCTTGTCGACCAGCGCCATGATCTGCGCGGCGCCGAACGCTCGCACCTTGTCCGCGGGGATGACCACCTCCCCGTCCGACAGTGCGGCGGGGATCGAGTCAGAGGTGGCGGTACCAGGCCCGCGCACGAGGCCGAAGCCCTGCTCTTGGGGAATCGACATCCCCGGCGTTGTGGATTGCATTGATGGCATATCGATCTCTCTTGGTTGAAAGTCACGCCCGGCCGATGGCCGGGCACGTTGGGAAAGGGGTTTGGCGTCGATGGGAATCCGTTGCCCATCGGTGCGAGAGCTGGATGGGTGCGCCCAGGCGCGACTGGTTTGCAGCTCTGGCGTATGGGTTGAAGGGGGGTTTTGACGTCAGCGAAGGGGGGGTTAAAACCCCCCCTTGACCTTCCCCGAAGGCTTTCGGGAAGCCTTCACCGAACCCTTCACCCAAGCCTTCACCAAAGGGGGGCTTTGGTGCTTCAGTCATGGTCGACTCCCAAGTCGAGCTGCGCCGCCGTTGCGGCCACGCGAGCACCTGGGGCCACCTGACCGCGGGCCGCACGCGGTAGGCGCGACTCGGCGTTGCGCGGCGTGACCACCGTTCGAGACTCTTCGATCTCCGTCTGAAACTCCTCTGACAGGTCTAGGGTCGCGTCGATGTACCAGGCCTCGAGCGTGATGTCGCATTGGTCGAAGCTCCTGTTCTGCCACATCCATTCGTGAACCTGCTTGATGCGCTCATGCAGCACGCCCAAACGGCGGGCGAGCTTGTCGACCATCCGTAAGCAGTCAATAAACCACGCCCTTGCGCGTGATGTTGGAACCGATCGGCGCAGGGCGGCCTACGCGCCGCCGAGCTCGATGTTCCAAGGCAGCAGCGCCTCATAGTCATCGACGGTCTGTGCCAG
>NZ_JANLNM010000018.1 GCF_024701975.1 Variovorax sp. ZS18.2.2
CAAAGCAAAAAACCCCAGTCAGGATTCTGACTGGGGTTTTCTGGGCTGTAAGAGCCTGACGATGACCTACTTTCACACGGGAACCCGCACTATCATCGGCGCTGAGTCGTTTCACTGTCCTGTTCGGGATGGGAAGGAGTGGTACCAACTCGCTATGGTCATCAGGCATAAAGGGTTGTTTACCTGATCACATGATCAAGTAAACGAATTCATAGAGTTTGGAATCAGCGCGCAATTGTCTTGCGCTTGCTTGAATGTATTTTGAATGCGTCAACTTGGCATAACACCTTGATCTTGATGATCAAAGTTATAGGGTCAAGCCGCACGAGCAATTAGTATCAGTTAGCTTAACGCATTACTGCGCTTCCACACCTGACCTATCAACGTCCTGGTCTTGAACGACTCTTTAGGGGGCTCAAGGCCCCGGCAGATCTCATCTTGAAACGAGTTTCCCGCTTAGATGCTTTCAGCGGTTATCTCTTCCACACTTAGCTACTCGGCAATGCCACTGGCGTGACAACCGATACACCAGAGGTGTGTCCACTCCGGTCCTCTCGTACTAGGAGCAGGCTTCCTCAAATCTGCAGCGCCCACGGAAGATAGGGACCAAACTGTCTCACGACGTTTTAAACCCAGCTCACGTACCTCTTTAAATGGCGAACAGCCATACCCTTGGGACCGGCTACAGCCCCAGGATGAGATGAGCCGACATCGAGGTGCCAAACACCGCCGTCGATATGAACTCTTGGGCGGTATCAGCCTGTTATCCCCAGAGTACCTTTTATCCGTTGAGCGATGGCCCTTCCATACAGAACCACCGGATCACTATGTCCTGCTTTCGCATCTGCTCGACTTGTCAGTCTCGCAGTTAAGCACGCTTATGCCATTGCACTATCGTCACGATGTCCGACCGTAACTAGCGTACCTTCGAACTCCTCCGTTACGCTTTGGGAGGAGACCGCCCCAGTCAAACTGCCTACCATGCACTGTCCCCGATCCAGATAATGGACCTAGGTTAGAACCTCAAACACACCAGGGTGGTATTTCAACGTTGGCTCCACAAGATCTAGCGACCCTGCTTCAAAGCCTCCCACCTATCCTACACAGATCTGTTCAAAGTCCAATACAAAGCTACAGTAAAGGTTCATGGGGTCTTTCCGTCTTTCCGCGGGGAGATTGCATCATCACAAACATTTCAACTTCGCTGAGTCTCAGGAGGAGACAGTGTGGCCATCGTTACGCCATTCGTGCAGGTCGGAACTTACCCGACAAGGAATTTCGCTACCTTAGGACCGTTATAGTTACGGCCGCCGTTTACTGGGACTTCAATCAAGAGCTTGCACCCCATCATTTAATCTTCCAGCACCGGGCAGGCGTCACACCCTATACGTCCACTTTCGTGTTTGCAGAGTGCTGTGTTTTTAATAAACAGTCGCAGCCACCGATTTTTTGCAACCCATTCATGCTTCGTTGTTCACTACACACTAATAGGGCACACCTTCTTCCGAAGTTACGGTGTCAATTTGCCGAGTTCCTTCTCCTGAGTTCTCTCAAGCGCCTTAGAATACTCATCTCGCGCACCAGTGTCGGTTTGCGGTACGGTCGTATATAGCTGAAGCTTAGTGGCTTTTCCTGGAACCTCGTTCAGTCACTTCACGGACAAGTCCGCTCGATCGTTGGCCTCGGTATATGTGCACCGGATTTGCCTAATGCACGCCTACATCCAACTAAACCAGAATAATCCAATAACTGGATGACCTATTAAGATCCGTCCCCACATCGCACTATATAACGGTACAGGAATATTGACCTGTTTCCCATCAGCTACGCATCTCTGCCTCGCCTTAGGGGCCGACTCACTCTACGCCGATGAACGTTGCGTAGAAAACCTTGCGCTTACGGCGAGGGGGCTTTTCACCCCCTTTAACGCTACTCATGTCAGCATTCGCACTTCTGATACCTCCAGCACGCTTTACAACGCACCTTCACAGGCTTACAGAACGCTCTCCTACCACTTGCAATAAATTGCAAATCCGCAGCTTCGGTAACTGGCTTAGCCCCGTTACATCTTCCGCGCAGGACGACTCGATCAGTGAGCTATTACGCTTTCTTTAAATGATGGCTGCTTCTAAGCCAACATCCTGACTGTTTTAGCCTTCCCACTTCGTTTCCCACTTAGCCAATTTTAGGGACCTTAGCTGGCGGTCTGGGTTGTTTCCCTCTTGAGTCCGGACGTTAGCACCCGGTGCTCTGTCTCCCAAGCTGTACTCATCGGTATTCGGAGTTTGCCTTGGTTTGGTAAGTCGCCATGACCCCCTAGCCAAAACAGTGCTCTACCCCCGATGGTAATACTTGAGGCACTACCTAAATAGTTTTCGGAGAGAACCAGCTATTTCCAAGTTTGTTTAGCCTTTCACCCCTATCCACAGCTCATCCGCTAGTTTTGCAACACTAGTCGGTTCGGACCTCCAGTACCTGTTACGGCACCTTCATCCTGGCCATGGATAGATCACTTGGTTTCGGGTCTACACCCAGCGACTGATCGCCCTATTCGGACTCGATTTCTCTACGGCTTCCCTATTCGGTTAACCTTGCCACTGAATGTAAGTCGCTGACCCATTATACAAAAGGTACGCAGTCACCCCTTACGAGGCTCCTACTTTTTGTAAGCACGCGGTTTCAGGATCTATTTCACTCCCCTCCCGGGGTTCTTTTCGCCTTTCCCTCACGGTACTAGTTCACTATCGGTCAATGATGAGTATTTAGCCTTGGAGGATGGTCCCCCCATATTCAGACAGGATTTCTCGTGTCCCGCCCTACTTGTCGTTAGCTTAGTACCACACAGGTCATTTCACGTACGGGGCTATCACCCGCTATGGCCAGTCTTTCCAAACTGTTCCGTTATGTCTTGTGCTATCACTAACAGGCTCTTCCGATTTCGCTCGCCACTACTTTCGGAATCTCGGTTGATGTCTTTTCCTCGAGCTACTGAGATGTTTCAGTTCACCCGGTTCGCCTCGCATAGCTATGTATTCACTATGCGATACCTTTCGGTGGGTTTCCCCATTCGGAAATCTCCGGATCAAAGCTAATTTGCCAGCTCCCCGAAGCTTATCGCAGGCTATCACGTCCTTCGTCGCCTATCATTGCCAAGGCATCCACCACGTGCTCTTATTCACTTGACCCTATAACTTTGACGTCTCACTGGATTGCTCCGGCGAAACACAAAATCATTTCAAGGAATATGTCAGGTCTTTCACCTGACGCGTTATGCCGTTACATTCAAAATTCGATTTGACTCGAAATTGAAGTTTCTTTTGACGCAATCAAAAATTCTATGTTGCTGATGGCACGGTCTGCACTAAACCTTTACGAATGTGCAGTTTCCATCAGCAACGCTGATTCGACTCTATGAATTTTTAAAGAACAGCCGATTGATCAAGAGATCTCGATCAACAACAAAGAAGCCTCATGCTCACGCACAAAGCCGCTTTGGTGTTGAATTTAAGTATCGATTTATTGGTGGAGGATGACGGGATCGAACCGACGACCCCCTGCTTGCAAAGCAGGTGCTCTCCCAGCTGAGCTAATCCCCCAAAACTCTCACACGAGAAATCAGAAGATTTGGTGGGTCTAGTTGGGCTCGAACCAACGACCCCCGCCTTATCAAGACGGTGCTCTAACCAGCTGAGCTACAGACCCAATCGAGAATCAATGAAGATTTCGACTTCTTCCAACAACCGATAAGTGTGGGCGTTTAAATTAAATTGCTTGTTTCCAGAAAGGAGGTGATCCAGCCGCACCTTCCGATACGGCTACCTTGTTACGACTTCACCCCAGTCACGAACCCTGCCGTGGTAATCGCCCTCCTTGCGGTTAAGCTAACTACTTCTGGCAGAACCCGCTCCCATGGTGTGACGGGCGGTGTGTACAAGACCCGGGAACGTATTCACCGTGACATTCTGATCCACGATTACTAGCGATTCCGACTTCACGCAGTCGAGTTGCAGACTGCGATCCGGACTACGACTGGTTTTATGGGATTAGCTCCCCCTCGCGGGTTGGCAACCCTTTGTACCAGCCATTGTATGACGTGTGTAGCCCCACCTATAAGGGCCATGAGGACTTGACGTCATCCCCACCTTCCTCCGGTTTGTCACCGGCAGTCTCATTAGAGTGCCCAACTGAATGTAGCAACTAATGACAAGGGTTGCGCTCGTTGCGGGACTTAACCCAACATCTCACGACACGAGCTGACGACAGCCATGCAGCACCTGTGTTACGGTTCTCTTTCGAGCACTAAGCCATCTCTGGCGAATTCCGTACATGTCAAAGGTGGGTAAGGTTTTTCGCGTTGCATCGAATTAAACCACATCATCCACCGCTTGTGCGGGTCCCCGTCAATTCCTTTGAGTTTCAACCTTGCGGCCGTACTCCCCAGGCGGTCAACTTCACGCGTTAGCTTCGTTACTGAGTCAGTGAAGACCCAACAACCAGTTGACATCGTTTAGGGCGTGGACTACCAGGGTATCTAATCCTGTTTGCTCCCCACGCTTTCGTGCATGAGCGTCAGTACAGGTCCAGGGGATTGCCTTCGCCATCGGTGTTCCTCCGCATATCTACGCATTTCACTGCTACACGCGGAATTCCATCCCCCTCTACCGTACTCTAGCTATGCAGTCACAGATGCAGTTCCCAGGTTGAGCCCGGGGATTTCACAACTGTCTTACATAACCGCCTGCGCACGCTTTACGCCCAGTAATTCCGATTAACGCTTGCACCCTACGTATTACCGCGGCTGCTGGCACGTAGTTAGCCGGTGCTTATTCTTACGGTACCGTCATTAGCCCTCTTTATTAGAAAAGGCCGTTTCGTTCCGTACAAAAGCAGTTTACAACCCGAAGGCCTTCATCCTGCACGCGGCATGGCTGGATCAGGCTTTCGCCCATTGTCCAAAATTCCCCACTGCTGCCTCCCGTAGGAGTCTGGGCCGTGTCTCAGTCCCAGTGTGGCTGGTCGTCCTCTCAGACCAGCTACAGATCGAAGGCTTGGTGAGCCTTTACCTCACCAACTACCTAATCTGCCATCGGCCGCTCCATTCGCGCAAGGTCTTGCGATCCCCTGCTTTCATCCGTAGATCGTATGCGGTATTAGCACAGCTTTCGCTGCGTTATCCCCCACGATTGGGCACGTTCCGATGTATTACTCACCCGTTCGCCACTCGCCGCCAGGATTGCTCCCGCGCTGCCGTTCGACTTGCATGTGTAAGGCATGCCGCCAGCGTTCAATCTGAGCCAGGATCAAACTCTATAGTTCGATCTTGATTTTTGCGCCTGACCTCGCGGTCAAGCAAAACTCATAAAAAAAGAATTAAAGTGAACTTCACTTCTATCTCATGAGCGTTTTTAAGTCTTGCGACTTGTTCCGAAGAACTTACGCAATTACCTTCAAACGCCCACGCTTATCGGCTGTAAATTTTTAACGAACAACGAAGCAACTTTGCGTTTACTTCGTCTTGCTTGCTGTGATCAGCGAAGCCTTGTAGTCTATCACGGTTTTTAAAGAACCGTCAAACTTTTTTCGCTTTCAACATCTTCTTATTCGCACCCCGCAACCTTCGCTGCGAGACGCTGAAGCTGCTTCAGCGGAGCCTTCGATTATGCACTGTTTTTTGCAATCCAGTCAACTTCGAAGAAGCTTTTTTCAGCCAACTCATCAGCAACCACCCCTTCCAGGGCAACCACCGAACAACACATCACTGCGTTGTCAGCCGAGCCCACGAGTATA
>NZ_JANLNM010000019.1 GCF_024701975.1 Variovorax sp. ZS18.2.2
ACCGGCCGCAGCCTGCAGGTGTTCTACCAGGTGCCGTTCTCGATGGTGCAGCTGATCCAGGCCATCGTCGTGGTGTGCGTGGCATCGAGCGACTTCTTCATTCGTCATCGGCTGCGTCGCGTGGGTGCTGACATCGGCACCAACACTGCGGGGACGGCAGCATGAGCGGCAGCGTCATCCTCAACTGGCTCGCGAACACGCCCGACTTCGCGGTGCCCTATGCGCTGGCGGCGCTGGGCCTGATCATCTGCGAGCGCGCGGGCGTGCTCTCGCTCGGGGCCGAAGGGCTGATGCTGGTGGGCGCGCTGGTGGGCATCGGCGCGCAGATCGCGCTGGGTCAACCCGTCGTGTCGCTCGTGCTTGCGATGCTCGCGGCCAGCGTCGTCGCGGTGCTGTTCGCGGTGATGGTGATCTGGCTGCGCGTGAACCAGGTGATCGCAGGCCTGGCGCTGGTGTTCTTCTGCCAGGGGCTCACGGCGCTCGTGGGCAGTCTGGCCGAGTGGACCAACCATGCGACCGAAGGTATCGGCGCGATGGCGCTGTGGCCGCTGTCGCTGCTGCCGGGCGTGGGCAGGTTGTTCGAGCAGAACGCGATGGTGTGGCTCACGCTGCCGATCTTCGGTGCCGTCGCCTGGTTCTTCGCACGCACCTCCACCGGCCTGCGCTTGCGCGCCGTGGGCGAGAACCCGCAGGCGGCCGACGCCGCCGGCATCCGCGTCACGGCGTGGCGTTTCGCCGCCGTGCTCGCGGGCTCTGCGCTGGTGGGCCTGGCGGGCGCCTACATCTCGGTGGTCAGCACCAAGCTGTGGATCGCGGGCATGACCGGCGGGCGTGGCTGGATTGCGGTGGGGCTGGTGATCTTTGCGCGCTGGTCGCCGTGGAAGGCGCTCGTCGGTGCGCTGCTGTTCGGCTGCATCGAGGCGCTGATTCCGCAGCTGGCCGCGGCCGGCGTGCAGTTGCCGCAGTACTTCGTGATGATGACGCCGTACGCCGTGACGCTCGGTGTGATGGTCTGGGTCGCGCTCGGAAAGCGCAGCAGCGACGACGAACCCGGGGCGCTGGGGCAGCCTTATGTGCGGGAGGAACGGCGGTGAAGGATCCCGTTGACGACCTCACCGATGGCCTTTTCTATTTCCATCGTTGACAGCACCAAAGATGGCTTCTCAACCTAACCCCAGTTCACGCTTCATGCCCAACACCCATCCATCCGTTCACGAGTCGGCATCGTCTCTTCAGATGAGGCCGCATGAGTGCGCCAACACGGCGGCACTTGCCCAGGCGGCGCGCGCCGAGATGGCGCTGCTGGCCTATCCGGATCGCTCCTGGGTGATGCCCCCGCCACTGTCGATAGCAAGCGGTGCTGCGCCGGCCTTGTTGAATGTCCTGATCGTCGGCGGTGGCCAGTCGGCATTGGCGATCAGCGCCCGGCTGCACCGTGACGGCGTGGACGGCGTCCTGATGCTGGATGCAGCTGAAGAGGGTGCCGAAGGCGTGTGGGACAACTTCGCACGCATGCCCGAATTGCGGACGCCCAAGGTGCTCAACGGCATGGATCTGGGGCTGGCCAGTCTTAGCGTGCAGCGCTGGTACCAGGCGCGCCATGGCATCGACGCCTGGGAGCGCATCGATCGCATTCCGCGCACCGCGTGGGCCGACTACCTGCGTTGGTACCGCCATACATTGGCGCTCCCCATGCACAACCGGGTGCAGGTGCATGACGTGCGTCCGGCGGGCGCATGGATCGCGGTCGACACGCAGACGCCGGCAGGCCCGAGAACCTACCTGGCGCGCTCGGTCGTATTGGCCACGGGCTTCGACGGTGCGGGCGCCTGGCGCGTTCCTGCCGTCGTCTCCGATGCGCTGCCGTCGACGCGCTACAACCATTCGGCCGATCGCATCGACTTCGCACGCCTGCAGGGGCGGCGCATCGGAATCCTCGGGCACGGCGCGTCGGCGTTCGACAACGCGGTCGCTGCGCTGCGCGCCGGCGCCGCATCGGTCGATCTGTGTTTTCGCCGCGACCGGCTGCCGCGTGCGAACCCGCATCGGCACATCGAGACGGCCGGGTTCATGCAGCACTTTCATGCACTCCCCGACGCGATACGCTGGCAGGTGGCGCAATACTTCCGCGCCGCCGACCAACCGCCACCGCGTGGCAGCTTCGATGCGGCCCTGAAGCTGCCGGGTTTTCGCATGCGATCAGCCTGTCCGTGGACAACCGTGCGAATGACGGAGGCGCAAGAGATCGAGGTGGAGACGCCGCATGGCACGCTGCAGTTCGATCACCTGATCTGCGCGACAGGCCAGACGCTGGATCTGGCGGCCCGCCCGGAGCTGCAGACCTTGGCGCCGCTTGTCTCTCGCTGGCGTGATCGCCATGCGCCAGCGGCTGCGGCGGGCGCGGGGGAGGCGCCGTATCTCGGCGCCCACTTCGAGTTTCAGGCGCTGGCCCCGAGCACCGATTCGTGGGTGTCGCGGGTGTTCGCCTTCAACAGCGCCTCGCACATCAGCCATGGGCCGCACTGCACCTCGATCAGCGGTCACAAGCACACGCTGCCGCGCGTGGTTCGTGGCGTGACCCAGCAACTCTTTCTGGATCAGACCGCCCAACTCATGCCCGGCCTTCGAGCCTACGACGAGCCGGAGCTCGTGCTGCCGGACGGCATCGAAAACGACTGCTGGTTGCCGTCCCCCGACGCGTCGGTGAGCCATTCATTGAACCCTCTGAAGAGCCTTGCATCGCCATGAACACGCCACATCAACCCGCCAACGCCATCGCCGACCATCGCACCGTGGAGCTGCGTGTGCAACCGTTGAGTGCCGAAGCGTTTGCTGCTTTCGGCACCGTCATCTCCAAGTCCGAAGACGGCGTACCTTTCGGTCCACAGGATGCACAGCTGGATCTTTCAAGAGGCACGCCGCGCTTCTACAACATGCGCCTGCCGGGTCGTGGATTGAGCTTCAATCGAATCACGCGCCATCGCTCGGTGACACAGGCACTGGCGTCTGTTGGCGGCTTCGACTGGGTGATGGCCGTGGCCCCCCCCATTGCGCTGCATGAGCCCGATGCAGAACCGCGACTGGAGGACATCCGCGCGTTTCTGATACCGGGCGACGTGGCTGTGATGCTGCACACCGGCACATGGCATGCCGGACCGTTGTTCGATGCGGAGGAGATGTCCTTCTTCAATCTTGAACTTGCCGACACCAACATCGTCGACCATCACACCTGCAATCTGACGACTCGGTACGGCGTGACTGTTCAACTGGTGCTTCAGTCGCCGTGAGACCTCATGCAGGCCGGTCGTCGCGAGCGCTTCCGTCGAGAACGTTGGCGATCTGACAGCCGATGTTGGCGCGCCAAGCCCGCCGGCCTGTCTTGATCCTGCAAACCAAGGGGCGACGCGTGCCGATGCCGTTGCCCGAAGCGCCGAGGCTCCTGAAATAGCCCGTGTGGTTGTGCAGCTCGCCGAAGCCGCACGGAGCATCTGCAATGCCACCGCACTCGATGCGTTCGAGTCGCGCTTGGCATCGCTGTTCGATTCATCGCGCGGTAGACGCGCGACTCCGCCTTCTCCAATCTGCCAGTGACCACGTCCGCGGTGCGTGTGCGCTTTGCCGCGCTCCGGGAAAACGCGTGCCAGCGGCTACATCCCCTGACCAACGCAGCTGCGTCGCCGACGCATGCGAGGGGGCATGACATAGCCAGAAATTCCTCCGCGCGGGCGAGCGTGGAGCGACGGTTTGCATCAACGCCGTCGTCGTGACGAGCTGTGTTGACAGACGCCTATTTCTCCCTTGTATTCACCCGCTCATACATGCGCTCGTGCGTTCGCCGCTGATTCGGAAATTGTTCACGTTGAAGGAACAGCGGTGGATAAAAAAGTCGTTTTATAGACATTTGAAGAGCCTCTCTAACTGTGTGCGAATTTAGATTCGCCCCCTTCGGTCGCTGCCACGGGTTCCGTGGTTTTCATCAGCGAGTCGAGTGGTTGAAGCAGATCTTGGCCTCGCACCCGTTGCGAGAAACACCCCCAGAACAGACCTGAGCGCGCATCGAGCGATGCGCGGCCAGTTGTTGTTTGCGGACGCCCGGCACTGCGCGGCAAGGCGGTTGATCCCGCATGCGCTCTCAGCACTCTTCTTGTCGTTTGCGATTGATGCGGGCGCGGCGCATGCCGTTTCTTCTTCGGATCGAATTTCAATGAACAAGACTTTTCAAACGGTATGGAACGAGGCGCTCGGCGCTTGGGTGGCTGCATCTGAAATCACCTCGGCGCGTGGCAAGCCGTCGAAAAGCAAGAGCACGGTGGTGGCGGCTGCGGCACGGGAAGCATCTTCCGGGCGCATGGGGGATGGCGACGGGCGATCGATCGGAGTCTTGACGCACGCGGCGATGGCATTGGTCCTGATGGCCGGCGGGTTGGCAGGGAGCAATTCGGTCCATGCTCAGCATCAACAGGGAGGGGGTACCGCGACGGAAGGCAGCGTTGCCATTGGCGCGGGCGTCCTAGGCGGACAGGGGGCCCTTGCGGCCGACGGAGGCATTGCAATCGGTGGCTCTGCAGGCGCCGTTCGAACGACGGCGCAGGGAGGCAGTTCAGTGGCACTCGGAACCGGGGCCAATGCGTCGGGCAGCGGGGCAGTGGCCATCGGGATGACCGCCGTTGCCTCGGGTGTTAATGCATTTGCGCTTGGCCTCAGCGCCAATGCGTCGGGCGATGGGGCGATAGCCGTCGGGCAGAACGCCGTTGCCTCGAGTCCCAATGCATTTGCGTTTGGCCTCAACTCCAATGCTTCGGCCGGCGGGGCTGTGGCCATCGGGCAGACCGCCCGTGCCTCGGGTAACAATGCATTTGCGTTTGGCCTCATGTCCAATGCTTCGGGAACCGCGAGCTTGGCCCTCGGGCAGGCGTCGGCCGCCAGCAATCCGTTTGCGACGGCAATCGGTAGCGCTGCGCGGGCAACTGGGAATAATGCGACGGCGATCGGCTCGACGACGGCCCAGCGCAGTGCCGACATCACCCTGGCATCCGGTGCTGGCTCCGTTGCCATTGGCGCCAACAATGTTCGAGGCGCCCAATCACAGGGAGCCAATTCGGTTGCCCTTGGTGCCGAATCCATCGTGACGGCCACGGCGGAGTCGGGTGTTGCCATTGGCCTCGGTGCAGTCTCAAGCACGGCGCGCAGCGTGGCACTGGGCGATGGCGCTACTACCGCAGCGGCGACCAACGTCCCCAGCGCCACGGTGGGCGGCATCACTTACGGTGGTTTTGCTGGCGCCGCGCCTGTCGGCGTTGTGAGCATGGGCGCACCGGGCGCCGAGCGCCAGGTCACCAATGTGGCCGCGGGCCGCGTGACGGCAACCTCGACCGATATCGTCAATGGCAGTCAGCTGTTTTCCACGCTGAGCACAACGAGCAGCAGCATCGGCAGCCTGTCGACCTCGACATCGTCGGGTCTAAGCACTGCCGCCAGCAGCGTCAGCAGCCTGTCGACTTCGACGTCGTCGGGTCTGAGCACTGCTGCCAGCAGCGTCAGCAGCTTGTCGACTTCGACGTCGTCGGGTCTGAGCACTGCCGCCAGCAGCGTCAGCAGCCTGTCGACCTCGACGTCGTCGGGTCTGAGCACTGCCGCCAGCAGCGTGAGCAGCTTGTCGACTTCGACGTCGTCGGGTCTGAGCACTGCCGCCAGCAGCGTCAGCAGCCTGTCGACCTCGACGTCGTCGGGTCTGAGCACTGCCGCCAGCAGCGTGAGCAGCTTGTCGACTTCGA
>NZ_JANLNM010000001.1 GCF_024701975.1 Variovorax sp. ZS18.2.2
TACCAGCGGCATCAGCAGCCTGTCGACCTCGACCTCTTCTGGTCTGAGTACAGCGACCAGCAGCATCAGCAGCTTGTCGACATCGACCTCCTCTGGCCTGAGCACGGCGACGAGCAGCATCGACAGCCTGTCGACTTCCACGTCGTCGGGGCTGAGCACTGCTACAAGCGGTATCAACAGCCTGTCGACGTCTACGTCGAGTGGCTTGAGCACCGCCACAAGCAGCATTGACAGCCTGTCGACTTCCACATCGTCTGGACTGAGTACTGCCACCAGCGGCATCAGCAGCCTGTCGACATCGACTTCGTCCGGCCTGAGCACTGCAACCAGCAGCATCAGCAGCCTGTCGACATCGACCTCGAGCGGCATCAGCAGTCTGTCGACCTCGACCTCTTCTGGTCTGAGTACAGCGACCAGCAGCATCAGCAGCCTGTCGACCTCGACTTCGAGTGGCTTGAGCACCGCCACAAGCAGCATTGACAGTCTGTCGACTTCCACGTCGTCTGGACTGAGCACTGCCACCAGCGGCATCAGCAGCCTGTCGACCTCCACGTCGTCCGGCCTGAGCACCGCTACCAGCAGCATCAGCAGCTTGTCGACTTCCACGTCGTCGGGGCTGAGCACTGCTACCAGCGGTATCAACAGCCTGTCGACGTCTACGTCGAGTGGCTTGAGCACGGCGACGAGCAGCATTGACAGCCTGTCGACTTCCACGTCGTCGGGGCTGAGCACTGCTACAAGCGGTATCAACAGCCTGTCGACGTCTACGTCGAGTGGCTTGAGCACCGCCACAAGCAGCATTGACAGCCTGTCGACTTCCACATCGTCTGGACTGAGTACTGCCACCAGCGGCATCAGCAGCCTGTCGACATCGACTTCGTCCGGCCTGAGCACTGCAACCAGCAGCATCAGCAGCCTGTCGACTTCGACTTCGAGCGGCATCAGCAGTCTGTCGACCTCGACCTCTTCTGGTCTGAGTACAGCGACGAGCAGCATCAGCAGCCTGTCGACCTCGACTTCGAGTGGCTTGAGCACCGCCACAAGCAGCATTGACAGTCTGTCGACTTCCACGTCGTCTGGACTGAGCACTGCCACCAGCGGCATCAGCAGTCTGTCGACCTCGACGTCGTCCGGCCTGAGCACTGCTACCAGCAGCATCAGCAGCTTGTCGACTTCTACGTCGTCTGGTTTGAGTACTGCGACGAGTGGCATCAGCAGCCTGTCGACTTCGACATCGTCCGGCCTGAGCACTGCAACCAGCAGCATCAGCAGTCTGTCGACCTCGACCTCTTCTGGTCTGAGTACAGCGACTAGCGGCATCAGCAGCTTGTCGACTTCTACGTCTTCGGGTTTGAGCACAGCGACGAGCAGCATCAGCAGCCTGTCGACTTCGACGTCGTCCGGTCTGAGCACGGCGACGAGCAGCATCGACAGCCTGTCGACCTCCACATCGTCTGGCCTGAGCACTGCGACCAGCGGCATTAGCAGCTTGTCGACTTCGACCTCCTCGGGTCTGAGCACCGCCACGAGCAGCATCGACAGCCTGTCGACCTCGACGTCGTCTGGCCTGAGCACTGCGACGAGCGGTATCAGCAGCCTGTCGACTTCGACGTCCTCCGGTCTGAGCACGGCGACGAGCAGCATCGACAGCCTGTCGACTTCCACGTCGTCGGGTCTGAGCACAGCAACCAGCGGCATCTCGAGCCTGTCGACCGGTCTGAGCACGACCAACAGCAATGTCAGCAGCCTGTCGACTTCCACGTCGAGCGGTCTGAGCACTGCGACGAGCAGCATCGACAGCTTGTCGACCTCGACGTCTTCTGGCCTGAGCACAGCAACCAGCGGCATCTCGAGCCTGTCGACCGGTCTGAGCACGACCAACAGCAATGTCAGCAGCCTGTCGACTTCCACGTCGAGCGGTCTGAGCACTGCGACGAGCAGTATCGACAGCCTGTCGACTTCCACGTCGTCGGGTCTGAGCACTGCAACCAGCGGCATCAGCAGCCTGTCTACCGGTCTGAGCACGACCAACAGCAATGTCAGCAGCCTGTCGACGTCCACGTCGAGCGGTCTGAGTACTGCTACGAGCAGCATCGACAGCCTGTCGACCTCGACGTCTTCTGGCCTGAGCACTGCAACCAGTGGCATCTCGAGCCTGTCTACCGGCCTGAGCACGACCAACAGCAACGTCAGCAGCCTGTCGACGTCCACGTCGAGCGGTCTGAGCACGGCGATCAGCGGCATCGACAGCCTCTCGACCTCCACGTCGAGTGGCCTGAGCACTGCGACCAGCAGCATCAGCAGCCTGTCGACGTCTACGTCGAGTGGCTTGAGCACCGCCACGAGCAGCATCGGCAGCCTGTCGACTTCCACGTCGTCCGGTCTGAGCACTGCTACCAGCAGCATCAGCAGCCTGTCGACATCGACTTCGAGCGGCCTGAGCACGGCGACGAGCAGCATCGATAGCCTGTCGACTTCGACGTCGTCTGGCCTGAGCACTGCGACCAGTGGCATTTCGAGTCTGTCGACCGGCCTGAGCACGACCAACAGCAACGTCAACAGCCTGTCGACCTCCACGTCGAGCGGCCTGAGCACTGCCACCAGCGGCATCACGAGCCTGTCCACCGGCCTGAGCACGACCGACAGCACCGTGAGCAGCCTCTCGACGTCCACCTCGAGCGGTCTGAGCACTGCGGCCAGCGGTATTGGCAGCCTGTCCTCGGGGCTGAGCACGGCGTTCAGCGGCATCGGCAGCCTGTCCACCGGCCTGAGCACTGCGACCAGCGGCATCGCCAGCCTCTCCACGGGCCTGAGCACCGCCACCAGCGGCATCTCGAGCCTGTCGAGCGGTCTGAGCACGACGAACAGCAGCGTCAACAGTCTGTCGAGCTCGACTTCGTCGGGCCTGAGCACGGCGACCAGCAGCATCAACAGCCTGTCGACCTCGACTTCGTCCGGCCTGAGCACTGTCACCAGCAGTGTCGACAGCCTCTCGACCTCCACGTCGAGCGGCCTGAGCACTGCCACCAGCAGCATCGGCAGCCTGTCGACCGGTCTGAGCACCGTGACCAGCAGCGTCTCGAGCCTGTCGACCGGCCTGAGCACGACGAACAGCAACGTCAACAGCCTGTCGACGTCCACGTCGAGCGGCCTGAGCACCGCGACCAGCGGTATCACCAGCCTGTCGACGGGCCTGAGCACGACCAACAGCAGCCTCAACAGCCTGTCCACCAGCGTGAGCGGCTCGAACAGCGGTCTGGCCAGCCTGTCGACCTCGACCTCCACGGGCCTGGCCACCGCGACCAGCAGCATCAGCAGCCTGAGCACGACGGTCAACACGATCAACGACAAGGGCACCAAGTACTTCCATGCCAACTCGACGGCGGGCGACTCGGTGGCCAGCGGCCAGGAAGCCGTGGCGATCGGGCCGCAGTCGGTGGCCAGCGGCGCCAACTCCTTCGCCGCCGGCAACGGTGCGAAGGCGACGGCAGACGGTGCTGTGGCGATCGGCTTCGGGGCGCAGGCCACGGGGGCCAACGCCATCGCGATCGGTTCGGGCGCGCTTGCGACCGGCTCACAGGCGATCGGTGTCGATTCCCGCGCGGGTGGTGGTGGCGTGGCGTTGGGCGACAAGGCCGACGCCGGCGGCACGGTGCTGAGCCAGGCGCAGAACGTCTCCCAGGGCACGGCCATCGGCTTCGGCTCGTTGGTCACGCAGAGCGGTGGCGTGGCACTGGGCGCGGGGTCCAAAGCGACGACCGCCGCGGGCGTGGTCGGCTACATCCCCGGTAGCGCGAATGCGCAGCAGGAAGCAGCCATCAAGGCCACGACCAGCACGCAGGCCGCTGTGTCCGTGGGCGACGCAGCCAACGGCCAGTTCCGCCAGATCACCGGTGTGGCGGCCGGCTCGGCCGACAGCGATGCGACCAACGTCGCGCAGCTGAAGGCCGCATCGACCGCAGCCAAGGCCAGCAGCGTGCAGTACGCGACCAACCCGGACGGGTCGGTCAACTACAACCAGATCACGCTGGGTGGCGGCCAGGCGCCGGGCGGCACGCGCATCTCGAACGTGGCGCCAGGTATCTTGCCGGGCGATGCGGTCAACGTGCAGCAGCTGAACCAGGTGCAGGGCCAGGTCGGCGAGGTGGCACGCATCGCCTACTCGGGTTCGGCGATGGCCTTCGCGATGTCGGGCACCTACCTGCCGACGCTCTACCCGGGTGAAAAGACCGTGGGCGTGGGCTTCGGTAGCTACAAGGGCTACAGCGCCGTGGCGCTGACCTTCAAGGCCTTGTCGGACGACGGCAAGATGTCCTGGGGTGCGGGTCTGTCCACCACCGGCAAGGAGTGGGGCGTGAACGCCGGCATCGGTTGGAAGTGGAAATAATCGGCATTTGCTACTTCTGACCCGGTCGCCGGATCGGGTAATCTGCTGGCTCCTGCGTCTCTGGCGCGGGGGCCAGTTTTCTTTCAAGGCACATATTCACATGCGCATCGGCATTTCTGTCATCACCCGGGCGGGGCAAAACATCTGGGAGAACGGCCTTGGCCAGAACGTGGTGTTCCTGGCGCGCCTCTTTCAAAAACTACCCTTTGTGAGCTCGGTGGTGCTGATCGACGTTGGTGACCAGCAGGCCATGCCAGCGCAGGTCGATCTGAATGTCCTTGGTCTTGCGTTGATGCGCGCGCACGAGGCCACTGACGAGGTGGACGTCATCATCGAGATGGCTGGTGCTCTCGATCCACAATGGCTCGCGCTGCAGCGGGCCCGCGGCAAGAAGGTTGTCTACTATTGCGCGGGACAGCCCTATACGGCGCTGATCGAGCCGGCGGTGTTCGACAAGCCTGGTCACTTCTCTCGGCCTGACCGCTGCGACGAGATCTGGCTGCTGCCCGAATACGAGACGTTCGCGAGCATGCAGCGCGTGCTGCACCGCTGCCCGGTACGGATAGTGCCGTACCTCTGGCATCCACAGTTCCTTGAGCAGCGCATCGCCGAGGTGGCCCAGATGGGCTACCGCTTCGGCTGGCAGGCCGGTGTGCCGCGAAGCGGAGTCAGAGTGGCGATCTTCGAGCCGAATGTCTCGGTCGCAAAGACCTCGAGCATCTCGATGCAGGCCTGCGACGAGGCCTATCGCGCCGATCCGGGCAGCGTGGCAATGATGAACGTGCTCAACACGTTGCACATGAAGGACCACCCCACCATGCTGTACTTCGCGAACCAGCTCAACCTGGTACAGCAGCACAAGGCGTTGTTCCTTGGGCGGCACGACATCGTGGGCTTCATGGTCCAGCATGCCGATGCGGTGGTGTCGCACCAGTGGACCAACGACCAGAACTACAGCTATCTCGACGCGCTCTACGGCGACTATCCGCTGGTGCACAACTCGCCCTGGCTGCAGGGCTTTGGCGCTGGCTACTACTACCCCGGCTTCGATGCCGCGGAGGGGGGGCGCCAGTTGCGCATCGCGGCCAGCGAGCATGACGCGCGGCTGGACGGCTACCGCGAGCGTTCGCGAAAGGTGTTCGAAGCCGTCGACCCCTTCAATGCATCCAACCTCGAACGGTATGCCCGGCTGCTGCTCGACCTGCAGGCCCACACCACCTTGGGGAGCATCGCAGCATGAAGGCGTTGAAAGTGGGCGTTTCCATTTTCGTGCGCAAGGGCACGCAATCGCTCTGGGAGAACGGCATCTACCAGAACTGCCTGTTCCTCATCATGCTGCTGCAGCGCTCGCCGCTGGTAGGGCAGACCTACCTGGTGACAGGTGGTGGCGATGGCGGCCCTGAAGATGCCACGAATTTTCTGGCCGATTCGCCCGCGCCCCTGATCGATATGGCCCAGGCGGCGCAGGAACTCGATGTGATGATCGAGATGAGCGCCCAGTTGGGCCGCGAATGGATGGTGGCGTTTCGCGAACGCGGCGGGAAGATCGTCTCGATGCGCGTGGGCAACGACTATGTGATCGATATCGAGCGCATGGTATTTGACAAGCCGCACGGTCTGCTGCTGACCGGCGCGCCCTACAGTGAGATATGGACACTGCCTGAATATGAGACCACCTGCGTGCCGTATTTCGCGACCGGCTTCCGCGCGCCGGTGCGCATGGTGCCGCACCTGTGGAGTCCGATGGTGCTCGATCGCGCCGTCACCGGTCTGCCCGAAGGCCAGCGCTTCGACTATGAGCCGGGCCGCAGGCGCTGGCGCGTTGCGATGTTCGAGCCCAACATCTGCATGGTGAAGACAAGCCACATACCGCTGCTGTGCTGCGAGGCCGCGCACCGCGCCGACCCTGATCTGCTGGAGCACGTCTACGCCTACAACACTTTCCACATGAAGGAGCATTCGGTGTTCAGCGGCTTTGCCCACAGCCTCGATATCGTGCGTCACGGGCTGAGCAGTTTCGAGGGCAGGTTCCCGATCTGGCAGGTGATGGCGCTCAATGTCGACGCGGTAGTCAGCCACCACTGGGAGAACGGCCAGAACTACCTCTACTACGAAGCGCTCTACGGTGGCTACCCCCTGATCCATAACTCGCACCTTATCGGCGACTGTGGCTACCGTTACCACGACTTCGATTGCGAAGAAGGCGGCCGTGCCCTGCAACGGGCTTTTGCGGAGCACGATGCCAACTTGCCGGCCTATCGTGAGCGTGCACGCCAGCTCATCGCGACGCTTGATCCGGAAAGCGAGGAGAACGTGCGCATCTACACCGCCGCCATAGAGAACCTCTACGCGTGAAACTCCAGATGAAAAGGACAACGACGCTGCGGATCCGAGAGTTGTTGCTTGCCCTGGCCGCCTGGGCCATCGCCGGCACCGCACTCGCGCAAGGCGTGCTGGTGCCCCAGGCGCCGGCCGCCCCGCCGCAGGACACGCTCACGCGCGCCGCCACCAGTGTGGGCATCAAGCGCTGCCTGCCCGCCATCACGCGGCTCGCGACGCTCACCGTGCAGGGCAGCCGCGGCCACGACGTGCTGCTCGACTGGGACCGCAAGCGTCCCGACGACGGCCCGATGTTCTCGCTGGTTGGCATTCAGTACCCGAACGCCGGCGTGGCGGCCTCGATCACCGCGATTCCCGGCGACGGCGGCAGCTGCACCGTGTCGGCCGAGCGCATCTCGGTCGCGCCCTTCACCTGCCAGAGCGTCGCCGAGCAGGAACTCAAGGACTACCAGATGACGCGCCTGCTGCCCATCTATGCGGTCTACACCGATGCCAAGGAGCCGACCTCGTCGGTCTCGTTGATCGATTCGCCGCCGGGCTGCCTCGTGATCCGCCGCTACGTCGAATACGGCTGGCGGGACCCTTCGACGCCCGCTGCGGCGCCGGCTCCTGCGGCTCCGGCCGGACAGGCACCCAAGCGACGCTAGCCGGCTGGGACTACCTCGCGGGCGGCAGGTGCGCCCGCATCCGACACGCAGGGACGCCCTTGACCGGCCCCGCGCAGGGGCAGTCGAGTTCAGCATGGAACTTGATCCGCGCACCCGTCGCGGCGAAGGAGACCCCATGCCTCTGGCTTCATTGATCGGCCGATGGGCCATGCAGCCCTTCTCGAAGGCGCTGCCGCCGCTGGGCGACACCGAGCGTGCGGCGCTCGAGGCCGGCACCGTCGGTTTCGAAGGCCAGCTCTTCGCGGGGCGCCCGGATTTCGATGCGCTCACCGCCATGGGCCCCAATCAGTTGACGGCGCGCGAGCAGGCCTTCCTGCACAACGAGGTGCGCGCGCTGTGCCACATGCTCGATGACCATGCCATCGACCAGGCGCACGACCTGCCGCCCGAGGTGTGGCGGTTCCTCCGCGAGAAACGCTTCTTCGGAATGATCATTCCTGAAGAGTTCGGCGGTCTCGGCTTCGGCCACTACGCCCACGCCACGGTGGTGGCGCGCATCGCCACCGTCAATGTGGCCACGGCCGTGACGGTGATGGTGCCCAACTCGCTCGGCCCGGCCGAACTGCTGCTGCGCTACGGCACCGACGCGCAGAAAGAGCACTACCTGCCGCGCCTGGCCGATGGCCGCGAGCTGCCGTGCTTCGGGCTGACGTCGCCCTATGCCGGCTCCGATGCCGCATCGATCCCCGATCGCGGCGTGATCGTCGAGCGCGAGTTCAACGGCAAGCCGACGCGCGGCTTTCTGGTCGATTTCGACAAGCGCTACATCACGCTCGCGCCCGTCGCCACCGTGGTGGGCCTGGCCTTCCACGCCATCGACGAGAGCCGGCCCGAAGGCCAGCGCGAGCTGGGCATCACCTGCGCGCTGATTCCGGTGCCGCACGAGGGCATGGAGATCGGCCGCCGCCATCGCCCGATGGACAGCGCTTTCATGAACGGTCCGATCCACGGGCGCCAGGTCTTCATGCCGATGGAGTGGATCATCGGCGGCGAAAAACAGGTCGGCCAGGGCTGGCGCATGTTGATGGAATGCCTGGCCGCGGGGCGCGCGATTTCGTTGCCGGCGCTCGGATCGTCGATGCAGCAGACGGCGCTGTACGTGAGCAACGGCTACGGGCAGATCCGCGAGCAGTTCGGTCTGCCGGTCGGCAAGTTCCATGCGATTGCCGGGCTGGTCGCGCAGATGTCGGCCGAGCTCTATGCGAGCGATGCGGCGCGCCGCTTCACGGCCGCCGCGCTCGACAAGGGCGAGCGGCCCAGCGTGGCGAGCGCGATCCTCAAGGTGCAACTGACCGAGGCGGGGCGCCGCGCGGTCAACCATGGCATGGACATCCTCGGCGGCAAGGGCATCATCTCGGGCCCGTCGAACCTGCTCGGCGTGGCCTACCGGCAGGCGCCGATCGCGATCACGGTGGAAGGCGCGAACATCCTCACGCGTGCGCTCATCGTGTTCGGGCAGGGGGCGGTGCGCTGCCATCCGCATGTGCTCGACGAAATGGCCGCCGTGCAGGCGAACGACGAAACCGCGCTCGGCAAGGCGCTCGTCGCGCACGGCAAGCATGTGGCGGTCAACCTCTGGCACAGCCTCTTCGGGGCGCCGGTGATCGGCACGCCGCCCGAAGCGCTGGCGCGCGAGGCGCGGCTCATCGCGCGCATGAGCGCCAAATACGCGCTCACCGCCGACCTTGCGATGGGCATGCTCGGTGGCAAGCTCAAGCGCATGGAGTTGCTGTCGGCGCGGCTGGGCGACGTGCTCGCGCATCTGTACCTGGCGAGTGCCTGCGTCTGGCGCTATCGCGTCGATGCGGCGCCGGAGCTGCTGCCTTTTGCGCGGGCCGCGATCCGGCTGCAGCTCGACGAGGCCGGCAAGATCCTGCGCGACCTGTATGCGAATCTGCCGACTGCGGGCCGGCGCGTGATCGGCGCGCTGGTGCTGCGCCGCACCGCGCACCTGGCGCCGCTGCGTGATGTGCAGCTCATCGAACTCGCGGACCTGCTGCGCACAAACCCGCGCATCGTCGAGCGACTGGCCCCCGATCTCAGCGAACCGGCGGCCGGTGGCTTGCGCGACCTGATGCATGCGATGGAGTTGGGTGCGCAGCTCGGCGACACGACGGCGGCGCTCAACAAGGTGCTGCGCCGCACGAATTCGCTGGAAGAAGCCGCCCGCTCGGCGCCCGACCCCGAACTTGCGCTGGCCTACCTGCGGGCCGCCGACAAGGTCATCCAGGTGGACGACTTCGAAGGCCCGTCGGCGCGGAAAGCCGAGGGCGAAAACCTCACCCAGCCGCCTGCTTTGCCATCTCCGTCAGTGCCGCCGCCGTCTGCGCATCGGCCGGAAAGAACGACTCCACCGCCAGTTCCTGCAACGTGACATCGACCGGCGTGCCGAAGATCGTCGTC
Source organism: Variovorax sp. ZS18.2.2 (assembly GCF_024701975.1). Lineage (GTDB taxonomy): Bacteria > Pseudomonadota > Gammaproteobacteria > Burkholderiales > Burkholderiaceae_C > Variovorax. The sequence continues at coordinate 9,799 of NZ_JANLNM010000001.1, forward strand.
GTGCTGATGAAGCTCAGCACCCCGTTCGGCGTGACGAGCTGAAAGGGCACGACCACGCCCGAGAGATCGGTCTCGGTCTTCGGTGCGTCATGGCTCACGTTGGGGGCGGGAAAGGCCTCCAGTTCGTCGTGCAGTTCCTGCAGCACCGCATCGCCCGTCGCGGCGATCTGCTGCTGCAGCCGCTCGAGCAGATGGGCGCGCCACTGCGCGAAGTTCGCGATGCGCGAGGCGAGGCCGCCGGGGTGCATGCTCAGGCGCAGCACGTTGACCGGCGGCGCCACCAACTCGGGCGCCGCGCCGGCCATGAGCATCGGCACCAGCGCGTTGTAGGCGACGAGGTTCCAGTGGCGGTCGACGGCGAGCGCGGGAAAAGGCTCGTGGCCCTTGAGCACCAGGTCCACCGCACGCCGCGCCGAAGCCAGCGCCGGATCGTCGAGCGAACGCTGGCGGTACATCGGCGCGAAGCCCGCAGCCACCAGCAGCGCGTTGCGTTCGCGCAGCGGCACTTCCAGCCGCTCGGCCAGGCGCAGCACCATCTCGCGGCTGGGCGCGGCGCGGCCGGTTTCCACGTAGCTGAGGTGCCGGGTCGAGACCTCGGCCTCCTGCGCCAGGTCGAGCTGGCTGAGGCGCCGGTGGGTGCGCCAATGCCGGAGATGCGCGCCGAACGGATCGCGCGCGCCGGGCTGGCTGGCCTTGGACGAATGGGTGCTGCGGGTGGTGTTCATGGCCCGCATTCTGGCGCGGTGCCGGCGCGGCGCCATGACCTCCCAGGTCATCGACGCGATGCATGCCCCGCGGAATCATTGGCTCCAACGCGGCAGGACTGGCTTGCGGCGTACCACCCCAGTGACCCCCAAGGAGATTCACATGTCCGTCTTCACTTCCCCCCGCTTCCTGCCCAACGTGATGTGGGCCGACGCCGCCTCCTGCGCCGCGACCGGCGCGCTGCAGGTGGCATTCACCGATGCGCTGGCAGAGCTCACCGGGCTGCCCGCGGCGCTGCTGATGGGCACCGGCGTGTTCCTGCTGGCGTATGCGGCGCTCGCCGCCTTCATGGCCAGCCGCAGCACCCCGTCGCGCACGCTGGTCGGCCTCGTGATCTTCGGCAACTTCGGCTGGGCCGTGGCCTGCATCGCATTGCTGGTGAGCGGGGTGTTCGCGGTCACTGCGCTGGGCATGGCCTGGGTGATTGCGCAGGCCGTGTGCGTGGTCGTGCTGGCCGAGCTGCAATGGACCGGCCTTCGCCGCACGCGCGCCAGCGCGAATATGGCAATGGCGTGAAAGACCTTGCGGCCTGTTCAGGTAACGCCGAGGAACCGGCTTTGCCGGGCCTCAGGTGTTGCCCCCGGTAGAGGGGGTTGGCGCAGCGACACGAAGTGCGCGAAGACTGGGGGCGAGCCACGGTCATTGTTCCCCGCTATCCTTGAGGAGCTTCCACGAAACAACAGGAGTTCCTCTATGGCCAAAGCACCGGCTCACGCCTTTGCGTCCACCCTCAAGACCTTCAAGACCGCATCGGGCAAGTCCGGCAAGTACTGGTCCCTGAAGGAGCTGGCCAAGCAATACCCCACCATCGAGCGGCTGCCCGTGTCGATCCGCATCGTGCTCGAATCGGTGCTGCGCAATTGCGATGGCCAGAAGGTCTCGCCCAAGCATGTCGAAGAGCTGGCCCACTGGGCACCCAATGCAGAGCGCACCGACGAGATCCCGTTCGTCGTCACCCGCGTGGTGCTGCAGGACTTCACCGGCGTCCCGCTGCTGGCCGACCTGGCCGCCATGCGCAGCGTGGCCGCCAAGCTGAACAAGTCGCCCAAGACCATCGAGCCGCTGGTGCCTGTCGACCTCGTGGTCGACCACTCGGTGATGGTCGACTACTACGGCACCCCCAAGGCGCTCGACCTCAACATGAAGCTGGAGTTCCAGCGCAACAACGAGCGCTACCAGTTCATGAAGTGGGGCATGCAGGCCTTCGACACCTTCCGCGTCGTGCCGCCGGGCTTCGGCATCGTCCACCAGGTCAACCTCGAATACTTTGCGCGCGGCGTCTACAAGAGCCCGCACGACAAGGCGGACACGCCCACCTACTACCCCGACTCGCTGGTCGGCACCGACAGTCACACGACCATGATCAACGGCATCGGCGTGGTCGGCTGGGGCGTGGGCGGCATCGAGGCCGAGGCGGCCATGCTGGGCCAGCCGGTCTACATGTTGACGCCCGACGTGGTGGGCTTCGAGCTCACCGGCAAGCTGCGCGAAGGCGTCACCGCCACTGACCTGGTGCTGTACGTCACCGCCATCCTGCGCACGGAAAAAGTGGTCGGCAAGTTCGTCGAGTTCTTCGGTCCCGGCGCCGCATCGATCGCCGTGCCCGACCGCGCGACCATCGGCAACATGGCGCCCGAATACGGCGCGACGATGGGCTTCTTCCCGGTCGACGAGATGACCGTGGCGTACTTCGAAGGCACCGGCCGCACCAAGGAAGAGGTCGAGCGCTTCGAGGCCTACTACAAGGCGCAGGGCCTGTTCGGCATGCCCGCACCGGGCGACATCGACTACACCAAGATCGTCAGGCTCGACCTGGGCACCGTGTCGCCGAGCCTGGCGGGCCCCAAGCGCCCGCAGGACCGCATCGACCTGGGCCACCTGTCCACCAAGTTCTCCGAGCTCTACAGCAAGCCCAACGACGCCAACGGCTTCAACCAGCCGGCCGAGAAGCTCAAGCAGCGCTATCCGCTGATCACCGCCGGCCAGGGCACTGACGACGAGGCCGCCGCACCGCCCGCCGGCTCGCCGCGCGAACTGGTCGAGATGGTCGCCAACCGCTCGACCAAGGCCGCGGCGCACACCAGCGCCACGGCGCCGCCCGCGCCCAAGGGCCAGGTCACCATCGGCAACGGCGACGTGCTGATCGCGGCCATCACCTCGTGTACCAACACCTCCAACCCGAGCGTGATGCTCGCGGCGGGCCTGCTGGCCAAGAAGGCGGTGGAGGCGGGCCTGACAGTCAAGCCGCACATCAAGACCTCGCTGGCCCCGGGTTCCCGCATCGTCACCGAATACCTGGAGAAGGCGGGCCTCCTGCCGTACCTGGAGAAGCTGGGCTTCTACCTCGCGGGCTACGGCTGCACGACCTGCATCGGCAACGCCGGCGACCTCACACCCGAGATCAACGAAGCCATCACCAAGAACGACCTCATCGGCGCGGCCGTGCTGTCGGGCAACCGCAATTTCGAGGCGCGCATCCACCCGAACCTGAAGGCCAACTTCCTGGCCTCGCCGCCGCTGGTGGTGGCCTTTGCCATCGCGGGCAACGTGATGACCGACCTCATGACCGAGCCCGTGGGCAAGGGCAAGCACGGCAAGGACGTGTACCTGGGCGACATCTGGCCCACGCCGAAGGAGATCGACGAGAACCTGCGCTTTGCGATGAACGCCAAGTCGTTCCGCGCGAACTACGAGAAGGTGAAGACCGACCCGGGCAAGTTCTGGAGCAGCATCAAGGGCACCGACGGCCAGGTCTATGACTGGCCCAAATCGACCTACATCGCCGAGCCGCCGTTCTTCGAGGGCTTCAAGATGAAGCCGCATGCGACGGACGCGGGCTTCAAGAGCGCGCGGATCATGGCGCTCTTCGGCGACTCGATCACCACCGACCACATCTCGCCGGCCGGCTCGATCAAGGAAAGCTCGCCCGCGGGCATCTGGCTCAAGGCGCACGGCGTGCCCAAGGCCGACTTCAACAGCTATGGCTCGCGTCGCGGCAACCACGACGTGATGATGCGCGGCACCTTCGCCAACGTGCGCATCAAGAACCTGATGATTCCGCCGGACGCCAACGGCACGCAGGAAGAGGGCGGCGTCACGCTGTTCCAGCCGGGCAACCAGAAGATGTTCATCTACGACGCCGCCATGAAGTACATGGAAGAAGGCACCCCCACGGTGGTGTTCGGCGGCGAGGAATACGGCACTGGCTCCTCGCGCGACTGGGCCGCCAAGGGCACGCAGCTCCTGGGCATCAAGGCCGTGGTGGCGCGCAGCTTCGAGCGCATCCACCGCGCCAACCTGGTCGGCATGGGCGTGCTGCCGCTGCAGTTCCGCGGCGCCGATTCATGGCAGACGCTGGGCCTCACGGGCGACGAGAAGATCGACGTGGTGATCGGCGGCGAACTCAAGCCCCAGATGGACGTGAAGCTGGTCGTGCACCGCCCCGACGGCACCCACCAGGAAGTGACGGTGCGCCTGCGCATCGACACGCCGATCGAGGTCGATTACTACAAGCACGGCGGCATCCTGCCGTTCGTGCTGCGGCAGCTGCTGGCCGCCTGAACGCTTGATCCGCGTCGGGCTCATCTCCGATACCCACGGCCTGCTGCGTCCGCAGGCCGTGGCTGCCCTGCAGGGCAGCGATTTCATCGTGCATGGCGGGGACATCGGCGATGCCGGCATCCTCGAAGCGCTCGTGGCCATCGCGCCGCTCACGGTGGTGCGGGGCAACAACGACCGGGAGCCGTGGGCCGGTGGCATCGCCGAGACGGAATTCCTGAAGGTCGGCGGTGTTCTCGTCTATGCAATCCACGACCTCTCGCAGATCGATATCGACCCCGCGGGAGCGGGCGTTCGCGTGGTGGTGTCCGGGCATTCGCACAAGCCGAAAGTCGAGGAGCGGGGCGGCGTGCTCTACGTCAACCCGGGCAGCGCCGGACCGCGGCGATTCAAATTGCCAATCGCTGTCGGCGAGCTCATCGTCGAAGGCAATTCGGTGACGGCGCGCATCGTCGAGTTGGCCTGAAGGGCGCGTGCGGCGGCCAGAAATGGCGCGGCCCCCGAGGTCAAAGGGCTTTAGTCAGGTTTGTGCGATTGAGAATTGCTAGCATCTAGGCTTTGCTTACAGGTGCGTCCGGATATCCAGGGCGCCGCCCCACCGTGCGAACCAACGACTTCGGCACCGCGCCGGCCAACACCACGGCCGTCGCCCTGCGCCTCGACCAGCTTCCGAACAACCAGTGGGCCACCGTGCTCGACGTGGCGCGCCCCGAGGGTGCGGACGACCGCGAGCTCGTGCTGCGCCTGACCGAAATCGGCTTCGTGCCGGGCGAGGCGGTGCGCATCGTCGCGAGCGGCATCCCGGGCCGGGAGCCGCTGGCGGTGCGCCTGGGCCACACCACCTTCGCGCTGCGCCGCCACGAGGCCGCGCTCATCCACGTCACGCCGGGAGCCGCCAACCATGGCTGAAGCCGTCATCCAGGGACCCGGCGGCTTCGCCCCCACCGCCCAGCCGGGGCGCATCGCGCTGCTCGGCAACCCCAACTGCGGCAAGACCGCGCTCTTCAACCTCTTGACCGGCAGCCGCCAGAAGGTCGCCAACTACGCCGGCGTGACCGTCGAGCGCAAGGAAGGCACGCTGCGCACGCCATCGGGCCGTCGCGTTTTCGTGCTCGACCTGCCGGGCGCCTACAGCCTGAATGCGCTCAGCGCCGACGAGGCCGTCACCCGCGACATCGTCACCGGCAAGAGCAACGAAGCCCTGCCCGACCTCCTGGTGTGCGTGACAGACGCCACCAATCTGCGCCTGAACCTGCGCCTCGTGCTCGAGGCGAAGAAGCTCGGCTTGCCGATGGTCGTCGCGCTCAACATGACCGACATGGCCAAGAAGCAGGGCATCGCGGTCGACACCGCCGTGCTCTCGCGCGAGCTCGGCGTGCCGGTGATCGAAACCGTCGGCGTTCACACCGGCGGCGCGAAGAACCTGCTCGAGGCGCTCGACGCCCCCGTGGCCGCCGCCACGCCGCAGCCCTGGCAGGCGCCGGGCCTGGACGACGTGCTCGCCACGCAGCGCGAGGTGCGCCGCATTCTCGGCCTCGCGGTGAAGGAGCCGGTCGGCAGCCTCGCCACCAGCGACCGCATCGACCGCGTGGTGATGCATCCGGTGTGGGGCATGGTGGTGCTGGCCGTCACGATGTTCCTGATGTTCCAGGCCGTGTTCAGCTGGGCCAATGTGCCGATGGACGCCATCAAGGCCGGCACCGAGGCGCTGGGCGGCCTGCTCAAGACGGCCATCCCCGAAGGCATGCTGCAGAGCCTGCTGGTCGACGGCGTGATCGCCGGCGTGGGCGGCGTGATCGTGTTCCTGCCGCAGATCCTGATCCTGTTCCTCTTCATCCTCGCGCTCGAAGACTCGGGCTACCTGCCGCGCGCGGCCTTCCTGCTCGACCGCGTGATGGGTACCGTGGGCCTGTCGGGCCGCTCGTTCATTCCGCTGCTCTCGAGCTTTGCCTGCGCCATTCCGGGCGTGATGGCGACCCGCACCATCAGCAACTGGCGCGACCGCATCACGACGATCATGATCGCGCCGCTCATGACCTGTTCGGCGCGGTTGCCGGTGTATGCGCTGCTGATTGCGGCCTTCATTCCGGCGCGCACCGTGGGTGGCGTCTTCAACCTGCAGGGCGTGGTGCTGTTCGCGCTGTATGTGTTCGGCATCGTCTCGGCGATGGCCGTGGCCTGGGTGATGAAGCGCTTTCGCGACAACACGCAGCATTCGCCGCTCCTGATGGAGCTGCCCGCCTACCGCTGGCCGAACCTGCGCAACCTCGCGCTCGGCCTCTACGAGCGGGCGTGGATCTTCATCCAGCGCGTGGGCACGATCATCCTCACGCTAACGATCCTGTTGTGGTTCCTCTCGACCTTCCCGTCGCCGCCTGAAGGCGCGACCGGCCCGGCCATCCAGTACAGCCTGGCCGGCATGATCGGCCGCGGGCTCGAAGTCATCTTCGCGCCCATCGGCTTCAACTGGCAGATCTCGATCGCGCTGGTGCCGGGCATGGCGGCGCGCGAAGTGGCGGTGGGCGCGCTGGGCACGGTGTACGCGCTCTCGGCCACCGGCGACGACGTGGCCGGTGCGCTCGAGCCGCTGATCGCCGGCAGCTGGTCGCTGGCGACGGCGCTGTCGCTCTTGGTCTGGTACGTGTTCGCGCCGCAATGCATCTCGACGCTGGCCGCCGTGAAGCGCGAGACGGCCTCGTGGAAGTACGTGTGGATCATGGCGGGCTACCTGTTTGCGCTCGCCTACGCAGCGTGCTTCATCACCTACCACGTTGCGGTGGCACTCGGAGCGGGTTAAAACCGCCCTAGACGCTGAAAGGTTTGAAGAAGAAATGACGCAACAACTGATCGTCGGATTGATCGTCGCAGCGGCTGCGTTCTACGCGGTCTGGCGCTGGATGCCCGCAGGCTGGCGACGCAGCGCGGCCCACAAGCTCGCGGCCGGCACGCAGCGTGCCGGCCTGGTCGACCAGGAGCGCGCCAACCAGCTGGCCGCCTCGCTCGCCAAGACCTCGGGTTGCGGCTCCTGCGACACCTGTGGCAGCTGCGCTCCCAAGAAACCCGGCAACACCAACGCGCCGCAAGCCGACAAGGCCCTCTCGAACAGCCTAAGAGGCTGAGAGGCAGCCCGGCGTGACCGCTCATCCCCCGCAAACGGCCCCACTCTGCGTTGCAAATGCTCGCCATAGCCCGAGCTATGGCTGCGCTTTGCGCCTTGATTGGGACCGTTTGCGGGCGCTGCTCGGTCACGCCGAATTGCCTCTCAGCCTCTGAGTCCGATGCCCACGCACATCCTCGTCGCCGGGGGCGGCATCGGGGGGCTGGCCACGGCGCTGGCGCTTTCGCGGAGCCGGCACCGCGCCGATGTCTTCGAGCAGGCGGCGGTCTTCGGCGAAATCGGGGCCGGCGTGCAGCTCGGCCCGAACGTCACGCGGCGCCTTCAACAACTGGACCTCGGCACGGGCCTCGCGAAGATCGCGGCGCGCCCCGATGCACTGGTGGTCCGCAGCGCCGGCAGCGATGCCGTGCTGGCCCGCCTGCCGCTGGGCGATGCGATGCAGCAGCGCTACGGTGCCCCTTACTTCTGCGCACACCGTGCCGACCTGCATGCTCTGCTGCTCGAAGCGGTGCGCGCGCGCGGCACCGGCACGCTGGTGACGGCCGCGCAGATCAGGCAGGTCGAGACCAGCGACGACCTCGTGTGCGTCTCTAGCGCCGACGCCCGCGCCTGGGAGGGCGAAGCGCTCGTGGGCGCCGATGGCCTCTGGAGCATGGTGCGGCGCCAACTCGATACACCCTCGGCCGTGGAGCCGCCGCGCGTCACCGGCCACACAGCCTGGCGCGCAATGGCCTTGCAGTCCGACCTGCCCGCGGCATTGCGGCGCCAGCAGGTCGATGTGTGGCTGGGCCCGTACCTGCATGCCGTGGCGTATCCGGTGCGCGGCGGTGACTGGCTCAATGTGGTGGTGATCGCCGAATCCGCCCCGGCCGGCGATGCGCGCGACTGGGACCAGTCCAGCAGCATCGCGGCCCTGCAACAGGCCACAGGCCGCAGCGGCGGCCGTCTGCAGGCCCTGCTCGAGGCGATGCCCGGCTGGCGCGCCTGGTCGCTCAGCGACCGCGCGCCGCTGACCTCCGCCGCCGACATGGCGCACGAGCGTGTCGCGCTGGTGGGCGACGCGGCGCACCCGATGGTGCCGTACCTTGCGCAGGGCGCCGGCATGGCGATCGAGGACGCGGTCGCGCTGGCCGAAGTGCTGGGCGATGGAAGCGCGGTCGATGTACCCGCAGCCTTCGCGCGCTATGCCGAAGCGCGCTGGCAGCGCAATGCGCAGGTGCAGGCGCGCGCGCGGCGCAACGGCGAGGTCTTCCATGCGACCGGCCCTGTGCGCCTGGGGCGCGATCTCGCGATGCGCACGCTCGGCGCGCGCTTGCTAGATCAGCCCTGGCTGTACGGCGGTTGAATGAACCCTCGGACCTTCAGAGCCTGAAGGTCTGCAGATGCTCGATGCGTTCCGCCAGACCTTCCGGCCCGAGGTAGTGCCCGAGCGAGCCATCGCGCACTTTCACCAACGTCGTTTCGAGTTCCGTCAGCATCGCATCGCGGTCCGCGACAAAGGCGGGCGGCACGTCGATGCCGGCTTCGGTGCAGGCATCGGCGATCAGGTGCGCGCTCGCAGGCGCACCGCACGCCACGCACTTGACGATGGCCGCCACGCTCGGCTCGGCGCCATTGGCCAGCAGCGCGCTCGTGAGTTCGGGCGCGATCTGGCCATCGACGTTGCGCAAGGCATCGACCGCCACCGGCGCGCCCGCGCGCACCAAGGCCGCAGCCGCTGCGAAGGCGCTCTGGCTCAGCGCAACATCGGTCGCGAGGGCGCTGCCTTGCTGCGGCCCGTCGAAGCTCACGCCCGAGGCGGCCAGATCTACCACCAGCGGCGCGTCGTCGGTCGCGATCGCATGGTGCAGCGCCGCACGCGCCAGCGCCGGCTGATGGCGCAGCGTGCCGTCCGCGAGCGGCGTGCGCCAGTCGACCACGGCGCGGCAGTAGAAGGTGACCAGCTTGTCCATCAGGTCGAGGTCCAGCCCGTGGTCCTGGTGGCGGTCGTCCAGGTACTGCAGCAGGGTCTGTCCCGAGAAGTAGTCGCTCGTGGGGGCCAGCGGGTCTTCGTCGAGGTGCAATGCGGCGAAGGCACCTTGCAGGTCCGGCGCGACGGTGCTCAGCGTGTCTTCGTGCAATGCGTGCGTCCAGGCCGGCGGCAGGCCCTGCTTCCATGCGATGACCCGGCCGTAGGCCTCGCCGGGCTCGACCACGGTGTAGATGCGGTCGAGGTACTCGAAACCGCCGAAGGGCAGGTGGGTGAGCTTGCCGCTCCAGGGCGCGTCGTTCTCGGCGGCGGCGTCTTTGGCCAGTTCCTGCTCGTGCTCGATCCAGCCCTGCAGGTCGCGGTAGCCGTCGCTGCCGTCCCAGAAGAGTTCCGACCAGCTCACGCTCTCGATGTTGCCGTTCATCGGCAGCGCGAGGTCGTAGTCGAGGCGCCCGCCCGCGGTCTCTTGCCACAGCGCGACCAGTGCCTCGGGAATCGGCCCGGCGCACAGGGCCTGCACGGCGGCGATCTGCTGCGCCGGCATCGGCGGCTGCGCATCGAAGATCACGCGGTCCGCGAACATCACGACGCCGTGTGCCCGCAAGGTGGAAATCTCGTCGGGTGAGAACCGGATGTTGTGCATGGCAGTGGCCTCCGTCGTTGTTGCCAAAAATGTAGCGCTTTGCAGAGGCATGACAAGCGGTACATGCGAGCGGTCAACCCGGTGGCTGCGGGACGGACGGCCATTCGATGCGTTCGAAGAGGCGCATCAGTCTCGCCTTGCGCGCCGGATTGAACTGGCCGATCCACGCGATGTGGCCCAGCAGGTGGCCGCGGAAGTCGGCCACCTTTGCGCGGTTCTGGCTCGCGGGCCCGTGCAGCACGCACTGATGCAGCACTGCTTTCAGTCGGTCGAAGTCGACGCGCGGCGTGTTCGCCTTCTCGTTCACGACCACGCCGGTCACGCGCTGCTGGCGGTGCCGCGGCATGCAGCGCACCTTGCGCGGATGAAGCGCAAAGCCCTCGTCGGCGGCGATGCCGTCGACCCAGGCACGCAGCGCGTTGAACTGCCCGCGCAGCGACGCAGGCCCCGAGAACACGAGGTCGTCCGCATAGCGCGTGTAGGTGGCGCCGAAGGCCCACGCGAGGCCTTCGAGCCGCAGGTCGAGTCGAAAGGCGCAGAGGTTCGCCAGCGCCGGCGAGCAGGGCGAGCCCTGCGGTAGATGCGGTTCGGCCAGGCGCTTGGCGCCTATCCAGTCGAGTCCGCCGTCGTCGCGAAGGCGCTCGATCACCGCTGCCGACGTGCGGTGCGTGCACAGCGCGGTGAGCGCACGCGCCACGCCTTCGGGGTAGCCCAGCGTGCGCCACAGCGCATGCACGCGCGAGGCGCGCACGCTGGGAAAGAAGTCGCGCAGGTCGAAGCCGATCACCACTTTCTGGCTGACATGCGCGGCCGCATGGCTTGCGACCGAGCGCTCCTGCACGAAGCCATGGGCCGCCTCGTGCACCGGCACCCGCTGCAGCAGGTCGTCGAGGATGCGGCGCTGCACACGCTTGAGGTCCGCCTTGGGAATCTCGAGCAGCCGCAGGCCACCGAGGCGCTTGGGCTGCAGCTGGTAGCGGTAGTGCGATGCGGGGTGCAGGCTCGATGCATCCGGCGCACGGAAGGCCTGCGATGCGGCGGTGAGCCACGCGAGGCGGTCGGGTTCGAGTTCGAGCCACTGCGCAAGATCGGCCAGCGTGGGCAATCGAGGCAAGGCGAAGTGGTCGAGGCCCATCGGGCGCGGGAGCATCTCTGCTGGTCGCAGGATAAGCCGGCGAATGCGGGGTGGCTCGTCCTGCTCGAAGGCGAGCTCCAGTGCCGGCGTTTCGAGGATCGCCTGCGTCAGCCCGGGAAGGTCGGTGCGCTCCCATGTCGCGAGCGATCGCTTGCCGAGTTCTTCGGCCAGCAGTTTCAGCCACGGCGGGTCGACGCCAAGCGCCGCCTCGGCCCGCGCACGCAACGCATCGGGCGTGGTGCCGCCGGGCTGCCTCGCATCGGCCAGCAGGGCATGCGCGAGGCCGCGTGCAATCCATTCCCTGTAGCTCGGTTCGCGCGTCATGAAGGCGGTGAAGTGGAACGAAGGTGGCAACCGGCCCTTCAACCAGCCGGTGATGCGCTAGCTGCGCTGCGCGACAGCGCAGTCCCGCTCACGCGCCGAAATGTGTACCCATCCATCCACCGCGGGGGTGCCCCGCAGCACAAGGAAAGCGACGAATCGCCTGCCTTGTCGAGTCTTGAAGGTCCGGTGCCGCGGCGATTGTTGCACGCGGCCTGTGACGCTCAGAGGTCGGTGCGCAGCTTCCAGATCTCGGGAAACAGCACCACGTCCAGCATCTTGCGCAGGTAGCTCACGCCGCCCGTGCCGCCGGTGCCGCGCTTGAAGCCGATCACGCGCTCGACCGTCGTCACATGGCGGAAGCGCCAGAGGCGGAAGGCGTCTTCGAGGTCGGTGAGCTTTTCGCCGAGCTGGTACAGGTCCCAGTGGTCGTGCGGATTGCGGTAGACAACGAGCCATGCCGCCTCGACGCCATCGCTCGATTCATAGGGCTGCGTCCAGTCCCGCTCCAGCCGGTCGGCGGGCACTGGCAGGCCGTGGCGCGCGAGGAGCCGCAGCGACTCGTCGTAGAGCGATGGCGAGCGGTAGGCCTCCTCGACCTGCGCGAGCAGATCGGCGCGGTGCGCATGCGGCTTGAGCATGGCGGCGTTCTTGTTGCCGAGCGCGAATTCGATGCAGCGGTATTGCGCGCTCTGGAAGCCGCTGGAGTTCGCGAGGTAGGGGCGCATCGCCGTGTACTCGGGCGGCGTCATGGTCGAGAGCACGGTCCATGCGCTCACCAGCTGTTCCATGATGCGGCTCACGCGCGCGAGCATCTTGAAGGCGTCGGCCAGCTTCTCGCCGGCAATGCAGGTGGTGGCGGCGCGCAGCTCGTGCAGCATGAGCTTCATCCAGAGCTCGCTGGTCTGGTGCTGCACGATGAACAGCATCTCGTCGTGTGCGGGCGAAAGCGGGTGCTGCGCGTTGAGGATCTCGTCGAGGTGCAGGTAGTCGCCGTAGCTCATGGACTTGCTGAAGTCCAGTTGGGCCTTTTCTTCGTGGACGATTTTTTCGGTGTGCTTTTCGGCGGTCATGTCACTGCGTTCTTGCGGTTGAATTCTTCGCGTCGCCACTCGCCGGTTTCGAGCACCTGCACAAGGTGTTCGACCGAGTTCCACACGTCCTCGAAACCGATGTACAGCGGCGTGAAGCCGAAGCGCAGGATGTCGGGCATCTGCGAGTCGCCGGCGCGGTAGTCGCCGATCACGCCGCGCGCGATCAGTGCCTGCACGATGGCGTAGGCGCCTTCTTCGCGGCTGAGGCACACCTGCGAGCCGCGCTTCGCATGGTCGCGCGGGGTGATGAGCGAAAGGCCCTGTCCCGTGCAGCGTTCCTCGACCAGTTGGATGAACAGATCGGTAAGTGCAAGCGACTTGGTGCGCAGCGCGGCCATCGCGCCCTGGTCCTTGTTGAAGGCTTCGGCGGCGAGCACCGTGTCGAGCCCGCACTCCAGGCCCGCCAGCGCAATGATCGGCTGCGTGCCGCAGAGGTAGCGACCCACGCCCGGCGCGGGCCGGTAGTGCGGCGTGAACTCGAAGGGCGCCGCATGGCCCCACCAGCCCGACAGCGGCTGCTCGAACTGGCCCGCATGCCGGGTATTGACCCACGCGAAGGCCGGTGCGCCGGGGCCGCCGTTCAGGTACTTGTAGCCGCAGCCGATCGCGTAGTCGGCGTTGCTGTCGTTGAGCGCCACCGGCACGGCGCCCGCGCTGTGCGCGAGGTCCCACACCGTGAGCGCGCCCGCCGCGTGCGCGGCGGCGGTGATGGCCTTCATGTCGTGCATGGCGCCGGTGCGGTAGTTGACATGCGTGAGCATCAGCACCGCCACTTCGTCGGTCAGCACGGCCGGGAGTTCGCTCGCATCGATGAGCTTCAGCGTGAAGCCGCGCTCGCGGCACAGCGACTCGGCGATGTAGAGGTCGGTGGGGAAGTTGCTGCGTTCGCTGATCACCAGCTTGCGACCACTGTCCTTCTGCTGCGAGAGGGCCGCGAACAGGACCTTGTAGAGATTGACCGAGGTGCTGTCGGTGCACACCACTTCGCCGGGCGCTGCGCCGATGAGGCGCGCGACCTTGTCGCCCAGGCGCTGCGGCAGGTCGAACCAGCTCGCGGTGTTCCACGAGCGGATGAGGCCTTCGCCCCATTCCTTGGTCACCACTTCGGCGATGCGCGCGGGGGCCGCCTTGGGCATCACGCCGAGCGAGTTACCGTCCAGGTAGAGCACGTCGGCGGGAATCGTGAATTGGTCGCGCAGGGCGCGCAGCGGGTCTTGCGCGTCGAGCGCGCGGCAGTCTGCAAGGGTCGTCATGGTGAAGGTTTCAGCGGGGAAGATCACGCAGCACGGCGCGAACGGGGGAGGCATCGGCGCTCACCAGCTTGAGCGGCAGCGCGATGAGTTCGTAGTCGCCCTCGGGCACGGCGTCGAGCACGAGGTTCTCGAGCACGCGCAGGTCCAGGCGGCGGATGCGTTGGTGGCTCTCCAGCGTCTTGCTGTCGGCCGGGTCGATGCTGGCGGTGTCGATGCCGACGAGCTTCACGCCCATCGCGGCCAGGCGCTCGACGGTGGCGGGCGCGTAGGCCGCGAGCTGCGGGTCCCAATGGCCGACGGGCATGGTGGCGTAGGTGCGCACCAGCACGCGGGGCGGCAGGTCGCTCGTGACGGCATGCGCAATGTGCTCCCACTCGATCAGCGGACCCTTGGCGATGGCATGGATCACCCGGCAGGGGCCGAGGAAGGGTGTGAGATCGACGTTGCCGATGGTCTGGCCTTCGGGGTCGTAGTGCAGGGGCGCATCGGCGTGCGCGCCGACGTGGGGCGAGAGCTTGATCTCGCTGACGTTGACCGGGCAATCCGGCGAAATGGTCGCGGCCCAGCGCTGCTGGTAGGGCGTGTCGCCGGGGAACACCGGCGCGCCTTCATGCACCGGGGGGGAGATGTCCCAGACGCGGGGTTGGGGTTGCAGAGAACGCATGGCGCGAAGTTAGCGCCGGGCGAGGGGTCGTGGTGTCGGTTATTTCCAACACACCGCGTGACCAGATGCTGTGGTTCAGGCGTCCAGCGCGGGGAGGCCGTGTCGGGCGCGCGCCCGCTCGCAGGCGTCGCTGCCGGACTGCAACTCGTGGCACGGGTTAGGGCGCCATTCGTAGATGCCGCAGGCTACCGATTGGCCGATCTTTCCGGTGAGCGCCGCGCAGCGCATCGGCGTGTGATCGGTGCCGCGCATGCGGCAGAGGGCGTCGTTCACCTCGACCGCGAGGCCCGACGGCACGCGGCCGCCGTTGTCGTCGAGCTCATGCACGCTGAAGTCGACGCGGTAGCTGGCGCAGCAGGCGCCGCATTGCTGGCAAGGGGACACGCGGCCGCGCCTTCTTATTCAGGTGCTCAGAGCTTGCCGAGCAGCAGGAACTCCATCAGCGCCTTTTGAGCGTGGAGGCGGTTCTCGGCCTCGTCCCACACGACCGACTGCGGTCCGTCGATGACCTCGGCCTGCACTTCCTCGCCGCGGTGCGCGGGCAGGCAGTGCATGAAGAGGGCACCGGGCTGGGCGATGCGCATCATGTCCTCGTCGACGCACCAGTCGGCGAAGGCCTTGCGGCGCGCCTCGTTCTCGGCCTCGTAGCCCATGCTGGTCCAGACGTCGGTGGTGACCAAGTCGGCGCCGCGGCAGGCTTCCATCGGGTCCTTGAAGACCTTGTAGCTGTCGCCCGAGCGGATGCCGGCGATCGACTGGTCGACCTCGTAGCCGCTGGGCGTGCTCACATGTACCGTGAAGCCCAGGATCTCGGCCGCCTGCAGCCAGGTGTTGGCCATGTTGTTGCCGTCGCCCACCCAGGCCACCGTCTTGCCCTGGATCGAGCCGCGATGCTCGATGTAGGTGAAGATGTCCGCCAGGATCTGGCAGGGGTGGAACTCGTTCGTGAGGCCGTTGATGACGGGCACGCGCGAGTGCGCGGCAAAGGTGTCGATCTTGGTCTGCTCGTAGGTGCGGATCATCACGATGTCGACCATGCGGCTGATGACCTTCGCGCTGTCCTCGATGGGCTCGGCGCGGCCCAGCTGGCTGTCGCCGGTGGTCAGGTGCACCACGCTGCCGCCGAGCTGGTACATGCCGGCCTCGAAGCTCACGCGGGTGCGCGTGCTGGCCTTCTCGAAGATCATGGCCAGCGTGCGGTCGACCAGCGGCTGGTGCTTTTCATACGTCTTGAACTTCTTCTTGATGATCGCCATGCGATCGAAGAGGTAGACGTACTCGTCGGCCGTGAGGTCGGCGAACTGCAGGTAGTGGCGGATGGCCGGCGGTGTCGTGGCGGTCGTCATTGCGCGGCAGGCTCCGACAGGAAGTTTTTGACGATCGGCGCGAGGATCGCGACGATCTCGTCGGCTTCGGCAATGCTCAGGATGAGCGGCGGCACCAGGCGGATCACCTTGTCGGCGGTCACGCTCAGCAGCAGGCCGGCATCGCAGGCGCGGTTGAGGATCACGCCGCAGGGACGGTCGAGCTCGATGCCCAGCATCAGGCCCTGGCCGCGGATTTCCTTCACGCCGGGCAGACCGCCGATTTCGCGTTCCAGCGCGGCCTTCAGGTGCGCGCCCACGGTGGCGGCGTTCTCAAGCAGCTTGTGCTCTTCCATGATGCGGATGGTTTCGACGCCGGCACGCATCGCGAGCGGGTTGCCGCCGAAGGTGGTGCCGTGGTTGCCCGGTCCGAAGATGTTGGCGGCCTTGGGGCCGGCCACGACGGCGCCGATCGGCACGCCCGAGCCCAGGCCCTTGGCCAGCGGCATCACGTCGGGCAGGATGCCCGCCCACTGGTGGGCGAACCACTTGCCGGTGCGGCCCATGCCGCACTGCACTTCGTCGATCATCATGAGCCAGTCGCGCTCGTCGCAGAGCTGGCGCACTTGCTTCAGGTAGTCCACGCGCATCGGATTGATGCCGCCTTCGCCCTGGATGGTCTCGAAGAACACGGCCACCACGTTCGGGTTGCCTTCGGTGGCCTTTTTGAGCGCCTCGATGTCGTTCAGCGGCACGCGGATGAAACCCTCGACCAGCGGGCCGAAGCCGGCCTGAACCTTGGGGTTGCCGGTGGCCGACAGGGTGGCAATGCTGCGGCCGTGGAAGGCGGCTTCGTAGACGACGATTTCGGGGCGCTCGATGCCCTTGTCGTGGCCGAACTTGCGCGCCAGCTTGAGAGCCGCTTCGTTGGCTTCGAGGCCGGTGCAGCAGAAAAATGCGTTGGTGAGGCCCGAAATCTCGGTCAGCTTGGCGGCGAGCTGTTCCTGGCCGGTCACGTGGTAGTAGTTGGAGCTGTGGATCAGCTTGGTCAGCTGGTCCTGCAATGCCGGCACCAGCTCGGGGTGGTTGTGGCCCAGCGTGTTGACGGCAATGCCGCCCAGTCCGTCGATGTAGGCCTTGCCCGTGGTGTCCCAGACTCGGCAGCCCTGGCCATGCGACAGTGCGATCGGCAGGCGACCGTAGGTGTTCATGACGTGGGGCGAGGTGGGTTGGGCGGTAGCGCTCATTGGGTTCTCCAGATAGGGAACGCGGATTCTAGGCGTGCGATTTGACGGCTTCGTTGACGATTTCGCATTACAGCAATGCCCCCGTTCAGGATGCAAAAAGTGCCCCGGATAGAATCCGTTGCTGCACCGCAGCACCCGTTTCGGTTGCCTCAATCAACGATGATTTCCCCCACCGCCAAAGAAATCTTCATCCAGGGCATCACCCGTGATGGCCGGACCTTCCGCCCCAGCGACTGGGCCGAGCGGCTGGCGGGCGTCATGAGCTCCTTCCGGCCCGGCGGCGCCTTTCCGGGCAGCTACCTGAGCTATTCGCCGTGGTGCGAACCGACCACCATCAACGGGGTCAAGTGCGTGATCGTGAACCGCGACCTGCGCGACGCCGAGCCCATGGCCTGGGACTTCTGCGTGAACTTCGCAAAAGACAACGACCTGCAGGTCTCCGAGGTGTCCCCGGCGCCGCCCGCACCGGCCGTGCCGAAGGCTGCGCAGACCCCGGTGGCTGCTGCGGTTCGGTCGGATCCCGCCGCGCCCGTGATTCCCGTCGAGCAGCCCAAAGCCGACTGACCCGGCAAAACCGGAAACCTAGCGCCCATGAAAAAACCGCCCGAAGGCGGTTTTTTACACTTTGCTGCAGCGCACCCCGATCAAACGGCGGATCGGAGAATTCCGATCCGGGCTTGCCTGACAGGTGTCAGGCGGCGGCCTTTTCAGGCGCGAGGGCGAGGGCCTTGACCTTGGCCGACAGGCGGCTCTTGTCGCGGGCTGCCTTGTTCTTGTGGAAGATGCCCTTGTCGGCGACGGTGTCGACGATGCTCTGGGCCTTCGCGAACAGTTCGCTTGCCTTGGTCTTGTCGCCAGCCAGAACAGCCTTTTCGACGTTCTTGACCGCGGTACGGTATTTGGAGCGCAGCGAGGTGTTCGCAGCGTTGAGCTTGGTGTCCTGACGGACGCGCTTACGGCCGGAGGCGAGGCGCGGGTTCTTTTTCTTGGGCTTGGCGGATGCCATGATTTAGTTCCTTAGGTGTCTGAGGATGATGCAGCAAAGCCCGCGATTATAAGCCGGCAGGCCATCCCCAGCCAATTCGGCCGATTTGGCGGCCCTTCGGCACCCCTACACTCGCCCGGTGTCCCTGCTCAAATCCGCCTCCACCGTCTCCCTCCTGACCCTCGCCTCGCGCATCACGGGCCTCGTGCGCGACGTGCTCTTTGCCTCGGTGTTCGGCGTCAGCGCGCTCACCGACGCCTTCAACGTCGCCTTCCGCATCCCCAACCTGTTCCGGCGGGTCTTCGGCGAAGGCGCCTTCAGCCAGGCCTTCGTGCCGGTGCTGGCCGCGCGCAAGACGGAGGGCGGCGAAGAGGGCGCCAAGGAGCTGATCGACCACGTCGCCACGCTGCTGACCTGGACCCTTCTGGTGGTCTGCGTGGCCGGCGTGGTCGGCGCGCCGCTCCTGGTCTGGGCCATGGCCAGCGGCCTGAAGGGCTTCGACGCAGCTATCGTCATGACGCGCTGGATGTTCCCCTACATCGGCTTCATGTCGCTGGTGGCGCTGGCGGGCGGCATCCTCAACACCTGGCGCAAGTTCGCGGTGCCGGCGGCGTCGCCGGTGCTGCTGAACCTGGCGCTGATCTTTGCCATCGTGGTTGGCGCGCCGCTGTTCCGGCGCTACGGCATCGAGCCGATCTACGCGCAGTGCGTGGGCGTGCTGGTCGGCGGCGTGCTGCAACTGGCCTTGCAGATTCCGGCGCTGCGCGCGCTCAACCTGATGCCGCGCGTCGGCGCGAGCTTCAAGGCGCTGCGCGCCGCTTGGACCGACCCGACCACCCGCAAGGTGATGAAGCTCATGCTTCCCGCCTTGCTGGGCGTGAGCGTGGCGCAGATCTCGCTGCTCATCAACACGCAGATCGCCTCGCACCTCGCGACCGGCAGCGTGACCTGGGTGGTCAATGCCGACCGGCTGATGGAGTTCCCCACCGCGATGCTCGGCGTCGCGCTCGGCGTGGTGCTGATGCCGCAACTGGCCGGCGCCCGCGCCGCCAAGGACGACGCGCGCTATTCCGCGCTGCTCGACTGGGGCCTGCGCCTCGTGGTGCTGCTTTCGGCCCCGTGCGCCATCGCGCTGCTGCTCTTTGCACAGCCGCTGGTCGCCGTGCTCTTTCACAACGGCGCCTTCGGCGACGAGGACGTCAAGCGCACCACCCTGGCATTGATGGGCTACGGCGTGGGCCTCATCGGCATCGTGGCCATCAAGATCCTCGCGCCCGGCTACTACGCCAAGCAGGACACGCGCACGCCGATGCTGATTGCCGTGGGCGTGCTCGTCTTCACCCAGGTGCTCAATTTCTTCCTGGTGCCGGTGCTGCAGCATGCGGCGCTCACGCTCACCATCGCCATCGGCGCGCTGGTCAATGCGACCTGGCTGCTGGTCGGCCTCGTCCGCCGCGGCAGCTACGCGCCCGAACCCGGCTGGGGCAAGTTCGTGCTGCAGGTGCTGGCCGGCACGCTGGTGCTGGCGGCTTTCCTGGCGTGGGGCGCGCACTGGTTCGACTGGATCGGCCTGCGCGCGCAGCCCCTGCACCGCATCGGCCTCCTGGCCGCGCTCGTTGTGGGCGCCGCGCTGATCTATTTCGCCATCCTGGCGGCAGTCGGGGTGCGGCTGCGCAGTTTCATGCGCCGTTGAGCCGCTTGGCGATACCTGGCAATACGCACGTGTCCCGCCTTGACGCTCCCCGGATGCTCCTCTACAAAGACACATGACGTTCACATTTCAGGTCCCAACCGCTCTGGAATATTTCGAATCGCTCGTTCGCAGCGACGACCATTTCCCGCTGCTCGAGGCCGCCGCCAGCCTGGCGCAGGACGAGTACCCCGAACTCGACGTCCAGCAGGTCCTCGGCGACGTCGACCAGCTCCTCGCCCGCCTGAAGCGCCGCCTGCCGGCCGACGCGGCACCGCTTGCCCGGCTGCGCGCGCTGAACCAGTTCTTCTTCAACGATCTGAACTTCGGCGGCAACGTCAACGACTACTACGACCCCGACAACAGCTACCTGAACGCCGTGCTGCGCACCCGCCGCGGCATTCCGATCTCGCTGGCGGTACTGTGGATGGAACTGGCGCAGGGCCTGGGCCTGCAGGCACGCGGCATCGGTTTTCCGGGGCATTTCATGCTCAAGGTCACGCTGCCCAAGGGGCAGGTGGTGATCGATCCGTTCACCGGAAAATCGCTCTCGCGCGAAGAGCTCGGCGAGCGGCTGGAGCCGTACAAGCGCAGCAACGGACTGGTCGGCGACTTCGACGTGCCGCTCGGCCTGTACCTGCAGCCGGCCAGTTCGCGCGAGATCATCGGCCGCATGCTGCGCAACCTCAAGGAAGTGCACCGCGCGCAGGAAGACTGGCAGCGCGCCATCGCGGTGCAAGACCGTCTCATCGCGCTGCTGCCCAGCGCCTGGGGCGAACACCGCGACCGCGGCATCGCGCACGCGGAGCAGGGCAACACCGCGCTCGCGGTGCATGACCTCGAGGTCTACCTGACCCACGCCGAGGACGCGCTGGACATCGACGCCATCGCCGAGCGCGTGGCCGCCTTGCGCCGAACGGCCAACGGATGACCGCCAAGGCCGGCGTGGGCGGCATCGGCGGCGTGGGCGGCGCGGCGCCCGACCTGGGCACCCTGCACGAATTCCACGGTGTGCAGCCGGTCCTGCCCGTATCGGACGTTTCGCGCGCCGCACGCTGGTTTCGCGACGTGCTGGGCTTCGAACTCGACTTCATCGCCGGCGAGCCGCCCAGCTATGCGCGTGTGAAAAAGGGCGACGGCAGCCACGGCGACCCGGTCTACCTGCGCCTCTGGCAGTGCAACACACGCGGCACGCCGCCCTGGCGCGGCGAAATCGTCATCCACGTGGGCAAGGACATCGACGGCCTGCACGACGCCTATGTGAAGCGTGGCGTGACGGTGATCGAGCCGCCGGTCTCCCAGCCCTGGGGCCTGCGCGAATTCGCGATCCGCGAACCCGATGGACACGTGCTGCGCTTCTGCGGCTATCTGCCCTGAATTTCTGAAACACAAAATTACAACTGGGCCGATGCAATCGTGTCGATCCGGCTTTCGTTCGTCCGACGTGAGTACAGGAGCACGCAATTTCAGCGGCTCCCGATTTCATCAACCCTCAGGAGAAACGACATGCGATTCATGATTCTGGTCAAGGCGAACAAGGATTCCGAAGCGGGCGTGATGCCCAGCACCGAGATCCTCACCGAGATGGGCAAGTTCAACGAGGAATTGGTCAAGGCCGGCGTGCTGCTGGCGGGCGAGGGCCTGCACCCCAGTTCCAAGGGCGCGCGCGTGCGCTGCGAAGGCCTGAAGCGCACCGTCATCGACGGCCCCTTCGCCGAAACCAAGGAGCTGCTGGCCGGCTTCTGGCTGCTGCAAGTCAAGTCGAAGGAAGAAGCCATCGAGTGGATCAAGCGCAGCCCCTTTCAGGAAGGCGAGATCGAGATCCGCCAGGTGTTCGAAGCCACCGACTTCGGCGATTCGATGACCCCCGAACTGCTGGCGCAGGAAGACCGCCTGCGGGCCGAATCCGCCAAGCGCACCGGCGCTGCAGGCTGAGCCCATCGAATCCCAAGGAGACACACCATGCGATTCATGATGCTGATGATTCCCCACGGCTACGAGACCGCCGCGCCGGGCACGATGCCTGAAGACCTCGACGCGATGACCGCGATGATGGCCTACAACGAATCCCTGCAGAAAGCCGGCGTGCTGATCAGCTGCGACGGCCTGCATCCGCCCTCGATGGGCGCGCGCGTGAGCTTTCCGGGGCGCAAGCCGAAGGTGGTCGACGGTCCGTTCGCCGAGGTCAAGGAAGTGCTCGGCGGCTACTGGGTCATCGAGGTTGCCTCGCGCGCCGAGGCCATCGAATGGGCCACGCGCTGCCCGGGTGGCGAGAACGAGGTCATCGAGGTCCGCCAGGTGCAGGAGCTGGAAGATTTCTCGCCCGACCTGCAGGCCGTGGCCGAGAGCTTTCCGTCGATGCAGACGGTGAAGAAGTAGGTCTTCCCGGCTTCTTAGTCTTCCCGGACCAGCCGGATGCCCACGAGCGTGTAGCGCGTGTCCGGCGCGTTCCAGTTGCGGTAAGAAGACCGGGTGTAGAAGGGCCAGGTGTGCCAGGAGCCGCCGCGGCGCACCCGCACCGTGCCTTCGGCCGGGCCCTGCGGGTCGTCGACCGGGGAGCCCGCGTAGTATTCGTCGCCATGCCAATCGGCCACCCATTCCCAGGCATTGCCGTGCATGTCGTAGAGGCCCCAGGCGTTCGGCGCGAAGCTGCCGACCGGGGCGGTGAAGGCGTAGCCGTCGTCGGCCTTCAGCGCCATCGGTGCCCAGCGCGGCCAGTACCTGGCGGTGCGCGCATCGAACACGTTGGCCGCGCGCAGCAGCGCTTGCGGATCGTCGCCCGCGCTGTAGCGGGTGCGCGTGCCGGCGCGGCAGGCGTATTCCCATTCGGCCTCGGTCGGCAGCCGGTAGCGCCGGCCCTCGGTCTTGCTGAGCCACGCGGCGAGCGCTTGCGCGTCGTTCCAGGTCACGTTGACGACCGGGTGGTCGTCGCCCTGCGCGAAGCCCGGGTTGCGCCAGGAGTAGCGCGGATCGCGCCCTTCGAAGGCGTCGCCGCGCCGGGTTTTGGCCGGGTCGTAGTCGGCGCGCCAGCCGTAGCCGCCGGTGCCGTCGGCGATCGATTCCGGCACGTAGCCCGAGGCTTCGACGAAGCGGCGGAACTGGCCGACCGTCACCTCGTGCTGGCCCATCCAGAAGGAGCGCGTGATGCGCACGCGATGCGCCGGCCCCTCGTCGCGCAGCTCGGTGAAACGTTCCTTCGGCAGCTCGGGGTAGGCGGCGGCCAGCGCTTCGGGCGCCTCGTCGCTGCCCATCATGAATTCGCCGGTCGGCAGCCTGACGAAGGCCATGCCGAGGCTGTTGCGTTCGACCTCGGCGGCCTGGGCGCTGCCCAGGATGAGGCACAGGATCAGGAGACACTGTTTCATGGCCGCATGCTAGCGCGCGCAATGAGCGTCAAAGAAGGGGCTGTAGCGTGAGCGACAGCAAGGACGAAGCCGCCATCCACCGCGCCATCGACGCCGTCTGGCGCATGGAGTCGGCCAAGATCATCGCCACCGTCGCGCGCATGGTGCGCGACGTGGGCCTGGCCGAAGAGCTGGCGCAGGACGCGCTGGTTGCCGCCCTCGAGCAATGGCCCGGGGCCGGCGTACCCGACAACCCCGCCGCATGGCTCACGCAGGTGGCCAAGCACCGCGCGCTCGACCGCCTGCGCCACGGCCAGCTGGCCGAGCGCAAGGCGCCCGAGATCGGCCGCGAACTCGACGCGCAGCACGAGATGGCCGAGGCCGACTTCGCCGAAGCGGTCGATGCGGCTCTCGACGACGACATCGGCGATGACCTGCTGCGCCTCGTCTTCACCGCCTGCCACCCGGTGCTGTCCACCGAGGCGCGCGTGGCGCTCACGCTGCGCCTCATGGGTGGCCTCACGACCGACGAGATCGCCCGCGCCTTCCTCGTGCCCGAGGCCACCGTGGCGCAGCGCATCGTGCGCGCCAAGCGCACGCTGCTCGACGCGCGCGTGCCTTTCGAGGTGCCACGCCGGCACGAGCTCGAATCGCGCCTGGCCTCGGTGCTCGAGGTGCTCTACCTGATCTTCAACGAGGGCTACGCCGCCACCGCCGGCGACGACTGGATGCGCCCCACGCTCTGCGACGAGGCGATGCGCCTGGGCCGCATCGTGGCCGGGCTGGTGTCCGACGCGTCGGAGGTGCACGGCCTCGTGGCGCTGATGGAAATCCAGGCCTCCCGCACCGCCGCGCGCGTCGGCGCCTCGGGCGAGCCGGTGCTGCTGCTCGAACAGAACCGTGCGCGCTGGGACCAGATGCTGATCCGCCGCGGCCTCGCTGGTCTGGCGCGCGCAGAAGCGCTGGGCGCGCTCGGTCCCTACGCCCTGCAGGCCGCCATCGCCGCCTGCCACGGCCGGGCACGCACCGCCCAGGAGACCGACTGGCCGCGCATCGCCGCGCTCTACGACGCGCTGGCCGAGCTCGCGCCATCGCCCATCGTCGAGCTCAACCGCGCGGTCGCGCTGTCGATGGCCTTCGGGCCGGCGGCGGGGCTCGAGGTGGTCGATGGGCTCATGGACGAGCCGGCGCTCAGGGGCTATCACCTGTTGCCGACGGTGCGCGGCGATCTGCTCTTCAAGCTCGGCCGCCGCGACGAGGCGCGCAAGGAGTTCGACCGCGCCGCCTTGCTCACGCGCAACACGCGCGAGCAGGCGCTGCTGCGGGCGCGTGCGCGGGCCTGCACGGGCTGACCGTCAGGCTTTCAGTGCCGTGCCCGCTTCCGACGGCGAACCGGGCAGCCCGAACTGGTGCCACGCCCGGCGCAGTTGCGTGTCGGAGCCGAAGCCCGACAGCTCCGCCGCACGCGTGACGCTCGCGCCCGACGACAGCGCCAGCTGCGCGGCCGCGAGCCGCAGCCGCCGCAAATAGGCCAGCGGCGCCACGCCCGCATGCTCCACGAAGAGCCGCGTGAGGTGCCGCGCCGAGGTGTGGGCCACGTCCGCCATCCGCGGCACGCTCCAGTCGGCCTGCGGTTGCTCGCTGACAGCGTCCTGCACGCGGTGCAGCGCCGCGTGCAGATGGTTGCGATAGGCGAGAAAAGGCGAGAGCTCCGGGTCGTGCGGGCCGCGCCGCAGCGCCACCACCATCGTCTGCGCCACCTGAGCGGCGAGCGCTTCGCCGCAGGTCTCGGCGATGCGGTGCAGCACGAGGTCGATGCCGGTCGTGACGCCCGCGCTGCTGTAGAGCGGCGGGTCGATCACGAACACGCGGTTGCTCACCACGTCGCAGCGCGGTTCGACCGCACGCAGTTCGTCCAGGTGATGGTGGTGTGTGGTGGCGCGCCGTCCGGCGAGCGCGCCGGCGTGCGCCGCCAGCACCGCGCCCGCGCAGACCGTGACCAGCTCGACGCGGCCACGCTCGAAGCGCTGGCCGCGCAGCCAGTGCAGCAGGTCCTGCGTCTCGGGGTTGTCGATGGCGATGGTGTTGCCGGGCAGGCCGACGAGCACGACCCAGGCCGGCCCGCTCCACTGTGTGGGCAGCGGTGAGAGCCCGGCGAGTGTGACGCCGACCGAGGCGATGGAGGTCGGCCGCGGGCTCGCGAACTCGATCGCGAAGCGCTCGGGCTGGCCCGACGCCTGCAGCCGCTGGTTCGCGATGCGCAGCGCCTCGGCCGGCCCGGCCCAGTCGAGCACGAGGCTGCCGGGGAGCAGCACGAAGACTACGCGGATGGGTGACTGCTGTTGTGGGTCCATGCGTAGTCCATCTGTCGCGCGGTGCGCTCGGCCAACGCGCGGCCTGCGAGGCGTTCGACCAGGTGCAGGCTCATGTCGATGCCCGCGCTGATGCCAGCCGAACTGACGATGCGGCCGGTGTCGACCCAGCGCACGTCTTCGCGCACGTCGAGTTTCGGGAACTGCGCGCGCAGGTCGGCGATGTCTTCCCAGTGCGTGGTGACGGCCTCCTGCGTGACCACGCCGCTCTTGGCGAGCAGGAAGACGCCGGTGCAGACCGAGGCGACGAGCTGCGCGCCGGCCGCGCAATCGGCGATCCAGCGCAGGGTTTCGGGGCTCGCCATCGGCGCATCGACCACGCCGCCGGGAACGATCAGCACGTCGGCCGTTGGGTGGGCCGCGATCGTGTGGTCGGCGAGCAGCTGCAGGCCGGCGCGCGCCTGCACGGGCTGGCCGCTCGGCGCAAGCGCGACCGAAGCGACCTCGAACGGCGCCGTCGCGCCTGGCTGCATGCGCTGGCTGACCCGGCTCGCGGTGGTGAACACCTCGAACGGGCCCGCGAAATCCAGCGCCTCGACGCCGTCGTAGGCCAGGATCAGCACGCGCAAGGCGGTCATTCGGCGGTGCCCGCGCGTTCCAGCGCCTTCGCCACGCTGCACACCGTGGCGAAGCGCCCGGCCAGCACGGCGGCGGTGCGCGACTTGATGTCGGCCGCCAGCAGCGGCCGGCCGTCGGGCTGCACCATGTCGAAGGTCAGCGTGGCGTCGGTCACGTAGTCGACCTCCCAGCCCAGGTCCGAGGCGTGGCGGGTGGTGGTTTCGCAGCATTGCTCGGTGCGGATGCCGCTCACGACCAGCCGGCGGATGCCGTTCTCGGTGAGCCATACGTCGAGCCCGCTGTTGACCAGCGCGCTGTGGCGGTGCTTGGTGAAGGTGGCCGCGGCCTCGAACGCCACGAGCCCGTCGATGGGGTGGATGTGACCCGATTCGACGGCGAACGGGTTGCTCGCATTGCTCGGCTCGTCGACGTGGAAGATGCGCACGATCGGCAGGCCCGCCGCTGCGGCGCCTTCGATCAGCGCGTTCTGGGCGGCGAAATAGGGCGCCGCGACGCCTTCGTTCCAGTACGCGCGCTGGCGGAACGATTCCTGGGCGTCGATCACAATCAGACAGGTTTTCATGGCGGTGGCTGCTCGCAAGGCGGAGTGGATGATGCCGCCAATTCTTGAGCGTTGCCAGGGGTGCGGTCCGCGCCGAAGCGGACCAGAACCGATCAGATCAGGACATCAAGGCTGTCCTGCAAGGCCGTCAGACCAGCGATGCGGCCTGCAGCTCTTTCTTCAGGTAGGCGTAGTAGAGCGGTGCTGCCACCAGCCCGGCCGGCCCGAACACCGCCTCGGCCACGAACATCACCGCGAGCAGCTCCCACACGCTCATCTGCGTGCGGGCGCCGACCACCTTGGCATTGATCACGTACTCGGCCTTGTGGATCACGATCAGGAAGATCAGGCAGGCGGCCGCCGTGAGCGGCGACACCGACAGCCCCACCAGCGTGATCACCGAATTGCAGACCAGGTTGCCCACGATCGGCACCAGCCCGGCCAGGAAGGTGAGCGTGATGAGCGCCGGCGTGTACGGCAGGTGCGCACCCCACAGCGGCATCAGGAACAGCAGGAAGATGGCGGTCAGCAGCGTGTTGAAGGCCGCGATCCAGAACTGGGCCGCCACGATCTGGGCGAAGGCCTCGCCGAAAATCTCCACGCGCTGGTGCAACTGCTCGGCCAGGGGCTTGCGCCGCAGGGGCGCCGCCGCCACGGCGGCCAGGCTGCCGACGATCAGCCCCACATAGGAAAAGAGCAGCCCGTGCAGCCAGGCGCGCCCGGCCATCGCGAGCGATCCGGCCTGCGCGCGCAGGTAGTTGGCGATCACGCGCTGGATCTCGGCCGCGCCTTCGGGCAGGTAGGTCGCGATGTCGGGCGGCAGCTTGGAGCGCAGCTCGAGCACCGTGCGGGCGGTGTAGTCGAGCAGTTCGCGGTACTGGTCGGGCGCATCGACGATGTATTCGCGCGCCTGCGACAGCCCCAGCGTGATCAGCGCGGCCGGAGCCAGCAGCACCACGATCACCGCCAGCACCCCGGCCCAGCCGCCGGCGCTGGAGCGCATGACCGGAACGCGCAGCAGGCCCTTTTCGAGCAGGCGGGCAAACCAGCGCGTGACCAGGAAGCCGATGCACACGCAGATCAGGCCCGGCAACAGGTGCTCCCACATCACGAGCATCAGCGCGCCCAGCATCAGCAGGTAGCTGGCGAGCATCACGCCGCGGGAGGCCGTAGGCCGGACGATGGGCGCCGCGGGGGATGCGGCGGCGGTGAAGGTGGGTTGCGGCTTCTTGGCCATCCGGGGTTCGGGTGCGCTGCTCGGGTGTGTGGATTGGAGGGTGGAACCGTCGGCGATCAGCCGACGACCACCGCGGCGCCTTCGCCGCGCTCGGCGATGACGCCGATCTCGTGCACCTTTTCACCCGATGCGCGCAGCGTGGCGGCGCAGGCGGCGGCTTCGGCCGCATCGATGACCACGACCATGCCGATGCCGTTGTTGAAGGTGCGGTTCATCTCGATGTCGTCGATGCCGGCGACCTTCTGCAGCCAGGCGAAGAGCTCGGTCTGCGGCCAGCTGCCCTTCTTGAGGTGGGCGGCGGTGCCTTCGGGCAGCACGCGCGGAATGTTCTCGAGCAGGCCGCCGCCGGTGATGTGGGCCAGCGCCTTGATCGGGTGCTTGGCCAGCGCCTCGAGCACGGGCTTCACATAGAGGTGGGTGGGTTCCATCACGGCTTCGCGGAAGGGCTTGCCGTCGAGGGTTGCTGGCAAATCAGTACCCGCGCGTTCGATCACCTTGCGCACCAGGCTGAAACCGTTGGAATGCACGCCGGCCGAGGCCAGGCCCAGCACCACGTCGCCGGGCTTCACGTTCTGGCCGGTGAGGATCTTCGATTTTTCGACCGCGCCGACCGCAAAGCCAGCCAGGTCGTACTCGCCGGCCGGGTACATGCCGGGCATTTCAGCGGTTTCGCCGCCGATGAGTGCGCAGCCCGAGAGCTCGCAGCCGCGGGCGATGCCGCCGATCACCGCTGCGGCGGTGTCGACCTCGAGCTTGCCGCAGGCGAAATAGTCCAGGAAGAAGAGGGGTTCGGCGCCCTGCACCAGCACGTCGTTGACGCTCATGGCCACCAGGTCGATGCCGACGGTGTCGTGCATGTTCCACTCGAAAGCCAGCTTGAGCTTGGTGCCCACGCCGTCGGTGCCGCTCACCAGCACCGGTTCCTTGTAGCGCTTGGGCACCTCGAACAGGGCGCCGAAGCCGCCGATGCCGGCCAGCACGCCTTCGCGCATGGTCTTCTTGGCCAGGGGCTTGATGCGGTCGACCAGCGCGTCGCCGGCATCGATATCGACACCGGCATCCTTGTAGCTGAGCGGGGTGGGCGTAGGGGAGGTCATGGGTGTGCGAAAGCGAACAAGAGAGCCCACAAGAGGCAGGGTGGTAGAGGCGCCGGCAACCGGAGCGGCCGGGCCGATAGAATTCCTGTTGATTTTAAGGGCCCCAGCGGCCCCCTCCATGAACCTTCCCGGGATGAAACAGCTCGCGCTCGATATCGGCATTGCGACGGGCCCCAGCTTCGACGCCTTTTTTGCCGGCCCCAACGAGGCGGCGCTGCGCCACCTGCAAGTGTGGGTGGGCAGCGCCGGCAGCCCAGCGCTGCACTCGCCGGTGCCCACCTACCTGTGGGGCGAAGGCGGCAGTGGCAAGACCCATCTGCTCGAATCGGTGCGTGTCGCACTGCGCGAGCAGGGCGCGAGCGTGGGCTGGCTGCATGCCGGCCTGCTCGAGCCGCCCGAGTTCGACGAGCGCTGGGGCGCCGTGCTGCTCGACGACGTGCACCTCTACACCGCCGTGCAGCAGCACGCGGCCTTCAACTGGTTCGTCAATGCCCAGACCCTGCAACGCGGCGTGGTCGCCGCCGGCGCGCTGCCGCCGGCCGACCTGCCGCTGCGCGAAGACCTTCGCACCCGCCTGGGCTGGGGCCATGTGTTCCACCTGCAGGTGCTCAGCGAAACCGAACGCCGCGCGGTGCTGCGCCAGGCCGCCGATGCGCGCGGCGTGATGCTGTCCGACGACGTGCTCGATTTCATGTTGCACCGTTTCAGCCGCGACCTCGGCAGCCTGATGGAGCTGCTCACGCAGCTCGACGGCTACGCGCTCCAGACACAACGCGCGATCACCATCCCGTTGATCCGATCCATGCTCGAAAACGAATAAGAAGAGCTTTCACAACCAATGATCAAGAAATTCATCGACAAGCTGCTGGGCAAATCCGCTGGCAGCACACAGGGCAAGAGCCGCTTCGGCAAGCGCCAGGAGGTGCCGGCAGAGGTTCACAGGATCGATCCGGCCCTGGTCGACGAACGCGCGAAGAACGTGGTCACCACGCTCCAGCAGGCGGGGTACGAGGCGTATGTGGTGGGCGGCGCGGTGCGCGACCTGCTGCTGGGCCTGCGTCCGAAAGACTTCGACGTGGCCACCAACGCCACGCCCGAGCAGGTCAAGTCGCTGTTTCGCCGCGCCTTCATCATCGGGCGGCGCTTTCGCATCGTGCACGTGGTGTACGGCCGGGGCCGCGAGCACGAGGTGATCGAGGTCTCGACCTTCCGCGCCTACATGGACAGCGCCGCCGCCGAGCAGGTGGCCGGCAACGAGCGCACCAGCAAGGGCGAGCTTGCGAGCATGAAGCACGCCGTGGACGCCAGCGGCCGCGTGCTGCGCGACAACGTCTGGGGCCCGCAGGAAGAAGACGCGGCGCGCCGCGACTTCACCGTCAACGCCATGTACTACGACCCGGCCAACCAGGTGGTGGTCGACTATCACAACGGCATCAAGGACGCCCAGAAGCTCACGCTGCGCATGATCGGCGACCCGGTCACGCGCTACCGCGAAGACCCGGTGCGCATCATTCGCGCGATCCGCTTCTCGGCCAAGCTCGCGGCACTGGGCTTCAAGATGGAAGCCAAGACCGCGGCACCGCTGATCGAATCGAGCAAGCTGCTGGCCGACGTGCCGCAAAGCCGCATGTTCGACGAGATGCTCAAGCTCTTGCAGACCGGCCATGCCATTGCCACCGTTGAGCAACTGCGCAAACTGGGGCTCGCCACTGGCATCTATCCGCTGCTGGACGTGGTGGTCGAGCGCGCCGACCAGCCGTTCGTGAAGGCGGCCCTGCAGGACACCGACCGCCGCGTTGGCGAAGGCAAGCCCGTGGCGCCCAGCTTCCTGCTGGCTTGCGTGCTCTGGGCTGACGTGCGCGACGGCTGGGCCCAGCGCCAGGAAGGCCGCCACGGCCAGCGTCCGCAGCCGCCGTTCCCGGCGCTGCAGGATGCGATCGATGACGTGTTCAATTCGCGCATCGGGGACGTATCGGGCCGCGGCAAGCTGGCAGCCGACATGCGCGAGATCTGGATGATGCAGCCGCGCTTCGACAAGCGCACCGGCTCCACGCCTTACAGCCTGATCGAGCAGGCGCGCTTCCGGGCCGCCTTCGACTTCATGCGGCTGCGTGCCGACGTGGGCGAGGTCAGCGAGGCGATTGCCGAGTGGTGGCAGGAATTCGGCACTGCCGACGACGTGCGCCGCCAGGACCTGCTGGAGCAGGTGCGCGACGAGCAGAAGACCCGCCAGCGCGTGCGTGTGCGCGAGACGCCGCCACCGCCGAAGCCCCGCAGCGAGCCGGCCGGCCGGCAGCGCCAGGGCGAGGCCCAAGCCCAGGATTCGGAACAGGACGAAGAAGTCGAAGTCGAGGCCGGTGCCGTGCCGCCCGATGGCGAGGCGCCCGCAGCGCGCAAGCGCCGGCGTCGCCGGAAGCCCCGCACCGGTGGCGGTGGTGGTGAGGGCGGCGGGAGCGCCGCAGGCGAATGAGCGCGTCCGACCAGCCGAAGGACGGCAAGAAGAACCCCAAGACCGGTGACAAGGCCAAGGCCGCTCCGCCGCGCGCGGGCGGTGCCAGGCCCGCGCCGGCTGCTGCCAGGAAGGGCCCGCCCAGCGGTCCCCCCGCACGCCGTGCGCCCGCCCGAGCCCCCACGAGCCGCCCCCGCGGCCCGCGGGAGGACTACCCGACCGTGCAGGCCTTCGTCGCGATCGGCGCCAACCTGGGCGACGCCGAGGCCTCCGTGAAGGCCGCCATGGCCGCCATCGGCGCGCTGCAGCGCACCACGGTGACTGCCCGTTCGTCGCTCTACCGCAGCGAACCGGTGGATGCCGAAGGCCCCGATTTCGTCAACGCCGTGGTGGCCGTGCGCACCGGCCTGGATGCCGAGCAGTTCCTCGTGGCGCTGCAGCGCCTGGAGACGCAGGCCGGCCGCGAAAGGCCGTTCCCCAATGCGCCGCGCACGCTCGATCTCGACCTGCTGATGCACGGCAACTCGGTGATGGACACGCCCACGCTGACCCTGCCGCATCCCCGCATGCGCGAGCGCGCCTTCGTGCTGAAGCCGCTCGCCGAAATCGCCCCCGACAAGGTGCCGCGCGCGGCGCTGGCACGCGTCACGGGCCAGGTGGTCAAGCGCATCGTCTGAAGAAACCGTGCTGCTCTACGTCCTCGATCTCGCCGGCGTGGCGGTTTTCGCGGTCAGTGGGGCGCTGGGGGCCGGCCATGCGGGTCTCGACTGGCTGGGCGTGGTGGTGATCGCCTCGGTCACCGCGGTGGGCGGCGGCACGCTGCGCGACCTGCTGCTCGACCGGCATCCGGTGTTCTGGATTCGCGACACCCGCTACGTCTACGTGATTCTTGTGGCCGTGGCGCTCACGATTGCCTGGGTGCATCTGCTGCCGATGCCCGAGCACGCCCTGGCACTGGCCGATGCGCTCGGGCTGGCGCTTTTCGCCATCACCGGGGCGCAGATCGCCGAGGAACGGCGCCTGCCGGCCGTCATCGTGATCCTGGTCGGCACCATGACTGGCGCGGCCGGCGGCTTGCTGCGCGACGTGTTCACCGCCCGTGTCCCGCTGCTGTTGAGCAGCGGCATCTACGGTTCCGCGGCCATCGCGGGCATTGCCGTCTACCTGCTGCTGCAAGCCGCCCGGATGCCCCGGCGCTGGGCCTTCCACGTGGGCGTGCTGCTGATCGTGGCGCTCCGGATGGGCGGTATCTACGGCGGCTGGCACCTGCCGGTATTGCAGCTGCCGGGCTGAATCGCGGGCATTCCGGCGGCCCTGAAAAGCAGGCTGGCCCGGACGCGATCGTCGTGCCCGTTAAACTTCGCCGGTTTTTCATGAAGGCGTCATCAAATTGTGATTGGCGCGACCCAGGAGTTTCCATGTTCGGCAAGCTGCTGCCCCGCGAGGGCAATTTTTTCGAGATGTTCAACCAGCACGCCGAGCGCATCGTGGAGGCGGCGAGGGCATTCGAGCAACTCGTCGCCAACTACAGCGACGTGCATCTGCGGGAGCAGTACAACCGCGACGTCGACAACGCCGAGCGCGCCGCCGACCGCGTGACGCACGACGTCAACCGGCTGATCCACAAGACCTTCATCACGCCCATCGACCGCGAGCAGATCCACAAGCTCATCAACACGATGGACGACGTGGCCGACCTGATCCAGGACTCGGCCGAGACGATGGCGCTGTACGACGTGCGCCACATGACCGACGAGATCGTGCGCCTCACGGCCCTGAGCGTGAAGTGCTGCGACCGCCTGAAGGACGCCGTCAAGTTCCTCGGCAAGATCGCCGACCCGGCCGTGGCCGAGGCAGTGCTCAAGACCTGTGAGGAAATCGACCGCCTCGAATCGGACGCCGACCGCGTGATGCGCAGCGCCATGAGCAAGCTGTTCCGCGAGGAGCCCGATGTGCGCGAGGTGATCAAGCTGAAGGCGATCTACGAGCTGCTCGAGACGATCACCGACAA
Source organism: Variovorax sp. ZS18.2.2 (assembly GCF_024701975.1). Lineage (GTDB taxonomy): Bacteria > Pseudomonadota > Gammaproteobacteria > Burkholderiales > Burkholderiaceae_C > Variovorax. The sequence continues at coordinate 43,175 of NZ_JANLNM010000001.1, forward strand.
GTGCGAGGACGTGGCCAACGTGATCGAGGGCATCGTCCTCGAGAACTCCTGAGCGGGTAGCCATCGATGGCAACGGTTCAGGTCGCCCTCTGGGTGGTGGTAGTGCTGGTCGCGCTGGCGATCCTGTTCGACTTCATGAACGGGTTCCACGATGCCGCCAATTCGATCGCGACGGTGGTCTCCACCGGCGTGCTCAAGCCCGGGCAGGCCGTGGTGTTCGCGGCGTTCTTCAACCTGATCGCGATCTTCATCTTTCACCTGAGCGTGGCGGCGACGGTGGGCAAGGGCATCGCCCAGCCCGGCGTGGTCGATGTGCATGTGGTGTTCGGCGCGCTCATCGGCGCCATCAGCTGGAACCTGGTGACCTGGTACTACGGCATCCCGAGCAGCTCGTCGCATGCGCTGATCGGCGGCATCGTGGGCGCGGTGATCGCCAAGACGGGCACGACGGGCCTTGTGGCCTCGGGCATCTGGAAGACGGTGGCGTTCATCTTCGTGTCGCCACTCCTGGGCTTCCTGCTGGGCTCGGTGATGATGATCGCGGTGGCCTGGGGCTTCCGGCGCGCCACGCCGTCGCGCGTGGACCGCTGGTTCCGGCGGCTGCAGCTGGTTTCGGCCGGCGCCTACAGCCTGGGCCACGGCGGCAACGATGCGCAGAAGACCATCGGCATCATCTGGATGCTGCTGATCGCCACCGGCTACGCCTCGGCTGCCGACGCGGCGCCGCCGAGCTGGGTCATCATCAGTTGCTACGCCGCGATCGCACTGGGCACCATGTTCGGCGGCTGGCGCATCGTGAAGACGATGGGCCAGAAGATCACCAAGCTGAAGCCCGTGGGCGGCTTCTGCGCCGAGACCGGCGGCGCGCTGACGCTGTTCCTGGCAACGGCGCTGGGCATTCCGGTGTCGACCACCCACACCATCACCGGCGCCATCGTCGGCGTGGGTTCCACGCAGCGCGCGAGCGCGGTGCGCTGGGGCGTGGCGGGGAACATCGTCTGGGCGTGGATCTTCACGATCCCGGCCTCGGCGTTCGTGGCCGCGATCGCCTACTGGATCAGCATGCAGCTGTTCTGACGGCTACTGCGAGATCTTTCGGCCTTCTTCGATCTGGTGCTCGAAGTAGCGCTGGAAGCTGAACACGATGCTGGCCATCAGGATCGTGCTGCCGAAGAAGAGCGACAGCACCACGGCGCCGATCGTGAACCAGTTCGTCTGGCCCGGAGCGGCGTCTGCCGGGGCGCTGGCGTTGAAGCGGGCGTTCCACTTCTCGGGCGTCATGAGGCCATAGACGATGGCCATCAGCGCGCAGCCCGCGATGGTGAACCCCAGCAGCGGAATCAGCGCCCAGCTCAGGCCGTCGTCCACGCCGTACATGCGCACGCGCTCGATGCCGTAGACGCCGAGCGCCGTCGGAATCGGCAGCAGCCAGCCCAGCCAGTCGCCCAGGCCGCGCAGGTAGAAGCGGTGCAGCCCCAAGGGGCCGCCGAGGAAAGAGAGCCACGCTGCGGTAGTTTTGTTTTTCATTCGGGTTTTGTCGTGCTGCCTTCGCCGAGCACCTTTTCCATCAGGACCACGTCGCGCCATTCGCCGAACTTCCAGCCGCAATCTTTGAGCACGCCGACGTGCGTGAAGCCCTGGTTGCGGTGCACACCGACGGAGCCGGCGTTGGCCGAATCACCGATCACCGCGATCAGCTTGCGGACGCCGACCGCTTCGGCGGCCTGCGAAAGCGCCGCCAGCAGCTTGGCGCCCAGACCCTTGCCGCGCGCTGACTCCGCCATGTAGATCGAGTCTTCGGCCGAAAAACGGTAGGCCGGGCGCGGCTTGAACCAGTTGCAGTAGGCAAAACCCAGCACCTCGCCATCCTCCTCGGCGACCAGGTAGGGCAGGTTCTTGCCGAGCACGTCGGCGCGGCGCGCGGCCATGTCGGCGGCGGAGGGCGCCTCGGTCTCGAAGGTGCCCGTGCCGTGAAGCACATGGTGGGCGTAGATGGCCGTGATGGCCGCGACGTCGTCGTCGCGGCTGGGGCGAATGGAGAGGGTCATGGGTGAAAAAGAGACGGCGCGAGGCCGAAAATTCGGAGAAAACGCGTAGCGGGCTATAATCGCAGGCTTTTCAGCGTGTCGCTGGCCGGGTGGCCATGTCGCGTGTCTCGACGCTGGAAGAACATTGTGAGCGGGCCTCTTTCTCATCCAACTGGCTCGCTGACCACCCAAGGATAAATCATGGTCGTCATTCGACTCTCCCGCGGCGGCTCCAAAGGCCGTCCGTTCTTCAACATCGTCGTGTCGGACAAGCGCGTCCGCCGCGATGGCCGTTTCATCGAGCGCCTGGGTTTCTACAACCCGACCGCCAAGGAAAACGAAGAAAGCATCCGCATTGCCCAGGATCGCCTGACCTACTGGAAGAGCGTTGGCGCCCAAGCCTCGCCCACGGTCCTGCGCCTGATCAAGCAAGCTGCAGCCGCAGCTCCCAAGGCGGCAGCCTAAGCCGTCACGCACGGCGATGTTGCCCGCACTCGAAGCCGCCGAATTGCCGGCGGATGCGATCGAGGTAGGACGCATCGCCGATGCATGGGGCATCAAGGGCTGGTTCAAGGTCCTGCCCCACAGCGCCCAGCCCGAGGCGCTTTTTTCTTCCAAGCGCTGGTTCCTGCAGGCTCCCGGAGCCTCGGCGAACGCCGCTTTCCGGCTCGCGATCCGCGAAGCCAAAGAACATTCCGACTGCATCGTCGCCTCGTCCGAAGAGGTGCCTGACCGCAATGCGGCCGAGGCCTTGCGCGGCGCGCGCGTGTTCGTGCCGCGCTCGAGCTTTCCGACCGCGGGCGACGACGAGTACTACTGGGTCGACCTGATCGGCCTTTCGGTCGTCAACCGCGAAGGCGTGACGCTCGGCACGGTGCGCGAACTGCTCGCCACCGGCCCGCAGACCACGCTCGTGCTGGCCGCCGAAGAAGACGGCAAGGCCGTCGAGCGGATGGTGCCTTTCGTCTCGGTCTTCGTCGACAAGGTCGATCTGGCCGGCCGTCTCATCACGGTCGACTGGCAGCCCGAGTTCTGACCCCGGGGCTTGCGCGCATGCGCTTCGACGTCCTCACGCTCTTTCCCGAACTGTTCGCGCCCTTCATGGCCAGCGGCGTGACGCGCCGCGCGTACGAGTCGAAGCAGGTCGAGATCGTGCTCTGGAATCCGCGCGATTTCGCACAGGGCAACTACAAGCGCGTGGACGACCGGCCTTTCGGCGGCGGCCCCGGCATGGTGATGATGGCCGAGCCGCTGGCGGCCTGCCTCGACGCGGCGCTGGCCGCGCGCGGGGCGGATGCGCCCGTCGTGCTGTTTTCGCCCATCGGCGAGGCGCTGCGCCACGAAGCGGTCGAAAAGTGGTCGGCCAGCGAGGGCGCGGTGCTGGTTTGTGGCCGTTACGAAGGCATCGACCAGCGTTTCATCGATGCGCGTGTCACCCATCAGATCAGCCTCGGCGACTTTGTCCTTTCCGGCGGCGAGATCGCGGCGATGGCGTTGCTCGACGCCGTGGCGCGGCTGCAGCCCGGGGTGCTGGGCGACGAGGCCAGCCATGTGCAGGACAGCTTCAACCCCGCGCTCGACGGCCTGCTCGACTGCCCGCACTACACACGGCCGGAGCAGTGGAACGGGCAGGGCGTTCCGGCGCCGTTGCTCTCGGGCCACCATGCGCAGATCGAGCGCTGGCGCCGCGACCAGCGGCTGGCCATGACGGCCGCCCGGCGCCCCGACCTCATCGACGCCGCCCGCGCTGCCGGCCGCCTGAACAAGGCCGATGAGACAGTGCTGAAAAAAAAGCTATAATCTCGGGCTCCCCGATCCTCTGCCCGGCCGCGCCTGGCTTTCTGTTCGCCTCAGGGTGGCAGATACCAACGGCGCCTTTTGTGTAGCCCGACACGATCGAATATCAGGAAATCATGAACCTCATCGAAACCCTCGAGCAGGAAGAAATCGCCCGCCTCGGCAAGAAGATCCCCGATTTCATGCCCGGTGACACGGTCATCGTCAGCGTGAGCGTCGTCGAAGGCACCCGCAAGCGCGTGCAGGCCTACGAAGGCGTCGTGATCGCCAAGCGCAATCGCGGCCTCAACAGCGGCTTCACCGTGCGCAAGATCTCCAGCGGCGAAGGCGTGGAACGTACGTTCCAGACCTACAGCCCGCTGATCGCCGGCATCGAAGTCAAGCGTCGTGGCGATGTGCGCCGCGCCAAGCTGTACTACCTGCGCGATCGCAGTGGCCGTTCGGCACGTATCAAGGAAAAGCTGCCGGGCAAGTCGCAAGCAGCAGCGGCCGCCAAGTAAGCCGTTTTCCTGCAGTGCAAAAAGCCGCCGCTCTGGCGGCTTTTTGCGTTGTTGCTCCTGCTCAAAGACAACTTTTCGTTTTTCCGCTCTACTTCTTCTTTCCGGCCCCGGTACTTTTCATCTCTTGACCACCTCATCCACTTCCCCGCAGGACGCCTCTCTCGAACCCGTCAACGCCGTGGCGCCGTCCACGCTGCCACCGTTCGATCCTCGGAAGGCGCCTTTCGCGGTGAGGAACGATGGGTTGCCGGCTGTGCCGGCCGCGCAGTTGACGGCACAGGCCCTGCGGGCTCGTTTCGAAACGCCGCCGGTCTGGACCCCCGAACTGCGCCGCGAGCCGCGATTGACCGAGCGCGTACCCGCCCAGGCGGCCGTGCTCGTGCCGATCGTGCAGCGCTCGCAAGGCGCGACCGTGCTGCTGACCGAGCGCACCGCGCACCTCTCGACCCATTCGGGGCAAGTGGCATTTCCCGGTGGCCGCGTCGACCCCGAGGACGCGAACGTCGCGGCCGCCGCATTGCGCGAGGCCTGGGAAGAGGTCGGCCTTTCGGCGCAATACATCGAAGTGCTCGGCAACCTGCCGACCTACACAACGGTCACTTCCTTCATCGTGACACCGGTGGTTGCGCTGGTGCAGCCCGGCTTCGAACTCACCATCAATCCCTACGAAGTCGCCGATGCCTTTGAAGTGCCGCTCGCGTGGCTGATGGACCCGGCCAACCACCGCCACCACACCGTGCCCGCCCCCGACGGCACGAAGCGCCAGTGGTACTCGATGCCCTACCAGGACGGCGCCGACGAGCGCTTCGTCTGGGGTGCCACCGCTGGCATGCTGCGCAATCTTTACCGTTTCTTGAGCGCCCCCATAGCCGGGCTGCGCCCGGCCGGCCCCCCGCGGGGGATCAAGTCAAGTGGCAAAGCCACATTGACTTGAGAGCGCCTGAATCCCGGCTGAACCTGGGGGCGCTCTCGCTATCATCGAAGGATGAGCTTCTTTGCCATCCTGTGCGCGTTGCTGATCGAACAGGTGAGGCCGCTGGGCCCTCACAACCCCGTGTACGGCACCGTTCTCGCGTGGACCCGCTGGACCAGCCGCAATTTCGATGCGGGCAAGCCCCATCACGGATGGATCGCCTGGGGGCTCGCCGTCTTCGTGCCCACGCTCGTGGCGCTCGGCGTGCATTGGCTGCTGGTGCTCACGCTGGGCCTGCCGTTCGCGGTGCTCTGGAGCATCGCGGTGCTCTACGTCACGCTGGGGTTCCGGCAGTTCAGCCATCACTTCACCGACATCCGCGACGCGCTCGACGAGGGCGACGAGCCGCTCGCTCGCTCGCTGCTCGCGCACTGGCAGGGCGTCGATGCCGCCGAGCTCAAGCGCAGCGAGATCGTGCGCCATGTGATCGAGCATTCGGTCATCGCCGCGCACCGCCATGTGTTCGGCGTGCTGGCGTGGTTCTCGGTGCTCGCCGCCATCGGCCTCGGACCGGCCGGCGCGGTGTTCTACCGCATGAGCGAATTCGTCGCACGCTACTGGGCCCACAAGAACGGCGCGGCGGTGCAGCCGTCGAGCGTGTCCGTGCAGCAGGCGGCCGAGAGCGCCTGGCATGGCATCGACTGGCTGCCCGCGCGCATCACGGCGTTGGGCTTCGCGGTGGTCGGCAGTTTCGAGGAGGCCATCGACTGCTGGCGCAACGACGCCCGGCGCTTTCCGAACGAGAACGACGGCGTGATCCTTGCGGCCACTTCCGGCGCGGTCAATGTGCGACTGGGCGGCGGTTCGCTGAGCCCTATTCCCGTCACTGACCCGTTGCCGCGCGCGCAGGCCGGCGAATCGGTGATCGATGACCGCAGGCCCGACAGCGGCAGCACGCCGGGGCGCGAGCCCGAGCCCGGGCACTTGCGCAGCGTGGTCGGCCTCGTCTGGCGCTCGGTCGTGATGTGGATGGTGCTGCTGGCGTTGTTGACGCTCGCCCGTCTGCTTGGCTGAGCGGCGCGACATGACCTCCGCCACGCCGGCGTTCTGGAGCCCGCGCATCGGCGCACTCGAGCCCTACGTGCCCGGCGAGCAGCCGCGCATCGCGAACCTCGTCAAGCTCAACACCAACGAGAACCCGTATCCGCCGTCGCCGCTTGTCGTCGATGCGATCCAGCAAGCTGCTTCGAGCGGGTTGGAGCGCTATCCCGACCCCACCTCGTTCGCGCTGCGCGAAGCGGTGGCACGGCGGCATGGCCTGACGGTCGACCAGGTGTTCGCCGGCAACGGTTCGGACGAAGTGCTGGCGCACGCCTTCTTCGCTTTCTTCCAGCAGGCCGAGCCCTTGCTCATGCCCGATGTGAGCTACAGCTTCTACAAGGTCTATGCCCAGCTCTACGGCATTGCCTGTGAGTTGCAAGCGGTCGATGAAGGCCTGCGCATCGACGTCGAAGCCATTGCGGCGCGTGCACGCGGCGGATGCGCGGGCATCGTGATCGCCAATCCGAACGCACCCACGGGCATCGGGCTGCCGCTGTCGCAGATCGAACGACTGCTCGCAGGGTGCCCTGACCGCGTGGTGCTGGTGGATGAGGCCTACGTTGATTTCGGCGGCGAGAGCGCGCTGCCGCTCGTCGACAAATATCCGAACCTGCTCGTGGTGCAGACCCTTTCCAAGTCGCGCTCGCTCGCCGGCCTGCGCATCGGCTTCGCCTGCGGCCAGCAGCCTCTGATCGACGGCTTGGTGCGCGTGAAGGACAGCTTCAACTCCTACCCGCTCGACCGGCTCGCCACGGCGGGCGCCGTCGCGGCGCTGGAGGACGAGGCGTGGTTCAGCACCACGCGCGACAAGATCGTCGACACCCGCGAAGGGCTGCACCTGCAGCTCGAAGACCTGGGTTTCGAGGTGTTGCCTTCACAGACCAACTTCGTGTTCGCGCGCCATCCGCAACGCGATGCGGCCGAGCTGGCCGCGTTGCTGCGCGAGCGTGCGGTGCTGGTGCGGCATTTCAAGCAACCGCGCATCGCGCAGTATCTGCGCATCAGCATCGGCACGCGCGAGCAGTGCAGCGCGCTGGTGCAGGCGCTGCAAGCCATCCTGGACGTTCAGTAGCGCGTCTGGCTCAGCTCGGCGAACAGCTCGCCGTAGATCCTGTAGCGCGACGCGCTGATCGGGCCCGCATGTGTCGGCGTCTCGACGTTCGAGATCACGCCGCAGCCGGGCTCGTGCAGGTGGGTGCAGTTGTAGAACTTGCAGTCCCCCGTGTGCTCGGCGATGTCGGGCATCAACCCGGCGAGCTGCATCGGCTCGATGTGGTTCAGGCCGAATTCCTGGAAGCCCGGCGAGTCGATCAGGCCGGTGGTGCGCGCTTCGTCGATCCAGTACCAGGTGGTGCTCGTGGTCGTGTGCTTGCCGGAATTCAGCGCCTGCGAGATTTCCTGGGTCAGCACCGTTGCACCCGGCACCAGCAAATTGGTCAACGTGCTCTTGCCTGAACCCGAGGGGCCAAGTACGAGGGTGGACTTGCCGGACAGCAGCTTCATCAGCGATGCATAGTCCGCCTCGCCCGACGCCTTGAGCGAGAGCGGCAGCACGCCGTGATGCATGCGGCGATAAGGCGCCAGCTTGGTCCAGGCGCGCTCGAAGGGCTCGACCAGGTCGCTTTTGTTGAGCGCGATGATCGGCGTGATGCGCTCGGCTTCCGCCGCGATCAGCGCGCGCGCCAGTTGATGCTCGGAAAACTCCGGCTCGGCCGCAATCAGGATCAGCACATGGTCGAGGTTCGCCGCAAAAGACTTTGTGCGGATCTCGTCCTGCCGGTAGAAGAGGTTGCGCCGTGGCAGCACTTCCTCGATGGTGCCTTCGTCCTCGGTGGCCTGCCAGCGCACGCGGTCGCCGACCACGGCCTGGCTCTTCTTGCCGCGCGGGTGGCAGATCAGCCGCTCTCCCGTGGGCGTTTCGACGAGGCAGTGACGCCCGTGGCTGGCAACGACGAGGCCGTCATGATGCGCCTTCCCTGTGTTGTGCGCAGCAGGAGTGAAGGCGGCGCGGCCTGGCTTAGCCACAGGCGTGTTTCCTCACGCGGAGGGACTCGCAACCAGCGCGTCGGCTTGCCGAGCGCAATCGAAATCGGTGACCGACAGGCCCTTTACGTCGTGCGTGTTGAAGCGCACCACGCAGCGGTTGTAGTGCACCGACAGGTCGGGGTGGTGGTCTTGCGTGTGCGCCACGAGCGCCAGCGCGTTCACGAAGGCGATGGTCTCGAAGTAGTTGGCGAAGGTGAAGGTCTTCTCGATGGCGACATCGGCGCCGTCGCCGGTGAGCTTCCAGTGGTCGAGCTTGGCGAGGCCGGAAACGATCTCCGTGGCACTCAGTGCCTGGCGGGGAGGAAGGTTCTTCCAGTCCTTGGGTTTGAACATGCTGCTCATGAGGGGCTTTGCTGAAATGTGAGGTGGTTGATCACGCCGCAGTCATGCGCGCAAGGCGCTCGGATGCGGGCGGATGGGAGTAGTAGAACTTGACGAACACCGGATCGGGCGTGAGCGTCGATGCGTTGTCCTGATAGAGCTTGAGCAGGGCGGCGGAAAGGTCGGCGCCGCTGGTCTGTGCGACGGCATAGGCATCGGCCTCGAACTCGTGCTTGCGCGAAAGGCGCGCCGGCAACGGGGCCACGAAGAAGCCGAACACCGGCACCGCGAGCATGAACAGCAGCAGGGCCAGCGCGCTGTTCGGCGCGGCCGGCGACATGTTCGGCTGCACGCCCAGGCCGGTATAGAACCAGACCTGGGTCGAGACCCAGCCCAGCAGCGCGAAGCCGGCGAGGCTCAGCGCGAATATCACGACGAGCCGCTTCACGATGTGGCGGTGCTTGAAGTGGCCGAGTTCATGCGCGAGCACCGCTTCCATTTCACCGGCATTTAGCTGGCGCAGCAGCGTGTCGTAGAAGACCACACGCTTGCTTGCGCCGAAGCCTGTGAAATAGGCGTTGGCATGCGCGCTGCGGGTGCTGCCGTCCATCACGAAAAGGCCCTTGGCCTTGAAGCCGCAGCGCTTGAGCAAGGCCGTCACGCGCTCCTTGAGCGTCGGATCGTCGAGCGGCTCGAACTTGTTGTACAGCGGAGCAATGAAGATCGGGTAGATCACCATCCCCAGCAGGCTGTAGCCCATCCATGAGGCCCAGGCCCAGAGCCACCACAGCTCGCCGGCCGCGCCCATGAGCCAGAGGATCAGCGCTGCAATCGGCAGCCCCATCGCGGTGCCGATGGCGATCGACTTCAGGGCGTCTTTGAGCCAGAGCCCCCAGGTCATCTTGTTGAAACCGAAGCGCTCCTCGAGCCTGAAGGTCTGCCAGAGCGCGAATGGCAGTTCGAGGAGGCCGCTGATCGCCGCGAACGCTCCCAGCAGCACCAACTGCTGCACCATGCCGCCACCGAGCCACACCAGCAGCAGCTTGTTCAACACATCGAGCCCGCCAAGCAACGTCCATCCCAGCAGCAGCGCCGCGCCCCAGGCCATCTCGACCAGGCCGAAACGGACCTTGGCGATCGTGTAGTCGGCCGCCTTCTGGTGTGCCGCGAGCGTGATGGTCTGCGCGAAAGCTTCCGGCACGGTGCCGCGGTGCTGCGCCACATGGCGCACCTGACGCGAAGCGAGCCAGAACTTCACGAGCAGGCCTGCAACGAGCGCGGCCGCGAAGGCGATGGTGAAGATGAGCGAATAGGACATGGAGCGGCGAGTTTAGTCCCCGGTAAATCGGGGCGCAGGCCTTGGGCGACAATCCTGCGATGCCCGAATCCCTTGACCCGACGCCCCCCGCAGCCGTGCCTACCCTGAAGAAAAGCGACCAGAACCTGGTCTGGCTGGACTGCGAGATGAGCGGCCTCGACCCCGAGAAAGAGTTCCTGCTCGAGATCGCCGTGGTCGTTACCGGCCCCGACCTCACGCCCCGCATCGACGGCCCGGTGCTCGTCATTCACCAGAGCGACGCCGTGCTCGACGCCATGGACGCCTGGAACAAGGGCACCCACGGCCGCAGCGGCCTGATCGACAAGGTGAAGGCCTCCACGCTGGACGAAGCCGCGGCCGAGCAGCAACTGCTGGAATTCATCGCCAAGTACATCCCCCGCAGCGGCTCGCCGATGTGCGGCAACACGATCGGGCAGGACCGGCGGTTCCTGGTCAAGTTCATGCCCAAGCTGGAGGCGTACTTCCACTACCGAAATCTCGACGTCAGCACCCTCAAGGAACTGGCCAAGCGCTGGAAGCCCTCGGCCTACAGCGCCTTCAAGAAACAGCAGGCGCACACCGCGCTGGCCGACGTGCACGAGTCCATCGAGGAGCTCGCCCACTACCGGGAAACCTTCCTTCGCCTGACCGATTGATAAGGGATTAGGTAAAAACCCGAAGCCGTGCCATAATCGCAGGCTTCGCTGATTTGCATTTGTCACAGGACACATCAGCGTCTCTTGCATCTCCCTATCTTGCACACCGCGCCCGATCGCATTCGCTGATCAAAAAGGGCCGCAGCCTCAGGCGTTAGCCGGAAGCTGAATGTCGTTGGATGGTTGATGTTTTTAACCACCAACGGGGCGCCGCCTACGGCAGCGCTCGCGTTTGAGATTGATATCTACATGACCGACGCTTTTGAAGCGCAGGGCGAGTTCGCGCCTGTGCAATCCGCTACCAACAACGAATTCACCGCCGCTGTGGACACTGTGTCCGAAGCGCCGATCCTCGAGGCGCTCGATGCAGCCGCCCCCGAGGCTGCTGCGGTCGAACAAGAACCCAGCCTGCCCAACGGTTTCATCCGCCTGGGCCTCGCACCCGAACTGATCGCCGCCGTGGCCGACCTGGGCTTCACCCAGCCGACCACCGTGCAAGACAAGGTGATCCCGCTCGCCATGGGCGGTGAAGCCGGCCAGGACGGCAAGGCCCGTTTTGTCGACCTGATGGTCTCGAGCCAGACCGGTTCGGGCAAGACCGCAGCCTTCCTGCTGCCCGTGCTGCACACCCTCCTGAAGCGCCAAGCCGAAGCCGAAGCCGAAGCCAAGGCCGAATTCCAGCGCCAGGCCGCCGAAGCCGCAGCTCGTGGTGAAGCCGCGCCGAAGAAGCCCAAGCGCAAGGACCCGACCAACGCCCGCCATTTCAAGGCCGCCACCCCCGGCGCCCTGATCCTGTGCCCGACGCGCGAACTCGCGCAGCAAGTCGCGCACGACGCCATCGAACTGGTTCGCCATTGCCGCGGTCTTCGCATCGCCAACGTCGTGGGCGGCATGCCTTACCAGTTGCAGATAGCCAAGCTGCAGAACGCCGACCTCGTGGTTGCCACGCCGGGCCGTCTGCTCGACCTGCAACGCTCGCAGCAACTCAAGCTCGACCAGGTCAAGTTCCTGGTGGTCGACGAAGCCGACCGCATGCTCGACCTCGGCTTCTCCGACGACCTGGCCGAAGTCAACCAGCTCACCATCGAGCGCCAGCAAACGATGATGTTCAGCGCCACCTTCGCGCCGCGCATCCAGCAACTGGCCCAGCGCGTCATGCGCGAGCCGCAGCGCATCACCATCGACAGCCCGCAAGAGAAGCACGCCAACATCAAGCAGTCGCTGTACTGGGCCGACAACAGCCAGCACAAGCGCAAGCTGCTCGACCATTGGCTGCGTGACACCAGCATCAACCAGGCGATCGTGTTTGCCAGCACGCAAGTCGAGTGCGACGGCCTCGCCAACGACCTGCAGCAAGAGGGCTTCAGCGCCGTCGCGCTGCACGGCGCCCTGAGCCAGGGCCTGCGCAACCGTCGCCTGATGGCGCTGCGCCAAGGCCAGGTGCAGATCCTGGTGGCCACGGACGTTGCCGCCCGCGGCATCGACGTGCCGACCATCACCCACGTCTTCAACTTCGGCCTGCCGATGAAGGCCGAGGACTACACCCACCGCATCGGCCGCACCGGCCGTGCCGGCCGCGATGGCCTGGCCATCACCTTTGCCGAGTTCCGCGATCGCCGCAAGATCATGGACATCGAGCAATACAGCCGCCAGCAGTTCAAGGCTGAAGTGGTTGCCGGCCTCGAGCCGCAACAGCGCATGCCGCAATCGCGTCCCCCGATGGGCGAGTACCGCGGTGGCCGTGGCGACAACCAGTCGCGCGACCGCAAGTTCGGCAATGGTGGCGGCGGCGGTGGTGGCTATCGCGGCAACAACGGCGGCGGCTATGCCGGCGCCAGCGGTTTCAACGACCGCAATGCACGCGGTCCGGCTCCGAGCCAAGGTCATCAGGCCCCGCGCGGCTATCAAGGCGGCAACAACGCCGGCTTCGGCGGCGGTCGTGACGACGGCGGCAACAACGGCGGTGGCGCAGGCTACGGTCGCAAGCCGGGCTGGGGCGACAGCGCCCCGCGCGGCGGCCACGGCCAGGGTCACCACGGCGCTGGCCGCGGCGACGGCGGCTTCGCGCCCCGTGAAGGCTTCGCACCTCGCGAAGGTTTCGCTCCGCGCGGCAATGGCGCAGGCCATGGCGGCCCGGGCAAGGTGTTCGTGCCCCGCGACGCACAAAAGCGTGCGTTCAAGCCCTCGCGCTGATCCATTCTAGAGCGGCCCAGCGGCTGTCTCGCCCCAAAAGAAAGCCCGCGCTTCGCAAGAAGCGCGGGCTTTTTCATTGCGGGTTTCCGAGGGGGCCGTCGCCTCGGTATTTGATTGACATCTGAATCGATGAAAAGTAATGTAATGGCGCATTGCTCCCCGGTCCGCGCCGCGGCTGCCGGTTCATCGACATCTGCTTTTCAAATTTCCGAACATGAAAATTGCGATTCTTGGCGGTGGTCACGGTGCCTACGCAGCCGCCGCGGACCTGTCCGAAGCCGGTCACGAGGTACGCCTGTGGCGTCGCGATGCCGCGGCGCTCGAGCCGGTCGTGCAGGCCGGCGCGATCACGCTGAAGGATGCCGACGGCTCGCGCGAGGTGGCACTCGCTCTCGCGACTGCCGACATCGCCGCGGCGCTCAAGGGCGCCGAGCTGCTCGTCATTCCCACCCCCGCCATCGCCCAGCACGACATCGCGCTCGCCATGGCACCGTACCTGGTCGACGGCCAGGTCGTCTTCCTGCCGCCGGGCACCTTCGGCAGCTACGTGATGGCGCGAACGGTGAAAGAGGCCGGCAACCGCGCCGACGTGGCCTGGGCCGAGACCGGCACCTTGCCGTACCTCGCACGTAAGCACGGCGAGCGCGAAGTGAACGTCACGATCCGCGCGATCCGCCTGCCGACCGGTGTCTACCCAGCGCGCAAGGAGGCTGAGGCGATCGCAGTGATCCGGAAAGCCTACCCGGCCGTGCACGGCTGCGGCGATGCGCTTTCGGGCGCGCTGATGAACGCCGGCCCCGTCATCCATCCGCCGCTGATGGTGATGAACGCCGCCCCGCTGCAGCACTTCGAGCGCTGGGACATCCACAACGAAGGCACCCAGCGCGCGGTGCGCGATGTGACCGACCGACTCGACCGCGAGCGCATGGCCGTGCGCGAGGCCTTCGGCCAGGGCGCGCCGCACTACCCGCTGGCCGATCACTACAACAACGACCAGTGGATGTACGGCGACGCGCACAAGCAGCTCGTCAAGTCCGGCGACTGGCGCGAGAACATCGACCTGCACACGCACCGCTACATCACCGAAGACACCGAGCTCGGCCTGGCTTTCCTCGCCTCGGCCGCGCGACATGCGGGCGTGGATGCGCCCATCGCGCACGGCCTGCTGGCCATCGTCGGCGGCTTCCTCGGCCGCGACCTGCGCCGCGGTCCGCGCACTTTCGAAAGCCTGGGTCTCGCCGACCTGAGTGCCGCGCAGCTCAAAGAGAGGCTGCACGATGGCGAATGAGCGTGCGCTGCCCCGCTTTGCCGCCGTCGGTGCCGGCCGCATGGGGCGCGGCATCGCGATTGCGTTCGCTTACGCCGGCCACCGCATCTCGCTGATCGACCTGCGCCAGCGAAGCGATGAGGCTTGGCAGCACCTCCGCGACGAAGCGAAGACGGAAATCGAAGCCAGCCTCGCGGGCCTCGCGCAACTCGGTGTGATCGATGCGGCGCAGATCCAGCCCATCGCCGCGCGTGTGGACTTCGTGAATGCCGCTGCGGCGCCGCAGGCACTGGCCGCCGCCGAGCTTGTCTTCGAAGGCGTACCCGAAACCTTGGAGGCGAAACGCGAAGCCTTCGAGCACCTCAACCGTCATTGCCGCGACGACGCGATCCTCACCTCGACCACCAGCAGCATCCTCGTGACGCAGCTCGCGGCGTTGGTGCGGCTGCCCGCGCGCTTTCTCAACATGCATTGGCTCAACCCGGCGTATGTGATCCCCGTGGTCGAGCTCAGCTGTCACCCGGGCACCGACGCTGGCGTGCTCGCACGCACCAAGGCGCTGATGGAAGAGATCGGCAAGCTGCCCGTGGTCTGTGGTGCCTCGCCCGGCTACATCGTGCCGCGCCTGCAGGCGCTGGTGATGAACGAGGCGGCCCGCATGATCGAAGAGGGCGCCGCCACCGCAGAGGAAATCGACAAGGCCACGCGCTACGGCCTCGGCCTGCGCTTCGCCGCGCTCGGTGTGGTCGAGTTCATCGACTTCGGCGGCTGCGACATCCTGCATCACGCGAGCCGCGAGATGTCCGTCTCGATTGACAAGGGCCGCTACACCGCGCCTGCCATCGTCGATCGCATGGTTGAAGAGGGACGCCTCGGCCTCAAGAGCGGCAGCGGCTTTTACGACTACGAAGGCCGCGACGTCCCAGCGTACCGGCGCGATGTGCTTTCGCGCACGCTGGGCGAGTTGAAGCACGCCGGCCTCTGGCGACCGCCTGCCAGCGAGACGCTGTCATGATGATCCGCCGCGCCTTTGCCGACCTGTCGGTAGGGCAGGTGCACTACGCAATATGCGGCGATGCGGATGCACCGGCCGTATTGTTGATGCACCAGTCGCCGCGCAGCTGGGCCGAGTACCGTGAAGTGCTTCCGCTGATCGGCGCGCGTTACCGCGCTATCGCGATGGACACCGCGGGCTTCGGCGATTCTTCGGACGGCGGCGTGCCCGCGAGCATCGAACAATGGGCGCGCGTGGCGTGCGAACTGCTCGATGCGCTGGGCATCCAACAGGCCGATGTTGTGGGCCATCACACGGGCGGCGTCGTCGCAATCGAACTGGCTGCCGCATTTCCGAACCGCGTGCGCGGTCTGGTGCTGTCGTCCACGCCATACACAGACGAGCCCTTTCGCATCGCGCGCGCCCAGCGACCGCCCATCGACGAGGTCACGCCGAGCGAAGACGGAAGCCATCTCGCCGCGCTGTGGCAAAAGCGCCAGGGCTTCTATCCGGCAGGTCGCCCCGAGTTGCTCGAAGCCTTCGTGCTCGATGCGTTGAAGGTCGGCCATCGCGTGGAAGAGGGGCACCGCGCCGTTGCGTCCTACCGCATGGAAGACCGCATCGGCCGCGTGACGCAACCCGCACTCCTCATCCGCGCCACCGATGATCCGTTTGCCGCACCGCATGCGGCCGAGCTGCAGCACCGTCTGCCGCAAGCGCGCATCGTCGATATCGAAGGGGGCATGGTGCCGTTGCCGGACCAGATGCCCGAAGCCTTCGCACAGACCGTACTCGATTTTCTTTCGACGCTGCCATGAAAGCCATCCGCATCCACGGTTTCGATGCAGTGCCCGTGCTGGAGGAGGTGGCCGATCCCGTCGCGCGCCCCGGCCGCACCATCGTCCGCATGCAGGCCGCCACGGTTGGCCATATCGACCGCACCGTGTGGCGAGGCAGTTTCCTGCGGCATCCACCGTTGCCCTATACGCCGGGCGTGGAGGCCGCGGGCATCGTTCTCGCGAGCGGGCGTTACGAGGTCGGACAGCGCGTGTGGCTGCGCGGCAGCGGCCTGGGTACGCTGTTCGACGGCACCTGGTGCGAGCAGATCGACGCGCCTGACGAAGCGCTCGGTCTCTTGCCCGATGCGGTGCCGATGGCGCTCGGCGCTGCGTTCTTCTCGCCCACTACATCGGCATGGGTGGCGTTGCACGAGGTCGCGAAGTTGCAAGCTGGAGAACAAGTCCTGGTGACGGGTGCGAGCGGCGCGGTGGGTTCGCTCGTGATGCAACTTGCGCGCGATGCAGGGTGCGTGGTGACGCCGGTCGATCCGAACACCGCACCCGCCGCTGCCAGCGCCGACCTGCTCATCGACACGGTCGGCGGCCACGTCCTTGCAGCGTCTCTGCCCGCCGTGCGGCCCGGCGGTCGCGCCGTGCTGATCGGCTACACAGCCGGCCCCACGCTGCAACTCGACATCGCGCACTTCCTGCAGCGAGACGTGGCGCTGATGCCGCTCAATATGTTCAGGCGGGAGGCCGAGGGCCGTGCCGCCGCGCCCGAGTTGCTCGCGCGATTGGCCGATGGCCGTTTGCATCTCGATGTGCAGAGCTTTGCACTGGCTGACGCCGCCATCGCACTCGATTGGATCGCGCAGCGCGGACATCGCGGCCGCGCGGTGCTCGTGCCCTAAGCTGCCTCAGTCTTCTTCTGGTTCCTCGAGCGGCACATGCACGTGCAGTTCGATCATTCTTCGCAGCGTCTGCTTGAGCTCTTCGGCCCGCCGCAGGCCGAAGGGTTCGAGTACGCGCCGCTCGTGCTCGCGCGCCAGTTCCATCAGGTGCTCGACGGCCTTCAGGCCCTTGCGTGTGATGCGCACCAGCGTGATGCGGCGATCACTTTCGTGGGGCAGGCGCTCCACCTGTCCGCGCGATTCCATGCGGTCGAGAAGGCGCGTCACCGTCGGCTGCTTGGTCACGGTCACCTGCGCGAGCTGGCCGATGCTGATCGGCTCGCTGCCTGCGAGCGACGCCATCACGCGCCACTCCGACACCGAGAAGCCTTGCTGTCGCGCCACCTCGTGGAACTCCGACGAGATCAGCTGGCTGGCCTGCGCCAGCAGCGCCGGCAGGTAGTCGTCGACAAAGCGATGCGATTCGGTGGGTTGCTCTTGTTCAGCCATGAAGGCACCTCGCTTCCAGACACGTCAAACCAGCCGTGGGCACGCCGCTTGCATGTCTAGGGTAATTCATGATTGTGGATACATTCATTTGTCAACATTATAGAAAGCGTGATGTGGCACCTGAAGCGCATCCTCCCACGAGAAAGAAGAAGGACCCACATGGCTGAGCGTTCGTTCGTCGAAGAAGTCAAGAAGCTGCGGCTTTCCGGCGGAGATGTATTTCGTGGCGAGGGCATTCTGGCGGTCACCAAGGCCTTGCTCGAATCGGGAGTTTCCTATGTGGCCGGGTACCAAGGGGCACCCATCTCACACCTGATGGACGTGCTGGCCGATGCGCAGGACATCCTCGCCGAGCAGGGCATCCGCTTCGAGAACAGCGCGAGCGAAGCCACCGCCGCCGCCACGCTCGCGGCATCGGTTAACTACCCGCTGCGCGGCGCCGTCACCTTCAAGGCGACCGTGGGCACCAACGTCGCATCCGATGCGCTGGCCAACCTCGCCTCGGGCGGTGTGACCGGCGGCGCGCTCATCATCGTGGGTGAGGACTACGGCGAAGGCTCGTCGATCATGCAGGAGCGCAGCCATGCGTTCGCGATGAAGTCGCAGATCTGGCTGCTCGATCCGCGCCCCAACTTGCCGAGCATCGTCGATGCAGTGAAGACGGGCTTCGATCTCTCCGAGGCCAGCAACACGCCCGTGATGCTGCAGCTGCGCATCCGCGCCTGCCACGTGCATGGCCACTTCATCGCCGGCGACAACAAGCGCGCGAAGTTCACGCTGCAGGAGGCGTTGGAGAACCCGCAGCGCGACGTCAGCCGCATCGTGCTGCCGCCCGCGAGCTTTGTGCACGAGCAGGAAAAAGTGAAGGACCGCTGGCCCGCCGCGGTGCGCTTCATCGAAGAGCGCCGGCTCAACGAGTTCTTCTCCGAAGACGCTGACGACATCGGCATCATCGTGCAGGGCGGCAGCTACAACACGCTGCTGCGTGCACTCGAGCGGCTCGACCTTGCTGACGTGTATGGCAACACCAAGGTGCCGCTCTACGTGATGAATGTGGCCTACCCCGTCATCGAGAGCGAAGTCATCCGCTTCTGCGAAGGCAAGCGCGCGGTGCTGATCGTGGAAGAGGGGCAGCCCAATTTCGTCGAGCAGAACCTCGCGACCATCCTGCGCCAGGCCGGCTCGACCGCGGCGCTGCACGGCAAGGACATGCTGCCTGTCGCTGGCGAATACACATCGTCCGAACTGCTGAAGGGCGCGCGCACTTTCTGCGAGCGCTATGAACGCCTCGCGCCCCTGCCGGTGCCCGTACCGGTGCGCAAGGTGATCCAGCTCAAGGAGGTGGCCGCCATCGGCGTCGATGCCGCGCTCGAGCCGGCCATGCCATCCTCGGCACTCGGCGATGTCGTGCATGCACGCCCACCGGGCTTCTGCACCGGCTGCCCCGAGCGCCCGATCTTCAGCGCGATGAAGCTGGTCGAGCGCGAGCTCGGCGCACACCACGTCAGCGCCGATATCGGCTGTCACCTCTTCTCCATCCTGCCGCCCTTCAACATCGGCAACACCACCATGGGCTATGGCCTCGGCGGCGCGGGCGCTTCGGCGCTGAATGCGCCGGCCGGCAAGCGCGCGATCTCGATGATGGGCGACGGCGGCTTCTGGCACAACGGCCTCACCAGCGGCGTGGCGAATTCGGTCTTCAACAAGAGCGACAACCTCACCATCGTCGTCGACAACAACTACACCTCGGCCACCGGCGGGCAGGACATCCTCTCGTCCAACGCCGTCAACAAGACGCGCAGCACCGGCCACGAGATCGAACGCGCCGTGCGCGGTGTGGGCGTGGAGTGGGTGAAGACGCTGCGCCGCACCTACGATGTCGCCGGCATGCGCGATGCGCTGAAAGAAGCGCTCACCACCACGAAGAAGGGACCCAAGGTCCTGATCGCGCAGTCGGAATGCATGCTCAACAAGCAGCGCCGCGAGAAGCCGCTGGTGCGCAAGGCCATCGCCGATGGCAAGCGCATGGTGCGCGAGAAGTTCGGCGTCGATTCCGACACCTGCACCGGCGACCACTCGTGCATCCGCCTGTCGGGCTGCCCGTCGCTCTCCATCAAGCCCAACCCCGATCCGCTGCGTACCGACCCGGTCGCGACCGTGCTCGACAGCTGCGTGGGCTGCGGTGTGTGCGGCGAGGTCTCGCATGCGGCGGTGCTGTGCCCCTCGTTCTACAAGGCGCAGATCGTGAGCAACCCCACCGGCTGGGACAAGCTGCGCGAGCGCGTGCGTTCCGCCGTCATCGGCTGGCTGCAGCGCGGCGAGGCGCGCCGCCGCGAAGCCTATGCCTTCTGAAGCGATGACGAGCATCAAGGCGCAACCGATCAAGATCGCGATCCTCGCCATGGGCGGGGAGGGCGGCGGCGTGCTGGCCGACTGGATCGTCGACATGGGCGAAGCGAATGGCTATGTCGCGCAGACCACCTCGGTACCAGGCGTGGCCCAGCGCACCGGCGCAACCATCTACTACGTCGAGCTGTATCCGATCGCGCAAGCCGATGCAGATGGCGGCCGGCCCGTGCTGGCGCTGATGCCGCTGCCGGGCGACGTCGATGTGGTGCTGGCATCGGAACTGATGGAGGCCGGCCGTGCAGTGCAACGCGGGCTGGTCACGAACGACCGCACCACGCTCATCGCTTCCACGCACCGCGTGTTCTCCATCGCGGAGAAGAGTGCGCTGGGTGATGGCCGCGTCGACAGCGCGCAATTGCTCGCGCACACCGCCAAAGCTGCCAAGCGCTTCATCCGCTTCGACATGGCGCAAGCCGCCGAAGCATCGGGCAGCGTGATCAGCGCCGTGCTCTTCGGCGCGCTGGCGGGTTCGGGCGTGCTGCCGTTCAGCCGCGCGCAGTTCGAAGCGACCGTCGAGCGCGGCGGCGTCGGCGTGAAGCCCAGCCTGAGGGCCTTCGGCGACGCATTCGCCCGCGCGCAGGCCGGCGACGATGGCGAGACACCGTCTGAAGCCGCTGCGGCCGTGCCAACGCCACAGCCCCGTCACCCGGCCGTGCGCGCACTGGTCGAACGCGTGCAGCACAGCTTTCCGCTCGCCGCGCAAGACTTCCTGCTCGAAGGCGTGCGCCGCCTCATCGACTACCAGGACGTGGCCTATGCCGGCCTGTACCTGGACCGGGTGGCCGTCATCGCGGCCTTGCCGAACGGCGGCGACCACCGGCTACTGCGCGAAACCGCACGGCATCTCGCGCTCTGGATGTCCTACGAAGACACCGCCCGCGTGGCCGCCCTCAAGACCCGTGCCACCCGTTTCGAGCGCGTGCGCGGCGAGGCCCGCGTGCAGCCGGGCCAGGTGCTCGCCATCAACGAATATATGCATCCGCGCCTGCAGGAAATCTGCGAAACGCTGCCCGGCGGCATCGGCCGCTGGCTCATGAACTCCACGCTGCCGAAGAAGCTCGTCGAGCGCTTCACGCAGAACGGCCGCGTGATCCGGACCAGCTCGCTGCGCGGCTACCTGATGCTGCGCACCGTGGCCGCCATGAAGCGCTGGCGCCTCTCGACGATGCGCTACGCCGAAGAAAACCGCCGCATCGAGGAATGGCTGCAGCGCATTGCCGTCACTGCAGAGCGCAACCCCGAGCTGGCGGTGGAACTCGCGCAGTGCCAGCGCCTGGTCAAGGGCTACAGCGACACGCACGAGCGCGGCATCCGCAACTACGACACCGTGATGCGCGCGGTCGAGCGCGCCGGTGCACAGCTCGCGCCCGCCACCCTGCGAGAACTGCGCGATGCGGCCCTCGCCGACGAACACGGCCACAAGCTGCAGGCGGCACTGGCACAGCACGCACTGGCCTGAAGAGACAACGGACGCACGATGACCGCTCCCACCGCCACGCTCCAGCTTCGCGTCGCCGAAGCGCGCGAACTCAATCCGCTGATCCGCATGCTGCGCCTGCGCGCGGAAGACGGTCGCCCGCTGCCGGGCTTCGCGGCCGGCGCGCACATCCGCGTGCAGGTGTCGCTGCCCGACGGCAAGACCGATTGGCGCCACTACTCGCTGATCAACTTCGCGACCGCGCGCAACGCGACGAACGTACCGACCGAATACGTGATCGCCGTGCGCAAGGAGGCTGAAGGCCGCGGTGGTTCGCGCTTCATGCACGAGGGGCTGAAAGAGGGCGACACGCTCGCCATCGAGGCGCCGAAGAACGACTTTCCGCTGCACACCGGCCCCGGCGGCTCGGTGCTGGTCGCGGGTGGCATCGGGGTTACGCCGCTCGCCACCATGGCCGCGCGCCGCCGCGCCGAAGAGGCATCGGTGCGCATGCACTACGCCGGCCGCAGCCGCGAGCTGATGGCTTTCCTGCCCGAACTGCAGGCGCTGCTGGGCGACGACATGCGGGTGCATGCGGATGCCGAAGCCGGCGCGCCGCTCGACATCGACGCGCTGCTCGATGGCGTTCCCGCCGGCGACCGCCTCTACGTCTGCGGCCCCAAAGTCATGCTCGACGCGGTACTCGCTCGCACCCAGGCGCGCGGCTGGGACCACGACCGCGTGCACTTCGAGCTCTTCACCGAGCCGGTCGCCGAAGAAGGCGACCAGCCCTTCGAGGTCGAGCTCGCCCAATCGGGCCAGCGCTTCACCGTTGCGGCCGACCAGAGCATCCTCGACTGCCTCATCGACAACGGCTGCGATCCGATGTTCGACTGCAAGCGCGGCGAATGCGGCGTATGCGCCGTGCCCGTGCTCGAAGGCGAAATCGAACACCGCGACTACGTGCTCACCGCCCGCGAGAAGGCGGAAGGCAACGTCATGCAGATCTGCATCTCGCGCGCCAAGGGTCCGCGCCTGGTGCTCGACATCTGAAGCAAGGAGCCACGAGAACCATGCCTTCATACAGAGACAACCCCGATGCCGTCCGCGCGCTCGTGCAGAACGACCGCGTCCATCGCGACCTCTACACCAGCCAGGAACTCTTCGAGCTGGAGCAGGAGCACTTCTTCGCCAACACCTGGAACTACGTCGGCCACGAGAGCCAGCTGCCCAAGCCCGGCGACTGGATCAGCAACGAGATCGCCGGCCGTCCGCTGATCGTGGTGCGCCACACCGACGGCAGCGTGCGCGCGATGATGAACCGCTGCGCCCACAAGGGCTCGCGCCTCGTGAGCGCGCCCTGTGGCAACACCGGCAAGTTCTTCCGTTGCCCGTACCACGCCTGGACCTTCAAGACCGACGGATCGCTGCTGGCGATTCCACTGAAGACCGGCTACGAGAACACCGCGCTGCACGAATGCGAGTCGGCCAGGGGCCTGACGACGCTCAAGCATGTGCGCAGCCACCGCGGCTTCATCTTCGTGAAGATCAACGACGCGGGGCCGGACTTCGACGAGTACTTCGGCGACTCGCTGAGCTCCATCGACAACATGGCCGACCGCTCGCCCGAGGGCGAACTCGAAATCGCCGGCGGGTGCCTGCGCTTCGTGCACCAGTGCAACTGGAAGATGTTCGTGGAGAACCTCAACGACACCTTGCATCCGATGGTGGCGCACGAGTCCTCGGCCGGCACCGCCAAGCGCATGTGGGCCGACAAGCCGGCCGACGAGCCCAAGCCCATGGCGGTCGAGCAGTTCGTGCCCTTCATGTCCGACTACAAGTTCTTCGAGGACATGGGCATCCGCACCTATGACCACGGCCACAGCTTCACGGGCGTGCACTTCAGCATCCACAGCAAGTACAAGGCGATCCCCGAATACGACGACGCCATGAAGGCGCGCTATGGCGAAGAAAAGACCGCGCAGATCCTGGGCATGGCGCGGCACAACACGGTGTACTACCCGAACCTCACGATCAAGGGCGCGATCCAGGCGATCCGCGTGGTGAAGCCGATCTCGGCCGACAAGACGCTGATCGAGAGCTGGACCTTTCGCCTCAAGGGCGCGCCGCCCGAGCTGCTGCAGCGCACCACCATGTACAACCGGCTCATCAACTCGCCGTTCTCGGTGGTGGGGCACGACGACCTGCAGGCGTATCGCGGCATGCAGGCCGGCCTGCATGCGAGCGGCAACGAGTGGGTGAGCCTGCACCGCGACTACGAAGAGTCGGAACTGAAGGGCGGCGAGATCACCACCGGCGGCACCAACGAGCTGCCGATGCGCAACCAGTATCGAAGCTGGGTCGAGCGCATGACGGAGACGATGTGATGGCCGGCATCGACACCTCAGCTCAGATCACGCGCCAGGACCTGATCGACTTCGTCGTGAACGAAGCCCATCTGCTCGACACGCGCCGCTACGAAGAGTGGAACGCGCTCTTCACCGGCGACGCCTTCTACTGGGTGCCGCTCGTGCCCGACCAGGAGGAGGGCCTCAACCACACCTCGCACCTCTACGAAGACAAGCTGCTGCGCGACCTGCGCATCGAGCGCCTGAAGAGCCCGCGTGCGTTCTCGCAGCAGCCGCGCAGCCGTTGTCACCACCTGCTGCAGGTGCCGGTGGTCGAGGTGCTGGACGCCGAAGGCAACCGCTTCGTGGTGCGCACTGAATTCCACTACACCGAGTCGCAAGGCGACGAGCTGCAGTTCTACGTCGGCACCTTCTTCCATCACCTCACGCTGCAGGACGGCGCGCTGCGCATGACGCTCAAGCGCGTGAACCTGCTCAACTGCGACGCGGCGCTTCCGGCCGTGCAGCTCTTCATCTAGGGACGCGATGCAACACGCCACCGTCCATCAAATTTTCGCGGCGACTGCCGAGCGCACGCCGGAGGCCGAGTTCCTGTTCACCGAATCGGTGACCGCTGCGGCCTACGGCATCGCGGCCGGCGCCATCCGCTGGGGTGAGGCTGCTGCCGAGGTCGAGCGACTGCGCACGGCCTACGCGCAAGCCGGCTATGGCCATGGCCACCGCGTCGGCCTGCTGTTGGAGAACCGGCCCGCGTTCCTCTTCCACTGGTTCGCACTCAATGCACTCGGCGTTAGCGTGGTGCCGATCAATGCCGAGATGCGATCGGCCGAATTGGCCTATCTGATCGGCCACAGCGAGATCGGCCTTGCCGTCACGCTGCCCGAGCGCGCGAACGACTTGCACGCAGCCGCGGCACAAGCTGGCGTGGACTTCGAAACGATGGGGCCGGACGACGCAGTGCTCAGCGCAAAGACCGCCGCGCCGCGCGCCCACGAGCCCATCAGCGTCGACACCGAATGCGGCCTGCTCTACACCTCGGGCACCACCGGGCGCCCCAAGGGTTGCATCCTGAGCAACGCGTACTTCCTGCGCGCAGGCGAGTGGTATGCCGCGCTCGATGGCGTCTGCAGCATCCGCCCCGACACTGAGCGCGTCATCACACCGCTGCCGCTCAACCACATGAACGCGATGGCGTTCTCCACCATGGTGGTGCTGGTGGCAGGCGGCTGCCTGGTGCAGCTCGACCGTTTCCATCCGAAGACCTGGCTGGCGAGCGCGCGCGAAAGTGGCGCGACGATCGTTCACTACCTCGGCGTGATGCCCGCGATGCTGCTCTCCGCACCTGCGTCGGCCGCCGACCGCGACCACGCGATCCGCTGGGGCTTCGGCGCTGGCGTGGACCGCAAGAACCACATACCGTTCGAAGAACGCTTCGGCTTCCCGCTGGTCGAGGCCTGGGCCATGACCGAGACCGGTGCGGCCGCCTGCATCATGGCCAACCGCGAGCCGCGCCTCGTGGGCACAAGCTGCTTTGGCCGGCAGGAAGACTTCGTGCAGATCCGCCTCGTCGGCGAGGACGGCAGCGACGTCGGCACCGATGCGCCGGGCGAACTGTTCGTGCGCTCGGCCGGCGACGACCCGAAGCGCTATTTCTTCTCCGGCTACCTGAAGGACGAGGAAGCCACGCACGAAGCCTGGGCCGATGGTTGGTTCCACACCGGCGACCTCGTGCGCCGCGACGCCGAAGGCAACTTCTTCTTCGTCGACCGCAAGAAGAACGTGATTCGCCGCAGCGGCGAGAACATCTCGGCCGTCGAGGTGGAGAGCGTGCTCAACCAGCACCCGGCCGTGAAGACCTCGGCCGTGGCCGCGACGCCCGACGCGGTGCGGGGCGACGAGGTGCTGGCCTGCATCGTGATGCGCGAAGACGCCGATGCATCGCAGCGCGAGCAGGTCGCAGCCAGCATCGTGCAGCACGCGCTCGCGCAGCTGGCCTATTACAAGGCGCCGGGCTACGTCGCCTTCGTCGATGCGCTGCCGCTCACGCCCTCCCAGAAGATCCAGCGCGGGCAACTGCGCGAGATGGCGCAGTCGCTGCCGGGGCAGGACCACTGCATCGACACCCGCTCGATGAAAAAGAGGCAAGCATGAGTCGCAACCGGCTTTCCTACGAAGGCGTCGCGGTGGCCGTGCCCATCACGGTGCCCTACGTGCGCTACTCCACGCACACCGCGCATTGGTTCATCGGGCAGGCCGTGCAGGCGCTGGTCGAAGCCAGCGGCGTCGCGAAGGAAGAGATCGATGGCCTGTGCTTGAGCAGCTTCTCGCTCGCGCCCGACACGGCCGTGGGCGTGACGCAGCATCTGGGCATGTCGCCGCGCTGGCTCGACCATGTGCCCACGGGAGGCGCCTCGGGCGTGATGTGCCTGCGCCGCGCCGCGCGCGCCGTGCAGGCGGGCGATGCCGACATCGTCGCCTGCGTGGGGGCAGACACCAACCACGTCGACTCCTTCCGCCAGACGCTCGGCAGCTTCAGCAATTTCGCGCGCGATGCGAGCTACCCCTACGGCTCGGGCGGGCCGAACTCGATCTTCGCGTTCATCACCGCTAACTACATGCGCACCTACGGCGCGAAGCGCGAGGACTTCGGCCGCATCTGCGTGGACCAGCGCACCAATGCGCTCGGCAATCCCAACGCGATGTTCAAGAAGGGCCTCACGCTCGACGAGTACATGGCCGCGCGGCCGATCTCCGACCCCATCCACCTGTTCGACTGCGTGATGCCCTGCGCGGGCGCCGACGCCTTCCTCGTGATGAGCGAGGAGCGCGCTCGCGAACTGGGCCTCGCGCATGTCGTGATCCGCGGTGCCATCGAGCGCCACAACGCCTACGCCGACGACCCGGTGATGGTGCAGGGCGGCTGGCGCAAGGACCGCGACGACCTCTACGCGCAGGCCGGCGTGCAGCCCGCCGCGCTCGACTTCGTGCAGACCTACGACGACTACCCCGTCATCGTGATGATGCAGTTCGAGGACCTGGGCTTCTGCGAGAAGGGCGAGGGCCCGGCCTTCGTGCAGTCGCACACCATGACCTTCGACGGCAGCTTTCCTAACAACACGAGCGGTGGCCAGCTATCTGCCGGGCAGGCCGGTGCGGCGGGTGGGTTCCTCGGCATGGTCGAGGCCATTCGCCAGTTGACCGATCAAGCCGACAAACGCGCCGTGCCGGACGCCCAACTCGGGCTCGTCGCCGGCTTCGGCATGGTGACCTACGACCGGTGCCTCTGTACAGGCGCGGTCATTCTGGGGAGACCGGCATGACCATGCCTTTGATGCGCCCCCCGCGCAAGAACCCGGTGCTGCGCACCCGGCAAATGAACCTGCCGCCCGGCGCGCGCGGCCGCGTGGCGCTCGGCCTCACGGCGGCCGCAGCCGAAGGCCGCTTCGAGCTGCAGACCTGCGAAGACTGCGGCACCGTGCAGTACCCGCCACGCGAGGTCTGCCACAAGTGCCTCTCCGCAGCGCTGCGCTGGCGCACGCAGAGCGGCGAGGGCGAACTGCTCGGCAGCACCACGCTGCACCACAGCAACGATCTGTTCTTCCGCGAGCGGCTGCCCTGGCGGCTGGGGCTGGTGCACCTGGATGCCGGCCCGACGCTCATGGTCCACCTGCACGGCGAGGTCGGCGATGCGCCCACGCGCGTGCGTGTCGGCGCCCGGCTCGACCGCGCGGGCCAGGCCGTTCTCATTGGTTTTCCGAATGAAGGGAGTGCCCACATGGCCGACGACAAGATGCTCCGAGAAATGACCAGCGACCCCAAGTTCCGCAAGGCGCTGGTGACCGACGGCAAGACCGAGACCGGACAGGCCATCGTGCGCGCACTGGTGAAGGCCGGCGCCGACATCGTCTGGGTCGGCCACGCCGAGCCCTGGAAGAAGATGGGCGACGGGCTGGACGACATCTCGGCGCTGCCGCAGGTGACGCTCGTGCCGCTGGACCTCACCAACGGCCGCCAGGTGACCGAGCTCGCAGGCTCCATCGGCGGCAAGGTCGATATCGTGATCAACAACGCCGAGGTGCATCGCACCTTCGGCATCGGCGCTCGCCGCGGCACTGATGTGGCCAAGGCCGAGATGGACATCAACTACTTCGGCTTGCTGCGCCTCGCGCAGGAATTCGGTCCCGCGCTCAAGGGCCGCTCGGCCGACGGCGCGACGGGCGCGACGGCGTGGGTCAACCTGCTGTCGATTTACGCGCTCAGCAACTTCCCGCCGCATGGCACCTTCAGCGCCTCGAAGGCGGCGGCGCATTCGCTCGCGCAGTGCCTACGCGCCGAGATGAGGCCGGCCGGTATCCGCGTGATCAATGTGTTCCCGGGGCCCATCGACGACGAATGGAACCAGCACACGCCGCCGCCCAAGCTGGCGCCCACCGCATTGGCCAACGCCATCGTGAAGGCGCTGCGCGATGGCGTCGAAGACGTCTATCCGGGCGACGTGGCGCAGGAGTGGCTGGAGCGCTGGCGCGACAACCCGAAGGTGCTCGAACGCGAGCTGGCCGCAGGCGGCTGAGAACAGGAGCCACACGATGACGACCACCACCGAACTGATATCCGCCGCCGAAATCCTCGGCGGCCTCGTGACCGCCATGGCGAGCGGTCGCATCCGCGTGATCGACCTCACGCAGACGCTCACGCCCGAATTCCCGCAGATCGCGCTGCCGCCCGAGATGGGCCAGTGCTGGCCCTTCCGCATCGAGGAAGTGTCGAAGTACGACGAGCGCGGCCCAGGCTGGTACTGGAACAACTTCTCCTGCGGCGAGCACACCGGTACGCACTTCGACGCGCCGATCCACTGGATCTCGGGACGCGACCTGCCGAACAATTCGGTCGACACCATCCCCGTGCAGAACTTCGTGGCGCCGGCCTGCGTGATCGACTGCTCGGCCGATGTGCAATCGAACGACGACTACCTGCTGAGCGTGGCCGACATCGAGCGCTACGAAGCTGCGCACGACCGCATTCCCAAGGGCGCCTGGGTGCTGATGCGCACCGACTGGTCCAAGCGCAGCGACCCTGAGGCCTACCAGAACTTCGACGAGACGGGCCAGCACACGCCCGGCCCGAGCACCGAGGCTGTGCGCTTCCTGGTGGAGCAGCGCGACGTGCTGGGCTTCGGCTCGGAGGCGATCGGCACGGATGCGGGGCAGGGCTATCACCTGCGGCCGCCGTACCCGTGTCATTACTACATGCATG
The DNA here is from genome assembly GCF_024701975.1 of Variovorax sp. ZS18.2.2. GTDB lineage: Bacteria > Pseudomonadota > Gammaproteobacteria > Burkholderiales > Burkholderiaceae_C > Variovorax. The sequence goes on from NZ_JANLNM010000001.1 coordinate 71,935, forward strand.
GCGCGGGGCGCTATGGGCTGCAATGCCTGACCAATCTCGATCTGCTGCCGCCGTCCGGTGCGGTGCTGATCTGCCCGCCGCTCAAGATCGAGAAGGGCAGCGGCAGCCCGCTGCGCGTGCTGGCATTGGTGGGGGCTCAGGCATGACGCCGAAGGTCGCGGCCGTCACCGGCGGCAGCGCCGGCATCGGCAAGGCGATCTGCGAAGACCTGCTCGCGCAGGGCTACGAGGTGGTGTCGCTCGCGCGCCGCAAGGCCGAGATCGACCATCCGAAGCTGCACAGCCTGGAGGTCGACCTGAGCGACCGCGCGGCCACGGGCGAAGCGGTGCGCGAACTGGTCGAGCGCTTTGCGCCGACCACCATCGTCCACAACGCGGGCGTGATCCGCGCCGCCCTGCTGCCCGAGGTGAAGCTCGACGATCTGGATGCGCTGGTCGACCTGCACCTGGGCTGCGCGATCCAGCTCGTGCAGGGCGCACTGCCCGCCATGCGCGCGCAGCGCTTCGGCCGTGTGGTGCTGCTGTCGTCGCGCGCCGCGCTGGGCCTTGCGACCCGCACCAGTTATTCCGCGACCAAGGCCGGCATGTTGGGCATGGCCCGCACCTGGGCTCTGGAACTGGCCGCCGATGGCATCACGGTGAACGTGGTGGCGCCTGGCCCCATCCGCACCGACATGTTCTATGACGTCGTCGAAGCCGGCAGCGAGAAGGAACGCGCACTCGCCGCCTCCGTGCCCGTCAAGCGGCTGGGCGAATCGGCCGATGTGGCACGCGCCGTGCGTTTCTTCGCGGACCCTGACAACAGCTTCGTCACCGGCCAGGTGCTCTATGTCTGCGGCGGCACCAGTGTCGGCAGCCTGGCCCTCTAGTTTTCATTTCAGCGTTTCGTCTCGTTCAAAACATCACCTCTGGAGCATCGCCATGAAAGTCCTGAACCGATTCCGTGCCCTCGCGGGCATCGCCGTGGGCCTCGGCGCCTTGAGCGCCGTGGCAGGCGCGTGGGCCGCCGATCTCAAGGTCGGCTTCATCACGTCGCTCTCGGGGCCGGTGTCGTCGCTCGGCATTCCCTACGAGAAGGGCATGAAGGCCGCGCTCGCCTACAAGGCGGACCTGGGCGGCCGCAAGATCCAGCTGGTGCAGCTGGATGACGCCTCGGACCCGTCCACGGCCGCGCGCAATGCCCGCAAGATGATCGACGAGGACAAGGTCGACGTCATCATCGGCACGGCAGGATCGCCCGGCGCGTTAGCCATCGCCGGCGTGGCGCGCGAGACAAAAACGCCGCTGATCTCCATCGCCAACGCGAACCTGCCGGGCGAAGAGGGCTCGTGGATGGTCACGCTGCCGCAGCCTGCGCCGCTGATGGTGAGCGCGGTGGTCGAGCGCATGAAGAAATCGGGCGTGAAGACGGTCGGCTACATCGGCTTCTCCGACGCATGGGGCGACCTGGTGTACGACGCGCTACAGAAGAGCGCGGAGCCCGCGGGCATCAAGATCGTGTCGAACGAGCGCTATGCGCGCGCCGATTCGTCGGTGACCGGCCAGGTGCTCAAGATCGTGGCGCTGCGCCCCGATGCGGTGATCACCGGCACCTCGGGCACGCCCGGCGCGCTGCCCTACCTGGCGCTTGCGGAGCGCGGCTACAAGGGCCAGATCTACGGCATGCACGCGCTCATCAATCCTGACTTCGTGCGCGTCGGCGGCGCGGCCGTCGAAGGCCTGCTCGCACCCACCGGCCCGGTGATCGTGGCCGAGCAGTTGCCCAACGACAACCCGATCCGCAAGGTGTCGATGGACTTCCGCGCGGCCTACCAGAAGGCCAACGGCGCGCCGCCGACCGATGCCTTCTCGGCCTACACCTTCGACGCGTGGCTGCTGTACCTCGATGCGGCCCAACGCGCGCTCGCCACCAAGGCCGAACCGGGCACGCCGCAGTTCCGCCTTGCGTTGCGCGACGCCATCGTCAGCACCAAGGAGTTGGTGGGGACCCACAGCGTCTACAACTTCAAGCCGACCGACCGCTATGGATCGGATGAGCGTTCGCGGGTCGTCGTGAAGCTTGAAAAGGGCCAGTGGAAGCTGGTCCCCTGATTCAACGCACACCACACACCACACACGCTGGAGCAACCTCGATGAAAAAGAAAATCGCCCGCATCCTCGGCCTCACCGCCATCGCACTGGCAACTGCACAGGCCATGGCGGCCGACCTGAAGATCGGCTTCATCAGCTCGCTGTCGGGGCCCGTGGCCGCACTCGGCGTGCCCTACGAAAAGGGCATTCGCGCAGCCATTGCCGAGCGTCCGGAAATCGGCGGACGCAAGGTCCAGCTCATCGTGCTCGACGACGCCTCCGACCCGACCACCGCTGGCCGCAACGCCCGCAAGCTGGTGACGGAAGACAAGGTCGATGTGCTCATTGGCACCTCGGGCGTACCGGGCGCGATGGCCATCGCCTCGGTGGCGCGCGAGCTCAACACGCCGCTGATCTCGCCCACGCCGGTGACCATCGCCGGCCCCGAAGGGACGTGGACGGTGACGGTGTCGCAGCCGTTCCCGCTCATGGTCGCGGGCGTGGTGGACCGCATGCAGAAGTCCGGCGTGAAGACGGTGGCCTTCATCGGCTTTTCCGATGCGCTGGGCGACCTGGCTTACGACTCGCTGATGAAGAGCACGGCCGCCGCCGGCATCAAGGTGGTGGCGAACGAGCGCTATGCGCGCAGCGATTCGTCGGTGGCGGGGCAGATCCTGAAGATCGTCGCCGTGCGGCCCGATGCCGTGTTCGCAGGCAACTCCGGCACGCCTGGCGCGCTGCCCTACATCGCACTCGCCGAGCGTGGCTACAAGGGCAGGATCTACGGCACGCACGGGCTCATCAACGCCGACTTCGTGCGTGTGGGCGGCGCCTCCATCGAAGGCCTGCAGGTGCCGAGCGGCCCGGTGCTCGTGGCCGACCAGCTGCCCGACAGCAACCCCGTCAAGAAGGTGTCGATGGCCTTCCGCGCGGCCTACCAGAAGGTGAACGGCGCGGTGCCGACCGATGCCTTCTCCTCGTACACCTACGACGCCTACCTGCTGCTGGCCGACGCCGCCTCGCGCACCAAGGGCGAGCCCGGCACGCCGCAGTACCGCACCGCGCTGCGCGACGCCATCGTGAGCACGAAGGAGCTGGTGGGCACGCACGGCATCTACACCTTCAGGCCCGACGACCGCTATGGCTCCGACCAGCGCGGCGTAGTGATCGTGCAGATGAACAAGGGCCAGTGGAAGCTGGTCCCCTGACCGAAACCTGAGCGCCCGCCGATGACCAGCTACCGCCATCATCCCGACCGCATCGCCGCCCTGGTGCAGGACGACCGCGTGCACCGCGACCTGTACCTGAGCGAGGAGATCTTCGCGCTCGAGCAGGAGCGCCTGTTCGCGAACACCTGGGTCTTCCTCGGCCATGCGAGCCAGGTGCCAGAGGCGGGCGACTTCGTGACGCAAGAGGTCGCGGGCCGGCCGCTGCTGATGGTGCGACAGCCCGACGGCGCGGTGCACGTCATGTACAACCGCTGCGCCCACAAGGGCACGCAACTGGTGACGGACGAGAGCGGCAACACCGGCCGGTTCTTTCGCTGCCCGTACCACGCGTGGACCTACAAGCTCGACGGTGCGCCGCTCGGCCTGCCGCTGAAGGCGGGCTACGAAGGCACGCAGCTCAGGGCCTGCGAATCGGGGCAGGGGCTTTCCGTGGTGAAGCATGTGAAGGTCTACCGCGACTTCGTGTTCGTGCGCCTGGCCGACACCGGCCCCGCGTTCGAGGACTACTTCGGCGAGGTGCTCGGCGCCATCGACAACATGGTCGACCGCTCTCCCGAAGGCAAGCTCACCGTGGGTGGCGGCGTGCTGCGCAACATCGTCCACTGCAACTGGAAGATGTACCTGGAGAACATCAACGACACGGTGCATCCGATGTCGACGCACGAGTCGGCCACCCAGGCGGCCGAGGCGCTGTGGGAGGGCCATGCGCCCACCGATCCCAAGCCGATGGCGATGGAGCAGATCCTGCCCTTCGGCTCGGGCTACGAGTTTTTCGACAGGATGGGCGGGCGGGTGTTCGCCAACGGGCACAGCGTGCTGGGCGTGAACTTCAGCATCCACTCCAACTATGCGCAGTTGCCAGAGTACGAGGCCGCGATGCAGGCCGCGCACGGCGTTGAACGCGCAGCCGACATCCTGCAGCGCTCGCCGCAGAACTCGGTCTTTTATCCGAGCCTGTCGGTGAAGGGCTCGCCGCAGGCCATCCGCGTGATCCGTCCGCTGGCTGCCGACCGCACGCTGATCGAAGCCTGGAGCTTCCGCGCGGCCGGTGCGCCCGCGCTGCTGTTCGAGCGCGCGATGAGCTACAACCGGCTCGTGTTCTCGCCGATGTCGGTGGTGGCGCACGACGACGTGCATCTGTTCGAGAGCATCCAGCAGGGCCTGCGCGCCGGCGGCAACGAGTGGGTGAGCCTGCACCGCAACTTCGATGCGGCCGAGCTCGCGCAATCGACCATCACCACCAACGGCACGAACGAGCTGCTCATGCGCAACCAGTTCCGCGCCTGGGCGAAGGCGATGGCGTCGGAGGTTGCGGCATGAACGACCCGCGCGATTTCATTGCCCACGAGGCCGCCTTGCTCGACGAGCGGCGCTTCGACGACTGGCTGGCACTGTTCTGCGAAGACGGCCACTACTGGGTGCCGCTGCTCGGCGCGGCGCAGGTCGATCCGTTCTCGCACAACTCGCTGACCTACGAAGACCGGCTGCTGCTGCAACTGCGCGTGGACCGCCTCAAGAACCCGCGCGCGCATTCGCAGCACCCCGCGAGCCACAGCCAGCATGTGCTGCAGCCCTCGCGCATCGAGAGCGAGACGGCCGACGAAGCGCACCTGCGCACACCGTTTCTCTATGTCGAGGCGCGCGGCGAATCCCAGATCTTGTTGAGCGGCACCGCGCGCCACCACCTCGTGCACACGCCGGCTGGCTGGGCCATCCGCCAGAAGCGCATCAACCTGCTCAATGCCGCACGCGCGTTGCCGGCCATCCAGTTGTTCATCTGAGTTACCTGTTCATTCCAACCATCCTCACCGGAGCTACGACATGAAGAGCCTGATGCTGACCCTCACGCGCGGTGCCCTCGCCGCGGCGCTGACCGCCTGCGGCGTTGCGAGCGTTCTCGCGGCCGATCTCAAGGTCGGCCTGAGCGTGTCGCTCTCGGGGCCGAACTCCTCGCTGGGCGTGCCCTATGCGAAGGGCATGCAGGCCGCGCTGGCGTACAAGCCCGAGATCAACGGTCGCAAGGTGCAGCTCATCGTGCTGGACGACGGCTCCGACCCGACCACCGCCGGGCGCAATGCGCGCAAGCTCGTTGAAGAGGAAAAGGTCGATGTGCTCATGGGCACTTCGGGCGTGCCGGCCGCCATTGCAATGGCGCAGGTCGGCCGCGATGCGAAGACGCCGATGATCGGCCTCACGCCCATCCTGCTCGACCCCAACGAGAACCCGTGGGTCATGACGGTCGCGCAGCCCACGCAGCTGATGATCGATGCGGTGGTCGAGCGCATGAAGCGCAACAACGTGAAGACCGTGGGCTACATCGGCTTCACCGACGCCTGGGGCGACCTGGTGTACGACGCGCTCATGAAGGCCGCGCCCGGCGCCGGCATCAAGGTGGTGAGCAACGAACGCTATGCGCGCGCCGATGCCTCGGTAACCGGCCAGGTGCTCAAGATCGTGGCGCTGCGCCCCGACGCGGTGATGACCGGCGGCGCCGGCACGCCGGGCGCGCTGCCGTTCCTCGCGCTGCAGGAGCGCGGCTACAAGGGCGGCGTGTATGGCCAGCACGGGCTCATCAACCCCGACTTCGTGCGCGTGGTCGGCGCTGCCGGCCAGAACGCGCTGATGCCTACCGGCCCGGTGATCGTCGCCGAGCAACTGCCGGACAGCTACCCGACCAAGAAGATCGCGACCGAATTCCGCGCCGTGTTCCAGAAGGTCAACAACGCGCCGACCAGCGATGCCTTCTCGGCCTATTCCTTCGACGGCTGGCTGGTGTTCGCCGACGCCGCCTCGCGCGCCATGAAGAAAGCCGAGCCGGGAACCGCCGAGTTCCGCGTGGCGCTGCGCGATGCCATCTTCAGCACCAAGGAAGTGGTGGGCACGCACGGCGTCTACAGCTTCAAGCCCGGCAGCCTCTACGGCGTTGACGAGCGTGCACGCGTGATCGTCAAGCTCGACAACGGCCATTGGAAGCTCGCACCTTGATCAATGTCCCGTTCCCGAAGAAGAGAAGAAAAAAGATGAAAGCAACGCCTGAGGTTTTCCTATGACGTGGGACGTCGCGCTGATCCTCATCACCGACGGCCTGGCCAACGGTGCCGTCTATCTGCTGGCCGGCCTCGGGTTGGTGCTGATCTTTTCCGTGACGCGGGTGGTGTTCGTGCCGTTCGGCGACATCGCGGCCTTCGCGGCCCTGTCGCTCGCGGCCTTCGAAACCGGCCGTGTGCCGGCCACTATCGGCATGGTGGCGGTGCTCGCGGTGCTGGCGCTGGCGACGGAAATCGGCAGCCTGCTGCGCCGCGGCGAGGCCGCGCACATTCCGAAGGCGGTGCTGATGTGGGGCGTGCTGCCGGCGATTCCGTGCGTGCTCGCGTGGATCGCGGCGCGGCCGGGCGTGCCGGTGGCGGTGCACATCGCGGTGGCTGTGCTGCTGGTGGTGCCGATCGCGCCGCTGCTCGCACGGGTGGTGTTCCAGCCGATCGCCGACGCGTCGGTGCTGGTGCTGTTGATCGTGTCGCTCGCGCTGCACTTCCTGCTCTCGGGCCTGGGCCTGCTGTTCTTCGGCCCTGAAGGTTCGCGCACCACGCCATTAACGAGCGCGGTGTTCACGTTGGGCGACGGGTTCACGGTCAGCGGCCAGGTGGTGCTGATGGTGGGCGCGGCGATCGTGCTGAGCGGGCTGTTCTTTCTGGTGTTCGAGCGCACGGTGGCCGGCAAGGCGCTGCGTGCGACCGCGGTGAACCGGGTGGGGGCGCGGCTGGTCGGCATCCGGCCGGTGCGCACCGCGCTGCTGGCCTATGGCTGCGCCTCGCTGCTCGCCGGCCTCATTGGCGTGCTCATCGCACCGGTGACGACCATGTACTACGACTCCGGTTTCATCATCGGGCTGAAGGCCTTCGTGGCCGCGATCATCGGCGGGCTCGTGAGCTACCCGATGACGGCTGTGGGCGCGCTCGCGGTCGGCGTGGTGGAGAGCTTCGCGTCGTTCTGGAGCGGGGCGTTGAAAGACGTGATCGTGTTTAGCCTGCTGATCCCGGTGCTCATGCTGCGCTCCTTCATGGCGGCCCATTCGGAAGAGGAAGAAGACGAGGTGGACCAATGAACGGCAACCGCAAACGCATGCTGTGGATCGCCGCGGTAATCGTCGTTCTGGCGCTGGTGCCGGCGGTGGCGGGCAGCTTCACGGTCTCGCTGCTCAACGACATCGGCATCGGCGCGCTCGTGGCGCTCGGGCTGGTGCTTCTTACGGGCGTGGGCGGCGCGACCTCGTTCGGGCAGGCGGCCTTCGTCGGCATCGCGGCCTATGCGACGGCGTGGCTCACGACCGCGCAAGGCATGTCGCCGTGGATCGGCCTGTTGTTCGCGTTGCTGCTCACGGGTATCTCGGCACTCGCCATCGGCATGCTGACGCTGCGGCTCGGCGGGCACTTCCTGCCGCTCAGCACCATCGCGTGGGGACTGTCGATCGCGATGCTGTTCGGCAACGTCGATGCGCTCGGCCGCCACACGGGCCTGTCGAACATTCCGGCGCTGCAGGTCGCGGGCTGGTCGCTGGCCGATCCTCGGTCGATGTACTACCTGATCTGGGTGGTGGTCGGGCTGGCGTGCTTGTTCAGCCACAACCTGCTGCAGTCGCGACCGGGCCGCGCGATTCGCGGGCTGCGCGGCGGGGCAACGCTGCTGGCGAGCGTGGGGGCAGATGCGTACCGCGTGCGGCTCACGCTGTTCGTGACGGCCGCGCTGTTCGCGGGGCTGGCGGGCTGGCTCTATGCGCACATGAACCGCTTCGTGAGCCCGTCGCCCTTCGATGTGCGCGCGAGCATCGAGTACCTGCTGATGGCGGTAGCTGGCGGGCTCGGCCAACTGGCCGGGGCGCTGGTGGGCGCCGCGCTGGTGCTGGTGTTGAAGAACGGGCTGCAGGACGTGCTGCCGATGCTCACGCAGCGTGCCGGGCAACTGGAGGCCGTGGCCTTCGCCGCGCTTTTCATCCTGCTGCTGCACTTTGCGCGTGGTGGGTTGATGGGATTGCTGCGGCGCTGGACGCGTCGTCGTGGTGGCACGCAGGGTGTATCGCGCCACGATGCACCGCCGGTCGATCCGCTGCCGCATCGCCAACTGCCGGCGCGCGGCACGCAGGTGCTGTCGGTGAATGGCGCGGTCAAGCGCTTCGGCGGGCTGGTGGCAGTGAACGACGTGAGCTTCGACGTGAAGGCCGGCGAGATCGTCGGGCTGATCGGGCCGAACGGCGCGGGCAAGTCGACCATGTTCAACCTGCTGACCTGCACGCTGCCGATGACCTCGGGGCAGGTGCGCTTCCTCGACCACGACATCGCCGGCATGCCGCAGCGGCAGGTGGCGCGGCTGGGCCTGGCGCGCACCTTCCAGCACGTGAAGCTCCGGCCGCACATGAGCCTGCTGGACAACGTGGCGCTGGGCGCGCATTCGCGCACGCGCTCGGGCATCCTGAAGGCGGGCCTGCGGCTCGATCGTAAGGAGGAGATGCAGATCCTGCAGGAGGCGCAGCGCCAGCTCGACCGCATCGGGCTTGGCGACCGCGTGCACGAGATCGCGGGCAGCCTGCCGCTGGGCACGCAGCGCATCCTGGAGATCGCTCGCGCGCTGGCCGCCGACCCGGTGCTGCTGGTGCTCGACGAGCCCGCGGCGGGCCTGCGTCGCAAGGAAAAGATGGCGCTCGGCGACCTGCTGCGCAAGCTCCGCGAGGAGGGCGTGACCATCCTGATCGTCGAACACGACATGGACTTCGTGATGAAACTGGTGGACCGGCTGGTGGTGATGAACTTCGGCTCCAAGCTCGTGGAGGGCGTGCCGTCGGCGGTGCGCGCGGACGAGCGTGTGCAGGCGGCTTACCTGGGGAGCGTTGTATGACTGCGATGCTGGAGATCGGCGACCTGCATGTGTCGTATGGGCAGGTGGAGGCGGTGCGCGGTGTATCGCTCGACCTGCAGCCCGGGCAGATCATTTCGGTGATCGGGCCGAATGGCGCGGGGAAGACAACGCTGCTGGCGGCCGCCATGGGGCTCCTGCCGTGCAAGGGCACGCTGCGCTTCGAGGGCGAAGACCTGCAGGGACTCGACGTGGAGGCACGCGTGGAGCGCGGCCTGTGCCTCGTGCCCGAGAAGCGCGAGCTGTTCGGCGAACTCACCGTGCTCGACAACCTGCAGCTCGGTGCTTACGCCAAGCGGCTGCGCGGCGATGCGATGAAGCGGCAGCTGCAGTCGGTGTACGACCGCTTCCCACGACTGGCGGAGCGCCGCGCGCAACGCGCCGACACGCTCTCGGGCGGCGAGCGGCAGATGCTGGCGGTGGGGCGCGCGCTGATGTCGGCGCCGCGCCTCTTGATGCTCGACGAACCCAGCCTGGGCCTTGCGCCGCTGATCGTGCGGGATATCCTCACCATCGTGCGGAAGCTGCGTGAAGACGGCGTGTCGATCCTGCTGGTGGAGCAGAACGCCCGCGCGGCGCTCGAAAGCTCGGACGAGGGCTATGTGCTGGAGACGGGCGAGATCGCGCTCTCGGGCGCCTCGGCCGAGCTGGCGAGCGACCCGCGCGTGCAAGCGACGTACCTCGGCGGAGGCACGCACGATGACGAGTGAGGTGCGCGCCGTGCCGCCCGCGCAGCGCACGCTGCCGGCGATGCTGCAGCGGCAAGCGGCGCTGTTCGGTGCGCGCCCGCTGTTGCGGATCGCGGGCCGGCAGTGGACGCATGGTGACGCGGTCGAAGCGGCCGCGATGTGCGCCGGTGCACTGGCGCAGGCTGGCGTGGCGCGCGGCGATCGCATCGCGGTGATGTGCGGCAACCGCATCGAGTTTCTCGAAACTTTTCTCGGTGCCGGATGGCTCGGCGCTTCGGTCGTGCCGGTCAACACGGCGTCGATGGGGCCGCAGATCGAATACTTCCTGGCCAACAGCGCGGCGAAGCTGTTGGTGATCGAGGCGGGTTTTCTTGAGCGCCTCAAGACGGCCGATCTCGGGCGCACTGCGTTGCGCGATGTGTGGGTGGTGGGCGAGGGTGCTGCTTCGTGGGAGCCGCCCGCCGGCGTGCGCGTCTCGAACTTCCCGGAAGGTTCGGAGGCCATTGCGCCCGCCGATGTGCAGCCGGGCGATCCGCTCGCCATCCTCTACACCTCGGGCACCACCGGTCCGGCCAAGGGCGTGATCTGCCCGCATGCGCAGTACTTCTGGTGGGGCGTGAACAGTGCCGAGGTGCTCGGTGTCGGGCGCGACGACGTGCTGTGCACCACGCTGCCGCTCTTTCACATCAACGCGCTCAACACTTTCGCGCAGGCGGCGATGACCGGGGCCGAGGTGGTGTTCGAGCCGCGCTTCTCGGCCTCGGGCTTCTGGCCGTCGATGCGTGCGAGCGGCGCCACCGTGGTCTACCTCCTCGGCGCGATGGTGCCGATCCTGCTCGCGCAGCCCGAAGGAGAGGGAGAGCGCGATCACCGCGTGCGCATCGGGCTCGGGCCGGGCGTGCCGTCGGCGGCGGGGCAGGCGTTCAAGGCGCGCACGGGCGTGTCGCTGCTCGAAGGCTACGGCTCGACGGAAACCAATTTCGCGATCGCCACCGCGCCGGACTCGCCGCGTGGCGGAGTCATGGGCTGGTTGCGGCCCGGCTTCCAGGCCTGCGTGGCCGATGAGGACGACGTGGCGCTGCCGCCCGGCGAGGCCGGCGAACTGCTGCTGCGCGCGGACGAGCCGTATGCCTTTGCGAGCGGCTACTTCAACATGCCGGAGAAGACGGTCGAAGCCTGGCGCAACCTGTGGTTCCACACGGGTGACCGCGTGGTGCGGGATGCGGACGGCGCGTTTCGTTTCGTGGACCGCATCAAGGACGCGATCCGCCGGCGCGGCGAGAACATCTCTTCGTTCGAGGTGGAGCAGGTGCTGTTGAGTCACCCCGGTGTGGCCTCGTGCGCCGTGTATCCCGTGCGCTCCGAGCTGGCCGAAGACGAGGTGATGGCCGCGCTGGTCGTGCGCGAAGGCGAGCACATCGATCCCGTGGAGCTGTCGCGCTTCTGCGAGGGCCGCCTGCCGTACTTCGCGGTGCCGCGTTACATCGACGTGCTGCCCGACCTGCCGCGGACAGAGAACGGCAAGGTGCAGAAGTTCAAGCTGCGCGAGCGCGGCGTCGGGCCGCAGACCTGGGACGGTCGGCCCGCGAGGCCGTAAGGCGGCCGTTTCATGTGCTGACAGGCCGGCGGGCGGAGATTGTTAAAATGATTCAGAACTAAAACATTCAGGTATGCAATCAAATTTACTCACTGGCCGTCACGCACTCGTGACCGGCGCTGCGCGCGGCATCGGTGCGGAGATCGCACGCACGCTGGCCGCCGAGGGCGCCGTACTGACGCTGCTGGGGCGTGACCGCGAAGCGCTGCAGCGCGTGGCCGATACGCTCACAGGCAGCGGCCATGGCGTGGCCGCCGCCGATGTGGCGGACCCGGAAGGCGTGCAGGCCGCTTTCGCGCAGGCCCGTGCGGCGCGGGGCCCGATCGTCATCCTCGTCAACAACGCGGGTGCCGCCGAGAGCGCGCCGTTCCTCAAGACCTCAGTCGATCTCTGGCAGCGGATGCTGTCGGTGAACCTCACCGGCAGCTTCCTGTGCGCGCAGGCCGCACTGCCGGACATGCTCGAAGCCGGCTGGGGTCGTATCGTCAACATCGCGAGTACGGCGGGGCAGAAAGGCTACGCCTACGTCTCGGCCTACACCGCGGCCAAGCACGGCGTGATCGGCCTCACGCGCTCGCTCGCGCTCGAAGTGGCGCGCAAGGGCATCACGGTGAATGCCGTGTGCCCCGGCTATACCGACACCGACATCCTGCGCAACAGCGTCGCCAACGTGGTCGGCAAGACCGGGCGCAGCGAGGCCGATGCGCTGGCGGAGTTCTCCAGCGTGAACCCGCAGAAGCGCATCGTGCAGCCATCCGAGGTGGCCGACGCCGTGCGTTGGCTGTGCGGCGAAGGCGCGGCCTCGGTCACCGGCCAATCGATCTCGGTCTCGGGAGGAGAAGTGACATGACACGCAACGACGCCTCGCACGCCGCACTGAGCGACGCCGAAGAACTCGGTCACGAAGCACGCGCCGGTCATGAAGACCACGCGATGCTCAAGCTGTGGCTGCGCATGCTCGCGAGCACCACGCAGATCGAGGCCGAGATCCGCCGCCGTCTGCGCGAGCGCTTCGGCATCTCGCTCGCGCGCTTCGACTACATGGCGCAGCTCTACCGCTACAAGGACGGGCTCAAGATGCGCGTGCTGTCGCGCTACCTCATGGTGACCGGCGGCAACGTGACCGGGCTGACCGATGAGCTCGAACGCGAAGGCATGGTGGCCCGCGCGCCCAGCCCCGACGACCGCCGCGCATGGATCGTGAGCCTCACGCCCGCGGGGCGGCGCACCTTCGAGACGATGGCGAGTGAGCACGAGCAGTGGATTCTCGAGATGTTCTCGGGCCTCGACATGAAGACGGTCAAGCAGATGCACAGCCAGCTCGGACTGCTGCGCGTGCATGTGATGCGCGGCGAGGCAGCCGGCGAGGAGGCGTGAGCGTGAGTGATGCCACGCATGTCGACTTGGCGGCGCCGAGTGCGGAATTCAGACGACCGCGGCTGATCCGGTTTTCGGACTGCGATCCGGCGGGCATCGTGTTCTATCCGCAGTACTTCGTGATGCTCAACGGGCTGGTCGAAGACTGGGTGAACGAAGGGCTGGGCCTGAGCTACCACGGGCTCGTGGCCGAGCGCCGCATCGGTCTGCCGACCGTGAAGTTGGAAGTGGACTTCCGCGCCGTGAGCCGCATGGGTGACCAAGTGATGCTCGGGCTCGCCGTTGAACGGTTGGGCTCACGCTCGATGACGTTGGCGGTGCGCTGCTTCGGTGCCGAGAGCGGCGAAGTGCGGATGCAGATGGCGCAGGTGATCGTCACGACATCGCTCGAGACGCATCGCGCAGTTGCCATTCCCGATGACATGCGCGCGGCGATCCTGCGCGACGCGTCGGCGTTGGCGAGTTGAATTTCAGGGCGCCGGGTCGGCGTCCTGCGCGTGTTTCTTCAGCCAGCCGCCGAGTTCTCTCTTGCCCTTGGCATTGGCCGTGCGCCACGCCTCGCGCGCAGCCGTGATGAAGCGTTCTTCCGCCGCATCGGGCACCTCGGAGGGCCGGTCTTCCTTGTCGAGCCAACCAGGCTCCACGTCGCAATGCCGCTCGATCTGCCGCGCGAGGTTGTCGCCGATGGGCCGGGAGCTCTTGATCTGGCTCCACATGCTCGGGGAGATTTCGATCTTCTTCGCAAAGGACTGATCCAGCCCTTTGGCTGGCAGACCGGCGGCAATGGCGCCCTCAAGAAAGCGGCGATGCAGCGCAAGGACATTGCGACGGCGCGCGACGGTGGTATTGGGCACTGTTCAAAAACAACAACAAGACAAGAAAAGATTGTCCCGGTTGTTGACGTCGCCGTAAACACTATTTACAGTTGCCCTCATTCGCGGCTCAAGCCGTACCTTTTTTCCAACCCCTTACAGCCGACAGCGGCAATTTTTGACCAGGAACCATCGTGAACACCGCATTGACCCTCACCAACATTCGACCCGCATCGGGCCGGGCGTTCGTGCGCGTGTGGTCGTGTGGCGGTGGGTTCGGCATGCCGTCGTCGTCGAAATCGAATCTGCGCCAGAGCTACGTGCATGCCACGCAAACCGCAGCCCGTCTGCGCGTTGGCAAGTTCGAGGATCAGGTGCTACCGGGTGGAGGTTGCGCATAGGCGCATACCTTCCAAGCTCTCTCAAGCAGAGGCCCGGACACCGAAAGGTTTCCGGGCCTTTTTGTTTTGTTTTTTGCTTTTGTGCTTTGCCATTTCGGGTGTGCCTTCACCACACCGCCAGGACCCACCGCGTAGACGGTCTGGCGGGATGTGCAGGAACTGATCCCTCCTGTGCAGCGACGTCGTACGGGGCAGCGCCCAGCGCGCTGTCCGTCGCGTGAGGACACAACCGAAATGGAAAAGCGGTCATTCGTTTTTTCGCATCGAACCCGAGCGGAACCGGGCCATTGCAGATGGTCCTTCCGCGGAAACCGGCCGCAAAGATTGGGCGGCGCCGGAACCCGTAACCGGACACTTTTTATTTTCGTTTTTCATTCATCCCGCGTTAGCTCAATGGATCAGAGCACTTGCCTACGAAGCAAGGGGTTGCACGTTCGAGTCGTGCACGTGGGGCCATTTTTGTTTTGCTGTCACCACAACAACCAAGGAGTCACCATGCGCAAGCGCAATACCCCGATCCGGATGATCACCGTGCGCCCGACCCAGCCGCGCAAGCGCATGGTGCTGGCATTGGCGCAACGCTTCGGCATCGGCTGGCGCACGACGGAAAGTCTGTCCGCGTCGCCTAGCCACGAGCGTGCGGTCGAAGGTCTCGACCTTGACCAGCGCGTGCGTGAAGTGGGCGAGTGGTAGCCGGCCGGTCAGCTTCTTCTCTACGGTGCGCGTAGCTCAACGGCAGAGCCGCGGGTTGTGAGCCCGCTGACGACGGTTCGATTCCGTTCGTGCACCCCACCCATCTTTTTCTCTTCAACCCCTTCGACCATCGCCGCAAAAGGAGGCGAGCCATCATGCATCCTCACGTCCTGCAACTAGATATTCAGGGCACGCCGCAAGCCTGGATTTCGCTGGAGCAGGCGGTGCTGCACTACGCCACCGGATCGGTCGCCTGGGAAGACGGCGTCCTGCCGCTGGCCACGCTGCGCGGCGGTTTCAACGTTGCGCGTGGTGTGCAGTCGCGCATCGAAGTGGCGCCCATCATCGCGCTGCGTGGCGCGTCGAAGATCAACCTGTTCGACGTGGTGCCCGGTGTCACCAAGAGCAAGCTGGTGCGTCGCGACCGTCACACCTGCGCGTACTGCGCGGGCGTGTTCCACGAACGCGATCTGCAATGCGAGCATGTGCTGCCCGAATCGCGCGGTGGCCCGTGGACCTGGACCAACCTGGTGAGCGCGTGCGCCGTCTGCAACAACAGGAAGGCCGCGCGCACGCCGGAGGAAGCCGGCATGCCGCTGGTCTATCTGCCCTATGTGCCGAGCCGCTTCGAGAGCTTTCTGCTCGAAGGCCGCAACATCCGCGCGGACGTGCACGAGTGGCTGGCGAAGCGGCTGCCCAAGGGCTCGCGGCTTCAATGAGAGGGAGGGGGCTGTGCACTGGCTTGACGACCCTCATGAAAAAAGCCCGCTGTCGTCGGACAGCGGGCTTTCTATTGTGCGGATGGAACGTTCAGCGCCCGACGCCGAAGAAGCGATAGGCGATCACCCCAGCAGCCGCGAGGCCACCGACGATGATGCAGAGCACCTTGGTGACCCGACCATTGCCGCGCCTGGAGCGGCCCCAGTGTTCCGGCCCGATCAGGTCGATGGGGACGGTGGGTTTGCCTATGTCGGAAGCCTTTTCCATGGGAGAAATATAGCGCAGGCCGGAAATCACTTTGCCCGGCCGGTGGATTGTGTTGTCACCGGGCATCGCTGGTCGCGCTGGATGAGGGAGGGCAAAAAATAACCCGCCGAAGCGGGTCCAACGAGCTTTTCGCTTCGAAGTTGATGTCCCTGGAATCTTGATTGTTGTGATGCGTGACAGCGGGTACAAGATGCCATGTCATGCACGGGACTCTGTAGATTTGCGTTATCGAAGACCAGAACTGACAGTCTTAAATGTGAAATAGTGCATATATGAACAAAGAAATCATCCTTGAGAGTTTGACGCGCGCGCTCGAAAGCTGGATTCGCAATGCTTCCGCGGAGCAGCTCTGGCAGGTGCACCAGACGGGTGGGCTTGGCGCATCCATTCATGCGGAGAGCGACATCGTCCAGGTGCGTGTCGTACTCGGCGGTCCGCGCAATGCGCTGTCGGACATCGGCAAGACCGATGGGCGGTTGCCAGTCACTGAAGCGTTTCTGGGCAAGAGCGTCGCCGCCTGGGGCACGCCGCCTGCGCAGGGCAGTCCCGCGCGGGAACAGTGGTTCCTGTCGAACGAATTGGCCCAGGAACATGCGCGCCAATATCTGGCGGCCGAGGTCGACGAGAAGCGTGATGTGCTCGCGCGTTTCGTCGACGACTGGATGACGCGGCAGGGTGAGGCGGGTTCGCCGTGACGTGATGTCGGCGAGCAAATAAAAAAGCCTGCGACCGGTGAGGTTGCAGGCTTTTTCAGCGTTTCCGCCATGTTGGTGGTGGGCCCTGAGTGACTCGAACACTCGACCTACGGATTAAGAGTCCGCTGCTCTACCAACTGAGCTAAGAGCCCCTGCACTGTAAGCGACTAGCGTTTTCAGGCAAGACCACGAGTATATCCCAGAATTTTCCGGTGTCCAAAAAAATTGTGAACCGCGGCGTTAGGATGCGCCACCGACGGGGCCATTCCCCTCCTCACAATCAGGAGCATTTTCTTATGAGCGATGCAAACACCACGCCCCATGTCGTGATCACCGGTGCTGCGGGCGCGCTGGGTCGGGCCATGGCGCAGCACTTCCTTGAGCAAGGCGCACGCCTTGCACTGGTCGATCACCATGCAGGTCGATTGGCCGAGGTCTTCCCGGGGCTCGACAACTCGCAGCACCTGCTGCTCGCAGGCGACGTGACCTCGGCACCCGACATGGCCGAACTGACCGGCCAGGTGCTCAAGGCATTCGGCCGTGTCGACGCGCTCGTGCACATTGCCGGTGGCTTCGAAATGGGCGAGGCAACGCATGCGCTGTCGCGTGCGAGCTGGGACCGCATGATGAATCTCAACGCTTGGTCGTTCGTCGCGGTGACGCAGGCCGTGCTGCCCTCGATGATCGAGCGCAAGGCCGGCCGCATAGTCGCCGTGACGGCGAAGGTTGCGGCGCGCGGAGTGCCGGCAATGGCCGCGTACATCGCATCGAAGAGCGCATTGCAGCGCTTGGTGGAAGCGATGGCTGCCGAAGCCGCGCCGCACGGCGTCAGCGTGAACAGCGTCGCACCGAGCGTGCTGGACACACCAGCGAATCGCCAGGCGATGCCCGATGCCAATCCGGCCGAGTGGGTGTCGACGTCGGTCGCGGCGCAGACCATCGGTTTTCTCGCATCGCCTGCCGCGGCGGCGTTGCATGGCCAGCATCTGACGCTCGATACCTGAGCGCCAAAAAGAAAAGGCCTTGGCGGTTGCCAAGGCCTTTTCAAATCGGTTGGTGGAGAGGATGAGGATCGAACTCACGACCTCCGCATTGCGAACGCGGCGCTCTCCCAGCTGAGCTACCCCCCCAACACGACGTAAATTCTAACCAGACTCCCGTCCCGGCGCACGTTGTCGTGCCAAGATTCGCGCCTCGCAAAACCAAGAGCAGCAATCGCATGGCCTCGTACGACCCCGCCTGGCTGGAAGGCATGTACAACAACCTCGCGCGGGTGAAAAACCATCCGGCGTACTTCGAGCGCTGGACGCGCGAATCGGCTGCGGTACGTGATGCCTTGCCGGGCCGGATCGACCTGCGCTACGGCGAAGGCCCGAACGAAACGCTCGACATTTTTCCGGCGCCGATCCCCGACGCGCCGGTCCTGGTCTTCATCCACGGCGGCTACTGGCGCGCGATGGACAAGAGCCAGCATTCCTTCATCGCGCCATCGTTCAACGACCGCGGCATCTGCGTCGTCGTGCCCAACTACGCGCTGTGTCCCGGGCCCGTCGAAGCGCCCGTCACCGTGCCGGATATCCTCATGCAGGTGCTGCGTGCGCTCGAATGGACCTGGCGCCACGTCACGGCCTACGGCGGCGATCCCTCGCGCATCACCGTCGCGGGACATTCGGCCGGTGGCCACATGGCGGCGGCCTTGTTGTCCTGCGATTGGAAAGCAGTCGCACCCGATCTGCCCGCGCAGCTGGCGCGCAATGCGCTCTCGATCTCGGGCCTGTACGACCTACGACCGCTGCAACGCACACCGTTCCTGGAGCACACGCTGAAGCTGACCGATGCAGATGCCCGTCGTGCGAGCCCGGCGCTCTGGCCCGCGCCGCCGCGCGGCCAACTCTACGCGGCTGTTGGTGGCGAAGAGAGCCCCGAATTCATCCGCCACAACGCGATGATCCGCGACGCCTGGGGCCGCAACGCTGTGCCGGTGTGCGAGGTGCTCCCGGGCCTCGACCACTTCGGCGTGGTCGATGCATTCGCAGATCCGGCCCACTCGCTGCACCGCCACGCGGTGCAACTGCTCGAAGCCTGACCGGCACGGTCCCGGAGCGAGGCGGCTACATCAGCAGGTGTTCGCCCGCGTTGTCGCCGCCCAGCGTGACGTAGTTGACCTTGCGGATGTCCATCAGCGTGCGGCCGCCCGCATAGCTGATGGAGCTCTGCACGTCCTGCTCCATCTCGACCAGCGTGTCCGCAAGCTTGCCCTTGATCGGTTCGAGGATGCGCTTGCCCTCGACGTGCTTGTACTCGCCCTTGTTGAAGTCGCTGGCCGAGCCGTAGTACTCCTTGAAGAGCGTGCCGTCGACCTCGACCGTCTTGCCCGGCGATTCTTCATGCCCTGCGAACAGCGAGCCGATCATCACCATCGATGCACCGAAGCGCACGCTCTTGGCGATGTCGCCGTGGTCGCGAATGCCGCCGTCGGCAATGATCGGCTTGGTCGCCACGCGCGCGCACCACTTGAGCGCCGACAGCTGCCAGCCACCCGTGCCGAAGCCGGTCTTGAGCTTGGTGATGCAGACCTTGCCCGGGCCGATGCCGACCTTGGTTGCGTCCGCGCCCCAGTTCTCCAGGTCGATCACCGCTTCGGGCGTGCCGACGTTGCCGGCGATCACGAAGGCCTTGGGCAGCTTCTCCTTGAGGTAGCCGATCATGTTCTTCACGCTGTCGGCATGACCGTGCGCGATGTCGATCGTGATGTATTCGGGCACGAGACCTTGCGCCACCAGCTGGTCGACGGTCTCGTAGTCGGGCTTCTTCACGCCGAGCGAGATGGAGGCGAACACGCCCTTGCCCTGCATGTCCTTGACGAACTTCACGTTGTCCAGGTCGAAGCGGTGCATCACGTAGAAGTAGCCGTTTTGCGCGAGCCACAGGCAGATCGACTCGTCGACCACCGTCTTCATGTTGGCCGGCACCACCGGCAGGCGGAACGTGCGTTCGCCCAGCGTCACGCTGGCGTCGCATTCCGAGCGGCTCTCCACGCGGCACTTGCGGGGGAGCAAAAGGATGTTGTCGTAATCGAAAATCTGCATGACCAGGCTCCTGAAAGGAATCGTTGAAAAAAACGAATGAGCGCTTGGTCCGGCCGGTCATTGCGGCGTCTTTCAGCAAAAGACGGGCACAAAAAACCGGGCGCAAGAATCTTGGGCCCGGTGATTGATTTTACGCGGTGTCCTGAAGGCAGGTCTTCCAGTTCTTCGTATAACCCGCATACGCGGTGGTTTCTACAATCGGTGGATGTTGTTTAACGATCCTGCGGCTGATGCCAACCCCTCGGAACTGCCGCTGTTGCAGAACCTGAACCCGGAGCAGCGCGCTGCGGTCACCTTGCCACAGGGCAATGCGCTCATCCTGGCGGGCGCCGGTTCCGGCAAGACCCGGGTGCTCACCACCCGCATCGCCTGGCTGCTGCAGACCGGCCAGGTCTCCGCCGGCGGCATCCTCGCCGTGACCTTCACCAACAAGGCCGCCAAGGAAATGATGACGCGGCTGACGGCGATCCTGCCGGTCAACGTGCGCGGCATGTGGATCGGCACCTTCCACGGCCTGTGCAACCGCCTGCTGCGCGCCCACTGGAAGCTCGCCAACCTGCCTTCCACCTTCCAGATCCTCGATACGCAAGACCAGCTCTCGGCCATCAAGCGCCTGATGAAGCAGTTCAACGTCGACGACGAGCGCTTTCCCGCCAAGCAGACCCAGTGGTTCATCGCCGGCGCCAAGGAAGACGGCCTGCGTCCGAAGGGTGTGGAGATCCGCAGCGACGACGACCGCAAGAAGGTCGAGCTCTACCAGCTCTACGAAGAGCAATGCCAGCGCGAAGGCGTGGTCGACTTCGGCGAGCTCATGCTGCGCAGCTACGAGCTGCTGCGCGACAACGATCCGGTGCGCGAGCACTATCAACGGCGCTTTCGCCACATCCTGATCGACGAGTTCCAGGACACCAACCGCCTGCAGTACGCGTGGATCAAGATGCTCTCGGGCCACACGGTCGGCGGCCAGTTCACGCCGAACCCGAACAACAGCGTGATCGCGGTGGGCGACGACGACCAGAGCATCTACGCCTTCCGCGGTGCGCGCGTGGGCAACATGGCCGACTTCGTGCGCGAGTTCGACGTGCAGCACCAGATCAAGCTGGAGCAGAACTACCGCAGCTACAGCAACATCCTCGACTCGGCCAACGAGCTCATCAGCCACAACAAGAAGCGCCTGGGCAAGAACCTGCGCACCGACCAGGGCCCGGGCGAGCCGGTGCGCGTGTACGAATCGCCCACCGATCTCGCCGAGGCGCAGTGGATGGTCGAGGAAATGCGCCAGCTCGTGCGCGACGGCTTCGACCGCAAGGAGATGGCCGTGCTCTACCGCAGCAATGCGCAG
Organism: Variovorax sp. ZS18.2.2; assembly: GCF_024701975.1. Lineage (GTDB taxonomy): Bacteria > Pseudomonadota > Gammaproteobacteria > Burkholderiales > Burkholderiaceae_C > Variovorax. Next base: position 92,819 of record NZ_JANLNM010000001.1, read on the forward strand.
AGCCGGGTGATCGAAACGGCGCTCTTCAATGCCTCGGTGCCGTACCGCGTGTATGGGGGCCTCCGCTTCTTCGAGCGCGCCGAAATCAAGCACGCGCTGGCCTACCTGCGCCTCCTGGAGAACAAGGACGACGACACCAGCTTCCTGCGCGTCGTCAACTTTCCGCCGCGCGGCATCGGCGCACGCACGCTCGAAACCCTGCAGGACGCGGCGCGTGCGGCGGGGCGTTCGCTGCATGACGCGGTCAGCGTGGTTGGCGGCAAGGCGGGCGCGAACCTCACGGGCTTCGTCGCCAAGATCGACGTGCTGCGGGAGCAGACCCAGGGTGTGAGCCTGCGCGAAATCATCGAGCTGGTGCTCGATCACAGCGGCCTCGTCGAACACTACAAGGCCGACCGCGAAGGCGCCGATCGACTGGAGAATCTGGACGAACTGGTGAATGCGGCCGAGAGCTTCGTCACGCAGGAAGGCTTCGGCCGCGATGCGGTGGCGCTGCCGGTCGATGAACTGCGCCAGTCGCCCGCGAGCCAGGGCATCGATCCGACCCGCCCGGTGCTCGACGAGCCGCTCGCCCCCGACGCCGAAACCGGCGAAACGCTGAGCCCGCTGGCGGCGTTCCTCACGCACGCCGCGCTCGAGTCGGGCGACAACCAGGCGCAGGCCGGCCAGGACGCGGTGCAGCTCATGACGGTGCACGCTGCCAAGGGCCTCGAATTCGACTGCGTGTTCATCACCGGCATGGAAGAGGGCTTGTTCCCGCACGAGAACTCGATGAGCGATTTCGAGAGCCTCGAGGAAGAACGCCGCCTGATGTACGTGGCGATCACGCGCGCCCGCAAGCGCCTGTACCTGAGCCATTCGCAGACGCGCATGCTGCACGGCCAGACCCGGTACAACGTCAAGAGCCGCTTCTTTGACGAACTGCCCGAAGGCGCGCTCAAGTGGCTCACGCCGAAGAACCAGGGCTTCACGCCATCGGCCTTCGGCTACGGCGGCGGCTACGCGAGCACGCGTGGTGGCAGTGGCGGCTACAGCGGTGGAAGCAGCAGCTACGGCGGCAGCAAGGACACCTTCGCCAGTCCGCCGGTGCCACCGCAGAAGACCGCACCGTCGCACGGCCTGCGTTCGGGCATGCAGGTGTTCCACAACAAGTTCGGCGAGGGCACGGTGGTGGCCCTCGAAGGCTCGGGCGACGACGCGCGCGCGCAGGTCAAGTTCACGCGGCACGGCGTGAAGTGGCTGGCGCTGTCGGTGGCCAAGCTCACGCCGGTCTGAGGCTGCTACCAAACCTATAGCTGACAGCATAGGCCGGGCGGGCGCCGCAGCGGCTTCAGCCTAGATCAGCCGTACACTCCGGACTCGCCAAAACATGGGGAGTCAGGGATGTGGTTCATAGGCATGATGGCCGGCCTGTTCATTGGGGCGCTGTTCGAATCGGTGCCCGTGGCGCTGGTTCTCGCACTCGTCGGCGCGTATGCGTTCTCGCAGCTGTTCGGCAAGAAGAAAAAGGATGCGCCGCAACGCACCGAGGCTGAAGGCGGCTTGCCGGACGGCCGCACCGTTGGCACGCCGGCCACGACGGCACCCGCTGGCGGCGTGCTGAAGCTGCAGCAGCGGGTGACCGAGCTCGAGGAGCGGGTCAGCCAGCTCGAACGCCGGCTCGCGCAGGGCCCAAGCGAAGTAGTCGTGGCACCGGCCACGCCGGTCAGCGATCTCGCCACCTCCATGGCCGGCACGCCAGTGGCCGAATCGCCTTCACTGCCCTTGGGTCAACCGGCGACCGCACGCGCCGCCGAGATGACGCGGCCCCGCATCTCGACCATGCAGGTCCCGCAACCTGTCGTCGTTGCCAAGGAGCCCGCCGCAGAGGCGCCTGCCGCACCCGTCGTTCCCGCTGCCGACAAACCCGCCGCGCCACGTCTGCCTGAAACCGTCGCCACCCCTGCGCCGGTCGCCGTGCCGCCGCTGGTTCGCCGTCCACCCCCGCCGCCGCCATCGGTCCCGCTGCGCGACCGCCTGCCCGCACCGATCGCCAACCTGATCTTCGGCGGCAACATGCTGGTGAAGCTCGGCGTGCTGATCCTGTTCCTCGGCCTGGCCTTCCTGCTGCGCTACACGGCCGAACGCGTCACCGTGCCGATCGAACTGCGCTACGCCGCGGTCGCCTTGGTGGGCGCGGGCCTCCTGGTGCTGGGCTGGCTGCTGCGCCACAAGCGCGCGGGCTATGCGCTGATATTGCAGGGGGCAGGCATCGGCGTCTTCTATCTCACGACGCTCGCGGCCATGAAGCTCAGCGGCCTGCTGCCGGCCAGCGTGGGCTTCGCGTTCCTGTTCGGCGTGGCGGTGCTCAGCGCTGCGCTCGCGGTGCTGCAGAACGCGCCCTTGCTTGCGATCGTCGCCGCGCTCGAAGGCTTCGCGGCGCCGGTGCTGGCATCGACCGGCTCCAACCAGCCGGTGGGCCTCTTCACCTACCTGCTGGTGCTCGACGTGGGCATCGTGCTGATCGCCTGGTTCAAGGCCTGGCGCGTGCTCAACCTGATCGGATTCGTCGGCACCTTCACGCTCGCGGCCGGCTGGGCGCACAAGTACTACACCGACGACCAGTACGGCATCGTGCAGCCGTTCCTCGTCGTGTTCTTCCTGCTGTTCACTGCCATCGGTTTGTTCTTCGCGCGCCGCACGCTGTTCGATGCGCCGGTGCAGCCTGCGCAGCCGCTCGCAACGCGCGCGCTCGACACCTTGCGCCGCGCCGGCCGGGTCGACAGCTCGCTGGTGTTCGGCACGCCGATGGTCGCCTTCGGCATGCAGTACCTGCTGATGCGGCCGTGGGAGTACGGCGCCGCCTTCTCGGCGATGGCGCTCGCGGCGTTTTATCTCGTGATGGGGCGGCTGGTGTTCGCCACGCAGCCCAAGGGCCTCGCGCTGCTGGCGGAGGCCTACGCCATCGTCGGCGTGATCTTCGGCACGCTCGCCATTCCGCTCGGCCTCGAGGGGCAGTGGACCGGCGCGGCGTGGGCGGTCGAGGCGGCCGGCATGTATTGGCTGGGTGTGCGGCAAGGGCGCGTTTATGCGCGCGCCTTCTCGTTCCTGGTGTTCGCCGGTGCGGTGTGGAAGCTGCTCGAAGCCACGCAGCTCGACGGGGCCGCCGGGCATCCGCTGCTGCAGGGCTCGGTGATTGGCCCGCTGCTGGTGGCGGCGAGCGCCTTCGCGATGTGGGCCATGCATCGCCGCGCCAAGCTCGATGAAGGCGACAGCCTCGAAGCCATCGTCGGCAGCGCCTTGCCGTGGCTCGGCATGGCCGCGCTCACGCTGCTCTTGTGGCAGTGGTTCACACCGCCCTGGGCCGCGGCGGCGACGGCCGTGCTCGCATCGGTCACCTTCGCGGTTGCCGTGCGTTTCGCGCTGCTGCCGTTCACCTATGTGAGCTTCGGCATGCAGGCGCTGGCGGTAGCAGGCTTCATCGCCACGCTGCACCGCGCAGGCGATGGGCTCGATGCCGGGCAGGCGCTCGAGAGCGGCTGGCAAGGCGCCGCGGCCGCCTGCCTGATCGCGCTCAGCGTGCTCGGCAGCGCCGCCTGGTCGATGCTGCAGGCGCACCGCGCGGCACTGGCGCGTGGCGTGCAGCCCGTGTGGTCGGTCGGCAATGTGGTGGGCGTGATCGCGGGCGCGGGCCTGTTGCACCTAGCGATGCTGTTTCAGATCAGCCTTGCCCAGGCCGCGCTGCTGTGGCCGCTGACCGCCACCGTCGTGCTGTGGGTGGCGCTGCGCATGGCGCACCTGCCGCTCGCGGCGTTCGCGGGCGTGCTGCATGCGGTCTCGGCGATCCTCTTCATCGTGCTGGCGGAGATGGGCGGCGACATGCGCGTGCTGCGCCCCGCCTTCGGGCATCTCGGCTTCTGGACGCCGGTGGTGCTGGGCCTTGCGGCGCTGCTGGCCGGCGACTGGCTGCGCGACGAAGCGCGACCGCGCGCGGGCGAGCCCGCCGGCGCGGCGCGCAAGCGCTGGGTCAACGCGTGGTGCGCCCTGCCTGCGGTGCTGTGGACGCCAGTGGTCTGGGGCCTGGGCTGGTGGCTGTTCGGCATGCTGGACGAAAGCGTCCGGGTGCTGAACCTCCACGCGCTGGCGAGCCATGTGCCCGCAGTTGCAATGGCAGTGGTGCTCGTGACGTCGGTGCTCAGCGCGCTCGTGGCGCATCGACGCAATTGGTCGCAGCTTGGCCAGGCGACGATCGCCGCGCTGCCCGGTTTCGGCCTGATCGCCGCCTACGGCATCGCAGGCGGGCTGACGCTGTTCTACGTGCCGTCGAGCGCGCTCGGCTGGATCGCGTGGCCGCTGGCGCTCGTGTGGCACCTGCGCCTGCTGCGTGCGCAGAAGCGCTGGCTCGATGCCGCGGCGCTGACGCCGTTCCACGTCGCGGGCTTCTGGCTCTTCCTGCTGCTCGCGGCGCGCGAATGCCAGTGGCAGCTCGGCCGCGTCGGCGCCGAGTGGTCGAGCTGGCAGTTGCTGGGCTGGGCCATCGTGCCCGCGCTGGTGCTGTGGGCGCTGCGCTCGCGCGTGCTGCTGCAGCGCTGGCCGCTCAGCGAATACCGCAGCGCCTACCTGGAGTTCGCCGCAACGCCCGTGGCGGTGTACCTGCTCGCATGGGTGTGGGTCACCAACGCCGTCAGTCCTGGCGATGCGGCGCCGCTGCCTTATGTGCCGCTGCTCAATCCGCTCGAACTTGCGCAATGGCTTGTGCTGTTCGCGTTGGTGCTCTGGTGGCGCGCGCTGCCACAAGGCTCGTTCGCGCGCGTGCAGCCGATGGTCGCGAAGGGCGCGGTCGGCTTCACCGGCCTCGCGCTGCTGACCGGCATGGTGCTGCGCGCCTGCCATCACTACGCGGGCGTCGAGTGGCGTTTCGACGCGCTCTACGCCTCGTGGCTCACGCAGGCGGCGCTGTCGATCACCTGGGCGATCTGCGGCGTGGTCGCGATGGTGCTCGGCCACGGGCGCAGGGTGCGTACGCTGTGGATCGCGGGTGCCGCGCTGCTCGGCGTGGTGGTGCTGAAGCTGTTCTTCGTCGAACTGGCGGACCGCGGCGGGCTGTTCCGCATCGTGTCGTTCATTGCTGTCGGTGCCTTGCTGCTGCTGGTGGGGTATTTCGCGCCGGTGCCGCCGAAGAAGGAAGAGCCGGAGCCGAAGACGGCGCCGGCTGAAGGAGGTGCGGCATGAGCGGCCGTTCGATTCGCGTTGTCCTTGTCGCGCTGATGGCTGCGGCTGGCGTGGCGCAGGCGCAGCCGGTCACTTCCGCCCCCATCGCGCTGCAGGGCGCCGGGCCGTACCACCGGCTCACGCTGCCACTCGCCATCTACGGCCGCGCAGCCTACGGCGACCTCGGTGACCTGCGGGTCCACAACGCCGCCGGGCATGCCGTGCCCTATGCCTGGCTGCGCAACGAAGCGGCCGCGCCGCGCACGGCCTCGCGGGCTGTGCCGATCTTTGCGCTGCCGAGCAACACCGCATCGGCCGACGCCGCGCTGGTTTTCACCGTGCGTCCCGATGGCTCTTTGGCGCTTGACGGCAAGACCACCGCCAAGCCGAACGACGCGACGCAATGGCTCATCGACGTGAGCCAGGTCAAGGGCAGCCTGCTGCAGGCGCGCTTCGAGGTCGTGCCCGATGCACGCGGCCTGTTCGCCTTCCGGCTGGAGGCCAGCGAGGACCTGCGGCAATGGCGCCCAGTTGGCGGTGAGGAACAACTGGTGCGCCTGGCCCACGGCGGCCAGACCATCGAGCGCATGGCGGTCGACCTCGGCAACCTGCGCACGCGCTTCCTGCGTTTGCGCTGGAGCGATCCGCAGCAAGGCGCACCGCTTTCCAAGGTGGAGATCGACAGCGTGCAGGAGGTCGAGCCGGTGGCGCCGATCGAATGGTCCGGCGCGCTGAAGCCGGAGCGCTGCGCCGAGGACTATTGCGACTACCTGCTGCCGCGCGGCCTGCCGGTGCAGAGCCTGCGCATCGACCTGGCCGACATCAACACGCTGGCGCAGGTCGGCGTCTCGGGCTTGCTCGATGCCACACCGGCTTCGGCGACGCCGCCGCAGTTCGTGCCGCGCAACCCGCTCTACGCGCTGCGGCACCAGCAGCGCCGAACGACGCCGTTGCCCACCGGCCCGGGCGAGGCGCCGCTGCTCGACGCGGTGGTGTACCGGCTCGCGCAGGCCGGCGGCGAAGCGCGTTCGCCCGTGCTGGCGCTCGACGGTGCGGTGTATGCGCGCCTGCGGCTGCGCACTTCCGGTCCGGTGAGCGTGCTCGGTGCGATGCCGCCGACGATTGCGGTGGGCGCCACGCCGCGCACGCTGGTGTTTCTTGCACAGGGCGGCGCGCCGTTCTCGCTGGCGTGGAGCGCGGCGCCCGACAAGGGCGCGGTTCAAGGTGCGGTGCCGGGAGCACCGCTCGCGTTGTCGACGCTGATCCCGGGCTACGCCGCGGACAAACCCGTCGTGGCGGACGACGCTTCGGTCACGTTGCCCGTGGCCGCGGTGGAGGCTGCCGTCGCTGCCGCCGCGCTCGCGCCCGTTCCGGAGACGGCGCCGAACGATCCGTCACGCAAGTGGTGGCTCTGGGGTGCTCTCGGTGTCGGCCTGCTGTTGCTCGCAGGCATGGCGTGGTCGCTGTTCGCGAGCCTGCGCAAGGACCGCGCCTCGGCGGACTGAGCGGACTGACCGGAGACGGTCAGTTCGGATCGAAGCTGTCGCGAAACGTGAACCAGGTCGAACTCAGCGACATCGCCGCCAGCACCAGCGCCGTGCCGATCATCAGGATGTTGCCGACCGCCACGGCCGCGCCGCCCGCGCCCAGCGCGCCGACGCCCACCAGCACGGTCGCGACCAGGCCCATCGCGATGCCGGCCAGCAAGAACACGCCGAACCACGCGAGCACGAACAGCGCATAGGCGCCGAAGTTGCGGAACAGCGCGACGATGCTGAAGAAGATGCTCTTGACCGGCTCCACGCGGTGCCAGTGCACCAGCGCCGGCGCGTGCCACATGGCCAGCGACAGCGGCAGGTTCAGGCACATCAGGAGCACGCGGGCCAGCTGGAAGTCGCTGCTGGCCATCACCTCGGGCGTGATCGCATCGTCCAGCAGGTAGGCGCGCATGAGCTGCCCGCCGTCGACCAGCGCGGTGACCATCACCGCGAACACGAAGTAGATCGCCGAGATCACGCCCAGCACCACCAGCGAGCGCCATTCGGTGCGCATGGCGCCGAACACTGCGACGAACATCGCCGAGCCCGTGGGACGCTGCGCATCGCCAAGCTGGCCCGCGCGGCCGAGGCCGTCGGCGTTGTCGTCGTAGGCCACCGAGGTCGCCACCATCAGGCCCAGCGTCATGAAGGGCAGGAACACAGGCGCGACGATGCTGCCGATGAGCGGCAGCACCGACACCGTCGAGATCACCGCCATCAGCAGGAAGAACAGCGAGATGAAGGCGAGCGGCTGCTGCCAGAAGGTCTTGAGTCCGGAGCGGACCCAGGCGGCGCCGGTTCGCGCCGGCACGAGGTTGAGTTTCATGGGGTCCGGATCATGCGGCCATGAGCGGCTCGAGAGCCTGCGCCATGGCATGCGGGTGGGTGGCGCGCCAACGCAGCACGCGCTCGAAGTGCGTGGGGTCGTGGGGCTTGAGCATGCTGGCCTCGCGCGGCAGGTGGAAGTCCCACAGGCGAGAGATCCAGAAGCGCAGCGCCGCGGCGCGCAGCATCGCGGGCAGCAGGGCGCGCTCGGAGGCGTTCAGCGGACGCACGGTTTCGTAGGCCGAGAGCAGGGCGTCGGCACGCGCCGCGTCGTGCACGCCGGTGGCGAGGTCGATGGCCCAGTCGTTCAGGCACACCGAGAGGTCGAAGAGCCAGGTGTCGGTGCCGGCGAAGTAGAAGTCGAACACGCCGGTGAGAAGCGGCGGCGAGCCGGGCTCGCCATCGGTCGCGAACATCACGTTGTCGCGGAACATGTCGGCATGCACCGGTCCGCGCGGCAGCGCCGCGTAGGCCGACGACTCGGCGATGTGGTTCTGGTAGGCGAGCTCGGCGCGCAAGAGCGTGGCCTGCGATTCGTCGATGTAGGGCAGCACCACCGGAACGGTCTCGTTCCACCATGGCAGGCCGCGCAGGTTCGGCTGGATGCGCGGGAAGTCGCGCGCGGCGATGTGCATGCGCGCCAGCATTGCGCCCAGTTCGGCGCAGTGCGCCGCGGTCGGGGCGAGTTCGCTGTGGCCCGACAGGCGCTGCACCAGTGCCGCCGGCTTGCCCGCCACGATATGCAGCAGCTCGCAGGGCGCGTTGGCGGGAACCGTCAGCGCGTGGCCCTTGGGGGCTTCCACGGCCGGGTCGGCCACGGGCTCCGGCACCGGCAGGCCGCGGGCCGCCAGGTGCTTCATGAGGCAAAGGTAGTAGGGCAATTGCTCGGCGCTGAGGCGCTCGAACAGCGTGAGCACGAACTCGCCGGACTCGGTGGTCGCGAAGTAGTTGGTGTTCTCGATGCCGCCCTCGATGCCGCGCAGGTCGCGCAGCGCGCCCATGCCCAGACGCTGGACGAGCGCGTCTGCCTCGCCGAACTCGACTTCGGTAAAAACTGCCATGGGGGGTGCTCAGCGAGGAGCCGGGGATGCGGTGGACGGGAACGACGACTGCACGGTCAGAACTTCATCACGTTCCAGACGCGCGCGCCGTTGCCGGTGGTGTTCGTGTCGCCCGAACCGGGGCGTGCGCTGCCGGGGTCGTTCGGCAGGACCTCGTAGCCCGGCATGTTCGACTTCGGCGTGACGTTGATGCTCTGCGTGCGGCCGCCGTAGCGGACTTCGTCGACCGAGGCGCCACTGTCTTCTGTATGGATGTGCTCGACCTTCTGGTTGCGCCGGCCGTCGGCCTGCTCCTGATTCTGTAGCGGCTCCGCCGGGGCCGGGGTGGCAGCGGGCGCGGGCTGCGCCTGCACGGTGGCGAAGGGGGCCGCAAAGGCCAGCGCCAGCAGGATGCGGCGGGCGATCAGGAGTGTGGAGCTAGGCATGCCTTGATTGTAGGCGCGCACCCGTTCCAGGGGTGTCGGCGCGCGGCGCATGGCGTCGTGGTTCTGCGCGCCGGTCCGGGCACGGCAAAATGGCCCGATGACCGACAAGAAAACGCTGCTGCTCGTCGATGGCTCGAGCTACCTGTACCGGGCCTTCCACGCCATGCCCGACCTGCGCGCCGTGCCCGGCGACCCGAAGAGCCCGGCCACCGGCGCCATCCGGGGAATGATCAACATGATGACGGCGCTGCGCCGCGAGGTGCGCGCCGACTACGCGGCCTGCATCTTCGATGCGCCCGGCAAGACCTTTCGCGACGACTGGTATCCCGAATACAAGGCCAACCGCTCGCCGATGCCCGACGACCTGCGAAGCCAGATCGACCCCGTCCACGAAGTGGTGAAGCTCCTGGGCTGGCCGGTGCTCAGCGTGCCCGACGTGGAGGCCGATGACGTGATCGGCACGCTCGCCAAGATCGCCGCCGCGCAGGGCGTCGAGGTGATCGTCTCCAGCGGCGACAAGGACCTGAGCCAGCTGGTCGACGAGCACATCACGATCATCGACACGATGAACGGCAAGAAGCGCGACATCGCTGGCGTGACGGCCGAGTTCGGCGTGCCGCCGAACCTGATGGTCGACTACCAGACGCTGGTGGGCGATACGGTCGACAACGTGCCCGGCGTCGAGAAGGTCGGCCCCAAGACAGCAGCCAAATGGCTGCTCGAATACGGCTCGCTCGATGCGCTGGTCGAACGCGCCGCCGAAGTGAAGGGCGCCGCCGGCGAGAACCTGCGCAAGGCGCTAGACAAGCTGCCCCTGAGCCGGCGCCTGGTCACCATCCGCACCGACTGCGACCTCGAGGGTCACGTCACCGGCCTGCCGTCGCTCGAAGGCCTGCCCGTCGGCGCGCCGCAGACCGAGGACCTCAAGCCCTTCTACGAGAAGTTCGGTTTCAAGAGTCTCGTCAAATCGCTCGAAGCACAGGCGGTTCCGCCCGAGCTGATCGAAGAGAACGCCAAGAAGAAGTCCGCCAAGGCCAACACCGACCAGGGCGGCCTGTTCGACGAGCCTTCGGACCTGAGCGCGCTCGACGCCGCCGCGCCCGCGAGCAACCTCAAGTACGACACCATCACCACCTGGGAGCAGTTCGACACCTGGCTCGCGCGGCTCGAAGCCGCCGAACTCGCGGCGATCGACACCGAGACCACCTCGCTAGACGAAATGGTCGCGCAGATCGTCGGCGTGAGCTTCAGCGTCGAGCCCGGCGAGGCGGCTTACATCCCGCTCACGCACAACTACCCCGACGCGCCCGCGCAACTGCCCATCGACGAGGTGCTCGCCAGGCTCAAGCCCTGGCTCGAGAACCCCGAAAAGAAAAAGCTCGGCCAGCACATCAAGTACGACCGCCATGTGTTCGCCAACCACGGCATCGAGGTGCAGGGCTACGCGCACGACACCATGCTGCAGAGCTACGTGCTCGAAGTGCACAGGCCGCACGGCCTGTCGTCCCTGGCCGAGCGCCACCTGGGCCGCAGCGGCATTTCCTACGAAGACCTCTGCGGCAAGGGTGCGCACCAGATCTCCTTCAGCCAGGTCGACATCGCCAAGGCCGCCGAATACTCGTGCGAGGACAGCGATCAGACCCTGGACGTGCACCGCACGCTGTGGCCCCAGCTCGAAGCCAACGAGAAGCTGCGCTTCATCTACCAGCTCGAAATGGATTCGAGCGAGGCGCTCTACCGCGTCGAGCGCAACGGCGTGATGATCGACAGCGCCACGCTGGCCGCGCAGAGCCACGAGCTCGGCACGCGCATCATGGCGCTGGAGCAGGAGGCCTACGAGATTGCGGGGCAGCCCTTCAACCTCGGTTCGCCCAAGCAGATCGGCGAGATCTTCTTCACCAAGCTGGGCCTGCCGGTGGTCAAGAAAACGCCGAGCGGCGCGCCCAGCACCGATGAAGAAGTGCTGGAGAAACTGGCCGAGGACTATCCGCTCCCCGCCAAGATCCTCGAGCACCGCGGCCTGTCGAAACTCAAGGGCACCTACACCGACAAGCTCGGCCAGCTGGCCAACCCGCGCACGGGCCGCGTCCACACGCACTATGCGCAGGCTGTGGCGGTGACGGGGCGCCTGAGCAGCAACGACCCGAACCTGCAGAACATCCCGATCCGCACCCCCGAAGGCCGCCGCGTGCGCGAAGCCTTCGTGGCACCCGCAGGCAGCGTGATCGCCAGCGCCGACTACTCGCAGATCGAGCTGCGCATCATGGCCCACATCAGCGGCGACGAGTCGCTGCTGCGCGCCTTCACCGAAGGCATCGACGTGCACCGCGCGACGGCGGCAGAGGTGTTCGGCTCCACGCCCGACCAGGTGTCGAGCGAGCAGCGCCGCTATGCGAAGGTCATCAACTTCGGGCTCATCTACGGCATGAGCAGCTTCGGCCTGGCGAAGAACCTCGGCATCGAGACCAAGGCCGCGGCCTCCTACATCGAGCGCTACTTCGCGCGCTACCCGGGCGTGAAGGTGTACATGGATGAGACGGTGGAGTTTGCGCGGGAGCACGGCTACGTTGAGACCGCGTTCGGCCGGCGCCTTTACCTTAGTGAAATCAATGGCGGGAATGGCCCTCGCAAAAAGGCTGCGGAACGGCAAGCCATCAACGCGCCGATGCAGGGCACGGCGGCCGACCTCATCAAGCTGAGCATGGTCAAGGTACAGAACGTGCTTGACGAAGAGAAGCGCGCCACCAAGATGATCATGCAGGTGCACGATGAACTGGTGTTTGAAGTGCCCGAGGCCGAAGTCGAATGGGTGCGCACCGAAATCCCGCGCCTGATGGCCGGCGTGGCGGCGCTCAAGGTGCCGCTGCTCGCCGAGATCGGCATCGGTCCCAACTGGGACAAGGCCCACTGACGAGACACGAGACAAGACCAAAGAAGAACCGCACCCATGAAATTACAGCCCCCCCCATTTCTGCTTGCGGCCGTTTGCGCCGCCTTCCTCGGCACCGCCTTCGCCGCCCCCGATGCCCGCATCGCCTCGCTCGCCGCCAAGGAAAAGCCCGCGCTGCTCGACACGCTGAAGGAACTCGTTTCCATCGAATCGGGCAGCCGTGACCTCGAAGGCCTGGAGAAGATTTCCGACCTCATCGCCGCGAAGTTCAAGGCACTGGGCGGCGAGGTCGAGCTGATCGATCCGAGCGCCGAGGCCTACCGCATGGACGACACGCCCGAAAAAATCGGCCGCGTCGTGCGCGCCACCTTCAAGGGCACGGGCACAAAGAAGATCATGCTCATCGCGCACATGGACACGGTCTACACCGTGGGCATGCTCAACCGGCAGCCGTTCCGCATCGAGGGCGACAAGGCCTACGGCCTGGGCATCTCCGACGACAAGCAGGGCGTGGCCGTCATCACCCACACGGTGGCGATGCTGCAGGCGCTGAAGTTCAAGGAATACGGCACGCTCACCGTGCTGATCAACGGCGACGAAGAAATCAGCTCGCCCGGCTCGCGCGCGCTTCTCACGCGCCTGGGCGGCGAGCACGATGCGGTGATGTCCTTCGAGGGCGCCTCCATCAAGGACGACAAGCTCTCGCTGGCCACCGCCGGCATTGCCTCGGTCACGCTGAACGTCACCGGCAAGGCCTCGCATGCGGGTTCCGCGCCCGAGCTGGGCGTGAACGCGCTCTACGAGCTGTCGCACCAGATCCTGCAGATGCGCGACCTCTCCGATCCGGCCACCGGCCTCAAGATGAACTGGACCATCTCCCGCTCGGGCAGCAACCGCAACGTGATTCCGGCCGCAGCCACCGCGGGCGCCGACGTGCGCGTGCTCAAGGTGGCCGACTACGACCGCATCGAGCAGCAGGTCAACGAGCGCGTGAAGAAGCAGCTGATTCCCGAAGCCAAGGTCGAGCTGAAGTTCGAGCGCCGCCGCCCGCCGCTCGAAGCCACAGCCGCCTCGGTCGCGTTCGCCAAGCATGCGCAGACGATCTACAAGGACGAGCTCGGCCGCCCGCTGGGCGCCGACGACAAGGCCGCCGGCGGCGGCACCGATGCCGCCTTCGCTTCGCTCAAGACCAAGGCGCCAGTGGTCGAGCGCTTCGGCCTGCAGGGCTTCGGCGCGCACTCGGCCGATGCCGAATACGTGCTGGTCGATTCCATCGAGCCGCGCCTGTATCTCGCCACGCGCATGGTGATGGACATCGCACGCGGCAAGACCGGCAACTGATTCCCCTGGCCCCTCCATGCGGCTGCGTCACATCGAGGTCTTCAACGCGATCATGCTGACCGGCAGCGTGAGCGCGGCCGCGCGGCTCATCAACATCACGCAGCCGGCGGTGAGCCGCACCTTGCAGCATGCGGAGTTGCAGCTGGGCTTTCCGCTGTTCCAGCGCGCCAAGGGACGGCTTTCGCCGACCACCGAGGCGCTCACGCTCTACCCGCACATCGAGCGCCTGTTCGCGCAGCTCGACGAGGTGCAGCGGCTGGCCGCCAACCTCAAGGCCGGCAGCGACACGGGCGAGCTGCGCATCCTCAGCGTGCTCGCGCTGAGCTACGAGATATTGCCGCGCGCGCTCAAGGCGTTTCGCGAAAAGCATCCGGGCTATGCGATCACCGTCGAGTCGCTGCATTCGCCGCAGATCATGTCGGCGCTGCTGCTGCAGGAGGCCGACGTGGGCTTCGCCTTCAGCCCCGTGGTGCATCCCTCGCTCACGCAGGAGACGCTGGCCGACAGCCGCATGGTCTGCATCGCGCCCAAGGGCATGTTGCCGCGCGCGCTGGTGCGCAACGGCTCGGTGGCGCTGCATGACTTGGTCGATCGCCCGGTGATTGGTCTCGATAGCCGCGACCCGGTCGGCACGAGTCTCAGCCAGGCCTGCCGGCAGGCCGGCGTCGGCTTCCAGCAGGCAGTGGTGACGGTGCAGACGTACCACGCGGCGCTGGCCATGGCGCACCACGGCCTGGGCGTCGCGCTGGTCGATGGCTGCACCGCGCGTTCGGCGGACCGCGAGAAGGTCGATGTGCTCACGCTTGAGCCGCACATCCCGGTGCCGGTGCGCGCGCTGCGCTTCACCGGCCGGCCCGATTCAGTGGCGGTGCGCGGCATCACGCGCTGCATGCAGCAGGCGATCCAGGAAGCGCTTTAGACGCGCGGCAAGAAATACGACTGAAGCGCCTCGTCGGCCAGCGCCCTCGACTTCTCGAGGATTTCCGGCCCCAGGCCCGTTCCCTGCACCGAGAAGAAGTGCAGGTCCTTCAGCCCGATCTGGGCCAGGATGACCGTCAGGTACGGCGTCAAAAAATCCGGCTGCCGTGCGTACTCCCCGGAAAAACTGCCGCCTGAAGCGATGGCGATGAAGACAGGCCGGTCGCGAAGCGTGCCGACCTTGCCGCCCGGGCCCGTGTTGAAGGTGCGGCGCGCCCGCACGACGTGATCGATCCACGCCTTCAACGCCGAGGGCACGCCCAGGTTGTGCATCGGTGTTCCGATGACCACGGCATCCGAATCCTCCAGCTCCCGGATCAGTTCGTCGGACTGGGCCATGGAGCCGCCGTGCGCGATCTCCGCCGTGGCCGAGTGCTGGCCGAGCGCGTAGTTCGCGTCGATATGGGGCAGGGCGTTGCCGCCGATCACCCGGTTCATCACCGTTGCAGCCGGCTCGCGACCCATGAGGCGCGCGACGATTTTTCGGGAGAGCCGGTAGCTCTCGGAGGCTTCCCCGCGGGAGCTGCAGACGACATGCAGGATCTTCATTGCGACCACTTCCAGTTTCTTGTGAAGGAAGAAGTCTAGGAAGCACATGGCCTATGTCATAGAGCCATGAATGAAGATTGGGGCTGGTCCATAATTTGGCATGACGACCGCCGGCAAGCCCACCTCCATCTCGCCCCTGGACCCCACGGCGGCCGAGCCTTACTACCGCCAGATCTACGAGCGATTGCGCAGCGCCATCGCCAGCGGCTTGCTCAAGCCGGGCGACCGGATTCCCTCTGCACGCGCGTTGACCAAGGAGCTCGGCCTGGCCAGAGGCACCATCGACACCGCGTACTCCCTGCTGACCGCCGAGGGCTACATCCAGGCCCGCGGCCAGGCGGGCACCATCGTCACGCCGGGCCTCAAGCCGCGCACGCCCGTGGCCATGCCGTCGCCCGTGATCGACACCGGGACTTCTTCGATCGGCTTTCGCCCGTATTCGATCCTTCCGTTCCAGATGGGCTTGCCCGCGCTGGACGAATTTCCCCGAAAGATCTGGGCGCGCCTCGGTGCGCGGTGCGCGCGGGCCATGCAGCCATCGGACATGACGCATCCCTCCGTCTACGGGCAGCCCGCGCTGCGTGCGGAAATCGCTGCCTACCTGCAGGTGTCGCGCGGGATCCATTGCGCGGCGTCGCAAGTGTTCGTGACCTCGGGATACCGTCACTCCATCGAGCTGATCGGTCTCGCGTTGCTGAAGGCGGGCGACCGCGTCTGGCTCGAAGACCCGGGTTATCCGCCCACGCGGGAATTGCTCGCGCACATGCAGATCGCCTCCGTTCCGGTGCCGGTCGACGCGGACGGCATGGTCGTTGCCGAAGGCGTCCGGTCGGCGCCGCGTGCGCGCATGGCCGTGGTCACGCCGGCGCACCAAAGCCCGCTGGGCGTGTCCCTGTCCCTGCAGCGGCGCCTGGCGCTGCTGGACTGGGCGGGGCGGAACAACGCATGGATCGTCGAGGACGACTACGACGGCGAATACCGCTACGTGAGCCGCCCCCTGCCTGCGCTCAAGAGCCTGGACCGCGACGGGCGCGTGCTCTATGCGGGCACCTTCAGCAAGGTGCTTTTTCCGAGCCTCCGGCTGGCTTATCTCGTGGTGCCGGAACCGCAGGTCGAGCGCTTCGAGCAGATCATCCAGACCTTCGCCGGGGGCAGCCCCGAACTCACGCAGTCCATCGTCACGGCCTTCATCAAGGAGGGCCACTTCGCGCGTCACATCCAGCGCATGCGCAAGCTCTACGCCGAGCGCCGCGAGGCGACCAGCGCGGGCCTGGCAAGCGTGCTGGGCCAACGCGTGCGCATCGACGCACTGCCCGGTGGCATGCACCTCATCCTGCGGCTGACGGGCCGCCAATCGGACCGCAAGCTCATGCTGCGCATGCGGGAAGACGGCCTCTTCGCGGAGGCGTTGTCGGAATGGCAGCAGATCGGCAAGGGCGCCTCGGCATTGCTCGTCAACTTCACGAACATCGACTCCCGGGCCACGGCCGAGAAGCTGGGCAGGCGCATCCTGGCCTTGATGTGAATCGAAAAATCATGGCCTAGGACCAGATGCCATTCTTGGCTCTTCTGAGCTGGACCAAGATCTCCGACGATGGAGTCCTTCTCAATCAGCAAACACACAAGGACTCCCCATGAGCAATCGCATCGACTACGCCAAGGTTTCGCCCGACGTCTACAAGGCCTTCGGCGGGGTGTATGTCGCCGTCCAGAAAAGCGGCCTTCCCAAGCAACTGGTCGATCTCGTCTACCTGCGGGTGTCGCAGATCAACGGCTGCGCCTACTGCATCGACATGCATTCGCGCGACCTGCTGAAGTCCGGTCTCGCGGTCGACAAGCTGGTGCTGGTGCCGGTGTGGCACGACGCGGGCGCGGTGTTCAGTGCACGCGAACGCGCCGCGCTCGCCTGGGCAGAAACGGTGACGCGCGTCGCCGAGACCGGCGTTCCCGACACCGACTACGAAGCCGCCACCGCCGAATTCGGCGACAAGGAACTGGCCGATCTCACCTATGCGATCAGCCTGATGAACGCCTTCAACCGCTTCGGTGTCACCTTTCGCTCGACGCCCGCAGCCACGGTTGCTGCGGCGGCTGCGGCCTGACGCGCCATGGCATGGACACTGCTCGGCATCGCCGGGCTTCTCGAAATCGTCTTCGCCTTCGCGATGAAGTCGTCCGAAGGCTTCACGCGGCTGGTGCCCGCGCTGTTCACGGTGGGTGCCGGCCTGTCGAGCGTGGTGCTTCTGGCGCTCTCGATGCGCACGCTGCCGATGGGCACGGGCTACGCGGTGTGGACCGGCATCGGCGCGGCGGGCACCGCGATCGTGGGCATGGTGGTGCTGGGCGACTCCGCCGCGCCTATGCGGCTGCTGTGCATC
This sequence comes from Variovorax sp. ZS18.2.2, assembly GCF_024701975.1. Classification (GTDB taxonomy): domain Bacteria; phylum Pseudomonadota; class Gammaproteobacteria; order Burkholderiales; family Burkholderiaceae_C; genus Variovorax. The sequence goes on from NZ_JANLNM010000001.1 coordinate 109,994, forward strand.
GCGCTCATCCTGGCGGGCGTGATCGGGCTCAAGCTGGTCACGGTCGACTGACGAAGGGAAGGGGCGGGCATCGCCCCGCGCCATAATCCGGCGCCATGCACGTCCTTCGAACCCTCTGCTTCCTGCGCCGCCTGGCGCTGGCATGGTTCATGGCCTCGTTGCTGGTCGCGGGGGCTTCGCCCCTGGTGAACCCGCAGGCGATGGAGCTGGTGTGCTCCGCCACCGGCAGCGTCAAGCTCGTCGTGCAGGGCGACGATGGTCCCACCGAGATGGGCATGGCGGCGATGGACTGTCCGCTGTGCATGGTCTCCGCGCCACCGCCTCCCGCCGCGCAGGTGGCGCTGCCCACGCCGCTGCCGCTGGGCCGCGCGCTGCAATCGATTCCCGCTGCCCGCATCGCGGCAGCCACGGCCTCGCCGCTGCCGGCGCGCGGGCCGCCCGCGCTCTCCTGAGCTCCCGCACTTCCTCCACCTGACGTCGCTTTTGGGCGCGCGGTGGATCTTCGGTCGTTCCGCGGCCGGCGCTGCGTTGTCGCCCCTGTCGGGCTTGCGCGCGCCGCCGCCAGAGAGATTCCATGTCCCGTATTCCTTCCGCCCCCACGCTGGGGCTCGCGGCCCTGTTCGGCGTCGCCTGCGCACCCGGCCTCGCCATCGCGCAAGAGCCCGGTTTGGCCGGCGCGGCCGCACGGTCGCTGCCGCAGGTCGAAGTGACCGACGAGGCGCCAAGCCCCAACGGCCGGCTCGACCTCGACACCCCCTCCGACACCGCCAGCCGCCTGGGCCTCACGCCGCGCGAGACGCCGGCCTCGGTCACCGTGGTGAACCGCTCGGTCATCGACGCGCGCGGCGCACAGAACACGCAGGAGATCCTGCGCGCCATCCCGGGCGTGACCGCGCACGACGCGCCGGGCAACATCGGCGTGAGCTACCGCGGCTTCGGCGCCGGTTCGATCGGCCAGCTCTTCAACGGCATCAACGTGCAGTATTCGATTGCCGCCCGGCCGGTGGACAGCTGGATCTACGACCGCGTCGAGGCCATCGGCGGGCCGTCGAGCTTCCTGTTCGGCTCGGGTGCGCTGGGCGGCTCGATCAACTACATCACCAAGGCGCCCGAACGCAGCGACTTCGCAGAAGCGCGGCTGCGCCTGGGCACGCGGCACCTGCAGGAAGCCTCCTTCGGGCTGAACCGCCGCGTGGCCGGCGATGGCGGCGCGGGCAGCCACTACGCGCGCATCGACGTGAACCACCGCGATGCCAACGGCTGGACCGACGGCACCGGCAGCCGCTCCACGCAGCTCGCGGCCTCGCTGCTCTCGGACCTGGGCGGGGGGCTGAAGCACACGCTGGCCTACGAGTTCCAGGACGAGAACGTCGACCGGCCCTACTGGGGCACGCCCGTGCTCAACCCGGCGGCCGGCACGATGCGCATCGACCCCGGCATCCGCTTCAGGAACTTCAACAGCAGCGACGGGCTCTACGCGCAGCGCGTGCAGTGGCTGCGCTCGGTCACCGAATGGCAGGCCACCGATGCGTTGCAGCTGAGGAACACCTTCTATGCCTACGACGCGCTGCGCGACTACCGCAACGTCGAGAGCTACCGCTACAACCCGGGCAACACCGCGGTGATCCGCTCGGGCGCGTTTTTGCAGCGGCACGACCAGGACGTGTGGGGCAACCGCGTCGAAGGCATCTACAAGGGGCAGATCGGCGGGCTGAAGAGCGACTGGTCCTTCGGCCTGGACTTCAGCGTGAACCGCCAGACGCGCTTTCCCAACAGCCTGACCGGTACGGTGAGCACGGTGAACCCGTATGCCTTCACCGTCGAGCGCTTCTTCGAGGTGAAGGGCATGGTGCCGGGCTTCCGCCCCGACCGCGACAACAAGGTGCGGGCCACCGCGCTCTACCTGGAGAACCGCACCGCGCTGCTGCCTTCGCTGCACCTCGTCACCGCGCTGCGCCACGAGCGCATCGACCTCGACCTTGTGAACCGCCGCACCTTGGATGCAGCGAACCCCGCCAGCTTCCACCGCGGCTACAAGCCCACGACCGGACGCATCGGCCTGGTGTGGGATGTGGCGCCGGGCGCGAGCCTGTATGCGCAATACGCGACGGCGGCCGACCCGCCTTCGGGCGTGCTCTCCACCGCATCGTTCGCCGACGTGCGCAACAACAGCGAGCTCACCACAGGGCGGCAGGTGGAGGTCGGCACCAAGCTCGATTTCTGGCAGGGCAAGGGCACGGCCACGCTTGCTGCCTACAGCATCCACCGCAACAACATCGCGACGCAGGACCCGAACAACAGCACGCTCACCGTGCTCGTGGGCGAGCAGTCGTCCAAGGGCGTGGAGCTGGCGCTCGGCCTGCAGCCGACGCGGCAATGGTCGCTGCAGGGCAACCTCACCTATGTGGATGCGCGCTACGAGCGCTTCACGCAGGGCGGCGTGTCGCTCGCGGGCCGCACGCCGACCAACACGCCGGCCATGGTCGCGAACCTCTGGGTGTCGTATGCATTCACGCCCCGCCTGGAGGCCAGTGTGGGCGTGCGGCACGTGAGCAAGGTGTACGCCGATGCGGCGAACACCGCGAGCTGGCCGGGCTACACGCTGCTGGACCTCGGGCTGAGCTGGAAGGTCAGCAACACCGTCACCGTGGTCGGCCGCATCCGCAACGCGACAGACCGCATCCACGCGGTGAACGTCGGCAGCACCTTCGCCTACCTCGGCGCGCCGCGCACGGCGGACGTCTCGCTGCGCGTGGCGTTCTGACCCAGGGAGCGATGCCATGCATGCCAAACGCTGGTTGTTCCTCGTCCACCGCTGGCTGGGCGTGGTCGTCTGCGCCTTCTTCGCGATGTGGTTCGTCTCGGGCGTGGTGATGATGTACGTGGGCTACCCGAAGCTCACCGAGGCCGAGCGGTTGCAGCATCTGCCGCCGCTTGATGCGACAACGGCGACAACGCCGTTGCTGGGACCTCGGCAGGCGCTCGATGCAGCCGGAATCGCCGGACCCCTGCGCGAGCTGCGGCTGGCAGCGGCCAGCGGCGGGCGCGCGGTCTATCTGGCGGTGCCTGCACGCGAGGCCGAAACGGGCCGGCGCCGCATGCCGCCGGGCAGCGGAACGGTGGTGATCGATGCAGAGACCGGCGCCGTGTTGCGCGACGTGGACCGCGCCCGTGTGTTCGCGAGCGCACAGGCGTATGCGGGTGTCGGCGTGCCGCTCGACTACCGCGGTGCCATCGGCGAGGACGCCTTCACCCATTCGCGCGGGCTCGACGCCCATCGCCCGCTGCACGTCGTCGATCTCGGCGATGCAGAGGCCACGCGGCTCTACGTCTCGGGCAAGACCGGCGAGGTGGTGCGCGATGCGCCGCGCGCCGAGCGGCTCTGGAACTACGCGGGCGCGTGGATCCACTGGCTGTACCCGCTGCGCGGCACGGGCCTGGACCGCTACTGGGCGGACATCGTCAACTGGCTCTCCATCGTCGGCATCGCCGTCACGCTGACCGGCACGGTGGTGGGCGTGATGCGCTGGCGCTTCCGGCGAACCTACAAGAGCGGTTCGCACTCGCCGTACCAGGGCTTCATGATGCGCTGGCATCACATCACCGGGCTGCTGTTCGCGCTGGTGACTCTGACGTGGATCTTCAGCGGGTTGATGTCGATGAACCCGTGGCGCGTGTTCGACACCGGTGCGCCGGCGCTGCGCACCGAGGCGATGAACGGCGGGCCGCTCGTGGTCGCCGCAGAGGACGCGACGCCCGCCGCGCTGCTGACCGCCACGGGCGGCGGCGTGCGCGAACTGCGCTGGGTGCGGGTCGCAGGGCAGACGCTGGTGCTTGCGAGCACAGGCAACGGCCGGCCGACGGTGCGCGATGCGCAGAGCGCCCGGCCGCACACGCCCGACCCCGAGGCCCTGCGCACCGCGGCCACCCGCCTTCTACCCGATGCGATCGAACGCATCGACGTCCTCACCGCCTACGACAGCCACTACTACACCCGCGAGCCGCACACCATGACGGGCGGCACCGACAAGCCCTTGCCCGTCTGGCGCGTGGTGTTCGCCGACGCGCATGCCACCTGGGTGCATGTCGATCCGCACACCGGCGCGGTGATCGGCCGCTCCGACGACCTTCGCCGTCTGAGCCGCTGGCTGTTCGCGATGCTGCACAGCTGGGACTGGCTGCCGCTGCTCGACCACCGCCCCGTGTGGGACGTGCTGCTCGTGGCGCTGAGTCTCGGTGGCGCGCTGCTGAGCCTGACCGGCGTGGTGATCGGCTGGCGGCGCCTGGGCCGCAAGCTCAGGGCGTCGGTGCGGAAGACGCCACCAGCGCCTCGGCGACCCGCAGCGCGGAGCCGAAGGCCAGCGTGAAACCCAGCGCGCCGTGGCCGGTGTTGAACAGCATGTTCGACGGTGCGCTGTCAAGGCGCCCGATGATCGGCAGCCCCTTCGGCGTCGCGGGCCGCATGCCGGTCCACGGGTGCAGCTCTTCGAGCCGGCTCGCATGCGGGAAGAGGGCGCGCGTGGCGGCTGCCAGCGTCTCGATGCGCGTTGCCGGAATGCTCGCGTCGTGCCCCACCAGCTCGGCCATGCCCGCCACGCGCAGGCGCGAGCCGATGCGCGCGAACACCACCTTGCGGGCGCTGTCGGTCACGTTCACGGTCGGCGCCGCGCCCGGCGAAGGATCGACCTCCACCGTGATGCTGTAGCCCTTGAGCGGGTACACCGGCAGGTACGCGCCCAGCGCCCGGCCGAGCTTGTGCGAGGCCGAGCCCAGCGCCATCACGAAGGCGTCGGCCTCGATGTCGCCGTGGCTGGTGTTCACGGCGGCTATCCGATGCCCGTTGCGCGCGAAGCCATGCACATCGGTGCCCAGCAGGAAGCGAACGCCGCGCGCACTGAGCACGCGCATCAGTTCAGCACACACCTTCAGACAATCGGCCGCGCATTCGCTCGGTGTGTAGACCGCGCCCGCCATCTGCCCGCGGTAGCTCGCCAGCGCGGGCTCGATCGCGATGCACTCGTCGGGCGTGACGATGCGCTGCTCGCTGCCCATGGTGCGCTGCAGCTCGAGCTGCGCACGCGCGCCGTCGAGCGAGGCCGAGCTCGCGTACAGCACCAGCTTGCCGGTGGCGGAAAAGTCGCAGTCGGGTGCGATGTCGGCCTGCATGGCCTCGAACTCCGTGCGGCTCGATGCGGCCAGCGCCAGCAGCTTCGCCGTGGTGTCGCGCGAGGTCTGCGCGTTGCACGCCGCGAGAAATTCCATGCCCCAGCGCCATTGCAGCGGGTCGAGCTGCGGCCGCAGCTTGAGCGGGGAGGTGGGCGAGAGCAGCAGCTTGGGCAACTGCTTCCAGATCGACGGATCGGCCAGCGGCTGCACATACGAGTAGCTCAGTTGCGCGCCATTGCCGCCGCTCGCGCCGGCGCCGGGCGCCGCGCGGTCGATCACCGTGACCTGATGGCCCCGGCGTTCGAGCTGCCAGGCGGTGGCCAGGCCCACGATGCCGGCACCGAGCACACACACATGCATGAAGGCAACTTTCCGGAGTGAAGACAAAAGACGGCTTGACTGTAGAGGCGCCCCGCACCGCCCGGAAATGCCAAAAGAGCCCCCGCCCATAACCTTTGGGCATGACCCCGGGGTTATTTGGAATTGTCGCGATGTGTCACTCCTTCTTACACTGCGCTTCTGTTCAATCCAACCGAATGAAGGCTCGAATGAAACTCTCCGTCCTGATGGCATCCATGGCTGCCGCGGTGCTCTTCACCGCCACCGGCGCGCAAGCCGCCGACACGCTGGCCAAGATCGCCGAGTCCGGCAAGATCTCGCTGGCCTACCGCGAGTCGTCGGTGCCCTTCAGCTACCTGGACGGCCCCAACAAGCCGATCGGTTTCTCGGTGGAACTCTCCAACGCCGTGGTCGAAGCGGTGAAGAAGAAGCTGAACAAGCCCAACCTGCAGGTCTCGCTGATGGCGGTCACTTCGCAGAACCGCATTCCGCTGATCACCAACGGCACCATCGACCTGGAGTGCGGCTCCACCACCAACAACAGCGCACGCGGCAAGGACGTGGCCTTTGCGGTCAATCATTTCTACACGGGCACGCGCCTCTTGACGAAGAAGTCCTCCAAGATCAAGGACTACGCCGACCTCGCGAAGAAGACCGTGGCCAGCACCACCGGCACCACCAACGCACTGGTCATGCGCAAGTACAACACCGAGAAGAATCTGGGCATGGACATCGTGCTCGGCAAGGACCACGCCGATGCGTTCCTGCTGGTCGAGAGCGACCGCGCCGTCGCCTTCGCGATGGACGACATCCTGCTGTTCGGCCTGATCGCCAACTCCAAGAACCCGGCCGACTACGAAGTGGTGGGCGAGTCGCTGCAGGTCGAGCCCTACGCCTGCATGCTGCCCAAGGACGACCCGGCCTTCAAGAAGCTGGTGGACGACACCTTCATCAACATGATGAAGAGCGGCGAGTTCGAGAAGCTCTACACCAAGTGGTTCATGCAGCCGATTCCGCCGAAGAATGTGCCGCTGAACCTGCCGATGAGCGATCAGCTCAAGGAAAACTTGAAAGCCTTCAGCGATAAGCCAGCGACCTGATCCGGGCGGAGCAAAGAGAGAAAAGACATGGTCGCAGCAACGCAGGTCGTCGGCATCCTCGGGGGCATGGGCCCCGCGGCGGGTGCCGACTTCGTCCGGCTCTTCGTGCAAGCCTGCGCGCAACAGATGCGCGCACGCGGCGAGCCGGTGCGCGACCAGTCCTTTCCCGAGCACTGGCTCGCGCAGGTGCCGGTGCCCGATCGCACCGGCGCGCTGGCTTCGGACGCGAGCGGCGCCCACCAGCCGCTCGAGCCGATGCTGCAGGCGCTGGGCCGGCTGGCCGCGCTCGGCAGCCGGGCCGTGGCCATCGCCTGCAACACGGCGCATGCCTGGCACGCGAACCTGCAGGAGCGTTTTCCGCAGGTCGAGCTGCTGCACATGGCGCGCGAGACCGCGCAGCAACTGGCCGCACAGGGCGCGACCGAGGTGGCGCTGATGGCCACCGAAGGCACCTACCGCGTGCGTCTTTACGAACAGGCGCTGGCCGAAGCGGGGCTTGGCTGCCATGTGCCGCTGGCCGACGAGCGCCAGACCATCATGCGCGGCATCTTCGACGGTGTGAAGGCTGGCAACATGCCGCTGGCCGCGCAGTGCTTCTCCGAGGTCGCGCTGCGGCTGGCCGAGCGGCACGGGCCCGTCACCATCATCATGGGCTGCACCGAGGTGCCGCTGGGGCTTCAGGGCTCGGTGGCGGTGGCTGGGCTGAGCCTGGTCGATCCGGCGCAGGTGCTGGCGGCTGCGCTGGCCCGTCGGGCGTACGGCGCGTACGGCGTATCGCCCCGACCCCACTGAAATCCCGGTCATAGAGGCGGGCGTCGATTTCGCCTACATTGCGGCGTGCGTTTTTCGCGCAACGCCCCTTGTCCGACGAATTCCGACGATTCAACTGGAGCCCTCCCCATGCCCGCACTCGACGACAGCCGTTCCGACTTCGATTCGCTTCGCCCCGGCGACAGCACCGAGCAGGGCGCCACGCGCCGTACCGCCCTGAAGGCCGCCATCGGCGTTGGCTACGCAGCCGCCGTGATGCCGGTGGTGGCGCAGACTGCCATCGCGACCTCGGCCGAAGGCCTGAAGGCCGGCCCCATCAAATACACCGTCAACGGCTTCGAGGTGCCGGCCTATGCGGCCGCACCGGCCGGCAAGACCGGCCTGCCGGTGATTCTGGTGATCCAGGAAATCTTCGGCGTGCACGAATACATCGCCGACACCTGCCGCCGCTTCGCCAAGCTGGGCTATCTGGCCATCGCCCCCGAGCTCTATGCGCGCCAGGGCGATCCGCGCGGCTACACCGACATTCCGAAGCTGCAGGCCGACATCGTCAGCAAGGTGCCCGATGCGCAGGTCATCGCCGACCTTGACGGGGCGCTCGCCTATGCCAAGGCCAACGGCGGCGACACCAGCAAGGCCGGCATCACGGGCTTCTGCTGGGGCGGGCGCATCACCTGGCTCTACGCGGCCACCGGCAAGGTCAAGGCCGGCGTGGCCTGGTATGGCCGCCTGGTCGGGCAGGCGAGCGAATTGACGCCCAAGCACCCCGTCGACATCGCCGCCAGCCTGCAGGCGCCGGTGCTCGGCCTCTACGGCGGAAAAGACCAGGGCATCCCCCTTGACACGGTTGATAAGATGAAAGCTGCTCTGGCCAATGGGACTGCGGCGGCCAAGGCATCCAGCTTCGTCGTGTATCCCGAAGCAGGCCACGCGTTCCATGCCGACTACCGCCCCAGCTATGTAAAGAGCGCGGCGGACGACGGCTGGCAGCGCGCCACAGCCTGGTTCAAAGCCAATGGCGTCGCCTGACGACGGCGCCTTGTAGCCACTCTCCGCCGAAGGCCGTCCTGTGTGACGGCCTTTTCCTTTTTATGAACGGTATGCGGTCCTGACGACCGCTCCTCTTGCGCAAGCAGCTATGAATTTGATAGTCATCATCGCCGCGACCCTGGTCGCCGGCATCGGAAGCGTCTGGCTGGCAGCCCTGCTGCTGCGCGTGGGTGTGCGCAGCGGCTCGGGTGGCGTGAATCCGCAGCATCTCCTGAGCCTGGCGGCCGGCGCGCTGCTCGCCACCGCCTTCATGCACCTGTTGCCCGAGGCCTTCGAAAGCCGCATCGAGCCGGCGCTGCTCTTCGCGGTGCTCCTGTTCGGCCTCGTGTTCTTCTTCCTGCTCGACAAGGCCGAGCTGTGGCACCACGGGCATGAGCATGGCGAAGCGGCCGATGTGCACGAAGGCCACGGCCATTCGCACGAGCACCACGGCCATGCACACAGCCACACCCCCAAGGGCGGCGGCAGCTGGGCCGTGCTCACCGGCGACAGCGTGCACTGCTTCGGCGACGGCATCCTGATCGCCTCGGCCTTCATCGCCGACATGCGCCTCGGTCTCGTGGCTGCCATCGCCGTGCTCGCGCACGAGGTGCCGCACCACATCGGCGACCTCGTCGTGCTGCGCCAGAGCTCGGCCAACCAGCGCGCGGCGCTCATCAAGGTGTCGCTCGCCGGCACCATGACCATGCTCGGCGGCATCGCCGGCTGGTGGCTGGTCGACCAGTTGCACGGCTGGCTGCCGTACTTCCTGGTGCTGGCCGGCAGCAGCTTTGTCTACGTGGCGCTGGCCGACCTGATTCCGCAGCTGCAAAAACGTTTGCCCGCCCGTCAGACCGCCGCACAGATCCTGTGGCTGGTCGCGGGCATCGTGCTGGTCACGCTGGTGAGCCGGCTCGCGCACGGCGAGCACGGGCATGACCATGGCCACGACGCGGGTCATGGCGAAACCGGCCACGTCCACAAGGACTGACGGCGGGCGTCGCAGGGCAGCGGGGGCAGCGCGGGCAGCGCGGGCAGCGCGGGAAACTTTCCGACACCGACGCTGCCGATCGGATGAACCGGAACGGCCCAAACAGGCGCACCATAGGGGGCCGTACCGCATTCATCTGCCGAGGAGCCGATCATGAATCACGTCGACGCCACCGCGCGTTCCGCCTCGCCATCCGAAGACGATGACGACAACACGCCAGCCGACGATTTCGAGGAAACCGACAGCGACGTCACCGACGACCTCGCGGAAGAAACCGGCATCGATCTGACCGATGCCAGCGAACTCGATGCCGACAACGTGCCGGCCGACGAAGAGTTCGATCGGGTGATGAACGCGCCGGACTGATCCTCCTCAGGCCGCTTCGCGCCGCACGATCACCTGCCCGTTGCGCGCACCACTGTGCACGCCGTGCTGCCAGGTGACGGCGCCATTCACGATCACCGCATCGATGCCTTCGGCCGGCCGCGTCGGCGTTTCGTAGTTCGCCGTATCGCGTACTGTGGCCGCATTGAAGATCACCACGTCCGCGTGGTGCCCCGGCTTGAGCGTGCCGCGTTCGTGCAGGCCGAAGTTGCGCGCGGTAAGCCCCGTCATCTTCCACACGGCAGTCTCCAGCGGGAACAAGCCCACGTCGCGGCTGTAGTGCCCGAGCACGCGCGGGAAGGTGCCCCACAGGCGCGGATGCGGCTTCTCGCCGAGCGGGATGCCGTCCGAGCCGATCATGGTGTCGTCGAACGCGAGGATGCGCTGCACGTCGTCTTCGTCCATCATGAAATAGATCGCGCTGCCAGGCTGCAGGCGCTGGGCCGCTTCTTCGCCCGACACGCCCCATTCGGCCGCGATGTCCTTCAGGTCGCGGCCCGCGCATTCGGGGTGCGGCACGCTCGAGGCGATGAGCACGCGGCCGTCCATCATTCCACGGTCGGTGCGGATCATGGTGGAGCCCGCCGTGTACGGGTAGCAGTCCAGGCCGATGCACTGGTGCTGCATCGCTTCCTTGATGAAGGGCAGCGTCACCTTCGTCTTGCCGAAGTTCTGCGCGTTCTGCACCTTGTGGTGCGACACCACCACCGGAATGTCGAGCGCGCGGCCGATGTGGAAGGTTTCTTCGAGCGACTCCATCACGCGGTCGCTCTCGTCGCGCATGTGCGTCACGTAGAGCGCCTTGCGCGAGGTGAGCGGGCGGCCGACCTCGATGATTTCCTCGGTGGTCGCCTTCACGGCAGGCGGGTAGAAGGTGCCGGTCGACAGGCCGATGGCGCCGGCCTGCATCGCCTCTTCGACCAGCGCCTGCATCGCGGCGATCTCTGTGTCGTTCGCGGGGCGGTCGAGGTCGGACATCACCACCGCGCGCAATGTCGAGTGACCCACCATCGCGGCCACATTCACTGAAGACGGCGCGGCGCGCAGCGCATCGAGGTACGCGGCGAAGGTGGTGAAGCGCCCCTCGGCCGGCGTGTCGAGCAGGCTCAGCGGCATCGGCAGATCCATGTCGACGCGCAGCGGCGCGGCGCTGATGCCGCAGTTGCCCGCCACCACCGTGGTCACGCCCTGCGACACCTTGAAGGGCATCTGCGCCTGCGAGAGCACGGCCTGGTCGTCGTGCGTGTGCGAGTCGATGAAGCCCGGCGCGACGATGCGGCCGGTGGCGTCGAGCGTCCTGTCGGCGGTGTGGCCCGCGAGCTGGCCGATGGCGGCGATGCGGCCGTTGACGATGCCGACGTCGGCATCGAAGCGTGGCGCCTTGGTGCCGTCGATCACGGTGCCGCCTCGGATCAGCAGGTCGTAGTGGGGTGTCTTGTCGGTCATCGGTGAGGTTCTTTCTTCAACGGAAGTGGCAGGCGACCAAATGGCTGGTGCTGCCGCCATTCGAGGACGAAGGGCGTTCGCTCAGCTCGGGCACCTTCTCCTTGCACACGGCCTGCGCCATCGGGCAGCGCGTGTGAAAGCGGCAGCCCGAGGGCGGGTTCGCGGGGCTCGGCGGATCGCCCTGCAGCAGCATCCGGCGCGCGGGCGTGCGCGGGTTCGGCACGGGCACGGCCGACAGCAGGATCTCGGTGTACGGATGCAGCGGCGCCGAGAACAGCGTGTCCCGGTCCGCGATCTCCACGATGTGCCCGAGGTACATCACCGCCACGCGATGGCTGATGTGCCGCACCACCGCGAGGTCGTGCGCGACGAAGAGGTACGCGATGCCGAATTCCGCCTGCAGGTCCATCAGCAGGTTGACCACCTGTGCCTGCACCGACACATCGAGCGCCGACACCGGCTCGTCGCAGACGATGAGCTTCGGGTTCAGCGCCAGTGCGCGCGCAATGCCCAGACGCTGCCGCTGTCCGCCGGAGAACTCGTGCGGGAATTTCTTCGCGGCTTCGGGCCGCAGCCCGACGCGCGAAAACAGCCACTGCACGCGCTCCCGCCGCTCGGCCGCCGCGCCCATGCCGAAGTTGCGCAGCGGCTCGGCCACGATGTCGCCGGCGGTAAGGCGCGGGTTCAGCGAGGCATACGGGTCCTGAAAAATGATCTGCAACTGGCGGCGGCGCAACCGCATCTCGTTGGCTGAGAGCGTCAGCAGTTCCTCGCCGTCGAGCGCCACCGAACCCGAGGTCGGTTCGACCAGCCGCATCACCGACTTCGCGGTGGTCGTCTTGCCGCAACCCGATTCGCCGACCAGCGAGAGCGTTTCGCCGCGCGCGACGGAGAACGAGACGCCATCAACCGCCTGGATGGCAGGCTTGTCGGGCCGCAGCCAGCGCTTGGGCGAGATGTAGTGCTTGCGCAGGTTGCGCACCTGGAGCAGCGGGGCTGCAGTCGTCGTCATGCGGTCACCTCGGCTGCATCCGTTGCATCGGCCCATTGCTCTTCGACAGCAAAGCACGCCACCACATGGTCGCCGCCTTGCTGCGTGAGCTGCGGTGTCTCGCTGCGGCAGCGCTCGCGCGCATGGCCGCAGCGCGCTGCGAACGCGCAGCCGCGCCCCAGCTCATGCGCAGCTGGCACCAGCCCCGGAATCTCCGTGAGCCGCGCGCTCGCCGTGTTCATCGCGGGCATCGAGGCCATCAGCGCGCGGGTGTAGGGATGCAGCGGTCGGTCGAACAGGTCGATCACGTCGGCCTCTTCGACCTTCTTGCCGGCATACATCACGACCACGCGGTCGCAGCTCTCGGCCACCACGCCCAGGTCGTGCGTGATCATCACCACGCCCATGCCCAGCTCCTTCTGCAGCCGCTTGATGAGGTCGAGGATCTGCGCCTGGATCGTCACGTCCAGGGCCGTGGTCGGCTCGTCCGCGATCAGCACCTCGGGGTTGCAGGCCAGGGCCAGCGCGATCATCACGCGCTGCCGCATGCCGCCCGAGAGCTGGTGCGGGTACTCGTTCACGCGCCGCTCGGGCTCGGGGATCTGCACCACGCGCAGCATTTCGACCGCGCGCTGCATCGCCTCGGCGCGGCTGGCCTTCTGGTGCAACTGCACCGTCTCGGCGATCTGCCGGCCCACGGTGAGCACCGGGTTCAGCGAGGTCATCGGCTCCTGGAAGATCATCGAGATGCGGTTGCCGCGAATCTGCCGCATCTCGCGCTCGCTCAGTTGCATGAGGTCGGTGCCACGCAGGCGCACAGAACCCATATGGCGGCCGGGCGGCGTGGGCACGAGGCGAAGGATAGAGAGCGCGGTCACGCTCTTGCCGCAGCCCGATTCGCCGACCACGCCGAGCGTGCGGCCCGCGCGCACCGTGTACGAAACGCCGTCGACCGAGCGCACCACGCCGTTCAACGTGTGGAAATGCGTGCGCAGGTTGTCGACTTCGAGCAGAGGCTCGCCGGGCGCGAGTGCCACGTGGGACATGGGTGTCTTCATGGCGTGCTCACAGTTGCCGCGCAAGACGCGGATCGAGCGCATCGCGCAGGCCATCGCCCAGCAGGTTGATCGCCAGCACCGTCGCCGCCAGCAGCAGCCCCGGGTACAGGATGATGTGGAACGCCACTGCCACGAAGTTGCGGCCCTCGGCCATCATGTTGCCCCAGCTGGGCGTCTGCGCGGGCACGCCCACGCCGAGGAAGGAGAGGGCCGCCTCGGTCAGCACCGCGGCAGCCGCGACGAAGGTCGATTGCACGATCAGCGGCGCCACCATGTTGGGCAGCACGTGGCGAAACAGGATCACCGGCAGCCGCGTACCCACCGCATGCGCGGCCTCCACATACAACTGCTCGCGCAAGGTGAGTGCCAGCGAGCGCACCAGCCGCACCACGCGCGGAATCTCGGGCACCGTGATGGCGACGATCACCGTCGTGAGGCTCGCGCGCGTCACCGCCATGAGCGCGATCGCGAGCAGGATGCCGGGGATGGCCATGAGCCCGTCCATCACCCGCATCACCGGTCCGTCGGCCCAGCGCACGAAGCCTGCGAACAGGCCGATCAGCACGCCGAACACCGTCGCCAACACCGCGACAGAGGCGCCGACGATCATCGACACCTGCCCGCCCCACACCGCGCGGCTGAACACGTCGCGGCCCAGCGCGTCGGTGCCGAACCAGTGCTCGGCACCCGGTGGCTGCATGCGCGCGAGCGGGTCGATGTCCTGCGGGTCGTGCGTGGCGATCCACGGCGCGGCGATGGAGAGCGCTGCCACGGCGATCAGCAGCAGCGCACCGATGATCAGCGTCGGGTGCTTGCGCACCCAGCGCCAGCGCGGCGGGACGAAGGGCGCTTCGTCGGACGGGGTCGCAGCGGGCGCAACGGGTAGTGGGAGATCACTCATCGGGAGTACGGTGGACATGTCTCGTTCAGTACTGGATGCGCGGATCGAAGAGCCGGTAGCTCAAATCGATCAGCAGGTTGATCAGCACGTACACCCCCGCCGACAGCAGCAGCACGCTCTGGATCACCGGGTAGTCGTGGCGCTGCACCGAATCGATCACGAGGCGCCCCACGCCCGGAATGGCGAACACCGTCTCGGTGACCACCACGCCGCCGATCAGCAATGCGATGCCGACGCCGATGGTCGTGGCGATGGGAATCGCTGCATTGCGCAGCGCGTGCCCGAGCACCGGCAGCACGCCGAGGCCCTTGGCGCGCGCGGTGCGGATGTAGTCCTCATGCAGCACCTCGAGCACCGTGGCGCGCGTCATGCGGGTCACGAGCGCGATGTACACCAGCGCCAGGTTCACGCACGGCAGCACCAGCGAGCGCAGCCATTCGCCCGGCCCCTCGGCAAAACGCACATAGCCCTGCACCGGAAACCACGGCAGCTGGATCGCGAACGCGTAGATCAGCAGATAGCCCACGAGGAACACCGGCACCGAGAACGCGAGCACCGCGAACACCATCACCAGCCGGTCGACCCAACTGCCCGCGCGGTAGGCCGCGAGCGTGCCCAGCGGCACCGCCACCACCAGCGTGATGAGCATGGTGAGCGCCGCGATCGACACCGTGGGCTCCAGCCGCTGGCCGAGCAGCTGCGACACCGGCACCTGCGTGAAGATCGAGGTGCCCAGGTCGCCGGTGAAGAGCTTGCCGAGCCACACCGCGAACTGCTGCCACAGCGGCAGGTTCAGCCCGAGCGCGGCGCGCAGCTTCTCGATGTCTTCCACGCTCGCGAGGTCGCCCGCGATGAGCGCGGCCGGATCGCCCGGCGACAGGTGGATCAGGAGGAACACCACCACGGCCACCACCGCCATGACGGGAAGCGTCGAGAGAAAGCGTCGAACGATGTAGCCCATGGCCGTGTGCGTCGTGCGTGTCCGTTAGCGGTCGAGCGCCCAGAACATCGGCATGCCGGCCCAGAGCTTGTCCAGGCCCTTCAGGTTGGCGCGCGCGGCAAAGGCGGCCGAGTACTGGCCTGCATTGATGTACGGCACGGCCTCGTAGGCGCGGGCCTGGAAGGCGTCGAGCAGTTCCTTGCGCTTGGCGGGCACGGTTTCCTTCAGCCAGGCGGTGCGCAGCTCGTCCAGTTGCTGGTCGCAGGGCCAGCCCGGCAGCGTGTTGCCGCAGGCCGCGCCCAGGTAGGCGTTGCTGATCGGCGAGTTGGCGTCGAACTCGCCGGCCACCGTCACGTACATGTTCCAGCCGCCGGCCTCGGGCGCATCGCGCTTGGCGCGGCGTGCGCCGATGGAGGCCCAGTCCAGGTTCTGCGCATCGACGTTGATGCCGATGCTCTTCATGGTCTGCGCGGCCATCAGCGCCTCGGCGTTGAGGTAGGGCACGTCGCTGGGCACCAGCAGCACGACCTTCTCGCCCTTGTAGCCCGCGTCGGCCAGCATCTTCTTGGCCTTGGCCACGTCGGCCTTGCGGTAGGGCTCGGCGCCGGCCGCGGTTTCGTTGGGGCTGCCGCAGATGAAGAAGGTGGGGCAGTAGGCCATGCGCATGTCCAGCGGATAACCCATGGCCGCGACGAAGCGCTCCTGGTTCACCGCCTGCAGCAGGGCCTGGCGCACCTTCGGGTTGTTGAAGGGCGGGTGCAGCTGGTTCATGACCAGGAAGCCCTGGTAGGCGCCGCCCGAGCCGATCTTCACGCTCGCGTCGGTGCGCAGCGGTGCGATGTAGTCGGGCTGCAGTTGTTCGACCAGGTCGACCTCTCCGCGCTTCAGGGCTGCGATGGCGCTGTTGGAGTCGGGCAGGTACAGCCACTCGACGCGCTCGAAGTTGCTCTTCTTGCTGCCGGCCAGGCCGTTGGGCGGTTCGCTGCGCGCCACGTAGTTGGGGTTGCGCACGAACACCGCCTTGTTGCCCGGCACCCATTCGTCGCGCTTGAAGATGAAGGGGCCCGAGCCCAGCACCTCGGTGAGCGGCGCGGTGGCCGGCATCTTGGCCAGGCGCTCCGGCAGCACCACCGGCGGAAAGCCCGAGGGCTTGGCCAGCGCATCGAGCACCATGCCGAAGGGCTCGGTGAGGGTGAGCGTGAAGTTGCGCGCATCGACCTGCTTCCACTCGGCGCCGCTTGCGGTCATCGCGCGGCCCAGGCTGTCGCGTGCGGCCCAGCGCTGCAGCGAGGCGACCGCGTCGGCCGAGGTGACGGCGCTGCCGTCGGAGAACTTCAGGCCCGGGCGCAGCGTGAAGCTCCACTGCTTGCCGTCTTTCGAGGCCGTGTATTTCTCGACCATCTGCGGCTGCGGCTTGCCGGTCGAGTCCTGCGCGAACAGGGTGTCGTAGACCATGTAGCCAAAGTTGCGCGAGATGTAGGCGGTGGTGAAGGTCGGGTCGAGGATCTTCAGGTCCGCATGCGCCACCACCTTGAGCGTCTTGGGCGCGGGTGCCTGGGCGAGCGCCGGGAGGCACGCGGCGGAAAGCGCCAGGGCGGCGAGAGCTGCAAGCGTTCGTCGTTTCATCGTCGGTACTCCGGGTGGGGCGAAAAATAAGAAAGGAGAAGCTCAGGCGGCGACGCCGATAGGCCACTTGGGCAGGCGTGCTTTTTTGTAGGGCAGGGTGTTGAGGTCGAGCGTCACGGCGCCCGGCGCACCGGCGTAGATCACATGCTTCGCAACCTTCGAGTACGACGCGTAGAAGTGCTGCGACGACTTCACGACGATGATCTTCTTGGCCGCGAGGTCGCAGCCCAGTTGCGTGAACAGATCGGTGCCCATCGCCTGATTGCGCAGCGTGATCAGCACGATCTCGATGCCGTTGGTTTCGATGAGTGCGCTGTCGCCCATCAGCGTGGGCGTGCCGGCAAGGCCCGTCATCACCAGGTCGTGCTTGAGTGCCTTCACGGTGCATTCGAGGTCCAGCGGATCGCCAGAGAGCGGACTGATCTTGCCGCCGATGCGCATCGCGAGCTTCGCGCCCACGCCCGCATCGAAGGCGATGCGCACGGCGATCGGGTCCCACATCGGGCCGAGCGCCGCGTTGGTGATGCCGCGCTCGACCATGCGGCGCAGGATGAAGGTGGAATCGCTCGCTGCACCGCCACCGGGGTTGTCGGCGCCATCGGACAGCACCACGGGGCCACCGTCGAAGGCCAGCGCCTCGTCCAGCGAGGCATCAATGCTCGGGTAGTTGACCGTGAGGCCGTCGCGCATCGCGATCACCTCGTCCGCAAGCTGGCGTGCGAGTGCGTCGGCCTTGGCCTGGTCGCTATCGGTGTAGACCAGCACCTTGGTGCCCATCTCGGGAACGTCGCCCCACGAGAAGCCATGTGTGAGCGAGACCGACAGCACGCCGTCCTTGCCTTCGAGCGACTGCATGCGCTCGACGAAACCGCGTGCCGGCTCGCGCGAGGTGTGGACCGTGACGATCATGTCGCAGTCGACCACCGCGGCCACTGGCTTGACCTTGCCCTCGACCATCGCGGCGCAGATGTCCACCAGCTCGAGCCCGCGCTCCAGCACGTCGGTGTGCGGGTACTCCTTGAAGGAAATCATCAAGTCGGAGTTGGCGATCATCTCGGGCGTGAGGTGGTTGTGCGGATCGAGCTCGGCGCCGATCACCACCTTGGGCCCCACGATCTGCCGCACGCGTGCCAGCAGGTCGCCTTCGCAGTCGTCATAACCGTCGGCCACCATCGCGCCGTGCAGGCCGAGCAGCACCATGTCCACCGGGAGCACCGCGCGCAGGTCGTCGAGCAGTTCGTCGCGCAGCGTTTCGTAGGCGTGGCGCGTGGTCGTTCCGCTGGGCTGCGCGCCGGCCACCATGCCTTCGAAGAGTTGCCAGCCCTTGTCCGCGCCGCGCATGCGTGCGGCCCACAGCGGGCCCGAGAACAGCGTCATCGCATCGGGGTGCTTGCCGGCGGGGAAGTGGCCGCGGTCCTTGAAGGAGGCGAGGCCGGTGGGCATCGGACCGAAGGTGTTGGTTTCGGTGGCGAGGGAGGCACTGAAGACACGCATGGGGATGGTCTCTGTGGTTGTTGTGGGGATGTTCTTGTCAGGCGGTGGCGGCAGTACGAAGCCGCTGCGGCCCGAGCATCTCGGCCGTGAGCCCGAAGCCCGCAATGCGCTCGGGCAGCGGCAGCCCGCGGGCCAGCGCGGCGCAGGCTTCGCCCATCGCCGCCGAGGTCTGGATGCCGTAGCCGCCCTGCGCCGCGACCCAGAAGAAGCCGGGCGCATCGGGGTCGAAGCCGCCGACCAGGTCGCCATCGGCCACGAAGGAGCGCAGGCCCGCCCAGGTGCGCGTCGGGCGGCGAATGGCGAGCGTGGTCGCTTCCTCGATGCGGTGGATGGCGATGGCGATGTCCAGCTCCTCGGGCTGCACGTCCTGCGGATCGACCGGGTCGGCATTCGCCGGCGAGCCGAGCAGCATGCCGGCATCGGGCTTGATGTACCAGCCCTCGTCGGCGCCGAAGACCATCGGCCAGTGCGCGACGGTCTCGCCCTCGGGCGGCGCGAAGATGAAGGCCGAGCGGCGGCGCGGCTCGATGCCCAGAGGCCGTACGCCCGCGAGCTTCGCGATGGTGTCGACCCACGCGCCCGCAGCGTTGAGAACGACGGGCGCTTCGTAGACATTGCCGCCGGCCGTCACGCGCCACAGATCACCGATGCGTTCCATGGCCGTCACGCCCGCATCGCACACCAGCTTGCCGCCGGCACGGCGCATGCCGCGCAGGTAGCCCTGGTGGATGGCGTGAACGTCCATGTCGGCCGCATCGGGCTCGTACACGCCGCCGGCCACCTGTTCGGGCCGGAGGGCGGGCACCATCGCGAGGGCCTCTTCGCTGCTGAGGCGTTTTGCGCCCGTGTCCATCGCGCGCAGCACGTCCCAATGAGCGTCGAGCTCAGCGAGCTGTTCCGTGCCGCCGACCATCAGCGCACCGCGCGGCGTGAGCAGTGGGTGCTCCGAGAAGCCTTCGGGGGGATGCTGAAGAAACGCGCGGCTCGCCATGGTGAGGGCGCGCACCTGCGGCGTGCCGTAGCTTTCCATGAAGAGCGCGGCCGATCGGCCGGTGGAGTGGTAGCCCGGCTGGGCTTCGCGTTCGAGCAGGATCACGCGGGCATGCGGGGCGAGCCAGTGGGCCACCGAAGCCCCGGCAATGCCGCCGCCGATCACGAGGTAGTCGGCCACGATGGGCGCTGTTGTACTGGAGGTCATTGATCAAAAGTGTAGGAAGAAATTTGCGGATACGCAAATTAATTAAGAAGCACCAAGGGGAAACCATGGTGCACCGCATCGGTGAAATTTGCGTCAATGCAATTTGCGTATACGCAACTTCCGCGCCTGCGTCATCCGGGTTGCCATGGATGGCGTGCGGGCCCGCTGGCAGAATCGCCATGCACTACAAAGAGAAAGCCAAGCGTGAATCCACACACAGGGACCAAGCCGGGGACGAAGCAAAAGGACGAGGCGCCCACGCTGGACCGCACCACTTTCGGTCACCGCCTGCGCACCGCGCGCAAGCGTTTCGGCTGGACGCTGGCGCAGCTGGCCGAGCGTTCGGGCGTGTCGATCACTACCATCTCGCGCGCCGAGCGCGGCCAGCTCGCGCTGGGGTACGAAAACTTCGCCGCGCTGGGCCGCGCGCTCGAGATGGACATGAACGCGATGTTCGCGGGCGCCGGCGTCAAGCCCGCGCAGTTCGATGGACCCGTGGTCACGCGCGCGGGCAAGGGCGTGGTCTACCGCGGTCTCTCGTTCGCCTACGAGTTCCTCGGCACCTCTGCCGCCGGCAAGCAGATGAGCCCCGTCGTCGGCACGGTGCATGCGCGCAGCGTCAACGGCCCGGAAGACTTCGCGCGGCATCCGGGCGAAGAGTTCGCCTACGTGTTGTCGGGCGAGATCGAGGTGCACTTCGACACGGGCGAAGTGGTGCACCTCGCGCGCGGCGATTCGCTGTACTACGACAGCAGCATCGGCCATGCGTACGTGAGCGTGAGCCGGCAGCTTGCGAAGATCGTCGGCGTGACCTCGGGGGAGAGCGGGCACATGAGGTCGGCGCGCGAGGCGCCTGTGCTCAAGCCGGCGCGCAAGGCGGCGCCGAAGAAGACCGGGCGCGGCGGCAAGGGCTGATGGCGAAGAGCCTTTGTGAGGCCCACCGCCGGCAAAACGCTGGCAAGTTGTCGCCGAAGCGGATGCAAAATCTGGCAAATTGAATGCAGATGCAACTCGGGAGGCGGCACCATGCGACATCACTTCGGCGATTTTCTTGATCGCGATGGAAGCTATTGGACGATAGTTCCAAACAGAGAGCGATACGCCTATCGCATCGACGATGTGATCGAGGGAAGCCCGGACATCACGATCACGACCATCGGGAAAGAGGACAAGCATTGGCGGCGCGTCCTCACGCTTCCGAGCCTGGTCGAACTGACGCTGCATGAACCCACCACGGAGCAACTGGCCGCGATTGGCGCGATCACATCGATCAAGCGCCTGCGCATCACCCATGCGAAACCGCAGACCCTCGATTTCATTCGTCCGATGGATGGGGTCGAGGAACTCGTCCTGGAATATGTCTCTGGCTTCAGTGACCTGTCGCCTCTGGGCGCACTTCGAAACCTTCGAGCCCTGCACATGGAAAACCTCCGCAGGGTGTCGGATCTTGGTGGCCTGGCGACCGCGACAAATCTCAAGTACCTCGCGATATACGGCACCCCGGATTGGGACCAGCCGATAGACGGCTTCGAGTTTCTTCGCGGGCTGTCGCAGCTGGAGGTGCTTGCACTGTGGCAGATCAAGTGCCGGGCTCCCTATCCCGCCATGCTGCCCGCGGTCAGCCTGCGTCGGCTCAAAAAGCTGAGCCTCCACGGAAGCTATCTCTCCACGGAGGAATATGCGTTGCTGGAGGAGGCGTTGGGCAGCGTCGAAGGTGCGGCCTGGGGGCCCTTCCGGACGGTGGCGCGTTCGGAAATCCCACTCCCCGACGACGACGTGCGTGCACATCTTTCAGATGCCGACATTCGCGCCCATCACTACCGGGAGGTTTATCTGCACTACAACGGCAAGCGCTTCATTGACGACCCTGCTTCGCGATGGTTCGAATTCACGGGTCGGGCTGCCGGAAGAGTGAAATGCAGCAGCCCCTCGGCGGCAGCAAAGTGTCTGGAGAAGTCGGAGCGATACGACAGCATGAGAGTGCAGGCAAGAGCGCTTGTCGAGCGAGAGCGCGGCGGCCGCTGATATTTGCGAAAAGCAACTCTTCATGAGCACAGAGAGCGACGCGAGATTCTGGGACCGGACTTCATCCAGGTATGCGACGAGCGCAGTAGCAGACCCAGCCGGTTACGAGCGCACGCTGGGCCGCACGAGCGCCTTGCTGAACGCGAACGCCAGAGTGCTGGAGCTGGGTTGTGGAACGGGAACGACGGCGCTGCGGCTCGCGGGCGATGCGGGTGCCTATCTCGCAACCGACATCTCCGCCGGAATGATCGCGATCGCCAACGAGAAACACGCTGCGACCCCCATACCGGCTCTCGCTTTCCGGACCGCGACCGCAGATGCGTTGGCATCAGAGGCAGCACGCTTCGACGCCGTTCTGGGATTCAACTACCTGCACCTGGTGCACGACCTTTCCGGCACATTGCATGCCATTCACACCATGCTCACGCCAGAGGGCTTGTTCATCTCCAAGACACCCTGCGTCGGCGATATGAACCCACTCATCCGCCTTGCATTGCCCGCGATGCGCGCGATCGGAAAGGCACCGCATGCAGGCATCTTTCGCGCGACGGAACTGAGCGAGTACATCGATGCCGCGGACTTCGAAATCCTCGCCACCGAGAGCCACGCAACGAAGGGCAATGACAACCGCCCCTATATCGTGGCTCGCAAGAAGTGAAGTCGCGAGAACGGATGACCGGTGCTGCAGAAGGGTATTGACCGCGTCGAAGCGACGAAGTTATAGTCGCCGCCGCAGAGCCCACGTGGCGCTGTCGTAAGCGTTACCGTCATCCAACGCGTCCTTTGTCGAGAGGATCCCAGTAGGGAATATCTCGATCCATAAAGACGCGCCTTGGTATGACATCACTATCTCCCCCTGCATCCGTTCGCCCGTTCGGGACCCCCTCTGCTTTCACGGGGCTCGCTCCCGTGGTGCTGGCGGTCTTCCTCGGATTTCTTGCAATCAGCGTCCCGCTGGCGGCCCTCGCCCTCGAGGTGCGCGACCACCTGGGGTTCGACGCAGCCACCGTGGGCTGGGCCATCGGCGTCCAGTCGCTGGCCACGCTGCTGACCCGCCATCGGGCGGGCACGCTCTGCGATCAGCGCGGGCCCCGCGCCGCCGTTCTTCTCGGGCTTCCGCTCACCGCTTGCTCGGGCCTGGCTTACGGCCTGTCGAGCGTGTTGCCCATCGACCCCGCTGCAAAGCTCGCCGTGCTGCTTCTCGGCCGCTTGGTGGCAGGCCTTGGCGAGAGCCTGTTCCTCACGGGCTTGATGAGCTGGGGCATCGCGCGCGTGGGCCCCGCGCGCACCGGCAAGGTCATGTCCTGGACGGGCATTGCGATCTACGCCGCGCTCGGGCTCGGCGCGCCGTTGGGGCTGGCCGTGCAGGCGGCACACGGGTTTGCCGGTGTCGGCGTTCTTGCGCTGCTGACGCCGATGCTGGCCTGGGTCATCGCCCTGCGCCTTCCACCTGTTCCCGCCGCCGGCGGGCAGCGTGTGCCGTTCCATCACGTGCTCGGCCTGATCTGGCGACCCGGCCTCGTGCTCGCACTGGCGACCGTTCCCTATGCTGCGATGGCCGCCTTCCTGACGCTCGATTACGCGGCGCATGGCTGGCCGCGGGCTGGCACGGCGCTGCTCGGCTTCGGTGCCGCCTACGTGCTCGTGCGCCTGGTCGGCTCAGGCCTGCCGGACCGGTTCGGCGCGACGCGAGTGGCCGTGGGCTCGTTGATCTTCGAGGCCATCGGCCAACTGCTCATCTGGTGCGCTCCCGCGCCGGGCATGGCCGTGCTGGGCGCGACGCTGACAGGGCTCGGCTTCTCCCTCGTGTTCCCCGCGATGGGCGTGCTCGCGACCCGCTCCGTTCCGCCGGAACAGCGCGGCCGTGCGGTGGGCAACTTCATCGCCTTCGCCGATATCGCGATGGGCGTGACCGGACCCGTGGTCGGCTTCGCGATCCAGTGGTTCGGGATCACTGCGGCCTTCCTCGTCGGTGCCGGCGCGACCTGCGCGGCCCTGTGCCTGCTGCCCTCCCTGCGGCTCGGTCGCAGCGAATAGCCCCGCGAAGCCTTCCACTTTCGAGGAGAAGGCGAGGGCGCTATCACGTCACCTGCATACGACCCCAACGCAACCAGGAATATCAATCATGAAAACAACCGACAACACCATCCTCATCACCGGCGGAACCAGCGGCATCGGCCGTGCGCTTGCCGAAGCCTTTTACGACCGCGGCAATCGCGTCATCGTCACGGGGCGACGGCAGGCCCTGCTCGACGAAATCATGGCGAGCCGGCCTGGCCTGGTCGGGCTGCCGCTCGATCTCGACGATGCGGCCTCGCTGCCTCGCCTTGCCGCCGACGTTGGCGCGCGCTTTCCCGACCTCAATGTGCTCATCGCCAACGCCGGCATCTCGCGTGCGGAGAACATGGCAGCCGATGGCTGGGATGTCTCCGACGCCGAGGCCATCGTGGAGACGAACATCCTGGGCGTGCTGCGCGTTGCGGCGACGTTCCTGCCGTTGCTGAAAGGGCAGCCGGGCGCGGCCTTCATGGCGACCAGTTCCAACCTTGCGTTCGTGCCCCGCGCCGATTTTCCGAGCTATTGCGCGAGCAAGGCCTTCCTGCACTCCTGGCTTCAATCGCTGCGCCATCAGTTGCGCCATGTGCCCGTCGAGG
Source organism: Variovorax sp. ZS18.2.2 (assembly GCF_024701975.1). Taxonomy (GTDB): domain Bacteria; phylum Pseudomonadota; class Gammaproteobacteria; order Burkholderiales; family Burkholderiaceae_C; genus Variovorax. Next base: position 134,107 of record NZ_JANLNM010000001.1, read on the forward strand.
TGCTGGAGCTGGCACCGCCCTACGTGCAGACCGAACTCACGGGCGACAGCCAGGCCTCTGACCCGCGCGCCATGCCGGTGGCCGCGTACGTGGCGGAGGTGATGCAGTTGCTTGAGGCGCAGGATCACCCGCGAGGCGAAGTGCTGGTCGAGCGCGACAGGGGCCGGCGCTGGGCCGAGCGGGACGGGCGCTATGTCGCTACTTTTGCGGCCATGAATCCCGGTTGACGCGTGGTGTGCGACGGGTTCTTCGATCGAACCCCGCGTTGCTCACTCCGTCCGTGTATTGCGTTGCCCGAGGCTGGCCGTTGCAGGCCGCTCGAAGCCACGCGCCAACGCCTGTGCCGGGATCACGCTGCCGGGGAAGGTTTCGCGACGCAGGTTCTGTCCGGGCGCATGCGCGGCGGCGACGGCCTCCGCACGCACCACGGCACGATCCTTCGGTGCGGCGATGGCCTGCGCGACTGTGGACGAGGCGGCATCCCCGTAAGCGTTGCCTGCACGCGCTGCAGCAACGGCTTGATCCGCGGCTTCGGCGCGGGTGCGATCGCTGTGCAGCGTCAGCACACCGTCGTATTCCTCGGCGGAGGCGTGTGCGGTGAAGAGGAGGGCGAGCGCGGCGGCGGCCGCGATATGGAATGCTTTCATCTTTGGCTTTCAAAAACTCGGGCCGAAGCGGGATGGCTGACCCGAGCGGGAAGTCTGCGATTGGCGATGAACAAAAGATGTGCGCATGCACACAGTTTTGGTTCATTCATCGGCCTTCGCAGGGACTCCCGTGCGTGCGCCAATCGGTTCCCTTGTGGGCCATTCCGCAAGCGGGCGGCAAGCGTGCCGGCTGCCTTGATGAAGCTGCTGTATTGGTTTGCGTCGCGACGTGCGCGTTCATCATGGTAGGTCGACGCGTCGGGCCCCGATTCATCGAGCCCGCTATCGCTCCTACTCCCGGGTGCCGCGCAACACCTGAACTCCGAAAAACGCCATGAAGAAGATGGAGAGCGCGATTCCCACCACGGGGATCGGCCACTGCACATCGTTGCGTGCGAGCACGGCGGCGCATCCCAATCCAAGCAGCAGCGATATCGCAAAACGCACGGCGGGATGTACCCGTTGCCCGACTGCATCGTCCACACCCCTGCGGCGTGCCCACGAATGCATGGCGGCCACCAGGCCGCCGATCGCCAATGCCATCGCGATGCCACCCAGGAGCCAGGGCCGCAGGCTCTCGACTTTCCACATGGCCTCGATGCCGCGAATAACGTCGTCCATTCAAGCCTCCTTCGACGGCTTCGGTTCTATTGATCGGCGGTGAAAAGCACAAAGCGACCTTCGGCAGACGCCTTGGCATACAGCTCTCTCACCCCGACGAACCAGCCCCACGTGTACTCGAAGTCGTCGTCGGAAACATCACCGTCGTAATCCTCGGCGTCGATGTTGTTGTAGAGCCGCCTGAATTCAGCTTCGCCGATGGGCGCCAAGGCTGCCGCGATATCCCGGACCTGAGCCGGCGTCTTCAGGCTCATGATGTAGTCGTCGCCCGCGTAGAGACTGGTGCCGCCCAGGACAACGTGGTTGAGTGGGTAGGCTCCGCCGGACGAGGAGAGCGTTCCGTCCGAGAGGGCCCGATGCATGGCATCCCACGACTTGTCGGACTCGGCAATGCAGGCCTCGGCCTCTTTGAAATAGCGCTCCTCTATTTCCTCTGTCAGATGTTCGAGACGATCGTCGTCGTTCTCGATGGCCTCCAGGGCCATCGCATCGTCTTGGGTGAGGGCGAAATGAACACCGAGGCAACTCATTGGGTAAGTCCTTGTTGATTGATGGCGGCCATCGCCGGTAAGTATTTGAAGCGAACTGCAGAGCTATGGGCGCAGAATTTTTTCCATTGCCTTTCCTTTGGCGAGCTCATCGATCAGCTTGTCCAGGTGACGGATCTTTTGCATGAGCGGATCGTCGATGTCTTCCACGCGAACACCGCAGACCACGCCCTTGATGAGTGAGCTGTTCGGGTGAATGGCCGGCGCTTCGGCAAAGAAAGTCTGGAAATCGTTTTGCTGTTCGATCTGCCGATGCAATCCGGCTTTGTCGTAGCCCGTCAGCCAGCAGATGATCTGGTCGACTTCCTCTTTCGTGCGGCCCTTGCGTTCCGCCTTTTGAACGTACATCGGATAGACCTTCGCGAAGGCCATCGTGAAAATCGAGTGCTTGGGCATCGTCATTCCTCCTGTGTGTCAGCGTCAGAACGCATGCCGCCTTGGTGTGCCAGCGTGAAGAGGGCTTTGTCGCAGAGCGCTCGTTCCTGGCCGGATTCTGCCGCACGACATGCACATGCAGGGTGCCTGGCGGGGGCATGAACGATTCCGACGGCCGTCGGCTCCTTCACTGGCCTTGCCGCTTTACACAGCCATGACTTTCAGCACTGTTGCAGCACCAACTCGCTTTCGACAATGCGGCCCCATGACCGCACCTTTATCGTCCATCCAGCGAACATCGGCTGGCGCAATATTCCTCGTAATTGTGTCCGCAGCCATCGTGGGTTGCGCGTCTGGCAGCAGGGGCCCCAGTGAGCCGGAGTCGTCCGCGGAACTCTCGGAGAGAGTCAACAGGAACCAGAAGGAGTCGGAGGCGAACCTGCGCCAGACGCTGGAGAGCAGGGAGCGCCGCGAAACCGAGCGTCGCGAATCGCAGAGCCGGCTGGTGGAGGCCATGCGGCGCGATGCGGCCGAGAAGGAGCGCACGAGGCGCGACATGGCCGAGCCGAGGGTGCGGGATGCCTTGCTGCTTCAAGAGCAATACCGGCGGCAGTTCGGGAGTCCTCGCTGAGAGGGGCCGGCAATCGCTGCGGCGGCAGTGCCTCGCACCGGTCTTCGAGCTGTCGCCGATTTGCGCCGTGTTGCGCATCGGCTCGCTATGCTGGCGTCCGCCAATCACTCCAGCAAAGAGAACCTTCATGACCATGCGCTCCTCCTCTTTCTTCGCCTTGCGTTCCATCGCACTGGCCTGCGGCCTCGCACTCGGCGTCGCTGCTGCTCAGGCCGCGCCTGATGCCAAGCTGCTCGCCGCCGCCGAGAAGGCGCAGCCCGCCGTCATCGACAACCTCAAGGAGATGGTGCAGATCGAATCGGGCAGCCTGAACGTCGACGGCCTGCTCAAGATGGCCGATGTGATCGAGGGGCGCCTGAAGGCCGCGGGCTTCAAGACTGAACGACGCAAGACAGAGGCCGGCGCGGGCGCCGATATCGTGATCGGCACGCTCAAGGGCACGGGCAAGCGCAAGATCATGCTGCAGGGCCACATGGACACGGTGTATGCCGCCGGCATCCTCGGCAGCCAGCCCTACAAGGTGGACGGCAACCGCATCTACGGCCCCGGCATCGCCGACGACAAGGGCGGTATCGCGGTGATGCTGGCCTCGCTGAAGATCCTGGTCGATGCAGGCTGGCGCGACTACGACACGCTCACCGTGCTCGTGAACCCCGACGAAGAAGTGGGCTCGGTGGGCTCGGGCGAACTCATCGCCACCACGGCCGACCTGCACGACACGGTGCTGTCGTTCGAACCGACGGCGGCCAAGTCGGTGGCCAAGGGCGAGTCGCTGCTGCTCGGCGCGGCCGGCATCGCACGGGCGACGATGGAGGTGAAAGGTCGCGCGGCGCACGCGGGCGCAGCGCCCGAGCTGGGCCGCAATGCGCTGTACGAGCTGTCGTACCAGATGCTGCAGACCAAGGACCTCGCGAAAGACATCCCGGGCGTGACGCTCAACTGGACCGTGGCGCGCGCCACCGGTCCGATCAACCAGATCACCGAGAAAGCGGAGGCGCTGGGCGATATCCGCATCACGCAGCCGGGCGCGGAGAAAAAACTCAACGAAGTGGTGCAGGCGAAGATCGCGAGCGGCAAGCTAATTCCCGATACCGAGACGACGGTGAAGATCGAGGTCGGTCGCCCGGCGTTCGTGGCGGGCGCGAAGGGCCGTGCACTGGCCGAGAAGGCGCAGGCGATCTACAAGGAAATCGACCGCGACCTCGCGCTGACGCCGATGACCGGCGGTGGCACCGATGCCGGCTATGCGGGCCGCTCGGGCAAGGCGACGGTGGTGGAGAGCTTCGGCCTCGCGGGCTTCGGCTACCACGCACGCGACGAGTACATCGAGGTCGATTCGATCGTGCCGCGCATCTACCTCGTCACGCGCCTGCTGACCGAGATCGGCAAGCAGTAACCGGCGCCGAGGCGGCCGGCCTCAGGGCTGCTGTCGCGGTGGTTCGCCGGGGCGCGCCGGCGGACGGCGGGCCGCGGCGGCTGCCGCTGCTGCGTGCTGCTGAGCCTGTTGTTGCTGTTGCTGCTGCTGGCGCACCTGGGCCTGTTGCGCCTGGTGGGCTTGCTGCTGTTGCTGCATCTGCTGCTGGCGTTGTTGCTGCTGTTGTTGCATCGCCTGTTGCTGTTGTGCGCGAGCGGCCTGGGCCTGTTGCTGCACTTGTTGCTGTTGCTGTTGCTGGCGGCGCATCTGGTCCTGCTGTTGCCGGGCCTCGTTCTGGGCCTGCTGCTGGCGCTGTTGTTGCTGCGCCTGCTGCTGCTGTATCTGCTGTTGTTGAGCCTGTTGCTGCTGGGCCGCTCGGGCCTGGGCTTGTTGTTGCGCTTGTTGCCGCTGCTGCACCTGCTGGCGCCGTGACTGATCCTGCTGGGCTTGTTGCGCCTGTTGCGATTGCTGCTGCTGGCGCTGCCGGTCCTGCAGCGCGCGCTGCTGCTGTTGCTGGGCCTGTTGGCTCGCGGCGCGTGCCTGCTGTTGCTGATCCATCTGCTGGCGCCGCAACTGCTCCTGCTGTTGTTGCTGCTGGAGCCTGGCCTGTTGTTGCTGCGGTAGCTGCTGGTTGGCGGCACGCGCCTGCTGCTGGGCCTGTTGCTGTGCCTGCTGCGCTTGCTGGCGCCGTACCTGGTCCTGCTGCTGCCGTTGCTGGATCTGGGCCTGCCGAGCCTGCTGTTGCTGTTGGGCTTGCTGGGCCTGCAACTGCTGCGCCTGTTGTTGCTGAGCCTGCTGCTGCGCGCGTTGCTGGGCTTGCTGTTGCTGCAACTGCTGCTGTTGCGCCGCGGCCTGCTGCTGGCGCGCCTGCTGTTGTTGCTGTTGCTGCATCTGCGCGAACTGCGCCTGTTGTTGCTGCTGCGCAAAGTTGGGTGGCGGCGCGCCCGGCGGCATGCCGCGCGGACCGCCGTTGCGGTCGTTGTTGTTGTAAATGTTGCGCACGTTGTTGTTGACCACCGTGGTCGAGCGCGAGATGTAGGTGCTGTTGTTGTAGACCACCGCGGGCCGTGCAAAGGCCGGCTGCGCCACGCGGTCGCGGTCATACCTGCGATCGCGCGGTGCGCCCCAGTTCATGTTCCACGAGTTCCAGCCCCAGCCGTGGCGCTCCAGCGCGGCGCCCACGATCACGCCCGTGCCGAACGCCAGGGCGCCGGCTGCGGCGACCTGGCCGCGGCTGTAGCCGGGCACGACCTCGACGGGCGGCGGCGCGTAGGCATAGCCGGGGTAGACGGGCAGGGGTTCACCGTAGATCACCTGCGGGTCGTAGCTCGGCACGTACACCACGTCGGGCTGCACGGGCTCGATGGTGATCAGCTGCTGCGGCGGCTCGATCACGGCGGGGCCGCCGTAGACGGGTTGCATGTCCGGCGCCGGCACGTAGTCGCGCGGCGCGGCGGCGCTCGCGACCCGCAGCTTGCTGTTGTTCTTCAGCCGCCCCGCACTCGATGCGCGCTGCCGCATGACCTGGATCGCGTTCATCACGTCGGCCGGGTCGTTGTAGTAGGCCTTGCCGAGCGATTCGGTCCACGCGATGTTGCCGGCGAGCTGGTCGAGCACGGGGCGAAAGGCGGTGAGCGATTTCACGCTCGGGTCCCAGGGCTGCTGGTTGGCCGCATCGGCGAGCGGGCCGGCCTTGAGCGACTGGTTCTGCGCTAGCCAGTCGTGCGCGGCGGTGATCTGCTCGGGGTAGGTGGCGCCCGCGAGGATCTGCGCGACCAGCTTGTCGGGGTAGAGCGCGATGGGGGCGACCAGCTGGTAGAGCCGCTCGGCCGAGGGCGGTGTGTAGGCGATCGGTACCGGCGCTGCGGGCGCGGCGGCGGGCGTCTGCGGCACCGAGGGTGCAGGTATCGAGATGGCGGGGTCCACGGCGGCGCTGGGTGGCGCGGCCTTGTCGCAGCCTGCGATGGCGAGTGCGCCGATGCACAGCGAAATCGCAAGAAGCCGCGGGAGTGGCGGAAGGGAGGGACGTTGGATGTTCATCTGGAGTTCCATCAAGGCGCCGACGTCACGCCTGACTCTCTCAACGGTCCCTGACGGTCTGCGATGACCGACTCTGCGCCGGTGATGCAACCGTCTGTGTCGTCCGCGCGCTGCTGCCCGTGTCGGGCATGGCCCACAACGGGCTGACCAATCCGTCAGCTAAAGATGCGGATGTAACTCTTCGCGAGGCTCGGCACCCGCTCCTTGATCCACACGCCGTCGCCCGTCACGCTGTCGCGCTCGCCCTTGCCGTTGGTGTTGCCCTCGATGGTGGCGAGTTTGTGGCTGGCGAGTGACTGGTCATCGGTGACGATGCCGATGTGCGAGAAGTCGAACACCACGAAGTCGCCGGCGCGGGCCTTCTGCGTTTCGTCGAGCACCTGAAGCTTGCGCTGGCGCGCCCATTTTTCCCAGCCGAAGGCGCTGGCATCGCGGCAGCGCCATTTGTCGGCGAGCGAGAACGAATCGAGATGCAGCGCCTCGCGCACGGCCTCGTTCTCCAGCCATTCGCGCATGACCCACGCGGTGAAGGCTGCGCACCATGGCCACGCGCCGGGTGCGAGCCAGGTGGTGCCCTGGTATTCGACGATGCGCGCACCCGTGTTGTTGATGGCCGCTTCGCGCGTGCCGACCTCGGTGCGTGCGATCTCGAGCATCTGGTCGATCAGTTCCTTCATGGCTGTTCCTCCGTGGGTGGTGATGGCGTAGACGGTGATGGCGGTGGTGCGCCGGGCGAGGGCCGCCTGGCGGGTGCCGCACGCGGCTTGCCCGGGAGCGCGCGCCACACGGTGATGGCGACGACGTAGAGCGCGGTCGTCAGCAGCATCGAGAGAAACATGTACCAGCGCTCGAGCCGACCGGTCATTGCCTGCTGCGCGCTTTCTTCCCACAGCAGTTCGCGACTGACGACGAGCTGCGGGCCGCCGAACATCTTCACCGCCTCGGCGATGCTCATGCCCTTGCTGCGCTTCTCGCCCATCTCGTGCAGCTCGCCGCGGATGTAGCGCGTCTGCTCGCTCGCGGGCCGTTCGGCGGGGTAGGCGAACACATAGGTGCGCACCACGTCGCGGTAGGTGAAGAAGGCCCAGAACGCCGCGGCGAGCAAGACCAGCGAGAGCACTGCGAGCCAGCGCTGTTTTGCGGACGACAGCCTCTTGCGGATCAACAGGCTCAGCGCCAGCAACACGACCGTGGTGCCGAACGAGACCATGCCGATGGACAACTGCGCGCCTTCGATGGGCGGCACGAGGTCCGACAGAAAAGAATGGAACAGCGCGAGCGTCGCGCCGACCGCAGCGGCCGCCGAAGCGACGATGGCCACGAGGCTGTCGAACGATCCGGCGGGGCGTGCTTCCGTGGCCATGGCAATGGATCAGCGCGCGGGCGGCACCGTGATGCTCGCGGGCGCCATGAACAGCAGGTCGGGATTGACCGTGTCGAGCAGGTGCCCATGGACCGGCATGAAGTTCGTCAGGCCGCGCGCCATGACGAGATCGGCCATCTCCCTGTACTTGAAGTCGGGCCCGACCCACAGCCGCATCTCGCCGCGCTGCACCTCGCCGGTCGAGGGCGAGGTCGGGCGCTCGAAGCTCAGCAGCGTGAGCAGCTCGAGGATCAGCTCGGGGTCGTCGGGCTGGTCCACCAGGCCCCCGGGCAGCACGTACACGCGCAGGGGCTCGCGCAGGTCCTTGCCGTCTTCGCCGCGCACCTTGACCGTGACCTGGCGGAACTCCAGCGGCTTCTCGCCATTGACCATGCGCGCTTGCATGGCCTGCACTGGCCGGGAGGCGTCTGCGAGCTTCTGCAGCTCGGGCTCGCCGATGAGGCGCGTGGCGGCCTGCGCATTGATCTGCTGCGCCACGCCGTTGGCATTGCGCAGGTAGTAGCGCGAGAGCGCGAGTTCGCGCGAAGGCAATGCGGGCGCACGCTGCGCGACCAGCCGCGCGGTGCTGTCGACGCTCGCGAGCAGGTTGCGGTGCTGGTCGATGTCGACCGGGCGGCGGTAGGCGCTCGGCGGCAGTTGCAGCGCCTTGGCCTGGATGAGGCTGGTGCGATCGACCTCGACGGCCGCCGTGTAACGCGCGGCCTGCGCCATGTCGACGCGCGCGCGGGGCTGCAACGTGGTCGCGGGCCGGCTGGTGGCCGCCTCGGGCACGAAGGCCGACACGCGCGTCTGCGCGGGAATGCGGTTGGTGGTGGTGACCTGCGGGTTCATCGCACGAAAGGCCTCGACCGTGGGCCGGTCGGCCACCACGCCGCGGCGCTCGAGGTACTGCTTCACCGTCTGCTGACGCGGCACGATCTCGACCTGGCGGACGATGCCGGTGTCGCGCGGCGGGCGCAGCGCCGCGGTGGCGGGCACGTGGCGTTGAGGTGCCGACCATTGCGCCGCGGGTGGTGCGCGGTCGGGGCTGCGTTCCAGCGGAATGGCGGTAGCGGCGCGGTCGCTGCGCACCATGCGCGTGGTGGGCTGCGCGAGCGCATCGCCCATGCTCGTTGCAAGCAGGGGGAAAAGCAGGAGAACAGGAAAGACCGGCAGGACCCGCATGGCGCCTTCTCCATCTGGGACGACGGAGGCCAATCTAGGCGTCGGCGGTGCGCCGCGCATCCATCGAACGCGGGATGCGGCGCCGCCGTGCGTTGTAGGCACGGCCGGCGGCTAAGCCATCCGGCCTGTGCCGGCGGCGCGAATGAGGTCCTAGGACCTACAGAAAAAGATTACTTGGCGCCGCCCGAGTACTTGGTGACGCTGCTCGCGCTCACGTGGTAGCCGCTCACGCCCATCATCGAATCGTTGCGCTGGGTCTGCAGCTTGCCGGTGACCCACACGGTGTCCATCGCGCGGAACTTGGCGCCCTTCTGCGGAATGACGTGCAGGATCTGATTGGCCGGCGGCGGCGGCGTGTGGATGCAGGCGCCGAAGTAGGGCACCAGCAGGAACTCGGTGACCTCGCCCTTGGCTTCTTCGAGCGGCACGATGAAGCCGGGGATCTTGATCTCGGCGCCGTTCATCGCCGGGTTGGTCGGTGCGTTGTTCGACACCTCCTGCATCTTCATGAGCAGCTGGTTGGCGCGCGGGTCGCCGTCGTCCAGCGCGCTCAGGTCCATGCCCTTGAATTCCTTGGCCGGGTCCCAGTCCTTGGGCACCAGCTCTTCCCAGGTGATCTGGCGCGGCTGGCCCGGCGTGCCCTTGGCGACGACCGGTGCAGCGGTCTTGCCGCCGAGCGGGTTCGATGCGGTGGTGTCCTTGGGGGCAGGGTCGGCGGCCCACGTTGCCGCTGCGAGGCCGGCGCCGGCCAGCAGCATTGAAAGGCGACTGAAAGCCGTGATCGTGGGAGTCTTCTTTGCGATGCGCATGGTTCAAATCCTCGGTGAGAGGCCATCGGCCAGTGAGAGCCTGTAGGCGCGAATGCCAGGGAGCAAGCTTGCCAGCCAACCTGCGACCAGCAGGCTCGCCATCAGCAGCCATTCGTTGAGTGTAGGTTCCGAGAGGCTCAATGTCAGCCCGAACTGCGACTGCAGCCACGGCGAGAGCAGGGCGATGCCGAGCACCGCCATCACCACGCCCAGGGCCACGCCCAGCACGGTGACCATCGCGCCTTCGAGCGCGAGCAGTGCCAGCACATGGCGCAGGCCCGCGCCCACGGCGCGCAGCACGGCCAGTTCGCGCCGTCGTTCGTTCAGGCCTGCCATCACCACGGAGACCAAGCCCGCGAGGCTAACGAGCGCGACCAGCGCCGACATCAGCAAGAGCGCGTTCTCGCCGATGCCGATCACGCTCCACAACTCGTCGAGCGCCACACCGGGGAGGATGGCCATCAGCGGCTCGCCGTTGTAGGTGGAAATCCAGCGCTGCACGCCGAACACCGCGGCGCGGTTCTTCAGGCCCACGAGCGCGGCCGTCACGTTCTTGGGCGTGAGGTCGAACTTGCGCACTTGCTCGGCGGGAATCTTCACGCCCGGCATCGGCGCGCCGCCCACCCATTCGAGGTGGATGGCTTCCATGGCTTCGAGGCCGATGTGCACCGTGCGATCCACCGGCGTGCCGGTGCGCGCGAGCACGCCGACCACGGTGAAGGGCTTGTCGGCATGCTCGGCCACGTTGAGTTCGCCGCTGCCATGCGCGAGCGTGATCTTCTGGCCCACGTGGTAGCCGAGCTTGTCGGCCACTTCCGCGCCGACCACCGCATCGAAGAGTTCGCTGAAGGGCTTGCCTTCGCGCAGCTTCAGCAGTTGCTTGTCGCCATAGCGAAAGCGCGTGAAGTACTCGGGCGAGGTGGCCAGCACCGCGAAGCCGCGGTGCGAATCGCCCAGCGACAGCGGCACGACCCAGTCGACGCCCTGGTGCGCGGCCAGCGCCTGCACGCTCTTCCACGAGATGTTGTTGGTGGCCGCACCGATGCGGAACACCGAGTACAGCAACAACTGCGTGGAGCCGGTGCGCGCGCCGACGATGAGGTCGGTGCCCGAGACGGACGAGGCGAAGTTTTCGCGCAGCTCGGTGCGGATGCGTTCGACACCGAGCAAGAGGAAGGTCGAGAGCGCGATCGAGAACACGGTGAGCGCGAGCGTGAAGCGGCGGTTCCAGGCGCTGTGCCACGCAATGGAGAAGAGCGCCCGCATCAGTAGACCTCCGCGCTGCGCGCTGCGGTATTCGCCTTGGGAGCGGCCCGGCGGCTCATGCGTCCACCGCCATCGCTGTCGATGCCGCCCGGTTGATCTCGGGCAGCAGCACATGCCGCGCAAAGCGCTGCGCGATGCGCTGGTCATGGCTCACGAACACGAGCGCGCTGTGGTTGACCGCGCAGGCCGTCAGCAGCACGTCGAGAAAGGCTTCGCGCCGGTCTTCGTCGAGCGCGGAGGTGGGCTCGTCGGCAATCACCACCTCGGGCTGGCCGATGAGCGCGCGCGCCGCGGCCACGCGCTGCTGCTGGCCCACGGAGAGCTGCAGTGCCTGGCGCTTCCAGAGGTTGCGGTCCAGGCCCATCTGGTCGAGCAGGTGCTCGGCTTCTTCGCGCGAGCTGCCGTTGCGCGCAGCCTGCGCCTCGCGCCGGCCGGAGAAGCGGCAGGGCAGGAGCACGTTGTCGAGCACGCTCAGGTAGGGCAGCAGGTTGAACTGCTGGAAGATGTAGCCCACGTGCGCCACGCGGCTGCGGTCGCGCGCCGCACCCGAGAGCTGCGACCAGTCGTGCCCCAGCAACGTGACGCGGCCCTCGTCGGCCACCAGCACGCCGGCCAAGAGCGACAGCAGCGTGCTCTTGCCGCAGCCGCTCGGGCCATGCAGGAACACCGATTCGCCGGCGGTGATGCGGAAGGCCTCGATGTCGATGCAAGGCGCCTTCACGCCGGGCCATGCGAAGCGCAGCGACTCGGCCGCGAGCACGACGCGCAGGGGCGTCGAGTCGGCCTGCGAAGCGGTGCTCACAGTGTTACTTGCCCCAGCTCAGACGCGCGGGCTGGGCCGCTTGCGCGCCCGCGGGGCGCTTGAGCTGGCGCTTGAACTGGCCCTGCGACGAAGCGATCTGCGAATCGATCTGGCGCAGCCCCTTGAAGGCGCTGAACAGGTTCAGGTCGATGAACTTCGCGGCGGCCGCATTGGTGCAGTTGAAGGAGAAGGTGGCGTCCAGGTCGGCATGTCCCGGAGGTTCGTTCGGATCGGGTTTGCCGAGGCCGAGCGCGCCAGAGCGCAGGTCGACCGGGCCGAGCTTGCAGTTGGCCGCAGGGTCGATGGCAAAGAGCTTGTCGGCCGCGCGCAACTGGGCGACGGCGGCTTCGACGGTGGCCTTCTCGGCATCGGTCTTCGGGGCGCGTTCGAAGCCGACGATGTTGTCGAGCGGGGATTCCATGTCGATGACCACCGTGGGGCCGTCGATGGCCACGTCCAGCTTCATCTGGCCGTGCACATGGGCGTGCTGCTGCTGGGCTTGCGCGGAGAGGAACGGGGTTGCTGCGAACAGTGCGGCAGCAAATACAGAGGGGAGTGCGAGACCGGAGATGCGTCGGAGTCGGATGTGTTTCATGGTTCTGCGCCTTGCCGGGTCGGCAGCCCCGGCGTGTTGCTCCATTCGCTCCAGCTGCCGGCATAGAGCGCGGTCGTCCCGAGCCCGGCGATCTGCATCGCAAGCAGGTTGGGCACGGCGCTCACGCCGCTGCCGCATTGGTGGACGACTGTCGCCGCATCGCGTCCCGCGAGCAGCGCTTCGAACTCGGCACGCAATTGCGATGCCGGCTTGAACTTGCCGTCGGGGCCGAGGTTGTCGGCGAAGGGCCGGTTCAGGGCCCCGGGGATGTGACCGGCAATCGGGTCCAGAGGTTCCACCTCGCCGCGATATCGTGCACCGGCCCGTGCGTCGATCAGCTGCTGGTCAGCTTGGCCGAGCCGACGCAACACGGTGTCGGTAGTCACAAGCTTCGCAATCGGCTCGCTTTGTACGAAATTCGACTGGAAGCGCGCGGGCTCCTCGCGGTCGGTCACTTCGCCGCCCGCGGTTTGCCAGGCCTGCAGGCCGCCGTCGAGCACGGCCACCGCGTCGTGGCCCATCCACTTGAGCATCCACCACAAGCGCCCGCAGTAGTTGGCGCCGTTGCGGTCGTACACCACCGCCTGCATGTCGTTGGAGAAGCCGACGCTGGAAAGCCACGCCGCGAACTTCTCACGGCTGGGCAGCGGATGGCGCCCCCCCGAGGCGGGCACGCCGTCTTCCTGCGCGACCACCACGTCGCCATGGGCGCCGGGCACGCCATGCTTGGCGCTGAGATCCGTGTCGAGATTGGCGTACTGCGCGCCCGGAATGTGGGCCGCGGCATAGAGCTGCGGGCCGGCCTCGGGCTTCATGAGTTCGAAGCTGCAGTCGAACACCATGAAGGGTGTGTCGCCGGCCTGCAGTTGCTGGAGTTGTTCGACGCTGACGAGGGTGGTGTACATGGTCGTGGTCTCCTTCGGAGGGGTTGTCTTCAGTGTTCTTCGGCCGGCGCCTTGGGCACCGCCCGCTGGCGCAGCACGGTGGCCGCGATGCCGCTCACCACGATGAGCGCCATGCCGGCCCATCCGGTGGCATCGATGCGGTCATCGAACACCACCACGCTGTAGAACGCCGCGAAGATGATGCCCGAGTACTGCAGGTTGGCCACCACGAGGGTTCCGGCTTCTGTCTTGGCGGTGGCGTAGGCGCGCGTCATGCAGAGTTGCCCGAGGGCGGCGAGCAGGCCGATGGGCAGCAGCCACAGCGCATGCTGCCACGTCCACGAACTGCTGCCCGAAAACCCGGTGGCCGCCGTGGCGAATGCGCCGGCCACGGCTGAGCCGACCGCGAAATAGAACACCGTGCGCAGCTCGGGCTCGCCAATGCGGGAGAGCGCAACCACCTGCATGTACGCGAAGGCGGCCGTCAGGCCCGACAGCAGGCCGAGCATGCCCGCGAAGCCTTCGTTGCCGCTGACCGTGGGCTTGAGCATGAGCACCACGCCGATGAAGCCCGCCAGCACCGTCATCGCGAGCGCGCCCTGCAGCGGCGGCTTGGCCACGCGGCCATCGCGTCCGGGCACCGGCACCCACGCAAGCAGCGCGCCGCCGATGAGGAAGGCCGCGACCCACACGCTGCTCATGTAGTTGAGCGTGACGGCGGTGGCCAGGGGCATGTGGGCGATGGCATAGAACCATGCGCCCAGCGAGATCACGCCGATGGTGCTGCGCCAGGCGTGCATGCCGGGGTATTTGGTGGCGAGCGAGACGCCGAGCTTGCGTGACAGCAGCCAGAGAAAAACGATGCCGATCAGGCCGCGCCCGAGCACCATCTCGCCGCTGTTGAACCACTGCGATGCGATCTTCACCACGACGCTCATCGTCGCGAACAAAAAGGCGCCGAGCACCATCCAGAGCGCTTGCATCGTCTCTACTTCGTATGGAGGAAAAGAAGGCCCCGCAGGGCGCGGGGCGAGGCCGATGTCACGCGGGTTGCTGCATCGCGGCCTTGTACCACTCGTGGAACTGCTGCATGCCGTCTTCCATCGGGCTCTGGTACGGGCCGGTCTCGTTGTCGCCGCGCAGCATCAGCGCGCGGCGGCCGGCGTCCATGCGCTCGGCGATCTCGTCGTCTTCCACGCAGGTTTCCATGTAGGCGGCCTGCTGGGCCTCGACGAACTCGCGCTCGAAGGCGACGATTTCCTCGGGGTAGAAGAACTCGACCATGTTGAGCGTCTTGGTCGGGCTCACCGGGTGCAGCGTCGACACGGTGAGCACGTGTGGATACCACTCGACCATCACGTGCGGGTAGTAGGTAAGCCAGATCGCGCCGTACTTCGGCGGCTTGCCGTCGCGGTACTTGAGCAACTGCTCCTGCCATTTCTGGTAGACCGGGCTGCCCGCGCGGCCGAGGCGATTGGCGACACCCACGGTCTGCACGGAGTAGTTCTGGTTGAACTCCCAGCGCAGGTCGTCGCAGGTGACGAAACTGCCCAGGCCCGGGTGGAACGGGCCGACGTGGTAGTCCTCGAGATAGACCTCGATGAAGGTCTTCCAGTTGTAGTTGCACTCGTGCAGCTCGACGCGGTCGAGCGTGTAGCCGCTGAAGTCGAGGTCGGCGCGGGGGCCGAGGCCTGCCATGTCGGCGGCCACATCGCGGCCGGTGCCGTCGGAATTCTTCTCGAACAGAAGGCCGTTCCACTCGGTGAGCGGGTAGTTGTGCAGGTTGAGGCACGGGTCCTGATCGAAATGCGGGGCGCCGATCAGCGTGCCGGTGGTGCGCGCATCGCTCGCGGCATAGGTCCAGCGGTGCAGCGGGCAGACGATGTTGCCGCCGGCCTGGTTGTCCAGCTGGCCGCGGCCCTGCAGGATCAGCGCCTGGCGATGGCGGCACACGTTGGAGATCAGCTCCACGCCCTTGGGCGTGTGGACCAGCGCGCGGCCCTGGTGCTCCTGCGGCAGGGTGTGGAAGTTGCCCATTTCGGGCACGGCGAGGCGATGGCCGACATAGCGGGGCCCTCGCGAGAAAAGGTTTTGCATTTCGCGGGCGTACAGGGCCTCGTCGAAATACGCGGAAACTGGAAGTTGGCTCGCGGCCTGCTGCAGTTGAAGACTTAAATCAGACATGGAGGACCTGACCAAGCTCCCCACAGGGAGAGAAAAGGAAGTAACGGAAGGCGCCGGCTGAAAGAGTCAACGGCCCGAGAGGTGTGCTGGTTTTTGCCAACAAGAAGGGTTCGCATTGTACCCGGGGGCGTCTTTCAGCCCCCCGGCTTTTCACTGCGCTTTGCTTCGTGTAATTCGCCACCCCCCGAGGGGGAGGCGCGGCCCGCCTTGGGGTGGCCCGGCGGCGGCCGCCGTTCGATTCGGTCCCCGTCCTAAAATGCCCCGTTTCACCCACGTTCCGTTGCATGCCCAAGGTGCCTTCCCCTTCCTCTTCCAGCCCGGCGGCCACGCCCGATACGGGGCCGTTGCCCGTCAGTTACGAAGCGGGGCTTCAGGAACTGGAACAACTGGTTGCAGAACTTGAATCGGGCCAGTTGCCGCTCGACCAGCTGCTGGGCAGCTACCAGCGCGGCGCCGCATTGCTTGCTTTCTGCCGCGACAAGCTGCAGGCGGTCGAAGACCAGATCAAGGTGCTCGACGCGGGCAGCCTCAAGGTCTGGACGGCCGAATGAGCGCGGCCACCATGACCGATTGGAACGCCGCCCGGCTCGCTGGCTGGAGCGAGCCGCACCTGGCCCGCGTCGAGGCGGCGCTGTCGCGCTGGGTCGGCGTCGATTCGCCGGTGCTGCTGGGCGATGCGATGCGCTATGCGGTGCTCGACGGCGGCAAGCGGCTGCGGCCGCTCCTGGTGCTCGCGGCGAGCGAGGCGGTCGGCGGCAACGAAGCCGCCGCACTGCGCGCGGCCTGCGCCACCGAACTGATCCATGCCTATTCGCTGGTGCACGACGACCTGCCCTGCATGGACAACGACGTGCTCCGCCGCGGCAAGCCCACGGTGCATGTGAAGTTCGGCGAAGCCGATGCGCTCCTCGCAGGCGATGCGCTGCAGGCGCTGGCCTTCGAACTGCTGACGCCCGAGGGCGACGAGATTCCCACGGCCACGCAGGCCACGCTGTGCCGCCTGCTCGCGCGCGCCGCCGGCAGCCAGGGCATGGCGGGCGGCCAGGCGATCGATCTCGCCAGCGTCGGCATCGCACTCGACGAAACGCAACTGCGCGAAATGCACCGCTTGAAGACCGGCGCGCTGCTGCAGGGCAGCGTCGAGATGGGCGCTGCGTGCGGCAACGCGAACCCTGCCGCGCTCGCGGCGCTGCGCGATTACGGCGCGGCCATCGGCCTCGCCTTCCAGGTGGTGGACGACATCCTCGACGTCACCGCCGATTCCCAAACCCTGGGCAAGACCGCCGGCAAGGACGCTGCCGCCGACAAGCCCACCTACGTGTCGCTGCTCGGCCTCGATGGCGCGCGCACGCAGGCCCGCCAACTGCTGGCTGATGCGCTCGCCGCCCTGGCGCGCAGCGGCCTGACCGACACGGCTGCTTTACGCGCGCTGGCCCACATGGTGGTCGACCGCGACCGCTGAGAAAAGAACAACACCCCCCATGGCTCCGCTGCTTCCCACTCTCCACGACCCCTCGCCGATCCGCCAGTACGACCGCGCACAGCTGCGGCAGCTGTCCGACGAGGTGCGCGCCTGCGTGCTCGACAACGTCTCGCGCACCGGTGGTCACCTGAGTTCCAACCTCGGCACGGTCGAGCTCACGGTCGCGCTGCACCACGTGTTCAACACGCCGCACGACCGGCTGGTGTGGGACGTGGGCCACCAGACCTATCCGCACAAGATCCTCACCGGCCGGCGCGAGCGCATGCCCACGCTGCGGCAGATCGGCGGCATCTCGGGCTTTCCGCAGAGGAGCGAGAGCGAGTACGACACCTTCGGCACCGCGCACTCGTCCACCAGCATCTCGGCCGCGCTCGGCATGGCGATGGCGGCCAAGCAGAAGGGCGAGGACCGCTACACCGTGGCCATCATCGGCGACGGTGCGCTCACGGCCGGCATGGCCTTCGAGGCGCTCAACAACGCGGGCGTGTGCGACTGCAAGCTCTTGGTGATCCTGAACGACAACGACATGTCGATCAGCCCGCCGGTGGGCGCGCTCAACCGCTACCTCGCGCAGCTGATGAGCGGCAATTTCTACGCCGCCGCCAAGAACGTCGGCAAGAGCGTGCTGCGCGCCGCGCCGCCGCTGTTCGAGCTGGCCAAGCGCTTCGAGCAGCATGCCAAGGGCATGGTGGTGCCGGCCACGCTGTTCGAGCAGTTCGGCTTCAACTACGTCGGCCCGATCGACGGCCACGACCTCGATTCGCTGGTGCCCACGCTGGAGAACCTGAAGCACCTGAGCGGCCCGCAGTTCCTGCATGTGGTCACGAAAAAAGGGCAGGGCTACAAGCTGGCCGAGGCCGATCCGGTGGCCTACCACGGGCCCGGCAAGTTCGATCCGCAGGTGGGCCTCGTCAAGTCCGCCGCGGTGGCCAAGCAGACCTTCACCCAGGTGTTCGGCCAGTGGCTGTGCGACACGGCCGCGCACGACGGCCGGCTCGTGGGCATCACGCCCGCAATGCGCGAAGGCTCGGGGCTCGTGGAGTTCGAGCAGCGCTTTCCGGACCGCTACTACGACGTCGGCATCGCCGAGCAGCATGCAGTCACCTTCGCGGCCGGTCTTGCCTGCGAAGGGCTCAAGCCGGTGGTCGCGATCTACTCGACCTTCCTGCAGCGCGCGTACGACCAGCTGATCCACGATGTCGCGATCCAGAACCTGCCGGTAGTGTTCGCGCTCGACCGTGCGGGCCTCGTCGGCGCCGATGGCGCCACGCATGCGGGCGCCTACGACATCCCGTTCCTGCGCTGCATTCCCAACATGAGCATCGCCTGCCCCGCGGACGAACGCGAGTTGCGCCAGTTGCTCACGAGCGCCTACGAGCAGAACCACCCGGTGGCCGTGCGCTATCCGCGCGGCGCGGGTGCCGGCGTCGCGCCGCACCTCACGCTCGACGCGCTGCCGTTCGGCAAGGGCGAAGTGCGCCGCGAAGGCAAGCGCATCGCGATCCTTGCGTTCGGCTCGCTGCTGTATCCGGCGCTCACCGCGGCCGAATCGCTCGATGCCACGGTGGTCAACATGCGCTGGGCCAAGCCGCTCGACGTCGAGCTGCTGCTGAAGGTGGCAGGCACGCACGATGCCATCGTCACGCTCGAAGAGGGCGCCACCATGGGCGGCGCGGGCAGCGCAGTGCTCGAGGCATTGCAGGTGGCCAACGTGCAGAAGCCGGTGCTGCAATTGGGCCTGCCCGACCGCTTCGTCGAGCACGGCGATCCGGCCAAGCTGCTCGCATCGATCGGGCTCGATGCGCCGGGCATTGCGGCTTCGATCACGCAACGCTTCGGCGCGGTCGCAGGGTAAACCCCCGCCGGACGCCTGTAAGGCGGTTTTTACAATCAAGAAGACTTATACAAAAGTCCGCAACGCGGTCACAAGCCGCGTTTCGTTTTTTCAAAAGAACCCGGAGTGAATCAATGGATCGTCGTTCCCTCATCAAAAACGCCGGCATCGCCGGCGTTCTGGCCGCCGGCATTGCGCCCGCGGTCCACGCGCAGGCCACCGTTCGCTGGCGCCTGGCGTCGAGCTTTCCCAAGTCGCTGGACACCATCTTCGGCACCGCCGAGGTGTTCGCCAAGAGCGTCAGCGACATGACCGGCGGCAAGTTCCAGATCTCGGTGCATGCAGGCGGCGAGCTGATGCCCGCCTTCGGCGTGGTCGACGGCGTGCAGAACGCATCGGTCGAAATGGCCCACACGGCCCCGTACTACTTCTACGGCAAGGACCCGACCTTCTGCCTGGGCTGCGCAGTGCCCTTCGGCATGAACACCCGCCAGCAGAACGCATGGATGTACGAAGGCAACGGCCTGAAGCTGATGCGCGCGTTCTATGCCAAGTACAACATCATCAACCTGCCGGGCGGCAACACGGGCGCGCAGATGGGCGGCTGGTTCCGCAAGGAGATCAAGTCGGTCGCCGACCTGAAGGGCCTGAAGTTCCGCACCAACCCGTTCGCCGGCAAGGTGCTCGAACCCTTCGGCGTGATCCCCCAATCGATCCCCGGTGCCGACCTGTATCCGGCGCTCGAAAAGGGCACGCTGGACGGCCTCGAATGGGTCGGCCCGTACGACGACCAGAAGCTGGGCTTCAACAAGATCGCGCCGTTCTACTACTACCCCGGCTGGTGGGAAGGCGGCCCCGAGCTGGACTTCTACATCAACACCAAGGCGTGGGAAGGCCTGTCGGCCGACTACAAGGCCATCGTCGAAGCGGCTGCCGCGCACGCCAACATCACGATGACGGCCAAGTACGACGCCAAGAACCCGATCGCGCTGAAGCAACTCGTGGGCTCGGGCACCAAGCTGCGTCCGTTCTCGCAGGACGTGATGAACGCCGCGTTCAAGTCGGCCCAGCAGATCTACTCGGACCTGAACAACAGCAACCCCGAGTGGAAGAAGATCTACGGCGACTGGTCCAAATTCCTGGCCGACCAGAACGCCTGGTTCCGCTACACCGAAGGCACGTTCGACCGCTTCATGCAGCAGCAGAAGCTGTAAGCGTTTCGCCGACGAACAGAGCGCTTCGCTCCGATCCAAAGCCCCGCCCGAAATGGCGGGGCTTTTTTCATTGGCGCGGCGAGCCCAGCAATGCGGCGCGCGCCGCCTCGGAGGGAAACACGCAGGCCACGTCGTGCGCGCAGCCCGGCACCACGGTGACCTCGCGGCGCTTGTCCGGCGCGAGCATCGTGCGGTCGTACTGCGCATACGCCAGGCCGCGCTCTAGCCGGTATGGGCCTTGCGCGGCGGCTGCGCAGGACTTGTCGAGCACCTTGTAGGCCGTGCCCTTGGCCTCGCCGGTGTCGAGCTCGCCTTCGAGGTAGTGGATGTCGGCGGCAGCGTAGCGCTGGCGGGCTTCGGCGGCGCTGCGGCCCAGGTGCGCAGGCAGGCCCTCGGTGCCGTATTTCCAGCGGTTCACCGTGGGGCAGGCGCCGCTATCGACACCCGCCCGCTGCGGGCGGAACGCATCGAAGTAGAGCCAGGTGCCCGGGTCCGAGACCACATAGCGCAGCGCGACCGAGGCCGAGGGCGGGTCGGCCGCGAAGCCGATGTAGTGCTGCACCATCTGCGCGCCGGCCGAGAAGCCCGCGATGGTGACCGTGCGCAGGCTGGGCCATTGCCGGACCAGTTCGGCCACGACCGCGTCCATGGCGGCGAACGAAGAGATGCCGTTTCCGTTGGATGCTCGGCCACCTTCGAGCCAGGAGCCGCAGGTCCACAGCAGGTCGCCGTCCTGCACCGCGGGCACGCCCGCCGTGCTGCACTTGCCGGCCTTGTCGGCCGCGACCTGGAAGAGAGGCGCGACGACCAGCGTGCGATCGAGCGCGCCGGCGTTGCGGACCGCGAGCAGCGCCGCATTGAAGGTCTTGTTGGCATCGCGCGGATGGCCGTGCATCGCGACGAGCGCTTGCGTGGGGCCTGCGGCCGATGGCGACGCGTCAGGCGCGAGCGATGCGTAGTAGTGCAGGGTGCCGCCGGATTGCGGCGGCTCGAACGCGCGATAGCACTCAGGTGTGGCCGACGTCGTGCAGTCGGCAGGCGCGGCAACGGCACTTGTGGCCGCTGCTGCCAGGCACAGCGCAGCAGCGCGTTGGAGGAAGGAAAAGGACGTGCGGCTCATGCGGCATATCTTCGCCGCACCGAAGACCGCCAACCTGACTCAGTGCGCGATGGCGTTCACTGCGTGCCGGCTTCGGGCGCCGGTGGCGGCGGTGCCGAAGGCATGGCACGCTGCGCCACCTGATGCCCGAACGCGACCAGCACCTGCGGGTCGTATGCATGGAACCAGGTGATGCCCCCGAAGCGGCGGCGCACCAAGAGCCGCGGCGCGATCACGCGTTCGAGCATGCGGATGTGCACGAGCTTGAGCTGCGCCACGTCCTCGGCGCGCACGCGCTTGTTCCAGAGCCAGGTCTGGGTGAGCACGTCGCCTTCGAGGCGGGTGCGGCTGTAGACGATCCAGTAGCCGACCCACACCACGCAGAGGCCCGCCACGCCGAACACGAAGAGGCTGGTGGCCGACCAGCTGGTGGTGCGCAGGGAAGGCAGGCTCCAGAGCGCGAACGCGAAGAGGTCCACCACGAGCACCACCGCCAGCGTGCGCAGCAGCGGCGGGAAGGCGGCGCTCTCGAGGGTGCTGCTTTTTTTGGAGCCTTCTTCGCTCACGGCTTGGTGGCTTCGCCGGAGGCCGGCGGCGGCGTTTCTTCAGGCGTCTTCTTCTCGTTGCCGAACGGGTCTTCCATGTTCACGCCGTTGCTGTCGGGTTCGGGCGGCGGCATCGCATCGGCCGGCATGTCGAGGTTGACCTTGTCGATGTCCACGACCTTTTCCTTGTCGAGGAACACGGTGACCGTCTGCGGGAAGAAGATCACGATGGCCACCAGCAAGAGCTGCATCCCCACCCACGGGATGGCGCCCAGGTAGATGTCGCGCGACTCCACCTTTCGGGGTAACGCCCCGTTCTTGAAGAGGGTGTCTGCAATGCCCCGTAAATAGAACAGCGCAAAGCCGAACGGCGGATGCATGAACGAGGTCTGCATGTTCACGCACAGGAGCACGCCGAACCACACCATGTCGATCCCGAGCTTGTGCGCCACGGGGCCCAGCAGCGGCAGGATGATGAACGCGATCTCGAAGAAGTCGAGGAAGAACGCGAGGAAGAACACGAAGATGTTCACCGCGATCAGGAAGCCGACCTGGCCGCCCGGCAGGCCCGAGAGCATGTGCTCGATCCACTTGGCGCCGTCCACGCCCTGGAACACCAGCGAGAACACGCGCGAGCCGATCAGGATGAACACCACCATGGCCGTCAGGCGCATGGTGCCTTCCATGGCGTCCTTCATCAGCTGCCAGTTCAGGCGGCGATGGATGAGCGCAAGGATCAGCGCACCGACCGCGCCCATGGCGCCGGCCTCCGTCGGCGTGGCGATGGCGCGGTCCATGAAGGGCAGGCCGCCCATCGAGCCGAGCACTGCGAAGATCAGGATGGCCGAGGGGATGATGCCGCGCAGGCACTTGCCCCACAGCGCCCAGCCGTTGAGCGTGCGTGCGCTGACGGGCAGGCCCGGCACGTAGTGCGGGCGGATGCGCGAGACCAGGAAGGTGTAGATCGCGAAGATCACCACCTGCAGGATCGACGGACCCCAGGCGCCCTTGTACATCTGGCCGACGTCGGTGCCGAGCTGGTCGGCCATGACGATGAGCACCAGCGAGGGCGGCACCAGCTGCGTGATGGTTCCCGAGGCGGCGAGCACGCCGGTCGAGTAGCGCATGTTGTAGCCGTAGCGCATCATGACCGGCAGCGAGATCATCGCCATCGCGATCACCTGGCCGGCCACCGTGCCGGTGATGGCGCCGAGGATGAAGCCCACGATGATCACCGAGTAGCCCAGGCCCCCGCGGATCGGGCCGAAGAGCTGGCCCATGGAGTCGAGCATGTCCTCGGCCAGTCCGCATTTCTCCAGTACGGCTCCCATCAACGTGAAGAACGGGATCGCCAGGAGCGTCTCGTTCGACAGGATGCCGAACACGTTCAGCGGCAGGTTGGCCATGAAGCCGGCGGGGAACCAGCCCATCTCGATGGCGAAGAAGCCGCAGATCAGGCCGAGGGCCGAGAGCGAGAACGCGACCGGAAAGCCGATCAGCATGATCACCACGAGCCCCGCGAACATGATCGGGGCGAAATTTTCCATGTGCATTGCTACTTACCTGCGGTGCGGAAGGGGACGGGGCGGGATGAAAAAGCGCGAGGAGCGCCCATCACTGCACCGGCTTCTCGTAGTGCGTGTCCATCGTGATCAGGCCGCGCAGGTAGGCGATGCGCTTGATGATTTCCGAGACGCCCTGCAGGAACATCGCCGCGAAACCCACGGGCATCAGCAGCGCGGCGGGCCAGCGGATGAGGCCGCCGATGTTGCCGGACATCTCGCCGGTGACCCAGGTGTTCCAGAAATACGGCCAGGTGAGGTAGGTGAAGAGCGCCATCACCGGCAGCAGGAAGAAGATGAGGCCGAACAGGTCGACATACACCGGCCTGTAGCCCTTGAGCTTGCCGTAGATGATGTCCACGCGCACATGCTCGTTGAAGCGAAGCACCACCGGTGCGCCCAGCATCACCGTGGCGGCGAACAGGTACCACTGGATCTCGAGGAATGCGTTGTTGCTGAAATCGAGGCCGTACCGGACGATGGCATTGGCCGCCGAGATGAGCGAGGCAGCGAGTACGGCATAACCGGCGAACTTGCCGAGTTTTTCGCTGATCCAGTCCATGCCGGTCGCGAATCTGAGGAATGCAGACAAGGGGGTGTCTCCCACGAAGCCCAAGGTGAAACGCCGGCCCCTGGTGGGGGCTGCGCAAAGCCCGCAATGGTATCCCGGCGAACCTTCGTATTGCTTTGCCTCGAACCCGGGTTTACCCCAGAGCCCTGCCTCGCGGCGCTGCCGGGCCGTCGCCATAATCGTTCATGTCTTCGAGTCCGTCGCCTTCGGCGCCTTTCGGCGCGGCGAATCTGCCGCATTCCATCGATTCGCCCGACATGTGCCGCGCTGGCCGCGACCTGCTCTCGCTGGCCCTGATCGACGCGCGCAACCACACGCTCCACCTGCTCACCCTGTATGAAGAGGCGCTGGGCTCCGAGGCCCTCGCCGTGCCGCCCGTGCCCGAGGAAGAAGGCGTGGTGCCCCCGGTGTGGCTGGCCGGGCACATCGGCTGGTTCGCCGAATGGTGGATCGGTCGCAACACGCAGCGCGCCTTCGGCATCGACTGCCCGGTGCGGCCCACGCGGCTCGCGGCCATCGAACCGAGTGCCGACGACTGGTGGAACCCGGCGCAGAGCTCGCCCGGCCGCCGCTGGTCGGCCGACCTGCCCTACCTCGGCCAGACCAAGGCCTACCTGCTCGAGACGCTGGAGAGCACGCTCGAACTGCTCGAGCACGCGGCCGAGACCGATGCGGGCCTGTACTTCTACCGCCTCGCGCTGTTCCACGAAGACCTGCGCGGCGAGCAGTTCGTGGTGATGGCGCAAACGCTCGGGCTGCCCCTGGGCATCGAGCAGGCGCCCATTGCCGTCACGCGCGAGCCGCTGCTGGTGCCCGCCACGCGCTGGGAGCTGGGCCTGCCCGAGAGCGGCTTCGCCTTTGCACAGGAGCGCGCCGTGCACCGGGTCGAGGTGCCCGAGTTCGAGATCGATGCGCAGCCCGTCACCTGGAGCCAGTACATCGAGTTCGTCGACGACGGCGGCTACGACCGCGAGGAACTGTGGCACGTCGAGGGCTGGCGCTGGCTGGCCGCACAGGTCGAGGGGCGGCGCGGGCCGCGCCATGTCGAGCAGATCGGCGTGGCGCGCAATGGCACCGGCGGCTCGGTGCTGCAGCACCGCTTCGGCGTCACCGTGCGCGCGGCGGGGCACCACAGCGCCGTGCACCTGAGCTGGTGGGAGGCCGATGCGTGGGCGCGCTGGGCGGGGCGCCGCGTTGCGACCGAGGTCGAGTGGGAGATCGCGGCGCACACCGCCGCGCGGCGCGGGTTCCGCTGGGCCGATGTGCACGAGTGGACCGCGGGCACGCTGCAGCCATGGCCCGGGTTCCGGGCCGACCCGTGGAGCGCGGGCGGCGAGTTCGATCCGGTGGCCGCCTTCGGCCGCGCGCGCGTGCTGCGCGGCGCGTCGTTCGCTACGCGTGCGCGGCTTCGTTCGCCGCGCCGCAGGGGCTTCGCATTGCCGGAGCGCGACGACGGTTTCTTCGGCTTTCGCACCTGCAGTCTCTGACGCCCCGCGCTCCCGGCCTGGCGCCGGTCAACCGAAGACGTTGAACAGCGACAGCAGCCAGCCCGCCACACCGGCCAGGTTCAGCGGCTCGGCCTTCTCCGGCCCGACTTCCTTCAGCACGGGCTCCGCCTCCAGGCTGTTGCTGCTCAGCAGGTTGTTCAGGAAGTGCCCCACATCGCCGTCGAAGGCCGGCTGGATGCGGCCGCCGTCGTCGCGGATGTTCGCGGCGCGCGAAGTCTCGGTGCCCGCGAAGGTCAGCGCCGTCGTGACGTGGCTTCCGATGACGAGGTACCGGGACCACGGCATGTAGTAGCCGAAGTTGGGCAGCGGACCGAGGTTGGCGCGCACCAGGTCCAGCTCCTTGTGAAAGAGCTTGAGCTTGGCATCGCGCAGCGCTGAGCCTTCCAGGCCCACGACCTCGGCGTTCTGTGCCCCGATGAAGAAGAAGCGCGAGATGACCTGGTCCTGCTGGAAACTGGAGAGCCCGAAGCGGTCGTTGGGATAGCGCTTGGACAGCACCGTGCTGAAGCTTCCGGTGTCGCCGCCGGTGGCCTTGGTGATGTTGACCTTCTTGCCCGTGGCTTTCTCCCACCGCGCGATCAGCCCGCTGGCCTGTTCGGCGTATTCGGGGTGGCCGGGAACGCGGAAGTCGGCGGCCAGCGGTTGCTGGAAGAAGCCCCAGGTGTTGGCCGCCAGCTGCCAGAACTTGGCGGCGGGCGTCTTCTCCAGGTCGGCCGGCAGGATGGTTTCGTCCGTCTTGTAGACCGACGCCGTCAGGAGTGGCCCCGAGTCGTTGAGCAGCGCCACGCGCGTCTTCTCGCCCGCGAGCGCCTGCCGGATCATCGGGTAGTTGAACTGCGCCGAGTAGCCACCTGCGCTGCCGCCGTAGACCAGCAGTTGCTGCAGGTAGCCCTTGTCCGAGAGGCTCTGGGTGAACCTGTTGTCCTGCAGGAACTTCATGGCCGCGCGCACGTTGTTGAGGCCGTTGAAGTTGACGTACTTGGTCTTCGTCGCGTCGTCGGGCGCGGCCGGATCGTTGAACGACCTGAAGCTCGCGCCGGCGGAGACGTCGCCCGTGCAGTATGGAAAGACCACCTTCGTCCACTTCTGTGTTTCGGGTGCCGTGGTGGTCTGCCAGAGGCGCCCCCACCAGCCGTCGTCCAGCTTGCCCGAGCCTCGCCCGAAGAGAAGGCGCGCGGCCGCCTCGACGAGGAAGGTGTTGCCCTCCAGCACCGGCGAGGTGAGCAGCAGCGCGGTGTTGGAGACGATGCCGTCGCCCTGGATGTAGCCCGAGGGCAGCCCGTCGGGGTTGGCCGCGCCCGTTTCGGCATCGGGGCGGCACGACTGGAAGTCCCAGCACGCGCCGCCGCCTTCGAAGTCGACCAGCACCTTGTCGCGCATGCCGGCATCGGAGGAGACCTTGTAGTACATGCGGTAGGGCGTTCCGTTCATGCACGACGCGCCCGAACTCGCGGGGAAGGTGTATTCGACCCAGGTGTCCAGGTCGGCCGCCCAGTTGGGGCCTGCGGCGGGAACGATGGTCTGCCCGGGCTTGGAGCTGTTGGTGAGGCTCGCGTTGTACTTGCGCGTGGCTTCGTCGATGAAGGCCTGTGCATCGGCGCGGCTTCTTTGCGGCGACACGCTCTGCGCGCTGCCTTCCTGCGAGGACGGCGCACTGCCGGCCGCGCCCATCGAGAGCGACAAGGCCAATGCGGCCGCGACTCTCCAGAAAACTCTTGTCGGGGTCATGTTGTGTGGCTCCTGATTTTTTTGCGATGAAAGATTTCAGTAGTGGCGGCTTCTGATCTCGAACTCTCTTTGCGCCATCACGCGCTGCCGCTCCTCGGGGTCCTGCACGGTGGCTTGAACTTCGCTGGCCATCTGGTTCCTGGCCTGCGTGTAGCTCTGGTAGCGGGGCTCGGAGGTGGGCTCCGGCCCCAGCATTTGCCGGGCATGCGATTGCAGCGACTCGGTCAGGCTTTTCGTGAGCGCGTCCCGGATCGCGGGGTCCGACTCTCCGATCTGAATCAGCGCGCGGGTGGAGGCGATGGCCTCCACGGGCAGGATCTCGCCATTGGCAACGTGCTGGGGCAACTGGTCCAGGATCGCGTAGGACTCGTCGCGCCGCTCCTCGTCGCTCAGCGTCGGCAGCACCCGGGCGAGGGTGTCCATGCGGTCCCTGAACCGCGCGAGCGCGACGATGCGGTCCACCTCTGTCGTCACGTCCTTGCCGATGCCGGCCAGGTCGCGCCGAAGCTGCACGACATCGAGGCCGCGCTCCCGCGCACCCGCCGAGCTGAGGTAGGGCGATGCGCCGGGCGCGAAGGCGGTGTAGCCCGCGGCGCGCCGGGCGAGCACGACGCCTTCCCGGGTCGTCGGTGCTTGCGAAGCAGCCGCTGCCGCCGCGTTGGCCGACGTGCCAGCCGCTGCGGCATGGCTGTCGGTGTCGCCTAGAAAAAGCCAGGCGCCGAACGCCGTCAGCAGGGCCGCGGCGCCGAGGCCGAGCCTGGTGGATGTGGATAAGCGGGAGCGCACGGGGAACCTCTCTTGTCTCTTGTCTTCTTCGTTTCCGTCACCCGGGAAGCGTAGAGAGGGACAGCGGCGCCCACTTTCATGCAGCCGCTAAGGTTCTAGGTGAAAACGAGACGGTGCGCGCCGGCGGCGCGGCGTTCACAGGCCCCAGACGCGCTCGGCCTCGTCGTCCGCCGTCACGCGCACCTGGCGCGAGAGGAACGACGGCGGCAGGCCGAAGGAGCACTGGAAGGTGCGGCTCATGTGGGCGGCGCTGGCGAAGCCGCCATCGAGCGCGATGTCGGCCAGCGGCCGGCCGCTGGCGAACTGCTGCACGGAACGGCGGACCTTGGCCCACAGCAGGTAGTTCTTGATCGACACGCCCGTCTGCTCGCGAAACAGGTGGGTCAGGCGATCGGGCGACAGGCAGGCCACCTCGGACAGGTCCTGCAGCGGCAGCGGGCCCGCATGCGAGCGGGCGACGCGCATCACGCTGTCGATGCGCGGATCGAGTCCGCCCTCGGACTCGGGGCGTTCGGTGACGGCCTCCACCATCCGCGTACTGAGCGATTGCAGGTGATGCTCGGCCAGCGCGCCGCACTGCGCCGCCTCGAAGCTGTCGCGCAGCCGGCCGAAGCATTGCGCGTCGATCGGCACGATGCCGTGGCCGTTCATCCATTGCGACAGCGTGCGGTAGGCGCTGGACCCCGGATCGAGGTTGAGCGAGAGCAGTCCGCAGCCATCGACATACAGCCGCCGCTGCGTGCCGGCCGCGACCACTGCCGCCGTGCAGAGCGCGCGCGTGCCGTCGGCGGCTTCCAGCCTGAACGGATGGCCGCTGACCGAGGCCAGCAGCGTGACCGACGAGCGGGCCGTCAGGTCCGACTCGATGGCCGGCGTGACGTAGAGAAAGCTGCTGTCCCAGAGATGCAGAAAGTTCTGTGCGGTCATGTGTACCCCGAAGAGATACCCCGTCCCTCTGCCGTCCGCGTTCTGGTCTGGTGTCAGCGGCGCTGTTCGAGCGCGGCCTTTACAAGCGACGGGTAGGGCGGCCGCGATTGTGCCGTGGCGGCGAAGCGATGACCAGCGATGTCGATTTCGTAGGACCCCTGCATCGCCTCGTCCCGCGTCAGCGGCTCGGCGCTGCGCACATAGCCCATCACCACCATCCGCCCGAGCACCGCGCTCCAGGCCGTGGAGGTCAGTTCGCCCACGGCCTTGCCGTTGCGCAGGATCGGCTCGCCGCCCCAGGCGAAGGCCTGTTCGTCGTTGAGCGTGAACATCAGGAGCCGCTTGGCGAGCCGCTCCGGCGCGATCTTCGCGAGTGCGGCCTGGCCGATGAACGCGACCGGCTTGTCCAGCTGCACCGCGAACTCCAGGCCCGCCTCGAACGGATTCTCGTCCGGTCCCAGTTCGAGACCGAAGGCGCGGCGCCCGGCTTCGATGCGCAAGGCGTCGATCGTGTAGTAGCCGCCGTCGCGCAGGCCCAGGTCGGCGCCGGCTTCGAACAGCGTGTCGTACACGTGCACCGCCATCTCGGTCGGGATGTACAGCTCCCATCCAGGGCCGCCGACGTAAGAGACCTTGGCCGCGAGCGCACGCGCATGGCCTACGTCGATCTCGATCACGGCCGATTGCGGAAACGCTTCCTTGCGGAGGTCTTGCGGCGTGACGCGCGACAGCAGTTGCTGCGCCTTCGGGCCGGTCACGGTGAGCGTGCAGTAGCCCGAGGTCACGTCCGTCACCGTCACATGCTCGTTCGGCTGCAGGTGACGCTTGATGTGGCCGATATCGCGGTACGGTTGCGCGGAGCCGGTGATGATGAGGAAGCAGTCGGCTTCCAGCCGCATGACGGTGAGGTCGCTCTCGAAGCCGCCGCGCTCGTTGAGCAGCGCGGTGTAGACCATGCTGCCGGGCCGGATGGCCACGTCGTTGGCGCACAGGCGCTGCAGCAGCGGCTCGGCGTCGCGGCCCTGCACCATCAGCTTGCCGAAGGAGGTTTGGTCGAAGACGACCACGCCTTGCCGTACGGCCATCTGTTCGGCGTTGCAGGCATCGAGCCAGTCGGGGCGGCCGAAGCCGTAGCGGGCCTCCGCCTTCTGGTCCGGCAGAGCGAACCAGCTCGCACGCTCCCAGCCGAGCTTGCTGCCGAACGCAGCGCCCTTGGCCTTGAGCCTGTCGTACAGCGGCGAGCGGCGCAGCGGCCGTCCGGACTCCAGCTCGTGGCGCGGCCAGCGCATCGCGTAGTGCAGGCCGAGCGCCTCCACCGTGCGCTCTTTCAGCCAGCGCTTGTTGCTGTTGAAGGGGGCGAAGCGGCGGATGTCCACGTCGAGCAGGTCGGCCGGCGCGGTGCCGCCGACGATCCATTCGGCGATCAGCTTGCCCGCGCCGCCCGCATTGGCGATGCCGGCCGAGTTGAAGCCGGCGGCCACGAAATAGCCGCGCACCTCGGGTGCTTCGCCGAGGATGAAGTTGCCGTCGGGCGTGAAGCTCTCGGGGCCGTTCAGGAACAGCTTGATCTCGGTGGTCTCGAGCGCGGGCGTGCGGTGCACCGCCTCGTCGAGCAGGATCTGGAACTGGTCCATGTCGTCCGG
This sequence comes from Variovorax sp. ZS18.2.2, assembly GCF_024701975.1. Lineage (GTDB taxonomy): Bacteria > Pseudomonadota > Gammaproteobacteria > Burkholderiales > Burkholderiaceae_C > Variovorax. The sequence goes on from NZ_JANLNM010000001.1 coordinate 164,371, forward strand.
CAATAGCTGGAACTCGAACTTCGGCGGAATGCCGTCCATGCCCCAGGGCTTGGCGACGGGCTCGAAGCCGCCCATCACGAGGCCGCCGACTTCTTCCTTGTAATAGATGTAGCCGTCGGGGTCGCGCAGCACCGGCAGGTCGCGGTGCACGCCTTCGATCTCCTTGGTGACGAGATAGAAGTGCTCGGCCGAATGCAGCGGAATGTTGACGCCCGACATCTTGCCCAGCTCGCGCGCCCATTGGCCCGCGCAGTTGAGAAAGCTCTCGCAGCGCACCGTGCCCTGGCTGGTCTCCACGCCGACGATGCGCCCGTTCTCGATGATCGTGCCGGTGATCTGCACGCCCTCGAAGACCTTCGCGCCGCGGTTGCGCGCGCCCTTGGCCAGCGACTGCGTGAGGTCGGTGGGGTTGGCCTTGCCGTCGCCGGGCAGCCAGACGGCGCCCACGAGATCGTCGATGCGCATCAGCGGCCACAGCTCCAGTGCGTCGGTGGGCGTGATGAATTCGGCCTCGATGCCGAAGCTGCGCGCCGTGGCGATGGTGCGCTTGAGCAGCGTCATGCGCTCGGGCGTTCGCGCCACCGTGATGCTGCCGCACTGTTTCCAGCCGGTGGCGAGACCGGTCTCGGCTTCGAGCGAGGCGTACAGGTCGATGCCGTAGCGGCTCATCTTCGTCATGCTGCGGTTCGCGCGCAGCTGGCCGACCAGCCCGGCGGCGTGCCAGGTCGTGCCGCAGGTGAGCTGGCCCTGCTCGAGCACGATGACATCGGTGCAGCCGAGCTTCGTCAGGTGGTAGGCCGCGCTGCAGCCGGCGATGCCGCCGCCTGCGATGACGACCTGGGCGTGGGAGGGAAGTGGAGTCGCCATGGTGGATTGACTGGGCTCGTTCGGTGAAGACGGAAAGTTATTTGAAGACGACGGTCTTGTTGCGGTGGACCAGGATCCGGTCTTCCAGGTGGTGGCGCACGCTGCGGGAGAGCACGCTCTTCTCGATGTCCTTGCCCAGGCGCACCAGCTCCTCGATCGAATTGCTGTGGTCGATGTTGATGACGCCTTGTTCGATGATCGGCCCCGCATCGAGCTCCGCGGTCACGTAGTGGCTGGTGGCGCCGGTCATCTTCACGCCGCGCTCGAAGGCCTGGTGGTAGGGCTTGCCGCCGACGAAGGCCGGCAGGAAGCTGTGGTGGATGTTGATGATGCGGTTGCGCAGGCGCTGGGTCATCGCGTCCGACAGCACCTGCATATAGCGCGCGAGCACCATGAAGTCGCCGCTGAACTCGCGGAACAGCCGCTCCACCTCGCTGTATGCCTGCTCCTTGTTGTCGGGCGTCACCGGAACGTGAAAGTACGGAATGCCGTGCCACTCGACGAAGGAGCGCAGGTCGTTGTGGTTGGAGATCACGCACGGGATCTCGCAGTGCAGGTCCTTGTTGCGCCAGCGGTGCAGCAGGTCGTTGAGGCAGTGGTCCAGCTTGCTGACCAGCACCACCATTCGCTTCTTCACCGAACTGTCGGAGATGCTCCATTCCATCTCGAACGGCTTGGCAACCGGCGCGAAGCGCTCGCGGAATTCGTCCAGGTAGAACGGCAGCGTGTCGGCCTGGATTTCCACGCGCATGTAGAAGCGGTTGTGCAGGGGATCGCCGTGCTGGGCCGCCTGGTTGATCAGGCCGCCGTGGCTGGCGATGAAGCTGCCTACCGCCGCCACGATGCCCGTGCGGTCCGGGCATGTGAGCGTGAGGATGTAGCGGCGCGGAGTTTCGTCGTTCATGCGGTCGCAGGCGCGGTGACCTGCCGGATGTTCATGGCCTTGAGCGTGTCGGCGATCGCTGCCACCGCGCCCGGGATGCCGGCTTCGCCGAAGTGGCCCATGCAGCCGACACGGAAGGTCTCCACCTGCGTCAGCTTTCCCGGATAGAGGATGTAGCCGCGCTTCTTGACCTCCTGGTAGAAGGTCTTGAAGTCGTAGTTGGCGTCGTCGGGCGCGTGGAAGGTGATGATGATCGGCGCCTGGATGGCCGGGTCGAGGAAGCTCCTGAAACCGAGCGCGCCCAGTCCGTCGATGAGCCCCTTGCAGTTGCGCGCATAGCGCCCGCCGCGCGCCTGCAGTCCGCCTTCCTCGATGTATTGCGCAATGGCAGTGTCGAGCGCCGCCACCACGTGCGTGGGCGGCGTGAAGCGCCATTGCGTGGTCTTCTCCATGTACACCCACTGGTCGTACAGGTCCATGCTCAGCGAGTGGCAGTTGCCTTCGCATTTTTCGAGCGTGCTGCGCTTGATGACGACGAAGCCCATGCCCGGCACGCCTTCGAGGCATTTGCCGGAGGCGGCGACCACCGCGTCGAAGGGCGTCTTGCGCGCGTCGATCTCCAGTGCGCCGAAGGAACTCATCGCGTCGATGATCAGTCCGCGTCCGTGCTTGGCAACCACCAGCGCGATCTCGTGCAGCGGGTTGAGTACGCCGGCGCCGGTTTCGCAATGCACCACGGCAACGTGGGTGATGGCGGGGTCGGCCGCGAGCGCGCGGTCGACATCGGCGGGCGACACCTGCTTCTCCTCGGTGTAGTCGATGGTCGTGAGCTTGCGGCCGAGCACCTTGCAGATCTTCGCGAGGCGCTGGCAATACGCGCCGTTGCTCGGCACCAGCACATGGCCGTTGCGCGGCACGATGGTGCCGATGGCTGCCTCCACCGAGAAGGTACCGCTGCCCTGCAGCGGAACGCATTCGTGCGTGCCCGTGCCGTGGACGATGTTCAGCACCTCCTTGCGGATGCGTGCGGTGATCTGGTTGAAGTCGGCATCCCACGATCCCCAGTCGCGCAGCATCGCCTGGCGTGTGCGGTCCGAAGTGGTCAGGGGGCCGGGCGTGAGCAGGATGGGATAACCGGGGTGGGGCGTTTGACTCATGGTGTCTCCAGGCGGGGAAAGGAATGAGGAAGGTGCGTCGTAGGTTCAGCCGCGGCTCAGATTGCGCCAGGCCTGCGTGCGCGCAAGCAGCACGCGCGTGAGCAGCGAATAGGCGATGCACACGAGCGTGGAAGTGACCACGATCAGGCTCGCGAGCGCCGAGGCCGGGCCGATGTCGCCGGCGTCGTCCAGATGCATGATCGCGACCGAGGCGAGGATGGTCTCGGGCGTGTAGAGAAAGATGGCGCACGAGAGGCTGGCCATCGACACCACGAAGAAGTAGCGCCCGATGTCCAGGATGGCCGGCAGGCACACCGGCACCGTCACGCGCAGGAAGGTCTTGAAGAACGGCACCTTGAGCGAGGCCGACACGGCCTCGAACTCGTTGTCGATCTGCTTGAGCGCCGTCACCGCCGTGAGGTGGCTCGAGGTGTAGTAGTGCACCACCATCGAGATGATGAGGATCGCCATCGTCTGGTACAAAAAGTTCAGCGGGTTGGCCGGATGGTTGAAGAACATCACGTAGCCCAGGCCCAGCACCAGGCCCGGCACCGCCATCGACAGTACGGCCATCAGGTGCATGCCTTTGCGCATGAGACCGAGGTTGCGCGTCTTCTCGATCAGGTAGGCGCCCACGAAGACGATCAGCGAGCCGGCCACGGCGGTGGCCATCGCCACGATCAGGCTGTTGCCGTAGGCGTCGGCCATGTCGCTCTCGACCAGCACGAAGTGGTAGTGCTTGAGCGTGAACGAGAGGTCGTAGGGCCAGAGCGAGATCAGCGAGGTGTAGATCGCCATGCCGATGGTGGCCAGCAGCAGGCTGCACACCACCGCGCAGAACAGCATCAGCAACGCGTCGGCGAACCTGCGGCGCTTGGGGCTGTACGGAACCGAGCGGGCCGTGAGCTGCGCCTTCAGCTTGCGCCGCACCACGTAGTCGATCACGAAGGAAATGATCGATGGAATCAGCAGCAGCATGCCCACCACCGCACCGATGGAGAAGTTGTGCTGCCCGACCACCTGCTTGAAGACATCGACCGCCAGCACGTTGAAGTTGCCGCCGATGACCTTGGGCGCGCCGAAGTCGCTCACCACGTAGGTGAAGACCACGGTCGCCGCACTGATCAGACCGTACTTGCACGAGGGCAGCGTGATGGTCATGAACTGGCGAAAGGGCCGCGTGCGCAGCGCGGTGGCCGCCTCGTACAGCCGGCCGTCGGCCAGCGACAGGGCGGTGAGCAGGATCATCAGCGCATGCGGAAAGGTGTTGTAGACCTCGGACAGGATGATTCCCGGCGCGCCGTAGATCGACATGCCGCCCAGCAGGAACTTGAGCGAGCCCTGGTTGCCGAACCACTGCACGAACGAGATGGCCGAGAGCAGCGAGGGCGCGAGCAGCGGGATCAGCGCGATCAGGCGGAACACGGCCTTGAGCGGCGTGGGGATGCAGCTGCGCGTGAGCGCGTAGGCAAAGACGAAGGCCGTGGGCACCGAGATCATCACCACGGCCGCCGAGACCCAGATCGAGTTCCATGCCGCGCGCAGCAGGCTGGGCGTCTGGAAGTAGGTGATGAAGTGGGCCAGGCCGACGAAGCGGCCGTCCTTGTCCTGCACCGCATGGGCCAGGATGGTCAGCAGCGGCGCGATGAGGAACACGAACAGCATCACCATCACCGCGAGCAGGATCGCGCGGGCGATGGTTTCGTCGCGGCTCCAGCGCATGGCCGGCCGCGCGGCGAACGCAGCGAGTGCAGTGCGAGGGCGTGCCAGCGTGTTCATGGCTTCGGGGTGTGGGCGGAGAAAGCGCGGATGCGGTTCGCGCGCAGCGCGATGTCGATGGTGTTGCCTTCGCGGATGTCCAGGTCGTGTAGCTGGTTGAGCGAGAAGTGCAGGCCGAGCGTCTGACCGTGCAGCGCGGCGGCCGTCACTTCGGCAATGCACAGGCCGCCGAGGAATTCCACCTTGGTGACCAGCGCCTGCAGGCGGTTGGCGGTGTCGTCCGCCAGGTGCTCGACCGCGCGGTCTTCGGGGCGCAGGTAGAGGTTGACCGCTTCGCCGGGCTCGAAGGCGCCGTCGCAGGCGTCGCACTGCAGTTCCATGTCGCCGACCTGGAAGCGGTGGTTGCCGAGCGCCACCGCGCGCAGCACGTTCACCTTGCCGACGAAGTCCGCCACGAACGGCGTGGCCGGCTGTTCATAGACTTCCATGGGCGTTCCGACCTGTTCGATCACGCCGTGGTTCATGACCACGATGCGGTCGGCCATCGACAGTGCCTCTTCCTGGTCGTGCGTGACCATGATGGTGGTGATGCCGACCTGCTTCTGCAGCCGGCGGATCTCGCCGCGCAGACGGACGCGCTCGATCGCGTCGAGCGCCGACAGCGGCTCGTCGAGGAGCAGCAGGCCGGGGCGCGTGGCGAGGGCGCGGGCCAATGCCACGCGCTGCTGCTGGCCGCCTGAGAGCTGGCTCGGGTACTTGCTGCCCGAAGTCGGCAGGCCGACGAGCTTCAGGAGTTCCTCGACGCGCGCCTTGATCTCGCCTCTCTTCGCGCGGCTGTTGACGAGGCCGTAGCCGATGTTCTCGGCAATCGAGAGGTTGGGGAAAAGCGCATACGACTGGAACACGATGCCGTAGTCGCGCTTGTCCGGCGACAGCCACGAGACGTCCTTGCCGTTCTGCAGGATCTGGCCGGCGGTCTGCGTCTCCAGCCCCGCGATGATGCGCAAGAGCGTGGTCTTGCCGCAGCCCGAGGGGCCGAGAAAGCACAGCATCTCGCCCGGGTTCACGCGCAGGTGCACATCGCGCAGCGCGCTGAAGGATTCGAAGTCCTTGCGAACGCCGACGATCTCCAGCGCCGCGGGAGCGGCCGTGGGCAACTGGCCGGCAATGAACTTGGTGACGGTCATATCCATTTTTCGCACTCGTCGTTGGCGGGCGCCGGATGGTTCGGCGTCGCGGATTGAAAAAGGCCGTGGACGTATCGGGCTTCTTCGTGGGACACCGCGGAACCGGCTTCGCCGGGCCGCAGGTGTCGCCCCCGGTAGGGGGTTGGAGAAGCGACACGAAGTGCGCGCAGCCTGGGGGCGAGCCTTATTTCGGTTCGGCCTTGCCTTCGTAGCGCTTGCTCCACTCGGCCAGGATGCGTTCGCGGTTCTTTGCAGCCCAGTTGATGTCGTTCTTGGCGAGCAGCTTTTCGTAGTTCTCGGGGATGCCTTCAAGCTTCGAGGCCACGCCGGGGTAGGCGACCACGGCCCACCAGGTGGCGGTGATCTGGTTGGCCTCCTTGCTGGCCATCCAGTCGGCGAAGCGCTTGGCCTGGTCCATCTTCTTGGTCGTCTTCATGACGCTGGTGGCCTCGATGTCCCAGCCCAGGCCTTCCTTCGGAAAGATCAGGTCGACCGGCGCGCCGGACTTCTTGACCTGGTGCGCGCGGAACTCGAAGGAGATGCCGATCGGGAACTCGCCCGCCCCCGCCTGCTTGCAGGGCTTGGAGCCCGAGTGCACGTACTGCGCGATGTTCTGGTGCAGCGCGTCCATGTACTTCCAGCCTTCGGCATCGCCCATGTTCTGCAGCCAGGAAGACACGTCGAGATAGCCGGTGCCGCTGGAGGCCGGATGCGGCATCGAGATCGTGCCCTTGTAGACGGGCTTGGCCAGGTCCTTCCAGCTCTCGGGCTTGGGCAGGCCGAGCTTCTGCGCCTCGACGCGGTTGAAGCAGATGGTCGCGGCCCAGACGTCCATGCCGACCCAGGCGGGTGGGCGTGCGGTGTCGGAGTAGGCGGGGTTCAGGTCCTTGAAGCCTTTGGGCTCATAGGGAAGGAGCATGCCTTCCTGCTGCAGCAGCGCGAGGCTGCTGGCGGCCAGGCCGGCCACCACGTCGGCCTGCGGGTTGGCTTTTTCGGCCAGCAGCTTGGCGGTGACGATGCCGGTGGAGTCGCGCACCCACTTCACCTCGATGTCGGGGTTGGCCTTTTCGAAAGCGTCCTTGTAGAGCTTCATGGCGTCGGTCTCGAGCGCCGTGTAGACCAGGAGCGGGGTCTTCTGCGCCAACGCTGTGCCGGCCATGAGGCCGAGCGCCGCAACACACAGGGCGGCCGTGAGACGGCGCGTGCTTTGTTTCATCGTCATCTGTTTCTCCTGAGAGGGCTTGCTGTCACTGAAAAGAGGTGAGTGGCGGGCTCCGGCAATGGGCGTGCCCAGGTCGGTGAGCGGAATGTAAATTGGTGATTGAAGACTGTCAATAAAAAATCGTTGACAGTTTGCAATCCATGGGGAAAATACGCCCCATGGTCACCAGCAATCACTCCGCCGCCCTCGCGTTCCTCCAATCCAGCTCGCTGCCGATGCTGATGCAGGAAGAAATCGAGCGTTTGATCATGACCGGCGAGCTCCCGGTGGGCAGCCGCATCAACGAGAGCGAGCTCTCGCAGCGCTTCAACACCAGCCGGGGTCCGATCCGCGAGGCGCTGCGCGCACTCGAGGAAGCCGGCCTCGTGCGCAACGAAAAGAACCGCGGTGTCTTCGTGCGCGAGATCGCTTTCGAGGAAGCCGACGAGATCTACGAACTGCGCGAGGCGCTGGAAGAAATCATCGGCCGGCGCGTGGCGCTGGCCATCGCGCCCGACGCGGTCGAGCGCCTGCGTGCCATGGTCGACGCCATGCGTTCCGCGGCTCTGGCGCTGGATGTGGAGCAATACGCGCAACTCAACCTGCAGTTCCACGAGATCCTGCTCGACACCGCGGGCAGCAAGAAGCTCACCGAGACCTACAAGCGCCTCGTGAAGGAATTGCACCTCTTCAGAATGCGCGCGCTCGACAGCGGCGGGGGCCTCCGGGTCTCGGCCGACGAGCACAGCCACATCGTCGAGGCCATTGCGAGCGGCAACCCCGAGACGGCGGGGCGCGCGCTGCGCGAACACGTCGCCGGCAGCCGCTCGCGCATGCACAAGGCCTTCGGCCGCGCCGATTCCGACGCGGCCATGGCATCGAACAACCCACCCCAGAAGGAAGTCTGAAATGACACCGGAGACACTCGAAGTCAATGCCCGAAGCTATCGCTGGATGGCGCGCCCCGTCGTGGTCGTGTGCGTGGACGGCAGCGAGCCGGCCTACCTCGATGCGGCCATTGCGGCCGGCGTGGCCCCGTACTTCGATCGCATGATCAAGTCGGGCGCGAGCCTGCTGGGCGATTGCGTGGTGCCCTCGTTCACCAACCCCAACAACCTGTCGATCGTGACCGGCGTGCCGCCCGCGGTGCATGGCATCTGCGGCAACTACTTCTTCGACCGCGAGCTGGGCCAGGAAGTGATGATGAACGACCCCAAGTACCTGCGCGCCGGCACTGTGCTGGCCGCGTTCGCCGATGCAGGCGCCAAGGTGGCGGTGGTCACGGCCAAGGACAAGCTGCGCAAGCTGCTGGGCCACCGCATGAAGGGCATCTGCTTCTCGTCGGAGAAGTCGGACCAGGTGACGATGGAAGAGAACGGCATCGACGACGTGCTCGGCATGGTCGGCATGCCAGTGCCTTCGGTCTACAGCGCGGAACTCTCCGAGTTCGTGTTCGCCTCGGGCGTGAAGCTGATGGAATCGCGCCGCCCCGACCTGATGTACCTCTCGACCACCGACTACGTGCAGCACAAGGCCGCGCCCGGCAGCCCGGCCGCCAACGCCTTCTACGCAATGATGGACGGCTACCTCGCGCAGCTCGATGCGCTGGGCGCCACCATCGTCGTCACCGCCGACCACGGCATGAACGACAAGCACGGCGCCGACGGCTCGCCGAACGTCATCTACCTGCAGGACGTGCTCGACGGCTGGTACGGCGTTGAAAAAGCGCGCGTGATCCTGCCGATCACCGACCCTTACGTAGTGCACCACGGCGCGCTCGGCTCGTTCGCCACCGTCTATGCGCCCGACGAGGCGAGCGTTGCCGGCTGGATCGAGCGCATCAAGCAGGTGCCGGGCATGGAGCTGGTGCTCTCGCGCAAGGACGCCGCGCAGCGCTTCGAGTTGCCGCCCGACCGCATCGGCGACATCGTGGTCGTGAGCGAGCGCAACACGGTCATCGGCACCTCGGCCAGCCGCCACGACCTCTCGGCGCTCGAAGTGCCGCTGCGCTCGCACGGCGGCGTGTCGGAGCAGCGCGTGCCGCTGATCTGCAATCGCCCAGTGACGGGCATCGCCGCAACCCGGCGCCTGCGCAACTTCGATGCGCTCGACATCGCGCTGAACCACGCCCAATAGCGACAACGCCTTCCGGAGCAAGCACCCCATGAGCCAAGCCATCCTGAAGCCAGGCACCATCCACCGCGAGGCCCTGCGCATCGCCGGTGAACGCGTCCACCGCGACCGCACGATCGAGGTCACCTATCCCTACACCGGCGAAGTGATCGCCACCGTGCCCAAGGCCACGCTGGACGACGTGCGCAATGCCTTGCGCATCGCACGCGACTACAAGCCCACGCTCACCCGCTACGAGCGCTACAAGATCCTGATGCGCGCGGGCGAGATCATCGCCTCGCGCCTGGACGAGATGTCGCGCACCATCACGCTTGAGTCGGGCCTCTCGCGCAAGGACTCGCTGTACGAAGTGGGCCGCGCGTCCGACGTGCTGCTGTTCGCCGCCAACCAGGCACTGGTGGACGACGGCCAGGTGTTCTCGTGCGACCTCACACACCACGGCAAGAGCCGCAAGGTCTACACGATGCGCGAGCCGCTGCTGGGCGCCATCACCGCCATCACGCCGTTCAACCATCCGCTGAACCAGGTGATCCACAAAGTGGCGCCGGCCATTGCGACCAACAACCGCATCGTCTTGAAGCCCAGCGAGAAGACGCCGCTCACGGCGTTCCTGCTGGCCGACATCCTCTACGAAGCGGGCCTGCCGCCGCAGATGCTGTCGGTGCTCACCGGTGACCCGAAGGAAATTGCCGACGAGCTGCTCACCAACGCCGACGTCGACCTCGTCACCTTCACCGGCGGCGTGCCGATTGGCAAGTACATCGCAGGCAAGGCCGTCTACAAGCGCCAGATTCTGGAGCTGGGCGGTAACGATCCGATCATCGTGATGGAAGACGCCGACGTGGAAGAAGCCGCCACGCTCGCAGCCAACGGTTCTTACAAGAACTCGGGCCAGCGCTGCACAGCGGTCAAGCGCATGCTGGTGCATGAATCGGTGGCCGACCAGTTCGTCGAGCTGCTGGTTGCCAAGACCCGTGCGCTGAAATATGGCGACCCGATGGACCCTGAAACGGATATGGGCACCGTCATCGATGAGGTCGCCGCGAAGCAGTTCGAGACAGTGGTCAACGAAGCCATTGCCGCCGGCGCAAAGCTGCGCTGCGGCAACGAGCGCCGCGGTGCGCTCTATTCGCCGACGGTGCTCGACCACGTCGACCCGGAGATGACCGTGGCCAAGCACGAGACCTTCGGGCCCGTGTCGCCGGTGATCCGCTTCAAGAATATCGACGAGGCGATCCGCATTTCCAACGGCACGGCCTACGGCCTCTCGTCGGCGGTCTGCACCAACCGGCTGGACTACATCACGCGCTTCATCCGCGAGCTGAACGTGGGCAGCGTCAATGTGCGCGAGGTGCCGGGCTACCGGCTCGAACTCACGCCCTTCGGCGGCATCAAGGACTCGGGCCTGGGCTATAAGGAAGGCGTGCTCGAGGCGATGAAGAGTTTCACCAACTGCAAGACCTATTCGCTGCCCTGGTGAGCAACCATGAGCCTGAGCATTCCCGACATCGTGGGCCTCTTCGAAACCAAGGGCGGCGCGCAGTACGACGGCGAGCCCGTCACGCAGCTGGAGCATGCGCTGCAGTCGGCGCACCTGGCTGAACAAGAGGGCGCGGACAGCGCACTGATCGCGGCCTCGCTGCTGCACGACCTGGGCCATCTGCTGCACGACTTCGGCGGCACGCCGACGCAGCAGGGGCTCGACGACTTGCACCAGTACCGCTGCCTGCCGTTTTTGCGCGCGCTGTTCGGCCCGGCCACGCTGGAGCCGATCCGGCTGCATGTGGACGCCAAGCGGTTCCTGTGCGCGCGCGAGCCCGGCTACCTGGAGGCGCTGTCGCCCGATTCGAAGCGCAGCCTGCAGTTGCAGGGTGGCGTTTTCGACTCGGCGCAGGCCAGCGCTTTCGAGGCCCTGCCGTACGCAAGGGACGCGGTGCGCCTGCGGCGCTGGGACGACACGGCCAAGCTGGCTGATGCGAAGACGCCCGACCTCGCGCACTACGCGCGGCACCTGGCGATCGCGTCGAAGCCTGTCGCCGCGGCGCAGCCGTGAGCGCCACGCGCGCATTCGCACTGCAGCGCCGCCAGGCCACGCCAGAAGACATTCCCTTCCTGCTCGACTTGCGGCAGCGAACGATGAATGGCCATGTGCTCGCTTCCGGCGGCGAGGTCAGCGACGCGCATCACATGGCGCGGCTGATGCATCGCTTCGAGTGCGCCGAGACCCTGTTGCACGAAGGCGCGCCGGTCGGTCTGCTCAAGGTGTCGCGCGATCCGCACGAATGGGTGGTCATCCAGATCCAGCTGGCGCCCGGCTTCCAGGGCGGCGGCATCGGCACCGGCCTGCTGGCCGAAGTCGTCGACGAGGCCGCGCGCGCCGGTGTCGACCTCACGCTCAGCGTGCTGAAGGCGAATCCGGCGAAAGCGCTGTACGAGCGCTTCGGGTTTTTCGTCGAGCGCGAGTCCGGGGTTTCCTACGAGATGCGGCGCAAGCCCTGACAACCCGCGAGCCCGACATGCCTGCGCGGGCTGCTCGGACGCGGCGGATTCATCCCCGCCTTCTGACCCGCGGGGACTGCTGCATCAGCGGCTCGACGGAAACGCGAACACCGCGCCTTCGCGCACGCCGGCCGAGGGCCAGCGCTGCGTGATGGTCTTGCGCTTCGTATAGAAGCGCACGGCATCCGGGCCGTAGGCGTGCAGGTCGCCGAACAGCGAGCGCTTCCAGCCGCCGAACGAGTGATACGCCACGGGCACCGGCAGCGGCACGTTGATGCCGACCATGCCGACCTGGATGTTGTCGCTGAACCAGCGCGCGGCCTCGCCGTCGCGCGTGAAGAGGCAGGTGCCGTTGCCGTACTCGTGGGCATCGATCATCGCCATGGCTTCGGCGAGCGTCTTCACGCGCACCACGCCCAGCACCGGGCCGAAGATTTCTTCCTGGTAGATCGTCATGCCGGGCTTCACGCCGTCGAAGAGGCACGGGCCGAGGTAATAGCCGCCGTCATGGCCTTCGACCTTCACGCCGCGGCCGTCGACCACCAGCTTGGCGCCTGCTGCCACGCCCGCATCGACAAAAGCCTTGACCTTCTCGAAGTGCGGCTTGGTGACCAGCGGGCCCATGTCGTTGCCGTTGTCGTTGCCGGGGCCGACCTTCATCTTGGCGATCTCGGCCTTCAGGCTCGCGACCACGGCATCGCCGGTGTCGTCGCCGACAGTGACGACCAGCGGGATCGCCATGCAGCGCTCGCCGCACGAGCCGTAGGCCGCGCCCATGAGCGCGCTCACGGCGTTGCCGATGTCGGCGTCAGGCATGACGACCGCGAAGTTCTTCGCACCGCCAAGGGCCTGCACGCGCTTGCCGTGCGCGCAGCCGGTGGTGTAGATGTATTCGGCGATGGCGGTGGAGCCGACGAAGCTCACGGCCTTCACGCGCGGATCGGTCAGCAGCGTGTCGACGGCTTCCTTGTCACCGTTCACCACGTTCAGCACGCCGGGCGGCAGGCCCGCTTCGAGCGCGAGTTCGGCCACCAGCAGCGTGGAGGAGGGCGTGCGCTCCGAGGGCTTGAGCACGAAGGTGTTGCCGCAGGCCACGGCCATCGGCCACATCCACAAGGGCACCATCACCGGGAAGTTGAACGGCGTGATGCCGGCCGCGACGCCCATCGCCTGGAATTCGCTCCACGAGTCGATGGCGGGGCCGACGTTCTTGCTGTGCTCGCCCTTGAGCAGCTCGGGCGCATAGCTCGCGTACTCGACGTTCTCGATGCCGCGCTGCAGCTCGCCGTGCGCGTCCGACAGCACCTTGCCGTGCTCGGCGGTGATGAGCGCGGCGATGCGATCGGCGTTGGCTTCGAGCAGCGTCTTGAGCTTGCTCATCACGCGGGCGCGCTTGAGTGGCGGCGTGTTGCGCCAGGCCGGGAAGGCGGCCTGCGCCGAGGCAATGGCCTGCTCGACGGTGAGCTTGTCGGCGAGCGCGACGCTCTTGTCAGAGAACCCGGTGGCCGGGTTGAACACCGGCTGCACGCGGGTGCCGCCATCGACGCGCTTGCCGTCGATGAAATGGCCGATGGTGGCGGTGACGTTCTTGTCGTGTTGCATGTCTTGGTATCTCGAAAGGGGATCAGTTGGTTTCTGCGAGGGCGTCGGCCAGGGCGTTGACCATGCGGTCGATCTCGGCCTTCTCAGAAATGAAGGGCGGCGCGAGCTGGATCGTGTCGCCGCCGTAGCGCACGTAGAAGCCCTTCTTCCAGCAGTTCATCGCGATCTCGTAGGGGCGGCGTGCGGGCTCGCCCGGCAGCGCGGCAATGGTGATGCCCGCGGCCAGGCCGTAGTTGCGGATGTCGGTGATGTGCTTGCTGCCCTTGAGGCTGTGCACCGCGTTCTCGAAGTGCGGGGCCAGCGTCTGCACGCGACCGATCATGTCTTCCTTCTGCAGTACGTCGAGCGCGGCGATGCCCGCGGCGCAGGCCACCGGGTGCGCGCCGTACGTGTAGCCGTGCGGGAACTCGAGCATGTAGTCGGCACCGCCCGCCGCCATGAAGGTGTCGTAGATTTCCTTGCTCGCGACCACCGCGCCCATCGGCTGCGCGCCGTTAGTCACCTGCTTGGCGATGTTCATGATGTCCGGCGTCACGCCGAAGGCTTCCGCGCCGGTGAGCGCGCCGCAGCGGCCGAAGCCGGTGATGACCTCGTCGAAGATCAGCAGGATGTTGTTCGCGGTGCAGATGTCGCGCAGGCGTTTGAGATAGCCCTTGGGCGGGATCACCACGCCGGCCGAACCCGCGAAGGGCTCGACGATCACGGCCGCGATGTTCGATGCGTCGTGCAGCGCGATCAGGTCGAGCAGGCGGTCGGCCAGCTCGGCGCCGTTCTCGGCCATGCCGCGGGTGAAGGCGTTCGCGGCAATCTGCGTGTGTGGCAGGTGGTCGGCCTCGACGCCCTGGCCGAAGAGCTTGCGGTTGGCCGCGATGCCGCCCACCGAGATGCCGCCGTAGTTGACGCCGTGGTAGCCCTTCTCGCGGCCGATCAGGCGCGTCTTGCTCGCCTGGCCCTTGGTGCGCCAGTAGGCACGCGCCATCTTCAGCGAGGTGTCGGCGGCCTCGGAGCCCGAGCCGGTGAAGAACACGTAGTCCAGGCCCGCGGGCGTCAGTTCCTTGATCTTGTTGGCCAGCTCGAACGAGAGCGGATGGCCGAACTGGAAGGCGGGCGAGTAGTCGAGCTTGGCGATCTGGCGGCTCACCGCCTCGGTGATCTCGGGGCGGCCGTGGCCGAGGCCCGAGCACCAGAGGCCCGAGAGGCCGTCGAAGATCTTGCGGCCGTCGTTGTCGGTGAAGTAGGCGCCCTTGGCCTCCACGATGATCCGCGGATCGGCCTTGAAGTTGCGGTTGCCGGTGTAGGGCATCCAGTGCGCGTCGAGCCAGGCGGCGTCGGTGCGCGCGGTGGGCGTCGGTTCGATGGCGGGCGTTGCGAGGGTCATGGCGCTTCCCGCGCAGGCGGGCTCCGGGGTGATGGGATGAGCCCGATTGTTCGCAGAGCCTTCAGTGTGGAGAATGGCGCAATATCAATGTTCACTTGACGATTCATGCAAGTAAAGGTGAAAGCCCAAAACGGTGCCCCCAGCGCCCGAAACCGTGCGGTTCTGGGGCAGCTCAGCGACATGGACTTGCGCCTGCTCAAGGTGTTCAAGAGCGTGGTCGACTGCGGCGGCATGGCAGCCGCCGAGCTGGAGCTGAACATCGGCACTTCCACGGTGAGCCGGCATGTGAAGGACCTGGAGACGCGGCTCGGCCTCGTGCTGTGCAGGCGCGGGCGGGCGGGCTTTGCGCTCACGTCCGAGGGGCAGCGGGTGTACGACGAGACGCTGCGGCTGCTGGCCTCGGTTGACGCCTTCCGAGGCAGCATCGACGACATCCACAACCGCATGGGCGGGCAACTGGAGGTGGCCCTCTTCGACAAGACGGCGACCAACCCGAAGGCGCGCATCGGCGAGGCCATCGCGCGCTTCACCGAGATCGCGCCAGAGGTGAACCTGGCGGTGCATGTGGGGTCGATCAACGCGATCGAGCAGGGTGTGCTGGAGGGCAACTTCCAGATCGGCATCATCCCGGCGCACCGCAGTTCCAAGAGCCTCGTGTATGCGGACCTGTTCGACGAGACGATGCTGCTGTATTGCGGCAAGGGGCATCCGCTGTTCGACAGCCCGCACGCGAAGCTCACCTGGTCGAAGCTGGGCGAGCACCATTTCGCGGGGCTGGGCTATCACTCGCCCAACATGGAACTGAGCCATCGCGCGCGGCTGTCGCGCAAGGCGACGGGCTTCGACCAGGAGGCGATTGCGACGCTGATCCTCTCGGGGCGCTTCCTGGGCTTTCTGCCCGACCACTACGCGCAGGTGTTCGAGCAGCGCGGGCTCATGAAGGCGGTGCTGCCGGCGCGCTTCAACTATGCGTGCCGGTTCGTGAGCCTGCTGCGGCGGTCGCCGAAGCCGTCACGGGCGGTGCTGGCGTTTCAGGCGTGCCTGGAGAAGGCACACGCGCGGTAGTTAGCGCTGCCCGCTCGGCAGCAGCAGGTGCTTGGCGCCGATGTGCGCCTCCATCTCGTGCATGTGCGCCTCCGCATCGATCATGTGCTCGGCCATCAGCCGGCGCACTTCCTCCGCATCTTCCTTGCGGTAGGCCGCGAGCAACTGCGTGTGGTAGTCGACATTGGCCTCACCGAAGTGGTGATGCTCCAGTGCCTTCTTGTAGACCACGAGGTCGCGCAGCAGGTCGTTGAGAAAGCGGCACATGAAGGACAGCACCGGGTTGGGGCAGGCCTCGGCCAGCATGGTGTGGAACCCCAGTTCGGCCTCGCGCTGCATGCGCAGCTCGTCTTCGTTGGTCGGCTCGACGGTGCAGAGGCGAACGTTGGCTTCGAGCCGTTCGAACTGCTCGGGCGTCAACCGGCCGACCACGCTCACGGCCAGCTCGGGCTCCAGGGCCTTGCGCAGCTGGTAGATGTGATGCCCGTCCAGATGGTGGAAGTGCAGGAAGTTGCGCAGCGGCTCCGAGGCGTGGTCCACCGACACCTGCTGCAGATACGCGCCGCCGCCCGGGCCGGTCCGGATCGAGATGAGGCCGCGCACTTCCAGCGCCTTCAGCGCCTCGCGCACCGTGCTCTTCGAATAGCCGAAGAGCTCGATCAGTTCCTTCTCGTTCGGTAGGCGGTCGCCGGGTTGCTTCCGCTCGGCAACGATCCATCGCTTGACGTCTTCGACGATGACATCCGAGAGCTTTTGCCGCTTCGGGCGGTTCTCTCCCACTTTCATTGAAACGCTCCATGCGGCAACCACGACGCCCTGGGGTTCATTTCACGATCAGATGGAGACGAATTCATGCGTTCGGAGCGATGGAAAAAGTAGATGACAGCCTGTATGCAGGTATTGGACCTTGGAACGTGCGTCGGATTTTGGCACGGTGATTGCTAGCGGGTTTTTACCAACATATTAATCCTATTTATCCGCTTAAATTCGCCGGCACTCGCAGGCACCCCTTTCACTTACTTCCACACCACGACCGGAGAACTCCCATGCAACGCAGACATCTTCTTCAGCTGGCCGCCCTGTCGGCCGCCCCGGCCTCGCTCCTGGCGAGCCGCTCGGTCTTCGCGCAATCGGCGGACGCCATCCGCTTCGGCTGCCCGGTCCCGATGTCGGGCGCCTTCGCGGCCAATGGCAAGTTCGCCGACCTGGGCATGAAGCTCGCGATCGAGCAGTACGGCAGCGTGCTCAAGCGTCCGCTCGCCTACACGGTGCTCGACACCGAAGGCAAGCCCGCCACCGCCGTGCGCAAGGTGCAGGAAGCCTCGCAGCAGCAGGGCGCCAAGTTCTTCGCGGGCGGCATCCTGTCGTCCGAAGCGCTGGCCATGGGCAAGGAAGCCGAAAAGGCCGGCGGCATCTTCATCACCACCGCAGGCGCCGACGAGATCACCGGCAAGGACTGCAACCCCGCCACCTTCCGCTGGTCGGTGCCCACCTTCGGTGCCATCGAGCAGACGGTGCGCCCGCTGATCGCCTCGATGCCCAAAGCCAAGCGCTGGTACACGATCACGCCGCAGTACGTGTTCGGCGAAGGCCTGCTCGGCGCGGCCAAGAACATCTTCCAGGAGAAGGGCATCGAGCACGTGGGCAACAGCTACCACTCGCTCAACGAAAAAGAGTTCAGCGGCTACCTCACCAATGCGATGGCCGCCAAGCCCGACGTGCTGCTGCTGCTGAACTTCGGCGCGCAGTCGTCGGCCGCGCTGCGCCAGGCGGTGAGCTTCGGCATGCACAAGAACATGACGATCCTCATTGCCTGGGCCTCGGGGCTGGAGCAGTTCGATGAACTGGGCGCGGACCTGTGCGACGGCGTCTACTTCGGTGCGCAGTACTGGCACACGGCCGACACCACGCTCAACAAGGACCTGGTCAAGCGCACCGCCGACAAGCTCAAGATCGTGCCCAACTACAGCCTCGCCGGCTCGTACATCTGCACCAAGATCCTGATCGACGGCATCGTGAAGGCGGGCTCGGTCGACCAGAAGGTCGTGATCGCCGCGCTCGAAGGCATGAAGTTCGACGGCCTCACGGGCACCGAGGAAATCCGCAAGGCGGACCACCAGGTCATCAAGGACTACTACCTGCTCAAGGGCAAGGCGAAGTCGAAGATGAAGGATGCCGCGGACTACGTCGATGTCGTGAGCGCCGGCAAATCGTTCCTCCCCGTCGACAAGACCGGCTGCAAGCTGGCCTGAAGCAACGGACGCCAACGAGCCCATGACCGTCTATCTCCTCCAGACCATCAACGGAATCGGCATCGGCATGCTGTATTTCCTGCTGGCCGTTGGCTTGTCCATCGTGTTCGGCCTGCTGCGATTCGTGAATTTCGCGCATGGCGCCTTCTACCTGCTGGGTGCCTACCTGTGCTTCCAGGCGATGCAGTGGGGCCTCAACTTCTGGGCCGCACTGGTGCTGGTGCCGCTGTGCGTCGGCGCGCTCGGCTGGCTCGCCGAGAAGCTGCTGCTGCGCCGCGTGTACGCCAAGCCGCACGAGTTCCACATCCTCGTGACCGTGGGCCTTGCGCTCGCGGTGCAGGAGATCGTCATCGTGTTCTGGGGGCCGCTGGGCAACAGCGTGCCCACGCCCGACCTGCTGCAGGGCGTGGTGATGTGGGGCGACTTCGTCTATCCCAAGTACCGGCTCTTCGTGATCGGCTTCACCGCCGTGCTCGCGGTGCTCCTGTGGTGGGTGCTCGAAGGCACGCGCCTCGGTAGTGCGGTGCGCGCGGGGAGCGAATCGACCGAGATGGTCTCGCTGCTCGGCATCAACGTCTTTCGCGTGTTCAGCCTGGTGTTCGCATTGGGTGCGGCCACCGCGGCGCTGGCCGGCGTGCTGGCCGCGCCGATCCGCGGCGCCGAACCTTTCATGGGCGTCGAGGCACTCGGCGTCGCTTTCGTGGTGGTGGTGATCGGCGGGCTCGGCAGCTTCGGCGGCGCGCTCGTCGGCGGCGTGCTGATCGGCATCGTGCAGAGCCTCATGAGCACCATCTGGCCGCCGGGGGCGAGCCTGATGATCTACATCGCGATGGGCGCAGTGCTGCTGCTGCGCCCGCATGGCCTGCTCGGCCGCAGAGGGTGAACAACGTATGCCAAGAAAAATCACTTTCCTGCTGGCGCTGGTCGTCACGCTCGCGCTGCCGCTGTTCATGCGCTCGGGTTCGCTCGCGAGCGAGGTGCTGATCTACGCGCTCGCCGCATTGGGCTGCAACCTGCTCCTGGGCTACACGGGGCTGCTGTCGTTCGGGCAGGGCATCTTCTTCGGCCTCGGCAGCTACACCATCGCGATCCTGCTCACGCGGCTGCAACTGCCGATGCCGCTCGCGTTGCTGGCTGCCGTTGCCATGGGCGCAGTGGGCGCGGCGGTGGTCGGCTGGGTGGCCATCCGCCAGCGCGGCACCTACTTCGTGATGCTCACGCTGGCCTTTGCGCAGATGTTCTATTTCGTGGCGTACACCGCCTCGGGATTGACTGGCGGCGACAACGGCCTGCTCGACGTGCCGCGCCCCGCGTTCATGGACACGCCGTGGAAGTACTACGCCTTCGTCGCCGTGATGTTCCTCATCGCCTTCGGCCTGCTGCTGCGCGTGACCGACTCCATCTTCGGCCGCACGCTGCTCGCCATCCGCGACAACGAGGACCGCGCCGCCGCGGTGGGCTACAACCTGAAGCGCTTCAAGCTGTTGGCCTTCGTGATCTCGGGTGCCGTCACGGGCCTTGCGGGCGGGCTGCACGCCATGATGACCGGCATCGCGCCGCTGTCGAACGCCGAGTACCACACGAGCGAGATGATCCTGGTCATCACCGTGATCGGCGGCACCGGCAATCTCTTCGCCTCGGTGCTGGGCTCGGCCTTCTATGTGCTGCTGGCCGACTGGCTTTCCACGCTGTGGCCGCGATGGCTGCTGCTGCTGGGGCTCTTGCTGATCGGCGTGAGCATCGGCATGCAGCGCGGCCTCTGGGGGCTGGGCGAGAGCGTGTGGCGGCGCGTGTTTCGCAAGAAATCGCCTGCCGCGCCGCTTGCATCCGAAGCGCAGGGAGAAAAAGCATGACGCAACCCGTCCTCATCGAAGCCATTGGCGTCACCAAGCACTACGGCAAGTTCGCGGCGCTCGGCGGCGTGGACCTGAAGATCAAGCCCAACACCGTGCACTCGGTGATCGGCCCGAACGGCGCGGGCAAGACCACGCTGTTCCACATGCTCACGGGCACCGGCACCACCACGGGCGGGCGCATCCTGTTCGACGGCCACGACGTGACGCATGAGCCCGACCACAAGCGCGTGCAGCGCGGCATGGCGCGCTCGTTCCAGGTCACGAGCCTGTTCCCCAGCCTCTCGGTGCGCGAGAACCTGCGCGTCGCGGCGCAGGGCATCGCGCCGCGCCAGGCGATGAACTGCTGGCGTGCGCCGGTCGGCGACCGCGCCTGCGCCGAGACCGTGGCCGAAGTGCTCGCACGCGTCGGCCTCGAGCGGTTGGCCGACACGGCCGCCAGCGTGCTCTCGCACGGCCAGCAGCGCCGGCTCGAAGTGGGCATGGCGCTTGCTGCGAAGCCCAAGGCGATCTTTCTCGACGAGCCGACCTCGGGCATGGGCATCGACGACCTGGACGACATGAAGCACCTCATCCGCAGCCTGCGCGATGCGCACACGGTGGTGCTGATCGAACACAACATGAACATCGTGATGGACATCTCCGACACCGTGACCGTGATGCAGCTGGGCCGCGTGCTGGCCGAGGGGTTGCCGGGCGACATCCGTTCCGATGCGCGCGTGCGCTCGGCCTACCTCGGCAACATGATCACCGGGGGCAAGGCATGAGCGCCGTTTCTTACCCCCTCTCCCCTTGGGGAGAGGGCGGGGGTGAGGGCAACGGCCTTCGCACATGCACCGCCCCTGCCATCGCCGTCGGCCCTCACCCCAGCCCTCTCCCCGAGGGGAGAGGGGGCAACAGCCGGACCATGGCCGGCGCTCAGAGAACGGAGGTGACCCGATGAGCGCGAACATCCTCGAAGTCGAAGGCCTGCACGCGCACTACGGCAAGAGCCATGTGCTGCAGGGCGTGTCGATGACCGTGGGCGAGGCCGAACTCGTCACGCTGCTGGGCCGCAACGGCGCGGGCAAGTCGACCACGCTCAAGAGCATTGCCGGTGCGGTCACGCCGACGAAGGGGCGCGTACGTTTTCAAGGCGCCGACATCGCCGGCCTGCCACCTCACCGCATCGCCACGCGCGGCGTGTGCCTCGTGCCCGAGCACCGCGGCATCTTCAAGCTGCTCACGGTCGAAGAGAACCTGCTGCTCGGTCAGCGGCGCGATTCGCCCTGGCAGCTCGACGACATCTACCGCATCTTTCCGCGCCTGAAGGAGCGGCGCCGCAACGGTGGCGGCCAGCTCTCGGGCGGCGAGCAGCAGATGCTGGCCATCGGCCGCGCGCTCATGAACCACCCGCGCCTTCTGATCCTTGACGAGCCCGTCGAAGGCCTCGCGCCGGTGATCGTGGAGGAAATCGTCGCGCAGCTGAAAACCATCAAGGCCGCGGGCGTGGCGATCCTGTTGGTCGAGCAGAACCTGGAGGTGTGCGTGCAGCTCGCGGACCGCCACTACATCGTCGAGCAGGGCGTGATCGTGCACGAGGCCGGCAACGCTGACTTCATGGCCGACCACGACGTGAAGGACCGCTACCTCGGCGTCGGTCTCGCCTGAACGCGCCCGTCTTCAACATCTCATTCGCAGAACCATGACAACAAGCACCGAAACTTCTTCTGCACCCGATGTGCGCGCCCTCCGCATCGATGGACAGCGCCTCTGGGACTCGCTGATGCAGCTGGCCCAGGTCGGCGCCACCGAGAAGGGCGGCGTGTGCCGCCTCGCGCTGACCGACCTCGACCGGCAGGGCCGGGACCTCTTCACGCGCTGGGCGCGCGAAGCCGGCTGCGAAGTGCGCGTGGACGCCATCGGCAACATCTTTGCGCGCCGCGCGGGCCGCAACAACGCGCTGCCGCCGGTCACCACCGGCAGCCACATCGACACGCAGCCGACGGGCGGCAAGTTCGATGGCAACTACGGCGTGCTCGCAGGGCTGGAAGTGATTCGCGCGCTCAACGACGCGAAGGTCGTGACCGAAGCGCCGCTCGAAGTGGCGGTGTGGACCAATGAAGAAGGCTCGCGCTTCGTGCCGGTGATGATGGGCTCGGGCGTGTTCGTCGATGCCTTCACGCTCGAGCACGCGCTCGCGCAGCGCGACACCGAGGGCGTGAGCGTGGCGGAAGCCCTCGATGCGATCGGCTATGCAGGCAAGGTGCCCGCCTCGGCGGCGGCATCGCCCGTGGGCGCGTACTTCGAGGCGCACATCGAACAGGGCCCGGTGCTCGAGGCCAACGAGCGTGTGATCGGCGTGGTCGAGGGTGCCCTCGGCCAGCGCTGGTACGACGTGGTGGTGCAGGGCATGGAGGCGCATGCCGGCCCCACGCCGATGGAGCTGCGCAAGGACGCGCTGCTCGCGGCCGCCGAACTCGTGATCGAGGTCAACCGCATCGCACTCGCGCACGCACCGCATGCGCGCGGCACGGTCGGCTGGATCGACAACTACCCGAATTCGCGCAACGTGATCCCGGGCCGCGTGAAGCTCAGCGTTGACCTGCGCGCGGCGGACGACGTGGTGCTATTGGCCATGGACGCAGCGCTGAAGGAAGCCGTGCACCGCCTGTCCGGCGGCGGCAAGGTCGAGGCGACGGTGGAGCAGGTCGTGTACTTCCCGCCCCAGCCTTTCACTCCGAAGCTCGTGTCCGCCGTGCGCGACGCCGCAGAGGCGCAGGGCCTGACATGGATGAACGTGATCAGCGGCGCGGGCCATGATGCCGTGTACCTCGCCCGCGTGTGCCCCACCGCGATGATCTTCGTGCCGTGCCTCGACGGCATCAGCCACAACGAGATCGAGGACGCCGAGCCCGCGCACCTCGAAGCCGGCTGCAACGTGCTGCTGCAGGCGATGCTGCAGAGCGCGGGAGTCGCCGCATGAAGGCGGCGCTTCGCCGCATCGGCCTTCACTATTTCCTGGCGATGGGAATGGTCGCGGCATCGACGGCTGCGCTGGCGGCCGGAGAGCCGATCCTGGTCGGCCAGTCCGCCGTGCTCACCGGCCCGTTCACGCCGAACAGCCTCGCGTTCATGGAAGGCCAGACGCTGTTCTTCGACCAGTTGAACAAGGCGGGCGGCGTCGGAGGCCGGCCCGTCAAGATGATCACCTACGACGACGCCTACATCCCCGAGAAGGCGGCGGCCAATGCCGAGAAGCTGCTCGTCACCGACCGCGTGGTCTGCCTGTTCGGAACCATGGGCACGGGCATCGGCGCGGCCATGGTGCCGGTGGCGGCGAAGTACGACAGCTTCATCTTCGGCGGGCTGACCGGCGCGGCGGTGCTGCGCGGGCCGAAGGTGCCGATCTATCACATGCGGGAGTCGTATGCCGACGAGGTCGCGCGCGTGATGAACCACCTGACGACCATCGGCGTGACGCGCATCGCCATCGTCTCCAGCGACGACGCTTATGGCAAGGGCATCGAGAAGGACGCGGTGGCGGCGCTCGAGAAGAACAAGCATCCTGCCTTGCTGTCGCTGCGCTTCGACCCGAAGGAAAAGGACCATCCCGCCATCGCGCAGCAGGTCATCGCGAGCGGGGCGCAGGCGGTGTACGTCATCGCGGCGGGCATGCCGGCGATCAACATCATCCGCTCGCTGGTGGCGGCGCCCGTCCATCCGCAGATCTACACGAACTCGGTGGCGAGTTCGTTCCTTCTGTACAAGGAACTCGGCGACAAGAGCCGCGGCATCGTGCTGTCGCAGGTGATGCCGCCGTTCTGGAAGACGCGCTTTCCCATCGTCGACGAATACCAGCGCGCGCGGAAGGCCGCGGGCAGCGAGGGCGAAGGCTCCTACCTGGGCCTGGAGGGCTACATCACGGCCAAGGCCTTTGCGGAATCGCTGCAGCGCGTGAAGGGGCCGATCACCACCGAATCGCTGCGGCGCACCATCGAGAACTCGCCGCCCATGAACCTGAATGGCTTCACGGTCGCGTTCCGCCCCGACAACCGCAACGGCTCCAGCTTCGGCGACATCACGATGCTGGGAAGCGCCGGAAAGTTTGCCCAATGAAAGTCCTCGTCGCACGTCTCAACCACGAGACCAACACCTTCTCGCCCGTGCCCACACCGCTCGCCGCATTCGGGCCCGACGGTCCGACCTTCGGTGAACAGGCCTACAAGGACAACAAGGGCATGCGCACCGCGATGTCGGCCTTCATCGAACTGGCCGAGCAGGCGGGTGCGACGCTGGTCACGCCGGTGTCGGCCTCTGCCAATCCGAGCGGGCCGGTCGATGCCGGCGCTTACACGGCGCTCACGCAATGCATCGTCGATGCGGCGCCAGGCTGCGATGCCATCCTGCTCGACCTGCACGGCGCGATGGTGGCCGAGAACAGCGTCGACGGAGAAGGCGACCTGCTGGTGCGGCTGCGCGCCGCGGCGCCGGGCGTGCCCATCGGCGTGGCGCTCGACCTGCATGCCAACGTGACGCCCGCGATGGTCGGCAACGCGGACGTGATCGTCGGCTTCAAGACCTATCCGCACATCGACATGTACGAGACCGGCGAGCACGCCGGCCGCCTGCTGTTCGACCTGCTCGCGGGCCGCAGCAAGCCCGCGCTGCGCTGGCATCCGCTGCCGCTGATGGCGCACACGCTGCGCAGCGCCTCGTTCACCGGCGCGATGCAACGCGCCATCGAGGCGGCGCGTGAAGCCGAGAAGTCGGAGTCGCTTGCGGTCTCGATCTTCGCGGGCTTCTCGCTGTCGGACATCGAGGCGCCGTGCATGAGCGTGGTGGTGGTCGATGCGGCGTCGCCCGAACGCGCGCAGGCCACGGCCGACCGCATCGCCGCACAGATGTGGGCCGAGCGCGAAGCCTTCATCTACCGGAGCGAGCCGCTGGCCGAATCGGTCGCGCGCGCCAAGCTCATCGCCGACGGCGCCACGCGCCCGGTGCTGCTGCTCGACCACGGCGACAACTGCATGTCGGGCGGCAGCTGCGACACGATGGACGTGCTGCAGGAAGCGCTCGCGCAAGGCCTGCACGGCATCGGCGTCGGGCCGCTGTGCGACCCCGAAGCGGTGGCCGCGCTGATCGCGGCGGGCGAGGGCGCCGAGGTGACGGTCGCGCTCGGCAACAAGGTGTCGCTCGAAGGCATCGGCCTCCAGAAGACGCCCGTGCGGCTCACGGGCACGGTGCGCACCATCGGCAACGGCGAGTACGTGATCACCGGCCCCACCTACACCGGCCAGCGCAGCAGCATGGGCCGCACGGTGCTGTTCGACATCGGCGCGGCGCGCATCGTGGTGACCGAGCGCACGCAGGAGCCGTGGGACATCGGCGTTTTTGAATGCGCGGGGCTCGATCCGCGCAATGAACGCTTTCTTCTTCTCAAGTCGCGCATGTATTGCCGGCCGGTGTTCGAGCCGCTCTCTGCGGCGCTGGTGGAGTGCGACAGCCCCGGTGTCACCAGTTCGGATTACAGCCTGTTCCCTTTCGGCAAGGTGCGTCGTCCGGTCTTTCCGCTCGATGCGATCTAGGGCGATTTAAGAAGGGGAAATCTCACTACCATCGCTTCCCTGAAAAAAGGAAATTCACGTGAAGCGATCCCTTCTGATTCCCGCCGCATGGCTGGCCCTCGCGTCCGTCGTGCCGGCAGAGGCGCAGACCCTGAACTGCAACCGCGAATTCGTGCAGAGGGGGGAGTCCAAGTTCACCATCCTGCAGAAATGCGGCGAGCCGGTGCTCAAGGAAAACTTCTGCGCCAGGCCCGATGGCAACAAGCCCGAGGTGATCGTGAACCCGCCGTCGTCGGCCTTGCCCGGCGGCCAGACCGTGATCGTCAACAACAACCGCTGCGACCAGGCCGAGGAGTGGACCTATCGCCCCGGCTCGGGACAGTTCGAGACGATGCTGCTGTTCCGCGACGGCGCGCTCATGAGCATCCGCTACGGCAGCCGCATTCCATGACCTCCCACGTCATCGACGCATAGCGCGTGCGGCGCGACCATTCATTCACCCCGCGATGTTGCGGGTCGAATCCTCGAAAAGGAATGGTCATCATGAACACCGCTGCACACGACGCCGCCACGATTGCCCAACGCTACATCGCCGTCTGGAACGAAACCGACGCTGAGCGCCGTGCCGCGCTGATCGAAGCCGGCTGGACCGCCGATGCGCACTACGTCGATCCGATCGCGCAAGCCAGCGGCCGCGAGCAGATCAGCGCGCTGGTCGGCGTGGTGCACCAGCGCTACCCGGGCTTCCGCTTCAACCTGTTCGGCAAGGCTGAGGCGCACGGCGACAACCTGCGCTTCTCGTGGACGCTCGGCCCGAGCGGGGCGGAGGACCTGATCCAGGGCACCGACTTTGCGCGGCTCGATGCGGGCAGGCTGCAGTCGGTGACCGGATTCTTGGACAAGGTGCCGGTTGGCGCCTGAGTTCGCTGCTCGGAGGGATCAGCGCTTGATGGCTTCGACGGCGAACCAGGAGCCGTACTTCCGGACCATCAGGGTGATCGAGCGAACATACCAGTAGGGCGGTGAGTTCGTGCTGGCGGCGCCCACCGCGGTAGTGGTGATGCTTGCGAAGCCTTCGTAGACCCAGTCCGTCTGGAGGCCACAGCCGCGGCCAGGCTCGACGGAGGGCGTCAACTTGACTGTGTAGAGGTTTTTCGCCGTCCCGGCGTAGGTCTGGACGGCGGTGCCCTGCAACAGACAGGTGCCAACGTCCCTTGTCGATACGCGTCCTGAGAAATCGCCGTTGGGTGCGATGGTGGCGGAGAACAGGCTGTCGTGGAACCAGGAACCGGCGATGTCGGCTTGCGAGACGGCCCGCGCATTGGCGCTGGCGTAGTTGTAGGCGATGGGCGTGTTGGGTGCGGTGCTGGCCCCGGTCAAGCCTTCGAAGTGTCTCGCCGGAGTGAATGTGCCGGAGCCGAAAAGAACGGTATTCATCGGCACTGGAAGAGAACCGCCGGTAAAGGTGATGTTGCTCCCCGGCGCGAAAGTCCACGTCGAGCCCGACACCGCCCATGCACCACCGTACAGACTGTAACGGGCCGCTCTGCCGGTGTCGGGATCTACCGGCGAGCTCTGCTCATAGGCCAGGTACTTGCCTGCTGCGTCGATGAAAGCGATTCCAGGCCGCATGCCTGCGGACGGGTACCAGAGTCCTTCGGTGCCGCTTCCGATGGCGGTTGTGGAGCCTGGGTCGGGCTTGTCGTTCGCCGGTGTCTCGCCATGGAGTTCGGAGATGCGCCGGCTGAGCAGTGCGAAGCCCGTGCCCCCCTGCGCGCGCAGGGGGGAGATGCCGCCCGCGTTGTCGGCCTGCGCCGCGACAAGCCCTTGGACAGGACCCGGATCATCTGGCTTTTCGCTTGCAGCAAGAGGGGCTGAGGAGGCCGCGGCCGGCGGCGATGGCTGCTGCTGCGCCACCGGAAGGCCGCTGGCATCGCTTCCTCCACCACCGCCACCGCCGCAGGACGCAAGCGATGTGAGCAGCGCCAGCAAGGCTGCTCTCGCGAAAAGTGCATTCATGTTTACTCCCCTCGTCGACGACGTTCTTCTTGTGGCCGCCCAGGATGACCGGGGCACGGCGAACCGGCCTCCGCCGCTCCGCCAGGAGCGCGAACTATAGCTTCCGGGGGACGCTTTTGTGCTTTGGGTCCGGCTCAGTCCGGCGCGCCGGCAGGCCGGCCGCGCCAGAGCTTGCGATACACCGTCGCCCGGCTGATGCCCAGCGCACGTGCGGCCTCGGCCACATTCCCGCGCGCATCGGCCACTGCCTTGCGGATCAGCGCGGTTTCCACGTCGCGCAGGCGTGGCCGCGCATCGGGCACCGCACCGCCCGCACCGCTGCCGCCGCGCTGGGGCCGCACCTGCACCCGCAGGCCCGACCACAGCGGCACCTCGAGCGCCGCGTCGCCGCGACGGGCGGCGTCGAACATCATGTGCAGCGGGAGCGCGAACAGGTCGTTGAAATGCAGGGCGTGCTGGCCGCGCGCCAGGGGCTGGTGCAGCATCTGCCGCGCGGCGGCGTTGGCGCCGGTCACGTTGCCGCTGGCGTCGATGCAGACCAGGCCCTCGGTGGCCTCGCTGCCCGGGTGGCCGGGCCAGGCCAGGTGCAGCAGCAGCTCGCAGGGGTCCTGCATGACCAGCATGTTCTCGATGCTGCGCGCCGAGAGGGTGGCCAGGTGCCGCAACTCGGGCCGCTCCACCGTCTGCACGCCGCTCAGGTCGAGCATGCCGATGCAGTCGCCGCGGGGGCCGAAGAGCGGCGCGCCGGCGCAGCTGTAGACGCTGGTGTCGTCGAAAAAGTGCTCGCCGCGGTGCAGCCACACCGATTCCTGCTCGGCCAGTGCGGTGCTGATGGCGGACGTGCCGATCGCGCGTTCCGAAAGATCGACCCCGATCCGGCCGATGTCCCGCGCATAGCGGCTGGCGGTGTCGGTGCCGTCGGGCAGCGCGCCCACGTCGATCACGATGCCGTCGGCATCGGTCAGGATCGCGAAATAACGGGTGTCGGCAATGGCGCGGGAGAGGCGTTCGATCACCGGCCGGGCGGCCGTGACCAGTGCCCGGTTGCGCTCGGCCACCTCGCGGCTGGCCGACTGGCTCACCGGATCGAAGCTCACCCGCTGCTGCGGGCGGCGTCCGGCCTCGATGCAGCGCTGCCATGAACGGGTGATCCAGGGGTCGATGCGCACGGTGCTGCGGGCGCGCGGCGCGTCGCCGTGGAGCAGCTCCCGCCGGGCTTGGGCAATGGCCAGGGAACGCTCGGGAGGAGGCGAAACGATAGAGGTATTCATCGTGTGGGTTCGCGCCGTGGGGGCTGCTTTTCCTGGCTCACCGGATGGCAAGCTGTTTCATTTTGAGAATTTCGCGGGCACTGTGCAAGTGTCAAGGGTTTTGCCTAGGATAGTGCGAAAGGTGGGCATCCAAGATGCCTTTCGCTGAACCAAGCCATCACCTTTCACGGAGACAGCCACATGCAGGTAGCTTTCAAGGTCAACGGCCGCGCAGTCACGGTCGACGCACCGCCAAACACCTTCCTTGTGCACGCGATCCGCGAGCACCTCCACCTCACCGGAACCCATGTCGGCTGCGACACCGCCCAGTGCGGCGCCTGCACCGTCCACGTCAACGGCCGGGCCGTCAAGTCGTGCAACGTGCTGGTCGCCCAGGCGGCCGGGGCCGACATCACCACCATCGAGGGCATTGCCGAAGCCGACGGCACCATGCACCCCATGCAGGCGGCCTTCAAGGAGTGCCATGGCCTGCAGTGCGGTTTCTGCACCCCGGGCATGGTCATGAGCGCCATCGACCTGTGCACCCACCACCCCAAGTCGAGCGAATCCGAGATTCGCGAGCTGCTCGACGGCAACCTGTGCCGCTGCACGGGCTACCAGAACATCGTGAAGGCCGTGAAGATGGGCGGCGAGGCGATGGCCTCGGGCACTCCGGTCAAAGCCACCGTCACGGCGTGAAGGGAGCAACATCATGGGTGCTTCCGACTTCTCGAACCTGCCCCATATCGGTGAGGCCCTCCGGCGCAAGGAAGACTACCGCTTCCTGACCGGCGCCGGCAACTACACCGACGACATCACGCTGGCCAACCAGAGCCATGCGGTCTTCGTGCGCTCGCCGCACGCCCACGCCACGATCAAGTCGGTCGACATCGCCGAGGCGCTCAAGATGCCCGGCGTGGTCGGCATCTTCAGCGGCAAGGACATCGAGGGCAAGATGGGCGGGCTGCCCTGCGGCTGGCTCATCAACAACCCCGACGGCACCCCGATGAAGGAGCCGATGCACCCGATCCTCGCGATCAAGAAGGTGCGCTACGTGGGCGACCACGTGGCCATGGTGGTGGCCGAGACGGTCGAGCAGGCCAAGAACGCCGCCGAGGCCGTGGTGGTCGACTACGACGTGCTGCCCGCCCTGGTGAGCGTGGCCGATGCCGCGAAGAAGACCGGCAGCACCACGCTGCACGACGAGGCGCCCGACAACCAGTGCTACAAGTGGGTGCTCGGCGACAAGGCGGCGGTCGACAACGTGTTCACCACGGCCGCGCATGTCACCAAGCTCGACCTGGTCAACAACCGGCTCATTCCCAACCCGATCGAGCCGCGTGTGGCCATCGGCAGCTACAGCCGCGGCACCGACGACTACACGCTCTACGTGTCGAACCAGAACCCGCACGTCGAACGCCTGCTGATGACGGCCTTCGTGCTGGGCCTGCCCGAGCACAAGGTGCGCGTGATCGCGCCCGATGTGGGCGGCGGCTTCGGTTCGAAGATCTTTCTGTACGCCGAAGACGTGTGCCTGACCTGGGCCTCCAAGCAGCTCAACCGCAACATCAAGTGGACGGCGGAGCGCTCGGAATGCTTCCTGTCCGATGCGCACGGCCGCGACCATGTGAGTCACGCAGAGATGGCAATGGACAAGGACGGCAAGTTCCTGGCCATGCGCGTTCACACCGACGCCAACCTCGGCGCGTACCTGTCGACCTTCTCGACCGCGGTGCCGACCATCCTCTACGCCACGCTGCTCGCGGGCCAGTACACGACGCCGCAGATCTACGTGGAGGTCGATGCCTGGTTCACCAACACCTCGCCGGTCGATGCCTACCGCGGCGCGGGGCGGCCCGAGGCCACGTACCTGTTGGAGCGCCTGGTGTCGCGCTGTGCCTGGGAAATGAACCTGGGCCAGGACGAGATCCGCAAGCGCAACTTCATCACCACCTTCCCGTACCAGACGCCCGTGGCGCTGCAGTACGACACCGGCGATTTCCATGCGTGTATGGACAAGGCCCGGGTGCTCGCCGACGTCGCAGGCTACGCACAGCGCAAGTCGGCGACCGAGGCCAAGGGCAAGCTGCGCGGCATCGGCTACTCCAGCTACATCGAGGCCTGCGGCATCGCACCGTCGAACATCGCAGGCGCGCTCGGCGCGCGGGCCGGCTTGTTCGAATGCGGCGAGATCCGCGTGCACCCGACCGGCAGTGTGACGGTGTTCACCGGCTCGCACAGCCACGGCCAGGGCCACGAGACCACCTTCGCGCAGGTCGTCGCGGCGCGGCTGGGCATTCCGGTCGACAACGTCGACGTGGTGCACGGCGACACCGGCCGCGTGCCCTTCGGCATGGGCACCTATGGCTCGCGCTCGATCTCGGTGGGCGGTGCGGCCATCATGAAGGCGCTCGACAAGATCGAGACCAAGGCCAAGAAGATCGCCGCGCACCTGATGGAGGCCAGCGATGCCGACATCGAGTTCGCCAACGGCGAGTTCACCGTCAAGGGCACCGACAAGAAGATCCCGTTCGGCCAGGTGGCGCTCACGGCCTACGTGCCGCACAACTACCCGCTCGACAAGCTGGAGCCCGGCCTGAACGAGACCGCCTTCTACGACCCGACCAACTTCACCTTTCCAGGCGGCACCTACATCTGCGAGGTCGAGATCGACAAGCAGATCGGCGAGGTCAAGATCGACCGCTTCACCGCGGTGGACGACTTCGGCACCATCATCAATCCGATGATCGTCGAGGGCCAGGTGCACGGCGGGCTGGTGCAGGGCATCGGCCAGGCGCTGCTGGAGAACTGCGTCTACGACAACGAAACCGGCCAGTTGCTCACCGGCAGCTTCATGGACTACGCCATGCCGCGCGCCGGCGACTTTCCGCAGTTCAAGCTCGACACCGTGTGCACCCCGTGCACGCACAACCCGCTGGGCACCAAGGGCTGCGGCGAGGCGGGGGCCATCGGCTCGCCGCCGGCCGTGATCAATGCGGTGCTCGACGCATTGGCGCCGCTGGGCGTCAAGGATTTCGACATGCCTGCTTCGTCCGCCCGCGTCTGGGAAGCGATGCAGGCCGCCGCCACCCACTAAAACAAAGAAGGAATCACACACCATGTACGCCTTCACACTCGAACGGCCAGCCACCGTGGCCGATGCGGCCAAACTCGTTGCAGCGGGCGCCAAGCCGCTCGCCGGCGGCCAGACACTGCTCGCCTCCATGAAGCTCAGGCTCTCCGCGCCCGAGCAACTGGTGGACCTGAGCGGCATCAAGGAGCTCACCGGCATCAAGAAGGACGGCAGCACCATCACCATCGGTGCGATGTCGCGTCACCTCGACGTGGCCAACAACGCCGATGTGAAAGCCGCCTATCCGGCGCTGGCCGACCTGGCCTCGCGCATCGGCGACCGGCAGGTGCGCGCGATGGGCACCATCGGCGGCTCCGTGGCCAACAACGATCCCGCGGCGTGCTATCCGAGCGCGGTGCTGGGCTCCGGCGCCACGGTCATCACCTCGAAGCGCGAGATCGCGGCCGACGATTTCTTCCAGGGCCTGTTCACCACGGCGCTGGAAGAAGACGAGCTGATCACCGCGATCCGCTTTCCTATCCCGAAGCGTGCCGTGTACGAGAAGCTGCGCCAGAAGGCCTCGAATTTCCCGCTCGTCGGCATCTTCCTCACGCAGTACGACAGTGGCGTGCGGGTGGCCGTCACCGGCGCGGGCAATGGCGTGTTCCGCCATGCGGGGCTCGAGGATGCGCTCAACAAGAGCTTCACCGCGGCAGCCGCTGCGGCGGTGAAGATCGATGCGAGCGACCTGAACAGCGACCTGCATGCCTCGGCCGCCTACCGCGCGAACCTGATCAGCGTGCTGACGCAGCGCGCGGTGACCAAGGCGCTGGGCTGAAGCCGCACACGCAAGCCGCCCACCGGAAGGCGCGAGGCCCTCGCGTCTTCCGCTACCCTTCGCCATGATCTTCCCGACCATCGATTCCCTCTCCGAAGGCTTGATGCAGGCCGGCTATTTCGCCGACCGTCGCCTGGCGACCGCCGTGTTCCTCGCGCTCAAGCTGCAGCGGCCGCTGTTGCTCGAAGGCGAGCCGGGCGTCGGCAAGACCGAGTTGGCCAAGGCGCTGTCGAAAGCGCTCAGCCGCGAGCTGCTGCGGCTGCAGTGCTACGACGGGCTGGAGCAGCGCGAGGCGCTCTACGAATGGAACTACGCCGCGCAACTGCTGCACATGCGCGCGGCCGAAGCCACCGGCGCAGCACGCGATGTGGAGGCCGAGGTCTACCAGCCGCACTACCTGATCCGCCGCCCGCTGCTGCAGGCGCTGCAGACACCCGCCCCTGGTGCGGTGCTGCTGATCGACGAGGTGGACCGCGCCGATGAGCCCTTCGAAGCCTTCCTGCTCGAATACCTGGGCGAATACCAGGTGAGCATTCCCGAACTCGGCACGGTGCGCGCGGTCGTGCCGCCGGTCACCATCCTCACGAGCAACCGCACGCGCGAACTCAACGATGCGGTGAAGCGCCGCTGCCTCTATCACTGGCTCGACTATCCCGAACGCGAGCGCGAGCTGGCGATCGTGCGGGCCCAGGTGCCCGAGGCCGGCGAGAAGCTTTCGGCGCAGGTCGCCGCCTTCGTCGCACGGCTGCGCGATGCGCCGTTCATCAATGCCTTCCAGCGCGCACCCGGCATCGCCGAGAGCGTCGAGTGGGCGAGGGCGCTGATCGCGCTCGATACCGTCGAGCTCGACCCCGAGGTGGTGGTCGACACCGCCGGCATTCTCTTCAAGCAGCGCGACGACGTGGCGGCGCTCACGCGTGAGCTGGCGTCGGACCTGCTCAAACCCGAGGAGCCGGTCGCGCCTTGAGCGCGACCGAAAAGCGGGGCCGTTGCACATGGCCGGCATCCAGCAACTCGGCGACGTCCGCAGCGGCAAGCTGGCCGGCAACATCACCGCCTTCGGCCGCGCACTGCGCCGTGCCGGTGTGCGCACCGATGCCATGCGCATCGCGCTCGCCGCCGAAGCGGTCACCCTGGTGGGCGTGGAAGACAAGCTCGACCTGAGCGCCGCGATGGAAGCCGTGATGGTCAGCCGCGAGCAGGACCGCATGGTGTTCCGCGAACTCTTCGATGCCTGGTTTCGCGACCCCGAGCTGGCCAACAAGTTGCTCGCACAGATGCTGCCGAGTGCCGAAGGCAAGGCCGAGCCCTCCAAGCGCCGACCGCGTGTGCGCGAGGCGCTGACCGCGCCGCGCGACCCCGCGAAGCCGGCCGTGGCCGCCAAGCCCGACAAGGAAATCGAGTTCGATGCTGCCATGACATCGAGCGACCGCCAGCGCCTGCAGCATGCGGACTTCAACGCGCTCGGCGCCTCCGAGTACCGGTTGGTCGAACGGCTCGCGCGCGACGTGACGCTGCCGATTCCTTCGCTGCCCTCGCGGCGCCTCCGCGTGGCGGGCGATGCGGGCCAGCAGCATGCGCGCATGCACTGGCCCGGCGTGCTGCACGAGGCCGCGCGCACCGGCGGCGAGATCCTGCGCCTGCCGCGGCTGGCCCGGCGGGAGCAACCCTTGCAGCTCCTGGTGCTGGTCGACGTGTCGGGCTCGATGGAGCGCTATGCGCGCCTGCTGCTCGCGTTTTTGCATGCGTCCACCCGGCGGGCCGGGCGGCGCGACGTGTTCGCCTTCGGCACCCGGCTGACCGACCTGACCCCGGCCTTCCGGCTGGCCGATACCGACGCCATGCTCGGCGCGGCCAGCCTCGCCATCGACGATTTCGCGGGCGGCACGCGGCTGGGCAGTTCGCTGGCCGAACTCCGGCGCTTCCATGCGCGCCGCCTCACGGGCCGCCGCACGCTGGTGCTGGTGATCAGCGACGGCCTGGACACCGGCGAACCCGCCGTGCTGGAGAACGAGCTGCTGTGGCTCAAGCGCCATTCGCGCCGGCTGCTGTGGCTCAACCCGCTGCTGCGCTTCGAGGGCTACGCCCCTCTGGCGCGTGGGGCCACCGTGTTGCACCGCCATGCGGACGCGATGCTCGCGGTTCACAATCTCAGCGCCCTCGAACAACTCGCCGCCAGCCTCGCCGCGCTGATGCGGTCCGGTCGTTAGACCCCGGAACAAAACAAGGAAGACCCACCATGGAAATGCTCGGAAACCGCCGCCTCGGCGTCACCCAACAACAGGCCTGGGAAGCGCTCAACGACCCCGAGACGCTCAAGAAGTGCATTCCCGGCTGCGACAAGTTCGAGCTCACCGGCGACAACCAGTACAGCGTGGGGCTCGCACTGAAGATCGGCCCGGTGTCGGCCAAGTTCAGCGGCAAGGTGGTGCTGTCGGACATCGTGGCGCCCGATGGCTACAAGCTCACCTTCGAAGGGCAGGGCGGCGTGGCGGGGTTTGCCAAGGGCTCTTCGAGCGTGACGCTCCGGCCGCTGGCCGGCGCCGCCGAAGCGGCTGTCGTGCCGGCGGTGGCCGAAGCCCAGGCCGAAGTCGCACCAGCGGCAACGCCGGAAGCCGCCCCCGCGGAAGCCGCGCCTTCGCCGGCCGGCTGCGAACTCGACTACACCGTGCAGGCGCAGGTCGGCGGCAAGATCGCCCAGCTGGGCCAGCGCCTGATCGACGGCGCAGCCAAGTCCACTGCCGACGATTTCTTCAAGCGCTTTGAAGCCGAAATGCAAAGTCGCTATGGCCCGCCGCCCGATACTGTCGCCACCGGTGAAACCACCGAGGCACCGGCCGAGAAGTCCGGTGTCATGTCCGGTCTCATGAAGAAGATCGGTCTCGGCAAGAAGGACGACAAGGACGCGCCCGCCGCACCGGACGCAAACTGAATACGACCACGCCATGGAAAACCTCGACGTCATGGTCCTGCGCACGCTGCGCGACTGGCGGCATGCGGGCAAGCGCGCGCTGCTGACCACCGTGGTGCGCACCTGGGGCTCGTCGCCGCGCCCGGTCGGCTCGATCATGGCGCTGGCGGATGACGGCGCGGTGGTCGGATCGGTCTCGGGCGGCTGCATCGAGGACGACCTGATCGCGCGCTACAGCCGCGCACATGGCAACGCCGAAGAGGTGCCCCTGGGCGCGCCGCCCTCGCTCGTGAAGTACGGCATCACCGCCGACGAGGCGCACCGCTTCGGCCTGCCCTGCGGCGGCACGCTCGAACTGCTGCTCGAGTACGACCCCGACGCCGCCTCGCTCGACACCCTGGTGGCCGAACTCGAAAAAGGCCGGCTCATGCAGCGCACGGTGACGCTCGCGACCGGTGCGGTGAAGCTCACCGAAGCCACGGCGCCCGACGAGCTCAAGGTCGACGACACCGAGCTCACCAACACCTTCGGCCCCGAGTACCGCATGCTGCTCATCGGTGCCGGCCAGCTCGCCGAGTACCTCGCGACGATGGCCAAGTTCAGCGGCTTCGCGGTCACGCTGTGCGACCCGCGCGCCGAGTACCGCACCGCGTGGTCGCTGCCGGGCGTGACGATCACCACCGAGATGCCCGACGACGCGGTGCTGGCCTTCCGGCCCGATCGCCGCAGCTGCGTGGTCGCGCTCACGCACGACCCGAAGCTGGACGACCTCGCGCTGCTCGAGGCCTTGCAGAGCGACGCCTTCTACGTGGGTGCCATCGGCTCGCGCCGCAATGCCGAGGCGCGGCGCGACCGCATGATCGAGCACTTCGACCAGACCGACGAATCGCTCGCGCGCCTGCGCGGCCCGATCGGCATCTACATCGGCAGCAAGACGCCGCCGGAGATCGCGGTGAGCGTGATGGCGGAGATCCTTGCGGTGAAGAACACGGTGCCGTTGCCGCGCGAGATGGAAGTGGCACGCGCCAAGGAGCGCCTGGCCGCCTGAGGACGGCGCAGGCCGTTCTTCTACTCTTCCTCGGCCATCCGCTTCGGAATCGGCACCTGATCCGACTGCGCCGCGGCAGGCACGTCGCTGCCCTTTTGCCGCTCGCGGAACAGCGCCGCGCGCATCAGGAAGATGGTGGTGACCGGCGTGGTGAGCGCCACGAACAGCACGATCAGCGCTGCGTGCAGGAAGAGGCCGTTGCTCTGCACCGAGAAGTAGACGATGGTGGCAACCGTCATCGACCACACGCCGCCGGTGGCGCCCAGCGTGGGCGCGTGGATGCGGCGAAAGAAGGTCGGCAGCCGCACCAGGCCGAAGGAGCCGATGGCAGCGAACGCGGCGCCCATCACCACGAATACGGCGGTGACGATTTCGGCCCAAAGAGGCAGGGGCCCCAGAATCGTGTCGCTCATTCGATCACCTCCCCGCGCAGCAGGAACTTGGCCATCACCGTCGAGCCCACGAAGCCGAACAGTGCGATCAGCATCGCGGCGCCGAAGTACACGTCGCTCGCGTAGACGATGCCCAGCGCCAGCATCATCAGCATGCCGTTGATGTAGAGGCAGTCCAGCGCCATCACGCGGTCTTGCGCGGAGGGGCCGATCAGAAGGCGCGCGACGGCGCAGAGCATCGCCACCGCCAGCAGGAACAGCGCGAACTTGAGCGACCAGAAAAGGATGGGCGTCATGATTCGAAGATCTCCATCAGCGGGCGTTCGTAGCGGGTCTTGATCTGCGCGATGAAGGCTGCTTCGTCCTCCAGGTCGAACACGTGGATCAGCAGCACGCTGCGGTCGAAGGCGACCTCGCCCCAGGCGGTGCCGGGCGTGAGGCACATGATCATGGCGAGCACCGCGAGGCCGTTGGGGTCGCGCATGTCCAGCGGAATGAGGACGAACTTCGAGTGGATGCTTTCGCTGCGCCGCACGAGCAGCGCGCGCGTCACCGCGAACACCGAGTGCGACATGTCGTAGAGCACGACCAGCCAGAGTTTCAGCGCCACGCCGGGGCGGCGCATGCGCACCGTGGCGGGCCGCAAGCCCTTGGTCAGCAGCGGCACCGCGATGGCCAGCAGCACGCCGGACACCAGCGTGCTGGCCTCGACCGACTGGTTGAGCAGCAGCCAGACAATGAAGAGCGCAAAGGAAAGCGGCGGCGAAGGAATCAGGCGTTTCATGGCGTGGCGCCTTTCACTTCAGCCTTCGGCGGGTTCGGCACCTGCCGCGCGCTCATCACCGCCGCGCGGTAGGCGCTGGCGGTGCGCAGGCCCTCGGCGGTGGCCATCGCATGGCGCATGACCGGTTCCGCCCACACGGTGAGTGCGATGCACGCGGCGATCAGGCCGGCCACGGGCAGCACCTCGACGGCGGGCAGTGAGGGCAGGTTCGCATGCGGCTGGGTCCAGAAGTGGCGGATGCCGGTGCGCGTGAGCGCGATCAGCGCGAGGAAGCCCGAGGCGATCAGCAGCACGAGGAATGTCCAGCCCGCGGTGGTGAGCGCAGCGCTCCCACCGAGGAGACCCGAGAGCATCGCGAACTTGCCCACGAAGCCCGACAGCGGCGGAAGCCCCGTGAGCAGCAGCGTGCAGATCATGAAGCTCAGGCCCAGGAAGGCGACGCCGGCCGGAATGGCGCGGCCGTAGAGCGCCTGCGCGTCGTCGTCGAGGTTCACATCGTCGAGCGCGCGCAGGTCTTCCGCGAGAAAGGGCGCGTTGCCCGCGGCCTCGTGCGGCGCCACGCTCATGCCGGCGTTGCGCCAGCGCTCGATCATGTCGATGAGCAGGAAGAAGGCGCTCACCGCGAGCGTCGAACTCAGGAGGTAGAACAGCGCGCCGGCCCAGACGGCCGGCTGGCCCAGCCCCACCGCCGCGAGCAGCGTGCCGGCCGAGATCAGCACGCTGAAGCCCGCGAGGTTCGACAGGCGCTGCGTGCCGACGATGCCGATGGCGGCGACGAAGAGCGTGGCGATGCCCGCGCCGATCAGCACCACCTGGCCGAACGCCGCCGAGTCGCCGGTATCGGGCGCGAAGAGCACGGTCCACAGGCGCAGCACGGTGTAGACACCCAGCTTGGTGAGCAGCGCGAACACCGCGCCCACCGGCGACACCGCCGCGCTGTAGGCCGGCACCAGCCAGAAGTTGAGCGGCCATGCGCCGGCCTTGGCGAAGAAGGCGGTGAAGAGAATGGCCGCGGCCGCGTGCACCAGGCCGCGGTCGGCCGGCGCGATCTGGGCGATGCGCATACCCAGGTCGGCCATGTTCAGCGTGCCGGTGGCGCCGTAGAGCATCGACGCGCCGATGAGGAACAGCGACGAGGCCGCGAGGTTGATCGCGATGTAGTGCAGTCCGGCCTGCACCCGCAGCCGTCCGGAGCCGTGCAGCAGCAGGCCGTAAGAGGCGGCCAGCATCACCTCGAAGAACACGAAGAGGTTGAACAGGTCGCCGGTGAGGAAGGCGCCGTTCAGGCCCATGAGCTGCAACTGCAGCAGCGGATGGAAATGCACGCCCGCACGGTCCCAGCGCGAGGTGGAATAAATGGAAGCGGCGAAGGCGACCACGCCGGTGAGCGCCACCATCATGGTGGAGAGCCGGTCGGCCACCAGCACGATGCCGAAGGGCGCGCGCCAGTTGCCGGGCAGGTAGACGCCGATGGAGCCCGGCCCGCCGCCGGTGTCGGCCGCGTTCACCCAGCGCAAGAGAGCAAGCGCGGCCAAAAGGCCCACCAGGCCCGAGACCACGCTCAGGAACGACTTGGCGCGGCGCCGGTTCTCGCCCAGCAGCAGCATCAGCGCGGCGGTGAGCATCGGCACCAGGATCGGCACCGCCACCAGGTGCGGCATGCTCACCTCGAGCAACTGGTCGAGCAGGCGGAAGAGTTCGCTCATTCGCGGGCCTCTTCCTGTTCCTGGCGCTCTTCGCCATCCACGTGGTCGGTGCCCGTCAGCCCGCGCGAGGCCAGCAGCACCACGAGGAACAGCGCGGTCATCGCGAAGCCGATGACGATCGCGGTGAGCACCAGCGCCTGCGGCATCGGGTCGGCGGTGTTGGCGAGCGTGGCCGCGAAGCCGGGGATCAGCACCGGCTCGCTGTCGACCTTGAGCCGGCCCATGCTGAAGATGAAGAGGTTGACCGCGTACGAGATGAGCGTGAGGCCCATGATCACCTGGAAGGTGCGCGGACGCAGCAGCAGGTAGACACCCGAGCCGGTGAGCACGCCGATGGCGAGGGCGAGCACGATTTCCATCAGTGCGCTCCCTCCACGGCCTCGGATTCGGCCTGTGCTTCTCTTTCAGCCTGCTCGTCGGCCCAGCGATGGCTGCGGATGGACTGGTGAGCCAGCGCGGTGAGGATCAGCATGGTGGCGCCGAGCACCAGCGCGAACACGCCGATGTCGAAGAAGAGGGCGCTGGGCACATGGATGTCGCCCAGCACCGGCAGGTGCAGATGGGCGGTATGCGTGGTGAGGAAGGGATAGCCGAAGAACACCGCACCGCTGCCGGTGGCGAGCGCGAACAGGAGCCCGACGGCGATCCAGCGGCGCGGGTAGATGCGCAGGTGCTCCTCGACCCACTCGGTGCCCGAGACGATGAACTGCAGCACCAGCGCCACCGACATCACCAGCCCCGCGACGAAACCGCCGCCCGGCGCGTTGTGCCCGCGCATGAAGAAGTAGACCGACACCAGCACCGACAGCGGCAGCAAGAGGCGCACCAGCACGGCCGGCACCATGAGGTAGCCCACGGCGGTGTCCTTGGCGCGGCGCGGGTTCAGCAGATCGCTGCTGCCGTCGTCGGACTGCGCGCGCTGCTGCGGCGGCAGCGCCATCGATTCGATGGCCGGGCGAAAGCGCCTGAGCAGTGCGTACACGGTGAGCGCGACCACGCCGAGCACGGTGATCTCGCCGAAGGTGTCGAAGCCGCGGAAGTCGACCAGCATC
The DNA here is from genome assembly GCF_024701975.1 of Variovorax sp. ZS18.2.2. GTDB lineage: Bacteria > Pseudomonadota > Gammaproteobacteria > Burkholderiales > Burkholderiaceae_C > Variovorax. The sequence continues at coordinate 204,765 of NZ_JANLNM010000001.1, forward strand.
ACGTTGACCACGTTGGTGCCGCCGCCCTCGGTGAGCGCGCGCTCCAGGAAGAAGGGCGAGATGCTCTGCGGGAAGGTGCGCGTCATCATGGCCCAGGCCAGCGCCGCCAGCCCGCTGCCGGCCACGATGGCCACCAGCAGGTCGCGCCCGCGCCGGCCCCAGGGGCGAAGGCGGGCGCGCGCGGTCTGCACCGCGTCCTTGCTGCGCATCGGCAGCCAGCGCAGGCCCAGGAGAATCAGCACGGTGGTCACCGCCTCGACCACCAACTGCGTGAGCGCAAGGTCGGGCGCCGAGAACCAGATGTAGGTCACGCATGAGACGAGGCCCGCGCCCGCGGCCAGCATCAGCGCGGCGAGGCGGTGGAACTTGGCCTGCCAGGCCGCGGCGATCGCGCAGACGCCGCCGATCAGCCAGGTCATGGCGAACATCGGCGAGAACGGCAGCAGCTCGCGCGTGCCGGGGCCCGATGGCGTTTGCATCAGCGCGGCGAAGGCGCCGGCCACCGCCACGACCACCAGCAGCAGGAGCTGCGTCTGCATGCGGCGCGTGCCGAAGAGGCGGCGGCTGCGCCGGCCGGCTTCGCTCAGGAGCGCAAGCAGGTGCTCGAAGATGACCTGGCCGTCGAAGCGGTGCAGGAGCGGTGTGTGTTCGAGGCCGCCACCCGCGCGGCGGCGGCGCTGCAGCAGGTAGAGCGCCGCGCCGCCCGCGAGGGCGACAAAGCTCATCACGAGCGGCAGGTTGAAGCCGTGCCACACGGCCAGGCTGTATTCGGGCAGCGTGCCGCCGACCACCGGCGTGGCGGCCGCCGCCAGCATCGGCCCCACGGACCACGCCGGCGCCACGCCCACCACCAGGCAGATCAGCACCAGCAGCTCGACCGGCACGCGCATCCAGTGCGGCGGCTCGTGTGGGTGCTTGGGCACTTCGTCGCCGCAAGGCGGGCCGAAGAACACGTCGAACACGAAGCGCGCCGAATACGCCACGCTGAAGATGCCGGCGATGGTGGCGATGACGGGCAGGCTGAAATCGACCCACGGCGTGGACTGGATGAACACCGTCTCGGCGAAGAACATCTCCTTCGAGAGAAAGCCGTTGAGCAGCGGCACGCCGGCCATCGAGGCGCTGGCGATGATGGCCAGCGTGCCGGTGATGGGCATGAGCCGCATCAGGCCGCTCAGCTTGCGGATGTCGCGCGTGCCGGTCTCGTGGTCGATGATGCCGGCCGCCATGAAGAGCGAGGCCTTGAAGGTCGCGTGGTTCATGACGTGGAAGACAGCGGCCACGGCAGCGAGCGGGCTGTTCAGGCCCAGCAGCAGCGTGATGAGCCCGAGGTGCGAGATGGTCGAGTAGGCCAGCAGCGCCTTCAGGTCGCGCTGGAACATCGCGATGAAGCCGCCCAGCAGCAGCGTGATCGCGCCCGCGCCGCCCACCAGCCAGAACCACTGCTCGGTGCCCGAGAGCACGGGCCACAGGCGCGCCATGAGGAACACGCCCAACTTCACCATCGTGGCCGAGTGCAGGTAGGCCGACACCGGCGTGGGCGCGGCCATGGCGCGCGGCAGCCAGAAGTGGAACGGGAACTGCGCGCTCTTGGTGAAAGCGCCGAGCAGCACCAGCACCAGCGCGACCGGGTAGAGCGCATGCGCGCGGATGAGGTCGCCCGAGGCCAGCACCACGTCGAGCTCGTAGCTGCCGACGATGCGGCCCAGCACCAGCACGCCGGCCAGCAGGCACAAGCCGCCCGCGCCGGTGACGGTGAGCGCCATGCGTGCGCCGCGCCGCGCGTCGCGCCGGTGGTGCCAGTAGCCGATCAGCAGGAACGAGAAGAGGCTGGTGAGCTCCCAGAACAGCACCATCTGGATCAGGTTGCCCGAAAGCACCACGCCCATCATCGCGCCCATGAACGCGAGGAAGAACGAGAAGAAGCGCGGCACCGGGTCGGAGGCCGACATGTAGTAGCGCGCATAGAGCACCACCAGCGCGCCGATGCCCAGCACCAGCATGCAGAAGAGCCACGCGAAGCCGTCCATGCGGAACACGAGGTTCAGGCCCAAGGCGGGGAGCCATTCGATCTCTTGCCGCAGCACGTTGCCGTGCGCAATCTGCGGGAAGAACCACGCGGTCTGGATGGCGCAGCCCAGTGCGACTAGGCCCGCGAGGGTCGACTCCCTGTCGCGCGCGTTGGACGGCATCAACGCGGCCAGCACGCTGGCGATGAAGGGGAGGGCGACGAGAAAGACCAGTGGCATTGTGGTCAATTCTATCGACCGACCCCTTCGCGGCCCTTATCTATAACCGCAGGACATAAGGCGGTTTTAGCTGCAGGTTCAGCCCGAGAAGGCCTGCACGGTGCGAAGGCCCAGCCACGTCATGCACAGCGAACCGCCCAGGTGCAGCGCGATCGTGCCGAGCGCCAGGCCGAACCGGCCGCCGACGAGCATGCCGACGACTTCGGCCGAGAAGCTGGAGAAGGTGGTGAGCGTGCCGAGGAACCCGGTGATGACCATGAGCCGCCACGCGGGGTCGATGTCCGGAAGGCCGTTGAAGAAGCCGATGGCCACACCGATGAGATACCCGCCGATGAGGTTGACCGCGAGGGTGCCCCAGGGGATCGCGCTGCCCGGGTTGAGCCAGAGCGCGAAGCCCCAGCGCAGGAGGGCGCCGATGCAGGCGGCGAGGCAGATGACGAAGGCGTTTAGCAGCATGCGCGTGACTTTATCTGCTTGCGGTCTTGCCCCCTCTCCCCAAGGGGCGAGGGGACAACACAAAGCCCGCAGCCTCTCTATTTCTCCTTGCCCATGACCACGTCCGGCAGGATCGTCACGATGCTCGGGAAGAGCGTGATCAGCACGATGCACAGCACCAGGCAGAAGAAGAACGGGATCGCCGCCTTCGCGATCACGTTGCTGTCCTTCCCCGTCATGTTCTGCAGCACGAAGAGGTTGAAGCCCACCGGCGGCGTGACCTCGGCGATCTCCACCAGCAGCACGATGAAGATGCCGAACCAGATGAGGTCGAAACCGGCCTTCTGGATCATCGGCAACACCACCGCGCTGGTGAGCACGATCATCGAGATACCGTCCAGCGCCGTGCCCAGCACCAGGTACACCACCACCAGCGCGCCGATCAGCGCGTAGGGCGACAGGTGCATGCTGTCGACCCATTCGGCCAGCTCCCGCGGGATGCCGGTGAAGGCCATGGTCTTGGTGAGGAAGGCCGCGCCCGCCAGGATGAACATGATCATGCAACTGGTGCGCGTGGCGCCCATGATGCCGTCCTTGAAGTTCTTCCAGGTGAGGCTGCGTCCATAGGCCGCTATCGCCAGCGAGCCGAGCACGCCGAAGGCCGCGCACTCGGTGGCCGTGGCCCAGCCCGCGACCAGCACCCAGACGATGAAGACAATCAGCAGCGCGCAGGGAATGAGGTTGCCCGAGAGCCGGATCTTCTGCATGAAGGTGGTTGGCGGATCGGCCGGTGGCACCTGGTCGGGATTGCGCAGGCTCCACCAGCCGATGTAGCCGGAGAACAGCAGCATCAGCAGGAAGCCCGGCAGGAAGCCGGCCAGGAAGATGCGGATGATCGACGCGTCGGCCGCCACGGCATACACCACCATCGTGATCGACGGCGGAATCAGGATGCCCAGGGTGCCCGCGGTGGCGAGCGAGCCGATGGCCAGCTTTTCGTTGTAGCCGCGGCGCTTGAGTTCCGGCAGCGCCACCTTGGCGATGGTGGCGCAGGTGGCGGCCGAGGAGCCCGAGACCGAGCCGAACACGCCGCAGCCGAGGATGGTGGTGTGCATCAGCCGCCCGGGCACGCGGTTGAGCCAGGGGCGCAGGCCCTCGAACATCTCTTCGCTGAGCTTGGTTCTGAAGAGGATCTCGCCCATCCAGATGAAGAGCGGCAGCGCCGCGAGCTCCCAGCTCGCGTTGCTTTCCCAGAAGGCGGAGAACAGGTTCTTGCCCGGCAGCGTGTTGGTGAAGAAGGCCTGGCCGACCCAGCCGACGATGGCCAGGGTCATCGCGATCCACACGCCGCCCGCCAGGAGCAGCAGCATGATCCCGAGCAGCAGGGCGCCCATCCAGAGGTTTTCGAACATCGGGTGTCTTGGTGTTGTAGTGGTCGTCGTTCGGAGGTTCAGACGTCGAGCTTCAGACGTCCGAAGAGAAGTCGCCCGCGGCGTGGCGCTCTTCGATGGCGCGCTGGTAGCTCGGCTTCTCGCCGCGCACCACGCCGACCAGCTCGTCGAGCATGGCGATCAGCAGCAGCCAGCAGCCGATCACGAAGGTCGATTGCGGAATCCAGATCGGAATGACCACCAGGCCAGTCGCCATCTCGGCGAACTCGTAGCTCTCGTAGGTGAAGCTGGTGGCCCAGTAGGTGAGATAGGCCACCGACACCGCCGCGATCAAGAGGCAGGTCACATCGAGCGCACGCCGCGCCTTGGGCGACACGGCTTCGAGCAGCAGCGTCACGCGCACGAAGTCACCGTGGCGGAAGGCATGCGCCATCGCGAAGAACGCAGCGGCGGCGCAAAGCCAGGAGACGATGTCGTTGAGCCCGCTCACATGCCAGTTCATCTGCCGGCCCACGCCGGCCAGGATCATCAGCACGAAGATCAGGAACACGCAGAACGCGCCGAGCGCGCCTGCACCGTCGTACAGGCGGTCGAGGAAGCGGCGCATCGCCTATTCCTACTTTTTCTTGTAGGCGTCGACGATGGCTGCACCATCCGCGCCGGTGGCCTTGAGCCAGTCGGCCTGCATGATGCCGCCGACCTGGCGCATGTCGGTGTCGAGCTTGGGCGAAGGCTTGTGCACCTTCATGCCGCGCTCGGCCAGCAGGCGCTTATATTCGTCGTTCTTCTCCTGCGCGATCTTCCAGCCGCGGGTTTCGGCATCGGCCGCGGCCTTGGTGACGGCGGCCTTGGTGGTGGCGTCGAGCGCGTCGAAGGCCTTGGCGTTCACGAGGATCGCGTTCTTCGGGATCCAGGCCTGCGTGTCGTAGAAGTTCTTGATGTGCTCGTAGGTCTTGGTGTCGTAGCCGGTGGAGCCCGAGCTCATGTAGCTCTCGATCACGCCGGTGGCCATGGCGGCGCTGAGTTCGGCCTGCTGGATCTGCACCGGCTGCGCGCCGATCAGTTCGGCGATCTTGGCGGTGGCCGGGCTGTAGGCGCGCCACTTGATGCCGCGCAGGTCGGCCACCGAGCTGACCTCCTTCTTCGAATAGATGCCCTGCGGCGCCCATGGCACCACGAACAGCACCTTGATGCCCTGCGCCGCGAGCAGCTTCTCCATGGCGGGCTTGGAGGCGTCGTACAGCTTCCTGGCTTCGGGGTAGGTGGTGGCCAGGAAAGGCACGCCATCGAGCGCGTAGATCGGGTTTTCGTTCGCGTAGTTGGCCAACAGGATCTCGCCGGCCTGCGCCTGGCCGCTTTGCACCGCGCGCTTGATTTCGGGCGCCTTGAACAGCGATGCATTGGCATGCACCGTGATCTTCACTTTGCCGCCGGTGGCCGCGTCCACGTCTTTGGCGAACTGCGTGATGTTTTCGGTGTGGTAGTTGGTCGCGGGGTAGGCGGTGGGGAGGTCCCACTTGGTCTGCGCGAAGGCCGCGGCGCCCAGGGTGAGGCCCGCGATGGCAATGCCGAACTTGTGATTCATGAACGCGCTCCGGAATGTGGTGAAAGCAAAACGAAAGGAAGCATACGTGCAAATTTCGGGCCACTTCCTGAGGCATTTCCCTGCCATGTGGCGTGCGTGCGGCAGACCGTGCGCGCATGAAAAAGCCGCCTCGGAGGCGGCTTTTGCTGTTGCTACATGCGGGCGATCAGGGCTTGGCAGCCTTGGGGGCCTTCGCCTCCTTCGGTGCCGCGGGGGCCGCACCGCCGAACGCCTGGCCGTTCACCGTGAGACCTTCGGCGGAGAGCTTCTGGGCCTTCTTCTCCTTCACGCCCTTCACACGTTGCATGAGGTCGGGCCAGTCCTTGAATTCGCCTTGCTTGCGCGCCTCGAGGATGCGCTTGGACATCGCGGGCCCGACGCCATTGAGGCCATCGAGCTCGGCTTCGGTGCCCTTGTTGACGTCGACAGCAGCGAACGACGCGACCGCGAACAGCATGGCCGAGAGGGCCAGGATCTTCTTGAACATGATTGAAAAACTCCCTGATTTGTTGGTATGACTGTCAGCCGACAAATGCGTCGGCTGGCGTTCAACGAGACCAGGGAAAGGGGCGTTGACGACCTCGTCGCCCCGGTGACCATTGTTCCGGAACGTGGTCGAAACCTTGCTCAGAGTTCTTCGACGCGGCGCGGCGGATAGCTGTCCCAGGCCTGGCAGCCCGGGCAGTGCCAGAAGTACTGGTGCGCCTCGAAGCCGCAGGCGGCGCAGCGGTAGCGCATCAGCGGGCGGGTGGCTTGGTCGAGCGCGCGCTGCACCTGCGGATGGAACTGCTCGTGCTCGAACTTTTCGCCCGCGAGCCAGCGCGATGCGGCGACCAGCGAGGGCTGGTGTGCGAGATGCGCGATGTAGCCGTCGCGCGGTGCGGGCGGCTGCTGCTCCTCGGCGGCGGTCGTCGTCGACGGCGTGCCGCCCAGGGCGATCAGCGCTTCGAGCACATCGATCGACGGTGACTCGGCATAACGCCGCTGCAGCAGCGCGAGCGCCTCGGCTTCGCGGTGCGCTGCCACGGCGGCTTGCTGCAGTGCGGCAGCGTACAGCGGCAGTGCGAGCGGCGCGGTGTCGCTCAGTGCCACGAGCGTGTCGAAGGCTGCGGCTGCATTGCCGTTGCGCAGTTGCAGGTTGGCGGTGTCGATGGCCGGGCGCGGCGCCTGCGGGGCCAGCTCGACGGCCTGCGCGAGCAGCTTTGCGGCAGCGGGCAGTTCGCCAGCGGCCACGCGCTCGGTCGCCTGCTCGCAGAGGTGATGCGCGCGGCGCGTGGCGTAGCTGGCCTGGTCGGATTCGTCCAGCTTCTGCGCCACGTCGGCGGCCTGGGTCCATTCGCGCGAGCGCTCGTAGATGGCGAGCAGCGAGAGGCGCGCCTCGTTCTCGTAGCGCGTGCCTTCGAGCTTCTGCAGCGCGGCCTCGGCGCGGTCGAGCAGGCCGGCGCGCAGGAAGTCTTGCGCCAGCGCGTGCTGTGCGCGCTCGCGGTCGGTGCGGCTCAGGTCGCCGCGGCCGAGCAGGTGCTCGTGCACGCGCACCGCACGCTGGTATTCGCCGCGGCGGCGGAACAGGTTGCCGAGCGCGAAGTGCAGCTCCTGCGTGTCGGGGTCGTTCTGCACGGCCTCGATGAAGGCGTCGATGGCCTGGTCCTGCTGCTCGTTGAGCAGGAAGTTCAGGCCGCGGAAATAGGCCTTGGGCGCCTGCCGGTTCTCGAGCTTGAGCTGGCGGATGTCGAAGCGCGATGCGAGCCACCCGAGCACGAAGGCGACGGGCAGGCTGATCAGCAGCCAGCTGGGATCAAAGTCCATGTTGACGTACGGCGGGAAGGTCGGTGGCGGAGATGGACGGTGCCGCTGCCGGAGCAGGCACGGCCGTCGGTGCCGTTGTGGAGAGGGCTTCGGTCGCCGATGGTGCTTGAGCTGCAGCGGCGGCCCGGTGTTTCCACCAGCCCGGCAGCATGCCGAGTGCGCCCACCACGAGCCCGCCTGCGAAGGCTGCGAGCACGACGAGCACCAGCGGTGCGCGCCAGTGGGTGCCGAAGAAGAAGTAGACGGTCGCGTCGTGCTGGTTGTTCAGCGCGAAGGCGAAGAGCGTAAAAAAAATGGCTGCCTTGAGCAGCCACAGGAGGTATTTCATAGCCATTCCCGTTGCCGGAGGCATTCTACGTTTGCATCATCCACGCGGATCAGGCCTTGCGGCCCTTGGCTTCCTTGGCGTCGAGCTCGGCGGTCTTCGCGTCGACGGCCTCGCGCAAGGCCTTGCCCGGCTTGAAATGCGGCACCCGCTTTTCCGGAATCTGAACGCTCTCGCCCGAACGCGGATTGCGCCCGATGCGCGGCGGACGCCGGTTGACCGAGAAGCTGCCGAACCCGCGGATCTCGATGCGGTGCCCGCGCACCAGCGCGTCGCTCATCGCGTCCAGGATGGTCTTGACGGCGTATTCGGCATCGCGGTGCGTGAGTTGCGCAAAGCGCGCTGCGAGTTCTTCGACGAGGTCAGAGCGGGTCATAAGAGGCCAGTGCAGAAAACGTGGACGAAAAAAACAGAGCGGCCAAGCTAAGAGCCTGGCCTGCTCTGTCTTCGGACTCAGCTTACTTGCTGTCGTTGTTGTCGAGCTTGGCGCGCAGCAGGGCGCCCAGGCTCGTCGTGCCCGCGTTTTCGCGTGCCGACTGCTGGCTCAGGTTGGCCATGGCGCCTTGTTCGTCGACCATGTCCTTCTGCTTGATGGACAGCTGGATGTTGCGGGTCTTGCGATCCACGTTCACGACGATGGCGGTGACTTCGTCGCCTTCCTTGAGCACATTGCGGGCATCTTCGACGCGGTCGCGCGAGATTTCCGAAGCACGCAGGTAGCCGATGATGTCTTCGCCGAGGTCGATTTCAGCGCCGCGGGCGTCCACGGTCTTGACCTTGCCGGTCACGATCTGGCCCTTGTCGTTCACCGTGGTGAACGTGGTGAACGGGTCGCTGTCGAGTTGCTTGATGCCCAGCGAGATGCGTTCGCGGTCGACGTCGACAGCCAGCACGAGCGCTTCGACTTCCTGGCCCTTCTTGTAGTTGCGAACGGCGGTTTCGCCGGCTTCGTTCCACGAGAGGTCCGAGAGGTGAACCAGGCCGTCGATGCCGGCAGCCAGACCCACGAACACGCCGAAGTCGGTGATCGACTTGATCGGGCCCTTGACGCGGTCGCCACGCTTGGTGTTTTGCGCGAACTCTTGCCACGGGTTGGCCTTGCACTGCTTCATGCCCAGGCTGATGCGGCGCTTGTCTTCGTCGATTTCCAGGACCATGACTTCGACTTCGTCGCCCAGCGAGACGATCTTGTTCGGAGCGATGTTCTTGTTGGTCCAGTCCATTTCGGAGACGTGCACCAGGCCTTCGATGCCGGGTTCGAGTTCGACGAACGCGCCGTAGTCGGCAATGTTCGTGACCTTGCCGAACAGGCGGGTCGATTGCGGGTAGCGGCGCGAAACGCCCATCCACGGGTCATCACCCATTTGCTTCAGACCCAGCGAGACACGGTTCTTTTCGGTGTCGAACTTGAGGATCTTGGCGGTGATTTCCTGGCCGGCCTGAACGACTTCGCTCGGGTGGCGAACACGGCGCCATGCCATGTCGGTGATGTGCAGCAGGCCGTCGATGCCGCCGAGGTCCACGAACGCACCGTATTCGGTGATGTTCTTGACCACGCCGCGGACAACAGCGCCTTCCTTCAGGGTTTCCATCAGCTTGGCGCGTTCTTCGCCCATGCTGGCTTCGACCACGGCACGACGCGACAGCACGACGTTGTTGCGCTTGCGGTCGAGCTTGATGACCTTGAATTCGAGGGTCTTGTTTTCGTACGGGGTCAGGTCCTTGATCGGACGCGTGTCGATCAGCGAGCCCGGCAGGAACGCGCGGATGCCGTTGACCAGAACGGTGAGACCGCCCTTGACCTTGCCGCTGGTGGTGCCGGTGACGAAGTCGCCCGATTCCAGGGCCTTCTCGAGGGCGAGCCACGAAGCGAGGCGCTTGGCGGTGTCGCGCGAGAGGATGGTGTCGCCGTAGCCGTTTTCAACGCTGCCGATGGCAACGGAAACGAAATCGCCGGCCTGGACTTCGAGTTCGCCCTTGTCGTTCTTGAACTCCTCGATCGGCACATACGCTTCGGACTTCAGACCGGCGTTGACGACGACGTGGTTGTGTTCGACGCGCACGACTTCGGCCGTGATGACCTCGCCGGTGCGCATTTCGGAACGCTTCAGGGACTCTTCGAATAGGTCGGCAAAAGATTCAGACATTTATGGTTCCTTCCGTCAGGCAGGGTTGGCAGGCGCTCTTGCGAAATTGCGTGCGACTGCTGTGGATCTGGAGACGGCGGTTTTGTGGGCTGGTGCCCGGGTTGGTTGAACAACCAGAAGGCCGGTGCGCTTGTCGCGCGAAAGGAGCCTGCTGGAGCGGTATGCGCCACCCGGAACACCCGGTTGACGCGAGCCTTTCAAGCGGACTTGAAAGGCTGTACTTCAAACCGCTCAAGCGGGCTTGAACGGTTGAATTTCCTGCCACCAGTTCAACACCGTATCGATCGATTGCTCGATGGACAGCTGGGAGTTGTCGAGGTGGCGGGCATCCTGCGCCGGCTTCAGAGGAGCGACGCTGCGGGATGAATCCCGGGCGTCACGTGCTTCCAAGTCGGAGCGAAGACTGTCGAGTGTAGTCGAAATACCCTTTGAAATCAACTGCTTATGGCGCCGTTCCGCCCTCTGGGCGGCGCTGGCCGTGAGGAAGACCTTGAGCGTGGCGTCCGGGAAGATCACGGTGCCCATGTCGCGGCCGTCGGCGACCAAGCCGGGGAGCTGGCGAAAGCGCTGTTGCAGCGCCAGAAGGGCTTCGCGCACGGCTGGCAGGGTCGAGACGCGGGAGGCGTCCATGCCGGCCGCCTCGCTGCGGATCTCATCGCTCACGTCCTCGCCGTCCAGCAGCACCTTGCCCTCGGTGAACTGCAGGGGCAGGGCGGCCGCCAGGGTGGCGATCTGCGCCTCGTGCGGCGCATCCGCGCTGAGGCCGGCGCGGCGCATGGCCAGGCCGGTCACGCGGTAGAGCGAGCCCGAATCCAGGTAGTGGTAGCCCAGCAGGCGCGCCACCTCGGCCGCGAGCGTGCCCTTGCCCGAGGCGGTCGGGCCGTCGATGCAGATCACCGGCACCTCGGCGGCTTCGGCGACCGAGAACAGGGTTTCGAAGTAATCGGGGAAGGTCTTGGCGACGCAGTGCGGCTCGAGGATGCGGACCGGCACGCCCGCCGGGTTGAACGCCGCGAGCGAGAAGCACATCGCCACGCGGTGGTCGTCGTACGTGCGGATGCTCGCCGCCTGCCAGCCGGCCTGCGCGAGCGGGTGCACGCGGATGAAATCCGGGCCGGCCTCGACCGTGGCGCCGAGCTTCCTCAGCTCGTTGGCCATGGCGTCGATGCGGTCGGTTTCCTTGACGCGCCAGCTGGCGATGTTGCGCAGTGTGCTCGGGCCATCGGCGTAGAGCGCCATGACGGCAAGGGTCATCGCCGCGTCGGGGATGTGGTTCGCGTCGAGGTCGATGGCCTTGAGCGGCCAGGCGCCGCGGCGCACTTCGAGCCAGTTCGGGCCGCTGTCGACCTCGGCGCCCATCTGGCGGGCCGCATCGATGAAGCGGATGTCGCCCTGGATCGAATCGGCGCCCACACCCTCGATCCGCACGCCATTTTTCCCGGAAACGCCTGTGGCGATGGCGCCCAATGCTATGAAATAGCTAGCGGACGAGGCGTCGGCCTCGACGTGGATGTCGCCCGGCGAGCTGTAGCTGCTGCCGGCGGGAATGGTGAAGCGTTCCCAGCCGTCGCGCCGCACCGTGATGCCGAAACGCGCCAGCAGGTTCAGCGTGATCTCGATGTAGGGCTTGGAGATCAGCTCGCCGACCACCTCGATCACGATGTCGTTGCGGGCTGCGAGGGGCAGCGCCAGCAGCAGGGCCGTAAGGAACTGGCTAGAGACGTCGCCGCGCACGCGGATCGGCGCATGGAGTGCCAAGTCGCCGTGATCGACCGGGTGGATGCGCAATGGCGGATAGCCCGGGTTGCCGAGGTAGTCGATGTTGCAGCCGAGCTGGGTGAGCGCATCGACCAAGTCGCCGATGGGCCGCTCGTGCATGCGCGGCACGCCGCTCAGCTCGAACTCGCCGCCGAGCAGCGAGAGCGCGGCCGTCAGCGGGCGCATGGCGGTGCCGGCGTTGCCGAGGAACAGCGGCAGCAGCGCCCCGCCGGACTTCAGTTGGCCGCCGAGGCCGGTGATCTGCAGCGTGCTCCCGGCGGGCTGGACGCCGCAGCCGAGTGCACGCAGGGCATCGAGCATCACGCGCGTGTCGTCGGAGTCGAGCAGGTCGTGGATCGTGGTGGTGCCGCTCGCGAGCGCGGCCAGCAGCAGCACGCGGTTCGAAATGCTCTTGGAGCCCGGCAGCCGGACGGTGCCGGCGGCGCCCACGAGGGGCGGGAGGTCGAGGAATGCGGTCGAGAACATGTCAGCTGTCCTGCTGGGCCGAGGCGTCGGTGCTCGCGTTGGGCTTCCAGGCGGCGCGCGCCTTGCTGGCGGCGGCGATGGATTGCTCCAGCCCTTGCAGGTCGCCGGCAGTCATCAATGCCTCGAGGTCTTCGAGCGCCTTGCGGAAGGCCTGGGACTGTTGCAGCACCTGCTCGCGATTGGCGAGCAGCACATCGCGCCACATGACCGGGTCGCTGGCGGCGATGCGCGAGAAGTCGCGAAAGCCCGGTCCCGCGAGACTGAGGAAACGGTCGCCCTGCGGCTGCGCGGTGAGGGCGTTGGTGTACGCGAACGCCAGCAGGTGGGGCAGGTGACTCACGGCAGCGAACGAGGCGTCGTGCTCCTCGTGCGTCATGGTGACCACGTTGGCGCCGATGCCGCTCCACACTTGCGAGGCGCGCTGCACGTTCGAGCGCAACGTGGTCTTGACCGGCGTCAGCACGACCTGGCGGCCGGTGAAGAGCGAGGCCTCGGCATGCTCGATGCCCGAGACTTCCTTGCCGGCGATCGGATGCGCCGGAACGAAGTTCGCGAACTGCTTTTGCAGGCCGTTGCGTGCGGCCTCGATCACGTCGCCCTTGGTCGAGCCGACGTCCATCACCAGCGTCTCGTTCGAGATGCCGTGGCGGATCGCCTTGAACATGGCTTCTGAGGCGGCGACCGGCACGGCCAGTAACACGAGGTCGGCGCCCGACACCGCCAGCAGCGCGGAGGGCGCCGCTACGTCGATCACGCCGAGCTGGCGTGCCCGCTCGGTGGTGGAGGGCGACTTGCTGTAGCCGACCACGCGTTTCACCAGCTTCGCGCGCTTGAGCGCGAGCGCAAAGGAGCCGCCCATGAGGCCGCAGCCGATCAATCCCAGTTGCTCGAACATCGTGTCTGTCCGGCTCAGGCTTTGACGGGGTAGGCGCCAAGCACCTTGTAGAACGCGCAGAGGCCGCGCAGCTCGGCCAGTGCCGCGGCCACGTTGGGCTGCGAGGGGTGGCCGTCGAGGTCGATGTAGAAGTAATACTCCCATTGGCCGGTGCGCGCGGGGCGCGATTCGAAGCGCGTCATGGACACGTTGTTGGTCTTCAGTGGCACCAGCAGGTCGTGCACCGCGCCTGGCTGGTTCGGCACCGAGACGATCAGGCTCGTGCAGTCCTTGCCCGATGCCGGCGGCATGGCCAGCGTCTGCGGCAGGCAGATCACGGAGAAGCGGGTGCGGTTGTACGAATCGTCCTGGATGGCGTGCGCCACGATGTGCAGGCCGAAGCGGGTGGCGGCGCGTTCGCCGGCGAGCCCGGCCCAGGCCGGATTGGAGGCCGCGAGACGCGCGCCTTCGGCATTGCTCGAGACGGCACGTCGCTCGGCGTTGGGCAGGTGCTTGGAGAGCCAGGTCTGGCATTGCGCGAGTGCCTGCGGGTGAGCCAGCACGGCCTCGATGCCTTCGAGCGAGTTCTCGCTGCGCAGCAGGTGGTGGCGCACCAGCAGGCTGACTTCGCCGACGACGTGGGTGGGCGAATGCAGGAACAGGTCGAGCGAGCGGGTGACCACGCCTTCGGTCGAGTTCTCGACGCCGACCACGCCGTACTGAGCGCTGCCTGCGGCGGTGGCGTGGAACACTTCGTCGAAGCTGGCGCAGTAGATCAGGTCGGCGGCGCCGCCGAAGTATTCGATGGCGGCCTGCTCGCAGAAGGTGCCTTCAGGCCCCAGCACGGCCACGCGCTGCGGCGATTCGAGGGCCAGGCAGGCCGACATGATCTCGCGCCAGATGGCTGCTACATGGAGGTCCTTGAGCGGGCCGCCATTGCTTTTCTGCATCTTGTCGATGACGGCGGCAACGCGGTCAGGGCGAAAGAACGGCGTGCCTTCGCGTTTCTTGACCTCGCCGACCAGTTCGGCCACGTGGGCACGCTCGTTGAGCAGGCTCAGCAGGCGTTGGTCGAGCGAGTCGATCTGCACGCGCAGATCGGCAAGGCTTTCGGAGTTGTAGTTGGAGGAGGGCGGTGTGGGTGCGGAGGCGGTCATCGGTGCGAGCAGCTAGGGCATGCGCCTAGGCATGCGATCGCTCGAATTCTCGCATGTAGCCCACGAGGGCCTGCACCCCTGCCAGCGGCATGGCGTTGTAGATGCTCGCGCGCATGCCGCCGACCGACTTGTGGCCCTTGAGCTGCAGCAGCCCGGCTTCGCGTGCGCCGGCCAGGAACGCCTCGTTGCGGCTTTCGTCGGCCAGGAAAAACGGCACATTCATGCGCGAGCGGCAGCTCGCATCGATGCGGTTGGCGTAGAAGTCGGAGCCGTCGATGAAGCCGTACAGCAGCTTGGCCTTCTCGATGTTGCGCTGCTCCATCGCGGCCACGCCGGTGAGCGTGCCCTCGGTCTGCTGCAACAGCCACTGGAACGTCAGCCCCGCCATGTAGATGCCCCAGGTCGGAGGGGTGTTGTACATGGAGTTGTTGTCGGCAACGATCTTGTAGTTGAAGGCGCTCGGGCAGATCTCGAGCGCATGGCCGAGGAGGTCGTCGCGCACGACGACGATCGTGAGGCCGGCCGGGCCCAGGTTCTTCTGTGCGCCGCCGAAGGCGAGGCCCACGCGGCGCCAGTCGACGCTGCGCGAAGCCACGTGCGACGAGAAATCGATGACGAGCGGCGCGTCGCTGCCGAGCGAGGCGAGGTCGGGCAACTGCTGGAATTCGATACCGTTGATCGTCTCGTTGGTGCACAGGTGCACGTACGAGGCGTCCTTGGTGGGTTGCCAGGTCGAGGGATCGGGCAGCTTCGTGTGCTGGTCGTCGGCGTTGCTTGCAGCCACGCGCGCCGTGCAATAGCGCTGCGCTTCCTTGTGCGACTTGATGCTCCAGCTGCCGGTGATGACGAAGTCGGCGGTTTTGCCGCGCGACAGGTTCATCGGCACGATGGCGTTTTCGCCAAGGCCGCCACCCTGCATGAACAGGACGTGGAAATGGGAGGGCACGGCCAGCAGCGTGCGGATGTCGGCTTCGGCCTGCGTGCAGATCGCGCCGAATTCCTTGCCGCGATGGCTCATTTCCATCACGCTCATGCCGCTGCCGTTCCAGTCGAGCATTTCGGCGGCGGCGCGCTGAAGCACCGCCTCCGGCATGGCAGCCGGACCGGCCGAGAAGTTGTAGGGGCGCTTGCCGGCCGGCGTCTGCTGCTGGGTCACGTTGTCTTTACTTCTTGGCAGGTGCCTTGGCTGGTGCCTTGGCGGGTGCGGAACCTTGGGCCGGGGCGTCGGTCGGAGCGCCGAGGGCCTTGGCGACGTTGGTGTCGAGTGCGCGCATCTTGGGCTCGATGGCGGCGCGGGTGTCGGCCACCAGCTTTTCCGTCAACGCGGTCTGCATCTTCGGATTCAGATCCTGGTACTTCTTGCTGAGCGGGGAGTTGATCCAGGCCAGCAGTTGCTTGAGTTCGTCTTCGCTGAAGTTCTGCTCGAGCAGCGGGGTCAGGGCGCCCGGTGCCAGTTGCACGGCCTTGTCGCGCACGATGGGGTAGGCATCGTCGAAGTACTTCTTGAGCTCGGCGTCGGCAGCCTTGGCGGCCGATTCGCGCTTGGCTTCGGGCACTTGGGTCTGCAGGTACTGCGAGCCGGCTTGCGCGATCGGGGCGCTCGACTGCTCGACCAGGCCGCGCGCCAGCGATTCGATGCCGGGGCGTTGAATGTCGATGAACTGCTTGATCAGCGTGGCCTTGTCCTGGGCCATGGCGGCCATCGAGCTGCTGGCCAAAGCTACCGTCAGAAGTGCGAGTTTGATTTTTTTCACTGAGGATTCTCCGTTGAAGATGTGGAAGTATCGTCTGCGTCCGGCTCGCTTTCGCCGTTCGCGTCGTTCTCGACGATACGTTGTAGCCCGCTGAGTTTGGCGCCTTCGTCAAGCCCGATCAGCGTGACGCCTTGCGTCGCGCGACCCAGTTCACGAATTTCGGCAACCCGGGTGCGCACAAGCACGCCCTTGTCGGTGATGAGCATGATCTCATCGTCCGCATGCACGAGGGTGGCGGCAACGACCTTGCCGTTGCGCTCACTCTGTTGAATCGCGATCATGCCTTTGGTTCCACGGCCATGGCGCGTGTATTCCGTAATGCTTGTTCGCTTTCCGTAACCATTTTCCGTGGCGGTGAGCACGCTCTGCTGCTCGTCCTCGGCCACCAGCATGGCGATCACGCCCTGTCCCGGGTCGAGTGACATGCCGCGCACGCCGCGCGCATTGCGGCCCAGCGGGCGGACGTCGTCTTCGGCAAAGCGCACGGCCTTGCCGCCATCGCTGAAGAGCATCACGTCATGCTTGCCGTCGGTGAGGGCGGCGCCGATCAGGTAGTCGCCGTCGTCGAGGTTCACGGCAATGATGCCGCCCTTGCGCGGGTTGTTGAACTCGTCGAGCGCGGTCTTCTTGACGGTGCCCATCGAGGTCGACATGAACACGTACTGGTCGGCCGGGAAGTTGCGCTTCTCGCCGGTGAGCGCGAGCGCGACGTTGATCTTCTCGCCTTCCTGCAGCGGGAACATGTTGACGATCGGCCGGCCGCGCGAGCCGCGCGAACCCGCCGGCACTTCCCACACCTTGAGCCAGTAGAGCCGGCCGCGGTTGGAGAAGCACAGGATGTAGTCGTGCGTGTTGGCGATGAAGAGCTGGTCGATCCAGTCGTCTTCCTTCGTGGCGGTGGCCTGCTTGCCGCGGCCGCCGCGCTTCTGCGCGCGGTATTCGCCCAGCGGCTGGCTCTTGATGTAGCCGCTGTGCGAGAGCGTCACCACCATGTCGGTTGGGGTGATCAGGTCTTCGGTCGAGAGGTCGAACGCGCTGTGCTCGACCAGGCTGCGGCGTGCGCCGAGCTTGCTCTGGCCGAACTCCTGCCTGATGGTGCCCAGCTCGTCGCCGATGATGACCGACACGCGCTCGGGCTTGGAGAGGATGTCGAGCAGGTCGTCGATCTCGGCCATCACGTCCTTGTACTCGGCGACGATCTTGTCCTGCTCGAGGCCGGTCAGGCGTTGCAGGCGCATCTGCAGAATTTCTTGCGCCTGCGTATCCGAGAGGCGGTAGAGGCCGTCCGAGCCCATGCCGAATTCGCGTTCGAGGCCTTCGGGACGGTAGTCGTCGGCGTTGATCACGCCGCCATCGGCGCGCGAACGCGTGAGCATCTCGCGCACCAGCTTGCTGTCCCAGCTGCGGGTCATCAGCTCGGCCTTGGCGACCGGCGGCGTCGGCGATTCGCGGATGATGCGGATGAACTCGTCGATGTTGGCCAGCGCCACCGCCAGGCCTTCGAGCACGTGACCGCGCTCGCGGGCCTTGCGCAGCGTGAAGACGGTGCGTCGCGTGACCACTTCGCGGCGGTGCTGCAGGAAGACCTCGATCAGGTCCTTCAGGTTGCACAGCTTGGGCTGGCCGTCGACCAGCGCCACCATGTTGATGCCAAAGGTGTCCTGCAGCTGCGTCTGCTTGTAGAGGTTGTTGAGCACCACCTCGGGCACTTCGCCGCGCTTGAGCTCGATCACCAGGCGCATGCCCGATTTGTCGGACTCGTCCTGGATGTGGCTGATGCCTTCGATCTTCTTCTCGTGCACCAGCTCGGCCATGCGCTCCTGCAGCGTCTTCTTGTTGACCTGGTAGGGGAGCTCGTCAACGATGATCGCTTGGCGCTGGCCGCGGTCGATGTCCTCGAAGTGGCACTTGGCACGCATCACGACCTTGCCGCGGCCGGTGCGGTAGCCGTCCTTCACGCCGTTGATGCCGTAGATGATGCCGGCGGTGGGGAAGTCGGGCGCCGGCACGATTTCCATCAGCTCGTCGATGGTCGCTTGCGGGTTGCGCAGCAGGTGGAGGCAGGCGTCCACCACTTCGTTCAGGTTGTGCGGCGGGATATTGGTGGCCATGCCGACCGCAATACCGCCGGAGCCATTGACCAGCAAATTCGGCAACTGGCTCGGCAAAACCTTCGGTTCTTTTTCGGAGCCGTCGTAATTGTCCTGAAAGTCGACAGTTTCCTTGTCGATATCGGCCAGCATTTCATGCGCAATTTTGGCCAACCGGATTTCCGTATAACGCATTGCGGCTGCGTTGTCTCCATCCACGGAGCCGAAGTTGCCCTGGCCGTCGACCAGCATGTGGCGCATGGAGAAGTCCTGCGCCAATCGCACGATGGTGTCGTAGACCGATTGATCGCCGTGCGGGTGGTATTTACCGATCACGTCGCCCACGATACGGGCCGACTTCTTGTACGGCCGGTTCCAGTCGTTGTTGAGCTCGTGCATGGCGAAGAGCACGCGCCGGTGCACGGGCTTGAGGCCGTCGCGTGCATCGGGGAGCGCCCGGCCCACGATCACGCTCATGGCGTAATCGAGATAGCTGCTGCGCATTTCCTCTTCGAGACTGATGGGCAGGGTTTCTTTGGCGAAGGATGTCATTGAGCGAGAGGCTGGCGGCAGGAAGGCGAAATTTTACGCTGTGAGGGGTGTCGCTCCGCCGCAACACAAGCCGGCTATTCCGCCTCCGTCCTACGCTTCGGGGGCGTCCGGCGGCCTGTTTGCCAAAGACCCTATGGCACAATCGTCTCAACGTTTTGGGTGGTGGTCACTTAAAGCGTCCTTGATTCGCAGCGCGGCTGCGGCTTTTTCCCCAAGAGGAGAACCATGAAGAAACTGAATAAAGTGGCGATGATGTTTGCAGTCGCTGCGCTCGCCACTGCCGCCGGCGCGCAGACCCGTGTCACCGCTGCGGACGGCGGTCCTACGATCGACAACTGGCAAAACGGCACCGGCGAACTGGTCTGGAAGAACGGTACGAACGAACTGTGCTGGCGCGATGCCAACTGGACGCCGGCTACCGCCGCCGCCGGTTGCGACGGCGCTCTGGTTCCCGCAGTCGCTGCAGTGCCAGCAGCTCCTGGTGCAGCTCCTGTTGTTCCGGGCGCACCGCCGGCTGTTGCCGCTTCGAAGGTGACCTTCGCTGCCGACGCATTCTTCGACTTCGACAAGTCGGTTCTGAAGCCTGAAGGTCGCGCCAAGTTGACCGATCTGGTCGAGAAGATCCGTGGCGTCAACCTCGAAGTGATCATCGCTGTGGGCCACACCGACTCGATCGGTACGGACGCCTACAACCAGCGTCTGTCGGTGCGTCGCGCCGAAGCCGTCAAGGCCTTCCTGGTCTCGAAGGGCATCGAACGCAACCGCGTCTACACCGAAGGTAAGGGCGAGAAGCAGCCAGTGGCTGACAACCGCACCAAGGAAGGCCGCGCCAAGAACCGTCGCGTGGAAATCGAAGTGGTCGGCACCCGCGCCAACTAATCGATCGATTCCATCGATGATGAAAACCCCGCCTCGGCGGGGTTTTTTTATGTCCGTCGAATTCGTTGGCCAGGATTCGACAAGATAGTCCGGCGCATGTCGGACATTGCTCGCTTCATAATTGCCATATGACAGAAAATGTGAATGCCGATCCGGCTGAACTTGCCAAGTTTTCAGAACTTGCACATCGGTGGTGGGATTCGGAAAGCGAATTCCGCCCGCTGCATGAAATCAATCCATTGCGTCTGGAATGGATTGACGGTATTGCGCCAATTTCGCAGCGCCGCGTGCTTGATATCGGTTGCGGCGGAGGAATCCTGGCCGATTCGATGGCCCGAAAGGGCGCTGACGTGCTGGGCATCGACCTGGCAGGCAAGGCACTCAAGGTCGCCCAGCTTCATGCGCTCGAAGCCGGCACGCGTGGCGTCAAATACCGCGAGATCAGCGCCGAAGCACTCGCCGCCGAACAGCCGGGCAGCTTCGATGTCGTCGCCTGCATGGAGATGCTGGAGCACGTGCCAAAGCCAGCCTCGGTGATCCAGGCCTGTGCGACGCTGGTCAAGCCCGGTGGGTGGGTGTTCTTCTCGACCATCAACCGCAACCTGAAGTCCTTCGCGCTGGCGATCGTGGGTGCGGAATACATCCTCGGGATGCTGCCGCGCGGCACCCACGAGTACGCGAAGCTGATTCGTCCCAGCGAGCTTGCGGCCTACTGTCGTGCAGCGAGCCTCGATCTGCGGCACACGCGCGGTATGGAGCACAACCCGCTGACTCGCCGCTACTGGCTCAGTGGCGACACCAGCGTCAACTACATGTTCGCAACGCAGAGGCCTCCGCTGCCGGGTTCGCAAGGATGAAGGGCTCACTCACACAAGCTGTGCTGTTCGATCTTGACGGCACGCTGATCGACAGCGCGCCCGACCTGGGCGCTGCAGCCGACAAGATGCGGACCGATCGCGGCCTGGAGTCCTATCCCCTCGATCGCTATCGCCCGCATGCGGGTTCGGGGGCGCGGGGCATGCTCGGCGTGGCATTCGGCATCACGCCCGATGCCCCAGAATTCCCCGAGCTGCGCGAAGAGTTCTTCGTCGCCTACGAACGCCGCATGCTGCTCAACACGCAAGCGTTCGACGGCGTCCAGGCGTTGATCGATGCCATTCAGGCGCGCGGCCTCCTCTGGGGCGTGGTCACCAACAAGTCGATGCGATTCACCGACCCGTTGACCAGTGCCATGCCGCTCTTCGCCAGCGCGGGCGCCATCGTGAGCGGCGACACCACGCCGCATGCCAAGCCGCACCCCGAACCGCTGCACGAAGCAGCCCGTCGATTGGGCGTTCCCTCCGAGGCATGTATCTACGTGGGCGACGATGAACGCGACATCATCGCGGGCCGCGCCGCCGGCATGCGAACCGTGGCCGCCACCTACGGCTACATGGGTTCGCAGGCCGATGCTGCGCTCTGGGAGGCCGATGCTTCAATCTCTTCGCCCATGGAGCTCTTGCATTTGCTCAATAGCGCCTAAAATAGAGCG
Organism: Variovorax sp. ZS18.2.2; assembly: GCF_024701975.1. Classification (GTDB taxonomy): domain Bacteria; phylum Pseudomonadota; class Gammaproteobacteria; order Burkholderiales; family Burkholderiaceae_C; genus Variovorax. The sequence continues at coordinate 225,784 of NZ_JANLNM010000001.1, forward strand.
CTTGGGGCTGCACTGGTTTCGACGTGGGTTCGGAGTCGCAGCGGGGCATGTCGAGCTGAATGCGCTCGTAAAACAGATTCAAACAAACTAACTGCAAACGACGAACGTTTCGCACTCGCTGCTTAATTGCCAGTGAGCTTTGCAACAGCAGGCCGATGGGCTGGGCAAGGGGGTGACAGAGCAATCTGAATCCTCCCGGCTGCAAAGATAATTACATGGGCTGGCTCCGATCCGGGTACCTTGGGTCGGGGCGAGAAAATAGGGTGCTGGCGTCCGGTTTAGCGTGTGACTGCGCGACTCCGGAAGCGAGACTCAAATCAGATCACTAAACATGTAGAACTGCGCGATGAAGGCTTGCGGACGGGGGTTCAAATCCCCCCAGCTCCACCACTCAACAGAACGGCAGTCGTTGTCACCAACGGCTGCCGTTTTTCATTTCAGCCCGCAGGGCTTCAGTAGCACTGGAACAGAACGCCGGATTCCGCAGGCGCTCTGCCGATCCACTTCGGCGTCAGGTCCTTCGCACTGCAATAGTCTGCTGCTAGCGTGTAGCTGGGCGCACGCAGCACGCCTTCGCGAAACGGCACGATCTCGTTCGGGGCCGTACAACCGGTGATGACGGTGGTGATCAAGGCAAGCGGAAGCAAAGTGGTGCGCCAATTCATCGAGGCATTCTAAGACGCCAGGTCCGAGCCCGCGCCGGGCTTGCGCCCGGGATAGAGGTACCTGAAGTACGCACCGGACTTGCCGAACATTTGTTGTGCGAGCCTCACCGGGTCTTCGCCCTTGTGCTTCTCGTAGAGCACGGGTCCCCAGATGATGAAGCCGTCGATGCTGAGGCTCCTGGGCGCAGGCTCGATGGCCTTCCAGGCGTGCGCGAACTTCGAGATCCAGGCCAGGGCCTCGGTCAATGCGGTATTGGGGGCGGGGTCGATATCTTCGGTCGTAGACATTGCGGCATCCTTGATGAAAAGACTGTACAAATTTACAGTAAAATATCGTCATGGAAAACATCCCGGCCACCCTTTGGATCGCCGCCTGCGCGCATCGATTGCGGCAGCGCTGGCACTCGGTCGATGCCCTTGAGCTGGAAGACATCGCGCGCACGCTTCGGCGAGATGCGCGGCTGAGGGCCATGTCGCCCGATGAGGCCGCCGACGATTGGCTTCGTCCTCTCACGGAAGCCTCGGCGCACGCGCCGGCCGCTCCACCCAACCGGTTGCCTTCAGTGCAGCTCCCGATTTCTCCTTGACGGGTCAGCCGTCCCCCGCCAGCCACCTGTGCGGGGTCCTTGATGCCATGCCAGCAGAAAGGCTTGAGCCCAGCGTCACCCGCTGGGTTTTTTTTGCCCGAACGCGGGGCTATAGTCGACCAGCGCTGTCACAGCGCAACCCCCAGAACCTTCGCAGATCCTCAAAGGACGTTCGTGCCGGATTCACTGACTTCCACGCTGACCAGCTACTACGACACGGTGCCCTACGACTCGCACCCGTTCCCACAGTCCGCGATGGAGCACCTGGAGGCGCTGGCCTTCCTGTTCGGACTCGACGCTCCCGCACCCGCCACAGCCCGCGTGCTCGAGCTCGGTTGCGCGGCCGGCGGCAACCTGATTCCCTTCGCGGCGCGCCACCCCGAAGCGCACGCCCTGGGCGTCGACCTGTCGACCGTGCAGGTGTCGCAAGGCGTCGCGGCCATCGCCCATGCAGGCCTGTCGAATGTGGAGCTGAAGGCGTTCAACATCGCCGACATCGACGCCTCGTTCGGCCAGTTCGACTACATCGTCTGCCACGGCGTCTACAGCTGGGTGCCGGGTCCGGTGCAGGACGCGATCCTGCGCATCTGCTCGGAGAACCTCGCGCCGAACGGCGTGGCCTACGTGAGCTACAACGTGTACCCGGGCTGGAAGGCGCGCGAGATCGTACGCGACGCGATGATCCTGCGCGGCGGCCCGCGCGACACGCCCGACGAAAAACTGGCCTACGCCCGCGGCATGCTCGAGTTCCTCGAGCAGTCGGCGCGCCCCGACAGCGTGCTCAAGAAAACGCTCGAGGAGACCATGCCGATCGTGCGTGGCGCCAACAGCTCCTACCTGCTGCACGAGTTCCTCGAGCCCTGCAACGAGCCGTGCTACTTCAAGGAGTTCGCCGCGCGTGCCGACGCCCGCGGCCTGGCTTACTTCTGCGACGCGGAGCCCTCGACGATGTTCGTGCAGAACTACGGCGAGAAGGTGCGCGATCCGCTGCTGCGCGAATGCGGCGGCAGCCAGATCATGATGGAGCAGTACCTTGATTTCCTGGTCAACCGCACCTTCCGCCAGACCCTGCTGGTCAAGCAGGAGCGTGCCAGGGACATCCGCTATCGCCTCGATCCCGCGCGCATCCGTGCCCTGGAATTTGCCGGCATGTTCACCACCGCAGATGGCGGCGCGCTGACGCTCGATGCGCGCGAGCAGCCCAGCCATGCGATCCGCAACCTCAAGGTCACGCTGCGCCTGCCCGTGCACAAGGCCGTGGCGCAGGTGCTCGAGACGCGCTATCCGGCGTCCGTGTCGGCCGAAGCCCTGATCGATGCCGCGGCAAAGCTCACCGGCGAGCCACGCGATGCGGTCGAACGGGTCGTGCTGGCCATGCTCGAGGAACTGGTGATCCTTGGCGCCTTGCGGTTCCGGCGCACGCCGGTGCCAACGGCGACTGACGTCTCCAGCCTGCCGCAAGCCCTGGCGACGGTTCGCGGTGCGCGCGGCCTCGCGCTCACCGCGGGTGCCAACGCCCAGGCCTGCAACCAGTGGCACGAGTCCGTGGGGCTCACGCTGCTCGAGCGCAGCCTGCTGCCACTGCTCGACGGCGCGCATTCGCACGAAGCGCTGGCCGAACACCTGGCCGCCGAAGTGCGTGCCGACCGCCTGCGCTTCATCAAGGACGAACAACCGCTGCCCGACCCCGAGGCGCTGAAGGATTTCGCGCAACAACAGGTGGCACTGGCGTTGAAAGACCTGCGGCGCAAGGCGCTGCTCACGGCCTGACCCGATCGATCAGATCCATCTTCTTCATCCAACTCAAAGAGGAGACTTCCCATGCAGCAATTCCACTGGACCCCGACACTGCGCGCAGCCGTCGCAGCCGCGCTTGCGCTGAGCGCGGCGAGCGCGTCGCAGGCGGCCTCGCAGGCGCCGGTCGCGGCCGAGCACGGCATGGTCGTGAGCGCGCAGCACCTAGCCAGCAAGGTCGGCGTCGATGTGCTCAAGCGCGGCGGCAACGCGGTCGATGCGGCGGTCGCCGTGGGCTATGCGCTGGCGGTGGTGTACCCGGCAGCGGGCAACCTCGGCGGCGGCGGCTTCATGACCGTACAACTGGCCGATGGCCGCAAGACCTTCCTCGACTTCCGCGAGAAGGCGCCGCTGGCCGCCACGGCCAACATGTACCTGGACAAGGACGGCAACGTCATCAAGGGCCTGAGCACCAACGGCCACCTCGCCGTCGGCGTGCCGGGCTCGGTGTCGGGCATGGAATACGCGCGAGAGAAGTACGGCACGATGAAGCGCGCCGACCTCATCGCCCCCTCGATCCAGCTGGCCGACAAGGGCTTCGCCCTGGAGCAGGGCGACATCGACATGCTCTGGACCTCCACCGCCGACTTCCAGAAAGACCCGGTCTCCGGCGCGATCTTCCTGAACAAGGGCCAGCCCTTCCAGGTCGGCCAGAAGCTGGTGCAGAAAGACCTCGCCAAGACGCTGAAGGAGATCAGTTCCAAGGGCCCAGACGGCTTCTACAAGGGCTGGGTCGGCAAGGCGATCGTGGCCTCGAGCCAGGCCGGCAAGGGCATCATCACGCAGGCCGACCTCGACCAGTACAAGACACGCGAACTCGCGCCGGTCGAGTGCGACTACCGCGGCTACCGCGTGGTGTCGGCACCGCCCCCGAGCTCGGGCGGCGTGATCATCTGCGAGATGCTCAACATCCTGGAGGGCTATCCGCTCAAGGACCTGGGCTTCCGCTCGGCGCAATCGGTGCACTACCAGATCGAGGCCATGCGCCACGCCTACGTGGACCGCAACAGCTACCTGGGCGACCCGGACTTCGTGAAGAACCCGCTCGACCGCCTGCTCGACAAGGGCTACGCCGAGAAGATCCGCGGCGTCATCGACCCGAAGAAGGCTGGCGTCTCCAAGGACATCAAGCCCGGCGTCGCGCCGCATGAAGGCAGCAATACCACGCACTACTCGATCACCGACCAGTGGGGCAATGCGGTCTCGGTCACCTACACGCTGAACGACTGGTTCGGCGCCAAGGTCACGGCCGACAAGACCGGCGTGCTGCTGAACAACGAGATGGACGACTTCACCTCCAAGATCGGCGTGCCCAACATGTACGGCCTGGTGCAGGGCGAGGCCAACGCCATCGCCCCGGGCAAGCGCCCGCTGAGCTCGATGAGCCCGACCATCGTGTCCAAGGACGGCAAGCCGGTGTTCGTGGTCGGCACGCCCGGCGGCAGCCGCATCATCACGGCGGTGCTGCACACCATCCTGAACGTGGTCGACTACGGCATGAACGTGCAGGAAGCCGTCGATGCGCCGCGCTTCCACCAGCAATGGCTGCCCGACGTCACCAACGTCGAGACCTTCGCCATCAGCCCCGACACCCGAAAGATCCTGACCGACATGGGCCACAACCTCGGTGTGCCACAGCCGGCCAACCACCTCGCGGCGATCATCGTCGGCGCTCCATCGCTCGGCGGCAAGCCGGTCGGCGCCAACCGCTTCTACGGCGCGAACGACCCCCGCCGCAACACCGGTTTGGCCGCCGGTTACTGATCCTGCAAACTCAGGGGCGGTCGTGCCATGCTGGCGCGGCCGCCTTTTTCATTTCCCATGCACCTGCAAGACATCCTCTACACCCAGGGCTTCGGCACGCGTCGCGTGTGCGCGGGGCTGGTCCAGCAAGGCCACGTGACCATCGACGGCAAGGCCGTGACGGACCCTTTCGCCGACCTCGACCCCGAAGGCCTTCTCTACACCGTGCAGGGCACGCCGTGGGCCTACCACGAGAAGGCCTACCTGATGCTGCACAAGCCGGCCGGCACCGAGTGCTCGCAGAAGCCCTCGACCTATCCGAGTATCTACACGCTGCTGCCGTCGCCGCTGCGCCTTCGGCCCAACAAGGGCGCGGTGCAGGGCGTGCAGGCCATCGGCCGGCTCGACCAGGACACCACCGGCCTCCTGCTGATGACCGACGACGGCCAGTTCATCCACAAGATGGGCTCGCCCAAGCACCATGTGCCGAAGGTCTACGAGGTCACTGCCAAGCACCCGGTGGACGAGGCGCAGATCGCCAAGCTACTGGCCGGCGTGGTGCTCGACGACGACCCGAAGCCGGTGCGCGCGGCGGCCTGCGAATCCGACAGCCCGCTGCACCTGCGGCTCACGCTCACCGAGGGCAAGTACCACCAGGTCAAGCGCATGCTGGCCGCGGTCGGCAATCGGGTCGAAGGGCTGCATCGTTCGCGCATCGGTGAGCTGTCGCTGCCTGAAGGTCTGGCGCCGGGGCAGTGGCGCTGGCTGACGGCCGAGGAGGTGGCGGCGCTGCGTGCGCCGGCCAAGCCGGCCAAACCACCCAAGTAGAGACAAGAGGGGAGGAGAAAGCGCGCCGGGCCGGTCAGCCAGCCTTCAGGGCCGGCCGTTAAGATCCTCAGCTCTTTCCCGGAACCTTCCCCTTGCGACTTCCTGCCCGCCCGAACGGCCGCGTTGCGGCCTTCCTGTTTTCTTGCCTGACAGCCCTGGTGGCCCACGCCGCCACCGCCGCGCCGGCAGAACCTCCTCCCATCTTCGTGCTCAATTCGCTGGACGCCAACGTCAGCGTGATCAACCCGGTCGACTGGACCGAAAAGCTGCGCATTCCCACGGGCAAGGAGCCGCACCACATCTACATGACGCCCGACGAAAAATCGGTCATCGTGGCCAATTCGGCGGGCGATTCGCTCACTTTCCTCAACCCGAAGACGGCGGAAGTGCAGCGGGTGGTCTACGGCATCATCGATCCGTACCAGCTGCAGTTCTCGCGCGACATGAAGTGGTTCGTCACCGCGGGCAACCGGTTGAACCACGTCGACGTATATCGCTGGGACGGCAAGGACCTGAAGCTCGCCAAGCGCATCGCTTCCGGCAAGACGCCCAGCCACATCTGGATCGACAACACCAGCACCATCGCCTACGTGACCATGCAGGACAGCGACGAGATGATCGCCGTCGACCTGCCCACGCAGACCATCCGCTGGCGCGTGGCCACCGGCGCCATGCCGGCCGACATCTACGGCATCCACAACGACAAGACCCTGCTCGTGGGCCTGACCGGCAGCGACGGCGTGCAGGTGTTCGACGTGGCCGGCACCGAGCCCAAGCTGGTCGGCAAGATTCCCACCGGCAAGGGCGCGCATGCGTTCCGCTCGGCCGGCGACGGCAAGAGCGTGTTCGTGAGCAACCGCGTGGCCAACACCGTCAGCCGCATCGACATCGCGACGCTGAAGGTCAGCGCGACCTACGCGGTGCCCGGCGGCCCCGACTGCATGGACGTGTCGGCCGACGGCAAGACGCTCTACGTCACCTCGCGCTGGGCTAAGAAGCTCACCGTGGTCGACCTGGCCACGCAGAAGGTGGTGCGGCAAGTCAACGTCGGCCGTTCGCCCCACGGCGTCTGGACTCTCGACCATGCCAAGCGCATCTAGCCGCGCTCGCCGGGCCGTCGCGCTGGCGATGGCCGTCGCCGTCGTCCCCGCCGCCTGGGCGCAGGGCGGCTCGTGCGAAAAGCCGGTCTACCTGACCTTCGACACCGGCCACATGGGCATCGCCCCGCTGGTGGCCGAGGTGCTTAAGCGGCAGGACGTGCGCGTCACCTTCTTCGCCGCCGCCGAGCGCACCACGACCGATGGCGACAGCCTCGACAACCACTGGGCGCCGTGGTGGAAGGCGAGGGCGGCCGAGGGCAACGAGTTCGCCTCGCACACCTACGACCACACCTACTGGCGTGCCGACCTCAAGGGCACAACGCCGACCTTCCGCGTGAAGCCCTCGGCGGGCGCGTTCGCTGGCCGCGAGTTCACCTGGACCGCCGCCGAGTACTGCGCCAACATCAGCAAGGCCTCCGATCGCCTCGCACTCATCACCGGCAAGAAGCCGCTGCCGCTGTACCGCGCGCCGGGCGGCAAGACCTCGCCCAAGCTGCTGGCCGCGGCCAAGGCCTGCGGCTTCGAGCACGTGGGCTGGGCGCCCGCCGGCTTTCTCGGCGACGAGCTGCCGAGCGAGAAATTCAGCAACGAGAAGCTGCTGACGCAGGCGCTGGACACCATCCGCCCCGGCGACATCCTGCTCGCGCATCTGGGCATCTGGTCGCGCAAGGACCCGTGGGCTCCGGCCAATCTCGAGCCGCTGATCGTCGGCCTGAAGGCCAAGGGCTTCTGCTTCCAGACCCTGCGCCAGCACCCCGACTACCGCGCCTGGATCGCATCCCATCCTTGAGAAGGTGTGAACGAATCCGTCATGCCCGCTCATCCCGCCCAGGCACACCCGCTCGGCGTTGCAAATGCTCGCCATAGCCGAGCTATGGCTGCGCTTTGCGCCTTGAGCAGGCGCGCCTGAGCGGGCTGCTCGGCCACGCCGAATTCATTCACACCTTCTGAGGCTGCCGCTGTGATCGACTGGTTGACGGACCTTTTCTCCGCCCTGCAGGGCTGGTTCTTCGAGGCGGCGGTGCAGCCGCTGGTGTATGCCGTCGGGCTGGGCGGCTGGACCGAGGACGCCTTCGACGCCACCGGCTGGCTGCTGGTCGGATTCATCCAGATCGTCGTGCTGCTCGCGGTGATCGGGCCGTTGCAGCGCTGGCGTTCGGTGGAGCCCGTGGTCGACCGCCACGCGATCCGCATCGACGTGCTCTACACGCTGATCCACAAGCTGGGGCTCTTCCGCCTGGCGCTCTTCTTCACGCTGCAGCCTTTCTTCGACGATGCGCTGGGGAGCCTCCGCACGGCGGGGTGGGGCACCTTCCACCTCGACGAGGTCTGGCCCGGCGTGACCGACGTGCCGGTGGTGGCTTTTGCCATCTACCTTGTGGTGCTCGACTTCGTCGGCTACTGGATCCACCGCGGCCAGCACCAGTTCAACTGGTGGTGGGGCCTGCATTCGCTGCACCACTCGCAGCGCCAGATGACGATGTGGAGCGACGACCGCAACCACCTGCTCGACGACGTGATCCACGATGCGCTCATCGTCATCGTGGCGCAGCTGATCGGCGTGGCGCCGGGGCAGTTCATCGCCTTCGTCGCCTTCACGCAGCTGAGCGAAAGCCTGCAGCACGCGAACCTGAGGCTCAGCTTCGGCGCCATCGGCGAGCGGCTCTGGGTCAGCCCGCGCTTCCACCGGCTGCACCACAGCATCGGCCTCGGCCATGAATCGCGTGGCAAGAGCACGCTGGGCGGCCACAACTTCGGTGTGCTGCTGCCCTGGTGGGACATGCTGTTCCGCACCGCGAACTTCGAGGATCGCTACGACCCGACCGGCATCCGCGACCAGGTCGAGCCGGACGAGGGCGGCCGCACGCGCGACTACGGCCGGGGCTTCTGGGCGCAGCAGTGGCTGGGCCTCAAGCGCATGGTCGGCCGCGGCTGAATCGCCCCGGGCTTGATCCCAGGCGTTATCCTCGCTGCCTCATGCGCCTGCTCCTCGACTCCTTCTGGCGCGCGGTCGCCTACTGCATGCTGCCGCGCGTGATCGTTCTGTCGCTGCTGCCGCTGGGCCTGATGGTGGTGCTGGCCGCCGGCCTCGGCTACTTCTATTGGGAGCCGGCCGTGACCTGGACGCGCGGCGCGCTCGACGCCTGGCCGCTGCTCTCCGGCTTCTGGGCCTGGATCGGGCGGCTTTTCTCCAGCGATATCACTTCCGCGCTGGCCTCGATGGTGGTGGTGTTCGCCGCCACGCCACTGATCGTGGTGGTGTCGCTGCTGATCGTGGCGGGGCTGATGTCGCCAGCCCTCACCAAGCTCGTGGGCGAACGCCGCTTTCCCTCGCTGGAGCAGAAGAAGGGCGCCTCCTTCCTCGGCAGCGTGGCCCGTTCGCTGGGCGTGACCCTCCTCGCGCTGCTGGCGCTGGTGGTCTCGATGCCGCTCTGGCTCATTCCGCCGCTGGTGCTGATTCTTCCGCCGCTCATCTGGGGCTGGCTCACCTATCGGGTCATGAGCTTCGATGCGCTGGCCGAGCATGCGAGCCCCGAGGAGCGCGCCACGCTGCTGCGCACGCACCGGCTTCCGCTCCTGTGCATCGGCGTGCTCTGCGGCTACCTGGGCGCTGCGCCGAGCATCGTCTGGGCTTCTGGCCTGCTGTTTGCCGCCGCTTTCTTCGTGCTGGTGCCGATCGCCATCTGGATCTACACACTGGTCTTCGCCTTCTCGGCACTCTGGTTCGCGCACTATTGCCTCGATGCCCTGGCCCAGCTGCGCACGCAGCGCGCCGCGGCGCTGGCCTCGGCCGAAGGCGGCACGCCCGCCCTCGAGGCGGCCGAAGCCAACCAGGCCGCACTTTCTCAATGGGGTTCACCATGACACGCGCATTCGGTCTCATCGTCGTCGGCGACGAGATCCTCTCCGGCAAGCGCGCCGACAAGCACATGCCCAAGGTCATCGAACTGCTCGCCGCGCGCGGCCTGCAGCTGGGCTGGGCGGAGTACGTGGGCGACGAGCCGACGCGCATCACCGCCGCGCTCATGCGTGCCTTCGCCTCGGGCGACATCGTGTTCTCGACCGGCGGCATCGGCGCCACGCCCGACGACCACACCCGCCAGTGCGCCGCCAAGGCCCTGCGCGTGCCGCTCGCGCTGCACCCCGAAGCCGAAGTGCTGATCCGCGAACGCATGCAGGACACGGCGAAGGAGCAGGGCGTGGTCTACGAGCCCGACCGGCCCGACAACATCCACCGCCTGAACATGGGCGTGTTTCCGCAGGGCGCGACGATCATCCGGAACCCCTACAACAAGATTCCGGGTTTCAGCGTCGAGCATGTGCATTTCGTGCCGGGCTTCCCGGTCATGGCTTGGCCGATGATCGAATCGGTGCTCGACAGCCGCTATGCCGAGCTTTTCACCCGCAACGCCATTGCCGAGAAGTCGGTGATCGTTTTCGGTGCGATGGAAGCCACCCTCACGCCCTTGATGCAGGCCATCGAGGAGGCCCACGCGGGCATCAAAGTGTTCAGCCTGCCGAGCGTCGATCACCCCCAATATGGCCGCCATATCGAGTTGGGCGTCAAAGGCGACCCCGGCCGGCTCGATGCGGCCTATACCCAGCTGATCGAAGGGTTGCACACTTTCGATGCCAAGCTTGGCCCAGAATTGGTGCGATAAAAGTCGAAGCACCAATTTGGTGATGTTGCGCACGTATTTAAGCGGTGCATCCGTCCACAAAGTCGCATTTCGTGAGGCGACAATGGCACAGAAACTGCATCCTTCGTTCCCGTATTCCTAACCACTATCCAACTCAGGAGAAACTGATGGCAAAGACCGTCGCCGATGTACTCAAGCTCGTCAAGGAAAACGAGGTCAAGTTCGTCGACTTCCGCTTCACCGACACCCGTGGCAAAGAGCAGCACGTGACCGTGCCCGTGTCGCATTTCGATGAAGACAAATTCATTTCGGGCCACGCATTCGACGGCTCGTCCATCGCCGGCTGGAAGGGGATCGAAGCTTCGGACATGCAGCTCATGCCCGACCCCAACACCGCCAACATCGACCCCTTCTTCGAAGAAACGACGCTGATCCTGACCTGCGACGTGATCGACCCGGCAGACGGCAAGGCCTACGAGCGCGATCCGCGTTCGCTCGCCAAGCGCGCAGAGGCCTACATGAAGGCTTCGGGTCTGGGCGACACCGCCTTCTTCGGTCCGGAACCCGAATTCTTCGTGTTCGACGGCGTTCGCTGGAAGAACGACATGTCTGGCTGCTTCGTGAAGATCGATTCCGAAGAAGCCTCGTGGAACACCGACAAGGAATACGAACACGGCAACACCGGCCACCGTCCGGCGGTCAAGGGTGGCTATTTCCCGGTTCCCCCGGTCGACAGCTTCCAGGACATGCGCTCGGAAATGTGCCTGGTGCTCGAAGCCCTTGGCATCCCGGTCGAAGTGCATCACCATGAAGTGGCCAACGCCGGCCAGATGGAACTGGGCACCAAGTTCAGCACGCTGGTCCAGCGCGCCGACTGGGTCCAGCTGCAGAAGTACGTGATCCACAACGTGGCTCACGCCTACGGCAAGACCGCCACCTTCATGCCCAAGCCCATCGTCGGCGACAACGGCTCCGGCATGCACGTGCACCAGTCGGTCTGGAAGGACGGCAAGAACCTGTTCGCCGGCGACGGCTACGCAGGCCTCTCGGACTTCGCGCTGCACTACATCGGCGGCATCATCAAGCACGCCCGTGCCCTGAACGCCATCACGAACCCCGGCACCAACAGCTACAAGCGCCTGGTGCCCGGTTTCGAAGCCCCGGTGAAGCTGGCCTACTCGGCCAAGAACCGCTCGGCCTCGATCCGCATCCCGTTCGTGGCCAACCCGAAGGGCCGCCGCGTCGAAGCGCGCTTCCCCGATCCGCTGATGAACCCGTACCTCGGTTTCGCCGCGCTGCTGATGGCCGGTCTCGACGGCGTGGAAAACAAGATCCATCCGGGCGAAGCTGCCAGCAAGGACCTGTACCACCTGCCGCCGGAAGAAGACGCGCTGATCCCGACCGTGTGCCACAGCCTCGACCAGGCCCTGGAATACCTGGACAAGGACCGTGCGTTCCTGACCAAGGGCGGCGTGTTCACCGATGCGTACATCGACGCGTACATCGAGCTGAAGATGCAGGAAGTCACGCGCTTCCGCATGGCGACCCATCCGGTCGAGTTCGACATGTACTACTCGCTGTAAAGCGACCCCTCACGGGGAAGTAAGACAAAAGGACGGCCTCGGCCGTCCTTTTTCCTTGGCATGGAACATCTTGTCACCGGTGGCGCGGAATTGCATGAAAATGCGCCTTTGTCGCGCCACCCACCGATTCACATGAAGACTGCTTCTCTCATTTTCCTGGCCGGTTCATTGTTGGCTGCCTTGCCGGCGTCCTCGCAGGAGCGCGTGTGGCGCTGCGGCAATGAATACACCAACAACGCCACCATCGCCCAGCAGAAGGGCTGCAAGGTCATGGAGGGCGGCAACGTTACCGTCGTCCAGGGTGGCGGCGGCACGACGAAGTCGTCGAGCGGCTCCTCGGGCTCTTCCGCCGCGCGCGCACCGGCCGGCAGCCCGCGCGTCGAAGGCGTCGACCAGCGCGCCCGGGACGGCGAAGCCCGCTCGGTGCTCGAGTCCGAGCTCAAGAAGGCCGAGACCCGCCAGGCCGAGCTGCAGAAGGAATTCAACAACGGCGAGCCCGAGAAGCAGGGTAGCGAAGGCCGCAACTACCAGAAGTACCTCGATCGCGTGGCCGAAATGAAGGCCGAACTCGCGCGCAACGAGAGCGACATCGCAGGCATCCGCCGGGAAATCGGCCGGTTGCCGGCCAACAAACCCCAGTAATCACATGGCATTCGGGAAGAAGGCGGTTGGCGCCAACACGCGCTTTCAGACCTTCGACCTGCTGTCCACGCTGATCGCCGTGGTCAACAGCGACGGCTCCGTGCTGTTCGCCAATGCAGGCCTCGAAGACGCGCTGGGCACCTCGCGGCGCACGCTCGAAGGCTCGCAGTTCGGCGCCTGTTTTCACGAGCCGCAGGTGCTGCGCACCGCCATCGACGGCGCCAGCAGCAACGACTTCGCCACGCTGCGCTACGAAGCCTTCTTGCGGCGCGTCAACCACGAGCTGATGCCGGTGCAGGTCACGCTCGCGCACGGCGACAAGAAGGGCGAGCTCATCATCGAGATGTCGCTGCTCGAACAGCAGGTGCGGCAGGACCGCGAAGAGCGGCTCATCGACCAGGCGCAGGCGAACAAGGAACTCATCCGCAATCTCGCGCACGAGATCAAGAACCCGCTCGGCGGCATCCGCGGCGCGGCGCAACTGCTGCAGATGGAGGTCGAGTCACGCGACCTCATCGAATACACGCAGGTCATCATCCACGAGGCCGACCGGCTGCAGACACTGGTCGACCGCCTGCTGGCACCGCACCGCCGGCCACACGTGGTGGGCGACGTCAACATCCACGAAGTCTGCGAGCGCGTGCGCTCGGTGATCCTTGCGGAGTTTCCGCGCGACCTGCACATCGAGCGCGACTTCGACGTGTCGATCCCCGAGTTCCGCGGCGATCGCGAGCAACTCATCCAGGCCACCCTCAACATCGTGCACAACGCCGCGCAGGCCCTCGCGGAGCGCCGCGCGGCCGGCGATGCACAGATCACTTTCAGGACCCGCATCGCCCGCCAGGTGATATTCAACAAGCAGTGGTATCGATTGGCATTGGAATTGCATGTCATCGACAATGGACCGGGTGTGCCGGACACGATCAAGGACCGCATCTTCTACCCGCTCGTATCGGGCAGGGAAGGCGGAACAGGCCTGGGGCTGACCCTTGCGCAAACTTTTGTGCAACAGCATCACGGCGTGATCGAGTGCGACAGCGTCCCGGGCCGGACCGATTTCAAGATACTGATACCGCTGCCCTAGCGCAGCACGGCAACAAGGAGATGCATGAAGCCGATCTGGATAGTTGATGACGACCAATCGATCCGCTTCGTGCTCGAGAAGGCCTTGCTGCGCGAAGACTTGCCCACACGCAGTTTCACGAATACGCGCGAGGTGCTCGCGGCCCTCGAACAGGCCGACGACGACGAGCAGCAGGGCCCCCAGGTCCTGGTGAGCGATATCCGCATGCCCGGTGGCTCCGGGCTCGACCTGCTCGACAAGATCAAGGCCAAGCACCCCGGCCTGCCCGTCATCATCATGACGGCCTTCTCCGACCTCGACAGCGCCGTCTCGGCCTTCCAGGGCGGCGCCTTCGAATACCTGCCCAAACCTTTCGACCTGCCGCGCGCGGTCGAACTCATCCGTCGCGCGGTCGACGAAAGCCAGCGCGAGGAAGTCTCCGAAGAGCGCATGGTGGCTGCGCCCGAAATGCTCGGCCAGGCGCCCGCGATGCAGGACGTGTTCCGCGCCATCGGCCGGCTCTCGCAAAGCAACGTCACGGTGCTCATCACCGGCGAATCGGGCTCGGGCAAGGAACTGGTGGCGCGCGCGCTGCACAAGCACTCGCCGCGCGCCAATGGGCCGTTCGTTGCCATCAACACCGCGGCCATTCCGAAGGACCTGCTCGAGAGCGAACTCTTCGGCCACGAGCGCGGCGCCTTCACCGGCGCGCAGACCATGCGGCGCGGCCGCTTCGAGCAGGCCGAGGGCGGCACGCTCTTCCTCGACGAAATCGGTGACATGCCGTTCGACCTGCAGACGCGCCTGCTGCGCGTGCTGAGCGACGGCCACTTCTACCGCGTGGGCGGCCACAACTCGGTCAAGGCCAACGTGCGCGTGATCGCGGCCACCCACCAGGACCTGGAGCAGCGCGTCAAGATCGGCGGCTTCCGCGAAGACTTGTTTCACCGCCTCAACGTGATCCGCCTGCGCCTGCCGGCATTGCGCGAACGCGGCGAGGACGTGCCCGCGCTCACGCGCCACTTCCTGCAGGTGAGCGCGCGGCAGCTCGGCGTCGAACCCAAGCGCATCTCCGACGCGGCGCTGACGAAGCTCGCGACCTTCGGCTTCCCGGGCAACGTGCGCCAGCTCGAGAACATCTGCCACTGGCTGACCGTGATGGCGCCCGCGCAGCTGATCGAAGCCAAGGACCTGCCGCCCGAAGTGATGGCTGCGGCTGCCGAAGGGCATGGGGCCGAGGCGGTGGCACTGGGGGCTCCGGCCGCGGTTGCCCACGCCCCGGTCGTGCCGTCGCCGGTCAGTGCCGAGCGCGAATCCGTATCGACCGCTGGCGCGTCTGACGCGGTGGAAGCACCGGCCGGCGTGAGCAGTTGGGAAAGCGGCCTGGAACTCGAAGCCCAGGCCCTGCTGGCCGCCGGCCGCACCGACGTGTGGGATGCGCTCTCGCGCCGCTTCGAATCGCGCCTGATCCTCACGGCGCTGGCCAACACCCGCGGCCGCCGCATCGAGGCCGCTCAGAAGCTGGGCATCGGGCGCAACACCATCACCCGGAAGATCCAGGAGCTCGGCATCGAGTGATGAAGGCCGGCCCGAGGCATCGCGCCTCGGGGGTTATCTGCTTCGTTGACCGAGCGTCAGCGAATCGAGCTGGAACTTCCCGCTCTTGTCCCAGAGCCAGGTATCGACATAGGTGTGGCCGCCCAGCTTGCCCGGTGAAGGCAACGGGGACGTCGCCTTGATGAGCTCGGCGATCATCGGCGGCACCTCCGGCGCATGGCTCGGCACGCGGCTGAAGCTCACGTTGGTGACCTTGCCATCCGCATCGATGTCCGTCTCGACCACCACCACGGCGTAGACCAGCGGCGGAATCTTTCCCTTGTAGATCCGGTTCGCATACGCCTTGTAGATGTGGCGCGCGCCGGTCTTGCGGTAAGCGCGCACTGCGGGCGTCTGCGCGGTGATCAGCCGCACCGTCGGCACGTCGCTCTTGCCCGGTGGTGCCGCTTCGTCCGTGGGCGCGGTGGCGCTCTTGCCGTCTTCCGTCTTCTCGGCAGGCTTGAGGATCGAGCAGGCGCCCAGCGTCAGCGCGATGGCGAAGATCCCAAGGGTGCGGCCGGTCCGCAGAAGCAGGTGCTCGGTCATCGCGGGCTGGTGCTCAGGCGCTCTGATCCAGGTCGAGCACCACGGGGGCGTGGTCGCTCGGCTTCTCCCATTTGCGCGGCACGCGGTCGATGACGCAGCCCTTCACGCGCGGCACCAGCGGCTCGCTCACCAGGATGTGGTCGATGCGCAGGCCCCGGTTCTTCTGGTAGCCGAGCATGCGGTAGTCCCACCACGAATAGCTCTTCTCGGGCTGCTCGAACATGCGGAAGCTGTCGGTCAGGCCCAGGCCGAGCAGCGCCTTGAAATGATTGCGCTCCTCGGTCGTGTGATGGATCGTTTCCTTCAGGCCCACCGGGTCGAAGCTGTCGCGGTCTTCGAGCACGATGTTGAAGTCACCCAGCAGCACCAGGTTCGGATGCGCCACGAGCTCCTGGCGCAGCCATTCGCGCAACGCGTCCAGCCACTTCATCTTGTATTCGAACTTGTCGGAGCCCGGCGCTTGGCCGTTCACGAAGTAGCCGTTGACCACGCGCAGCGGGCCCGACGGCGTCTCGATGGTGGCGGCGATCACGCGCGACTGGTCGTCCGTGAAGCCCTCGATGTTCTTCACCACGTCGCGCACCGGCGCGAGGCTCAGGATGGCGACGCCGTTGTAGGTCTTCTGCCCGAACACGGCCGCTTCGTAGCCGGCCGACTTGAGCACCTCGAGCGGGAACTTGTCGTCGGTCATCTTGAGCTCTTGCAGGCAGAGCACGTCGACCGGATTGGCGATCAGCCAGTCGAGCACATGCTGCAGGCGGGCCGTGAGGGAGTTGACGTTCCAGGTGGCAATTTTCATGGATCGCTGAGTTGTTGGTTTCAATGAGGTTCGCGGAACGATACGCCGGATCCGCGTAAAGACGCCTGTCCGACGGAACTGCGGGCGCTGTCCCGAACCAGAAATGTACGTTGCCGCACGGGTCGCGCCGTGTCGGATCACGGCCCAAGCCCATGCAAGCGCTGCTCGCCGCTCCGTTATTACGATAAGTAACCCGATACACGACTCAGCACGGTTCAACGCATGCCAAAAGGTGTTCCAAATCCGGCCGATACGTACGGCATCTACAGCCGGCCTTGGGGTTTCGAGGTGTCGATCGTCAGGGCCGGCGTGCGGCATCGCGCGGCGTTCGGCCTGGCCAGCTACGGCGGCATTCCGCAGGCGCTCAGGCATGCACAGCAGTGGCGCGATGCGCTGGTGAAAACCTGCCGCCGGCCACGCGCCGCTCCCGGGCCGAGAAGATCCGGCCCAACAACAAGACCGGCGTGCCCGGGGTGTTCCCCCTGTTGTCGACCAACGGAAAGATGCTGGGGTGGCTCGCCAGGACCTACATCGCCCACGACCAGATCCTGCGGGCTCTGTTCGTCACCGATGGCCAGGGCGGTGCCGCGCGGTCGATGGCGATCCGGGAGCGCGAGTGGCAGCTGGACCAGATGTCTGGGCTGGCGAAGGTGCATCCCGCCGAAGAGGCGATCCGGAATGCGCCTGCGCGTCCGACCGCGGCGCTTTTGCCGAAACGCTCGCCATCCGAGATCGTCCGGAAGAACAACCGCAGCGGCATCCCCGGCGTCACCTTCAAGGCGCCCCGGCGCGAGCATCCGGGCTACTGGATGGCCATCACCTACACCGCTGGAAAGGGCTCGGTGAGCAAGGCGTTCTCGGTGGCCAAGCATGGCCACGACAAGGCCAGGACGCTCGCCGTCGCGGAACGCCAGCGCCAGTTGAAGCAAAAGAACCGCGAGGACATCGCGGCTTGAACGGAATGCCTCCACGAACGAGGATCGAGGCTTTGCCATGAAAACAATGCAGATCGCAATCTCCGTCGCATCCGGTGTCGACGTCTCGGCCCTGGCGGTGGCGCCGGCGGATGCCGAAGCCTGCCTCGTGCTGGCGCACGGTGCGGGCGCGGGCATGGCGCATCCGTTCATGAACGCCGTCGCCGCGGGCCTTGCAGAGCGGCGCATCGCAACGCTGCGCTATCAGTTCCCGTACATGGAAAAAGGCCTGAAGCGCGTGGACTCGCCGGCGCTCGCCCACGCCGCCGTGCGAGCGGCCGTTCGATGCGCTTCGCAGCATTTCGATGGCGTTCGCCTGTTCGCCGGTGGCAAGTCATTCGGAGGCCGGATGACGTCGCAGGCCCAGGCGCTGGAGCCCATGCCGGGCGCTCAGGGCCTGATCTTTTTCGGCTTCCCGCTCCACCCATCGGGCGCCCCTTCCATCGACCGCGCCGCCCACCTGAGCGAAGTCGAGGTGCCGATGCTGTTCGTGCACGGCACGCGCGACAAGCTCGCCGAGCCCGAGCAGATGCGCCCCGTGCTTCGCGACCCGGGGTCACTGGCGACGTCGATTGAGATCGAGGACGCCGACCACTCGTTCAGCGTGCCCAAGCGCAGCGGGCGCTCGAACGAGGACGCGCTCGACGAAGCGCTCGATGGCCTGGCCGTGTGGACGCAGGCGTGGCGCATCGGCTGACCGGCTAGCTGGCCAGCGCCCGCATCTCCGCGATCAGATCCGCCTTCCCCTCGAAGCCGATGCCCGGCAGCGGCGGCAGCGTGACGTAGCCGTCCTGCACCTTCACGCCATCGGGGAAACCGCCGTAGGGCTGGAAGAGGTCGGGGTAGCTCTCGTTGCCACCGAGCCCGAGGCCCGCGGCGATGGCCAGCGACATCTGGTGGCCGCCGTGCGGAATGCAGCGCGAAGGCGACCAGCCGTGTTCCTTCAGCATGTCCAGCGTGCGCAGGTATTCGACGAGGCCGTAGCTCAGCGCGCAGTCGAACTGCAGCCAGTCGCGATCGGGCCGCATGCCGCCGTGGCGGATGAGGTTGCGCGCGTCCTGCATCGAGAACAGGTTCTCGCCCGTGGCCAGCGGGCCGGCGTACACCTCGCCGAGCTTCGCCTGCAGTTCGTAGTCGAGCGGATCACCGGCTTCCTCGTACCAGAAGAGCGGGTATTGCGAGAGCGCGCGGCCGTAGTCGATGGCGGTGGACAGGTCGAAGCGGCCGTTGGCGTCCACTGCCAGTTGCTGGCCGGGGCCGAGGATCTTCAACACCGACTCGATGCGTTCGCAATCTTCGGCGAGCGTGGCGCCGCCGATCTTCATCTTCACGACCGAATAGCCGCGCTCGAGATAGCTGGTCATCTCGCGCTGCAAGCCTTCGACGCCCTTGCCGGGGTAGTAGTAGCCGCCCGCGGCATACACGAACACGCGCGGGTCGGGCGTGCCGTTGCCGTAGCGTTCGGCCAGCAGTTGATACAGCGGCTTGCCGGCGATCTTGGCGACCGCGTCCCACACGGCCATGTCGATCGTTCCCACGGCCACCGAGCGCTCGCCGTGGCCGCCGGGCTTCTCGTTGATCATCATGCGCGCCCAGATCTTGTGGGGGTCGAGGTTCTCGCCGGTCTCGTCGATGAGCGATGAGGGTTCGGCCTCGAGCAGGCGCGGCAGGAAGCGCTCGCGGATCAGGCCGCCCTGGCCGTAGCGGCCGTTCGAGTTGAAGCCGTAGCCAATGACCGGCTTGCCGTCACGAATCACGTCGGTGACCACGGCCACCAGGCTCAGGGTCATCTTCGAGAAGTCGATGTAGGCGTTGCGGATGTCCGACTTGATGGGACGCGTGGATTCGAGGATGTCGACGATCTTCATGGTGAGGGGTGGGGGAGAATCTCCGCCGTGGTTCAAGGTGCAGTGCAGGAAGGCATGCATCTTTTCCGGCGGCGCTTGCACCGTCCAATACTCCAATTGCATACAACTATTCAAACGCGCTGCACATGGGCCCCGGCAACCGACCGCTCGACCTGGAATGGCTGGAAGACTTCCTGTCTCTCGCCGAGACCGGCAATTTCTCGCGTGCGGCAGAGGCCCGCTCCATCGCGCAGCCTGCCTTCAGTCGTCACATCCGCGCGCTGGAGGAATGGGTGGGCGTCGACCTGTTCGACCGCAGCGCACACCCGGTCGCATTGACCGCGGCGGGCAAGCGCTTTCAGCCGCTGTTGCAGGAGCTGCTGGCCGGTCTTCAGGCCGCCCGTACCGAGGCGCGTGATGCACACGACCTGAACGCGGCGAGCCTGAGCTTCGCGGCCACGCACGTGCTCTCGCTCACCTTCTTCCCGCGCTGGCTGGGCAGCGTGGAGGCCCGGTTGAGCACGGGGCCGATCCAGACCATCTCCGACAGCTCCCAGTCCTGCGAAGACCTGATGCTGCAGCGCCGCGTGCAGTTCGTGCTGTGCCACGGCCATGCCGGTGCGCCCGGCCGGCTCGATGAAGCGCAGTACCCGGTTCAGCGCCTGAGCGAAGACGTGCTGGTGCCGGTCGCCGCACCCGGTGCGGACGGCGCGCCGCAGCATGCGCTGCGTGCAGAGCGTGCGCCTTCGGTGCTGGCGTACAGCGAGGCATCGGGCCTCGGGCGGATCATGCGATCGATCCAGGACAGCGAGTTCGGCAAGGGCTTCGCGCCGTCGCTCTCGGTGGTCTTCACGGCGCACCATGCCGGGCTGCTCAGGACCATGGCGCTCGACGGCCGCGGCCTCGCGTGGTTGCCGATGAGCCTGGTGGCGGACGACTTGCGCAGCGGCGCGCTGGTGGATGCCGGCGCGGGCGGCTGGCGGGTGCCGGTGGACATCCGGCTGTACCGGCAGCTCGCCCCGATGACGCCCGTGGCCGAGGCGCTGTGGGCGCTGGTCGGCAGCGCCTGATGCGGCGCAACTAGGGGCAATGTCCTGCACGCCGCGTCGCCGGCGGCTGGCGAGTCGCGCGCCGCGCATCCGGAAACTCGGGTGTTCAACAGGAGATGCCCATGAATTCCAAAGCGCGCCCCCATGAGGAGCCCGAGATCACGCAAGAGGAATCCGTGCCGAGCGACGGCCGGGACGCCGAAGGCGAGGAGCTGATGAAGCAGGTGAAGAACCGCAAGCTCCACGACGAAGGCTCGTCGGAAGAAAAGACACCGGAGAAGTCAGAGAAGGGCAAGTCCTGACACCGCAGCGGCATTCCTGAAATCCGGACCGCAAGGCGCGCCCATGAACGGCAACGCAGCCACCGTTCCCGTCGGAACTTCGCCCGCACCCGCCACGTCACTCTGGCGGCGCAGCCGTCGCTGGGTGCTGCCGCTGGTCGGCATCGCCATCCTCGGCCTCCTGCTGTCGCATGCGCACAAGGTGGACTGGGCCGGCGCATGGCATGCGCTGCAACGCTATTCCCCCTGGCTGCTGCTCGGCGTGCTGGGGCTCGCCACTGCGAGTCACGCGCTGTATGGCTGCTTCGACCTGATCGGCCAGCAGCACACGCGTCATGCATTGCCGCGTTGGCGCACATGGGCGATTGCGGTCACCAGCTACGCCTTCAATCTGAACCTCGGCTCGCTGGTCGGCGGCATCGCGATGCGTGCGCGCCTGTATGCGCGTGCGGGTCTGGACGAAGCGACGGTGGCACAGATCGTCGGGCTCAGTCTGGTCACCAACTGGCTCGGTTATGGGCTGCTGGCGGGTGGCCTGTTCGCGGCGGGTGCCATCGCGCCGCCGAGCCGGGCGCCGATCGGTGCCGGTGCGTTGCGCGCGATCGGCGTCGTGATGATCCTGCTGGCCGTGGCGTACGTCGTGGCCTGCGCCGTCCTGCGCGGCCGCGAATGGCGCGTGAGGAGTCGGCGGCTGAAGCTGCCCACCGGACGGCTTGCCTTGGTGCAGCTCGCGCTGTCGGCCACGAACTGGGCGTTGATGGGTTCCGCGATGTACCTGCTGCTCGGCCAGCAGGTGCCCTACACGACCACGCTGGGCGTGCTGCTGGCCGCATCGATCGTGGGGGTGATCACACCGATTCCCGCGGGGCTCGGGGTACTGGAAGCCGTCTATCTCGCGCTGTTGTCAGGCAGCGTGAAGCAGGGCGCATTGATGGGGGCGGTGCTCGCGTATCGGGCGCTCTATTACCTGCTGCCGTTGGCCGGCGGGATGGTGCTTTACCTGTTTCTGGAGCGCCATGCGGCGGGGCATGCGTCGGAAAGCGAGTTCACAACTCGATGAATGCGGACGTGGCCTTGTTCAGTGCCAGCTTGCCCTTGGCGGTGATCGATTCGACCTGGGCCAGTTGACGTATCGCACGCTCATCCGGCGCACGCTCGGAAGGCGGTATGAAGGCGGTGACCAGATCGGCCGCACGCAGCACGCGCAGCCTGTCTATGTCTGCGGGCGTGTGGATGACATAGGGCAATCTCTGCTCGGAGATCACCCGAAGAAACTCCATGGACATGAGCCGTCTCCTTGTCTTTATGGCGGTTCGGACATTTTGCGCACAAACAATTAGCTGTGGCTAATCCCTGCCGTACGCAAGCCCTTTTGACGCTTGTACTGAAGTTTTCACTTTGCCTGCGCGGTGCGGGCGCAACCGTTTGCCGCTGCACTGCAGCAAGCTATTTGCTGGAATGAAGCGGCCACGCCGTGGTGTCGGGCATGAGGATGTGCCAGAGCACCGGGTCGATGCCATCGAAGGTCGCGCGGTAGCGATCGGAAAGGCGGCCCTCGCCGGTCACGTCGCGGATCACGATGCCGTCGATGCGCTGCGGGTTCGCGCGGTACACCTGTGCGTAGATCTCCGGATCGGCCTCGCCCGAATCGCCCACCAGCACGAAGCGGCGCCGTGGAAATTCGGTGAGCAGCCGGTCGATCACGCCGAGCTTGTGCGCGCGCGAATCCTCGGCACCGGGGATCAGCGTGCGCCACGTCGTGCTCTCGCGCAGGTGCATGCTGCCGGCCGGAAAGTCGTTGTCGCGAACGAAGTCCGTGAGCGCGGGATACAGCTGGATCGGGCTCGATGAGAGGTAGTGGAAGCGTGTGTCCGGCACCTGCGCCAGTGCGCGGTAGTACGCGGCCATGCGGGGCGCCGCCTCGAAGCGCCGCGCGAAGGTGTTCAGCAGCATCTCGCGCCGCTCGCGCACCTGCGTGCGCTTGATGGTGTCATCGATGTCCGAGATCACCGACACGCCCTCGGCCGGCACGACCAGCGCCTGGCCCCTGAAGCGGGGGATCAGCTCGCCCGGCCCCGTCACGCCGTGGAACTGCAGCCATTGCACCGGCGCGGCGGTGCGCGGCGCATCGACCACCACGCGCAGGTTGGTGCGGCCGTTTGCGCCCGAGGGCGGCATCTTCACGCGGGTCTGCGTGCCGTCGAAGACGACGTCGATCAGCTTGCCTTCTTCCGATTCGGCATGGAACAGCGCGGTGCGCTGGTTGAAGCGCAGCCGCGCCGTGGGCGAGAGCTTCTTGAGGTTCAGCCCGAGGTAGCGCGCCAGCGCGGCGTCGAGGCCCCAGCGCCGTTCGCGCTCGAAGATCCAGGCGTGGATGTCGACCTCGATCCGGCCATCGTCGGTGGGGCGCGCCGTGCCGGGCATGAAGAGCGCTTCCTCGTCGGCCTCGAGCGGCTCGGCGGCATGAAGCGCCTGCATCGGCGCAAGGCCTGCGAGCAAGGCGGCCCCACCCATCACCACGGACCGGCGCTTCAGTTGCTGCGCGAGCGGGCGGATGGGCCGGTTGTCGCTCATGCGTGCGCGGGTGCGATGCGCTCGTAGGTCACGAAGCTGAAGGCCAGGCCGTCCTTGGCCGAGATGTGCGATTCGCGCTGCGTCTCGCGCCATGCTGCGCCGTCGAGCGTGGGGGCGTGCGCATCGCCTTCGTAGTCGCGTGCGATTTCGGTCACGACCGCGCGCTGTGCGAGTGGCTCGGCCTCGGCATAGATCTGCGCGCCGCCGATCACCCACACCTCGGACGATGCCGCCTCTGCGCAGAGCGAGAGCGCATCGCGAAGACTGCTCACCGGCAGCGCACCTTCGGCACGCCAGTCGGCCTGCCGCGTGACCACGATGTTCTGCCGTCCCGGCAGCGGGCGAAAGCGCGGCGGCAGCGAGTCCCAGGTCTTGCGGCCCATGACCACCGGCGCGCCGGCGGTCTGCTGCTTGAAGTGCGCCATGTCCTCGGGCAGGTGCCAGGGGATCGTGCCGTTGGCGCCGATGACGCCGTTGGCGGCGCGGGCGTAGATGAGGTTGATACGGGCACTCATGCGCTCAGACCGCCACAGGCGCCTTGATCGGATCGCCATGCTTGTAGTCGAGCACCTCGAAGTCCTCGTACTGGTAGTCGAAGATCGAGTCGGGCTTGCGCTTGATGTTGAGCGTGGGGTACGGGTACGGATCGCGGCTCAGCTGCAGCTTCACCTGCTCGGCGTGGTTGCTGTAGATGTGGCAATCGCCGCCGGTCCAGATGAAGTCGCCCACGTCGAGGTCGCACTGCTGCGCGACCATGTGCGTGAGGAGCGCATAGCTCGCGATGTTGAAGGGCACGCCCAGGAAGATGTCGGCGCTGCGCTGGTAGAGCTGGCAGCTCAGCTTGCCGCGTTCGCCCTCGGCCTGCGGCGGCGCCACGTAGAACTGGAAGAACGCATGGCAGGGCATCAGCGCCATCTTCGAGAGCTCGGCCACGTTCCAGGCGCTCACGATGATGCGGCGCGAATCGGGGTTGGTCTTCAGGGTCTTGATGACGTCCGAGATCTGGTCGATGTGGCCGCCGTCGGGCGTGGGCCAGCTGCGCCACTGCACGCCGTACACCGGGCCCAGGTCGCCGTCTTCGCGCGCCCATTCGTCCCAGATGCTGACGCCGCGTTCCTTGAGCCAGTTGTTGTTGCTCGATCCGGTCAGGAACCACAGCAGTTCCTGGATGATGGATTTGAGGTGCACCTTCTTCGTGGTCACCAGCGGAAAGCCTTCGTTCAGGTCGAAGCGCATCTGATGGCCGAACACGCTCTTGGTGCCGGTGCCGGTGCGGTCGCTCTTGAACACGCCGTGGGTGTCGACGTGGCGCATGAAATCTTCGTACTGGGAACGGACGGGGCGGGTGGGCGTGGAGGTCATGGCAAGAGGGGCTCTCAGAGGCGGGTTCTCGAATTTTAAGTGCCCGGGCTTAGCATGGCGGCCATGAGCCAAGACCACCCCACGAGCGGCCAAGAAGATGACCACGAACACGGCCACGATCATGCCCATGACCACAGCGAACTCGGCGAGATGGACCTGCGGGTCCGCGCCCTGGAAAGCGTGCTCACGCAGAAGGGTTACGTCGACCCCGCCGCGCTCGACGCGCTGATCGACACCTACCAGACCCGCATCGGCCCGCGCAACGGCGCACGGGTGGTGGCGCGGGCCTGGATCGACCAAGAGTTCCACGACTGGCTGATGGCGGATGCCACGGCCGCCATCGCCTCGCTCGGCTACACCGGTCGCCAGGGCGAGCACATGGTGGCGGTGGAGAACTCCGATGAACAGCATCACATGGTCGTCTGCACCCTCTGCAGTTGCTACCCCTGGCCCGTGCTCGGCCTGCCGCCCACCTGGTACAAGAGCGCGCCGTACCGATCGCGCGCCGTGAAGGACCCGCGCGGTGTGCTGGCCGACTTCGGCACGACGCTGCCCGAGACCACGCGCATCCGTGTCTGGGATTCGACTGCCGAGGTGCGCTATCTCGTGATTCCGCAGCGTCCCGCAGGTACCGAGGGCCTGAGCGAAGAAGAGCTCGCCGCACTGGTCTCACGTGATTCGATGATCGGCACGCGGCTGGTGGACGCGCCTTCGACGGGGAGCCCCGCATGAGCTACCTCACGCATGCCGACCTCGGCGGCCAGTCGGGCTGCGGGCCGGTCACGCCGGAGCCCGAGGGCGAACTGTTCTACGCCGACTGGGAGCCGCGCGCGCTGGCTCTCACGCTGGCGATGGGCGCGACCGGCTCCTGGAACATCGATGCGAGCCGCGCCGTGCGCGAGACGCTGCCCGATTACCGCGACCTGAGCTACTACCAGATCTGGCTCGGCGCGCTGGAGCAGCTGATGCTGCAGCGCGCGCAGCTTTTCCCCGACGAGATCGCATCCGGCGAGATGAAGCATCCGGCCGCACCGGTCGCCCGCGTGCTGCAGGCCGCGAACGTGCCCGCGGTGCTCGCCAGGGGCTCGCCCACCGAGCGTCCCGAGCCGGGCCCCGCGCGCTTTGCCGTCGGGCAGGCCGTGCGCATGCACCTGGGCAAGGTCGACCATCACACGCGGCTGCCGGGCTATGTGCAGGGCAAGCGCGGCACGATCGAGCATGTCCACGGTGCGCATGTGTTCGCGGATGCGCACGCGCAAGGGCTGGGCGAACAACCGCAGTGGCTGTACACGGTGGTCTTCGACGAAGCCGAACTCTGGGGCGAGCAAGCGGCGCCACAGAACCTCTCGGTGTCGGTCGATGCGTGGGAGAGTTATCTGGAAGCAGCCGCATGACGGGCGATGTGCCGCTGGTACCCGGCATGCCGCGCGACGCAGATGGGCCGGTGTTCAAGGAACCGTGGGAAGCGCAGGCCTTCGCGATGACTTTGGCAGTGCACGAACGCGGCCTGTTCACTTGGGTCGAATGGGCCGAAGCACTTGCGGCACAGATCGCTGCGGCGCAAGCCGCTGGCGATCCGGACAGCGGCGAGACGTACTACCGCCACTGGCTTGCCGCGCTCGAAGGCCTCGTGGCCCGCAAGGGTGCGAGCTCGGGCGACGAACTCGCGCGCTATCGCCACGCCTGGGACCACGCGGCCGACCGTACGCCGCATGGGCAGCCGATCGAGCTGCGCGGCGAGGATTTTCCGCGCTGACTTGCCTTGCTCCTTCCCCCTTTGGGGGAAGGCTGGGATGGGGGCAAGCGGCGCTGGTTCGGCGCAGTGCTTCATCGAGCGCCGCGTGCCCCCACCCCGGCCCTCCCCCGGGAGGGGAGGGAGGAAAACCAAAACCTAGACCCGGATCACGCGCCCCGGGTTCAGCGTGTTCTTCGGATCGAGCCCGCGCTTGATCGCCCGCATCATCTCCAGCGCCACCGGCGACTTGTGCTTCTCGAGCTTGTCGACCTTGAGCGAGCCCACGCCATGCTCGGCCGAGAACGAGCCGCCGAACTTCTCGACCGCGTCGTACACCAGCGTGTTGATGCGGTCTTCCTCATTCTTCAAGAAGGCCTTGGTGTCGATGTTCTCCGGCGCCTGCACGTTGTAGTGCAGGTTGCCGTCGCCCAGGTGCCCGAAGTTCACGAGCCGCACGCCGGCGATCTCGCGCTGCAGCAACGCATCGGTCTCGGCCACGAAGGCCGGGATGCGCGACACCGGAATCGAGATGTCGTGCTTGATGTTCAGGCCTTCCTCGGCTTGCGCGAGCGGAATGCTCTCGCGGATGTGCCAGAGCTGGTGCGCCTGCGTGAGGTTCTCGGCCACCACCGCGTCGGTGACGCAGCCGTCCTCGAAGGCGGTCTCCAGCAGCGCCTCGAAGCGGGCGCGCGCGTGGTCCTCGGATTCGCTGTCGGAGTTCTCCAGCAGCACGCAGTAGGGCACCGCCGCATCGTCGATGAAGGGCACGCGAAGTTGCGGCATGTGCTTGTCGACCAGGCTCAGCGCGAACTTGCCCATCACCTCGAAACCCGTGAGCCCCGAGCCCAGGTGCTTGTGCGCGAGGCCCAGCAGCGTGACTGCATGGTCGAGCGTGGGCACCGCGGCCCAGGCCGTGAGCTGCGCGGCCGGCAGCGGGTAGAGCTTCATGGTCGCGGCGGTGATGATGCCCAGCGTGCCTTCGCTGCCGACGAAGAGGTCGCGCAGGTCGTAGCCGGTGTTGTCCTTGCGAAGGCCGCTCGTGCCTTCCCAGATCTCGCCCTGCGGCGTGACCACTTCGAGGCCCAGGCACAGCTCGCGCGTGTTGCCGTAGCGCACGACCTGCGTGCCGCCCGCATTGGTCGCGAGATTGCCGCCGATGGTGCAGCTGCCTTCGGCGGCGAGGCTCAGCGGGAACAGGTAGCCCGCTTTCTCCGCGGCCTCCTGCAGCGTCTGCAGGATGCAGCCGGCTTCGACGGTCATCGTGAGGTTGGCGGCATCGAAGGTGCGGATCGTGTTCAGGCGCTGGAGACTCAGCACCACCTGCGTGCCGCTGTCGTCGGGAATCGATCCGACCGCCAGACCGGTGTTGCCGCCCTGCGGCACGATGGCCGTGCCGGCCGCGGCGCAGGCCTTGACCACGTCGGCCACCTGCTGCGCATTCGCCGGACGCACCACCGCGAGCGACTTGCCGCGCGAGCGCTTGCGCCAGTCCTGTTCGTAGGCGGTGAGGTCGCCCTCGTTGAGCACATGCGAGGCGCCGACGATGGCGCGCAGTTGGTCGATCAATGCAGCAGGGGAAGCAGAAGAAGTCATTGGGCGGAAACCTCCAGTTGACGGGCAGCAGCAGCGGCCTTGGCATGGCGCAAGCGAAGGCGCACATGCCACGCGCAGGCCGCGAAGAGCACCAGGCACAGCAGCACCTCGATAAGCGCGAGCACCTGCCCCACGCCGTTGGTGTCGCTCCAGGCGCGCACCACGCCCTCGGTGAAATAGAGCCAGATCATCAGGCTGACCCAGCGGTAGGTGTACATGCGGTTCTTGTAGAGCCCCGCGAGCGGAACGACCAGCGGCAGCACCTTCAGCGCGAGCAGCGAGCCGCCGGGCCGCAGCGGCGCGAGCCACAGCTCCCAGGCCAGGCCCAGCACGATCAGGCCGACGAGGCTGCCCACGGCAAGCCATCGGGTGGCGCGGACGGAAGAGGGCGGGAGCGGGGTGGCGGTCACGGTGCGACGAAGGAGAGGGCGCACCGTGGAAGGCGGCGCATTGAAGAGCGGATGGCATGATACCGGCCATGAATCGTCGGCAGCTTTGGAGGGATCTTTCGCGTTTTCCGTGGCGCAACACCGCTGCGGTATTGGGCGAGCGTTTTCGCGAAGACCGGCTCGGGTTGACGGCCAGCAGCCTGACCTTCACCACGACCATCGCGATGGTCCCGTTCTTCACGGTCGCGCTCGCGCTCTTCACCGTGTTCCCCATGTTCGCCAAGATGCAGGGCCGCCTGCAGCGCTGGCTCATCGAGAGCCTGATTCCGGAGAACATCGCGCGCCAGGTACTCGGCTACCTGAACCAGTTCGCGAGCAAGGCTAGCGGCCTGGGCATCGCGGGCCTGATCGTGCTGCTGATCACGGCCATTGCGCTGATCCTCACGATCGACAAGACGCTCAACAACATCTGGCGGGTGCGAACGCCGCGGCCCTTCGCGCAGCGGGTGCTGATCTACTGGGCTGCCATCACGCTGGGGCCGATCATCCTCGCGGTGAGCCTGTCGACCACCTCCTACGTGGTCTCCGCCACGAGCGACGTGGTGGGGCGCGGCATGGTCAAGCTGTTCTTCGACACCCTTGAATTCATGCTGCTCGCGGTCGGCATGGCCTCGCTCTACCACTACGTGCCGAACACCAATGTGCGCTGGTCGCATGCCTGGGCCGGCGGCATCTTCGTGGCGGCGGCCATCGAGATTGCCAAGCGCGTGCTGGCCTATTACCTGAGCCTGGTGCCGACCTACTCGGTGCTGTACGGCGCCTTCGCCACCTTCCCGATCCTGCTGGTGTGGATCTATGTGGCTTGGGTGATCGTGCTGCTCGGCGCGGTCATCGCGGCCTACCTGCCGAGCCTGCTCACGGGTGTGGCGCGGCGCGGCGGCGCGGCGGGCTGGCCGCTGCAACTGGCGATGGAAACGCTGCAGCACCTGGCGCGCGCGCAGGCCACGCCGGCCAAGGGCATGGGCGCGACCGAACTCGTGACGCGCATGCGGGTCGATGCCCTGCAACTCTCTCCCGTGCTCGAAGCGCTGGTGGCACTCGACTGGATCGCTCCCTTGGCCGAGGAACCTGCCGACCAGGATCCGCGCTACGTGCTGCTGGCGGACCCGTCGACGCCTATCGAGCCGCTGCTCAAGGAGCTCTTGATGCCGCAGGCCGAGCCGCTCGAAGACCTCTGGCAGAAGGGCCCGCTCAGGTCACTTCGCCTGGGCGACGTGCTGCTGATCTAGCAGCCGGTCAGATCTTGACCTTGCCCAGCCAGATGTCGCGGTACATCGCCCAGTCGCCCATGAAGGAATAGAGCGGGCGCTTGAACGAGGCCGGCTTGTTCTTCTCGAAGCCGAAATGCCCGACCCAGGCGAAGGTATAGCCCACCAGCACCCCGGCCAGCAGCCACCACGGGTTGAGTGTGACCACCAGCGCCACGAGGCACAGCAGCGACAGCGTCGAGCCCGCGAAGTGCAGGCGGCGGCAGGTGCGGTTGGCGTGCTCGGTCAGGTAGAACGGGTAGAACTCCGCGAAGCTCTTGAAACGGCGCGGATCGACGGCAGATTCCGGGGCAGTCGTGGTGTTCATCGTGCGGTCTCCTGGGCGCTGAAGCGCCTTGTGTGAGCTTTGACCATAATAGCCACGACCTTGCGGCCGCACCACCCCGGTCCCCATTCACACCACTGACGCATCAGCCTTGAGCGCTCTGCCCGCCACCACCACCGATTCCGCCGATCCGGCCAGAGACGCGCTGTGGGTCGTGTGCCTGTGCGCCGAATGGTGCGGCACCTGCCGCGACTACCGGCCGCTGTTCGAGCAGGTGGCGCGCGCGCATCCGCAGTTGCGCTTCGGCTGGGTCGACATCGAAGACCACGCCGACATCGCCGATGGCTTCGACGTCGAGACCTTCCCCACGCTGCTGGTCGCGGGTGCCGACGGCACGCGCTTCCTGGGCCCGCTGCTGCCGCATGCCGAAACGCTGTCGCGCATGCTCGGGGCTCTTCAGTCGCCGCAGCCTTCGAGCCTGGACGTCGATCTGCTCCTCGCCGTGCTGAACAAGAAACCGGCGACGTTCTCGGTTTAACCGGACCTTCCTCCCATGAACATCCTGATCTTCGGCGCCACCGGCATGGTGGGGCAGGGCGTGCTGCGCGAGTGCCTGCTGGCCCCCGACGTGGAGCGCGTCGTCGCAGTCGGGCGCAATGCCACGGGGCAGCAGCATCCCAAGCTCGAGGACCTGGTCGTGAAGGACATGTACGACTATTCCGCCGTCGAGTCGCAGCTGCAGGGCTTCGACGCCTGCTTCTTCTGCCTCGGCGTGTCGTCGGTCGGCATGAAGGAAGACGACTACCGCCGCGTCACCTACGACCTCACGATGGCCGCGGCCACCGTGCTCGCGCGGCTCAATCCGGGCATGACCTTCACCTACGTGACGGGCTCCGGCACCGACAGCAGCGAGCGCGGCAGCAGCATGTGGGCACGGGTGAAGGGCGCAACCGAAAACGCCTTGCTGCGCCTGCCGTTCAAGGCGGCCTACATGTTCCGCCCCGGCATCATCCAGCCGCTGCACGGCGTGCGTTCCAAGACACCGCTGTACCACAGCGTCTACATGGTGATCTCGCCGCTGCTCAGCCTTGCCTACCGGCTCTGGCCCGACAAGATGACGACCTCCGAGCAGATCGGCCTGGCCATGCTGGCCGTGGCCCGCAGCGGCGCGCCGAAGGTGCTGCTCGACCCGACGGACATCAACGCCCTGCGTTGACCGGCCCTCGCGACACGCGGCTGCGGCCCTGCGTTTCTCCTTGCCTGCGCGTGCCATGAAGCAGACCGTTCCCGGCATCTCGCGCCGCCTGCTTCTTTGCGGGGCTCCGGGCGCGGCACTGGCGCTGCATCGGGCAGCGACAGCGCAGGGCGCCTGGCCGCAGAAGCCGATCCGCCTCGTCGTCCCTTTTGCAGTCGGCGGCGGCACGGACATCGTGGCGCGCATGATCGGCCAGACCCTGTCGCAGCAGCTGGGCCAGCCCGTCGTGATCGACAACAAGCCCGGCGCCTCCGCGCTCATCGGCACCGAGATCGCGGCCCGCGCGAGGCCCGACGGCTACACACTGCTGCTCGCGGGTTCCACCAGCTACAGCGTGAATCCGGCGCTGCGCGCCGAACGCGCCTACAACCCGTCGCGTGATCTCGCGCCCATCGCCATCGTCGCGCGGGTGCCGCTGGTGCTGTTCGCGGGCGGCACCACGCCGTGGCACTCGCTGCCCGCGCTGATCGATGCGGCCAAGCAGCGTCCCGGGCAGATCCGCTATGCCACCTTCGGCAACGCGTCGGGCTCGCACCTCACGGGGGAACTGTTCGCGCTGGCCGCGGGCATCCGGCTGCAGGACATTCCGTACCGGGGCAGCAGCCAGGCGATGGTGGCGGTCATCGGCGGAGAAGTCGACCTGGGCATCGATACCGTGGCCTCGGTCGCGCCGCACGCGCGGACCGGCAAGGTGCGCGCGCTGGGCATCGTAGGCACCGTGCGATCCGGCCTCCTGCCGGGCGTGCGCACGCTGGCGGAGCAGGGATTGCCCGAGGGGAGCTTCGACGCCTGGTACGGCGTTGCCGCACCGGCACACACGCCAGCACCTGTGCTCGCGAGGCTGACGCGCGCGCTGTCGGAAACGCTGGGCAGCCCCGCGTTGCAGGCGCAACTGCACGCACAAGGCATCGAGCCGGCGATGGTCGGCGCGACCGCCTTCAGGCAGCAAGTCGAAAAAGAGATTCCGCGCTATCGCGCGCTGGCGCACCGCGCGGGCATCGTCGCGAACGAATAGCTCGCAGGTTCAGCCTGCGGGCTTAGCGACGAAGTCGCGCAGCGCGAACAGCGTCTCGTCCGGCGCTTCGCTCATCAGCGCATGCCCGGCACGCACCGTCACCACCTTGGCGTTGCGCGCCTTGCCGACCAGCGCCTTGGTCGCGCGCGGCGGCGTCATCTGGTCGGCATCGCCGAGCAGGAACAGCACCGGGCACTGCACCGCTTCCATTGCGGCTTCGCCATTCGCGTAGTCGTTGCAGGCCCTGAAGCCGATGTGGAACACGTTGTGCGCGCGGTTGCTCGCGAGCACGCGGCGCATGAGCGCGCGCGAGCTGCCGTAGAGCCAGGTGCCGGGGCCGAGCGACGAGGGCGGCGGTGCGAGCAGCGAATGCGAGAAGGTGTTGACCATCGCGATCGCTCGCTGCGGATCGTTCAGCGCGCCGTCGAGCAGCGCGGGCGACACCACCATCGGATACGCCGTGCCGACCAGCGCCAGATGCGTCACGCGCTCGGGTGCGCGCGAGGCGGTTTCGAGCGCGATCAGCGAGCCGAAGCTGTGGCCGACCAGCGCGGCCTTCTGCACGCCGGCCGCGTCGAGCAGCGCGACGACGAACTGCGCCGCCTCTTCCACGCTCGCGGGCGGCGGGCCTTCGCTCTTGCAGTGGCCGGGCAGGTCGAGCGCGAGCACGTTCCATCCGTGGTTGGCGAACCAGCGGCTCTGCAGGATCCACACGCTGTGGTCGTTGAGCACGCCATGGATGAACACGACGGTGGGCTTCGCCGCATCGAAGGGCTTGCCGCCGGTGTAGCAGTAGGTGGCGTGGCCGTTGACGGTGTAGTGCATCTCAGGCACCCGCCTTTTCTGCGGCCTTCAGTGCGCGCTTCAGGTCGTCGATCAGGTCGGCCGGGTCTTCCAGGCCGATCGACAGGCGGATCGTCCCCTGCGAAATGCCGGCGCCCGCGAGCGCTTCGTCGGTCATGCGGAAGTGCGTGGTGCTGGCCGGATGAATCACCAGGCTGCGGCAGTCGCCCACGTTGGCCAGGTGGCTGAAGAGCTTGAGCGCCTCGATGAAGGCCTTGCCCTGCGTGCGGCTGCCCTTGATGTCGAAGCTGAACACCGCGCCCGCGCCGCGCGCGCCGTGGCGCAGCAGCTTCTGCGCGAGCGCATGGCTGGGGTGCGATTCGATCAGCGGATGCCCCACGCGCGAGACGAACGGATGGCTCGCGAGGAACTCGACCACCTTCTGCGTGTTGTCGATGTGCCGCTCCATGCGCAGCGGCAGCGTCTCGATGCCCTGCAAGATCAGCCACGCCGTGTGCGGACTCATCGACGCGCCGAAGTCGCGCAGGCCCTCGCGCCGCGCGCGCAGCAGGAAGGCGCCGACGGTGCTCTCTTCGCTGAAGACCATGTTGTGGAAACCGTCGTAGGCCTGGGTCAACTCTGCGAATTTGCCCGACTTCTCCCAGTCGAAACTGCCGCCATCGACCACGATGCCGCCGATCACCGTGCCATGACCCGAGAGGAACTTGGTCGCCGAGTGATAGACCAGGTCGGCGCCCCAGTCGAAGGGCTTGATGAGGTAGGGCGAGGTGAGGGTGGAGTCGACCAGCAGCGGCACGCCGGCTTCGTGCGCGATGTCGCTCACAGCGGGGATGTCGAGCACGTCCAGGCCCGGGTTGCCCACGGTCTCGCCGAAGAAGAGCTTGGTCTCGGGCCGCACCGCGGCGCGCCAGCCGTTCAGGTCGCCGGGCTTCACGAAGGTGGTCTCGATGCCGAAGCGGCGCATCGTGTAGTGCAGCAGGTTCTGCGAGCCGCCGTAGAGGGCGGTGCTGGCCACGATGTGCGAGCCCGCGCCCATCAGCGTGGCGATCGACAGGTGCAGGGCGGCCTGTCCGCTCGCGGTGGCGATGGCGCCGATGCCGCCTTCGAGGGCAGACACCCGCTGCTCCAGCACCGCGTTGGTCGGGTTGCTGATGCGCGAATACACATGGCCCGCGCGCTCCAGGTTGAAGAGCGCCGCCGCATGGTCGCTGGACTCGAAGACGAAGGAGGTGGTCAGGTGGATCGGCACCGCCCGCGCGCCGGTGGCGGGGTCGGGCGAGGCGCCGGCGTGCAGTGCTAGGGTGTCGAAACCGGGGTCGGAATAACCGGGCATGAGGGCCTTTCTGTTGTCTCTCGCAAAGCCCCGTTACGTCTGCAAAGCATGCGTGGGCGACAGGGGCGTTCAGGTCGTCGTCGATTGTGGGCTATATTCAAATCGGCACACCGCCCAGCAAGAGAGTTCGAGAGTCCGAGAGGAGCACACGATGAAAGTCAGCGACATCCTTCGCGTCAAGGGCAACACGCTCTTCACCATCACGCCAGACGACCTGCTGGCAGAAGCCGCCACCACGATGGCGGAAAAGGACATCGGCTCCCTCGTGGTCATGGAACATGGCGACCTCGTGGGCATGCTCACCTTCCGCGAAGTCATCGTGGCCATCGTGGGCAACGGCGGCCAGGTCGGGACCACGCTGGTGCGCAAGGCCATGGACGACGCCCCCGTCACCTGCACCCTGGAAACCGACCTCGACGAAATCCGCCGCATCATGCTGGAGCGCCACGCGCGCTACATGCCCGTGATGGACAAGCGCATGCTGATGGGCGTGATCAGCTTCTACGACGTGGCCAAGGCCGTGGTGGACAGCCAGAACTTCGAGAACAAGATGCTCAAGGCGTACATCCGCGACTGGCCGGCGGAAGACGAGAGCAAGACCGGCTGACCTGCCGGCCCGGCCGCCGACATCACTCCTTGATGTTGGCGGTCTGCACGATCTTCTGATTGCGGCTGTACTCAGCCTGCACGAACTTCCCGAACGCCTCCGGCGTACCGCTCCCCGGCAGCGCCCCTTGCTCCATCAGCTTGGAGCGCACGCCTTCCTCCTGCAGCACCGCATTGAGTTCCTGGTTGATCTGCGCGACCACCGCCGGCGGCGTCTTCGCGGGCGCGAAGATGCCGGTCCAGCTCACCATGTCGAAGCCCTTCAGGCCCGGCATCTCGTCGAAGGTGGGCACGCCGGGCAGCGCGGCCAGGCGCTTGTTGCTGGTGATGCCCAGCGCCTTCAGGCGCTTGCCGTTCACATGCGGGATGGCGCTGGTGCTCACCAGCATCGCGAGGTCGACTTGGTTGCCGATCACGTCGGTGGCAATCTGCGCGCCGCCGCGGTAGGGCACGTGCGTGACGAAGATGCCGCTGCGCTCCTTGAGCAACTCCATCGCCAACTGCAGCACGGTGCCCACGCCCGAGGTCGCGTAGTTGTACTGGCCGGGCTTGGCCTTGGCGAGCTTCACGAAGTCGGAAAAAGTCTGCGCCTCGAGGCCAGGCCGTGCGACCAGCACCATCGGCGCGGTGTTGAGCAGGCCCACCGGCGCCAGGTCCTTCAGCGGATCAAAGCGGAAGGCCGTCGGGTTCACCAGCTTGCCGACGGCGATCGCGCTGTCCGGCCCGACCACCAGCGTGTAGCCGTCGGGCGCCGCATTCACGGCCTTGGCCACGCCGATGGCGCCGCCCGCGCCGCTCACGTTGTCGATGACCACCGATTGCTTGAGCCGCTCGCCGAGCCGCTGCGCGACCAGGCGGGCGTTGACGTCCACGCTGCCGCCGGCCGTGTACGGAACGATCAGCGTGATGGGCTTGGCGGTTGGCCACGCCTGCGCGAGCGCGGCGGTGGGCAATGCGGCGCAGAGCGCGGCGGCGAGGAGAAGGCGGCGGGGCGTGTTCATGGCGTGGTTCATTCGAAGGTGGAAGGCGTGGGTTCGGCGTCAAGGCGGGCGCGCAGCGTGTCGAACGCCTCGCTCCACTGCGTGCGCCATTCGCGGCGTTGGCTGTCGTCAATCCATGCGCCGTCCAGGCCGTTGTGCATGAAGCCGCGCAGGTCGTCGAGGTCAAAGCCGAAGTCGCGCACCATCATCAGCCAGGCCCCGGTGGGCGTGACCCTGTGCAGCGTCGGGTCGTCGGTGTTGGGGTGGATGCGCAGGCCCAGGCCCGGCATGCGGCGGATCGGGTGATCCAGCGCCCAACGCTCGGGCGGCAGCGTGCGCAGGTAGTACGAGTTGGTCGGCACCACGGTGAAGAGCACGCCGCGCTCGGCGCATTCGCGCGCGAAGCCGGGCTGGTCGACCACCGTGTAGCCGTGGTCGATGCGGTCCACCTGCAGCACGTCGAGCGCGGTGCGCACGTTGGTCCAGGGCATGCCGAACTCGCCGGCATGCGCGGTGGTTTTCAGGCCCGCCTTCTTCGCCGCGGCATAGGCCTCGGTGAAGAGCTCGGGCGGCCGGTCGACCTCGCGGTAGTCGATGCCGATGCCGATCACCTCGTCGCAGCGGTGCGCCTTGACCCACTCGACCATCTCCACCGCCGCCTCGGGGCTGGCCTCGCGGTCGATGGCGGCGATGAGCCGGCCGGTGATGCCGAACTCCTGCTGCGCATCCTGTATCGCGCGCACGATCGCGGCCTGCGCCAGCGCGTAGGGAATGCCCGAGTCGTGCACCGTGCCGGTCGGGTTCCAGAAGAACTCCGCGTAGCGCACGTTGTGCGAGGCCGCATCCTGCAGGTATTCGAGCGTGAGCTGGTACAGGTCACCCGGGCCGCGCACCAGCTGCGCGTCGAGCGCGCGCAGCACGCGCAGCACGCCGACGGGCTTTTCTCCGCGCGTGTAGAAGCCCTCGATCTCGTCGGCCGCCAGCGGCGCGCCGGCGCGCAGGTTCAGCTGCTTGAAGGTCTCGTGGCGCACGGTGCCGAACAGGTGGCAGTGCAGCTCGACCTTGGGGATCGCGCGGAGGAACGATTCCAGCGTGAAGGAGGACGACGGCGACGGGGAGGGGCTGGTCATGCTGACCAGTCTAGGGAGCCGAAGCTCATAAGGAAAATTTTGAATTTCTATAATTTGATTCACCGGATCAATAACCACCGCTGACTGGAGACGCCATGGCCACGGCCGCCTTGCCCCTGCGTGCGCTCACGCTGCGCCAGTTGCAGTTCTTCTCGGTGCTGGTGGAAGAAGGGCAGTTCGGCCGCGCGGCACGGCGCCTGGCCATCACGCAGCCCGCGCTCAGCAATGCCATCAAGCAGATGGAAAAGCTGCTCGGCGCCGAATTGCTCACCCGTTCCACCCATCGCCTCGAACTCACGCCCGTGGGCGCCGAGGTGCTGGCGCGCACCGACTTTCTCGTCAACGCCTTCGAGGTGGCGCTGCGCGACATCGAGAGCACGGTGCAGCGCGGCCGCGCCTTCGTGCGCGTGGGCGTGATCCCGTCGGCCAGCGCGCGCGTTGCTGCGGCGGTCAGCGAATTCCTCCAGCAGGACGGCCAGCGCGAGGTCGAGCTGGCCTGGCGCGATGCGCCCTCGACCACGCTGCTGGCCGAGCTGCGCAGCGGCCAGCTCGACATGGCGGTGGCCGCCATCACCGAGCCGCCGAACGGCCTGACCTGCATCGACCTGTTCCGCGATCCGCTGGTGCTGGTGGTGCGCCGCGATCACCCGCTGGCCGCAGCCGGTGACGCGAACTGGGAGGCCATCGGCAAGGAGCGCCTCGTGCTGTTCGAGAGCGGCAGCATGCCGGCGCTGGGCAACCCGGCGCGCGCGCAGTTCGCGCAGGGCGCCGAGCCCTACCGCGTGAGCTATTCCGAAACGCTCTACGCGCTGGTGCGCAGCGGCCTGGCGCTGGGGCTGATGCCGCAGCTGTACACCTCGTCGCTGCGCGACCCCGAACTGGTGGTGGTGCCGCTCCTGAAGCCGCGCATCGAGCGCCGCGTGGTGCTGGCCTACCTGCCGGGGCCGATGCGCAATGTGGTGGCGCAGGAACTCATCGCATTACTGCGTAACCGATTGCCCCAAAGTGGAGAGCCCAAAGCGCGCCGTGTCACTCGGGGAACACGCGTTCGACGCCAGCCGTAGCCACGGCTAAGATGCGCCGCACATGCCTCGCCCGCTCGTCGCTGCCGTGTTCGCGATCCTTCTGTGCTGCCACGGCCTTGCCGTGTTCGCGCAGGGCCTGGTCGACGCGGCGAACCAGCGCGACGAAGTGGCGCACATGCTCTTTGCCGACGCATCCGCAACGGCCGATGCGGTCGATGCAGTGGGCGCGTCCGTTGCCACGCAGCCCGCGGACGACGCGGACCTCGACCTCGGCCACAGCATCGAAGCCCCGTTCGTCGAGCACCTGTTCGGCTTCGCGCCGCTGCCGGCATCGCAGCCGGAATTCGCACCGGCGTTCTTCTCGCTGACCTTCCTCGAGCGGCCCGCGCGGCCGCCCCAGTCTCTCGCCTCCATCGCGTAGGTCCGGGCTTCTCGCCCGCTGACCACGCGCTTGCGCGCGCAGCCTTGCCCATCGCATGCGCTCGCGCGATCCGCGCCATCGGTTTGCGATGGCAGCCCGACAAGAAAGAGGAACGAGGAGAACACGCATGAAGCAATCACGAGATGTCATGTTCGCGAGGCTGGCCAGCTTCCGCATCGATGCCGATGCGCTGCGGCGCCATTTCCTGGACCATGTCTGCACGCTGCCGTCGATGCCGTACCGCGACAACCGCGTCGACTACATCGGCTGGGCCGTGACGAGCCGCGACGGCACGTTGACCGACGGCATCCGCCGCATTCCCGGCAAGCAGCCTTTCGTGCCCGGCACCGCGCCGACGGACGCCTGCTCGGGCTACCTGGCCGATGTGATGGATGCCTTGCGCGACGCGGGCCTTGCGCCATTCCGCGCGCGCATCATGCAGCTGGAGAGCGAAGGCGCGGAGATGCCGCTGCACACCGATGCGCTCCGGGAAACCTGGCGCCTGCACATCCCGATCATCACCAACCCGAACTGCTTCTTCGAGTGGCAGCGCGCCGACGGCAGCATCGAGAGCGTGCACCTGCCCGCCGACGGCTCGGCCTGGCTGGTGCGGGTGGACGTGAACCACCGCGCCGTGAACCGCAGCAACGAGCCCTCCAGCCGCGCCCACCTGCTGATGGGCCTGAACCCGGGCCCGGAATTCCACATGCTGGCCGAGCCGTGGCTCCCGGTGTTCCAGAAGTCGGATGCCTTCGCGGCGGCGGACTGACCGATGCCCACCGGTGACATGAACGGTTCCAGCGCGTGGAAATCCGCCGCGGACATCGACGCCGACCTGCACGCCTTCAGCAAGTCGGACCAGCTGGAGCTGAGCCTGTATCGCCTGCGCAGCGCGCTGAAGGAAGACCACGCGTTCAGGAACGAGATTCTTCCGAGGTACCAGGACGCGCTGATTCTTTCGGGCAACGTCAATGCGGCGCTGGAACTGCGGGCCAGCGAACCGTGGAAGGAGGCGTTCCAGAAGGATATGAAGGGGATGGATGTCGCATTCACGCAGTTGATCGCGGGGCAGATCGCGCAGCTGGCGCGGCGGCTGGAGCAGGTGATCGATGCGTTTCCTTTTGAATTCGCCACCTATCTGGCGGGATTGAAAAGGCATCATGCGGCGACCTATAAAAGCATTGCCGGTATTGCCCGGCCCGTGATCGAGGAGAAATCGTTCGAAAATCTTCAGGACGCAATTGCATTGAAATTGGCAATTGAAGGGTTCGAGGGCTACGGGGAAGATATTCAAAAAGAAATCCTGATCGATTTCTTTGAAAGCCAGAACCACGAAACCCTGTGCAAATTCTTTCAGACCGCACTTCCCGCCAACGGAAAGATATTCAGGGAATTCGTCGCCGATATCCTGCAGGACGAAAAAGGAATCCGGCGCCTGAAGGACGAGGCCATCTGCCGTGTGCTGATACTGGGGTACGCATTGCTGGATGAGGCGGTCTACGATTGTGCGCTTCATCAGGCGCGCGAATCTGTTGCGGCTGAAAATGGTGGCGCGGCGCTGTCCAGCGCAAGAATTTCTCGAGCCTTTGGCGCCGCCATCGAGCACCCGAGTCGGGAATTGGACAGGCAGCAGCTCGATATTGCCGTCTGCATCTCGGGCCAGATGCGAGGTTACGCAGAAGCTTTCGAAACCTGGAAGCACCTGCATCTCGACGGGCATCGGGTGAAATATTTCGTCCATACCTGGGAAGACACCGGTTGGCGATTTCCCGATCCACTGTCGGGCAATGGTGTCGATCGCATATTCAAGCATGCGGCATTTGCCCAAGCCTATAAACAGGCGGGATTTCAATATGGCCTTGAAGCGATGAAAAAGGCCTACCCGAATTTCTTTTCGATGCTCGCCGTATCTTCGACGATCAATGAGCCAGAGATCAAAGCGATCTACGGAAATGACGCAGCAGTGGTCATCGAAAATCATCAAAGACCTGAATTCGAGAACGACACGAACAACCAGCGCAAGATGTTCTACAAGATTCAGGAAGCGCACCGCCTGATGATGGACGGCGGCGGCACCTACGATCTCGTGCTCAGAATCAGGCCGGACCGCACATTCCGGGCGAGCGGCAAAAAGCCGGACTGGATAAAGATGGCCGAAGAATGCCGCAAACAGCGCATCATTTATTTCAATCACCTGATGGTCACCAAAACGCTTTATGCGGGCGATCAATTCGCCATCGGGTCGCCCGAGGCCATAGGCTGCTATGCCAATACGCTGAAGATCCAGACCCAGGCCATCGATGAGAAGTGGTTCGGATTTCCGAGGCGGCTGCGCTCGCACTGCTCGCTCGCGCATTCCCTTCTGTTCCAGGGCGTGCGGCGGCGCCCCCTCGAAAACATCGTGCCGGTCGAGGCGATGCCTGCGGCGTCCTACGGGAGGAATGAATTGCGGAAATTGCTTTCCATCGATTTGCCCTCGGGACCATCGAGCGAAATGGATAGATTGCTCTGGAATTCCCTGAATTGAATAATTCGCCGGAATAACCATGCGAATATCTGCAACAGGCGCCCCGATGCCAGCCATCCGATTGCCGTGGAGGCAGATTCTTGCGGGTGGCGCCATCGCCTATGCCGCCTGCGTGCCTTCGGTGTCCGCCAGGGAATTGCAGGAAGCACCGGGATGCAGGAATTCAAAAAACCAGCACCGGCTCGAATTGGAGCAAAAATTCGAACTCAATGGCATCCGCGTGTTCTATACGCAATCGGGCCCTCACGCGCTGTATAGCAATGCAGATATCAATCGCAATGGTGTGCCCGATATCGTCGAGGATGCGGCACTCCATTTGGACACCGTCCGGCAGATCTTCAACCGCAACGGCTTCCGCGACCCGCTTACCAGTCCGAGATTCCGACAGGCCGAATCCATCGACATCGATTTCATGAACTTCGATGTCTACAGCCCCGAAATAACGGACAAGCGGGGCCTGTCTTTTTCGGCGGTGATCCGCTATCCGGGCAGTCGCATCCGGGCCGACAAATGCTCGATTTCGATGGCCATCAATTCCGCGTTGAAAGGGAATCACGAGCGGGTGAAGGATTTTTTGATTCCGCATGAATTATTCCATCTCTACCAATACGGCTACACCATGTTCCGCGCGAGCTGGTTCCTGGAGGGAATGGCGAAATGGGCGGAATGGGTCACGCTGGCGGAGAACGATCGCAATTCGAAATTGTGGAGCACGCCATTGCCTTCGTCTTTGCAGGAATTGAACGAGCAGGTTTTTCTCAATCCAAATCCTTATGACGTCAGGCATTTCTGGAACCGGTTGGCGGAACTCATCAAGAAAAAGGAATTCCCCATGATCATTCCCCCGGAATTGCGGGACCGGAAATTCGCCGATGGCACACCGGTGATCAAGGACAACATCTGGCGCGGCCGGTCCTTGATGTTGAAGATCCTGGAAGGGCTGGATGCGGAAGACGACGTGGTGGGCCAGGAAAAGAACCTGCCGCCGTATGCCTGGGCCAATGAAGACCAGCGCGCCGCGATCCACAACCCCCGGCTGATGAAAATCGTGCAACGCGCATTGGCGTCCTATTCGATTTCGGGGGCGGAGGTCAAACAATTCCTCGCCATCGATCTGGGGCAGGCCCAGTGATCGTCATCACTTCCGCCGCCTACGTCGATTCGGAACTGCAATCGGAATTCGGCCGCCTGCCGCCGGCTTTTCTTCCGGTGGGCAACCGCCGCCTGTTCCTGCGGCAGTTCTCGGTGCTGCAGGCGCGCTTTCCCGGCGAGAGCATCTATCTCTCGCTGCCCGAGAGCTACGCCATCCCTCACCGCGACGTGCGTGCGCTGCAGGCACAGGCGGTGCAGGTGCTGCGCGTGCCCGACGGGCTCACGTTGGCCGATTCGGTGCTGTTCTCGATCAACACCATCGGCAACTACGACGAGGGGCTGCGCATCCTGCACGGCGACACGCTGATCCAGGACCTTCCGGCCGCCTGGGATTGCCTCTGCGTGGCGGAGTCCGCGGACGACTACAACTGGCACGTCGACCCCGGCCCGGACGCCGGCACGCGCGTCTGGTGCGGCTACTTCGCCTTTCACTCGGTGGGACGCCTGGCCAGGTGTTTGGTCGCGGCGCGCGGGTCGTTCGAGAAGGCCGTCTCGGCCTACGACGAGGCCTGCTACCTGGAGCGCGTGCACACCGAAAAGTGGTCGGACTTCGGGCACGTCAACACCTTCTACCGCTCGCGCGCGCAGATCACCACGCAGCGCGCGTTCAACGACCTCGCGATCGGCGATCGCCGCGTGCGCAAGACGGGCCGCCCCGCCGAGAAGATCAAGGC
Organism: Variovorax sp. ZS18.2.2; assembly: GCF_024701975.1. Classification (GTDB taxonomy): domain Bacteria; phylum Pseudomonadota; class Gammaproteobacteria; order Burkholderiales; family Burkholderiaceae_C; genus Variovorax. The sequence continues at coordinate 268,690 of NZ_JANLNM010000001.1, forward strand.
GGAGGCGCAGTGGTTCGGCGCACTGCCGCCGCGCCTGCGCGTGTACGCGCCGCAGCTGCTGGACCACGGCCCGGTCGCACCCGATGGCTACGGCTACGAACTGGAGTACATGTGCATGGCGCCGCTCAACGAGCTGTACGTGCACGGCTGCAACTCGACGGCGTTCTGGTCGCGCGTCTTCAAACATCTGGCCGACTGGCTGGCGGCCTGCCAGTCGGCGGTGCCCCTGACCGACGACGCGCGGCAGCGGGTGGCCGAAGACAGCCACGGCATGCTCGTGGAAAAGACCCGGGCGCGCATGAACGCCTATGCCGACAGTTGCGGCCTGAGCGTGTCGGCGCCCACGCGGCTGAACGGCCGTGCGTTGCCGTCGCTCTCGGCCATCCTCGCGCGCTGCATCGAGGCCGCGGCGCGCGTGCCGCTGGTGCCGGGCGTGATGCATGGCGACCTGTGCTTCAGCAACATCCTGTTCGACACGCGCTCGGACTGCATCAAGGTGATCGACCCACGCGGCCTCAATTTCCGCGGCGAGGCGCGGCTCGTGGGCGACCTGCGCTACGACCTCGCGAAGGTCGCGCATTCGGTGCTGGGCCTGTACGACTACATCGTGGCCGATGCCTTCGACATCGACGACGGCACGGGGCTGGACTTCCAGCTGCGCATCCATGCCGACGAGGACGCGGCCGCCATTCAAAAACTGTTCGCCGGGCTGCCGTTGCTGAACGGCATGACGGCGCGCCACGTCGCGCCAGTCACCGTCATGCTGTTTCTGTCGATGCTGCCGCTGCACCAGGACACACCGCGCCGCCAGCGCGCGATGCTCGCCAATGCATTGCGCCTTTACGAGCAAATGGAGCACTGAGAAAAATGTTTGTCATTCCCATGATGGGCAAGAGCCGCCGTTTCACGGAGGCCGGCTATGCGCTGCCCAAGTACCGGCTGCCGCTGCACGGGCAGACGGTTTTCTTCCATGTCGTGAAGTCGTTCGAGCACTACTTCGAGGACGATCTTTTTCTCTTCGTGGTGCGGCGCGACCACGACATCGCGGGGTACCTGAGGCAGGAGTTGAAGAGCCTGGGCGTCAGGGAATTCCGCATCGTCGAACTGGAAGGCGACACGTCAGGCCAGGCCGACTCGGTGCACCGGGGGCTGCAGCAGGTGCGTTCCGACGATGCCCTCTACGTCTTCAACATCGACACGATCCGGCCGGGATTTCGCAAGTCGGCACTGGCGGCCGATGCGCTGGGCTACCTGGAGGTGTTCGAGGGGGAAGGCGATCACTGGTCGTTCGTGGAGCCCGGCCCGGGCCATGCGGTGCTCCGGACGACGGAGAAAGAGCGCATCTCCAACCTGTGCAGCGATGGCCTCTACCACTTCGCCGACGCGCGGGTCTTCAACGAAGCCTTCGAGCACCAGCGCGCGAACCGGGCGATGACCCGGGGCGAGTACTACATCGCGCCTTGCTACAACGCGCTGATCCAGAAGGGCGGGCGCGTTGTCTACGAAGTGATCGACCGCAGCGAGATCATCTTCTGCGGAGACCCGCAGGAGTACGAAGAAGCGGTCAGGGGAAACGCGCGATGAGCCTTGGTGAACTGCTGGCGTCGGCCAGGCCGGCGCTTGTCGCCACGTGGGACGAATGCGTGACCGCGCCGGCCGTGGGCGTTCTGTTCATGTCGGTCTGCAACGGCAAGGAGCGCGCGCACGTGGTGACGGTGCGCGGCAAGAACTTCGAGGAAGTGTGGCGTCGCGGCGCGCAGCGGCTCCAGACCTGGCTGCGCAAGCAGGGCAGCGCCCCCATCTGGCTGCGCGTGGACGTGGTGCACACCGTGCAGGCCATGAGTTGGCAGGCGCTCACGCAGGCCTTGAAGACGACCAAGCGCAACTACTTTCGCCATGGCATCGCATTCGACGCCGAACTGTCGGTGGCCATGCTGGAGCAGGACATCGGCGCGCATGCCGTGCTGTACGACGGAAAGTTCGACGAGGCGACGCCCAATCCGGTCAACCTCCAGCTCTTCGGCCAGCACCGCTATGGGCGGGAGCTGCAGTGGCCCACCGAGGCGCAGCAGCCGGTCTGGGTCTTCGACACGCGTGCAGTGTTCACCGACGGCAAGGAACTGCATGCCATCGAACACCAGGGGATCGGCCGGGGCCATCGCCGCATGGCGACATGGGATGCCGACCGTGTGCACGGCATCGTGGCGACCAGCACCGCCTACCTGGCGCGGCAGGTCAAGCCGTCCGGGGCGTACCACTACGGCTGGTTTCCCTGCTTCGACCGCGCCATTCCCACCTACAACGCGCTGCGCCATGCGAGCTCCACCTTCGCGCTGCTCGAAGGCTGGGAGCTGACGCGCCGGCCCGAACACAAGGCGGCCATCGACCGCGCGCTGGGCTACCTGACCGGCAAGCTCATCCGGCGCCTCACCCTGCCCGGTGGCGAGGAGGCGGCCTTTCTGGTCGACATCGACGACGAGATCAAGCTGGGCGGCAATGCCGTGTGCCTGCTGGCCATGGTCAAGTACACCGAGCTCACCGGCGACGCGCAGTACCTGCCGCTGCTGGCGCAGCTGGCCCTGGGCATCGTGCACATGCAGGACGCTGCAACCGGCCGTTTCGTTCACGTGCTCAACCATCCCGACCTCAGCGTCAAGGAGGAGAACCGCATCATCTATTACGACGGCGAAGCCGCCTTCGGCCTCATGCGTCTGTATGGCCTGACCCGCGATCCCCGCTGGCTGCAAGCGGTCGAGAAGGCGTTCGAACACTTCATCGAGGCCCGGCACTGGGAGGCGCACGACCACTGGCTGAGTTACTGCGTCAACGAGCTCACGCTCTACCGGTCCGAGGAGCGCTACCACCGCTTCGGCCTGGACAACGTGCGCGGCCACCTGGACTTCGTGCTGGACCGCATCACCACCTTTCCCACGCTGCTGGAACTGATGATGGCGGCGCAGAAGATGATCACGCGCCTGCAGGCCGACCCCGTGCATGCGCACCTGCTCGAAGGCTTCGACATCGAGAAGTTCTACCGTGCGCTGGAGCAGCGTGCGCGCTACCTGCTGACGGGGCACTTCTGGCCCGAGCTCGCGATGTTCTTCAGGAATCCGGCACGCATCGTGGGCAGCTTCTTCATCCGCCACCACAGCTTCCGCGTGCGCATCGACGATGTGGAGCACTACCTGTCGGGGTATGTGGCGTACTGGAAGTACCTGCGGGCCGGCGGACAGCCCGTCGGGTTTGAACCGCGGGATCAGTGCAGCTCGGCTGCTGCGTGAATGGTCTCGCGCACCCGCGGATAGATCTGCGCGTTCCACTTGCTGCCGCTGAACACGCCGTAGTGCCCGACGCCCGCCTGCAGGTGGTGCGTCTTGAGGTACGGCCGGATGCCGGTGCAGAGGTCTTGCGCGGCCACCGTCTGGCCGACCGCGCAGATGTCGTCGCGCTCGCCTTCCACCGTGAGCAGCGCGGTGCGGCGGATGGCTGCCGGGTTCACGGTGCGGTCGCCCACGGTGAGCACGCCGCGCGGCAGGTCGTAGGTCTGGAACACGCGCTCCACCGTCTCCAGGTAGAACTCGGCCGGCAGGTCGTTCACCGCGAGGTATTCGTCGTAGAAGGTGCCGATGGTGCGGGCCTTCTCGATGTCGCCTTCGACGAGGTGGAGGAACATGTCCTGGAACTGCTTCTTGTGGCGCTCGGGGTTCATGCTCATGAAGGCCGAGAGCTGCAGGAAGCCGGGGTACACGCGCCGCATCGCGCCCGCGTGCGGCCACGGCACATGGCTGATGAGGTTGCGGCGGAACCATTCGATGGGCTTGCTGGTCGCGAGCACGTTCACGCCCGTCGGGTTGATGCGGCAATCGACCGGGCCCGCCATCAGCGTGAGGCTGCGCGGCGTGGCGGGGTTGTCGTCCTCGGCCATGAGCGCGGTGGCGGCCAGCGCGGCCACGCAGGGCTGGCAGACCGCCACCATGTGCGCGCCGGGGCCGATGGCTTCGAGGAACTTGATGAGCTGCAGCGTGTAGTCGTCGAGGCTGAAGCCGCCATGCCACAGCGGCACGTCGCGCGCGTTGTGCCAATCGGTCAGGTACACGTCGTGGTCGCGCAGCAGCGTGCGCACGGTTTCGCGCAGCAGCGTCGCGAAATGGCCCGACAGTGGTGCAACCAGAAGCACGGGCGGGTGCACGGCCCGGATGTCCTTGCGAAAGTGCAACAGCGTTCCAAAAGGCGCGGTCAAGGTTTTCTCTTCGTGGACAACGACTTCGGTGCCGTCGACCATGACCGAATCGATGCCGTAGGCGGGCCGCGAGTGGGTCAGCCGCATGCGCGAGAACACCTCGAATTGGGCAGCGAGGCGCCGCATCATGGTGCGGTCCGTTCCGTCCTTCCAGAGCGCCTTGCCCCAGTACTGCGCTGCGAGCCGCGAGGGCGAGAAAAGGTCGGCTTGGTTCTGATAGGCCCGGTACAGCATGCCGTGGATGCAGGCAAGTTGTGGGCCAGCAAGCGGCGTACTACGTGGCATGGCGCTTGCAGGCAGGCATGCAATGTCAAGGAGCGTCCCGATGGCCAAACCCGTTCTCACCATCAGCAGCAAGAACTACGGCGCGTGGTCGCTGCGCGGCTGGCTGATGTGCAGGCTGGCCGGGCTCGATTTCAGCGAGAAGATCATTCCGCCCGACGATCCGGCCATGAAGGCCGAGATGCTGCTGCTCTCGTCGTCGATGCTCGTGCCCTCGCTGCAGCATGGCAGCGTGAAGGTGTGGGACACATTGGCCATTGGCGAATACCTCAACGAGATCAAGCCCAAGGCCGGGTTGCTGCCGGCCGAGGTGGCCGCCCGCGCGCATTGCCGCGCGGTCTGCGGCGAGATGCATTCGGGCTTCGCGTCGATGCGCGGCGCGCTGCCGATGAACATCAAGGCGCACTTCAAGAACTTCAAGGTGTGGTCGCGCGCGCAGGCCGACATCGACCGCATTGTTGCCATCTGGCGCGAATGCCTCAAGGCCTACGGCGGGCCGTTCCTGTTCGGTAAGCAGCCGGGCATTGCCGATGCGATGTACGCGCCGGTGGTCACGCGCTTCCTCAGCTACGACGTGGCGCTCGACAGCACCTGCGCGGCCTACTGCAAGCGCGTGATGGAACTGCCGGCGATGAAGGAATGGGTGGCTGCCGCGAAGCAGGAACCCGAAGAGATCGACGAGCTCGACGCGGAGTTCTGAGCGAGCCGTGCGCTAGCGCCGGAACATCCGCAGGTCGAGCGCGCTTTCCTCGCCGAGCCACATCGCATGCGTCGTGTGATCGGCCAGGTCGTCGCCCGTCACGCCGTGCACGAAGATGTCCAGGCCATTGCGATTGGCATCGAGCCATTCGATCACCTGGTCGAACTCGGCCGCATCGAAGGCCAGCTGGCAGCTCCAGTGCGGATGCGGGCCCACGAGCCGCTCGTGCACGCGGCCCACGACGACCATCAGTTCATGGCCTGCGCGCTCGCAGAGTGCACGCGCCTGCGCCACCGTGGCGGGGGCGAAGTAGACGTGGGCGTGGTATTGGGAGTAGATGTTTTCGGGGCGGCGCGGCATGGTGCGCTCATTGTGATCCCACGCGCGGCGCCGGGTGCGGAGGCAGGTGAAAGCGCCCGCTGTAGCGGAACACGTCGCCGAACCAGCGGTGGCGCAGCAGCATCTTCATCGTGAAGTGCTCGGGGCTCGCTGGGTCGGGGCGCTCCTCGACATAGGCCGTGCCCATGAAGAGTCCGAGCGGCAACGGAATGCGCAGGCCCGCGACGCGCCAGATGTAGCCCCGGTCGCGGAACACCAGCGCGCCGTCTTCTGTGCTCACTGCCAGGCGCATGCCGATGCCGAAGCGCACGTACTCGATCACCTCGGCGCCATGCGCGGCGGTGTGTTCCATGTGTGAGCGGAAGTGGAAAGGCTGGCGGCCTGCGAAGTGGAAGACGCGGTCCCAGTACAGGTTGGAATCGTCAGGGTGGCAGCGGTAGTGCACCTCGATCGGCACGTCGGTGCCGGTGTACGGCACGAGCGCGCCGAAGAGGCGGCCGAAGGGCATCAGCAGCGCGGCCCACGGCGCGTGATGCACCTCGTTCATGGTGCCGCGAACGCACACGTAGTCGTCGGAGAAGGGCGTCATCGTGTAGTGACGGCGGATCACGTCGCCCAGCTGTGCCCAGGCCGCACCGAGTGCCTGCTGGAAGACGGGTTGCTGTGTCGTCGTCATCGTGCCGCCACCGCCACGGTGCCTTCGCTGCGCGCCTTGTAGAAGCGCAGGATGTGCTCCGCGCCGTCACCGAGCAGGAAGCCCGCGACACGGTCCGCATACCAGTTGAAGCGCGTGCTCACGCGCCACGCCACGTCGACGCGCAGCTCGGTGCCGCCGTCGCGCGGGGTCAGCGTGAAGGCCGAGTCGCGCAGGTCGAAATACTGGCCACCGATCATCACGTGGTCGTCGAGCGCGCCGGCCGGAAAGGAGTCGGGCGCGAAGCGGTAGCGCCACTTCAGCAGGCGGCCGGGTTGCCACTCGGTGATGACCTCCTCGAAGTGCACGTTCTTCTGCCACAGCACCTTGCGCACGCGGCCTTCGGGCGTCTCCTCGGTCACCCCGGCCAGCGGCAGCGGCACGCCGATGCGGTAGGCCCAGGCGCCGTCGACCTCGGCGGGCCGGATGTCGCGCGCATTGTTCAACTCGTGCCACACGCGCTCGGCCGGCGCGGCAATGAAGAGCGTGCGCGAGGTGGTCGAGAACTGGTCGGGGTTGGGCAGGTGCGGCTCGATGGCGCCGAGCACGAGCGGCAGCATCGCGAAGCTGTAGAGCGCGCGTTTCGGCCAGTCGGTGACGCGGCACACCAGCCCCATCGCGAGGCCGCCCACGCTGCCCATGACGGCGAAGAGCGGCACGATGACGACCGCGCAGATCATCCCCTCGATGAAGACCAGCAGCGTGCCGATGACGAACAACGCAGTCGACACCCACGGCGCCCAGATGTAGTAGCCCCAGCTGCGCCGCTCGATGCGTTCGGCCATGTACACCGTGACTGCGCCACACACCGCGGGCGCCAGATAGACGAAGGCGCCGAGCATCGCCGAGAACGGATGGCCCGGCCCGCCGCTGAAGGCGATGCGCAGCACGAGCGCGGCCGCCGCGCCGACCAGCAGCGGCCAGAACCAGGCGAAGGGCATGCGGCGGCGGGGCTTGTCTTCGTCCTCGCCGGCATTGACCGTGGTGATGGGAGCGAGCTCGGAGAGCCTGCTTTCTTCGGGTTCGGTGCTCATGGAAACGTCTTCTCCTCTTGTGCTTGTGTTTTTAGCAGCCGGTGCGCCTGGCGGTCACCATGCAGTAGTCGAAGTCGCGCCAGAACATGCCCAGCGCGAGCGCGCAATAGCTCGCCACGATGTGCTTGCGGCGCCACGGGCTCAACTTGCCGCGTGCCTTCCAGAGTTCGGCCAGCGTGAAGCGCGTCGCCAGCACCGGGATGTGCAGCGCGCTCGGTGCAACGCGCCAGCGCAGCGACTTGAATTCGATGTCCTCGAAGCCGTTGTCGCGCAGCGCCGCGGTGAAGTCGTCGCGCGTGGCCAGCGTGGGCACGGCCCAGCTGTCGGCCCAGAGGCGGTGCAGCCAGTCGGCGATGCGGCCGGGGTTCTTGCGCAGCAGGAAACCATCGACCACCACGAGCCGCGCGCCGGGCTTGAGCAGGCGCGCGGCCTCGCGCACGAAGTCGGCCTTGGCGGTGCCTTCGGCGTAGCAGGCGCTCTCCACCGCCCAGGCGCCATCGGCCTGTGCGGTGGGAAGGCCGGTGCGGGTGTAGTCGGCTTCGATGTGGGCCACGCGGTCGGCCACGCCGGCCGCCGCATCGAGCCGCGCGGCGATGCGGTTCTGCACGGGCACGTTGGTGACGGTGACTGCGTAGAGCGAGGCGTCGTCGCCGACCAGCGTGCGCGCGGTGGCGCCGGCGCCGCAGCCCATGTCGATCACGCAACGCCGTTGGCCCGCGGCGGGCTGCATCTCATCGAGCCGCAGTGCGCGGCCGACGGCGCGGTTCATCTCGACCAGCATGCCTTCGCGGCGCAGTGGGTTGAGCCCCGCGCGCCAGAAGCCGAAGTGCATGTTGTAGCTCGGGCTCCAGGCGCTGTAGTCGACCGCGACTTCGGTGAAGTAGTCCTGCGTGTCCTCGGCCGTGACGGAGTGGCTGACGGGGCGCGTGGGCGCTTCGGTTGCCTGCGTCGGCATGCGGAAGTCGGGCTGGAAGACGGTGGGCATCGAGGCTCCTTCGGACGTTGGTTCTTGTGTTTCCCTGGGGGCGTGACAGCGTGATTGGTTCAGAGGCTGAGAGGCAATTCGGCGTGGCCGAGCAGCCCCCGCAAATGGGCCCAATCAAGGCGCAAAGCGGAGCCATAGCTCGGGCTATGGCGAGCATTTGCAACGCAGAGTGGGGCCATTTGCGGGGGATGAGCGGTCATGTCGGATTGCCTCTCAGCCTCTCAGAGGCGGCAGTGGTCGTCGGCACAGGCGGCGGGCGCGATGGCGCCGCGGTTTGCGAGGCGTGCGATGAGCCAGCGGGGCAGGCGGTAGCGGTTGCGTGCGAGCACGGCATAGGCGCGGTCGGCGAGCGCGCCGATGACGGGCAGGTCGAGCAGTGCGCCGCCAGCGGGCAGGCCAACGGCGGCGCGGCAGGCGCGGATCGCCGCGACGCCGGACAGCACGTGGCCCGCCGCGTCGACCGCGTGCATCGCCGTCATCAGCGCCTCGCGCGGCGCCGGGCCGGAGGTGAAGCCGAGGGGCGAACAGTCGACGAGGTTCAGCCGGCCGCCTGCATCGCGTGCGCGCATCGCGCCCATCTCGGCCACGCAGAGCGGGCAGGTGGCGTCGTAGTAGACGGTCAGCGGGTAGGTCGTGGCGGCGATGCGGCTCATGGCGGTCTCGGTTCTCGATATTTCAGTCAAAACAGAAATAAATAGGCAAAAAAAGAGAACTCAGATCATTGGCAGGCTGGCGTGGTGCGCGTCCGGGTCGTCGCCCTTTGCGGCTGGCGCCGCGTCGCCGCGCACGAACTTCTGCACGCTGGCCCCGAGCGTCAGCACCTTGTCGAGCGTGCCGGGCGAGAGCCGCAGCATCTCGTCGGCCCAGGTGGCGAGCTTGTCCATGAGTTCCATGGTGGAGCGGATGCGGTCCTGCGCATCGGCCGGCTCCTTCTGGAAATCGGGGCTGGACACCAGTTCGCGCAGCACGCGGATGGTGGGGTCGAATTCGCGTTCCTTTCGCTCGCGCACCACGGTGCGGAACAGCTCCCACACGTCGACGCTGGTCTCGAAATAGTCGCGCCGATCGCCCAGGATGTGGGTGATGCGCACGAGGTTCCAGGCTTGCAGTTCCTTCAGGCTGTTGCTCACGTTGGAGCGGGCGACGCCCAGCGTGTCGGAGAGTTCTTCGGCGTGCATCGGCTTGCCGTGGGCGAAGAGCAGGGCATGGATCTGCGAGACGGTGCGGTTGACGCCCCACATGGAGCCCATTTCGCCCCAGTGGACGACGAACTTGCGTTGAATTTCTGTGAGTTCCATGAGGCCGAGTCTAGGATTTCCTGAATTTCTGTCAATAGAGAAATAGAAAAATCACCGGGCGCCAGGGAATGGTGGAATACTGTATGAATAAACAGTGAATTCCATCCCAAGGATTTGCCATGCCACCCGCATCCCTCGTTCCCATCCACATCATCAAGGGCCGAGGCGCGGCCACGCGGCTGGCGCACCGTTTCTCCAAAGACGAGCGCAACGCCTTCGACGACGGCTGGGGCACGCTCGAAGAGGGCGTGGCCGAGGCCGACGAACTCATGCCCCTCGCGACCGAGGTGCGCTTCGAGGACGTGAAGTCGGTGCTCACCGGAAACGAGTCGCCCGACATCTACTTCGACCGGTCGCTCAACCCGTACCGCGGTTGCGAACACGGCTGCATCTACTGCTTCGCGCGGCCCACGCACAGCTACCTGAACCTCTCGCCCGGCCTCGACTTCGAGACCAAGCTCATCGCCAAGCGCAACATCGTCGAAGTGTTGCGCGCCGAACTCGGGCGCAAGGGCTACCGGCCGAGCCAGATCGCCATCGGCACCGCCACCGACTGCTACCAGCCCATCGAGCGCGAGTTGCGGCTCACGCGCTCGGTCATCGAGTTGTTGAAGGAAGTGCGGCATCCGTTCGCGCTGGTCACCAAGTCGAGCGCCATCGAGCGCGACCTCGACCTCATCGCGCCGATGGCGGCCGAGCACCTCGCGGCGGTGTACGTGACCGTGACCACGCTCGACGGCGAACTCGCCCGCAAGCTCGAGCCGCGCGCTGCCGCGCCGCACCGGCGGCTTCGCACCATCCGCACGTTGGCCGAGGCGGGCGTGCCGGTGGGCGTGAGCGTGGCGCCGCAGATTCCCTTCGTGACCGAAGACATGGAGCATGTGCTCGAAGCCGCCTGGGAGGCCGGCGCGCGCAGCGCCTTCTACACGGTGGTGCGACTGCCATGGGAGGTGGCACCGCTCTTCAAGGAGTGGCTCGCGCTGCACTACCCGCAGCGCGCGGACCGCATCATGGCGCGCATCCACGAGATGCGCGGCGGCAAGGACTACGACGCCGACTTCGCCACGCGCATGAAGGGCTCGGGCCTGTGGGCCGACCTGATCCACCAGCGTTTCCAGAAGGCGACGAATCGCCTGGGCTTCAACCGCGAGCGCATTCCGATGGACCTCACCGCGTTCCGGCCGCCGGGGGCGGTGGGACAGGGCAACCTGTTCTAGCGGCCCGCCCGCGCCCGGTGATGTCCGCCGCTCAGCTCTGTTCGAGCACGCGACCGTTCAGCGGCTGTACCGGGCGTGCATTCATCCGGTAGAGCTTGCGAAACGCCGCGAGCTGGCCCTTGGACACCTCCAACGGCTGCTTGAGCACCTGCCAGCTCACGTCTTCGCTGCACGGCGGCGTGGTCAACGATCCGGTGAAGTGGTAGTAGTCGTGCTTCGCCGGCAACAGGTCCGACGCGTTCAGGGCCACCTTCAACGGTTCGGCTTGTCCGGCCTTGGATGGCAGCGCATCGAACACGGACTTCAGCGCCGCGTTTTCATGGCCTTCCTTCAGCAGCACCGCGACCACTGCGAGCTGGCCCGCATCGCTCTTGTGCACCAGATGGGCGACCATCGGGTAGGCCTTGCCGTCGATCCGTTCTTCGCTCGGCGTGTGGAAGTGGAACTGCACGAGCTTGAAGTCGCCCTGGGCCAGATGGATCGTGCCGCCGTTCGTCAGGTTGACCTGGATGGTGTGCCCGGTGTTGACCGTCTCGCCGGTGCTCTCGGCGTAGTCGAACCCGATGGGCGCCAGCGCCGCCTTCTGCGCCTGCCGCGCCTTGATGTTGATCGGCGACTGGTGCTTGCCGAGCTTGCAGGTCGCGAAGCCCGGCTCCAGGTCGCCCCAGGCCTTGGCGCCGAGCTTGCCCCGGTAGTCCCAGTGCGTGTGCGCGTCTTCGGCCGATGCGGCCAGCGCCGCCGTGACGATCAAGCTGCCGACGGCAAGCCTGAGGATCGAGAGATGTAATGCCATGGTTTGTTCTTTCTTTTGAATGTTGGAGTAGGAACAGCGAAGAGCGGAACCGTCAGCCGGCGCCGCTTTCCGGAAGCCTTCTACCACTTCGAGAAAGGCCCGCGGCGGGAGCGCGTGGTCCGCTCCGGCTGCGTTTCCCCTGCTGCAAGACAGCTTTCCGCCCAGCGCCTCGCACGCCAACCGGAACGGGTCCACAGTTCGACTCCTTGCGCATGCGCCGCATGACGCTCAACACCGAACAGGTTTTTCCGGATATGTCGAACGAAGCAATTTCCGAGGTCTCCCGTGGACGCGCCACCACCCGCCGCCGGGGCCGCATGGCGTGGCAACGCCTCGCAGTGCCGGTGCTGCTGGGCCTTCTGGTTGGTGCGCCTGCCATGGCGACGGCGCAGCCGGCGCTGGAACCACTGGGCATCGCCATCGAGGGCTGGCCCTACCCCTTCCCGGTGCGCTTTCACGAGTTCGTGCTCGAAGGCGAAACCGTGCGCCAGGCCTACATGGACCTCGCCCCCACGGGCCCGGCCAACGGCCGCACCGCGCTGCTGCTGCACGGCCGCAACTTCCCCGCGAGCTATTGGGAGGGCGTGATGCGCAAGCTGGCCGCAGCCGGCTACCGCGTGATTGCCACCGACCAGATCGGCTTCGGCCGCAGCAGCAAGCCCGATGTGCATTTCACCTTCGACATGTATGCGCGCAACACCGCCGCGCTGCTCGATGCGCTGGGCATCGGCGAGGTCGACGTCGTGGGCCATTCGCTGGGCGGCATGCTCGCGGTGCGCTTCACGCGGACCTACCCGAAGCGCGTGCGCAAGCTCGTGCTCGAGGCGCCCGTGGGCCTGGAGGACTACCGCCAGACCGTGCCGGCCGTGACGGACCAGTTCCTCTACGACCGGGAGTACGCGCTGTCGGCCGCGGCCTATCGCAGCTTTCTTCGCGACACGTATTCGCTGTCGTTGCCCGCCGAGGCCGTCGAACCCTTCGTGGTGCTGCGAGAGCGCCTGAAGCTCAGCGGCGAGTACCCGCGCTGGGTGCGCTCGTTCGTGCAGACCTACCAGATGATCCACGACCAGCCGGTGGTGCACGAGTACCCGCTGGTGCGCACGCCCACGCTGTTCATCATGGGCGCGAACGACCACAACGCGCCGGGCAAGCCCTACACGACGCCCGAGCTCGGCGCGGGCATGGGCTTCAACGCGGACAACGCGAAGCGCATCGCCGGCACCATGCCCAACGCGAAGGTCATCGTGTTCGAGGGCGTTGGGCACATGCCGCACATGGAGCGGCCCGCCGAGTTCGGCGATGCGATGCTGTCATTCCTTTCGCGCGACTGAGCCGAGCGTGGCGGGACCTTCCCAGTCGCCGCCGAGTGCCTTCACCAGAAACACCGCCGTCAGCAGCCGCTGGCCCTGCAGCTGCGCGGCCTGCCGCTCGACCGTCAGCAGCGACTGCTGCGCGGTGATCACGTCGAGGTAGGTCGACGCGCCGCCTTCGTAGCGGCTGGTCGCCATGTCGAGCACGCGGCGCGCGGCGGCGACGGCGGCCTGCGCCTGCGTGGTGGCGCTGTCTAGCGCGGAGAGGCCGGTGATGCCGTCTTCCACTTCCTGCATCGCGGTGAGCACCGTGCGGCGGTAGTTGCCCACGGTCGCGTCGTAGCCGGCCTTGGCGAAATCCACGTTCGCGCGCACACGGCCACCGTCGAACAGCACTTGCGTGGCCGACACGCCCACCGACCACAGGAGGCTCGGCCCGTTGAACAGCGACTCGATCAAGCGGCTGTCCACGCCCACGGTCGGCGAGATGATGAAGCTCGGGTAGAAGGCCGCGGTGGCCACGCCGATCTGTGCATTGGCCGCGGCCATCGAGCGCTCGGCCGAAGCCACGTCGGGCCGGCGCTGGAGGATTTCGGACGGCACGCCGAGTGGCACCGCGGGCGGGCGAATCTCGCGCAGGTCGACCGGCAGCGCGAAGCTGGGTGCCGGCGTGCCGGTGAGGGTGGCAAGCGCGTGCTCGTACTGCGCGCGCTGCTTCTTCAGCACATCGACCTGCGTCAGCGTGGTCTCGAGCAGCGCCTGCTGCTGCGCCACGTCGAGGCCCGACACCGCGCCCAGTTCGTGCCGCGCCGTGACCAGTTCGAGCGCGCGGCGCTGCAGGCCGATGGAGCGCGAGAGCACATCGAGTTCGATGTCGGTCGAGCGCAGGTTGAAGTAGTTGTTCGCCACGTCGGCGGTGAGCACGAGCCGCGTGTTCGCGAGGTCGGCGGCCGATTGCTCGGCCGAGGCGGTCGCGCCTTCGACGGTGCGCTGCACGCGGCCCGCGAGGTCGATCTCGTAGCTCGCGTTGAGTGACAGCGCGAAGTCGTTCTGCACCGTCGACGAGTTGGCGGTCGCGTAGTTGGTGAGCGGCCGGTTGGCGGAAATCTTCAGGCGCGAGGCGCGGGCGCCGAGGCCCAGTTGCGGGAACCGACTGGCCGAGTTGGCGTCGAGATTGGCGCGCGCCTGGGCGAGCCGTGCGTTGGCGATGACCAGCGTCGGGCTGCCGGCGAGGGCCTTGTCCTGCAGCGCATCGAGCTGTGCGTCGTTGAAGCGCTTCCACCACGGGCCCTTGTCGGCCACGTCGTTCGGCGTGGCCTGGCGCCAGGGCGCCTCGAGCGTCCAGTTGACGGGCAGCGGGGTCTCGGGCGCCTTGTAGTCGGGGCCGACCGCGCAGCCCGCGGCCATCAGCGCCGCGGCGGCAATGACCAGCAGTCTCACGCCGGTTCCTTCTTGGTGGCTGCCTTCGCAGCGGGCGCAGGTTCATCGGGCGCCACCGTCACCACGTCGCCTTCGGCCAGCGAGTCGGAGGGGTTGAGCACCATGCGGTCGTTGTTGCCGAGGCCGTCGATCACTTCGACGTTCTCGCCGTAGTTGCGGCCCAGCGTCACTGCGCGCAGGCCAATGCGGCCCTGTGCATCGACCACCGCGATGCGCGTGCCCTCGGCGCGGAACAGCAGCGCATTGGCCGGCACCGTGATCGTGCGGGCCGCGGCCAGCGGCAGCGACACCTGCACATAGGCGCCCGGCAGCAGCGCGCCGTCGCGGTTGGGGAGAGACACCTCGACCTGCATCATCCGCGTGGTCGCGTCGATGGCGCCCGAGGTGCGCGCCACTTCGCCCTTGAAGGTCTGGCCGCGCAGCTCGGCCTGCGTCACCACCACGGGCTGGCCGGCCTTCACGAGCTGCGCATAGGCCTGCGGCACGTTGATGTACACGCGCAGCGGATCGGTCTGCGCCAGCATGAAGAGCGCACGCCCGGCGCCACCGCCTGCGCCCGCATCGATCAGGTCGCCCACGTCGACGTTGCGGCGCGTGATGACGCCCGCGAACGGCGCGACCACGCGCTTGAAGCCTTCGGTCTGCTTCAGGCGCTGCACGTTGGCATCGGCGGCCGCCACGTTCGAGGTGGCCTGCGCGACGGCGCTGCGGCGCTCGTCCAGGTCCTGCTGCGAGACCACGTCCTTCTTGCGCAGGTTTTCCCAGCGCTCGGCCGTGCTCTGCGCGAGCGCGAGGCCCGAGGCGGCCTGTGCGCGCGCGGCGACGGCTTGCGAGAGCTGCTGGTCGATCTCCGGCGTTTCGATTTCCGCCAGCAGCTCGCCCTTTTCGACGCGGCTGCCGATGTCCTTGGTCCAGCGCTTGAGGTATCCGCTCGCGCGCGCCGAGATCGGCGACTGCACGAAGCCCTGCAGCGTGCCGGGCAGCGCCAGCGTCTGGCCGGCGGTGGGCGTGCGCGGCAGGGCGGTCTGCACATAGAGCTTGGCGCGTTCCGTCGTGCCCGCTTCGAGCGCGCGCGCGTTGGCGATGCGCACGATGACCGTGCGTGCCGCACCGAGGGCCAGCAGAACCAGCACGATCACGACGAGCCAGCGCGTGCGCTTCACGATCTGCCGGCGGCGCAGCAGTTCGCCCTCGCCCTCTTCGACGGCGATGGGATGGATGGCCAATGCCGAGTGGCGTTGCTCCGTCATGAAATCAGTTCTCCTGGGGCGCTGCGCCCGCTGGCGGTTGCGCCGAATGGCTGGCCTCTTCACGCGCCGCCTTGCGATGCGCAAGCCGACTGTGCACCCCCGCGAACACGGCGGGCACGAAAAACAATGTCGACACCGTGGCAAAAAGCAGGCCACCGATGACCGCACGGCCCAGTGGCGCGTTCTGTTCGGCGCCTTCGCCGAGGCCCAGAGCCATCGGGATCATGCCGATGATCATCGCCAGCGCCGTCATCAGCACCGGGCGGATGCGGGTGGCGCCGCCTTCGAGCGCGGCCGAGAGCGGCGGAATGCCGGCCTGCAGCCGCTCGCGCGCGAACGACACCAGCAGGATGGAGTTGGCCGTGGCTACGCCCATGGTCATGATCGCGCCCGTGAGCGCGGGCACGCTCAGCGTGGTGCCGGTGATGAACAGCATCCACGCGATGCCGGCGAGCGCCGCTGGCAGGGCGGTGATGATGATGGCCGCATCGAGCCACGACTGGAAGGTGACCACGATCAGCAGGTACACCAGCACGATCGCCATCACCAGCCCCACGCCCAGGCCGATGAACGACGACTGCATCGTCTGCACCTGCCCGCGGATGGTGACCTGGCTGCCGCGCGAGAGCTTGGGCCGCATCTCGTCGACCAGAACCTGCACCTTCGAGGCCACGCTCGCGAGGTCGGTGCCCTGCACGCTCACGTAGACATCGATGACCGGCGCGATGTTGTAGCGCGACTGAATGGCCGGCTGGCGCGACGCCTGCGCATCGACCAGGTTGCCCAGCAACTGCTGCGAGGCGCCGCCGGCCGCTGCTGCGCCGCCCGTGCCCACCGGAATGTTGAGCAGCGAATCGAGCGAGTCGATGTTGTATTGCGGTGTCTGCACCGCGATGCTGTAGACCACGCCATTCACCGGATTGAGCCAGAAGGCCGGCGCCGTCTGCGAACTGCCCGAGAGCGCGATCAGCACGTTCTGCCCGACGTTGGCGGCCGTAAGTCCGTACTGCTGCAGCCGCGTGCGGTCCATCTGCAGGTTGAGGCTGGGGCCGTCGAGCCGCTGGTGCACATGCGCATCGACCGCGCCGGGAATCTGCTTGATCGCTTTCGTGAGCTCGGCCGCGCGGGCCGCGTTGCCGGCCATGTCGGCGCCGCTGAACTGCACGTCGATGGCCGCGGGCAGGCCGAAGTTCAGGATCTGCGTGACGATGTCCGCGGGCTGGAAGAAGAACTCGATGCCCGGAAAGCGCTTGGGCAGTTCCGCACGGAGCAGCGTGATGAACTCCTCGGTGGGCCGGTGGCCGTCCTTCAGCGAGAGCAGCAGTTCGGCATCGAAGGTGCCGATGGTGCCGGCGTTGCTGTACGAGAGGTTGATGCCGCTGTTGGGAATGCCCAGGTTGTCCAGGATGGTTTCGAGCTGGTCGGCCGGCACCAGCTCGCGGATGGCCACTTCCACCTGGTCGGTGAGGCGCGCGGTTTCCTCGATGCGGGTGCCGGTGGGGGCGCGCACATGCAGGCGAATCTGGCCGGCGTCGACCGTCGGGAAGAAGTCACGGCCCAGCACCGGGTACAGCAGGCAGGAAAGAAGACAGAAGCCGAGGAAGAGGCCGATGAAGCCGCCGCGCTTGGACAACACCACCGACAGCAGCAGCGTGTAGGCGCGGCGCACGCGTTCGAAGCGGCGGTCGAAGCTTTGGTAGACGCGCTGCAGTGCGCTCGGCTTCTTGGGCACGTCGCCATTGACCGGCTGCGCATGCACGCCGCCCATGAGCAGCATCACCAGCGTGGGCACCAGCGTGCGCGAGAGCAGGTACGAAGCCAGCATCGCGAACACCACCGCCTCGGCCAGCGGCACGAACAGGAAGCGCGCCACGCCCGAGAGAAAGAACATCGGCACGAACACGATGCAGATGCACAGCGTGGAAACGAACGCGGCGCTGCCGATCTCGCCCGCGCCGACCTCGATGGCTTCCTTCAGCGGCGTGCCCATGTGCAGGTGGCGCTCGATGTTCTCGATGGTCACGATCGCCTGGTCCACCAATATGCCCACCGAGAGCGCGAGGCCGCCCAGCGTCATGAGGTTGAGCGTTTCGCCGAGCGAATACAGCACCAGGATCGAGGCCAGGATCGACAGCGGAATCGTGAGGCCGATGATGAGCGTGCTGCGCCAGTTGCCCAGGAACAGCAGCACCATTGCGGCCGTGAGCGCGGCGGCCAGGATGGCCTCGAACACCACGCCCTTCACCGCCGCCTTCACGAACACCGACTGGTCGAAGAGCGGCGTGACCTTGATGTCCTGTGGCATCGACTGGGTGGCAATCGGCAGCATCGCGCGGATGTTCGCCACGATGTCCAGCGTCGATGCGCCGCCGTTCTTGAGCACCGACAGCAGCACGCCGCGCACGCCGTCCTGCCGCACGATGTTGGTCTGCGGCGAGAAGCCGTCGCGCACGAAGGCCACGTCGCGCAGGTACGTGGTGGCGCCGTTCACGGTGCGCACCGGCAGGTCGTTCAGGCCCGCGATGGCGTCGGGCGAGCCGTTCATGCGCACGCTGTATTCGGTGGCGCCGAACTTGGCGGTGCCCGAGGGCAGGATCAGGTTCTGCGTGTTGACCGCGTTCACCACGTCGGCCGGCGTGAGGCCGCGCGCCTGCATCGCCTGGGTGTCCAGGTCGACCGAGATCAGCCGGTTCTTGCCGCCGTAGGGAAAGGGAATCGCCGCGCCCGGCACGGTGATGAGCTGCGGGCGCAGCTGGTTGACGGTGGCGTCGAAGAGCGAGTTTTCAGAGCGCGTGGGGCTCGACAGCGCCAGCTGGATCACCGGCACGCTCGAGGCCGAATACTTGATGACCAGCGGCGGCGTGATGCCCGGCGGCAGCTGCCGCACCTGCGCCTGCATGGAGGCCACCACCTGCGAGATCGCCATCTCGATGTTGGCCGTGGGCTGGAAGAACACCTTGATGATCGACACGCCCGCGAGCGACTGCGACTCGATGTGCTCGATGTCGCTCACCGTGGTGGTCAGGCCCCGCTCGACCTGGCCCGAGATGCGCTGGCCCATCTCCTGGGCCGGCAGGCCCGTGTAGTTCCAGATGACGCTGACGACCGGGATGTTGATTTCCGGAAAGATGTCGGTGGCCATGCGCGCCAGGACAAAAGGCGTGGCCAGCACGATCAGCATCGCCATGACGATGAAGGTGTACGGGCGACGCAATGCGAGCTGGACCATGGACAGGGCTCTCTGCTTCCGGCGGAAAAAGGTTTTGCATCATAAGGAAGTAGATTTAAGTTTGCTGCCGCCATTTCTTTGGGTGTGGTGCTTTACCAAAAGGCTGCATGTGGGCGGCTTCCGGCTGGTATCCGGAGCGCGCGCAGGCCACCCGGTATTGCCCAGCGCGAATGCCCCCACCGTCGGCGTGAACGCCGTCCTGAATGCCCGCTACGCCTTGCCGGCCCGCAGCGCCTCGAGCGCGACGGACGCGCGATCCATCACGTCGGCCACCGTTTTCAGTTCGTCCTCGGTACCCCCGGCAACCATCGCGGTGACCACTTCGGCCTGGAGCGCCAGGCACTTCTGCGCCATGGCCGTTCCGTCGGCGGTCAAGGTCAGGCGGCGCACGCGCGCATCGGCGCCATCGCTGTCGCGCCGCACCCAGCCCCTGGCCTCCATCTGGGTGAGCAGCATGCTCACGCCGCTCTTGGCGACGAAGCAGCGCGCGGCCAGCGCCTGCTGCGTGATGCCCGGCGTGGTCGCGATGGTGGCCAGCACCTCGTGTTCGCCCACGCGCAGCCCGATGGCGACAAGGCGCATGGTCATCACCGCGTCGCAGAGGTTGTAGGCCCGTACCGCCGCCAGCCAGGCGAGGGTGCCGTGGGGCGAGGAGGGGGCTCGGTCGGTCTTCGGGGGCTTGGGTGCTTTGGAGGCGGGCATCGATATGGTTCAGTATTGAACGTATACTGTTCAGTGTTGAACCAATTCTAGCCCGCGCATGAACCTCTATTTCCGCCTGCTGATGACCCTGCTGCGTGCCTGGCGCGCGCCGCGCCTGGCGCCGGGCGACACGCTGGAGCGGCAACTGCGCGTGCTGCCCAACGACCTGGACATCAACGGCCACATGAACAACGGCCGCTATCTGACGATCGTCGATCTGATGCTGGTCGAATACTTCGTGCGCACCGGCTTTGCCTCGGCCATGCTGCGCCGGGGCTGGCGGCCGATGTCGGGTGGTTCGCTCATCAGCTACCGGCGCGGGCTGAACCCCCTGGAGGTGTACACACTGCGCTTCCGGCTCGATGCCACCGACCAGCACTGGAACTACATGCGCTTCGAGTTCGTGAAGGGCGACAAGGTCTGCGCCGCCGGCTACATGAAGGGCGCGGCCGTGGGGCGTGACGGGCTGGTGCCCAACCTGGAGTCGTACGCGGCCATGGGGCTCGTGCCGCCCGCGCATGCGCTGCCCTCGCCGGTGCGCGATTGGATCTCGGCGGAGCAGGGCGTGATGAGCGCGGCCTGGTAGGGCCGTTCAGCGCGCGGGCGCATCGAGCGCCAGCCGCAGCCGCGTGACGTTCGGATTGCCCGGATCGCGCTGCACCCTGAACCCCAGCTTGCGCGCGAGCGCCAGCATGCCGACGTTGTCGTAGAGCGTGATGTCCGCCAGCTGCTGCACGCCGGCTTCGGCCGCCGCGTCGATCAGCTTGCGCATGAGCTTCAGGGCGACGCCGCGGTGCTGCCACGCATCGCCGATCACGACGGCGAACTCGGCGACGTGCGCCGTCTCCGGCGTCTCGCCGCGAACGTAGCGCACCACGCCCATCTGCTGCTCGACGCCATCGACCACGGTGGTCGCGATGAGCGCGAGCTCGCGGTCGTAGTCGATGTGGGTCATGCGCCAGAGCTCGTCGGGCTGCGGCTTGCGCGGCGAAAGCAGCCGGCGGTAACCCGTTTCGTTCGACAGGCCCGCGACGAACGCCGTATGCATCGGCAGGTCGTCGGCGTGGATCGGGCGGATGCGAACGTGCGTGCCGTCGGCGAGACGCCAGTCCTCTATGAGGTGACTGGGGTAGCCGACGGCCGGCATGGCATCAGCCGATCACTTCGGGCCAGTCGGTATGGAAGAACTGGCCTTCGGGCTTGTCCACGCGCTCGTACGTGTGCGCGCCGAAGAAATCGCGTTGAGCCTGCAGCAGGTTCGCCGGCAGCCGCTCCGTGCGGTAGCTGTCGTAATAAGCGAGCGAAGCACTGAACGCCGGCACCGGAATGCCGTTGCTCACCGCCAATGCCACCACCTCGCGCCAGTTCTGCTGCGTGCGGTTCAAGAGGTCCTTGAAGAACGGATCGAGCATCAGGTTGGCCAGCGCCGCGTCGGTGCGGAAGGCGTCGGTGATGCGGTTCAGGAAGCGCGCGCGGATGATGCAGCCGCCGCGCCAGATCGCCGCGATGCGGCCCAGGTCGAGCTTCCACTCCTTCTTGTCGCCCATCGTCTTGATGAGGTCGAAGCCCTGCGTGTAGCTGATCACCTTCGACGCATAGAGCGCGTCGTGCACCTTGGCCACCAGTGCCTTCTTCTCGAGCGAGAGTTCGACCTTCGGCCCCTGCAGCACCTTGCTGGCTGCCACGCGCGCCTTCCTCTGCGACGAGAGCACGCGCGCCTCGACGGCGGCGTTGATGGTGCTGATGACCACCGCGTTCTCTGCCGCATTGATCAGCGTCCACTGGCCCGTGCCCTTCTGGCCGGCCTTGTCGAGGATCAGGTCGACGATGGGCTTGCCCGTTTCGGGGTCCTTCTGCTCGAGCGCCTTGGCGGTGATCTGGATCAGGTAGCTCTGCAGCTCGCCGTCGTTCCATTCGTTGAAGATCGCGGCCATCTCGTCGGTGCTGAAGCCCGCGGCCTTGAACAGGCTGTAGGCCTCGCAGATGAGCTGCATGTCGCCGTATTCGATGCCGTTGTGCACCATCTTCACGTAGTGGCCCGCGCCGCCGGGGCCGATGTGAATGACACAGGGCTCGCCGTCCACCTTGGCCGCGATGCTCTCGAAGATCGGCTTCATCACTTCCCAGGTGGAGAGTGGTCCGCCCGGCATGATCGATGGCCCCTTGCGCGCGCCTTCCTCACCGCCCGAGACGCCCGCGCCGATGAAGCGCAGGCCCTTGCTCGAAAGGTGCGCATCGCGGCGCTCGGTGTCGGTGTAGAGGCTGTTGCCGCCGTCGATGACGATGTCGTCCTTGTCGAGCAGCGGAATGAGCTGTTCGATCACCTGGTCCACCGGTGCACCGGCCTTGACCATGATCTGGATCTTGCGGGGCTTCTCGAGGCTCAGGACGAACTCTTCGAGGGTTTTTGCACCGACCAGCTTCTTGTCCGGATTCGCGGCGACGAAGGCTTCGGTCGTGGCCTCGGTGCGGTTGTAGACGCTGACCTGGAAGCCGCGGCTTTCCACGTTCAGCACCAGGTTCTGGCCCATGACGGCCAGGCCGATCAGTCCGAAATCGCTTTTCTTGCTCATGTTTTCCCGGAGCCCTTCCTTGGTATGCGGTTGATGACGGTTGGATGTGGCGGTCATTGTGCCGGGGCCACCAGAGCCCGGCGTCGGAGGGCGTCTATACCCGCTTGGCAAACGGGCCCGGGCTGGCTATGTTGGCGGGATGACCCCCGCCGCCATCCACGCCTGGTCGACCGACGCCGTGCCGCCGCCCCAGCGGCTGGACTACTGGATCGGCGCGATCTGCGAGGGCTTTCTCGAAATGGACGTGACCAGCACCGAGGCCGGCGCGTTCGGCGCCACGCTCGAATCCGTGCCGCTCGGCCCCATCGGCGTGAACCGGGTGCGCGGCACCGCGCAGGACGTCTACCGCACGCGCCGCGCCATCGCCCACAGCCGCAACAACTATTACTACCTGCTCTGCAAGACCGATTCGCCCTGGGTGGCCGTGCAGGAAGAACGCTCCGCCCGCATGCTGCCCGGCGACGTGGTGCTGGTCGATTCGCGGCGCTGCTATGCGTTTCATCTGCCGCAATCGGCCGACACCCTCTCGCTCGAACTGCCGACGGCCTGGGTCGAGTCGTGGCTGCCCGATGCCGGCGACCTTGTGGCGCGCCGCATCGACGGGCGCAGCGGCTGGGGCGGTGTGCTCAGTGCCTTCGCGCAGCAGCTGACGCCCGAGCTGGCCGCGAAGCCGCCGCTGACGCCGGCGCTGCTGACCGACCAGCTGGGCGGCCTGCTCTCGCTGGCGTTCGGGCAGCAGGCGCCTATCGCGCCAATGACGCCCGACCAGGGCGGCCGCGCAGCCCTGCGCCAGCGCGTGCTCGACGCCATCCGCGAGCGCCATGCCGAGCCGGGCCTCACGGCCGCGGGCGTGGCGCGCGAGCTGGGCATTTCGGAGCGAAGCCTGCACCGGTGCCTGGCGGGCGGCGCCACCACGTTCGCGACCGCGCTCACGGGCTTTCGGATGCAGGTGGCGCGGCGCATGCTGGCCGATGCGCGCTTCGACCGGTTGAGCGTTGCGGAGATCGGGTTCCGCGTCGGGCTCTGCGATGCCTCGCACTTCGTGCGGCAGTGCCGAAGGCATCTGGGGCGGACGCCGGGGGAACTGCGGCGTCTTCGCTGAGCGGCCTCAGATACTGCGCAGATTCACGCGCCTGGACAGTGCCTCAGCGTTCTCGCGCCGCTCGCTGTAGCGGTCGACCAGGTAATCCGCGCAGTCGCGCGTGAGCAGCGTGAACTTCACCAGTTCTTCCATCACATCGACCACGCGCTCGTAGTACGGCGAAGGCTTCATGCGCCCGTCGTCGTCGAATTCGAGAAAGGCCTTCGCCACCGACGACTGGTTCGGGATCGTGACCATGCGCATCCAGCGGCCCAGCACGCGCAGCTGGTTCACCGCGTTGAACGACTGCGAGCCACCCGACACCTCCATCACCGCGAGCGTCTTGCCCTGCGTGGGCCGCATCGAGCCCATTGCCAGCGGAATCCAGTCGATCTGCGCCTTCATGATGCCGGTCATCGCACCGTGGCGTTCTGGCGATGTCCACACCATGCCTTCGGACCATTGCGCGAGTTCGCGCAGCTCCTGCACCTTCGGATGGTCATCGGGTTCGGCGTCCGGGAGCGGCAATCCACGGGGGTCGAAAATCCGCGTCTCCGCACCCAGAGCTCGAAGCAGTCGCGCTGCTTCTTCCGTGAGCAATCGGCTGTAGGAGCGCTCGCGAACGGAGCCGTACAGCAGCAGGATGCGCGGCGCATGCGTCGAGCGCTGCGCCGGCATCAGCAGATTCAGATCGGCCTTTTCGAACAGCTCGGGATCTACGTTCGGAAGCTCACGACTCATACCAGCCTCGCGACGAGTTCACTACCTTCACCACGGCCAGCATGATCGGGACCTCGATCAGCACACCCACCACGGTAGCCAGCGCAGCACCCGAGTGAAAGCCGAACAGGCTGATGGCGGCGGCCACGGCCAACTCGAAGAAGTTGGATGCGCCGATCAACGCGGACGGGCAGGCGATGTTGTGCTTTTCGCCGAGCTTGCGGTTGAGCCAGTAGGCCAGGCCGGAATTCAGCACCACCTGGATCAGGATCGGCACCGCAAGCATCGCGATCACGAGCGGCTGCTTGATGATGGCTTCGCCCTGGAAGGCGAACAGGAGCACGAGCGTCAGAAGGAGTGCAGCGATCGACCACGGGCCGATGCGATGCATGACGCGTTCGAACGCGGCCGGCCCCGCCTTCAGCAGTTGCTTTCTCAACAGCTGCGCGAAGATCACCGGCAGCACGATGTAGAGCGCCACCGACGTGATGAGCGTGTCCCACGGCACCGTGATCGCCGACAAGCCCAGCAGCAACCCGACGATGGGCGCGAAAGCGAACACCATGATGGCGTCGTTCAATGCGACCTGCGACAGCGTGAAGACCGGGTCTCCGCCGGTCAAGCGGCTCCAGACGAAGACCATCGCCGTGCAGGGCGCAGCGGCCAGCAGGATCAAACCGGCTACATAGCTGTCGAGTTGCTCGGCCGGAAGGTAGCCGGCGAAGACCTGGCGCACGAAGAGCCATGCCAGGAAGGCCATGGAGAACGGCTTCACTGCCCAGTTGATGAACAGCGTCACACCGATGCCGCGCCAGTGGTTTTTCACCTGCGCAAGGGCCGTGAAATCGACCCGCAGCAGCATCGGGATGATCATCACCCAGATCAGCACGCCCACGGGAATGTTGACCTTGGCGACTTCGAGGCGGCCCACCGCCTGGAATGCCGCCGGGAACAATTGCCCCAACGCGATGCCGACGACGATGCACAGGAACACCCACACCGTCAGGTAGCGCTCGAACACGCTCATGGGGGCCGCGCTGGCGCGCGGGCTTTCGATGACTGCGCTCATGGTGTCAGTTCGCAGAAATGCGCTTCAGCCGCTCTTGCAACTCGGCGTCGCTCATTGCTTGCGGGTTGTCCAGTGCGAGCAGTTGCAGCATGCGATAGGAGATCGCCTGGCGCGTCAGCTCGAAGGCCTGGCGCTTGGCGGCATCGCCACCTTCGGTGTTGGACGGGTCCGGATATCCCCAATGCACCTTGACGCGCGTGCCGGGCCAATACGGGCAAGCTTCTTGCGCCGCGCTGTCGCACACCGTGATCACCACATGCATGACCGGCGTGGCGAATTCATCCCAGCTCTTGCTGCGAAAGCCTTCAGTGTTCACCCCGGCCGCCTGCAGCACCTCGATGGCGAACGGGTTGATTCTTCCGCTGGGCGCGCTGCCGGCGCTGAACGCTTTCACGTCCTTGCCGAGCTTCTGGGCCCAGTGGTTGAGCATGCCCTCGGCCAGCACGCTGCGGGCCGAATTGTGGGTGCAGAGAATGAGTACGTTGAGCGTCATTGCGCAGCCTTCTTAACCTTGCCGATGTCGCGGATCTCGTGCTGGATGGCCATCGAGTCGAGCCGGGCCAGAGGCAGTGCCAGCATCAGCTCGATCCGGCGCTTCAGCGTGAGAGCTGTATCCATGAACTGGCGCTCGGTCGCTTCTTCCGG
Organism: Variovorax sp. ZS18.2.2; assembly: GCF_024701975.1. Lineage (GTDB taxonomy): Bacteria > Pseudomonadota > Gammaproteobacteria > Burkholderiales > Burkholderiaceae_C > Variovorax. The sequence goes on from NZ_JANLNM010000001.1 coordinate 294,291, forward strand.
CCCCGCGAATGCCGCAGGGTCGGCCACGCCCCAGTGCGCGGTCATCGGCTGGCCGGGCCACACCGGGCACACCTCGCCCGCGGCCTTGTCGCAGACGGTGAGAACGAAGTCCATCTCCGGCGCATCCGGCTTCGCGAACTCGTCCCAGTTCTTGCTGCGATAGCCGGTGACGGGAAGGTGCATCTTGTCCAGAGTGAGCAACGCATAGGCGTTGACCTTGCCAGCAGGATGACTGCCAGCGGAGTAGGCCTTGAATCGCCCTTTGCCCAGGTCGTTGAGCAGGCCCTCGGCCAGGATGGAGCGCGCAGAGTTGCCCGTACAGATGAAGAGGACGTTATAGGTTTTCTCAGCCATGACGATGTTTCTCGGGGGAGGAGGTGGGGGTGATTTCTTTGAACATGCAGACGGCCGAGGCGGCGCAGCCCTCAGCAGCAGTCGCCCGTGCCTCTGGCGGACACGTTGACCGGAATGCCTCGGGCAGCACCGGGCGTGCAGCAGGCGGACTCGGCCTTGGCGACGGACTTGGGCTGACCGTAGACCGGCACGGTGCCGTCCAAGGTCTGGAAGTGCTCCCACGCGATCCCCTGCGGGTCGGTGACCCAGTGCTTTTCGCTGCGTGCGTAGCAGCACACGGTCTCGCCCTCGTCGAGCAGGGTGCGGTCGGCGGCCTGGCCGCGAGCCTTCAACTCGGTCAGTTCTGCTTCGTCCTCGGCCTGGATGCCGAGATGGTCGATGCCCTTGCCCTGGCCTACCGTGGAGATTGCGAAGTTGACGCGTGGGTCGTCGAGCATCCACTTCGCATAGTCGGTCTCGACGCGTGCCGGCGGCGACGCAAACAGGTTGGAATAGAAGGCGATGCTCTTGGCGAGGTCATCGACGTGCAAGTGGACGTGGAAGCGCTTCATGGGTCTCTCCTTCAGCATTCGCAGGAAGCGGCGCCTTCGACGAGGCACGCTTCGCCCTGGCAGCAGTTCTCGGTGAGGTAGCCCAGCAGGGCATTCATCCGATCGAACGACGCGCGGTAGATGAGGTTGCGGCCCTGCCGCTCCTGCGAGATCAGGCTTGCGTGCACGAGCTCCTTGAGGTGGAAGGACAGGCCCGTCGCTGAGACCTCCAGTGCCTCGGTCAGTGCGCTGGGCGTCAGGCCTACGGGCCCAGCCACCACGAGCGCGCGGAACACCCGCAGGCGGATCGGCTGCGCAAGGGCGGCCAGCGATCGAACGACGTCGTTTTCTTCCATAGTTCAAGTATCTTTGAATTATTGAATAAAGGCAACCCCGCTCGTGACACGAATCGGCCATCGCACTGGCGCAGATCGGCCATCCGCGGCGCATGCGGGTTCCTAGAGTCGCGTTGCTTCAACCCCCAATCAAGAAGGAGACACCCATGTCCGACACCTATGTTCTCGTGCACGGCGCCTGGCACACCGGCGCAGAAATCGAAACCGTGGCCGATCACATGCGCAAAGCCGGTCACACGGTGCATTGCCCGACGCTGGCAGGCAACCGGCCCGGCGACGATCGCGCGACAACCGGCCTGGACGACGCCATCGCCTCGGCCGTGCGCTACATCGAGGAGAAAGACCTGACCGAGGTGCGCCTCGCAGGCCACAGCTACGGCGGCATGGTGATCTCGGGCGTGGCGGACCGCATCGCGCACCGGTTGAAGCGCCTGGTCTACATCAACGCCTTCGTGCCGCTCGATGGCGAATCGCTCAACGACATGGTGCCGCCGCATTACGTGGCGATGTTCGACGCCATCGCCGGGGCGAACGGCAACGCCGTGACCTTGCCGTTCGAGGTCTGGCGCGACGCCTTCATCAACGATGCCGACCTCGCGCTCGCGCAGGCCGCCTACGACAAGCTGAACCCGCACGCGTACCGCACCTTCACCGACAAGATCCAGCTGAAGCAGCCGCTGGCGGCCCTCGCGCTCGGCAAGTCCTACGTCAACTGCCAGCAGGACATCGCGCTGCCGCACAGCCTGCCGTGGCATCCGCGCCTGTCGGAGCGGCTGGGGCTTTTCAGGCTGGTGGAATGCCCTGGCAGCCACGAGATGTTCTTCTCGAACCCCGCGCGGCTCGCGCAGGCGATTCTGGAAGCGGGGCGGGACTGAGCCTCGGGGATTCAGGCGCCGGCAAAGAGCGCGTCGTACACGCGGATCGACGCATAGGCATCGTTCGCCGCGTAACGGATCTGCGATTCCGTCAGCTGCTTGTTGGCCCAGTTCGAGGTGGTCGCCTTGCGCGACTTCATGAAGCGCCGGTCGAACACCAGCGCCACCGCTGTCTTCACGCCCACCGACTTGCGGTAGCCGCGGCGGCGGAATTCGTTGTCGATGTCGTACACCGCGCCCGGTTCGATGTTCAGTCGGTTGCGGATCAGCGTGAGGTCGGTCGAGAGGCCGAAGCCGACCTTCTTCAACTCGGTCGAGGCGATCAGCGCGGCGACCACCGGGTTGCACTCGGTGCGGTGCAGCTGGAAGAGCCAGGCCCTGTCGCGCGTCGAGAATTGCACCACGTGCGGCCCGCCCGAGACCTCGTTCTTCGCGAAGGTGGGCTTGGATTCGGTGTCGAAGCCGGCGACGCCCGCAGCCAGCAAGGTGGCGGCGGCCTGCTCGGCCTCCTGCAACGTGGTGACGACGACGATGTCCTTCAGGTCCAGGCCCTCGAAGGGCTCGAGCAGGGCGATCTGCTCGCGTTCGGGGAGGGGCGGTAACGCGGATGTGTTGTCGCTCACCGGGGGGCTGCTTTCTTGGTCTTCACTGGAGCTTTCTTTGCGGGTGTCTTTTTCGCGGCGGCTTTCTTCGCAGCGGCTTTGGGCTTGGGCTTTGGCTTGGGTTGTTTGGGCGGCTGGCCCGAACGCAGGGCGGCTTCGTAGGCACGACGGCCCCAGAGCGCTGCATCTTCGCGGTCTTCGAAGAGGTCGGCCGGCGCGAGCCGGTACGACATCGGCATCTCCTTGCCCTGCCGCACATAGGTGAAGGGCGGCAGGTTCAGCCGCTCGAAATGTTCTGCGCTGCCGGCATCGGACTTGAGGTACAGCGTGTCCTTCGCGACGAGCGCGATCATGCGGCCCTCGTGCCACACGCCGTGGCCGCCAAACATGCGGCGCGTCTGGATGCGGCCCAGGCGCTCGAAGACCTCGTGCAGGCTCTGGACGAAATCGCTCATCGCGGGGCGGTCGCGGCGGGTCTGACGGGTGTCGATGCCTGCGCGCCGACCACGGTGTTCCAGGCCTTCACCTGCCAGCCTGTCACGATGCCGTTGAGCACATACGGGTCGGCCTTGGCGAAGGCCGAGGGCACCTCGGGGGAGTCGGCCTCGAACAGCAGCACGGCGCCATCGGGCGGGTTGCCGGTGGCGCCGCCGAGCAGCAGCTCGCCGCGCTCCACGGCCTGCCACGCGAAGGCCAGGTGCACGTCGCGGAATTCGCCGCGGCGCTCGAGGTAGTCGGGGGCGGTGTCGTAGATCAGCAGGTAGTGCATGGGATGTTCCTTCGCCTTCAGGCTGTGATCTCGATGCGGTTGCCGTCCGGGTCGAGCAGCGGATGGCAGCGTTCGAGATCGGCGGTGCAGCGTGCGATGTGATCGATGCGCATAGGAAAGAAAAAATCGGTGGCTCACAAGGTGTGAAGAAACCGTAGCGAGCGCCCCGAGCTTGCATCGAGGACCGGAGCCGTACTTTGTACGGTGAGGACCGCAGGTGCGAGATCGGGGTGCGCAGTAGGTTTATTCACACCTTGTCAGTCCACCCGCCATGGCGGGCGGGAGGGCGACCAATGGTAGGCGATGCGTTCGCGCCCGCTGGTCGGATGGTGGTCGACCGTGCCGCGCACGAGGCCATAGCGTTCGTAGAAGCGCTGCGCGGCGGTGTTGGTGGTGGCCACGTGGAGCCGCCAGCCGGTCGGTATGCGCACACACGCCTCGTCCAGCAGCGCCTGCCCGAGGCCCTGGTTGCGCAGGTGCGGCTCGACGAAGAGCTGCGCCACGTATTCGCGCCGCTCCAGCAGCACCATGAACGCGAGCACCTGGCCGTCGCGCTCGGCCAGCACCACCTCGGCCGGCGGCACGAATTCGGTCCGCACGCGGCGCAGCCAGTGCGAGATGGGTTCGGTGAAGGCGGCGCCGCGGTTGGCCGAGATCCATGCGCGGCGCCAGATGCCGGCCAGCACGATGCTCTCTTCGGCGGTGCCATCGCGCGACCGCAAGTGGAAGGCGGGAATTTGGGCGGCGGACATGCGTTTCATGATACGGCCGGCACCCGCCGCAGTCGATTGGGTGGCCCTGACAGGTTGCTGAAGTACCGGTCGACTGAAGCTGCAGCTTGGTGTTCCCGTGAATCTGGTTTCGCGACCCGACGCACTTGTCGGATGCTGCAAGCTGCAATGACCCATCGGCCGGTGCTGGACTTCCAGGGGCGCTGGCTAGCGGTCCCGCAGCGCAGGAGCGGCTGCGGCGACCAGCACCAGCAACCCCGCGACGACCAGGAAGGCCACAGGCAGACCGGTGTGGTGCGCCACGAAGCCGATGCCGGCCGGACCGCACAACACCCCCGCATAGCCCAGCGTCGCGATCGCCGGAATGGCCGCAGCCTGCGACATCGCCTTCTGACGCCCCGCGGCGCTGAACAGCACCGGCACGATGTTCGAAGCGCCCAGGCCCAGCAACGCATACCCCGCCAGCGACAACTGCCAGGCCGGGATCAACGTGGCCATCGTGACACCCGATGCCGCCAGCAGGCTGCCACCGAGCACGACGTGCACGGGGCCGAGCCGGCGGACGATGGCGTCCCCGCAGAACCGCCCCACCGTCATCGCCAGCGCGAAACAGGCGAAGCCAAAGCCGGCCTGCGCGGAAGGCAGTCCGCGCTCCTGCGTGAGAAACACGGCGCTCCAGTCGAGCATCGCGCCCTCGGCCAGGAACATGCTGAACGCCAGCACGCCCAGCAGCAGCACGAAGCCGCGCGGCACGGCGAAGACCGGGCCTTCGCGCGGGCTGCCATGGGGCAACAGCCCCCCGCTCACCCACCACAGCGTGACCAGCACCAGGCCCGAGGCGAGCAGCATGCCGCCCAAAGGCGAGAGGCCCAGGCTCAGTGCGCTGCTCACCCCCGCGGCGCCGACAATTCCGCCCGCGCTGTAGAAGCCATGAAAGCCCGACATCATCGGCCGCCCACTCGCGGCTTCCACGATGACAGCCTGGATGTTGATGGCGCAGTCGACCGCGCCCAGGCCCGCGCCGAAGACAAACAGCACGGCGCCCAGCGCCGGGGCCGTCGAAGCCGTGACGAGCAGCGGCAAGGTCAGCGCGATCATGGCCGAGGCGACCCAGATCACGATGCGGCAGCCGTGGCGCGCGCACAGCGCTCCCACCAGCGGCATCGTGAGGATCGAGCCCGCCCCCAGGCACAGCAGAAGGAGGCCGAGCGCGCCCTCGTCGAGGCCCGCGCGGCTCTTGGCGAAAGGCACCACCGAGGCCCAGGCTGCGGCCGCGAAACCTGCGATGCCGAACAATGCGCGCGTCGCGTATTGCTGGCGGCGCAATGTCGTGTGGCGCTGAGGCCGGGGTCGCAAGGGCTCGTCCACCTGCCCTGCGAGCGCACGGGAATTCATGAGATTTTTTACAAGACTTGGGTGTTCACGCATGCCCGAATGCTAGGAAGATGCGTGACTCGCGACTATCGACATCTTCAGGCCCATCCATGAATTCACCTCATGCATCGACGCCACGGCGCCTGCCGCCCCTGAACATGCTGCGCGCCTTCGAGGCCGCGGGCCGGCTGGGCAGCGTGACGCGCGCCGCGCAGGAACTGCATGTGACGCAGAGTGCCGTCAGCCACCAGATCAAGGCGCTCGAGGAATGGCTGGACGCGGCGCTGGTGGCGCGCGACGGGCGCCGGCTCGCGCTCACGCCGCAGGGCGCGGCCTACCTGCCGAGCCTGAGCAATGCGCTCGACGTGATGGCGCATGCCACCGCGCGCATCGAGCGGCAGGCCACCCGCCACACGCTGTCGGTGAATGCGCTGCCCACGCTGGCCTCGCAGTGGCTCATTCCGCAGCTGTCGCGCTTTCGGGAGTTGATGCCGGACATCGATGTGCAGCTGGCCACCACGACCAGCGTGCTCGACTTCGAACCCGGCGCTTACGACGTGGTGCTGCGCTGCCTGTCCCCGGCCGAGCTCGCGGCGCTGCAGGCGCGGCCCGGATGGCGCGACGTGCGGTTCGGCCGCTTCCTGCCGGACGCGGTGATGACGCCCATGTGCAGCCCCGACTGGCTCGCGCGCGGCCCGGCCTTGAAGAAGCCCGCGGACCTGCGGCACCACACGCTGCTGCACAGCCGCTCGACACCCACGGCCTGGCGCGACTGGCTGGCACAGGCCGGTGCCGGCAAGCTGGAGCCCGCGGGCGCGCTGGTGTTCGACCACGCGCACCTGGCGGTGCAGGCGGCGGTGCAGGGGCTGGGCATCGCGCTGGGCAATCCGACGCTGCTGCGCGACATGCTCGACAGCCGGCTGCTGGTGGCGCCGTTCGCCGCGATCACGATGCGCGAGAACGATTTCTTCTGGATCTTTCCGCCGCGCTCGCAGGACAACGCGGCCGCGCACGCGTTCTGCCGCTGGCTGGAGGCGTGCGCCTAGGGCGCTCCTCCCGATGGGGCTTGGGGGCGAGGTATTTCAGCCGCCTCTAAGCGTGCAGCGTTTGTGCGTGGTGCGCGATGTGGTCGGCCATGAAGCTCTGTATGAAGTAGTAGCCGTGGTCGTAGCCCGCATGCCGGCGCAGCGTGAGCGGCTGCCCGGCGGCGAAGCAGGCCGCCTCGAACACCTCCGGATGCAACTGCTCGGCGAGGAATTTGTCGGCCAGCCCCTGGTCGATGAGGATGCCTTGCGGATACGGCGCGACGGTCTGCGACTGCATGAGCGCGCTGGCGTCGTGCGCGAGCCACTGCGCGCGGTCCACGCCCGGTGCGCCGAGGTAGCCGCTGAACGCCTTCTCGCCCCAAGGGCACTGCGTGGGCGCGCAGATCGGCGCGAAGGCCGAGAGCGACTTGAATCGCCCCGGATGCCGCAGCGCCAGCGTGAGCGCACCATGGCCGCCCATCGAGTGGCCGAAGATGCCGATGCGCTGGCCGTCGATGGCGAAGTGCTGCGCCACGAGCGGCAGCAGCTCGTGGACGATCCAGCTTTCCATGCGCCAGTGCGTGGCCCAGGGCTCGCGCGTGGCGTCCAGGTAGAAGCCGGCGCCGATGCCGAAGTCCCAGTCGTCCTTCGCGCCGGGCACGCAATCGACGGAGGGGCCGCGCGGGCTGGTGTCGGGTGCGATCAGCGCAAGGCCCAGGCTCGCGGCCATGCGCTGCGCGCCGGCCTTGATGGCGAAGGTCTCCTCGTTGCAGGTGAGGCCCGCGAGGTACAGGAGGACCGGCACCGGCCCGTTCGCAGCCTGCGGTGGCAGGTAGACCGAGAAGCGCATCGGCAACCCGATCTCTTGCGAGGCGTGCTCGTGAAAACTCTGCACGCCGCCGAAGCAGGAGTGTTCGGACAGGGTCTTGGGGGTGTGGTCGGTCATGGCTTTTCGTTGCGCAGTGCGGGCACCAGTTCGAGCACCGCATCGGCGAAGGTGCGCGGTGCTTCCTGCGGCAGGTTGTGGCCCGCGCCGGGCACCAGACGGTGCGAGCGCGGACCGCTGAAGCGGTGTGCATGGGCCGAGGCATCGGCGGGCGGCCGCACACCGTCGTCGATGCCGTCGAAGGTGATGGCGGGCACGGTGATCGTGGGCTGTGCGGCGAGGCGCCGTTCGATGTCCGCATACGCCGGGTCGCCGGGCACGAGGCCGAAGCGGTGGCGGTACGAGTGGATCACCACGTCGACGAAATCCGGATGGTCGAACGCGGCGGCACTGCGCGCGAAGGTGGCGTCGTCGAACTGCCAGGTCGGCGACCACAGCTTCCACAGCAGCTTTGCGATGGCCTGGCGGTCCTTCGCGAGCCCGGCGCGGCCGCGTTCGCTGTGAAAGTAGTACTGGTACCAGAGGCTGTGCTCGTTCTCGGCCGTGTCCGGCTCCATCGCCTTCGCGATGTTCTGGATGTTGTAGCTGTTGAGCGAGACCAGCCCCGCGCATCGCTCGGGCCACAGCGCCGCGACCACGCAGGCGGCGCGGCCGCCCCAGTCGTAGCCGGCGAGCACTGCGCGGTCGATCTTCAGCGCGTCGAGCAGCGCGAGCAGGTCGGCGCCGAATGCCGCCTGTTCGCCCGAGCGCGGCGTGGCATCGGCGAGGAAGCGCGTGGCGCCGTAGCCGCGCATGTACGGCACGATCACGCGGCAGCCTTGCTCTGCGAGCATCGGCGCGACTTCGGCGTAGGTGTGGATGTCGTACGGAAAGCCGTGCATCAGCAGCACGGGCGGGCCGTCTGCAGGGCCGGCTTCGTGGTACGCGACTTCGAGGACGCCCGCCTCGATCTTGCGCAAGGGTTCCATGCGGTTCATGGCGAACGCCTCCGGCCGATCAGTAAAGCACCACGCCGCGAATCGACTCGCCGCGCTTCATGAGGTCGAAGCCCTTGTTGATGTCTTCCAGCGGCATGGTGTGCGTGATCAGGTCGTCGATGTTGATCTTGCCTTCCATGTACCAGTCCACGATCTTCGGCACGTCGGTGCGGCCGCGTGCGCCGCCGAAGGCCGAGCCTTCCCATTTGCGGCCGGTGACCAGCTGGAACGGCCGCGTGCTGATTTCCGCGCCGGCTTCGGCCACGCCGATGATGATGCTGCGGCCCCAGCCCTTGTGCGTGCATTCGAGCGCCTGGCGCATCACCTTGGTGTTGCCGATGCACTCGAAGCTGTAGTCGGCGCCGCCGTCGGTCAGCTGCACGATGGCATCGACCACGTTCTCGGTGTCCTTGGGGTTGATGAAGTGCGTCATGCCGAACTTGCGGGCCATGGCTTCGCGCTCGGGGTTCAGGTCGACGCCGATGATCTTGTCGGCGCCCACCATCTTGGCGCCCTGGATCACATTGAGGCCGATGCCGCCGAGACCGAACACCACCACGTTGGCGCCGGCTTCGACCTTGGCCGTGAAGATCACCGCGCCGATGCCGGTGGTGACGCCGCAGCCGATGTAGCAGACCTTGTCGAAGGGCGCGTCCTCGCGGATCTTGGCGAGCGAGATTTCAGGAGCCACCGTGTAGTTGCTGAAGGTCGAGGTGCCCATGTAGTGGGCAATCGGCTTGCCGTCGAGGCTGAAGCGCGAGGTGCCGTCGGGCATCAGGCCCTTGCCCTGCGTGCCGCGGATCAGCTGGCACAGGTTGGTCTTGCGCGAGAGGCAGAACTTGCAGTGGCGGCACTCGGGTGTGTAGAGCGGAATGACGTGGTCGCCCTTCTTGAGCGTGGTGACGCCCGGGCCCACGTCGACCACGATGCCCGCGCCTTCGTGGCCGAGGATCGCGGGAAAGATGCCTTCGGGGTCAGCGCCCGAGAGCGTGTAGTAGTCGGTGTGGCAGATGCCGGTGGCCTTGATCTCGACCAGCACTTCACCGAACTTGGGGCCTTCGAGGTCCACGGTTTCGATGGTGAGCGGGGCTCCGGATTTCCAGGCGACGGCGGCTTTGGTTTTCATGGCGGGTTCGGGGGAAAGAGGGAGTGGGAGGTGGGCCCGCAAGAATACTCAGGCGGGGCCAGCAGGGAAGATACCCGACATCCCGATGAACCCGGGGAGGTGTCGGAAATCCCAGACCCAGTTGCGCAGGGCCGGAAACTCGTCGAGCGAGATGCCGCCCTCACCGGCCAGCGCGACATACGGGAAGCAGGCGAGGTCGGCAATCGTCGGCTCGGGCGCCGCAGCCAGCCAGCGCAGGCCCGCGCTGGCCTGCTCGGCGAGGTGGTCGTCGAGCACGCGGAACACGGCGCGCGCGCCGCTGCGGCAGGCGGCGATGTCCAGGTGGTGGTAGCCGAGCGCGTCGTGCAGCCGGGCGGCCGATGCGGTGCGGGTGATCTCGTCGGCCGTGGCGAGCCACATCGCGACCTGGCCGCGCAGCTTCGGATCGTCCGGATACCAGCGGTGCTGCGCGCCGTGGCGGCTCGCAAGATAGACCAGGATGGCCTGCGCATCGCGCAGCACGAAGCCGTCGTCGTCGATCACCGGAATCTGCCCAAGCGGATTGACGTTCGCGAGGAATGCGGCCGACTTGTGTTCGCGCCCCGGGTAGAAATCGACCGGCACCGCTTCGTAGGCCACGCCAAGCCAGGCCAGCATCTGCCGCACCTTGAAGCAATTGCCCGAAAGCGGGTAGTCGTACAGCTTCAACAACGCGGTCATGCGGCGGCCCTCGTGCCGAAGCGCATGCCGCGCTCGCGCAGCCAGCGCCGGTAGGTGACCGAGGAGGTGTCGCCGCGCGTCGGCGTCTCGGCGCGGCCTTCGAGCGGCATGCGCTTGAAGGCGTGGTTCTCCAGGATCGGCTTGTCCTGCCCGAAGATCGTTTGCTGGAAGGCGATGAGTTCGGCGTCGGTGGACACCTCGTCGAAGCAGGCGAGGATCGTGTGGGCGATCACGTGTTCGTCGTCGATCGGTTGCAGGAAGAGGCCGATGGCGTCCTGCGCGTCGGAACGCAGGCTCGACTTGTAGAGCATGGCCGAGAAGGGCTGCATCACGCGGTACTTGTAGAGCACGTGGCTGCCGGTGTCGTGCGCGGCCGAGGCGCGGGGCTGCCAGAAGCGGCAGTCGGTCGCCCAGATCTCGCCGGTGGCGGGGTCGATGTCCACCTGGTAGGGCGCGACTTCGGTATGCGGCACCTTGCCGAGGTAGTCGGCATGCACGAAGGGGAAGTGCGCCATGTCGAGGAAATTCTCGATCACGCGCAGACCCGACACCGCGACGCCGATGCCGCCGCAATCGACGGTGCGGCGGCCGGGCTCGGTGTATTCGGCGAACGCGAAGAGCGGGCGGGCGGGGCGGCCGCTGGGGCAGACCCAGAGGTAGCCGTAGTGCGATTGCACGGCGAGTGGCTGCGTGCCGAGGCGGCATTGCGGCGTGCCGTCGGCATCGGTCCAGAGCGCCAACGTTTCGCCGAGCAGGCGGGTCGCGTGCGGCTGTTGTTCGGAGGCGCTGGCGAGCGCGCTTGCAGGCCCAACGACGAGCCAGTCGTCGAGCATGTTGGAGTCATCGGTGACGAAGGGCATCGCGGTTCCTTCAGCCTTGTGTTTCGATGGCGCTGCGCAGGTTGCGCGCGGCCGTGTGGAGGGTTTTCATCGCGTCGGAGCCGGGGGATACCTCGGTCCACAGGTGGACGAAAGTAAGCTGCGGCTGCGCGTCGAGCACCAGTGCAACGGTCTGCACCTCTTCGAGCGCGCCTCGAAATGCGCCCGGTGCCGCGTTGGCTGCGAAGCCGTACTGTGCGAGGGCATCGCGCACGTCCTGCGCGTTGGCACGCAGCGTCAGCGTGCGGCAGAAGTGCCAGCCGGCCGGCACGGCCCCGGCCAGCGATGGCGGCGCAGCGGACGCATCCTGCGCGACAAGGTTGACCCACAGCATGCCGGCCGCGTCGACCGCGCCGAACACCTTGGCGCAGACGTTGCGCGGCGCCTGCATCGCCGGATGGGCCGGAATGCCGACGCACTGCCCGTTGCCCGCGGCGTACTGCCAGCCGTGGTACGCGCAGGAGAGGCGGTCTTCGACGACCTGGCCGAGCGTGAAGCGCACGCTGCGGTGCGGGCACCGGTTGTCCCAGGCCTGGGCCGCGCCGTCGGCCGAGCGCCAGAGCGCGAGCTCTTGGCCTTCCGCGAAGCCGGCGACGATGTTGGCGCCGGGGCGCAGATCGGCCGATCGCGCCACGGGGTGCCAGGTGGCAGCGTGTGGATTCGTCGTCATGGCGCTCAACGCGAACCGCCCATCACGCCGTCGACGAACCAGTCCATCTTGCCGAGATCCGCATCCGCCACATGGGCGCCCGCCGCCACGCGCACGACGCCCTTCTGGTCCTTGATGGGGCCGCCGAAGACCTGCAGCTTGCCGCTGGCGATGTCGCGTTCCTTCGCCTGCACGAGGTCGGCCACATCCTTCGGCACCCGCGGGCCCATCGGCGCCATCTGCACCACCCCATCGGCGATGCCGCCCAGGTAGAGGCTGGGCTTCCAGGTGCCGGCCATCACCTCGCGCGCCACCCGCGTGTAGAAGCCGCCCCAGTGGTGGGTGACGCTCGTGAGGTAGTTTTTGGGCGCGTAGCTGCGCATGTCGGAATGGAACGAGACGACGCCGACCCCGCGCGCCTCGGCGGCGGTGGCCACGGCGGGCGTGTCGGTGAAATGGGTCAGCACGTCGGCGCCCTGGTTCATGAGCGCGACGGCGGCATCGCGCTCCTTGGGCGGATCGAACCACGAGTTGATGAACACCACATGCACCATCGCCTTCGGGTTGACGCTGCGCGCGCCGAGCGTGAAGGCGTTGAGGTACCACATCACGTCGGGCACCGGGTGCGCGCCGACGAGGCCGATGATGTTCGAGCGTGTGGTTCTGCCCGCCACGATGCCCGCGAGATAACCGCCTTCGTGCCAGCGGGCGTTGTAGCCGCCGAAGTTCTTCGCGGTCTGGTAGCCGCTCGCGATCAGGTACTTCGTGTCCGGGTTGTCGCTGGCGACGGTGAGCATCGGCTTCATGTAGCCGAAGGAGGCGCCGAAGATCAGCTTGCAGCCATCGGCCGAGAGTTCGCGCGCCACGCGCTCGGAATCGGGGCCCTCGTTGGTGTCGGGCACGCTGCGCACGTTGATCTGGGGGCCCAGGTTCTTCTCGAGTTCACGCCGGCCGAGGTCGTGCTGGTAGGTCCAGCCGGTGTCGCCGACCGGGCCCAGGAAGACGAAGCCGATCTTGAGCGGCCCCGCCGCCCAGGCTGCGCGCAACGGGAGCAGGGAGGCGGCGACGCCGGCGGAGAGCAGGGTGCGTCGGGCAGGGCTGTGCATCGGGTTTTCTCCAATCGTGGGGAGCAGGGGCTCGGTGGGGCTTGGCATAGCATTCGCTGTGCCTGCGGCAGCTGCAGACCGTACCGTTTCTTGCCTCCCCACGAAAGCCACATGCCGAGACGCAACTTTTCATTTCTGAAACGGCGAGCCTCCACCGAAGGAGACCGCGCGTGACCGGCATCGACCTGGCGCTGGTGCAGGCTTTCGTGCTGGTCATGCAGAGCGGCAGTCTCACGAAGGCCGAGAGCCTGTCGGGCGTCTCCAAGGCCACGCTGAGCCGGCAGCTCACGCGGCTGGAGGAACTGCTGGGCGCGCAACTGCTGATGCGCAGCTCGCGCCGCGTCACCGCGACCGAGGCCGGGCGCGCCTTCTTCGCGCGCTGCGAGGGTCTGCTGGACGAGGTGACGGGCCGGCTGGAGGCGGCGCGCACCGAGATCCAGGAGATCACGGCAGGCGTCTCCGGCAGCCTCTCACTCTTGTCCGACACCCAGTTCAGCACCTCGTTCGTCTGCCATGTGGTGAAGCTGTTCCTGGAGTCGCACCCGAACGTGCGCTGCCAGCTCGATGTCGCGAGCCGCCTGAACGCGCCGCAGATCGGCGATGTGGACTGCTACGTCTGCTCGGAGCCGCCGGATGCGCCGAACCTCGTCGCCAAGCTGCTGGGCCGGCTGAACTACGGCCTCTACGCGAGCCCGCAGTACCTCGAGCGCCAGGGCACGCCGCAGGCGCCTGACGACCTGCTGAACCACCGCTCGATCGTGATGAAGGAGGCCTCGGGGCCGTCGCAGGTGCTGCTGGTCTCGGGCGCGTCGGGCAGCTATGCCTTTCGTCCGGAGCCGACCTTCGAGACCAACGACCACTGGGTGATGAAGACCTTCTGCATCGACGGCTTCGGCATCGCGCTGCTGCCGGCCTTCTTCGCCCGGCCCGAGGTGGCGCAGGGCGTGCTGGTGCCGGTGCTGTTGCAGTGGCAGCCGGAGCCGCGGCGCATCTACTGCGCTTACCAGCGGCAGCGCTACATGGGGCAGAAACTGCGTGCGTTCGTCGACCTGATGGCGCGCTGCGTGGTGGACATCGATTCGTACAACTACTACGTCGGCTCGTCCGCGGCCCGGCGCGGCAGGGCGGGTGCAAGACCATAATGACGGCCCGTCTGACGCCCGCCTGATCCATCCATCATGAAGAAAATCCTCGTCCTCAACGGCCCCAATCTCAACCTGCTCGGCACGCGCGAGCCCGAGCAGTACGGACGCGACACGCTGGCCGATGTCGAGCGCCTGTGCAAGGAAACCGGAGCGAAGCTCGGCGTGGAGATCGAATGCCGCCAGTCGAACCACGAAGGCGTGCTGATCGACTGGATCCAGGAAGCGGGCCGCGAAGTGGCGGCCGGCACCATGCTCGGCGTGGTGATGAACCCCGGCGCCTACACCCACACCTCGATCGCGCTGCACGATGCGATCAAGGGGGCGAGCGTGCCGCTGATCGAACTGCACATCTCGAACGTGCACGCGCGAGAGGAGTTCCGCCACAAGTCGTACATCTCGCCCGCGGCGCGCGGGATCATCGTGGGGCTGGGGGTGAAGGGCTACACGCTGGCGATCGCCGCGCTGGTGCCCTAAGAGGCTGAGAGGCAATCCGACATGACCGCTCATCCCCCGCAAACGGCCCCACTCTGCGTTGCAAATGCTCGCCATAGCCCGAGCTATGGCTGCGCTTTGCGCCTTGATTGGGACCGTTTGCGGAGGCTGCTCGGTCACGCCGAATTGCCTCTCAGCCTCTGACCCGCTAGTACATCTGCTTGGGTGCCGTGGCCTTCCAGCTGCGGCTGATGCGGCCGGCGCTGTCGATGCTCTCGAGGTGCACGTCAAAGCCCCAGAGGCGCGCAACGTGCTTGAGCACTTCTTCCGCTCCATCGTGCAAGGGAAGGTTGTTGCGCTGCGTGTGCCGCAGCGTCAGCGAGCGGTCGCCGCGCGTGGCCACGTTCCACACCTGGATGTCGGGCTCGCGGCTGCTGATGTCGTACTGGCGTGACAGCGATTCGCGCAGCGATTGATAACCGCTGTCGTCGTGGATGGCGGAGACCTCGAGCTCGGCTTCGCTCTGAAAGTCGCGAATGGAGAACAGCCGGAAATCGCGCATCGTCTTCGGGCTCAGGAACTGGCCGATGAAGCTCTCGTCCTTGAAGTTGCGCATCGCGTAGTCGAGCGTCGTGACCCAGTCGCTGCCGGCGAAGTCGGGGAACCAGCGGCGGTCTTCCTCGGTGGGCTTCTCGCAGATGCGGCGCAGCTCGGTGAACATCGCGAAGCCCAGCGCATAGGGGTTGATGCCGCTGTAGGCGCGGTGGCCCACCGGCGGCTGGAAGATCACGCCCGTGTGCGAGCTGAGCCATTCCATCATGAAGCCGTCGGCCAGCTGGCCGCGCTCGTACATCGTGTTGAGCAGCGTGTAGTGCCAGAAGGTGGCCCAGCCTTCGTTCATCACCTGCGTCTGGCGCTGCGGATAGAAGTACTGCGCGATCTTGCGCACGATGCGCACCACCTCGCGCTGCCAGGGTTCGAGCAGCGCGGCGTTCTTCTCGATGAAATAGAGCAGGTTTTCCTGTGGCTCCGAGGGAAAGCGCCGCGAGGCGTCGGACTCGGCCGCCTGCTCGGCGCGCTTGGGCAGCGTGCGCCAGAGGTCGTTCACCTGCTGCTGCATGTGGCGCTCGCGGTCCGCGCGCTGCACGCTCTCTTGCGCGAGCGATCGCTTCTGCGGACGGCGATAGCGATCGACGCCGTAGTTCATCAGCGCGTGGCAGGAGTCGAGCAGTTCCTCGACCGCATCGAGGCCGTGCCGCTCCTCGCACTCGGCGATGTAGTGGCGCGCGTAGACGAGGTAGTCGATGATGGACGACGCATCGGTCCACATCCGGAACAGGTAGTTGCCCTTGAAGAAGCTGTTGTGGCCGTAGGCCGCATGCGCGATCACCAGGGCCTGCATGGCCATGGTGTTTTCTTCCATGAGGTAGGCGATGCACGGATCGGAGTTGATCACGATCTCGTACGCCAGGCCCATGTGGCCGCGCTTGTAGTTCTTCTCGGTTGCGATGAACTGTTTGCCGTACGACCAGTGGCGATAGATCATCGGCATACCCACGCTGGCGTAGGCATCCATCATCTGCTCGGCGGTGATCACCTCGAGCTGGTTGGGGTATACGTCCAGGCCGAAGCTCTTGGCGGTTTTCGCGATCTCGGTGTGGTACTGCTCGATCAGCTCGAAGGTCCAGTCCGAAGGGCTGGGCAGGCGCTCCAGGGGGCGGTCGGTGGTGATGATTGTGCTCATGAGGTGACCCCTTCCTTCTTGAACAGGTCGCGGAACACGGGGTAGATGTCCTGTGCGTCGGAGACCTTGCGCATCGCGAAGTTGAGCTGTACGCCTTCGAGCTGCGCGTACTCCTGCCACAGGTTCTGCTCGGTCTCGGCCACCTGCACGTAGGCGTAGTAGCGCACCACCGGCAGGATGTCGTTGACCAGCAACTCGCGGCAGCGGCCGCTGTCCTGGTGCCAGTTGTCGCCGTCGCTGGCCTGCGCGCCGTAGACGTTCCATTCGCCGCTCGGGTAGCGCGCCTTGATGATCTCGTCCATCAGCACCAGCGCGCTCGAGACCACGGTGCCGCCGGTCTCGGTGGCGTGGAAGAACTCTTCCTCCGTCACTTCCTGCGCCTGCGTGTGATGGCGCAGGAACACGAGGTCGATGGTCTCGTAGTGCCGCGTGAGGAACATGTAGAGCAGCATGAAGAAGCGCTTGGCCATGTCCTTGCGCGCCTCGTCCATCGAGCCCGACACGTCCATGAGGCAGAACATCACCGCCTTGGCGCTGGGCACCGGCGTCTTCACACGGTTGCGGTAGCGCAGGTCGATCGGGTCGATGTAGGGCACGTGCCGCATGGTGCGGCGCAGCTCGGCGATGAGTTCCTCGGTCTCGCGGATTTCTTTCTGGATCATCGCCGTTGTGGCCTGTGGATGCGCCTTCAGGTGCAGCAGGTGCGCTTCGAGGCGCTTGAGCTCCTTGCGCGGCTCGCCGCCCAGCGCGATGCGGCGTGCCAGCGCCCCGCGCATCGAGCGCACCACGTGCAGGTTGTTGGGCGAGCCGTCGCTCGTGAAGCCGGCGCGGTGGCTCTTCCACTCGGGCACGTCGGCAATCTGCGTGCGGATGAGGTGTGGCAGCGCGAGGTCGTCGAAGAAGACGCGCATGAACTCCTCGCGCGTGAGGCGGAAGACGAAGTCGTCTTCGCCTTCACCGCTGTCGCTGGCCTCGCCGCTGCCCGAGCCACCGCTGCCCTGGCCTTCGGGTCGCGCGATGCGGTCGCCCTTGAGGTACTCCTGGTTGCCCGGATGCACGTATTCACGGTCGCCGCCACGGGCATGTCCGAACACCGGTTCGGACACATCGTGGCGCGGCAGGGTCACGTCTTCGCCTTGCTCCAGTTCGCGGATGTTGCGGCCGCTGACTGCGCGCCGCACCGCCTCCTGGATCTGCCCCTTGTAGCGCCGGAGAAAGCGCTCACGGTTGCCAATGGACTTGTTCTTGCCCGATAGCCGGCGGTCGATGATCTGCTGCAGGATGGCCACGATGGTGTCAAAGCTCCTTGCAAAAAGAGGACGATTGAAGGCTCGTCGTTATGAACTCTTGCGCACGCGCAGGTACCACTCGCAGAGCAGGCGGACCTGCTTGGCGGTGTAGCCCTTCTCGACCATGCGCGTGACGAAGTCTTCGTGCTTCTTCTGCTCGTCGGCGCTGCTCTTGGTGTTGAAGCTGATCACCGGCAGGAGTTCTTCGGTGTTGGAGAACATCTTCTTCTCGATCACCGCGCGCAGCTTTTCGTAGCTGGTCCACGCCGGGTTGCGCCCCGCGTTGCCGGCCCGTGCGCGCAGCACGAAGTTGACGATCTCGTTGCGGAAGTCCTTCGGGTTGCCGATGCCTGCGGGCCGCTCGATCTTCTCGAGTTCGCCGTTGAGCGAGGCGCGGTCGAACACTTCGCCGGTGTCCACGTCGCGGAACTCCTGGTCCTGGATCCAGTAGTCGGCGTAGGTGACGTAGCGGTCGAAGATGTTCTGTCCGTACTCGCTGTAGCTCTCGAGATACGCGGTCTGGATTTCCTTGCCGATGAACTCGGCATAGCGCGGCGCCAGCAGCTCCTTGATGTAGCTGATGTACTTCTGCTCGACCTCGGGGGCGAACTGCTCGCGCTCGATCTGCTGTTCGAGCACATACATCAGGTGCACCGGGTTGGCGGCGACCTCGGAGCTGTCGAAGTTGAAGACCTTGGAGATGATCTTGAAGGCGAAGCGCGTGGAAACGCCGCTCATGCCCTCGTCGACGCCCGCATAGTCGCGGTACTCCTGGATCGACTTGGCCTTGGGATCGGTGTCCTTCAGGCTCTCGCCATCGTAGACCTGCATCTTGCTGAAGGTGCTGGAGTTCTCGGGCTCCTTCAAGCGCGTGAGCACCGAGAGCTGCGCCATCATGCGCAAGGTGCCGGGCGCGCAGGGGGCCTGGGCCAGCGACGAGTTGCGCACCAGCTTCTCGTAGATCTTGATTTCTTCCGAGGCGCGCAGGCAGTAGGGCACTTTGACGATGTAGATCCGGTCGAGGAAAGCCTCGTTGTTCTTGTTGTTGCGGAAGGCCTTCCACTCGCTCTCGTTGCTGTGCGCGAGCACGATGCCGTCGAACGGAATGGCGCCGAAGCCTTCGGTGCCCTTGAAGTTGCTCTCCTGCGTGGCCGTGAGCAGCGGGTGCAGCACCTTGATGGGCGCCTTGAACATTTCCACGAACTCCAGCAGGCCCTGGTTCGCGAGGCACAGGCCCCCGGAGTAGGCGTAGGCGTCTGGATCGTCCTGGGCATAGGTCTCGAGCTTGCGGATGTCGACCTTGCCGACCAGCGAGGAGATGTCCTGGTTGTTCTCGTCGCCCGGCTCGGTCTTGGCGACCGCGATCTGCCTGAGCACCGAGGGGAAGCGCTTGACCACCTTGAACTGGCGGATGTCGCCGCCGTATTCCTCCAGGCGCTTGACGGCCCAGGGAGAGAGAATTCGATTCAGGTAACGGCGCGGAATGCCGTATTCCTTTTCAAGGATCTCGCCGTCTTCCAGGGTGTCGAAGAGGCCGAGGGGCGATTCGTTCACCGGCGAACCGTGGATCGCATAGAAGGGCACGTGCTCCATGAGCTGCTTCAGGCGCTCGGCGATCGAACTCTTGCCACCGCCGACCGGCCCCAGCAGGTAAAGGATTTGCTTCTTTTCTTCCAGCCCCTGGGCGGCGTGGCGGAAATAGGACACCACCTGTTCGATGGCGTCCTCCATGCCGTAGAACTCCTTGAACGCCGGATAGATCTTGATGACCTTGTTGGCGAAGATGCGCGAAAGCCGGGGGTCGTTGCGCGTATCGACCAGCTCGGGCTCGCCAATGGCCTTGAGCATGCGCTCGGAGGCGGTGGCGTAGGCGGTGGGATCGCGCTTGCAGATATCCAGGTATTCCTGCAGCGAGATCACCTCCTCGCGGGTGCGCTCGTAGCGGGCGGCAAAGTTGCTGATCACATCCATGGTCACGCCTCCATCAGGTCAGTGGGGCTTTTGGCCCCGAGGTCTGCAGCAAAGGCAATGCGCGCCATTTAAAAGGTGCCCGCCCCGCTGCACACGGTGGAAAACTCCCTACAACATTCTGCTAACAATCAGGATAAAGCAAAGATTGAACCCGGCAAATCTTTTATTTATTTCGGACCCCACTGGCAAGTAAAGTTCCTGAAAAAAGCCGGAACTAGTTTTCAAATTTCAGCTAAATTAAAAGGCTCGTCTCGCGTAATTCTCTCCGGGTGAAATGCCTATATCGAATGGCATTGGTGTTTTCCCGAGAACACAGCGCCTATTGAGCGTTGTAGCTCAATAAAAACATACGCCTCCCTGCAATAACGCGCGATCTGTCGTTTGGTTTATTGCACATCCAAAAATTATCTAAAAGCAATCCTCACGCCACCTTGAGATCGGCGCCTAGCGCATGTACGCGTGGGAAAGCAGCGCAGATGCTGGTCGGCGCGTACCGCAACAGTGCAAGGGGCACCGACTGTGTGCTCTACGAGGGTTTCGCGGCCTTGGATGCACCAGTCCGAAGAGACAAGGCCTTCCGCCTCGGCGCGAGCCGCCATGTGCCCGAAGGACGATGGGCTCTGTTACAGACGAAGAAAAGCCCCGAGGCCCTGCTGCAATCGATGCACGCAGAGGCTCAGGGCCTCGAACATCCCCGCACGTCTTTGGTGCCCGGCGGGATGGTCCCTCAACTCAGCTGAAAAATTCCTTGGCCTTGTCGAACCAGCCCTTGTCGGTGGGGCTGTGCTTGTCGCCGCCCTTCTTGAGCGACTCGTCGAGTTCCTTCAGCAGCTTGCGCTGGTGTTCGGTGAGTTTCACCGGCGTCTCGACGCGCACATGGCAGTACAGGTCGCCCGGGTAGCTCGAGCGCACGCCCTTGATGCCCTTGCCGCGCAGGCGGAACTGCTTGCCGCTCTGCGTGCCGTCGGGAATGTCGATGGCGGCCGCACCCTTGAGCGTGGGCACGTTGATCTCGCCGCCGAGCGCGGCCGTGGTCACGCTGACCGGCACCACGCAGTGCAGGTCGTCGCCGTCGCGTTCGAAGAGTTCGTGTTTCTTCAGGCGGATCTCGATGTACAGATCGCCCGGAGGCCCGCCGTTGGTGCCGGGCTCGCCGTTGCCGGTGCTGCGGATGCGCATGCCGTCGTCGATGCCGGCCGGGATCTTCACCTCGAGCGTCTTGTTGTTCTTGATCTTGCCCTGGCCATGGCACACGGTGCAGGGCTCGGGAATGATCTTGCCCGTGCCGTGGCAGGTGGGGCAGGTCTGCTGCACGCTGAAGAAGCCCTGGCGCATCTGCACTGCGCCCGCCCCGTGGCAGGTGGTGCAGGTGATCGGCTTGGTGCCGGGCTTGGCGCCCGAGCCCTTGCAGGTGTCGCAGTTGTCCCAGCTGGGAATGCGGATCTGGGCTTCCTTGCCCTCGGCCGCTTCTTCGAGCGTGACTTCCATCGCATAGCTCAGGTCGCTGCCGCGGAACACCTGGCGCCCGCCGCCCTGGCGACCGCCGCGCGCACCGCCGAACACGTCGCCGAAGATGTCGCCGAAGGCTTCCGCGAAGCCGCCGAAGCCTTCAGTGCCCGGGCCGCCGCGCATGTTGGGGTCGACGCCGGCGTGGCCGTACTGGTCGTAGGCCGCGCGCTTCTGGCCGTCCGACAGCATTTCGTACGCTTCCTTCACCTCCTTGAACTTGGCCTCGGCGTCCTTGCTGGTGTCGCCGTGGTTGCGGTCGGGGTGGTGCTTCATCGCAAGCTTGCGATAAGCCTTCTTGATTTCGTCCTCGTTCGCGTTCTTGGGGACGCCGAGGGTTTCGTAATAGTCGCGTTTGGTGGCCATGGCAGGTCGATCAGGAGGCTCGTGAGGCAGCGGGAACTCGGGTAACTGGAAGCGAGAAAGGCTGGAGCACCCCGTGGGGTGATCCAGCCTTGGTCAAGGGGCTGTGGATCAGCCCTTCTTGACTTCCTTGACTTCGGCGTCGACCACGTTGTCGTCGGCCTGTGCGTGCGCAGCAGCTTCCGCGCCAGCCGGACCGCTGGCGGCCGAGGCGCTGGCCGCAGCCGCTTGCGATTCCGCGTACATCTTTTCGCCCAGCTTCTGGCTGGCTGTCATCAGCGTGTTGGTCTTTTCCTCGATCACGGCCTTGTCTTCACCCTTGAGGGCTTCTTCGACGTCCTTGATCGCGGCTTCGATCGCTTCCTTTTCGGCGGCTTCGAGGCTCGCACCATGTTCGCCCAGCGACTTCTTCACGCTGTGCACCATGGCTTCGCCCTGGTTGCGGGCCTGCACGATCTCGAGCTTCTTCTTGTCGTCTTCGGCGTTGAGCTCGGCGTCCTTCACCATCTTCTGGATCTCGTCTTCGGAGAGGCCCGAGTTCGCCTTGATGGTGATCTTGTTTTCCTTGCCCGTGCCCTTGTCCTTCGCGCCGACGTGCAGGATGCCGTTGGCGTCGATGTCGAAGCTCACCTCGATCTGCGGCGTGCCGCGCGATGCGGGCGGAATGCCTTCGAGGTTGAATTCGCCCAGCGCCTTGTTGCCCGAAGCGATTTCGCGTTCGCCCTGGAACACCTTGATCGTCACGGCCGGCTGGTTGTCTTCGGCGGTCGAGAAGGTCTGCGCGAACTTCGTCGGGATCGTGGTGTTCTTCGTGATCATCTTGGTCATCACGCCGCCCATGGTCTCGATGCCCAGCGACAGCGGGGTCACGTCCAGCAGCAGCACGTCCTTGCGGTCGCCCGAGAGCACCTGGCCCTGGATGGCGGCGCCGACAGCCACGGCTTCGTCGGGGTTCACGTCCTTGCGCGGTTCCTTGCCGAAGAAGGCCTTCACCTTTTCCTGCACCTTGGGCATGCGGGTCATGCCACCGACCAGGATCACGTCGTTGATGTCGCTCACGCTGATGCCGGCGTCCTTGATGGCCAGGCGGCAGGGCGCGATGGTGCGCTCGACCAGCTCGTCGACCAGGCTCTCCAGCTTGGCGCGGGTGAGCTTGATGTTCAGGTGCTTCGGACCCGAGGCATCGGCCGTGATGTAGGGCAGGTTGATGTCGGTCTGCGCGCTGTTCGACAGTTCGATCTTGGCCTTTTCAGCGGCTTCCTTCAGGCGCTGCAGGGCGAGCACGTCCTTGCTCAGGTCGACGCCCTGGTCCTTTTTGAACTCGGCAATGATGTAGTCGATGATGCGCTGGTCGAAGTCTTCGCCGCCGAGGAACGTGTCGCCGTTGGTCGACAGCACTTCGAACTGCTTCTCGCCGTCGACGTCTGCGATCTCGATGATCGACACGTCGAAGGTGCCGCCGCCCAGGTCATACACGGCGATCTTGCGATCGGCCTTGTCCTGCTTGTCCAGGCCAAAGGCCAGGGCCGCAGCGGTGGGCTCGTTGATGATGCGCTTGACGTCCAGGCCCGCGATGCGGCCGGCGTCCTTGGTGGCCTGGCGCTGGGCGTCGTTGAAGTAGGCCGGCACCGTGATCACGGCTTCGGTGATGGTCTCGCCGAGATAGTCTTCGGCGGTCTTCTTCATCTTGCGCAGGATGTCGGCGCTGACTTGCTGCGGGGCCATCTTCTTGCCGCGCACTTCGACCCATGCGTCGCCGTTGTCGGCCTTGGCGATGGTGTAGGGCATCAGGTCGATGTCCTTCTGCACTTCCTTTTCCTCGAACTTGCGGCCGATCAAACGCTTGATCGCGTACAGCGTGTTCTTGGGGTTGGTGACGGCCTGGCGCTTGGCCGAGGCACCGACCAAGACTTCACCGTCTTCCTGGTACGCGACGATCGACGGCGTGGTGCGGGCACCTTCCGAGTTCTCGATCACACGCGTGGTGTTGCCTTCCATGATCGACACGCACGAGTTGGTGGTGCCGAGGTCGATGCCGATGATCTTTGCCATGTTCTGTACTCCTGAAAGCCTGAAAAATATGTTGTTATGAACTTGTGGATAACCCAGCCCGATTCAAGGGAAGGAGCGGGGATTTCCTGTGGGAATCTTGTGTGCCGATTGGCTGGTTACTTCGGCGCGCTGACCGTGACCAGCGCCGGGCGCAGCACGCGCTCGTTGATGGTGTAGCCCTTCTGGAGCACGCTCACCACGGTGTTGGGTTCCTGCCCGGGAGCGGGCACCACCGAGATGGCCTGGTGCTGGTGCGGATCGAACTTGGTGCCGGCGGCCGGGGCCACTTCGATCACCTTGTTGCGTTCGAGCGCGCTCTTGAGTTGGCGCAGCGTGGCTTCGGCGCCTTCGCGGATCTGCTCGGGGGTGGCGTCCTTGATGGCGAGGCCCGCTTCAAGGCTGTCGGTTACCGGCAGCAGGCTTTCGGCAAAGGCCTCGACCGCGAATTTGCGGGCCTTGGTGATTTCGTCGTCGGCGCGGCGGCGGGCGTTTTGAACGTCGGCCTGGGCGCGCAGGTATTGATCGGCCAATTCGGCGTTCTTGGCCTGCAGCGCTGCCAGTTCGCCTTGCGCCGCGGCCAATGCGTCGGCTTCATTGGCGGCCTGCGCGGCCTCCAGTTCTTCGGGACTGGGCTCGCCTTGCAGCATTTGCGAATTCTGTGCGGATTGTTGCGGGTCAGACATTTTTCAAAGAACGGCGTGCGCCGGGAAAACAAACGATAGCCAGCCACTTGGGGCTGGCCAGGGGCATTTCAAGCGAAAAAATGCGGAAAAAGGGGCCGTCGAGGCATGAAAAAGGCCCGAAATCGGGCCTGTGCACCAATCGTGGCCAGTGAGCGATCAGTGCGCGTCGAGCAGTTCGACGTCGAACTTGAGCGTGGCGTTCGGCGGGATCACGCCACCGGCGCCGCGGGCGCCGTAGCCCAGCGATGCGGGAATGATCAGCGTGCGCTTGCCGCCGATCTTCATGCCGGCGACGCCTTCGTCCCAGCCCTTGATGACCTGGCCTGCGCCCAGCGAGAACGCGAAGGGGTCGTTGCGGTCGCGGCTCGAATCGAACTTGGCGCCTTGCACGCCGTCGTTGTAGAGCCAGCCGGTGTAGTGCACATGCACGTGCTGGCCAGCCTTGGCTTCGGCGCCGGTGCCGACTTCGGTGTCTTCGTACTGGAGGCCGGAGGGGGTGGTAGGCATGGGAAAACGCTCCTTGCGTCGATGAATGGTGAATTGGATCGAAGGCGCGGAGTTTACCGATGCCGGCTGACGGCCTGCTCAGCTCGTCGTATCGGCGGGCGGTGCGGGAGGTGGCGAGGAGGGGGTCGGAGGCGTGACGGGCACGGCTGGCGCATTGGCCGCGGGCGCAACTGGTGCGGCCGCTTTTTTGAGCTGGCCCAGCTGCCATTTGCCGGCAAAGGCCTGCAGGTCGGACAGCCGCTTGAGCAGGTCCTGCCCGCTCAGGGTGAGGCAATAACCGTCGCTGCCGTGGCTCACGATGCCGGCCTCGCGCAGCTCCTTGATGCGGGTGTTCAGGGTGTTGGGAGTGATGCCGCCCACGCTGTCCTGCAGCAGGCGAAAGGTCTGGGCATGGCCGTCGCGCAGGGCCCAGAGCACACGCAGCGCATAGCGGGCCTCGAGCAGTGCGAGCAACTGGCTGACGGCTGCGTTTTCCTTGGTACTCATCGACATCATCTCCTCGAAGCTGGGCGGGCTGCGGGCCTGTGGCTGGCCGATGCCGCGCGCTCTTGTTTGTGATTGGTTATGGACCGTCCTGCTGGCCGGCGACTATAGCGCAAACGATGTGGATGCTACTAGTTTTATAGCTGTAAGGGCATGCTGCATGCGGGCTGTGAGACAAAGCCTCACAAATTCGTGTAGTCGGCCATGGCTTCGCCCAGACGGATCGCGCGGGTGGGCGACCAGTCGGGGTTGAACGCCAGCGCGGGCGCCGGGAACAGCATGACGACGGTGGAGCCGAGCAAGAAACGGCCCATCTCGTCGCCCTTCCTGATGTCGATCTGCTGGTCGTTGTAGCTCCACTCGCGCAGCTCGCCCACGCGCGGCGGATTCACCACGCCGTGCCACACGGTGGCCATGCTGCCGACGATGGTGGCGCCCACGAGCACCAGCACGAAGGGTCCGCGCGCCGATTCGAAAACGCACACCACGCGCTCGTTGCGCGCGAAGAGCCCGGGCACGCCGCGCGCGGTGGTCGGGTTGACCGAGAACAGCTCGCCGGGCACGTGGATCATGCGAACGAGCCGCCCGTCGCAAGGCATGTGAATGCGGTGGTAGTCCTTGGGGCTCAGGTAGAGCGTCGCGAAGCTGCCGTGCGCGAACTTCGCGGCCAGCGTGGCGTCGCCGCCGACCAGCGCGGTGGTCGTGTAGTTGTGGCCCTTGGCCTGGAAGATCTGGTCGCCCTCGATCGCGCCGAACTGGCTGATGGCACCGTCCACGGGACACACAAGGTCGGCCTGCGCGAGCGGACGCATGCCGGGCTTGAGTGCGCGCGTGAAGAACTGGTTAAAGCTTTTGTAGTGCTCGATGTCGGACTCGAGCGCCTCGCCCATGTTCACGTCGTACTTGGCGACGAAGCGGCGAATGATCCATGTGGTGACGGCACCGCGTTCCTTCCCCGCGACCCAGCCGGCGAAATTGGTCAGGGCCTGCTTGGGGAACAGGTATTGGGGCAGAACTGCGGAGCGGTCGGACACGTTGGGGGAAGCCTCGAATGCGGATTGGAGGGGCATTCTATAAAGCGCCCTCCGCAAGGAACGTAGGAAGCTTCCCTCGGTTTTGCGTGGGTGCCGGCCGGCGGCGAATGACTTAGTCCGCCTTGATGCCGGCCGCCTTGATCACCGCGGCCCACTTCTCCACCTCGGCCTTCTGGAACGCCGCGATCTGCGCCGTCGACAGATCGGCCGGCTCCATGCCGAAGCCCTTGAGCTTGTCCTGCATCTCGGGCGTCGCGAGGATCTTGCGGATCTCGGTGTGCAGCCGTTCGACGACCGGCGCCGGCGTGCCCGCGGGCACGAAGATCGCCTGCCATGACACCACCTCGAAATCCTTCAGCCCCTCGATGCCCGACTCGGCCACCGTCGGCACGTCGGGCATCGAGGCCAGGCGCCTGGCCGAGGTGACAGCGATGGCGCGCAGCTTGCCGCTCTGGATGTGCGGGCCCGCGACCACCGTGGTGTCGAACATCATGTCGACCTGGCCGCCGATCGCGTCCTGGATCGCCGGGCCGCTGCCCTTGTACGGGATGTGCGTGAACTTCACGCCCGACTTGAAGGCCAGCAGTTCCAGGGCCAGGTGCTGCGAGGTGCCCGTGCCGGCCGAGGCCGACGAGAGCCCGCCCGGCTTGGCCTTGCTCGCATCGAGCACGTCCTTGAGCGTCTTGTACGGGCTCGCCTGGTTCACCACCAGCACCACCGGGTTGGTGCCGATCAGCGTCACCGGCGCGAACGACTTCTGCGGGTCGTAGCCGATCTTGGGATACAGGCTCACGTTGATCGCGTGCGAACTGATCGTGCCGCCCACCAGCGTGAAGCCGTCGGGCGCGGCGCGCGCGCCGATCTCCGAACCCACGCTGCCGCCCGCGCCGCCCTTGTTGTCGATGATCACGCTCGTGCCCAGCACGGTGCCCAGCTTCTGCCCGATCAACCGGCCCAGCACGTCGGTGGTGCCGCCCGCGGGAAAGGGCACGAGGTAGGTGATGGCCTTGCCCGTGGGCCAGGTGTTGCTGCTTTGCGCGAACGCGGGCAGGGCCGTGGCGAGCGAAGAGGCGATCGAGGTGGCGAGGGCGGTTCGGATCAGTGTGCGGCGCTGCATGTCTCTGGTCTCCGATGGCCCGGTCATGGCTTGATGTTCAGCTTGGTGATCAGCGCCTTGAAGTAGGCGTTGTCCTTGGCCAGCGTTTCCTTGAACGCCGCGCCATCGGTGTAGACGTAGCCCAGGTTCTGCTTGTCCATCACCTCGTGCATCAGCGGCTCTGCCGCTGTCTTCGCGGTGATCTCGCGCAGCCTGGCCATCACTTCGGGCGGCGTGTTCTTCGGCGCGCCGAGGCCGCGCCAGGTGCCGATCGACAGATCGATGCCGCGCTCCTTGGCGGTCGGGACCTTCTCGAAGCCCTTCACGCGCTTGTCGGCCATCACCATCAGCACCTTGAGCTTGCCGCCCTGCACGTGCGTCGTCACTTCGGCCGGGCTCACCGCCACGGCTTCGATGTGGCCACCCAGGAGGGCGAGCACCGCGGGCGCCGCGCCCTGGAACGGGATGTGGCCGAACTTCGTGCCGGTCTTGTCTTCGAGTGCCGCCGCCGCCAGGTGCCAGATCGAGCCGTTGCCCGAGTTGCCCACGCGGATGCCCTCGGGCGACTTCTTCGCGGCGGCCAGGAACTCCTCGATCGTGTTCCACGGCGCATCGGCCTTCACGGTGATCGCGGCCGGGTCGGCGTTGAGCTGCGCGATCGGCTGGAAGTCGTCGTAGTTGAACTTCGCCAGACCCAGGTGCGGCAGCGTGAGCAGCTCGACCGTGAGCACCGCGAGCTTGTAGCCGTCGGGCTTGGCGTTGATCACCTCGGTCCA
The DNA here is from genome assembly GCF_024701975.1 of Variovorax sp. ZS18.2.2. Classification (GTDB taxonomy): domain Bacteria; phylum Pseudomonadota; class Gammaproteobacteria; order Burkholderiales; family Burkholderiaceae_C; genus Variovorax. Next base: position 322,309 of record NZ_JANLNM010000001.1, read on the forward strand.
GCCGATGGCGCCGCCCGCGCCAGGGCGGTTGACGATCACGATGCTCTGCGAGATGTGCTTGCGGCTCGCTTCCGAGAAAGCGCGCGCGAGGCCGTCGGTGCCGCCGCCCGGCTGGTAGGGCACCAGCAGTTCGATCGTGCGGTTCGGAAAGTCGTTGGCCGCCTGCGCGGAGGCCGTGGGGGCGAGGCCGAGCGAGAGGGTGGCCGTGGCCGAAAGGGCGGCGAGTCCGCGAATGAATGTGCTTCTTTTCATGATGTCTCTTGTCTCCGTTGTTGATCTGATCCACGAACGCCCGCGAGGGCGTTCTCTCTCTCCAATGGTCAGGGCATGTACTGCCCGCCATTCACCTCGATGACCTGGCCCGTCACATAGCCCGAGAGCTGTTCCGAGGCCAGATAAAGAAATGCTCCGACGCATTCCTCAGGCTCGCCGATGCGGCCCATCGGAATGCTCGCCCTGAAGTTCTCCAGCATCGCGGGCGTCGAGAAGCGGTCCTGGAAGGGCGTCTGGATCACGCCCGGCGCGACCGCGTTCACTCGGATCTTGTCGCCCACCAGTTCCTTGGCCAGGCCGTGCGTCGCCGTGCTCACGAAGCCCTTGGAGCCCGCGTACAGGTACGCGGCCGGCCCGCCGCCGGTGCGCGCCGCGACCGAGGTCACGTTGATGATGTTGCCGCCGCCCTGCGTGCGCATCAGGGGAACCACCTCACGGCAGAACGCGAGCACCGAGCGCGCGTTGATGTGCATCACCTCGTCGAACAGGGCATCGTCGAACTCGGCGATGGGCACGCGCTTGACCAGGCTGTCCGCGTTGTTCACCAGCACGTCGATGCGGCCGAACTCCGCCTGGGTCTGCTTCACGCAGTCGCGGATCGCGGCGGTGTCGCGCACGTCGGCCTTCACCGCGAACGCGGTGCCGCCGGCGGCGCGGATCGTCGCAACGACCTGGTTCGCCGCGTCGGCCGAGCTGTTGTAGTGCACCGCCACGCGCATGCCGCGCGCGGCGAAAGCGATGGCCACCGCGGCGCCGATGCCGGTGCTGGCACCGGTGACGAGCGCGGTCTTGTCCTTGAGGTCTTCCATGAGAGCTTCCGTTGATGAGATCGAAAGGTCAGCGCGGCGCTATGGACGCCACGCTGGGCGAGCGGTACTTCAGCACCCACTTGATGGTGAGCGGCGCGGCGAAGCTGAAGGCCGGTGTGCTGCAGCGGATGCTGGTCTTGAGCGCGCCGGTGGGCGTGTTGTAGTCCCTGTCGGCGCTCACGTCGACCGGTGCGCAGTCCTGCAGGCCTTCGACCTCGAAGCCCTGCACATCGCCGTTGGCGTAGCTGAACTTGTTGCCGCCGAGCGCAGTCACGCCGTCGGAGTAGGAGCCGAATTCCATCTCGACCTTGCCGATGTCGAGCGTGCCCACGGGCGTGTAGGTGTCCAAGCGGGTGATCCGGCCCGGCTCGAAGGTGTAGGCGGTCGACGAGGTGATGCGCGCGTCCTTGAACGGACTGCCGCCGCTGCTGGTGCCGGCCACGCGGTCCATCGCGTCCTGCTCGTAGTTCACCGTCAGCACCTTGCCTGCCTCGAGCATCTTGAGGTTCTTCTGGTACGACGCGGGAATCAGCACCTGCGGCGTGCCCGCATTCACGAAAGTGAATTGCGGCTGCAGCTGCGGCCAGCGCGTGTCGGCCACGCCCGAGAGCATGTTGTACGAGTAGGGCACCGCGAAGTACGGATTGGTGCGGTGGTAGGTCGCTGCGCCGTTCACCACAGGCAGGCTGATCACGCGCAGGCCGTCGCGATAGGTCACGAGGCCGCGGTCGTAGGTGGCGGGCTGGCCGTCGAAGCCGGCGAACTTGGTCAGCGTCGAGCGCGGCAGCTTGTCCAGGTAGGCCAGGAAAGTCTGCGTCGACACCGGCGGCTTCTGCGCATAGCCCGCGCTCTTCCACAGGTTGTTGGTGTAGATCAGTTGGTGCGACAGGCTCAGGTTCTCGCCCAGGATGCGCGCGATGCCGCGGTAGCTGTCCACGCGCCGGCCCTTGTTCCACATGTTGAGCGAGCCGGCCTCGGCGTCGTACCAGAACTCGACGTACTTGGCCGTGACGCGCGTGGCGAAGGCATAGGCGATGTCTTTCTCTTCGGCGGTGAGCACGTTCTCGTGCTCGGCGGCAGATAGCACTTCGGCAAAGGCCGTGTCGGCATAACCCGCGAGGCTGCGGCCGAAGTCCACACCATTCCCGGCCGGGTTGAGCCGGGCCTTGATCACGTCCACCGACTGGCGCAGCCACCCCTTGAGCGAGGCTTCGTCCTCGGCCGAGACCGTCATGCCGGTCTCGATGAGCCGCTGCATGATCTCGCCGATCAAGAGGATGCTGTAGCGGTCGAAGCGCCCGCTGCCGTCGGTCTCGTCGGAGAAGCCGAAGGCCGAGAAGGTCTTGTAGTGGTTGATCATCTTCTGCAGCAATGCCTCGCTGGCCTCCGGGCCTTCCCAGCCCATGAGGTAGCGCAGGCGCGCGATGCTGAAGGCCACGCCGTAGTAGTTGGTGGGCAGGTTGATCAGCGAATAGTCGGCCGGGTTGACGAAGGCGCGCCAGTCGAGCTTGGTCTTGAGCTTGTCGAGCGTGCCCGCGTTGATCGCGGGGCTCGCGCCGTCCAGGAGGCCCGCCTTCTTGAGCTTCCACAGGGCCGACATGTAGTAGTAGATGCCCCAGCTGTCGTTGGTCGAATCGATGGTGACGTCGGCGATCTCGCGGTAGCCGTCCAGGTAGGTCTGGTACTTCGGGTCCGACGGCGGGGTGTTGAGCAGCAGATAAGAGAACCCGATGGCAACCTTGCCCGGGAGGAACTTGTCGCCGCTCGTGGGGGCGAACACTTCCTGTCCCTGGATCACGGTCTTGATGCCCTGCGCGCGCACCTGCTCGAACAAGCGGTCGATCGTCGGCAGCAGGTTCTCCCGCACGATGTCGTCCATCGGCTTGTTCGACAGCTTGGGCTGGGCTGCGAGTACTTCAGGGTCCACCGGGGTCTCGGCCGGCGGCGGCGCTGGCGGGTTGACCGCCACGGATGGAATGAACACGCCACCACCGTTACTCCCACCGCCGCATGCGGTGAGCAGGGCGGCGCCTGCGATCAGGCTCAATACCAGCTTGGGTTTCTGCATCCTCTGTCTCCTTCTGTTGTAGAAAAAACCAGGCCCGGCTCCTCCGCCGTGCCATCCGGATCAGATCGCCGTCACCTCCTCAGGTCACGGGTGCGGGGTTGAAGAGCACGAGCGCGTTGTGCAGCTTCCAGTGCTCCGCCCAGGTCTTCTTCCTGCCGCTGGCCACATCGAGCATCAGCCGGAACAGTTCCCAGCCCACGTCTTCGATGGTGGCGTCGCCGTCGGCGATGCGGCCCGCGTTCACGTCCATCAGGTCGTGCCAGCGGCGTGCGAGGTCGCTGCGCGTGGCGACCTTGATGACCGGCACTTCGGCCAGCCCGTAGGGCGTGCCGCGGCCGGTGGTGAAGATGTGCAGGTTGATGCCCGCGGCCAGCTGCAGCGTGCCGCAGATGAAGTCGCTGGCGGGCGTCGCCGCGTAGATCAGGCCCTTCTGCCTGACCTTCTCGCCCGGCGAGAGCACGCCCGTGATCGGCGCGGAGCCCGACTTCACGATCGAGCCCATCGCCTTCTCGACGATGTTGGAGAGCCCGCCCTTCTTGTTGCCAGGCGTGGTGTTGGCGCTGCGGTCCACGCGGCCCTTCTGCAGGTAGGCGTCGTACCAGGCCATCTCGCGGATCATGGCCTCGGCCACTTCGGGCGACGACGCGCGCGAAGTGAGCTGGTCGATGCCGTCGCGCACTTCGGTGGTTTCCGAGAACATCACGGTGGCGCCCGCACGCACCAGCAGGTCAGTCGCAAAGCCAACGGCCGGGTTCGCGGTCACGCCCGAGAAGGCGTCACTGCCGCCGCACTGCACGCCCACCACGAGTTCGCTCGCGGGCACTGTCTCGCGCCGGCGTGCGTTCAGCCGCGCGAGATGCACCTCGGCTTGGCGCATCACCGAATCGATCATCGACATGAACCCGACGTGCGCGTCGTCCTGGAGGCACACCACGTCGAGCGCAGCATCGGTCGCGCCTTCGCCGCGCTGGTCCGTGATCGGAATGGTGCCGGGTGGCAGCAGGCGCTCGGGCTGCAGCTTCTCGCAGCCCAGGCTCACCACCATCACCTCGCCACCGAAGTTGGGGTTGAGGCTGATGTTGCGCAACGTGCGGATCGGAATGATCGCGTCGGGCGCGTCGATGGCCACGCCGCAGCCGTAGCTGTGTTCCAGCGCCACCACGTCGTCGACGTTCGGAAACTTCGGCAGCAGCTCGGCCTTGATGCGCTGCACCGCGAATTCGGTGACGCCGGCCACGCACTGCACGGTCTGCGTGATCGCCAGGATGTTGCGCGAGCCTACCGAGCCGTCGGCGTTGCGGTAGCCCTCGAAGGTGTAGCCCTCCAGCGGTGGCAGGGCGGGGGGCTTCACGGTCGCGATGGGCAGGCCGTCGAGCTCGGGCGCCGTCGGCATGCGCATCACGCGCTCGTGCACCCAGCTGCCGCGCGGCAGCGACTTCTGGGCGTAGCCGATCACCACGTTGTAGCGAACGATGGCGTCGCCCTCGGCCAGGTCGGCCAGCGCCACCTTGTGGCCTTGCGGCACGTTGTCCACCAGCACGAGGCCGTCGGCGAACGTCGCGCCCGTCTTCAGGCCGCCGTCGTTCGCAACGATGGCGACGTTGTCGGCCGCGTGGATGCGGATGTAGAGCGGGGGGCGGGTGTTCGCGTCGGCCATCGTGGGGCTCTTTCTTTTCTTACTTCACCACCATGAAGAGGTCGGGCAGCCAGGTGGAGAACGCGGGCACGAAGGTGACCACGCCGAGCGCGAAGATCAGCGCGCCGTAGAACGGCCAGATGGTCTTCATCACCGTGCCCACCGAGACACCGCCGATTGCACAGCCCACGAATTGCGTGGTTCCCACCGGCGGTGTGTTGAGACCCAGCGCGCAGTTGATCAGCATCACGACGCCGAACTGCACCGACGTCATGCCGTAGTGCTGGGCGATCGGCAAAAAGATCGGCGTGCACAGCAGGATCGTCGCGGCCATGTCCAGGAAGGTGCCCAGCACGAACAGGATGATGTTGATGAGCAGGAAGATCATCCACGGCGTGGTGGTCACCTGCGACAGCATCTGGCCCGTGAGCTCGGCCACGCCGTACAGGCTGATGAGGTAGCCGAAGGTGCTCGAGATGCCGATCAAGAGCAGGATCACGCCCGTGGTACGCACCGCCTTGGAGGCCGCCTTGATGAAGTGCTCCCACTTCAGCGTGCGGTACACGAAGATGGTGAGGCCGAGCGCATAGAGCACCGCCACTGCCGCCGATTCGGTCGCCGTGAAGATGCCCGACAGAATGCCGCCGAGGATCAGCACCACGATGAAGAGGCCCGGCAGCGCCGCCGCGAACGAACGCGCCACGATGTCCCAGCCCGGGAACTTGCCGGCCGGATAGCCGCGCTTCACCGCCACCAGGTAGGCCGCCGCGAGGTTGCTGATGGTGAGCACGGCCGCCGGCAGCAGGGCAGCCAGGATCAGCGCCGCGATCGACACTTTGCCGCCCGCCGCGAGCGAATAGATGATCAGGTTGTGGCTGGTCGGCATCAGCGCGCCGACCAGGGCCGCGTGGGTCGTCACGTTGACCGCGTAGTCGGCGTGATAGCCCTCCTTCTTCATCATCGGGATCATCACGGCGCCCATGGCCGAGACGTCCGCCACGGGCGAGCCCGAGACGCCGCCGAACAGCGTGCAGGCCACCACGTTCGACATGCCCAGGCCCCCGCGCACATGGCCCACGAGGTTGCGCGCGAAGTTGACGATGCGGTCCGCGATGCCGCCGTAGAGCATCAGCTCGCCGGCGAAGATGAAGAACGGAATCGCAAGGAACGAGAAGATGCCCATGCCCGAGGTCATCTGCTGGAAGCCCACCGCGAGCGGCAGGCCTTCATACAGCAGCGTGGCCAGGGCCGAGAGGCCGATCGAGAAAGCGACCGGCACGCCCAGGAGCAGGAAGACCGTGAACGAGATGCAGAGAATGAGGAGAGGGATCGTCATGGTGGCTCAAGCCCAAGCAGGTTCGACTTCGCGGCCCTGTGCCAGCGCGATGATGTGTTCGATGGAGAACATCACGATGAGCACGCCGGCGATGGACGCGGGCACGTATTTCCAGCCTTCCGAAATCCAGAGCGTGGGCAATCTGTAGTCCCACACCGATTCGGCGAGCGAGGCGCAATTCCAGGCCATGGCCAGGCCGAAGGTCAGGATCAGTGCGTGGATCAGGTATTCCATCTTCAGGCGCAGCCAGTCGGGCGCGAGCACGAGAAACGACTCCAGGCCGATGTGGCCGGCATCGCGCACGCCGACGGCCACGCCGAACATGGTGACGTAGATCACCAGCAGCAGCGCGAGGCTTTCAGCCCAGGTCGGGGTGTTGTTGAGCACATAGCGGCCGAACACCTGCCAGCTCACCGCGCAGATCACCGCGACGAGACCGAGGATGCCCAACCACATGCAGGCACGGGCGAGGGTGCGGCAAAGTTTGGTGTACATGAAGGTTCTTCTTTCTTGTGAAGACAAGCGGCGTATCTGCTCCCTCGCCGCTTGCCCCTATCCCAACCTTCCCCCGCAAGGGGAAGGAACCAGTTCAATGGACTGACTTGCTTACTTCGTGTCCTGAACGCGCTTGACCAGGTCCTTGAGCTTCGCGTCGGTGATGAACTTGTCGTACACCGGCTTCATCGCGGCCTGGAACGGGGCCTTGTCGACTTCGATGATCTCGGCGCCGCCGGCCTTCACCGTGGCGAGCGACTTGATCTCGCGCTCTTCCCATTGCTTGCGCATATAGGGCACCGACTCCTTGGCGGCCTGGCGGATCCAGCCCTGTTCTTCGGCGGAGAGCTTGTCCCACGCGCGCTTGGAGAACAGCAGCATCTCGGGCGCCATCGAGTGCTCGGTCTTGCTGTAGTACTTGGCCACTTCGAAGGCTCGGGCGCTTTCGTAGGTGGGGTAGTTGTTCTCGGCGGCGTCGATCAGGCCGGTCTTCAGGCCCGTGTACACCTCGCCCATGGGCATCGGCGTGGCGTTGGCGCCCATGGCTTCGAGCATCGACACCCACAGGTCGGACTGCTGCACGCGGACCTTCAGGCCCTTCATGTCGGCAAAGGTGCGCACCGGCTTCTTGGCGGTGAACATCGAGCGCGCGCCGCTGTCGTAGTAGGCGAGGCCAATGAAGCCCTGCTTCTCGCACGACTTCAGGATTTCCTCGCCGATCGGGCCGTCCAGCACCTTGTGCAGGTGATCGACCGAGCGGAACAGGAAGGGCATGGTCGGCACCTGCGTCTCGGCGCAGATGTTGTTCATGGGGGCGATGTTCACGCGCACCATCTGAAGCGCGCCGATCTTGGTCTGCTCGATGGTGTCCTTCTCGCTGCCGAGCGAGCTGTTGTTGAACACCTTGATGGTGTGCTTGCCGCCCGACAGCGCCTTCAGGCGCTCGCTCATGAACTTGACCGCAGTCACGGTCGGGTAGTCGTCGGGGTGGATGTCGGCCGAGCGGAACTCGGTGGCACTGGCAGCCAGGGTAGACAGCGCGGCTGCGGCGCCGACGGCAAGTGCGATCAGGGTCTTGTGGAGTTTCATTTGTCTCTTCCTCTGCTTGGTGGTTATCGAAAACGTGAAAAGAAAAGGTCAGCCGCCGAACGCAGGCTCGGGCACGCCCGCCACGCCGGGCCGCAGCGCGAACACGCCGCCGGCCAGCGGCTGGTCCGCGAGGTCGATGCCGCCGGGGCGGATGGAGGTGACGAAGAGCGTGTCGAGCGCCGGGCCGCCGAAGGCGCACATCGCGGGCTTCTTCACTGGCACTTCGAGCGAGCGGTCGAGCCGGCCGTCGGGCGTGAAGCGGTGCACGAGGCCGGCATCGTTGCCGCAGATCCAGTAGCAGCCGTCCACATCGACCGCCGCGCCATCGGGGCGGCCGGGCAGGGGCTTCATGTCGACGAAGAGGCGGCGGTTGCTCGGCATGCCGGTCTCGGTGTCGTAGTCGAAGGCCCAGATCGCCTGCACGCTCGGGTGCGAGTCCGAGAGGTACATCGTGCGGCCGTCGGGGCTGAAGGCGAGGCCGTTGGGCACGATGAAATCATCAAGCTGCAGGGTGGCGCTGTTGCTGCCTTTGCTGTAGCTGTACAGGCGGCCGACGCGTGCGCCAGCGGCCATGTCGAGCAGCATCGTGCCGGCCCAGAAGCGGCCTTGACGATCACAGCGACCGTCGTTGAAGCGCATGGCGGGTGCTGCGTGCGCGACGGGAGCGAGCGAGGTGGCAACCAGCGTGCCGTTGGCCTCTGGCTGCAGCGAGAAGATGCCGCTCTCCATGCCGGCGATCCATGCGCCGGGCAGGTCGGCACGCGGTGCGATGCAGGCGATCATTTCATCGGCCCGCCACAGCGCATGGCCCTCGCTGGCACGCCAGCTATTCAGCGTGCGCGCGGGAATGTCCACCCAGTAGAGCGCCTGCTCCGCGGCATGCCACACCGGGCTTTCGCCGGTGCCGTTGCGTGCATCGAGAACGAGCTCAGCTTGCATCGCCGAAGGGCCCCTGCGCGGTGAACGCGCCGCCCTGGTAGATGGCGTTCGGGTCGGTCGGCGCGACCGGCGGCTGCGCCTCGACCTTGTCGCGGAACACCTCGGAGCCGTCCTGCGGCACGAAGCCCAGGTGCGCGGCCGCGCTGTTGTCCCACCACACGTCGCGGTTGTCCGACATGCCGTAGACGATGGTGTGCTTCACATCGGGTGTGAAGAGCGCCTTCTCCACCAGCGTCGTCAGGTCGCGGTAGCTGAGCCAGGTGCTCATCATCCGGCGGTTGAGCGGCTCGGGGAACGAGGAGCCGATGCGGATGCTCACCGTCTCGATGCCCCAGCGGTCGAAGTAGAACTGCGCCATGTCCTCGCCGAAGGACTTCGACAGGCCGTAGTAGCCGTCGGGCCGGCGCGCCGCGTGCGCGTCGATGTGCTCGGTCTGCTTGTAGAAGCCGATCACGTGGTTGGAGCTGGCGAACACCACGCGCTTGACGCCGTGGCGGCGCGCGGCTTCGTAGACATTGAAGATGCCCTTGATGTTGGCTTCGAGAATTTCCTCGAACGGCCGCTCGACCGACACGCCGCCCAGGTGCACGATGGCGTCGCAGTCTTCGAGAAGGGCATGCACTGCCGCTTTGTCCGACAGGTCGCAAGGCACGACTTCCTCGCTCGCATCGGCGGCCGGGGCCGGCAATGCGATGTCGGACAGGCGAAGCACCCTGGCATACGGCTTGAGGCTTTCGCGCAGCACCTTGCCCAGGCCGCCGGCCGCGCCGGTCAGCAGGAGGCGTTCGAGCTTGTTGTTGGGGGCTTGTTGGGGCGTCGACATGTGTTTCCGGGATGTGGTGACTGGGACGGCGCGGCGGGCACTGGCTGAAAGCCGTCGGTACGATGCCGAGGCAGCCCTTGAATGGGTTAAGTGATGAGTTATCTGTTGTCGTACAACTAATTGGAGATTATCATCGTGGCCATGGTTCAGACGACTGCGGGAAATCCCTTGGTTTCAGATGCGCCGGCGGAAGCCGGCTCGGCGGCAGGCCCCGCGGCCTTCGTGGGGCGGCCGCGCCAGCGTGCCCGCGGTCTGGCGCACGGGCTGGTGGAAGACCTGGGCGACAAGATCCGCAGCCAGTCGCTGCGCCCGGGCGACAAGCTCCCCACCGAGTCGGCCATCATGCAGGCCTACGGCGTGAGCCGCACCGTGGTGCGCGAGGCGCTCTCCAAGCTGCAGGCCGGCGGGCTGGTCGAAACATTGCATGGCGTCGGCACCTTCGTTCTGCAGCCGCGGCCGGGTGGCGTGTTCCGGCTCGATCCGGGTGAGATTGCCGCCTCGGTCGACGTGCTGGCCGTGCTGGAGCTGCGCATCAGCCTCGAGACGGAATCCGCCGGGCTCGCCGCGAGCCGGCGCACCGAGGAGCAGTTGGTCGCCATGCGCCAGGCGCTCGACGACTTCGAGCACAACGTGACGATCGCCGGCGACACCGTCGCGCCCGATTTCCGCTTTCACCTGCAGATCGCGCAGTCGACCGGCAACCCGTATTTCGCCGACATCATGCGGCACCTGGGCACCACGATCATTCCGCGCACGCGCATCAGCGCCATCCGCATCCAGGACGGCGGCGCGTACCTGAGCCGCGTGAACCGCGAGCATGAAGAGATCTACGCGGCCATCGCGCGCCGCGATCCCGAGTCGGCCCGCGCCGCCATGCGCATCCACCTGACCAACAGCCGCGAGCGGCTGCGCATGGCGCAGGAAGCCGCGCAGCAGCAGAAGGCGAAAGCCGAAGGTGTGGGCGCGGCAGCAGGCCAGGGCGGTGGCGCCGCTTCGTCCGACAACTAACCCTTCCGCTGAATTTTTTGCGTCCAAATCTGGACAAGTTGTTTCTCTAGTTGTACGATGACTGATCACTCGCTAGGGCATTCAGGCGAAGCCATGGGGCACATCGAATAACTGGAGACATCCGCATGACCATCAACCGACGCGGCGCACTCGGCGCCGCCCTGGCCACAACTCTGGCCGCCAGCCTGCCGGTGCGCGCGTTCGCGCAGGGCAGCAGCAGCGGTGGCAACTGGCCGTCCAAGCCGATTAGGATCATCGTTCCGTACCCGCCGGGCGGCTCGTCCGACATCATTGCGCGTTCCATCAGCCAGCCGCTGTCGGAAGCGCTGGGGCAGTCGGTCATCATCGACAACCGCGCGGGCGCCAACGGCAACCTCGGCGCCGATCTGCTGGCCAAGGCGCCGGCCGACGGCTACACGCTGATGCTGTGCGACCTGGGCGCGCTGGCCATCAGCCCGTCGCTGTACCCGAAGCTGCCATTTGATCCGTCGAAGGACCTGCGCAGCGTGGGCATGCTGGCCTACTCGCCGCACCTGCTGGTGGTGCATCCGTCGGTGCAGGCGAGCACCTTGAAGGAGCTGGTCGAACTCTCGAAGAAAAGCGATCTCAACTTCGCCGTCACTGCCAGCGGCAGCACCGCGCACCTGGCCGGCATCGAACTGCAGCGCAAGGTCGGCGCCAAGTGGGAATACGTGCCCTACAAGGGCGGCGTGCAGGCCGTGCTCGACACCGTCTCGGGCCAGACGCAGGTGCTGATGAACGGCATGCTCGCCACCTACCCGCAGGTGCAGGCCGGCAAGCTCAAGCTGATCGCCGTGTCCAAGGCCACGCGCATGCCGCTGATCGGCAGCGTGCCGACCATCGCGGAGCAGGGTGCACCCGGTTACGAATCGGGCACCTGGCAGGGCGTGGTTGCCGGGCGCGGCGTGCCCGACGCGGTGATCGCGCGCCTCAACCGCGAGCTCACCCGCATCATCCGCACCCCCGACATCCGAGCCCGCCTCGCAGGCCAGGGCGCCGAGGTCGTGACCATGACCGCGCCCGAGCAGGACCAGTTCTTCGCCAAGGAGCGCGCGCGCTGGGCCCAAGTCATCAAGGAAGCCAGCGTCAAGCTCGACTAGTCATGTTCGCCCCCCGGCTTTTCACTCGCTTCGCTCCGTGTAATTCGCCATCCCCCGAGGGGGAGGCGCGGCTCGCCTTGGGGCGGCCCGGCGGCGGCCGCCTTCCCGCTTTCTGAATTCTTTTCCTCTTACCTATTTCTTGGAATTCCCGATGAACCCGCAAGAACTCAAGACCATCATGGGCTCCGGCCTGCTCTCGTTCCCGTTGACCGACTTCGACAGCAACGGCGACTTCAACAAGAAGGGCTACGTCGAGCGCCTCGAATGGCTGGCGCCCTACGGTGCGAGCGCGCTGTTCGCCGCGGGCGGCACGGGCGAGTTCTTCTCGCTGACCGGCGACGAGTACCCCGGCATCATCCAGACGGCAGTCGATACCTGCCGCGGCGTGGTGCCGATCATTGCCGGCGCCGGCGGCCCGACGCGCTTTGCCATCCAGTGCGCGCAAGCGGCAGAGAAGGCCGGCGCGCACGGCATCCTGCTGCTGCCGCACTACCTCACCGAAGCCGGCCAGGAAGGCCTGGCCGCGCACGTCGAGGCCGTGTGCAAGAGCGTGAAGTTCGGCGTGATCGTCTACAACCGCGCCTCGAGCCGCCTGAAGCCCGACACGCTCGCCGGCCTGGCCGAACGCAACCCGAACCTCGTCGGCTTCAAGGACGGCGTGGGCGACATCGAGGCGATGGTCGCGATCTACCAGAAGATGGGCGACCGCTTCGCCTACCTGGGCGGCCTGCCGACCGCCGAGGTCTATGCCGCCGCCTACAAGGCCATGGGCACGCCGGTGTACTCGTCGGCCGTCTTCAACTTCATCCCCAAGACGGCGATGGACTTCTATCACGCGGTCGCCAACGACGACCTCGCCACGCAGCACCGCCTGCTGAAGAACTTCTTCATGCCCTACCTCGAGCTGCGCAACCGCACGCCGGGCTACGCCGTGAGCATCGTCAAGGCCGGCGCCAAGATCGTCGGCCACGACGCGGGTCCGGTGCGCGCACCGCTGACCGACCTCAAGCCCGGCGAGATGGAAGAGTTGAAGGCGCTGATCGCCACGCTCGGCCCGCAGTAAGAAGCCTCGTTTTTTTCGCAGTCGACAAGCATCAACACAACAACGGAGTCAACGACATGTTCATCAAGAAACTCTTCCTCATCGCCGCTTCGGCCGCGGTGTTCACTGGCTGCGCCATGATGCCCGCGGGCGGTGGTGCGTCGGACCAGGCTTCGGTGGCCGCGGCCGCCGAGCGCCTGCGCATCGCCATGGTCGACCCGACCGCCGCCGCGCTCGGCGCGCTGGTGGCCGACGACCTGAGCTACGGCCACTCGGGCGGCAAGGTCGACACCAAGGCCAGCTTCATCAGCGACCTGCTCGATGGCAAGTCGGACTTCGTGACCATCACGATCACCGAGCAGACCATCAAGGTGGTCGATGCCAACACGGCCATCGTGCGTCACTCGCTCGCGGCCGACACCAACGATTCGGGCAAGCCCGGCAAGGTCGCGCTGAAGATCCTCGGCGTCTGGCAAAAGCAGGGCGGCGACTGGAAGCTGCTCGCGCGCCAAGCCGTTCGCGTCAACCCCTGAGCTGGAGCACGGATGCAGAGACGAGAGCTTTTCGCGGCGGGCCTCGTGCTCGCCGCCACCGCGATGCTGCCCCTGCACGCCTCGGCGCAAGCCGACGCATGGCCGCAGCAGAAACCCGTGACCATCATCGTGCCGTTCCCCGCCGGCGGCTCCACCGACATGGTGGCGCGCGCGCTGGCGCTGCAACTGCAGACCAGGCTCGGCGGCAGCTTCGTTGTCGACAACCGCCCCGGCGCCACGGGCACCATCGGCACCGGCTTCGTCAAGCGCGCACTGCCTGACGGCTACACGCTGCTGGTGTCCTCGCTCGGCGCCTTCGTCGTCACGCCGCACCTGCAGAAGAGCGTGCCCTACGACGCGACCAAAGACTTCGACTACATCAGCGTGCCCGTGCAGGCGCCCAACGTGCTCGTCGCCAACATCGCGCGGCCCGAGCACACGGTTGCCGACGTGCTCGCGCTCTTGCGCAAGACGCCGGGCAAGGTCTCGTTCGCGAGCTCGGGCAATGGCTCGTCCGATCACCTGTCGGCCGAACTCTTCTGGCAGCAGACCAAGACCGAAGGCGTGCACGTGCCCTACAAGGGCGGTGCGCCTGCGGTGAACGATCTGCTGGGCAACCAGGTCGACTTCTCGTTCCAGAACGTCAATGCCGTGCTGCCGCACATCCGCGCGGGCAAGCTGCGCGCGATTGCCGTCACCGGTGACAAGCGCTCGCCCGTGTTGCCCGATGTGCCGACGCTGGCCGAGGCTGGCGTGAAGGGTGCGGAGGTCTATTCGTGGCAAGGCGTGGCGGCGCCGAAGGGCCTGCCGCCCGCGCTCAAGAAGAAGCTGAGCGACGCCGTCATTGCCGCGATGCAGGACCCGGAGACGAAGAAGCGCATGCTCGACCAGGGCCTTGAAATCGTCGCGAGCACACCTGAAGACTTCACCGCCTTCCAGTTGCGCGAGTGGACGCGATGGAAGACATTGATCGACACCCGCCATATCACCGCAGACTGAGCTACCGAGCCCGAAGATGACAAGTCCTGAATCCGTTTCCAGCATCGTGTCGGGCGCGCCCGTCGTCACCGGCATGCGCGTGGTCCCCGTCGCGGGCCACGACAGCATGCTGATGAACCTGAGCGGCGCGCACGGTCCGTTCTTCACGCGCAACCTGCTGATCCTGACCGACAGCGCCGGCCACACCGGCGTCGGCGAAGTGCCGGGCGGCGAGAAGATCCGCCAGACGCTCGAAGACGCGCGCGACCTCATCGTGGGCCAGCCCATCGGCCGCCACAACGCCGTGCTCAACAGCCTGCGCAGCGCCTTCGCCGGCCGCGACAGCGGTGGCCGTGGCCAGCAGACCTTCGATCTGCGCGTGACCATCCATGCGGTCACCGCCGTGGAGGCCGCGCTGCTCGACCTGCTGGGCCAGTTCCTCGAGGTGCCGGTCGCGGCCCTGCTCGGCGAAGGCCAGCAGCGCGATGCGGTGCAGATGCTCGGCTACCTCTTCTACGTCGGCGACCGCACGAAGACCGACCTGGCGTACGAGACCGACCCTGGTGCGGACAACGACTGGTTCCGTCTGCGCCACGAAGAGGCGATGACGCCCGAATCCATCGTGCGCTTGGCCGAGGCCACGCACGCGCGCTACGGCTTCACCGACTTCAAGCTCAAGGGCGGCGTGCTGCGCGGCGAGGAAGAAGTCGAAGCGATTCGCGCGCTGCACGAGCGCTTTCCGAAGGCGCGTGTCACGCTCGACCCGAACGGCGGCTGGCTGCTGGCCGACGCGATCCGCCTGTGCCGCGACCTGCACGGCGTGATGGCCTATGCCGAAGACCCGTGCGGTGCCGAAGGCGTGTTCTCGGGTCGCGAGGTGATGGCCGAGTTCCGCCGCGCCACGGGCTTGCCCACCGCCACCAACATGGTCGCCACCGACTGGCGCGAGATGGTGCACAGCCTCTCGCTGCAGTCGGTCGACATCCCGCTGGCCGATCCGCACTTCTGGACCATGCAGGGCTCGGTGCGTGTGGCGCAGCTGTGCCAGGCCTGGGGCCTGACCTGGGGCTCGCATTCGAACAACCACTTCGACGTGTCGCTCGCGATGTTCACGCACGTGGCCGCTGCCGCACCCGGCAAGGTGACGGCCATCGACACGCACTGGATCTGGCAGGACGGCCAGCGCCTGACGAAGTCGCCGCTGCAGATCGAAGAGGGCTTCGTGAAAGTGCCGACGCGCGGTGGCCTCGGCATCGAGCTCGACATGGCCGAAGTCGAGAAGGCGCACCAGCTGTACCTGAAGCACGGCCTCGGCGCGCGCAACGATGCGCAAGCCATGCAATACCTGATTCCCGGCTGGGCCTTCGACAACAAGCGGCCCTGCATGGTCCGCTGATCGGCAACCACCGTTCGGGCTGGGCTTGTCGAAGCCTCGCGCGGCGCTTCGACAAGCTCAGCGTGAACGGATGAGGCCCGCGCCGCAAGCACAGACATCGTCAAGGAGACTGCATGAACAACAACATGGATCGCCGCCGCCTGCTTCAGGCGGCCGCCGGCTCGGCGCTCGGCGCAGTGGCGGCAGCCGCGGGCGCCCAGTCGTTTCCCTACAAGCCGCAGCAGCGCTACCCCGACCCGGCAGTGCTGATCCTCGACCCGAGCTTCGCCAAGTACCGCCTCTACAGCAGCACGCTCGAGCAGGTCGGCACGGGCATGCGCTGGGCCGAAGGCCCGGTGTACCTGCCGCGCGAGGGTTATCTCGTGTGCAGCGACATCCCGAACAACCGGCTGATGCGCTACGAGGAAAAGACCGGCGAGTTCAAGGTCCACAAGTCGAACGTGAACCACTGCAACGGCAACACGCGCGATCGCCAGGGGCGCCTCGTCAGCTGCGAGCACTCAGTGACGCGGCGCGTGGTGCGCACCGAGCACGACGGGCGCATGACCGTGCTGGCCGACCGCTTCCAGGGCAAGCGGCTGAATTCGCCGAACGACGTGGTCGTGAAGTCGGACGACACCGTCTGGTTCACCGATCCGCTCTTCGGCATCTCGGGCACCTGGGAAGGCGAGAGGGCCACGCCCGAGCAGGCGACGACCAACGTGTACCGCCTCACGCCCGATGGGCAGCTCTCCGCGGTGATCACCGACCTGGTGAACCCCAACGGCCTGGCCTTCTCGCCGGACGAGAAAAATCTCTACGTCATCGAGTGGAAGGGCACACCCAACCGCAGCCTCTGGAGCTACGACGTGGCGGCCGATGGCAGCGTGTCGAACAAGGCCAAGCTGATCGACGGCGTGGGCGCGGCCGCGCTCGACGGCTTTCGCGTCGACCGCGACGGCAACATCTGGATGGGCTGGGGCTGGAACGGCGCATTGGCGTCCGAACCCGCCGATGCCGGCAACGGCATGAAGGTCTATCAGCCGCTCGCGAAGTCGGAAGACCTCGATGGCGTCAAGATCTTCAATTCGCAGGGAAAGCCCATCGGTTTCATCCGCCTGCCCGAACGTTGTGCCAACCTCACGTTCGGCGGCCCCAAGAACAATCGCCTCTACATGGCGGCCAGCCATTCGCTGTACGCCCTCTACGTGGAGTCCGAAGGCGCCACCTAGCCTTTCGACTTCAAAAAACCATCACACCAACAGGCAAACAAGGACATCGACGATGACTGAATTCAACAACCTCATCAATGGCGAATGGCTGGCTGGCAAGAGCTACAGCCCCAACGTGAACCCCAGCAACCTGGCCGACGTGCTGGGCCAGTACACGCAGGGCGATGCGGCGCATGTCGATGCCGCCGTGGCAGCCGCCACCGCCGCCTTCCCGGCGTGGGCCACGGGCAGCATCCAGGCGCGCTCGGATGCGCTCGACAAGATCGGCACCGAAATCCTCGCGCGCAAGGAAGAGCTCGGCACGCTGCTCGCGCGCGAAGAGGGCAAGACCAAGGCAGAAGGCATCGGCGAGGCCACGCGCGCGGGCCAGATCTTCAAGTTCTTCGCGGGCGAATGTCTGCGTCTTTCAGGCGAGCTGCTGCCTTCCGTGCGCCCGAACATCGGCGTGGAAATCACGCGCGAGCCGGTCGGCGTGGTCGGCCTCATCACGCCGTGGAACTTCCCCATCGCCATTCCTGCCTGGAAGATCGCGCCCGCGCTCGCCTTCGGCAACTGCGTGGTGCTCAAGCCCGCGGACCTCGTGCCGGGCAGCGCCTGGGCGCTGAGTGAAATCATCAGTCGCTCGGGCATTCCGGCCGGCGTGTTCAACCTCGTGATGGGCCGCGGCAGCGTGATCGGCGAGGCGCTGGTCAACCACCCCGGCATCCATGCGATCAGCTTCACCGGCTCGGTGGGCGTGGGCCGCAACATCGCGATCCAGTGCGTCACCAACCACAAGAAGGTGCAGCTCGAAATGGGCGGAAAGAACCCGCAAGTCATCCTCGACGACGCCGACCTCGCCCAGGCCGTGGAGCTCAGCGTGCAGAGCGCGTTCTATTCGACCGGCCAGCGCTGCACCGCATCGAGTCGCCTCATCGTGACCGAAGGCATCTACCCGAAGTTCATCGAAGCGATGAAGGTGCGCATGGCCAAGATCAAGGTCGGCGACGCGCTCGCGCAGGGCACCGACGTGGGCCCGGTCTCGTCGAAGTCGCAACTGAACCAGGACATGGAATACATCGCCATCGGCAAGGGCGAAGGCGCCACGCTGGCGGCCGGCGGTGAACTGCTCAAGCTGGAGACCGACGGCTACTACATGTCGCCCGCGCTCTTCAGCGAATCGGCCGCGACGATGCGCATCAACAAGGAAGAAATCTTCGGTCCAGTGGCGAGCGTGATCCGCGTGAAGAACTACGAGGAAGCGCTGGCCACGGCCAACGACACCGAGTTCGGCCTCTCGGCCGGTATTGCCACCACCTCGCTGAAGTACGCGACGCACTTCAAGCGCCACAGCCAGGCCGGCATGGTGATGGTCAACCTGCCGACGGCTGGTGTCGACTATCACGTGCCGTTCGGCGGTCGCAAGGGTTCGAGCTATGGTCCGCGCGAGCAGGGCAAGTACGCGCAGGAGTTCTTCACCACGGTGAAGACGGCTTACACACTGGCTTGATCTTCAGGCACCGCGTTCAATGCCCGTGGCGCATCGCGCGCCGCAGGCCGAACGCGAGCAGCACCCCGACCGCGCCCGCCACCGCGACGATCGCGGCCGCGGCGGACCAGCCGAGCGCATCCACCGCGCCGCCCACGGTCACCGGGCCGACCATCTGGCCGAGGTTGCTGCCCAGCATCAGCAGGCCCACGGCCATCGGCACCAGCCGGGGGCTCGGCGCCACCGCCGCGGAGGTGCCGATCAACGTCGCGGGAAGCAGGCCGCCCACCGCTGAAAACACCAGGCACAGCACGAAGGTCGGCGTCTCGCCCAGCACGGGAAGAAAGATGCCGAGCGCCGAGATGCCCATCACCGCGCTTGCCGCAGCCACCAGCACCCAGCGCGCCACGCCGCGCGCCAGCAGCATGCCCGCCGCGAGGTTGCCCCCGATGTTGGCGCAGCAGGCCACGGCGCTCAGCAGCCCCGCCGTGCCGACGCTCACGCCCATGCGCTCGATCAACAGCACCGGCAGGAAACTGAAGAGCGCGAAGAACTGCAGGCTGTAGATCGCAAACGACGCCGCGATCAGCGCCGGTGCGCCGGCCCTGACGGTCGTCGCCGCATCGCGCCCCATGTCGCGCCACGATGTGGCCGCTGCCGCGCCATTGCCGTGGCGCTCATCGCGGGCCACGGCGATCAGCACCAGCACTAGCAGCACGACAGCCAGCGCCGCATTCCCCAGCCAGAAGCCGCGCCAGCCGTCGAGCACCGAGCCGACGAACAGCGCGATGGCGATCCCGGCCGGCATGAAGCAGCTCCAGATCGCGAAGGCCTGGTCCTTGCCGCCGGGCGCGACGATGCGCTCGAGCGTGGCCGGGCCCGCGATGGTGATGAGCACGAAGCCGAAGCCCTCGATCACGCGCCCGAGCAGCAACGCCGCAATGCCGCCGGCCAGCGCACCTGTGGCGCTGCCGATGGCGATGGCCGCAAGGCCCACGAGCACCAGGAGCCTGTCGCCCGCGCGCGCGATCCACGCGCCCACCGGAATGGCGCCCACCACGCCGAGCAGCGAGAACATCGCCATCAACCAGCCGACCATCGCGAGGTCGAGCCCGAAGTCCGTGCGCAGTTGAGGCACTGCGATTGCGACCTTACCGACCTGGAGAGAGGCGACCACGCCGGCCAGCACCACGACGAAGACGCCGAGCCAGGGCGTGGCGGAAGGAATGCGCCGTGCGCTCACGGCCATGTCGATTTGCTGTTGCTGCATGCCTGCACTGTGAGGCGAATAGGATATCGATGAAAGCAAATAAAATCGACCAACTCCATCGATTCAACAGATCATGCTCGACGTCCTTACCCTGAGCCAGATGCAGATGTTCGCGGTGGTGGCGGACGTGGGCAGCTTTCGCGCCGGCGCCGCAAGGCTGCACCGCGTGCAGTCGGCCGTGAGCCACGCCATCGCCAACCTCGAGGCGCAGCTGCAGGTGCGGCTCTTCGACCGCTCGGGCCACAAGCCGGTACTTACGCCCGCGGGCAAAGCGCTGCTGGGCGATGTACGGGTGATCCTCTCGAAGGTCGATGCACTGCGCACGCGCGCGCACGGGCTGGAGCAGGGCATCGAACTCGGCCTGTCGCTCGCCGTCGACACGCTCGTGCCGCCCGCACTGGTGGCCGAAGCGGTGCGCGGGCTGCACGTGGTCTATCCGAGCATCGGCGTCCGCGTGGAATACACCTCGATGGGCGGCACCATCGACGCGTTGTGTTCGGACCGGTGCGACGTCGCCGTGGCCGCCTTCGGCCATGCCGACGAGAAGATCAGCCGCGAGTTCCTGCTGACGCTGCACATGGTCGCCGTCGCCGCGCCGTCGCATGCGCTCGCGGCCTACGCGGGCCGGCGAGGCGCCACGAAGGCGCTCGACGCAGCCACCGCCGAGCATGTGCAGATCGTGCTCGAAGACCCCAGCACGCGCAGCGAGGGCCGCGACTTCGACGTGCTTTCGCCCAGCACCTGGCGGGTCAACGACATGTACATCAAGCTCGCGCTGCTGCGCGCCGGGCTCGGCTGGGGAAAGATGCCTTCATGGCTGGTCGCGGACGACCTCGCGGCGGGCACGTTGGTGCGGTTGCCGGTGGGGCGGATCGGCCCCGATGGCGAGAGCAGTCACGAGGCCTTTTTCTGCCACAGCACCGACAAGCCGCTGGGCGCGGGCGCCGCGCTGCTGCGCGACTGCTTCATGGCGGAAGCGAAGACGGCGGTGCACGTCGGCGACGGCGCATCGCCCACTCGATCAGCTCGAAGATCCCTTCGCTGATCAGCGCCATCGCCGCGGCCGGCAGCGCGCCGGCCAGCAGCAGTTCGCGGTCGTTCAGTGCCAGGCCCGTCACGATGCGTTCGCCGAATCCGCCCGCGCCGATGAATGCCGCGATGGTCGCCGTGCCGATGGCAATGGCGGTGGCCGTGCGCACGCCCGCCAGCAGCGTGGGCAGCGCCAGCGGCAGCAGCACGAGCTGCAGGCTCTGCGGCGGTGTCATGCCGAGCGCGGTGCCAGCCAGGCG
The DNA here is from genome assembly GCF_024701975.1 of Variovorax sp. ZS18.2.2. Taxonomy (GTDB): domain Bacteria; phylum Pseudomonadota; class Gammaproteobacteria; order Burkholderiales; family Burkholderiaceae_C; genus Variovorax. Next base: position 343,093 of record NZ_JANLNM010000001.1, read on the forward strand.
CAGGCCGTTCGGCACCTCGGCCAGGCCCGTCACCGTGTTGCGCATGATCGGCAGCAGCGAGTAGAGCGTGAGCGCGATCAGCGCGGGCAGTGCGCCGATCGCGCCGAGCATCGAGATCAGCACCGCCAGCAGCGCCAGCGACGGCACGGTCTGCATCAGGCTCGCGATGCCGAGCACCACGGCACGCAGCCGCACATGCGAGAACACGAGAATCGCGATCGGCACGCCGATCAGGATCGCGATGCCCACCGACACCGCTACCAGCAGCAGGTGCTGACGCGCAAGCTTCCAGAGGTCGGGGCCGAAGAGCTTGGCCGTGAAGCCGCGCCGGGCTTCCTGCGCCGGCGCCGCACCTGTCTTGCCGGTGTTGGCGATGAAGTCGCGCGCGATCACGTCGAAGGGCACGCTCTGCAGCTCGGCGCGCGCATTCATCGCGATCATCGCGTGCTCGTCGACCTTGCCTTCGAGCGTCTGCAGCGCGGCCCAGGCCTTCGGCAGTCGCGTCGGCAGGTCGAGCTTGTAGAGCACCACCGCGTCGTAGCGCGGGAAGTACTTCCTGTCGTCCTCGAGCACGCGCAGGCCGAGGTGGTCGATCTTCGCGTCGGTGGTGTAGATGTCGATCGCATCGATCTGCTTGGCCGCCACCGCCTCGTAGGCGAGGCCATGGTCGAGGCCGGTCGGCGTCTGCGTGAACCCGTAGCGCGCGGCCAGGCCCTGCCAGCCATCGGCGCGGCCGAGGAATTCGTTCGAGAGGCCGAGCTTGAGCTCGGGGTGCTTCGCAAGATCGCTCAGCGTGCGAAGTCCGAGCCGCTCCGCATCGGTCGCACGCACCGCCAGCGCATAGCCGTCATTGAAGCCAAGCGGAATCGCTACGCCCAGCCCCATCGGCGCGAGCGCGGCGTTCATTGCTTCGCGCGTCTCCGCAGGCGAGCCCTTGAGGATTTCCAGTGCGATGGTGCCGGTGTACTCGGCATAGAGATCGATGGCGCCCGAGCGCAGCGCTTCGTAGACGATGGCCGTGTTGCCAAGGCCCTGCCGTACGACGGGTTGCGACGCGGTGTGCGGCGCGGCCGTCTGCGCGAGCAGTTCGGCAAGGATGTACGACTCGGTGAAGCGCTTGGAGCCGACGCGCAGCGGCTCGTCCGCGGCCTGCGCGGGGGCGGCGGCAAGCCAGGCCATCGAGACCAACAGGGCGGCACGCCAGAGGCTGCGGAGCAGGTGCATCGGGGGCAGTGTATAGACAACGCTTCATTCGGCGTACCCGCCAATCTCCTACACGCCATGGTGCGCGGAGCCGATGCAAGCAGGCGGCGGCGGGGCCCATAGTCGATCGCCATGAAGTCCAAGTCCTCGAAGAACAAATCCTCTCCCGCCTCCAAGAACGGTCTGCCCGGCCCCGAAGTCCATGGCCTGCGAGAACTCCCGGGCCTGCAGGTCGATGGCTACAGCCTGCAGCTGCGCGACAAAGACGGCTTCGTCGGCGACCAGGCCAGCCAGACCGCCTTCAGGGAACTGCTCGAACGCTGGCGCAAGCGCCGCCGCAAGGAAGGCCGGGACCCCCTGGGCCTCTCGCATTCGCGCAATCTCAGCAAGAAGGAACTCGATCATGTGTTGCAGGCGAAGACGGCGTCTGAAGCCGTCGACGTGATGCATGGCGCCATCGAGGAATTCGCCGAGGAACTGGCCTACGTGATCCAGCGCTTCACCCGTCAGCCTTCATGGGAGAAGGTGCAGCGCATCGTGATCGGCGGCGGCTTTCCCGAAAGCGACGTGGGCGAGCGCGCCATCCTGCAGGCCGGCGCGATCCTCGAGGAGATGGGCGTGCATGTGCAGCTCGGCCGGCTCTCGCACAACGTGGACGACGGCGGGCTGATCGGCTGGGTGCACCTCACACCACCGGCCATGCTCAAGGGACACGACGCCATTCTTGCGGTGGACATAGGCGGTACCAACATCCGCTGCGGCATCGTCAAGACGCGCCACCGCAAGGCGCGCGACTTCTCGCTCGCGAAGGTGGTACGGCGCGTGAAATGGCGCCATGCCGACGACGGCCCGAACCGCGGCAGCATCGTCGCGCACATCGCCGAGATGCTGGAGGACATGGTGCTCTACAGCGAGCGCAGGAAGATCCGGCTCGCGCCCTTCATCGGCATCGGCTGCCCGGGGCTGATCCGCCAGGACGGCTCCATCTCGCGCGGCGCGCAGAACCTGCCGGGCGACTGGGAGAGCCATGCCTTCCACCTGCCGAGCGAGGTGTGGCGCCGCATGCCGATGATCGGCTCGGGACCGACGCTGGTGCTGATGCACAACGATGCGGTGGTGCAGGGGCTGAGCGAACTGCCCTTCATGCGCGAAGTGAAGCACTGGGGTGTGCTGACCATCGGCACGGGGCTGGGCAATGCGAGCTTCACGAACCTGGCCTGAGTACTCGCCCCCGAACTGCCGAGCTACAGGTCTTCCGGCCGAAGGCCCTCGATGCGCAAGCTGGCCGAGGCACTGGCGACATTGCCCGCCGCATCGGCAGCACGCACCTCGATGTTCACAGCGCCGGTGTTCGCAGGCGTCCACGCGCAGACGTAAGGCGCGGCGCGCAATGTGCACACGGTCTTGCCGTCGATGACGAACTTCAGTTCCGAGACGCCGACGTCATCGGATGCCGTGGCCGTGAGCCGCATCGCCATGCCGGCCGCGGCCGAAGCCGGCGTGGTCAACGCAACGGTCGGCACCACGGCGTCGACCGGCGGATTGACGATCACGTTCGCGAAGGCCACCGCCGAGTTGCCGGCCACGTCGAGCGCGATCACGCGGATCGTCTGCATGCCCGGCGTCGTCGGTGTCCACGCGCAGGTGTACGGCGCCTCGGTGAAGGTACAGATCGGCAGGCTGTTGGCACCAACCACCTTGACGCCGAGGATGCCCACGTTGTCCACCGCCACCGGCGCGAGGGGCGTCGGTTGGCCCACCGTGGCCATGGCGGGCGCGGCCAGCGAAACGGTTGGCTTGTAGGCATCGGGAATGCCGAGCGGCAAGTCGATGGTGAAGGCCGTCTGGCCCTGCACCGCCTTTTGCTCGAACGCATCGAAGATGGTGAACCACGTCGCGCCCGGTGCACGGCCCGGCGCCTGAGCCTTCACGAGCAGGTTGGTCTTGCCGACCGCGAAGCAGCTGAAACCGCAGCGCCAGTCGAAAGCGAAGAGTCCGTTGGCATCGGCCGCGCCTTGCGCAAGAGGCTCCAGCGGCTTCTGCGCGCCCGGGTCGCGCCACACCGAGACCTGTGCGCTCGCGAGTGCCGCCCCGGTCTCGCGGTCCGTCACGCGCACCTGCGTGGCGGTGGTCGTGGCCATGTACTTCGAGCTGCCGAGCTTGGGCCAGTCGCTCCAATCGGTGTTGATGTTGGCCTTGGTGCCTTCGGTGAAACGGATCATCTCCAGCGTGGCGACGCGGTTGGCCGCGGGGTCGAAGCGCTCTTCGAACACGGTCCCCAGCAGCGGGTCGAGGCGCCACTGCTGGCGCTGCCACCAGTAGCGGTCGGTGAGCTTGGCGAGTTCGAGGTCGGCCTTGGGCGCCACCTCGGTGGTGTCGGTCACGGCGATGGCGTTGTAGTACTCGCCGGAGCCGGCGCCGAACACATGCTCCAGTTCGTGCAGCAGCGTCTTGAGCTGGCGGCCGAGGTAGTCCTTCTCGGTGGATTCGGGCGCGGCCCGTGTGATCGTGCGCGAAAGGCGCAGCGGGTCGTGGATCGCGGTCCAGTTGAGGTTCCAGGTCACGCCCTTGGGCGGGAAGGTGGTGCTCGTGGTGAGCCCGCCGTGGCTGTAGCCGCGCTGCGACTTCGAGATGCACAGCACGATCTCGCGCTCGGCCACGCCGTTGAAGCCGCACTGGGGCGCCGATGCCGCGGAGACGAATTGCAGGTCCTTCGCCGGATCGAACACGAAGCTGCGCACGGTCTCGCGCATGAACACGGTGTTGATGTCGGCCACGTACTGCGCGAGCCGGCGGCCCGCTTCGGGCGCGCCGATCTCTGCGGCGAGTTGCGGGTCGACGAAGAGCTTCAGGCGGTGGACGCTCGGCGGTGCGCGGCCGACTTCATCCATGGCAGCCCAGGTCGCGGAACTGAAGAAAGAAAGCAGCAGCAATGCAAAAGAAAAAGGCATGGCTGCGCCCAGCCGGCGCGCAAGCGCCAGCAGCGAATAAACGGATCGCATCGATTTTTTCCCCTTGGCTCAGGGGAACCCGGCAGTGATCAAAGGGAAATCGCTTCAGGCGTCGAGATGAAATCGAACTGCAAGAAGCACCATCTCCCCGCCCATGACCACCTTTGCCGGTCACGCTCCTGCATCGCATCGAGTTCGCCGAGGGCGATACGCCCTGAAGGACGCCGATGCTTCTGAAGTGCGGGGACTGGTTGCGAATTTACGGAGTGAAGAGCGGACCGCTCATTCCCGAACACGAAACTGCGATAACCAGGAAGGCCTCGATTTTAAATTTCGACCCCGTAGGAAGAGGGCTTTCCCTACCGTAGTCGGTGCCTATTATTTGGGCACTAAATCACGGGGTGGAGGACGGATTGCGCTGGGCCATCACATCGCTGGGGGGTGTGCCGCCGGCCAGTGCCTTGTAGACCGTGACCAAGTTCACGGACAGCCGGCTCGTGCTCTGTGCATGGTCACGCCGGGCCTGCAAGAGCGCACGGCGCGCGTCGAGTTCGACGCCGAAATCGGTGAGCCCGTTGGCATAGCGCGCGTGCGCCAGCGTGAGCGCATCGCGGCTCTGGCGCTCGCGCTCGACGAGCTCGGCGTGGCGTTGACGCTCGGCGCTGTAGGCGTTGAGCGCGGTGTCGATCTCGTGCCAGGCCTTGAGCACCGTCTGCTGGAAGGCGACGGCCGCTTCCTGCTGCTGCAACTCGCGCAGGTCCACGGTGCTGCGACGGCGGCCGTTGTCGAAGACCGGCAGGCTGAGGGATGGGCCGACGTGCCATTGCCGGCTGCCCCAATCGCCGAAGCGGTCGCTGCCCACCGACTCATAACCGAAGCCCGCACCCAGCGTGACGCGCGGATAGAGATCGGCCACGGCCACGCCGACGCGTGCGGTGGCGGCGTGCAACTGCGCTTCCGCGGCGGCGATGTCGGGGCGGCGCCGCGCGAGATCGGCGGGGAGGCCGAGCGCGAGATCGGGCAGCGGCGGTGCATTGCCGACGCCGTCGGTGTTGGCATCGGCCAGTTCGGTGTTCAGCATGCCGGGCGGCGCGCCGATCAGCAGCGTGATGCGGTTCATCGCATCGGCCTCCTGCTGCAGCAGCGACGGGATGCGCGCGCGCAGTTCGGCCAGCAGGGCGCGCTGGCGCACCGGGTCGAGGTCGGTGACGAGGCCGCCGTCGGCGCGCGCCTGCACGAGTTCGAGCGACTCGGCGGCGGCTGCGATGTCGGCGCGCGCTATGCGCAGTTCGCGCTGCGTGCCGCGCAGCTCGAAGTAGTTGCACGCGAGCTCGGCCTGCACGCTCAGTTCGGTCTGCTGCAGCATTGCGGCCGAGGCGGCTGCATCGGCATCGGCAGCTTCCACCGCACGCCGCACACGGCCCCAGAGATCGATTTCCCACGAAGCATCGAAGCCGGCCTGGTAGAGGTTGTAGGGCTCGCTGAGCGTGCGGATCAGCTGCTCCTTGTTGGCGACGGAGGAGCCCAGTGCATCGATCATCCGCGTGGCCGCACCGCTCTCGCTTTGGCGTTGCCGCGTGACGCCCGCGCTGGCGTTGACCTGCGGGCCGCGCTGGGCGGCCGCGGTGGTGCGCTGCACGCGACTCTGCGCGAAGCGCAGCGCGGCGGTCTGCAGGTCGGGGTTGGCGGCGAGCACCATGGCTTGCAGCTTGTCGAGCGCCGGGTCGTTGAAGGCCTTCCAGTCGCCGGGCGCGATGGCTGCAGTCGCGGGCGCACTGCGGCGTTCTGCACCGAGCAACGCGGGCGAGCCGCCGTGCCAGGCCGACCAATCGGCGGGCGCGCGCGGTTCCGAGGGCTTGTGGTCGGGGCCCACGGCACAACCGCCAACGAGCAGCGCCAGCGCGGCAGCGGCTACCGCGTTGCATGGGAAATGGAGAGTGAGAGGCATGAAGTGCTCCCGTATCAGACAAGACGATTGCGAAAGAGCCAGGCCGCCAGCGGCAGCGTGACGACCGCGATGATCGAAAGCGGGATCAGGTTGTGCCAGACCGTGCCCAGCCCCACGCCCTCGAGGTACACGCGCTGCACCAGGTCGATGGCGAAGCGCAGCGGATTGGCCAGGGTGATCACCTGCAGCACGTGCGGCATGTTGCGCACCGGGGTGGTCAGGCCCGACAGCAGCATCATCGGCATCAGCAGCACGAAGGTGTAGAGCATGGCCTGCTGCATGTTGGCCGACACCGCCGAGATCGACAGGCCGATGCCCACGCTTGCGACCGTGAACAGGATGAGCCCGGTGTACAGCGTGACGAGTGAGCCCGCCATCGGAATGCCGAACCAGAACATCGCCACCAGCAGGATCAGCGACGACTGCGCGAGGCCGACCAGCACCGGCGGCAGCGCCTTGCCGATCATGATTTCGAGCGGCGACATCGGCGTGACCAGCAACTGGTCGAAGGTGCCTTGCTCGCGCTCGCGCGCCACCGAGAGCGCGGTGAGCAGCAGCGTCTGCAGCATGCTGAGCGCGGCGATCATGCCGGGCAGGAGATTCCAGCGCGTCTCCAGGTTCGGGTTGAACCAGGCGCGCGATTCGATGACCAGCGGCGTGGGCGGTGCGCCCGCGCGCGTGCGCAGTTCGGCGTTGTAGCGCTCGACCACCGCGCTCACGTAGCCGGCTGCCGAGCCCGCGGTGTTGGAGTTGCGCGCATCGAGGATCAGCTGGATGGGCGCAGGCTGGCCCGCGCTCAGTTGCCGCTCGAAGTCGGGCGCGATCTGGATCACGAGCAAGGCCTTCTCGGTGTCGATCACCTCGCGGATGTCGGCCTGCGTGCGCAGCGTGGCCACGCGGTGGAAGACGCCCGTGCTGTCCAGGTGCGCGATGAGTTCCGTCGCCGCGCCGGTGCGGCTCTGGTCGAGCAGTGTGTAGGGCACGTTCGCCAAGTCGTAGGTTGCGCCGTAGCCGAAGATCAGGCTCTGCAGCAGCGCGGGCGCAAAGAGAATGGTGCGCGTGGCCGGGTCCTTCAGGATCGCGAGCAGCTCCTTCTTGCAGAGGTTGGCGATGCGCAGCAGGAAGTCGATCATGTTCTTTCCTTCGCTTCCTCAATCGAGGCTCTTGCGCGTGACGGCGCGCGCCACGAGCAGCAGCCCGACCGCGTAGCACAGCAGGATCGCGCAGTTGCGCCAGATGAGCGGCCAGACGTCGCCCGCGAGGAACAGCGTCTTGATCAGGTCCATGAAGTAGGTGGCCGGCAGCACATGGCCGATGACGCGCACAGCCGTGGGCACGTTGCGCAGGTCGAACAGGAAGCCCGAGAGCATCATCGAGGGCATGAAGGTCGCGATCAGCGCGATCTGGCTCGCGAGGAACTGGTTGCGCGTGACCGACGAGATCACGAGGCCCAGGCTCACGGCAACGATCAGGTAGAGCATCGAGCTGAACACCACCACGAACAGCGAGCCGTACATCGGCACCGCGAACAGGAAGCGCGCGGCCAGGAGGCACAGTGCCAGGCCCAGCATGCCGACGCCGAAGTACGGAATGATCTTGGCCAGCAATATCTCGACCGGCCGCACCGGCGTGACGAACAGCGCCTCGAGCGTGCCGCGCTCCCATTCGCGCGCCATCACCAGTGCGGTGAGGAAGGCGCCGACCAGCGTCATGATGAGCACGATCAGTCCCGGCACCAGGTACCAGGTGCTGGTGTTCGCGGCGTTGAACCACATGCGCTGCTCGACGGTGACGCTGCCCACAGCCGGCGCATCGGAGCCCGAGGTGCTGCCCAGGCGGTCCGCCTGCCGCACGGCCGTCTGGGCGAGGGCACCGCTCACGTAGGCGAGGATGATGGTCGCGCGACCCGCGTCGGCGCCATGCACGATCAGCTGCACGCGCGCGTTGCCCGCAGCCAGCGCACGCGAGAAGTCGCTCGGGATGCGCACGATGCCATCGACCTTGCGCTCGCGCATCAGTTCCTCGGCGTCGTGCATCGAGCCCAGCAGCACCGGCGCGATGGTGGGCGAAAGCTGCAGGCCGGCAATGGCTTCGTGTGCAGTCGGCGAGGCGTCTTCCATCACCACGGCCACCGGCGCGTTCTTCACGTCGAGCGACATGCCGTAGCCGAAGATCAGGATCAGCACCATCGGCAGCAGGATGCCGATCGCGAGGTTGCTGCGGTCGCGCAGCAACTGGCGGAATTCCTTGCGCGTGAGGGAGATGAGGCGTGACCAGAAGCCGCTCATGTCATGGCTCCTTCGGGCCGCTTCGCGGCGACCTCTTTACCTTTGCGCCGCGCCTTCTCGACGATGCCGATGAAGGCCTGCTCCATGTCGATGCGCTTGCCGCTGTCTTCACCGTCGAGTGCTTGCGCGCGCACCTCCTGCGGCGTGCCGATGGCGAGCACCTTGCCGGCATCCTGGATCACGATGCGGTCGCAGTACTCGGCCTCTTCCATGAAGTGGGTGGTGATGACGACGGTGGTGCCGCCTTCGGCCAGCGCGGTGATGCGGCGCCAGAACTCACGGCGCGCGAGCGGGTCGGCGCCGCTCGTGGGCTCGTCGAGGAACAGGATCTCGGGCTCATGCAAGAGGCCGGTGGCCATCGCGAGGCGTTGGCGGTAGCCGCCGGGCAACTGGCCGCTGGGCGTGTCGAGTTCGTGTTCGAGATCGAACTGGCGCAGCACCGTGTCCATGCGGTCGCGCAGCCGCTGCCCGCGCAGGCCGTAGGCGCCGCCGAAGAACGAGAGGTTCTCGCGCACCGTGAGGTTGCCGTAGAGCGCGAACTTCTGCGAGACGTAGCCGATGCGCTGGCGGGCCTGTGCACGCGCATGGCGCAGGTCGACACCGGCCACGCGCAACTGGCCGCTGCTCGCGGGGAGCAGGCCGCAGAGCATGCGGAAGGTGGTGGTCTTGCCCGCGCCGTTGGGGCCGAGCAGGCCGAAGATCTCGCCGCGCCGCACCGAGAAACTGGTGCTCGCGACGGCGACGAAATCGCCGAAGCGGCGCACGAGGTCTTTCACTTCGATGACGACTTCGTCGGGGTCGCCCTTGGCGGGGCTGGCTGTCGCGACTGCGGTGGTGCTTGTTGCGGATGCCGGCTGTGTACGCAGCAGCGTCATGAAGCCGTCTTCCAGGCGTGGCGGCACCGGCTCCGCGTGCGCGCCAGCCAACAGCGTGGCAAGCGCTGCATCGTCCGTGTCCGGGCGACGGATGAAGTGCACCTCGCCGCCCTGCGGCACCGCATCGACGATGTCCTGTTGCGCATCGAGCAGGCGGGCCTGCATCAGGCGCGGCGGCTCGCCCTCCGGCGGCGCGGCGATGAAGCACAGGCCCTCTGCATGGTCGCGAATCTCGGCCGGCGCGCCTTCCGCGAGCAGCTTGCCCTCGCGCAGCACGAACACATGGCTGCAGCGCTCGGCCTCGTCGAGGTAGGCGGTGCTCACGATCACGGAGAGTTTTTCGTCGTCCACCAGCTGCTGCACGATTTGCCAGAGCTCGCGCCGCGAGAGCGGATCGACGCCGACGGTGGGCTCGTCGAGCAGCAGCAGGTCGGGCGAGCGCACCAGCGTGCAGGCCAGGCCCAGCTTCTGCTTCATGCCGCCCGAGAGCTTGCCCGCGGGGCGGTCGGTGAAGCGGCCGAGGTCGGTCATCTCCATGAGCCGGGCGTAGCGCTCGCGGCGCTTGTCCTTCGACACGCCGTGCAGGTCGGCGTAGAGATCGAGGTTCTCCTGCACGCTCAGGTCGTCGTAGAGGCCGAAGCGCTGCGGCATGTAGCTGATGCGGTCCTGCACCGCCTGCGGGTCGGCCGACACGTCGATGCCGAGCACACGCAGTTCGCCCTCGTCGGCGCGCATCAGGCCCGCCATCAGGCGCAGCAGCGTGGTCTTGCCCGCGCCGTCCGGGCCGACGAGCGCGGTGAGCGTGCCCGCGGGGATGTCGAGCGACACGCCGGCCAGCGCATGCACCGGCTGCTTCGACGACTTGAGCGTGAAGCGCTTGTGCAGGGAGCGTCCGGCCACGGCCGGCCCGGTGGCGGACATCAGGGCTTGCCGCTGGTGTCGGAGAACTGCAGCCGCACGGTGGCCGGCATGCCCAGGCGGAGGCGATCCTCCTTGTCGTCGACCATCACGCGGATCTCGTAGACGAGGCTGCTGCGCAGCTCCTCGGTCTGCACGGTCTTGGGCGTGAACTCGGCCACCGACGCGATGTAGCCGACCTTGCCGGCGATCGCCTCGCCGGGCTGGCTGTCGGTGCTCACGCGCGCGGCCTGGCCCGGCTTCACGCGGCCGAGGTCGGCCTCCGCCACATAGGCACGCACCCATTTGGGATCGGTGATCGCGAGCGTGAAGGCCGGGCGCTGCGGCGAAGCCATGTCGCCGGGTTCGAGCAGGCGGGCGCGCACCACCGCATCGATGGGCGCCTTCAGCTCGGCCTCGGTGAGCTGGTGGTTCATGAGCGCGAGGTCGGCGCGCGCGGATTCGAGCTGGGCCTGCGCCTGCGCGATGTCTTCCTTGCGCGGGCCGGTGACGACGAGCTGCTGTGCCTTGCGTGCGTTGTCGAGTTGGGCGAGCGCGACCTTGCGTTTCGCCTGTGCGCTGTCGAGGTCCTGCTGGCTCACGGCGCGGCCGGCCGTGGTCTGGCTGATGCCCTGCAGGCGCGCGAGCTGCTGCTGCGCGAGATCGGCATCGGCCTGCGCGGCAGCCACCTGCGCGCCGGCCTGCGCCACCTCTTCGGGGCGGCTGCCGGTCTTCAGGCGCAGCAGGGCCTGCTCTTGCACGCCGATGCGCGCCTGCGACTGCGCCACGCGCAGCACGAGCGTGCGGGTGTCGAGCTTGCCGAGCAGTTGCCCGGCCCGGACGGGGTCGCCTTCGCGCACCGCGAGTTCGGCCACGCGGTCGTTGGCGTTGAAGGCGAGCGAGACCTGACGCACATCGACGTTGCCGTAGAGCACGAGCTGGTCCGACGGCGTGGCCGAGCGGTTGACGTACCACCAGCCGCCCGCTGCGGCGAGCAGCGCGACGACAGCGACGGCGATGAGGGGCTTCTTGTTCATGGCGTGTTTCCTGCCGGTTTGCGGACTCGGATGCGGCCGGATGTTATCAAATTGAAATTTGAATTTGAAGTATTTCTTTGCTTCGATTAACCTCGCCCCATGGCCATCAGCACTCCCAGTTCTCCCGCGCGCACGCAGCGCACCGACGGCAACACCACGCGCCTGCACATCCTGGAGACCGCGGGCCAGCTCTTCGCCGAACGCGGTTTCGCCGATGCCACGAGCAAGGAAATCTGCACGCGCGCCGGCACCAACATGGCCGCGATCAACTACCACTTCAACGGCCGCGACGGGCTCTACGAGGCGGTGCTGATCGAGGCGCATCGACAGGTGGTGAGCATCGACGAACTGGCCAGCCTCGCCAGCGCGTCGAGCGATCCGCGGCTCAAGCTGCGTGCGTTTCTCACGCACCTGATCGAGATGGGCAGCCAGCCCAGGGCGCCCTGGGGTTTTCGCGTGGTGCTGCGGGAAGCCCTGTCGCCGTCACCGGCGCTGCCGATGATGATCAAGCGCGCGGTGCTGCCCAAAGCCAAGCTGCTGCGCGGCCTGCTTGGCGCCATCGTGGGATTGCCCGACGACCATCCTGCGGTGCAGCGCGCACTGCTGTTCACCGTGTTGCCGTGCATCGTGATGATGGTTGCGCCCAAGGACCTGAGCAACAAGGTGCTGCCGGCGCTGAAGGACACCCAGGCCCTCGCCGACGACCTGATGCGCTACGTGTTCGCCGGCCTCGATGCCGTGGCGAAGGAAGCCAAGGTCGCCGAGCCCGTAGCAGCGCCCGCTACAGCTGGAAAGCGACGGTAAGCAGCAGCCCTTCGGCCACGTCGCGCACGAGGCCCGGGCGCCGCGCGCGGTAAGGCTCGCCGGCCGAGGCGGTGGTGGTGATCCACTCGGTGAGCCAGTCGATCTCGTGCGGGCCGTAGAACACGACGTTCGCCTCGTGGTTGAGCAGCAGGCTGCGCAGGTCGAGGTTGATCGAGCCGCACATCGCCAGTTCGTGGTCGACCACCACCGCCTTGGCATGCGCCATGAAGGGCAGCATGCGAAAGCTCACGCCCGCGCGCGCCAGGTCGCGCATGGCGCGGGCGCGCACGAAGTCGGCCAGGCGATGGTTCGACTGCGCGGGCATCGCGATCGTCACCTGCACACCGCGCCGCGCTGCGAGCCGCAGCGCATCGCGCAGGCCATCGCCGGGCACGAAGTAGGGCGTGATCGCAAGGATGCGGTGCTCGGCGCGGAAGCACGCGTCGATCAGCAGCGCATGCGCGGTGTCCTCGGTCTGGTCGGGGCCGCTTGGCAGGAACTGGGCCATCGCGGTGCCGGGGGCTTCGGGCAGGTTGTCGCAGGTGATGGCGCGCGCCTTGCGCACGCGCACCGAGCGCCAGTCGTGATCGAACTGGCGCGCCGCGGCGGCCGCCACGCTGCCGTGCAGGTCGAACGAGAGATCGCGCCACGCCTCGGGGTGCTTGTCGTTGCCGGTGAAATATTCGCCCGCAAGATTGCGACCGCCCGACCAGAGCCAGCCATCGTCGGCGATGGTGAACTTGCGGTGGTTGCGCAGGTTGCGCGGCCCGGTGCGGCGCAGGCTGAAGAAGGGGCGAAACACCGCCACCTCGCCGCCCGCCGCGCGCAGCAGGTCGAAATGATGGCGCGGCAGCGAGAGCGCGCCGAAGCCGTCGAGCAGCACCCGCACCTTGATGCCTTCGCGCGCCCGCTGCGCGAGCCGCGCAAGCACCGCATGGCCCAGCGGGTCGTCGCCGATGATGAAGGTGCACACGTCGATGCGCTCGCGCGCGCCGTCGATCACCTCGAAGAGCGCCAGCCGCGCTTGCTCGCCGTCGGCATGCAGGCGCACCGCGCAGCGCCCGGGCGGCGCGAGGCCGAAGCTCTCGATCAGGTCGGCCGCCCAGTGCCCTGGCGGCACCGAGCGCGGCGGCCGCGGCGAGCCGGCCGGGCGCAGCTTGCGCTGGCCGAACAAGAGGTACATCGGCAGGATGAGGTAGGGCATCAGCACCAGCCCCATCACCCACGCGATGGCGGTGGTGGGTGCGCGCTGCTCGCGGCGCGCGCGCGTGGTCAGTACGTAGACAAGCAGCGCAAAAGTGACGACAAGAAAGTGCTGCGAGGGAGAAGGCAGCCAGTCGAACCCTGTATTCGGCATGGGCACCATGATGCCTCAGCGCGCCGCGAGCACCCGGTCAGCGCTGCAGGAAGGCCGGCACGCCACGGCCCTCGGAGGCGAGGAATTTCATCATCGGATCGACCACCGCATGCACCGCGGGCCGGTCGCGCACGCGGTTGCGCCAGGCCACGAGACGCGGCGTGGCATCGGTCATGCCGGCGCCCTTGCGGTCGGCAAAGATGTAAGCCATGTAGAAGGCGATGTCCGCGAAGGAGTACGGGCCCGCGAGGTATTCGCGCCCGGCGAGCAGGACTTCCATTTCGCCGTAGTAGCGCGCGCAGGCGGCGCACGCGGCAACTGCTGGCGCGCTCTGCATGTCGTTCTGCAGGCCGAAGAGCTTGATCACGTTCGGAAAGAACACCTCGTCGGACTTCTGCTCCAGCTGCCGCGCCCGCGCCCGGTCGGCAATGCCTTCGGGCCACAGGGCGGGAGTGGGGTAACGGTCTTCGAGGTACTCGAAGATCTGCGTCGAGTCGAACAGCTCGACCTCGGCGTCCATCAGCACCGGCACCTGCTGCTTGACGGGGTTGATGCGCAGCACGTCCGGGTGCTTGGGCTCGTAGGCATCGTCCTTGGTGAACGGCACCATCGTGAGCTCGAAGGGAATGCCTTTTTCGAGCGCGGCGATCTGCACCTTCGCGCCGAACATGCTGAGGGGGCCTGAGAGGATTTTTGTGGTGGTCGTCGTCATGCCCCGACTTCACCAGAAATGACGGCTCAGGTCGAGCCCCAGACCTCCTGCGCTGTCTCGACCACCAGGCGCAGCTTGTTGCGCTGCGCTTCCACCGCGATGTTGTTGCCGTGCACGGTGCTGGAGAAGCCGCATTGCGGCGACAGCGCGAGCTGGTCGAGCGAGGCGTACTTCGAGGCGTCCTCGATGCGGCGCTTGAGCTCGTCCTTGTCTTCCATCTCGCCGAACTTGGTGGTCACGAGGCCCAGCACCACCGTCTTGCCCTTGGGCAGGTAGCGCAGCGGCTTGAAGTCGCCCGAGCGGGCGTCGTCGTATTCCATGAAGTAGGCGTCCAGGTCCATCTCCTTCAACAGCGCCTCGGCCACCGGCTCGTAGTTGCCGGCCGCGGCGTGCGTGCTCTTGAAGTTGCCGCGGCACAGGTGCATCGCGAGCAGCATGCCCGGTGGCTTCTGCGCGACCACCTTGTTGATGAATGCTGCATAGCGATGGGGCAGTTCGTTCGGGTCGTCGCCGCGCTTGCGGGCGGCTTCGCGCATGTGCTCGTCGCAGAGGTAGGCGAGGTTGGTGTCGTCCATCTGCACGTAGGTGCAGCCGGCGGCAGCGAGCGAGCGCAGCTCGTCGCCGTAGGCCTTGGCCACGTCGTCGTAGAACACCGGGTCGAGCTCGGGATACGCGTCCTTGCTGATGCCGGCGCGGCCGCCGCGGAAGTGCAGCATCGTCGGCGAGGGGATCGTCACCTTGGGCGTGCGGCCGGCGGAGACCTGGCTCTTCAGGTACTGGAAATCGGCGAGCTGGATGTCCTTGATGTGACGCACCTTGTCGAGCACGCGCATTGCGGGCGGCGCCAGTTCCTCGGTGCCATCGGGCTTGCGGATGGTGACCGGAATGTCGGTCTTCACGCCGCCGAGCTGGTCCAGAAAGTCGATGTGGAAGTACGTGCGGCGGAACTCGCCGTCGGTGATGCTTTTCAGGCCGATGTCTTCCTGAAAGCGGACGATCTCGGTGATGGCCTTGTCTTCGACCGTGCGCAGTTGCTCGGGCGTGATCTCGCCCTTGGCTTTCTGCTCGCGCGCTTCGAGCAGGTATTTGGGGCGCAGGAAACTGCCGACGTGGTCGTAGCGGGCGGGCAGGGCGGCGTGCTGGGACATGGGGTGAACTCCGTCTGGCTGATAACGAACGGAGCATCCTATCGCCTTCGAAAGCGGCTTGTTTGTATACGTTGAAGTCAGTATTTACCCTCGAATCAGGCGTTTTGAGGTAGATATTTCCTGACTTCTGTATACATTGGGTATTCATGAAAACGCCCACGACCGCCTTTCCACTGAACGCCTGGTACGCCGCCGCCTACGACGTCGAAGTGCGCCACGCGCTCCTGCCCCGCACGATCTGCAACCAGAAAGTGGTGCTGTTCCGCCGCACCGACGGCCAGGTGGCAGTGCTCGAAGACGCCTGCTGGCACCGCCTGATGCCGCTGTCGCTCGGCCGCCTCGAAGGCGACGAGCTGGTCTGCGGCTACCACGGCCTCGTCTACAACAGCCAGGGCCGCTGCACCCACATGCCGAGCCAGGAAACGCTCAACCCCTCGGCCTGCGTTCGCAACTTTCCGGTGGTCGAGAAACACCGCTTCGTCTGGATCTGGCCCGGCGACCCGGCCAAGGCCGACCCCGCCCTCGTGCCCGACATGCACTGGAACGCCGACCCGGCCTGGGCCGGCGACGGCAAGATGATCCGCGTCAACTGCGATTACCGGCTCGTGGTCGACAACCTCATGGACCTCACGCACGAGACCTTCGTGCACGGCTCTTCCATCGGCAACCGCGAAGTGGCAGAGGCGCCCTTCGTCGCCACGCACGGCGACCGCTCGGCCACCGTCACGCGCTGGATGGAAAGCATCGACGCGCCGCCGTTCTGGGGAGGCCAGATCCGCCATGCGCGCGGCTACACGGGCAAGGTCGACCGCTGGCAGATCATTCGCTTCGAAGGCCCGTGCACGGTGAACATCGACGTCGGCGTGGCCGAGGCGGGCAGCGGCGCGGTACCGAATGGCGACAACCCCGGCGACCGCAGCAAGGGCGTCAACGGCTACGTGCTCAACACCATCACGCC
Organism: Variovorax sp. ZS18.2.2; assembly: GCF_024701975.1. Lineage (GTDB taxonomy): Bacteria > Pseudomonadota > Gammaproteobacteria > Burkholderiales > Burkholderiaceae_C > Variovorax. The sequence continues at coordinate 359,271 of NZ_JANLNM010000001.1, forward strand.
CGAGACCGACAAGACCTGCCTCTACTTCTGGGCGTTCGCGCGCAACTACTGCCTAGGCGAGCAGCGCCTTACACATGAGTTGCGCGAGGGCGTGGCCGGCATCTTCCGCGAGGACGAACTGGTGCTCGAAGCCCAGCAGAAGGCGATGGACGACCACCCCGATCACCAGTTCTACAACCTCAACATCGACGCCGGCTCGATGTGGGCGCGCCGGCTGATCGACCGCATGGTCGAGAAGGAAAAGCCCGCGCGCGCCGCGATCCCGATCCGGCCGGTCGAAGAGAAGCAGGCCGCATGAAGGCCGCAGTGGTTTCCCCCATCGAGCCCGGCGACACCGGCAGCTCGCAGGCCGTGAAGGCGCAACTGCGGCTGCGCGAAATGATCCTGGCGGGCGAACTGCCCGGCGGCGCACGCATCGCCGAGGTCGCCATCTCCGAGCAGCTCGGCGTCTCGCGCACCCCGGTGCGCAGCGCGCTGATGCGGCTCGAACAGGAGGGCCTGCTCGAAGCGCTGCCCAACGGCGGCTACGCGGTGCGCACGTTTTCCGAGCGCGACGTGGCCGATGCCATCGAGCTGCGCGGCACGCTCGAAGGGCTGGTGGCCCGGCTCGCGGCCGAACGCGGCGCGGCGCCCGTGGTGCTGCGCGAAGCGCGCGCCTGCCTCACGCGCATCGACGAACTGCTGCGCGAGCCTGCGCTCGACGACACGGCCTTCTCCCGCTACGTCACGCACAACGAGAAATTCCATGCGCTGCTGTGCGAGATGGCCGGCAGCCCGGTCATCGCGCAGCAGCTCGAACGCGTGATCAACCTGCCGTTTGCCTCGCCCTCGGGCTTCGTCATCGTGCAGGCCAATTCGCCGGCCGCGCGCGACATGCTCGTGATCGCGCAGGACCAGCACCTGCAGGTGCTCGATGCCATCGAGTCCGGCGAGGGCTCGCGCGCCGAAGCGCTGATGCGCGAGCACAGCCGCATCGCGCGGCGCAACCTGCGCGAGGCGCTGCACGGCACGCCGACCGCCGAGCAGCGCCCGCTGCCCGGCGTGCAGCTGATCCGCCGCCGCGGCTGATCGATTTCTTCTTTTCCCCTGTTGGTGTTCCCCGATGAAAAGCGATCTTCAATGGATGCAGGCGCAGGTCGCTGCGCTGCGCGATGTCACCCCCACGGTGCGCGAGTTCGAACTCCGGCCCGAGTCGGGCTTTGCCGCGTCGCATGAACCCGGCGCCCACCTGCAGGTGCAGGTGATGACGGCGCAGGGCCGGCTGCAGACGCGCTCGTACTCGCTGGTCGGCGAGGGCGACGGCCAGTGCTGGCGGATCGCGGTCAAGCGGCTGGATGACGGCCGTGGTGGCTCGCTCGCCATGTGGCAACTGGCGCCCGGCGACCGGTTGCAGGTGAGCGCGCCGCAGAACCACTTTCCGCTCGACCTTTCCGCACCCGGCTACCTGCTGGTGGCAGGCGGCATCGGCATCACGCCGCTGGTGCTGATGGCGCAGCGCCTCGGCGCTCATGCGAAGCGCAGTGGCGTGCCCGTGAAGATGCTCTATGGCGCGCGCCATGCCGGCGAGTTCGGCTACCTCCCGCACTTGCAGGAGGCCTTGGGCGAGAACGTCGTCGCGCACGAAGGCGCCGCCCCCATCGACTTCGCCGCGGCCATCGCCGAGCTGCCGCCCGGCGGCCAGCTCTACACCTGTGGCCCTGTGCCGATGCTCGAAGCCGTCAAGCGCGCCTGGCATGCGGCCGGCCGGCCCATCGAGGACCTGCGCTTCGAAACCTTCGGCAGCAGCGGTCGCCTGGCCACGCAGTCGTTCCAGGTGCGCATTCCCCGCCACGACCTGACCATCACCGTGCCCGCCGATTGCACTTTGCTCGAAGCGCTCGACGCCGCCGGCGTGCAGACCCTCTGGGACTGCAAGCGCGGAGAGTGCGGCCTGTGCGCCATGGACGTGCTCGCGGTCGATGGCGAAGTCGACCACCGCGACGTGTTCCTCAGCGAGCATGAAAAACAGTCGACCACCCGCATCTGCGCCTGCGTGTCACGCGCCGTGGGTACGCTCACGCTCGATTCCGCCTACCGCGCCGACAGCTGAAGCGGGCTTGCGCGATCATCGCGCAGTTCATTTATTGATCGCGCAACAAAGGCCCGCGAGAGGGGCCGGCTAGGTGATTGCCTGCTCCGCCGAATGTTGCAAAGTGTTGAAAATAGCCCCGGTTTCGCATTCCGTCCCTCCTAGGAAAACCTCATGCAAAGACGCCACCTCATCCAGACCACGGGCCTCTCGGCGATTGCGCTCGCCACCGCCTTCGCGCTGCCGCTGGCCAGCGCCCAGGACAACAAATTCAAGATTGGCCTGATCCTCCCGATGACCGGCCAGTCGGCCTCCACAGGCCGCCAGATCGAAGCCGCCGCGCGTCTTTACATGGCGCAGAACGGCGACACCGTGGCCGGCAAGAAGGTCGAACTCATCATCAAGGACGACACGGGCCTGCCCGACGTGACCAAGCGCCTCGCGCAGGAACTGGTGGTGAACGACAAGGTCAACGTGCTGGCCGGCTTCGGCCTGACGCCGCTGGCCCTGGCCGTGGCGCCCATCGCCACGCAGTCGAAGACACCGCAAGTGGTGATGGCCGCTGCCACATCGAGCATCACCGAGGCCTCCCCCTACATCATCCGTTCGAGTTTCACGCTGCCGCAGGTGTCGGTGGTCATGGGCGACTGGGCGCCCAAGAACGGCGTGAAGACGGTGGTGACGCTGGTGGCCGACTACGGCCCCGGCAACGACGCCGAGAAGTTCTTCAGCGAGCGCTTCCAGCTCAACGGCGGCAAGGTGATCGAAAAACTCCGCGTGCCGCTGCGCAACCCCGACTTCGCGCCGTTCCTGCAGAAGGTGCGCGACGCCAAGCCCGATGCGCTGTTCGTCTTCGTGCCCTCGGGCGCGGGCGCGGCTGTGATGAAGCAGTTTCTGGAGCGCGGCATGGACAAGGCCGGCATCAAACTGATCGCCACCGGCGACGTGACGGACGACGATCAACTCAACGACATGGGCGACGGCGCGCTGGGTGTGGTCACCTCGCACCACTACTCGACGGCACACCCCTCGGCGCTGAACAAGAAGTTCGTCGAAGCCTTCCAGAAGGCCAACCCCAAGATGCGCCCCAACTTCATGGCCGTGGGCGGCTATGACGGCATGCGCGTGATCTACGAAGCGCTCAAGACCACCAAGGGCCAGGGCGGCGGCGAAGCGCTGCTGGCGGCCATGAAGGGCCAGGTCTTCGAGAGCCCGCGCGGCCAGGTGCTGATCGATGCGCAGACGCGCGACATCGTGCAGGACGTGTACTTGCGCAAGGTCGAGAAGAAGGACGGGCAGCTCTACAACGTCGAGTTCGACGTGATCAAGGGTGTGAAGGATCCGGGTAAAGCCAAGTAAGGCCCCGGGCCGTTCGGACGACCCCGTCCGTTCGGCCTGAGCTTGTCGAAGGCTTGCGCGCACCGCGCCCCGGCTTCGACAGGCTCAGCCCGAACGGTGGTCGGCGAATCCCGACGGTGGCGGCCAACCTCGAACAGTAGTCAGCGAATCCGAACGGCAGCAGGCCTCTCCGAACGGCTGTCAGAAATCTCATGCTCACCATTCTTTTCGACGGCATCGCCTACGGCATGCTGCTCTTCGTTCTCGCCGTCGGCCTGGCCGTGACGCTCGGGCTGATGAACTTCATCAACCTCGCGCACGGCGCCTTCGCCATGGCGGGCGGCTACCTCACCGTGTTCGCGATGCAGAAGCTCGGCATGCCGTTCCTGGCCTGCCTGCCCTTTGCGTTCATCGTCGTTGCGCTGGCCGGGGCGCTGCTCGAGCGCACGCTCTACCGGCCGATGTACGGCAAGCCGCACCTGGACCAGGTGCTCTTTTCCATCGGCCTTGCCTTTATGGCGGTGGCGGCCATCGACTACTTCGTCGGCTCGTCGCAGCAGAACGTGCAATTGCCCGAGTGGCTGCGCGGCCGCACCGAGATCGGTGACGGCGCGCTGCTGCTGGGCATGGGGCACTACCGGCTCTTCATCATCGGCGTGTGCGCGGTGCTGACCATCGTGCTGCAGCTCATCCTCTCGAAGACGCGCTTCGGCAGCCGGCTGCGCGCCGCGGTGGACGACCCGCGCGTGGCCGCGGGCCTGGGCATCAACGTGAACATCGTGTTCCTGCTGACCTTCGCCGTGGGCTCGGGGCTCGCGGGGCTGGGCGGTGCGCTGGGCGCGGAGATCCTGGGGCTCGATCCGACCTTTCCGCTCAAGTACATGATCTATTTCCTGATCGTGGTGTCGGTCGGCGGCACTTCGTCGATCACCGGGCCGCTCGCGGCCGCGCTGCTGCTCGGCATTGCCGACGTGGCGGGCAAGTACTTCATTCCGAAGATGGGCGCGTTCACCGTCTACCTGCTGATGATCATGATCCTGATGTGGCGGCCGCAAGGGCTGTTCACGCGCAAGGGAGGGCGTTGAGATGAGCGCGCCTTCCTCTTCGACGACCACAACCTACGAGTCGGCCCTGCTGCGCACCGCGCGCTGGCGGCCGTGGGAGTTCGTGGTCTGGGCGGTGGCCTTCGCGCTGCCGCTCGTCGTGCCCTCGCACTCGCTGCTGGTCAACGAGATCGCCATCGTCGCGCTGTTCGCGATGTCACTGGACCTCATCCTCGGCTACACCGGCATCGTCTCGCTCGGCCACGCCGCGTTCTTCGGCTTCGGCGCGTATGCGGCGGCGCTGTTCGCCAAACTCGTGATGCCCGACCCGACCGTGGGGCTGGTGTTCGCGACCGTGCTCTCGGCGCTGCTCGGCCTCGTGGCCAGCGTGACGATCCTGCGCGGCAGCGACCTCACGCGGCTGATGGTCACGCTCGGCACCGCGCTGCTCCTGCTCGAACTGGCCAACAAGCTCGACTGGCTCACCGGCGGCGCCGACGGCCTGCAGGGCGTGGTGATGGGGCCGGTGCTGGGCCTCTTCGAGTTCGACCTGTACGGCCGCACCGCCGCCTGGTATTCGCTGGCGGTGATGCTGGTGCTGTTCCTCGTGATGCGCCGGCTGGTGCATTCGCCGTTCGGCGCGACGTTGAAGGCGATCCGCGACAACCGGCTGCGCGCGATGGCCATCGGCATTCCGGTGGTGTCGCGGCTCGCGGTCATCTACACCGTGGCGGCCGGCATTGCCGGCGCGGCGGGTGCGCTGCTCGCGCAGACCACCGGCTTCGCCTCGCTCGACGTGCTGGCCTTCGACCGCTCGGCCGACGTGCTGCTGATGCTGGTGATCGGCGGCGTGGGCTGGCTCTATGGCGGCGTGGCGGGCGCCATCGTCTTCAAGCTGCTGCAGAACTGGCTCTCGGCCGTGACGCCGCAGTACTGGATGTTCTGGATCGGGTTGATCCTCGTGCTGCTGGTGCTCGTGGGGCGTGACCGCCTGCTCAAGCCGTGGACGTGGTTCGGCATGGGCAGGAAGAAGGGCGGTGCGGCATGAGCACCACCACCGATACCGTGCTTTCGACGCAAGGCCTGGTGATGCGCTTCGGCGGCATCACGGCCACCAACAACGTCACGATGGAACTCAAGCGCGGCGCGCGCCACGCGCTGATCGGTCCGAACGGTGCGGGCAAGACGACGCTGATCAACCTGCTGACGGGCGTGCTCACGCCGACCGAAGGCCGCATCACGCTGCTCGGCGAAGACATCACCACGCTCGCGCCGCACAAGCGCGTGGCGCGGGGGCTGGTGCGCACCTTCCAGATCAACCAGCTGTTCGACTCGATGACGCCGCTGGAGACGCTGGCGCTCGTGGTGTCGCAACAGAAGGGCATCGCAGCGCAATGGTGGCGGCCGCTCGGCGGCACCAAGGGGATCGCGGAGCGGGCCGGGCAACTGCTCGAACAGTTCCACCTGTCGGATGTCGCGAAGCAACAGACCAAGTTCATGGCCTACGGCAAGCGCCGCCTGCTGGAGATCGCCATCGCGCTCGCCTGTGAGCCGCGCGTGCTGCTGCTCGACGAGCCCGTGGCGGGCGTGCCCGCCGGCGAGCGCGAAGAGCTGCTGCAGACCGTGGCCGCGCTGCCGGCCGATGTGTCGGTGTTGCTGATCGAGCACGACATGGACCTGGTGTTCAGCTTCGCCGACCGCATGACGGTGCTGGTCAACGGCACGCTGTTGACCGAGGGCGACCCTGAAACCATCGCCAACGATCCGAAGGTGAAAGAGGTTTACCTGGGCCATGGAACGGAGAACGCCCATGTCTGAACTCCTGCGCATCGAGAACCTGAGCGCGGGCTACGGCGAGGCCGTGGTGCTGCACGACGTGGCGTTCACGCTCGGCGAAGGCCAGACGCTCGCGCTGCTGGGCCGCAACGGTACGGGCAAGACGACGCTGATCAACACGCTCGCGGGTGCGACGCGGCAGCACGGCGGCACCATCACGCTCGGCGGGCAGGCGCTGCACAAGCTGGCACCGCATCAGCGTGCGGCGGCCGGCATCGGCTGGGTCCCGCAGGAGCGCAATATCTTCAAGTCGCTCGCCGTGCACGAGAACCTCACCGCGGTGGAACGCCCGGGCAAGTGGAACCCGCAGCGCGTCTACGAGATGTTCCCGCGCCTGGCCGAACGCAAGACGAATCTCGGCACGCAGCTCTCGGGCGGCGAGCAGCAGATGCTGGCCGTCGGCCGCGCGCTGGTGCTGAACCCGAAGCTGCTGCTGCTCGACGAACCGCTCGAAGGCCTCGCGCCGATCATCGTGGAAGAGCTGTTGCGTGCCATCCGCCGCATCACGCAGGACGAAGGGCTGGCCGCGATCATCGTGGAGCAGCACCCGCAGGCGATCCTCGCGATTTCCGATCATGCGGTGGTGCTCGATCACGGCACCATCGTGCATGCCGACAGCGCGGCGGCATTGCGCAGCCAGCCGCAGGTGCTCGAGCGACTGCTGGGCGTGGCGCGGTAGCGGTCACAGCGAACAACAAGGAGACAGACAGATGGCGATCCCGAAGACAGTGTTTTGCGGGGGCGCCATGTTGGCGGTCGCCGCGTTGCTCGCCGCGTGCGGCACCCCCACCGGGCCGAGGAGCCTCACGCTCGGCGGCAACCCGGCGACGTCCTGCGCGGCCCTCGCTACGCCGATCGCGCCTGCTGCGATCGGCCTGCCGAGCGGCGCTGCAACCATCGACTCGGCGACCCTCGTTGCCGCCTCCCCGCTGGCGGTCGCCGAGCGCGGGCCCAGCCCCGCGGCGCGCATCACGCCGGTGACGCCCACGCATTGCAAGGTGCTCGGACGCATCGCGCCGCTCGATGCGAGCGCGCCGCCGATCCTCTTCCAGGTCAACCTCCCGCTCGCATGGAACGGGCGCAGCGTGCAGTACGGCGGCGGTGGCTTCAACGGCGTGCTGATCACTGGCCTCTCGCTGGTGCCCGCAGGCCGCTTCGACCAGCCCACGCCGCTCGCGCAGGGCTACGTGACCTACGGCACCGACTCGGGCCACCAGAACGTGCAGGGCCAGCCGCCGCAGGCCTTTGCGCTCAACGACGAGGCGCTCACGAACTTCGCGCACGCCTCGTACAAGAAGGTGCGCGACGTCGCAGTGGCGCTGATGCAGCGCGCCTACGGGCAGGCGCCGCAAAAGCTCTACTTCATGGGCAGTTCCGAAGGCGGGCGCGAGGCGCTCACGATGGCGCAGCGCTATCCGCAGGATTTCGATGGCATCTTCAGCCGCGTGCCGGTCATCAATTGGACGGGTCTGCAGCACGCGGGCACGCGCAACGGCATCGCGACCTTCGGCGAGGGGTGGCTGCGTCCCGCACAGGTGCAGCTGGTGCACGACGCGGTGCTCGCGTCGTGCGATGCCGCGGACGGCGTGGCGGACCGCATCGTGTCGAACCCGGTGGCATGTCTTCAGCGCTTCGATCCGGCCAGCCTGCGCTGCGCATCGGGCACGAGCGGTGACAACTGCCTGAACGATGCACAGGTGCAGGCGGTGCGCACGCTGCGCTCGCCTTGGCGTTCGCCCGTGCCGCTGGCCAACGGTGTGACCGAATACCCGGGCTGGGGCATCGGCGGTGAAGGCACGCCGGCCTTCGCCTCGATGGGCGGCTGGAACGCGTGGTGGACGGGCACTGCCGCGCCGACCGTGCCGCCGCAGCCGAGCAACGGCATCGCGTGGTTCTACGGCAGCGGAGCGCTCCAGTATTTCTACGGACGCAATCCATCGCTAGACGTGCGCAACTACCGCGCCGAAGACTTCGCGGCCCGTATCGCCACCGTGTCGCAACTGATGGACTCGACCAACCCCGACCTGAGCGCCTTCAACGCGCGCGGCGGCAAGCTGCTGATGCTGGAGCACATGGCCGACTATGCGCAGAGCCCGTTCGCCGGCATCCGCTACTACGAGTCGGTGGTCGCACGGCTGGGCCGCGACAACGTGGACCGCTTCATGCGCCTCTACACCGCGCCGGGTGTGGACCACGTGGGCAGCGGCGCGCCGGCCAATGTCGACATGCTCGGCGCGCTGGCCGATTGGGTCGAGCGCGGACGTGCGCCGGGCGGGCTGCAACTGCTCGAGCAGGAAGTTCAGCCGCCGTTCAACACCACCCGCGCGCGCCCGCTGTGCGAATGGCCGCTGTGGCCGCGCTATGTGAGTGGCGATGCGTCGCAGGCGGCGAGCTTCCAGTGCAGCAGGTAGTACCTGTCACCGCGCGGGCACTCTCCGAAGAAGGGCGATCTTCAAGGGCCGATTGAAAGTGTTTCCGGATGCGAGGGCTTTTTCATGCGGTGGCGTCATCGCAAACTGCAGGCATCCGAACTTCATGCCGCAGGGAACGAATACATGAGCACCGCCCCACTGATCAGCATCGCCATCCTCAAAGCCAAGGCCGGCCAGCGCGAAGCGCTTCGCGCCGCCCTGAGCGCCCTGGTGCCCTCCACGCGGCAGGAGCCCGGCTGCCTCGACTACACCTTGTTCGAACTGCGCGACGAGCCCGGCAGCTTCTACATGCGCGAGTCGTTCAGGGACCAGGCCGCGCTGGACACGCACTTCGCCACGCCGTATTTCCAGGCGTTCGAGAAGCGGTTCGACGAGCTGCTGGATGCGCCGATCCGGCTGGTCTTTCTGGAGAAGATCGCCTAGATCGCGCAGCCGTCGGGGCCGCACATCGCCGGCGTTGCAGCGGCGCTTGCCGTGGCCACTGCCTGCGATGGCCCGACGAATTCGGCGAGATGTGCCTTCCAGTCTTCCGCCCGGCCCAGCCAGGGGCCGGTATCGATGCGACTGGCACGGCCATCGGCCTGCGCCAGCACGAAGGTCGGAAAGCCCTGGCCGCCTACGCGCTGCAGGAGCTGGCGGCTTTCGGCGATGTGCCTTGCCGTCGCTTCGCCCGAGAGTTGTTTGAATGCGGCGACGAAGGCCTCGGCATCGAAGCCGAGTTCGACGGCCAGTGCCGCGATCACATCCGCATCGGCGATGCGGCGGCCTTCGACGTAGTGCGCGTGCTGCAGGCGATGTGCCATGTCCAGCCCGCCGCCCGCACGCAGCGATTCGGCGGCGAGGATCGCCGTGGTGGGCGGTTCGGAGTCCATCACCGCACCCGTGTCGCGCAGCAGTCCTTCGAGGTAGCGCTCGCCAAAGGGCTGGCCGGTGAGTTCGGCAATGCGCAGGTCGTGCGGCTTGACGTACTCCCGCCATTGCGCGGTGATCGGGCGCCGGTTGGGGCCGGTCATCATGCCGCCGCCGTGGATTTCGACCTGGAGGCCCGGCACAGCGCGCGCCGCCTCGACCAGCGGCGCGACCGCGTAGCACCAGCCGCACATCGGATCGAAGATGTAGTGCAGGGTGGCTGTTGCGTTCGAGGCGTCGTTCACTGCGGCCATTTCATTTCTCCCTTGATGACCTTGGCGCTCAGTTCGAGCGACGAGGTGTCTTCCAGCTTCGGGTAGCGCTTCTTCATCGCGGCGATGAGCGCGGCCGAGTCCTTGGCTTTCTTCGCTTCGGTCTCGAAGGCTTGCAGGTAGCTGCGGGTGAACTTCACCGAGGCGAGCGAGTAGGGCGCGCTGCCGTCGGTGTTCGGCAGGTAGTGGCCGGGCACCACGGTCTTGGGGTGCAGGGCTTCGATGCGGCCTAGCGTCTTGAGCCAGTCGCTGCGGGAAGCAGGTGTCTGCGTGTCGGCGATCCACACATGGATGTTGGCCGACACCGGGATGCCGCCGGCCACGGCCTTCAGCGAGGGAATCCACGCGAACGTGCGCTCGGGCGCGGGGCCGTCGAGCCCGACGATCTGGATCTTGCGGCCTTCGAGCTCGAGGCTGTCGCCAACCAGCGGCTGGGGCACGACCACCGCCTTGGGCGCGTTCTCCTTCAGGATCGGGCTCCAGTACGCGAGCTTGCCGTCCTTGGAGGCCTGGATCGCGGCCACGGTCTGCGGCGTGGCGACGATCTTCGCGTCGGGAAAAGCGGCCTGGATCACATCGAGGCCGAAGTAGTAGTCGGGGTCGCTGTGGCTGATGTAGACGGTGGTCAGCTTCTTGCCGCTGGCCTTGATCTTCTGCACCAGCGCCTCGGCATCGTTGCGCTGGAACTGGGCGTCGATCAGCACCGCGTCGGTCTGGCCGGTGACGAGTTCGGACGACACCGGGAACATCGACTTGGTGCCGGGGTTGTAGACATCGAGCTTGAGCGGCTCGGCGGCATGGGCCGCCAGCGGCGCGAGCGCCAGGGTGGCGGAAAGGGCGGCGGCGGAAATCAGGGCTCTGCGGAACATGGCGGTCTTTCGGTCGGTTGGATGAGGGTGACAGCGAACAGACCGGATGTTAGGTTGCAGAAAACGAAACAAAAACCACCGCCGCCGCAATGGATCGTTTCTGTTATCGGTCAGATCAGGCGTCTGCCTTGCGGTCCGCGGCGCACCGTTCGAGGTGCGCGACCAGCAACTGCGCCGAGGGCGAAAGCACCGCTTCACTGCGAAAGCAGATCGCAAAGCGCCGTCGCGCCCAGTCGTCGGTGAGCGGCATCAGGCGCAGCCCGAAGGCGTCGGTGAAGGGGCGCGCGACTTCCGCCGGCACCACGCTGATGGCCAGCCCGGCGCGCACCACGCGCAGCGCCGCGTCGAAGTTGGACACCAGCACCCGGTAGACCAGCGGCTTGCCGGCAACGGCCGCCTCGCGCGCAAGCATCAGTTGCACCGCGCTCAGCGCGGGCATGCCGACGAATTCGTGGTCGAGCACCTGCTCGAAGCGGACCGCGTCGTGGCGGGCCACGGGGTGCGACGGGTGCGCGACGATCGCCAGATGGTCCGAGCGGTAGTCGCGCCGTTCCAGGCCTTCGAGGTCGGCGGCGTCCCAGCACAGGCCGATGGACGCGACGCCTTCGCGGATGCCGCGCACGATCTCGGGGCTCACACGCTCTTCCATGTCGACCCGGATGTTGCGGTGCGCCGGGTCCTGCAGGAAGCCGGCCACGTCCTCGGCCAGCGATTCGGCCATGACAGAGGCCGAAGCCAGGATGCGTACGTGCCCGCGCGCCCCGCCGGCGTAGGCCGCCATGTCGCGCTCGATGCGGTGGGCGCTGCCGAGCATGGCGCGCGCATGTTCGAGCAGCGTTTCGCCGGCCGGCGTCGGCACCACGCCCCGGCGCTTGCGCAGCAAGAGCGGCGTGCCGACGGTGTCTTCGAGCTGCGCGAGGCGCTTGCTGATCGCCGAGCCGACGATGCTGGCCTCTTCGCCGGCGCGCGCGATGCTGCGGGTGTCGCAGACGGCGACGAACAGCCGCAGCGTGGTGAGGTCGAGGTCTCTCATGGTGTTCCGTGGTGTTCCGTTTCGGAAGCGAATGGATTCCAAAATATACCTTCTGGGCCAAATCGGAACTTCTAACATCGACGCCGTACCTCTCACGACGGAGACAAAGAATTGATTCACGCTTTCCTGCCGCCCCGCGCGGTCGTCCGCGAAGTGGGGCTGCGCGACGGGCTCCAGAGCATCGCCCGCGTACTGCCCACCGCACGCAAGCTCGAATGGATACGCGACGCGCACGCGGCCGGCCAGCGCGAGATCGAGGTCGGCTCCTTCGTGCCGGCACACCTGCTGCCGCAACTGGCGGACACGGCCGAGTTGCTGGCGTATGCCAAGACGCTGCCGGGGCTCTTCGCCTCGGTGCTCGTGCCCAACCTCAAGGGTGCGGAGCGCGCCATCGCGGGCGAGGCCGACCTGATGATGGTTCCGCTCTCGGCGAGCCACGCGCACAGCCTTGCCAACCTGCGCAAGACGCCCGACGAGGTGGTGGCCGAGGTCGGGCGCATGCGCGCCGCGCGCGATGCGGCGGGCTCGAAGACGCTGATCGATGGCGGCGTGGGCACGGCGTTCGGTTGCACGATCCAGGGCCATGTCGAACCCGACGAGGTGCTGCGCCTGATGCAGGCATTGCTCGACGCCGGCGCAGACCGCGTGAGCCTGGCCGACACGGTGGGCTACGCCGATCCCGCAATGGTCCGCAGCCTGTTCGAACGTGCGCTGCGCATCGCGGGCGACCGCCTCTGGTGCGGCCATTTCCACGACACGCGCGGCCTCGGGCTCGCGAATGTGTACGCGGCGCTGGAGGTCGGCATCACGCGCTTCGACGCCTGCCTGGCCGGCATCGGCGGCTGCCCGCATGCGCCCGGCGCGAGCGGCAACGTCGATACCGAAGACCTCGTCTTCATGCTGGAGAGCATGGGTGTCACCACCGGCGTCGACCTGCCGAAGCTGCTCGACCTGAGGAAACGCGTGGCCGGCTGGCTCGACGGCGAGACGCTGCAGGGCACCGTCTGGCGCGCGGGTTTCCCGAAGACCTTTGCACTGGCGGAAGGCGTTGCGGCATGAGCACGGAAGAAAAACGCCTGCCACTTGCGGGCATCCGCGTGGTCGAGTTCACGCACATGGTCATGGGCCCGACCTGCGGCATGGTGCTGGCCGACCTGGGCGCGGAAGTCATCAAGGTCGAGCCCATCGACGGCGACCGCACGCGGCACCTGTTGGGCGCGGGCGCGGGCTTCTTCCCGATGTTCAACCGCAACAAGAAAAGCATCGCGCTCGACCTGCGCAACCCGCAGGGGCTCGAAGCGGCGCTGCGCCTGTGCGCCACCGCCGACGTGGTGGCGCAGAACTTCCGCCCCGGCACGATGGACAAGTACGGCCTGGGCTACGCCGCGCTCGGCAAGCTCAATCCGCGCCTCGTGTACGTGAACCACACGGGCTTCCTGCCCGGCCCCTATGAACACCGCACGGCGCTCGACGAGGTGGTGCAGATGATGGGCGGCCTGGCCTACATGACGGGGCGCCCGGGCGATCCGCTGCGCGCGGGCACCAGCGTGAACGACATCATGGGCGGCATGTTCGGCGCCATCGGCGCCATCGCCGCGCTGATGCAGCGCGCCGAAACCGGCAAGGGGCAGGAGGTGCAGTCGGCGCTGTTCGAGAACAACGTGTTCCTGGTCGGCCAGCACATGCTGCAGTACGCGATCACGGGGCAGGCCGCCGCGCCGATGCCCGAACGCATCTCGGCCTGGGCGCTGTACGACGTGTTCACCGTGAAGGACGGCGAGCAGATCTTCCTGGCCGCGGTGAGCGATGCGCAGTGGACGGTGTTCTGCGACGCGCTCGGCTTCGACGACCTGAAGGCCGACCCGGCCCTGCGCACCAACAACGACCGCGTGCGCCTGCGGCCCACGCTGCTGGCGGACCTGCGCGTCCGCCTTGCCGGGCGTTCGGCGGCCGAGCTGTCGGCGATCTTCGAAGCGCGGGGCCTGCCGTTCGCGCCGATCACGCGGCCCGAAGACCTGTATGCCGACCCGCACCTGAAGGCCACCGGCGGCCTCGCGGACATCCGCCTGCCGGACGGCGAGCGCGCCGGGCAGATGGCGCAGACGACGCTGTTCCCGATCACGCTCGGCGGCGAGCGCCTGGGCGTGCGGCTGCATCCGCCGACGCTCGGCGAACACACGCGCGAGCTGCTGGCCGAATTGGGCTATGCCGACGCGCAGGTGGATGCGATGCATGCCGACGCGGCCGTGAGCTGACGCCGGCGATTCTTCAAAACCACAAAGAGAGACAAGACGATGAGCACGAACTTTTTCCCAATGAACCGCCGCACGCTGCTGGGCTTCGGCGCCGGCGCGGCGGCACTGGCTGCCTGTCCCGCGCTCGCGCAGGGCTCCGACAAGCCGATCCGCTTCATCCTGCCGATCAGCGCCGGCTCGGGCGTGGACAACATCGTGCGCGCCGCCTCGGTGGCGCTCGGCAAGGCCTTCGGCCAGCCGGTGGTGATCGAGAACATGCCGGGCGCGGGCGGCATCACCGGCACCGCGGCCATCGTCAAGGCGGCGCCCGACGGGCTCACGCTGGGCATGGTGTCGAACAACCATGTGATCAACCCGAGCGTGTTCAAGAAGATGCCGTTCGACGCGATCACCGACATCACGCCGATCAGCGTGGTGGGCGCGACGCCGCTGGTGCTGATGGTGAACCCGAAGCTACCCGCGAAGAACGTGAAGGAGCTGGTGGCGCTCTTGCGCGCGAAGCCCGAGGGCTACAACTACGCCTCGTCGGGCAACGGCACCATCATTCACCTCGCGGGCGAGATGTTCATGGACGAGGCCGGTGTGAACGCGCGGCACATTCCGTACAAGGGCACCGGCCCCATGGTGACCGACATGATGGCGGGGCAGGTCGAGATCGGCGTGGTCGCCTTGCCCGCCGTGCAGCAACACATCAGGAGCGGCGCGTTGCGCGCCATCGGCGTGTGCGGACCGGCCCGCTCGCCCGCTGCGTCGGACATCCCGACCATCGCGGAGCAGGGCCTGCCCAACTACGCGGTGGAAGGCTGGTTCGCGGTGATCGGACCGCCGAAGATGCAGGCCGCCGACATCAAGCGCGTGCACGACGCCGTGGTGGCCGCCTTCAACAGCGCCGAGGTGCGCGAGGCGATGGACAAGCAGGGCAACGTCATCAAACTCACGTCGTCCGAAGAGGCCGCGAGCTACTTTCGCAGCGAGGCCGCGCGCTATGCGGCCCTAGTGAAGAAAGCGAACGTGGTGCTGGAGTGAGCCGGCCGATTCAGGCCGTACTCGTCAACTTGAGCCCGAGGATGCCGGCGACGATCAGGCCCACGCAGACCAGCCGCGCCGCGTTGGCCGGCTCGTGGAACAGCACGATGCCCAGGATCACCGTGCCCACGGCGCCGATGCCGGTCCACACCGCGTAGGCCGTGCCCACGGGCAGCGAGCGCATCGCCCAGCCCAGCAGCACCACGCTGAGCACCATCGAGATGGCGGTGCCGACCGAGGGCCAGAGTTTGGTGAATCCTTCGGTGTACTTGAGGCCGATGGCCCATCCGATTTCAAGCAGACCTGCCACCAGCAATATGACCCATGCCATGCGCGCTCCTTGGGGAAAACAAAAAGGGGTGTCAGTTCTCCGGCCGCACGGCACGGTAGAGGGCGCGCACGAAATCCGACTGGGTGATCATGCCGGTGAGGCGCTTTTCACCATCGATGATGGGGATATGGTGATGGCCGCCTTCGGAGAAGAGCGGCACGAGGTCGACCACCGGCCGGTCGGCACTGGCCACGCGCACCTGGCGCGTCATGATCTGGCCGACCACCTCGGGCTTGTTCGAGACCACGGTGCGCGTCGCACGGATCAGGTCGCGCAGCCGGCCCGCGATGCCTTCGTGGTGCTGCAGGTCGAGCTGGCGGAAGAAGTCGGCCTGCGTGACGATGCCCACCACGCGGCGCGTGCGGTCGGTCACCGGCAGCGCCTTGATGCGCTTGTCATGCATCAGCGCCCAGGCCTCCTGCAGCGGTGTGCCGAACTCCACCGAGACGGGGCTGGGCGACATGATGTCGCCGCAAGCCAGCGTGCCCAGGCGCCGCTTGTACGACTCGAGCTCGGTCTGCTGGATCAGCGATTCGAGGTCGTCGCGGCTGATGTCCAGCACCTGGTTGTAGCGGGCCAGCACCGCGTCGATGTCGGCCTGGCTGAAGCGGGCGTCCGCGCGCGGCGGCTGCGCGACCTGCACATGCGGATAGCGCCGGCCGGTGAGCGAGTTGTAGGCCACGCCGGCCAGCACCAGCAGCACCGAATTCGTGAGGGCGGGAAACAGGGCCGACGAGAACTGCGTGGTGTGGGTGAGCACCGCCAGCAAGGCCGCCGCGCCGCCTGGCGGATGCAGGCAACGCGTGGTGAACATCAGCCCGATGGCGGCGGCGACGGCCACGGCGGCACCCACGGCGGGATCGGGAATCCAGTTCGCGCAGGCGATGCCGACCAGTGCCGACAGCGTGTTGCCGCCGATCACCGACCAGGGCTGCGCGAGCGGGCTCGAGGGCACGGCGAACACCAGCACCGCGGTGGCGCCCAGTGGCGCGATCAGCCAGACGGCGCTCTCCAACGGGCCGGCCAGCCAGCGGCACAGCACGGCCGTGACGAAGAGGCCGATGGCCGCGCCGCACACGGCGCGCAGTCGCTCCCGCATGTCGACGGTGGTACGGCCCGGCAGCCAGGCGCGCGCGTAGGCGAGGACCGCGGAGAACCGCATCGCGCCGCTCCTTTCAGGTTTCGTTGGCGAGGCTGCGCCCGATCTCGGGCCAGCGGCCGTGCAGCCAGACCCAGGCGACCAGGCCGATGGCGAGCATCAGCGTGGAGGTGACGGCGAGCGCCAGCGTGGAGTGCATTACCAGCGGTGCGATCGCACCGGCGACGACGCCGTTGGCGGTCGAGCCGATCACCGCCTGCAGCGACGAGGCCATGCCGCGGCGCTCGGGGTGCAGGTCGAGCACCAGCAGCGTGACTACCGGCACCATCAGCGCCCAGCCGAAGGCGAACACCGCGAGCGGCCACAGCGCCCAGGCCACATGCGCGTCGAAGAAGAAGTTGGCCACCACGTTGACCACCGAGGTCACCAGCATGATCAGGAAGCCGTCGCGGATCTGCCGCTTCGGCGTCACCTTGCCGGCCATGCGGCCGCTGGCGCGCGCGCCGAGCATGATGCCGCCGATGGTCAGCAGGAAGAACCAGAAGAACTGCTGCGGCTGCAGTGCGAGGTGGTCGCCCAGGAACGCGGGCGCGGCCAGCACGTAGAGGAACATGCCGTTGAACGGCACGCCGCTCGCGAGCGCGAGCAGCAAAAAGCGCGGGTCGGAGCACAGGTCCCAGTAGCCGCGCATCAGGTGGCGCACATGGAAGGACTGGCGGTGCGAGGGATGCAGCGTCTCGGGCAGCAGCTTGTAGTTGGCGACGAACAGCACCACGCCCACGGCCACGAGGAACCAGAACACCGCATGCCAGCCCGCATGCACGAACAGGAAGCCGCCGATGATCGGCGCGATGGCCGGTGCCACGCCGAAGTAGATCGTGACCTGGCTCATCACCCGCTGCGCCTCGGCGGGCGGGAACATGTCGCGGATCACCGCGCGCGAGACCACGATGCCTGCGCCGGTGGAGAGGCCCTGCAGCCCCCGGAACAGCACGAGCTGCGTGATGTTCTGCGACAGCGCGCAGCCCAGCGAGGCGATGGTGAATACTGCAAGGCCCCACAGCACCACGGGCCGGCGGCCGAAGCTGTCCGACAGCGCGCCGTGGAACAGGTTCATGAACGCGAAGCCGAACAGGTAGGCCGAAAGCGTCTGCTGCATCTCGGCGGGCGTCGCGCCGATGGAGCGCGCGATGCCCGAGAAGGCCGGGATGTAGGTGTCGATGGAGAACGGCCCGAGCATGCCGAGCACCGCGAGCAGGACGGCCAGCGCCCAACGCGGGGCCTGCCAGAGTTTGTCGGCGTCGGGATTCATGGTTTGGATGGGGAAGAAGAGCGGCGAGAACGGCGCGCGAGAGGACCGCACCGAAAGAGTGCGAGCGTAGCAGACGCGCCGGGCGGTCGCCGGGGCGGCCGGCCCACTAAACTGCGCCCCTGCGTGCGTTGAAGAAACAAGAAGGGACGAGGAATGATTCAGGAGTTTCTGTCGATCACCCGCGGCGAGCTGTGGTTGCGTGGTGGCGAAGCCGCGCCGGTGCAGATCGAATCCCCGTTTGCGCGCGAACTGATCCAGCGCGAGGCCGACAGCCGCCGCACCACCTCCTGGAAGCACGCCGAGCGCGAGGAGTCCAAGGGCATGCTTTCGGGCGCCGCGCTGTGGGGCCGCGGCGGGCCGGGCGGTGCGATGGCGCCGGCGCGCTTCCAGCACGTCTGCCGCGGCGGGCCGCGCACCATCTATTACGTGCTGAGCGTGGGGCGCAGCATCGGCCTCTTTCGCTACGAGCTCGACGAGAAGCGCGAGATCCGGCTCTTCCATCGGCAGCACACGCCGATCCTCGGCATGACCTATGTGCCCGAGACCCGCCACCTGGTGCTGGCCGTGGGGCAACCCGACGGCACGGCGCAGCTGGAGGTGTTCGACGAAGAGGGCAACGCCAAGGGCGCGATCACCGGCGGCGACAGCCTGGACGCCGCGCCGGCCGCGATGCCGGGCGCGCCCTCGACGCTGGTCTACCAGTCGTGCGGCGTGGCGCGGCACCCCGAGAGCGGCGTCGTTGTCGCGATGGCGCATTCGACGGTGAACTGGCTCGACTACAAGAGCGCCCAGATGGACAGCCTGCTCGACGACCCCGAGTGGGACTACATCGTCCCGCGCATCGCGGACGACGGCACGCTCTACGCCATTCGTCGGCCGGTGGAGAAGCCGGCGCACGAGCGCGCCGGCGGCGCGATCAAGGACACGCTGATGATGCCGCTGCGCCTGGGCAAGGCGGTCTTCGGGTATCTCAACTTCTTCTCGATGATCTACGGCAAGGAGCCGCTGCGCTCGGCCGGCGGCCCGCGCGCGCCCGAGCTCGACCAGGACCTGGGCAAGCTGTGGCTGCACGGCCGGATGATCGAGCTGTCGAAGGTGCGCAACGACCCGCAGTACGCGGGCAACCTCGTGCCTGGCTCGTGGCAGCTGATCGCGCAGGAGGGCCGCCGCGCGAGTCCGCGCGTGGTCGCCTCGCATGTGGCGCACTTCGATCTCGCACCGGACGGCACGGTGCTCTACAGCAACGGCTACGACATCTTCTCGTGGTCGCGCGGCGAGCAGCGCAAGCTGGACCGCGAAGCGCTGGTGGAGGGGCTCGCGGCGCTCTGAGAACGAACGACGCACCGGTCAAAGAAAAAGGCCCGGGACCGCGAGTGCGGTTCCGGGCCTTTTTTTTGAGCCTGTCCGGCACTGATGCCGGACAGAGCCCTGGGCTCAGAGCGTGTCGATGAAGCTGCGCAGCTTGTCCGAACGCGACGGGTGCTTGAGCTTGCGCAGAGCCTTCGCCTCGATCTGGCGAATGCGCTCGCGGGTCACGTCGAACTGCTTGCCGACTTCTTCCAGCGTGTGGTCGGTCGACATCTCGATGCCGAAGCGCATGCGCAGCACCTTGGCTTCGCGCGGGGTGAGCGAGTCGAGGATGTCCTTGACCACGTCGCGCAGGCCAGCCTGCATTGCGGCCTCGATGGGGGCCGTGTTGCTGCTGTCCTCGATGAAGTCGCCCAGGTGCGAATCGTCGTCGTCGCCGATGGGGGTTTCCATCGAGATCGGCTCCTTGGCGATCTTCATGATCTTGCGGATCTTGTCTTCCGGGATCTCCATCTTCGCGGCCAGGATGCCGGCGTCGGGCTCGAAGCCGAACTCCTGCAAGTGCTGGCGCGAGATGCGGTTCATCTTGTTGATCGTCTCGATCATGTGCACCGGGATGCGGATGGTGCGCGCCTGGTCGGCGATCGAGCGGGTGATCGCCTGGCGGATCCACCACGTCGCGTACGTCGAGAATTTGTAGCCGCGACGGTATTCGAACTTGTCCACTGCCTTCATCAGGCCGATGTTGCCTTCCTGGATCAGGTCGAGGAACTGCAGGCCGCGGTTGGTGTACTTCTTGGCGATGGAGATCACGAGGCGCAGGTTGGCCTCGATCATTTCCTTCTTGGCATCGCGCGAAGACGATTCGCCTTCGTTCATGCGCTTGTTGATGTCCTTGAGCTGCGTGAGCGGCACCACGACGCGCGACTGGATGTCGGCCAGGCGCTGCTGCAGTTCCTGCACCGGTGGAATGTTGCGCGCGAGCACGGCGCTCCAGGGCTTGCCGGCGGCGGCCTGCTTCTCGACCCACTTGAGGTTCAGCAGGTTCGACGCGATGCGGTTGCCGTTCTTGTCGTAGCCGCTGAAGTCGCGAATGAACTCGTCCTGCGGGAAGCCGCACTTGTCCACGATGATGCGGCGCAGCTCGCGTTCCTTCTTGCGAACGTCGTCCACCTGCGTGCGCACCAGGTCGCACAGCTTCTCGATGGTCTTGGCCGTGAAGCGGATGGTCATCAGCTCTTCGGACAGGGACTCCTGGGCCTTGACGTACGCGGGCGTGCCGTAGCCTTCCTTGTCGTAGATCTTGTGGACCTTCTCGAACATGCCGGCGATGCGGTCGAAACGCTCGAGCGCGTCGCGCTTGAGTTCTTCGAGCTTCTTGGTGAGGGCCTTGGAGCCGCCCTTGCCGTCGTCGTCGTCTTCTTCGTCGAATTCGTCGAAGTCTTCTTCGGCCACGTAGTCGTCGGCCTCGTTGGGGTTCGAGAAGCCGTCCACGATGGTGGAGATGACGACCTTGCCTTCGCGGATTTCAGCGGCCAGGCGCAGGATCTCGGCGATGGTGGCGGGGGAGGCCGAGATGGCTTCCATCATGGCCATCAGGCCGCCTTCGATGCGCTTGGCGATTTCGATTTCGCCTTCGCGGGTCAGCAGTTCGACCGTGCCCATTTCGCGCATGTACATGCGGACCGGGTCGGTGGTGCGGCCGAATTCGCTGTCCACCGTGGACAGGGCCGCTTCGGCTTCTTCCTCGGCTTCTTCCACCGTGGTGGCGGTGGGCGCGGTGTTGTTCAGCAGCAGGGTTTCGGCGTCGGGCGTCTGCTCGTACACCGCCACGCCCATGTCGTTGAGCATGGTGACCACGACCTCCATGGTCTCGGCGTCGACCAGCTTGTCGGGCAAGTGGTCGGAGATTTCGCCGTGCGTGAGGTAGCCGCGGGTCTTGCCCAGCGTGATCAGGGTCTTCAGGCGCGAACGGCGCTTGGCCAGGTCTTCTTCGGAGAGCACGGTCTCGTCGAGGCCGAACTCCTTCATCAAGGCGCGTTCCTTCGCCTTGCTGATCTTCATGCGCAGCGGCTTGACCTTTTCTTCGGTGGTCGTGGCGACCGCCGGCTCGTCGCCGGCCAGGTCTTCTTCGATGTCCGACAGGTCGACGTCGCTCTCGGGCGCGTCATTGCCAGCCTTGGGCTTGCGGCCGCGCTTGGCGCCGGTGGCAGGGGCGGCGGCGCCGGCAGCCTTGGGCGGACGGCCGACTTTCTTGGCGGCGGGAGCGGCGACTTTCTTGGGATCGTCGAGGGTGGTCGTTTTCGTGGGCACGGTTTTCACTTTCGTTGCGGGCGCCGATTTGGACGCGGCGGCACCCGTCTTAGATGCCGGCGTCTTGCCGGCTTTCAACGGTTTCTCTGCGACAGGCTTTTTGGTGACACTCTTTGCAAGTGAAATAGCAGGCTTCTTTGAACTGGGCATACGACCTCGTTACGACAAGAATGGACAAGCGGAAATCACAGGCGCACTGCCATTCGGGCAGCGCCACCACAGCCCGCGCACAGGCACGGACATAAAACAATTGGGAAAGAGGAATTAATTCCTCAGCAGACAAGATGTCGGGCGAACATTTGGTGTGCAGTCCTTGCGGTTATTGACCCTTTCCGCCGGAATTTACCGTTGGAGTGCGTTGCGCTAGGGGTCGGCCCGGAGGTGCTGCTGTCGCTCTTGTCTGATTTCGCCAGTTGCGAAGCCCTACATTATAGCGTATTGCACAAATTTCAAGCAGTTTCTGAACCGCGCGGACTCAGGCGGTTGCGCAATTCCAACCGTCGCGCCTCGAGCGCCTTGTAGCGCTCCAGCGCTTTCGGGTCTTTTCCGACCGCGGCGATGGCCTCGCTCTGCTGGGCCTTGAGGCGGTCGTCCAGCATGAAATCGAGCACGCTGGAAAGCTCCTTGGCGGCGTCGGTGAGATGCTGTTCTTCCTCGCCCTCGGGCACCGGGGCAGCGTCGGCGACGTTCATGAGCCGCTCGGCGAGCGCCTCGAAATCCAACCCGCGCATGCCTTCGCGCAGGGCGGCCCAGGGTTGCACGCCGTGCTCGTGCAACTGGCTGTCGAGCCAGGTGAAGAGCGCCCCGTGCGTGCCGGGCAGGTCGCACAGCATCAGATGGAGTTCGTGCGAGAGCGCATCCCACTGCGCCATGTTCGACAGCAGCAGCCGCACCGCCACGTCGGGCCGGCTCGGGGGCTTGCCGCGTCCGCGCAACGGCTCGATGGGCTCTTCGTACTTGCCACCCCAGCGCTTGCCCTTGACGAACTTGCGCGGCTTGCTATCGGTTTCATAGCGCGGCGCTTCAAATTCCATCGGCGGCGGCATGTCCGGATAGTCCCCACCATCGCCGCCGGATTCGCTGTAGCGCGGCGAAGGCGGGGCCGCCACCTTGCGCGGGCCGGGCGTGGACGCCCACAGGTCCGAAAGCGCCGCTGCATCGAGCTGCACGAGGGTGGCGATCTCGCTCAGCAGCTGCCGCTTGAGCGCGCCGTCCGGCATCGCGCTCCAGAGCGGGCGCACGTTGCTGGTCATGTGGGCGCGGCCTTCGGCAGTGGTCAGGTCGCAGCCTTCGCGGGCCGCTTCGAGCATGAAGCGCGACAGCGGCGTGGCCTCGGTCACGAAGCGGGCGAAGGCCTCGGCGCCGTGTTCGCGGATGAAGCTGTCGGGGTCGTGCTCGGCCGGCAGGAACAGGAACTTGATGCTGCGCACGTCGGTGGCATAGGGCAGGGCGCCGTCGAGTGCCTTGCGTGCGGCGCGGCGGCCGGCGGCATCGCCGTCGAAGCTGAAGACCACCGATTCGGTGAAGCGAAAGAGCTTCTGCACGTGCTCGGTCGTGCAGGCGGTGCCGAGCGTGGCCACCGCGTTCGGAAAGCCGAGTTGGGCGAGGGCGACCACGTCCATGTAGCCCTCGGTGACCAGCGCATAGCCGCGGTCGCGGAAGGCGGCGCGCGCCTCGTAGAGGCCGTAGAGCTCGCGGCCCTTGCTGAACACGGGTGTCTCGGGCGAATTCAGGTACTTGGGCTTTTCGTCGCCGAGCACGCGTCCGCCGAAACCGATGCACTCGCCCTTGACGTTGCGGATGGGGAACATCACGCGGTCGCGGAAGCGGTCGTAGCGCTTGGCTTCGCTCGCCTCGAGCTGGCCGTCTTCGGTGTTGACGATCACCAGGCCGCTTTCGGCGAGCAGCGGATCGTCGTAGTCGGGGAACACGCTGGCCAGCGCCCGCCAGCCTGCGGGCGCATAGCCGATGCCGAATTGCTTGGCCACTTCGCCGGAGACGCCCCGACCCTTGAGGTATTCGATCGCGCCGGGTGCCTGCCGGAGCGACTTTCGGTACGACTCGCCGGCCTTCTCGAGCACGTCGGTCAGCGTGGCCTGCTTCTGGCGCTGGCTGGCGGCGCGGGCGCGCTCGGCGGGGGAGGCGTCGTCCTCGGGCACCTGCAGGCCGTACTGGCCGGCCAGGTCGTGCACCGCCTCGACGAAGCCCATGCCCGCGTGCTCCATGAGAAAACCGATGGCGTTGCCATGCACTCCGCAGCCGAAGCAGTGATAGAACTGCTTGGTCGGGCTGACGGAAAAAGAGGGGGATTTCTCGCCGTGGAAGGGGCACAGCCCCATGAAATTGGCGCCGGCCTTCTTGAGCGGCACATAGCGGCCGACGATCTCGACCACATCGGCGCGCGCGATGAGTTCCTGGATGAATGAAGCGGGGATGGTCATGTAGGCGAAGAGCGGCAAATCATACGCAAGCGGCCGGCCTCCGGCGGTGGGACGGCATACTGAATGCGATCCGGATTCCCACAACGCATGACGACGCCCAACCCATTGCAACACGCCGCGCCGCTGCTGCGGCACCCGCTCCGATTCATCTGGGACGCGCTGAAGGCCTTTCGCGCCAACCAGGGGCTGCTGCTTGCGGGGGCGGTGGCGTATTACGCCTTGCTGTCCATCGTTCCGCTGTTGATCGTGAGCGTGATCGCGCTGTCGCACGTCATCGAGCAGGCCGAGCTGCTGCGCACCATCGGCCGGTACCTCGAATGGCTGCTGCCGGGGCAATCGAAGGCCATCGTGACCGAGCTGTCGAGCTTTCTCGACCATCGCGACGTGATGGGCCCGGTGCTGCTGGTGACGATGATCTTCTTCAGCTCGCTGGCCTTCAGCATCCTCGAGAGCGCGATGGCGGTGATCTTTCACCACCGCAAAGCCGACCACAAGCGCCACTTCCTGGTCTCGGCCGTCATGCCTTACGTCTACATCCTGTGCCTGTGCGTGGGGCTGCTGCTGGTGACGCTGGTGTCGGGCGCATTGCAACTGGTTGGCCAAGAGAGCGTCGACCTGCTGGGCCGCAGCTGGTCGCTGTCGGGCATCTCGGGCCTGCTGCTCTACCTGCTGGGGCTGGGCGGCGAGATCTTCATGCTGACCTCGCTCTACCTCGTGATGCCCGCCGGCCGGATGTCGCTGCGCCACGCGCTGCTGGGCGGCGTAACCGCCGCGCTGCTGTGGGAGGCGACGCGGCGGGTGCTGATCTGGTACTTCTCGACGCTCTCGCAGGTCAACGTGGTCTACGGCTCGCTCACCACGGCAATCGTGGTGCTGCTGAGCCTGGAGATTGCCGCCACGCTCGTGCTGCTGGGCGCGCAGGTGATCGCCCAGTACGAACGGCTGGACCGCGCGGGGAGCACGGCGCAGCCACCGTCGGTCAGCGGGGAGGGAGTCGAATCGCTCCGTCCAGACGAATCACCTCGCCGTTGAGCATGTCGTTCTCGATGATGTGCTTGGCGAGCTTGGCGTAGTCCTCGGGCGTACCGAGGCGCGAGGGGAACGGCACGCTGGCGGCGAGCGCGTCCTGCACTTCCTGCGGCATGCCGAAGAGCATGGGCGTGCCGAAGATGCCGGGGGCGATGGTCATGTTGCGGATGCCGTTGCGCGCGAGGTCGCGGGCGATCGGCAGGGTCATGCCGACCACGCCGCCCTTCGAGGCGCTGTAGGCGGCCTGGCCGATCTGGCCGTCGTAGGCCGCGACCGAGGCGGTCGAGATCAGCACGCCGCGTTCGCCGGTGGCCTCGGGCTCGTTCTTGCTCATCGCGTCGGCCGCGAGGCGAATCATGTTGAAGCTGCCGATCAGGTTGACCGTGACGGTCTTGCTGAACACGGCCAGCGCGTGCGGGCCGTTCTTGCCCACAGTCTTCTCGGCTGGCGCGATGCCCGCGCAATTGACCAGGCCGACCAGCTTGCCGAGCTTCGTCGCGGCCGCAACGACGGCCTGGCCGTCGGCTTCCTGGCTTACGTCGCACTTGACGAATACGCCGCCGATTTCCTTGGCGACGGCTTCGCCCTTTTCGGCCTGCATGTCGGCGATCACCACCTTGCCGCCGTTCGCGGCCAGCATGCGCGCCGCGCCTTCGCCGAGGCCCGAAGCGCCTCCAGTCACGATAAAAACCTTGCCGTCGATCTGCATGAAGAGTCTCCTGAAATGAGACCGGCATTATCGAAGACGCTCGCCGGGCATAAAAAAAGGCCTCATCCGAAGATGAGGCCCTGAATTGGATCCGTGAGGACCCAAGGAGACAACTGGTGGTGGTCGGTGCTTAGCGCTTGCGCGAAGCGGTGGCCGTCTTGGCGGCGGCGACGGCTTGCGTCGACACGGCGTTGAAGTTGGCTTCGGCGACATCAGAAGCTTGCTTGACAGCCTTCTGGACCGATTCGAATGCGTTGTTGGCGGCAGCCACGGCGCTCTTCAGGACGGCAACGGCGGTTTCCGAACCGGCGGGTGCGTTCTTGGAAGCGCTGTCGACCAGGCCGACGAAGGCTTGCTGAGCTTCGGTGGCCTTGGCTTCGAAAGCCTTGGAGAATTCTGCGCCGGTGCCTTGGGCGATGTCGTACAGGTGACGGCTGTAGGCGGCGGTCTTTTCGGCCAGGGGCTGGAACAGACTGGCTTGCAGCGTCAGCAGTTCTTGCGCGTCCTTGACGTTCAGGGCGGCTTGGGCGGTGCCGGCGGCTTCGGCCAGGGCAGCCTTCGAAGCGGTCACGTTCAGTTCGACGAGCTTCTCGACGCCTTCGAAAGCCTTGGTGGTCAGGCCGAACAGGGTTTCGAGGTTTGCTTTTTGGGCGGCGAGGATTTGGTCAGCGGTCAGGGCCATTTGGGATCTCCAGAAGGGAAGGTGGTCGATTCACGTTGCGCTGCGCCTCGTCGTCTTTGTTGCGGTGCAGCATGGCCTCAAGTATAGGCAGCTGAGTTTTGCGATCAAGGGGTTTTTGCTGCTGTGCAGCAATCTAGAGGTCACTTTCTAAAACGGGTCCGCATCGCAGAATGCGGGGCATGCGCGCCTTCTATTCCGGCCAGTTCGTATTGCCCCTGCCGCCGGGGCATCGCTTTCCCATGTCGCGCTACGCCTTGCTGCGCGACCGCCTCGAGGAGCACCTGCCCGCCGTCGAGATGGACCAGGCCCCCCGCGCCAGCGACGGCGAACTGGCGCTGGCCCACACCCCGCACTGGATCGCTGCCATCAGCGATGGCAGCGTGAGCCCGCAGGCGATGCGCGAGATCGGTTTTCCCTGGAGCGAGGCGATGGTCGAGCGCTCGCGCCGCTCCACGGGCGCCACCATCGCCGCCTGCCGCGCCGCATTCGCCGGCGGTATCGCGGCCAACATGGCGGGCGGCACGCATCACGCCTATGCCGACAAAGGCGGCGGTTTCTGTGTCTTCAACGACGCGGCCGTGGCCGCCCGGCTGATGCAGGCGGAGCACGGCCGCAGCGGCCGGCTGCTCAAGGTGGCGGTGATCGACCTCGACGTCCACCAGGGCAACGGCACCGCCAGCATCTTCTGCAACGACCCGAGCGTCTTCACTCTGTCGGTTCATGGTCAGAAGAACTTCCCGTTCCGCAAGGAGGCCAGCGACCTGGACGTCGAACTGCCCGACGGCTGCGGCGACGCCGACTACCTCGCCGCCCTGGAGCACGCCCTGGACGAACTCGACCGCCGCTTCTCCCCAGGCCTCGTGATCTACCTCGCAGGCGCCGATCCCTTCGAGCGCGACCGCCTCGGCCGCCTCAAGCTCAGCTTCGACGGCCTGGAGGCGCGAGATCGCCGTGTCTTCGACTGGACCTGGCAGCGCCGCATCCCCGTGGCCTTTGCCATGGCCGGCGGCTACGCCAGCGACATCGCGGAGACCGTGCAGGTGCAACTGGGCACCTTCCGGGTGGCCTTCGAGTACTGGCGCCGCTGGCAGAATGCCGCGCGATGAGCTCCTCCGCCGCCAAACCCACGCCGAATTCCCGCAGCAGCTACCGCGCGTTCCGCAGCATCCCGACGCGCTGGGCCGACAACGACATGTATGGCCATGTCAACAACGTCGTCTACTACAGCTGGTTCGACACGGCGGTGAATGCCCTCCTCATCGAACGCGGCGCGCTCGACATCCACCAGGGCCGGACCATCGGTTTCGTGGTCGAGACCCAGTGCAATTACTTCGCGCCGATCGCGTTCCCGCAGACGGTCGAAGCAGGCATCCGCGTGGCCCAAGCAGGGCGCTCGAGCGTGCGCTATGAAATCGCGCTTTTCGTCGAAGGCGCCGACACCGCCGCCGCGCAAGGCCACTTCGTGCACGTCTATGTGGACCGCGAAACGCAGCGGCCGGTGCCCTTGCCTGAGGCGCTGCAGCGTGTGGTCGATGCGCTGAAAGCCTGATCCCCCAAGAAAAACGGCGCCCGAGGGCGCCGTTGTCTTTTGCCGTGCGGCCGGTTGGCGGCGGCCTTACATGGTCTTCTTCATGGCCTTGATGTCGGCCTTGCCCTGAGCTTCGTCAGCCTTGGCCTGCTTCTGGCAGGCGTCCTTGGCTGCGCCGTTCTGGTCGTCGCACTTTTCCTTCGCGACTTCGTAGGTGGCCTTCACCTTCTCTTCGGCCACCTTGCGGGCGTTGCTGTCGCTCGGCTTGTATTGCTGTTCGAGTTCGGCCTTGGCCACGTCTTCCTTGCCCTTGGCTTCCTTCTGGCAGACGTCCTTGGCGTTGTCCTTCATCGTGTCGCATTGGGCCTTGGC
This sequence comes from Variovorax sp. ZS18.2.2, assembly GCF_024701975.1. Classification (GTDB taxonomy): domain Bacteria; phylum Pseudomonadota; class Gammaproteobacteria; order Burkholderiales; family Burkholderiaceae_C; genus Variovorax. Next base: position 387,476 of record NZ_JANLNM010000001.1, read on the forward strand.
GACCTTGTAGTCGGCCTCGATCTTTTCCTTCGCGACCTTGTGTTCGTCACCGGTCATCGCGCTGGCTTGCGTGGCGACGAAACAGGTGGAAGCGAGAGCGAGCATGAGCAGATGTTTTTTCATTGGAGTTTTCCTTCGAGGTGATTGAATTCGGTGGTGCCGCGGGACAGGCCCGCGGACTTGCTGCTGATCAGGTCTTGATCAGGACTTTTCGAACCAGAGCGCATCGGCCGTGCGGCCATCGCGCGATTCCCAGTCCTTGACCTGTTTCTCGGCTTCGTCGCGGCTGATGCCGTGGCGTTCCTGGATGCGGCCGAGCAACTGGTCGCGCTTGCCGGCGATGACGTCGAAGTCGTCGTCGGTCAACTTGCCCCATTGCTCCTTGACCTTGCCCTTGAGCTGTTTCCAGTTGCCTTCGATGGTGTCCTTGTTCATTGCGAATCTCCTTGAGAGGTTGATTCGGCGGGCTGTATCGCCGCCGTGAAATCAATGTCCCGTGACCGATTCGCCCTGCCGGTAGGACGTGCTGTGCAGCCCCCGTAGGCAGAGGCCGACGCAGCCCGTGATAATCGAGCGGCCGCCGAAAAGTTTGATTGATTGAGACACCGCGCACCGACGACGACCATGATCATCCACAGCCTGCTCGACACCGACCTCTACAAGTTCACGATGATGCAGGTCGTCCTGCATCACTTCCCGGGCGCCCGGGTCGAGTACCGCTTCAAGTGCCGCAACCCCGGCGTCGACCTGGCGCAGTTCGCGGGCCAGATCCGCGACGAGGTGCGAAGCCTCTGTTCGCTGCAATTCCGCGATGCCGAGCTGGCCTACCTGCGGTCCATGCGCTTCATCAAGAGCGACTTCGTCGACTTCCTGGGCCTCTTCAGGCTCAACGAGAAGTACATCAACATCATTCCCCAGCCCTCGGGCGAACTCGAGATCCGCATCCAGGGGCCGTGGCTGCACACCATCCTGTTCGAGATCCCGGTGCTGGCCATCGCCAACGAGGTCTACTTCCGCAACACGCAGAAGAAGCCCGACATCGCGGAAGGCCGCCGCCGGCTCGAGACCAAGATCGCCCAGCTGCAGGACGCGGGCCTCGCCGACCTCAAGATTGCCGACTACGGCACGCGCCGCCGCTTCTCGAAGGACTGGCACGAAGAGGTGCTGCGCACGCTGAACTCGCGCCTGGGCGCCGTCACGCCACCGCCGCTGCAGGCCAAGCCCGGCGCACGCCTGCCGCAGCTCGCCGGAACCAGCAACGTGTTGTACGCCATGAAGCTGGGCCTGATCCCGCTGGGCACGATGGCGCACGAATACCTGCAGGCCTGCCAGGCGCTCGGCCCGCGGCTGCGCGACAGCCAGATCTTCGGCTTCGAGAGCTGGGCGCGCGAATACCGCGGCGACCTGGGCATCGCGCTGTCCGACGTGTACGGCATGAGCGCGTTCCTGCGCGACTTCGACCTGTACTTCTGCAAGCTCTTCGACGGCGCCCGCCACGACAGCGGCGACCCGTTCCAGTGGGGCGAGCGCATGTTGGCGCACTACATTGCCAACCGCGTCGATCCGCTCACCAAGACGCTCATCTTCAGCGACGGCCTCACGGTGCCGCGCACCATCGAGCTCTACCAGCAGTTCCGTGGCCGCTGCCAGCTGGCCTTCGGCATCGGCACCAACCTCACCAACGACCTGGGCTACGAGCCGCTGCAGATCGTCATCAAGATGATCAACTGCAATGGCCAGCCGGTGGCCAAGCTGTCGGACACGCCGTCCAAGAACATGTGCGAGGACGAAAAATACCTGGCGTATTTGCGCCAGGTGTTCGAGATCGAGCAGCCGGCCGCCTGACCTCGGTCTGGTACGGTACGGCACCCATGAACAGAACTCTCCGCCTCGCGGCAGCCGCGGCGCTGCCGTTGCTCTTTCCCGCTCTCGCTTCGGCCGCCGACTTCGACGGCGCCGCGCTCTCACCGCTCTGGGGTGTGCCGTTCGCCGGCATCCTGCTGTCGATCGCGCTGCTGCCGCTGCTGGCCCCGTCGTTCTGGCATCACCACTACGGCAAGATTTCCGCCGCCTGGGCGCTGGCCTTCCTGCTGCCCTTTGCCGCCATCTACGGCGCGGGCCTGGCGGGCGTTCAGCTGGTGCATGCGCTGGTGGCCGAATACATCCCGTTCATCATCCTGCTGACGGCGCTCTTCACGGTAGCGGGTGGCATCCACATCCGCGGCAACCTGCGCGGCGCGCCGGGGCTCAACACCGCGATCCTCGCGATCGGCGCGGTGCTCGCGAGTTTCATGGGGACCACCGGCGCCTCGATGCTGCTGATCCGGCCGCTGATCCGCGCCAACGACGACCGCGTGCACAAGGTGCATGTGATCGTGTTCTTCATCTTCATCGTCTCGAATGCGGGCGGTGCGCTCACGCCGCTGGGGGACCCGCCGCTGTTTCTCGGCTTCCTCAAGGGCGTGGGCTTCTTCTGGACCGCGCAGAACATCCTGCCCGAGACGCTGTTCATCCTGGGCGTGCTGCTGGCGCTGTTCTATGTCATCGACAGCCACTACTACCGCAAGGAAGGCGTGCTGCCGGTCGACCCGACGCCCACGACGCCCGAGACACGGCGCCTGGGTTTCGACGGTGCCGCCAACTTCTGGCTGCTGGGTGGCGTGGTCGCGCTGGTGCTGCTCAGCGGCTTCTGGAAATCGCCGGTGAAGTTCGACGTGTTTGGCACCGAGGTCGGCCTGCCGGGCCTCGTGCGCGACGTGGGGCTGGCGCTGATCGCCATCGTCTCCTACAAGCTCACCGCGCCCAAAGTGCATGCCGACAACCAGTTCGAATGGGAGCCGATGGCCGAGGTGGCCAAGCTGTTCGCCGGCATCTTCCTGACCATCATCCCGGTGATCGCGATGCTCAAGGCCGGCACGCAAGGCCCGTTCGGCGCCATCGTCTCGGCCGTGACGCGCGCCGACGGCCAGCCCGACCCCGCGATGTACTTCTGGGCCACCGGCGTGCTGAGCTCGTTCCTGGACAACGCGCCGACGTATCTCGTGTTCTTCAACACCGCGGGCGGCGACCCGGCGGCGCTCATGACCACCTACGCGAGCACGCTCGCCGCCATTTCGGCCGGCGCCGTCTTCATGGGCGCCAACACCTACATCGGCAACGCGCCCAACCTGATGGTCAAGGCCATCGCCGAGAGCCGCGGCGTGCGCATGCCGAGCTTCTTCGGCTACATGGCGTGGTCCGTAGCCTTCCTGGTTCCGCTGTTCGTCATTTCCACCTTCCTCTTCTTCCGTTGAGTGCACACATCATGAGCAAGCCAAAGATACTGGTCGCACGCGCGATCTTTCCCGAGACCATCGAACGCCTGTCGCAGTATTTCGAGGTCGAGTCGAACCAGTCCGACGAGAGCTGGAGCAAGGACCAGCTGATCGCCAGGCTCAAGGGCAAGCAGGGCGCCTTCACCACCGGCAGCGAGCGCATCGACGCCGCATTGCTCGACGCGAATCCCGACCTGAAGATCTGCGCCAACATGGCCGTCGGCTACAACAACTTCGACGTCGATGCGATGGCGGCGCACGGCGTGCTCGGCACCAACGCGCCCGACGTGCTGACCGAGACTACCGCCGACTTCGGCTTTGCGCTGCTCATGGCAACGGCGCGCCGCATCACCGAGAGCGAACATTTCCTGCGTGCGGGCAAATGGGAGAAGTGGAGCTTCGACATGTTCGCTGGCTCCGACATCCACGGCGCCACGCTCGGCATCATCGGCATGGGCCGCATCGGGCAGGGCATTGCCAAGCGCGGCGCGCACGGCTTCGGCATGAAGGTGATCTATCACAACCGCTCGCGCCTGGACGCTGCGCTCGAAGCCGACTGCAAGGCCAGCTACGTGAGCAAGGAAGAGCTGCTCAAGACGGCCGATCACGTCGTGCTCGTGGTGCCTTACTCGCCGGCCTCGCACCACACCATCGGTGCCGCCGAAATCGCGCTGATGAAGCCGAACGCCACGCTGGTGAACATCGCGCGCGGCGGCATCGTCGACGACGCCGCGCTGGCCGTGGCGCTGCGCGAGAAGCGCATCGCGGCGGCGGGCCTGGACGTGTTCGAGGGCGAGCCCAAGGTCCATCCCGACCTGCTGACCGTGCCCAATGTCGTGCTCACGCCGCACATCGCGAGCGCGACCGTGCCCACGCGACGCGCCATGGCCGACCTCGCGGCCGACAACCTCATCGCGTACTTCAGCGGCAAGGGGCCGCTCACGCCCGTCACGCCCGTTCCGGCGGCCACGAAGTAAACACCCGACACAGCGACGCGCCTTGGAACTGACGGAATTGATTCTTCTCGCGCTGGCTGCGCTCGCCGTCGTCCAGCTCGTGCTGGTGATCTGGCTGCTCGCGCGCCGGCAGCCCAAGCCCGACCACAGCGAGATGCTGGGCCTGCTGGCCGCATTGGCCTCGGCCAACGAGCGCACCGAACGCGAACTGCGCAACGACATCGGCGAAAGCTCGCGCGGCACGCGGCAGGAAACCGCGCAGGCCTTCGCCACCTTCCAGCAGTCGCTGGTGCAGCAGGGCGCCGAGGCCACGCGCACGCAGAACGCACAGCTCGACGCCTTCTCGCTGCAGCTTGCCTCGCTGCAGAAGTCGCTGGCCGACACGCTCAATACCCAGCTGCAGGGCCTGAGCGAGTCGAACGCGCGCCGCCTGGCCGAAGTGCGCACGACGATGGAAACGCAGCTCGCGCAGCTGCAGCAGAGCAACACCGCCAAGCTCGACGAGATGCGCAAGACCGTCGACGAGAAGCTGCAGAGCACGCTCGAGGCGCGCCTGGGCGAGAGCTTCAAGCAGGTGGCCGACCGGCTCGAGCAAGTGCACAAGGGCCTGGGCGAAATGCAGACGCTGGCCGTCGGCGTCGGCAGCCTGCAGCGCGTGCTGACCAACGTGAAGACGCGCGGCGTGTTCGGCGAGGTGCAGCTCGAAGCGCTGCTGGAGCAGGTGCTCACGCCCGAGCAGTACGCCAAGCAGATCGAGACCAAGCCACGCAGCGGCCAGCGCGTCGATTTCGCGATCCGCTTTCCGGGCCGTGGCGACGACGGCGCGCCGGTGTGGTTGCCGATCGATGCGAAGTTTCCGCGCGACGACTACGAGCGCCTCATCGATGCGCACGAGCGCGCCGACGCGCCCGCCGCCGAACTCGCGGCCAAGGCGCTCGAAGCGCGCATCCGCCTGGAGGCCCGCTCGATCGCCGAGAACTACCTCGCCGCGCCGCACACCACCGATTTCGCGATCCTCTTTCTGCCGGTCGAGAGCCTCTACGCCGAGGTGCTGCGCCGTCCCGGCCTGATGGACGCCATCCAGCGCCAGCACCGCGTGACGCTGGCCGGCCCGACCACCTTGCTCGCGATGCTCAACAGCCTGCACATGGGCTTTCGCACGCTCGCGCTGGAGCAGCAGGCCTCCGAGGTGTGGAAGGTGCTCGGCGCGGTCAAGACCGAGTTCGAGCGCTATGGCGAATGGGTCGCGCGCATCAAGGAGCAGGTGGCCAAGGCCTCCGACACGCTCGACAAGGCCGACACGCGCGCCAAGCAGATGCGTCTCGCGCTGCGCAAGGTGGAGGCATTGCCCGAGGCTCAATCGCAGGTGCTGCTGCCTCCCACCGCTGACAGTGAGGGCGACGACACCCCGTGAAAGGCTCCGAACTGCTGCGTGTCATCGGCGCCCAGGTCTGCCTGCACGCCACGATGGCGGGCATGCGCCTGGCAACACCGCTGCTGGCGCTGCAACGGGGCTACAGTGCGGCGGCGGTCGGTGTGCTGATCGCGCTGTTTGCGCTGACCCAGGTGTTTCTGGCCCTGCCGGCGGGACGCTTCGCGGACCGGCACGGGTTCAAGCGGCCGCTCTGGTGGTCGGTGATCGCGGCCTCGGGCGGTGCGGGGCTGGTGCTGGTCTTTCCGATCTTTCCGGTCATGTGCATCTCGGCGCTGCTGACGGGGGGGGCTACCGGCGCGACCGTCATTGCCTTGCAGCGGCACGTCGGCCGTTCCGCCACCAACGCGACGCAGCTCAAGCGCGTGTTCAGCTGGCTGGCCATCGCGCCTGCAGCGGCCAATTTCGTCGGGCCGTTCCTGGCCGGCATGCTGATCGACCACGCCGGCCGCGCGCCCGCGGACATGCTGGCGTTTCGCGTCTGTTTCGCGGTCATGGCCTTCCTGCCGATCCTCTGCTGGCTGCTCGCGCGCGGCGCGCACGAACCGCCGCGTACCGCACCGACACCCGGCGCCGTGCCGACGCGGGCCTGGGACCTGCTGCGCGAGCCGATGTTCAGGCGCCTGCTGTTCGTGAACTGGCTGCAGTCGTCGAGCTGGGACGTGCACGCCTTCGTGCTGCCCGTGCTGGGGCACGAACGCGGCATCAGCGCCTCGGTGATCGGCTCGATCCTGGGCGCATTCGCCATCGCGGCGGCGGCGATCCGCGTGGTGCTGCCGCTCATCGCCTCGCGCCACTCCGAGCGCAGCGTGATCCTGAGCTCCACCATCGTCACGGCGGCGGTGTTCGCGATCTACCCGCTGCTCGATTCGGCCTGGACCATGGGCGTCTGCTCGGTGGTCCTCGGTTTCGCGCTCGGCGCGGTGCAGCCGATGGTGATGAGCATGCTGCACCAGATCACCCCGCACGCGCGGCACGGCGAGGCGTTGGGGCTGCGGCTGATGACCATCAACGCGTCGAGCGTGGCGATGCCGATGCTGTTCGGATCGCTTGGGGCGCTGATCGGGATTGCGGGTGTGTTCTGGGTCGTGGGCGGCGTGCTGGCGTTGGGGGCGCGGGCGACCTGGGGTTTGAAGCTTTGAGTCGCTTTGGTTTGAAATCCACGTTACAAATAAGATCAATTCTCATCTGAGTTGACTTTTAACTGACTCGAAGTCAGTATCGGCGCCTTCTTCAACAACTTGAAGGCGTCCATGGACTCCCCGAATTCGGCCCAGACCGATCCGCGCCGCCGCATCGCGCTCGTGGCGGCGGTGTACCTCGGCAGCTTCATCGCCACGCTCGACGTGAGCATCGTCAACGTCGCGCTGCCCACGCTGCAGCGCGCGCTGTCCACCGACCTGGCCGGGCTGCAGTGGGTGATCGACATCTACGCGCTGTGCCTCTCGGCCTTCATCCTGTCGGCGGGGCCGGTCGGCGACCGCTACGGCCGCAAGCGCGCCTGGCTCGCCGGCGTGGTCGTGTTCACGCTGGGCTCGGCGATGTGCGCGATGGCCGGCAACCTCCCCACGCTGCTTGCCGGGCGCGCGGTGCAGGGCGTGGCCGGCGCGCTGATGATTCCCGGCGCGTTGTCGCTGTTGGCGCATGCGTTTCCGGAGCCGGCCAGCCGGGCGTGGGTGATCGGCGGCTGGTCGTCGTTCACGGCGCTGTCGCTGATCCTCGGGCCGATGCTGGGTGGACTGCTGGTGGACCACGCGGGCTGGCAGAGCATCTTCCTCATCAACCTGCCGATCGGCGTGCTGACCGTGGGGCTCGGGCTCTGGGGCATCCGCGAGAGTTCGCACCCCGAGCATGCGGCGCTCGATCCGCTCGGGCAGGTGCTCAGCGTGCTGTGGCTCGGTGCGCTGACCTATGGGCTGATCGCAGCCGGCGAATACGGCTGGGGTTCCGGCCGCGCCGCCACCGCGCTGGTCGCGGCGGCCATCGGCCTCGCACTGTTCCTGATGGTGGAAGCACGCGTGGAGCGGCCCCTGCTGCCGCTCGCGCTGTTCCGCGATGCGCGCTTCTCGGCCACCAATTTCGCTTCGTTCGTGCTCGGCTTCTCGTCGTACGCGAGCCTGTTCTTCTTCTCGCTTTTCCTGCAGCAGGTGCAGGGCTGGTCGCCCAGCGACACCGGCTGGCGGCTGGTGCCGCAGTTCGTCGCGACGGGCCTCATCGCCTCGCAGTTCGGCCGGCTGGCGCGGCGCTACGACGTGCACACGCTCATGGTCGCGGGCTATGCGCTCATCGGCGCTTCGATGCTGCTGCTGACGCTGTTCTCGGCCGATACGCCTTATGTGCTGCTGGCGCTGCTGTTCGTGTTCCTCGGCGTGGGCACGGGCCTCGCGGTGCCGTCCACGAGCATGGCGGTGATGGCCTCCGTGCCCGCGCAACGCTCGGGCATGGCCTCGGCCACGATGAACGCGCTGCGCCAGGCTGGCATGCTGATCGGCATCGCGCTGCTCGGCACACTGATGAGCACGCGGGCGACCGCGCTGCTGGCCACCGCACTCGAACAGGCCGGGTTGCGCAATGCGCAACAGGCGGCTGTGGCGGCCGTCTCGCGGCACGACCTCGCTGCGCTGGCCTCGCTCGATGCCGATACGGCGCACACCCTGCTGGCCGGCGCGCTCTCCGGTGGCTTCCACGCCGCCATGGCCTGCGCCGGAGTCGCCGGCCTGCTGGCTGCGGGATTGCTGGTGCGCGTCAGGCCGCGCGCCGCCGCGTTGCCGGTTCGGGCCTGAGGCTGCGCATTCGCCATGCCCGCCGCACTCGTGCCCGTACGCCTGCGCCTGCGCGCGCGGCTTCGATCGAAATTCACCAAGGAGCTTTCCATGATCCGTCACGAACTCAGCCAGTGGCCGCTGGTCATCAGCATTTCATCCGGCCTGCAGACGCTGGAGAGCATGAACGCCTTCACCGAGGACTGGAACCGCTGGCTCGATCGCGGCGAGCCCTTCGCCTCGCTGCGCGTGTTCGCCGATGCGGACGCGCTGGTCCATCCCGAAGGCAGCGCCCAGCGCGCGAAACAGTGGCTGCAGGCACGGGGCGAGGACATCCGCCGCCACATGATGGGCATGGCGAGCGTGGTGCCCGCCACGCAATACGAGAAAATCAGCAAGATGAATGTCGAGAAGCTCTTCGGTGTGCCAGCCAGCACCTTCGTCTCCACCGACGATGCGCTGACCTGGCTCGGCGAAAGCGTGCTGGCCCCGCGTGGCCTGCGACTCGATTCGGCGGCCGTGCGTGCGGCCATCGGCGCCGTGCGCGCCACCCCTGTTTCCTGAGTTTCCAAAGACTTGCCATGACACGAAGCGACCCGGCCATCGATCCCACCCCGACAGGCGAGGCCGAACCCGCGGCGCCGCGCCGTCGCACCAAGGCGCCCGAAACGCGCGCCGTCGCATTGATGGACGCCGCCGAGCGCCTCTTCATCTCCAAGGGCATCGCCAGCACCAGCATCGACGACATCGCGGCCGGCGCGCAGGTGGCCAAGGGCACGTTCTACCTGTACTTTCCGTCGAAGGAGGCGATGCTCGGTGCGCTGCAGCAGCGCTTCGTCGACACCTTCTGCGAGCGCCTGCAGAACGCCATGGACCGCCATCGCCCCGACAACCATCACGCACGCCTGAAGGCCTGGGTGGAGACGGGCCTGGAAACCTACCTCGACAACGTCGCCCTGCACGATGTGGTGTTCCACGAGTACCGACCCGAAGACAGGCGCATGCGTAACGACAACGCGGTCATCACGCAGCTGGTCGGCTTGCTCAAGCAAGGTGATGCCGCGGGGGTGTGGGAGGTGGAGGACGCGACGCTGACGGCCGTGATCCTCTTCAATGCGCTGCACGGCGTGGCCGACGATGCGGTGGCCATGGGCCCGGCCGGCGACCCTGCTGCCGGCCTTGCCGACCGCCGCCGCCGCGCCCGCGCGCTCACGCGCTTCTTCGAGCAGGCGCTGCACCCGGACGTCGTCGACGACAACGACGCCTGAGTGCCGGTGCGACTCAGAGCTTGTAGAAGCGCTTGATGTAGTCCCACGCGTCTTCGGGCGCGTCCACATACTCAAAAAGCTTCACGTCGCCGGGCGAGATCACGCCCTCGTCGACCAGGAAGTCGAAGTCGATCATCCGCTTCCAGTAATCCGAGCCGAACAGCACGATCGGCACCGGCTTCGACTTCTTGGTCTGCACCAGGGTGATCACCTCGAACAGTTCGTCGAGCGTGCCGAAGCCGCCCGGGAACGCCACCAGCGCCTTCGCACGCATCATGAAATGCATCTTGCGGATCGCGAAGTAGTGGAACTTGAAGCTCAGCGCCGGCGTGACATAGGGGTTGGCTTCTTCCTCCATCGGCAGCGCGATCGCGAGGCCGACCGAGATGCCGCCGCCTTCATGCGCACCGCGGTTGGCGGCCTGCATGATGCCGGGGCCGCCGCCGGTGCAGACGAAGAGCTTGTCCTGCGGCTCCTTGCCGTTGCTGTACTGCGCGACCAGCTTGCCGAAGGTGCGCGCCTTCTCGTAGTAGTGCGAGTTGCGCGCGAGGCGGCGCCAGCGCTCGGCGGCCACCGCATCGCCGGCGGCATCGGCCTGGGCGATCAGCGCGGCGGCATCTTCCTCGCTGCGAAAGCGGGCGCTGCCGAAGACCACCACGGTGTTCTCGATGCCATGGGCGCGCTGCTCGACGTCGGGCTTCATCAGCTCCAGCTGCATGCGGATGCCGCGCGTCTCGCGGCGCAGCAGGAACTCGGGGTCGGCGAAGGCGATGCGCGAGGGATCGGGATCGAGCGGGAGACCTTTTTCGGAATGGGCCTGGAGCGTGGCCCAGGCGTCGGCGAGGCGTTTGTCGTGAAGATCGTGCGTGTTGTTCATGAAGGACTCGGACAGAAGGACCTTAGGGATTGTGCAGCGTTGCAACCGCCGTGCCCAATCAACGAAAAAGGCTCCTTCCGGAGCCTTTTTTCAGAGAGGAGGTGACCGGCCGAAAAGCCGGGAACGCTCAGACGCGCTTGCGGTATTCGCCGGTGCGGGTGTCGATTTCGATCTTGTCGCCTTGCGCCACGAAAAGCGGCACGCCGATTTCGAAACCGGTGGCGATCTTGGCGGGCTTCATGACCTTGCCCGAAGTGTCGCCCTTGACGGCCGGCTCGGTCCAGGTGATTTCGCGCTCGACGCTGGTGGGCAGTTCGACCGAGATGGCCTTGCCGTCGTAGAACACCACTTCGACAGCCATGCCGTCTTCGAGGTAGCTCAGGGCGTCGCCCATGTTCTCGGCTTCGACTTCGTACTGGTTGTACTCGGTGTCCATGCAGACGTACATCGGGTCGGCGAAGTAGGAATAGGTGCAGTCCTTCTTCTCGAGCACGATCTGGTCGATCTTGTCGTCGGCCTTGAAGACCACTTCGGTGTTGAAGTTGGCGATCAGGCTCTTGAGCTTCATGCGCACGGTGGCGGAGTTGCGGCCGCCGCGGCTGTATTCGGTCTTGAGGACGACCATCGGGTCCTTGCCGTGCATGATGACGTTGCCGGCGCGGATTTCTTGAGCGATTTTCATAACAGGTTCTCTGGATGTTGGCCGCTCGGTGCACGGGGCCTTCTGCGACGCTTGGCGACGTTCGAAACGTTCTTGCCGGGTGTGTCTGGCCCCGCGGTACAGGTCCCGCGGCAGGTTTGGCGGAGAGCATCTCGGGTCCTGACGACCCGGGCCGAAATCCGCAAAGCCCGCTATTTTAGCTTTTTTGGACGATCAGATGCCGCAGTTGGGTGACCAGATCGTCCTGTGCGTACAGCCTGTCGCGCGCCGCCCGAGCCGTTTCGCGCCACGGACCCTGCGTTTCCAGGGGCGGCAGGGGGCCGTCGTCGAATCCGTTCCAGACGTGGTGAAAACGCCTCAGCGAGGGCGGGGCGCCGAGCCAGTCGAGCCAGGCGTTCAGCTTGGCGTGGTGGGCGTCGTCGTCCTGTGGATAGATCTGCCAGACCAGCGGCGCGCCGGCCCAGAGCGCGCGCACGAGCGAATCCTCGCCCCGCACGAAGTTCAGGTCGCAGGCCCAGAGCAGATGGTCGAAATCTGGTTGTGTCAGATAGGGGAGGTATGAAATCGATAGCGCGCCGTGCCCATGGGGCATGCCGTTCTCCGGTGAAATGTTCGAAAAGTGGGCCTTCACGGCGTTGGCGGCGCGGCCTGCCGTCACCAGCAGCCGGGTCGGCTCCGGTCCCTCTGCCAGCTGGTCGAGCAGCGACGCCAGTGCGGGCGGCTCGTAGCAGAACAGGGAGACGAGGCGCTCGTTCTCTTTCCAGGGAACCTGCTGTGCCGCCAGCCATAGGTCGCGCTCGAAACCGGCCCGGCGTTCCGCGAGACCGGGCTCGCGCAGCAGCCCTCCGGTCGCGGGCGTGAAGCCCGGATAGAAAAAGCGCTTGGTCAACCCGGCGCCCGGCCCCTTGAACACCGGCGAGGGCAAGCCGTGCAGGCGCTCGACGTACGGCTCGGCCGACAGGTATTCGAGGTTGATCCACGACCGGGGCCCGTCGGCGTCCGATGCCCCGGCGAATCGCGCGATCAGTTCGGGCGCGAGCTCGCAACCGAAGGCCTCGATCAGCACGTCCGGCGCTGGCCCGGCCACGGCCGTTTGCACTATTGCGACGGGGTCGCTCCAGTCGATCACCTTCACGCCGTCGCAACCCGCAGGCGCCATCCAGTTCAGCGCCGTCGCATCGTCGATCCACAGCCGCACGCGTTCGCCGAGCGCGGCCAGTTGAGAGGCCAGCCGCCAGCACACGCCCAGGTCGCCGTGGTTGTCGATGACCTTGCAGAAGATGTCCCATTGCATGCGCGTGCCCATGGTCGCGAGTGTGCCTGTCTCGGGAGGCTGTTTGGGGCCTGGCTTGCTATGCTGGCCGCCACAACAACCACCGGAGAGAGAAAGACCATGAGGATGCAGACCCGTTCGCAGTTTTCCCTTCGTTCCACCAGGACCGTGCTCGCCCTGTCGCTGGCCCTCTGCGGCATCGCCGGCATGACCGGTGCGTCGGCCCAGACGAGCACCGCGCCGGTGTCGCTCACGCCCCAGCAACAGCGCTTTCACGACATCTACAAAGAGCTGATCGAGATCAACACCACCCATTCGGTGGGCGACAACACGCTGGCGGCGCGCGCCATGGAAAAGCGCCTGGTCGAGTCGGGCTTCGCGCCCGGCGACATCCAGATCTTCGAACCCTTCCCGAAGAAGGGCAACCTGGTGCTGCGCTTCAAGGGCAACGGCAGCAAGAAGCCGCTGCTGCTCCTGGCGCATATCGACGTGGTCGAGGCCCGGCGCGAAGACTGGAAGACCGATCCGTTCAAGCTGCAGGAAACCGGCGGCTACTTCACCGCACGCGGCTCCATCGACGACAAGGCCATGGCCTCGGCGCTGGTGTCGGTGCTGGGGCAACTCAAGCAGGAGGGCTTCAAGCCCAGCCGCGACATCATCCTGGCGCTCACCGCCGACGAAGAGCGCGGCGATGCGCTCAGCAACGGCGCCTTCTGGCTCATCAGCAACAAGCCCGAGCTGCTGCAGGCCGAGTTCGGTATCAACGAGGGCGGCGGCGGCGAGCTGCGCGGCGGCAAACCCAACCTGCACCGCCTGCAGGTGGCCGAGAAGATGTACACCACCTACATGCTGGAGGCGCGCGACGTGGGCGGCCACAGCTCGGTGCCGACCAAGAACAATCCGATCTACGCGCTCTCCGCGGGGTTGGAGCGGCTGGGCAACTACGCCTTTCCGATCAAGCTCGCGGACGTCACCAAGACCTACTTCGCGCGCAGCGCCCCGTTCGCCACCGGCCAGCTCGCCGACGACATGCGCGCCATCGGCAGCGGCAATCCCGATGCTGGCGTGCTCGAACGCATGACGGCCAACCCGGCCTACAACGCGCAGCTGCGCACCACCTGCGTGGCGACGATGGTGCAGGCCGGCCACGCCGAGAACGCGCTGCCGCAATCGGCCAAGGCGACGGTCAACTGCCGCATCCTGCCGCACGACGACCCCGAGGAAGTCGAACGCCTGCTGACCCAGGCCGTGGGCAACGACAAGATCGTGGTGCGCAACATGGGCAAGCCGCTGCGCAGCCCGGCCTCGCCGCTGAACGGCGACTTGGTGAAGACGGTGGAATCGCTCACGCAGCAGATGTGGCCCGGCGTGCCCGTGGTGCCCGCGATGAGCACTGGTGCCACCGACAGCCGGTTCCTGCGCAACGCCGGCATCCCGATGTACGGCGTGACCGGCATGTTCCTGGAGCCGGCCGATGCGCGCGCGCACGGGCTGGACGAACGCATCGAGATCCAGCGGCTGTACGACGGGCGCGAGTTCCTGTACCGGTTGGTATCGGAAGTCGCGAAGTAATCAGACAGAGCAGAGGGCAGGCGTTGCGCCTGCCCCTGTGCCTCTTTGCCGCTCAGGGCGTGAAGGTATCGCCCAGCACGATGCCTTCGCGCCGCGGGTCCGCACCGCCGGTGAGCACCGATTTGCCGCCGACGGTCGTGCGAATGATGGTGCTGATGCCGCTGGACTGCGGCCCGAAGTTGACCGTGTGGCCGAGTGCGCGCAGGCCGGTGATCAGCGGATCGTTGTTGCCCGTGTTCGAGGTGTCGATGGCCGGGTGCTCGCCGCCCACGTTGGTGTTCGGGCTGTTGGTGGCGCCGAAGTCCACCAGCGAGGTGGCCTGCTGCGCATCGAGGCCCCAGTCGAGCGCGCCGACCACGGTCTTCACCACGTACTGGATGATCGTGCCGCCGCCCGGCGAGCCCGTGCCCATCACGAACTCGCCCATGCTGCCGTCGCCGTTCTTCCTGAACACCATCGTGGGTGCCATCGTGCTGCGCGGGCGCTTGCCCGGGGCGACGCGGTTGGCGACCTTGATGCTCGGGTCCACGGTGTCGTTCGGGTTCGCGGCGAAGTCGGTCAGCTGGTTGTTCAGCATGAAGCCCTGCGTCATGTGGAACGAGCCGAGCGTGCTCTCGACCGTGGTCGTCATCGTCACGACGTTGCCCTCTTTGTCGACCACTGTGAAGTGCGTGGTGCCGTGCTCCTCGGTCTTGTCGATGCCCAGCGGCACGCTGCCCAGATTGCCCGCCGTTGCCGTACCCATGCTCTTGGACAGGCTGATCAGGCTGGCGCGTTGCTGCAGGTACGGCTTATTGAGCATCGTGTCGGGCGAGCCACCCGGCAGCGGGATGAAGTCGGTGTCGGCCACGTACTTGTCGCGGTCGGCGTAGGCCAGGCGCTCGGCCTCGCTCACCAGGTGCACGCCCATCACCGTCGGCTTGCCGCCCTCGATGTCGATGGCGGTGGGCTTGTAGAGGCTCATGTTGAAGGTCTCCAGGATGCCCAGCGCCTGCACCACCGCGATGCCGCCCGAGGAGGGTGGCGACATGCTGCACACGTAGTAGTCGCGGTAGGTGCCGCAGACCGGGTCGCGGCGCTTGGCCACGTAGTTGGCCATGTCGGCCATGGTCGTCACGCCGGGCGTGATGGCCGAGCTGTCGCTCGCCGTGGTCGTGATGCCGACCTTGTCGACGATGGCCTGCGCGATCGGGCCGGTGTAGAAGGCGTTGGCGCCTTCGGTCGCGAGGGTGGTCAGCGTCTTGGCATAGGCCGGATTCTTGAGCTTTGTGCCCAGCGCCTTGGGCGTGCCGTCAGCGTTGAAGAAGTAGGCCGTCGCCTCGGCGTCGCGCTTCAGGCTGGCTTCGGAGGAGGCGATCGCGGCGGCCATGCGGCCACCGATCGAGAAGCCGTCCGATGCCAGCGTGATGCCGTAGCCGAAGAGGTCCTTCCAGGGCAGCTTGCCGTGGTCCTTGTAGGCGATGTCGAGCATGCGCACCGCGCCCGGTGTGCCGATCGAGCGGCCGCTGGCGCGGGCGCTGGGCTTGGGCAGCCCGCTGGCGGAGTCGGTCTGCACGGCGTAGCGCAGGTAGTTTTCCGTGGCCGCGGCCGGCGCCATCTCGCGCCCGTCGTAGGCCTGCACCTTCTTGGTCGCCGCGTCGTAGTGAAGCATGAACGCACCGCCGCCCAGGCCGCTGGATTGCGGCTCGACGAGGCCGAGCACGGCCTGCACCGCCACCGCCGCGTCGACCGCGCTGCCGCCGGCCTTGAGCACGTCGCAGCCCGCGCGCGTGGCCAGCGGATGGTTGGCCACCACCATGTAGTTCTTCGCATAGACCAGCTTGTGGCCGAGCACGTAGCCCGAGGCGGGCTCGGGTGCGGCGGGGTCGCCTGGATCGCCGGAACCCACCACGACAGGCGTTCCGCTGTCGCCGATCAGACAGCCCTTGGCGGCTTCGGCCGCAGCCGCAGCGTCGTTGGCCGCGTTGATGGCGACGATCGCCGCGACGAGCGCAGCGTCGTTGTTCTGTCCGCCACCACCGCCGCCGCAGCCGGCCACGGTCAATGCAAGCGCCAGGGGTGAAAGTACCCACCAGGCGCGCGCCCGGATCTTATTCGTCATGGAATTCTTCCCGAATGGTTTTGATGAAATGACACGGGCGCTCCTCGCGCCCGTCTTCATCATCAGCACATTTCATTCCAGCCACCTCGGGGTTTGCGCGCAGGCCTGCGACGCGGGTTCCGCGTGAAGCCACAATAGCCGCCATGTCAGACGTGCATTCCGATCAACTGCTCAGCGAGGTCGCGGCGCTGCCGCAACTGCCGGGCGTGTACCGATACTTCGACGCAGCCGGCGCGGTGCTCTATGTGGGCAAGGCGCGCAACCTCAAGAAGCGGGTCGCCAACTACTTCCAGAAGAGCCACGGCGGCACCCGCATCGGCCACATGATCTCGAAGATCGTGCGCATGGAAACCACCGTGGTGCGCTCCGAGGCCGAGGCGCTGCTGCTCGAGAACAACCTCATCAAGACGCTCAAGCCGCGCTACAACATCCTGTTTCGCGACGACAAGAGCTACCCCTACCTGAAGATCGCGTCGCACGCATTTCCGCGGCTCGCCTATTACCGCGGCTCGGTCGACAAGAAGCACCGCTACTTCGGGCCGTACCCGAGCGCGTGGGCGGTGAAGGAATCGATCCAGCTGCTGCAGAAGGTGTTCAAGCTGCGCACCTGCGAGGACACCGTGTATGCCAACCGCACGCGGCCCTGCCTCCTGTACCAAATCAAGCGCTGCACCGGCCCCTGCGTGGACTACATCACGCCCGAGGCCTATGCGCAGGACGTGGCCAGCGCCGAAGCCTTCCTGATGGGCGACACGCAGCTCGTGCTCTCCAGGCTCGAACAGCGCATGACCACGCACGCCGAGAAGCTCGAGTTCGAGCAGGCGGCCGAGCTGCGCAACCAGATGTCGGCGATCTCGCGGGTGCTGCACCAGCAGTCGATCGAAATTGCGTCGGACAAGGACGTGGACATCCTCGCGGTCAAGGTGCAGGGCGGCAAGGCCTGCGTGAACCTCGCGATGGTGCGCGGTGGGCGGCACCTGGGCGACCGGCCCTACTTTCCGGTGCATGTGGAAGACGCGGCGCAGATCCACCACGGCGAGATGGACGTGGACGCGGAAGAGGGCGTGGAAGCGGTCGCGGCCGACCCCATCGAAGTGCAGGTGCTCGAGGCCTTCATCGCCCAGCACTACATCGACGTGCCGGTGCCGGCCACGCTGGTGCTGAGCCACCTCGTGAGCCGCGAGCTGATCGAGGCGATCTCGCTGCAGGCCGGCGGGCGTGTGACGGCCGTGTTCCAGCCGCGCGAGCAGCGCCGCCACTGGCTCGAGATGGCCGAGACGAATGCCGGCCTGCAACTGGCTCGCCTCTTGGCCGAAGAAGGCTCGCAGCAGGCGCGCACCCGTGCGCTGGTCGAGGCGCTCGAGCTCGCGTGCGACGACCTGGACAACTTCCGCGTCGAATGCTTCGACATCTCGCACACCGCGGGCGAAGCCACGCAGGCCTCGTGCGTGGTGTTCGAGCACCACACGATGCAGAACAAGGAATACCGCCGCTACAACATCGAAGGCATCACGCCCGGTGACGACTACGCCGCGATGCGCCAGGTGTTGCACCGCCGTTACGGCAAGCTGGCCGAGGCAATGGCGGCCGAGACCGAGGCGCTGCCGCCCGGCGACGCCGAGAGCGAAGGCGTCGAGGGGATCGAGAGCACCGAAGCACTGCCCAAGACGCGGACCGCGCGCATGCCCGAGCTGGTGCTGGTCGATGGCGGCAAGGGCCAGGTGTCGATGGCGCGCGAGGTATTCAGCGAACTGGGCTTGCCGCTTTCGCTGATCGTCGGCGTCGAGAAAGGCGAGGGCCGCAAGGTCGGCCTCGAAGAGCTCGTGTTCGCCGACGGCCGCGAGAAGGTCTACCTGGGCAAGGACTCGGCGGCGCTGATGCTGGTCGCGCAGATCCGCGACGAGGCGCACCGCTTCGCCATCACCGGCATGCGGGCCAAGCGCGCGAAGGTGCGCGTGGGCGGCAGCCAGCTGGAAGATATTCCGGGCATCGGCCCGAAGCGCCGGGCACGGCTGCTGCAGCGCTTCGGCGGCATCCGCGGCGTGGCCGCGGCGAGCATGGAAGACATCGCCTCGGTCGAGGGCATCGCCGCCGAACTCGCCGAGGAGATCTACAAGGCCCTGCACTGAGAGACGAGCCAAGCTGCGGGGTCATCCCGCCGTGACACAATCGCCCGCATGTTCTGGACCCTACCGACCATCATGACCTGGACGCGCATCGTCGCGATCCCTTTGATCGTCGGTGTGTTCTACCTGCCGATGGCCGAGCCGATGCGCAACCTGATCGCCACGGTCATGTTCATCGTCTTCGCCGCCACCGACTGGCTCGACGGCTACCTGGCACGCAAGCTTAACCAGACCTCGGCCTTCGGCGCCTTCCTCGATCCCGTCGCCGACAAGTTCCTTGTATGCGCCGCGCTGCTGGTGCTGGTGCACCTGCAGCGCGCCGATGTGTTCGTGGCGCTCATCATCATCGGCCGCGAGATCGCCATCTCGGCGCTGCGCGAATGGATGGCGCGGATCGGCGCCGGCAAGAGCGTGGCGGTCCACATGATCGGCAAGGTCAAGACGACCGTGCAGATGGTCGCGATTCCCTTCCTGCTCTATGACGGGCAGCTGTTCAAGGTGATCGACACCGGCCTCTGGGGCCAGTGGCTGATCTGGATCTCGGCGGTGCTCACCGTCTGGTCGATGGTCTATTACCTGCAGAAGGCCATTCCGGAGATCCGGGCCCACTCCAAATGACGGCGGCGGCCGCCGTACCCGGCCCGGGTGGCTCGGGGTGGCTGCGGGCCATGCCGGCGGTCTTCGTGCTGATCTGGAGCACGGGTTTCATCGTTGCGCGCTATGGCATGCCCTATGCGCCGCCGCTCAAATTTCTCGCTGTGCGCTATGCGCTGTCGCTCATCTGCTTCGGCATGTGGGTCGTGCTCGCGAAGGTCGCGTGGCCGAAGGAGCGTTCGCAATGGGGCCACCTCGCAGTCACGGGCGTGTTGATGCAGGCGGGTTATCTGGGCGGCGTCTGGGCCGCGGTGCATGCCGGCATGGGCGCGGGACTGGTGGCGCTGCTGGTCGGCATCCAGCCGGTGCTCACCGCGATCTGGCTGTCGTTCAATGGCGGACGCATTTCGAAGCGGCAATGGGCCGGGCTCGTTCTCGGATTTGCGGGGCTGGTGCTCGTGGTTTCGCGCAAGTTCGGTCAGGGCGCCGAGGTCAATGCGTTGACGTTGGGGCTCGCCGTCTTCGCGTTGCTTTCGATCACGGCAGGTACGCTGTACCAGAAGCGCTTCGTCGCGCCATGCGACGTGCGCAGCGCGAGCGCGGTGCAGATGGCGGCGGCGCTGCTCGTGACTTTGCCTTTCGCCGCGATGGAAACGCAGGGCATCGAATGGACCGCGCACTCTGCCGGCGCGATGGCCTGGTCGGTGCTGGCGCTGTCGCTGGGCGGCAGCTCGCTGCTCTACATGCTGATCCAGCGCGGCACGGCCACCGCGGTCACGAGCCTGCTTTATCTGGTGCCGCCATGCACGGCAGTGATGGCGTGGCTGCTGTTCGCGGAGCCGATCACGCTGGTGACGCTGCTGGGCATCGGGCTCACCGCGGTCGGCGTGAGCCTGGTGGTGCGCAGCGAGCGCTGAATCTCAGCGCTCGCCCGTCTTCCCTGTTTTTCCCGGCTTCCACGGCTCACCGCGGAATTGCTCCGCCAGGTGATCGAGCAAGAGGCGCACGCGGCGCGGCGTCTTCGGCCGCCAGGGCGCGACCCAGTGGATGTCGGCATCGGGCATCGTGTACTGCGGCAGCACCCGCACCAGTTCGCCGCTGGCCAGTTGCGGCGCGATGTCCCAGAGGCTGCGCAGCATGATGCCGTGGCCCGCCATGCACCAGTCGCGCACCATCTCTCCCGAATTGCTCGCGAGCGGCCCCTGCACGCGAACGCGCGCGGTGCTGCCGTCGCGTGCATGTCGCAGCGTCCAGAGTGCGAACTGGCGCTGGTTGACCTCGCCGTTCTCGCGTGCGACCAGGCAGGCATGCGAGGTCAACGCATCGACCGTCGCTGGTATGCCGTGCTGCGCGATGTACGACGGCGCGGCCGCCAGCACGCGCTGGTTGCGCGCGATGCGGCGCGTGACCCAGTCGGCCGCGCGATGCTGCTGCACGGCCCACAGCCAGAGCGCACCGTCGTAACCCTCGGCCCCGAGATCGGGGAGTTGTTCGGTCAGCAGCAGTTCGATTTGAAGGGCAGGGTGCCGTGCCTGAAAGGCGGCCAGCGTCGGCCCGAGCCAGCGCCTTCCGAAACCGAAGGTGGCGGCGAGGCGGATCGTGCCGACCAGCTCATTCTGCCGTTCGCCGAGTTCGCTTTCGAGCGCTGCGAAACCTTCGAGCAATGTGCGTGCGTGCAGGCACACGGCCTCGCCCTCGGCGGTGACGCTGAGCCGGCGCGTGGTGCGGTCGAACAGACGTTGACCAAGCCGACCCTCGAGCGCACCGAGCCGCTTGGTGATGACAGAGGGCACGACGTCGAGCGTGGCCGCCGCGCCGGCAAGGCTGCCCTGGTCGCGAATCGCCAGCACCAGTTCGAGATCGCTGCGTTCCAGCGAGGATGGATTCATGCCAATCCGGAAAGTATGAATTGGCTGATTGTTGCTTGATGATCGCGAGGGCGCAACGCACAATCGTTCCGTGACTGCCTCCTTCCTCTCATTCCCCACCTTCGACATCGAGCGCGACGGCGTGCGCATCCATGGCCGCATCGGCGGCACGGGCGCGCCGCTGCTGTTGCTGCACGGCCATCCGCAGACGCATGCGATCTGGCATCGCGTGGCACCGCAGCTGGCCGAGCAGTTCACCGTGGTTGCAGTAGACCTGCGCGGCTACGGCGACTCGGGCCGGCCGGCGGCCGATGCCGAGCACGCGGCCTACAGCAAGCGCGAGATGGCGCTCGATGCGCTCGCCGCCATGCGGCACCACGGCTTCGAGCGCTTCGGCGTGCTGGCGCACGACCGCGGCGCACGCGTGGCGCATCGGCTCTCGGCAGACCATGCAGCGGCGGTCGAGCGCATGCTGCTGCTCGACATCGCGCCGACGCTCGCGATGTACGAGAACACCTCCGAGGCTTTCGCAAAAGCCTACTGGCACTGGTTCTTTCTGATCCAGCTGCCGCCGTTGCCCGAAGCGCTGATTGCCTCCGATCCGGTGCGCTACGTGCGCAGCGTGATGGGTGGGCGGCACGCGGGTCTCGCGCCTTTCGCGCCCGAAGTGCTGGCCGAGTACGAGCGCTGCGCGGTCATTCCCGGCACGGCCGAATCCATCTGCGAGGACTACCGCGCCTCCGCCACCATCGACCTCGTGCACGACCGCGCGGACATCGCCGCCGGCCGCAAGCTCGCGCAGCCGCTGCGCGTGCTCTGGGGCGAGCATGGCGCGGTGGGCAAGTGCTTCGACGTGCTCGCGCTGTGGCGCGCGTGCGCCGGCGATGTTTCGGGCCGCGCGCTGCCGTGCGGCCACTATGTTCCCGAAGAAGCCCCTGGCGAATTGCTCGCCGAGGCGCTCGCATTCTTTTCATCTCTCCAACCCGCAGGAGCCACCCCATGAGCACCCACAGAATCGCAGTCATCGCCGGCGACGGCATCGGCAAGGAGACCATGCCCGAGGGCCTGCGCGTGGTCGATGCGGCGGCGCGCAAGTTCGGCATCGACCTGAAGTTCGACCACTTCGATTTCTCCAGCTGGGACTACTGCGAGAAGCACGGCAAGATGCTGCCCGACAACTGGAAGGACCAGATCGGCGGCCACGATGCGATCTTCTTCGGCGCGGTCGGCTGGCCCGAGAAGATTCCCGACCACGTGTCGCTCTGGGGCTCGCTGCTGCTGTTCCGCCGCGAGTTCGACCAGTACATCAACCTGCGTCCCGCGCGCCTCATGCCCGGCATCGTCGCGCCCGTGGTGCGCCGCGACGGCACGCTGCGCCAGCCCGGCGAGATCGACATGTACATCGTGCGCGAGAACACCGAGGGCGAGTACTCCAGCATCGGCGGGCGCATGTACGAAGGCACGCCGCGCGAGATCGTGGTGCAGGAAACCGTGATGTCCCGCATCGGCGTGGACCGCGTGCTCAAGTTCGCGTTCGAGCTCGCGCAATCGCGGCCGAAGAAGCACCTGACGAGCGCCACCAAGTCGAACGGCATCTCGATCACCATGCCCTACTGGGACGAGCGCGTGGCCGAGATGGCGAAGAACTACGCCGGCGTGAAGCTCGACAAGTTCCACATCGACATCCTCACCGCGCACTTTGTGCAGCGCCCCGATTTCTTCGACGTGGTGGTGGCGAGCAATCTCTTCGGCGACATCCTGTCGGACCTCGGGCCGGCCTGCACCGGCACCATCGGCATCGCGCCGAGCGCCAACTTGAACCCCGAGCGCACCACGCCCTCGCTGTTCGAACCGGTGCACGGCTCGGCGCCGGACATCGCTGGCAAGGGCATCGCGAACCCGATCGGACAGATCTGGTGCGGCGCGATGATGCTGGAGTTCCTCGGCCACAAGGAGGCGCACGATGCGATCCTCTCGACCATCGAAAAGGTGCTCGCGCCCCAAAGCGGAGCACCGCGCACCCCGGATATCGGCGGCACCGCCAGCACCAGCGACCTCGGAAAGGCGATCGCCGAAGCGCTTTGAAAAGTACTTCACGAATCGTCCCGGAAAGTGCGCGACGAAACGCCCCTAAAATCGCGCGCTCCGCTGTTCTGCATGGCTTCGTGTCTTATTGACACCCTGCAGGGCAGTGGTTGTAATCCTCGCTGGCAGTGCGCTGCCGAGGCGTCAGGCCTGCCAAGCTCTTGAGTCGCACCCACCCGCGGCCAGGTCGCAGCTGACGAAAGCCGACCAACTTTTTCTCTACAAGGGGCCCTTGTGAACAAGACCGAACTGATTGAGCACATCGCAAAGAACGCCGATATTTCCAAAGCAGCTGCCACCCGCGCGCTCGAATCCACCATCGGCGCCATTCGTACCACGCTCAAAAAGGGCGGCTCTGTTTCGCTCGTCGGTTTCGGCACTTTCGCAGTAGGCAAACGGGCCGCCCGCACCGGCCGGAATCCCCGCACCGGCGACGCGATTAAAATCAAGGCAGCCAAGATTCCGAAGTTCCGTCCGGGCAAGGCGCTGAAAGACGCGCTGAACTAAGACTAGACTCGGAAAGTATTCCCGGTGGGGTGCTTAGCTCAGTTGGTAGAGCGGCGCCCTTACAAGGCGTAGGTCGGGGGTTCGAGCCCCTCAGCACCCACCACCACCCAGATGCAAAGGCGAACACCAGTTCGCCTTTTTTATTGCCGTCCGACTTCCGTCGAAAAAGAGTGTTCAAGCATGTTTGATTTCTTCCGCAAGTACAACAAGATCGTCATGATTTTCTTGTTCTTGCTGATCATTCCCTCGTTCGTGCTCTTCGGCGTCGAACGCTATCAGGGCTCCGGCAGCGACGAGAAGGTTGCCCGCATCGAGGGCCACGACATCACGAAGCCCGAGTGGGATGCGCAGCACCGCATCGAGGCGGACCGCATCCGCCAGCAGTCGCCCAACGTCGATCCGACGGTGCTCGACTCCGACGCCTTGCGCTATGCCACGCTGGAGCGCATGGTCCGCGACCGCGTGCTGGCTGCAGCAGCCTCCAAGGCGAACATGACCGTCTCCGAAGATCGCCTCTCGCGCATCTTCGCGCAGGACCCGGGCCTTGCATCCTTCCGCACGCCCGACGGCAAGTTCGACCGCGAGACCTTCCTTCGCGTGACGGGCCGCACGCCCGAGCAGTACGAAGCGCAGGTGCGCGCCGACATGTCCACGCAGCAGGTGCTGCTCGGCGTGTCGGGCACGGCCCTCACGCCGCCCGCGCTGGTGGCCGCCACGGTCAACGCCTTCTACGACCGCCGCGAAATCCAGGTAGCCCGCTTCGCCCCCGAGAGCTTCGCCTCGAAGGTGACCGTGAGCGATGCCGACATCGAGGCCTACTACAAGGACCACACCTCGCAGTTCCAGGCGCCCGAGCAGGCCAACATCGAATACCTCGTGCTCGACCTCGATGCGGCTAAGAAGAACGTCGTCGTCAGCGAAGCCGATCTCAAGACCTACTACGAAGCGAACAAGGAGCGCTTCGGCACAAAGGAAGAGCGCCGCGCGAGCCACATCCTGATCACCGCGCCGACCAGCATGGCCGCCGCCGATCGCGAAAAGGCGAAGACCAAGGCCGAGCAACTGCTCGCCGACGTGAAGAAATCGCCGAACACTTTCGCCGACGTAGCGCGCAAGAACTCGCAGGACCCGGGCTCGGCAGAGAAGGGCGGAGACCTCGATTTCGTCACCAAGGGCGCGATGGTCAAGCCGTTCGAAGACGCGCTGTTCGCGCTGAAGAAGGGCGAGATCAGCGGCATCGTCGAAACCGAGTTCGGCTATCACATCATCCATCTCGTCGACATCAAGCCGGCTGTGGTGCCGCCCTTCGAGCAGGTGCGCGCGACCATCGAAAGCGAAGTCCGCGCCGCGCAGGCCGCGCAGGAGTTCGCGAAGGCCGCCGAGGCCTTCACCGATGCGGTCTACCAGCAGCCCGACAGCCTCAAGCCCGCCGCGGAAAAGCTCAAGCTCACGATCCAGACCGCGACCAATGTCCCGCGTATCCCCGCGCCGGGTGCCAAGGGTCCGCTGGCCAGCCGCAACTTCCTGAGCGCGCTGTATGCCAGCGATTCGCTCGAGCGCAAGCAGAACACCGAGGCCATCGAGGTCGGTTCCAGCCAGCTCGCCTCGGGCCGCGTGACGCAGTACACGCCCGCGCATCCGATTCCGCTGGCCGAGGTCAAGGACAAGATCCGCGCGCAGCTCATCACCGAGCGTGCCGCGGTGCTGGCCAAGACCGAAGGCGAAGCCAAGCTCGCGGCCTGGACCAACAAGGCGGACGGCGCGACCTTCGCTGCCCCGGTCACGGTCTCGCGCATCGATGCGCAGTCGCAACCCATGCCGGTGATCGACGCCGCGCTGCGTGCCGATGCAGCCAAGCTGCCTTCGCTGGTGGGCGTGGACCTGGGCACGCAAGGCTACGTGGTGGTGCGTGTGGCCAAGGTAGTTCCGCGCACGCCGCCGCCGCCCGAGCAGGCGCAGCAGGAAAGCGCGCAGGTCGGCCAGTCGGTGACCGCGGCCGAGGCCGATGCCTACTACAAGCTGCTGAAGGAACGCTTCAAGGCCGAGATCCTCGTGCCGAAGCCGGCGGACACGCTGCCTGTCGCATCCGCGCGCTGACGCAAGGCGCCGCGCAGAACGAACGCCCGGGTCGATGACCCGGGCTTTTTTTTTGGTCGCCCGTGGGACAAGCGCCGCTTCCGCTTCTTGCCAGAATCCGACGCATGGGAACCCTCTACCTCGTGCGCCATGGACAGGCCAGTTTCGGCGCTGCCGACTATGACAACCTGAGCGAACTCGGACACCGGCAGTCTGTGCGCCTGGGCGAGTACTGGCGCGAGCGCGGCATGGCATTCGATGCCGTCATCACCGGCACCTTGAAGCGGCATCGCCAGACCTGGGAAGGCATTGCCAAGGGCCTCGGACTGGAACGCGACGATGTGCTGCCGTGGCCCGGACTCAACGAATACGACAGCGAGGCGGTCATCGCCACGATCCACGAGGGCAAGCTCGAGAAGCCGGATTCGCCCGAGATGTACCGCCATCACTTCCGCTTGTTGCGCCAGGGCCTGGGCGCCTGGATGCAGGGCAAGACAGCGCCAGTCGGCATGCCTAGCTATGTCGACTTTCTCGCCGGCGTGACGACGGCGCTGGACCATGTGCGCGACCGGCACCATGGCGCGAAGGTGCTGGTGGTGTCGAGCGGAGGGCCGATCAGTACTGCGGTCGGCCACGTGCTGGGTACGAGCGCAGAGACGACCATCGAGCTCAACCTGCGCATCCGCAACACCTCGGTGACGGAATTTGCGTTCACGCCGAAGCGCCACATGCTGGTCACCTACAACACGCTGCCGCATCTCGACGGGCCGGCGTACGAGGATTGGGTCACATACGCCTGATTCGCGCGCGCGCCGCGTCAGGCCTGCCAGACGCCGTAGCCGGCCTTGCGCAATGCGATGCCGAGGTCGACTTCCATCAGGCGTGCGTCGTCATAGGGCATCGGGTTGTAGCGCTCGTAGAGCGCGGGCAGCAGGCGCAGGCCGAACTCCTGCACGAAGCTGTTGGCCTGGATGCCGGCCTTGTGCTTGTCGAAACGGATGTCGGGGTCCAGGCCGGTCATGCCCACATAGACGAAGGGCTTGCCGAGCTGGTAGTCGGGGTTGGCGCGCCTGAAGCGGCTGCTGTTCCACACGCGATCGTCGAGTTCGACCACATAGACGTGGTGTTTGGCGCGTGGCTTGCGGGGCATGGGGGTCGCGACCTCGCCGCACTGAGCGGCGCTGGCAAGGCCGCGCGGGTATCAGCTCTTGCGCTTGATCAGGCCGTAGAGGATCAGCAGCACGATCGCGCCCAGCACGGAAGCGATGAAGCCGGCGCCCTGGCCCGCGGTGTACCAGCCCATGGCCTGTCCGACGTAGGTGACGATCAGCGAACCCGCAATGCCGATCAGCGTGGTGACGATGAAGCCGGCGGAATCGTCGCCCGGCTTGACGGCGCGTGCCACCAGACCCACGACGAACCCGATCAGAATAGTCCAGACGATGCTCATGAAGAAATTCCTTTGGTGGTGAAGTGGAAGTGGCGAAAGCCGCGCCCGCCTGCGCGGGCCGCGTCGATGATAGCGGAGCCATGTGAGCGGTCGCACCCGTGGTCCATATCGGTGCATGTGAACGAGGATTCTTGCCGCAAGGGCGGCGGCGCGGGCGCTGCGGCGTCCTACAGCGGGTGGGCGCATGCAGGGCTATACCGGATGCATGCTTGAAAAACTACCCGAAGCCGTCGGCCGCGCATTGCAGGGCGTGCGTGCTGGTCTGGACAACATCGTTTTCAATACGCTGGGCCTCCGCGAAGGCATGGCGTCGATGGTGCTGACCAGCGTGGCCTTTGCCGACCATGCGCCCATGCCGGCCCGCTACACGGCTGACGGAGAAGGTGTCTCGCCGCCTTTGCAATGGACGGGGTTGCCTGCGGGCGTCGCATCGCTGGTGCTGATCGTCGAAGACGCCGACTCGCCCACGCCGAATCCGTTGGTGCTTGCCATCGTGGTCGGCCTGGGGCCTGAAGACGACAGGTTGGTGGAGGCTGCCATTCCGAGCAGCGACCGGGAAGGCGCCGGTTTGCACGTCGGGCGCAATTCGAGCCTGCAGGCCACCTGGCTGCCGCCGGACCCGCCGCCCGGCCACGGCGTGCATCGATACGCCTTCCAACTGTTCGCGCTCGACAGCGTTCCCGTGTTTTCCGAAGAACCAGGGCGCGACGAGGTGTTCGGCGAATTGCGCGACCACGCCATTGCCAGCGGCCTCTTGATCGGCACCTGCGAGCGATCCGATGGCTCGATCAAGATAGAGGAGGGCGTTGGCACCTCAGGCCCTCTGGCGGCAGGCTGAATGTGAATTTCAAACCACGCCGTTGCCCGGTGAAGCCGAAACGGCGATTTTTGACGCTACAATTGCGGGCTCTGCGGTGGCTGTAGCTCAGCTGGTAGAGTCCCAGATTGTGATTCTGGTCGTCGTGGGTTCGAGTCCCATCAGCCACCCCAAAAAATATCTCCCTGTCGCTATTGCGCAATAGCATTCAAGGGATTCCAACGCCGGGTTTACCCGGCGTTGTCATTTCCGGCGCAGTGTTCGTTGCAGCACTTGCCCGTCGACTTCTCTCCCCTGTTTTCCCTCGATATACAGAGCCAAAGCGGTCCGCTTTACGTTGCGCGCTGTTGCATTAACCCCATTGGGTGGGCATTTTTTCTGGTGTCGGGGTGCTTGTGACAAATGCAAATTGAATTAAAATCCACCCGTTTTCAATTTACAGGAGTCCAACAATGGCTTCGACCCTCGCCGATATCAATTCCCAGATCAAGAAGCACGACGAGCAGATTGCTCAATTGCGGAAGCAAGCTGAAGACCTGCGCAACCACGAACGCGCAGGCGTGATCGAGGAGTTGCGCAAGAAGATCGCGGAATTCGGTTTGACCGCTTCCGACCTGAAACTCGGCGGCCGCGGTGCAGCCGCCAAACGCAGCGCAGGTGCTGCAGCGCCCAAGGCAGCCGCCAAATACCGCGGCCCGACCGGCGAAACCTGGTCTGGTGGCCGTGGCCGCAAGCCGCGCTGGGTGACCGAAGCATTGGCTGCCGGCAAGTCGCTTTCCGATTACGAGATCAAGTAAGTAGCCCGAATCGCCGAACTTTTATCAATAAAAAAGCCCGCGCATGCGGGCTTTTTTATTGGGCGCTGAAACGAGCTTCGCTCAGTTCACCATCACGAGTTTTCCTTTGACGCCGCGCGAACCCATGTGCGCATACGCGGCCTTCAATTCGGCCATCGGCATCGTGCTGTCGATCACCGGCTTGATCTTTCCCTGGCCGTACCACTGCGCCAATTCGGCCATCATCTGTGCATTGGCCTTGGGTTCGCGCCTGGCGAAATCGCCCCAGAACACGCCCACGAGCGAAGCGCCTTTCAACAGCGTCAGATTCAATGGCAGCGATGGAATGGGGCCCGACGCAAAACCCACCACCAAATAGCGACCGCGCCAGCCAATGGAGCGAAATGCGGGCTCTGCAAAATCGCCGCCCACGGGGTCGTAAATGACATCCGGGCCCTTGCCGTCGGTTGCGGCCTTGACGGCATCGCGAAAACCGTTGGGCAGAGCGTGCGTCGTGTAGTTAATCGTGGCGTCGGCGCCAATGGATCGGCAGAGTTCGCATTTCTCGTCGGTGGAGGCGGCTGCAATCACCTTTGCGCCGGCGGCCTTTGCAATCTGGATGGCCGCAGTTCCCACGCCGCCTGCCGCGCCGAGCACCAGCACGGTTTCACCCGCCTTGAGTTGTGCGCGGTCCATGAGTGCGTGCCATGAGGTGGCGTAAATCATGATGAACGCGGCCGCGTCGACATGGCCGAAGCCCTCGGGCAGCGGCATGCACAGCGCCGCGGGGGCCAGCGTATGGGTGCCGAAGCCACCGGTGCCCGACAGGCACGCCACGTTCTGGCCCACCTTCAGGTGCGTCACGCCTTCGCCGACGGCCTGGATGACGCCCGCGTATTCCGATCCGGGAACGAAGGGCAGGGGCGGCTTCATCTGGTACTTGTTCTGCACGATCAGCAGGTCGGGGAAGTTCAGGCTGGCGGCCTTGATCTCGATCAGCACCTGCCCCGGGCCCGGCGTGGGCGTCGGCAGTTCTTTCCAGGTCAGCGCGTCGACGCCAATGGGGTTTTCGCAAAGCCATGCGTGCATGCTCGGGTCTCCTTCGGATGGGTAATGTTGAGGCAATGACTGCGGGCATGATAGGGGTCGCGGCGGGGCGTCCTTGTCCCTGCTGCGACGCACCCGACGCCTACAATCCGGTGCACCGAAAAGCACCATGAAGATACTTATTTCCAATGACGATGGCTTCCAGGCACCGGGCATCGTCGCACTGCACGACGCGCTCAAGGACATTGCCGAAGTCGAGGTGGTCGCACCCGAACACAACAACAGCGCCAAGTCGAACGCACTGACGCTGGCAGCACCGCTCTACGTGCACAAGGCGCACAACGGCTTTCGCTACGTGACCGGCACACCGGCCGATTGCGTGCACATCGCGCTCAAGGGCCTGCTCGACTACCGGCCCGACCTCGTGGTCTCCGGCATCAACAACGGCGCCAACATGGGCGACGACACCATCTATTCAGGCACCGTCGGCGCGGCCATGGAGGCCTACCTCTTCGGCATTCCGGCCATCGCTTTCTCGCAGATCGAAAAGGGCTGGGCGCATGTGGATGCTGCCGCGCAAGTCGCGCGTCGTCTGGTGCAGCAGATCGAGCGCGAGAAGATGATCGGCGGTCCCGCCTTCCTGCTCAACGTGAACGTGCCGAACCGGCCGTTCGACGAGCTGAAGCCGGTCAAGGTCTGTCGGCTCGGTCGGCGTCACGCCGCGGAGAAGGTCATCACGCAGGACAGCCCACGGGGCGAGACGATGTACTGGATCGCCGGCGCGGGCAGCGCCAAGGACAGCGGCGAGGGCACCGACTTCCACGCCACCGCTGCCGGCCACATTGCGCTCACGCCGCTGCAGATCGACCTGACCGACCACGCCAACCTGGGCCAATGGCGCGAGACGGTGGCCCGTCTCGGCAATTGACATGGCCACGCAACGGCCCAGTTTCCCGGTTCGACTGACACCCACCGCTTCGGCAGCCACGCGCGGGCGCATGCCCGCCGTGCCGGCCAAGCCCATGGTGCCATCCACGCCCTCGATGGCTTCTGACGCAGTGCGTGCCCGCATGGTGCAGAAGCTCGCGGCGCAGGGCATTTCCGATCCGCGCGTGCTGCGCGCGATGGGGGCCGTCGAGCGGCATCGTTTCGTCGACAGCGCGCTGGTCAACCAGGCGTACGAAGACACCAGCCTGCCGATCGGTCTGGGGCAGACGATTTCCAAGCCGAGCGTCGTGGCCCGCATGATCGAGCTCCTGCTGGCGGCGCCTGCATTGGCCGGCAAGCCGCAGGACCGGCTCGGCCGCGTGCTCGAGATCGGCACGGGCTGCGGCTACCAGGCCGCGGTGCTGAACCATGTGGCGACCGAGGTCTACAGCATCGAGCGCCTGCGCGGCCTGCATGAGCGCGCGCGGGCCAATCTGCGGCACTTCCGGCTGGCCACGGTGCACCTGATGCTGGGCGACGGAATGGTCGGCTACGCCAAGGGCGCACCCTACGCGGGCATCATCGCGGCGGCCGGCGGCGAAGCCGTTCCGGAGGCCTGGATCGAACAACTCGCGGTCGGCGGGCGCATCGTTGCGCCGACCCATTCGGCCAAGGGCGGACAGGCCCTGGTCGTCATCGACAAGACGGCCCGTGGACTGGAGCGCCTCATTCTTGAGGCGGTTCACTTTGTCCCCCTAAAATCGGGCATCGCTTGAAGGAATAACAAATGCAGGGTTTTGGCAATCGGAGTTTGTTCGCGGGCATCACGTTGGCCGTTGTGCTCGTGATCGCGGGCTGCTCCGCACCGCGCGGGCCGGCACCCGTCGAGGACCGCGGCACCATGTCGCGAGCGCCCAGCGCCACGCCGGGTGGTTCTCCCATCACGGTCGATGCCAACGGCAAACCGCTCCAGGGCATCGAGAACTACGGCAAGCCGGGCTACTACGCCGTGCGACCCGGCGACACGATCCGCCGCATCGGCAGCGAGACTGGACAACGCTGGCAGGACATCGCCCGCTGGAACAATCTCGACAACCCCGACCTGATCGAAGTCGGGCAGGTGCTGCGCGTGATTCCGCCATCGGGTTCGGGCACGGCCGTTGCAACCGCTCCCGCGGCTTCGGGTTCGGAAGGCGCCGTTACCAAGCCAGTCACGCCCCCTCCAGTGATCGCAGCTGTTCCGGGAGGCAGCACAAGCACACCGGTGAAGCCGGCCGCGCCTGTCACGGCTTCTCCGGCAAGTCCCGGCAGCGGAAGCTCCGGCGACGAAGACCTCGGCTGGATCTGGCCCGCGAGCGGCTCGCTCATCGCCGGCTTCGACGAAGCCAAGAACAAGGGCTACGACATCAGCGGCAAAGCGGGCGACCCCGTGCTGGCCGCAGCCGATGGGCGTGTGGTGTATGCCGGTGCGGGCCTGCGCGGCTACGGCAACCTGATCATCCTGAAGCACAACAACACCTACCTCACGGCGTATGCGCACAACCAAGCGTTGCTCGTGAAGGAAGACCAGTCGGTTCAGAAGGGCCAGAAGATCGCCGAGATGGGCAACAGCGACGCCGATCGCGTGAAGCTGCATTTCGAGATCCGCCGCCAGGGCAAGCCCGTCGACCCGTCACGCTACCTGCCCGGCCGGTGATGCCATGGCTGCCTCCCGCCCCCGTCGCACGCTGCCCGTGCGTGGGCTGGCGGGCCGAGGTGGCCGGTCCTCTGGCGACAAGGAAATCGCGCCCGACGAGGCGCTCCCCGTTGATCCTCTAGCGCTCAATGCGGGGTTGCCGCGCGGCGCCAGGGCCGAGCTGATCGGCGGCGAAGGCGCAGACGCGCTGACCATCTACCTGCGCCAGGTCAGGCGTACCGAGCTCTTCACCCCCGACGAGGAATTCCAGACCGCCTGCGCCGCGCGGTCCGGCGACTTCGCGGCACGGCAATCGATGATCGAGCACAACCTCCGGCTCGTGGTCAACATTGCCAAGGGCTACCTGGGCCGCGGCGTGCCGCTGTCGGACCTCATCGAAGAGGGCAATCTCGGATTGATGCATGCCATCACCAAGTTCGAACCCGAGCGCGGCTTTCGTTTCTCTACCTATGCGACCTGGTGGATCCGCCAGTCGGTCGAACGCGCGGTCATGACGCAGGCGCGCGCGATTCGCCTGCCGGTGCATGTGGTGCGCGAACTGCAGCAGGTGCTGCGCGCCCGCCGTGCACTCGAAGGTGACGCGGAGTTCGTTGCACGCCGCCCCGACGGCGTGCGCGTGGAAGACATCGCAGCGCTGCTCGGCCGCAACGTGCAGGAGGTGGCCGACCTGCTGGCCCTTTCCGAAGCACCGCGCTCGCTCGATGCCGGCGACGCGCGCGGGGACGAGGGCTTCACGCTTGCCGACACCGTGGCATCCGACGACGAGCAGGGCAATCCGAGCGGTGTGACGCAGACGCACGAGGTGGAGCGCCTGCTTGACCAGTGGGTCCATGCGCTCGACGCGCGCGAGCGCGAAGTGCTGGAAGGCCGCTATGGCCTGCATGACCGGGAGCCTGAAACGCTCGAGGTGCTGAGCGTACGACTGGGTCTTACGCGGGAGCGTGTCAGGCAGATCCAGAACGAGGCGCTGACCAAGATGCGGCGCCAGCTGGCGCGCTCGGGCATCGGGCGGGATGCGCTGTTCTAAGGGGGCGAAAAAGCGGGGGCGGCCGCGCTGAGACAATCGGGGGATGACGGAATCCATCGAAGAAAAGAAAGTCCCCACGAATCCCGGCGAAGAGTGGCTGAAAGTCGAGTCGCTCGACCTCGACGCGCAGGGCGTTTCCCACAAGGCCGACGGCATGGTCGTGTTCATCGAGGGCGCACTGCCTTTCGAGGAAGTGCAGTTCAACGTCCATCGCCGCAAGAACAACTGGGAGCAGGGCACGGTCACCCACATCCGGCGCGAATCGTCGCAGCGGGTGCGCCCGGGCTGCCCGCATTTCGGCCTGCACACCGGCGCTTGCGGCGGCTGCAAGATGCAGCACCTGGATGCGGTCGCGCAGGTGGCCGTGAAGCAGCGCGCCATGGAGGACAACCTGTGGCACCTGGGCAAGGTGCGCCCCGACAACGTGCTGCGGCCGCTCGAAGGGCCGGCATGGCACTACCGCTACCGCGCGCGCCTGTCGGTGCGCCATGTGGTCAAAAAGGGCACGGTGCTGATCGGCTTTCACGAGCGCAAGAGCCGGTACCTGGCCGACATGCAGGTGTGCCCGGTGCTGCCCAGGCAGGTCAGCGACATGCTGATGCCGCTGCGCGCGCTGATCGGGTCGATGGATGCACGCGAGACCTGCCCGCAGATCGAGCTGGCCTGCGGCGATGCGCCGGGCTCCACGGCGCTTGGCACCATCGCCCTAGTGCTGCGTCACCTGCAACCCTTGTCAGGCGCCGATATCGACCGGCTGAAGGCGTTCGCTGCAAAGAACGAAGGCGTGCAATGGTGGTTGCAGGCCAAGGGGCCGGAGACGGTGAAGTTGCTGGAAGAAGGCGGCACACCGCTCGCCTACCGCCTGCCCGAATTCGGCGTCACGATGCCGTTCAAGCCGACCGATTTCACGCAGGTCAATCCGCACATCAACCGCGCGCTGGTGGGCAAGGCGCTTCGCCTGCTTGACGTGCAATCCGACGAACGGGTCATCGACTGGTTCTGCGGTCTGGGCAACTTCACTTTGCCGTTGGCGAGCCAGGCGCGCGAGGTGCTGGGCATCGAAGGCAGCGACACGCTGGTGGCGCGCGCGACCGACAACTTCAAGAAGAACCAGCCCGCAACGAGTGCGCGTCGAGCGCTTTCGGCGACGCAGTTCGTGGCGCGCAACCTGTTCGAGATGACGCCGGCCATGCTGGTGGCCGATGGCAGCGCCGACAAGTGGCTGGTCGATCCGCCGCGCGAAGGTGCTTTCGCGCTCGCCAAGGCGATGGCCGATCTTCATCAGCAGCCGGAGCTCCGCACCGATGGTTGGACGCCGCCCAAGCGCATCGTCTACGTGAGTTGCAATCCATCGACGCTGGCGCGTGATGCGGGTTTGCTTGTGCATCAGGCGGGGTATCGGTGCACGTTCGCGGGGGTGGTCAACATGTTCCCGCACACGGCGCATGTCGAGTCGATTGCCGTCTTCGACCTCGAATGAAAAAGGGCCCCTCGGGGCCCTTTGTTTTGAAGCAAGCTGTCGCTCGCTCAGTCGCGTTCGCCGCCGAAGATGCCCAGCAGCGCCAGCAGGCTCTGGAACACATTGAACAGGTCCAGGTACAGGGCCAGCGTGGCGGTGATGTAGTTGGTTTCGCCGCCGTCCATGATCTGCTTCAGGTCATAGAGCATGTAGGCCGAGAAGATGCCGATGGCGGCCACCGAGATGACCAGCATGCCCGTGGTCGAGCCGACGAACACGTTGATGATCGCGCCGAACATCAGCACCATCGCGCCGACGAACAGGAACTTGCCCATGCCCGACAGGTCGCGCTTGATGAAGGTGGCCAGCGAGGCCATGACGAAGAACACACCTGCCGTGCCGCCGAAGGCCGTCATGACGAGTTCGGAGCCGTTCTTGAAACCGAGCACCATCGCGATCAGGCGCGACAGCATCAGGCCCATGAAGAAGGTGAAGGCCAGCAGCACCGGCACGCCGGCCGCCGAGTTCTTGGT
Source organism: Variovorax sp. ZS18.2.2 (assembly GCF_024701975.1). GTDB lineage: Bacteria > Pseudomonadota > Gammaproteobacteria > Burkholderiales > Burkholderiaceae_C > Variovorax. The sequence continues at coordinate 422,680 of NZ_JANLNM010000001.1, forward strand.
CTTCTCGATGGCGAACATGAAACCGAATGCGCCGCCGAGGAAGACGATCAGGCCGAGTCCGCCGGTGAGCGAGCGCGTGAGGCCGGTGCTCACGCCGAGCCAGGCGCCCAGCACGGTGGGCAGCAGGCTCAGTGCTAGCAGCCAGTAAGTGTTGCGCAGGACGCGTTGGCGCTCCGCCTGCGGCAACGTCTGGCCGTAGCCTGTGGAAGTGTCGAGGGTGGTGACGCGGTCGTTCATGGCCGAAGCTCCTGTGGTTGCTGCTACGCAGTTGGGCGCATTCTAGGTGTCTGCAAGAGGAGGGCGCCTGAAAGACCGTATCCAGGTTGTTCTTAAGCGTCCTGGCGGTTTCGAGGCGGGTGGCCGTTATGCTGTCGGGTTTTTACGCAACCTGAGCTCAACATGAAGACCAAATCATTCCTCGAACTTGCCGACGTCAAGGCCATCGCCGCAGCGGCCGAAGCCGAGGCTCTCAAGAACAACTGGGCCGTGACCATCGCCATCTCGGACGATGCCGGCAACCTGCTCTGGCTGCAGCGCCTAGACGGCGCCGCAGCGCTGTCGTCGCACATCGCCCCCGCCAAGGCGCACACCGCCGCCATGGGTCGCCGCGAGAGCAAGGTCTATGAAGACATCATCAATGGCGGCCGCACCGCGTTCCTGACGGCGCCTGCTGTCCAGGGTCTGCTCGAAGGTGGCGTGCCGATCGTGAAGGACGGCCAGGTCATCGGCGCAGTCGGCGTGAGCGGCGTGAAGTCGAACGAAGACGCGCAGATTGCCAAGGCGGGCATTGCCGCGATCGGCCTCTGAGTCTTTCTCTCCGCACAAAGCAAAACGCCGACTTCGAGGTCGGCGTTTTCTTTGGAGCGTTCAGCGTGAAAAAAAGCTTGGCTAGTCGGCGAACCGTTGGCTAGCAAAAAACGACCCTTCGGAGATAAATCTCCTTGAGTCGCCCCACGATGAAACTTGCGCGAAGGGCGAGCTGAGCGACTTACTTGGTCAGGATCAGCTTGCCGAGTTTGGTGGCCTGGAGCCTGTAGAGCGAACCGTTGTGCATGATGCCCACGGTTTTGCTTCCCTTGAGAAGCTCCGTGCTTTCGACCATCGGCACCGGACGCGATGCCTGGATCGACGCATGACCGCCACCCGATTGGTCGAGCGAAGGATGGTTCAGAACAGTGAAGGCGTTCGGTGTGGCTGGCATTTGAGGTTCCCGTATCGAAGCGATGATTGAATGATAATGATTCTCAACAAGAAGTCAATCGCGAAGATTGATTTTTTTCACACGCTTCGAATTCAGTTCACTTCGCGTCGGGCTCGGTGATGAAACCGATCTTCCGAACGCCAGCTTCTCGCGCTTCCGACATGGCCTTGGCCACGCGTTCATAGCGCACGGCCTTGTCGCCGCGGATATGGAGTTCGGGCTGTGGCTCCTTGGCGGCTTCGGCGGCGAGGCGATTGGGCAGTTCGCTGTCGTCGATCTTCTGCTCGTTCCAGTAGTAGCTGCCGTCGGCCGTGACGCTGAACAGGATGTTCTGCGGCTTGGGCAGCTCGGGCTCGCTGCTGGCACGAGGCAGGTCGATGTTGACCGCGTGCTTCATCACCGGCACGGTGATGATGAAGATGATCAGGAGCACCAGCATGACGTCGACCAGCGGCGTCATGTTGATCTCGTTCATCACCTCATCGGGTTCGTCTTGTGTTCCGAAGGCCATGGCGTTCAGCCCTTCTTGAGCGGAACCACGATCGCGTCGCCGCTACCGCTTTGCACGCGGGCGCCGGTCACGAAGTAGGCATGCAGGTCGTGCGCGAAGCTGTTGAGCTTGGTCAGCACGAACTTGTTGCCGCGAACCAGCGCGTTGTAGCCGAGCACCGCGGGGATCGCCACCGCCAGACCGAGCGCCGTCATGATCAGCGCCTCCCCGATCGGGCCCGCCACCTTGTCGATGGTGGCTTGACCGGCCGAGCCGATGCTCATCAGTGCGTGGTAGATGCCCCAGACCGTGCCGAAGAGGCCGATGAACGGCGCCGTGGAGCCAACCGATGCCAGGATGGCCAGACCGGTCTGAAGGCGAGCGGTGAATGCGTCGATGCCGTTGCGGAGGGCGCGCGTGATCCAGTCGCTCACATCGAGCGCATCGTGCAGATGGGCCTTGGTGTTGCGATGGTGGGCTGCCGCCTCGCGGCCTTCGAGTGCCAGTGCACGGAAGGGGTTGCTGTCGTCCTTGCCGAGCTTGTTCAGTGCGGTGGCGAAGTCTTCGCTGTGCCAGAAGTCCTGCGACTGCTTGGCAAGGCGCTTGTACTTGATGACGTCGATTGCCTTGACGATGATCACGATCCACGATGCAAGCGACATGCCGATCAACAGCACCGCGACGGCCTTGGTGACGAAATCGCCCTGATTCCAGACGTTCATCAAGCCAAATTGGGAATCCATACGAAGTTGCTCCAGAGAAAAATTAGTTCAAGACGTAGTTGACGGGGGCGTCATAGGACATGGCCTGTACCACGCCGTTGACCTTGCCGGGCACGAACCGGCATTTCATGATGTATTCGATGGCCGCCTCGTCGAGGCGCTCGAAGCCGCTGGATCTCTTGACCTCGGCGCTCTTGGGCAGCCCGTCGACCCCGACGAGCACCTTGACGATCACCTTGCCCTGTTCGCCGAGCCGCTTGCTCATGGCGGGGTAGACCGCCTTGGGGTTCTGGAGGTAGTCGGCGTTGCTCGAGGGCAGTTGCACCGCAGGCGGAGCCGGAGGAGCTGGCGGCAATGCAGGAGGAGCCGGTGGCGTGGGCGCAGCCGGCGGCGCTGGCGGGGGAGGCGGCTCCGTGGTGCCCACGGGCGCCTGCGGGGCTGGTGTGGGCTTCGATTCGCGGATGGCTTGCGGCCGCGGTGGAGGCGGCGCCTTGGCCACCTTCGGCGGGGGGGGCGGCGGAGGGGGGGGATCCACCTTGGGTTTCGGCGGTTCGACGAACTGGCTCAATATTTCGACTGGAATCACCACTTCGGCAGCGCGTCGCAGCAGCCCGCTTTGCAGTGCCCAGAGCGCAGCCGCGTGAAACAGGATGACGCTGCCCGCAATGATGACATTGCGCGAAAGGCCAAAAGCAGAGGGAGGGGGGGCAAAGCGGTCAGACACGATCAACCATTCGAATGCGGGCACGTCAAAACGTGCCCCGATTGCAGCAAAACCGCTACGACGTTACTTGCGAAAAATCCACCAGACCGAGCCTGCGACCAGGATCAGGCTGCCGCCGAGTGCCGAGACGAGTTCCATGCCTTGCTTTCCGTGATGGAGCTGGCAAGCTGAATCGCCCTCGGACCCGATTCGCGATTCAACGCGGCGACCGGGTGCGAAGCGCTGCACTGCGCGACGATATCGCGCGCACAACCTTCACACTGACCACATTGTGTGGCCACGCCAAGCTCGAATTGGACTTCGTCGAACGTCATGCCGGCTCGCACATGACGTGCGATTTCACGGTCGGAGACTCGGCGGCAGACGCAAACGATCATGGCTGTAAAAGCGGCAGTTGGCTGGCTGTTGGTTGGATGATTATAAATAAGAATCCGTCGCATTTGCAATAACTATGGTGTTACTGGGCTTTCGACGACTCCCCGACCGCCCGCTATACCTCCGACCAGAGCCGCAAAAGATTGTGATAGTGGCCCGTCAGTGCCACCGTCTCCTCGCATTCGCCCAGCCTGGCGCGCAATTTCTGGATGTTCTGGTCGAGCTCGAACAGCATGCTGCGCTGCTGGTCGTTGCGCACCATGCTCTGAAGCCAGAAGAACGAGCAAACGCGCGCCCCGCGCGTCACGGGGTGAACGCAATGCAGGCTGCTCGCCGGATAAAGAATGAGGTCGCCGGCCGGCAGCTTGACCTCGTGCGACCCGTAGGTGTCGATCACCTCGAGCTCGCCGCCGTCGTAGTCTTCCGGATCGCACAGGAACAGCGTGCAGGACAGGTCGGTGCGCATTTGCTGACCGCCTCCAGGCAGCGCGCGCACCGCGCCGTCGACGTGAACGCCGTAGTGCTCGCCCCCCTCATACCGATTGAACAGCGGTGGAACGAAGCGCGAGGGCAGCGCTGCCGAAAAGAAGAGCGGATGCCGCGCCAGCGCGGCGAGTATCGTGCTGCCGAGTTCGCGTCCGATGGCCGATGACTCCGGCAACTGTCGATTGCGCTTGACCTGCGCGCCTTGTTCACCCACGGTCTCGCGGCCGTCGATCCAGTTCGTGGCATCCAGCGCCGCGCGCATCTCACGCGCCTGGACGGGGCTCAAGACATCGGGCACATGCAGCATCATTTTTCAGGCACTCCGCAAAGAGAAAAGCCCCGGCGCAGACCGGGGCTCGAGTTTCGCACCGTGCCGGGCGAACCCGGCAGGCATGGATCAGAACGCGAAGTTCGCGGTGATCTTTGCCGAACGGGGCGTACCCGGCGTGTAGCGGTAGCCGCTCTTGTTGATGGCCGCCGCGTACTGCTTGTCGAACAGATTGGAGACGTTCAGCTGGATGTCGACGTTCTTGTTGATTCGGTAGGACGCCATGGCGTCGAACACCCAGTACGAATCGATGTACAGCGGCGTACCCACCGCGCCGTCGGTGCCGCGGTGCAGCTTTCCGTTGTAGCGCGCGCCGCCGCCGATGGCCAGGCCGAAGGGGAACTGGTAGGTGGTCCAGGCCGTGAAGGCGTTCTTCGGGGTGTAGACCAGCACGTTGGTGCCGTCGGCGGTGACGTTGGGGCCGTTCTGGACCTTGGTGTCCATCGTCGTGAACCCGGCCGTCACGCCCCAGCGTTCGGTGATGTTGCCCGCGAGGCCCAGCTCGATGCCCTGGACGCGCTTCTTGCCGCTTTGGTAGAAGGCCGCGGTATTGGTCGGGTCCTGTACCACCTCATTCGTCACGTCCGTGCGATAGATCGCGCCGGTCAGCGACAGTTTGTCGTTCATCACGTCCCACTTCGTACCGACTTCGAAGGTCTTGGCCTTCTGCGGCAGGAAGTCGGTGCGCGCGGCGCTGTTGCCCGAGCCGGCGGCCGACAGCGAGAAGTTCGCGCCGCCCGGAGGCTGGGCCGAGGTGCCGTAGGCCGCGTAGATGCTGCCGTTCTTCACGGGCTTGTAGACCACGCCGATCTTGCCGGTGAACAGGTTGTCGGAAAGCTTCAGCGACGAGGGCACCAGCGTTCCGACCGGCAGGCCCGGATTGGTCGTTGCGGTCGACAGCGTCGAGCCCTGGAACGACGTGTTGTAGTGGTCGAAGCGCAGGCCGCCCGTGATCTGCCACTGCTCGTTGAGCTTGACGGTGTCGAAGGCATAGAGGCCGACGGTGTTGGTCACGCCCTTGCTGTCGGCGCCGCTCTGGATGCGGCTGTAGCCGTTGACATAGGGGTTGGGCGCGTACAGGTTCGCGGCCGGCCAGGCGCCGTTCTGCACCGCCTTGCCGTTGAACAACGCGCCGGGGGCGAAATAGCCCAGGTTCGTCTGTTCTTCCCGGATCAGCTCGACGCCCGCGCTGAGCGAGTGGCTCATGCTGCCGGTGTCGAACTTGGCGGTCATGTTCGTCTGGTTGACGAAGATCGTGTTTTCCTGGTTCTTGTTGGTCGGCGAGTTGCGCGTGACCGACCAGGTGGAGGGCAGGCCCGGAACCGGCGTGCTGAGGAATGCCGTATTCGCCGAGGGAGGCGGATTGCCGTTGGCTCCCAGGCCGCCGAGCATGAACGACGTCAGCATGTAGTCCTGCTTCGTCTTGCCGTAGCGCGTGGTGTTGCGCAGCGTGACGTCGGGCGTGAAGTCGTGCTCGACGCGCGCGGTGAACATATCCGCCGTGACCTTGTTGAAGTCGTAGGCGGTGCCGTAGAAGTTCTTCGGATCGACCGGCGCCGCATAGTTCAGGAAGCTGCGGCGACGTGCGCCGAGCGCCGTCGGGTCGGGGTTCGAATAGCTGGGCAGGCCGATCGTCGGCACGCCGCCGTCGGGGACGTTGTTCTGGTCCACATGCAGGTAGTCGAAGTAGAAGCGCGTGGGCGAGTTCAGACCGAGCGCGAGCGACGGTGCGATGGCCGTGTGCTTGTTCTTGATGAAGTCGCGGCCGGCAACGCCCGAGTCTTCCACCACGGCGTTCAAACGGAACGCGGCGCCGATGCCGTTGGCGCTGCTGAGCGACTTGTTCCAGTCGATGCTGCCGCGTTTGTAGTCTGCGCTGCCGAAGCCGATCGAGCCCGTGAAGTTGTCTTCGAGCTTCGGCTTCTTGGTGACGAGGTTGATGTAGCCGGTAGGCGAGGTGCGGCCGACGTCGGTGCCCGACGGACCCTTCACGACTTCGACCTGCTCGATGTTGAACACGTCGCGCGAGATCGAGCCGAGGTCGCGGATGCCGTCGACGAAGATGCTGCTCGAGCTGTCGAATCCGCGCATGAAGACGGCGTCGCCGGTGTTGGTGTTGCCGTTCTCCCCGAGGAAGAAGGTGCCCACGCCGGGCGTGTTGCGAAGCGCTTCGGTCAGCGTCGTCGCGCCTTGTTCGCGGATGACCTGTTCCTTGATCACCTGGACGGTTTGCGGCGTGTTCAGCAGCGGTGCTGTGAACTTGGGGTTGGCCGAGGTGTCGGTCTTGTAGTCGGCTGCGGAAGAGTCCTGCACACGCACTTCGGGCAACGCGCCGCCAGACTGGGCAAAGGCGGCGGGCGCCGCGATGGCCATCAGGGTGGCGGCGGCAGCGCCGGAGAGGTGGGGAACGGCGCGCGCGACGGCGTGTTTGCGGCTCTTGATGTAGGCCATGTAGTTTTCTCCGAAAAGGGCGGCGAGCGGGAGGACTCGACTGGCGGTGTCCGCACGCGCGCTTTCGAAAGAGAAAACCGGGGACTGGCTGGGTGAGTCAATTTGCGAGGGAACGCAAATCGACGCGAATAATAGTGTTTCTCATTAACCTTTGGTTAACAAATGAAGAGTTAACCCATAAGTCTTCTTATGTTGTTGCCAATGAGCAACTGACAAAAGGTGCCTACGAGGCAGTCGGGCGGGTCAGTAGATATCGCGGCGATACCGTCCGGTCGCCGACAAATCGCGCCAGAACGCCTCGCCGGCAATCTGCTTCAAGGCCGCGTCCACACCCGACGCCATGCCCTGGAGGCTTCCGCAAACGTAAACAGCCGCACCTTTGTCCAGCCATGCGCGCAACTGGTCGGCCGATTGCAGCAGCCGGTGCTGCACGTAGAGGCGTTCGGGCTGGTCGCGTGAGAACACCATGTCGAGCCGCTGCAGCACGCCGGTGGATTGCCAGGCTTCGATCTCTTCGCGGCAGAGAAAGTCGTGGGCCGCCTGCCGTTCGCCGAACACCAGCCAGTTGTCGTTGCGGCCCGCCGCCGCGCGGGCGCGCAGGTGGGCGCGAAGGCCGGCCAGTCCGGTGCCATTGCCGATGAGGATCAGCGGCCGCATCTCATTGCCGTCGAGGCGGAAGGTGCGATGCGGTCGCAGGCGCAATGCAACCGTATCGCCGACCGTGAGCGTCGAGGTGAGCAGGCCTGACGCCGTACCCAAGGTGCCATCGGGATGCTGTTCCTGGCGCACCAGCAATTGCAGTTCGCCATCGGCAGGCAGCGACGCGATCGAATAGTCGCGAGGCCGCGCCGGATCGCTTGCCACGGCGATCTGCACCAGGTCGCCTGAAGCCCAACGGGGCATCGCGCCCGACTGCGGCACCAGACCCAACTGGAAGACCGGCGCACCGGCGCTGCCGGCGTTGAGCAACTCGCGCGCTGAGAGCCGCCATGGTGCGAATGCATCGACCGGATCTTCATGAGCGGCGGCAACGTCGCCCCATCGAGCCTGCCAGTCGGCCATTGCGGCGGGATCGCTGTTGTCGACCTCGAGACATTCGAAATCGCGCCTGGCACCGGCCGCATGCAGCCACGCATCGAGTGCGCGACCGAAGCCGCAGAAGTTCTTGTACTGGCGGTCTCCGAGCGCCAGCACGGCATAGCGAAGCGAAAACAAGGCGACAGGTGAATCCATCACCCGCTCCGCGAACACGCTGGCGCCATCGGGCGCATCGCCCTCGCCATACGTGCTGGCCACGAAGAGCGCGCGGTCGGCGGCGCCGAGCGTGGCGGCGTCGAGGGCGTTGAGCTCCATCACGCGCACCGGTGTCCCCGCTGAACGCAATTGCCGCGCCGTCTGCCAGGCGATCGTCTCTGCCTGGCCGGTCTGGCTGGCGAACAGCACGAGGGTCGGGCGCGTTTCGCTGTCGGTCGACAGCGTGGCCGCTTCGCGGGCTGCCGCGGTGCGCTGTCGACGCTGCCGCGCGTAGACGGCAAGGCAAAGCGCCGCGTAGGCCGTCGCCGTGGCGCCCGCGCCCAGCGTGCGCAACATCGCCTCGGTCATGCGCCGGTCTGCGCGATCCAGGCGCGGGTGGTTCGTGGACCCGCGTCACCGCGGCCGATGAACAGGGCTGCGATGTCGTGGCGTTCTGCGAAGGCCAGGCCATCGTCCGGCCCCAGCACGGTCAGCACGGTGGCCAGCGCGTCGGCCTGCATGCATTGCGCATGCAGCACCGTGACGCTCGCCAGCGCATGCGCGACCGGTTCGCCGTTGCGCGGATCGATGGTGTGCGACCAGTGGCGTCCTTCGTGCTCGCGGCGATGCCAGCGGTCGCCCGATGTGGCGATGGCCATGTCGGCAAGTGGGATGCGCTGCGGGGCGGGCGATTCGCCATCGACCAGCACCTGCCACGGCTGCCCATCAGGACGGCGCCCGATACCGCGCAGTTCACCACCAATCTCGAACAGCAGATCGCCGAGGCCGAGCCCGCGCAATGCCTCGACGCCATGATCGACCGCGAAGCCCTTCGCAATGCCCGAGAGGTCAAGCACGACGTTCCCTGGCTGCAGTAGGGTGCCGCGCGCTTCGTCGAACTCCAGCCGCTGCCAGCCCGTGTGCGCGCGCAGTTCGGCGATGGCTTCGGGCGCGGGCAAGCCGTTCTCTTCCGCGTCGGGGCCGAAGCCCCAGCAAGTGACCAGGGGACCGACGGTCGGATCGATCGCGCGTCCGCTGACGCGCGCCCAGTGAAGGGCGCAGCGCATCACCTCGGCGAACTCCTCGGGCAGCGCATGCCGCGAACCCGCAGGCGCCGCGTTGAAGCGGCTGATGTCCGACGCCGGCTCCCAATGGCTCATCTGCGCGATGACCCGCGCAAGCGCTGTTTCTACTGTTGCGCGCACCTGTTCCAGCGGAAGCATCCGCGGGTTGTCGAAGCGCAGCGACCAGGTCGTGCCCATGGTCTGCCCACCCAGCTGCTGCAGGGTGGCGGGGTCCGCGCGGCGCGGTACGGCCGCGTTGGCGTAGCCGCCTGCGCGCCAGGTGCTGAAGGAAAGTCCCAAGGGAGCGCGCCGCTTCAGGGATCAGGGCATCACTTCAAGGGTGGCCGCGTAGGTCAGGCGGCGTTCCTTGGCTTGCGGCACGGTGGTCTTGTTGTCCTTGGTGCTGGCATCGAGCCAGTACATGCCGGCCGTCGGCCAGGTCACGCTGAACTGGCCCTTGTCGTCGGTCTTGAGCTTGATTTCCTCGAGCTTGTCGCGGTACTGCGTGTTGCCGGCGGTCACGGTCACTTCGAGGTTCTTCGCGGGCTGGCCGTCGAGGTTCAGCGTGAAGCTGGCTTTCTCGCCCTTGACCAGGTCGGTCGGGCTGCCAGCGACGATCAGTTCCAGACCCTGGCCGATCGGCTTGAGCGCCGAGGGCTTGCCGACCGTCACGAAGGTCTCGATACGGCCCGACGACTGCGTGATGGTGACGTCCTGCGCATCGGCCGGGATGTCCTTGCCGATGGTTTCGGCCGTGCCGCGTGCGCGCTTGTTCTGGCCCGTGGCCTTGTCCTTCCAGCTCGCGAAGGCGCCTGCGTTGACCACGGCGATGCGGTAGGTGCCCGGCTGCGCGACGCTCACGTCGAACACGTTGCGCAGCTTGAGCTTGGCTTCGCTCTCGGGTTTGACGGTGCTGCCATCGGGTGCGGTGATCTGCAGGCCCTCGAGCCGCAGCGGCGCGTGGTTCGCGACGAACAGGTCGTTCGACACGGCCGCATCGACGGACACGGTGTCGGCCTTGGAGAACACGGTGGACGAGGGCAGCAGCCAGGCGTTGTGCGCAATGGAGGCGGAAGCGATGGCCGACAGGGCGATGGCGAGGCCGGTGGCACGCAGGATGGAGCGGGTCATGGGAGGTCCTTGATGGATGAAGCTGGCAGTGAAGGGGCGGGCGTCGCTCAGGGCTTGAGTTCGAGCTTGATTTCGCCAAGCTCTTCCTTGCCGGCCGCGCTCGGCTGCGCTGCTGCGGTGGGCGGCCACTGGAACGGAATGCTCACGACCTCGCGGCCGCCGACTTCACGGGCCGCTTCGACCACCAACTTGTAGGCGCCGGGTGCGAGCTTCGGCAGCGCTGCAGAGCCTTCAGTGAAGCTCAGTTGATGCTTGCCGGCGGGCTTGGTGGCCCCGGTCACGCCATCGACCGGCACCGCGAGCTCGCGGCCGCCGCGGCGCCACCACTGGCGCATGTCCTTGAGCCACTTCGTGCCTTCGCCTTCGGGGTTGTTCGTCTTGGTGCGCACGTCGTACCAGACGGCCAGCGTGCCCGCGACCGTGTTGTCCGCGCGCTCGATCCAGGTCGCCACGTAGGGGCGGTGGTACTCGGAAACGTTCAGCCGCGGAATCTCGATGTTGACGGCCAGGCTCGCCGCGAAGGCCGGGGTTGCGAGCAGCGCCGACATGGCGATTGGCGCGAGTGAGTAGCGAACGTGCACGGGAAACCTCTTTTCCTGAATCAATCGGCCAATCAATGAATGAACAACAGCGCGAGCAGCACCGGCACGACCAACCCCATGCCCACCATCGGCCAGGTGAACGGTCGATTGCCCGCATGCATCTTGAGAATGAACAGCCCGGTGATCGAGAAGACCAGCGCGGCGCCCGCGAAGATGTCGATGAACCAGCTCCAGGCGGCGCCAGTGTTGCGGCCCTTGTGCAGGTCGTTGAGGTAAGAGAGCCAGCCGCGGTCGGTGCGCTCGTATTCGATCTCGCCGTCGGCCAGGCTCAGGCGCAACCAGGCGTCGCCGCCGGGGCGGGGGAGCGAGAGATAGATCTCATCGTCCGACCATTCGGCGTCGTGGCCGGCGGTGCTGACGTCCCAGTTCTTCTGGACCCAGCCTTGCAGTTCGGCGGGCAATGGCGCCTTGCCTTTTTGCGCCTTGGCGGCGGGCAGTTGTTGTTCGAGTCGGGCGCGCAGAGGCTGGTCGATCGTGCCGTTCAGCTTCGTGATTGCCGGCTTGGCCTCGATCTGCCCCGCGTGATTGAGGGTGAAGCCCGTGACGCTGAACAGGATCATCCCGATGAGGCAGATCGCTGAGCTCACCCAATGCCATTCGTGCAGGGTCTTGAGCCAGTAGGCACGGCGGCGGTTGTCGGAGCGGGCGGCAGTCATCGAAGGCGCGGATTCTATCCGTGCAGATGAGAATGACTGCTATTTGGCCGCCGTTAAGTTACGTAAAGCAATAAAAAACGGGACCGAAGCCCCGTTGTTTGAAATCCAAAGACTTCTCTTATTCCAGCTCGCCCATCTGCGATTGCAGGTAGTTCTGCAGGCCAACGCGGTCGATCAGGTCGATCTGGGTTTCGAGGAAGTCGATGTGCTCTTCCGTGTCGTCCAGGATTTCCTGCAGCAGATCGCGCGAGACATAGTCGCGCACCGATTCGCAATGCTGGATGCCGTCCTTGATGGTGGCCTGCGCGCCGGTTTCTGCACCGAGGTCGCAGCGCAGCAGTTCGGGCACGTCCTCGCCGATGTTCAGCTTGCCGAGGTCCTGCAGATTGGGCAGGCCGTCGAGCATGAAGATGCGGTCCATCAGCTTGTCGGCGTGCTTCATTTCGCCGATCGATTCCTCGTATTCCTTCTTGGCCAGCTTGTCCAGACCCCAGTGCTTGAGCATGCGGTAGTGGAGGAAGTATTGGTTGATTGCAGTGAGCTCGTTCTTGAGCTGCGCCTGCAGATGTTCGATGACCTTGGGGTCGCCCTTCATGATTTTTCCTTGTTCTGAAAGCGGTGATTGTCAGAGGGGCCGATGCGTGCTTGCAAGCAATCCCATGCTGCGCCGGTCTGCATGCGTGTGATGGTGATACACGTTCGTATTGAGGGGCTGCAAAACGCATCGCGACCTCATCGCAAACATAGCAAGCTCCAATACTTTTAATAGCTCATGACTATTAATAATATGAGATTGGTAGTTATACTGATACTTCGCTTTTTTCATCAGCCCCATCACTAGGAAGCAGCAATGTCCCTGATCAACACCGAAATCATTCCCTTCAAGGCCACCGCGTATCACAACGGTAAGTTCGTGCCCGTCAGCAACGACAACTTCAAGGGCAAATGGTCGGTCGTGGTGTTCTACCCGGCAGACTTTACGTTCGTGTGTCCGACGGAACTCGGCGACCTGGCCGACCACTACCCCGAATTCCAGAAGCTCGGCGTGGAGATCTACGGCGTGTCCACCGACACCCACTTCACCCACAAGGCATGGCACGACACCTCGGACACCATCGCCAAAGTCCAGTACCCGCTGATCGGCGACCCGAGCCAGCAACTGGCCCGTGCCTTCCAGGTGCTGATCGAAGAAGGTGAAGATGCAGGCCTGGCCTACCGCGGTACCTTCGTGATCGACCCCGAAGGCAAGATCAAGACCATCGAAGTGCACGACAACGGCATCGGCCGCGACGCCGCCGAACTGCTGCGCCGCGTGAAGGCTGCCCAGTACGTGGCTGCCCACCCCGGTGAAGTCTGCCCCGCCAAGTGGACCGAAGGCGCCGAAACGCTGAAGCCTTCGTTCGACCTCGTCGGCAAGATCTAAGCGCTCCCCGTGCGAAAGCCCGGGCGCTCTCGAAGCCCCGGGCTTTTTTGTTCCCAGTTGATAGTTTTCAGTTATCGAAAGTGAGTTCGTCATGCTCGACGCCAGCACCAAGGCCCAATTGAAGAGTTACCTCGATCGCGCCACGCAACCGATCGAAATCGTTGCCTCGCTCGACGACAGCAAGGCCTCGGGCGAGATGTTGTCGCTGCTGAAGGACGTCGCGGAGTCCTCGACGCTGGTCAAGCTGACCGAGAGCCGCGACGACAACCACCGCAAGCCCTCGTTCTCGGTCAACCGCCCGAGCGAAAACCACGGCCCGCGTTTTGCCGGCCTGCCAATGGGCCATGAATTCACCTCGCTGATCCTTGCGCTGCTGCAGGTCGGCGGCTACCCGCCCAAGGTCGAGCAAGCCGTGCTCGACCAGATCAAGGCGCTCGACGGCGACTTCGAGTTCGAGATCTACGTCTCGCTCACCTGCCACAACTGCCCCGACGTGGTCCAGGCGCTGAACCTGATGGCGATCCAGAACCCGCGCATCCGCACCACGATGATCGAAGGAGGCACCTTCCAGGACGAGGTCAAGGAACGCCAGGTGATGGCCGTGCCGACCGTCTTCCTCAACGGCACCGAGTTTGGCCAGGGCCGCATGAGCCTGGAAGAAATCCTCGCGAAGATCGACACCAGCGGCGTTGAGCGCGAAGCCAAGAAGATCGCCGCCAAGGATCCGTTCGATGTGCTGATCGTCGGTGGCGGCCCGGCTGGTGCCGCAGCCGCCGTGTATGCGGCGCGCAAGGGCATCCGCACCGGCGTGGCCTCGGAGCGCTTCGGCGGCCAGGTGCTCGACACGATGGGCATCGAGAACTTCATCTCGATCAAGGAAACCGAAGGTCCGAAGTTCGCCCATGCACTCGAGGAGCACGTGCGCGACTACGACGTCGACATCATGAATCTGCAGCGTGCCAAGGCCCTGGTGCCTGGCAGCGATCTGATCGAAGTGCAGCTGGAAAGCGGCGCCTCGCTCAAGAGCAAGTCGATCATCATCTCGACCGGCGCGCGCTGGCGCAACATCAACGTGCCCGGCGAGCACGAGTTCAAGAACAAGGGCGTGGCCTACTGCCCGCACTGCGACGGCCCGCTCTTCAAGGGCAAGCGCGTCGCCGTCATCGGCGGCGGCAACTCGGGCGTCGAAGCGGCGATCGACCTGGCCGGCATCGTGGGCCATGTCACGCTGATCGAGTTCGACACCGCGCTGCGCGCCGACGCCGTGCTGCAGCGCAAGCTCCACAGCCTGAAAAACGTCGACGTGTTCACCAACGCGCAGACCACCGAGATCACCGGCGACCAGAAGGTCAACGGCCTGGTCTACAAGGACCGCGCATCGGGCGAGCTGAAGCAGGTCGAACTCGAAGGCGTGTTCATCCAGATCGGCCTCGTGCCCAACACCGACTGGCTCAAGGGCGTGGTCGAGCTGACGAAGCACGGCGAGATCATCGTCGACGCCCGCGGCCAGACCTCGGTGCCGGGCGTGTTCGCGGCGGGGGATGTGACGACCGTGCCGTTCAAGCAGATCATCATCGCGGCCGGCGACGGCGCGAAGGCGGCGCTCGGTGCGTTCGACCACCTGATCCGCACTTCGGCCCCCGCGTGAAATAAGTCTTAAGTTGTTTAGATGAGAATTATTCTCATACAATAAAAAGGTCGGGCGACTACCTCTTTCTCGCCCCCTCATTGCCAGCCAGGTCACACGCGCAGTCTCCCTGCGCATCAAGGTCCAGCAAGCAGTTCTTCAACTGTTTTCTGGACCTTTTTCGTGGCCACTCATTCCCCTCGAACTTCTCCCCATCGCCTCGCGCTCCTGCAGCTGCTGATCGCCTCCGGCTTCGGCATGGCCACGACGACGGCGTGGTCCCAGCAAGTTGCGGCGCTCGGCGAGGTGGTGGTGAGCGGATCGCGCTCGGAACAGGCCAAGGACGACCTGCCGCTGAGCATCGAGGTCATCAACCGCAACGACATCGAATCCAAGCAGATCAACGACATCCGTGACGCGGTGCGCGACCTGCCCAACGTTTCGGTCAAACGTTCGCCCGCGCGCTTCGGGCTTGCGCAGGGCAACACCGGCCGCGATGGCAACGCGGGCTTCAACGTCCGTGGCCTCGACGGCAACCGCGTGCTGCTGCTGACCGACGGCATCCGTACGCCACGCAGCTACGTCTTCAGCGCCAATGCCTTCGGCCGCGACTACTTCGACATCGGCCTCGTCGAGCGCATCGAGATCATCAAGGGGCCGGCGTCGGCGCTCTATGGTTCGGACGGCCTCGCAGGCCTCGTCAATTTCATCACCCGCGAACCTTCGTCGTTCCTGCGCGACGGCCGCACCTTCGGCGGCAGCGCGAACATCGGCTACAGCGGCGACGACAACGGCGTGCGCGGCGGCGTCACGCTTGCGGGCAAGGCGAACGATGCGCTCGAGTGGCTGATCTCCGCCAACCTGGGCCGCGCGAGCGAGCTCGAGAACATGGGCCGGCTCAACGTGCCCAACGTCGACCGCACCACGCCCAATCCGCAGCGCGACAACACCCGCTCGCTGCTGGCCAAGGCCATCCTCACGCCCAACGCCGACCAGCGCCATGCCTTCACTTTCGAGCACGTCGAGAAGAGCAGCCGCTACGACCTGCTCTCGGGCGTCGCCAAGCCGCCGTACGCGTCCACCTCGGTCGTCGGGCTCAACGCCAAGACCGATCTCGACCGCGACCGCCTCACCTACGAAGGACGCCTGCGCCTGAACACCGTCGTGGCCGACAACCTGCTGGCTGTCGTGAGCTACCAGAAGGCCAAGTCGCGCGAGTACATCTACGAAGACCGCTTCACCGCCGCCGATCGCACGCGCGACGTCACATACGACGAGAACACCTGGCAGCTCGGCCTGCAGGCCGACAAGACCATCCGCATGGGTGACTGGGCGCAGAAGATCACCTACGGATTCGACTACACCCGCACCAACGTCGAGAACCTGCAGACCGGCCTGGTGCCGCCGGCGGGCGAGAGCTACCCGCTCAAGCGCTTCCCCGACACGCGCGAGACCTCGACGGCCTTTTACGTGCAGGACGAGTTCATCCACGACCGCTGGAGCATCACGCCCGGCATCCGCTTCGATCGCTTCTCGCTCGATGCGAAGCAGGCGGGCTTCAACGCGCAGGCGGTGTCGCTGTCGGGCTCGGCGGTGTCGCCCAAGCTGGGCGTGCTGTTCCGCACCACGCCGCAGTTCAGCGTCTACGGCAACTACGCCTCCGGCTTCAAGGCGCCCAACGCGTTCCAGGTCAACAACTTCTTCGAGAACGTGATCTCGGGCTACAAGACGATTCCCAACCCGAACCTCAAGCCCGAGAAGAGCCGCAACATCGAGCTGGGCATGCGCGGGCGCACCGGCATCCTGAGCTACGACGTGGCCGCGTTCACGGGCGACTACAAGGACCTGATCGAGAACGACCGCCAAGTTGGCGGCGTGTTCGGCTCTCGCGTCAATCCGGCGACGTTCCAGTCGGTCAACGTCGGGCGCGCGCGCATCAGCGGCTTCGAGATCAAGGGCGAGCTCGACTTCACCGAGAACGGCACTGGCTTCTCCGTGCCCTTCGCTTACGGCCAGACGCGCGGGCGCGACCGCACCAACAACCGGCCGCTCAATTCCATCGACCCGCAGAAGTTCAGCGCCGGTCTCAAGTACCAGGCGCCGGTCTGGAGCGTTCGCCTCGATGCGGTTCATCATGGCGCCAAGAAGTGGAGCGACGTCGATCGCAGCGAGGTGACCACCGGCCTGCAGTTCCGCACGCCGCAGGCCACCACGCTGGACATCAGCGCGCAATGGCGTATCAAGAAAGACCTGCGCCTGAACGCCTCGGTGACCAACCTCACCAACAAGCGCTACTGGATGTGGAGTGACGTGCGCGGGCTGACGACGACCTCGGCCCTGCGCGATGCCTACACCCAGCCGGGGCGCGCCTTCAATGTCTCGCTCATGGCGGACTTCTGATCCGCGCCAAAGCAACCGCCGACAACAAAGGAAACCCGATGAACGCTGAAGAAACCCGGACCCGATTCACGGAACTGCGTGCCAAGGGCATGCGCCACAAGGACGCTGCGGCGGCCATGGGTATCTCCGAAGGCGCAGCCATCGCCGCGCACACTGGCTCACACGACAAGGTGCTGCGCGCCACGCCGCTGAAGGGCCCGTGGGTCGACCTGCTGCAGGCGCTGGAACTCTGCGGCCCGGTGCTCGCGCTCACGCGCAACGAGACCACGGTGCACGAGAAGACCGGCGTCTACGAGAAGGTCTCCGGCAGCGAGGCGATGGGGCTCGCGCTGGGCGAGGCCATCGACCTGCGCCTTTTCTTCAGCCGCTGGCATGCCGGCTTTGCCGTCAGCGAAGCGGCGGCCAATGCCGGCGTGCCGCCTTCGCTGAGTCTGCAGTTCTTCAATGCGAACGGCGTGGCGGTCCACAAGATCTTCGTGCGCGAGGCCACCGACCGCGACGCGTTCCAGTCGGTCATCGACACGCACACCGCGCCCGACGCACCCGTGCAGTTCGTGCCGGCCGACCCCAAGGCCGCATCGCGCGACGACAGCGCCATCGACGCGAGTGGGCTCTCCGAAGCCTGGCGCGGCATGCAGGACACGCACGAGTTCTTCGGCCTCCTGAACAAGTTCGGTGTCGAGCGGCAGCAGAGCTTTCGCCTCACCGAGGGCGAGTTCACGCAGCGCGCGGAAACGTCCGCGGTGCGCGAGCTGCTGCAGGAGGCCACGTTCGACGGAACGCCCATCATGGTGTTCGTCGGCAGCCCGGGCTGCATCCAGATCCACTCCGGTCCCGTCGTGCGCGTCGAGCCGATGGAGATTCGCGGGATGCTCTGGCTCAACGTGCTCGACCCCGACTTCAACCTGCATCTGCGCGAAGACCGCATCGCAAGCGTCTGGATCGTCGAGAAGCCGACCAGCGACGGCATCGTCACCTCGGTCGAGGCCTTCGACGGCGAGGGCGAACTGATGGCGATGTTCTTCGGCGCTCGCAAGCCGGGCGTTCCCGAACGCCAGGAGTGGCGCCAGATCGTGCGCAAGCTCTCGCGGCTGGCCGTGTCCGGAGCGCAGGCATCGTGAGCGTCGCGCTGAACGTCGTCGAAATCAAGGCCTTCGTTCCGGCAAAGGACTTCGCGCTGTCCTGCGACTTCTACCGGGACCTGGGTTTCACGATGGCGTCGAACGAAGACGGCATCGCCTACTTCCTGCACGGCAACAGCAGCTTCCTGCTGCAGCAGTTCTACGTGCACAGCCATGCCGAGAATTTCATGATGCATCTGCTGGTCGACGACGCGCACGCGTGGTGGGCCCACGTGCAGGCGCAGGGGCTGGTCGAGCGCTACGGCGTCCGCACCACGCCGCCCGGCGAGCGCCCGTGGGGCATGGTCGATTTCACGTTGACCGACCCGAGCGGCGTGCTCTGGCGCATCGCGCACAACATTCCCCGGCGCGGCTGATCCGCGCCTTCATCTATTGCCGGCTGTGACCTCATGACCGAACGACACGACTTGCCTTTTCCTCCCTCGGCGCGCCGCCGCGATGTGCTGCGCGTTCTTTCCGCGTCGGCACTCGGCGCCGCCGCCTGGCCCGCGCTCGCGCAGGACAAGCGCCTGCCGCGGCTGGTGACGGTCAGCGGCGCGATCACCGAGGTGGTCTACATCCTCGGCGCCGAGGGCCAGCTGGTGGGCACCGATACCACCAGCCTCTATCCCGCCGCCGCGCGCGGCACGCCCAAGGTCGGCTACATGCGCCAGCTCTCGGCCGAAGGACTCCTGTCCCTGAAGCCCGACGCGATCATCGCTACCAACGAATCAGGCCCGGCCGTGGTGCTCGACCAGGTCCGCACGGCCGGTGTGAAGGTCGAGATCATCGAGGCCGACCACACTTGGGGCGAAGTGCAGCGCAAGGTGCAGGCCGTGGGCCGTGCTTCCGCCAGGGAAGCGCGGGCGCGCGAACTGCAGGCCCGGCTCGATGCCGATTGGGCCCAGGTGCAGCAGCGCGTGGGCGCGGCGAAGGGGCGCAAGCCCAAGGTGCTGTTCGTGCTCTCGCACAGCGCGAGCCCGCAGGTCTCGGGCGAGAAGACGGCGGCGCATTCGGTGATCGGTTTTGCCGGCGGCGTGAATGCGCTGGGCGGCTTCCACGGCTACCGGCCGATGACGGCCGAGGCGATGGCGAGCGCCGCACCGGACATCATCCTCACCAGCACGCAGAGCATCGAGGCGCACGGCGGCATCGACAGGTTCTGGGAGCGGCCCGAACTGGCGCTCACGCCGGCTTATAAAAAGCGCGCACTCATCACGCAGGACGCGTTGCTGCTGCTGGGCTTCGGTCCGCGGCTGCCGGGCGCCATCGGCGAGCTGCACGAGAAATTCCAGGCCGCGCTGGCATGAGCCGCCGGGCCGTTCCCAAGGCGAATACCGCAGCGCGAAGCGCGAAGGCTACGCAATGAGCCAACGCTTTGGGGCGCGTGCCGTGCTGGGCGGCAGCGCGGTGCTGCTCGTCGCAGCCTTCACGGTGGGAGCCGTGTCGGGCGCCTATGCCATCAGTCTTTCGCAGCTCTGGAACGTGCTGACTTCATTGGGGCAGGGCGGTGGCAACCAGTCGCCCGAACACCTCGTGTTTCTCAACATCCGGCTGCCGCGCCTCGTCCTCGGCATCGCGGCTGGCGCGGGGCTCGGCATGGCGGGCACGTTGATGCAGGGGCTGTTCCGCAATCCGCTGGCGGACCCCGGGCTCATCGGCATCAGCAGCGGCGCGGCGCTCGCGGCTGGCGTCACCATCGTGCTGGGTGCGTGGTTCTGGCCGGTGCTGCCGCGCACGCTCGGCAGCTGGACGCTGGTGGCCATGGCCTTCGGCGGCGGCTTCCTGGTCACGCTGTTGATCTACGGGCTTTCGCGCAGCGAGGGCGGCACGCGCGTGGCGCTGATGCTGCTGGCGGGTATCGCGATCAATGCGCTGGCGAACGCCGGGCTGGGTTTGTTGAGCGTGATGGCCACCGACGAGCAACTGCGCAGCTTGCAGTTCTGGCTACTGGGGAGCCTGGGCGGTGCGCGCTGGAGCGCGGTCATCCTGGTCTGCGTCGCAGTGTTTCTCTCATGCTGGGCGGCCGCCTCGCTCGCATCGCCCTTGAACGCCATCGCGCTCGGTGAGGCGCAGGCGGCACTGCTCGGCGTGGACGTCGAACGCACCAAGCGACGCGCCATCGTCATCACGGCGGTGGCCGTGGGCGCGGTGACGGCCACGACCGGGATCATCGGATTCATCGGCCTGATCGCGCCGCACTGGGTGCGCATGGTGGCGGGGCCCGATCACCGCATCGTGCTGCCGGCCTCGGCGCTGCTGGGCGCCGCGCTGGTGCTGGCGGCCGACACGGTGGCACGCACGGTGATGGCGCCTGCAGAGTTGCCGCTGGGCGTGCTCACCGCCTTCATCGGCGTGCCGATGTTCCTGTTGATGCTGCGGCACTTCAGGGGGCGCATATGACGGCGGCGGATATGAAGGCGGGGCAGGGCGCGCTGTCGTGCGCGGGCGCCGAGGTGCGCATCGGCGCGAAGACCTTGCTGGCGAATGCCTCCGTCGAACTGGCGCCGGGCCGCGTGACCGCGATCCTCGGGCCGAACGGCGCGGGCAAGTCGACGTTGCTGTCGGTGTTGTCCGGCCAGCGCGAACCGACGCGGGGCCGGGCGACTCTCGACGGCCGGCCGCTCGCGGACCACGGCATGCCGACGCTGGCACTGCGTCGCGCGCTGATGCCGCAGGAAAGCGCGGTCGCTTTCGACTTCACCGCGCACGACATCGTCGCGCTGGGGCGCTACCCCCACCGCCGGGCGCCCGATCGCGACGAGGACGGAATCATTGCCGAGGCGATGGCGCTGACCGACGTGACGGCGCTGGCGCCGCGCGTGCTCAACACGCTGTCGGGCGGCGAGAAGGCCCGGGTTCATCTGGCGCGGGCGCTGGCGCAGCTCTGGCATCCGCGCTCCGACGGCGCGACGCGTTGGCTGCTGCTCGACGAGCCCACTGCCGCGCTGGACCTGGCGCATCAGCATTCGGCGATGCGCCTCTTGCGTGCCTGGGCGGCACGGGGCGTGGGCGTGGTGGCCGTGCTGCACGACCTGAACCTCGCGCGTCGCTATGCCGACGAGGTGGTGGTGCTGGGTGCTGCGGATGGTTTGCGGCAGGGGCCGACCGCCGAGGTGCTTCAACCTGCGCTGATCGAGGCGGTCTGGGGTATGCCCTGCCAGCCGGTCGCCAGCGCGGACGGCACGGTGCAGTACCTGTTCGGCTGAGGCCTCGGCACCGGGGCGCGCTCAGGTCCAATCGAAAGTGAAGAGCGCGATCGAATCCTGCGGGTCGTAGAACAGCAGGATGCTGTCCGCGCCATGCAGACAGTAGTTGTAGCCCGGCACGTGCGCGATGAAGCGGAAGCGGCGGCCGTCCGCCGTGAGAGGGGCGGGGTCGCCCGCAGGATTCCGGTCGATAGGCCATTCGCTGCTCTCGGACCAATTGCCTTCGAAGGCTTCTCCGCCCAATTGCGCCAGCAGGGGCAGCGGGTCGCCGTCGCTGTCGAAGCCGCGAATTTCCCGGCGTTTGTGCAGCAGCGCGAGGGTGTCCGGGTCGCGCACATTCCTGGCGCCGGTTCGCATGATGTCCAGTCGATGGCAGCCTGCGTAGTGCGCTTGCATCGCGGCAAAGGCCAGGTGCGAATCCTCGTGGCGGATATCGAGCTCGGTGCGAAACGACGGCGACAGGTCCGGATCGTTGACCTCGAAGTACCGCCAATCCCCGAGCAGCGTGTAGCGGTCGTCCTTCAGTTCGAAGGCCAGCCAGTTGGGGCGCAGGAACTCGCCGTGGTGGGCAACCGTCGATTGGCCGATCAATCCCTCATAGGGCTCGATCGGGCTCAGCATGTGGATGCGGCCTTGCCAAGCGGGGTCGACGGCGCTCAGGTCGATGGTGCACAGCGGATGCAGATGCCGCGCGTACCGGTCGACGGGGTCGCTGAAGACGTCGACCGGGTCGGGGAACGGATGCAGGAAAGGCGCGGGTTGGCGGATATCCGTGACCATTTGCTATCAAAAATGCAGCAACTCAGTACGTCAGCCGCTCCGGCCGCAGCTCCTGCAGGATCGTCGTCGCGATTTCCTCGATCGACTTGGTCGTGGTCGAGAGCCAGCGGATGCCGGCGCGCCGCATCATCGCCTCGGCCTCGCTCACCTCGTGGCGGCAGTTCTCCAGGCTCGCGTAGCGCGAATCGGGGCGCCGCTCGTTGCGGATCTCGCTCAGGCGCTCGGGCTGGATCGTCAGGCCGAAGATCTTCTTGCGGTGTGGCATCAGGGCCGGCGGCAGCTGGCGGCGGTCGAAATCCTCGGGAATCAGCGGGTAGTTAGCGGCTTTCAGGCCGTGCTGCATCGCCAGGTAGAGCGAAGTGGGCGTCTTGCCGCTGCGGCTCACGCCCACCAGGATGACGTCGGCGCCCTGCAGGTCGCGGTTGCTCTGGCCGTCGTCGTGCGCCAGGCTGAAGTCGATGGCGGCGATGCGGGCGTTGTATTCCTTGCTCTTGCTCACGTCGCTGAAGCGGCCGATGCGGTGGTTCGACTTCACCGCCAGCTCGATTTCCAGCGGCCGCACGAAGGTGCCGAACATGTCCAGCAGCATGCCCTTGCAGCCGGTCTCGATCACTTCCAGCACGTCCATGTTGGCCAGCGTGGTGAAGACGATGGGCCGCACGCCCTCGAGTTCGGCCGTGTGGTTGATCTGCCGCACCGCCTGGTGCGCCTTGTCGACCGTGTCGGTGAAAGGCAGCCGCACATGGCGCGGCTTCATCTCGAACTGGGCCAGCACGGCGTTGCCGAAAGTCTCGGCGGTGATGCCGGTGCCGTCGGAAATGAAGAAAACAGTGCGTGTCTGCATGGTGTTGCTCTTGCGGCCTTGTCCTGCGGCGCGGGCGACCTTGCCACGCCTACAATCCGGTCCATTATCGGGAATCCGCTTTCCCAACCCCCATTCTTCTCATGCAGGCCGCTTCCGCACCCAAAGCAACGACAACGATCGTGCCGTGCCGCCTGCATGCAGCACCGGTTTCAACTTCTGGAGCTTCCCCATGTCTGCACTTTTCGACGCGACCGCCCTGGTCGTACCGTTTGAAAACCTGAGAATGACCGACGTCGAGGCGGTTGGCGGCAAGAACGCCAGCCTCGGCGAGATGATCTCGCAGCTGCCGCAAGGCGTGCGGGTGCCGACCGGTTTTGCGACCACGGCGCACGCTTTCCGCCAGTTCCTGGCCCACGACGGCCTGGCCGACAAGATCAGCAAGCGCCTCGCCGCGCTGGACACCGAGGACGTGCGCGCCCTCGCCGTGGCCGGCGCCGAGATCCGCGCCATGGTCGAATCCCAGCCCTTCCCGGCCGACCTGCAGAAAGCTATCGGCGAGGCCTTTGCCACGCTGAGCGCCGGCAACCCTGAAGCCTCGTTTGCCGTGCGTTCCTCGGCCACCGCCGAAGACCTGCCCGACGCCTCGTTCGCGGGCCAGCAGGAAACCTTCCTGAACGTGGTCGGCATCGACGACGTGCTGCACAAGATGAAGGAGGTGTTCGCCTCCCTCTACAACGACCGCGCCATCAGCTACCGCGTGCACAAGGGCTTCGAGCACGACGTGGTCGCGCTCTCGGCCGGCGTGCAGCGCATGGTGCGCTCCGACCTCGGCGCCGCCGGCGTGATGTTCACCATCGACACCGAATCGGGCTTCGACCAGGTGGTGTTCATCACCTCCAGCTACGGCCTCGGTGAAACGGTGGTGCAGGGCGCCGTGAACCCCGACGAGTTCTACGTTCACAAGCCCACGCTGCGCGCCGGCAAGAAGGCCGTCATTCGCCGCAACCTCGGCTCCAAACTGATCCAGATGGAGTTCGCGACGCCCGAAGAGAAAAAGGCGAGCGGCAAGCTGGTGAAGACCACCGACGTGAAGGCAGAGCAGCGCAACCGCTACTCGCTGAGCGACGCCGATGTCGAGCAACTGGCCCGGTATGCGCTGGTCATCGAGGAACACTACGGCCGCCCGATGGACATCGAGTGGGGCAAGGACGGCACCGACGGCCTGCTCTACATCCTGCAGGCGCGTCCCGAGACGGTGAAGAGCCAGCAGCAGGGCAAGGCCGAGCAGCGCTACAAGCTGCTGGGCAAGGGCGCAGTGCTCGCCGAAGGCCGTGCCATCGGCCAGAAGATCGGCACCGGCCCCGTGCGCCTCGTGCACAACATCAGCGAAATGGACAAGGTGCAGGCCGGCGACGTGCTCGTCACCGACATGACCGACCCGAACTGGGAACCGGTGATGAAGCGCGCCGCCGCCATCGTCACCAACCGCGGCGGGCGCACCTGCCACGCGGCCATCATTGCGCGCGAACTCGGCATTCCGGCCGTGGTCGGCTGCGGCGATGCGACCGACCTTCTGAAGGATGGCACGCTGGTCACCGTGAGCTGCGCCGAGGGCGACACCGGCTTCATCTACGACGGCCTGCTCGAGACCGAAGTGACCGAAGTGCAGCGCGGCGTGATGCCCGAAATCGACATCAAGCTGATGATGAACGTCGGCAACCCGCAGTTGGCCTTCGACTTCGCGCAACTGCCGAACCATGGCGTGGGCCTGGCCCGCCTGGAGTTCATCATCAACAACAACATCGGCGTGCACCCGAAGGCGATCCTCGACTACCCGAACGTCGACAACGACCTGAAGAAGGCCGTCGAGTCGGTGGCCCGCGGCCACGCCTCGCCGCGAGCCTTCTACGTCGACAAGGTGGCCGAAGGCATCGCGACCATCGCGGCCGCTTTCTGGCCCAAGCAGGTCATCGTGCGCCTGTCCGACTTCAAGTCGAACGAGTACCGCAAGCTGATCGGCGGCAGCCGCTACGAGCCGGAAGAAGAGAACCCGATGCTGGGCTTCCGCGGCGCGGCGCGCTACCTGAGCGCCGATTTCGGCGAAGCCTTCGCCATGGAGTGCGAGGCGCTCAAGCGCGTGCGCAACGACATGGGCCTGGTCAACGTGCAGATCATGGTGCCCTTCGTGCGCACCCTGGGCCAGGCCGAGCGCGTGACCACGCTGCTGGGCGAGCATGGCCTCAAGCGCGGCGAGAACGATCTCAAGCTGATCATGATGTGCGAGGTGCCGAGCAACGCGATCCTGCCGGAAGAGTTCCTGAAGTTCTTCGACGGCTTCTCGATCGGCTCGAACGACCTGACCCAGCTCACGCTGGGCCTGGACCGCGATTCGGGGCTCGAACTGCTGGCCGCCGACTTCGACGAGCGGGACCCGGCCATCAAGGCGTTGCTGAGCCGCGTCATCAAGGCCTGCAAGGCCGAAGGCAAGTACGTCGGCATCTGCGGCCAGGGCCCCAGCGACCACCCGGACTTCGCGCTCTGGCTGGCGGAGGAGGGGATCCAGTCGATCTCCCTCAACCCCGACAGCGTGATCGACACCTGGCAACTGCTCGCCAATCGTTGAAGCCCCACGTGTCGGATTGCGGAAATCCCCATGGGGGGATTCCCGCGAGGCGTGGGTGTTTCTGAAACAAATTGCGTATTTGATGCCAGACTTCTGAGACTCACGGGCCTATCCCGGAAGGGGGAGACCACCATGATTCTTGTGAAGACGCCAGCGGGCCATCAGGCCCTGAAGGACCGCTCGGTTCCCCTGACGCCGCGCCAACGCTCGGCCTTCATTCTTTTCGATGGCAAGCGCTCGGTCGACGAGGTGCTGGCGAACGGCATGGGCATCGTGCGCGAGGACATCGACCACATGGTCGCGCTGGGACTTCTCGAGCCGGCAGAGGGCAGCGCTCCCGCCGAGGCCACCCCCGCCGCACCCGCGGCCGGCGCTTCCGCCCGCAGCAAGCAGCAGCGCTACAAGGACGCCTACCCCATCGCCATCCAGCTCACCGGCAGCTTGGGCCTGATGGGGTTCCGGCTCAACCTGCAGGTCGAGGGCGCGACGAGCTACGAAGACCTGCTGGCGCTGGCGCCCAAGATCCGCGCGGCGGTCGGTCCCGAGAAGGCGGCAGCCCTGGACAAGGCCCTCAACGACTGAGGTGCCTTGCCGGATTGTCAATTACAGGGCTATAATCGCCGGCTTTGCCTTGCCACACTGCGCCCGACGCTGCAGGTGGCTTTTCCTCTTCCTCGGAAGAATCCACAAGGAGTGCCATGCGTCACTACGAAATCATTTTGCTGATCCACCCGGATCAGAGCGAGCAAGTTCCGGCCATGCTGGAGCGCTACAAGGGCCTGATCACGGCCGGCGGTGGCAAGGTCCATCGCGTTGAAGACTGGGGCCGCCGTCAGCTGGCGTACCAGATCAACAAGCTCAACAAGGCGCACTACCTGTGCGTCAACATCGAAGCCGAGCAAACCGTGATGGGCGAACTGGAACACGCGTTCAAGTTCAACGATGCCGTGCTGCGTCACCTCACCGTCCAGAAGAAGAAGGCCGACACCGGTCCTTCGTCGATGATGAAGACGGTCGAGCGCGAAGAAGCCCGCAAGGCCCAGCAGGCCGAATACGCCGCCAACAACAACTGATGGCGTGACTGCTGCCGCTCTGGCAACCGGTGTCAATCAGCTGCTGCTGACCGCCTCGGTTGCCGAACTCGGAGCCTTGCGATACACGCCCGCCGGCCTGCCCGCCATCGACCTCCGACTCGAACACGAGTCGACCCTCGATGAAGCAGGAAAACCCCGGCAGGTGAAGACGGCCCTCAAGGCCGTTGCCTTCGGCGCCATCGCCGAGCGGCTCGCAAGACAGTCGATGGGAAGTCTCTGGCGTTTTCAGGGGTTTCTCGCGACACCGGGCAACGGTAAGCATCCGGTCCTGCACATCCAGGATTTTCAGCAAGATTAATTTTCGACAAGAGGTCCCCAAATGGCCACGTTCAAGAAATTCAACAAAGACAAGCGCCCGAAGCGCAACACCCAGTCGCTGCTGTTCAAGCGCAAGCGCTTCTGCCGTTTCACCGTCGCTGGCGTCGAGGAAATCGACTACAAGGACATCGACACGCTGCGTGACTTCATCAGCGAAAACGGCAAGATCATCCCCGCACGCCTGACCGGCACGCGCGCGATCTACCAGCGCCAGCTCAACACCGCCATCAAGCGCGCCCGCTTCCTGGCCATGGTCCCGTACAGCGACCAACACCGCGTCTAAGGAGCCGACACCATGCAAGTCATTCTTCTGGACAAGGTCGTCAACCTCGGCACCCTCGGCGAAATCGTCAAGGTCAAGGACGGTTACGCACGCAACTTCCTGATTCCGTCGGGCCGCGCTCGCCGCGCTACCGCTGCCAACAAGGCCGAATTCGAAGCCAAGCGCGTCGAACTCGAAAAGGCTGCGGCCGCCAAGCTGGCCGAAATGCAAGCCCAAGGCGAAAAGCTCGGCGGCACGACCGTCAAGCTGACGCAAAAGGCTGGCGTCGACGGCCGCCTGTTCGGCTCGGTCACCAACAGCGACATCGCTGAAGAACTGGGCAAGCAAGGCTACAAGGTTGCCAAGTCGCAAGTGCGTCTGCCCAACGGCCCGATCAAGGTTGTTGGCGACAGCACCGTGAGCGTTGCGCTGCACACCGACGTGGTCGTCGAGATCACCGTGACGGTCTACGGCGAAACCGCCTGATCGCTTGCGGCGCTTCGTGCGCTGCCGCAAAAGCCGCCTTCGGGCGGCTTTTCTTTTTGCGAATGTTGCCCCCCCGGCTTTTCGCTGCGCGTAACGCCACCCCCCGAGGGGGCCGCGCGGCTCGCCTTGGGGCGGCCCGGCGGCGCCCGCCTGCGTTTTCCAGCGCGCTGCACTGGAAGATCACTGTTTATTCACAACCTTGTCCACAAGCGCAGCGCCGTGCGCGGCTTAGCATGCAGGGTTGCAAGGGAAGTCCATGTCCGCCGTTTTCTCCTACTCCGACGGTAATTCGTCGGCCGACCGCCAGATCGCCCAACTGCGCATTCCGCCTCACTCCATCGAGGCCGAATCGAGCGTGCTCGGTGGCCTGCTGCTCGACAACGGCGCCTGGGACCGAATGGGCGACTTGCTGGTCGACGACGACTTCTACCGTCACGAGCACAAGCTGATCTACGCCGCCATCGGCGGACTGATCAATGCCAGCAAGGCGGCCGACGTCATCACCGTCTTCGAGCGGTTGCAGAGCCTGGGCAAGGCCGACGATATCGGCGGGCTGGTCTACCTGAACTCGCTCGCGCAGTACGTGCCGAGCGCGAGCAACATCCGGCGCTATGCGGAGATCGTGCGCGAGCGCTCGATCCTGCGAAAGCTCGTCTCCGCCAGCGACGAGATCGCGACCAACGCCTTCAACCCGCAGGGCAAGCCGGTCGACAAGATCCTGGACGAAGCCGAACAGAAGATCTTCAACATCGGCGAGGAAGGCTCGCGGATGAAGCAAGGCTTCCAGAGCATGGACGCCCTGGTGGTCGAACTGCTTGACCGCGTGACCGAGATGGCCGAGAACCCGAACGACATCACGGGCGTGCGCACGGGCTTTCACGACTTCGACAAGATGACCTCGGGCCTGCAGCCGGGCGACATGATCGTGCTGGCCGCGCGTCCCTCGATGGGCAAGACCTCGCTGGCAATCAACATCGCCGAGCATGTGGCGCTCAACGAAGGATTGCCCGTTGCCGTGTTCTCGATGGAAATGGGCGCCTCCCAACTGGCGGTGCGTATCGTCGGCTCGATCGGCCGCATCGACCAGGGGCACCTGCGCACCGGCAAGCTCAGTGACGAGGAGTGGCCGCGCCTGACCGAAGCCATCGAGAAGCTGCGCACCGTGTCGCTGCACATCGACGAGACGCCGGGCCTTTCCACCAGCGAACTGCGCGCCAATGCACGCCGACTCGCGCGCCAGTACGGGCGCCTGGGGCTGATCGTGGTCGACTACCTGCAACTCATGTCGACCAGCACGAGCGGCGACGAGAACCGCGCCACGGCGGTGGGCGAAATTTCGCGGGGCCTGAAGATGCTCGCCAAGGAACTCAAGTGCCCGGTGATCGCGCTCTCGCAGCTCAGCCGCGGCGTGGAAAGTCGCACCGACAAGCGCCCGATGATGAGCGACTTGCGCGAATCAGGCGCGATCGAGCAGGACGCGGACATCATCATGTTCATCTACCGCGACGACTACTACGACAAGAACAGCAAGGAGCCGGGCGTGGCCGAGGTGATCATCAGCAAGCACCGGAACGGCCCGACCGGCACCATCAAGCTGGCCTTCCTGAAGCCGATCACCAAGTTCGAGAACCTGGAAGGCTACAGCCACAGCGACCAGTACTGACGCGAACGCAGCGAGGTCAAACGGCCGAAGGACCTTGGGCCTTCGACGGCCATTTCTGGGGTTCCGGCGGCGTCGTCTCCACCTGCCGGGCCTTTACCTGGCGCAGCAGGTCGGCCAGCGTCTTGCCCGGTTCGTCGCGAAAGCGCTCGGGCAGCACCTCGACGGCATCCATGCGATCGACGCGAAACCCGCGAAAGTCGTTGCGCAGTTCGCACCAGGTCGAGAGCGTCCAGACCTTTCCCCAGTAGAAGCAGCCGAGCGGCCGCACCGTGCGCTCGCTGGCATCGCCGGACACGTCGCGGTAGTTCAGGCGCAGCTTCTGGCGCGCCTGCACGGCCTCGCGCAAGGCCTGCAGCCGGGCGCCCATCACGTCGTCCAGCCCCAGCGCGGGCGCATAGAGCGCCAGCGCCTCCGCCGAGACGCGCGCGGCCGGCGGCAGCACCGAGAGGATCTTGCCCAGCCCCGCTTCGATGTCGCGCGCCAGCGCCGGGTCGACCCAGCTCTGCGCGAGCCGCGCCGCGGCCACGAGCGCCGAGGCCTCGTCTTGCGTGAACATCAGCGGCGGCAGCTCGAAGCCCACGCCCAGCCGGTAGCCCACGCCGGCTTCGCCTTCTATCGGCACGCCCTGGTGCTGCAGGTCGGCCACGTCGCGGTACACCGTGCGCTCCGAAACCTCCAGGCGCTGCGCGAGAAATGCGGCCGTGGTGAGCCGGCGGCCGCGGATGAGCTGCACGAGCTGGAAGAGGCGGTCGGCGCGGCGCATCAGCGCGTTCCGGAGAGCTTCTTGGCGAAGTCCTCGACGAAGTAGCGCTTGCCGCGCTGCACGACCGTGTGGCCTTCGGCTTCGAGCCTGGCCATTTGCGCCTCGATGCCGCCGGGGTACTTGGGGTTGAGTTCGCCGCCGATCTTGAGGGTGCGCCAGTAGGGCGTCCGGTCTTCCGGCTTCGGCGACTCTTCGGTGGCGTGCGCGACCATGTGCGCAAAGATCGCCGTGGTCACGGTGCAGCCGATGGTGGCGCGGTGGCGCACCGCGATGTCCTCGCCGATGCCGAGCACCGTGGCGAGCCGGCCCTCGGGAATGCCGCGCATCGCTTCCTCGACCTCACGCGGAGAGGGCGTGGCGATGGTGCCCTCGCCGTGGCGCTTGCGCATGGGCGGAGGGATCTCCTTGACGTTCGGCAGGTGCGGGTAGCTGGCGAGTCTGTCGCGCCAGCTCTTCTTCATGCTCATGCAACTCCGATGTGGATCGCCACCTTGTCTGGCCCCTCGTAGGCTTCGAAATCGCTGCGGTAGCGGCGCGCGATTTCCGGGTGCGCCTCGAAATACTGCCAGATGCGCTGCCAGGTGGCGATCACCATCTGCGGCATCTCGCCCTGGCCGGTAAAGACGAGGTAGTCGCCGGCTTCGATGGCCACGCTGTCCGCGCCCTCCGAGACGGCCACGCCGACGGTGATGTCGAAGGGGCCATGGGCGTCGGATTCGTAGGCGGAGTAGATGCCGAAGATGCGCGTGTCGCGCGTGCGATGGGGCGTCGATTCATAGGTCTGCTCGCCGAAGAAGCGGCCCCACAGCGCGCCGATGCGGGCTGTGACGGGATCGTTTTCTTCGCGGTTGGTCGTGCGGACCGTGAGGCCGGCGACCCGGAAGGCGTCGTGGTGTTGGCGGGCGGGTTCCATGGGTTCTTCTCCTGCGTTTGCGCTGTGCGGCGATGTTCGGGTGTTGCTGCTCAAAGGACGAGCGTTTTCAGGTCTGCCTTCATGGTCCGGGCGATCAATGCCATGTCGGCATCGGTCACGTCGAACATGCCGAAGCGGAACTTGTAGCCCCATTGCTTGGGCGTCTCGATGAAGGCAAGGCGCTCGATCAGCGGCGCGATGGGTGCTTCGTGCGACGCTGCATAGCTCAGGTCGCGGCGCCAGGGGATGAAGCCGCCGCCCATGTCGAATTCGTAGGGCTCGCCCGGCAGCACGATGCCGATCGACACGAAGCTCTGCAGCTTGTCCGTGCCGCCGAACACCGTGGCCGGCGAATAGTAGGCCACGCGGTCGCCCGCGGCGACCCGCTTGAGCGGGCCCAGCTTGCCGTGGCCGACCTGCATGAAGCCGAGCGGCTTGTGGTCGCGCCCGCGCCGGGCATGTTCGGCGCTCGCGACGGCGATCCAGTTGCGCTGTGCCATGGTGCTTCAGGCGAGGGCGTGCAGGCCGACTTCGTTGCCTTCGGTGTCGCGCAGATGGGCGATGAAACCCATGCCCGGCGGCAGCGCGGACTTGGGCGCCACGATCTGCCCGCCGGCCGCCTCCACGCGCGAGAGCACGGCGTCGATGCTTGGCATGCAGTCGAGATAAATGCGGGTGCTGCTGCCCGCGCGGGCAGCAGCACTGGCGCCGGCCTGCAAGGCGCCGCCGACGCCCGGGGCGTCATACGGAAAAATAGCCAGCGCCTCGCCGCCGAGACTTTCGCGGCGCAGCTTGCGCGCCAGCACGGTTTCATAGAAGGCCTGGGCGCGGTCCAGGTCGCTGACCGGAATCTCGAACCAGGTGATTGCGTTCTGCATGAGGAGCTCTCTTTCGTTGTGCTGGAAGGAGCCTCGATGGTGCGAGCCGCCTCCTGACAGCGTCTTGTCAGGAGCCTGTCATGGCGAGCGAAAAAAAGCCCGCGATGCCCCTGGGAGCATGCGCGGGCTCGATGGCCGGGAATCGCGGTTTTTTAGAGCACGTCGCTCGCGAAGTCGGCCAGGCGCGAGCGTTCACCGCGCGCGAGCGTGATGTGCCCACCGTGCGGCCAGCCCTTGAACTTGTCGACCGCGAAGGTGAGGCCCGAGGAGCCTTCCGTGAGGTACGGCGTATCGATCTGCGCCAGGTTGCCCATGCAGATGATCTTGGTGCCCGGGCCGGCGCGGGTGATCAGCGTCTTCATCTGCTTGGGCGTCAGGTTCTGCGCCTCGTCGATGATCACGTACTTGTTCAGGAAGGTGCGCCCGCGCATGAAGTTCATGCTCTTGACCTTGATGCGGCTGCGGATCAGCTCGTTGGTGGCCGCGCGGCCCCACTCGCCGGCGCCGCCGCCATCGCCCTTGGCCAGGAACTCGAGGTTGTCGTCGAGTGCGCCCATCCAGGGGCCCATCTTTTCTTCCTCGGTGCCGGGCAGGAAGCCGATGTCCTCGCCCACGCTCACGGTCGCGCGGGTCATGATGATCTCGGTGTAGCGGCGGTCGTCCAGCACCTGCGTGAGGCCCGAGGCCAGCGCCATCAGCGTCTTGCCGGTGCCGGCGGTGCCGGTCAGCGTGACGAAGTCGATCTCCGGGTCCATCAGCAGGTTCATCGCGAAGTTCTGCTCGCGATTGCGCGTGTTCACGCCCCAGACCGCGTTCTTGCCCGAGCTGTAGTCCTTGAGCGTCTTGAGCACCGCGGTCTTGTCGCGGATTTCGGTGACGCGCGCGTACATGCTCGGCTCGCCCGGCGCCTCGAAGAAGACGAACTGGTTGATGTACAGGTTGGGCACGATCGGACCGCTGATCCGGTAGAAGGTGTTGCTGCCACTCTGCCAGCTCTCGACGGTCTTGCTCTGGCGGGTCCAGAAGTCGGGCGGGAGCGCCAGCGAGCCGGCGTAGAGCAGGTCGCCGTCTTCCAGCGTCTTGTCGTTCTGGTAGTCGTCGGTGGCGAGGCCCAGGGCGCGCGCCTTGACGCGCATGTTGATGTCCTTCGACACCAGCACCACTTCCTGTTTCGGCTTGCCCGGGCGTTCCTTGGCGTACTCGTCGCGCAGTGCGTGCACGACACCCAGGATCTGGTTGTCGGCCTTGCCCTGGGGCAGGCTGATCGGCAGCGAGTAGTCGAGCGGAGCGGTCTGGAAGAACAGACGACCGCCGGCCTCACGATGACCGGTGGTGTCGAGCTTCAGGCCCTTGTCGATGTCGGCGTCCTGCGCACCAGCCAGCGCGTCGAGCGTACGGCTGGTCTGGCGGCCGTTGCGGGCGACTTCGGTGGTGCCTTTCTTGTGGCCGTCGAGCTCTTCCAGCACGATCATCGGCAGGAAGATGTCGTGCTCCTCGAAGCGGAACAGGCACATCGGGTCGTGCAGCAGCACATTCGTGTCGAGCACGAACAGCTTGGCCGGACCGGTGGACTTGTTGCGCTTGGGGCGTGCCGGGGCCTGGGGCGCCGCCGCTGCGGGAACGGGTGCGTAGGTCGGGGCAGGTGCTGTGGGGACCCGGGTCTCGATCTGGATGGCAGCAGGTTGCTGCGGGGCGGGTGCCGGTGCAGGCGCGGTTCGGGATCTGGCCCGGCGCGACGACGGACGCGCGGTGTCGCCGCCGCCTGCCGCCTCGGAGCCCAGGTTGTCGAACAACTCCAGCGGCTGCGGCCCGTTCGGGGCCGTTTCGTCAGCGCGCTGGTCGCCGGATCGGCGCGACCCCCTGTGCGAGGACCGGGCTGGCGCATCGATGGCGTCCGGCGAGAGCAATGCGGCGCGTTTCGTGGGGGCGGGAGGCAATGGCATGTGTGAGGTCGCTCGCAGGAAAGTGGAAACCAGAAAACGAAAAAGCCGCCTGAAGACCAAGGCGGCTTTGTTCGGGGGATGCGGTCGTGGAGCTCAACGGCATGAGGCCATTATGCACACCGCAGATGACACGCCAGAGGCTCTTTGCGGCTTTTACGCACTGCGTTGGGCATTCCCCACGCAATGCGCAAAAGCGCAGCCCTGGTCGCGTCTTGCAGTGTCAGGCGGCCTTCTTGAGCGCCTTGACTGCCTTGAGCACGTCGTCGACGTGGCCCGGAACCTTGAGCCCGCGCCATTCGGCCTTCAGGATGCCGTCGGCGCCGATCAGGAAGGTGCTGCGTTCGATGCCCTTGACCTTCTTGCCGTACATGATCTTGTTCTTGACCACGCCGAACATGTGGCACATTTTTTCTTCGGTGTCGGCGATGAGTTCGAAGGGCAGCTCGAGCTTGGCCTTGAACTCGTCGTGCGACTTCATGTTGTCACGCGAAACGCCGAAAACGGTGGCACCGGCCTTTTCGAAGTCCTTGTAGCGGTCGCGAAACTGCATGGCTTCGGTGGTGCAACCCGGAGTGTTATCTTTCGGGTAAAAATACATGACCAGCACGTGGCCGAGATGCGAGGTATTCGAGACCTTGAGGCCGCCCGTGGCGTTGGCGTCGAATTCAGGAATGGGTTTGTTGACAACGATCGCCATGAAACTTGTTTTCTCCGTTAGATTCCGTGGATCGAGTTCTTCGGGGCAGACTCGACGCGCGGAGGATTGGTCGTTGCTAACTTTGGGGTAGCTGGCCTGTTCGCAACCCGCTATTTTACCCCGAAAACACCCCTCTCAGTCAGACGACGGGCTCTCGATCAGCAGGGCGGCTATTACGTGCCTGCCTTCACCGGCCAGGATGTTGTAGGTCCGGCAGGCCGCCGGGGTGTCCATGGTCTCGACGCCGGTGCGCTGCGCCATCAGGGGCTGAAGCCAGGCGGGCTGCGGAAAGCGGATGCGGCTTCCGCTGCCGAAAATGATCAATTCCGCCCCCAATTGAGCCAATTGCGCGAAATGCTCGGGGCCGATTTCGTCGAATCGGGTGCAATTCCACTCGAAACGCTCGCCGCGGGAGCCGACCACCACGCTGCCCTCGACCTTTTCGTTGTTGATCGCGACCCAGCCAGGGCCGTGTGCGGTGAGGGACTGGGCGTCGGATTTGTCGGGCTGGAGCTTCATCTGGTCACTGGGAACTGTGGTCAAATTATAGGTTTTCCCCAGTGACACGAGGCCTGCAGGGGCCTTTGACCCTCGAGTAAACACGCCCGGGAGGGCCCTTTGAAGCAGCTCAAGAAATCGGCCAAGCTGGCCAACGTTCTCTACGACATCCGCGGTCCCATCATGGACGCCGCCAAGCAGATGGAAGAGGACGGCCAGAAGATCATCAAGCTCAATATCGGCAATCTGGCCGTGTTCGGCTTCGATGCGCCCGAGGAAATCCAGCAGGACATGATCCGCAACCTGCCGAATTCGGCGGGCTATTCGGACAGCAAAGGTGTTTTTGCCGCGCGCAAGGCGGTGATGCACGAGACCCAGAAGCAGGGCATTGCCGGCGTCACGCTGGACGACATCTACCTGGGCAACGGCGCCAGCGAGCTCATCGCCATGTCCACGAACGCGCTGCTCGACGACGGCGACGAGCTGCTCCTGCCGGCCCCCGATTACCCCCTGTGGACCGCCTCCACCAGCCTCTCGGGCGGTACTCCGGTGCACTACCTCTGCGACGAGGCCAACGGCTGGATGCCCAACCTGGACGACATCCGCGCCAAGATCACGCCCCGCACCAAGGGCATCGTGGTCATCAACCCGAACAACCCGACCGGCGCGCTCTATTCCGACGATCTGCTCAAGAGCATCGTGGCCATCGCGCGCGAACACGGTCTCGTGATCTTTGCCGACGAGGTCTACGACAAGGTGTTGTACGACGGCGTGAAGCACACCGCCATCGCCAGCCTGTCGACCGACGTGCTCACGCTCACCTTCAATTCGCTCTCCAAGAGCTATCGCTCGTGCGGCTATCGCGCCGGCTGGGTCGTGGTCTCGGGCGACAAGCGCGCTGCGCAGGACTACATCGAGGGCCTGAACATGCTCTCGAACATGCGCCTGTGCGCCAACGTGCCGGGCCAGTGGGCCATCCAGACGGCCCTGGGCGGCTACCAGAGCATCAACGATCTGGTCTGCGACGGCGGGCGCCTGCGCCGTCAGCGCGACCTGGCCTACGAGCTGATCACCGCCATTCCGGGCGTGACCTGCGTCAAGCCGAGCGCAGCGCTCTATATGTTCCCCAGGCTCGACCCCGAGGTCTACCCGATCACGGACGACCGCCAGTTCTTCCTCGAACTGCTCAAGGAAACGCGCGTAATGCTGGTGCAAGGCACCGGCTTCAACTGGGCCACGCCGGATCACTTCCGCATCGTGTTCCTGCCCCACGAAGACGACCTGCGCGAGGCCATCAACCGCATCGCGAAGTTCCTGGAGCAGTACCGCCTGCGCCGCAGGACAGGATCGTGAAATCTGCTGGCGGCGGCATGTGCCGTCGCCTTGCCGGCGATGCCTGAAGGCTGCCACCCATCCAAACCATGAACGCCATGAGCGCGACTCTCCCAATGAAACCCATCCAAGTAGGCTTGCTCGGCGCAGGCACGGTCGGCAGCGGCACCTTCAAGGTACTCCAGCGCAACCAGGAAGAAATCAAGCGCCGCGCCGGCCGCGGCATCGAGATCACCATGGTGGCCGACCTGGACACCGCCCGCGCCCGCGAAGTGGCCGGCGAAGGCGTCAAGGTGGTGGCCGATGCGCGCGAAATCATCGCCAACCCCGACATCGACATCGTCATCGAACTGATCGGCGGCTACGGCGTCGCGAAGCAACTGGTGCTCGAGGCCATCGCAGCCGGCAAGCACGTGGTCACCGCCAACAAGGCGCTGCTTGCGGTGCACGGCACCGAGATCTTCGCGGCCGCGCACGCCAAGGGCGTGATGGTGGCCTTCGAAGCGGCCGTTGCCGGCGGCATCCCGATCATCAAGGCGCTGCGCGAAGGCCTCACTGCCAACAGCATCCAGTGGCTGGCCGGCATCATCAACGGCACGACCAACTTCATCCTCTCCGAGATGCGCGACAAGGGCCTGGACTTCGCCACTGTGTTGAAGGAAGCCCAGCGCCTCGGCTACGCCGAAGCCGACCCGACCTTCGACATCGAAGGCGTCGACGCCGGCCACAAGGTCACGCTGATGAGTGCCATCGCCTTCGGCATTCCGGTGCAGTTCGACAAGGCTCACATCGAGGGCATCACCAAGCTCGCCGCGCAGGACATCAAGTACGCCGAGCAGCTCGGCTACCGCATCAAGCTCCTGGGCATCACCAAGCGCACGGCCAAGGGCATCGAGCTGCGCGTGCATCCGTCGCTCGTTCCATCCAAGCGCCTGCTGGCGAACGTCGAAGGCGCGATGAACGCGGTGGTCGTGCATGGCGACGCCGTCGGCACCACGCTCTACTACGGCAAGGGCGCCGGGAGCGAGCCGACCGCCAGCGCGGTGATCGCCGACCTGGTCGACATCACCCGCCTGCACACGGCAGACGCCGCGCACCGCGTGCCGCACCTGGCCTTCCACCCCGACGCGATGAGCGACCTGAAGGTGCTGCCGATGGCCGAGGTCGTCACCAGCTACTACCTGCGCCTGCGCGTGGCCGACCAGGCCGGCGTGCTCGCCAAGGTGACGGGCCTGCTGGCCACCGCCGGCATCAGCATCGACGCGGTGCTGCAGCGCGAAGCCGACGAAGTGGGCGGCGAGGGCTCCACGCAGACCGACCTGATCATCCTCACGCACGACGCGCGCGAAGGCACCGTCAACGACGTGCTGGCCGAGCTGCAGGCGCTGCCGACCGTGCTGGAGCCGATCGTGCGCATCCGCAAGGAAGAGCTGTCCTGAGGACGGCACAGAGGAACACCGTGAACTACCTGAGCACCCGCGGTCATCCCGACCGCAAGCGCTTCTGCGAAATCCTCCTCGAAGGCCTCGCGCCCGATGGTGGGCTGTACCTGCCGGAAACGTACCCGCAGGTCCATACCGCCACGCTAGCCAAGTGGCGTGACCTGCCGTATGCCGAGCTGGCCTTCCAGATCCTCTCGCTCTACATCGACGACATTCCCGCGGCCGACCTGAAGGCCATCTGCGCGAAGACCTACACCGCCGAGGTGTTCGGCACCGACGAGATCGTGCCGCTGCGCGAGCTCGAGGACGGCGTGTACATCGAGGCCCTGTCCAACGGCCCCACGCTGGCCTTCAAGGACATGGCGATGCAGCTCCTGGGCAACCTGTTCGAGTACGAACTGGCCCGCCGCGGCGCCGAGCTCAACATCCTGGGCGCCACCAGCGGCGACACCGGCAGCGCGGCCGAGTACGCCATGCGCGGCAAGAAGGGCGTGCGCGTCTTCATGACCTCGCCGGACGGCCGCATGAGCCCGTTCCAGCAGGCGCAGATGTTCAGCCTGCAGGACGAGAACATCCACAACATCGCCATCACCGGTGTGTTCGACGACTGCCAGGACATCGTGAAGGCGGTGTCCAACGACCTGGGTTTCAAGCGCAAGTACCGCATCGGCACGGTCAACTCGATCAACTGGGCGCGGCTGCTCGCGCAGGTCGTCTACTACTTCGCGGGCTACTTCCAGGCTACGGCCAGCAACGACAAACCGGTGAGCTTCACCGTGCCCTCGGGCAACTTCGGCAACGTCTGCGCGGGCCACGTGGCGCGCATGATGGGCCTGCCGATCCGGACGCTGGTGGTCGCCACCAACGAGAACGACGTGCTGGACGAATTCTTCCGCACCGGCATCTACCGCGTGCGCGGCGCGGCCGACACGCACGAGACCTCCAGCCCGTCGATGGACATCAGCAAGGCCAGCAACTTCGAGCGCTTCGTGTTCGACCTGGTGGGCCGCGATGCCGGCAAGCTGCGCAAGCTGTTCGTGGAAGACCTGGGCCTGGAAGGCCGCTTCGACCTGAGCGCCGACCCGGCCTTCAAGCAGGCTGCCGAACGCTTCGGCTTCAAGAGCAGCCGCAGCACGCACGCAGACCGTCTGGCCACCATCCGCGACACCGAGAAGCGCTTTGCCACGCTGGTCGACCCGCACACGGCCGACGGCCTGAAGGCCGCGCGCGAATTCCTCGTGCCGGGCGTGCCGATGGTGGTGCTCGAAACGGCGCTGCCGATCAAGTTCGCCGCCACGATCGTCGAGGCCCTGGGCCACGAGCCCGACCGGCCCGCGAAGTTCGAAGGCATCGAGGCGCTGCCCAAGCGCGTGGTCAAGCTGCCGGCGGACGCCGAGGCCGTCAAGGCCTACATCGCTCAGAACTGTGACTGACGCATCGAGTTGTCCGGCATGAAGGTCGTCGGCTTCGCCGGGTACTCGGGCGCGGGCAAGACCACGCTGGTGGAAAAGCTGATTCCCGTGCTCAAGCGCCTCGGCCAGCGCGTCTCGGTGGTCAAGCATGCGCACCACAAGTTCGACATCGACCACCCCGGCAAGGACACGTACCGCCATCGCGAGGCCGGCGCCTTCGAAGTGGTCGTCGCCTCCGACAAGCGCCTGGCGGTGATGCGCGAATTCGAAACCCCCGTCGAGCTCGATGTGCATCAGCTGCTAGCTGAATTGCATCCGGCTGCCGACTGGGTGCTGGTCGAGGGCTTCCGGCACAGCGACGTGCTCAAGATCGAGGTCTGGCGCCTGCCCGAGGTGGGCGAGTCATCAAGACCCGTGCTCTATACCGACGATCCGTTCGTCACCGCCGTCGCGACCGATGCGCCCGGCAGCCTGCCGGCCCCCACTGAGCGGCAACTGTTCGACCTCAACGACGCCGAGGCCATCGCGCAGTGGCTCATCGCCAATGGCGAGCGCTTCGAGTACAACCCGGAACACCATGGCTGACACACCCGTTCCGTTCTCCGCGTCCAACGCGCGGCCCCCGCTGATGCCGCTGGACGAGGCCATCGCGCAGTTGCTGGCCAAGGCCGCACCGAAGCTTCCCGAGGAGAGCGTCGTCACCTTCGACGCCGATGGCCGCGTGCTCGCGCAGGACCTCGTCTCCGGCCTCACCGTGCCGCCGCGCGACAACAGCGCGATGGATGGTTACGCAGTGCGCGGGGCCGATTGCGCCGCGCCCGGTGCCGTGCTCCAGGTGACGCAGCGCATTCCCGCAGGCACCGTCGGCACGCCGCTGGCAGCCGGCACCGCGGCGCGCATCTTCACCGGCGCGCAGATTCCCGAGGGCGCCGACGCCGTCGTGATGCAGGAAGACACGACCGCCACGCCGCAGGAAGGCGGCCTGGGTTCAGTGCGCATTGCGATCGTTCCCGTCGTCGGCCAGTGGGTCCGCCGCGCGGGAGAAGACGTGGCCTCCGGCGACGTCGTGCTGAAGAAGGGCGAACGCCTCACGCCCGCAGCGCTCGGCCTCGCCGCCAGCGTCGGTTTTCACAAGCTGCAGGTCGCCCGCAAACCGCGCGTGGCGATGCTCTCCACCGGCGACGAGCTGGTGATGCCCGGCGAGGTCGCGCCCGACGCGATGAAGCCCGGCGCGATCTACAACTCCAACCGCTTCTTCATGCGCGCCCTGCTGCACCGGCTGGGCTGCGAGGTGAACGACCTGGGCATCGTGCCCGACAACCGCGAGACCACCATCGCGGCGCTGCGCGACGCGGCCGAGGCGAGCGACCTGATCATCACGACCGGCGGCGTCTCCGTCGGCGAGGAAGACCACATCCGCGCCGCGCTCCAGTCGCTCGGCGAGTTGCAGCTCTGGTCGCTGTCGATGAAGCCCGGCAAGCCTTTCGCCTACGGGTCCATTGCGCGCAGCAACGGCCAGGGCGTGTGCCATGTCACGGGATTGCCCGGCAATCCGGTGTCGAGCTTCCTGACCTTCCTGATGCTCGTGCGCCCCTTCCTGCTGATGCTGCAGGGCGCCGACCGCGTGACGCCCGAGGCCGTGCAGATGCGCGCCGATTTCGACTGGCCGCGCGCCGACAAGCGCCGCGAGTTCCTGCGCGCACGGCGCAACGCCACGGGCGGGCTCGACCTGTTCGCCAACCAGAGTTCGGGCGTGCTGACGTCGATGGTCTGGGGCGACGGCGTGG
The DNA here is from genome assembly GCF_024701975.1 of Variovorax sp. ZS18.2.2. GTDB lineage: Bacteria > Pseudomonadota > Gammaproteobacteria > Burkholderiales > Burkholderiaceae_C > Variovorax. Next base: position 463,619 of record NZ_JANLNM010000001.1, read on the forward strand.
TCGACAACCCCTCGGGCCAGACGATCAAGTCGGGCGACACCGTGAACTTCATTCCCTTCGCCTCGCTGCTCGCCTAGGATGAAACTTACCCCCAGTCTTCGCGCACTTCGTGTCGCTTCGCCAACCCCCTTCCAGGGGGCGACACCAGCGGCCCGGCAGAGCCGGTTCCGCGGTGTCTCCCGACTGGATCGCGACGGTTTCATGCGTCGCGGGTCACGCAAGGCGTGATGGAAAGCCGACATGCCGATTAAGGTCCAGATCCGTTATTTCGCCTCGGTGCGCGAGGCGCTCTCCAGCAGCAACGAAACCGTCGACACCCACGCCGAAACGCTCGCCGCATTGCGCGACGAACTCATCGCGCGCGGCGGGGCGCACGCCACCGCCCTCGCGCGCGGCAAGGCGGTGCGCATGGCGCTCGACCAGGTCATGAGCGACGAAGCCGCAGCCCTGCACGAAGGCTGCGAGGTCGCGTTCTTCCCGCCGGTTACGGGCGGCTGAGCCGCGCGTCCAGCGCTACGAGGCGCTCGCGCAGGCCCTCGGAGGCGCGCGTCATCGGCGAACGCAGCTCGTCGCGCATCGCACCGCCGTGGGCCAGCAGCGCCTTCAATGGGCCGGGGTTCGATTCAGCAAACAGCATCTCGATCAGCGGCTGCAACGGCTGCCATTCGGCGCGCGCTTCAGCCACGCGGTTGTCGGCCAGGAGGCGCAGCACCTGCACGAAGCGCCGGGTCTGCACATGCCCGCTCGCAGCGATGGCGCCCACGCCGCCTTCGGCCACCGTCGAGAAGATCTGGTGGTCTTCGCCCGACAGCACCTGCAGCCGGCCATCGGCGATCAGCGCGCGCGTCTTGGCCATGTCGCCGCCGCAGTCCTTGATGCCCTGGATGCGCGGGTGCGCGGCCAGCGCGAGCAGCGTCTCGCGCGAGAGGGTGGCGCCGGTGCGATAGGGGATGTCGTAGATCAGCACCGGCACCGCGCTCGCATCGGCAATCGCGCGGAACCATTCGAGCAGGCCGGCCTGGGAGGGGCGGATGTAGTGCGGCGCGGGCACCAGCAGGCCCGCGAGCGGCCGTTCCGAGAGCTTGCGCACCCAGGCCGTCGTCTTGCCCAGGTGGTAGCCCGAGAGGCCCATGAGGACCGGCAGGCCACCGGCGGCGGCCTGCACGGTGTCTAGTGACGCCAGTTGCTCCGCGTCGTCGAGTGCGGCGGCTTCGCCGGTCGAGCCGCAGACCACGAAGCCGGCCACGCCGTCGGCGGCGAGGCGCCGGGTCAGCGCGGCGAGCGCTGAGTGGTCGATCGCGCCGTCGCGGAACGGCGTGACGAGCGGAATCCAGAGGCCCGAGAAATCAGGGGAGGTGGTTTGTTGTTGTGGCACGCAGGCTTCCTTTCAGGAATCAACCGATGGAAAGAACCACCGTCCGATGCGCGCACAACCATGCAGGGGTCAAAGCCTCTTGGCAGGTTCCGTCGCTCATCCGACGACGGAACCGCAGCTCCGGTCAGACGAGCTTTGGTTTTTTGGCTTTGCTGCCCTGGCGCGCGCAACGGCCCTCGGGGTGCGAAAGCACCATGGAGAGCGTGGCGAGGCAAGGCATGGACGCAGTCTATCTCGATGACACAATCCGGACATGAGCGTTGCGCGTGTTTCGATCCAGACGGGTGATTTCGACTTAAGCCAGGAGGTCGCCGCGTTGCGCGCGGGCGACAAGCGCGTGGGCGCGGTCTGCGCTTTCATCGGCACAGTGCGCGACCGCAACGACGGCAGCACCATCGCCTCGATGGAGCTGGAGCACTACCCCGGCATGACCGAGAAGGCCATCGAGGCCATGATCGACGAGGCGCACAAGCGCTTCGACATCCTCGGCGCCCGCGTGATCCACCGTGTCGGCCTGCTGCAGCCGCTCGACCAGATCATGATGGTGGCGGTGGTCTCGGCCCATCGCGGCCAGAGCTTCGAGGCCTGCGAGTTCCTGATGGATTACCTCAAGACCCAGGCCCCGTTCTGGAAAAAAGAACAGACGCCCGAAGGCGCCCGCTGGGTCGATGCGCGCGTCAGCGACGACGCGGCGTTGGCGCGTTGGGGCATCTCTGCCCCGAACGCTTAAAGCGGCTTGAAGCCGCTCGATTGGATGATCCGCTCCCAGGTCTGCGTGTACGTGCGCACGCGGCCTGCGAACTGACCTTGCGGTTCGTAGCCGACCGTGAGCCCCATCGTCGTCAGCTTCTGCTTCACGTCGGGCATCGCCAGCACTTTCTGCAGCGCATCGCCGTACTTGTCGATGATCGGCTGCGGCGTGCCCACCGGCGCGAAGATGCCGTAGTAGGGCAGGTCTTCCAGGTTCGAGAAGCCCAGTTCGGTGAAGGTCGGCACGTTCGGAATCACCGCCTGGCGCTTGGCGCCGATGGAGGCCACGATGCGCACCTTGCCCGCCTTGTGGTTCTCGATGAAGTCCGGCACCGAGGCGATGCCCGCGGTGATCTGGTTGCCCAGCATGTCGGCCGTCATCGGCGCGCTGCCGCGGTAGGGCGCGGGCTGCACATCGATCTTGTATTTGTCCGAGATCATCTTCACGAGGAATTCGGGAATCGATGCGGGCGCGGGGATGCCGATGGTTTCCTTGCCGTCCTTGGCGGTGCGGACCCACTTCACGTACTCGTCGATGCTCTTGGCCGGCGTGCCGCCCGAGACGGCCAGCACGTTGGCGAAGGTGGCGAAACCGGCCACGGGCACGAAGTCGGTCGCTGGGTTGAAGCCGGGGTTCTTCACCACCTGCGGCAAGATCGAGATCGTGTGGTCGTGCGAGAGGAACAGCGTGTGGCCGTCGGCGGGCGACGACTTCAGCACCGTCGCGGCGATCTGCCCACCCGCGCCCGCGCGGTTCTCGACCACCACCGGCACGCCCAGCACGTCCTTGAGCTTTTCACCCAATGTGCGCGCGATCGCGTCGGTACCCGCGCCTGCGGGGAAGCCGACCAGGATGCGGATCGGCGTGCCGCTCTGGGCCTGCGCCAGCCCGGCCATGCCCATGGCGGCCGCAAAGAGACCCACGCTGAGCGCGCGGCGCGCCGGCTGGACGCGCTGCATTGAAAAAACCATGATCGACTCCATTCGAGAGAGAGAAATGCCTGTGGCAGAAAGGTGCGGGGCACCGTGCAATACCCGTGCCCATGGCACGGGCCCGATTTACAACCTTGAATCGTGCCCGAACGGCCCTATTTTGGAAGCAGGAATACCACCATGCGACAAGACAAACTCACCACCAAATTTCAGGAAGCACTGAGCGACGCCCAGTCGCTTGCGCTCGGCAACGACAACGCCTACATCGAGCCGGCCCACCTGCTGGTCGCGATGCTGCGCCAGGACGACGGCCCCCGCGCCCTGCTGGAACGTGCCGGCGTCAATGTGCCGGGTCTCGCGCAGGCCGCCGAAGCGGCCATCAAGAAGCTGCCGCAGGTGCAGGGCCACGACATCGTGCAGGTCGGCCCCGACCTGGGCAAGCTGCTGCAGGCCACCGAGAAGGAAGCCCTCAAGCGCAATGACCAGTTCATTGCCGGCGAACTCTTCCTGCTGGCCGTGACCGACAGCAAGTCCGACATCGGCAAGATCGCGAAGGAAAACGGTTTGAGCCGCAAGTCGCTCGAATCGGCCATCGACGCCGTGCGCGGCGGACAGGGCGTGAACAGCGCCGATGCCGAAGGCCAGCGCGAAGCGCTCAAGAAATACACGATGGACCTGACCGAGCGCGCGCGTCTCGGCAAGCTCGACCCGGTCATCGGCCGCGACGAGGAAATCCGCCGTGCCATCCAGGTGCTGCAGCGCCGCACCAAGAACAACCCGGTGCTCATCGGCGAACCTGGCGTGGGCAAGACCGCCATCGTCGAAGGCCTCGCGCAGCGCATCGTCGCGGGCGAGGTGCCCGATTCGCTCAAGGGTAAGCGCGTGCTGTCGCTCGACATGGCCTCGCTCCTGGCGGGCGCCAAGTTCCGCGGCGAATTCGAGGAGCGCCTGAAGACCGTGCTCAACGAACTCGCGAAGGACGAGGGCCAGACCATCGTCTTCATCGACGAACTCCACACCATGGTCGGCGCCGGCAAGGCCGAGGGCGCGATGGACGCGGGCAACATGCTCAAGCCTGCGCTCGCGCGCGGCGAACTGCACTGCGTGGGCGCCACCACGCTGGACGAATACCGCAAGTACATCGAGAAAGATGCGGCCCTGGAGCGCCGCTTCCAGAAGATCATCGTGGGCGAGCCCAGCGTCGAGGCCACCATCGCGATCCTGCGCGGCCTGCAGGAAAAATACGAAGTGCACCACGGCGTGCAGATCACCGACCCGGCCATCGTGGCCGCGGCCGAACTGTCTGACCGCTACATCACCGACCGCTTCCTTCCCGACAAGGCCATCGACCTGATCGACGAGGCTGCGGCCAAGATCAAGATCGAGATGGACTCCAAGCCCGAGGTGATGGACCGCCTCGACCGCCGCCTGATCCAGCTGCAGATCGAGCGCGAAGCCGTGCGCCGCGAGAAGGACGAGGCCTCGCAGAAGCGCTTTGGCCTCATCGAGGACGAGATCGCCAAGCTGCAGAAGGAAATCGCCGACTACGACGAAATCTGGCAGGCCGAGAAGGCCCAGGCCCAGGGCAGTGCGCACATCCGCGAAGAAATCGAAAAGCTCAAGATCGAGATCAAGGAATGGGAGCGCAAGGGCGACTTCAACAAGTTGGCCGAGCTGCAATACGGCCAGCTGCCCGCGCTCGAAAAGCGACTGAAGGAAGCCGAGGCCAGCGAGGCGAGCAAGGGCAAGTCGAGTGCGCCCACGCTGCTGCGCACGCAGGTCGGCGCGGAAGAAATCGCCGAGGTCGTGGCGCGCGCCACCGGCATCCCGGTCGCCAAGCTGATGCAGGGCGAGCGCGACAAACTGCTCGTGATGGAAGACAAGCTGCACGAGCGCGTGGTCGGCCAGGACGAGGCCATCGGCGCGGTCGCCAATGCGATCCGCCGCTCGCGCTCGGGCCTGTCGGACCCGAACCGCCCCACGGGCTCGTTCCTGTTCCTCGGCCCCACGGGCGTGGGCAAGACCGAGCTGTGCAAGGCGCTCGCGGGCTTCCTGTTCGACAGCGAAGACCACCTGATCCGCATCGACATGAGTGAGTTCATGGAGAAGCATTCCGTCGCGCGCCTCATCGGCGCGCCGCCCGGCTACGTGGGCTACGAAGAGGGCGGCTACCTCACCGAGGCCGTGCGCCGCAAGCCCTACAGCGTGGTGCTGCTCGACGAGGTCGAGAAGGCGCATCCGGACGTCTTCAACGTGCTGCTGCAGGTGCTGGACGATGGCCGCCTGACCGACGGTCAGGGCCGCACCGTGGACTTCAAGAACACCGTGATCGTGATGACCAGCAACATCGGCTCGCCGATCATCCAGGCCATGGTGGGCAAGCCTTCCGAAGAGATCAAGGAAGCGGTGTGGGACGAGCTGAAGAACTACTTCCGCCCCGAGTTCCTGAACCGCATCGACGAGACGGTCGTGTTCCACGCGCTCGACGCGAAGAACATCGAATCGATCGCCGCGATCCAGCTGAAGGTGCTCAAGGCGCGTCTGGCGAAGATGGACCTGGGCCTGGAGGTGTCGCCCGCGGCGCTGGCCGAAATCGCCAAGGTCGGCTTCGATCCGGTGTTCGGTGCGCGGCCATTGAAGCGTGCGATCCAGCAGCGCATCGAGAACCCGCTCTCGCGGCTGTTGCTGGACGGCAGCTTCGGGCCGAAGGACACGATCGAGGTCAATACCGACCCGATCCAGTCGCCGGGCCAGTTCTCGTTCACCAAGGGCGGGGAACCAACGGCGGCTGCTTCGGCCTAAAGTCGGATGATGAACTTCATTTTTCGCGTCATTCTTGTGCTCCTGGGGCTGGTGTTCGCGGCCAGCCTGGCCGTCGCGGTCATGCTGCTGGCGGCTGTGTGGGGCGTGCGCTACGCCTGGGGGCGTCTCACGGGCAAGCCCGTGACGCCTTGGGTTGCTTCGATGGGCGGGCGCTTCAATCCACGTTCGGGCTTCGACCGGTTTCGCAATGCGGCAAATCCGGCCGAACCGACGGCCGCCGACGTTGCCAACGCGCGTGCGCGCGGTGAGTCGGTGGTGCGCCCCGAGCGCATCCGCGGCAGCGCCAGCGACGTGACCGACGTCGCGCCGAAGTCGGTCTCGCGCGGCTGACCCTTCGCCGTCGCCCAACGCGTTTGAAGGCACACTCGCCTTCATGCTGCGCCCACCTCTCCTGATCGATCCCGACGAAGTCGAGATCAGCGCCATCCGTGCGCAGGGCGCGGGCGGGCAGAACGTCAACAAGGTCTCGAGCGCGATCCACCTGCGCTACGACATCCCCGCAAGCTCATTGCCCGCCGACGTGAAGGAGCGGCTGCTCGCGCTGCGCGACAGCCGCATCACGCAGGAGGGCGTCTTCGTGCTCAAGGCGCAGCAGCACCGCACGCAGGAGATGAACCGCGCCGATGCGCTCGCGCGCCTGCAGGCGGTGATCGACACCGTGGCCACGCCGCCGCGCGTGCGGCGCGCCACCAAGCCCACCTATGGTTCCAAGCAGCGCCGGCTCGAAGGCAAGAGCCAGCGCGCGCAGATCAAGAACCTGCGCGGACCTGTGCGGGACTGACCGGCTTGTCGCCGCGCAGCCGCTTGATCTGCAGCGTCACGCCGACCAGGTACAGCGCGCCGAGCACCGCGGTGATCGCCTTGAGTTCGGGCGCCTCGGCACTCGACAGCAACGGCGCACCCAGTGGCAGGCGGGTCAGGGTTTCGGTGAAGGCTGGAATCCAGTGAAAGAGAAAACTGGCCGAGTAGGCGATGGCCTCGATGTAGCGCGAGTTCTTCCCGAGGCCACCCCGGCCAGCCAGCGCACCCACCGCCAGCGCGACCAGCGTGATGATGCCCAGCGCATGCGGCTTGCCGAAGCCGCCGTGCTGGAAGATGCCGAAGCCGGTCAGGCAGGTGAGCACGGTGGTCCAGACGAAGACCTGGCCCCATCCGGTGCGGAGGGTGATTTCCTTGTAGCGCAGCAGGGCGGCGATCCCCGCGATGACGGCGATCAGGCTGATCGCGGTGTGAACCAAGCCGAGGGACGTGAGTCCCAGCCATCCTGTAGCTGCCATGCGGATCTCCTCGTTGTCGTGGTGCGGCATTCTGGCGCGGGGCCGCCCATTTGGGTGATTTGTCCCCGCTTTACGTCCCTGAAACATCTCCCAAGCAAAATCGTGGTCATGAGAAGGTTCTTTCCGCGCGTTCTGCTGTCGGCGTTTCTCCTGGCGCCGGCCGCTGCGCTGCTGGCCGGCTGCGGCCCGCAGGCTCCTGCAGCAGGTGCCAGCATGGCCGCCGCCCCGGAGCTCAAGTGGGACGAACTCATCCCCAAGAGCTGGGACCCGACCAAGCGCTACCGCAACATCAGCCTGGAGGCGCTGCGCGACAACGATCCGCGCGCGATCCAGATGCTCGACGAGATGCGCGCCGTCTGGGACAACGCGCCGGTCAACGTAGCGCTCGACGGCACCGCGGCCAAGCTCGCGGGTTTTGTCGTGCCACTGGACAGCACGCAGGACGGCATCCGCGAATTTCTTCTCGTGCCGTACTTCGGCGCCTGCATCCACACCCCGCCGCCACCCGCCAACCAGATCGTGCATGTGATCGCCGACCAGGCCTTCAAGGGCCTGCACGCGATGGACACGGTCAAGGTCAGCGGCATCCTGAAGGCCGCGCGCTACGCCTCGGTGGACATGGGCGTGAGCGGGTACGAGATCAAGTCGGCGGCGGTGGAGCGCTTTGTTCCGGCCCAGCCGAAATAAGCGCGAGCATCAAGTCATTCGCTGCGACAGAAAGTCGAGGAACGACGTGATCCGCGCCGACAGCTGCGTGTTGCGGTAGTACACCGCGTTCACCGGCTGGCGCACATCCACCGTTTCTTTCGCCAGCACCTGCACCAGCGCACCGCTTGCGCGGTCGGCGCCGGTCATGAAATCTGCCAGGCACACGATGCCCGCGCCGGCCAGCGCGAGCTGGCGCAGCGTTTCGCCGCTCGACGCGGCGAGCGTGGGCGCGATGGCCCACTCATCGCCATGCACGCCGCGCAGCGGCCAGCGGTTGAGCGACTCGGGCTGGGTGAAGCCCAGCAGCGTGTGGTCCACCAGCTCGGCCGCCGTGCGCGGCTTGCCGTGTGCCTCGAGATACGCCGGGCTCGCGAGCACGCGCAGGCGGTGCGTGCCGAGCGGCCGCGCATGCAGCGTGGAGTCGCGCAGCGGCCCGATGCGGATCGCGATGTCGGTGCGGCGCTCCAGCAGGTCGATGGGCAGGTCGTCGGTGTCCAGCTCCAGGCTGATCTGCGGGTAGAGCCTCCGGAATTCGGGCACCAGCGGCACGATGGCGTGCAGCATGAAGGGCGAGGCCGCGTTCACGCGCAGCCGGCCGGCTGGCTGCTCGCGGCGCGCGGCCATCTGCTCTTCGGCATCGTCGATCGCATCGAGGATCGCGCGGGTGCGCTGCAGGAAGGCTGCACCTTCCTCGGTGATTTCGAGGCGCCGCGTGGTGCGGCGCATCAGCGTGGTGTCCAGCTTCTGCTCGAGCCGGCTCAACGCGCGGCTGATGCCCGAGACCGTGTGGCCAAGCTGCTCGGCCGCGGCGGTGATCGAGCCGGTGTCCACCACCGTGCGGAACGCGACGAGTTCTTCGATGGTGGTTTTCATTGGCGCTGGGCTCAGCCTGCGGTCTCGGCCTCTATCGGCACGTCGATGCGCGGCATCAGCGCCGCAAGCGCTTCGCCGTCGGTGCGGTAGCTGAAGAGCATCGGTCCCGGCGCGAGCAGGCCGGCGCGCTCGAGCACCTGCATGGCGGGCAGCTTCATGCCGCTCAGGTGCAGGCGCACGCCCTTGGATTCCATCATCCGGCGGATCGAGCCGAACACCTCGGCGCCGGTGATGTCGATGCGGTTGATGGGCTGCGCGAAGAGGCACACGTCGGTGAGCTCGGGGCGCTCGGCCAGCGCCACGGTGAGCGCGCGTTCCAGCGTGGAGGCCGATGCGAAGTCGAGCTCGGCGTCCATGCGCAGCGCATAGAGCCGCGGCGCGAGCGGCGGCAGCTTCCAGAGGTTGCGGTCGCGCAGGCTGCCGTCGGGATGCAGGCCCACTTCGATGATGCGCGGATGCAGGTGGCGGTACATGTAATGCGCCATGCTCGCGAGCAGCCCGCCGAGCACGCCCCAGTAGATGCTGGGTGCGGTCGCGATGGTCAGCACGAAGGTGCCGAAGGCGATGCCCGCCTCGATGCGCGAGATGCGCCACAGCGCCGTGAAGCTCGCGGGCTTCACCAGCCCGAGGATGGCCGTGACCACCACGGCCGCCAGCACCGCCTGCGGCACGTGGTACAGCAGCGGCATCAGCCACAGCAGCGCACCGGCCACCACCACCACGCTGAAGAGCGTGGCCCAGCCGGTCTGCGCGCCCGCATAGAGCGTGATGGCCGAGCGCGAGAACGACGAGCTGGTCGGAAACGCGCCCGTGAAGCCCGAGGCCAGCTTGGCCAGGCCCTGGCCGATCAGGTCCTGGTTTTCGTTCCACAGCGTGCCGGCGCGCGCGTTGTCGACCTTGGCGCTGGAGGCGGTCTCCAGGAAACTCACCAGCGTGATCATCAGCGCGGGCAGCACCAGCGCGCTGAACGTGCCCAAGGGGAGCAGGCCGGGCCAGTAGAACGAGGGCAGGCCCGAGGGCAGGCTGCCGACCACCGCACCGCCGCGCAGCGCGTAGTCGATGCCCCAGCTGATGGCCGCAGCGCCGGCCACCAGTGCCATCGTGGTCGGAAAGCGCGGCGCGAGCCGCTTGCCCAGCCACAGCACCGCGATGCTGCCGAGCCCGAAGGCGATGGCCACGAGATCGGGCAGCGGCCCGCCCTGCAGCACCTGAGGAATCGTGCGCCCGGTAAAGCCCAGCAGCGACGGCAATTGCGAGATTGCGATCAGCACCGCCGCGCCCTGCGTGAAGCCGATCAGCACCGGCGAATTGACGAGCCGCAGCAGCCAGCCGAAGCGCCCCGCGCCCAGCACGATCTGGATCGCGCCCGACATCAGCGTGAGCCACACCGCCATCGCCACCCACTCGGCGCTGCCCGCCACCGCCAGCGGCGCGAGCGAGGCGCCAACCAGCAGGCTGGTGAGGGCAGTGGGCCCGACCGACAGCCGCTGCGAAGAACTGAACATCACCGCGATCAGCGCGGGGAACAGCGCCGCGTACACGCCGGTCACCAGCGGCATGCCGGCCAGCGCCGCATACGCCACGCCTTGCGGAATGACCATCAGCGCCACGGTGATGCCGGCCATCGCCTCGCTGCGCAGCAGCGCCGCGGAAGGGCGGGGCCATGCAAGACAGGGAACCCAGCGCGCGAGGCGCTGGCGCAGGGAAGAGGGGGAGGCTGCCGGGGTCATGGAGTCGTTACGCGCGCACGGGGAGAAACAGGCAAGCACATGCGCGGTGCGCCGCGCGGGGGCAATGCAAGGCCGCTGTCAGGTCAGGTCAGATCAGCGAGGTCGCGTTCTTGAGCACGTAGTCGCAGGCCTTTTCCTTCACCTTCGACGACAGCATCTTCATGTTGAGCGACTTGCCGTCGCCGCCTTTGAGCAAGCCCTTGGCGCCGCTCGCGAAGCCGGTCTCCTGCTGCTTCTGGCCGGTGATCTTGGCCAGGAGCTTGTCCTTGACCGATGCGGCGTCGCCGCCGAGGTAGTTGTTCTTGATGCAGTACTGCAGCACGCCAGCCGCATTGCCGACGGTGCTGGAGCCGATCGCGGGCATCTTGAAGCCGAGGTTGCCGAGGGCGGAACTGGAGGAGTTGTCGCCTTGCGAGCTGGCGGCCGCGCCGGCCTTTTCCTTCAGTTGGTTGAGCAGGTCGTTGGCCTGCGCCGAGGCGCCTGCAGCGAGCAGGGCCAGGGCGATGAGTGTGGAGCGAGCATGCATGGTGGTCTCCTTGGAAAACATGAGGGGAGAAGCGGCCACCAGCATACCGGAGAGTCCCCGGAGTTTCCGGGGACATGGCCCCCGCGGTTCGCGCTAGTTCTTGCGCGGCGTGCGTTTCTCGAGCAGCGGCTCGCTCGTGCCCTGCACGCCGACCAGACCCAGCACCGTGACGAGCGAGTTCTGCGCCCCCTTCCAGCCATCGGTCACGTCGATCCATTCCGACAGCGCGTGGAAGCCGCCCGTCTTGCCACCGGCGCCGATGATGATGGCCGGGATGCCCAGTGACATCGGCACGTTGGCATCGGTGCTCGCGCCCGTCAGCAGGGTCTTGTGGCCGAAGGCGGTGTTCGCGCGCGTGGCGGCTTCGACGATCACTGTGTCGGACTGCGTGCGGCCGCCCGGCCGGTCGCCGATCAGCTTGCGGCTCGCGCTCAGCGTCGTGACGTTCCAGCGCTTGTTCTCTTCCTCGACCGCTTCGTCGATGGCCGCAAGGATCTTCTTCTCGGTCTCCAGCAGCGGCGCCATTTCGTCGGAGCGGATGTCGATGGCCATGCGCGCGTCGGGCGCGATGGTGTTGACCGACGTGCCGCCGCCCACGGTGCCGACGGTGAAGGTGGTCTTCGGGAAAGTCGGCGTGCGGACTTCGGCGATCTTCGCGATCGCGCGGCCCATGCCGTGGATCGCACTGGGCACCTGGCCGAACGCGCCGAAGCTGTGGCCACCCGGGCCCTTGAAGGTGACCTCGTAGCGGTGGCTGCCCGTGCCCAGCATCAGCACCGTGCCGTCGGGTGCCGGTTCGAGGCCGACCATGCCGTCGACGTCCAGGTTGTCGCGGAAGATCGCCTTGATGCCGCGCAGGTTGCCCAGTTCTTCCTCGCCGACGTTGCCGACGATCAAGAGGTCACCCACGGTCTGGATCTTGTTGTCGTTGAGCACCTTGAGCCACGACAGCAGCACTGAGAGGCCGCGCGTGTCGTCGGAGATGCCAGGGGCGTAGAGCTTGCCGTCGCGCTCCTTCACCTTCACGTCGGTGCCGGCGGGGAACACGGTGTCGAGGTGTGCGGAGATCAACAGCTTCGGGCCGTTGCCCACGCCCTTGCGCAGGCCGACGACGTTGCCTTCGGCGTCGATCTTCGCGTCGGTGAGACCGAGGGCCTTCATGCGCGCGAGGAAGGCTTCGGCGCGCTTCTGTTCCTTGAACGGGGGCGCTTCGATCTCCGTCAGCATCTTCAAATCTTCGACCGAGCGCTCGTGGTCGGCCTTGACCGCATCGAGCAGCTTCTGGATCGCGGGCGCTGCCATCAGCTGCGTGTAGGCCTTGTCGATCTCGGGCCGGACCTGCGCAGGCGTGGCCGCGACGGCGGCGTTCTGGGCCTGGGCGAGCCCGGCGGTGCAGGCCAGAGCGAGGACGATCGGGGCAAGGCGGAATGACGCGGAGCGAGGCATGGCGGTGGGTTGTCCTTGAAGGTGGGAGAGCGCGCCGCCGGCGCGGCGCCGTCAGCAATTCTTAGGGGCAAGCCGCGCGCCTGCTCTGGTTTAATCTTTGGCCTTGTCAGTTTTTCTTACGAACACCGCCATGCGCCGCCATATTCCGAGCACCCGAGCGCTCTTGATCTTCGATGCGGTCGCCCGTCATCACGGCGTGGGCAAGGCGGCCGAGGAGTTGTGCCTCACGCACAGCGCGGTGAGCCAGCAGCTGCGGCTCCTCGAATCGCAGATCGGCGTGCGGCTGGTGCAGCGCACCGCGCGCGGCACCGAGCTCACCGATGCCGGGCGCCGCTACCACGGCCAGATCGCGGGCGACCTGATGCGGCTGCAGAACCACACGCTCGAAGCGATGGCGCAGCGCGTCGACGGCCTGCGCCTGATCGTCGGCGCGGTGCCCGTGCTGGCGGAGGGCTGGCTCACGCCGCTGCTGCCGCAGTTCATCGCACGGAACCCGGGCTGCAGCCTGCACCTGCAGGTGTTTCCGACCGATCTCTACATGGCCGACATGCCGTTCGACGTGGGCGTGCAGTACGACGATGCCGTGTGGCCCGGCGCCGATGCGCGGCCGCTGATGGGCGAGTTCTGCGTGGCGGTGTGTTCGCCGCGCGCGAAGGGCAGGGCGGCGATGGCGCGCGGCGACTTTCGCGCCGCGCCGCTGCTCCAGTTGCGCACGCGCATGGGGGCGTGGGAAGAATGGTTCGCGCAGACACCGCACGCGCGGCCGCCCGAAAACCTTGTGGTGGGGCATCGCTTCGATCTCTTCTCTTCGCTGGTTGCGGCGGTGCGCGCCGACCTCGGCGTGGGGCTGGTGCCGCTGTACTACGTCGAGCGCGAACTGCGTTCGGGCGAGCTGCAGCTCGCGTGCGCGCACCGGGCGCCATCGAGCCGCGGCTACAGCGTGTTCATGGCGCCGAACCGCACGGCCGATCCGCTGGCGGAAGCTTTCGTCGAATGGCTCTGCGAGGCTGGAGCCGCGTCGCAGCCGCCGGCTTAGCTAGTCAGCGCGGCGGAAAAGCAGCACCGAGTTCGTGCCGCCGAAGGCGAAGGAATTGCTCATCGCCGCTTCGAGCGCCGGTGCGGCGCTGTCGTCCTGCGTCACGAGGTTCATGCGGCAGGCCGGATCGATCTCGCGGCAGTTCGCATTGGGCGGCAACTGCCGTCGATGCAGCGCGAGCACCGTGATGAGCGCCTCGATGGCGCCGGCCGCGCCCAGCATGTGGCCGTGCAGCGCCTTGGTCGAGCTTACGCGGAGGCCCTCGAAATCGTCGCCCCACACCTCTGCCAACGCGTTGCGCTCGACCACGTCGCCGATGCGCGTGGCCGTGCCGTGCGCGTTGCAGTAGCCCACGTCGTGCGGTTGCAGGCTGGCCTGCCGCAGCGCCTGGCGCAGCGCGCGCGCCTGGCCGGGTGCGTCGGGCTTGGTGAGATGGGTGGCATCGCTGCTCAAGCCCCAGCCGGCCAGCGTGGCGTAGCTGCGCGCGCCGCGGCGGCGTGCGCGCTCGGCGGATTCGAGCACCAGGAAGGCCGCGCCTTCGCCGAGCGCGAAGCCGCTGCGGTCGCTCGCGAACGGCCGCACCGCGCCGGCCGCTTCGCCGGGCTGGAAGGTGGCCAGCGTCTGCATCGCCTGCCAGGCCAGCACCACGCCCGGCACGATCAGCGCTTCGCTGCCGCCGGCAATCGCGATGTCGACTTCGCCGCGCTGGATGGCCTTGGCAGCCTCGGCGATGGCCACGGATGACGACGCGCAGGCAACCGAGTAGGTGAGCACAGGGCCGAGCACGCCGTTGCGCATCGCGACATGGGCTGCAGGCGCGTTGGGCATGAAGGCCGGAATGGTGAGCGGCGACACGCGACCGTTGCCGCGGTAGGCGGCCTCGAGCGCGGCCGCACCGCCCATGCCGCAGCCGGCGTAGACGCCGACGCGTTCGAGGTCGGCATCGGCCAGGGGCTGGTTCGCATCGCGCAACGCCAGATCGGCCGCGGCCACCGCGAGCTGGCTCACGCGGTCGACGCCGGCGAGCTGCAGCTTGGTGAACCAGCGCGTCTCGTCGAAGGCCACCGTGGCTGCGGCCGCCGGCTTGGGCAATTCGGGAAAGAAGGGCTGGATCGCCGAGCGGGCTTGCAGCAGCGCCTCGAACAGTGCGCCGGGCTCGTCGCCGTGGGGCGCCATGACGCCCAGCCCGGTGACGGCAACCTCGTGGTGGTTCACGCGACCTTCGCGGCCCGGACCTTGTCGACCAGCAGCGCGAGCTCGGCCAGGGTGTCGATGCTCGCGTCCTCGTCGGGCATGGTGATGCCGAAGTGGTCTTCGATGGCAAAGAGGAATTCGGCCAGCGCCAGCGAATCGAGACCGCCGGTTTCACGCATCGAGGCGTTGGGGTCGAGCTTGGACGGTTCGATGCCGTACTTCTCGTGAATCAGGTCCTGCAATTCCTTCAGCGAACTCATCGTGCGATGCCTGTCGTCTTGTGCCGCCGTTGATCGATGGCAACCCTTGCGGGGTGTGCCATGGGGTCGATCCCTTCCTCGCTCGGCCTGTGTTGGTCAGTGATGACCAATGATATCCGCTCCGACCTGAGGGGAATCCCCTCGAAAACGCCTGCCCGGCCGCCAACGGAGCGAGGGTAGTGCGAACGCCATACCGAGCAGCGCGCCCGCCACCACGTCCAGCACCACGTGCTGCTTGACCGCCAGCGTCGAGTAGGCGATGGCGGCGAACCAAGTCCAATTGACGATGCGCAGCACGATGGGCGTGCCGGCCTGCCGCAGCAAATGCTCGATCCACAGGGCCGTGAAGATCGCGACGGCCACGTGCATGGACGGGCAGGCGTTGCCCGCCGCGTCCACGCCCTGCAGCATCGCGAAACCGGGGTAGCCCGAGACGTCCATGGCCAAAGGCGGTATCTGGGTCGGCCAGAAGTAGAAGAGCGCGAGGCCAGTGAGGCACAGCCCGCCGATCCACAACCCGTAGACCACCAGTTCGCGGAAGGTGAGTTGCAGCCCGGGTGCGAGGCCCACGTAGACCCACAGCGAGAGGTACGCGCCCAGCGTGTAGGGCTGGAACGGAATCAGGTGGTCCAGCGCGGTGAGCGGCATCACCGCGACCGGGAAGGAGGGGTTGCGCAGCAGGTGGAAGTAGCCGATGAAGAACAGCCAGGTGAAGACCGTGGTCCCGACCGCCTTCAGGAGGAAATGGCGGCGGATGCGCAGGCCGATGTCGGCGGTCCAGGTCTGCGGTCGGGGGGGCGGTGCCATGGGCAAGCTGATGGGGGTCCGTGGTTCTTCGGGCTCGCCGATCTTGCCAGAGCGTCGTGAAGCCCCTGTGCTCTGAAATGGTTCAGGCGGGGACAGTCGACCGCTTCTTGTGCTGGAACGAAGTCGGCGAGCGCCCCGTGGCGGCCTTGAACATCGCGCAGAACGCGCTGTCGGTGGCGTACCCGCTGGCCGCCGCCACCTGGCTTACCGCCATGCCGCGCGCGAGCAGCGGCAGCGCATGCGCCATCACCGCCTGCTGGCGCCACTGCTGCCAGCTCATGCCCAACTGGTCCCGAAACAGCCGTGCCACCGTGCGCTCGCTGGCGCCGATGGTGGCCGCGCGCTCGGCCAGCGTGGAGCGGTCGGCCGGATTGCGCAGCAGCGCCTCGCACAGCTGGCGCAGGCGCTTGTCGGTGGGCAACGGCACGTCGATGCGGATCTGCGTGGCGCGCTCGATCTCGTCGACCAGGAGCGGCGCGATCATGCGTTCGCGCTGCGGCGCCTGCGGGTCGGTGGGCGGCAGGCCGTCGGGCGTGGTGTCCAGCGCGAGCATCAGGGCGCGCATCAGCGGGCTGATCTCGAGCACCTCGCATTTCTCCCAGGACGGTGCGAGCCAGGCATGCAGGTAGATGGTGCGCAGCTCGGCGTCCTCGATCAGCATGATGCTGTGCGGCATGTTCGCCGGCACCCAGAGCGCGCGCGAGGGCGGCACGATGTAGCTGCCGTCCTCGGTGCTCAGGCGGATGACGCCGCGGGTGGAAAAGGTGAGCTGCGGCCACGGATGCTGGTGCAGCTCGACGAAGGTGTCGGCGCTCAGGAAGTGCTCCTTGGCGCGCAACGGGCGCACCGCGTCGGGCGCATAGAGGTGCGGCGTGAGCGAGGCGACGCTGGTGACCGGGGAGGGATGGAAAGCGGTGGAAGAGACGCGTGGCATGGTTTCGACAAATGTTGTCGCTGTATCGCCATTCTGCCGCGCCCTGGGGACATAGCATCGGTGCCTGCCCCGGTTTTTTGTAGCAATCCATGTCTTCCCACGCGACCACCACTCCCTCTGCCACCTCCCTGCGCTCCGACGCGAAGCTCATCGGCCTCGTCGGCCTGGCCCACGCGATCAGCCACTTCAGCCAGCTCATCCTGGCGCCCCTGTTCCCCTGGCTCAAGGACGCCTTCAACGTGAGCTACACCGAGCTGGGCGCGGTGCTCACCGTGTTCTTCGTGGTCTCGTGCATCGTGCAGGCGGCCTCGGGCTTCATCGTCGACAAGCTGGGCCCGCGCCCGGTGCTGTTCGTCGGCCTCGGCGCGCTCGGCCTCGCTGCCTTCGGTTATGCGATGGCGCAGAGCTACTGGATGTTGCTGGCGTGCGCCGTGGTCGGCGGCATCGGCAACGGCGTGTTTCACCCGGTCGACTACACGCTGTTCAACCGCAAGGTCGCGCCCACGCGCCTGGGCCATGCCTACAGCGTGCACGGCATCACCGGCAGCCTCGGCTGGGCGCTCGCGCCGGCCTTCGTGGTGCCGATCGCCATCGCGTTCTCGTGGCGCGTGGCGCTGGCTTCGGCGGGCGTGCTGGCCATCGTCGTGCTGCTGGTGCTGTGGATCTACCGCAGCGTGCTCTCGCTCGACGTCGCGGCCGTGCACAAGGCCACGGGGCAGGGCGAGCCGGCGCCGGTGGGCGGCGAGTTCGATTTCCTGCGCATCCCGGCCGTGTGGATGTGCTTCGGTTTCTTCTTCTTCTATGCCGCGGTGATCAGCGTGGTGCAGACCTTCGCGCCGGTGGCCGCGGGCCATCTGCACGCGGTGCCGATGGCGCTGGTGGCGGTGTGCCTCACGGTCTACATGGTGGCGAGCGCGGCCGGCATGGTGGTGGGCGGCTTCCTCGCGTCCGACCCCTCGCGCTGCGAGCGCATCGTGGGCGCGGGCTTCGGCATCGCGGCCGCGCTGGCGCTGGTGCTGGCCTTCGCGCAGTTCCCGCCGATCCTCGTGCCGGTGCTGTTCGGCGCGATGGGCTTTGTCTCCGGCGTGGCCGGGCCGTCGCGCGACCTGCTGGTCAAGCGCTCGACCCCGCCCAATGCCACGGGCCGCGTCTACGGCGTGGTGTACGCAGGGCTCGACATCGGCCAGGCGCTCGCGCCGCTGGTGTTCGGCCGCCTGATGGACCACGGCCAGTACACGAGCGTGATCGTCGGCCTGGCGCTGGTGCAGGGCGTGCTGATCGCGAGCGCGTTCAACGTGACGCGCGTGCGCCGCACGGCGCTGGTGCCGGCTTCGGCCTGATCCTCCTTCCTTCGCCCGGCCCGTCTGCCGAGGCGGGCCCGGTGCGGCGGCTTCTATCATCGGCCGCATGCAAGCCTTGTATGTCTATGTGATCGTCGGCGCCGTGCTGGCGGGATTCGTGCAGGGCCTGTCGGGCTTTGCGTTTGGGCTGGTCGCGATGTCGGTCTGGGCCTGGACGCTGGAGCCGCAACTGGCCGCGGTGCTGGCGCTGTTCGGTGCGTTGACGGGACAGGTCATCGCCGCCGTCACGGTGCGGCGCACTTTCGACAAGTCCTTGCTGTGGCCGTTCGTGCTCGGCGGCCTGGTCGGCGTGCCATTCGGTGTGTGGCTGCTGCCGCACCTCGATCTCGTGGTCTTCAAGGTGTGTCTGGGCACGCTGCTGGTGCTGTGGTGCCCGGCGATGCTGATGTCGCAGCACCTGCCGAAGATCACTTTCGGCGGCCGCGTGGCGGATGGCATCGTCGGCACCATCGGCGGCGCGATGGCGGGCATCGGCGGCTTCTCCGGCACGATCCCCACGCTCTGGTGCACATTGCGCGGCTTTCAGCGCGACACGCAACGCGCGGTGATCCAGAACTTCAATCTTTCGATGCTGCTGGTGGCGTTTGCGATTCACCTGTTCAGCGGGAGCGTCGTGACTTCGATGGTGCCGCTGTTGGGGCTCGTGGCGCTGGCCGTCGCGGTGCCGGTGCTGCTGGGAGCGCGGCTTTATATCGGCATCAGCGAGACGGCGTTTCGCAAGCTCGTGTTGAGCCTGCTCACCGCGTCGGGCATCGCGATGCTGGCGTCGGCGGTGCCGGCGTTGCTGCAGCGCTGAGCTATCGCGGCAACGCCAGCGCGAACGGCAGGCTCACCACCCCCAGCACCGTCGACAGCGTCACCAGCCCCGCCACATACGGCCCGTTGTAGCCCATGCGCGCCGCGAGCACATAGGCGCTCGAGGCGGTGGGCACCGCCGAGAACGCCATCAGCACCGACGCCTGCATGCCATCGAGCCGCAGCGCCAGCGCCAGCCCCCACGCCACCAGTGGAAGGATCAGGTGCCGTATCGCCAGCACAGACACCGCGAGCACCTTGCCCCGCCCCAGCGTCGCGAACTGCATCCCCGCGCCCGCGGCCAGCAGTCCCAACGCAAGCGAGGCCGCGCCGATGCGCGTGAGCGTCGGCGTGAGCCAGTTCGGCACCGTGAGGCCCAGCACATTCGCCAGCAGCCCGGCCACCGTGGCCACGATCAGCGGGTTGCGCACCAACTGCCGCACGAAGCCGGTCTGCGCATGCCGCGTCATCGGCCACACGGCCGCGATGTTGAACATCGGCACGCACACGCCGATCAGCACCGCGATGAGCAGCAAGCCCTCGGGGCCCGCGAGCCGGTCGGCCAGCGCGAGGCAGATGAAGGAGTTGAAGCGGAACGCGACCTGCGCGCTCGCGGCATGGTCGCGCCGGTCGATGTGCGGGCCGATGCCCGGCACGAAGGGCAGGGCGTAGGCCAGCGCGATGCCGCACAGGCCGATGCCGACGCCCGCGGTCAGCAGGCTCGAGGTGGCACCAAAATCGAGCGGGCTGCGCACGATCGAATGGAACAGCAGCACCGGAAAGAGGAAGTAGTAGACGAGGCTCTCGACCTGGTCCCACACGCGGCGGTCGAGCGCGGTGTAGCGGCACAGGAGCCAGCCGATGGCGATGAGGGAGAAGTCGGGGAAGAGCAGCTGCGCGTAGTTCACCGTTTCGAGCATAAACCGCATGGACCATGGGTAATCCAGAGCATGGGGAGGCGTGTCGAACCGCTAGCATCCGTGCTTCGCTTTTTCGACATCCGTCAGTCAAAGTCAGTCAATTCAAGGAGTTATTCGATGCAACGTCGTCAATGGAGCGCCCTGATGGGGGCAGTCGCCCTGGCCGCAGTCGCGGGCCAGAGCTTTGCACAGGGCTATCCCAACAAGCCGGTCGAACTGAGCGTGCCGTTCGCACCCGGCGGCACGACGGACATCGTGGCGCGCGTGATCTCCGATCCGCTGGGCAAGATCCTGGGCCAGCCTGTGGTGGTGATCAACCGCGCCGGTGGCGGCGGCATCGTCGGCGCGGCCGAAACCGCACGCGCCACGCCCGATGGCTACAAGCTCGGCGTGGCCACCGTGTCGAGCACGGCCGCCAACCCGGCCATCAACCCCAAGGTGCCGTACGACCCGATCAACGACTTCACGCCGATCACCAACATCGCGGCCACGCCGAACATCATTGCGGTGAACCCGAGCTTCCCGGCGAAGAACTACGCCGAGTTCGTCGCCGAGCTGAAGAAGAACCCAGGCAAGTATTCGTACGCCTCGTCGGGCACGGGCGGCATCGGCCACCTGCTGATGGAGCTCTACAAGAGCCTCACCGGCACCTTCGTCACGCACATCCCGTACCGCGGCGCGGGCCCGGCACTGAACGACGTGGTGGCCGGCCAGGTGCCGATCATGTTCGACAACATCCCCTCGGCCATGCCTTTCATCACCAGCGGCCGGCTGATCCCGATCGTGGTGTCGGCGCCCCAGCGCCTGGCTGCGCTGCCGAACGTGCCGACCTTCAAGGAAGTCGGTCTCGAGCCGGTGAACCGCATGGCCTACTACGGCATCCTCGGCCCCAAGGGCTTGCCGAAGGACGTGGTCGACAAAGTCGCCGCCGGCGTGAAGAAGGCGGTCGAAGATCCGGCCGTGAAGAAGCGCATCGAAGACACCGGCTCGCTGATCGTGGCCAATTCGCCCGAGCAGTTCGCAGCGCAGATCAAGGCCGAGTACGAGGTCTACAAGCAGGTCGTGAAGAAGCAGAACCTGAAGCTGGACTGATCCGCTTCTGCCTCGCAAAAGCCGCCCCGCATTCAGGGCGGCTTTTTCTTTTGTTATCTTGCACCGCATGACCGAGGCCGCCGCAGCACCCACTCCCGAAATCGACGAGTTCGTCGATGCCCTCTGGCTCGAGGATGGTCTCTCCAAGAACACGCTGGCCGCGTACCGCCGGGACCTTGCGTTGTTTTCACAGTGGCTCGGCAAGCAGCGCAGCGGCGTCGCGCTGAATACCGCGCAGGAGTCCGACGTGCAGGCCTACATGGGCGTGCGCCTCTCGACCAAGGGCAAGGCCACCTCGGCCAACCGGCGGCTCACCGTGTTCAAGCGCTACTACCGCTGGGCGCTGCGCGAGCGCCGCATCACGGCGGACCCGACGATCCGCCTTGCACCCGCACGGCAGATGCCGCGTGCGATCAAGACGCTGTCGGAGAAACAGGTCGACGACCTGCTGGCCGCACCCGATGTCGAATCGCCGCTCGGTCTGCGCGACCGCGCGATGCTCGAGGTGATGTATGCAAGCGGCCTGCGCGTGAGCGAATTGGTGGCGCTCAAGGTCATCGACATGAGCCTGAACGACGGCGTGCTGCGCGTGCTCGGCAAGGGCAACAAGGAGCGACTCGTGCCCTTCGGCGGCGAGGCGCGGCGCTGGATCGAGCGCTACCTCGACGAGTCGCGCCCCGCGATCCTCGACGGCCAGCAGACGCCCGACCTCTTCGTGACCGCGCGCGGTGCGGGCATGACGCGCGTGATGTTCTGGATCATCGTGAAGAAGCAGGCTGCGGCCGCGGGCATCCATGTGCCGTTGTCGCCGCACACGTTGCGGCACGCCTTTGCGACGCACCTGCTGAACCACGGCGTGGACCTGCGCGCGGTGCAGCTGCTGCTGGGCCATGCCGACATCTCCACCACCACGATCTACACGCACGTGGCGCGCGAGCGCCTGAAGCAGCTGCACGCCGCGCACCATCCGCGCGGTTGAACTTGCAGTCGCTCAGGCTTTGCGCTTGCGCGCCTCGATGGCCGGCACCAGCGTGTCGAAGAAGGCGCTGACCATGCGCATCTCGCGCCGCTCGGCGAGGCACAGCACATGCGCGTACGTGAAGATTTCTGTGTCGCTGAAGCCGACCATGCGGAGATCTGGGCTCGGCACGAATTCCACGCTCGACACCGCCGCGATGCCCAGGCCTTGCGCCACGGCTTCGCGGATCACCTCGCGGCTGCTGATCTCCATCACCACATCGACCTCGACCTTCGCCTTGGCGAGCGCGAGTTCGAGCGCCTTGCGCGTGGTCGATCCTTCTTCTCGCATGATGAGCCGTTCGCCCTGCAGCTCCGCGAGCCGGATGTTGCGCCGCCGCGCGAAGCGGTGCGTGGCCGGCACGAACATCACGACCGGGTGCTGGCTGAAGGGTACCGACAGAAACCGGTCATCTCGCACCATCTGCGCGAGCACGCCGACGTCGGCGCTGTAGTCGACGAGGCTGTCGAGCACGTCCTGCGAATTGCCGGTGCTCACCGTCACCTTCACGCCGGGGTAGCGCAGGCTGAAGTCGACCAGCATCTTGGTCACGTGGTACGGCCCCACGGCCGCCACGCGGAGGTGGCCGGTGCGCAGCGTGCCGGCATCGCCGAGCAGCGCGACCGCATCGCCCTCGAGGCTGAAGATCTGCTGCGCGAGCTGCATCAGCTGCTCGCCGATTTCGGTGAGCTGCACGCGCCGGCCGCGCCGGTGGAAGAGCTCCACCTGGTAGGCCTCTTCGAGAAACCGCACCTGCGTGGTGATGGTGGGCTGGCTCACATGCAGGTGTTCGGCGGCCTTGGTGAAGCTGCCTTCGCGGGCCACGGCATAGAAGGAACGCAGCTGTGTGAGGCGCATGGGGAAGACCCTTTGAATCTATAGATTCAGTATATAGATCATCGAAAAAATTTGAATTTGTTCGATACCAGTCTCGGTGATTTACTCGCTCCCAAGACGACCCAGGCATCGACAGAAAAACGCCGGACGTCCCGAATCTTCCAGCCGCCGCGACCCTGGGCAGCACCGGAAGAATTCATGCAATACAGACCATTGGAGACAACCATGATGAAGCGCAGAAAGTTGCTGCTCGGCACCGCCGCCGTCACAGCGTCCGCCTTCGTGCCGATGGCACGGGCACAGCAGGTTCTCACTGTCGGGCTGATCCCATCCGAGGATTCGCGCGCCATGATCGCCAACAGCCAGGCCATGATGGACATGCTGTCCAAGGCCCTGGGATTCGCGGTCAAGCCCTTCGTGGCGGCCGACTACAACGGCGTGATCGAGGCGCTGCGTTCCAAGCGGCTCGACGTGGCGTATCTGGGCCCGTTCTCGTACGTGCTGGGCGCGACGGTCGCCGACATCGAGGCCTTCGCGGTCGCCGAAACCAAGAAGGCCGGGCGCACCTTCTATTACAGCCAGATCGTCACGCACAAGAACACCGGCATCAAGACGGTGAACGATCTCAAGGGCAAGACCTTCGCGTTCGTCGATCCGAGTTCCACGTCGGGCCACCTGTTCCCGAAGGCGGGGCTGATGAAGCTGGGCTTCAACACCGACAAGGACTTCGGCCGCGTGATCTTCTCGGGCTCGCACGACTCCAGCGCGATCGCGGTGCAGAACAGGAAGGTGGACGCCGCGGCCATTGCCGACCGCATCCTCGATGCAGCCGTCGCCAAGGGGCTCGTCAAGCGCGAAGACCTCGTCGAGGTGTGGAAGTCGGACCCGATTCCCGAGTCGCCCACCGTCTGGCGCAAGGACCTGCCCGCCGATCTGAAGGCGCGCGTGCAGGCCGCCTTCCTGCAGGTGAAGGACATCCCCTGGTCCGACCAGGGCGAGCTCAACGGTTTCCACCCGACCAACGACGCGGCCTACAACATCATCCGCGACACGGCCAAGGTGCTGAACCTCGACCTGAGGAAGATGAAATGATCGAGATCCGCGGCCTGTGCAAGCGCTACGGCGACTTCACCGCGCTCCACCGCGTCGACCTCACGGTCGCCAAGGGCGAGTTCGTCGTCATCCTCGGCGCGTCGGGTGCGGGCAAGTCCACCTTGCTTCGCTGCATCAACCACCTGGCCGAGCCGAGCGAGGGCGAGATTCACGTCGATGGCGAGCGTTCGCGCGGTGACCGCGCCGGGCTGCGCAAGGTGCGCCGCGATGTGGCGATGATCTTCCAGCACTACAACGTGGTGCCGCGCCTGTCGGTTCTGAAGAACGTGTTGACCGGGCGGCTCGGCTCCATGCCGGCCATCGCCTCGTGGTTCCAGATTTTCCCCGCAAAGGACATCGCCATCGCCCGCGAGTGCCTGCGCCGCGTGGAGCTCGACCACAAGTCGGACCTTCGCACCGACACGCTCTCGGGCGGCCAGAAGCAGCGCGTGGGCATCGCCCGTGCGCTGGCGCAGCAGCCCAAGGTGATCCTGGCCGACGAGCCCGTCGCGAGCCTCGATCCGAAGACCTCGCGCAAGGTGCTCAACTATCTGAAGCAGGCCAGCAGCGAAGCGGGCATCACCGTCATCTGCAACCTGCACCAGGTGGACTACGCGCGTGAATTCGCGCAGCGCGTGATCGGTGTCGCGGCCGGTCGCGTGGTGTTCGAAGGCCGGCCCGACGAGCTGACCGAAGAGGTGCTGCAGCGCATCTATCCGGGCGGTCTGGAAGACGGCCCGATCGAGACACCCGCACCCGTCGCGCCGCCCGCGGCCACGCTCGTGGCCCCCGCACGCCCCGCCCAGCAACTCGCCCTGGAGCAATCATGATCGCCATCGGACGCTACAACCTGCTGGTCGCCAAGAGCGGCGGCAACCCGGGCTGGTGGAAGTACGCCCTTGCCGGACTGGCCCTGCTGTCGGTGATGTGGTGGGCCGCCATCGGCAGCCAGGTCAGTGTCAGCGAACTGATCAAGGGCATGCCATGGATCGCCGATTTCCTCGGCCGCATGCTGCCGCCCAACTGGGAGTTCATGCAGCGGCTGGTCAAGCCCGCCATCGAGACGGTGCAGATCGCGCTCTGGGGCACGCTGTTGTCGGTGATTCTTGCGGTGCCCCTGTGCTTCTTCGCGGCGCGCAACATCTCGCCGAACCTCGCGGTGTTTCATGCGATGCGGCAGGTGCTGAACATCACGCGCGGCATCAACGAGATCATCCTTGCGCTGATCTTCGTCGCGGCTGTGGGACTCGGCCCGTTCCCCGGCGTGCTGGCCCTGGCGCTGCACGGCGCGGGCATGCTCGGCAAGTTCTTCGCCGAATCGATTGAAGAGATCGACCAGGGCCCGCTCGAAGCATTGCGCGCCACCGGCGCCGGCCCCATACAGACCATCATCTTCGGCGTGATCCCGCAGGTGGTGACCGCGTGGATCGGCGTCATCGTCTACCGCTTCGAGACCAACCTGCGCCAGGCCACGGTGCTGGGCATGGTGGGGGCGGGCGGCATCGGCTTCGAACTGGTGGGGAGCATGAAGCTCTTCCAGTACCAGGACACCGCGACCTGCATCCTGGTGATCGTCGTCATGGTCATGACCGCCGACTACCTGTCGACCAAGTTGCGCGGATGGATTCAACAAGGAGCGCATCAATGACAAGCAGCAAGTCGAGCATCCCGGACGTCTCGGTGAACGGCCGCAGCTACAGGTCGCCCACGCAACCCGTCGTCGTGGTGTGCGTGGACGGCTGCGAGCCCGACTACATCACGCAGGCGATCCAGGCCGGTGTCGCGCCGTTCATGAAGAAGATGCTGGCCGCGGGCACCTCGCTGGTGGGCGACTGCGTGGTGCCCAGCTTCACGAACCCGAACAACCTCTCGATCGTGACCGGCGCGCCGCCCTCGGTGCACGGCATCTGCGGCAACTACTTCCTCGACACCGCGCAAGGCAAGGAAGTGATGATGAACGACCCCGCCTACCTGCGCGCCGAGACGCTGCTGGCGGTGTTCTCCAAGGCCGGCGCCAAGGTCGCGGTGGTCACCGCCAAGGACAAGCTGCGCACGCTCCTGGGCCACCGCATGGAAGGCATCTGCTTCTCGGCCGAGAAGGCCGACCAGGCGACGCGCGCCAACGGCGGCATCGACGACGTGCTGGCGCTGGTTGGCAAGCCCGTGCCCTCGGTCTACAGCGCCGACCTGAGCGAGTTCGTGTTCGCGGCGGGCGTGAAGCTGATGGAGACGCAGCGGCCCGACCTCATGTACCTCTCGACCACCGACTACGTGCAGCACAAGTGCGCGCCGGGCACGGCCGGCGCCAACGACTTCTACGCCATGATGGACGGCTACCTCGCGCAGCTCGACGCGCTGGGCGCGACCATCGCGCTCACCGCCGACCACGGCATGAGCCCGAAGACCGATGCGGCCGGCAACCCGCGCATCGTGTTCCTGCAGGAGGTGCTCGATGCGCGCCTCGGCGCGGGGCGCGGCCGGGTGATCCTGCCGATCACCGATCCGTACGTGGTGCATCACGGCGCGCTCGGTTCGTTTGCGACCGTGTATCTCGAAGCGGGTGTCGATGTGCCCGCGCTGGTCGCGGCGCTGCAGGCCACCGACGGCATCGAGCAGGTGCTCACGCGCGACGAAGCGGCCGAGCGCTTCGAGCTGCCGCCCGACCGCATCGGTGACCTCGTGGTGGTGTCCGACCATCTCGCCGTGATCGGCACGCGCGCCTCGGAGCACGACCTGAGCGGCCTCACGGTGCCGCTGCGTTCGCACGGCGGGCTCTCCGAGCAGAAGGTGCCGCTGCTGTTCAACCGGCAACTGCAGGGCGTCGACCCGAAGCGGCGATTGCGCAACTTCGACATCTTCGACCTTGCCCTCAATCACACGAACCAGGCGGCACGGACCGCGACCTGAAGAGACATCCATGAGCGCCAACTATCACAACCCCGTACAGAGCGTGTACGGGGCAGGGGCCCTGTCGTCCCTGCCGAAACTGCTCGACGGCCGCCGCGCCGCGCTGGTGACCTTTCCGGAGGCCCGCGCCATCGGCCTGCTGGGCCGGCTGGAGTCGGTGTTGCAGGGCGCACTGGCCTGCACCATCGACCAGACGCGGCCCAACCCCGACGTCGCCGAACTCGCTGGCCTCTACGAGTGGTTCTGGCGGGAGCACGCGGATGTGGAAGTGCTCATCGCGGTCGGCGGCGGCAGCGCCATCGACACCGCGAAGGCACTCATGGTCGCGAACGATGCGGCGAGCTTTTCCGATCTCGTGGCGGGCCTTGCCGGCGAGCGCCCCTTCGTGCCCACGCGCAGCAAGATGCTGATCGCCGTGCCCACCACCGCCGGCACCGGCAGCGAGGTCACGCCCTGGGCCACGGTGTGGGACCGCGAGCGCCAGAAGAAGTATTCGCTGCACCTGCCCGAGACCTGGCCGCGCTATGCGGTGGTCGACCCGGAGCTGATGCTGTCGCTGCCCGCGGCCGTCACGTTGCAGAGCGGGCTCGATGCGCTGTCGCATGCACTCGAAGCCATCTGGAATGTCAATGCGAACCCGCTGTCCGACACCTTCGCCGTCTCGGCCGTGCGCGACACGCTCGAGGTGCTGCCGCAGCTGATGGGCCAGCTCGACAACGTCGAACTGCGGGGGCGCATGGCGCTCGCGGCGTTGAAGGCCGGCATGGCGTTCTCCAACACCAAGACGGCGCTCGCGCACTCCATCTCCTACGAGATGACGCTGCGCTACGGTCTGCCGCACGGCATCGCCTGTTCGTTCCTGCTGCCGATGGTGCTGGAGCGCGCCATCGGCCGGCGTGCCGACCGCGATGCGGTGCTGCGCGAAGCCCTTGGCATGCCGCTCGCAGAGGCGCCGCAACAACTGGCGGCCTTCATCGAATCGCTGGGCGTGAAGACGCGCTTCGCCGACTACGGCGTGGGCGACGACGAAGCCCGCGAGATGCTGCTGCACGCCCAGGGCGGTGCGCGCGGCAAGAACTTCATCGGCAACGACCTCGCGGAGAACCAGGCATGACCACCGTTTCGACACCCCACCGGGACAGCGCCGCCTTTCGCGCCGAGTCCCTGCGCATCGGCGGCGAGCGCGTGCGGCGGGAGCGCACGCTCGATGTGTTCAACCCCTACACCAACGAGCGCGTGGGCACCGTGCCGCTCGCTTCGGTGGACGATGTGCGCGAGGCCTTCCGCATCGGCCATGCGTACCGCTCGACGCTCTCGCGCTACGAGCGCGCCAGCATCCTGCAGCGGGCCTGCGCGCTGCTGCGCGCGCGCGCCGACGAAGGGGCCGCGATCATCACGATGGAGTCGGGCTTGTGCCGCAAGGACGCGCTGTACGAGATCGGTCGCGTCGCCGATGTGCTGACCTTCGGCGCCACCGAGGCGTTGCGCGACGACGGGCAGGTGTTCTCGTGCGACCTCACGGCGCACGGCAAGAAGCGCAAGGTCATCACGCTGCGCGAGCCGCTGCTGGGTGTGATCACCGCGATCACGCCGTTCAACCACCCGATGAACCAGGTCGCGCACAAGGTGGTGCCGAGCATCGCGACCAACAACCGCATGGTGCTCAAGCCCTCGGAAAAAGTGCCGCTCTCAGCCTTCTACCTGGCCGACATCCTCTACGAGGCGGGGCTGCCGCCGGAGATGTTCCAGGTGGTCACCGGCGACCCGCGCGAGATCGCCGACGAGCTGATCACCAATGCGCAGGTGGATCTCGTCACCTTCACCGGCGGCGTGGCCATCGGCAAGTACATCGCCGCGAAGGCCGGCTACCGGCGCATCGTGCTGGAGCTGGGCGGCAACGATCCGCTGATCGTGATGGAGGACGCCGACCTCGATCGCGCCTCCGACCTCGCGGTGCAGGGCTCGTACAAGAACTCGGGACAGCGCTGCACGGCAGTGAAGCGCATGCTGGTGCACAAGGATGTGGCGAGCGAGTTCATCGAGCGCGTGGTCGAGAAGACGAAACGCTGGAAGCACGGCGACCCGGCGGATGCGAACAACGACATGGGCACGGTGATCGATGAAGCTGCCGCCCGCCGCTTCGAGTTGCTGGTGGACGAGGCGGTGGCGCAGGGCGCGCGGCTGCTCGTGGGCAACCGGCGCGAAGGCGCGCTGTACTCGCCGACCGTGCTCGACAACGTGCGCCCCGAGATGACGGTCGTGCGCGAAGAAACCTTCGGCCCCGTCTCACCGATCATCCGCTTCGGCAGCATCGACGAGGCGATCGCGATCTCGAACGGCACGGCCTATGGCCTCTCGTCGGGCATCTGCACCGACCGCATGGACTACGCGACCCGCTTCGCCAACGAACTGAAGGTGGGCACGGTGAACGTGTGGGAGGTGCCGGGCTATCGCATCGAGCTCACGCCCTTCGGCGGCATCAAGGACTCGGGGCTGGGCTACAAGGAAGGGGTGCAGGAGGCGATCAAGTCGTTCACCAACGGCAAGACCTTCACGATGCCCTGGGGGTAGGCGGGGCCGGATGTTTCAAAATAGGCGATTGCCTTCGAGAGACATCCATGAATTTCAACAAGAAACTGTGTGCCGGCCTCGCGCTGGCCGCCACGGCGGGACTGTCCGCCGCGCAGGCCCCGGCCGTCCCCAAGACCATCCGGCTCATCGTGGCGTACCCCGCAGGCGGCGTGAGCGACGTGGTCGCGCGTGCGCTCGGCGACAGGCTCGCCGCGCAGCTGGGCACCACGGTGATCGTCGACAACCGCGCCGGCGCGAGCGGCGCCATCGGCATGGATGCGGTGGCCAAGGCCGCGCCCGACGGCGCGACGCTCGGCTTCTCGGCCATCAGCCCGCTGGTGCTGAGCCCGCACCTGGGCAAGCTGCCATTCGATCCGTTGAAGGACATCGCGCCGGTCGCGAGCGTGATGTATTCGCCGGTGCTGCTGATCGCCACGCCGGCCAGCAAGGCCAAGGATTTCCGCGCGCTCGTCGCCGATGCCAAGGCGCAGCCTGGGTCGGTGCGCTGGGCCACGTCGGGGCCGGCGTCGCTCGGGCACATCGTGCTGGAGCAGGTGAGGGCGGCGACGGGCGTGGACATCACGCACGTGCCCTACAAGGGCGGCGGCCAGCAGCTCAACGATGCGCTGGGCGGGCAGTTCGAGATCCTGTCGACCAACGCGAGCCCGACGCTCACCTCGCACATCCAGTCGGGCAAGTTGCGTCCCCTGGCCGTGGGGGCGCCGGCACGGCTCGACAGCCTGCCGCAGGTTCCCACGCTGGGCGAGCTGGGCTACACCGCGGCGAACATCAAGTCACTGTTCGGTGTGTTCGCACCGGCCGCCACGCCGCCCGAACTGGTCGCCAGATACAACGCCGAGATCAACAAGGCCCTGGCCAGTCCCGAGTTGCGCGCCAAGCTCACGGCCACCGACAACGTGCCGACCGGCGGCACAGCCGCAGCCTTCGCCAAGGAGATCGCCTCGGAGTTCGAGAGCAACGGGCGCATCGTGAAGGCCGCGAGCATCAAGGTGGATTGACGAATGACCCTTCGGCTTGTGCTTCGAATTTCCCTACCTTATAGTAGGTAGATGAACAACGCCACCGCCACCCCTGCCGCGCTTGCTGCCGGCAGCACCCGGGACCAGATCCTCGGGGTGGCGCGCAGCCTCATCGAAACCCGCTCGTACCTGGGCTTCAGCTTCCAGGACGTGGCTAATGCGGTCGGCATCCGCAAGGCGAGCCTGTACCACCACTTCCCGACCAAGGAGGCGCTGGGCATCGCGGTGATCCGGCAGGCCACCCAGTACTTCAAGGACTGGGATGCGGCCCGGGAGCGGGAGCCCCAGGACGCGCTCGACTCCTACTTCCGCATGTACCGCAACACGCTGAAGGCCGGTTCGGGCATGTGCCCCGCCGGCTCGCTGGCGCCGGGGTGGGATTGCATCAACGAAGAGCTGCGGCAGGCGGTGCAGGAGCTGCGCCACACGCAGGTGCTGTGGCTCACCGGCGTGCTGGGCGCACTGGCACCGGCAGGGGCGCGGAAGAAGGGCGCTTCCCCGGTCGCTGCGCAGGCCAGCTATGTGTTCTCGGTGTGCCAGGGCGCGCTGCTCGCATCGCGCATGACGGGGCGCGTCGAAGACTTCGACGAAGCCATCGCACAGCTCAGGAGTTCGTTGCCCGGCTGAGAGCCAGGCGGCATCGCAGGCACGCATCGGCGTGCTTATTTTTTGACTTCATAGCCTACCGATTGGATGGTAGATTTTATCAAGGAGCATCTTCATGAAAGCCGTCATTTCCGCCTACGCCCGGTCGCCGTTTCACTTCGCAAAGAAAGGCGCGCTCGCCGAGGTGCGCCCCGATACGCTGGCCGCCGGCGTGGTGAAGGGCCTGCTGCAGCGCACCGACCTCGACCCCGCGCTGCTCGAAGACATCATCCTCGGCTGCGCCTACCCCGAAGCCTCGCAGGGCAACAACGTCGCGCGCATCGTCGGCCTCCTGGCCGGGCTGCCGCACGAGGTGGGCGGCATGACGGTGAACCGCTTCTGCGGCTCGTCGATGCAGGCCGTGCACATCGCCGCGGCGCAGATCGAGGCGGGCATGGGCGAGGCCTTTTTGTGCGTGGGCGTGGAGTCGATGACCATGGTGCCGCAGGGCGGCTTCAACTTCTCGCCCAGCCCCGAGCTGCTGGCCCACACCGACGCCTACATCTCGATGGGCGAGACGGCGGAGAACGTCGCGCAGCGCTGGAACGTGAGCCGCGCCGACCAGGAGGTGTTCGCCGTCGAGTCGCACCGCAAGGCTGCCGCTGCGCGCGCAGAAGGACGGTTGGCGGGCGAGATCGTGCCGGTGCGCCTGGCCTCGGGCGACATGGTCGATGCGGACGGCTGCATCCGCCCTGCGACCTCTGCCGAAGCGCTGGCCAATCTCAAGCCCGCGTTCCGTCCTGACGGCGTGGTGACGGCCGGCACCTCGTCGCCGCTCACCGATGGCGCGGCCGTCGTGCTCGTGACCAGCGATGCCTTCGCCGCGAAGCACGGCCTGCAGATGCTCGCGCGCATCAAGTCGTTCGCGACCGTGGGCGTGGACCCGGCCATCATGGGCATCGGCCCGATCCCCGCGACCCGCAAGGCCCTGGCACGCGCGGGCCTGAGCGCGGCAGACCTCGACGTGATCGAGATCAACGAAGCCTTCTCGTCGCAGGCGCTCGCGTGCATCCGCGATCTGGGCCTCGATCCGGCGAAGATCAATCTCGACGGCGGCGGCCTCTCCATCGGGCATCCGCTGGGTGCGACCGGCGCGCGCATCACGGGCAAGGCGGCGTCGCTGCTGGTCCGTGAGAAGGGCCGTTACGCACTCGCCACGCAGTGCATCGGTGGCGGGCAGGGCATCGCGACCATCCTCGAGCGCGTCTGAGGGAGAGTTCGAGAATGCGCGCAGGCACGACAAGGAGACCTCATGGCCGCACCCACTGACACCGGCGCGAAGCGCGCGCTGTACCTCGAAGACCTGTCGGTCGGCGACCGTTTCCAGAGCGGCGAGCACACGCTCGACGTGGCGCAGATCAAGGCCTTCGCGCTGCAGTTCGACCCGCAGCCTTTTCATACGGATGAAGAGGCCGCGAAGCACACCTTCTTCGGCGGTCTCGCGGCGAGCGGCTGGCACACGGCTGCGCTCACGATGAAGCTGCTGGTGGAAAGCGGCGTGCCGCTGGCCGACGGCATCATCGGCTCGGGTGGCGAACTGCAGTGGCCCAAGCCGACACGGCCCGGGGACGTGTTGCACGTGGTGAGCGAGGTGGTCGACATCACGCCCTCGCGCTCCAAGCCCGGTCGCGCGATGGTGACGATGCGCTGCCAGACGCGCAACCAGCGCGGCGAGGTGCTACAGCACTTCACGCCGAAGCTGGTGGTGCACAGCAGGCCCACCTGAGCTCTTTTCCCGATCAGTTGTTGCCGTCGGCCGAGAGCGCGCGCAACTCCTCGGCGCTGAAGCCCGCGCGGCTGCGCGCCTCGAGATTGAACGGCGGCCTGATCCGCGGCGCGTCGTAGCGCGCCACGAGCGCCGGGTAGTTGGCTTCGGCATCGAGCCCCGCGCGTTCGCAAAGCCAGCGGTACCAGTGGTTGCCGATGGCGACGTGGCCCACCTCGTCGCGCAGGATGATGTCCAGGATCTCCACCGCACGCAGTGCGTCGGGCGTGTTGACGCGCCTGAGCTTGGCCTGGATCAGCGGCGTGGCGTCGAGCCCGCGCGCCTCGAGCGTGCGCGGTACCAGCGCCATGCGGGCGAGCACGTCGTCCTTCGTCTTCTCGCACATGTTCCACAGCCCGTCGTGGCCGGGGAAGTCGCCGTAACGCCAGCCCATGTCCTGCAGATGCGCATGCAGCAGCGTGAAGTGCAGCGCCTCCTCGTCGGCCACGCGCAGCCAGTCGCGGTAGTAGGCCTCGGGCATGCCGTCGTAGCGCCAGACCGCGTCGAGCGCGAGGTTGATCGCGTTGAACTCGATGTGGCAAATCGAATGGATGAGCGAGGCGCGGCCCTCGGGCGTGAAGGGCGAGCGCTTCTGCACCGCGGTGGCGGACACGCGCACCGGCCGCTCGGGCCGGCCCGGCACGCCCAGGTCGTCGCCTGCGGTGCGGATCGGGTCGATTGCTATGGAATCGGTAGCAACCAACGCCGCGGCAGCGCGCGTTGTCGCCACCTTTTGTTCAGGATCGGTCAGTCGCAGCGCGGCCAGCGCGCTCAATCGGGGGTGCATCCCTACAATTCTAGTTTTTGCCCCCGGAGACCCCACGATGGCCCTCTATGAACTCGACGGCGTTGCGCCGCAACTCGCCACCGGCGCCTGGGTCGCCGACAGCGCGGAGGTGATCGGCAACGTGAAGCTGGGCGAGAACGCGAGCATCTGGTTCGGCGCCGTCCTGCGCGGGGACAACGAGACCATGACCATCGGCCGCAACAGCAACGTGCAGGACATGTCGATGCTGCATTCCGACCCCGGCAGCCCGCTCACCGTGGGCGAGAACGTCACCATCGGCCACCAGGTCATGCTGCACGGCTGCACCATCGGCGACAACTCGTTGATCGGCATCCAGGCGGTGGTCTTGAATAACGCGAAGATTGGCCGCAATTCGATCGTTGGCGCCGGCAGCGTGGTCACCGAGGGCAAGGAGTTTCCCGACAATTCCCTCATCTTCGGCTCGCCCGCCAAGGTGATGCGCACGATCAGCGACGAAGACGCTGCGCGGCTGCGTCACGGCTCCGAGCACTATGTAGAAAACGCCGTTCGCTACGCGAAGGGCTTGAAGAAAATCGCCTGACCCCGCGCAGGCCCAACAGACAGAAAGAAGAATCCGTTTTGAGCGAGCTGCACAAATTCCTGTTCGATGGCCTGCCGGTGCGCGGCATGATCGTGCGCCTGACCGATGCGTGGCAGGAGATCCTTGCGCGGCGCGCCTCCAACACCGCCACCGGCGCCTACCCGCCGCCCGTGGCCGAGCTGCTCGGCGAGATGACCGCCGCGGCCACGTTGATGCAGGCCAACATCAAGTTCAACGGCGCGCTGATCCTGCAGATCTTCGGCGACGGCCCCGTGAAGGTGGCAGTGGCCGAAGCCAAGCCCGACCTGAGCCTGCGCGCCACCGCCAAGGTGATCGGCGACCTGCCGGCCGATGCGCGCCTGCCCGACATGGTCAACGTGAGCAACAAGGGCCGCTGCGCGATCACCCTCGACCCGAAGGACAAGCTCCCGGGCGCCACGCCATACCAGGGCGTTGTGCCGCTCTTCGGCGACGAAGGCGAGAAGCTCGGCAAGCTCAGCGACGTGCTGCAGCACTACATGCTGCAGAGCGAGCAGCTCGACACCACGCTGGTGCTCGCGGCCGACGACAAGGTGGCCGCAGGCCTATTGATCCAGCGCTTGCCGGTGAAGGGCGAGGGCAATCTCGAAGGCACGTCCGACAAGGATCGCGACCAGGCCAATGAAGACCAGATCGGCCGCAACGAGGACTACAACCGCATCTCGATCCTCGCCTCGAGCCTCACGCGCGACGAGCTGCTCACCCTCGACATCGAGACCATCCTTCGCCGCCTGTTCTGGGAAGAAAAGCTGTTGCGCTTCGAACCGCAGGCGGGCCTCTTGGGTCCGCACTTCGCGTGCACCTGCGGCCGTG
The DNA here is from genome assembly GCF_024701975.1 of Variovorax sp. ZS18.2.2. Lineage (GTDB taxonomy): Bacteria > Pseudomonadota > Gammaproteobacteria > Burkholderiales > Burkholderiaceae_C > Variovorax. Next base: position 498,535 of record NZ_JANLNM010000001.1, read on the forward strand.
AGCGCGTGGCGCAGATGATCCGCGGGCTTGGCGTCGAAGAGGCCGAGGAGATCCTGGCCGAGCGTGGCGACATCGAGGTGGGTTGCGACTTCTGCGGCAAGCAGTACCGCTTCGACGCGATCGATGCGGCGCAGATCTTCAGGCCGCCTACGGATCAGATTCCGGGCAGTCCGATCGTTCAGTAAGGCATGCCGCGCCGGTCCCCGTTCAGGTGGGCTGGCGCATCACCTTGACCATCGCGGCCAGGCGTTCGTTCGCAAAGCCCGCATCCAGCGACCGCTCGAACAACCCCATCAAAAACTCCGGAAAGCTCGCATCCAGCCCGGCTTCCCGCGCCTGCTTCACGAAGAGCCGGCCCGAGCCCGCGCAGGTGGCCATCGAGCTCTCGGGTTCGCCGTAGCGGTTGGCGTGGATGGCCTCGCCCTCGGCGCTGATCATTTCGCCGAGCACCGGCGAGATCGCGCCGATCATCTGCGAGAAGGCGTCCACCCCCAGCCCTTCGGATTCGCAGATGCGCACGCCGTGAAAGAACCCGCTCATCGCGCCGAACATGCAAGAGAGCGTGGCCAGGTCCCACGCGGCCGCGTTGCCGATGGGCTCGCCCATGTACTGGATGTTCCCGGCAATGGCTTCGAGCACCGGACGGCAGGCGGCGAGGGCGCGTTCTTCGCCGGAGATGAAGAGCGGCGTGTCGGACCGGCCGATCTGGCCGGGCGTGGCGAGCAGGGCGCCGTCGAGGTAGGCCACGCCGCTCAGGGCCGCCCAGTCGTCGCGCGCATCCTGCGGGGTGCCGGTGCTCAGTTGCACCAGCACCTTGCTGCGCAGCGCGTCGGCCACGCCGGGCGCAGCGAGGATCGTGCGCCATGCCGCGTAGTCCGCCACGCAGACCAGCACGACGGGGCTGGCCTGCACCGCGGCGAGCGCACCGGGCGCGAGCACCGTGCCCTGGTTCAGCACAGGCTTCGCGCGTTCGGCGGTGCGGTTCCACACGGTCAGCGTGAATTTCGATTGCAGGGCGCGCGCAAGGGCAATGCCCATGGGGCCGAGGCCGATGAGGGAAACGTCGGTCATGTCGTGTATTCCTTGGATGTGAATTTCATTCAGGCCGCGGCCGGCGTGAGCTTCTGCCCCAGCCCGCCATCGACGGTGAGCCGTGCCCCCGTCGTGAAGGTCGCCTCGAAGGCGAAGAAGAGCACCGCGCGCGCCACTTCGGCGGCCGTGCCGTGGCGCCGCATCGGCGTGATCTGGTCGCCCACGCGGATGAATTCCGCGCGCTCTTGCGCCGTCGCATCGGCAATGCCGAGCGTGGGCGTGTCGATGAAGCCGGGGCTCACCACGTTGACGCGGATGCCGCGCGTCACCAGCTCGGCTGCAAAGCCCGAGGCGAAGGAGCGCAGCGCAGCCTTCGTGCCGCTGTAGACGCTCATGCCGTGCATGCCGCCCTCGTCGGCGATGGACGAGGTGAAGACGATCGCACTGCCCGGCCGCATCAGCGGCGCGAGGCGCTGCACGGTGAAGAACGGGCCCTTGGTGTTGATCGCGAAGGCGCGGTCGTAGCCCGCCTCGGTCACCTGCTCGAAGGACTCCAGCGTCGCGATGCCCGCGTTGATGTGCAGCAGGTCGATGTGACCGAAGCGCTCGCGCACGGTGGCGGCGAGGGCGTCGATGTCGGCCAGCGAGGCTGTGTCAGAAGACAGCACCTGCGCGCCCGGGCCGAGCATGCGGCGCGCCGCCTCGAGGTTTTCCGGGTTGCGCCCGGTCACCAGCACTTCGGCGCCGCCTTCGAGCAGCGCCTCGGCCGTCGCCAGGCCCATGCCGATGGTGCCGCCGGTGATGACGGCCTTCTTGCCCGCATAGGGTTTGTTCATGATTCGCATGCCTTGAAACGAGTGGAGTTCATGGCTGCGAATGATCGGGATTGCCGCACGAACGGTCGCGCACGTTCGGCCGTGCCGGAGCACAAACGGACGATGGCATGCGGCGCAGTGGCGGCAGATAATCTTCCGGATGAGCTACACCGACCTGGCACTGACGGCCGACAGCTTCGTGATGCCCGCACCCTCCGGCCTGCGCGTCGACATGCGCCAGACCCCGGCTGGCGTGGTCGGCTACGAGGCGTTGCCTGACCACCGCATCAAGCTGCACGCGGGCGCCCCGGTGCCGGGCGCCTGCCGGCTGCACAAGTTCCTCTACACGCGCGGCGACCTCGACATCCTGCCGGCCGGTGCGACCGACGTCTGGCACGAGGAGGCCCCCAGCACCTCGATCGTCGTGCGCATGGCACCGTCGCTGCTGCAGCGCACCGCCGACGAGATGGGCCTGCCGGCCGAACGGGCGCGGCTCGGCGAGCGCCACCAGTTCCGCGACGCGCAGATCGAGCACATCGCCCTCGCGCTCGATGCCGAGCGGCGCGCGGGTTTTCCGAACGGCACGCTGTACACCGACAGCCTGGGCACCGCGCTGGCGGTGCACCTGATCGCCGGGCAGAAGATCGAGGCGGTGCCCGTGCAGGGGCTGTCGCGGCTGCAGCTGCGACGTGTGACGGAATACATCGAGGCGAACCTCGATGGCGATCTGTCGCTGTCCGCGCTGGCGGACATCGCGGGCCTGAGCGCCTCGCACCTGAAGACGCAGTTCAAGCGCTCCACCGGCCTGCCGGTGCACGAGTACGTGGTGCACCGGCGCGTGGACCGCGCGCGCGGCCTGCTGCTGCGCAGCGCAATGCCGGCGAGCCTCGTGGCGCTGGAGAGCGGCTTCTCGCACCAGAGCCACATGGCGCGCTGCATGCGGCGGGTGCTCGGCGTGACGCCGGGCGAGGTGCGGCGCGCGGGCTAGCCACGCGCCCGTGGCTCAGTCGCCGAGCCCGAGCGCGGACGCCGCCAGCTTCGCCACCTCGAGGGTGCTGCCCGGCTCGTCGTCGTCTTCGAGCATCCAGACAGCCGACAGCCCCGTCCACGCGAGCACCCATTGCAGCAATCGCCGGCGTTCGATGCCGGAAGCCTCCGCGACGATCTCGATGCGGCGCGCGAAGCGGCCCGGCGCCAGTGCGGTATCTCCATCGGGGTTGCAGAAGATGTTGGCGTGATCGAAGCCACGTTCGCCGAGCAGGCCCTTGGGGTCGATGGCGAGCCAGCCGGAGGGGCCGAAGTCCAGCACGTTGCCGTGGTGGATGTCGCCATGCAGCACCGCGGCCTCGCGCGGTGCCGCGAGCAGTTCGCGCGCGGTACGTTCGCAGTGCACGAAGATGCCGCCGTGCTGCGCGGCCCCGGACCACAGCGCCTCGAACCATTGCGCGAGCGGAACCAGGGCAGGCAGGGGCCTCGTGCGCGGCGCATGCAGGCGCGCCGCTGCCGCGCACAGGATGCGCGTGGCTTCGTCGTCGTGGCCGTTCCTGGCCATCTGCGTGAGCGAGGACCGGCCCTGTGCGCGCACCATCAACAAGGCTTCGCCATCGTGCGCCAGCACGGGTGCGGCGCCATCGCCATCCCACCAGGCCATCAGCAGGCTCCCCGCCTGTTCCTCGGCCTCTGGCGAGACCTTGAGCATGGCGGCCACGCCGTGCCGGCGAACGGGCAGGAGGCTGCCGCTCAACGAGGTGAAGGGCTCACCATCGATGCTCAGGTTCCACCGCTCCAGATACGGCTCGAACATGCGCTGGCTCCTGGCGCTAGCGGGCTTCGTCGTCGAAGCCGCTGAACTCGATATCGGGCGCGCTCGTGTTGTGCTTCGAAGGCAGGCTGCGGCCGAAGCGCACCTGCGTGGCGTTGAGCGACTTCACCTCGGGCAGCGGCCTGGCCTGCGATGCGGCATTCGGCGATTCCTGCCAGCGCACTTCGCTCATGTCCGCGTTGTCGGCTGCCACGTACATCGAGCGCAGCACAGCGAAGGGTTGTGCGCTCGCAGTGGGTTTCGACAGCGTCACATCCAGCGCAGTGCGCTTGCGGCTGATCTCGTCCACCCGCGCCACGGCACTGCCGCCGTTCGTGAAGCGCAGGTGGATCGCCAGCGGCTTCGTCACCACGCGGATCGACGCGATGTTCACCACCGGCCGTCCCGCCTGCTCGACCGGCCCGAGCAGGAACGACGAGCCGTACACGCCATCGCCGAAGCGCGCCTCGGGCAGCGGCTTCAGGCGCCAGTAGCCGTCCGAGGGGTACAGCACGATGGCCTCGAGCGCCTTGCCGTTCTCCTTCCTGAACACCTGCAGCAGGTGAAAGCCGCGATCGCTGCGATGGCCCACCTGCACCGGCACGCGCTGCAGCCGCCAGAAGGTCGGCAGCGTCATGCCGACGATGCGCCAGTCGGCGTTGTCCAGCAGCACCACGGTGCGCTTCTTGAAGCGGTGCGCGGGGTCGGTGGGGTGCGCGCCGCCGTCGAAGTTGCAGCCCGAGAAGTCGGGCGCGGTGACGTCGTTGCCGATCTTGTCGAGGTAGTCGGGCTGCAGCGCCTCGATGCGCATGTGGCGGATGCCCTCGCCGCGCAGCACCATGGAGACGTTGTCTTCCTCGGCGCAGGCGGTGGGGGTGGTGCCGTTCTCGATGGTGGCGGCGACCGGGGCCGCGAGGGCTGGGCCGGCCGAGAGCAGCGTGGCGAGGAAGAGGGGCAGGAGGGAGGCGGTGCGCGGGGCGGGGTGCAGGGGCATCAGGTCTCCGAGGAAGAACGGCGGCGTGTGCTTATTCGCGCCGCCCGATCAGGTCTGTGAAAAGCCGATGTTCGCATTCCGGGTCGGAGCACTTCTCGCAAGGCCATGTCCACGCGGCGGGTTTTGCGTCGGCCTTGCCGCGCACGCGCGCACGGTTTTCGCGGTCTTCGCCGCTGGCGATCGAGTTGATGGCGTTCCATGCGTTGGCCAGGCGCTCGCCGCCGGTGCCATGCACGACGGTGAACGAGAGCTTCGCGTCCGCCAGCGCGGCACGCACCAGTGTGTCGGTCGGCTGGCGCGCATGGGGCCCGTCGCGCAGGTGGTCGCCGACCCAGGGAATGTCGAGCGCGGTGAGCAGCGTGATGGCGCAGCGCCGCTGGGCTGCGAGGGCGTCGGCGTAGAGCGTGCGGTCGTCGAAGAGCTGCTCGCTGTAGACCGCGGTCATGAGCGCGGTGGTGTCGGCGATCACGACGCCCGTTGCTGCTGCTGCGTCGATGCGGCGCGTCTGTTCGTCGGCAATCGCCTGCTGCTCGTCGGGGCGAGGCGTGCGGCCTTCGCGATCGCACCATTCGCGCAGGTACTCGCCCACCAGCGTCGCCGGAATGCCGCGCTCCTGCAGGCGCTGCGCGATGGCGCGCGCCAGTTCGGTCTTGCCGGTGCTCTCGGCGCCGAGCACCGCGATGACGCAGCCATTGGGCAGCATCGGCGTCATGCGCGCTCCGCCGCCGGCAGGCGCCGGCGCCATGCCAGGTAGCCGGCCACGCTGAGCACGGCGAACACGGCGTACAGGCCCACGGTGAGCCACAGGCCCTTGTGGATGAACAGGCCCACGCTCACGACGTTGACGGCCAGCCAGATGAGCCAGTTCTCGATGAACTTGCGCCCGAGCAGGAACTGGCCGACAAGGCTGAGGCCGGTGGCGAAACCGTCCCACCACGGCACGTCGGTGTCGGTGAAACGGCGAAGGAAGAGGGCGACCGCGGGCCATGCGATGGCGCAGGCCGCGAGGGTGAGGGCGATGCCGCGCGACGAGAGCTGGCTGACATGCAGTGCACTGCCATCGCTGCGATGGCCGCGCAGCCACTGGAACCAGCCCCACAGCGCGACGAAGGCGAAGAACACCTGCAGCGATGCGTCGCCATAGATGCGCGCCTTGGCGAAGACCACGACGTAGAGCAGCGAACTGGCGATGGCCAGTGGCCAGCCCCAGTGGATCTCGCGCATGTTGCAGCCGACCATGGCGAGCGCCAGGACGGCGGCCACGAGTTCGAGCCAGCTGACGGGGGAGCCCCAGAGCGCAAAGGCGGGGGCCGAGAGAAGCTCGGGCATCAGCAGGCGGGGTGGTGAAGGTTCAGTGCGCGATTTGCACGAATACTTCGTTCGGCTTGACCATGCCGAGTTCCGCTCTTGCGCGTTCTTCGACCATCTCGAGCCCGTCCTTCAGGTCATTGACCTCCGAGGCGAGGCGCTCGTTGGTGATCGTGGCCTTGGCGTTCGCTTCCTTCTGGTCGGTCAGCTTGCTCTGCAGTTGCACCACGTCGCGCACGCTGCCGCGCCCGTTCCACAGCTGCCATTGGAGAACGGCCAGCAGGAGCAACAGGACGATGGGAGGAACGAAGCGCGCGCGCATGATCGGCTAGACCACCCGCACACCGAGGCCGCCGCGCTGCCGTTCCGGAGGGAGCGGCGAAGTGCGCGGCCTGGCGAGCCGGGTGGCTGGCATCACTTGAGGTTGTAGAACGCGCCGCGGCCCGGGTAGCTGGCGATGTCACCGAGGTCTTCTTCGATGCGCAGCAGCTGGTTGTACTTGGCGATGCGGTCCGAGCGCGAGAGCGAGCCGGTCTTGATCTGGCCGGCGTTGGTGCCCACGGCGATGTCGGCGATGGTGCTGTCCTCGGTTTCGCCCGAGCGGTGCGAAATGACGGCGGTGTAGCCCGCGCGCTTGGCCATCTCGATGGCGGCGAAGGTTTCGGTCAGCGTGCCGATCTGGTTGATCTTGATCAGGATCGAGTTGGCGATGCCCTTGTCGATGCCCTCTTGCAGGATCTTGGTGTTGGTGACGAACAGGTCGTCGCCCACCAGCTGCACGCGCTTGCCCAGGCGCTCGGTCAGGTGCTTCCAGCCGTCCCAGTCGCCTTCGTGCATGCCGTCTTCGATGCTGATGATCGGGTACTTGTCGACCCAGTTGGCGAGCATGTCGGTCCAGCTCTCGGCCGAGAGCGAGAGGTTCTCGCCCGACAGCACGTACTTGCCGTCCTTGTAGAACTCGCTGGCGGCGCAGTCCAGGCCCAGCGCGATCTGTTCGCCCGCGGTGTAGCCGGCCTTGTCGATGGCTTCCAGGATCAACTGGATGGCCGCTTCGTGGCTCTCGACGCTGGGGGCGAAGCCGCCTTCGTCGCCGACCGCCGTGCTGATGCCGCGGTCGCCCAGGATCTTCTTCAGGGCATGGAACACTTCGGCGCCATAGCGCACGGCCTCGCGGAAGCTCTTGGCGCCCACGGGGATGATCATGAATTCCTGCAGATCGAGGCTGTTGTTGGCGTGCGCGCCGCCGTTGATGACGTTCATCATCGGCACCGGCAGCTGCATGCCGCCCATGCCGCCGAAGTAGCGGTACAGCGGCAGGCCCGACTCCTCGGCTGCGGCGCGGGCCACGGCCATCGAGACGGCGAGGGTGGCGTTGGCGCCCAGGCGCGCCTTGTTGTCGGTGCCGTCCAGGTCGATCATCGTGCGATCGAGGAAAGCCTGTTCGCTGGCATCGAGGCCGAGCACGGCTTCGGAGATCTCGGTGTTGATGTTCTCGACGGCCTTCAGCACGCCCTTGCCGAGATAGCGGCTCTTGTCGCCGTCACGCAGCTCGATGGCTTCGCGCGAGCCGGTCGATGCACCCGAGGGCACGGCCGCGCGACCCATGGTGCCCGACTCGAGCAGCACGTCGCACTCGACGGTGGGGTTGCCTCGGCTGTCGAGAATTTCGCGGCCGACGATGTCAACGATTGCACTCATCTTTTGTCTTTCTCAAATAAAACGGATCACACACCTTCGACAACGATCATGCGCATGATCGCGGCGCCCTGACGCGCTGTGCGCGCCTTGCCGTATTCGGGCGATTCATTGAATTTCTTTGCGGCTTCGACGCTCGGGAACTTGAGGATCACGATGCGCTGCGGGGCCCAGTCGCCCTCGAGCACTTCGACCTTGCCGCCGCGCACGCACACCTCGGCGCCGTGCGCCTTCATGGCTTCGGAGGACCACTTCTTGTAGTCCTCATACTGCACCGGGTTGGTGACTTCCACGTTAGCGATGATGTAGGCGCTTGTCATTGCTGAAAGATGTCCTCGAGGAAAGCGTTTTTCTTGGTGACCTGGTCGAGCGCCAGCAGCGTCTCGAGCAGGGCCTTCATGTGCTTGAGCGGCACGGCGTTGGGGCCGTCGCTGAGTGCCTTGGCGGGATCGGGGTGCGTCTCCATGAAGAGGCCGGCCACTCCCACGGCCACGGCCGCGCGCGAGAGCACCGGCACCATCTCGCGCTGGCCGCCCGAGGTCGTGCCCTGGCCGCCGGGGAGCTGCACCGAGTGCGTGGCGTCGAACACCACGGGCGCTCTTGTCTCGCGCATGATCGCAAGCGAGCGCATGTCCGAGACGAGGTTGTTGTAGCCGAAGCTCGCGCCGCGTTCGCAGGCCATGAAGCTGTCTTCGTCGAGGCCGGCTTCCTTGGCGGCAGCACGCGCCTTGTCGATCACGTTCTTCATGTCGTGCGGCGCGAGGAACTGGCCCTTCTTGATGTTGACCGGCTTGCCCGACTGCGCCGCGGCGTAGATGAAGTCGGTCTGGCGGCACAGGAACGCGGGCGTCTGCAGCACGTCGACCACCTTGGCGGCCTCGGTGATGTCTTCGGTGGTGTGCACGTCGGTCAGCACCGGCAGGCCGAGTTCGCGCTTCACCTTGGCGAGGATTTCGAGGCCCTTGTCGCGGCCCGGGCCGCGAAAGCTCGTGCCCGAGGAGCGGTTGGCCTTGTCGAAGCTGCTCTTGAAGATGAACGAAATGCCCAGCGCCGAGGTGATTTCCTTCAGCGTGCCGGCGGTGTCCATCTGCAGCTGTTCGGACTCGACCACGCAGGGGCCGGCGATCAGGAAGAAGGGCTGGTTCAGCCCGATGTCGAATCCGCAGAGTTTCATTGGGATGCCTCCGTGCTTCGCACTACGGTATTCGCCTTGGGAACGGCCCGGCGGCTCATGCAACCGCCTTCAGTGTCTTGGTGCTTCCGGCACCCTGGTCCTTGTGTTCGAGCGCCGCCTTGATGAAGGCGTTGAAGAGCGGATGGCCGCCCCACGGCGTCGACTTGAACTCGGGGTGGAACTGCACGCCCATGAACCAGGGGTGCACGTCCTGCGGCAACTCGACGATTTCGGTCAGGTGCTCGCGCTGCGTGAGCGCGGAGATCACGAGGCCGGCGGCGCGCAGTTCGTCCAGGTAATTGACGTTGGCTTCGTAGCGATGGCGATGACGCTCGGTGACCACGTCGCCGTAGATGCTGTGGGCCAGCGTTCCGGGCGTGACGTCGGAGCTCTGCGCACCCAGGCGCATGGTGCCGCCGAGGTCGGACTTCTCGTCGCGCGTCTTCACGGTGCCGTCGCGGTCCTTCCACTCGGTGATCAGCGCGATCACGGGGATGGGCGTCTCGGGATCGAACTCGGTGCTGTTGGCGTTCTTCAGGCCCGCCACGTGGCGGGCGTACTCGATGGTGGCGACCTGCATGCCCAGGCAGATGCCGAGGTAGGGCACCTTCGATTCGCGGGCGAAGCGGGCGGCGGAGATCTTGCCCTCGACGCCGCGCTGGCCGAAGCCGCCGGGCACCAGGATCGCGTCGTATTTCGCGAGGCGCGAGACGTCTTGCGTGGAGATGGTCTCGGAGTCGATGTAGTCGATCTTCACCCGCGCATGGTTCTTCATGCCGGCGTGGCGCAGCGCCTCGTTGAGCGACTTGTAGCTGTCCGACAGGTCGACGTACTTGCCGACCATGGCGATCGAGACTTCCTGCTGCGGATGCTCGACCTCGTAGACCAGCTCGTCCCAGCGCTGCAGCTTGGCGGGCGGGGTGTTGATGCGCAGCTTGTCGCAGATGAGGCCATCGAGGCCCTGCTCGTGCAGCATGCGGGGCACCTTGTAGATGGTGTCCACGTCCCACATGGAGATGACGCCCCATTCGGGCACGTTCGAGAACAGCGAGATCTTGGCGCGTTCGTCGTCGGGGATCGGGCGGTCGGCGCGGCACAGGAGCACGTCGGCCTGGATGCCGATGGCGCGCAGTTCCTTGGCGGTGTGCTGGGTGGGCTTGGTCTTGAGCTCGCCGGCGGCGGCGATCCAGGGCACGTACGACAGGTGCACGAAGGCGGAGTTGTTCGGGCCGTTGCGCAGGCTCATCTGGCGCACGGCTTCCAGGAAAGGCAGCGATTCGATGTCGCCGACCGTGCCGCCGATCTCGACGATGGCCACGTCAACCTCGTGCGAGGTGCCGATGCCGGCGCCGCGCTTGATGTATTCCTGGATTTCGTTGGTGATGTGCGGGATCACCTGTACCGTCTTGCCGAGGTAGTCGCCGCGGCGCTCTTTCTCGAGCACGGTCTTGTAGATCTGGCCGGTCGTGAAGTTGTTGGCCTTGCGCATCCGCGTGTTGATGAAGCGCTCGTAGTGGCCGAGGTCGAGGTCGGTTTCTGCGCCGTCATCGGTGACGAACACCTCGCCATGCTGGAAGGGCGACATCGTGCCGGGGTCGACATTGATGTACGGATCGAGCTTGATGAGGGTGACTTGGAGGCCGCGCGATTCGAGGATCGCGGCGAGAGAGGCGGAGGCGATTCCCTTGCCAAGGGAAGATACGACACCACCGGTGACGAAGACAAATTTGGTCATGCCAGTTCCGGACTTTGCAATCCGGGCAGTGGGAAATTGCGATTATAGGTGTGCCCTTTGCGACACCTTGCGCCAAGGGCTTGTTGCCATTTGTTCGATGGCCTATGAGCAACAATACGGCCCATGCAAGATCTCGCCGGAAAACACATTGTCCTGGGGCTCACAGGGGGCATCGCCTGCTACAAGTCGGCCGAGCTGTGCCGGCTCTTCGTGAAGGCCGGCGCCACGGTCCAGGTCGTGATGACCGAGGCGGCCGAGCAGTTCATCACCCCGGTGACGATGCAGGCGCTCTCGGGGCGCACGGTCTACACCTCGCAGTGGGACGCCCGCGAGCCCAACAACATGCCGCACATCAACCTGAGCCGCGAGGCCGATGCGATCGTGCTGGCGCCGTGCAGCGCCGACTTCATCGCTCGCCTGGTGCAGGGCCGCTCCGACGATCTGCTGAGCCTGATGTGCCTGGCCCGCCCGATGGACAGCGTGCCGCTCCTGCTTGCCCCGGCCATGAACCGCGAGATGTGGGTCCATCCGGCCACCCAGCGCAACCTGATGCAGGTGTCGGCCGACGGCGCGACCGTGCTGGGCGTGGGCAACGGCTGGCAGGCCTGCGGCGAGACCGGCGACGGGCGCATGCTGGAGCCGGCGCAGATCCTCGAGGACATCACCGCCTTCTTCCGGCCCAAGCTGCTGGCGGGGCAGAAGGTGCTGGTCACCGCCGGTCCGACCTTCGAGGCGCTCGATCCGATTCGCGGCATCACCAACCACTCGTCCGGCAAGATGGGCTTTGCCATCGCACGGGCCGCCCGAGAGGCGGGCGCCGAGGTCACGCTGGTGGCCGGCCCGGTGCACCTGACCACGCCGCGCGGCGTGACTCGCGTCGATGTGCTGTCCGCGCAGGACATGCTCGAAGCGACTGTCCGTGCTGCGCAGAGTGCTAGCATTTTTGTAGCGACAGCCGCCGTCGCCGACTGGCGCCCGGCCACGCACAGCGACCAGAAGATCAAGAAGGACGGCAGCGGCAAGACGCCGGTGCTCAACTTCGTCGAGAACGCCGACATCCTGCTCACGGTTGCCAAGAGCGAGCGGGCGCAGGCGAAGAAGCTGTTCTGCGTCGGCTTCGCGGCCGAGAGCGAGAACCTTGTCGAACATGCCAAGGCCAAGCGCGAGCGCAAGGGCATTCCGCTGCTGGTCGGCAACATCGGACCGCTGACCTTCGGGCAGGACGACAACGCATTGCTGCTCGTGGACGCCAAGGGCGTGCGCGAGTTGCCCCGCGCGCCCAAGCTCACGCTGGCGCGTGAACTGATGACCGAGATCGCCGCACGGCTTCCCGACTGGAGGGTCTGATGAATACCGAATCGAACACACCGCCCAATGGCGACTTCGCTCGCTATGTGGAGCAGCTTTCGGCACGGGCCGCGCTGCCGAAACGGCCAGCGCAGCCGGGAGAGCCCGGGCTCGATGTCGGCATGACGCAGGCGCCCGGGCAGCAGGGACCGGTCACGGCCGCCATGCAGCGCGCCGACCTGCCAAACGGCGAAGTGCCGAAACGGGAGCCGAGCTCGTTCGACCCGACGCTGCTCAAGGTGCTCGGCGCCGTGGGGGCGCTGGTGTTCCTGGTGCTGTGGTCGATCGGTGTGCCGTTCTTCGTGCTGGTCGCGGGGTTCGCCGCGGCTGCGTGGTTCGGCAAGAGTTTTTTCAAGGGTTTGAAGCTCACGCCTGGCGTGGCCAAGTGGCAGCAGGTCCTCGAAGAGGCCGCCCGCAGGCAAAAAGAACAGCAACAAAAGCAAGGCAAGTAAGTGAAAGTCGACGTTCGTATCCTCGATCCACGCATGGTGGATCAATTGCCCGCCTATGCCACCCCCGGAAGCGCCGGCCTCGACCTGCGGGCCTGCCTCGACGCACCGATCACGCTGGAGTCCAACGGCTGGCAGCTGGTGGGCACCGGCATTGCGATCCACCTGGCGGACCCGGCGTTTGCTGCGCTGATCTTGCCGCGCTCGGGTTTGGGCCACAAGCACGGCATCGTGCTGGGCAACCTCGTCGGCCTGATCGACAGCGACTACCAGGGCGAACTCAAGATCAGCGCATGGAACCGCAGCGACACGCCCTTCGTGCTGCAGCCGATGGAGCGGCTCGCGCAGCTGGTGATCGTGCCGGTGGTGCAGGCGCAGTTCCGGGTGGTCACGGAATTCGAGGCGTCGCAGCGCGGCGAGGGCGGCTACGGCTCCACCGGCAAGCACTGAGCGAGCACCGAAAGCTGAAGCCAGCCTGAGTAACCGCCAGGTAAGCGAGGGGTAAAGAGTGGAACCGCCGCAGCGGCGCCGCGCTCGAAAGTTTCAGCATGTGTCTTGCGTCATCGCGGCGAAAGCTGCGGCGTTAGTCACAGGCAGGCGCACTTTTCTCGCGCAGTTCTATTCGAGGAGCCTCTCAACATGAAGATCTCAATGCGCTTCGTATCCGTCACCGCTTCCGTGCTGGCCCTGGCCACGCTCACGGCGTGCGTGGCACCCATGCCGGTCTACCAGACCTCGCGCTATCCCTATCAAGCGCCACCGCAGGCGATCCAGTACCGCGAGGCCGCCTACGTCGAGTACGGCCACGTGGCCAATATCGAGGTGCTGCGCAGCGAAACTGCCGGCACCGGCACCTCTGGCGGCGGTGCAGTCGCCGGTGGTCTCATCGGCGGCGTGGTCGGCAACCAGTTCGGACGTGGCCAGGGCCGTGCGGCCGCCACCGCACTGGGCATCGTGGGCGGCGCCCTGTTGGGCAACACCATCGAGGCCCAGCAGAACGGGCCGCGTGCCTATGAAAGCTATCGCGTGTCGGTGCAGACCGACCGCGGCGGGTTCCGGGCCTTCGACGTGCAAAGCCCCGGCGACCTGCGCATCGGCGACCGGGTGCGCATCGACAACGGCCATATTTCGCGCATGTAGGCTGCTCCTGCGGGCACAAAAAAGCCGGGCACTGCCCGGCTTTTTGACGTCTGCAGTCCTCAGTGCAGCATCTGGTTGCCCGGGGCCATCGGCGGCACCTTGAAGAAGGCCGTCCCCGCCGTCCCACGGCCGACTTCTTCTTCCGTTGCCTCGCGCACCGACCGCACGGTGATGTCCAGCCGGATCGCGATGCCGGCCAGCGGATGGTTGCCGTCGAGCACCAGGTGGTCGGGGTAGATTTCGGCGACCGTGTAGAGCGCGTCCCGCGGGATGGCGTCGCTCACGCCCTTCGGCAGGGCAGAGCCGTCGAAGGTCATGCCTTCTTCCGTGCCCTCGGGAAACAGCGAGCGCGGCTCGAGAAAGAGCAACTGGTCGTTGAAGTCGCCGAAGCCCTGTTCGGGCTCGACCTGCAGTTGCACACGGGCGCCGGGCTCATGGCCCTGCAGAGCCGCCTCGATGACGTCGAAGAGATCGTCGCCGCCCACCATGAATTCGACCGGCTCGTCGAGCACATCCAGCACGTCGCCGAGCGTGTCTTTCATCGTCCAGGTCAAACCGACCACGCATTGTTCAGAGATTTCCATTGCAGAATTCTCCCATGGAGATTACCCAACCGCTGCCGTTGCTCGGCGGCCTGAGCGCCGCGCAGTTCATGCGGCGGTACTGGCAGAAGAAGCCGCTGCTGGTCCGCCAGGCCATTCCCGTCATGGTGCCACCGATCGATCGCAGCGCCTTGTTTGCGCTGGCCGAGCGCGAAGAGGTGGAATCGCGCCTCATCCGCCATGGCAAATCCGGCTGGTCGCTCAAGCACGGACCGTTGCCAAGACGTGCCCTGCCGCCGCTGAAACAACCCGCCTGGACCCTGCTTGTGCAGGGCGTCGACCTGCATCACGAGGGCGTGCACGACCTGCTGCGGCAGTTCCGCTTCCTGCCCGATGCGCGCCTGGACGACCTGATGATCAGCTACGCGAGCGACACCGGCGGCGTCGGCGCGCATTTCGACAGCTACGACGTGTTCCTGCTGCAGGCGCAGGGCCGCCGCCGCTGGTCCATCGGCAAGCAGGGCGACCTGCGCCTGCAGCCGGACGTGCCGCTCAAGATACTCGAGAACTTCGAGCCGGAAGAAAGCTTCGTGCTCGAGCCGGGCGACATGCTCTACCTGCCGCCGAAGTACGCCCATGAAGGCGTGGCGGTGGGCGATGACTGCATGACCTTTTCCATCGGCCTGCGCTCGTCCGCCGTTGGCGAGCTCGGCGCCGACCTGCTCGCGCGCATGGCGCAGGCCTATTCCGAAGACCTCGAGGACGCCGGCCCCGCGGAGCTGACGCGCTACCGCGATCCGACGCAGCCCGCGGTCGATACCCCTGCCGCGATGCCTGCCGCACTGCAGGACTTCGCACGCAAGGCCGTCGAAGCCGCGCTGCGCGACCCGGACGCCATCGACCGCGCCCTCGGCGAATCGCTGACCGAGCCCAAGGCCAACATCTGGTTCGACGAAGGCCGTGACATACCTGATGCGATGCAGCACGTGGCACTCGACCGCCGCACGCGCATGCTCTATGACACGCGCCACATCTACATCAACGGCGAGAGCTTTCGCGCAGGCGGTGCCGATGCGACGCTGATGCGCCGGCTGGCCGACCAGCGCGCGCTCGGTCCGCGCGAGCTGGCGCGGGCCAGTGAAGGCGCATTGGCGTTGCTGGGCGAGTGGTGCGAGGCGGGCTGGGTTCATGCCAGCTGACGACGCGCCACTGCTGCTGCCCGAAGGCCGTTTCGACGGCCGCGAGGCTTTCGGCGCGATCGTGCGCAATGCGCTGTCGGCCGCCGTGCGCGAAGGCTGGAAAGAGATCGTCTTCAGCGATCCCGATTTCGCCGACTGGCCCCTGGGCGAGCGAGCCAGCATCGAGGCGCTGCAGGCCTGGTCGGCCAGCGGCCGGCGCTTCGTGCTGCTGGCGCAGCGCTTCGATGTGATCGAGCGCGGCCACGCGCGTTTCGTGCCGTGGCGCCGCATGTGGGACCACATCATCGAATGCCGCGTCACCGGCAAGGCGGTTGGCGCCGAGGTGCCGAGTGCGATCTGGACGCCCACCTGGTTCGCGCACCGCATCGACCCCGAGCGCTGCCGCGGCGTCTGTGGCGCCGATCCGCGCGCCCGCCGCGAACTGCGCGAAGCCATCGACGAGAGCTGGCGCCTGGGGCGGCCGGCATTTCCGGCATCGACGCTCGGCTTGTAAGCCAATGCCGCGAATGCGGCCGCGAGACACATTCAGGCGGAGATGCGGGTCTAGAATTTTTTCGTCCCAGACATTCTTTGCCAAAGGAGTTCTCATGAAGAAGTCGTCGTCCGTCCTGATTGCCTCGTTGATCGCCGCTGCCGCACTCGTTGCCTGCGGCAAGAAAGAGGACGCTGCCCCCGCGGTCGTGACGCCTCCGCCCGCCCCCGTGACCGAGCCCGCAGCCCCGCCTGCCGCCGCGCCGGCGCCTTCCGCCGATCCGGCCGCAACCGCACCTTCGGCCGCCGCTTCGTCGGCGCTGGACGCCGCGAATGCCGCGACAGAGGCTGCGAAGAAGAACGAAGCACCCAAGTAACAAGTCGGGTTCCTCACAAAGCAGAAAGCCGCCCCAGGGCGGCTTTTCTACTGAGGCCGTCAGCAGGTCAGCTGGCGGTCAGACATCCAGCCAGGGCGAGCCCTCGGTCGCGGTGGCGGTAAGCATTTCCGCCTCATGGCCACCCAGCGCCTCGGCCATCAGGCGCCGCACGATGTCGGGTCGGTTGTTCTGCTCGCTCAGGTGTGCCGCGACCACATGGCGCAGGCCGTCGTGGCGAACCGTGCGCGCGATCTCCGCTGCCGCTGAATTCGACAGGTGCCCGTAGTTGCCGCCGACGCGCAGCTTGAGAAAAGGTGGGTAGGCCGAGTTGGCCAAGAGGTCGCTGTCGTGGTTGAACTCGAGCAGCAGTGCATGCACACCGGCCAGGCGATTCAGGACGTGCGCGGTGGCATGCCCGAGATCGGTCAACACACCGAGCGTGCGCGCACCGTCGGTGCAGCGCAGCTGCAGCGGCTCGCGCGCATCGTGCGGCACGGTGAAGGGCTGAACGCCGATGTCGCCGACGGCGAACTCCGCATCGTCGCGCGCCAGGTTCAGACGGCCCTCGAAGTCGCGGCCGCCCGTGGCAAGCCAGGTGCCTTCGCTCATCCAGACGGGAATGCGGTTGCGCCGCGAGAGCGTGTGGGCGCAGCCGATGTGGTCGCCGTGCTCGTGGGTGATGAAGATGGCGTCGATGTCGCCGGCGGCGAGGCCCGCCTGGGCCAGCCGCTGATCGAGTTGCCGGATGCCGAAGCCGCAGTCGACGAGGAGCCGGGAGGTGCGGCCGCCGCTGGTCGCTTCGACCAGCGCGGCGTTGCCCGTGCTGCCGCTGCCGAGGCTTCGGAAGCGGAGCATGCGGGTTACTTCAGGTCGTCGGCAATGACCTTGACGATGCGCTGTGCGTTGGCCGAAGTTTCGGGCGCACCGGCTTCGTTGAGCACCGAGACGGTGGTCGATTCGCCCTGGCTCTTCACGAGGATGCGGAACTTGATCGGCTTTTCGTCCTTGGACGAACTGCTGAACAGCTTGCCGAAGAAGCCCTCTTCCTTCTTGTCGGGGTTCGGCGTCACGTAGCGCACGTAGTAGATGCCGGCGCTGCGGTCGCGGTCTTCCACGGTGAAGCCGGTGCGGTCGAGCGCCAGGCCGACGCGGCGCCATGCGCGCTCGAAGCCTTCGCTGATCTGGACCACGGGCTGGTTGCCTACGCTGGCGATGGTGGCGGTCTTCGCCGGTGCTGAGGTGGCGGCCAGGATCTTCGACTGCTCTTGCGACACGCCGAGCTTGACCATCAGGCGGCGGAGGAACTCGGTTTCGAGTTCAGGATCGCTCGGACGCGGCTGCCACACGGTCTGGTCCTGGCGCGAATTGTTGTAGACCTCCTGCATGCCGCGGTGGCTGATGAAGATCTCGGTGCCGTTGGTCGTGCGTTCGATGCGGGTGCGGAAGCGGTCGAGTTCGCCGGTCGAGTAGACCGAGTCGACCAGCTTGCCCAGCGTGCCGCGGATGATGTCCTGCGGCAGCTTGGCGCGGTTTTCGGCCCAGTCGGTTTCCATGATGCCGAGATTGCGCTGTTCGGTGGTCAGCAGGAAGCCGCTTTCCTGCCAGAAGTCCTTCACCGGGTCCCAGAGCTGGTCGGGCGTGCGGCTGACGACGATCCAGCGCTGCGTGCCCGCGCGCTCCATGCGCACGTCGCCGATGTTGGCGACGGCGGTGGGCACGCCCGGCGCGTTGGCGATGCCGGTCTGGTACGAATTGGCGGTGACTGCGCCGCCGGGCACCGCGTAGCGGTTGTCGCGCGAGAGCTGCGACAGGTCGGGCGGGACTTCGAGCGTCGGGGCCTTGCCGGCGCTCTTGTAGTCGATCTTGTCGCTCTCGAGCACGGAGCAGGCGGCGAGGCTGGCAACGAGGGTGGCCAGCAATGCATATCGCGAAAGTTGCGAAAGGTTCTTCAACGTCGTCTTCCTTGTTGGAATGGTTCGATCAATCTATGGGCCGCAGTGCCCGCCATCTCTGAGCACGGTTCGGGCAAAAGGTTGCTTAACCTTGTTGCGGTCAGGGAAAAGCGGATCGCAGGCGTGTGTTGGGGATGGGGCTCAGTTCTTGAGCAGGCCGGTGGCGCGCAGGGCGCCCTCGACCGCCGGACGGCTGGCTTCGCCGAGTTCGGTGAGCGGCAGCCTGAGGGCGCCGCCGCAGAGGCCGAGCCGGGCCATGGCCCACTTGAGCGGGATCGGATTGGGTTCGACGAACAGGTTGCGGTGCAGCGGCATCAGCTCGAACTGGATCTGCATCGCGCGCTTCACGTCGCCGGCGAGGGCCGCCACGCAGAGTTCATGCATCTTGCGCGGCGCGATGTTGGCCGTGACGCTGATGTTGCCCTGGCCGCCGCAGAGCATGAGCGCAACAGCGGTCGGGTCGTCGCCCGAATAGACGGCGAAGTTCTTGGGCAGGTCGCGAATGAGCCACTGGGCGCGTTCGATGTTGCCGGTGGCTTCCTTGATGCCGATGATGCCGGGCACCTGCGCGAGCCGAAGCACGGTGTCGTGCGCCATATCGGCGACGGTGCGGCCGGGCACGTTGTAAAGCACGACGGGCAGGTCGCCCACGGCTTCGGCGATGGCCTTGAAGTGCTGGTACTGGCCTTCTTGCGTCGGCTTGTTGTAGTAGGGCACGACCTGCAGTTGCGAATCGGCGCCAACGCCCTTGGCGAACTTGGCCAGCTCGATGGCTTCCTTGGTCGAATTGGCGCCGCAGCCGGCCATCACGGGCACGCGGCCCTTGGCTTGCTCGACCGAGACGCGGATGATTTCGCAGTGCTCTTCGACATCGACCGTCGGCGATTCGCCGGTGGTGCCGACCACGCCGAGGCAGTCGGTGCCTTCGTCGATGTGCCAGTCGATGAGTCGCCGCAGGGCGGGGTAGTCGACACTGCCGTCGTCGTGCATCGGCGTGACGAGCGCGACGATGCTGCCTGTCAGTTGCTCCAAGGGGGATCTCTTTGTCGTTGGACGAAAGCGCCGATTCTACTTACTCCGGGCACCGCCAAGGCAGCGGGGCCGGCCCCCTCAGTTTCCCTTAAGGAGGGCCCGCAGCGGCTGGCCCGCAAGGGGCTCGGGCGCACGGATGGCGGCAATACGCTGCACGAAGCGCGCCGGTTCGGGCAGGAAACCGTCCTCGTAGGCCACCACGCGCAGATCCTGGCAGGCCGCCAGCAGTTCGCCGGGCTGCAGCAGGAAGTCGGCCCGCGACGGCTTGCCCACCGTTTCGTTGCCGGCGGCGAAGGTCTCGTAGAGCAGCACGCCGCCAGGGGCCACGGCGGCCACGATGTCGGCCATGCGGGCGCGCCACAGGTAATTGGTGACGACCACCGCGCCGAAGGTCTGGCCTGTGAAGGGCCACGGGCCAGATTCGATGTCGGCTGTGACGGTCTGGCCGAAGGCGCCTGCTGCCTCAATCGCTTCCGGCGACCGGTCGACGCCCGTGACGGAGTGGCCACGCCCGGCAAACCACTGCATATGCCGGCCCGAGCCGCAGGCCACGTCGAGCACCGTGGCATCGGCGACCAGCAGGTGCGACCAGCGCACGACCCATTCCGAAGGCGCACCCGTGCCATGCAACGGCGCTACATCTTTCATAGCAATTCAGCCTGCCTCAGAAACACGACCACACCTGGTCCACCAGCGTCACCAGAAACTCCGGATGGGTATAGAGCATGAACACGCCCGCCAGCGCCGCCAGCACGGCTGCGAGCCAACTGGCGTGTGCAAAGTGGTGGCGCATCTGCGGGGTCATGGTCCGATTGTCTGTCCGCAATCAGCCCGGCACAGCCGCCGGCCGGGCCGCGCGGGCGATGGCGTGCTCCTTGACCGGCAGGTTGATCAGCGCCGCGAACACGCCCAGCGCAATCGCGATGTACCAGACGATGTCGTAGCTGCCGGTGGTGTCGTACAGGTAGCCGCCGAGCCACACGCCCAGGAACGAGCCGACCTGGTGACTCAGGAACACGAAGCCGCTGAGCATCGACAGGTGCGCCACCCCGAAGATGCCCGCCACGATCGCGTTGGTCGCGGGCACGGTCGAGAGCCAGAGAAAGCCCATCGCCGCCGAGAACACATACACGCTGACCGGCGAGATCGGCACGATCAGGAACAGCGCGATCGACACCGCCCGCGCGAAGTAGATCGCCGCGAGGATCTTTCGCTTGGCCAGCGTCTGCCCCAGCAGGCCGACCGTGTAGGTGCCGAACACATTGAAGAGCCCGATCAGCGCCAGCGCGTAGCCGGCCACGTCGGCCGACAGGCTCCGGTCGCGCAGATAGGTCGGCATGTGGATGCCGATGAAGGCCAGCTGGAAGCCGCAGACGAAATAGCCCGCCATCAAGAGGCCGAAGCTCGGGTAGCGGAAGGCCTCGCCCACCGCCTGCAGCACCGACTGTTCGCGGTGTCCGGCGAGCGCCTCGCGCTGCGGCTCGCGCAGGCCGAAGGCCAGCGGCACGATCACCAGCACCAGCACGGCCAGCACCGCCAACGCGGTCTGCCAGCCCAGGTGGCCGATCAAGCGTCCCTCGATCGGTGCCATCAGGAACTGGCCGAACGAGCCGGCTGCAGCCGCCACGCCCATCGCCCAGGAGCGCCGCTCGGCCGGAATCTGCCGCCCGATCACGCCGTAGATCACCGCGTAGGTCGTGCCCGCCTGCGCCGCGCCGATCAGCACGCCCGCGCTCAAGGTGAACAGCAGCGGAGTGGGCGAATGCGCCATGCCCAGCAGCCCCAGCCCGTAGAACACCGAGCCGCCGATCAGCACCCGGAACGCGCCGAAGCGGTCGGCCAGCATGCCCGCGAACACCCCGAAGATGCCCCACGAGAGGTTCTGGATCGCGAGCGCGAAGGAGAAGGTCTGCCGGCTCCAGTCCTGCGCCTGCGTGATCGGCTGCAGCCAGAGGCCGAAGCCGTGGCGGATGCCCATCGAGAGCGTGACGATCATGGCGCCGCAGAACAGCACCTGCTTGATCGAGAGGGTGGGCGTGGAGGCTTGCATGGCATCGAATGTAGCCATTGCGTGCTGTGGCAGGCGGGCGGGCGGCCAAAGCCATTGATGATTTATCGGGGTCGTTTCAATGCGCATCGGGCATCAAAGCGCCTGCTGTATGGGTATCCAGTTGTTTGCCGGCGACTGACTACAATCCGCCCCCATGGCGACTCCTCCCAAGACAACCTCAGATTCCGCTTCCGGCTACTCGGAAGGCTCCATCCGCGTGCTCAAGGGCCTCGAGCCCGTCAAGCAGCGCCCGGGCATGTACACCCGGACCGACAACCCCCTGCACATCATCCAGGAAGTGCTCGACAACGCCGCCGACGAGGCGCTGGCCGGCTACGGCAAGAAGATCAAGGTCACGCTGCACACCGACAACTCG
The DNA here is from genome assembly GCF_024701975.1 of Variovorax sp. ZS18.2.2. Classification (GTDB taxonomy): domain Bacteria; phylum Pseudomonadota; class Gammaproteobacteria; order Burkholderiales; family Burkholderiaceae_C; genus Variovorax. The sequence goes on from NZ_JANLNM010000001.1 coordinate 520,024, forward strand.
GTGAGCATCGAAGACGATGGCCGCGGCATTCCGTTTGGCCTGCATCCCGAAGAAAAGGCCCCCGTGGTCGAGCTGGTGTTCACCCGCCTGCACGCCGGCGGCAAGTTCGACAAGGGCTCCGGTGGCGCCTACAGCTTCTCGGGCGGCCTGCACGGCGTGGGCGTGTCGGTGACCAATGCGCTGTCCAAGCGGCTCGAAGTTACCTCCCACCGCGAAGGCTCGATCGCCAGGCTGGCCTTCAGCGCCGGTGACGTGATCGAGGCGCTCGAAATCCGCAAGCTCGAGGCCGGCGAACGCAAGCAGGGCACCACCGTGCGCGCCTGGCCCGACGCCAAGTACTTCGAAACCGCCGCGCTCCCGATGAGCGAGCTCACCCACCTCCTGCGCAGCAAGGCCGTGCTGATGCCCGGCGTGAGCGTCACGCTGACGGTCGAGAAGACCAAGGACACCCAGCAGTGGCTCTACAAGGGCGGCCTGAGCGACTACCTCATGCAGACGCTCAACGGCGACCCGGTGATCCCGCTCTTCGAAGGCAGCGGCCATGCCGACAAGAACGCCGACAACTTCGCCGAAGGCGAGGGCGCCGACTGGTGCGTGGCCTTCACCGAAGACGGCCAGCCCGTGCGCGAGAGCTACGTCAACCTGATCCCCACCAGCGCGGGCGGCACGCACGAGAGCGGCCTGCGCGACGGCCTCTTCACCGCGGTGAAGGGCTTCATCGAGCTGCATTCGCTGCTGCCCAAGGGCGTGAAGCTGCTGCCCGAAGACGTGTTCGCACGCGCTTCGTACGTGCTGAGCGCCAAGGTGCTCGATCCGCAGTTCCAGGGCCAGATCAAGGAGCGCCTGAATTCGCGCGACGCGGTGCGGCTGGTGTCGAGCTTCGTGCGCCCCGCGCTGGAGCTCTGGCTCAACCAGCACGTCGACTACGGCAAGAAGCTCGCCGACCTCGCCATCAAGGCCGCGCAGACCCGCCAGCGCGCCGGCCAGAAGGTCGAGAAGCGCAAGGGCTCCGGCGTGGCCGTGCTGCCCGGCAAGCTGACCGACTGCGAGAGCAAGGACATCAGCCACAACGAAGTCTTCCTGGTCGAGGGCGACTCCGCCGGCGGCAGTGCCAAGATGGGCCGCGACAAGGAAAGCCAAGCCATCCTGCCGCTGCGCGGCAAGGTGCTCAACACCTGGGAAGTCGAGCGCGACCGGCTCTTCGCCAACACCGAAATCCACGACATCTCGGTGGCCGTGGGCGTCGATCCGCACGGCCCCAGCGACACGCCCGACATGAGCGGCCTGCGCTACGGAAAGATCTGCATCCTCTCCGATGCCGACGTGGACGGCTCGCACATCCAGGTGCTGCTGCTCACGCTGTTCTTCCGCCACTTTCCGAAACTCATCGAAACCGGCCACGTGTATGTCGCAAAACCGCCGCTGTTCCGGGTCGATGCGCCCGCGCGCGGCAAGAAGCCGGCTTCCAAGGTCTACGCGCTCGACGAGGGCGAACTGACCGCCACGCTCGACAAGCTGCGCAAGGACGGCGTGCGCGAAGGCGCCTGGAGCATCAGCCGCTTCAAGGGCCTGGGCGAGATGAGCGCGGAACAATTGTGGGAAACCACGCTCAATCCCGATACCCGGCGCCTGATGAAGGTCCAGCTGGGACGCTTCGACTTCACGTCCACCCAGGGCGAGATCACCAAGCTCATGGGCAAGGGCGAAGCGGCCGCCCGGCGCGAGTTGATGGAATTGCGTGCCGACGACGTCGACATCGATGTTTGACCCCCGTGACCCTCCAAGACTTCATGCGTCCGTTGTTGTTGGCCCTGCTGTTGTGCGTGCAGCAGGGGCTGGCGCACGCCGCTGACATCTACGGCTACATCGACAGCAAGGGCGTTGCGCACTTCGCCGCCGAGAAGGTCGACGAGCGCTACCAGGTGTTCTTTCGCGGCGGCCAGAGCTTCGACACGGCGCAGGGCGTCTCGCCGCTCTCGCGCAGCGGGCGCAAGCTCGATGGCAAGGTGCCGCCGGCGGCGCAGAGCCTGCTGGCGCTCTTCGAGGCCTCGCCCAGCTACAAGACCGCCAAGGCGGCGCTGCGCGATGCCTCGAACAAGCATTCGATCGACTACGAACTGCTGCAGGCGCTGATCGCCACCGAGTCGGGTTTCGATGCGCAGGCCGTCTCGCCCAAGGGCGCGATGGGCCTCATGCAGCTCATGCCAGCGACTGCGCAGCGCTACGGCGTCGCGGCGGACAAGCGCACGAGCATCGAGAAGAAGCTGTTCGACCCACGCATCAACATCGCCGCCGGTTCCCGCTACCTGCGCGACCTGATCGCGATGTTCCCGGGCCAGATCGAACTGGCCCTCGCCGCCTACAACGCGGGCGAGGGTGCGGTGCAGCGCGCGGGCAACAAGATCCCGAACTACAAGGAAACGCAGAACTACGTGCAGACGGTGCTGCAGCTCTACGTCTACCTCAAGCCCTCGGTGGCGACGGGTGGCGGCGGTGCGCGCGGCGGCAAGACGCCGGGACGCATCCGCATGGAGCTGGTGGTGCCCAAGGGCGGGGCCGTGGGCCGCGGCAACATGCCACCCGATTCGCCCGGCGGCATGCCTGCGATGCCCGACATTCCCGATCAATCGCTGGTGCCGGCCAGCGCGGCCGAGCCGCCGGTGTCCTGATCGCGCAAGCAGCCCTTTCCGCCGATGAAGAAGGAGTCCGTCATGCACCGTCGAAGCTTCGTCCTCGCGACCGCCGCCTGCGCGGTGGCCGGTGCGCGCGCCCAGCATGCGGCCACGCACGACACGCTGCCGGCCGCGCCTTCGTCGAAGGAGCCCTACGCGCGCCTGCAGGGCGGCGTGCCGCACCACATGACGCCCGAGCAGGAGTCGCAGCGCGTCACCGACAGCCCCGCACCGGCCGGTCCGCAGGGCCGATGGGTGACCCGTGCCGCCTTGCCGATCCCGCGCAGCGAAATGGCCTGGGCGACCGCCGCCATGGGCCGCATGCATGTGGTCGGCGGCTACGGCGAGGGCGCAGTCAACCGCGACTACCACCACATCTATGACCCCAAGGTCGACCGCTGGCTCGACGGCGCACCGTTGCCGCGCGGTGCCAACCACGTCGCGGTGACGGCGGAAGAGGGCAGGGTCTACGCGCTCGGCGGCTTCGTCGAGCAGAACCGCCGCTCGGACACCAACGCCTACGTCTACGACATCGCCGCCAACCGCTGGACCGCGATCGCACCACTGCCGCGCCCGCGCGGTGCGGCGGCCGCGGTCATGCTTGGTGGCTCGCTGCACCTGATCGGCGGCGCCTCGGAGCCCGCGGCCGAGCGCGCGAGCGTCGGCTGGCACGAGGTGTACGACCCGAAGGCCGACCGTTGGTCCGCGCGCAAGCCGCTGCCCGGCGCGCGCGACCACGTGGGCTGCGTCTCGCACGGCAACCAGATCCACGTGATCGGCGGGCGCTTCAACACCTTCGAATACAACACCGACCTGCACCACGTCTACCTGCCCACGCGCGACACCTGGGAGCTGCGCTCGCCGCTGCCCACCGCGCGTTCGGGCCACGGCCTTGTGGTGTACAGGGGGCGCTTCTTCGCCATGGGCGGAGAGGGCGGCTTTCTCGTGGGCGGCGTGCCGCGCCAGGCCAAGGTGTTCGGCCAGATGGAAAGCTACGACCCCGTGGACGACACCTGGCAGCGCCATGCACCGATGACCACGCCGCGCCATGCCGTCGGCGCCGCGGCGATCGGCGACTTCATCTACGTGGCCGGCGGCGGCGCGGTGCTCGGCGGTGCCGTGCAGTCCGCGGTGCACGAGGCTTTCACCCTGGGCTGAACGCGAACCAAGCGCGCGGCCTGCAGCAACTGTTTTTCTTTCTCTCTTCTTCATGGACGACTCCCAACCTCCGCTCGATCTCGCAGGTCCCACCGACGGCGACACCACCCTCACGCTGGCCGACTACGCACAGACCGCTTATCTCGAATACGCGCTCAGCGTGGTCAAGGGCCGCGCGCTGCCCGATGTGTCCGACGGCCAGAAGCCGGTGCAGCGGCGCATTCTTTATTCGATGTCGCGCATGGGCCTCGGCTTCGGCGGCACCAACGGCACCGTGGGCGCCAAGCCCGTCAAGAGCGCGCGCGTGGTCGGCGACGTGCTTGGCCGCTTCCACCCGCACAGCGACCAGGCCGCCTACGACGCGCTGGTGCGCATGGCGCAGGATTTCTCGCAGCGCTACCCGCTGGTCGACGGCCAGGGCAACTTCGGCAGCCGCGACGGCGACGGTGCCGCGGCCATGCGCTACACCGAGGCGCGGCTCGCCCGCATCACCAGCCTCTTGCTCGACGAAATCGACGAAGGCACGGTCGACTTCATTCCCAACTACGACGGCAGCACCGAAGAGCCGCGCCTCCTGCCCGCGCGCCTGCCGTTCACGCTGCTGAACGGCGCGAGCGGCATCGCGGTGGGCCTTGCCACCGAGATCCCGAGCCACAACCTGCGCGAAATCGCCGACGCCTGCGTCGCGCTGATCAAGTCGAACGGCAAGCTCAGCGAAGAAGAGCTCTTCGCCATCGTGCCCGGTCCCGACTACCCCGGCGGCGCACAGATCATCAGCGGCGCGAACGACATCGCCGACGCCTACCGCACCGGCCGCGGCTCGCTCAAGGTGCGCGCGCGCTGGAAGATCGAAGACCTCGCGCGCGGCCAATGGCAGCTCGTGGTCAACGAACTGCCGCCCGGCGTGAGCACGCAGAAGGTGCTCGAAGAGATCGAGGAAATCACCAACCCGAAGGTCAAGGCCGGCAAGAAGGCGCTCTCGGCCGACCAGACGCAACTGAAGGCCGCGATGCTGTCGGTGCTCGACGTGGTGCGTGACGAGTCGAGCAAGGACGCCGCCGTGCGCCTGGTGTTCGAACCCAAGACCTCGCGCATCAGCCAGGAAGAGTTCATCACCACGCTGCTCGCGCAGACCTCGCTCGAAACCTCGTCTTCGATCAACCTGACGATGGTCGGTATCGACGGCAAACCGACGCAGAAGTCGCTGCGCCAGATGCTCACCGAGTGGATCGCGTTCCGCGAGATCACCGTCGAGAAGCGCTCGCGGCATCGCCTGAACAAGGTGCTCGAGCGCATCCACATCCTCGAGGGCCGGCAGCTGGTGCTGCTGAACATCGACGAGGTGATCGCGATCATCCGTGCGGCGGAAGACCCGAAGGCGGCGCTGATCGCGCGTTTCAACCTCAGCGAACGGCAGGCCGAGGACATTCTTGAAATCCGCCTGCGCCAACTCGCGCGGCTCGAAGCCATCAAGATCGAGCAGGAACTCAAGGGCCTGCGCGAAGAGCAGAAAAAGCTCGAAGACATCCTCGGCAGCCCGGCCACGCTGCGTCGCCTGCTGATCAAGGAAATCGAGGCCGACGCCAAGACCTTCGAAGACCCGCGCCGCACGCTGATCCAGGCCGAGAAGCGCGCCGTTGCCGAAGTGAAGGTGGTCGACGAGCCCGTCACCGTGATCGTGTCGCAGAAGGGCTGGGTCCGTGCGCAGAAGGGCTGGGCCAGCGAGAAGGCCGGCGCGAACGGTGGCAACGGTTCCGCAGCGCCCGAGTACAGCTTCAAGTCCGGCGACGCGCTCTACGGCGCCTTCGAGTGCCGCAGCGTCGACACGCTGCTGGTCTTCGGCTCCTCCAAGGACAAATCGGTGCGCGTCTACACCGTGCCCGTGGCCTCGCTGCCCGGCGCGCGCGGCGACGGCCAGCCCGTCACCACGCTCATCGAGCTCGATGCCGGCACGCACGTCACGCACTTCTTCGCTGGACCGGTGGGCGCGAGCGTGCTGCTGGCCAACACCGGCGGCTACGGCTTCATCGCAACGGTCGAGAACATGATGTCGCGCCAGCGCGGCGGCAAGGCCTTCATCGACGTGGGCGAGGGCGAACAGCTCTGCCGTCCTTCGCTGGTGGGCGGCGCGAGCGGCGCCGAGCCGATGCCGGCCGCCACGCACGTGGCCTGCGCCTCGACCGGCGGCCGCATCCTGACCTTCGACATCGCCGAGCTCAAGAGCCTGCCCAAGGGCGGCCGCGGCCTCACGCTGATCGACCTGGAACCCAAGGACACCCTCGCGGGTGCCGCGGCCTACACGCGCAGCGTGAAGATCGAAGGCATCGGCCGCGGCGGCAAGGAGCGCGACGAGACGCTGGAGATCCGCACCCTCAACAACGCGCGCGGCACCCGTGCGCGCAAGGGCAAGGCGGCCGACCTGGGCTTCAAGCCGGCCAGCATCGTGCGGGTGTTGTGATGGGCGGCATCGACATCAGCGTCATCGGCCTGTTCATCGCGGTGGTCACCGGCCTTGCCAGCTTCCTGGTGGGGCGGCACTTCCGGATGAAGCGGGCGGCCAAGCGGCGCGAGAAGGACCGCGCCGCGGCGCAGGCCATCGAGACGCGGCAGGTGCGCCGGGCGCGCGAGCGGCGCGAACGTTGAGGCGGAAGTGGCGGCAACGATCCTGCTGACCCATCGCGGCGGCAAGACGAGAACCGTCCGCCTTGGGTTTTCGTGGTTCGCGTTTCTTCTGCCCATGCTCTGGGCGATTTCCGAAGGACTGTGGCGCCCCTTCGGCCTCGCCCTTCTGGGGGGCGCCTTCGCGAAATTCTCGATCGACGTCTATCGCTCTTCGGGCTCGGCGCTGGTGGCGACAGCCGGTTTGCTCGGGTACGTCGTGCTCATGTTCCTGTTCGGATGGTTCGGCAAGAAGTGGCTCGTTGCCGATCTGCTGAAGCACGGGTATGTCGAACAATCGCTTCCTCTCGCCGAACCGACGACGAACTGACTGGCAGCAAGAGGGTCAGGCTAACGCAGCCCCTGCCACCACCGCGTATTGGTCCGCGCCTGCCCCACCGTCACCACCTCGCCGATCACCGGCGTCGCCAGCTCGATCTTCTTGGCCTCGGTGAGGCTCGCGATGCGGTCCAGCGGGTCGTGCCAGGTGTGGAAGGAGAGGTCGAAGGTGCTGTTGTGTACCGAGAAGAACACCTTGCCGCGCAGGTCCTCGAAGGCCTGCACGCTCTGCTCGGGCGTCATGTGCACGCCGGGCCAGTAGGCGTCGTAGGCGCCGTTTTCCATCAGCGCCAGGTCGAAGCCGCCGAAGCGCTCGCCGATCTGCTTGAAGCCCTGGAAGTAGCCCGAGTCGCCGCTGTAGAAGATGCGCTGCTCGCCGCTCTGCACCACCCATGAGGCCCACAGCGTGCGGCCGCGGTCGGCGAGCGTGCGGCCCGAGAAATGCTGGGCGGGCGTGGCGGTGAGCTTCACGCCGTCGTGCTCGGCGTCCTGCCACCAGTCGAGCTCGGTCACGCGCTCGGCGGGCACGCCCATCACCACCAGCCGCGAGCGCACGCCCAACGGCACGAAGTAGCGCTTCACGCTTTTCGAGAGGTATTCGATGGTCGCCACGTCGAGGTGGTCGTAGTGGTCGTGCGAGAGGATCACGCCCTCGATGGGCGGCAACTGCTCCAGCGTGAGCGGTGGCTTGTGAAAGCGCTTCGGGCCGGCCCACTGCACGGGCGACGCGCGCTCGCTGAACACGGGGTCGATCAGCCAGTACTTGCCGCGCAGCTTGAGCAGGTGCGACGAGTGGCCCAGGCGCACCACGTGGTTGGCCTTGGTGTCGAGCGCATCCAGGTCCTTGGTGCTGATTTCGCGCACCGGGATCGCATCGACCGGCACCGTGTCGACCTTGCTGCCGACGATGAAACGCGACCAGATGCGCCAGGCGCTGGCCGAGGGTTTCTCGTCGGGGTTGACCATGTTCTGGAAGACGCCGTCCCGGAACTGCGGCGAGCTGTCGTAGCGCGTTTCACCGCCACCGGCGGCGCTGCAGCCCGCGACGAAGGCGCAGCCGACTGCGGCGAGCGCCGTGCCCCGGCGCAGGAGTTGGGGCAGGTAGGACCCCTGCGAAGCCGAATCGTCAGCCATGGAAAGAACCTCTGGACGTGTGTTTGTGTTGAGGCGCGAGACTATCGCGAGCCGATGTTTCAATGGTTTCAAGGACAGAAACATTCGGCGGACAGGGGAATTTCGGGGCGGGCTCGCCGTGCCCGGCCAAGTCTGTCCTTATGCCATGCGCCCTATGGCACGCACCGCTTCGGCACGGCACACTCGGGGCCTTCATGGGCCAGGAGAAGGCGATACAAAAATGAGCGGCAACCGCTATCCCATCATCTACGTGCGTGGCTATGCCATGACCGAATCCGAGCGCGACGAGACCGCGGCAGACCCGTTCTGCGGTTTCAACATCGGCTCCACGGTCTATCGCGCCACGGTCAAGAAAGACGCGCCCGCGCAGAAGTTCGTCTTCGAGTCGCCGGTGGTGCGCCTCCTGGCTGACTTCCAGTACCAGAGCGTCTACCAGAACGGCCTGGACATCCTGGACGACGACTGGAAGCCTTCGCCCGACGAGACCGGCAAGGACGTGGACGGCATCCCTTCCGCCTCGGTCATCATCTACCGCTACTACGACACCGGCTCCGAGCTGCTGGGCGACGGCAAGTCGCGCAACATCAAGTTCTACGCGCAGGGCCTGAGCAAGCTGATCCTGCGGGTGCGCGACCTCGTGGGGCAGCGAGAAGGGGCTGCCGCTGCAGCTGACTTTCGTTGCTACCTGGTGGCGCATTCGATGGGCGGGCTGGTGGTGCGCGCCTTCCTGCAGAACCCGGCGCTGGGCGACCCCGCGGCGCGGGCCTGCGTCGACAAGGTGTTCACCTATGCCACGCCGCACAACGGCATCGACATGGGCGGCGTCAACATCCCGGCCTGGCTCACGGCCAACGAGATGAACACCTTCAACCGCGAGAAGATGTCCGAATTTCTCGCCACGCCGGCCGTCAACGGCCGCATGGACTACCTGCCGGCCTCGGCCTTCCCGGCCGAGCGCTTCTTCTGCATGGTCGGCTCCAACCGCGGCGATTACGAAACCGCCAAGGGGCTCTCCCGCATGTTCGCGGGCCACGGCAGCGACGGGCTGGTGCGCATCGAGAACGCCTCGCTCTGGTCCATCGACGCGAACAAGAAGACGCAGCCCGTGGCCACCGCGTACGCCTTTCGTTCTCACTCGGGCTATTTCGGCATCGTCAATTCCGAGGAGGCCTATCAGAACCTCGTGCGCTTTCTCTTCGGCGATGTGCGCGTCGACCTCTGGTTCGACGTCGACGGCGTGACCTTACCGCCTGATCTGCCCAAGGACGCCGACATCGATGCGCTCTACCAGGTCGAGCTCCTGGCCGCGCCGCGCGGCAAGCGCTGGTACCTGAGCCGGCGCGTGGCCGAGGAAGACTCGCCCGCCTGCCGCACGCACAAGGAGCTGACCGACCCGAAGAAGCCCGAGCGCCGCTCGATCTATCTCTCGACCGTGTTCCTGGCCAACAAGGCCCGCGTCAACCAGGACCGCCCGACGCTGGCCTACGCCATGACGCTGGGCGTGCGCGTGCCCGACTATCAGGTGAACAAGAAGTTCTGGCTCGACGGGCACTACGAAGGAAGCTCTCTCTTTCGCGACACGCTGATCATCGAGATCGCGCCGCCCCAGGCTGACGACCCGGCGCAGAACTGGAACCTCAAGTACGGCTGGCAGACCGACACGGCGGGGCAGGCGTCGCTGCCGATCAGTCCGAAGCAGCTGGCCGGCGGCAAGCTGCAGTTCGTCGTGCCGCTCTCCAGCCTCGGTGCCGCAGCGGCGGCGCCGGGCATCTCCGGCAAGGTGCGGCTGGAGGTGAGCGCCTGGAGTTGAGGTCGCAGGCCATACGGATGGCCCCACAATCGCACCTCACATGCATTACCTCCTCTTCATCGGCGCGCTCATCTTCTTCGCGTTCATGACGCCGCTGAAGCTTGCGATCGCGATCTGCGCGCTGGTGCTGTTCGTGACGGTGGTGGTGAAGATCTCGGCGCAGGTCGTGGCGGGCGTGTCGCCGACCCTGGGCGAGTCGTTCAAGTCGGTGTTCTATGCCTCCCTGCTGGTGGCGCTGGTGTTGCTGGCCTACATGAGCTTCTCCAGCGGAACCGGCATTCACCATGTCGAAGGGCTGCCTGCGATTGCGGTGATGGTGGGGTTGTTCGTGGCCTACACGCTGGGCTTCCAGATCGGCATCGGTACCTCCTTCGGTGCCAGCGCCGTCGTCGCATTCATCTCGACCCTCTTGTCCGGTGCCATCCTCTGGTCGGTCAAGGGCATTGCCTTCTGACGCCATGAAAACTGCAGTTCTGGTCATCGATGTGCAGCGCGGCCTTTGCGACGATCCGCCGCGCCCGCACGAGGCACCGGAAGTGATCGAGCGCATCAACGCGCTCACCGTGCGAGCCCGCGCCGCCGGCGCACCGGTGGCCTTCATCCAGCATGAGAACGCAGTCGATCTGGAATTCGATTCCGAACGCTGGCAGCTGGCCGATGCACTGCAGATCGATGCGGCCGACACCCGGATCCGCAAGACCACGCCCGACTCCTTCCTGCGCACGCCGCTCGAAGCGTGGCTGATGGGGCAGGGTGTGCGGCGCGTGGTGATCTGCGGCTACTCGTCGGAGTTCTGCGTCGACACCACCACCCGTCGCGCGGCCGCGCTGGGCTACGAGGTGGTGCTTGCGGCCGATGCGCACACCTCGCACGACAAGCCGCATGCCACGGGCGCCTTCATCCGCGCGCACCACAACGCAACGCTGTCGGACATCACGAGCTTCGGTGTGCGCATCAGTGCGGTCGACAGCGCGGAGATCGTATTGGGCGATTGATCCTCAGGGCATGCGCCCGGTCTTGAGTGCATGGCCCCAGTCCGGCCGCCCGTTCTCGAGTGCCAGCCTCGCCATCGCCGTGTGGTCGTACGGAACGGCGACAAGCCTGGCGGTCCATTCGCCGTCGCGCTGCTCGACGATGGCATAGCGTGCATGGGGCGAGCCGGTCTCGACAGCATGCGGATAGGGGTGAATGTCGTCGTAGGCTGGCAGGCCGACGCTGCCCGGATTGACGATCAGTTGCCCGCCGGACGCACGCGCCACGCGCGGCACATGCGTGTGCCCGCAGGCGATCAACGTTGCATCGACATCGCCGGTCCGCGCATCGATCTCCGCCTGCGTGGCTGCGCGGAAGTTATCGGGCGCTACGGTCTCGAGGAAGTATTCGAGATCGCTCGCCGGTGTGCCATGGCACAGCATCACTTCCGCGCTGAAGCGGTGCGTGTGCCTCAGCGATGCGATCCAGGCAAATTCTTTCGCACCGAGTCGTGCGTGTGCGAACGCATCGGAGGCGCCGCGCCGGTCTGCGGGCACAGTGAGCAGTTGACGCTCGTGGTTCCCTGCAAGCTGAACCCAGTCCTGCGCCATCAGGAACTGCGCGGTCTCCAGCGGCATCAGCGGACCCGAGAGGCTGTCGCCCAGGTTGACGATGGCGTCCACGCCGCGGCGTTCGATGTCTTCGACCACGGCTTCGAGTGCGGGGAGATTTCCGTGAATGTCGGAGACGATGGCGATGCGCATCGGCAGACTCTAATCCGCCCCAGGCCGCCAGACCCGCGCCAACGCCGCCAGCTTCCCGCGAAACCCCAGCCGGTCGTTCGACAGCGCATCGATGAAATCCGACAGCCGCTGCGACTTCACCATCGTGTAGATCGTGAGCCAGGTCGTCGCGACGAACACCACGCCGAACCACAGCGCCTTGCGCCACAACGGCGCGTCGGCTTCGGCGAGCAGGTTCATGCCGAGGAAGCCCGTGGTGACGGTGCCGATCAAACCGAACAGCGTGACCACCGTGAGCCGCACGACGGTGCTGGCCTGCCGGCGCAGGCTGTCCGCATCGAGGTAGGTGTTCATGTCGGCGATGCGCGACTTGACCTCGTCGTAGAGCGGATCGAGCCCGAGGTGCGTGGCGCACATGTGCGAGAGCGCGCGCACCTGCGCCTGCTCGGAAATCTCGTGGAACCAGTAGCGGTGCGTGAAGCGCAGAAAGCGCTCGAAGCTCGAGCGGATCGCGCGCTTGAATTGCTTCACGCTCGGTGTGCTGCGGATGTCCAGCCGCTTGAGCGCCTCGACCAGCTGGTCCGAGAACATCAGGAGCGACGCTTTCTGGAAGTGCGCGATGAGGAACAGCAGGAAGTGCTGGTGCCTGAACTGCGCGAGCACCCCGCGGTCGCGACAGCAGAAGAAATCGGAGTGCGCATCGCCCACCACGATCAGCGCGTGGCCGTTGCAGAGATACCGCGTGTTGGGCGCTGCGCCCGCGTCGACCCAGAAGCGGTCGTAGCAGTACTTGTGCTCGAAGTCCGCGAGGTGGTGATCGGCGTAGGGCAGGTGGGCATCGGTCGTGCCCGCACCCGTCACCAGCGCGAGGCGCACGAAGTCGTCGCGCGTGAGGCGGCGCGGATCGTCCATCGAGAGGTACGCCATCACCGGCATGCGGTAGTACTCGATCTGGCGGTAGCGCAGCGTGCCGGGGTCTTCCGAATGGTCGCTCACCAGCGGCTGCATCAGGTAGGCCCAGTGCGAGGAGATGCGCGGCGCGCGGTGTTGCGCCACGTGCGAGAGAAAGCTCTCGCGCTGCTGCGCATCGGAACTCGCGAGCACGCGGCCGTCGGCGCCCAGCCATTCGACGCTCGCCATGCAATGCAGCGCGGAGCCGTCGGGCTCCCAGCCCGAGGGGTAGGCGCGGCCGAAGCGGTAGAGGATGTCCTGCGCCTCTGCGAGGCTCAGGTTGTTCACGCCGACTTCGAGGTTGAGCAGCACCACGTCGATGTCGAAGAAGAAGTAGAGGTCGCAATGCACCACGTCGAGCGTGATGGGTGCATCACCGGGCTGCGACACCACGCGCACGGCGGCGATGTCGTGGCGGCGGAAGATGCGCATTGGCGAATCGCCATCGCTGCCCGATGCCGAATCGTCCGCCTTGTTGCGCGAGCGCCCTTCGCCGTACAGGAAGCGCTGCACATACGGCAGGAAGCTCACGAACTCGTTGTAGTGCCGCTCGTGGAAGCGGCTGCTGTCGCCGGTGTATTCGTCGACCTCTTCGTGCCACGGGGAGGCATCGCCCATGTCGCGCAGCACCTGCCAGGGGCCGTGGTGCGTGGGCTTGGCATCGGGCGAGGGCATCAGCCGCAGGGGCCAGAGCAGGGCCTGCCTGAAATGCTGAACGACGGGAGTGCCGGGGGCGCCGGATGAGAGGGCATTCGCCTCTGTGGGCAGGGTGGCTGCAGGTGGGTTCAGCATCGCGCCAGTGTAGGCAGAAGGTAGGTCAAAACGCCCACCTAGGGGAATCCCTAGTCAGGCCTGAAACCGGTTTCATATAAGCTGCAAGCATTGCTTTTCGAGGCACGTGCACGGCCTTCGTGCACGCCGCACCATGAACTACCAGTTTCAATTCGACGCCGTCTTCGCTGCCTGGCCGTTGCTGCTCAAGGGCACGTGGATCACGGTCCAGCTCTCGCTCATCGCGACGGTGCTGGGCCTCCTGGTCGCGATCTTCTGCGCCTGGGGCAAGACCTCGGGGCCGGCGTGGCTGCGCTTCATCGTCAATGCGTACATCGAGGTAATCCGCAACACGCCATTCCTCGTGCAGTTGTTCTTTTTCTTCTTCGCGCTGCCGGCCATTGGCCTCCGGTGGTCGCCGCAGACGGCCGCGCTGGTGGCGATGGTGGTGAACCTGGGCGCCTACGCCACCGAGATCATCCGCGCGGGCATCGAGTCGATTCCCAAGGGGCAGATCGAGGCGGGCAGGGCGCTGAACCTCAAGCCCTGGGAAATCTTCCGCTTCGTCATCATCAAGCCCGCGCTCAAGGCGATCTACCCGGCGCTCACGAGCCAGTTCATCTTGCTGATGCTGAGCTCGGCGGTGGTGTCGGTCATCTCGGCCGACGACCTGACATCGGTGGCGGCCAACCTGCAGTCGCAGACCTTCCGCAGCTTCGAGATCTACATCGTGGTGGCCGCCATCTACCTTGCGCTGGCGCTGGCCTTCTCGGCGATGTTCAAGCTGATCTACAAGCGAACGCTCAACTATCCGGACCGCCGGTAACGAGAGCCGCACGGAAGACAACATCATGCGTACCTTCGGCTTTCCCGAATTCCTTTTCATCCTCGAAGCGGCCCAGTGGACGCTGGCGCTGTCGGCCATCGCTTTCGTCGGCGGCGCGATCCTGGGTTTGATCATCGCGCTCATGCGCACCTCCGATTCGGCCTGGGCGCGCAACGCGTCGATGGTCTTCATCCAGGTGTTCCAGGGCACGCCGCTTTTGCTGCAGCTCTTCCTGATCTTCTTCGGCGCGCCGGTGCTGGGGCTGGACATCAACCCGTGGATCGCCGCGGGCGTGGCGCTCATCCTCAACAGCGCGGCCTTCCTCGGCGAGATCTGGCGCGGCTGCATCGAAGCCATTCCGCGCGGCCAGTGGGAAGCGGCCGAGGCGTTGAGCCTGAAGTACGGTGCGCGCATGCGCGACGTGGTGCTGCCGCAGGCCTTCAAGATCGCGCTCGCGCCCACCGTCGGCTACCTGGTGCAGATCATCAAGGGCACATCGCTCGCGGCCATCATCGGCTTCACCGAGATCACCCGCGCGGGGCAGATCATCAACAACGCCACCTTCCAGCCGCTCATCGTGTTCTCGGTGGTGGCGGCGATCTACTTCGTGATCTGCTGGCCGTTGTCACTGCTGGCCGCACGCATGGAGCGCAAGCGCGCCCGGGCCCTCGCACGCTGATCGTCTTTCGTTTTTCTCGTCGCTTCCTTTCTTTATTCAGGAGACACAACCCATGACCCGTACCTCTACCCGCCGCGCAGCGCTCGCAGCCCTCGGCCTCGGCGCCGCCCTCACCGTGTTCGCGCCTTTCGCCTCGGCGCAAAGCGTGGCCGACATCAAGAAGAAGGGCGAGATCACCATCGGCATGCTGGTCGACTTTCCGCCCTACGGCACCACCGACGCTAAGAACCAGCCCGACGGCTACGACGCCGACGTGGCCAAGCTCCTGGCCAAGGACTGGGGCGTGAAGGCCAACATCGTGCCGGTGACCGGCCCGAACCGCATTCCGTTCCTGCTGACCAACAAGGTCGATCTCTTGGTCGCTTCGCTGGCCGTGACGCCCGAGCGCGCGAAGCAGGTGCAGTTCTCGCAGCCCTACGCGGCCGCGACCATCGTGCTGTACGGCGCGACCAAGACCCCCATCAAGACAGCGACCGACCTGAAGGGCCTGCGCGTCGGCGTGGCCCGCGCGTCCACGCAAGACGTGGCCGTGACCAAGGCCGCACCCGAAGGCACCGAGATCCGCCGCTTCGACGACGACGCCTCGGCCATGCAGGCGCTGATTTCGGGCCAGGTCGATGCGATCGGCTGTTCGGTCACCGTCGCCGCGCAAATCGCCAAGCGCGTGCCCGCCGGCACCTACGAAAACAAGTTCACGCTGGTGCAGCAGTCGATGGGCATCGCGATGCGTCCGGGCCAGGAAGAGCTGACCAAGGCGGTGAACGAGTTCGTGCAGAAGAACACCGCCAATGGCGAGCTGAACAAGCTGTACCAGAAGTGGCTGCAGGCCGACCTGCCCAAGATGCAATAAGCCGAAGCGCTTGAAGGAATCCCTGGCATGACGACGGAATCGATCATCCGCATGGAAGCGGTCAACAAGTGGTACGGTGAATTCCAGGTGTTGACCGGCATCGACCTGTCGGTGCGCCAGGGCGAGCGCATCGTGATCTGCGGGCCTTCGGGTTCGGGCAAGTCGACGCTCATCCGCTGCATCAACCGGCTGGAGACGGTGCAGAAGGGCCGCATCGTGGTCGATGGCATCGACCTCACGGCCGGCGGCAAGAACGTGGACGCGGTGCGCGCCGAAGTCGGCATGGTGTTCCAGCAGTTCAACCTGTTCCCGCACCTGACCATCCTGGAGAACTGCACGCTCGCGCCGATGCGCTCGCGCGGTATGACCAAAGCGCAAGCGGAAGAGGTGGCGATGAAGTACCTCACGCGCGTGCGCATTCCCGAGCAGGCCAAGAAGTACCCGAGCCAGCTCTCGGGCGGCCAGCAGCAGCGCGTGGCGATTGCGCGTGCGCTGTGCATGGCGCCCAAGATCATGCTGTTCGACGAGCCCACTTCGGCCCTCGACCCCGAGATGGTCAAGGAAGTGCTCGACACCATGATCGGCCTGGCCGAAGACGGCATGACCATGCTGTGCGTGACGCACGAGATGGGCTTTGCCCGCAGCGTGGCCGATCGCGTGATCTTCATGGCCGAAGGAAAGATCGTCGAGCAGGCACCGCCCGAAGAATTCTTCGGCAACCCGAAGGACGAGCGCACGCGCCAGTTCCTCGGCCAGATCCTCAGTTCCCACCAAGCCCATTGATCGCCCACTGATGTCATTCGAGGTCCTGATTTCTCTGTCGTCCTTCGGCGCGGCCGAGGTGGGGCGGCACGGCCAGCTCTGGTGTTCGCAACTTGCACGCACAGCTGGCGCCGATTCGGTCGAAGTGCGCGGCGAGATGCTGCGCGATGCGGACGCCGAACTGCCTGCGCTCAAAGGTCTTGCTTCTGTGTACTCCAGCCCTGAAGGCCTGTGGGCCGAGGGCGGCTGGCTCGACAGCGCGGCGCTCAAGCGCGGCATCGCCGCCGCCACGCGCGTCGGCGCGAAGCGGCTCAAGATGTCCATCGGCGATTTCCAGGCGTCCTCGCACGGCTCGCTCTGGGGCCTGAAGGTGGAGCTTGCCGAGACCCGCGTCGAACTGCTGATCGAGAACGACCAGACCGTGCGCGCCGGCACGTTGCCCGCATTGCAAGCCTTCTTCGATGCAACAGACCGCGCCGGCGTGTCGCTGGGCATGACCTTCGACATGGGCAACTGGCACTGGCTCGGCGAGTGCCCGCTGCAGGCCGCACAGGCGCTCGGCCATCGCGTGCGCTACGTGCACTGCAAGGGCGCGCAGCGCCTGCCGCACAAGTGGGTGGCGGTGCCGCTCGGCGATTCGGTCGCACCGTGGCGCGCGGTGTTGCGCGCCTTGCCCGCCGACGTGCCCCACGCCATCGAATACCCTCTGATGGGCGACGACCTGCTGGCCGTCACCCGCTCGCAAATCGACTTCATCCGCGCCGCACGGGCGTAGAACCCACCACACATGCCAGAACCCACCGCTTTCGATGTCGCCCTGTTCGGCGAGGCCATGATGCTGCTGGTGGCGGACCGCCCCGGGCCGCTGGAAAACGCAGAGGCGTTCCACAAGCGCACCGCGGGTGCCGAGACCAACGTGGCGATCGGCCTCTCGCGCCTGGGCCTCAAGGTGGGCTGGGCCAGCCGCCTGGGCACCGACTCGATGGCGCGTTCGCTGCTCGCGACGATGAAGGGCGAAGGCATCGACTGCTCGCACGTCATCTGCGATCCGGCGCAGCGCACCGGCTTCCAGTTCAAGGGCCGCGTCACCGACGGCAGCGACCCGCCTGTCGAATACCACCGCAAGGGTTCGGCCGCGAGCCAGATGGGGCCGGCCGATGTTGACGAAGCCTGGCTGCGCTCGGCGCGCCACCTGCACGCCACGGGCGTGTTCGCCGCGATCTCCGAGACCAGCCTGCAGGCTGCATTGAAGACCATGGATGTGATGCGTGCGGCTGGCCGCACGATCTCGTTCGACACCAACCTGCGCCCGACGCTGTGGTCTTCGACCGAGACGATGCGCCACTGGATCAACGAACTCGCCTCGCGTGCCGACTGGGTGCTGCCCGGCATCGAAGAGGGCCTGCTGCTCACCGGTCACAGCGAGCCCGAGGCCGTCGCGCGCTTCTATCGCGAGCGCGGCGCGAAGTTGGTGGTCGTCAAGCTCGGCGCCGAGGGCGCCTACTACGACAGCGACGTGGCCGGCACCGGCCGCGTCGAAGGCTTTCCGGTGAAGGAAGTGATCGACACCGTGGGCGCGGGCGACGGCTTCGCGGCCGGTGTGGTGAGTGCGCTGCTCGAAGGCAAGAGCGTGCCCGAGGCGGTGCGCCGCGGCGCGTGGATCGGTGCGCGCGCCGTGCAGGTGCTGGGCGATACCGAGGGCCTGCCGACGCGTGCGCAACTCGAAGAAGCGGGACTCTGAAGAACATGACGAAAAAGAACGTGCTCGTTTTCCGGCCCTTGCCCGAAGACCAACTCGCGCGCTTGCAGGCTGCGCACCACGTCACCGTGGCCGATCCGCGCAAGGAGCCCGAGGCCTTCGCCGCCGCGCTCGCCACCGCGAACGGTTTGATCGGATCGAGCCACACGGTCGATGCCGCGCTGCTCGATGCGGCACCGAAGCTCGAGGTGATCTCCAGCGTGTCGGTCGGTGTCGACAACTACCTGCTGGCCGAGCTGCACAAGCGCGGCATCGTGCTGTGCCACACGCCCGACGTGCTCACCGAGACCGTGGCCGACACGGTGTTCGCGATCCTCATGGCCACGCAGCGCCGCGTCGTCGAACTCTCGAACCTAGTGCGCGAAGGCCGCTGGACCAAGAACATCGGCGAAGAGCTTTTCGGCACCGACGTGCATGGCAAGACGCTGGGCATCCTGGGCTTTGGCCGCATCGGCCAGGCCGTGGCACGGCGCGCGGCGCTGGGCTTTGGGATGCCGGTGCTCTATCACGCACGCCGCCCGGTCGACCTGGCCGCGCAGGCGCCCGAGCTGCAAGGCCGCGCCACGCACACGCCGTTGGATGACCTGCTCGCGCGCGCCGACATCGTGCTCGCGATGCTGCCGCTGACCGAGGCCACGCGCGGCATGATCGACACCGCCTTCTTCGCGCGCATGAAGCCGGGGGCATCGTTCATCAACGGCGGCCGCGGCGCCACGGTGAACGAAGAGGCGCTGCTCCACGCGCTCGACCACGGCACGCTGCGCGCCGCCGGCCTCGATGTGTTCGCGAAGGAACCGCTGCCCGCCGATTCACCGCTGCGCACGCACCCGCGCGTGACGCCGCTGCCGCACATCGGCTCGGCCACGCACGAGACGCGGCACGCGATGGCGGAGCTCGCGACGACCAACCTGCTGCAGGTGCTGGCCGGAGAGAAGCCGACGGCGCCTTACGACACGACCGCCGCATGACTGCGACCCTGCTTTTCTCCCTCCCCCTCTGGGGGAGGGCTGGGGTGGGGGCAAGCGGCGCATCCATCGAGCGCTCTGCCTGCCCCCATCCCAACCTTCCCCCAGAGGGGGAAGGAGCAAGACCATGAAGCCCACGGGCCGCGCTACCATCGCCGATGTCGCCGAAGCGGCGGGCGTTTCCAAAGCCACCGTCTCGCGCTTCCTCAACCATCGCGAGCGGCTGCTCAGCCCCGACATCGCCGCCCGCGTCGAGGTGGCAATTGCGGCACTGGCCTATTCGCCGAGCCCGATGGCGCAAGCGCTGAGCCACGGCCGCTCGCGGCTCATCGGCCTGATCGTGGCGGACATCACCAACCCGTATTCGGTGGCGGTGCTGCGCGGCGCCGAGAAGGCCTGCCAGGACGCCGGCTACCTCGTGATGCTGTTCAACCTCGGCAACGAGAGCGAACGCGAGCGCGAGGCCATCGATGCACTCGCGGGCTACCAGGTCGATGGCTTCATCCTCAACACGCTCGGGCGCGGCAGCAACGTGGTCGATGCGGTCACGCTGCATGGCAAGCCCGCGGTGCTGGTCGACCGCCGCCACACGGGCATGCACACCGACTTCGTTTCGCTCGACAACCATGCGGCGATGCAGGCCACCTGCAACCACCTGGTCGAGGGCGGGTATCGCGAACTGCTCTACGTCACCGAGCCGCAGAAGGGCGTGAGCTCGCGGCGCGAGCGCACGGCCGCGTTCGGCGCATGCGTGTCGGCGCACGAGCCGCGCGTGGCGGGCGAGGTGTTCGAAAGCGTCGAAGGCGAGGGCGATGCGCTCGATGCCGCGCTGACCGCCTTGCGCAAGCGCGCCAAGCGGGGCCGCCGCGCCGCCGTGGTCGCGGGCAATGCCGTGGTCACGCTGCGTGTGGCGCAGGCCATGGCGCGCCTCGGCCTGCATTTCGGTGACGACCTGGGCTTCGTCGGCTTCGACGATCCCGAATGGGCCTCGCTGATCGGCCCGGGCCTGAGCACCGTGGCACAGCCGACCGACGCCATCGGCCGCACCGCCGCTACATGCCTGATCGAGCGGCTGCGGGGGCTGGATTCTGCGCCACGCCAGCTTCTGCTTCCAGGGGAGCTGATGGTGCGGGGCTCGTCGCAGGCGCGATAGGGTGCTGTCCCACCAATAGCTGCGCATGAAATCGCGCCTTTCGCGCCAGGGCGGCGTTGCAAATCCTCGCGATACCGACGGTATCGCTGCGGTTTGCGCCTTGCCCTGACGCGAAACGCATCGATTTCATCTGCGCAGCTATTGGTGGGACAGCACCCTGGCGTCCTGCACCGCGCGATCGAAGGTGATCGGCCCGCGCATCCAGTCGGCCGCACGCTCGGCAATCATGATCGTCGGCGCATTGGTGTTGCCACCGATCAGCGTCGGCATCACCGAGGCGTCGACCACGCGCAGGTTCTCGATGCCGTGCACGCGCAGTTTCGGATCGACCACCGCCATCGCATCCACGCCCATCTTGCAGGTGCCCACCGGGTGGTAGATGGTGTCGGCGCGCGCGCGGATGTGCTGCGTGAGCTCTTCGTCGGAGTGCGCATCGGCCGTGTAGACCTCGCGGTGCCGGTACTTCTCGAGCGCCGGCGCGCGCAGGATCTCGCGCATCTTCTTCACGCCCTGCAGCAGCAGCGCCATGTCTTCGGCGTCGGAGAGAAACCGCGGGTCGATGCGCGGTGCCGACAGCGGGTTCGCATCGTTCAGCCGCACGTCGCCGCGGCCCTTGGGACGCAGCACGCACACATGGCACGAGAAGCCGAAGCCCGCATGCAGCTTGCGCGCATGGTCGTCGGTGATCGCGATCACGAAATGCAGTTGCAGGTCGGGCCGGCGCAATTCGCGCGACGACTTGATGAAGGCGCCGCCTTCGGCAAAGGGTGTCGCGACGAGGCCCTTGCCGCTCTTGCGCCACTCGAAGATCGCCTTCATCAGCTTCAACCCGGCTTTCACGCCGATGCCGAAAAGGTCGGTGTCCTTCGAGGTGTAGGCGAGTATGAAATCCGTGTGGTCCTGCAGGTTCTGGCCGACGCCCGGCAGCGCATGCCGCACCGCGATGCCGTGGCGGCCCAACTCGGCGGGGTCGCCGATGCCCGAGAGCATCAGCAGTTGCGGCGAGTTGAAGGCGCCGCCGCACAGCGCCACTTCGCGATGCGCGCGGATGACTTCGGTGGCGCCGCCGCGCCGCACTTCCACGCCGGTGGCGCGGCTGTCCTCGAGCACCACGCGCAGGGCCTGCGTGCCGGTCAGCACCGTGAGGTTGGGGCGGTTCATCACCGGGTGCAGGTACGCCGCGGCCGCCGAACAGCGCTCGCCGTTCTTCGCGCCGCCGTGGAACTGCGTGACCTGGTAGAGGCCCGCGCCTTCCTGCTCGGCGCCGTTGAAATCGTCGTTGCGCGGAATGCCGCACTCCGCGGCCGCCCGCACGAAGTCTTCGGTGATCGGACGCGGGCTCTGCTGCTCGGACACCTGCAGCGGCCCGGCTCCGCCGTGCATCGCACTCTCGCCGCGCTCGTTGCCTTCGGCACGTTTGAAGTACGGCAGCACCTCGTCGAACGACCAACCCGCGCAGCCGGCGCGCGCCCAGTCGTCGTAGTCGTCGCGATGGCCGCGCACATAGAGCATGGCGTTGATCGCGCTCGATCCGCCGAGACAGCGCCCGCGCGGCTGGTAGCCGCGGCGCCCGTTCAGGCCGGGCTGCGGCACGGTCTGGTAGGCGTAGTTGTTGATCTTCGGGCGGCCCGGCAGCATCGCCACCGTGGCGGTGGGGGCCCGCACCAGGATGCCGCGGCCGTCGCCGCCGGCTTCGATCAGGCAGACCGTCACGCCCGGGTCTTCGCTGAGACGGGAGGCCAGCGTCGCGCCGCCGGAGCCACCGCCCACGATCACGTAGTCGAATTCCATGGCGCTCATGTTCCTTTTGTTGTTGCGGCCTGCCGGGCGGGATCGACTGTAGGAACAACGCGCAGACGGGCACCTAGCGTTTTCCCGTTGGTCGAAGGTATGCAGCCGGCCGCAGCTCCCGGGTTTCCCCTGCCACCCGCGACAGGGGATTGACAGGTCCTTGCACCAAACTGATGCAACCTGTCCATCCGCAAGACAAGGAAGCCAACAACATGCAAGAGACAACAACGATCCCTTCCGCCATCTCGCGCCGCGGCCTGCTGCGCCTTTCCCTCGGCGGCACCGCCATGGCCTCGCTGCCTGGCATCGGCTGGGCCGCCACCGGCGCCGCTGCACCGGTCTTTGCCGACGGCCTGCCGCGCAGCCGGCCCGAGGCGCAGGGCATCTCGCCCGCGGCGATCCTCGCCTTCCTCGACGATGCGGAGCGCGGTGCGTTCGAACTGCACAGCTTCATGCTGTGGCGCAACGGCCATGTGGTGGCCGAGGGCTGGTGGGACCCCTACAAGCCCGAGCGCCGGCACATGACGCACTCGCTCACGAAGAGCGTGACCGTGTGCGCGGTGGGCATGGCGATTGCCGATGGCAAGTTCAGCCTCGACGACAAGGTCGTCTCCTTCTTCCCAGAGCACCTGCCGCCTACCGTCAGCGCCAACCTCGCGGCGATGACGGTGCGCGACCTGCTGACGATGCGCACCGGCCACGAGTCGATGGTGTCGGGCTCGGTGTGGCGGCCGATCCGCACGAGCTGGATCGCGGAGTTCTTCAAGATCCCGGTGGTCTACACGCCGGGCAGCAAGTTCGTCTACACGAGCGCGGCCACCTACATGCTGTCGGCCATCGTCACGAAGACCACGGGGCAGTCGACGGCCGATTACCTCAAGCCCCGCTTCTTCGATCCGCTGGGCATCACCGGCTACGAGTGGGACGTGGGGCCCGAGGGCATCTCGCCCGGCGCCAACGGCCTGAGCTGGAAGACGGTCGATTCGCTCAAGCTCGGCATCCTGCATGCGCAGAACGGCCAGTGGAACGGCAAGCAGATCCTCACGAAGGAATGGGTCGCGTCGGTGCACCAGCCGCACACCAAGGACCGCTATGGCTACCAGTGGTGGCTGGGCCAGCACGGTGCCTACAACGCCGACGGATTGTTCGGCCAGTATTCGGTGGTGTTCCCCGAGCAGAACGCGGTGCTCGCGCTCAACTCGGCGCTGCCGCCGAAGGCAGGCTTCAATGCGGGCATTCTGTACAAGCACTTTCCCGCGGCGTTCGGCAACACGCTGCCGGCCAGCGAGCGGGACTACGCCACGCTGAAGAACCGCACGCGCACGCTGCAACTCCTCCCGCCGGTGAAGGCGACGAGTTCTCCCGTCGCGGCGAACGTCTCGGGCGTGCGCTTCGACTTTCCCGAGAACGCGGAGAAGGTGAAGTCGATGCGCCTCGACTTCACGGGCGACATCTGCACCTTCACGATGGAAGACGACCGCGGAACGCACAAGGTGCAGGCCGGGTTGAAGAAGCCCTTCGAGGGCGACACCACCATCACCGGCAACAAGCTGCACCACGAGTACCAGCCCGACGTGATGCGCGTGGTGGCCAGCGGCGAATGGCGCGACGCGCGCACCTTCGTCATGACGTGGACCTTCGTCGAGTCGGCGTTCCGCGACACGGTGGAGTGCCGCTTCTCGGGGCCGTACATGCGCTTCGACCGCAGCGTGAACGTCAACTCCAGCGCGACGGAACTGCCGACGCTCACGGGGACCCGCGCGAAGGCTTGAGACAGCTGACTGAGACCGGTCACCAGCCGTGGAAGCGGCCCCAGGGCTGCAGCGCGCCGTCTTCGGCCAGCGCCTGGTACTCGGGGAATTGCGCGCCGGTGGCGCACGCGTGGTTGGGCAGGATGCGCAGGCGCGTGCCGATCGGAAAGCGCGTCGCAATGTCGGTGTCGGGCGCACCTTCGCGCGACAGGATGCCGTGTTCCTGGTTCGCACCGCTGAGCACGTAGCCGTCGAGCACCGCGCCGTCGAGCCCGCAGACCTGGCCGTAGCCGTAGTCGCGCTTCTGTTTCTGCGTGCCGCGGTCGCGGCTCATCGCCATCCAGCCCGCATCGACGATGGCCCAGCCCTTCTCGACCTGGTGGCCGATCACGGTGGTGAGCACGCTCAGCGCGATCTCGTCCGTGTCGCACACGCCGACGTTGCGCATCACGAGGTCGAAGAAAACATAGACGCCCGCGCGCACTTC
This sequence comes from Variovorax sp. ZS18.2.2, assembly GCF_024701975.1. GTDB lineage: Bacteria > Pseudomonadota > Gammaproteobacteria > Burkholderiales > Burkholderiaceae_C > Variovorax. The sequence continues at coordinate 544,255 of NZ_JANLNM010000001.1, forward strand.
GGTCACGCCATCGAGGCGCTCGGCCATCAGCGCCGTCGGCGTGGAGCCCACGCTGACGATGGGGCAGGGCAGGCCCGCATCGCGAAGCCGCTGCGCGGCGCGCACGCAGCCGGCGCGCTCCTGCTCGGCCATGGCCTTGAGCGCTTCCGGCGTGTCGAGGTCGTAGCTGGAGCCCGCGTGCGTCATCACGCCGGCGAGGCGCATGCCGCCGTCGTGCAGCACGTGGGCAACCGCTAGCAGCACGTCGTCGTCCGGGCGGATACCGGAGCGGTGGCCGTCGGTGTCGACTTCGATCAGCACCTCGAAGACTTCGCTGTTCGCGCGGCCGAACTCGGCGATGGCGCGTGCCGAGGCCACGCCGTCCGTGATGATCGAAAGCGCGCAGCCGCGGCGGCGCAGCTCGAGCGCATGCGGCAGCCGGTGCTGTGCCATGCCCACCGCGTAGAGGATGTCGGTAAAGCCCGCGGCGAAGAACTGCTCGGCCTCCTTCAGCGTGGAGACGGTGATGCCCTGCGCGCCCGCATCGCGCTGCGCGCGCGCCACGTCGATGCACTTGCTGGTCTTCACGTGCGGCCGGAAACGCACGCCAAGCGCGTTCATGCGCGCCTGCATCCGCGCGATGTTGTGCTGCATGCGCGGCCGCTCGACGATGGCGGCGGGCGTGTCGATGGTGAAGAGAGAAGGGGTGTTCATGAAGGAGTTCCGTTCAGGCAATCGAAGCGAAGGATTGGAGCCACGGCAGCGCGGGTGCGAGCGTCGCGGCCTGTTGTTCAGGCGGTGGCGCACCGTTCGGCAAGGCGAGCCCCACGCGGTTGTGCCAGAAGGTGCGCAGGCCCACCGCCGAGGTGCCGAACATGTCGTAGCCCGAGCCGGCGACGAAGGCGGCATCGCTCGCCTGCACGCCGAGGCGGTCGAGCGCCATGCGGTAGGGGCGCGGGTCGGGCTTGTAGAAGCCGGCTTCTTCGGAGGTGACGACCACGTCCCAGTCGACGCCGAGCAACGCCGCTGCGCGATGGCCAAGCCGGCGCGAGCAGTTGGTGACCACCGCGAGCTGGCAGTGCGGCTTGAGCGCCTGCAGCAGTTCGCGTGCGCCGTCCCATGCGGGCAGTTCGTCCCAGTGCGCTTCGAGCGCATCCGGTGCGGTGTCGGCCATGCCGGTGTTGCGGGCGGCGTCTTTCACCAGTTGCTCGTAGGGCACGTAGGCGCCGCAACCGTAGGTGAGCCGCAGGTATTCGGCGCGCCATGCACGGCCCTTTTCCTCGGAGCCCGCCGCGGCATTCCACACGGTCCAGGAGTCGAGCAGGGCTGTGAGCAGGTCGAAGAGCACGGCGCGTGGGTAGGCGTTGGTTGGGGAAACGGGGGCTTGCATGGGTACGGACTGTACGTTTCAAAGCCTTCGTTGTGCTTCAATGCGAACTCATCAATCGTTAAGCACAGATTAATGATTCAGATCGAAGACATGCAACTGGCGGCTGCTCTACTGCGCGAGCCGTCCCTGAGCGCCGCGGCGCGCTCGCTCGATGTCACGCCACCCGCGCTGTCGATGCGGTTGCGCAAGCTCGAAGCCACGCTCGGCTTGTCTCTCGCCACCCGCACCGCGCGGCGGCTGAGCCTCACGGCCGAGGGCGAGCGCTTTGCGCGCGAGGCCGCGGCGCTGCTCGGGCAGATCGAGGGCCTGCGCGAATCGATGCAGCGCGACGACCGCCGGCTCACCGGCACGCTGCGCATCGCCGCGCCCTTCGGCTACGGCCGGCAGTACGTGGCGCCGATGCTCGCGCGCTTCGCCCGCCTGCACCCGGGCCTGCGCATCCAATTCGACCTGCGCGAGACGCCATGGCCCGACCGGCACGATGCCGACGCGATCATCCACATCGGCACGGTGCACGATTCGTCGTGGATCGCGCGAACACTCAGCGCCAACGAGCGCTGGCTGTGCGCGAGCCCCGACTACCTGCGTGCGCGCGGCACGCCCCGCGTTCCGCGCGATGTGATGACGCACGACTGCATCGTCATCCGCGAGAACGACGAAGACGTCACGCTGTGGCATGTGCGCCGTGCCGCGAAGCCAAAGGCCTTGCGACGAGTGGGCGCGCGCGAAACGCTGCGCATCGCACCGGCCTTCGTCACCAACGACGGCAGTGTGGCCCGGCACTGGGCCGAGCAGGGCATGGGGCTGGTGCTGCGCTCCGAATGGGATGCGGCCGATGCGATCGCGCGGGGCTCGCTGGTGCGGGTGCTGAAGGACTGGGCGTTCGACAGCGCACCGGTGGTGCTGCTGGTGCCGACCCGCAAGGGGCGCACGGCGCGCGTGCAGGCGTTGATCGAGTTTCTGGGGGAGAGCTTCGGCAGCTAGGTCACTGCACCCGGTCGCCGTCGCGCACAGACTCGACCGCGCCGTTGTAGAACCGCACGATCCCGAGGAAGTTGCCCTGGCCGCGGTGGTAGGTCCAGTCTTCCATCGGAATGCATTGCTGGCTGATGATCTGCCGCGTGCCGCCGCCGCGCAGGCCCGGCGCGACGATCACTTCGACTTGCGGGCGCGGGACGCAGACGATGTCCTTCAGGACCGGCTCGCCGCATTTGTTGAGGACGGAGAACTTCGATTCGCCGGCGCCTGCGAGAAAGCCGCCGCAACTGAGCGATTGCGCAGAGGCGCCGACCGGGTGCATGGCTGCGAACAGAAGTGCAGTCGAGGCGAGGGTGCGCAGGACGATGTTCATGGTTTTGAAGGCTTCAAAAAAAAGCCCCGACCGGCGGGGCGCTTTTTCTTCTGCCGGATCAGCCGACTTCGGCGATCAGCTCGATCTCGACGCAGGCGCCCATCGGGACCTGTGCCACGCCGAACGCGCTGCGCGCATGCGCGCCCTTTTCGGGGCCGAAGACTTCGGCGAAGAATTCGCTCGCGCCGTTGGTCACGAGGTGCTGCTCGGTGAAGGTGCCGACCGAGTTCACGAGGCTCATCACCTTGACGATGCGCTTGACCTTGTTGAGGTCGCCCACGGCCGCGTGCAGTGTGCCCAGGAGGTCGATGGCGATGGCGCGTGCGGCCTGCTTGCCTTCCTCGGTGGTGATGTTCAGGCCGAGCTGGCCGGCCCAGACCTTGCCGTCCTTCTTGGCGATGTGGCCCGACAGGAACACGAGGTTGCCGGTCTGCACGAAGGGCACGTAGGCGGCGGCCGGGGCCGAGACGGGGGGCAGGGTGATGCCGAGGCTGGAAAGTTTGTCGTAAACGCTCATGGAGACTCCTTGTCTTGGGATGTCGATTGTGTCTGGCTTTGCGGCGCGAGCTGGATCACTTCCCCCACCGGCTGCACGGTCACCCCGACGCTCAGCGTGTGCCTTGCGCCGCCATGCAGTACGCCGCGCATCGGCGAGACGTCGGAGTAGTCGCGGCCGATGGCCAGCGTGACGTAGTCCTCGCCCGGCTGGCGACCGTTGGTGGGGTCGAAGTCGGCCCAGCCGCCAGCCCCGTCATCTTTGCCGGGCAGGTACACCGACACCCACGCGTGCGAGGCATCCGCGCCCACCAGCCGCGGCTGGCCCGGCGGCGGTTGCGTGAGCAGGTAGCCGCTCACGTAGCGCGCGGGCAGGCCCAGGGTGCGGAAGCACGCGATCATGATGTGCGCGAAGTCCTGGCACACGCCCTTGCGCTGGGCCAGCGCCTCGACGGCGGGGGTGTTGATCTCGGTGCTGTCGGCGTCGTAGTCGAAGTCGCGGTACATGCGCTCGGTGAGGTCCATCGCCACATCGAAGGTGGGGCGTCCGGGCACGAAGCTCGCGCGCGCATAGGCGGCGAAGTCGTCGTGGCGCGGCACGTAGGGCGAGGGAAAGACGAACTCGGAGGCCGCATCGAAAGTGGCGTCCTTGCGGAAGCGGAAGCGCTCGCGCACGGTCTCCCAGGGCAGTTCGCGGGCGATGGCGCCCGAGAGCACCGGCACCGAGGTATCGACCACGCTCTCGGCCGTGACCACCAGCCGGTCGTGCGTGGCTTCGAGCGCGAAGAAGGCGCGGGTGTTGCCATACACATCGGGCAACTCGCCGCGCTGTGCCGGTGGCGGATCGATCGTGAGCAGGTGGCTCACGAGCCGCTGTGAACCGGTGGCCAGTGGCTTCAGGTGGGCCAGGTGCTGCGCCGTCTCGACCGGTGGTGCGTACTCGTAGCGGGTTTCGTGGGTGACGTGCAGCAGCATGGCGTTGTCGTGGCGATGGACTTCTTACTTCGACGCCGCGCCGAAGTGCGAGGCGTAGATCTTCGCGTAGGTGCCGTCGGCCTTGATGTCCGCCAGGCCCTTGTCGATCTTCGCCAGGAGCTCGGCATTGCCCTTCTTCACCGCGATGCCGTATTGCTCGGCCGGAAAGCCCACATCGCTCACCGTCTTGAAGCCGCCCGCAGCGTTGTTCGCGAGGTAGTGCGCCACAACGCCGTTGTCGGCCACCACGGCCTGCACGCCGCCGGCTTCGAGCTCCTTGAGCGCGAGCGGGGTCGATTCGAAGCGCTTGATGGCGGTGCTCGACTTGCCCAGCAGCTTGCCCACGACCTCGTCGCCGGTGGTGCCGTTCTGCACGCCAACCTTCAGCGTCTTGATGTCCTCGAACTTCGCAACGGGCGAGTCGCTCTTCACCGCGATGAGCTGCCTGGCTTCGAAGTAGGGCTGCGAGAAGTCCATGGTCTGGCGGCGCTCGTCGGTGATGGTGATGGAAGACACCAGCAGGTCGCGGTCGCCCTGGTCGAGCGAATTGAAGATGCCTTCCCACGGCGTGTTGACGAACTTCACCTCGATGCCGGCCTTCTGCGCGACGGCCTTCACCACGTCGATGTCGAAGCCTACGACCTCGCCCTTTTCGTTCTGCAATTCGAAGGGTGCGTAGGCCGCGTCGGTGCCCACGACCAGCGCGCGCGCCGCGGCGGGCGGCGGTGGTGCTGAAGCGGCTGCGGGCGCGGCGGCTTCCTGCTTGCCGCAGCCGGCGAGTGCAAGGCCGACGAGAAGTGCAGCGGCGGTCAGCGTGAAACGGCGGTTGATGGCGATGCCTGACATGGAGATGCCTCCTTCGAAATATCGTTGTGGAATCGATCAGGCTCCGACGGAGCGCAGCGATTCGGATGTGAGCGTGAAGTAGCGCGTGCCGATGGCGTCCGACACATGGTAGGCGGCCGTCTCGCAGTTGGCGAGCAGGTGAACCAGCGCGGGGTAGTTCGCATCGGCCCCGCCGGCGCACAGGTGCTCGAGCGTCCAGGTGGCCGGGTCGGGCAGCTCGTACGACAGCGCGGTGAGCTTGCCGGGCGCGCTGCCCGCGAGCCGCGCGATGCGCCCGCGCAGGGTCTGCGTGACCCAGGCCAGCGAGCGCGGGTTCTCCGCGTCGAGCACCAGGAGGTCGACCAGCGTGGCGACGTCGCGCCGCTGCTGGTAGCGCGCGTGGAAGGTGATGGTGCTGTCGAACAGCGCCACCATCGCCTCGAAGCCGCTGACCTCGTGCACCGCGCCGTTGTCGAAGCCGACTTCGAGCGCGTTCGACAAAAAGCCCAGCCGCTCGATGTGCCGGCCGATGGACAGCAGGCGCCAGGCGTCGTCGCGCGTCATGCGGTCGGTCTGCGCGCCGGTCATGGCGGCCAGCGCGGTGCTGGCGGATTCGAGCGCGCGCAGCGCGGCGCTGGCCGCGAAGCTGCCTTCGCCGGCCTGCTCCGCGGCACGGCGCAGGAAGTCGGCCTCGGCGCGCACGATCTGGTTCCAGTTGTCCTGCGAGAGTCGCTCGCGCACCGCGGCTGCGGTCTGCCGGATGCAGCGCAGGCTATAGCCAACGCTGCCGCCCCCGTCGACGTCGCCGAGTTCGGCCACCAGGGCACGCTCGAACACCCGGCGCGACTGCGGCGCGCTCGGCGCCTCGGCCGGCACCAGCGCGTTGCGCACGGCCATGCGGTGCAGCCATTCGAGCAGCGGGCGCGACGACTGGTCTTCGCCGCCCAAGAGGTTGAGCGTGAGGCGTGCCAGGCGCACCGCGTTCTCGGCGCGCTCGGTGTAGCGGCCGAGCCAGAACATGTTCTCCGCGGCGCGGCTGGTGACCGGCGCGCGGTGCCGCGCGAGCGAGGCCGGCGTGGCGTGCGGCTGCAGCAGCGTGGTCCGATCGACCTCGCCGTGCGTCTGCACCCACACGTCGGCACTGCTGCCGCCGCGCTGCATCGAGGCGATCTGCGCGTCGGCGCCCGCGAGTCGGGCGAGGCCGCCGGGCAGCACGCGCCAAGACTGCGCGCCGTCGCTCACCGCGAACACGCGCAGCAGCGCCGCGCGCGGTGCGATGTGGCCGGGGCCCAGGTCGCTCGCCCAGGTGGGGATCTGCGACAGCGGCAGGTAGCTCTGCACCGTGTGGGCGTCGCCCTCGCGCACGATGCGGCCGGCCCACTCGTCGAGTTCGCGCCGCCGCAACTGGCTGCCGAGCACCGCATCGAAGCTCGTGCGGCCGTCGATGCCGGGGTAGGTGGGTTTGATGAAGCAATCGCCCAGCTGTGGCAGCACCGCCTCGAGCGCGGCGCGCTCGCCGCACCACCAGGTCGGCAGGGCGGGCAGTTTGAGCTTCTCGCCGATCAGCCGGCGCGCCAGGCCCGGCAGGAAGCCGAGCAGCGCGGGCGATTCGAGGAAGGCCGAGCCCGGCATGTTGGCCACCAGCACGTTGCCGGCGCGAATCGCCTGCAGGAGTCCGGGCACGCCGAGCGTGGAATCGGGGCGCAGCTCCAGCGGGTCGAGGAACTGGTCGTCCAGCCGCTTGATGAGGCCGTGCACCGGGCGCAGGCCCTGCAGCGTCTTGAGGTAGAGCCGCTGGTCGCGCACCGTGAGGTCGCTGCCCTCGACCAGCGTCACGCCCAGGTAGCGCGCGAGGTAGGCGTGCTCGAAGTAGGTTTCGTTGTACGGGCCGGGCGTGAGCAGCGCGATGTGGGGCGGCACGCCGGCCGGGCACATGCGCTGCAGGCCGTCCATCATGGCGCTGTAGGTGGCGGCCAGGCGCTGCACGTGCAGCGCCTCGAAGGCCTGCGGGAACTGCCGCGTGATGGCCAGCCGGTTCTCCAGCAGGTAGCCCAGGCCCGAGGGCGCCTGGGTGCGCTGCGACACCACCCACCAGTTGCCGTCAGGGCCGCGCGCGAGGTCGAAGGCCGCGATGTGCAGCCAGGTGTCGCCCGGTGGCTTCACGCCGTGCAGTGCGCGCAGGTAGCCCGGATGGCCGCGTACCAGTGCCGGCGGGATGAGCCCTTCGCTCAGCAACTGCTGCGGGCCGTAGACGTCGGCCATCACCCGGTCGAGCACGCGCACGCGCTGCAGCACACCGGCCTCGATCTGGCTCCAGCTCTCGGGCGAGACGATCAAGGGGAACAGGTCGAGCGACCAGGGCCGCTGCGGGCCGTTGGTGGCATCGGCGTAGACGTTGTAGGTGACGCCGTTGTCGCGGATCTGCCGCTCCAGGCTGACCGCGCGGCGCGGCAGGTCGTTGAAGCCGCCCGGGCCGAGCTGGTCGAAGAAGGCGTTCCAGGCGGGGGTGAGCGGTGGGGTTTCGCCGGGCGCCGCTGCCGGTTGCTGCGCTTGCGACTGCGACTGCGACTGGCTCTGGGACTGCGATGCAGAAGATTGGGATTGCGATTGCGTGGCCGCCGGGCGTTCCGCTGTCGCGTCGTACAGCAGCGGGGCACTTGCCGCCGGGGCCGTACTCGGCGGAGCGGGCCGCGCAGGCGCCGCCGGCGTGGCCCCGCCACGCAATTCATCGAAGTGGCCGGGCAGCGCGGCCGGTGCGAGCGCCGACGCCAGGGCCGCTGGAAACTCCAGGGCCTGGGCGTCGAACAGGGATTCGTTCAAAGGTTCCACAGGTGGGGGATTGTCACACCGCCGTCACGGGGGCTCCGCTCGGGCACTGTGCGAAATGTCCCCTTACCGGCGCAAGTCCAGCGTGAACGGGAATTCGCGGCTGCCCGGAAGCTCGATGGTGGCCGGCGGCGTGCGCATGAGGCCGGGCGTGTGGCCCATGCGCGTGAAGCGCGAATGGCGGCGGCTCTCGGCCTCGTAGGCATTGACCGGGAAGCTGTCGTAGTTGCGTCCGCCCGGGTGGGCCACGAAGTACTGGCAGCCGCCCAGCGAGCGCTTCATCCAGGTGTCGACGAGGTCGAAGGTCAGCGGCGCATGGGCACCGATGCTCGGGTGCAGGGCCGAAGGCGGGTTCCACGCCTTGTAGCGCACACCCGCGACGAATTCGCCGGTGACGCCGGTAGGTTGCAGCGGCAGCACCTTGCCGTTGACGGTGATGACGTGGCGGCTCTCGTTCAGGCCCGTCACGCGCACCTCGATGCGCTCGAGCGACGAATCGACATAGCGCACCGTGCCGCCCGCCGAGCCTTCCTCGCCCATCACGTGCCAGGGTTCGAGCGCGTTGCGCAGCGACAGCTCCACGCCCATCGCCTGCATCTGGCCCACGAGCGGGAAGCGGAATTCGAAGTGCGGCGCGAACCAGTCCGGGTCGAAGGCGAAGCCGGCCTGGCGCATTTCGCTGATGACGTCGTCGAAGTCCATCTTCACGAAGGTCGGCAGCAGGAAGCGGTCGTGCAGCTCGGTACCCCAGCGCGTGACGGGGGCCTTGTAGGGCTCGTCCCAGAAGCGGGCGACCAACGCGCGGATCAGCAACTGCTGCGCGATGCTCATGCGCGCATGCGGCGGCATCTCGAAGGCGCGCAGCTCCAGCAGGCCGAGGCGGCCGGTGCTCGAGTCGGGCGAATACAGCTTGTCGATGCAGAACTCGCTGCGGTGCGTGTTGCCCGACACGTCGATCAGGATGTTGCGCAGCGTGCGGTCGACCAGCCATGCAGGCATGTTCTGGCCGTAGATCTCGCGGTTCTTCGCGATTTCCTGCAGGGCGATTTCGAGCTCGTAGACCTGGTCGTTGCGCGCCTCGTCCACGCGCGGCGCCTGGCTGGTCGGGCCGATGAACATGCCCGAGAACAGGTAGCTCAGCGACGGATGGTTGTGCCAATACAGCAAGAGGCTCGCGAGCAGCTCGGGCCGGCGCAGGAACGGGCTGTCCGCCGGCGTGGCGCCGCCCATCACGAAGTGGTTGCCGCCGCCGGTGCCGGTGTGACGGCCGTCGGTCATGAACTTCTCGGCCGAGAGGCGCGTTTCGAACGCGGCGTTGTAGAGGAACTCGGTGTGCGCGACCAGTTCCTTCCAGTTGTGGGCCGGGTGGATGTTGACTTCGATCACGCCCGGGTCGGGCGTCACGGCCAGCATCTTCAGGCGCGGATCGCGTGGCGGCGGATAGCCTTCCATCACGATGCGCATGCCGAGATCGCGCGCGGTGGCTTCGACGGCCGCGACGAGGTCAAGGTAGTCCTCCAGGCGCGCGAGCGGCGGCATGAAGACGTAGAGCACACCCGAGGCGCTGCCCTTCTTCTCGGCCGAGGGGCCATTGGCACGGCGCGGGTCGCGCACTTCGACGCACAGCGCGGTGCGCGTGACCCAGTGGGCCGATTCGCCGCGCAGGGGCAGGCGGGTGGCGGGCGTGGCGGAGGCATCGGCGGCAAGTGCGGCGGCCGATGCGGCTGCATCGCCACTCGCCGCATCGCCGGGGCTTTGCATGCGAAGCGACGCGGGCACCACCGGCGGCGCGCCGAAGGTGTAGGGCACGTCGCCGAGGGCTCCTGCACCGGTTGCACCGGCTGCACCCGTGATGTAGCGCGCACGGTAGTCGGCCGCGCTCGGCAACGCGCCGCGCGGGGCGGTCGGGTCGCGCTCGATCAGGTAGGGGTAGTCGCCCTTGCTGGCCCATGGCTGCGAGTCGAGCGGCAGGCGGTAGCCCATGGGCGAATCGCCGGGGATCAGGAACAGGCGGTCGTCGCGCAGGAACCAGGGGCCGGTCTTCCAGCCGGGGCCGGCGAGCGCGGGCGCATCGCCATCTGCGTTGCCGGGCTCGATGGGCAGCATGTAGCCGATCACCGCGTCCAGCTTCTGCGTGAACACGCGGCGCAGGCGCACGCGTTCGAGTTCGTCGTCCAGCTTCGATTCGAAGGGGTCGACGTTCACCGGCAGGCGGCGTTCGCGCCAGAGGTAGTAGTAGGTGTCTTCGTAGCCGGGCTGGATGTAGCGCTCGCTCAGGCCGAGGTTCTGCGCCAGCGTGTTGGTGAAGCGGTGCGCGTCCTCGCTGGTGTAGTGCGTGGGAAAACGTTCATCGGCAAAAAGCGCGGGGTCATGCCACAGCGTCTGGCCATCGGCGCGCCAGAAGATCGAGAGCGCCCAGCGCGGCAGTTGCTCGCCCGGGTACCACTTGCCCTGGCCGAAATGCAGGAAGCCGCCGTTGCCGTATTCGGCGCGCAGCTTGTGAACGAGTTCGGTGGCGTAGCCGCGCTTCGTGGGGCCGAGTGCGTCGGTGTTCCACTCGGGCGCATCGCGGTCGCTGGTGGCCACGTAGGTGGGCTCACCGCCCATCGTGAGGCGCACGTCGCCGGCCTTCAGGCGCGCATCGACGGCATCGCCGAGAGCGAGCACTTCGGCCCATTGTTCTTCGGTGTAGGGCTTGGTGACGCGCGGCGATTCGTAGATGCGCGTGACCTTCATTTCATGGCCGAACTCGACCTCGGCCTCGTCCACGCCGCCTTCGATAGGCGCGGCGCTCGAAGGCGTGGGCGTGCAGGCAAGCGGAATGTGCCCTTCGCCGGCCATGAGGCCCGAGGTGGCATCGAGGCCGACCCATCCTGCGCCCGGCAGGAACACTTCGCACCAGGCGTGCAGGTCGGTGAAGTCGACCGTGGTGCCGCTCGGGCCGTCGAGCGATTTCACGTCGGGCGTGAGCTGGATCAGGTAGCCCGAGACGAAACGCGCGGCCAGGCCCATGTGGCGCAGCAGCTGCACCAGCAGCCAGCCCGAGTCGCGGCACGAGCCGCTGCCGTTGGTGAGCGTTTCTTCCGGCGTCTGCACGCCGGGCTCCATGCGGATCAGGTAGTTGACGTCCTGCTGGACCTGCTGGTTCAGGCCCACCAGGAAGTCGATGGTGCGCTGTTCCTTGCGGTCGATCTTCTCGAGGTAGGCCTCCACCAGCGGCGTGACCGGGTCGGCCACGAGGTAGGGCGCGAGTTCCTCGGCCTGCGAGGCGGTGTACTTGAACGGAAAGTTCTCGGCCTGCGGCTCCAAGAAGAAGTCGAAGGGGTTGTAGACCGCCATCTCGACCACGAGGTCGACGGTGACCTTGAATTCGCGTGTCTTCTCGGGGAACACCAGCCGTGCCTGGTAGTTCGCGAATGGGTCCTGCATCCAGTTGACGAAGTGCTCGACCGGCTCGACCGTCAGCGAGTACGAGATCACGTTGCTGCGGCAATGCGGCGCAGGCCGCAAGCGCACGACCTGCGGGCCCAACTGCACCAGGCGGTCGTATTTGTAGTGGGTGACGTGGTGGAGTGCGGCGTGAATGGACATGCGTTTTTGTGTGCAGTACTGCGAGATTGCATCGAAAAGATGTCTCTTGTGAGACGCATACTAGCCCAGAAGCCAAGCAATTAACGCGCCATCGAGCGCGGGTTCGGGGAGGGTTTGCATCATGTGTCGTGAGGTTGTGTGCTGACGCCGTCGCGCGCGTCCGGCAGGGGCGGGTCGTGGGCGTTTGCCGCGTTGGGGGGATCGCTGATCGGTGCGGCGTTGCAATTGCATCAGCCGGCGTTGTGGGCGGCTAGCGTCTATGCGACCCTGCTGTTCGCAGGAGCGGCAGGGCTGTGGTGGCGGCGTGCTTTTGGGCTGCTGCTGCTGGTCGTGGCGTTGATGTGCGGTGCGATGGCCGGCGCGGGCCTTGCGGGCTGGCGTGCCGTGGCTTATGCAGACGGCGCGCTCGACGCGGCGCTCGAAGGGCGCGACCTGCAGGTGACCGGCGTGGTGTCGCAGATGCCGCAACGCAGCGAGACTGGAACGCGGTTTCATCTCGATGTCGAATCCGCCCGATGGGCCGACGCGCGCAACGACGCGCCGCCGACCGTGCCCTCGCGCATCGCGCTGGGCTGGTATGGCGAGAACACCGGGCTCTGGGGGCATGCCGTCGAGGGGCGGGCATCTACCTCTGCTGTCGTCGGCGAACTCCATGCCGGCGAGCGATGGCAGCTGACGGTGCGGCTTAGGGCGCCGCATGGCAATCTCAATCCGCATGGCTTCGACAGCGAGCTCTGGCTGTGGGAGCAGGGCGTGCATGCCAATGGCTATGTGCGAACCGGTGCGCGCGATGCCGCGCCGGTATATCTGGAAAACACATGGCGGCACCCTGTCGAGCGCGCGCGGGAGGCGGTGCGCGACGCCGTGTTCGAACGCGTGGCCGACCGCCATCAGGCCGGCGTGATCGCAGCGCTGGTCACCGGTGACCAGGGCGCCATCGACCGGGCCGGCTGGGATGTGTTCAGGGCGACGGGCGTGGCGCACCTGATGTCGATCTCGGGCCTCCACATCACGATGTTTGCCTGGCTCGCGGCGCACGTGGTCGGCGCGCTGTGGCGGCGTAGCACCCGGCTGATGCTGCGGCTGCCCGCGCCGCAGGCGGCATTGATCGGCGGCGTGCTGCTCGCCACGCTCTATGCGCTTTTCAGCGGCTGGGGCGTGCCCGCGCAGCGCACCGTGTGGATGCTCGCCACCATTGCCTTGCTGCGTCTCACCGGCCGGCGCTGGCCGTGGCCGCATGTCTGGCTGCTGACTGCCGCGGTGGTGGTGGCCATCGATCCCTGGGCCTTGATGCAGGCGGGTTTCTGGCTCAGCTTCGTCGCGGTGGGCGTGCTCTTCGCCACCGATTCGACGGAAGCGGGCGAGAGAAGGCCGACCGCCGCCAACCGGTTGTTCCTGTTCTTCCGCGAGCAATGGGTGATCACGCTCGCGCTCACGCCGCTCGGCCTGCTGCTGTTCCAGCAGGTGTCGCTGGTGGGGTTGCTGGCCAATGCCATCGCGATTCCGTGGGTCACCCTCGTGGTCACGCCGCTGGCCATGCTGGGCGCGGTCGTGGCGCCGCTGTGGGACGTCGCGGCCTGGGCCGTGCAGGCGCTCGCCGTCCTGCTGCAATGGTTGGCGGGGCTGCCTTTCGCGACGCTCTCGATGGCCGCGCCGCCATGGTGGATGGCCGCTTGCGGCGTGGCGGGCGGCGCGTTGTTCGCGATGCGCTTGCCCTGGTCGATGCGCGCGCTCGGCTTGCCGCTGCTGCTGCCCGTGCTGTTGTGGCAGATGCCGCGGCCTGCGGCCGGCGAGTTCGAGCTCCTGGCGGCCGACGTCGGGCAAGGCAATGCGGTGCTGGTCCGCACCGCCACGCACAGCCTGCTTTACGACGCGGGGCCGCGCTACAGCCTCGAAAGCGACGCCGGCCATCGCGTGCTCGTGCCGCTGTTGCGCGCCTTCGGCGAACGGCTCGACATGCTGGTGCTGAGCCACCGCGACACCGACCACACCGGCGGCGCGCCCGCGGTGCTCGCGATGCAGCCGCAGGCCGCATTGCTCAGTTCCATCGAAGCCACCCATCCGCTGCAGGCGCTGCGCCCGACGCAGCGTTGCGAAGCAGGCCAGCGCTGGACCTGGGACGGCGTGAGTTTCGAGGTGCTGCATCCCTTCGACGCCGACTACCGCAGCTTTACCAGGCCCAATGCTGTCTCGTGCGTGCTGCGCATCGGCAACGGCCGTGCGACGGCGCTGCTGGCCGGCGACGTCGAGCGGCTGCAAGAGGCCGCGCTGGTCGCGCGAACGGCCGAGGCGCACCTGCGGACCGACGTGCTGCTGGTGCCCCATCACGGCAGCAAGACGTCGTCGAGCGAGGCGCTGCTCGATGCGGTGCGCCCGCGCATCGCGCTGGTTCAAGCGGGGTATCGCAACCGCTTCGGGCACCCCGCCGGGGAGGTGGTCGCGCGCTACACGGAGCGGGGCGTGCGGTTGGTGGAGAGCGCGCGCTGCGGCGCGGCGCACTGGGTCAGCGAGCGGCCGGCCGAGCTGGCCTGCGAGCGCGAGCGCCGCTCCCGTTACTGGCAGCACCGCGTGCCCTGACGCGTGCCGACGCGCCGGTCGGGCAGCACCAGGGAATCCTCCAAAACTGTGAATAAATTGTTAAATGAAAGACCGCTTACTGGTTGTCACATCGCGCATTGAGGCGCCTGATGCGTTGTATCGTCCTGAAACAACACAAGGGGGCGTCATGCACGGCAGAGACAAGCTTCAACGCAGGTTCCTCGGCAGGCGGGCGCCATGACGTCGGCGGCCGTGCCTGCCATCACCAGCACCGGGGCGGTTTCTTCCGTCCCTGCCGCGAAACTCCAGATGCACCGCGAGGGGGCGGTGCTGGTGCTGACCATCAGCAATCCCGCGGCGCGCAACACCGTCAATCCATCGATCTACCGCGCGGCCGCCAAGGCGATACGCGCCGCCTCCCGCTTTCGCACCGTGCGCGCCATCGTGCTGACCGGGGAGGGCGAGCATTTCTGCGTCGGCGGCGACCTGCGGCGGCTCGTGCGGCAGCGCAAGCTCCCGCAGGCCGAGCAGCTCGCGCACTCCGACGCCCTGAACGAATGGGTCATGGCGATGCAGGAGGCGCCCCAGCCCGTCATCGCCGCGGTGGAAGGCACGGCGGCGGGCAGCGGCTTTTCGCTCTGCCTGGCCTGCGACCTGATCGTCGCGGCCGAGGATGCGGAATTCGTGATGTCCAACGTCAACTTCGGCCTGTCTATCGACGGCGGCGGCACCGATTCGCTGGCGCGCTCGCTGCCGCCGCAGGCGGTGATCGAGATACTGCTGGGCGGCGCGGTCCACCACGCCCGCCGGCTCCATGACTGGGGCGTGGTGAACCGTATCGTGCCGCATGGAACCGCCTACGCCGTCGCGCTCGCCTGGGCGCAGAAGCTCGCGCAGGGTCCGTTCGACGTGCAGGCGCGCATCAAGGAGCTGGTCCATTCGGCGCGCGGGCGCAGCCGCCGCGAACAGCTCGACGCCGAGCGCGGCGTGCTCGTCGAGAGCCTCTACAGCGACGAAAGCGGCAAGCGAATCAAGGAATTCCTCGCCGCCCGCAAGAAGCGATAACAGGGGTCCCATTCGGGAAACACCGCGGAACCGGCTCCGCCGGGCCGCAGGTGTTGCCCCCTGCAAGGGGGTTGGCGAAGCGACACGAAGTGCGCGAAGACTGGGGGTGTACCGATCTTTGGCCTCGAACTTGCTAAGCTATGGACCAAGGAGATTGGTCGTTCCATGCACAAATTCGATGAGATGTATGAGCAGTTGCCCTATGCGGGGGCTGCAATCCGACAGCACTACAAGCGCTACGACCAATGGCTTGCGAAGCAACCCGGTGAGGTGATGCGATCGCGGCGTGAAGAGGCGGAAATGATTTTCCGCCGGGTCGGCATCACCTTCGCGGTGTATGGCGCCAAGGACGAAGACGGCTCGGGCACCGAGCGGCTCATTCCGTTCGACCTGTTGCCCCGCATCATTCCCGCCCACGAGTGGGACAGCATGGAAAAGGGGCTGGTGCAGCGGGTCACCGCGCTCAACCGCTTCCTGCACGACGTCTACCACGACCAGGAAATCATCAAGGCCGGCATCATCCCGGCCGAGCAGATCCTGAACAACGCGCAGTTCCGCCCCGAGATGATGGGCGTGAGCGTCCCGCACAACATCTACTCGAACATCGCCGGCATCGACATCGTGCGCGCCCCCGATGCCGACGGCAACGGCGAGTACTACGTGCTCGAAGACAACCTGCGGGTGCCCAGCGGCGTGAGCTACATGCTGGAAAACCGCAAGATGATGATGCGGCTCTTCCCGGAGCTGTTCAACCAGAACCGCATCGCGCCGGTCGCGCACTATCCCGACCTGCTGCTCGAAACGCTGCGCGCGAGCGCGCCGGCCGCCACGGCCGAGCCCACGGTGGTGGTGCTCACGCCCGGCATGTACAACAGCGCCTACTTCGAGCACGCCTTCCTCGCGCAGCAGATGGGCATCGAACTGGTCGAGGGGCAGGACCTCTCCGTCAAGGACGACTTCGTCTACATGCGCACAACGCGCGGGCCGCGGCGCGTCGACGTGATCTACCGCCGCGTCGACGACGACTTCCTCGACCCCGACGTGTTCCGCTCGACCTCCACGCTCGGCACGGCCGGCCTGATGCGCGCCTACCGCGCGGGCAACGTCGTGATCTGCAATGCGGTGGGCACCGGCGTGGCCGACGACAAGTCGATCTACCCCTACGTGCCCAAGATGATCGAGTTCTACCTCGGCGAAAAGCCGATCCTGAAGAACGTGCCGACCTACATGTGCCGCAACAAGGACGAGCTGCAGTACACACTCGACAACATGAAGGACCTGGTCGTCAAGGAAGTGCACGGGGCAGGCGGCTACGGCATGCTGATCGGCCCGGCCGCCACGCAGGCCGAGATCGAGGACTTCAAGAAGGCCGTGATCGCCAAGCCCGATGGCTACATCGCGCAGCCCACGCTGAGCCTGTCGACTTCGCCGACCTTCGTGGATGCCGGCATCGCGCCGCGCCACATCGACCTGCGGCCCTTCGTGCTCTCGGGCAAGGAAGTGCAGATGGTGCCCGGCGGCCTCACGCGCGTGGCGCTGAAAGAAGGTTCGCTGGTGGTCAACTCGTCGCAGGGCGGCGGCACCAAGGACACCTGGATTCTCGAAGCCGACCGCACGCCCAAGCCCAAGGCGCCCGCGTCGCAATCGCAGACGCAAAGCCAATCGTAGTAGGAGCCCCACGATGCTGTCCCGCACCGCCGACCATCTCTACTGGATGTCCCGCTACACCGAGCGCGCCGAGAACACCGCGCGCATGCTCGACGTCAACTACCAGACCTCGCTCCTGCCGCAGTCGGCCGAAGTGGCCAAGTACGGCTGGCAGGGCGTGCTGTCCATCAGCGAACTGCTGCCGCTGTACAACAAGAAGTACGAGCAGATCACGCCCCACGACGTGATGGAGTTCATGGTCAAGGACGAGAGCAATGCCTCGTCGATCGTCTCCTGCCTCAAGGCCGCGCGCGAGAACGCACGCGCCGTGCGCGGCGCGCTCACCACCGAGGCCTGGGAAACGCAGAACACCACCTGGCTCGAAGTCAACCGCATGCTGCGCGCGGGCGATTTCGAACGCGACCCGGGCCAGTTCTTCGAATGGGTCAAGTTCCGCTCGCACCTCTCGCGCGGCGTGACGCTGGGCACGATGCTGCAGGACGAGGCCTTCTACTTCTCGCGCCTGGGCACTTTCCTCGAACGCGCCGACAACACCGCGCGGCTGGTGGACGTGAAGTTCCACGCGCTCAACAGCGAGTTCTTCGGCGCCGCCACCGAGGAAGACCAGGAGTACGACTTCTATCACTGGAGCGCGATCCTGCGCAGCGTCTCGGCCTTCGAGGTCTATCGCAAGGTGTACCGCGACGTGATCAAGCCCGAGCGCGTGGCCGAGTTGCTGATTCTTCGTGCGGACATGCCGCGCTCGCTGCACGCGAGCCTGGCCGAGGTGGTCAACAACCTCGCGAAGGTGCAGAACGAGCAGAGCGCCGAAACGCAGCGCCGCGCCGGCAAGCTGCTGGCCGACCTGCAGTACGCGCGGGTCGACGAGATCCTGGCGACCGGGTTGCATGCGTATCTCACGCAGTTCCTCGACCGCGTGAACGAGCTGGGCGGGCGCATCAGCCAGGACTTCCTGGTTCCCGCGCACTGAGTGCGGGCGGATGGACCGGCGGTTGCCCTCAGCCCGCCGCGTTCATCGCATAGAGGCTCGCGCATCCGTAGTCGGTGCGCACGCCGATCGCATCGTTGCCGATCCAGGCGATGGCGCAGCGCTTGATCACATGATCGACCGCAAAGCGCAGCAGCGATTTCATGGTGGCGAACTCGAACACTTCGATGTGACCGCGATACGCAACGGCCAGGCGCTCGCCTGAAGGGTCGAGCGCGAAATCGCTGTTCGCCAAGTCACCAAGATCGGGCCAGTCCGCGCGCGGCGCGGCGGTTTCCATGTCGAAGCAGTGCAGGGCCCAGCCGCCGTATTGCTCCTTGGCGAGCAGCCAGCGCCCATCGGGCGTGAAGCCCAGCTTGGTGATCATTTCGAAATCGCCTTTCCATGGCGGCCTGGCGGTGCCGCCGGCCACGTCCAGGAACTGCACTTCGCCGGCTTGCACGCAGAAGGCGAGAACGCCTTGCGAGGACAGCGCGCCTTCCATCTGCGGCGTGTGTCCGCCGTGAAGCTGGGGGTGTGCTTCGTGCCTGAGGAGGTCGTTGCTGCCCGCCGAAAGCGACAGGTCGCGCACCACCAGCTCCGGCTGCGCGAACCACGCGGCGCGCGTGCCCGCGACGCTCAGGAAGCTCGCGGGTTCGCGGTTGTTTTTGGCAAGGGTTTCGAAGGTGCGCGTGGCCGGCGACCAGGCCAGTACACCGTGGTCGGCCCGCAAGAGCAAGCGGTCCAGCGCCGGCGCGTACTGGGCGTTCCAGATCAGCGTGTTCTCTGGGGCCTCGAAGGCATCGGTCTCTTGCGCCTGCGCGCTGATGACCACCAGTTGGTCTCTGCCCGCAGCCTGGCGATGCACGTCGGAGACGAGATTGCGGCTGCACAGGAGCTGGCCCTTGAAATCGGCAATCGGCATCGCGCCCGTGTAGCCCTGGCCAAGGTAGCGGTGCATGCGCGGCTCGCCGGCGCGGGCCTCGGGGTTGACGAGCACGAAGCCCTTCTTGAGCCGCGACCATTCCTCTTTCATCGCATGGGCGACGGCGGCCTTGGCATCGCCCTGGGATTTGGTGCTTTCCTTTTCCTTGCCGGGCGCGCCGGCACGAACGATCACGTCGGCGCCTTCGCAGCGCGTGGCCCATGTCTTGCCGGCAGGGTCAAGAAGAACGCGGGTACGGGTCATGAAGGGATGCTCCGGAACGTAGAGGAATCGGATCAGGCACGAGGCCCGTTGGCAGCGTTGCCAGCGCTCTCAGCGCGAGAACGACTCTACCGCCACCGGGATCGTCGGCGCCTGCCAGCGGTAAGTGTCGCTCAGCACATTGCGCTCGGGCATCTGCCCGCTCCATCGAATCCTGAGCAGGTCCATCAGCGCCCACCCCGTCCAGTCCGCGCGAAAGGGCTGCTGCTGCGCGGCGGCGCTCGGCAGCGGCTCCCGGTTGCGCCAGATGACCGTCGGAATGCGGTAGCCCGACGCGGTCGATGGGCTGTGGCCCGCGCGGTCGCTGCCGTGGCCGACCTCCTGGCCGTGGTCCGACAGGTACATCCAGGCGCGGTCCTCGCCCGGCTTGCCCGCGCTGCGCGTCTGCTGCAGCAGCTCCGACACCACGAAGTCGTGGTACAGCAGCGCCGCGTCGTACTCCTGGCGAAAACGGCGCACCCAGGCCGATCGGCCGTCCTTCACCAAGCCGTTCTCGACCGCATCGACGTCGTCGTCGAACGGGTTGGCGTTCTCGGGAAAGCGCAGGCTGTAGTGCGGGTGCGCGCCCATCAGGTGGACCACGATGAGCTTGCGGTCGCTGCTCGTGTCCGCAAAGGCTTCCTGCACGCAGTCGAGGATCTCGCCGTCCAGCGAGGCACTGGCGCGGCCCGGCGTGCGGTTGACCATGTCCACCACGTCTGCGAGACGCGCATGCTGCTGCTCGATGGCGAGGTCGTCGTGGTTGCTGATCCACCAGACCTTGTAGCCGGCGGCGCGCGCCAGCGCCAAGAGGTGCGGCGGGTTCTCGCCGTTCTCGGGGTGGGGCAGGCCGAAGTGAAACATGTTGCGCAACGCGGGCAGGGTGCTCGCATCCACCGACCATGCGTTCTTCAGCACCGCCATCTGCTCGCCGGCCTGCGCCTTGTGCGCCAGCAGGCGCGGCGTGGTCGGGCGGCCGTAGCCGTAGAGGGCCATGTTGTCGCGGTTGATGCTGTCGGTGATGACCAGCACCACCGTCGACGGGCCGGCCTGCAAGGCGACGGGGCCGATGGCCTTCGCCTGCGCCATCAGGCGGTCGCGCACCTTCTCCTGGTCGGCCCAGGCGCCGCGCAGCGTGTGCACCGACTGCGACCAGCCGGCCCAGAAGATCGCGGGATGCAGCCGGCGCCACGGCTTGCTCGCATAGGCCACGCAGACGATCAGCAGGAGAGCGAGCACCAGCGATCGAACCCGGAGCGATGACCTTGCGCGCACGGAAGACGTGCCTGCATCGAAGGCCGCGCCGCGCCGCGCGAACATGCCCACGAGCACGCCGGCCACTGCGAGCGCGCCCGACCAGATGACCGCGGAGCGCCAATGCATCCACAGGTATTCCGAACTCTCGCGTGCGTTGGTGTTGGCCGCGGCGCCGAGCACCATCGCGCCGTCGGGCGCGGCCTGGTAGGTGTCGAGCAGGTAGGCGCGCACCGCGGCGTCGAGCGCGAAGCCCATGGCCCAGAGCCACACGAGCACCGTTCGCACGCTTCGCATCCGCGCGCTGCGGATGGGCCATGCGAGCCACAGCACCATCGGCGCGGCGAGCACCGCGAGCTGGGCGATGCGGTGGCCGTCGTGGCCCAGGGCGATCAGTGCGAGCAGCGTGGCGCCGACCCCGCCGCAGGCGAACAGGGCGCTCTTGCGGGATGCTGCGGTCCGCGGAGCGGGTGCGTCGGAGGGGAGGGAAGTCAAACGGGCAACGCGGCAAGTCGGAGGCGTGCGCATTCTGCGTCGGCGCATGCGTGGCGACGCCCAGTGCCCCGATGGTCGCGGGGGCTATACGGCGAACCTCGGGATATCCCCGCGGAACTTATCGCGCTTCATGGCCCCAGAAGGGCTCGCCCGACAAGGCACGGCCTTGCCCGACACGCTCGATCCCCCAGAAAGGAAACCTCCCTCCATGTTCAGATTCACCCGGCTGCCCGCGCTCCTGCTCGCCTTCGTCCTCTCGTGGATGGCCCTGCCTTCCGCGATGGCCGCACCCCAGAAACAGATGGTCAGCGCCGCGGTCGGCACACTGAACATGCGCACCGGCCCCGGCCAGCGCTACGAGTTCCACTGGACGGTGAGCAAGGGCTATCCGTTCCGCGTCATCGGCCGTAAGGGCGATTGGCTGCGAGTCAGCGACTTCGAGAACGACAAGGCCTGGATCTACCGGCCGATGACCAGCAAGACGCCGCACCATGTGGTGAAGGCGAAGGCGGTCGTGCTGCGCAGGTCACCGAACGCGCGAAGCCCGGTCGTGAAGCGGGCCGCTTACGGCGATGTGTTGCGAACCCTCGAACGCCGCGGCGACTGGGTCAAGGTCACGCACGAAGGCGGCGGCACCGGGTGGGTGGCGCGGCGCCTGGTCTGGGGCTGGTAGCCAGTAGCGAGCCTCAGGTCGCCGTGGCCTGGCGCACCGCGCGCTCCCAGCGCGCCATCGATTCCTCGGCCTGCGCGCGGCCCATGGTCGGCAGGAAGCGGCGCTCCACCTTCCACAGTTTCGAGAGCTGGCGCGCGTCGGCATAGACGCCCGTCGAGAGCCCCGCAAGGTATGCGGCACCGAGCGCGGTGGTCTCGATGACTTCTGGCCGCACCACCGGAATGCCCAGCAGGTCGGCCTGGAACTGCATCAGCAGGTCGTTGACGCTCGCGCCGCCGTCCACGCGCAGCTCGGCCACCGGCTTGCCGCCGGCGGCGACCGCATCGCGGCTCATGGCCTGCAGCAGCGCGGCGCTCTGGTAGGCGATGCTTTCCAGCGCGGCGCGCGCGATGTGCGCGACCGTCGTGCCGCGCGTGAGCCCGGTGATCGTGCCGCGCGCATCGGCATCCCAGTAGGGCGCGCCGAGGCCGGTGAAGGCCGGCACCATCATCACGCCGCCCGCATCGGGCACGCTCTCGGCGAGCGACTGCACCTCGGCGCTGCCCTTGATGGCCTTGAGCCCGTCGCGCAGCCACTGCACCACGGCGCCGCCGACGAAGACGCTGCCTTCCATCGCGTACTGCGGCGTCGTGTCGGCCTGCGCGGCGCTCGTCACGAGCAGGCCGTTGTGCGAGGGCTGGAACGCGCCGCCCGTGTGCATCAGCAGGAAGCAGCCGGTGCCATACGTGTTCTTGGCCATGCCGGCCTCGAAGCAGGCCTGGCCGAAGAGGGCGCTCTGCTGGTCGCCTGCCACGCCGCCGATGGGCAGCGTGTGGCCGAGCAATGCGGCATCGGTGTCGGCGAAGTGCGAGCTCGACGGCTGCACCTTCGGCAGCAGCGCGGCGGGAATCTTCAGCGCGGCGAGCAGGTCGGTGTCCCATTCGTTCGTGTGCACGTTGAAGAGCATCGTGCGCGAGGCGTTGCTCACGTCGGTCACATGCACCTTGCCGCCGGTGAGCTGCCACATGAGCCAGCTGTCGACGGTGCCGAAGGCCAGTTCGCCGCGCTCGGCCTCGGAGCGCGCACCGGGCACGTTGTCGAGCAGCCAGCGCAGCTTGGTGCCGGAGAAGTACGCGTCGATCACCAGGCCGGTCTTCTCGCGGATGGTGTCCGTCATGCCTTCGTCGCGCAGTTGCGCGCACAGGGGCTCGGCGCGGCGGTCCTGCCAGACGATCGCGTGGTGCACCGGCTGGCCGGTCTTGCGGTTCCACAGCACGGTGGTCTCGCGCTGGTTGGTGATGCCGATGGCGTGGATGTCGGCGGGCTTCAGCTTCGCCTTCACGAGCACTTCGCGCGCGGTCGCGAGCTGGCTGCGCCAGATTTCCATCGGGTCGTGCTCGACCCAGCCGGGCTGCGGGTAGATCTGCGTGAGCTCCTTCTGCGCGATGGCAACGATGTGGCCTTCGCGGTCGAAGACGATGCTGCGGGAGCTGGAGGTGCCTTGGTCGAGGGCTAGCAGGTAGGTCATGGGTTACGTGTTCCTGGGGGTCTGGTCTTGCTCCTTCCCCCTCTGGGGGAAGGTTGGGATGGGGGCAGGTCTTCGATGAGGCGCCACGCTTTTGCGGAAGCCGTCGTGCCCCCACCCCAGCCCTCCCCCAGCGGGGGAGGGAGCGATGCGGGCGCGTTCGTTCATGCTTCGCGCGCAATTTCGAGGCGAACCTGCGCGGCATGCAGCAGGTCGGCGAAGGGCGCGGGCGGCGCCGCATCCGTAAAGAGCCGGTCGATCTGCGAGAGCGTGCCCAGCTGGATCATCGCCGGCCGGTTGAACTTGCTCGCATCCGCCGCGAGCCACACCTCGCGCGCCTGCGCAATGATGGTCTGGGCCACCTTCACCTCGCGCAGGTCGAAGTCGCGCAGCGACCCGTCGGCCTCGATGCTCGACACGCCGATCAGCGCGATATCGACCTTGAACTGGCGGATGAAATCGATGGTGGCCTCGCCCACGATGGCGCGGTCGCGCGCGCGCACCGAGCCGCCGGCAACGATCACCTCGCACGAGCTGTTGCCGCTCAGGATGGTCGCGACGTTCAGGTTGTTGGTGATCACGCGCAGGCCCGTGTGGCGCATCAGCGCCTTGGCGATCGCCTCGGTGGTGGTGCCGATGTTCAGGATCAGCGAGCAGTCGTTGGGCACCAGCTCGGCCACGCGCTGCGCGATGCGCGCCTTGCCTTCGGCGTGCAGGGTTTCGCGCTGCTGGTAGCCGATGTTCTCGGTGGTGGAGCTCGGCATGCGCACGCCGCCGTGAAAGCGCGTGAGCAGCCCCTCGTCGGCCAGCCGCTGCACGTCGCGCCGCACGGTCTGCAGGGTCACGCCCAGCATGTCGGCCAGCTGCTCGACGGTGACGGAGCCGCGCGTGCGCACGGTGTCCAGGAGGTTGATCTGGCGCGGGTTGGAATTCACAAAAGCGTCGTGGAGAGCAGGAAGACTGCAGGTGAGGGTACAGGGCGCGTCACTTTAAAGCGAACCAAAACGAACCCGACTAAGGGAAAACTCGGAGGAAAATCGCGCCAAAAGGAATCCAAATGAAAAAACCCGAAAATACAATGGCGCCCTCCAGTGACCAAAGTCACGATTCAACGGGCCCCATTCCTGTGAGCGATTTCTCCTCCAATTCGCAGCTGACGGCAACCGATTGCGACGTGCTCATCGTCGGCGGCGGCATCAACGGCTGCGGCATTGCGCGCGACCTCGCCGGCCGCGGCTGGCGCGTCGTGCTGTGCGAGAAGGACGACCTTGCCTCGCACACGTCTTCTTCCTCCACCAAGCTGATCCACGGCGGCCTGCGCTACCTGGAGTACTACGAGTTCTCGCTGGTGCGCAAGGCGCTGCAGGAGCGCGAGGTGCTGCTCAAGAGCGCGCCGCACATCATGTGGCCGCTGCGCTTTGTGATGCCGCACGACCCCTCGATGCGGCCGGCCTGGATGATCCGCATCGGCCTGTTCATGTACGACCACCTCGCCAAACGCGAAGTGCTGCCGGGCTCGCGCAGCGTTGATCTCCGCAAGCACGCGGCCGGCAAGCCGCTGAAGGACCAGTACAAGCGCGGCTTCGTCTACTCCGACGGCTGGGTCGATGATGCGCGCCTCGTGGTGCTGAATGCGCTCGATGCCCAGGCACGCGGCGCCGAGGTGCTCACCCGCACCCGTTGCACCCATGCGCGGCGCGATGCCGACGGCTGGACCGCCACGCTCGAAGGTCCGCAGGGCACACGCACCGTGCGCGCCCGCGCTGTCGTGAATGCCGCCGGGCCGTGGGCCGAATCCTTTTTGCGCGGCGTGGCGCAATCCGCCAAGGGCGAATCGCTGGCCACCAAGAGCCTGCGCCTCGTGAAGGGCAGCCACATCATCGTGCCGCGCCTGTTCGAGCACGACCACGCGTACATCTTCCAGAACCCCGACAAGCGGATCATCTTCGCGATCCCCTACCAGGACGAGTTCACGCTGATCGGCACCACCGACATCGAGCTGAACGGCGACGACCCCGGCGCCGCGCGCATCGCGCAGGAAGAGATCGACTATCTCTGCACCCAGGCCAGCCGCTATTTCGAGAAGCCCATCGTGCCCGCCGACGTGGTGTGGACCTACTCGGGCGTGCGCCCCCTGCTGGACGACGCCTCGGGCGACCCCTCGGCCGTCACGCGCGACTACATGCTGGAGTCCAACACCACCGCCGCGCCGCTCCTGTCGGTGTGGGGCGGCAAGATCACCACCTTCCGCAAGCTCGCCGAAGACGCGGCCGACGAGGTCGGCAAGATGCTGGGCCAGTCGAATGCGCAGCGCCCCGCGTGGACCGACGGCGCGTTCCTTGCCGGCGGCGACCTGTCGGCGTGGATCGGTGTTGCGAAGCGGCCCGACGACGACTTCGAACGCTTCGTGTCGGCCGTACAGGCCAAGTACCCCTGGCTCTACGGCAAGCTCACGCGCCGCCTCGCGCGCGCCTACGGCGCCCGGGTGTCGGAGCTGCTTGGCGATGCGAAGTCGCTCGCCGACCTGGGCGCCATCGTGGCGCCCGACCTGCACGAGCGCGAACTGCGCTTTTTGCAAACCCATGAATGGGCCGTGAGCGCGGAGGACGTGCTCTGGCGCCGCTCCAAGCTCGGCCTGCACTACACGCTGGCCGAGCGCGAACAGGTCGCGGCCTGGCTGCAGGCCAACGCGAAGAACAACGACAAAGTGGAAGTGGAGGTGAGCTGATGCAGCTGACTCTGGAGCGCGTCACCAAGAAGGTCGGCGCGCAGACATGGCTCTATGAACAGAGCATCGCCCCCAAGAGCGGCGCGGTGACCGTGCTGCTGGGCGCCACGCAGGCCGGCAAGACCAGCCTGATGCGCCTGATGGCGGGGCTGGACACGCCCACCACGGGCAAGGTGCTCGTCGACGGCAAGGACGTGACCGGCATGCCGGTGCGCGAGCGCAACGTCGCGATGGTCTACCAGCAATTCATCAACTACCCGTCGCTCAAGGTGCGCGACAACATCGCCTCGCCGCTCAAGCTGCGCGGCGAGAAGAACATCGATGCGCGCGTGAAGGCGCTGGCCGACAAGCTGCACATCGGCATGTTCCTCGATCGCCTGCCGGCCGAGCTTTCGGGCGGGCAACAGCAGCGCGTGGCGCTGGCGCGTGCGCTCGCCAAGAACGCACCGCTGATGCTGCTCGACGAGCCACTCGTGAACCTGGACTACAAGCTGCGCGAGGGCCTGCGCGAAGAGCTCACGCAGCTCTTTGCCACCGGCGATTCGACTGTGATCTACGCCACCACCGAACCCGGCGAGGCGCTGCTGCTCGGCGGCTACACCGCGGTGATGGATGCGGGCGAATTGCTGCAATACGGCCCGACCGCCGAGGTGTTCCATGCGCCGCAGTCGCTGCGCGTGGCGCGCGCCTTCAGCGATCCGCCGATGAACCTGCTGGCCGGCACTGCAACCACCGGCCAGGTGCAACTCGCGGGCGGCCCGGCACTGGCGCTGGCGTTGCCCGAAAACGTTTCAGGCGCGGTCACCATCGGCCTGCGCGCGAGCGCATTGAACGTGGATGCGGGCGAGGGCGACATCGCCTTGCCCGGCAAGGTGGAACTGGCCGAGATATCGGGCTCCGACACCTTCGTGCACGTGGAAACGCCGGTGGGCGAACTGGTGGCGCAGCTCACCGGTGTGCACCGCTTCGAGCTGGGCGCTTCGATCACGCTGTACTTCAGCGCTCGCCAAGCCTATGTGTTCGATGCCAGCGAAAAGCTGGCGCTGGCGCCTGCATGGCGCAAAGGAAACTGAGATGGCACGCATCGATCTCGACCTGGCCCACGCCTATCGCGCCAACCCCACGCAGGACAGCGACTATGCGCTGCTGCCGCTGAAGATGAGCTTCCGCGACGGCGGCGCGTACGCCTTGCTCGGCCCTTCGGGCTGCGGCAAGACAACCATGCTCAACATCATCTCGGGCCTGCTTGTGCCTTCGCAGGGCACGGTGACCTTCGACGGCCGCGACATGACGCGTGCCACGCCGCAGGAGCGCAACATCGCGCAGGTGTTCCAGTTCCCGGTGATCTACGACACGATGACCGTGGCCGAGAACCTCGCGTTTCCGCTGCGCAACCGCAAGGTGCCCGAAGACCAGATCAAGAAGCGCGTCGGCGAAATCGCCGAGATGCTGGACATGAGCGGCCAGCTCAATCAGCGCGCGGCGGGTCTTGCGGCCGATGCCAAGCAGAAGATTTCTCTGGGCCGCGGCCTCGTGCGGAGCGACGTGTCGGCCGTGCTCTTCGACGAACCCCTCACGGTGATCGATCCGCACCTGAAGTGGCAGCTGCGCCGCAAGTTGAAGCAGATCCATCGCGAGTTGAAGCTCACGCTGATCTATGTGACGCATGACCAGGTCGAGGCGCTCACCTTCGCCGAAGAGGTGGTGGTGATGACGCGCGGCAAGGCCGTGCAGGTGGGCAGCGCGGAGGCGCTGTTCGAGCGGCCGGCCCATACCTTCGTTGGCCACTTCATCGGCTCGCCGGGCATGAACTTCCTCTCGGCAAAGAGCATGAACGGCGCGCTCGAAGTGGCGGGCACGCCGCTGGTGCCGACGCGCGAGCTGCCGCAGGGGCCGATCAAGATCGGCATCCGCCCCGAGTACCTGCGCCTGTCGAATGCCGGTGCCGCAGGTGCCGTGCCGGCGGTGGTGAAACAGGTGCAGGACGTCGGCACGCACGCGATGCTGAGCGCCGAAGTCGACGGCATCGTGATCAAGGTGCGGCTGCACTCCGACGAGCAGCCGCCCGCAGTGGGAGACACGGTGTGGCTGCGGGTGCTCGATGCCCACACCTGCTATTACAAAGACGAGGAACTGGTCGCATGAACGCTACCAACAAACCGATCAACCAGAAGGCCTGGTGGCTCGTGCTGCCGGTGCTGATCTGCGTGGCCTTCTCGGCCATCGTGCCGCTGATGACGGTGGTCAACTACTCGGTGCAGGACATCATCTCGCCCGAGCGCCGCGTGTTCGTGGGCACCGAATGGTTCGCCTCGGTGATGCGCGACGACGAGCTGCACCAGGCGCTGTGGCGCCAGCTGGGCTTCTCGCTGTCGGTGCTGCTGGTGGAGATTCCGCTGGGCATCGGCCTCGCGCTGTCGATGCCGGCCAAGGGCTGGAAGTCGTCGGCGGTGCTGGTGGTGGTGGCGCTGTCGCTGCTGATTCCATGGAACGTGGTGGGCACCATCTGGCAGATCTACGGCCGTGCCGACATCGGCCTCCTGGGCCACGCGCTGCAGACCATGGGCATCGAATACAACTACACCGGCAGCGCGACCCACGCCTGGCTCACGGTGCTGGTGATGGACGTGTGGCACTGGACGCCGCTGGTGGCGCTGCTCTGCTATGCGGGGCTGCGCTCGATTCCCGACGCCTACTACCAGGCTGCGCGCATCGATGGCGCAAGCAAGTTCGCGGTGTTCCGCTACATCCAGCTGCCCAAGATGCGCGGCGTGCTGATGATTGCGGTGCTGCTGCGCTTCATGGACAGCTTCATGATCTACACCGAGCCCTTCGTGCTGACGGGTGGCGGGCCGGGCAATGCGACGACCTTCCTGAGCCAGTACCTCACGCAGAAGGCGGTGGGGCAGTTCGACCTCGGGCCAGCGGCTGCGTTCTCTCTCATTTATTTCCTGATCATTCTGTTGTTCTGCTTCGTGCTCTACAACTGGATGCAGCGGGTCGGTACGCAGGAAGTCGAGGTCGAAAAATGAACGAGAAAAGATTCCATAAGCGCAGCATCTTTTTGGTGCTGTATATCCTGTTCGCGCTGTTGCCCATCTACTGGATGATCAACATGAGCTTCAAGACAAACGAGGAGATTCTTTCGAGCTTCTCGTTCTTCCCGCAGCAGCTCACCTGGGCGAACTACGCGCGCATCTTCACCGACGAGTCGTGGTACTCGGGCTATATCAACAGCCTGATCTACGTCGCGATCAACACGGTGATCTCGCTCACCGTGGCGCTGCCGGCGGCCTATGCGTTCTCGCGCTATTCGTTCCTCGGCGACAAGCACGTGTTCTTCTGGCTGCTGACGAACCGCATGACGCCGCCCGCGGTGTTTTTGCTGCCGTTCTTCCAGCTCTACAGCACGGTCGGGTTGATGGACACGCATCTGGGCGTGGCGCTCGCGCACCTGCTGTTCAACGTGCCGTTGGCGGTGTGGATTCTGGAAGGCTTCATGAGCGGCATTCCACGCGAGATCGACGAGACGGCGTACATCGACGGCTATTCGTTCCCGCGCTTCTTCCTCACCATCTTCCTGCCGCTCATCAAGGCGGGCGTGGGCGTGGCGGCGTTCTTCTGCTTCATGTTCAGCTGGGTCGAGCTGCTGCTGGCGCGCACGCTCACGAGCGTGAATGCCAAGCCCATCGTCGCGACGATGACGCGCACGGTGAGCGCTTCAGGCATGGACTGGGCGACGCTCGCGGCAGCGGGCGTGCTCACCATCGTGCCGGGCGCGATCGTGATCTGGTTCGTGCGTCACTACATCGCGAAGGGTTTCGCGATGGGGCGGGTTTGAGGTATTGCTCCCTCTCCCCTTGGGGAGAGGGCTGGGGTGAGGGCTTCGGCGGTAGAACATCTGTGGCGATGGATACGCCGACACCCTCACCCTAACCCTCTCCCCAAGGGGAGAGGGAACAAGACAAGGAGTTAAAGAAATATGTTCGACTGGATGGTCTGGACCACCCCCGTGGCCGTTTTCTTCACCTGCATCGTCCTGATGCTGATCGGCATGACGGTGTGGGAGTTCAAGTCGCCCACCACGATGCGCCGCGGCTGGCTGCCGATTGCCACCACGCGCGGCGACCGGCTCTTCATCGGCCTGCTGTCGGCCGCCTACGTGAACCTGATCTTCATCGGCCTGGCCGGCAAGTTCCAGGAATGGCTGAGCCTGGAGGCAGAGCCCTCGATCTGGATCAGCTTCGTGCTGTCGATGTTCGTGCTCGCGCTGGTGATGCGCAAAGGCTGAGGTCCAACGATTTTTGCAAACGCGTCCGGCTCTCCGCCTCCCCGGAGCCGCGATGAAAGAACCGGGGAAGCACAACCGAGGAGACACATTCATGAAGATGCGCTACACGGCACTGGCACTGGCAGCGGCGATGTTCGCCGCGCACGGCGCTGCGTCGGCCGGCGAAGCCGAGGCCAAGAAATGGATCGACAGCGAATTCCAGCCGTCGACCCTGTCCAAGGACAAGCAGATGGAGGAGATGAAGTGGTTCATCGACGCCGCCAAGAAGCTGCAGGCCAAGGGTGTGAAGGAGGTGTCGGTCGTTTCCGAAACGCTGACCACCCATGAGTACGAATCGAAGACGCTGGCCAAGGCCTTCGAGGAGATCACCGGCATCAAGGTCAAGCACGACCTGATCCAGGAAGGCGACGTGGTCGAAAAGCTGCAGACCTCGATGCAGTCGGGCAAGTCGATCTACGACGGCTGGGTGTCCGACTCCGACCTGATCGGCACGCACTACCGCTACGGCAAGATCATGTCGCTGACCGAGTACATGGGCGGCGCGGGCAAGGAGTTCACCAACCCCGGCCTTGACCTCAAGGACTTCATCGGCACCAGCTTCACCACCGCGCCCGACGGCCAGCTTTATCAGCTGCCCGACCAGCAGTTCGCCAACCTGTACTGGTTCCGCGCCGACCTGTTCGCGCGCAAGGATCTGCAGGACAAGTTCAAGGCCAAGTACGGCTACAACCTGGGCGTGCCACTCAACTGGAGCGCCTACGAAGACATCGCCGAGTTCTTCAGCGTCGACGTGAAGACCATCGACGGCAAGCCGATCTACGGTCACATGGACTACGGCAAGAAGGACCCGTCGCTCGGCTGGCGCTTCACCGATGCGTGGCTCTCGATGGCCGGCGCGGCCGACAAGGGCATTCCGAACGGCATGCCGATCGACGAGTGGGGCATCCGTGTCGCCGCCGACAAGTGCACGCCCACCGGTGCCTCGGTCTCGCGCGGTGGTGCCACCAATTCGCCGGCCGCCGTGTACGCGCTCACGAAGTACATCGACTGGATGAAGAAGTACGCGCCCAAGGAAGCCATGGGCATGACCTTCGGCGAATCGGGTCCGGTGCCGGCGCAGGGCCAGATCGCCCAGCAGATCTTCTGGTACACGGCCTTCACCGCCGACATGACCAAGAAGGGCCTGCCGGTCGTGAACGAGGACGGCTCGCCCAAGTGGCGCATGGCCCCCGGCCCGAACGGCCCGTACTGGAAGCAGGGCATGCAGAACGGCTACCAGGACGTGGGCTCGTGGACCTTCTTCAAGGGCCATGACGCCAACAAGACGGCAGCCGCCTGGCTCTACGCGCAGTTCATCACCGCCAAGACGACCTCGCTGAAGAAGTCGATCACCGGCCTGACCTTCATTCGCGACAGCGACATCCGTTCGGACTACTTCACGCAGAACGCCAACAAGTACGGCGGCCTGATCGAGTTCTACCGCAGCCCCGCGCGCGTGGCATGGACCCCGACCGGCACCAACGTGCCCGACTACCCGAAGCTCGCGCAGCTCTGGTGGAAGAACGTGGCCGAGGCCGTGACCGGCGAGAAGACCCCGCAGAAGGCGATGGACAACCTGGCCGACGAGATGGACAACGTGATGGCGCGCCTGGAACGCGCCGGCATGGCCCATTGCGCGCCCAAGCTGAACCCCAAGGGCGACCCGGCCAAGTACCTGAGCGACGACCACGCCCCGTGGAAGAAGCTGGCCAACGAGAAGCCGAAGGGCGAGACCATCGACTACAACAAGCTGCTGGGCGCCTGGAAGGAAGGCAAGGTGCGCTGAGCGCGCCTGCCTGATTTGCACAGTGAAAGGGGCCGCGCCGGAGGGTGCGGCCCCTTTTTTGCTATGCCTATTGGGGACAGCCCCGGTCGTGGGATCGGCGCGACGGCATGACCAATGGCAGATGCGTTCTGCCGATGCTTGGCTTACATTCGACGGCCCTCGAAACCGCCCACCCAGTGACCTCCAGTTCTCCCAGCTCTGCCAGCCCCGTCGTCCGCCGCAAGCGCGTCCTGGTGATCCACTACTCCCAATCCGGACAGCTCGACAGCGTTGCCGAGCAGATCGTCGCGCCGCTCAGGGCCGACCCGTCGATCGAGGTGCACGAGGAAACCCTGCGTCCGCAGGCGCCGTTCCCGTTCCCCTGGCCTTTCATCACCTTCTTCGACGCCTTCCCGGAATCGGCCCACCTGAAGCCGCCGCCGCTCGCGCCGCTCTCGCTCACGGGCGACGAGGATTTCGATCTCGTCATCCTGCCGTACCAGGTGTGGTTCCTGGCGCCTTCGCAGCCGGTCACAGCGTTCCTCAAGCATCCGCTGGCTGCACGGCTGCTCAAGGGCAAACCCGTGGTCACCGTCATTGCATGCCGAAACATGTGGCTGCTGGCCCATGAAAAGCTCAAGGGCATGCTGGACGACGCGGGCGCGCGCCTCATCGACAACGTGGTGCTGACCGACCCCGGCCCGACGCTCGCCACCTTCTTCACCACGCCGGCGTGGCTCATCTGGGGCCGCAAGCGCGGCTTCTGGGGCATGCCCGACGCGGGACTCAGTGCTACGCAAATTCGTAGTTCGGGCCGTTTCGGCCGCGCGCTGCGCGATGCGCTGCATGGCGACCTGGAGCGCGGCACCGGGCCGCTGCTGGCGGGCCTGGGCGCGGTGCAGGCCAATGCGCGCCTGCTCATCAGCGAGAAGGCCGGCACCCGCAGCTTCTTCCTCTGGGGCAAGCTCATCATGGCGGCCGGCGGGCCCGGCGCCTGGCCGCGCAAGCCCTTGCTGCTGCTCTATGTCGTGTTCCTGCTCGCGCTCATCGTCACGGTCGTTCCCGTGAGCCTGACCCTGCAGGCGCTTCTGCGACCGTTGTTCAAGGGGTGGCTGACTAAAATGACAGCCCAATTCGAGTGCCCGTCGGGCTCTGCCACGGACCGCTCCCATCTCTATGACGACTGATGTCTTCCTGACCCGCACCGCCGCCTTCCTGCCCTTTGCCCCGGTCAGCAATGAAGACATCGAAGAAGTCCTCGGTCGTATCGGCGGCAAGGCGTCGCGCGCGCGGCGGCTGATTCTTCGCAGCAACGGTATCCAATCGCGCCACTACGCCATCGACCGCGCGACCGGCCAACTGGCCATGACCAATGCGCAGCTCACCGCCTCGGCGATCCGCGCGCTGGGCGACGACATCGGCCCGGTCGACTGCCTGGCCACCGGCACCTCGCTGCCCGACCAGCTCATGCCCAACCATGCGGTGATGGTGCACGGCGAACTCGGCTGGCCGCGGCTCGAAGTGGTGGCCTGCGCGGGCATTTGCCTCGCGGGCACCGCGGCGCTCAAGCACGCATGGCTTTCGGTGCGCTCGGGCGATGCGCGCCGCGCGGTGGCCACGGGCTCGGAGCTGGCATCGGCCGTGATGCGCGGCTCCCGCTTCGAGGCCGAGCTCGAGCACAAGCTAGAAGCGCTCGAAGAACGGCCCGAGCTGGCCTTCGAGAAAGACTTCCTGCGCTGGATGCTGTCCGACGGCGCCGGCGCGGTGCTGCTGGAGCGCGAGCCGCGCGGGCCGCTGTCGCTGCGCATCGACTGGATCGACCTGTCTTCCGCCGCGCACGAGCTGCCGGTGTGCATGTATGCCGGCGCCGACAAGAATGCCGAAGGCGGCCTCGACGGCTGGGCCCGCACCGCATCTGCCGACTGGCACCGCGACTCGACCTTCGCCGTCAAGCAGGACGTGCGCTTGTTGAACGACAACATCGTGCGCGCGACGCTGGCCGAGCCGCTCGCGGCAGTCATCGAGAAGCGCGGGCTCAAGGCGGCGGACATCGACTGGTTCCTGCCGCATCTCTCGTCGAACTATTTCGTCGAGCCGGTGAGCCGCTGCCTCGACGCCATGGGCTTTTCGATTCCGCGCGAGCGCTGGTTCAGCAACCTCGCGCGCAAGGGCAACACGGGGTCGGCATCGCCGTACATCATGCTCGACGAGCTGTTCCGCTCGGGCCGCATCCAGCCCGGCCACAAGCTGCTGATGTTCGTACCCGAAAGCGGCCGCTTCTCCAGCGGCTTCATCTATATGGAAGCGGTGTAGCCATGGACCTCGACGCAGTTCCGCAGGAGGGCAACGCGACCCTCGACGGCCATTCCAAGCTGATGTACGCGCGCGATGCAGAAGGCCGCGTCGTCACCACCACCTCGCGCGGTTGGGAGGCGGAAGAGATCGTCACCAGTCACGCGGTCGACGTGCTGGTCGAGCAGGCGAAAGAAGCGAAGGAACGGGCGAAGGCCGGCCTCGCATCGCCGCTCGAATACTGGATGTACGAGCGCCGCATGGACGTGGCGCTGCTCTCGCAGACCAGCGGCTTCTGGCAATGGCGCGTGCGGCGCCACCTGCAGCCCCGGCATTTCTCGGTGCTCTCCCAGGCGCACCTGGCGCGCTATGCCGAGGCGCTGGGCCTTCCGATTTCCACCTTGCAGGGCCTGCCGTGAACTTTCAACACCAACAGGCGGCGCACTGCGAAAGCGGCGTCATCTCCAGCCTGATGCGCCACCACGGCGCGCCCATGACCGAGAGCATGGCGCTGGGCCTGTCGTCGGCGCTGTCCTTCGCGTACCTGCCGTTCATCAAGCTGTCGGGCCTGCCGCTCATCTCGTACCGCATGCCGCCCAAGGCGATCATCAAGGGCCTGCTGGCGCCGATGGCCGCGCGCTTCAGCTTCGAGACCTTCCGCAGTCCCGAAGCCGGGCAGCAGCGGCTCGATGCGCTGCTGGCCGACGGCCGGCTCGTGGGCCTGCAGACCTCGGTCTACTGGCTGCCGTACTTTCCGCCGAACATGCGCTTTCACTTCAACGCGCACAACCTGCTGGTCTACGGCAAAGACGGCGACGACTACCTGATCAGCGACCCGGTGTTCGAGGAGCCCGTGCGCTGCGCAAGCGCCGACCTGTCGCGCGCGCGCTTCGCCAAGGGCGTGCTCGCGCCCAAGGGCCTCATGTACTACCCGCAGGCCATCGATCGCAAGACGGTCGATGCCGCCTCGGTGACCAAGGCCATCCGCAAGACGGTGCGCAACATGCTCGCGCCGATTCCCATCGTCGGCGTGCGCGGCATGCGCACGCTGGCCAACCGGATGCAGCGGCTGTCGGCCACCGATCCGCGCAGCGTCGATTTCATCGGCCACCTCGTGCGCATGCAGGAAGAAATCGGCACCGGCGGGGCGGGCTTTCGCTTCATCTACGCGGGCTTCCTGCAGGAGGCCGCGCAACTGCTCGGCAAGCCGCAGCTCACGCAGATGTCGGAGCGGCTCATCGCCATCGGCGACGACTGGCGCGCCTTCGCGCTCAAGGCGGCGCGCATGGTGAAGGGGCGGGAGCCCGTCGATCCGGCCGCGCTGGCGGGCAAGCTGCGGGAGCAGGCGCAGCAGGAAGAGACGTTCTTTCGCGACCTCAAGGCCGCCGTCGCCTGAACAATGCTCGCGCTGAAGAATCTCGGACACCGTTACCCGCACGCCACGGCCCCCGCGCTGGCCGATGTCTCGCTCGCCGTGCCACGGGGCTGCGTGCTGGGGCTGCTCGGTCCGAACGGCGCGGGCAAGACCACGCTGATCTCGCACCTCTCGGGCGCGCTCGCGGTGCAGTCGGGCGAGATCCTGATCGATGGCCAGCCGCTGCAGCAGGTGCGCGCGAAAACGCCGACCCGCATCGCGGTCGCGCCGCAGGACCAGGCCTTCTATTCGATGCTCACGGTGGCCGAGAACCTCGCGTGCTTTGCCGCGGCAAGCCGGCTTTCGGGTGCGCGCAAGCGCGAGCGCATCGAGGCCTGCATGCGCTTCTCGCAGCTCGAGTCGTTCGCGGGCGTGCGCGCCGACCGGCTCTCGGGCGGCCTGAAGCGCCGGCTCAACCTCGCGATCGCCTTGCTGCCCGAGCCCGAGCTCATGCTGTTCGACGAGCCCACCGTCGGCGTCGATCCGCAGTCGCGCGCGTTCATCCTCGATGCCATCAAGAGCCTTGCGCAGGCCGGTGCGGCGGTGATCTACGCCTCGCACTACATGGAAGAAATCGAGGCCATTGCCGACCGCGTCGCCATCCTCGACCATGGCCGCGTACTGCGCGAAGGGTCTCTCGACGATCTGCTCTCGAAGAGTGCGATGCTGCTCACGCTGGCCGCTGACGGGCTCGACATGGAAATGTTGTCGCGCTTCGGCACGGTGGAGCAGGGGGCGGCGCAATGGCGCATCCACCTGAACCCCGGCAGCGGCCCCGGCCCGGTGCTGGCGGCACTCGAAGCCTCGGGCATCGAGGTGCGCCACGCCGAGTTCGGCCGCCACGACCTCGAGCAACTCTTCATGGCCCTGACGCATCGTTCATTGCGCGACTGATCGACCGAATCTCATGCTTCCCGCGCTCATCAAGAAGGAACTGCTCGCGCTGGTGCGCGACATGCATGGCCTTGCCGTGCTGTTCCTGATGCCGATGGTCTTCATCGTGCTGATGTCGCTCACGCTGAAGGACATCTACCGCCCGCCGCTCGCGGAGCTCACCTATGCCGTCGACGCGCGCGACACCGCGACGCCCGCCAAGTGGCTGCTGCAGATCTGGCAGCGTGGCCACGGTGCGCCGCAGCCGCTCGGCGCGGACTGGCAGGAGCGCCTGCGCAACGGATCGCTCAAGTACGTGATCGTGCTGGAGCCGGGTCTTTCGGAAGAGCTGGAATCGGCCGCGCTCTCGACCAAGGCGCACATCCGGCTGCTGACCGAACCCGGCATCGACGCCAACCTGTTCAATGCGCTGCGCGCGGAGCTCATCGGCGCATCGGGCGAGTTGAAGGCGCGCCTCGCGCTGGCCGTGCCCGGCACCGCCAGCCCGGCGCCCGATGCGTCCATCCAGGCGATGGTGCAGGCCGAGCGCTTCTCCACCGCCGGCCCGCGGCCCACCTCGGTGCAGCAGAACGTGCCGGCCTGGCTCGTCTTCGGCATGTTCTTCGTGGTGGCCTCGCTCTCCAGCCTGTTCGTGCAGGAGCGCGGCTCGGGCGCGCTCGGCCGGCTGCAGAGCCTGGGCGTGTCGCGCACGATGCTGCTGGCCTCCAAGGCCTTGCCGTACCTGGGCGTGAACGCGCTGCAGGCGCTGCTCATGCTTGCGGCCGGCATCTGGTTCATGCCGCTGATCGGCGGCGATGCGCTCTCGCTCGCAGGCATCCACTGGGGCGCCTTGCTGCTCTCGCTCGTGGCCGTGAGCCTTGCCGCGGTGAGCCTGTCGCTCGCGCTGGCATGCCTCGTGCGAACCCACGCGCAAGCGGCTACGCTCGGACCGATGGTCAATGTGCTGATGGCGGCTGCAGGCGGCATCATGGTGCCCAAGTTCGTCATGCCGGGTTTCATGCAGCGGCTGGTCGAGGTCTCGCCGATGAACTGGGGTCTCGAAGCGCTCCTGACCGTGCTGTTGCGCGGCGGCGGCGTGGTCGATGCATTGCCGCAGGTCGGTCGGCTGGTCGCGTTTGCGGCCGCCATGTTCCTTCTCGCAGTCTTTCTGTTTCGCAGGCGCACATCGTGAGTACCCAGTGAGTAGCGTGACCCCTGAATTCATCGCCAGCCTCAAGACGATGGTGCTCGAAGCCGTCGAGAGAGAGGCGCCCCCCGGCGGCCTCGGCGACGACGAGCCGCTGTTCGGCCCCGAGGCGCGGCTGGACCTCGACTCGCTCGATGCATTGCAGGTGTCGATGACGATCCAGCAGCGCTTCGGCGTGCGCATGCCCGACAGCAAGGAGACGCGCCGTGCGCTGACCTCCATTGCCCATCTTGCGAATCACCTCGCGCAGGCTGGAAAAGCATGAGCGACGGCGTCTACCTCAGCTCCACCGGCCTTGCCTGCGTGCTCGGCAACGACATGCCCGACGCGCTCGACGCATTGCGGCGCGGCGGTGTGCCGCCGACGCCCGTGACCATCGCCCGGGGGAACGGCTGGCCGGTCTACAAGCTGCCGTCGCAGGAGGGCAACTGGCTCGAGCGCGTGCGGCGCACCGTGCGCAGCGTGGTCGCGCAGACCGGCGAGTGGGGCGCCCGCACCGCGCCGCTCTTCGTCGCATCGTCCTCGCTCGACATCGGCTACATGGAGTACGAGAGGCCGGACTTGCGGCTCGGCGGCGACCTGCAGGACTTTGCCACCATCGTCTCCGAGGCACTCGACTGGCGGGGCCCGGTCTTCACCATTTCCACGGCCTGCACCTCGGCGCTCAACGCCGTGCTGGCGGCTGCCGACCTGATCCGGGGCGGCGGCGCCGACGAAGCGCTGGTGCTCGGCGCAGAGCTGGACAACCGCTTCACCGCGGCCGGCTTTCGCGCGATGCAACTGCTCGCGCCGGGCAACGCGCAGCCCTTCGGCGCGCAGCGCAGGGGGCTGGTGCTGGGCGAAGCCGTGGCGGCGCTGCGCCTGGGCTCGCGGCCGACGCGTTGGCGCATCACGGGCGGCGCGAACGTGGTCGACGGGCGCAACCCGTCGGGCACCGAGGCCAGCGCCGTGCGCGCCATGTGTCAGACGGCGCTTGCGCAGAGCGGGCTGCGGCCCGAGGACATCGACCTCATCAAGGTGCAGGCCGCCGGCAGTCCCGTCAACGACGCCATCGAGGTGGAGGCGCTCAAGCAGGTGTTCGACCGGCTGCCGCCGCTGGTGTCGCTCAAGTCGTCGCTCGGCCACACGCTCGGCGCGGCGGGTGCCGCCGAGCTGGCCCTCCTGGTCGGCTGCATCGAGAGCGGCGCCTGGCCCTCGACCGACTATCCACTGGACGACACGCTGGGCATCACGCTGAGCGCCGAGCCGCCCGCGAAGCTGCGCAACATCCTGCTCAATGTGGTCGGCTTCGGTGGCGGACATGCCTCGCTGCTGCTGAGGGATTGCCACGCATGAGCGCCGCGCCGGGCCGTCCCAAGCAAGCTCGCTCCCGCTTGGCGGGAAGGCGCGCAGCGCCAAGGGTGCACCAATGAGCGCCCTGCCTAGAGATATTGCGATGAATGCCGGGATCGAGACCGTCTGGCGCACCGTCGCCCATTTCGTCGTTCATCCGCCGCCCGCGGACTGGCGCGACGAACTGGCGCGCCGCCTCGGCCGCCGGCCGCGCCGTGTCGGCCTGTGGACCGAGCTTGCGATGTACGGCGCACGCCGCTGCCTTGATGCGGCGGACGAAGCCACGCTGCCGCAGGGCGCACGCCTGCGCGTGGCGAGCCGGCGCGGCGCATGGGGCGCCACGTACACGGGGCTGGAGCAGCTCGATGCCGGCCTGCCGATGCCGTTCACCTTCATGCAGAGCCAGCCGGCGCTGATGCTCGCCGAGGTCGGCCGCTGCCTCGAGTGGCAGGGCGACGCGAGCTTCATGCTGTGCCGCGATCCCGAGCGCTTGCTGCAACTGGCGAAGCTCGGTACTCCCCGCGATGGCCTCTTGTTCGGCATCGTCGAAGAGGAGCGGAACGACGAACTGCCGCGCACCGAGTGGTGGCGGCTGGTGCCGGCCTGAGCTCGATCTGCGCAGGTCAGCGGCGGAGCGTTACTCCCACCAGGCTTCCATCTGGACACCGAAGGTGGTCGAGTTCCTGCGGCCATTGGCCCCGAAGCTGGTGACATTGGCATCGCCCGCAGCCTTGTTCCAGCTGGCACGCGTGGCGTAGATGCGGAACTCGGGCCGGGTCCAGAAGTCGGTGTTCGGCGAGAACGCCACCGCGATCGTGCCCTTGTTCAGCGTCTGGCGCGGCTGGTCGTCGGTGCTGCGGCGCGTGGTCGAGACCTCGGCCAGGAGCTTCGTGTACTTGGCAATGCCGTAGGAGACACGCCCGCCCAGCGAGAAGTCCTTGGTCTCGGGGCCATCGTCCGGACGCGTGGTCTGGTAGCCGATCAGGCCCTGGCCGCCGAACCGTCCGAACTGGAAGTCCACCGAATCCAGAATGCGCCGCTGCTTGGCACCCGCCTGCGGCGTGATCACCGTGCGCTCGACCAGCGGTGCGAACAGCAGCGTGTTCTCCAGCCCGAAGCCCGGCGGCAGCAGCAGGCCCGTGGTCGTGGTGCTGTTGTCCATGTTGTAGAACTTGCCGCTGAGCGAGGCATGACCCGTCGATGCCTGCACGATGAAGGTGTTGTTCAGGCCCGGCAACAGGTCCTTCTGGATGTGCATGAGCCCCAGCGCCCCGCCGTCTCGGCCCTTGGCGAAGTCGCCCGAGATCAACCCACCGGTCACCGTGAGCTTGCCGCCCGGGTTGGTGGGGATGTCGCGCCATTGCACATTGATGCGCTTGGCGTTGTTGGGATTGCCATTCTTGTTGTCCACCGAGTCGGCGGTGTGCAGGGCCACGTTCAGGCGGCCGATGCCCCACAGCGGGATGTCGTCGATGCCCGCGCCGTAGTTGTCGCCGTCCTCCACCACCCACTTGTCCACGATGTGCACGTCCTGGATGCGGTGGTAGCGCTGGCCGGCCCAGAGGGTGGCGGCGTTGCCGAAGACGCCTGTGAGGGAAAAGTAGGCCTGCGCGGTGCCGCTCTTGCCGTTGTAGATGGTGGGCATGTAGAACACGCCCCACTTGATGCCGTCGCCCAGGTCGAACTTCTTGCCGATGCCGAACTCCAGGTAGTTGTCGCCCTCGTTGCCCAGGCGGTACTTCTGCAGGTCGCCGCCCAGGGAGTAGCCACCTTTGAGCTTGCCCTTGCCGGCGCTGAAGAAGCCGCCACGGCCGTAGCCCCAGAACTCCAGGCCGGTGGCGTCGTTGATCTTCTTGACGAACTCCTTGGTGGGGTCCTTGGCTTCGGCCTGCGGGGGCTCGTCGGTTTGCTGGGCCTGCGCGTGGGTATGGGCGCAGAGGCCGGCGAGCAGAAGGACGGCGGTGGCGAGTTGGGTCAGTCGGGTGTTCACAGGGGATGTCTCCTTTGGTTGGGATTGGTTGTGGGAGGTGGTGATCAAAGGTGCCGGGCAAAAAAACCCGCACCAGCCTTTGGCGGCAGTGACAGATACAGGCCAAAAAGGGAAGAAGGGGCTATCGCTTCATCGGGCGACGCGATCGGTGTTCGTCAAAGGTCCATGGATCGACTCCTTCTCCTGGCGTGCGGTGAATGGAAAGGGAAGAAAAAAGGGCGTGCGTGTGCTCCGCGGAAGGCCGGGGCCTTTCGCGTGGATGGCGTCGTTGGAAATGCGCTACGCGGCTCGGCGGCGAAGCACGAGGGGCGCTATGAGCGGCGGTACGCGCGTCGCATCGCGACGGGCGGGAAAACAGGTCGTCGGCATGCTGTATCTCCTCAGTTCTGGCTGCTTCTCATGGGCAGTGTCTTGGGGTGTTCGTGTGCGCAGCGGGCGCGCTTTCCGAGGTGGCTTGTGCGTGACGGCCGCAGTGTAGGGGCGCAGTTTTGCAATGTGGCGTGTGATTTCCCGCACGCAACACGGCGTTGGCAACGCAACAAAGTGGCCGCCGGGCCGATGGCGTGATAACGCCCCGCTCCGGGGCTCAGCTTGCGGCGATGGAATGCTGCAGATTGGTGCGCGCGCGGGCCTCGAGCAGCGCGTGCATCCGGGGCGTGGCGTAGATGGCGTCGCGGTCCAGGAAGCGCTGCAGGATCGCGCGCCGGCGCGGCAGGCGCACCTCGTCGGGCACGAAGGCGTATTCGGCGTGGACCTGGCGCTCGTATTCGGCGAAGCGCGCGGGTTCGGCACCGAGGATGGAGAGGTCGATGTCGATCAGCAACTCGGCATCGCGGCCCTCGGGCACCGCGTCGTGGCGCGTGGCCATCACGAGCGCATGAATACGTTCGACTGCTTCTTCGCTCGCGCCCGCGGCCCGCAGGGCTTCGCGCGCCCAGTCGGCGCTGCGCGCTTCGTTGTCGTGCGCATGCACGTCGTAGATGGCATCGTGGAACCAGAGCGCGAGCGCCACTTCGCCGGGGCGTTCGGCCAGCGCCTTCTCGTGCTCGAACCAGGCGAGGCATTCGCCCAGGTGCTGCATCGTGTGGTAGCGGCGTTGCGGCTCGCCGTAGCGGCGCTGCAGTTCGGCGCACAGCGCGAGGTCGGGTGCTTCGATGCCCACGGCGCGCCAGGCCCCGGTCCAGTTTGCAAGCAGCGCCTCGGGCGTCAAGGTCTATTGCTCCATGGCGGCCTTGACCTCCTGGCCGAGATCGAGCACCGACATCGCGTAGTAGCTGCTCCAGTTGTAGCGCGTGATCACGTAGAAGTTGCGCGTGCCTGCCACGTAGGTGGGCGGTGCGTCGGCGCCGTTCTGCAGTTCGACGAGCGCGAGCAGGCCCTTGTGGCGGATGCCTTCGCCTTCGGGCACCGCACCGGCGGCCACGAAGCTGTCGGCACTGAAGCTCGGGAGGATGTCGGGTGCCAGCAGCAGGGCCTTCTTCAGTCGCGCCTCCTCGAAGTGCACCGGGTAGGTCGCCGGCATGCCGGGCTTCCATCCGAAGGCCTTGAAGTAGCTCGCGACCGAGCCGATCACATCGGCAGGGTTGTTGACGAGATCGATGCGGCTGTCGCCATCGAAGTCGACCGCGTACTTGGCGATGCTGCTGGGCATGAATTGCGGCATGCCCATGGCACCAGCGTAGCTGCCGAGGGGAACGAGCGGGTCTTCGGCGGTGCGGCTCTCGGTGCTCAGGAAGCTTTCGAGTTCGCCGCGAAAGAAGGCTTCGCGCTCGGCCGCGCGCGGATGGCCCTGCGGGAAATCGAACGACAGCGTGGCGAGCGCGTCGATCACCCGGAAGTTGCCCATGTTGCGGCCGTAGATGGTTTCCACGCCGATGATGCCGACGACGATTTCGGGCGGCACGCCGTACACCTGCTCGGCCCGCGCCAGCGTGGCCGCGTTGTCGCGCCAGAAGCGTACGCCGGCCGCGATGCGCACCGGATCGATGAAGCGGCTGCGGTAGGCCTGCCAGTTCTTCACCGTGCCCACCGGGCCCGGCAGCATCAGCCGCGGCACGTTGGGCAGGAAGCGCGCGCTGCCGATGGTGGCGCGCACCCATTCGCGGTCGAGGCCGCGGCGTGCGGCCACGTCGTCCGCGAATTGCATGGCGTCGTCGCGCGTGGCGTAGGGGGTGCTGCCGCGTACGGGATTCGAGGCGCCGTTGCGGCCGCTGGAGGATTTCTGGGCCGAAGCCCCTGTGGAACCTACGCAGCAAGCGACGAGAAGAACGATGGCGGCGGTGGCGCGGGAGGGCTTGGGAAGAAAGAATCGCATCGGCCGATTGTGCCGCCCGCCCGCGCGGGGCTGCCGGCAGGACACATGTGGTTTCAGCCGCGTGGATTCGCGACAGGCCAGGCCAGGCGACGGAACTCCGCGCGCAGGGCCGCGAGCGTTTCGGGCGCGGCCTGCGCATAGCGCTGGGCTTCGAGCTTGAGCAGCCAGTCGCGAACCGGTCGCGCGGCGGGGCCGAAACGCGCGTCGGCCTGCGCAGCCATCTGGCGTGGCGGGGCGGTCTCGGGCACCGCGAGGCCGGCTTTCGCGAGGCGCGCGCGGGCCTGGCCGAGGAGGCGCAGCCAGGGGTCGTGCCG
Source organism: Variovorax sp. ZS18.2.2 (assembly GCF_024701975.1). Taxonomy (GTDB): domain Bacteria; phylum Pseudomonadota; class Gammaproteobacteria; order Burkholderiales; family Burkholderiaceae_C; genus Variovorax. Next base: position 587,596 of record NZ_JANLNM010000001.1, read on the forward strand.
GCTGCGCTCCCACAGCGTCCAGCCTGCGCCGGCGAGGCTCGCGGCGATGACCAGGTAGAGCAGCACGTAGGCAAGGTCTTCCAGGCTCGGCGCGTCGAAGCCGAGGTTCTTCAGCAGGTTGAGCTGGCGGCTCTGGGTGTAGTTGAGCACCCACTGGTTCCAGCCGTTGTTCACCGCCTCCCAGGCGGCGCGCAGGTTCTGCACCAGCGTCGGGCTCATGGCGCCGATGGCTCCGGCGAAGAGGCCCGGCTGCGGCATGAGCCGCTGCAACTGGCCGATGCGGCCCGGTGCGACCGAGGCCGTCGGGTCCACGCGCACCCAGCCGGAGCCCTCTTGCCAGACTTCGGTCCAGGCGTGCGCATCGCGCTGGCGCACGATCCAGTAGTTGTCGATGGTGTTGAGCTCGCCGCCCTGGTAGCCCGTCACGATGCGCGAGGGAATGCCCAGGTTGCGCATCAGCACCACAAAGGCCGAGGCGATGTGCTCGCAGAAGCCTTCCTTGCGATCGAACCAGAATTCGTCGGCCGTGTCGTCGCCGTAGATGCCGGGCTCCAGCGTGTAGGTGTAGCCGCCGGTGCGAAGCCGCTGCAACGCGGCCTGGACGAGGACGGGCGTGGCGGCGCCGGCCAGCGCCGGGTCGTTGCGCATTTCTGCTGCGAGCGCGGCGGTGCGCGGGTTCGTGCCGGGCGGCAGTGCCAGGTAGGCCTGCAACTGCCCGCCGGCACGGCGCACCGGACCGCTCTGGAATCGCGGGTAGCTTTCAGCGCGATAGCGCAGCAGGTCGGTGACGGGGCGGTTCGAAATCCACTGAAGGTCGGGCGTGCCCAAGACTTCAAGGCCTGGGGCTTCGGGTGCCTTCTGCGCTGCGTCGAGCGTCAGCAGCCAGGGGCGGTTGTTGGGTTCGAGCGTGACTTCGTAGCGCACCGGCTCACCGGTCACCCGCAGGTTGGCGAGCCCTTGTCCGCCGCGCCCCCATGGCGGGAGCGCCGTCCACTCGCGGCCGTCGAACTGGCCGAGCACCGGTCCGCGAAAGTAGAGCAGGCTCTGCGGCGGCGCGCGGTTGTCGTCGAACTTGACGCGCGCGGCAATGCTGTCGTCCAGCGCCAACTCGGCGATGGTGCCAACGCGCATCGTGTTCGAGAGGCCCATGCGCCCGGCCATCGCATCGCCCGGCGTGCCCCACAGCGGCGCGAAGCGCGGGAACAGCAGGAACAGCGCGAGCATGATCGGCGCGCCGGCCAGGGCCATCCATCCGGCCGTGCGCGCGGCCTGCAGCAGCGACGGCTTGCCCACGGGCATGTGCGCGTTGACCAGCGCCGTGAGCAGGCCCAGCAGCGCGAGCAGCATCGTGAAGGCCGTCAGCAGCGACTGCGAGTAGAAGAAGTTCGTGAGCATCGCGAAGAAGCCCAGGAAGAAAACGACGAAGGCGTCCCGGCGGGCGCGCAGCTCCAGTGTCTTGAGGGCCAGCAGGATCACGATCAGCGTGACGCCTGCGTCGCGGCCGAGCAGGGTGCGGTGGGTGGCGTAGGTGCCTGCCAACGCCAGTGCGAGCAGGGCGATGCGCCACCAGCGGCTGGGGAGTGGGCGGGCTTCTATGGCCAGCGAGCCGCGCCAGAGGAGGACCAGGGCTGTCAGGGCTGTGCACCACCAGGGCAAGTTTTCTACTTGTGGCAGGACTATCAATGCGATGACTGTCAGCAGGAAGAGGGTGTCTCTTGCATCCCTTGGGAGGGCTGCGAGCTTGACCAGCAGTTTGTTCATGCGGCGAGCCCCTGGCGGGGGGCGGAGGCCGGGTCTCGCCCCGGCGGGCGACTCACTTTCTTTTGCTTCGCCAAAAGAAAGTAAGCAAAGAAAAGGCGACCCCGCTGTCTGCGACCCCTTCGCGTTGCTACGGGGCAACCTGCGGTGCTCGCGGTTCGCGGGGTCTCGCAGAACTCGCTTCGCTCAAACAGCTGCGAGCCCTGATCCGCGAACCGCTGCGCTCCTCGGCGCAGCCAGAGGGGCTTGGGCACCGAATGGGCCTTTGCTTCGCTCGGCACGAGGGGCAGACACGCTGGCGCGTGTCTGCCTTGAATTGGGCGTAGGTGTTGTGCGGGGTGCAAGGCCAAGCGAAGCGTCGGCCCGAATTGTCTTGAACGCCGAGCGCAGCGATGGCGCGTGCTAAAGCCCTTCTGTATGCGCCGAGGAGCGGAGCGTTTCGCGGACAAGGGCTCGCCCCTGTTTGAGCGAAGCGAGTTTGGGCGAGACCCCGCGAAACGTGAGCACCGCAGGTTGCCCGTAGCGAAGCGAAGGGTCGCAGACAGCAGGGTCGCCTTTTCTTTGGCTACTTTCTTTTGGCGAAGCAAAAGAAAGTAGCTCGCCCGCCGGGGCGAGACCCGGCCTCGGAAAGAAAACTCATCGACTCTCAACATAAAGCCAACGCCTCCAGACAGGCCCGCTTGTGCGCCTCACCCTGCGAAGGCTTCATCACCCGGCCCGCCACGCGGACGCCGTAATCCACCCCCAGCCGATCCGCCATCAACACCCAGGCACAGAGCCGCGACAGCCGGGCCTCGGTATCGGGAAGCCCGGCGGCCTGCGCATCGAGCCAGAGTTCTTCACGCTGCGTGTGCTGCGTGTCACGGCTGACGAGGTCTTCCGACCCGGCCGCCTGCGCGCGCGCAGCCTTCTTCCAGACCACCAGCTTGAGCGGATCCCCACGCCGGTACGCACGCACGCCGTCGTACTCGCCAGCGCCATGCGCACGCTGCGCAGCCGAAATGGCCGCCGACCCCGACAAGGGTTCGCCAGGCGGCAGCGGCGGCGGATGCGCCTCGGGCGCCGGATACACCAGCATCTGCGCCGCAGGGCGCCAGACCGTCCACACGCGGAACGTGCCCAGCGGAAAGCGCGTCTCGGCGGTCAGCGGTGGTACTGGATGCAGCCCGCGCCGCTCAGGCAGGAAAGCGATCTCGACCGTGGACGTGCCTTCGGCCGGCACATCGGTCCAGGCCCACTGTCCGCTGCCGCGCACCGCCATCCCGATGCCATAGCGCACGCTGCGCCGCTCGTTGTGCAGCACCACCCGGAAGACGGCCGCGGCCCCGGCGTAGTGCGCCTCGGGCGGCATCATGCGCATCGCGAGGCCGCGCAGCGTGGCATGGCACACGTGCATGCCCACCGCAACGCTGCCGGCCAGCAAGAAGGTCAGCAGATAGCCGAGGTTGAGCTGGTAGTTGATCGACGCGACCAGCAGCACGAGCAATGTGGCCGCCAGCGTCCAGCCGGCCCGCGTGGGCACGATGTAGACGTTGCGCTGGGTGAGCTCCAGCGTGTCCGACGGCGGCCGCCGGGACAGGAACCAGCCGTCGATGCGTGCGCGCAGGGCGCCGACCGGGCTCACGGCAATGGCACCGCCGCGATCATTGCGCGCACCTGCTCGACGGCGCCCCGGCCCGCATCGCCCACGGGCGTGAGCCGGTGCGCGATCGTCTGCGGCAGCACGGACTGCACATCGTCCGGCGCCACGTAATTGCGGTTGGCCAGAAGCGCCTGCGCTTTCGCGGCGCGCAGCACCGCGATGCCGGCGCGCGGCGACAGGCCCTGCAGGAACCAGCGGCCCGAACGCGTGGCGGCGATCAGGTCCTGCACGTAGTTGAGCAGAGGTTCCGACGCATGCACCTGCTGCACGCGCTGCTGGATGGCAGTGAGTTCGCCGGCGGTCAGCATCGCGGGCAGGCCGGCCAGCATCTCGCGCCGGTCGGCGCCCGAGAGCAGCAGCCGCTCGGCGGCGCGGTCCGGGTAGCCGAGCGAGATGCGCATCAGGAAGCGGTCGAGCTGCGATTCGGGCAGCGCGAAGGTGCCCAACTGGTCCTGCGGGTTCTGCGTGGCGATCACGAAGAAGGGTGTGGGCAGCGGGCGGGTCTCGCCTTCGATGGTGACCTGCTTTTCCTCCATCGCCTCGAGCAGGGCGCTCTGGGTCTTGGGGCTTGCGCGGTTGATTTCGTCGGCCAGCAGCACCTGGGCAAAGATCGGTCCGGGGTGGAACACGAAGGCCTGCTGGCCCCGGTCATAGATCGCGACCCCCGAAAGATCGCCCGGCATCAGGTCGGCAGTGAACTGGACCCGCGAAAACTGTAAACCGAATGTGTGCGAAAGCGCATGGGCAAGGGTGGTCTTGCCGACCCCCGGCACATCCTCGATCAGCAGGTGTCCCCCAGCGAGCAGGCAGGCCACACAGTCGCGCACCTGGGCCTCTTTGCCAACGATCACCGTGTTAAGCTGACTCAGCAAAGTGGCAAGCTTCGCAGCAATGTCCATATTTGTATCCATATGCAAACGATACCGTAAGACCTTGCGGCCCCATGCCGCGTGAGGTCTAGACGCGACAAGAGACATGGGCAAGACAGGCTACTTCACACACCGCGACTTCTGGAAGCACGACATGGGCCGGGGTCATCCCGAGTGCCCCGAGCGACTGGATGCCATCGAAGACCGGCTGCTTCTGACCGGCGTCAGTGATGCGCTCGAGCATTGCGACGTGCCGCTGGCCACCCTGGAGCAACTCACCCGGGCTCACAGCGTGGAGCATGTCGAGCTTCTCGAAGAACTCCATATGCGCCTTGTGGCCGACGAGCCCGCTGGCGGCCCCGACCACGCGCAGCTCGATCCCGACACCTCCCTGAACCGCTTCACGCTGCTGGCCGCACGCCGCGGCGCCGGCGCGGCCATCGCCGCGACCGATGCGGTGATCGCGGGGGACATCGAGAACGCCTTCTGCTCCGTGCGCCCGCCGGGCCACCACGCCTGCCGCGAGCGGGCGATGGGCTTCTGCTTCTTCAACAACATCGCCATTGCCGCGCGCCATGCGCTCGAGGTGCATGGCTACGACCGCGTGGCCATCGTCGACTTCGACGTGCACCACGGCAACGGAACAGAGAACATCCTCTCGAACGATCCGCGTGTGCTGATGGTCGGCTTCTTCCAGCACCCGTTCTACCCGTACAGCGGCACCGAGCACCCCGCGTCGAACATGCTGAACCTGCCGATCCCGGCCTACACCCGGGGCATGGACGTGCGCGAACTCATCGAAGCCGCCTGGATGCCGCGGCTCGAAGAGTTCCGGCCGCAAATGATCTTCATCAGCGCGGGTTTCGACGCCCATCGCGAAGACGACCTGGGCCAGCTCGGCCTGACCGAGAACGACTTTGCCTGGATCACCAGCCGCATCCACGACGTTGCCAAGCGCCATGCGCGCGGCCGCATCGTCTCGATGCTCGAAGGCGGCTACAACCTCGATGCGCTGGCGCGCAGTGTCGAAGCGCACATCCGCGTCCTGGCCGATCTGTAACGCCACGGGCGCAAGCATGGCGCCATGTTTTCTGAACCGATGAATTTCAACGACTTCCTACAACGCCTGAAACAGGTCGATGCGACCGGCATCGGCATCGAACTGAGCGTGCTGGTGGCCTGCGTGGCCCTGGCATGGGCCATCTGCAAATGGTTCGGGCGCGACCAGCCCAAGGACTCCATCTGGTTCGGCGAAAGCACCTTCGACGGGCTGCTGTTCCCGCTGTTGTCGCTGGTGTTCACCGATCTCGCGCGGCGCGTGGTGATCGATTTCCAGCCGGTGCTGGTGCTGCGCATCGCGGTGTCGGTGTTCCTGTCGCTCGCGGTCATCCGGCTGTTCGCGCGGGTGCTCAGGGCGGTGTTTCCCACGTCCAACTTGGTGCGGTTGATCGAGCGCACGATCTCGTGGCTAGCCTGGATCGCGGCTGTGCTCTGGATCGTCGGGCTGCTGCCGCCCGTGCTGGCCGAACTGGACAACATCACGCTGGCGTTCGGCAAGACGCGCGTGAGTGTGCAGACGATCTTCCAGGGCGTGCTGTCGGCCGGGCTGGTGCTGGTGATCGCGCTGTGGATCGCCTCGACCATCGAGAAGCGCATCCTGCGCGAGGCCGTCACCGACCTGTCGATGCGCAAGGTGGCGTCGAACGCGGTGCGCGCCTTCCTGCTGCTGATCGGCTTGTTGTTCGCGCTGTCGGCGGTGGGGGTGGACCTCACGGCGCTCTCGGTGCTGGGCGGCGCGCTCGGCGTGGGCCTGGGCTTCGGGCTGCAGAAGCTGGCGGCCAACTACGTGAGCGGCTTCGTGATCCTGCTGGAGCGCTCGATCCGCATCGGCGACAACGTGAAGGTCGATACCTTCGAAGGCCGCATCACCGACATCAAGACGCGCTACACGCTCATCCGCGCGGGCAACGGGCGCGAGGCTATCGTGCCGAACGAATCGCTGATCACCAGCCGGGTGGAGAACCTTTCGCTGGCTGACCGCAAGTTCAACATCACGACCAACATCGTGGTCGGCTACGAGAGCGACGTGGCGCGGGTGCAGGCCATTTTGTGCGAGGCCGCGAAGTCGCAGGCACGGGTGATGACCGACCCGGAGCCGGTGGCCTACCTCGTGAACTTCGCGCCCGACGGGCTCGAGTTCAGCCTGCACTTCTGGGTGGCCGACCCGGACAAGGGCAAGGACAACGTGCGCTCGGCCATCAACGTGGCCATTCTCGAAGGGCTGCGGGGAGCGGGCATCGACATTCCCTATCCGCAGCGGGTGGTGCGAGTGGAATCTTTGCCGTCGGGAATCGCACCAGCGTCCGACGCTGTTTTATAATCGCCGAAAAGCACGATCGTTCTTTTTAAGGCCTGCAGTGCCGACAGGAAGAATGGAGAGGCTGCAAAGGTCGCGTCCTAGAATGACCGGTTGCCCTCGAAGCCCCCTTTTTGCAATCCAATGGAGTCAAGTCAATGAAGGTTCTTGTGCCTGTCAAACGGGTCGTCGATTACAATGTGAAGGTGCGCGTCAAGAGCGACGGCACCGGGGTGGACATTGCCAACGTCAAGATGAGCATGAACCCCTTTGACGAGATCGCTGTCGAAGAAGCTGTGCGTCTGAAAGAGAAGGGCGTTGTGACCGAAGTCATCGCCGTCTCCTGCGGCGATGCGAAGTGCCAGGAAACCCTGCGCACCGCGATGGCCATCGGTGCGGATCGCGGCATCCTGGTCGAAACGACTGAAGAGCTGCAGCCGCTGGCTGTCGCCAAGCTCCTCAAGGCGCTGGTCGACAAGGAACAACCGTCGCTCATCATCCTCGGCAAGCAAGCCATCGATGACGACGCGAACCAGACCGGCCAGATGCTGGCTGCACTGGCCGATCTGCCGCAAGCCACCTTCGCCTCGAAGGTCGATCTCGCGGCCGACAAGGTCACCGTGGCGCGCGAAGTCGACGGCGGTATGGAAACGCTGACGCTCACGCTGCCCGCGGTCATCACGACCGACCTGCGCCTGAACGAGCCGCGCTACGTCACGCTGCCCAACATCATGAAGGCCAAGAAGAAGCAGCTGGACATCTTCAAGCCCGAAGACCTGGGCGTCGATGTGAAGCCCCGCCTGAAGACCCTGAAGGTCAGCGAGCCTCCGAAGCGCGGCGCTGGCATCAAGGTGCCTGACGTGGCGACGCTGGTGGACAAACTGAAGAACGAAGCGAAGGTGATCTGAACATGACCGCACTTGTTATTGCCGAACACGACCACGCCAGCATCAAGCCGGCGACTTTGAACACCGTGACTGCAGCGCTGGCTTGCGGTGGCGACGTGCACATCCTCGTGGCCGGTGCCAATGCCGCCGAAGCTGCCAAGGCCGCTGCCCAGATCGTGGGCGTCACCAAGGTCATCGCCGCAGACAGCCCGAGCCTGGCCGAGAACCTTGCGGAAAACGTCGCAGCTCAAGTCCTCGCGATCGCAGCCAACTACAGCCACATCCTGTTCCCCTCGACCGCCAACGGCAAGAACGTCGCGCCGCGCGTGGCCGCCAAGCTCGATGTGGCGCAGATCAGCGACATCACCAAGGTCGACAGTCCCGATACCTTCGAGCGCCCGATCTACGCCGGTAACGCGATTGCCACCGTGCAGAGCAGCGATGCCACCAAGGTGATCACTGTCCGCACGACCGGTTTCGATGCCGCAGCAGCAACCGGCGGCAGCGCCACCGTCGAAACCGCCGAAGGCGTCGCCGACAGCGGCAAATCGAGCTTCGTCGGCCGCGAAGTCACCAAGAGCGAACGCCCTGAACTGACCGCTGCCAAGATCATCGTCTCGGGCGGCCGAGCCCTGGGCAGCGCCGAGAAGTTCGCCGAAGTGATGGCGCCTCTGGCCGACAAGCTCAACGCGGGTCTGGGCGCCAGCCGCGCAGCCGTCGATGCGGGCTACGCCCCGAACGACTGGCAAGTGGGCCAGACAGGCAAGATCGTTGCGCCGCAGCTGTACATCGCAGCGGGCATCTCGGGTGCGATCCAGCATCTGGCCGGCATGAAGGATTCCAAGGTGATCGTGGCGATCAACAAGGATGAAGAAGCCCCGATCTTCTCGGTGGCCGACTACGGCCTCGTGGCCGACCTGTTCGTGGCCGTGCCCGAGCTGGTGAAGGCGCTCTGATCGCATTGCTGCATTGAGCCGAAGGGCATCGTTCGCGATGCCCTTTTCGTATCCGCTGTATCTGGAGACAAGACATGAGCTACACCGCCCCCCTCAAGGACATGCTGTTCGACATCGAGCACCTGGCCAACATCGGCGAGATCGCCAAGCTGCCGGGCTTCGAAGATGCCGGCCTCGAAACCGCACAGGCCGTGCTCGAGGAATGCGCCCGTTTCAACCAGGACGTGGTCGCGCCGCTGAACATCGAAGGCGACCGCAATCCCTCGTCGTTCAAGGGCGGTGAGGTCACCACCACGCCGGGCTTCAAGGACGCCTTCGCGCAGTACGTCTCGGGCGGTTGGCAGGGCTTGCAGCATCCGTCGGATTTCGGCGGCCAGGGCCTCCCGAAGACCATCGGCGCGGCCTGCGGCGAGATGCTCAACTCGGCCAACATGAGCTTCGCGCTGTGCCCGCTCCTGAGCGATGGCGCCATCGAAGCGCTGCTCACGGCCGGCTCCGATGAGCTCAAGGCGGTCTATCTCGAAAAGCTCGTGAGCGGCCAGTGGACCGGCACGATGAACCTCACCGAGCCGCAGGCCGGCAGCGACCTCGCCATGGTGCGCAGCCGCGCCGAGCCGCAGCCCGACGGCACCTACAAGGTGTTCGGCACCAAGATATTCATCACCTACGGTGAGCACGACATGGCCGAGAACATCGTGCACCTCGTGCTGGCCCGCGTGACCGGCGCGCCCGAAGGCGTGAAGGGCATCAGCCTGTTCGTGGTGCCCAAGTTCATGGTCGGCAAGGACGGCGCGCTCGGGGCACGCAACGACGTGCACTGCGTGAGCATCGAGCACAAGATGGGCATCAAGGCCTCGCCGACCGCCGTGCTGCAGTACGGTGACCACGGCGGTGCGGTGGGCTACCTCGTCGGCCAGGAGAACCGCGGCCTCGAGTACATGTTCATCATGATGAACTCGGCCCGCTACGCGGTGGGCATGCAGGGCATCGCGATTGCCGAGCGCGCTTATCAGCACGCCGTGGCCTATGCGAAAGACCGTGTGCAGAGTCGCCCGGTCGACGGTTCGATCAACGCCAGCGCGCCGATCATTCATCACCCCGACGTCAAGCGCATGCTGATGACGATGCGCGCCTACACCGAAGGCTGCCGCGCGATGGCTTCGGTGGCCGCAGCTGCGTACGATGCCGCGCATCACCATACCGATGCGGACGCACGCAAGCAGAACCAGGCCTTCTACGAATTCATGGTGCCGCTGGTCAAGGGCTACAGCACCGAGATGAGCCTCGAGGTGACCTCGCTCGGTGTGCAGGTGCACGGCGGCATGGGCTTCATCGAGGAGACGGGTGCGGCGCAGTACTACCGCGACGCGAAGATCCTCACGATCTACGAAGGCACCACCGCGATCCAGGCCAACGACCTCGTGGGCCGCAAGACCGCGCGCGACGGCGGCCAGACCGCCAAGGCCATCGCCGCGCAGATCGAAAAGACCGAGACCGAACTCGCCAAGAGCGAAAGCCCCGCGGCCGCAGCTGTCCTCAAGCGCCTGAAGGCTGCACGCGAAGCCTTCATCGAAGTCGTCGATTTCGTCGCGGGCCAGACCAAGGCTTCGCCCAACGCGGTGTTCTCGGGCAGCGTGCCGTACCTGATGCTCGCGGGCAACCTCATGGCCGGCTGGCAGCTTGCGCGCTCGCTGATCATTGCCGAGAACCTCGCCTCGCGCAGCTTCGACACCGACTTCATGCTGGCCAAGATCGCCACGGCGCGTTTCTATGCCGAGCACATCCTGAACAAGGTGCCGGGCATCCGCGACAGCATCGTGGACGGCGCTGAAAGCGTCACGGCGCTTGCGCTCGACGCGTTCTGATCGACGCCCCCTGTCGCCCACCTGACGGGCGGCAGGGGGCCCTCTCTCTTATAAAACCGAATCTATTTCCGGAGACAACATGTCCAAGCTGCCCCCCGTCCTCGCGAACCTGCCGCTGCCGATCATCGGCTCGCCGCTGTTCATCATCAGCAACCCCAAGCTCGTGATCGCGCAATGCAAGGCCGGCGTGGTCGGCGCGATGCCGGCGCTCAACGCGCGCCCCGCGGCGCAGCTCGAAGAGTGGCTGATCGAGATCACCGAAGAGCTCGCCGCCTACAACAAGGCCAACCCCGACAAGCCCGCGGCACCGTTCGCCATCAACCAGATCGTGCACAAGAGCAACGACCGCCTCGAGCACGACATGGAGATGGTCGTGAAGTACAAGGTGCCGATCGTCATCACCTCGCTGGGTGCGCGCACTGACGTGAACGACGCGGTGCACAGCTACGGCGGCGTGACGCTGCACGACATCATCAACAACAAGTTCGCGCAGAAGGCGATCGAGAAGGGCGCCGACGGCATCATCGCCGTGGCGGCCGGTGCCGGCGGGCATGCGGGCGTGAAGAGTCCGTTCGCGCTGGTGCAGGAAATCCGCCAGTGGTTCGACGGCCCGATCGCGCTGTCGGGTTCCATCGCCACCGGCGGCGCGGTGCTCGCGGCGCAGGCCATGGGCGCGGACTTCGCCTACATCGGCACCGCCTTCATCGCCACCGAGGAAGCGCGTGCGAGCGACGACTACAAGCAGGCCATCGTCGACGGCAACTCCGACGACATCGTCTACTCCAGCCTCTTCACCGGCGTGCACGGCAACTACCTCGCACCCAGCATCGTCAAGGCCGGCATGGACCCGGCCAACCTGCCCGAAGGCGACGTGAAGACCATGAACTTCGGCGGCGGCGAGGGCAGCAAGGCCAAGGCTTGGAAAGACATCTGGGGCTCGGGTCAGGGCATTGGCGCCGTGACCGAAGTGGCCAGCGCCGCGGCCTTCATCGACAAGCTCAAGCGCGAGTACCAGGAAGCAAGGCAGCGCCTGGCGCTTTGAACGAGGCCTGAACATGGCTTCTGCCACGGCGCCCTCCTCGACGGGGCGCATGCCGTTGCTCGACGCAGCGAAGGGCATCGCCTGCGCGGTGATCGTCGGGCACCATCTGTCGCGCTACGGGCCGATGCCCGCGGGCGCATATGGGCTCGCGCCCGATTTCTTCGGATGGCTGGCTGAAGACGGCCGGCTCGCGGTGCAGGTGTTCCTCGTGATCGCGGGTTTTCTCGCAGCGGCGAGCCTCGCGCCGGACGGCCTCCTGCGCGTCGACCGGCCCATCGCGCGCATCCTGCAGCGCTATGGACGGCTGGTGATGCCCTACTTGGCCGCGCTCACCGTCTGCGTGCTGGTGGCCGCGCTGGTGCGGCCGTGGCTCGATGAAGACGTGGTGCCGGCATCGCCGAGCATCGGCCAGTTGTTTGCGCACGGGCTGCTGCTGCAGGACCTGCTGGGCTACGAGTCGTTGTCCACCGGCGTCTGGTATGTGGCCATCGACTTCCAACTTTTCGCGCTCGCGTTGATGCTCGTCGGCCTTCCGGCCATGTTGCGCCCGCCCGCACCGGGTGTCGTGAATCCATCGTCGCGGTGGATGCCCGTGCTGCTGGTGCTCGCGCTGGCCGTGGCCTCGCTGGTGCTCTTCAATCGCAACGCCAGCCTCGACGACACCGCGCTGTATTTCTTCGGTGCCTACGGGCTCGGCATGCTGGTGTTCTGGATCGGCCGCGCGACGCGGGCCAGCACCTGGCAGGGCGCTGTGGCACTGCTGGTGTTGCTAGGGGCAGGGGCGCTGGCCATCGAATGGCGCAGCCGTATCGCAACGGCGCTGGTGACGGCGCTGCTGATCACTGTCGCGCAGCAGCAGCATTGGCTGTCGCCCGCCAAGTGGCCAGCGGCGGCAGTGCCGCTGCAGCGCCTGGGGCGCATGTCGTATTCGCTGTTCCTGATTCACTTTCCAGTGCTCCTCGCCATGAATGCCTTGGTCGCAAACCTCGCGCCGCACGGGCCGTGGATCGACCTGCTGGGCATGGTGCTGACCTTCGGCCTTTCGGTGGCTGCGGCGGCACTGCTCTATCGCTGGGTGGAGGCGCGCCCGGCATCGTGGCGCGGCGTGTTCGCGCTGTTCGCGGCGCTGCTGGTCAGCGGAATAGTCGTTTCGCAATAACGCGCGCCAAGCGCCCCAAAGCGTACTAGGCGGCCCCAGCGGGCAAGGCGCCCGCCCACGACATCGCGGGCGCCATGGCTGATTTCTTCCTTCGAATGGGTTGCGCTCGGGCTCCGTAGCGTGCAGGCTGCGGCTCGTCAGTTGCTTTCGTCTTCGGTATGATTGTGGAAATTTCAGTAAATACTGAAAATACGCAAAACTAAGGAATGACCCAGCACACGCCGCCCTCACGATTGCCATTGCAGGCATTTGCGTCGCCTGACGTCGGCAGCGTGGTGCAGGGCGCCGCCGCGCTTTTCTGGATTCCGCAGGCGGCGTTGCTTGCGATGGCGGTGCAGGGGTTGGCTTCGGGGCGCGGCCTAGCGGCGGTGCAGTTCCCGGCGCTCGGCATCTTGCTGCTCGGGTTGCTGCGCGCAGCCTGCGAGGCCTGGGGCGCGCGCCGGACCTTCACTCGCGCAAGAGCACAACTGACGACGCTGCGCGCACAGGCAGCTTCAGCGCTCGCGAGCGGATCACCGCTCGACCGCAGCCGCGCCGCTTCGGGCGAGGCCGCCAGCGTGCTCGCCGAGCAGGCCGAAGCGTTGGTGCCATATCTCGTGCGCTATCAGCCGGCGCGCTGGCGCGTGATGGTGGTGCCCGTTCTCATCGTGCTCGTGGTCGCGAGCCTCTCGTGGATCGCCGCGCTGGTGCTCCTGGTCGCGGCCCCGCTGATCCCGCTGTTCATGGCCATCGTCGGCTGGCGCGCCAAGGCCGCGAGCGAGGCGCAGATGGTCGAGATGGGCGGCATGAATGCCTTCCTGCTCGACCGCCTGCGGGGCCTGGCCACGCTGCGTGCGCTCGGCGCGGTGGATGCCACCGCCCTGCGCCTGGGCGAGGCCGCGCAGTCGCTGCGCCAGCGGACCATGGCGGTGCTGCGCATCGCGTTTCTCTCATCGGCCTTGCTCGAACTGTTCTCGGCGCTCGGCGTCGCGATGGTGGCGGCGTACGTGGGCTTCCATCTGTTGGGCACGCTGGGCTTTGGCGCCTGGGGCCGGCAACTGAGCCTGGGAGAAGGCCTGTTCGTGCTGCTGCTCGCGCCGGCTTTCTTCGAGCCGCTGCGGGAGCTCTCGGCCGTCTGGCACGACCGCGCGGCGGGCGAGGCGGCGCTGCAATCGCTCGAACAACTTCAGCGCAGCGAGTTGCCGTTGCCCGGCGCGAACACGCCGGTGCGCACGGCGACGAGTGCCGTTGGCGCCGCGCCCGTCGTCGCCACCCACGGCCTGCATTTCTCCTGGCCCGGCGAGCAGGCACTGTTCGACGGCTACGACCTTCGCGTCGCGGCTGGCGAGCACCTTGCCATCACCGGCGCGAGCGGCTCGGGCAAGACGGCCTTGCTGTCACTGCTCGCCGGGCTGGTGCCTGCGACAAGCGGCGAAATCTCCATCGGCGGCGTTCCACTGTCCGACCGCACCGTGAGCGCCCTTCGGCAGCGCATGGCATGGATGGGCCAGAAGCCGCACGTGTTCGCAGGCTCGATCGAGGCCAACGTGGCGCTCGGACGCGCAGGAATCGACACGCCGCAGGTCATGACCGCCATGCGTTTCGCGTCGCTCGAAACTGTCGCGCAGGCCCATCCCACCGTCGCGCTGGGCGAGGGCGGCAGCGGCCTGTCGGGCGGAGAAGCGGTACGGCTCGCGCTGGCACGCATCGCCGTCGATCCGCATGCCGACCTGCTGCTGGTCGATGAGCCCACCGCGCACCTCGACACCGAAACTGCCGAGCGAGTGGCCGACGCGCTGGTCGCGCTGGCAAAAGGCAAGACGCTGATCGTCGCAACGCACGATCCCGTGCTGGCGGCGCGCATGCACCGCGTGATCAGTCTCGATGCAGAAGCGATGGAGTGCGCGGCATGACCCTCTCCACGAACAACTGGCGTTATCTGCGCCTCGTGCTGCGCCCCTTCCTCGCGTCGCAGCCGCGCCCCTTGCTGTGGGGCGGCCTGTTGGCCGCCGTCACCGTGCTTGCAGGCATGGCGCTGCTGGGCCTCTCGGGCTGGTTCATCACCGCGACCGCGCTCGCCGGCCTGCATGCAGCGACCGCATTCACCTTCGACGTGTTCGCGCCGTCCGCCGGCATCCGCCTGCTGGCGCTCGGCCGCACGGCATCGCGCTATGGCGAACGGCTTGTCACGCACGACGCGACCTTTGCCGTGCTCGCCGCGCTGCGCGTGCGGCTCTTCCGCGGCTGGGCGCGTCCGGAAGCGGCACGCGCGTTGCTCATGCGCCCGGCGCGCCTGCTGTTCCGCCTCACGGCCGACATCGACGCGCTCGAATCGCTCTACCTGCGCTTGCTCGTACCCGCCGCCGCCGCCCTGGGCGCCGCATTGCTGGCCGGCGTGGTGCTGGGCTTCATGCACGTCGGCATGGGCGCGGCGTTGATGCTCTGGCTCGTCGCGGTTGGCTGGGGCATTGCGTTCTTCATCGCGCGGCGCGCACGCCGGCCCGCGATGCAGCGCGCCCATGCCATCGAGGCGTTGCGCGCCCGTGCGGTCGACCTCATGGCCGGCCAGACCGACCTGGTCATGGCCGGTCGCATCGACGCGCAACGCGAAGCACTCATGAACGCCGACCGACATCTCGCCAAGGCCGACCTCGCGCTGAACCGCCTCGAAGCCGCAGCCGGCATCGCCTACGGCGGCGCGGGCACCGTGACCCTCGTCGGCGTGCTGCTGGGAGTGGGCGTGCTGGTGGGGGAGGGCGCGATCGGTGCGCCCGCCGCGGCGCTCGCGTTGCTCGTGGCGCTCACGGCGACCGAGCCTTTCGCGGCCCTGCGGCGCGGCGCGCTCGATGCGGGGCGAACGTGGCTCGCGGTGCGTCGCCTCGCGCCGCGCATGACGGCGGAGGAAGAGGCGCCGGCAGCCAGCAACGAAGAAGCCTCCGTCGCGCTACGTCTGAGCCATGTCACGCTCGCGCACCCCGGCAGCCGCATCCAGGTCTTGAACGACGTGTCGTTGACCGTAGCCCCGGGCAAGCGTGTCGCACTGATCGGCGCCAGCGGTGCTGGCAAGTCCACATTGCTCAACATGATCGCCGGAGAAATCACTCCGCAATCCGGCAGCGTGAACGCACAGCCGCCCTGCCTGCTCACCCAGCGCACCGAACTCTTCCAGGACAGCCTGCGCGACAACCTGCGGCTCGCCGACCCCGAGGCCACCGACGAACAGCTCTGGTCCGCGCTGCACGCAGCGGGCCTCCAAGAAGACATCCGCGCCCTGAAGACAGGCCTGAACACCCGCCTCGGCGAAGGCGGCCTCGGCCTCTCGGGCGGCCAATCGCGCCGCCTCGCATTGGCGCGCCTGCTGCTGCGCCCCGTGCCGCTCTGGCTGCTGGATGAACCCACCGAAGCGCTCGACGCCACCGTCGCGCACGACGTGCTGCAGCGCCTCGCCCGCCACGCCGACGGCCGCACGCTCGTGATCGCCACGCACCTGCGCCGCGAGGCCGCGCTTGCCGACCGCCTCGTGTGCATGCAGCAGGGCCGCATCGTCGCCGACCTGCGCCGCGGCAGCGCCGCCTTCGACACCGCGTTGCGAACCCTGCGCCCCGATTGATCCCACAGAAAAAGACAGAAGAGAAAAACCAAAGGAAGCCCCATGGACCTCGACATCGTTGCGCTCTCGCGCCTGCAGTTCGCCGTCACGGCGCTGTATCACTTCCTGTTCGTTCCGCTGACGCTCGGCCTCTCGATCCTGCTGGCGATCATGGAGACGGTCTACGTCATGACCGGCCGCGTGATCTGGCGCGACATGACGAAATTCTGGGGCGTGCTCTTCGGCATCAACTTCGCGATGGGTGTCGCGACCGGCGTGGTGATGGAGTTCCAGTTCGGCATGAACTGGAGCTACTACAGCCACTATGTCGGCGACATCTTCGGCGCGCCGCTGGCCATCGAGGGGCTCATGGCCTTCTTCATGGAGGCGACCTTCGTGGGACTCTTCTTCTTCGGTTGGGACAAGCTCTCCAAGGTCGGTCACCTCGTCGCCACCTGGGCCGTGGCCATCGGCTCCAACTTCTCGGCGCTGTGGATCCTCATTGCCAACGGCTGGATGCAGAACCCCGTGGGCGCGGCCTTCAATCCGCAGACCATGCGCATGGAGGTGACCGACTTCCTCGCGGTGCTGACCAACCCGGTCGCGCAGGCCAAGTTCGTGCACACGGTCTCGGCGGGTTATGTGTGCGCCTCGGTGTTCGTGCTCGGCGTGTCGGCCTGGTATCTGCTCAAGGGCCGTCACCTCGAACTGGCCAAGCGCTCGATGACCGTGGCCGCGTCTTTCGGCCTGGCCTCCGCGCTGTCGGTGGCAGTGCTCGGCGACGAAAGCGGGTATCTCTCGGGCGAGCACCAGAAGATGAAGCTGGCCGCCATCGAAGCCATGTGGGAGACGCAGCCCGCACCCGCCGCCTTCACCGTCATCGGCTTCCCCGACCAGGCGGCACGCGAGACGCACTACGCCATCCACATCCCCGGCGTGATGGGCCTCATCGGCACGCGCTCTCTCGACACCGTGATGCCCGGCATCGATGAGCTCGTGAAGCGCGCCGAGGCACGCATCCGCGAAGGCCTCAAGGCCTACGACGCGTTACAGAAGATCCGCGAGGCCGGCGGCACCGGCAAGGTGACGCAGGGCGTGCGCGGCGACTTCGAGGACAACGGCATCAACATGGGCTACGCGCTCCTGCTCAAGCGCTACGTCGACGACCCGCGCACCGCCACCGACGAGCAGGTCTCCAAGGCCGCATGGGACACCGTGCCGCAGGTGGCACCGCTCTTCTGGCTGTTCCGCGTGATGGTGGGCATCGGCATCTTGCTGATCCTGCTGACCGGCACCTTCTTCGTGCTCTCGGCGCGCCGCAAGCTCGACAAGCACCGCTGGCTGCTCAAGGCCGCGGTGTTTGCGATCCCGCTGCCGTGGATCGCCATCGAGGCCGGCTGGCTGGTGGCGGAGTTCGGCCGCCAGCCCTGGGTGATCGAGGGCGTGCTGCCCACCGCGGTGGCCGTGTCGAACCTTGGCGTGAAGACGCTGCTGCTCACACTCGCGGGCTTCATCGCGATCTACACCACGCTGCTCGTCATCGAGATGAAGCTGATGCTCAAGGCCATCCGCAAGGGACCTGAAGCCGAGCACGCGCCCGACGAGGGCGATGCGCGATCGCACGTTCCGCCGGTGCACGCCGCCGCCACCACCGTCTCTTCCACCACCGGGAGCGCCGCATGATCCTCCACACACTCCTCGACTACGACACCCTGCGCTTCATCTGGTGGCTGCTGATCGGCGTGCTGCTGGTCGGCTTCGCGGTCACCGACGGGTTCGACCTGGGCAGCGGCATGTTGCTGCCGTTCGCGGCGCGCAACGACATCGAACGCCGCGTCGTCATCAACAGCGTCGGCCCGGTGTGGGAGGGCAACCAGGTGTGGCTGATCCTGGGCGGCGGCGCGATCTTCGCGGCCTGGCCGCAGCTGTACGCGGTGTCGTTCTCGGGCTTTTATCTCGCGATGTTCGTGATCCTCACGGCGCTGATCCTGCGGCCCGTGGCCTTCAAGTTCCGCAGCAAGCGCGAGTCGCCGCAGTGGCGCGCGCGTTGGGACTGGGTGCTGTTCTTCAGCGGCTTCGTGCCCGCGTTGATCTGCGGCGTGGCGGTGGGCAACGTGCTGCAGGGCGTGCCGTTCCGCTTCGGCGCGGACATGCACATCTTCTACGACGGCGGCTTCTTCGGCCTGCTGAACCCGTTCGCGATTCTTTGCGGGCTGGTGTCGGTCGCGATGCTGGTGATGCATGGCGCGGCGTGGCTGCTGCTCAAGACGGCCGGGCCGGTGGCCGAGCGGGCGCGCACCTACGGCATAGTGGCCGCGGTGCTGACCATCGCGCTCTATGCGCTGGCCGGCGTGCTGCTCGCGACGAGCATCGGCGGCTACCGCATCAGCAGCGTGGTCGATGCGGTGGGGCCGTCGAACCCGATGCTCAAGACGGTTGAGCTGCATGCGGGCGCATGGACGGTCAACTACGCGGCCCATCCGTGGACGCTGGCCGCACCGATTGCCGGCTTCGTCGGCGCACTGGGCGCGTTGCTCGGACTGGTGTTGCGCCGGCCGGTGCTCGCACTGCTCACCGCGGCGCTCGGCATCGCCGGCATCATCCTGAGCGTGGGCGCATCGATGTTCCCGTTCATCCTGCCCTCGTCGATCGATCCGCGCGCGAGCCTCACGGTGTGGGATTCGTCGTCGAGCCACCTCACGCTCTTCATCATGCTGGTGGTCACGGCCATCTTCATTCCGATCATCGTGGCCTACACCACCTGGGTCTACCACGTGCTGTGGGGCAAGGTCGACGAGAAAGCCATCCGCGAAGACAGCGGTCACGCCTACTGAACAAGGGAGGAACAGAACATGTGGTACTTCGCCTGGATCCTCGGCCTGCCGCTGGCAGCCGCTTTCGCCGTACTCAATGCGATGTGGTACGAACTCATGGACGACGACGCCATCCGCAGGGAGAAGCTCGAGCTGCCCGAATCGCCGGAGGGGCAGGAGCGGCTCTGACGTCGAACTAGCCGGCCGCGGGCTTTTTCTTCTTCGCCGCACCACCGCCCGTGATGCGGTCCTTGAGCGTCAGCACCTTCGTGACGGTAGCGCCCATGCCCATGAGCTGCATCGCGGTCTCGGGTGCGAGCCGCTGCACGTCGTCGAACCACTTCATCAACCGGTCGATCAGGTCGTGCATCTCGCGCATGCGCTCCTGTGCATGGCGCTCGGCATCGCTCGTGGGCGATTCGAGCAGCGCGTTGCGCAGCATCGAGAGCGTGGGTTCGATCTCGCGGCGGCGGCGTTCTTCGGCCAGCACGCGGAAGATTTCCCATACGTCCGACGGTGCTTCGAAGTATTCGCGCCGGTCGCCCGCCTGGTGCCGCAGCCGCACCAGCCGCCAGGCCTGCAACTCCTTCAGGCCCATGCTCACGTTGGAGCGGGAGAACTCCAGCAGCTCGGCGATCTCGTCGGCATTGAGCGCGCGCTGCGACAAAAAGATCAGCGCGTAGATCTGCCCCACGGTGCGGTTGATGCCCCACTTGCTGCCCATCTCGCCGAAGTGGGCGACGAACTGGCGGTTGAGGGGAGGGAGGTCGGGTGCGGTGGCCATGCGCGGATTGTCGCGCGGGATTGCTGGAGTTCCGGTAGCTTCTGAAAACTCGATCCGCTCAATCGGAATGCGCGTCGGGCAGGGCACGCCGCCGGTACGACCCCGGCGCACCGCCCGTCCAGGTCTTGAAGGCCCGCTGGAAGGCCGCGCTGTCCGCGAACCCCAGCTCCTCGGCCAGCGCCGCGAGCGGCACGGTGCTGGTGTTGAGCCGCACGATGGCCACGTCGCGCCGCAACTGGTCCTTCAGCGACTGGAACGACGTGCCTTCCGTCGCCAGGTGGCGCTGCAAGGTGCTGACCGACATGTGCAGGCTGCTCGCCGTGGTCGCGAGGTCGGCCCACGCGGGACGGTTCTGCTGCAGCACCGCACGCACCTTCGCGCTCACGGCCTGCTCGGCCAGCCGGGGCAGGATCACGTTGGCCGGCGAGGCTGCGAGAAAGACCTGCATCGCCTGCGCGTCGCGATGCACCGGCGTGGCGAGCGCACTCGCGTCGAACCACACGGCCGACAGCGGCTGGCCGAACTGCAGCGGACCGGGAAACACCTTGGCGTAGCCGTCGGCATACGGCGGCAGCTCGAAACCGAAATCGAAACGGCGTGCCACCAACCGGCCGCCGTGCAGCCACGCGAAGAGCCGCCAGTACACCCGCAGCATCAGCTCGTGCAGGAAGTTCTGGTGCGTCGCCTGCGGGTTGTTCAGCCGGATGCCGAAACCGGCGAGCGGGCCTTCGTGCAGCGGCACCAGCGTCAGGTCGTCCTGCAGCAGGCTGAAGGTGTGGGCCACGCGGCGCAGCGCCACTTCGAAGGTGGGCGCGCCCAGCGTGGAACGCACCATCAGCGCGAAGCTGCCGCAGCGCAGGCGCCGCGTGAGAAAGCCCAGGGCCTCGTCGTCCATGCGCTGCATCAGCAGCGCGAAGAGGGCCACGTACTGTTCGCCCGTGACGCGCGCACCGGCCTCCTGCAGCAGCGAGGGGGCGATGCCCGCGTCCTCCAGTGCCGTGTCGATGAACACCGCCGCCTCGGCCCCGCGCGCGCGAACGCCCGAGAGCATGCCCTGCACGAAGGCAATCGGAATGGTGATGGGCGGTTGCAGCATGTGTCGGTGGATTGACGTTTTCTGCCATGCGATCGAAGCGAAGTGCAATCGCCGGGTCGTGCGGGGATTTCTACCATGCCACTGCACAAGAACCAGACGGAGACAAACCCATGTACCTGACCCAAGGCCTTCACCGCGCCGTGCAGCAACGCCCCGACGCCATCGCGGTGCGCTTTGCCGGCCGCGCCCGCAGTTTTCGCGACTTTGCCGAACGTGTCGCGCGCCTGGCTGGCGCGCTCCAGGGCCTCGGCATGCAGGCGGGCGACCGCGTCGCCATGCTGTCGCTCAACTCCGACCGCTATCTGGAATACCAGCTGGCGGTGCCTTGGGGCGGCGGTGTGCTCAACCCCTGCAACATCCGCTGGTCGCCGGCCGAGATCCTCTACTCGCTGGAAGACTCGGGCTCGACCATCCTGCTGGTCGACGAGACCTTCCGCGGCGTGGTCGAGCAGATGCGCGGCCAGTCGAAGAGCCTGCGCGAAGTGATCTATTGCGGCGACGGCCCGGTGCCGGCCGGCATGCATGGCTACGAAGGCCTGATCGACACCGCCTTGCCGGTGCCCGACGCCGTGCGCCGCGGCGAAGATCTGGCCGGCATCTTCTACACCGGCGGCACCACCGGCTTTCCCAAGGGCGTGATGCTCAGCCACATCAACATCTGCAGCTCGGCGCTGGCGGCGCAGGCCGAGGGCCTGGCACCGGACGGCGGCTGCTACCTGCATGCGGCGCCGATGTTCCACCTGGCCGACATGGGCCTGGCCACGCCGCACTGGTTCGCCGGCAACACGCACGCGATCCTGCCGATGTTCACGCCCGAAGGCGTGCTCGACGCCATCGAGCGCGACCGCGTGACCAGCCTGCTGCTGGTGCCCACCATGATCCAGATGCTGGTCGACCATCCCGCCATGCGCAAGCCGCGAGACCTGAGCAGCCTGAAGGGCATCGCCTACGGTGCCTCGCCGATTTCCGAAGCCGTGCTGAACCGCGCGATGCTGGCCTTCCCGGGCGTCGACTTCGTGCAGGCCTATGGCATGACCGAGCTGTCGCCCATTGCCACGCTGAACCCCGCCTTCTTCCATACGGACGAGGGCCGCAAGCGCGGCAAGCTGCGCTCGGCGGGCCGTGCCAGCGTGTGCATGGAAGTGCGCATCGTCGATGCCAACGGCACCGAGGTGCCGCGCGGCACGGTGGGCGAAGTGGCGGTGCGCGGCCCCAACGTGATGCAGGGCTACTGGAACAAGCCCGAGCAGACGGCCGCCGCGCTGCGGGACGGCTGGATGCACACCGGCGACGGCGCCTACATGGACGAGGACGGCTTCATCTTCGTGGTCGACCGCATGAAGGACATGATCATCAGCGGCGGCGAGAACGTCTACTCCGCCGAGGTCGAGAACGCCATCAACCAGCACCCCGCGGTGGCGGCGTGCGCGGTCATCGGCATCCCCAGCGACGAATGGGGCGAGTCCGTGCATGCGGTGCTGGTGCTCAAGCCCGGGGAGGGTATCCAGCCCGAGGAGTTGATCGCACACTGCAAGACGCTGATCGCCAACTACAAGTGCCCGCGCAGCGTGGCCGTGACCGAAGCACTGCCGCTGTCGGGCGCCGGCAAGGTGCTGAAGACAAAGCTGCGCGAACCCTTCTGGCAAGACCGGCAACGCAGCGTGGCCTGATTTTTTTCAATCCAAACATCAAGGAGACCTTCATGAGTCAAGACGTCTATGTGGTCGGGGTCGGCATGATCCCTTTCACCAAGCCGGGCGCGAACCAGCCCTATCCGCAGATGGCTGCGCACGCCACGAATGCTGCGCTCAAGGATGCGGGCATCGGCTATGAGTTGATCCAGCAAGCCTATGTCGGCTACGTGTACGGCGACTCCACCGCCGGCCAGCGCGCGCTGTACGAGGTGGGCATGACGGGCATCCCGGTCGTCAACGTCAACAACAACTGCTCGACCGGTTCGACCGCGCTCTTCCTCGCGCGCCAGGCCGTGGCCAGCGGTGCCGCCGACTGCGTGCTCGCACTCGGCTTCGAGCACATGAGCCCGGGCGCGTTGGGCGCGGTGTTCAACGACCGGCCGAGCCCCTTCGACAATTTCGAGACCATCACCGACGAGCTGGTCGGCAACGAGCAGGTGCCGCTCGCGCTGCGCTACTTCGGCGGTGCGGGGCTCGCGCACATGCAGCAGTACGGCACGCAGATGTCCACCTTCGCGAAGATCCGCGCCAAGGCCAGCCGCCATGCATCGAACAACCCGGTGGCGCTGTTCCGCACCGTCGTCACCGAGGACGAAGTGATGGCCGCGCCCGTCATGTGGCCCGGCGTGATGACGCGGCTCATGGCCTGCCCGCCCACCTGCGGCGCGGCCGCGGCCATCGTGTGTTCGCCGCGTTTTGCGGAACGCCACGGCCTGGACCGCAGCGTGCGCATCAAGGCGCAGGCCATGACCACCGACCGCCCCGTGACCTTCGAGAGCCGCGACATGCGCGAGGTGGTCGGCTTCAGCATGGCGCAGGAGGCCGCGCAGAAGGTGTACGACGCGGCCGGCGTCGGCCCGCAGGACATCGACGTGGTCGAGCTGCACGACTGCTTCGCGCACAACGAGCTCATCAGCTACGAGGCGCTGGGCCTGTGCCCGGTCGGCGGCGCGGAGAAGTTCGTGGTCGATGGCGACAACACCTATGGCGGCAAGGTGGTGACCAATCCGTCGGGTGGGCTGCTGTCGAAGGGGCATCCGCTGGGGGCGACCGGTCTTGCGCAATGCACGGAGCTGGTCCAGCAGCTGCGCGGTACGGCAGACAAGCGACAGGTCGAAGGCGCGCGGATGGCGCTGCAGCACAACCTCGGGTTGGGCGGCGCCTGCGTGGTCACGCTCTACGAACGTGTCTGAGGCCCGCACACATGATCGACAAGAAATGGATCGGCCACGAGCTGCCCGCCTCGGTGCTCCCCATCGAGCGCACGCGGCTGCAGTTCTTCGCCAAGGCCATTGGCGAGACCGATCCGGTCTACACCGATGCCGCCGCCGCACGCGACGCGGGCTACGCAGACCTGCCCGCGCCGCCGACCTTCCTGTTCGCGGCCGAACTGGATTCGGGCGCGTCGAACCAGTTGCTCGACGACCTGCAGATCCCGCTGTCGAAGCTGCTGCACGGCGAGCAGAGCTTCAGCTACCACCGGCCCGCCTGCGTGGGCGACACGGTGACGGTGCGCTCCACCATCAGCGACATCTACGACAAGAAGAACGGCGCGCTCGAATTCGTCGTGAAGACCTCGCGCGCCACCAACCAGCGCGACGAGCTCGTGGCCGAGCTGCGCACCGTGATCGTCTGCCGCCACTGAAGAAAGAAAACGCACGATGACCACCATCACCTACGACAACACCCAGATCGGCGACGAGCTGCCCGCATTGCAGCTTGCGCCGGTCAACCGCACCACGCTCGCGCTCTTCGCGGGCGCCTCGGGTGACCACAACCCGATCCACATCGACACCGACTTCGCGCGCAAGGCCGGCATGCCCGACGTGTTCGCGCAGGGAATGCTGGGCATGGCCTGGCTGGGCCGCCTCGTCACGCAGTGGGCGCCGCAGTCGCAACTGCGCCGCTTCGACGTGCGCTTCCAGGGCATCACCCACATCGGCCATGCGGTGCGCTGCACCGGCCGCGTGGTCGAGAAGCTGGAGCACAACGGCGAGCGCTGCGTGCGCGTCGAGGTGCAGAGCGCCAACCAGTACGGCCAGACCCGCATCGCCGGAGAGGCGCTGGTGGCGCTGCGCTGACCGATCCATTCCAACGAGAGAAGAAAGAACAAAGACATGACACTCAAGCTCGAAGGCAAGGTCGCCCTCATCACCGGCTCGGGCCGCGGCATCGGCCGCGCGATCGCGCTCAAGCTCGCTTCGGAAGGCGCGCGCATCGTCGTCAACGACCTCGATGCCGAGCCCGCCGAAGAAACCGTGCAGGCCATCCGCGCCGCGGGTGGGCAGGCCGTGGCCTGTGTCGGCAGCGTCTCGGCGCCGGACTTCGCCGAGCGCTTCATCGGCACCGCGGTGAGCGAATACAAGGGCCTCGACATCGTCGTGAACAACGCGGGCTACACCTGGGACAGCGTCGTGCAGAAGATGACCGACGAGCAGTGGTACGCGATGATCGACGTGCACCTCACCGCGCCGTTCCGCATCCTGCGCGCGGCGCAGCCGGTGATCCGCGCGCTCTCCAAGGCCGAGGGCGAAGCCGGCCGGCGCGTGGTGCGCAAGGTGGTCAATATCTCGTCGGTGGCCGGGCTCTTCGGCAACGCGGGGCAGACCAACTATTCGACCGCAAAAGCCGGCATCGTCGGCATGACGCAGACGCTCGCGAAGGAGTGGGGCCGCATGAACGTCACGGTCAATTGCGTGGCCTTTGGCTTCATCCAGACCCGCTTGACCGCGAGCACCGCCGATGCGGCCACGGCCAACATCGAAGGCCGCGAGATCAAGGTCGGCGTGAACCCCGGGCTGCTCGCGATGATGGAGCAGTCGATTCCGCTCGGGCGTGGCGGCACACCCGAGGAAGCGGCCGGCGCGGTGTACCTGCTGTGCGCGCCCGAGTCGGACTACGTGAGCGGCCAGACGCTGATGTGTACCGGCGGCTTGACCGGCATCTGACATGGAAACCCTCGAAGGCATTGCCTGGGGCGTACGCGACGACATCGGCCGCATCGTGCTGAAGCGGCCAGAAAGCGCGAATGCGCTGACATCGCCGAGCGCCCGGGTTTTGGTCCGAGCCATCGACGAGGTGCTCGAACAGAAGCCGCGCGCCATCCTGTTGACCGGCGAGGGCAAGGCCTTCTGCGCGGGCGGCGACATCGACGAGTTCGTGGCGGCCGGCGAGCTCTTGCCCGGGCTGGTGAACGAGATTCTCGACGGGCTTCATCCCGTGTTGCTGCGCCTGGTGACGGGCCCGGCGCCGCTGGTGGTGGCCGTGAACGGTCCGGCCGGCGGCGCGGGCGTGGGGCTCGCGCTGTGCGGCGATTTCGTGCTGGCCGCGGAGTCGATGAAGCTGCGCACGGGCTATGCGGCCATCGGCCTCTCGCCCGATGCGGGCGCCTCGTACTTCCTGTCGCGCCGCGTGGGGCCGGTGCGGGCGCAGCAATGGCTGATGCTCAGCGAGCCCATCGACAGTCAACGTTGCCTGGCGACGGGTGCGGTCGATGCGGTGTATCCGGATGCCGAACTCGCGGCGGCGAGCGAGGCGCTGGCGGCGCGGCTGGCCGCTGGTGCGAGCGCGTCGTTCGCGGGCATCAAGGCCTTGTGCGGCGGCGCGCCGGGCCGGCCGATCGAAGAACATTTCGCGATGGAGCAGAAGCTGCTGCACGAACGCGCGGGCAGTGCGGATGCGCGTGAAGGCGTGGCGGCGTTCGTCGCGAAGCGGGCGCCGCGTTTCACGGGCCGCTGACTGCTGCCTCCGTGGCTTGCAGCAGGCGGAAGGCAGGCACTGCCGGCATGGCGCGTGCAAGAATTGCCGCGCCCCTTCCGCCTCGCACCCAGACCACGGAGTTCTCTTGAGTCTCGTCTCCACGACCTCGCTTCGGTACTTTGCCGAAGTCGTTCGCGCCGGCTCGATCAGGGCGGCGTCCGAGAACCTGTACGTCGCGGCCTCAGCCATCAGCCGGCAACTGGCCATGCTCGAGGACTCGCTGGGCGCGCCCTTGCTGGAGCGGCGCCAGGGCCGCGGCAAGGTCAAGCTCACCGCGGCCGGCGAGATCCTGATGCGCTATCACAAGAACATCGTCAAGGAGTCCGGGCGACTGCACTCCGAGATCGAGGCGCTGCAGGGGCTCAAACGAGGCCACGTCAATTTCGGCATGCCCGAATCGCTCACGCGCGACTTCATGCCGCAGTTCTTCTCCGGCTTCTCCAAGCGCTATCCGGGCATCTCGTTCAGCGTGAAGGTCAGCGGCAGCCCCACGCTGGCAGAGATGCTGCTGGAAGACGACCTCGACGCGTGCTTCACCTTCGGCGACATCGCGTTCCAGGACATGTCGGTGGTCTATTCGCGGCTCCTGCCGTTGTACGTGCTGGTGCCGACCGGGCATCCGCTCGAAGGCAGCAAGTCGCTGCGGCTCTCCAGCTGCGCCGAGTACGGCCTGTCCTGGCTCGATTCGTCGCTGTGGGCCAGGCAGCAATACGACGAGATGCTCGCCAAGGCGAAGATCCGCCCGCGCATCGCGCTGGAGACCAACTCCTACGAGCTCATGCGCAACGTGGCGGCCGAGGGCATGTGCCTCACCTTCACGACCGCGCCGCTGGAAGATCCGTTCGGGCGCCCGAGGGCGGGTTCCTATGTGCCACTGAAGGACCCGCGCGCCCGGCCGCAGCGCCTGGCCTTGAGCGTGCACAAGGGCCGCAGCCTGCCGATTCCGGTGGCCGCTTTCCTGTCGGAGCTCACCGCCGCGCTCGAGGCGGCCGAACAATTGGCCGAGCCGCATGCCGAGCCACGGGCCCCGCGAGGCAAGGCCGCCAAGTGAGGAACGCGCCGCACGGCGGTGTGGTCAACCCGCGGCCAGCTCCGCAGGCGTCTTGTACTTCTGCACGGCCGCGAACCGGCGCACCAGGTAGTCGCCCGACCTGATGGGCGCGTGCCTTGGTTCGCCATCGCCGGGCGCGAACTCGGGGAGGCACGCCACGGGCGTGTCGTAGTCGAGGTTGAAGAAGGTGGGAATCGAGTAGCGCTCCTTGCCCGTGCGGTTCGCGACGCGGTGCCGGTTGGACACGTAGACATCGTTGGTCCACACCTTCACCAGATCGCCCAGGTTGATGACCAGTGTGCCCTCGACATACGGCGCGGCCACCCACTCGCCACCGCGCGTACACAGCTCCAGCCCGCCGATGGGGTCTTGCGCCAGCACGGTCAGCATGCCGTAGTCGGTATGCGCGGCGGCGCCCAGCTCCAGGTTGGTGAACGATTCCTGCGGCGGGTAGTGAAAGAGCCGCGCCTGCACCATCGGCTTGGTGGCGTACTGCAGGAAGAAGCCTTCGTCCTTGCCGACGGCCGAGGCGAAGATCTTCAGCAGGTTGCGCCCCAGCGCGATGGTGGCGTTGAAGTACGCCATGGCCGCGGGTTCGAGCCAGGGCTTGTCCGCGGGCCAGCGGTTGGGGCCGTGCAGTGGCAGGCCGTTCGCTACGTCGGGGTCGGCGAGCGGCAGGTCCATGCCGAGTTCGTAGCTTTCCTTCAGGTCCGGCTTGTGGCCCGGGTGCTGCGTGACGCCCATCGGCATGAAGCCGCGGCGAAAGCGCTCGTCGATGCGGTCTTTCAGGCGCTCTTCCATCGGCAGCGACATGTAGCGCCGGGTGGCGTCGAACACCGCGTCGATCACGGCCTGCGGCACGCCGTGGTTGCGCACGTAGAAGAAGCCGGTGTTGGTGCAGGCGGCCTTGAACTGTTCGACCACCGGCCCGATCGGGCCGCCGGCCAGCCACGGGCCCAGGTCGAGGATCGGCATCTCCTCTGCGGAGGCCCTGCGCGGGGCTTCGAGCTGCTGTTCTTGTTGGGTCATTGCGTTGCTCCTTTGTAGTGGTTGGGTTGTTGCTTCAGGTGCCGCGGGACAGGTCGGTGAACGCCTCGGCCCAGAACACCACGCGCCGCGCAATCGCCTTCATCAGCCCATGCAGCACGATGCCGATGGCCGAGAGCACGATGAGGATCGCGAACATGCCCGCCGCGTCCATCGAGAAGTTGCGCTGCAGGATCAGGTAGCCGAGGCCCGCCTGCGCACCCACGAACTCGCCCACGATCGCGCCGATCACGGCCAGCACGATGCCGATGTCCAGCCCCGCGAACACATAGGGCAGCGCATGCGGCAGCCGCACCATGCGGAACACATGCCAGGGGGAGGCGGTGAACGCGCGCATCAGGTCGATCTGGTCCCTGGGCGCCGAGCGAAGCCCCACGATCGTGTTGGCGAGCACCGGAAAGAAGACGATGGTCGCGGTGATCACCACCTTGGATGTGGTGTCAAAGCCGAACCACAGCACGAACAGCGGCGCCACCGCCACCTTGGGCACGGTCTGGAATGCGACCACGTACGGGTAGAGCACCAGTTCGAGCAGCGCGCTCTGGCCGATCAACGCGCCCAGCAGGAAGCCCGCGAATGCACCGAGCGCGAAGCCCGCGAGGATCTCGTAGAGCGTCACCCACAGGTGCGGCCACACCTCGCCCGACTGGAAGACGTCGTAGATCGAGCGGGCGACGCCCACAGGCCCCGGGAAGATCAGGTGCGACACGCCCAGCGCGCTCACCGCGAGCTGCCACGTGGCCACCACGGCGACGAAGACGGCCACGATCAGCGCCTTGCGGCGCATGGGGGTGAGCCACGGCGCGGGGGGCTCGAAGTCGATGTTTTCGGTGTTAGCGGTGCTCATCCGTCGAGCCCTCCACTGGCGTTCAGGTTGGTCCGGATGCCGCGGACGTGGCTGCCGAAGCGCTCGGTGTTGATGAGGTCCAGCGTGCGGGTGGCGGGCAGGTCGACGTCGATCACCTGCGTGACGCGCCCCGGCCGCGGCGACATGACGATCACGCGGTCGCCGAGGAACACGGCTTCCGGAATGCTGTGCGTCACGAGCATGATCGTGGCGCCGGTGCGCTCGCGCAGCTTGAGCAGCTCGACGTTCATGGTCTCGCGCGTCATGGCGTCGAGCGCGCCGAAGGGCTCGTCCATCAGCAGCAGCATCGGATCGTTGACCAGCGCGCGCGCAATGCCCACGCGCTGCTGCATGCCGCCGGAGAGTTCGCCGGGGTACTTGGTCTCGAAGCCGGCCAGCCCCACGAGGTGCAGGTAGTGCAGGGCGCGTTCGCGCGCGGCCTTCGGCTCGCGTCCCTGGATCTGCGCCGGCACGAGCACGTTGTCCAGGATGTTGCGCCACGGCAGCAGCACGGGCGACTGGAACACCACCCCGACATCGCGGCTCGGCCCGCTGTGGCGCCGCCCGCCGAGTTCGACCGTGCCGCGGCTCGCGCGCTCGAGGCCCGCCAGGATGCGCAGCAGCGTGCTCTTGCCGCAGCCGCTCGGGCCGACCACGGTGACGAACTCGCCGCGCGCAACGCTGAAGCTCACGTCGTGCAGCGCGACCACGTCCGCGCCGTCCTTCGAGCGGAAGGTCTTGTGCAGCCCGTCGAAGCGGAACGCCGGCACGGCACCCGATGCTTCCTGCAGCGTCGTTCGCCTGGCAGGGAACTGGACGAGTGCGCTCATGCCGCTGCCTGCTGGATGCTGTGGGCGACCCATGCATCGACGGCGCGGAACGCGGCCGAACGCTGCTCGGGTGTGATGAAGGCAGCCTCGAAGCTGTTGCGCGCCAGGCTCGTCAGGTCGTCGCGCCCGAGGCCGAGCGCCTGCTGGCATGCGAGGTAGTTGTCGTTGACGTAGCCACCGAAGTAGGAGGGGTCGTCGGAGTTGACGGTCACGCACAGGCCCGCGTCCATGAGCCTGCGCAGCGGGTGCGCGGCCATCGAGGGCACCAGCTGCAGCTTCAGGTTGGACAGCGGGCACACCGTGAGCGGAATGCGCAGCCGCACCAGCTGCGCGACGAGCGCGGGGTCGTCGAGGCAGGCATTGCCATGGTCCACGCGCTGCACCTGCAGCAGTTCGACCGCCTCGCGCACGTAGGCCGCCGGCCCTTCCTCGCCCGCATGCGCCACCACCTTGAAGCCGCGCTCGCGGCAGCAGCGAAAGAACCCGGCGAACTTCGAGGGCGGGTTGCCCAGCTCCGCACCGCCGAGGCCGAAGCCCAGCAGCCGGCCGTACCAGGGACGCAGTTCCTCGAGCAGCGCAAGCGCCTCGTCTTCGCTGCGGTGGCGCTGCACGACGACGATCAGGCCCGAGCTCATGCCGTCTTCGGCCTCTGCGGCGTCCATCGCGCCGAACACGCCTTCCATCACCGCGGCCAGCGGCACCCCGCGGCTGGTGTGGCCCTGCACGCCGAGGAACATCTCCGCATGCAGCACGCGATCGGCATGCGCGCGGCGCAGGTAGTCGCGCGTCACGTCGTGGAAATCCTGCGGCGCGACGAGCACGCGGCAGCCGTCGTAGTACAGGTTCAGGAAGTCCTGCAGATCGGTGAAGCGGTAGGCGTCGCGCAGCTCGTCTTCCGTCTGCCAGCGCAGCGCCACACCGTTGCGCCGGGCCAGCCGCAGGAACAGCGCGGGCTCGATCGAGCCTTCGATGTGCATGTGCAGTTCGGCCTTGGGCAGGCCCGCCACGAATTGTTCGGGCGTCATGTCACAGCCCCTTGCAGGCCTTGGCGGCCTCGATGACGGCATTGCGGTCGAAGCGGTTGATGGCCTCGACGAAACCGGGCTTCAGGTACAGCATCGACTCGGGTGGCAGCGTGCGCTTGATCAGACCGTCCTTGAGCATCGCGTCCTGCATGCGGCCGTAGGCGGCCGGACTCATCGCGCCGATCAGCTTGCCGCCGTTCATGGTCTGTGCGTCGGCCATCGTCTCCAGCTGCGTCCGCAGGAGCGCAAGGTCCCATTTGGCGAGCGTGGCCTCGTCAGCGCCCGTGGGCCTGGCGCCGGGAAAGTTCTTCCAGTGGATCTGGCGCGCGCACTCGGGGTCGGTCTGCGCGAACAGCGTCGCCTTGGCCGCGCCGCGCGCGATGGCCTCGACCATCGCCGGGTCGGCGTCGATGGTCTTCTGCATGGTGGCGAAGGTGAAGTCGGGCAGCGAGCGCCACGCCGGATCGAACAGCACGCGCATGTTCGCGCCCGCATTCTGGAAGCCGGTGAGCGCGGAGCCCCAGAACATCAGCGCCTGCACGCGACCCGCGCGCAGCGCCTCGAGCGCCGGCGCGCCGGCACCGGTCGCGATGATCTGCACCTCGGTGTCGGGGTTGATGCCGTTGGCGCGGAGGTACCCCTTGAGCAGCGGCATGCCGCCCGTGCCCAGGCTGAAGATGCCGATCTTCTTGCCCTTGAGGTCCGCCACCGTCTTCACGGGGCTGTCCTGCGGCACGCCGACGCCCCAGTCGATCACGCCGGTGCCCATGAGCCCGCGCACGGCGACGTTGTTCTCGGTGTTGGCCTGGATCAGGCCGGTGGAGTTGACCTGTGCGAAATCGACGCCGCCGGCCACCATCTGCTGGATGCCCTGCAGCGAGCCGCCGGTGGTGACGATCCTCACGTCGTAGCCCTCGGCCTTCCAGTAACCCAGGGCGATGGGCAGTGTCAGCCAGGGGTAGGTGACGTTGACCACCTGCGTACCCAGCGCGATGGTCACGGGCTTGAGCGGCTTGGTCTGGGCCTGCGCCAGGGTGGCCGACAGCAGGAGGCCCAAGGTTGCGAGTCCTGTGGCAAGGCGGGCGAAGACGGGTTTCAGGTGGGGGGACATGAACGATCCTGTGGTGCTCGGATCGCTGCGAGATTAGTCCCGGAAATCAATCGCTTTGGATCAATATTCCGTCAGTATTGTTCTGATTTTTCGCACATTGAAAGAACGGGTCGTCAGGCCTCGGGCTTCTTCTTGAAGACCTTCGCGATGCCCCAGAGCGCAGCGCCGCCGGCCACGACGGCGATCTTCGCGAACTTGGCGAGGAACGCCAGCGCGAGCGCGAAGAGGCCCAGCTTCTTGACCGCAACGCCGGCCACCAGCGCGGCGAGGCCGTAGGCCGCGACCTTGTCGGTGGACGAATTGAAGTCCGCGTACTTCTTGCCGTCGTCGTACTGGAGCGCGGCCAACAGCTTGGCGGCATCGGGCTTGTAGGTGTCCAGGTCCTTGGCGTTGGTGATGAGGTTCAGGCTCAGGTAGCCCTCGCGGCCCAGCGCATAGGTGTTGTAGTTGACGCCCTGGTTGTCACCCGTGCTGCCCTTCTTCTTCGAGAGCGCCGACCACACGAGGCGATGCGTCTCGGCCTCGTACTGCGGCTTCTGCGCCCAGCCCGTGACCTCGATGCCGTCGATGCCGCGCTTGGCGCGCTCCTCGTTCGCGGCCTCGGTGCCTTCCTTCAGGCTCTTGAGCAGGTCGTCGGCGTTCCAGTCCTTCGCGTCGTCGTCCTTGATGTAGCCCTCTTTCACGAACTTGACGACGGCCATCCAGTCGGCGTCGTCGGCGGGGAAGATCGCGCCGATGAAGGTGTCGTCGGTGCGGTTGCCCATGCTGTGCATGAGCTGCGCGGCCGCGGGCGTCGGCACCCAGATGTAGCCGGCCGGCAGCTGCAGGTGGGCCTGGTCGCGCAGGGGGATGTCGGCGGGGCCGGCCTTCTGCACGGCCTTGGCGGCCTTGAAGGCGGCTTCCTGCTCGGCTTCCAGCGAGTTCGCTGTAGAGGCAGTGGCCGGAGCCGTTGAAGTGGTCGGTGATGCGGCGTTGCCGACATTGGTGGCCGCAAGGGCGCACGCGAGCAGCAAGCCGGCCGTCAGGCGGGCAGTACGAATACGCAAGTTCTCTCTCCTCGGTTGTTGTCGGTTTTGGTGAGACGCGAGGAGTCTATCGGGGCCCCGGCCAGTGCCCAACAGTGCGTTTTCAGGGCCAGGGCGTGGGCGGCGGAATCTCGCACACCGGCTCGACGTCGATGCTCTTGAAGTCCGCCGGCGAGACGATCTCCAGGTACTCCATGTCGGGCGAGTAGTCGAACAGGAAGTGCCGGATGCCCGGCCGCTGGTGCACCACGTCGCCGGCCTCGACCAGGGTCTCCTTGTCCTCGTACATGAAGCGGGCCCAGCCCTTGAGCATGATGACGATCTGGAAGTCCGCCTCGTGCCGGTGCCAGCCGGTGCCCGTTTCCGGTGCCATGTTGGCCTTGACCAGATGCGCGATGACCTTGCCGTTGGTGGCCTCGGCGACGCCCAGGTCGCGGTACAGGAAGAAATCGCGCAGGCCGCCCGAGACGAACTCTGTGTCACCGGGCTTGACGTGGGAGAACTGGGTGGCGGTACGGTCCAGCATGGGGCGCTCCTTCGCAGGTGGTTGTGTGCTGCACCGCAGCACGCATAAAGCGTTCCTGTTCGTGGGGGCTTTTGTTTGCGCCACGGGGCATTCGTGACTTTCTTCCTGTCCCTTTGACGCCCTTTGTCGCCCCTTGACGCCCCTTCACCCCCTTCCCATACTCAACCGCATGGTTCACCCAGCCGCCCCTCCCGAAGCCGCAACCCTCGACGCCGTCTTCGCCGCGCTCTCCGATTCGACGCGCCGCACCGTGCTCGAAACCCTGGGCGAGCGCAGCCTCAGCGTCACCGAACTTGCCGAACCGCACGGCATGTCCCTCACCGGTTTCATGAAACACCTGCGCGTGCTCGAGAACGCAGGCCTCATCTCCCGCACGAAAGAGGGCCGCATCGTGCGCTGCGCGCTGTCGCCACGGCCCATGCAGGAGGCCGCCGTGTGGTTGTCGCGCTACGAGAAATTCTGGACCGGGCGCCTCGAGGCACTGGCGCGCTTTCTCTACCACCAGGAGGAGACCGAATGGCACAACCTGCCGACCGAGACACCGAAGAACAAGCCCGCCCGTCGCTCACCCTCCGCCGGCACTACCGCGTCGCGCCCGACAAAGTCTGGCGGGCCTGGACCGACCCGCAAGCGCTGAAGCTCTGGTTCGGCCCCGACGAAATCGTCGCGGTGCCGCTGGTCGAGATCGATTTGCGCGTCGGTGGACGCTTCCGCGTGACCATGTTGGCCGACGACGGCGAGACGCACGACGTGAGCGGTACGTATCTGGAGATCGTGCCGAACCGCAAGCTCGTCTTCAGCTGGGCCTGGCGCAGCACGCCCGAGCGCGAATCGCGCGTCACGGTGCAGATCGAGCCCGACGGCGACGGCTGCGAACTCGTGCTCATGCACGAGCGGTTCTTCGATGAAGCGGCGCGCGACGGCCACAACCACGGCTGGAGCGGTGCCCTCGTCAAGCTCGGGCACTGGCTGGACAACGCAGCAGCATGAACGTATCGCTCGCCGACACCATCGATGCGATCTACCGCACCGAGTCGCGCCGCATCTTCGCCACGCTGGTGCGCTTGCTCGGCGACTTCGATCTTGCCGAAGAGGCGCTGCACGATGCCTTCCGCAGCGCCCTGGAGCAATGGCCGCGCGATGGCGTGCCCGCGAACCCGCGCGCCTGGCTGGTGTCGGCGGGGCGCTTCAAGTCCATCGACGGCATCCGCCGGCAGGCGCGCTTCACCGCGTGGGACGACGCGGCCGAGCACACGGCGGCCCTCGCCGATCCCGCGCCGGCGTGGGATGACGACAACGCCGAAGACCTCGAAGACGACCGCCTGCGCCTCGTCTTCACCTGCTGCCACCCCGCGCTCGCGCCCGACGCGCAGGTGGCGCTCACGCTGCGCGAAGTCTGCGGCCTCGCCACCGAGGAAATCGCCCGCGCTTTTCTCGTGCCCGCGCCCACCATCGCGCAGCGCATCGTGCGCGCCAAGGCCCGCATCCGAGATGCCGGCATTCCGTACCAGGTGCCTTCGCTGGCCGAGTTGCCCGAACGGCTCGATGCGGTGCTGCGCGTGGTGTACCTCGTGTTCAACGAAGGCTATGCGGCCTCGTCGGGCGAGAGCGTCACGCGCGCCGACCTCTCGGCCGAGGCGATCCGGCTGGGCCGTCTGCTCGTCGAGCTGCTGCCCGACCCCGAGGCGCTCGGCCTGCTCGCGCTGATGCTGCTGCACGACTCGCGCCGCGCGGCCCGCACGTTGCCCGAGGGCGAACTGGTGCTGCTCGATGCGCAGGACCGCAGCCTCTGGAACCGGGCGCAGATCGGGGAGGGCGCCGCGCTGGTCGAGCGCGCGCTGCTGTCGCGCCGTTTCGGTCCCTATGCGCTGCAGGCCGCCATCGCGGCCGTGCATGCGGAAGCCCGCGAGCCCTCCACCACCGATTGGCCGCAGATCGTCGGCCTCTACGACGTGCTGCTGCGCCTGGATCCGTCGCCCGTGGCCGAACTCAACCGCGCCGCCGCCATCGCCATGCGCGACGGACCCGCGGCGGGGCTGGCGCTGATCGATGCGCTGCTCGCACGCGGCGAACTGGCCGACTACCACCTGGCCCACGGCGCCCGCGCCGAACTGTGCCGCCAATTGGGTCGCATCGACGAAGCGCGCACGGCCTACGAGCGCGCGCTGTCGCTGGCGCGCCAGTTGCCCGAGCGGAAATTCCTGGAGCGGCAACTGACCCTGCTGCACCTCAAGTAGATTTTTTTGATGCCGCTCGTGCCGGGCATGTCGATTTCCGCCATCGCCAATCGACCAGTGGTGTCCACATTCCCTCTTCAAGGAGATACCGCCATGAAATACCTCTGCCTCGTTCACTACGACGAAGCGGTGATCGATACGATGCCGCCCGACGAACTCAAGGCCCTGGGCGACGAATCCCATGCCTACGACCGCGAGCTCGAAAGGGCCAGCCACTACATCGCCTCGAACGCGCTCGAATCCGTGAAGACCGCCAAGGTCGTGCAGGTGCGGGGCGGCAAGCGCTCCCACGTCGACGGCCCCTATGCCGAGGCCCGCGAACAGCTCGGCGGGTTCATCCTGATCGAGGCGCGCGACCTGAATGCCGCGATCCAGCTGGCGGGGCGCATTCCCATGGCGCGCTACGGCGCCATCGAAGTGCGGCCCATCGAAACCATCGCAAGGACCGGGGGGAATGCAGCATGAGATACCTTTGCCTGATCTACGGAACCGAGGAACAGACGAGCCACCTCTCGCCGCAAGAGATGAACATGTACATCGACGAACACATCGACTACGACGCGCAGTTGCACGCCCGCGGCAAGCTGGTCGTGTCCGAAGCGCTGCAGCC
Organism: Variovorax sp. ZS18.2.2; assembly: GCF_024701975.1. GTDB lineage: Bacteria > Pseudomonadota > Gammaproteobacteria > Burkholderiales > Burkholderiaceae_C > Variovorax. The sequence continues at coordinate 624,153 of NZ_JANLNM010000001.1, forward strand.
CGCCGGTGCGGCCACGACCCTGCGCATGCGCCGCAACAAGCTCTCCGTCACCGATGGGCCTTTCGCCGAAACCAGCGAACAGCTCGGCGGCTTCTATCTGGTCGAAGCCGAGAGCGACGAAGAAGCGCTCGAGCTCGCGGCCGGCATTCCGTCCGCCCGCTTCAGCAGCGTCGAGGTGCGGCGGGTCAAAGGCGGCGGAGCGCGAACGCCATGAGCGGCACGCGCCCCACATCGCCACCCGCCCGTGCCACGGTGCGCGAATGGACGGGCCTGGCCGTCATCGCGCTGCCGTGCATGCTCTATTCGATGGACCTCACGGTGCTGAATCTCGCGATTCCGGCGATCAGCGAGGAGCTCAAGCCCACGGCCTCGCAGCTTCTCTGGATCGTCGACATCTACGGCTTCTTCGTGGCGGGCCTCTTGGTGACCATGGGCACGCTGGGCGACCGCATCGGCCGCAGGCGCCTGCTGCTGATCGGCGCGGCCGCGTTCGGCATCGCCTCGGTGCTGGCGGCGTTTTCGACCAGCGCGAACATGCTCATCGCCACGCGCGCGCTGCTCGGCGTGGCGGGCGCGACGCTCGCGCCGTCGACGCTCTCGCTGATCCGCAACATGTTCCTCGACCCGGCGCAGCGCACCGTGGCCATCGGCGTGTGGATCTCGAGCTACTCGGCCGGCGCCGTCATCGGCCCGGTGCTGGGCGGGGTGCTGCTGCAGTTCTTTCCGTGGGGCTCGGTGTTCCTCATCGGCGTGCCGGTGATGGTGCTGCTGCTGGTGCTCGGGCCGATCCTTTTGCCCGAGTACCGCGATCCCGATGCGGGGCGGCTCGACCTGGCCAGCGTGGCGCTGTCGCTGGGCGCGGTGCTGGCCGTCATCTACGGCATCAAGCAGATCGCCGAGCACGGACCCGACGTGGTGCCGGCGCTGTCGATCGCGGTGGGCGTGGCCCTCGGCTGGGTGTTCGCGCGGCGGCAGAAGCGGCTTGCGAACCCGATGATCGACCTGCAGCTCTTTCGCCTGCCGGCCTTCACTGTGTCGCTTGCGGCCTACATGCTGGCGTGCTTCGTGATGTTCGGTCTCTTTCTCTACAACGCCCAGTACCTGCAACTGGTGCTGGGCCTCTCGCCGCTGCATGCGGGGCTCTGGAGCGTGCCGGGGGCGGGGGCCTTCATCGTGGGGTCGATGGTCGTGTCGGCGCTCGTGCGGCGCATGCGCCCGGCTTACGTGATGGGCGGCGGGCTGGCCGTGGCGGCGGTGGGGTTCGCGATGCTCGTCGTGCTGCCCGCGTCCGCCGCGCAAGGCGGGCTCGCCTGGCTGGTGGCGAGCGCGGTCATCTCCTCGCTCGGCCTCGCGCCGGTGTTCACGCTGGCGACCGACGTGGTCGTGGGCAGCGCGCCGCCGGAGCGGGCCGGCGTGGCCTCGGCCATTTCGGAAACCAGTTCCGAATTCGGCGGGGCGCTGGGCATCGCGATGCTCGGCAGCATTGGCGCGGCCATCTATCGCAGCACGATGGCCGACGCGGTGCCCGCGGGGCTGGCGGGCGCGGCCGAAGTGGAGGCCGCGCGCAGCACGCTCGGCGGCGCGGTCGCGCTGGCCGCCCAGCTCTCAGGGAGCGCAGGCGCCGAGCTGCTCGATGCGGGCCGCGCCGCGCTGCTGCACGGCCTGCGCCTGACGGCCGGCATCTGCGCCGCCGTGCTGCTGATCGTGGCCGGGCTCGTCGCCTTCAGGCTGCGCGGTTCGGGTGAGGCCGGCGAAGCCAATGCCCCCGAAACACCGGGTGCCGCCGCATTGCCGGAGCGCTGACGAACACCCATACTGGGGCTTCCACGACGAGATCACCGGAGCCTTCCATGAGCAACGAACTGCGCAAGAAGCTGCACGACCTGGCGGAGCTGGCCGAGAACACCACCGACCCGCAGACCAAGGCCATCGTCGAGGCCATCCGCCTGCAGACGGCCGTGCTGAACGAGCGGCTGTTCTCCATCGAGCTGCAGCTGGGCACGCTCACCAAGCGCATGGAAAACACGACCGACTGAGTGGGCGCCCCTTTGTGGGGATAATCCCGGCCATGAGCGGCAACACTTTCGGAACACTTTTCGCGGTCACCAATTTCGGCGAATCGCATGGCCCGGCCATCGGCTGCGTCATCGACGGCTGCCCCCCGGGCATGGCCTTGAGCGAGGCCGACATCCAGGGCGATCTGGACCGCCGCCGCCCCGGCACCAGCCGCCACGTCACGCAGCGCCAGGAGCCCGATGCGGTGCAGATCCTCTCCGGCGTCTACGAAGGCAAGACCACCGGCACGCCCATCGCCCTCCTGATCCAGAACACCGACCAGCGCAGCAAGGACTACGGGCAGATCGCCCAGCAGTTCCGCCCCGGCCACGCCGACTTCACCTACTGGAAGAAATACGGCATCCGCGATCCGCGCGGCGGCGGACGCTCCTCGGCGCGGCTCACGGCCCCCATGGTGGCGGCCGGCGCGGTCGCCAAGAAGTGGCTGGCCGAAAAACACGGCATGGTGTTCCGCGGCTGCATGACGCAGATCGGCGAAATCGCCATTCCCTTCGAGAGCTGGGAGCATGTTCCCAACAACCCCTTCTTCGCCCCCATCGCCGATGTGAGCGAACTCGAGGCCTACATGGACCGCCTGCGCAAGGCCGGCGATTCGTGCGGCGCCCGCATCCGCGTCACGGCCACCAACGTGCCCATCGGCCTCGGCGAGCCGCTCTTCGACAAGCTCGATGCCGAAATCGCCTACGCGATGATGGGCATCAATGCGGTGAAGGCCGTGGAAATCGGCGCCGGCTGGGACAGCGTCACCCAGCGCGGCACCACGCACGGCGACTCGATCACGCCGACCGGCTTCGTCACCAACAACGCGGGCGGCATCCTCGGCGGCATCAGCTCGGGGCAGGACCTCGAGGTGAGCATCGCGATCAAGCCCACCAGCTCGATCATCAGCCCGCGCCAGTCCATCGACATCCACAACAACCCCGTCGAGGTGGTCACCAAGGGCCGGCACGACCCCTGCGTGGGCATCCGCGCGACGCCCATCGCCGAGGCGATGCTCGCGCTGGTGGTGATGGAGCACGTGCTGCGCAATCGCGCGCAGTGCGGCGACGTGCAGACCGACGCCCAGAAGACCGAAGCCGCGTCCCCGCAGGCGTCTTTCCTCTAGTGTCCGCCCCGCCACCAGTGGCCGCCCAGCGCGGCCACCTGCTGGCGTTCGCTGGTCTGTCGGCCAGCTATTTCGCGCACATCGGTTTCTTCAACCCCTACCTGCCGCTGTGGCTCAAGGACCTGGGGCTGCCGATCTTCACGATCAGCCTGCTGGCCTCGGTGCAGTCGATCACGCGCGTGTTCGCGCCCTATGCCTGGGGCGCGCTCAGCGACCACACCGGTCACCGCGTGATGCTGCTGCGCTTCAGCGCGGCGGTGGCGTTGCTCAGTTCCTTCGGGCTCTGGTGGCACGGCGGCGCGTGGTGGCTCGCGCTGGTGCTGCTGGTGATGTTCACCCACACCAGCTCGATGATGTCGCTCACCGAAGCCGCCATGGCGCAGCTGGTGGCCGGCGACTGGGGCCGCTACGGGCGCATCCGCCTCTGCGGCTCGGCGGGCTTCCTGCTCACCGTGTTCGTCGCGGGCGAGTGGTTCGAGCGCTTCGGCATGAAGCACTTTCCGGCCTGGGCGGCCGGCACGCTGGCCATCGTGCTCGTCGCAACGATGAAGCTGCCCGACGTGCGCGAGCCCGTGGCGGCGCACGACGCCGTCAAGGAGCCCATCGGACCCGTGCTGCGCAACCCGGTGGTGCAGTGGTTCTTCGCATCGCTGTTCTTCCAGGTGATGTCGCACTTCTCGGTGTACGCCTTCTTCTCGCTGTACCTCGACTCGATGGGCTACAGCAAGAGCGTCATCGGCTTGTTGTGGGCGCTGTCGGTGGTGGCCGAGATCGTCTGGTTCTTCCTGCAGGGCCGCCTCATCGGCCTCTTGCCGATGCCGCGCTGGATGCTGGTGTGCAGCATCGCGGCCGTCGCGCGGCTCGGACTCACCGCGGGGCTCGGCGGCTTCATCGCCGCGCTGGTCGTGGCGCAGTGGCTGCATGCGCTGAGCTTCGCGGCGCACCACACGACCTGCATCGCGGTGGTGTCGCGCCGCTTCCCGGGCCGGCTGCGGGGGAGAGGGCAGGCGCTCTTTACCGTGATCGGCTATGGGTTCGGCGGGGTGCTGGGCGTGTTGCTCGGCGGGGCGGTGGCACAAGAGTTCGGCTACCGCGCGATGTTCACGGCCGCGGCGTTGCTGGCGGTGGTGGGGAGCCTTTGTGCCTGGCGGGTGGTGAGGCTGGAGCAGGCGGAGCGCGCGGCCGCAGCCTGACGGGGCGCGCCCCGATCAAAGTGTCACGGGCCTTGCATGGCGGCGTCATCGCCGCCTTCTACGCTGCGCGCTTCGCAACGTCTTGCCCAATTTTCCATGTCCGTTTCCGACGACCCGCGCGGCGCCCGTGCGCCACGCATTCCCTCGCCCGCGCCATCGAACAATGAAACGAAGCTCGAAGCGGATGCGCCTGCGCGTCGCCAGGTGCTCAAGCTCGGCGCATCCCTGCTGACCGTCGGCGGCAGCAGCGCATTGCTGGCCGCCTGCGGTGGAGGCGGCGGCTCGCCTGGCCTGGGGGCGTTGCCGGCACCCGCGCCAGCGCCGGCATCGTCGCCGCCGCCCGCTCCGCCTGCCGTCGCGGCCAAGATATCCAGCTTCGCGCTGGCCGTGATGCCCGACACCCAGTTCTACGCCCGCTACGCCACGGCGGCCGAGAGCGACCAGTACGACAAGCGCTTCGGCAGCGCACCCTTCGCCGCGCAGACGAAATGGATCGCCGCCAATGCCAAGGCGCTGAACATCCCTTTCACCATCCACCTCGGCGACGTGGTCGACCAGGTCACCAAGCCCGACCAGTGGAAAGTGGCCGACGCCGCGATGAAGGTGCTCGAAGACGCCAGGCTGCCCTACAGCGTGCTGGCCGGCAACCACGACGTGCTGTTCGACGTCGACTACAGCGTCAATCCCGCCGACGGCACCGATGCCGGCCGCAATCTCGCCAACGAGCCCTACCTGCAGTGGTTCGGCACCGAGCGCGCGAAGAAGCAGTCCACCTTCGGCGCGCGCGATGCGAGCGGCTTCCACGAGTACCACGTGTTCGAGGCGCAGGGCCAGAAGTTCATGGTGCTCTCGCTGTCGTGGCGCATCTCCGACGCCGGCATCGCCTGGGCGCGCCAGGCGATCGCGAAGAACCCGACGCTGCCCGTGATCCTGGTCAACCACCAGCTGCTCAACATCGATGCCGACGGCACCAGCCCGCTGGAGACCGACTACGGCAAGATGCTCTGGGAGAAGCTGATTCGCGACAACGACCAGATCTTCATGACGCTCAACGGCCATCACCACGGCGCCGCGCACCTCACGAAGACCAACGACTTCGGCCGCAAGGTCGAGGAGATGGTGGTGGACTACCAGATGGCCTACCAGGGCGGCAACGGCCTCATGCGCCTCTACGAGTTCGACCTGACGAACAAGCAGATCAAGGTGCTGTCGTTCTCGCCCTGGGTGCCGCAGAAGCCGGCCGACACGCTCAACAGCTTCGACCAGGCCGTGCTCACCACGCCCAACGAGGCTTTCGTCATCGACATGGACTTCGCGCAGCGTTTCGCCGGTTTCAACAAGAGCTTCGGCACCGGCAGCGCCACCGTCGAGGGTTCGCTGGTCGACCAGGCCCGCGCAATGATCCTCGCCACTTACAAGGACCCCGCCACCGTCGAGCAGCGGCCCGCCGCGAACCCGGACGACTACCCCAAGGTGGCGAACACGCTGGCGCACTGGCGCTTCTTCGGCGGCGGGGTCAACCAGCCGGTGCTGCCGGGCACGGCCATCGTCGACGTCACGGGCAACAACCCGCTGCACCGCGATGCGTTGAACCAGGGCGGCGTGGTGGGGGCCGAGAACGGCGACATCGTGTGGACCGACGATCGCCATCACCTCTCGGCAGCACCCGGCTCGGTGCGTTTCCTGAACACCGACAAGAACGTGCCTCGCCTGAGCTACTTCCTCACTGACACGGCGGCACCGATCAACGCGCAGACGCTGGAGAACGGCTACACCGTCGAGGCCTTCGTCAAGATCGACAAGAGCTGGACCGGCAACAAGCAGGCGTGGATGAACATCATGACGCGCGATGGCCGCCGCGGTGACCTGGCAGGCTATTCGGGCGGCGACGGCGAATCGCCGCCGATGCTGTTCGCCATCTCCAGCCTGCGCGAGGTGCAGTGGGAAGTGGTGCCGAGCCCGGCCGGCACCCGGATCCCCAAGGCCAACTGGTCGGGCGAGGTCATCGCCGACCGCTGGGTGCATATCGCGATCGTGAACGATCCGGTGTCGCACGACACCACGATGTACGTCGAGGGTGCGCCGGTCCTGCGCAACGCCGCGGCCATTCCGGGGCTGGCCACGCTCTCGGCCACCTCCCCGTGGGTGGTGGGTGGCGGCTCGTGGGACGGTGCGCGTGCCGACGGCTTCTTCGGGAACATCGGCGAGGTGCGCGTGGTGGCGGCGGCGTTGACGCCGGCCCAGTGGCTGACGGCGCGCAAGCCTGCCTGAACCTCCGCACTTCTCGCGCACTTCCCGCGCCCTGTCGGGCGCGGGAAGTGCGGCCTACTTCTTCTTGCCGGCCTTGACGGTCTTGGCCACCTTGGCGGGTTTCCCGGCTTTCACCCCGTTCTCTTTCTCGAACAGTGCGAAGTACTCCGACGCGAGCTTCCTCAGCGACTTCCCGATGTTCGCGTAGTCGTATTCATTGAGGTTCGCCAGCGACACCCGCCCCGATGCGTGCTTGCCCCCGAACCCGCGCCCCGGCAGCAGCACGATGCTGGTCTCCTCGGCGATGCGGAACAGCGCCTCGTTCGGCTGCAGCTTCGTCACGATCCACTTGCCGAAGCGCTCGCCGTGCATCTGCGTGGCAATGTCCTGCAGGTCGAGCAGGTGGTAGTAGTTGACCGAGTTCGGGTCGTCCTGCATCGGCAGGCCCAGCTCGCGGTAGAGGGCTTCCTTGCGGCGCAGCACGATGCGCTTCATCGACTGCTTGTAGGCCTGCGGTTCGTCCATCAGGCAGAAGAGCGAGAACATCACCATCTGCGCCTGCACCGGTGTCGAGAGGCCGGCCGTGTGGTTCAGTGCCACGGTGCGGCTGTCGGCCACCAGGCGGTCGATGAACTTCAGCTTGCGGGGCTCGGTGGTGATGGAGCTGTAGCGCGCGTCGAGCTCCTTCTTCTTCGCCTCGGGCAGGGCCGCGATCTTGCGGTCGATGATGTTGTCCTCGTGCGTGGCCACCACGCCCATGCGCCAGCCGGTCACGCCGAAATACTTCGAGAACGAGTACACCAGGATGGTGTTCTGCGGGCAGGTCGCGAACAGCGAGAGAAAGTTGTCCGCGAAGGTGCCGTACACGTCGTCCGTGAGGATGATCAGGTCGGGCCGCTGCTTCACGATGTCGGCGATGTAGCCCAGCACCTCGTCGCTCATCTTCACCGAGGGCGGGTTGCTCGGGTTGCACACGAAGAAGGCCTTGACCTTCGGGTCGAGCAGCTTCTGCAGCTCCTTCCTGGTGTACTGCCAGTTGTTCTCCGAAGGCGCCTCGATCAGCGTCTCGATCAGCTGGTAGTCGTTCAGGTGCGGAATCTCGATGTAGGGCGTGAAGATCGGCATGCCCAGCGCGATGGTGTCGCCGGGCGAGAGCACGTGGTTCTCGCGCAGGCTGTTGAAGAGGTAGGTCATGGCGGCCGTGCCGCCTTCCACCGCGTACATGTCGAAGCCGCCCACGAAGGGGTGCGTGCCGATCATCTCCTGGTGGATGTACTTGCCCACGATGATCTCCGAGAGCCGCAGCATGCGGTCGGGCACCGGGTAGTTGCAGCCGAGGATGGCCTCGCACATCTCGTAGATGAAGTCGCCTGCCGACAGCCCCAGCTGGTCGCGCACGTAAGACACCGCCGCCTCGATGAAGCGCGTGCCCGGCGCGCCCGCGTGGGCGTTGGCAAAGATCTCGAAGCGCGCCTCGATGCCTTCGCGCTGCGGAAAGCCGCCCACGTGTTCCATGTAGATGTAGGAGCGTTCGGCCTCGCTCATCGCGAACTGGCCGAACTGGAAGAAGCCGTGCCGCGGCGTGGTGGCCAGGAAGTTCGGATTGCCGCGCCCCGCGTTGAGCATGAGGCGGTCGCTCTGCTTGGCGACCTGGATCAGGGCGTCCTTCAGTTCGAACGGGCTCAGGCCGGCCAGTTTCTTCACGTCGCTGAAATCCATTGGATGCTCCTTCTGGTTGTGGAAAAGAGAGAAAAGAGGGGGCGCTCAGACGAGCGCGACGATCAGCGGCCCGAGCAGCGTCAGGAACACGTTGGCCAGCGCATAGGTGATGGCGAAGGGCACGGTGGGAATGGAGTTCTCCGCCTTGCCGAGCACCTCGCCGAAAGCCGGGTTGGCGCTGCGCGAGCCGCTCAGCGCACCCGCGAAGACGGCCGTGTTGGTGTAGCGCAGCACGTACCTGCCGAACAGCATGGTCAAGAGCATCGGCACGATGGTCACGACCACACCCACGCCGAAGATCGTGAGGCCCAGCTGCTTGACGGTCTCCACCGCCTGCAGGCCCGACGACAGGCCCACCACCACCACGAAGCCGGCAAGGCCCAGGTCCTTGAGCAACTGCACCGCAGCCGGCGGTAGCGCGCCGAAGGTCTGGCGCCTCGCGCGGTACCAGCCGAAGAGCAGGCCCGCGAGCAGCGCGCCGCCGCCCGAGCCGAGCGTGAGCGGGATGTTGCCGAGCTTCACGCTCAGGAGGCCCACCAGCAGCCCCACCACAAGGCCCGCGCCCAGGTACACGAAGTCGGTCTTCGCGCTCGGCACGATCACGTCGCCGACGAGGGCGGCCACGCGTTTCACGTCCTGCTCGGCGCCGAAGATCGACACCAGGTCGCCGGCCTGCACCACGGTGTCGGGCTGCATCGGCAGCGCCTTGCCCATGCGGCTCAGGCCCGTCACGAAGATGCCGTGGCGCACGCCACCGGCGGTGAGCTGGCGGATCTGGTCCACCGTCTTGCCGTCGAAGTCCTTGTTGGTGAGCACGATCTCGCGCTTCTCCAGCGTGAGCTCCATGCCGTCGACCGCGAAGACTTCCTTGCCCAGCAACGGGGCGCTGGCCACCACCGCATCGCGCCGGCCGACCGCGAGCACGGTGTCGCCTTGCCGCAGCGTGAGCGTGGGGCTCACTTCGATGAACTTGCCGTCGCGCTTCACGCGCTCGATGGTGATGGTGGTCGCGGGGTTCGCGTTCTCGATGTCGGCCACCGTGCGCTGCGGGTCGGTGGTGAGTTCGTAGATGCGCCCCACGAGCGAAGGCGCCGCCTCTTCCTGGTCGGCGCCGAGCACCTTCACGCCGGCCTGCATGGCGGTCTCGGCGGCGATCGCGTCGTCGCGGATCGTGCGGCCCATGAATTTCGGCAGGATGTTGACGCACACGATGATCGCGCCGAAGGAGCCGAACACATAGGTCACCGCATAGCCGATGGCCACATTGGCCTGCAGCCGCGCGGTCTCGGCCGCAGCGAGCCCGAGCTTGCCAATGGCATCGCCCGCCGTGCCGATGATGGCCGACTGCGTGAGTCCGCCCGCCGCCACACCTGCGGCCAGGCCCTTGTCGAGCCCGAACAGCCGGGCCATGACTACCACCGTCGCAAGGCCGGTGGCCGCCATCACCGCGGCCAGGATGATCTCTTTCACCGACTGCTTGCCGAGCGAGCTGAAGAACTGCGGCCCGCTCTCGAAGCCCACCGCGTAGATGAAGAGCGCGAACAGCACCGCCTTCACGCCGCCGTCGATCTGCACGCCCACCTGGCTCACGATCACCGCCACCAGCAGCGAGCCCGCCACGCCGCCGAGCTGGAACTTGCCGAACTTGATCTTGCCGATCCAGTAGCCGACCGCGAGCGACAGGAAGAGCGCCATCTCGGGCGACTTCTTGAAGAGGTCATGGAGCCATTCCATAGGTCAACGTCCTTTCAGGTTATTTCGCTGCATGCACCAATCCCGCAAGGGCCACGATCAGCGGCCCCATCAACGGCAGCACCACGTTCGAGATGGCGTAGGTGATCGTGTAGCCCAGGAGCGGCGTGGCATTGCCCGCCGCGTTCTGCACCGCGCTGAGCGCGGGCGTGCTGCACTGTTGGCCGGCGATGGCGCCGAGCAGCACCGGCGCCTCGAGCTTGAGCAAACGCCGGCCGACGAAGAGCGAGATGCACGCCGGCACCACCGCCACGGCCACGCCCACCAGCGGCAGCGCAATGCCGAATTTCTTGACGAGCGCGATCGCCTGCGGCCCCGAGGCCAGGCCCACGCAGGCGATGAAGGTGGCGAGGCCCAGGTCCTTCATCAGCGCGAGCGCATCGGGCGGGACGCTCAGGCGGTGTGGGTTCTTCGACTGGTACCAGCCGAAGGCCAGGCCCGTGACCAGCGCGCCGCCGCCCGTGCCGAGCGAGAACGGAATGCCGCCCAGCTTCACGCTGAAGCCGCCGATGAACACGCCCAGCAGGATGCCCATCGCCGCGTAGCTGATGTTGCTGCGCGTCGATGCGATGACGCGGTCCCCGACCAGCGGCAGCGTGCGCGCCACGTCGGCGGCCGGGCCGTAGAGCTGGAGCACGTCGCCGCGCTGCAGCTTCACCTCGTGCAGCAGCGGCATGACGTGGCCGTCGCGCGCGAGGCCCACGATCTGCAGCGCGGGTGGCAGTTGCGCATCGAGCTCGCGCAGGCCCCGGCCGAACCACTCGCGCCGGTTGACCACGACCTCGGTGGTCTCGACGACGGCATCGAAGGCCGTGGTGTCCGCGAACTCGCGGCCCAGCAACTCGGCCACGTTCACCAGCATGCTGCGCCGGCCGATGGCCAGCACCTGGTCGTAGGCCTGCAGCCGCAGCGCGGGCTCGACGTTCAGCTTCTGCCCGCGCCGCACCACGCGCTCGATGCTCGCGTGGCCGCCGAGGATCGACATCAGTTCGCCCACCGTGCGGCCCCGGCCCACCGTCACGAGGAACACGCGGCCGACCATCTCGGGCGTGGCGCTGGCGGCAGCGGGGTTTTCGTTGCCGCCGCCCATCGTCTTCCAGAGTTTGTCGGCCTCGGCGCGCAGGTCGACGCGCAGGAGCAGCGGAAAGACCTGGCTCGTGGCGACCACGATGGCGATGAGGCCGAACACGTAGGTGATGGAGTAGGCCGTGACCACGTTGGCCTGCAACTGCTGGATGTCCGCCAGAGGCAGCGCGAGCTTGGAGATCGCGTCGGTCGCCGTGCCCACGACGGCCGATTCGGTGGCCGCGCCCGCCATCAGGCCCGCGGCGGTGCCTTGGTCGAGCGAAAGGAAGACGGTGGCGCACAGCACCAGCGCGAGCACGGTGACCACCTCGACCAGGCACAGCAGCCCGAGCCGCAAACCCTTGGCATCGAGGTTCGCAAAGAATTGCGGCCCGCCCGCATAGCCGAGCGCAAAGATGAACAGCATGAAGAACACGTTTTTCACGCTGTCGTCGAGCTTGATGCCGAGCTGCCCGACCACCAGCGCGGCAATCAAGGTGCCGCAAATACCGCCCAGCTGGATGGGGCCGAAGCGGATCTGGCCCACCGCATAGCCAATGGCGAGCACCAGAAAAAGCGCTATTTCGGGCTGGCTTCTCAGGAGGCCGGTCACGCCATCCATCGCCGGCCGTTCTCCTTGAGGGTCAACGCTGGTTTCATGGAAGAGAGAGCTTTGTACTTATGGATTTGGAGATATCGAATCTCTTGTCACCTGTCACGATAAATCAACAACGGAAACAATTGTGAAAACATGCGGGAATTGGCGAGGTTTGCCGCAGGGCTTAAAACAATAGGCCTATCGATTTAATTGCCGATAGCCGATTCGCCCTATAGCCGGCAATTCGACGAAATCGAATGAATCCGGAAATGCGGGTGCGCTCAACCCCCGGGTTTTCGATAACTACAACTGCTTGATTTAGTCGGCTCGCTGAAACATAGTTGCCTCCGTTCAACAAGACCCAGGCACATCGCCTGCCAAGGAGACACACCCATGTTCAGTTCGCGCAGCCGCCGTCGCCCGGCCCTGGCCCTCGCCATCCTCTCTGTTGCCGCATCCACGGCCTTCGCCGCCGGCGAGCCGGTCATCGGCCTGGTCACCAAGACCGAGACCAACCCCTTCTTTGTGAAGATGAAAGAGGGCGCGCAGGAAGAAGCCAAGAAGCTCGGCGCCAAGCTGCTCTCGGGCGCGGGCAAGGCCGACGGCGACAACGCGGGCCAGATCACCGCGATGGAAAACATGATCGCGGCCGGCGCCAAGACCATCCTCATCACGCCGAGCGACGCCAAGGCCATCGTGCCGGCGATCAAGAAGGCGCGCGACAAGGGGATCATGGTGATCGCGCTCGACAGCCCGGCCGATCCGCCGGACGCGACCGACGCGCTCTTCGCCACCAACAACTACACCGCCGGCGTGCTGATCGGCGAATACGCCAAGGCTGCGATGGCCGGCAAGACGCCCAAGATCGTCGCGCTCGACCTGCTGCCGGGCCACCCGGTCGGTGCGCAGCGCCACAACGGCTTCATGAAGGGCTTCGGGCTGGCTGCGAACGATGCCAAGTCGAACGAGCTCTCGAAGGCGCCCGAAATCGTCTGCATGGCCGACAGCTTCGGTGACCAGGCCAAGGCGCAGACCGTGATGGAAAACTGCCTGCAGAAGGCGCCCGACGTGAACCTGGTCTACACCATCAACGAGCCCGCCGCGGCCGGTGCCTACAACGCGCTCAAGCGCGCGGGCAAGGAGAAGGGCGTGCTGATCGTCTCGGTGGACGGTGGCTGCCAGGGCATCAAGGACACCAACGCCGGCATCATCGCCGCGACCTCGCAGCAGTACCCGCTGAAGATGGCCGCCATGGGCGTGGCCGCGGGCGTGGAGTTCGCCAAGACCGGCAAGAAGGCCTCGGGCTACGTCGACACCGGCGTCACGCTGATCGCCGGCAAGAGCGTGGCGGGCGTCGACAGCAAGGACACCAAGACCGGTGCCGAGTTGTGCTGGGGCAAGAAGTAATCAGCCAGGCCTAGGGAGAACACATCGATGGCGAAATCCGCAGCAACGCACCACATCCCGTGGGGCGCCCTGGGGCCGTGGCTGGCCCTGCTCGGCGCATGCATTTTCTTTGCGACGCAATCCGACCGGTTCTTGACCGGCGAGAACCTGTCGCTGATCCTGCAGCAGGTGATGGTGGTCGGCGTGATCGCCATCGGTCAGACGCTGATCATCCTCACGGCCGGCATCGACCTGTCGTGCGGCATGGTGATGGCGCTGGGCGGGATCATCATGACGAAGTTCGCCACCGAGCTCGGCATGCCGGTGCCGGTGGCCATTCTCTGCGGCATCGGCGTGACGACGCTGTTCGGGCTCATCAACGGCCTCTTGGTCACGCGCATCAAGCTGCCGCCTTTCATCGTGACGCTGGGCACGCTGAACATCGCGTTCGCGATCACGCAGCTGTATTCGTCGTCGCAGACCATCACCGACCTGCCCACCGGCCTCACGGGGCTGGGCACCACCTTCGCCATCGGCAGTGCCGAAGTGGCGTGGGGCTCGGTGCTGATGGTGGCGCTGTACGGGCTCGCGTGGTTCGTGCTGCGCGAGACGGGCGCGGGCCGCCACATCTATGCGGTGGGCAACAACGCCGAGGCCACGCGCCTCGTGGGCATTCCGACGCAGCGCGTGCTGCTGGGCGTGTACGTGGCGGCGGGCGTGCTGTATGGCATTGCCTCGCTGTTGTCGGTGGCGCGCACCGGCGTGGGCGATCCGAATGCGGGGCAGACCGAGAACCTCGACGCCATCACCGCCGTGGTGCTCGGCGGCACCAGCCTCTTTGGCGGACGCGGCATCGTGCTGGGCTCGCTGATCGGCGTGCTGATCGTGGGCGTGTTCCGCAACGGGCTCACGCTGATGGGCGTTTCGTCGATCTACCAGGTGCTGGTGACGGGCGTGCTGGTGATCCTGGCGGTGGCGGCCGATCAACTCTCGCGCAAGGGGGCACGTTGATGAACACCGTAGCCAACCCGAAGATCATCATGCAGGCCAAGGGCCTGGTGAAGCGCTACGGCCAGGTCACCGCGCTCGACGGTGTCGACTTCGAACTGCGCGAAGGAGAAATCCTCGCGGTGATCGGCGACAACGGCGCGGGCAAGTCCTCGCTCATCAAGGCGCTCTCGGGCGCGGTGGTGCCCGACCAGGGCGAGATCCTGCTCGACGGCGTGCCGGTGCACTTTCGCAATCCGCTCGATGCGCGGCGCGCGGGCATCGAGACGGTGTATCAAGACCTCGCCGTCGCACCCGCGATGACCATTTACGAAAACCTTTTTCTCGGCCGCGAACTGCGTCGCCCCGGGTTCCTCGGCAACGTGCTGCGCATGCTCGACAAGAAAAAGATGCTGCAGGAAAGCGCCGCGCGCATGGCGGACCTGAAGGTCGGCATCCAGTCGATGACGCAGGCGGTCGAAACGCTCTCGGGCGGCCAGCGCCAGTGCGTGGCGGTGGCGCGCAGCGCGGCCTTCGCGCGGCATGTGGTCATCATGGACGAGCCGACCGCGGCGCTCGGCGTGAAGGAGGGCAACATGGTGCTCGAACTCATCCGCCGCGTGCGCGACCGCGGCCTGCCCGTGGTGCTCATCAGCCACAACATGCCGCATGTGTTCGAGGTGGCCGACCGTATCCACGTCGCGCGCCTGGGCAAGCGCGCGGCGGTGCTGAACCCCAAGAAGATCAGCATGAGCGACACGGTGGCCGTGATGACCGGTGCCATGACTGCCGACCAGCTGCCCGCGGAGGCGCATGCCTGATGCGGACACTTCCGTGCGCCCGCCCGACCTGCTGCGCCCGCGCGGCTCCAACCAGGTCGGCATGCGCCAGTTCAACGAGCGCGTGGTGCTGCAGGCGCTGCGCGTTCACACGAGCCTACCCAAGGCCGACCTCGCGCGGCTGACGGGACTGAGCGCGCAGACCATCGGGCTCATCACCGCGCGGCTGGAGGAAGACCAGCTCATCGTCAAGCAGAGCCGGGTGCGCGGGCGCATCGGCCAGCCCTCGGTGCCGCTGGCGCTGAACCCCGACGGCGCCTTCGCCATCGGCATCAAGGTGGGGCGGCGCGGTGCCGAATGGCTGCTGATCGACTTCACCGCGCAGGTGCGTGAGCGCCATGCGATGAGCTACGACTTTCCCGATGCGGGCGCGTTGCTGCCCGCGATTGCCGAGCACATCCACCGGCTGCGCGACGGGCTCGGTGCGCTGGCTGCGCGCAATGTCGGCGTGGGGCTGGCCGCGCCGTTCCTTCTGGGCGGCTGGCATCGCACGCTGGGCCTCTCCAAAGCGCAGTCGGACGAGTGGAACCAGATGGACCTGCTGGCCGAAGTGCGGGCGCGCACCGAGGTGCCGGTGAGTTTTGCGCGCGACACCGTCGCGGCCTGCGCGGCCGAGCTGGTCGGCGGTCGCGGGCACGACCTGAAGAGCTTCCTGTACATCTTCGTCGACACCTTCGTGGGCGGCGGGCTGGTCATCAACTCGCACCTGCACACGGGCGCACACAGCAACGCCGGGGCGCTGGCCTCGCTGCCGATGCAGTCGGTGCGGGCCGATGGCGCACTGCCGCCGCAGGTGATGGCCGAGGCCTCGCTGTGGGAACTGGAGCAGCGCCTGCAAGGCGAAGGGCTCGACCCCACGGCCGCCTACGACGACCGCGCGTTGCAGCCCCCGTTCGCCGCCGCGACGCAGGCCTGGCTCGGCTCCGCATCGCTGGCATTGGCGCACGCCATCGTCAGCAGCACCGCGGTGCTCGATCTGGCCGACGTGGTGATGGATGGCTCCATGTCGCGCGCACTGCTGCAAGCCTTGCTCGACCAGACGCGCGCGGCACTCGCGCAATGCAACTGGGAAGGGCTGTGGCCACCGCAGTTGCACGGGGGCAGGGTGGGGGCGCAGGCTTGTGCGCTGGGCGGCGCGATGCTGCCGCTGCACGCCAACTTTGCGCCGGACCACGATGTGTTCCTGAAGGCGGCCTGAGGGCTTGCCGGGGACGGTTGTCGGCCAGAACCGGGAATTCTTCACGGCACTTCGGATTTCGCAAATGCCGGTGAGTCATGGTCGATTTGTCCGGCTAGATTCGGCCCCGACCGATGTCTGGCGGCGCGCCCACGGCAGCGCCTCGTTGAAATCGGCGAAGCACTTTCACATCAACCCCCATGCGCAAGCATCAACCATCGGGCCGGAAGCCCACACACGCCGCACTCGCGTCCGAGAGGTACAACTTGATCTCCGCCACCACGTTCAAGCCTTCGCTTTTCTTCTCGAGAAAACTCGCGCCTTCACTGCTCGCTGCTTGTTCGGCGGTTGCAGGCAGTGCCAGTGCGGAATCGATAGGGCGGACAGAATTCGATCCCTCGGGCCTGCCCTGGATTCAACTGACGCAGTACGAGTCGTCGTTGAAATTCAACGGCGGAGAACATCGGATTGCGATGGAGACCAAGGTGTTCTACCTGGCGGGCCCTGGACCGGAGCCCATGGCGGTCCTGGTCCTGACAAGCACCGAAGGAGGAAATCGAAGGAGCGTGGACTGGGTGAGCGAGACCTGTCCACCTGCGCGCCCCAAGTTCCACACCGAGGACTTCGGCACCAACCAGACCGCGCGAACACGGCAATGCCTTGTCGTCAACTCTGCCTTCGCGACGATGAGCTACCTGAAGCCCGACTCCGAGCTTGTCCGGGCGGCGGCGGAAAAAGGCATTGCCTTGTTCAAGTCCGGCTACTCGATCCGAAGTGTCTACGGCGCCAATGGCGGCACATTGCTGCGCGTCAACCTGATGACCAACAGAAAATTTGCCGGACTGCCGCAGGTCAAGCCGCAAGCGGAAGACAGGCATGAAGCGCCAGAACCCCTGGTCGCGTGGGGCGAGGCGTTGCAAAAAAACGTGGAAGCGTCAGTCTTGTCCATGTCCGGTCGATTCGTGCTGCCGCCGGTGTCGTTCTAGCTGTCGCACGCGGCGAGTCCATGTCCGTGCGCGGCCGCTCGCCGCTGTGCTTACTGGTTCACCGATGCGTGCTGGTTGCGCGGCAATCTCAGCGTGCTCGCGCTCGCGCCCTCGGGGCAGGGCCCGTCTGAATAGATCGCCTCGCCTTCGGGCATGACGCACTTGCTCACCTCGGTGACGGCGGGCGCCGCCTTGGCAGGCTCGACGGGAGCATCGAAGTTCGCGTTCGCCGGCGATGCGCGATGGAACACCGGCATGGCGGGCTCCACCGACGAACGTGTCACCGAATCCGGCAGCGCGAGGCGGCCGGCCGATTCGGTGGCTTCGACGTAGGCCGGCATGACCGCAGGTGGCGGGGCTGGCGCGCGCGCAGCGCTCTCATGCACCAGGTCTTTCAACGTCACGTAGAAGAGAGACACCGCCACCAGCGCCACGGCCATGCAGGGTGCCCAGTACCGCTCGGAGCCGGCGCGGGATGGCGCGGCATCGCTCGGCTCGAAGGTGTCGATCGTGTGTTGCAGGCTCATGGCGCAAGCTCCGTGTTCGTGTCCAGCCGTTCTAAACGGCGGAGACCGGGCGCCGCTGTAGGCCTGCGCCATGCGCCTCGACGGAATTCATCCCGAAAACGCCGCGGAGAAGACCGCGTCGCGGTATTCGCGAACCGGGCACCGCGGGGCCGCGTGTCTCGATAATGCGGACCCCTTGCAAAGAACCGGAAAAAAATGAGCGCCGCAGATTTCCTCTTCGCCCCCGAGGTGCAAAAGCTTCTGATGGTCGCCTACGCGGCGCCCGACCAACTGTTTTCATCCGACGAGCTGGCCCAGCGATCGAAGCTGGCCCCGGACGATGTGACGCGCACCCTGGAGCACCTGGTCGGCAGCGGCATCCTGAAGCGGCAAAAGCCGAAGGCAGACGAGGCCGAGACCGTCTCCATCGACCGCACATTCATCTTTCACGATGAGCTGCGCAGCATTGCGCTCAAGTCGTTCGCCGTGGCCGAGCCGGTTCGCGCGATGTTGCGGAGCAAGTTCAAGGATTCGGTCGTGCGCGCGTTCGTGCTGGGCGAGGACAAGGACGGCACGCTGGAACTGCTCGTCGTGCACGGCCAGCTGATGCCCGACGAAGCCACCATGACGGCCGCCTGCCAGAAGCTGTCGAAGAGCATCCATCGCCACTTGAAGATGCACGTCATCTCGAACGCCCGGTTCAATGGACTCACGCCGCGCGATGCGCTCCTGCCGAAGCCCTCGGCGCTCGAGATCGTCAAGCTCGGGGATACGAAGGCCCAGTTGCCCGTAGAGAAGATCGGCCTCCTGCAAAGCGCGAAGAAGAAGCTGGCAACGCTGTCGCGCCCGTCGAAGTAGTGCCCCCGACAGGCAGTTGCCGGGCTATTTGTTCTTGTCCCGCGCGGCGGCGAGGCTGCGGGCTTCGGCGATCAACGGTTTCACCGTCTCGAAGGTCTTGCCGCTCGGGTTGATCACGCTGACCCAGTACATCTTTCCGTAGACCGGATGCGGCATCAGCCGGTCGAGCGCGGCGTAGTCGATGTCCGCCTGTTCCCCCTCGCCGAACAGCGCGCGGAAGGTCTCCTTGCCGACACCCACATTGAGGCGAAAGACGCCAGGCCGGTCCAGCTTCGACGCGTTGTCGGATTCATGGTCCTTCGTGACGATGGTCGCGAAGGGGAACTTGTTGTCCGCGCCATGAAAGAAGAAGGTGTTGTCGTCGGCAACCTGGAAATGGCCGCCGCCGAGCGAGTCGATGATGTGTTGGGTGATGTCGTCTTCGGTCATGGCAGGGAAGAAGGGGATGCTCTTCAGGGCTTCCAGCGGCGCAATCCGAGTTCGTCCGCGAGTGCCTGGTAGGTCTTGATGCGGGCCTGCACGTAGTCGTCGAGCGCGGCGCCGGTGAGCGCGAAAGGATAAAGGCTGTGCCGCTCGCGCAGCGCCGCGTAGCCCGGCGCGGCCGTGGCTTCCGTGAACGCGGCGGTCCAGGCGCGCACAGCCGCATCGGGCACGTTGGCGCTCAGATACAGGCCGCGCACGGTCGGCCAGACGATGTCCACGCCTTGCTCGCGCGCGGTCGGCACGCCGGTGAGCGCGCCACCCAGCCGCGTTTCCGACAGCACCGCCAGCAGGCGCACCGCCGCGCCGCCCGCGATGGCCTGCAGCGCCTCGGCTGCATCGCCGGGGAACACATCGACATGCTTGCCCTGCAGCGCGCCCAGCGCATCGCCGCCGCCTTCGAAAGAGACAAAACGCATTGCCTTGTGGTCGCGGCCCGCGGCGCGCACCAGCAGCGCGGCCTTCACCCAGTCCTGGCTGCCGACTGTGCCGCCCGCGCCGAAGGTCATGCGCGAGGGGTCTTGCCGCAGGGCCGCGACCAGGTCCTGCAGGCGCTTGTAGGGCGAGTCGCGGTGCACGGCGATCACGCCGTAGTCGGTGCCGAGCGTGGCGATCCAGCGCACGGCCGACGGCGGATGCGGGCCGAAGCGGCCCTGTGCCAGATTGAGCAGCGAGCCGCTGGAGAACGCGACCAGCGTTCCCGCACCGCCGAGCTGGCCGGTGGCGATGCGGTCGAAGGCGACCGCGCCGATGCCGCCCGGCAGGTAGCGCTGGCCCAGCGGCGGTCGCGAAGGGCGTACCGCCTGCAGCGCATCGCGCGCGAGGGCGCAGGTGAGTTCGAAGCCACCGCCGGCCTTGGCGGGTATCACGCAATCGGCCGCGGCCAGCGAGGGGTCACCGGCCTGCGCTGTAGCGATGCTGGGCACGAGCAGCGCGGGCAACGCGCGAAGCACGACGCGGCGAGTGAAGAGGAGAGACTGCATGGGATGTGCGCCGCTAGCTGGCGGCCGGCCGGGGCCACCAGATGATCGCATGCAGCCCCGTGCCGGCCTCCCGAGCTTCGAGCCGCAATTCGCCCCGATGCCGCTGCGCGATCGACCGCGCAATCGCCAGCCCGAGACCGAAGCCGCCCTTGCCCGCACGCGCGCCGCGGCGAAAGCGCTGGCCCAGCGCGGCGCGTTCTTCATCGCTCAGACCGGGGCCGTCGTCCTCGACATTGAGGCTCCAGCCCGCGGCATCGCCTGCTGCGAAGAGGGTGATGGTTCCTTCGGCCGGCGTGTAGGTGATGGCGTTCGTCACGAGGTTGCTGAGCGCTTCGCGCAGCAGCCCCCGGTCCGCGACCGCGAAGAACTCGGGCGCGGGCGCATGAATGCCCAGGTCGATGCGCTTGGCGCGCGCGAGCGGCAGCAGGTCGACCGCCACCTCGCGCAGCAGCGCCGCGAGGTCGAACTCGGCCGGCTCCACCGCCACCGTGTCGCTGCGGCCGAGCGCAAGCAGTTGCTGCGCGCTGCGCGTGGCGCGGCCGATTTCGGTGCCGAGCGCATCGAGTGCGGCGCGCACCTGTGCCGGGTCTTCCTCGCGCCGGGCGTAGTCGGCCTGCATCTGCAGCGTCGTGAGGTGCGTGCGCAGCTGGTGCGAGGCATCGTCCAGAAACTGGCGCTGCTGCGTCACCAGGTCCTGCGTGCGCGACATCTGCTGGTTGACCGCATCCACGAGCGGGCGCACCTCGGCGGGCAGGTCGGTCTCGGCGATGCGCGTCAGGTCGTCAGGCGTGCGTGCCTCGACCTCGCGCGCGAGCCGCGACAGCGGCCGCAGCGCCGCGGCGAGCGCGATGGCGGTGCCGCACAGCAGCAGCGCCAGCACCAGCCCGTCGCGCAACGCGGCGCTGCGCACGAAGCGCGTGCTGAACTCCTGCCGCGAGCGCGTGCTCTCGCCGACCTGGATCAGCACGCTGCGCCCGGTGCTACCCGCCGGCGCGCGGTCGAGGTCGCGCCGGTAGGCCGCGAGCCGCACGGCCTCGCCGAAGTAGGTTGCGTCGTAGAACGCCGGCACGCCCATCGTCAGCTCGGCGGGCGGCGCGGGCAGGTCGGCGCTGCCGAGTTCGACCAGGCCATCGGAAGTCGCCACGCGAAAGAACACCTGCCCGCTCGCGGTGAGCTCGAAGAACTCGAACATCGTGTACGGCAGCTCGACCGAGAGGCCGCCCGATGCCGTCGAGATGTTGGCGTCGATGGACTTGAGGGCGCCCAGCAGCGAGCGGTCGTAGGCCGCGTTGGCGGCGGCGAGCGCGTCGTGCCGCGTCATCCAGAGTTCGAGGCCCGTCACCACCAGCAGTGCGGGGAATAGCAGCAGCGCGAGCCGCTGCCAGAGGCTCGCGCGGCGCAGGAAGCTCGGCATCGCGCGCACTAATCGGCTTCCAATACGTAGCCCAGGCCGCGCAGCGTGACGATGCGCACGCCGGTGCCGTCGAGCCGCTTGCGCAGGCGATAGACGAACACCTCGACCGCTTCGGGATGCACCTCCTCGTCATCGGAGAACACACGTTCGAGGATCTGCTGCTTCGACAGCGGCTCGCCGCTGCGCTGCACCAGCACGCGCAGCACCGCCTGCTCGCGCGGCGACAGCGCCAATGCTTCACCGTTCAGCACGAAATGCCGGCGCGCGCTGTCGTACACCAGCGGCCCGCAGGCCAAGCGCGGATGTTCGACGCCGCGCGCGCGCCGCACCAGCGCATGCAGCCGCGCTTCGAGTTCGGCCAGCGCAAAGGGCTTGGCGAGGAAGTCGTCCGCGCCCGCATTGAGCGATGCCACGCGCTCGTTCAGCGAATCGCGCGCCGTGAGGATCAGCGCCGGCAGCCGCTGGTCGCGTTCGCGCAGCCGCTGCAGCACCGTGTGGCCGTCCATGCCGGGCAGGCCCAGGTCGAGCACGAGTGCATCGTGGTCGCGCTGCTGCAGCGCGCGGTCCGCGAGCCGGCCGTCGTCGACCCATTCGACCTGGATGCCCGCATGCTCCAGCGCCTTGCAGAGCCAGGTGCCCAGGGTGTGTTCGTCTTCGGCCAGCAGGATGCGCATGGCGCCGATGCTAGAGCCTTGAACGCTCAGTCCGGCTTGATGTTTGCCCTTGCGATGACCTTCTGCCAGCGCGCTTGCTCCGCTGCGATGAACTGCGCGAACTGCTCCGGCGTGCCGCCGATGGCCTCGGCCGCATCGGCCGTGAGCCGCTGCATCGAATCAGGCGATTTCACCGCTTTCATCGTCTCGGCCGAGAGCTTGGCGAGGTTTGCGGGTTCGATGTTGGCCGGCGCGAGCATGCCGTACCACTGCGTCATCTCGAAGCCGGGGAAGCCTTGCTCGGCCACGGTCGGCACGTCGGGCAGCTGCGCGAGGCGCTTGGCCGAGCCGGTCGCGATGCAGCGCACCTTGCCGGCCTTGATGAACGGAATGATCGCCGCCGCGCCGATGGCCGAGGCATCGAGCCGACCCGAGAGCAGGTCGGTCACCATCGGGCCGGTGCCGCGGTAGGGCACGTGCAGCATGAACACGTCGGCCGTCATCTTCAGGTACTCGAAGGCCAGGTGGCCCGCGCTGCCGTTGCCCGCGGAGCCGTAGCTCAGCTTGCCGGGCTTCGACTTGGCATAGGCGATGAATTCCTTGAGGTTCTTCGCCGGCACGTCGGGGTGCACCACGTACAGGCTGGGCACCTTGGCCAGCAGGCTCACGGGCTTGAAGTCCTTGTTCGGGTCGTAGGGCAGCTTGGCGAAGATGTACGGGTTCACGGCCAGCGTGCCGATGTGGCCGAGGATCAGCGTGTGTTGGTCGGTGCTGCGCGCCACCTCGCTCATCGCGATGTTGCCGGCCGCGCCCGGCTTGTTGTCGACGAAGACGCTCTGGCCGAGCGTGCGCGAGAGTTCGGCGGCGGTGGAGCGCGCGACGATCTCGGAACTGCCGCCCGGCGCGAAGGGCACGACGAAGCGCACCGATTTGCTGGGCCATGCGGACTGGGCCGAGGCCAGCGAGGGCAGCAGGCCGCCGAGGGCGAGGGCGCCGCCGGATTGGAGCCATTGGCGTCGGCTGGAGGACAGGGAAAAAGGCTTGGCGTGCATGAATGCGTCTCCGTGGTTTTTTTGGGGAAGGCCACATGGTGCCCGGCGGTGGCTGTCGGAATGCTGTCAATTGCGGCTGATCCACCAGCGGCTGCGGCTGAGCGACGCGCCGTGCGCAGGCGCCCCGCAGCGCGCGTGCAACGGACCAGGAATGCTTTGGTGTAGCACCGACGTCATATTCCGGCGCCACCATGGCGGGCTTCCAGAATGGCGCACCCACCTTGCCGGCTCGACTCGTCTCTTCGCAGGGTGCGCCCGTTCGCCGCCCGTCTGCGCTGCCATGCGGCGGTGTTGGCGCTGCTGTGCGGGCTCTCGGCGCCTTTGGCCGTCTGGGCCGGCGACACCCCCGCACCGCGCATGAATGACGTGGCCGCCATGCCCGAGGCCGCCGGGCTGCGCTTCGATTTCGACATCCCCGCGCAGCCCCTGGCCGCCGCGCTCCAGCGCTATGCCTCGCAGTCCGGCCGCCCGGCGCTGTTCGACAGCGCGGCCGTGAGCGGACGCACCTCGGGCGCCGTGCGCGGCCGCCACAGCCCCGAAGCCGCGCTGCACCGGCTGCTCGAAGGCACGGGCCTCACCGCGGAAAGCGCGAGAGACGGACCGGCCGACGCCTTCGTGCTCAAGCCGATCGATGCAGAGGCGGACGCGATGCGTCCGGCCCCGGACGGCGTGGACACTGGCTACGGCGCCTGGGTCCAGGCGCGCATCTGGGAAGCCCTGTGCGCCGACCCCCGCACCGCGCCGGGCGAATACCGCACGCTGCTGCGCTTCGAGGTGGATGCGACGGGCGCGCTGCAAAGGCCGCGCCTCCTCACCTCGACCGGCAATGCGCGCCGCGACGCCGCGGTGCGCGAAGCCCTGCAGCGCGTGCGCGTGGGCCGCGCGCCGCCGCCCGCGATGGCGCAGCCGCTGACCATGGTGCTGCTGCCGCGCGATCCTGGCAACTCAGGGGATCAGGCGGCCGGCGCGCAGCGCTGCGAAAGCCCGCGCGAGGCAACGCCGCCATGACCGAGGACGCGCGCCCGATCCTCTCGGACTACCTGTCGCGGCACTACGCCAGCCTCAAGCGCCGCGTGACGCGCTTGCTGGGCAACAGCGACCTGGCCGGCGACGCGCTGCAGGACACCTGGCTGCGCCTGCAGAGCCGCGAGGACGAAGGCGCGATCCAGAGCCCGGGCAGTTATCTCGTGCGCGTGGCCGTCAACATCGCGATGGACATCCAGCGGCGCCAGAGCCGTTCGCTGTCCATCGACGAAGTGCAGTCGCTGATGGAGCTGTCCGACCCGGCGCCCGGCCCGGCCCGCACCGCCGAACTGCGCTCGGAAGTGGCGGCGCTGATGAAGCTCATCGACCGCATGCCCGAGCGCCGCCGCACGATCCTGATGCTGGTGCGCTGGGAAGGCCTCCCGCAGAAGGACGTGGCGGCGCGGCTGGGTCTCTCGGTGCGCGTGGTCGAGCATGAACTCAAGCGCGCGCACGACTTTCTGGATGCGCGGATGAACGATGACAAAAAATAGTTGGGGGTTTGTCGTGGCGCCGTTCGTCTGGGTGGGTGAAGCACCTTTCCATCGTTCCACCGGCATGCCGGACGTTCCGGACGTGAGGCCATGAGGACATCGGCCGACGTTCGCAAAGCGCCGAGCGACGCGTTGCCGGCAGAGGCGCGCGCCTGGCTGCGCCTGCTCGCATCCGGCGACGTGAAGGCCTCGGACGCCGAAGCCTTCAAGCGCTGGCTCCACAGCAGCGAGGCGCACCGCGCGGCCTTCAACGAGGCCAAGCAGCGCTGGGCAGCGATGAAACCCCTGGCCGGCGAATTCCTGCGCACCCGGCCGGCCGCGGCCGCGACCCACGAGCGCGCGCTGCAGGGCGGCCGCAATTTCGGGCGCCGCGCATTTTTGGGCGCTGCCGCGAGCGCCGCCGCCATGGCCGGCGTCGCCGGTGTGGCGGTGGTCAATTCGCCCGGCGGGCTCTGGCCTGCGTTGGGCGACGGAGGGGCGGACGACCGCACCGCCGTCGGCGAGCAGCGCGCGCTGGCGCTGGCCCCGCGCATCCAGGTGACGCTCAACACCCAGACCCGCATCCGCCGCGAGAGCGCGGCGGGCCAGCTCACCGGCATCGACCTGCTCTCGGGCGAGGCCGCGGTCGACCTGCTGGCCGAGGGCGGTGCGTTCGGCGTGGCGGCCGGCACCGGGCGCAGCCTGGCGCACGCGGGGCGCTTCGAGGTGCGGCATCTGGAGGGCAAGGTCTGCGTGACCTGCATCGAGGGCACGGTGCGCATCGAGCATCCGGCCGGCGTGCGCGCGCTGCTGGCGGGCCAGCAGGCGGTGTACGACGCGCAGTCGCTCAGCGGCATCGCCCGGGTCGCGCTGGAGAACGTGTCGGCCTGGCGGCGCGGCGAGTTGGTGTTCGAGCAGACGCGGCTGGCCGAGGTGCTCGCCGAGATCAACCGCTACCGCGCAGGCCGCGTGCTGCTGATGAACAGCGCCGCGGGCGACAAGCGGGTCAGCGGCCGGTTCCGGCTGGCCTCGCTGGACTCGGCGCTGTCGCAGCTGGAGCACACCTTCGGCCTGCGCCAGCGGTCGCTGCCCGGCGGGTTGCTGCTGCTGAGTTGAAGCCGCGGCGCGCCGAAAAAATAGTTGGGGGTTTGCGCACAGCCCATTCGTCTTAGCGCACAGGAAATTCTGCGCACCGCCGGCCACCCTGGCCGCGCTGCGCGGAACTCCACGACCTCAACTTTCGGGCAAGAAGTACTTCACATGAGCACACGCGGATCCCTGGGCGCAATCAACCCATCGACGAACCGGGAGCGGGTGGCAGCGCCGCCGCGCCGGCCGCGCTTTCGCATGGCGCCAATTGCACATGCCGCACGTGCCGCCTGCGTCATCGCCATGACGCTGGTGGCCGACGGCGCGGTCCTCGATGCCCAGGCGCAGCGGGCTTTCAGCGGTGCCTGGTTCGCCACCAAGAACACGGTGCAGAACTCGGCGACGGCCACGGGCCGGCTGCCCAACGGCATGCCGGCATCGATGCTGACCAATCCGTTGGAGCAACGAAAAGCCGGCGAGCAGCTGCAGCGCTCGATCGGCAACCTGAACATGGCCGCGCGCGGCATCGCCGCGCAGCAGGCGGCCCAGGAGGCGTCGCGACAGGCGGCGCTGAACGGCGGCTCGGACATTCCCGATGGCCTGGCCGACGGCGGGTTGAAGGTGGACAGCAACAGCCTCACAGCGGGCTGGCTCAATGCCAACGCGCCGGTGCAGACCGCCGCGGGCGGCCGCGTCGTGGTCGGCATCCGGCAGACCGACGAGAAGGCGATCCTGAACTGGGAGAGCTTCAATGTCGGCAAGAACACCACGGTGCAGTTCGATCAGAAGGGCGGGGCGAAGCCCGACGGCACCAACGCGTGGATCGCGCTGAACCGCATCAACGATCCGGGCGGCCGGCCCAGCCAGATCGCGGGGCAGATCAAGGCGGACGGCTCGGTCTACCTCATCAACCGCAACGGCATCGTCTTCACCGGCTCCAGCCAGGTGAACACGCGCTCGCTGGTGGCCTCGAGCCTTTCGCTCTCGGACAAGCAGTTCAAGCTGGGCATCAACAACGCGCAGGTGCTCGCCAACCAGGGCAATGATTTCCCCATTCCGCAGTTCGGCGAATTCACTTCCGCCCGGCCCGAGATCTATGGCGACAACGGCTTCAAGGCCGGCGTCGGCGGCGCGCCCGACCGCATGGGCAACGTGGACCGCTTCGATCCCGGCGCGGCGCCCGGCGAGGTCAAGGTTGACGCCGGCGCGCAGCTTGCTGCGGACAGCGGCGGCAAGGTCATGCTGTTCGCGCCCAAGGTTCGGAACGCCGGGCGTATCTCGGCACCCGATGGCCAGGTCATCCTGGCGGCCGGCGAGAACATCTACCTGAAGACGCCGTCCGCGCAGGACCCGAATGCGCCTCGCGGCCTGGACGTGGCCGCTTCGGCCGTGCCCGGCTGGGCCTTCACCGGCGGGCAGGTGCAGGGCGCGCTCAAGCTGTCGCCGGTCTATGCAGACTTCAACTTCGTCAGCGGCCTGCGCGACGTGGTCATGCCCGAGATGGCCGCGCGCGCCAAGTCGGTCGGCTACGAGGTGGTCAACACCGGCACCGTGCAGGCCGATCGCGGCAACATCACGCTGCAGGCGCAGGACGTTCGCCAGTCGGGCGTGCTGAGCTCGACCACCGCGTTGAACAACCGCAACGGCTCGATCCTGCTGCGCGCCTGGGGCCTGGGCACCCACATGTACGCGGACGGCGTGAACGACCTGATCAACTGGTCGGCCGGCACGCTGACGCTGGGTGAGGGCAGCATCGCGCAGGTCCTGCCCGATGCCTCGGACACCAGCGAGATCGAGGCGTCCGCACTGGCAACGCGCTACCAGCCCGGCCGCGTGAGCCTCTACGGGCAACTCATCGACATCCGGCCCAAGGCCGGTGTGCTGGTGCCGGCGGGAACCATCAAGATCGAATCGGCGGTCAATCCGCTGTTCACGCAATACCCGTATTTCAAGCCCGGCAGCCTGGGCGACGAGAGCCGCATCTACCTGGACGGCGAGGCCTTCCTGAGTGTGGCCGGCCTGCAGGGCATGCAGGTGAACATGTCGCGCAATTTCATCGAAGCCGAGCTGCGCATCAACGAACTGCGCGACTCGCCGCTCCTGCTCGATTCGTGGGTGCGCGGCAAGAAGGTGATCGTCGACCGGCGCGTCGGCGGCGTGTTCGGGGACGGTCCGATGGCGGGCGTGCAATGGGTGCTCGGCCCCGACGGCGCCACCTACATTCCCGGCGCCTGGGTGGGCACGCCGCTGGGCGACGTGAGCGGCTGGGTGGGCGTGGGCAAGACCGACCTGCGCGAGCTTTCGGCCGATGCGGGCAGCATCGACCTGCGCGCGGGCGGCTCGGTGATCACGCGCGCGGGATCGATGCTCGACGTGTCCGGCGGCTCGGTGCGCTACACCGACGGCATGAACACGGCGACCAAGCTCATGGGCGCCGACGGCCGCGTGCACACGATGGAGCGGGCCATGTCCGACACCGACTACACCGGCATCGCGGGCGAGTTCAACAATGTGCACGCACGCTGGGGCGTGAAGAACACCTGGCGCAACCCGCTCATCGGCGCCGACTACAAGGAAGCTGGCTACACCGAAGGGCGCAAGGCCGGCGGCGTGCGGATCTACGCGGGTGACGCCATGGTGCTCGAGGGCGACATGCTGGGCGGCGTGGTGGTGGGCGAGCGCCAGTCGCAGAACCCGGGCGGCAACAAGGGCGGGCGGCTGGAGCTGGGCGAGAACACGCCGGACGGCCGGCCCTGGTCGCCGGGCACCATCGTCGTCAGCCACGACCCGAAGCGGCTGGCGCAGGACTTCGATGCGAAGGCCAAGCTGGGCGAAGACTTCTACGTGCAACTGAAGCCGGACGAGCAGAAGTCGCGCAAGCTCACCTTCCTGTCGGACGACATGCTCAGCGATTCGGGCATGGGCACCATCGTGCTGAACACCATCAACGGCGACTTCGAACTCGCCAGCGGCGCCGTGCTGAACCTGGCGCCAGGCGCATCGCTCTCGGTGGCCGGCACCGAGGGCTCGACGAACGACATCCGCATCAACGGGCAGATCCGTGCGCCGGGCGGGCAGATCGGGCTTTCGTCGGCCAACGGAAAGCTGGAAGTGGGCGAGTACGGGCGGCTGGACGCCAGCGGCCAGTGGATCAACACCTGGCGCGACGGCGCCTTGCGCGGTGCCTGGGCGATGGATGGCGGCGCGATCATGGTCAACGTCGGAAATATTTCGGCCCACAAGGATGCCGTGTTCGATGTGTCGGGCGGCGGCCGCGTCGACCCCGGCGCGAAGGGCCTGCCGACGCTGCGCGTGGGCGATGCGGGTTCCATCTCGCTGACCGGCGTGACGCCCGACCTGGACCTTGGCACGCTGAACCTGCGCGCCCATGCGGCCGGCTCGGCAGGCAGCCTGTCGATCGAGACCGCCTCGGCGGTGCAGGTCGGCGGCGCGCCGACCGGTTCGCCGGCGGACAAGACCGCCGCTGCGCTGCTGCTGCCGGCCACGCTCTTCGGCGAGCGCGGGTTCGGAAAAGTCTCTGTCTCGGTGCGCGGCGAAGGCAACGGCATCGTGGTGCCCGAAGGCGTGACGGTTTCGCAACTGGCCACGAGCCTCGAGCTGACCGGCTTCGCCTGGCGCGACCTGCCGAGTGGCCGGAACCTGGCCGACGCGGCGCCCGCGGGCGTGCTGCGGCCCGAGGAGCGCGCGGCGCGCGACCCCGCAGCGCTGATGCTCGGCACCGAAAACGGTCCGATCCGTGTCGCGCGGGGCGCCACGGTGCGCACCGACACCGGCGCCAGCCTGGCGCTGAACGCCGGCGGCGAACTGGGCGTGCTGGCGGTCGCCGGGCGGCTGGACGCACCCGCGGGGCGCATCGCGCTGGGCGGCCGCGAGCTCACCCTCGAAGCCGGCGGCGAACTGCTGGCGCGCGGCGTGCCGCTGATCCACCTCGACAGCACCGGCCGCCGCGTGGGCGAGGTGCGCGACGGCGGCACGGTGTCGATCCAGGCGGGCGAGCTGCGGCTGGAGAAAGATGCGCTCATCGACGTGTCCGGCGCCACCGGCACGATCGACGGCGTTGCCGATGCCGGCCCCTCGGGCACCCGGGTGCCCAGGCCCGCGCAGCCGATCGTGCTGGACAGCAACGGCGGCCTGATCGAGATCACCGGCAAGGGCCTGATCGAAAGCACGATGCTGGGCAAGGCGGGCGGCCCCGGCGGCGTCGGCGGCCGCATCCGCCTGAACATGACCGCGCCGTCCGCTCCGAACGGCTCGCCGCTGGAGCAGCTCCAGCGCACGCTGCAGGACCCGGACTGTTTCGGCCTCTTCGTGGACGGCGCGTGCAGCGACTGGAAGCAGGGCCTGGACTACGACTGGGCGCCGGGCCTGCGCACCTATGGCTACGAGATCGACGGCCCGATGATCCTGCCATCCTCGCTGCTCGCGCACCTGGCGGACATCAAGGAACTGGTGGTGTCCGACCAGCTGGGTTCGCCCGGTGTGGCCGGCCCGCTCGATCCGGCGCAGTTCGGCCTGACCCCGCAAGCGCTGGACCTGTTCCGCGACGCGCTCCTGTCGAGCGACCTGCTGCGCGATGTGCTGCAAAAGCCCGGCCAGCAGTTCGCGCTGACGGTGCGCCCGCAGGCGTTCAAGGACGGCGGCTTTGCCGACCTGGCGCTGGTCAATGCCTCGCAAGGCGCGATTCGCCTGGACAACGCGAACCTCGCGCTGGGCCGCTCGATCTCGCTGCAGGGGACGATCGTCGGGCACGCGGCCTCGTCGTCGTCGCTGCGCGCGCCGCGCATCGTGCTCTCGGCCATGCCCGGCGCCTCGCCGGTGCCGACATCGGCCGCCGCGCAGGACCCCGCAGCGGCAGCGGGGCAGCTCACGCTGACCGGCTCGCTGATCGACATCTCGGCATCGGAGGATCCGAACCAGTTCCAGGCCGGCGCCGTGCGTATCACCGGCTTCGGCCGCACGGTGCTCGAAGCCGGCGAAATCCGCATGGGCGGTGCGCTGCCTTCGCAGATCAGCGAAGACACCCGGCTGCAGGTCAACCTGGATGTCGACGGACATCTGGTGCTGAAGGCCGGCCAGGTGTATCCGACGACCGCGATGACCGGCGTGATCCGCGCGGGCGACTCGATCACCGTCGAGCGCCTGGGCGATGCCGGCGGTGCGCCCCTGTCGGCCGGCGGCAGCCTGCGCCTGGAAGCGCCGGTGATCGCGCAGAACGGCGTGCTGCGCGCGCCCTTCGGCCAGATCGAACTGGACGCGGGCGAACGCCTGTCACTGGGCGCGGGCAGCCTCACGTCGGTGTCGGGCGCCGGCCTGGCCGTGCCCTACGGCACGCTGTCCAACAACGAGCATTGGCACGACCCGTCCAAGGGGGTCGACGTCACCAACCCCTCGAGCGGCTCGCTGACAGCACCGCCCGAAAAGCGCATAACCATGAAGTCGCCCGACGTGGCACTGGCGCAGGGCGCGGTGGTGGACATCGCGGGCGGCGGCGACCTGCATGCCTCCGAATTCGTGCCAGGCCCGGGCGGCTCGCACGACGTGCTGAACATGCCGGGCATGTACGCGATCCTGCCCGGGCAGGCCGGTGCGGCGCCCGCGGGCGGTGCCCAGGCGGGCCAGCGCGTCTGGCTCGCCGGTGGCCCCGGTCTTGCGGCCGGCTGGTACGACCTGCTGCCCGCGCGCTATGCGCTGCTGCCGGGTGCCTTCGCGGTGCAGGCGACGGGCAGGACATGGGGCGGCGCCTCCGCGCCCGCCATCCGCGCACCGGACGGCAGCCTGGTCATGCAGGGCAAGGGCGGCAACACCTACGGCGGCAACCAGGACGCGCAGGCCACGGCCTGGCGCGTGATGTCCGGCGGCACGCTGCGCCGCTACACCGAATACAACGAGGCCACGGCCAACGACTTCTTCGCGTCCGAGGCCTTCAAGCTCACGCAGTACCGCCTCACGGGCCAGGACGTGGTCACGCCCCGCCTGCCGCGCGACGGCGGCGCGGTCGTGTTCGACGCGGGCCGCCGGCTCGTGCTGGACGGCACGCTGCGCTCGGCGCCCGATGCGGGCGGGCGCGGCGGCCTGGTCGATATCGCCGGCAAGAAGATCGCCATCGTCGGCAGCGGGCAGGACGGTGCCAGCCTGCAGGCCGACGGCTACCTGGTCATCGATTCGGCGAGCCTGTCGAACTTCGGCGCCGGCAGCCTGCTGGTGGGCGGCAAGCGCCAGGGCAATGCGCTCGGCCTGGAACTGGACGTGACCGCGACCGACATCGTCGTGCGCAACAACGAGGGCTCCGAACTGTTCGGCCCCGAAATCATTCTGGCCGCCAGCGAGCAGGTGGCCATCGAAGGGGGAAGCCGCGTCAGCGCGAAGGGCGCAGGCGGGCGCGGGTCCGGCAGCCTGGTCGTGAAGCCCAGAGTGGCGGCGGTCTACGCGGACCCGGACGGCAGGCTGGACGACAACAACGACGGCGTGATCGACGCCAAGGACGCGGTGGACGACGTGCTCATCACGGCCGCCAGGGACTGGGGCGCGCTGGTTCGCGTGAGCACCGGCGATGCGGTCAAGGTCATCCGCCAGGGCGTGGACACCTCGCGCGGGGGGCTGGTCGCGATCGGCGCGGGCGCCGTCGTCAACGGCGACGCGGCCTTGCTGATCGATGCAACGCGCACGACCGAGCTGGCCGCCTCGGCGCAGATCGCCGGCACCGACCTGTCGGTGGCGGCCGGCCGCATCGGCTTTGGCGGCGGCACCGAAGGCATGGTGCTGGACAGCGGCGCGCTGGCGCAACTGGCGCATTCGACGCGCCTGACGCTGCGCAGCTATACCGACTTCGACTTCTACGGCTCGCTCGACCTGGGCGCGGCCGGCCTGAAATCGCTGACCTTCGACGGCGCCGCATTCGTCGGCCGCGGCGCGGGCGACGTGACGATCAAGGGCGACAGCATCGCGCTCGTCAACAGCGGCGGCGGTACGGGCGTGCCGGCCGGCACGGGGACGGGCGGCCTCACGCTGGACGCGGCCACGCTGGTGCTGGGCGCGGGCCAGAAGACTTTCTCGGGCTTCGGCGCGGTGACGCTGGCGGGCCGCAACGCGATCGTCGGCGAGGGCGCGGGCGGCATCGACACCGGCGCCGCGGCGCTGACCTTGAACACGCCGCTGCTCACTGGCCGCGGCGGCGCGGTGCAGCGCATTGCCACGGGCGGCGCATTGCAGGTCGTCGCGTTGCCGGAAGGTGGGGCCGCACCGTTCGACCTGCAGGACAGCCTGGGCCTGCGCCTGGGCCTCAGCGGCCGCAGCATCGCCTTTGGCGGCCGGGCGGTCGCGCGGGGCGGCAGCATCGACATGACGGCCACCGGCGGCAGCCTGGTCGTGACGCAGGGCGCCGCGATCGACGTGGGCGGCTCGGCCAAGCAGTTCTTCGATGTGGCCGAATACGCGGACGCGGGCCGCATCGGCCTGTCGGCGGTCGGCGGCGACGTGCGGCTGGAGGCCGGCAGCCGGCTCAACCTGGCCGCACACCCGAACGGCGGCGACGCCGGCACGCTGAGCCTGGCGGCATCGCAGGGCGGCACGGTGGTGCTCGACGGGGTGATCGCGGCGCAGGCCGGCACGAACGGCAATGGCGGCGGCAAGGCCGGCAGCTTCGCCCTGGACATCGAGGCGCTGCCCGACTTCGCGGGCTTCAGCCAGCGGCTGAACGACGCCGGCTTCAACCGCTCGCGCCAATTCCGCATCCGCCAGGGCAACGTGGTGCTGGGCGGCCTCACGACGGTCGAGGACTTCGGCCTCACTGCCGACCGCGGCAGCATCGACATCTCCGGCACGGTGGATGCGCGCTCGGCCTACGGCGGCGTCATCCGTATCACCGCCGGCAACGGCGTGGCGATGCGGCAGGGCGCGCAACTGCTGGCCGGCGCGACCGGCGAACTTGGCACCGGCCGCGTCACGCTCGAAGCGGCGGGAGGACAGCTGAACCTGCAAGGCGGCCTGATCGACGTGGCCGGCAACGAAGGCGGCAAGGTGCGCCTGCGCGCGCAACAGAATGCCGCGCACGACGACCTCGCGGTCACCGCGCTGAACATCTCCGTCACCGGCGCGCGCTCCGCGGTGCTGGAGGGCGTGAGCGTCTACGACGTGAAGGACTACGACGGCGCCACGGTCGATTCGGTCAAGACCGACGCCATCGCGGACGCTACGCGTTTCCGTGCCGCGGCGGCCGCGGTGGCCGGCCGGCTGGGCACCGGGCTGGCCGTGATGCCGGGCATCGAGATCCGCAGCGCGGGCGACCTCGCGCTGAACAGCGACTGGAATCTGTTCAGCGACTTCTCCGGCGCGCGCGAAGGCACGCTGACCTTGCGCGCGGGCGGCAACCTCGCCATCAACGGCCATCTGAGCGACGGCTTCGACGCGGCCGACCGCAGCGGCCTGCTGCAGGCGGGCCCGTCGTGGAACCTGCGGCTGGTGGCCGGCGGCGAGCTGGCCTCGGCCGACGCGATGGCGCTCAAGCCGCTCGCGGCGCAGGCTGCGGGCAAAGGGTCGATCACGGTCGGCACGGCCAACACCGCCGTTCCCGCCGAAGGCGACCCGACGCCGGACAACGGCGCGGGCAAGCTCGTGCGCACCGGCACCGGCGACCTCGAGGTGCGCGCGGGCCGCGACCTCACGCTGGCGCACAAGGAATCGGTGATCTACACCGCCGGGCGCAAGGACACCACGGCGTGGAGCGACTTCTCCACCGCCAACCCGGATGCGAGCTACGGCGTGGAGGGCGGCAACCTGGTCATCGGCGCGCAGGGCAGCGTCGAGGCCGTGCCGTCGGGCCAGCACTTCACCGAATGGCTCAACCGGCAGGGCAACCTCAACGCCGAGTTCTTCTTCGGCGAGTACACCAACGGCGAGAACGGCGTGCGCCCGGACGGCACCTACGGCCCCATCCTTCACGCGCCCGAGCAATCGAGCTGGTGGATCGACTACGCGCGCTTCCAGCAGGGCGTGGGCGCGCTGGGTGGCGGCAACGTCAGCGTGGACGCCGGTGGCGACCTGCGCAACCTGCTGGTCGCCTTGCCGACCCACATGCGCATGCGCGGCGGCCGCTCCGCGAGCGAAGCGATGACCATGGAAATGCGCAACGGCGGCGCCATGACGGTGCAGGCCGGCGGCGCGATCCGCGGCGGCCAGTACTACGTGGCGCGCGGCGCGGGCGATATCCGCGCCGGCGAGACGGCGGTCGGTCACACGTTCGTGCTGACCCGCGACGACAACAACGGCGGCCTCACCAAGTCGAGCTACACCGTGGCACCGGTGCTCGCGCTGGGCGACGCCACGCTGAGCCTGCGCACGGCGGGCGACCTGCGTCTGCAGACGGTGATCGACCCGCTGCTTGTGACCTACGGCGAAGGCTTGCGCAACGACGGCCAGCTGCTGAACTACGGCGCCTACATGAGCGGCTACACCGACCGCAGCGCGCTCAGGCTGGTGTCCACCGGCGGCAACATCACCTTCGTGAACCGCGCGGAGTTCATCTTTCGCGACCTGCTGCTCAACAGCTTCGACACCGACACGCTGGTGGGCTTCGGCGGCAACCGGTATCCGGCGCGGTTCTCGGCGGCCGCGCTGAACGGCGGCATCGCCATCGACGGGCCGCTGTACGTGCTGCCGGGCACCACCAACGACGTGAGGATGGTGGCGAAGAACGACATCCGCTTCGATGCGCAGCTCGTCATGGCCTACGCCACGCCGGCGATGATGTCTTCGGCCTACATGCCAGGCGGATCGAACTCGCCCTTCAACCAGATGAACATGGAGGACCTGCTCGACAACCTGATCAACCCGGCGCTGTCCTCGCCCGTCAACAACACGTACCTGCGCAGCGTCCACAACCCCGACGTGCTCCCGCTGGCCAACGATTTCGAACCCAGCCGCATCTATGCTTCGCAGGGCTCCATCGTCGGGCTCGACGTGAAGGCCAACGAGCAGACTTGGGTGCGCGCGGGCACCGACATCCGCGGCATTCGCCTGGCCGGGCGCAACCTGCGCGGCTCCGACGTCACGTTGCTGGAGGCGGGCAACGACATCCTGGCGGTGGAAAGCGTGAGGCCGCTCAACCGCGACAACGAGCTCGCCTTGGGTCTGACCGGCAACATCGAGATGCAGGGCCCCGGCACGCTGGTGCTGGCCGCCGGCCGCGACCTGTACGCCGACAACCTGCAGGTGCAGACGCTGGGCAACCAGCGCTACGACGCGAACAACCGCGCGCGGCCCGAGACGCAGATCAAGGGCCTGCCGGAGCACGGCGCCACCATCACCGCCATGGCCGGGCTGAACCGCGCGGTGGGCTACGAGGCATTCACGGCCGCCTACCTCGATCCGTCGAAGGTCGCGTCCATGCCCGACTACCTGAAGGCACGAGGCGCGGACGGCAGCGTGCTGCCCATCTACCTGGTGGACCAGCTCGAGACGCGCGCGGGCGGACAGGAAAAGACCGTGCGCCGCGGCCTCGTGTCGTACATGTCGGACATGACCGGCGAAAAGCTGGCGCCGCTCGA
Source organism: Variovorax sp. ZS18.2.2 (assembly GCF_024701975.1). Classification (GTDB taxonomy): domain Bacteria; phylum Pseudomonadota; class Gammaproteobacteria; order Burkholderiales; family Burkholderiaceae_C; genus Variovorax. The sequence goes on from NZ_JANLNM010000001.1 coordinate 660,379, forward strand.
GGCCTGGGCGCGGTTCCAGCAGTTGCCCCAGCTCGCGCAGCAGCAGTTTCTGCGGCAGATCTACCTGCTCGAACTGCGCGAAGCGGGGCGCGACCAGAACGAGCCGGGCACCGGCGGCCTGCCGCGCAACGGCGGCTACAACCGCGGCTACGCGGCCATCGAGACGCTGTTTCCGGGCGACGCATGGAAGGGCGACGTGGCAGCCAACAAGCTGATGCTGCGCACCATGGCCGGCGGCGACATCGACGTGCTCACGCCCGGCGGCGGCTTGCAGGTGGCGGCGCTGGGCGCGACGGTGCCGTCCGGCTACGGCCTGGTGACGCTGGCCTCGGGGCACATCGGCATCGCCGCCAGGGACGACGTCACGGTGAACCAGTCGCGCATCCTGTCCTTCGTGCCCGAGGTGACGAAGCAGGGCAGCGACCAGATCATCTGGGCCACCGTCGGCGACATCGACGCCGGGCGCGGCGCCAAGACCCTGCGTGTGCCCTCGGCGCCCGAGGTGTCCACCGACCTGGACGGCGTGACAGTGGTGCGCGAGAAGTCCGACATGAGCGGCAGCGGCATCGGCACGGTGGGCGACGGCGACGTCGACCTGGTCGCGCCCAACGGCACGGTGAACGCCGGCGATGCGGGGCTGCGCGTGGCGGGCAACCTGAACATCGCCGCGCTGCAGGTGCTCAATGCCGACAACATCCAGGTCAAGGGCGAGACCAAGGGCCTGCCGGTGATCGCGGCGGTGAACGTCGGCGCGTTGACCAATGCCAGCGCGGCCGCCTCGCAGGCCGCGGCCGCCGCGCAGGATGTGCTGCAGCGCGACCGCGCCGCGGCGCGCCAGGCGCTGCCCTCGGTGTTCACCGTGCGGGTGCTGGGCACGGGCAACGAGCCGGCCGAAGGCGCGAGCCGGAGCGCACCGCCGCCGCCGGGCGGGCCCTCATCGGACAAGTCGGTTCGCTACGACCCGGCGAACCTCGTGCAGCTGGTCGGCAACGGCAAGCAGTTCGATGCCGGGCAGGTGGCACGGCTGACCGACGAAGAACGCCGGGCCCTGCAGGGCCGGTAGGCCGCTCGCGACCCGGTGCTCCCGGCCTGCGCTCCCGATCCGGGGGCGCGGGGCGGGAGGCCTCGCCCTCTTATCGACCTTCCGTCCACCTCGTGACTGCACGACCGGGACTTTCGCCGACCCCCATCGAGATCGATCCATCATGAGCATGCACATCCACATCCTGCGTGACCTGGAAGAACCGGCCGACGACTCGCCGGACGCGGTGCAGCACGGCGCCGCGCTGCAGGGCGTGCTCGTCGCGAACTACGAGTACCTGCGGCGCAGGCTCGTGCGCCACCTCGGTTGCCCCGACATGGCCAGCGAGTGCCTGCACGATGTGTGGATGCGGCTCGGCGAACTGGACATCCGCGATGACGTGCAGCACCCGCTGGCCTATGTCTACCGCATGGCCTGCAACGGGGCAGTCGACCGCATGCGCAGCAACCGGTCGTGGCAGTACACGGGGGATGCCGATGTCGCGCTCGAGAACCTGATCGACCTGGCCCCGGGTCCCGAGTTGATCGCCGAAGCCCGCTCCGATGTCGCGGCCGTGGACCGCGCGATGGACCGCTTGCCGGGTCGGCATCGCGGCGTGCTAATCGCCTTGCGCATCAACGAGATGACACGCCAGGAGGCGGCCATCCGCTTCGATCTTTCGCTGCGCGGCGTGGACACGGCGCTGCGCCAGGCGCTGGACTACTGCGCCGCGCATGCCGGCCAGCAGGTGCTGGCTGGTGTGAGTGCGCCCCGGCGCGCGGTGCGTCCGCTGCAGGTTTCCTGATCCCGGCGGGAGAGCGGTTCAGCTCAGATCAGGTTGCGCATCGCCTGCGCCGTCTCGCGCAGCACCGGCAGCACGCGCGCCACCGCGTCTTCGGAGCTTTCGTGCCCCATCGGCATCGTGATGTTCAGCGCGCCCACCAGCGTGCCGTGCCGGTCGCGCAGCGGCACCGCGATGCCGCGCGAGTTCAGGTCGAGTTGCTGCTCCGACAGCGCCCAGCCTTGCGCGCGGATGCGGGCCAGTTCGAGCTTCATGCGCTCCATGCTCGCGATGGTGTGCGAGGTGAACACGGTGAGCTGCCGCGTCGCCAGCCACTCGTTCAGTTCGGCATCGCTGCGCAGCGCGAGCATCAGCATGCCCGAGGCCGTGACCTGCGCCGGCACGCGCGCGCCCAGCACATAGCCGGTGCTCATGCTGCGGTTGGGGCCGTTGCGCGCGATGTAGACGACCTCGTCGCCGTCCATCACGCTGAGGTAGGCGATCTCGTTGGTGCCGGCCGCCACCCGCTGCAGGAAGGGCTGCACCACGCGCGGCAGGCGGGCCGATTCGAGGTACGAGCGGCCCAGGCGCAACACCCGCGGCGTGAGCCAGAACAACTTGCCGTCGCTCGCGACGTAGCCCATGTGCTGCAGCGTCAGCAGATAGCGCCGCGCGGCGGTGCGCGTCATGTTCGTGCGCTGGCCGGCCTGGCTGGCGGTGAGGCGCGGGTTGGCGTCGTCGAAGGCTTCGATGATGCTCACGCCGCGCTCCAGGCCGGCGATCCAGTCGCGCTTGTCCAGGCCTGCGGGTGCGGGCGAGTCGTCCTTGCTGTCCTTGCTCTCTTTGCTCATGGGTCGGAAGTGTGCCGCCGGTGGATCACCGGCAAGTTGCATTCGTGGGCAGTGAAAACCCTTGGTTTGAACGATTGTCGAATTTCAAAGATCGATGATCGAACGTTTTTGCCTTGCTGGCGCTGTGGAAAAGGGCCTAAGGGACTATAAAGCTCGGCATCCGACCTCCCAAAGAGCGATTGACGAACGGAACCCAGCACATGAGCCATTCCATCAGCGGCAGCACCCAGGCTTACCTGATCCCGGGCGATCCGGTGCGGAACGTGCGGCTGCCGCGCATGTTCAATGCCACCTTCGAGCGCTTCGGCATCGACGCGGTGCTGCTGCCGATGCAGGTGCCGGTGCGCGATTTCGCGGTGTTCTTCAAGTCGGCCTTTCTCGCGCGCAATGTGCGCGGCATGGTGATCGCGCCGCCGCACAAGCCGCTGGTGGTCGACCTGCTCGACGGCTGCGGGCTCTTCGGCCGCGTGGCGGGCTCGGTCAACGTGGTGCGCCGCACCGAGGGCGACCAGCTCGAGGGCGATCTGTTCGATGGCGAAGGCCTCATCGGCGCGCTCGACCACTGCAACATTCCCTTCCGCGGCAAGCGGGTGCTGATCCTCGGCGCGGGCGTGAGCGCCGCGGCCATCGGCGTGGCGCTGGCCGAAGGTGGCACGGTGAACGGCGCGGAGCACATCGCCTTCTTCGACACGGCGGCCGGCAAGGCGGCGGGCGTGGCGGCCAAGCTCGATGCCTTCTTCGATGCGACCGTGGTCGCGGTCGAGAGCAACGCGCCCGAAGGCTACGACCTCGTGATCAACGCCACGCCGCTCGGCCTGGTCGAGGGCGATGCGCTGCCGCTCGACGTGTCGCGCATGGAGAGCCACGCGACGCTGTTCGACATCCTGCTGCGCAACCAGCCCACGCCGCTGGTGCGTGCGGCGCGTGCGCGCGGGCTCAATGCGCAGGCCGGCTTCGAGATGCTGATCCAGCAGATGCCGCACTACCTGCGCTACTTCGGCCACCTCGATGCGGCCGAGGCGCTGCAGGCCGATGCGAACTTCCTGCGCGAAATCGTTCATCCGCCAGCGATGCACGGCGAGATCGCGAACCCCTTGCGCTACCACTCGCCCAGCGTCGCCTGACGCCTCATCTTTTCAAGCAAACGACTTTCATGATTTCCGGCAAGACAACGCTCATCGCCCACCTCGGCTACCCGACCGAGGCCTTCAAGGCGCCGATGATCTACAACCCCTGGTTCGACAAGCAGGGCATCGACGCGGTGGTGGTGCCGATGGGCGTGAAGCCCGAGGACTACGCGGCCACGCTGCCGCAGGTGTTCAGGTTCTCGAACATCTGCGGCGCGCTGGTCACGATGCCGCACAAGGTCACGACGATGGGGCTGGTCGATGAGGTGACACCGACGGCGCGCGTCGCGGGCGCGTGCAACGCGATCCTCAAGCGACCCGACGGCACGCTGCTCGGCGACCAGTTCGACGGCGCGGGCTTCGTGCGCGGCGTGGAGCGCAAGGGCCGGCTCTTCAAGGGCACGCGGGTGCTGGTGTCGGGCACGGGCGGCGTGGGCTCGGCCATTGCGGCGTCGATCGCCGCTGCGGGCGCCGCGGAGCTGATGCTGTTCGACATGAGCGATGCATCCGCACAGGCGCTTGCCGCGCGGCTGCGCGAACACTATCCGCAGATGAAGGTCGCCACGGGCTCGAAGGACCCGGCCGGCTACGACGTGGTCGTCAACGCCACGCCGCTCGGCATGAAGGACAGCGACCCGTTGCCCTTCGACGTGGACCGCATCGACCCGGCCACCTTCGTCGGAGAGGTCGTCATGAAGACCGAATACACGCCGCTGCTGCAGGCCGCAAAAGCAAAGGGCTGTGCGGTGCAGGTCGGCACCGACATGCTGTTCGAGATGATCCCGGCCTACCTCGAATTCTTCGGCTTCGGCACCGCATCTCCCGAGGAGTTGCGTGCCGTGGCCCAACTGAAATATTGACGATGAACACCCAGGTCACCGCATGAGCATTTTCGAAGGCTTTCTTTCCACATCCGAAACGCTGGGCGCGTTCAGCGACCGCGCGTTCGTCGATGCAATGCTGCGTTTCGAAGCCGCGCTTGCGCGTGCGCAGGCAGCCGAAGGGCTGATCCCCGAGAGCGCCGCGCATTCCATCGTCGGCAGCTGCAAGGTCGAACTGTTCGACGTCGCCAAGATCGTGCGCGAGAGCGGCCGTGCGGGCAGCGTGGCGATTCCGTTGGTGAAGGCGCTGCGCGAAGCCGTGGGCCTGTTCAATGCCGAGGCCGCGCCGTTCGTGCACTTCGGCAGCACCAGCCAGGACGTGATCGACAGCGCGATGGCGCTGGTCACGCGCGAGGCGGTCGCGCTCATCGAGGCCGACCTCGCCAAGGCCGCCGATGCGCTGCTGCGCCTTGCCACCCAGCACGCCGAAACGCCGATGCTCGCTCGCACGCTGATGCAGCCGGCCTCGGTCACCAGCTTCGGCTTCAAGTGCGCGGGCTGGGCCGCGCCGCTGGTGCGCAGCCGCATCCGGCTGCGCGATGCGGCGAAGCACGCGCTGCAACTGCAGCTGGGCGGGGCCGTCGGCACGCTCGCGCAGATGAAGGGGCAGGGCGCCGCGGTGCGCAAGCGCATGGCCAAGGAGCTGGGCCTGGGCGACCCCGGCGCGACCTGGCACACACAGCGCGACGAATGGGTGGCGCTCGGCTGCGAGCTCGGCCTCGTCGCGGGCAGCCTCGGCAAGATCGCCGTCGACATCGCACTGCTCGGCCAGTACGAAGTGGCCGAGGTCGCCGAGCCCAGCGAGCCCGGTCGCGGCGGCTCGTCGGCGATGCCGCACAAGCGCAACCCCGTGGCCTCGATGGTCGCCATCGCCGCCGCGCACCGTGCGCCGCAGCGCGTGGCCGCCTTGCTCGGCGCGATGCCGCAGCAGCACGAACGCGCGCTCGGCGCGTGGCAGGCCGAGCTGGCCGAATGGCCGCAGCTCCTGATGTCGGCGCACGGCAGCGTGCGTGCGATGGCCGGCGCGCTGCCCGGCCTGCAGGTGGACGCCGCGCGCATGCGCGCCAACATCGACCGGCTGCGCGCCGAGCTGCCGCGCGATGCGGCCGACGAATGGTTCGACCCTGCGCTCGCCATCGGCGCGGGCCAGACCGCGCTGGCAGAAGTGAAAGCGCTGCAAGCCCAGCTCAAAGACAAGGAACTCTCGCAATGACCGCCCCCGAAACCCCGAGCAACGACTACGAAGACGGCCTCCTGAACCGCCGCCGCATCCTCGGCGATGCCTGGGTCGACAAGTCGCTGGCCAACCGCAACGGCTTCAACGCCGAGTTCCAGGAGCTGATCACGCGCCATGCGTGGAACGACATCTGGGGTCGCCCCGCGCTGGGCGACAAGACGCGTCGCTACATGGTGCTGTCGATGATGCTGGGCATCCACGCGTACGAAGAATTCGCGATGCACGTGCGCGCCGCGCTCGACGGCCCGCCCGAGTCGCGCCTGACACCCGACGACATCAAGGAAGTGATCATGATGGCCGCCATCTACTGCGGCGTGCCCGTGGCCAACCATGCGTTCGGCATTGCCACGAACATCCTGCGCGAGAAGGGGCTGCTGCCTGTGGCCACGCCGTCGCCTGCGCAGTGACCGCGCCGGTCGCCCCGAAGAAGGGCCGGTTCGACGTCAGCTTCACCTTGATGCTGCCGCTGCTTCTGGCAGCGCAGCCGGTCGCCACCGACAGCTATCTGCCGGCGCTCCCCGCCATCGCGAAGGAGCTCGGCTCGGCCAGCACCAGCCTCACGCTGTTCGTACTGGCCTTCGGCTTTGCGCAGTTGCTCTGCGGCCCGCTCGCGGATCGTTTCGGCCGCCGGCCCGTGCTGCTCGCGGGGCTCGCCTGCTACGTGGTCGCCGCGTTCGGCGGTGCGTTCGCGGGCAGCGTGGCGGTGCTCGCGGCCTGGCGCACGCTGCAGGGCTTTTCGATGGCCGCGATCCTCGTGTGCTCGCGCGCGGCGGTGCGCGATCTCTATCCGGCGCACGAAGGCCCGCATGTGATGGCGCGCGGCCTCACGGGGCTGGGCGTGGTCGGGCTGATCGCGCCGCTGCTCGGCGCATGGCTCGTGCAGGGCGCGGGCTGGCGCTGGGTGATGGTGGCGATGGCGGTGTATGCCTCGCTGCTGTTCGCGCTGTGCTGGCGCTCGTTCGGCGAAACGCGCAAGCCGCTGACGGGCGAATCGTCCGCACCGCGCGGCAGCACGCGCGCCGTGTTCGCAAGCCGCTCGTTCCGCGCGTGGGCCTCGGTGGCGGCCACCACTTATGGCGGGCTCTTCTGCTTCTTGCTGCTGTCGCCGATGGTCTACATCGGCTACCTCGGCTGGTCGCCCGCGTGGTACGGATGGATCCCGGCCGGCGGCTCGCTGGTCTACATCTTCAGCACCACCATGTGCCGCAGCCTGCTGCGGCGCTACGGGCCGGTGCGCACCGTGCGGCTGGGCGCATCGCTCAGCATGACGGGTGCGGTCATTCAGGCGCTGGGCTGCTGGCTCATGCCGCTGAGCGCCGTGCCACTGCTGGTGGGCCACGCGGTGTACTGCCTCGGCCACGGCATCCACCAGCCCTGCGGGCAGGCGGGCGCCGTGGGCGACCTGCCGCACCTCGCGGGGCGGGCCGTGTCGTGGTCCGGCTTCGGCATGATGATGGTCGCGTTCTGCGTGGGGCAGGTCGCCGCGCTGTTTGTCGATACCGATTACTCCCATGGCGCATGGCCCATGGTTGTGCCGATGCTGGTGGCCGGTGCCGTGCTGCTGGCCATTGCGTTTCTCTGGCTCCCGCGTCTTCAACCTCCCAAGCATTCGTAAAAAGATCCGTAAAAAGATCCGTAAAAAGGAAACCACACCATGACCCCCCGCCTGAATGTCGTTCGCGAAGGCGAAGGCCCCTTCGTCGTGCTCAGCCATGCACTGGGCTGCAGCCTGCGCATGTGGGACGGCGTGGCCGAGCAGCTTGCGCAAGCCCACACGGTGATCCGCTACGACCACCGCAATCACGGCGGCTCCGAGGTGGTGCCGGGCGCTCTGCGCGTGGAGACACTGGCGCAGGACGTGGCCGAACTGATCCAGCGCGAGACCGACGGCGAGCCGGTGCACTTCGTCGGCCTCTCGATGGGCGGCATGACCGCGCAGGCGCTGGCGGTGCGGCACCCTGAGCTGCTCAAGACCATGGTGATCGCCAATTCGTCCGCCCACTATCCCGACCAGGCGCCGTGGCGTGCGCGGGCCGAGACGGTCGCCGCCAAGGGCGTGGGCGCCATCGCGGCGGGTGCTGTTTCGCGCTGGCTCACGCCCGCGTATGCGGCGACGCCCGAAGGCGCAGCCGCAGCCAAGTCGCTGCACGACGTGCTGGTCGCAACGGATGCGCAGGGCTACATCGAGAGCTGCAACGCGGTCGCCGCCATCGATTTTCGCGACAGCAACCACCGCATCGCCGTGCCCACGCTGGTCATCGGCGGCCTGCAGGACGAGGCCACGCCGATGGCGATGTCGGAAGCGATGGCTGCGGCCATTCCCGGTGCGCGCCTGGCCACCATAGCCGCCGCCCACCTGAGCGCCGTGGAGCGGCCTACCGAGTTCGAACAGCTGCTGATCGATTTCTGGCGCAACCTCTGAGCGCCCGCGAAGGCAGCCCGGACCTAGGTGTATCCCGTATTTCGTGCGATTAATGAACTAGTGCGTTCGTTAATCGCCCGATCGGTGCCTGAATTGGTTGTGGCGCAGGGCCCGGGTTCCTAAAGTCCACCCCCATGCATCGCTCCATCGCCACGGTCTCGCTCAGCGGCACCCTTCGCCAGAAGCTCGAAGCCATCGCGGCCGCCGGGTTCGACGGCATCGAGCTGTTCGAGGCCGACTTCATCAACTTCAAGGGCACGGCCACCGAGCTGCGCGGCATCGTGGCCGACCTGGGCCTGGCCATCGACCTCTACCAGCCGTTTCGCGATTTCGAAGGCATGCCCGAGCCGCAATTCCGCCGCAGCCTGGAGCGCGCCGAACGCAAGTTCGACCTGATGGAGGCGCTGGGTGCGCCGATGGTGCTGTGCTGCTCGAACACCTCGCCGCTGTCGGTCAACGACCCCGCACTCGCCGCCGCACAACTGCACGAACTGGCCGAGCGCGCCGCGCGCCGCAACCTGCGCGTGGGCTTCGAGGCGCTGGCCTGGGGCCGGCACACCTCGCGCTATGGGCAGGCCTGGAACATCGTGAAGCAGGCGGATCACGCGCACCTCGGACTCATCCTTGACAGCTTCCACACGCTCTCATTGAAGGACGACCCGGCGGGCATCGCCGGCATTCCGGGCGAGAAGATCTTCTTTTTGCAGATGGCCGATGCGCCGCTGCTCGCAATGGATGTGCTGCAGTGGGCGCGGCACCACCGCTCGTTTCCGGGGCAGGGCGATTTCGACGTGGTCGGCTTCTTCGAGCAGGTGCTGCGCGCGGGCTACACCGGGCCGCTGTCGCTGGAGATCTTCAACGACATCTTTCGCGAGACGCCGAATCGCCGCACCGCCGTCGATGCGATGCGCTCGCTGCTGTACCTGGAGAGCGAAGCGCGCCAGCGGTTGGCCGCGGTGCAGCCGCAGCAGCGCGTGGAGCTGTTCAATCCGCCGCCCGTCGCTGCGCTCTCGGGCCTGTCGTTCATCGAGTTCGCGGCCAACGAAGCTTCGGCGCTCACGCTCGACACGCTGGTGCGGCAACTGGGCTTTCGCCGCATCGGCAAGCACCGCTCCAAGGCCGTGACGCTGTATCGGCAGGGCGAGATCAACTTCATCGTGAACGCGCAGCCCGATTCTTTTGCGCGCGGACGATTCGAGGCGCACGGCACCTCGGTGTGCGCGCTCGGTGTGCGCTGCGCCGATCCGCTCGCGGCGGTGGGGCGTGCGACCGCGATGCGATCAAAGCGCCACGACAGTCCCGTCGGCCCGAACGAGTTGCGCGTGCCGGCGGTCGTTGCGCCGGGCGGCAACCTCATTCACTTCGTGCCGGAGTCGCTGGGCGCAAACGGCCTGTACGAAGCCGACTTCATCCTCGAAGACGATGCGCCCGAAGCCAACGATGCGGGCCTGGCGCAGATCGACCACGTCGCCCTCGGCCTCGCGCTCGACCAGCTCGACACCTGGGTGCTCTTCACCCGCGCCGTGCTCGGCCTGGAGCCCGGCGAGAGCCTGGAGCTGGCCGACCCCTTCGGCCTGATCCGCAGCCGCGGCGTCGCCAACGCCGAGCGCAGCGTGCGCCTGGTACTCAACGTATCGCTGAGCCAGCGCACCCGCACCGCGCGCACGCTCAGCGTGACCGGCGGCGGCGCGGTGCACCACATCGCGTTGAACTGCGAGGACATCTTCGAGACGGCCGCGAGGCTGCGCGCCAACGGCACGCGCTTCGTGCCGATCTCGGACAACTACTACGACGACCTCGCCACGCGCATCGACCTCGCGCCCGAGCTGCTCGAACGCATGCGCGCGGCGGGCGTGCTGTTCGATCGCTCGCCGGCCGGCGACTACCTGCACATCTACACCGAGAGCTTCGAGGGCGGGCTCTTCTTCGAGGTCGCGCAGCGCGTGGGCCGCTACGACGCCTACGGTGCCCTCAATGCCCCCGCGCGCATGGCTTCGCAAGCGCAGGACGACTGATTTTTTTCCGCACGCATCACTGCATCACACAGCATCACCACTGGAGACAAACCCATGGCCAACAACACATCAGCCAAAGAGCCGCAAGGCAGGCATCAGTCGAAGAAAGCCGCCGCCAGCGGCTGGATCGGCTCGGCGCTGGAGTACTACGACTTCTTCATCTACGCCACCGCGGCGGCGCTGATCTTTCCGCAGATCTTCTTTCCGAAGGGCGACCCGACGACCGCCATCGTCGCGTCGCTCGCGACCTACGGTGTGGGCTACGTGGCACGCCCCATCGGCGCTTTCGTGCTCGGCCACTGGGGCGACACGCACGGCCGCAAGCAAGTGCTGGTGCTGTGCATGTTCCTCATGGGCTTCTCGACCGTGGCCGTGGGCCTGTTGCCGACCTATGACCAGGTCGGCCTGCTGGCCCCGGTGCTGCTGGTGATCCTGCGCCTGGTGCAGGGCTTTGCGGTGGCGGGCGAGATCTCGGGCGCGAGCTCGATGATCCTGGAGCACGCACCGTTCGGGCGCCGCGGCTTCTTCGCGAGCTTCACGCTGCAGGGCGTGCAGGCCGGCCAGATCCTGGCGGCTGCAGTCTTCTTGCCGCTCGCGCACTACATGCCCGAAGACGCCTTCAATTCGTGGGGCTGGCGCATTCCATTCCTGCTGAGCTTCCTGGTCATCGTGGCCGGCTACATCATCCGCCGCGAGGTCGATGAGACGCCCGCTTTCGCCGAAGTCGACAAGAAGGGCGAAGTGGCGAAGTCGCCCATCGTGCAGGCCTTCACCGACAGCTGGGCCGACATGTTGCGCGTGGTCTGCATGGCGCTGATGAACGTGATTCCCGTGGTGGCGACCGTGTTCGGCGCGGCCTATGCGGTGCAGGCGGCCTATGGCATCGGCTTCCAGAAAGACGTGTACCTGTGGATCCCGGTGCTGGGCAACATCCTCGCGGTGCTGGTGATTCCCTTCGTGGGCAACCTGTCGGACCGCATCGGCCGCAAGCCCCCGATCATCGTGGGCGCGCTGGCCTCGGGGCTGCTGTCGTTCGTGTACCTGTATGCGATCAGCATCAAGAACGTGCCGCTCGCGATCTGCATGTCGCTCCTGATGTGGGGCATCGTGTACCAGGGCTACAACGCGACCTTCCCGAGCTTCTATCCGGAGCTGTTCCGCACCCGCAACCGCGTCTCGGCCATGGCCATTTCGCAGAACATCGGCACCACCTTCACCGCGCTCCTGCCCGCGCTGTTCGCCGCCGTGGCGCCTCCGGGCTCGACCAATGTGTGGTTCACGGTCGGCGCGATCACCTTCGCGGTGACCATCCTCGCGGCGCTCGCGGCCATGAGCGCGCGGGAAACCTACCGCATCCACATGCGCGACCTGGGCGACCCCAACGCCGTACCGGTGGACAAGGCCGAGTACGAGCGCCTGCGCGAGCAGACGCTGTCGGACGCCCGGTTGACCAAGGCCGTGGCCTGAAAACCTTGTCAGCACGAAGGGTTGTGGGGCCGTGAAGAATGGCGCCCATGACCACCTCTTCATCCCACCTCAAGATCGATTTCGTCTCCGATGTGTCTTGCCCCTGGTGCGCCGTTGGCCTGAGTTCGCTCGAGGCGGCGCTCAAGAGGGTGGCACCGGAGGTCACCGCGGAGCTGCACTTCCAGCCCTTCGAGCTGAACCCGCAGATGCCGCCCGAAGGGCAGGACACCTTCGAGCACCTGAACCAGAAGTACGGTTCTTCGCGCGAACAGCAAGCCCAATCCCGCGAGATGATCCGCCAGCGCGGCGCGGCCGTCGGCTTCGAGTTCAGCGCCGAGGGCCGGCCCCGGGTCTACAACACCTTCAATGCACACCGGCTCCTGCACTGGGCCGAACTGGAGAGCCCGGCCAAGCAGGCGGCGCTCAAGAAGCTGCTGCTCAAGGCCTACTTCACCGACAGCCAGAACCCCTCGGACCCCGAGGTGCTGGTGCATGCGGCGACCGAGGCGGGCCTCGATGCGGCGCGGGCCCGTGAGATTCTGGCGAGCGACGAGTACGCCACCGAGACCCGCGAACGCGAACGCATGTACACCGATGCCGGCATCCACTCGGTGCCCGCGATCATCATCAACGACCAGCACCTGATCTCCGGTGGCCAGCCGGTCGAGGTGTTCGAGCGGGCGTTGAAGCAGATTGCTGGTGCGGCGCCGAGCCAGGTCGCGAGCGCCTGATCCGGCCTTTGGCTTTCGTTTCGGCTTGAAACGAAGCTGACCGCCAGCTTTACCTGAAGGGCGGCGCGGGGCCGTCAACCGCATCTACCCCGCGCGGGTTGATCGGTTCATGATGAGTTCCATGCTGCATCTTGGCCGTCTCTGCATGGTGTCGGCCGCCATGGCCCTGGCGGCCTGCACCACCGGATCGCTGCGATCCGATGCACCTCCGTTGTCTGTTTCGAGCACTGCGGCCGACAACCCGGCCGCGCAGTTGCAATGGCTCGATCGCGTGACCTGGGGCGCGAACGCCAGCAGTCAGGCTGAACTGTCCAGGACAGGCCTTGCGCGATGGATGGGGCAGCAACTGAAGCCGCAGCCCCAACCCTTGCCTCCGGCCGCGCAGGCGCAGATCGACGCGATGACGATCTCGCGCACACCGCTCGATCAATTGGTCATCGGCCTCGACGCCCAGCGCAAGGCGGCCGATGCACTGCCCGACGAAGAACAGAAGAAAGCCGCACGCCAGGCCTACCAACAGGAGCTGACCCGGCTCGGCCGCGAGGCGCAACAACGCTTCGTGTTGCGCGCGCTGTACTCGCCCAACCAGCTGCAGGAGCAGATGACCTGGTTCTGGATGAATCACTTCAACGTCAACCTGCGCAAGGACAACATCCGCGCGCTCGTCGGTGACTACGAAGAGAACGCGATCCGCCCGCATGCGCTCGGCAAGTTCCGCGACCTGCTCGGCGCCACGCTGCATCACCCCGCGATGCTGCGCTACCTGGACAACGCGCAGAACGCCGCCAACCGCATCAACGAGAACTACGCGCGCGAGCTGATGGAGCTGCACACGCTGGGCGTGGGCGGCGGCTACTCGCAGGCCGACGTGCAGGAGCTGGCGCGTGTGCTCACTGGCGTGGGCGTGAGCCAGCAGCCGATCGACGCCGCGCCGCCGAACATCCGCGCTGCCGTGCGTGCGGACTACGTGCGCAAGGGGCTCTTCGAGTTCAACCCGAACCGGCATGACTACGGTGCCAAGACGCTGCTGGGCCAGCCGATACAGGCGCGCGGTCTTGCGGAAGCCGACGAGGCGCTGGACCGATTGGCACGCGCCCCTGCCACCGCGCGCTTCATCTCGCGCAAGCTCGCGGTGTACTTCGTTGCCGATGAGCCATTGCCCGCACTCGTCGACCGCATGGCCGCCGCCTTCACGCGCAGCGACGGCGACATCGCCGTCACGCTGAGGGCGCTGTTCGAATCACCCGAATTCGCCGCCTCGCTCGGCCGCAAGTTCCGCGACCCGGTGCACTACGTGATGGCCGGCGTGCGGCTCGCGTACGACGACCGCGTGGCGCCCAACGTGAACCCGATGCTCAACTGGATCAACCGCATGGGCGAGCCGCTGTATGGGCACGAGACGCCCGATGGGTATCCGCTCAACGAAGCCGCGTGGGCCAGTGCGGGGCAGATGAACACGCGCTTCGAGATTGCGCGCGCCATCGGGGCGAATGGCGCGGTGCTGTTCCGTGCGGACGACAAGGCGCCGCTGGAGAAGCCCGCGTTTCCGCAGCTGGCCGAATCGCAGGCAGTTCGTGCGATGCAGGTCGGCTTGAGTGCAGACACGCGCGAAGCACTCGCGCAGGCGAAGACCCCGCAGGAATGGAACACCTTCCTGCTCGCATCGCCCGAGCTGATGCGCCGATGAGGTTTGGGTTTTTCTCCCTCCCCCTCTGGGGGAGGGCAGGGGTGGGGGCAAGCGGCGTTCGATGAAGCACCGTGACGGATCGAACGCCGTCGTGCCCCCATCCCAACCTTCCCCCAGAGGGGGAAGGGGCAAGACAAAAGAAAGGACGCAAGTGATGCAACGCCGAGAACTCCTGAAGCTGATGGCCGCCGCACCGCTCGCGGGCGCGGCCGGCCAGTTGATCGCCGCACCTTCTGCCGAAGGCGCCAAGCTGCTCGTCGTGTTCCTGCGCGGCGCTTACGACTGCACCAGCCTGCTGGTGCCGACCGCCAGCGATTTCTACTACGCCTCGCGCCCCAACATCGCCATCGCGAGACCGGGTCAGCCCAACGGTGCGCTGCCGCTCGACGGCAACTGGGGCCTGCACCCTGCACTCGCGCAGAGCGTGATGCCGCTCTTCCAGCAGAAGCAGGCTGCGTTCATCGCCTTCGCGGGCACCGACGACCTCACGCGCAGCCACTTCGAGACGCAAGACTCCATCGAACTCGGCCAGGCGCTCGACAAGCGGCGCGACTACCGCTCGGGTTTTCTCAACCGCCTGGCCAGCGTGCTCGGCGGCGGCCCGGTGACCGACGTGTCGCCCATTGCCTTTACCGACCAGTTGCCCATCTCGCTGCGCGGCGACGCCAAGGCCGCCAACATGGCGCTCGCGGGCAATGCGCGCTCGGGCATCGACGCGCGGCAGAGCCAGATCATCGCGGCCATGTACCGCAACACATCGCTCGCACAGCCGGTGGCCGAAGGCTTCCAGGTGCGCGACGAGGTCATGCGTGCGGTGCAGGCCGAGATGGATGCGGTCAGCCGCAATGCGATGAGCGCCAAGGGCTTTGAGCTCGTCGCGCGCCGCATGGCCGTGCTGATGCGCGACCGCTTCGACCTCGGCTTCGTCGACGTCGGCGGCTGGGACACGCACGTGGGGCAGGGCGCCGCCACCGGCTACCTCGCCAACCGCTTCGAGGAGTTGGGCCGCGGCGTCGCCGGCTTTGCACAGGAGATGGGCGAGGACGCCTGGCGGCAGACCGTGGTGGTCGTCATCAGCGAGTTCGGCCGCACCTTTCGCGAGAACGGCAACAGGGGGACGGACCATGGGCACGGGACCGTGTACTGGGTGCTCGGCGGCGGCCTCTCGGCCGAGGCGGGCGGGCGCATCGTCGGCGAGCAGCAGGCGCTGACGCAGGCCACGCTGTTCCAGAACCGCGACTACCCGGTACTCAATGAATACCGGGCGGTGTTCGGTGGGTTGTTCCGGCGGATGTATGGGTTGTCGCCTGCGCAGATTGGGCGGGTGTTCGAGGGCGTGGCGCCGCGGGAGCTGCGGCTGGTCTAGTGTGCTGTCCCGCAAACGACCGCGCAAAATGACCAGTACGCTGGCCGCAGCTGAGCGCGACGCAAGAAAGAAAACATTCGACCTGGAGCGGTCGGTCACGAGGAGTCTTCCATTGAAAGGTGAAATTGCCATTGGCGCCGCAGGCGTGCTGATCGGCGGGGCTCTCATGCTGACCGAAGGCCGTATGTGCCGCGGTACCTGCTGGATAGACGACATGTTCAAGATGCTGCTTCCGGTTGGATACGAGTCGTGGGCCGGAGGGTTGCCCCTTGTGCTTGTTGGCATCGCGATGGTTGTTCATGCGCTGGTTCGCAAGAGAAAATAAACGCAACACGCGACATCGTTGAAAAAGGGACCGAAGGACATGACCGTCCAAGTTCCACACGCCAGATGCTGTCGTTGCGTGGATGCAGGCCCATGGCACGGAAATCATCGGCCAGATGCAGTACGGGGATTCGTACCGGCTTGCCTATATTCGCGGCCCCGAGGGCATCATCGTCGGGCTTGCCGAACAACTCGGCCAATAAAAAAAGCCCCTGCCGTCCGACAAGCGGACGACAGGGGCAAGTGGTGCATCAGTCTTTCAGCCGAGCACCTCGGTCACGATGCCTGCGCCGACGGTCTTGCCCCCTTCGCGCATGGCGAAGCGCATGCCGTTCTCGATGGCCACGGGCTTGTTCAGCTCGAAGCTGATCTGCGCCTGTGCGCCCGGCTCGACCACACCGCTCTCGGTGTCGACGCGGATGACACCCGTCACGTCGGTCGTGCCGAAGAAGAACTGCGGCTGGTAGCCGGAGCCGAACGGGGTATGGCGACCACCCTCGTCCTTGCCGAGGACGAAGATCTGCGCACGCCCCGTCCGGTACGGCTTCAGCGCACCGGGCTTCACGACCACCTGGCCTCGCACGACAGCGTCGCGCTTGACCCCGCGCAGCAGCAGGCCGACGTTCATGCCGGCCCGTGCCTCGGCGACGTCCTTGTGGAAGGACTGCACGCCGGTGACGACCACCTGCTCGTCGCCGTCCGCGCTGAGCCCGACGATCTCCAGGCTGTCGCCGACGCGGATCACGCCGCGCTCGACACGGCCGCTGACCACGGTGCCACGGCCCGCGATGGTGTGCACGCCCTCGACAGGCATCATGAACGGCGCGTCGTAGTCGCGCACCGGATCGGGGATGCGCGAGTCCAGCGCGTTCACGAGCTCGACGATGCATTGCACGTCGGCCCCTTCGAGGTCGCCACGTTCGGCGGCAGCCAGCGCCTTCAGCGCGCTGCCGAAAACGAAGCGGGCATCGTGGTATCCGTGTGCAGCCAGCAGCGCGCCGATCTCCATTTCGATCAGCTGTTCGATCTCCGCACGGTCGCTCCCGGCCACGAGATCCATCTTGTTCACGAACACCACCATGTGGCCGACGTTCACCTGGCGCGCCAGCAGCACATGCTCGATGGTCTGCCGGGCGGCGCCTTCGGTGCCGTCCACCAGCAGGATCGCGCCGTCCATCTGCGAGGCGCCGGTGATCATGTTCTTGATGTAGTCGGCATGTCCGGGGCAGTCGATGTGTGCGTAGTGACGGCTGTCCGACTCGTACTCGACGTGCGAGGTATTGATCGTGATGCCGCGCTCGCGCTCTTCCTTCGCGTTGTCGATCTGCCCATAGGACAGCGCACGGCCGCCAATGCGCGCGGCCTGCACGAAGGTAAGAGCAGCCGTCAGGGTCGTCTTGCCGTGGTCGACGTGACCGATGGTTCCGACGTTCACATGAACCTTGTTGTTCATCATTTTTCTCCAGTTTGAGAGTCAAGAAAACCGATTCGATCCGCTGGCCAGGCGAACCTCTCGGCGGGTTGTCGGCGCGCGCGCACCAAACTCGCGATGCCCGCCATGCGGGCGAAAAAAAAGCCTGCGGGGGTGGACCACCCGACAGGCTTTTTTCTTGCCTGAAGGATGGACCTCCGGGCGCACGAGGGCCTGGAGGCTCTACACGAACCACTCCACGGAGTTGACGCGCAGCACTGCACTGGCAGCGCATGCGGCGGAAAAAAGAAGTTCTCGTTCGGGGCTCATGTCCAAATCTCCAACTCAGCAAGCAGAAAACAAAAAACCCGGTGGCTTGAGGCCTACCGGGTCTTGTGAAACTCAGGAGGCCGAGCCTCCAGGTGAAAAGGCTCTAGGAAAGCAATTCGGCGCAAAAAGGGCGCGGCGAAATCGCCGCAACTGTGCGGGTCATCAATGCGTCTTGCGTGGTCGGGAACTGCTTCATGGGTTTCTCGTGCGGCTGGTTGCTGGCCGCAACGCGATAGTTAATCTTTGGGGGGCGGAGGCTAACACCGCCATAGCGATCGGGCAACAGGGGCGTTGCACGCACGCAGCAACAGGTGCCCGGCGCCTTGTCGCAAATGTCGGCACGTCGCATTCGTGGCGCCGCGGCATAGATCGGCGCGGAAGCACGTCGGCTCCTCCGGCCCTCGCCGGAGAGGCACCAGGCTCACAGGTCAACGCCTCCTTCAGTTCGCGGATGATGACCCGTTGGGTGACCGGTTTTTTCGCGGAGAACCGGGGCGGTGGGAACGGCGGCGACGGGCCCGAAGCGGAAGTAGCTTCCTCTCCTCAGCAGTCGTTCGTTTCGCAACTATTCCGTCAGCCCTTACTTCCAAACCTGCGAAGTTCGCCCCTTTTTCGCATCTCGGCAAGTTGCGATACAGCGTCTCCGCACCACCAAGCCTCAACTGCCCAGCAGCATCCTGTACGCCGGCACGTCTTCTTCGAACACCTCGTCAAGCAGTTCCAGCCCTTCGAAAAAACGGTGATCCTGGTCCTTCAGTTCTGCATGCGACGACTTATGCACCTCGAAAAGAATTTCGCTGCACGACAGGAGCCTTGAAGCACGGACGGAAACGACCTTGCTCTTTGGCTGCCACTCGTTGTCGAACACCCAGTACGTGTACTGCACATCGAGAGCGCGAACTGGGAGCACCAGCCACAGGCTCTCCCGTTCGACAGGCATGCCAACGTCTTCCCCATAGGCCAACAACGCTTCTTCCCATTCAGCGATGGATTCGGGAGTGTCCCTGCTGAATGACCATGCCAAGTCGGGAAGAATCGTGTTCGGCATCTGTTTCAAGAGAGTTCCTCGCAGGTCGCTTGCACGCATGCACATTGAAGAAGGGGGCTGCTTCTGGCCGAGGCTGTGTGAAAACGCTCGACGGGCGTGTTTTCGAGGGTAGCCAAACCATTCCCGAAGCCTTGATCGTCGATCCTGGCGCGTTCTGAGAGGTCGACATTCACGCGAAGGACGCAACACCGGCGTTTTCACACAGCCTCGGCCGAATGCAGCCCGACGCGCAGCAATCCCACTTCATCTTGGATGCAACGCCAGGCGACCTGAAAGGCGTGACTGAATCGGCACTTGTCGAATAGAAACAGGTGACAGATGGTGCGCAAGACCGGAGAAATCGGCCTTGGCTGAGTGATAGCTACGGGCCGCGCCGTGCTCATCGCTCACGAACCAACTGAACGTATCGCCAGACTCCCCAGATTCCTCCGACGGTGATGCCGATTCCGACGCTCCAGCCCGCCGGAAGGCCCAGTCCAAATGTCAGCAGAAGCATCAGTCCGACGCAGACCAGTGCGATAAAGACCGTCGTGACGAAATCAAAGCGTGCGACCTCGAGCGTGTCCTCGGCAACACGACGGCCGGGGCGACCGTGTTTGCGGCGCAGCGCCCTGAACAAGAAGACATCGGCAACGAAATCGAAGATGCCGATAAAAAGATCGCCCAAGATTCCCCACATGAGGATGCTCCATTCGCGGTAACACCCTTGGTTGTTGCTGCTCTATTGATGGTCCGACCAGGGTGGAGCGGCGGATCATTTCAAGATGTTATCTCGCTTCCGACAAGGGATGCCTTCACAACCAGTCGTCTCGCACGCGGGATTGACAGTGATCGGCGAAGGTCTGGTGTTGGCCGGCAGCGGGCCTCAGCCTCCAGAAGACTGACCTGTCGAGGACGCGCGTTGTTGCCGGAGCTTGTTCAGCTCGCTCAGGTACGAGCCCGGAATTTGCTGCACCTCACCGTCTACCCCAAGCACGCCGATGCGGGCGCCGTCCACGACAACCTGCAATTCCGCCGGCACAGCTAAGAACTTGACCAGGTCCGGGCGGTCGATACCGAGTTGATAGAGCGAGGTCTTGACGAAACGAGTCGGGTCTTGGGAGCCCGCCTCGTCGTCCAGGTCCGAGAGCCACCAACCAGAGTCCGTCTCGTCGGCGGCAGCGCTTCGGGTGAGCAGAACTCGGCCTGCTTCCTTGTAATTCACGTGCACGACAGCGCTTTGACGAAGCGACGGAAAGTCCGGCTCCACCGAAGGCGTGAGGCTCCTGACAACGTCCTGCTGATTGCGCAGGTGCGTCAGCGTGCCATCGACCGAATCGACGAACTTCACCGGAACAACCTTCATGTCGGGCTCCAGCACTCGCAGGAATCCTTCCGGTGTGTCCTCGAGCATCGTGAACATCCAGCCGACCTGCAGGCTCTCGCCGCTCCGAAACTTCTCGCCCTGGGCGACCCGTTGCTCGAAGAATCGCAGAAGCAGGGCGATGTCTTCAACCGGCACGGCGCTGTTCGAAACGCGGATCTGAAACTCTGGATGGCCGTAGCGCTTGCAGTCGGACGTTGCGTGGATCGACGACGTCCCCGGCTGCTCCGAAGATGGTTTTCGACCGAGTTTCGAGAAGACGGAACGCAGAGACATGTTCTTCCAAGATGTAGGGGGCAATCGTGGCCTAACGTCGGCTCAGCGCAGCCCCAACTTTGCCTGCACCAGATTCTGGACGTCGTTGACAAGCGTCGCCAGTTCGGGCCGGTCCCCGTACATGTCGAATTCGCGAACGGCGATGAGACCCATCGAGAACGGACCCGGCCGGTTCTCCTGCGGATGGCCGAGAACGAAATTCCGGCACCACGTGAGTTGGCGCTCGATGCTCACTGCCGGCTCGAACGACTGTGCTGCCATCGGGCGAATGTCGGCCAGGGCAGCGTCGATCTTCTCGAGGAGTTCTTCTTCCATGTTTCATCCGAAGGCAATTCGCCACTACCCTCGAGGCTGCTCCACAAGCTGAAGCTCATTGCCCGCAGGATCGCGAAGCGTTGCAAGAACACCGCCCCATCGCTGCCGCTCCGGAAGCCCACTGAAGTCAACGCCGAGCGACGAAAGCTCCCTGTACTTCGACTGGATGTCTGCCACATCGAAAGACAGGCCGGTAAAGCGCCCCACCAGTACCCGGTCTTCTGCTGGCGCATCCTCCTCGACACGCTCGACCACCAAACTCATCGGTCCGGCGTCGAACACGCAGAAGCCCTGTTCGCGCCCGTCGGCCTTCAATTTCAGGCCAAGTATTTCTTCATAAAAGCGGGAGGCGTCGGCAAGGTCCCGGACGAAGATGCGTGCGGTGTGAAGCTGCATGGTCTCTCCTGACAAGCGCATGGTTTCGGATGGGCTGCATGCTATGCGCGTGCTTCGCCCGCAACAAGGGGCCATGGCGCCGCTCACGAAGCAGTCGAGTGAGCGAGCAATGCGCTTGCGCGCCGAGCGCCCTATGAAATTTATTGTCGCGAAAGCGGGCCCGGATACACAGGCATACGGTGTGCGCGGAGAGCGGGACGCAGCGCCCCAAGAATCGCCTTCGTCATCCACTCCACATGCCGAAAGACTCCCATGACGAACACGACGAAGATCCGAACGATGGCAACAATGCTGCTGGTCGCCGGCACCACCCTGGCCCCGCATTTCGCATTCGCGCAGCAGCCCCCGGGCATCGGCCGCACCCAATCGCTGAAGCACGACCTGGCCGACCCCGGCCGCGAGGTGATCCAGGTGCGCGTCGATTTCGCGCAGGGCGCGGCCTTCGGCTTTCACTCGCATCCGGGCGAAGAGATCGCCTATGTGCTCGAAGGCACGGTGCAATACCAGTTCGAGGGCAAGCCGCCTATCACGCTCAAGGTCGGCGACTCGCTGTTCATCCCGGCGGGTGCGGTCCACTCGGCGAGGAACATCGGCAGCGGCAATGCGGCCGAGCTCGCCACCTATCTGGTCGAGAAGGGGAAGCCGCTTGTCGTGAGCAAGTGAGCGTCGGCACCGCGGACGGATACAGTCCGGGCAGTTGCCCGCACCGCATCAACCCAGAAGCGAGGGATGAAACCATGAAGCCGTTTCCACGAATGCTCGTCGCCGCACTGCTGATCGCGAGCGCAATGGCGGTGCATGCCCGCACCGACGGGCCGGTCGTGCCGCCGCAGGTGCACACCGTGGCAAGCGGTGGCGAGTGGAACACGGCCAAGGCAGGCGGCGCGCTTCGCGTGATCATCGTCTACGAGGGCTTCGAACACATGCACTCGAAGCTCTGGCTCGAATGGATCAGCATCG
Source organism: Variovorax sp. ZS18.2.2 (assembly GCF_024701975.1). Lineage (GTDB taxonomy): Bacteria > Pseudomonadota > Gammaproteobacteria > Burkholderiales > Burkholderiaceae_C > Variovorax. The sequence goes on from NZ_JANLNM010000001.1 coordinate 682,388, forward strand.
GGGAACGCGGAGAGCGCCGGCTGGCTGCACGGGTGCTGGTGAATGAGCTGTCCAACGGTTTCTCGTCCGTCAGGCTGGACGACCGGCGCAAGGTATTCAGCGGATCGCAGATTCGGCTGCGCTCGGCGAACCCCTATTCGACGGAAGACAACCAGGACGTGACGATCAAAGCCGGGAGACCCGGCCAGTACAAGATCGTCTTGCGGCCGGCCCGCTGACGACAACGCCGGCGGGCTTGCCGGCACCGTCGAGAATCCCCGCATGCCTCACGCCGTTTCTCTCCTTCGCGCCGCCCGCCTTGCGCGAAGCGCCAAGCCCTTTCTGGCCCGCGGCGGCTTCAAGCGCGAACGCTGCGCGGGCTGCCGGCTGCTGCCCAGCCATTGCATGTGCGCCTTGCGCCCGTCGGTGGCCACGCGCGCGGGTGTGTGCCTGCTCATGGCCGACATTGAGCCGCTCAAGCCGACCAACACGGGTTGGCTGATCGCCGACGTGGTGGCCGATACCTTCGCCTTCGGCTGGGCGCGTACCGAAACCGATCCCACGCTGCTGGCTTTGCTGGCCGACCCGCAGTGGCAACCCTATGTGGTGTTTCCCGGGCAATATGCGGCGCCCGAGCGCGTGGTCCGCACCGTCCCGTTGTCGCTTGATTCGCTGCACGGTGCGCCGGCGAAACGCCCGCTCTTCATCCTGCTGGACGGAACCTGGGGCGAGGCCCGCAAGATGTTCGGCAGAAGCCCGTACCTCGATGCGCTGCCGGTACTGAGCCTGGAGCCCGAGCAGATATCCCAGTACAAGCTGCGCCGCTCCGGCCGCGACGACCACTTCTGCACCAGCGAGGTGGCCGCCCTGTGCATGAACCTGGCAGGCGAACACGTCGCCGAGCAAACGCTGGAGGCCTATCTGGCGGTGTTCACGCATCACTATCTGCGTGCGAAGAACCAGCAGCCTGTCGTGTGGGATGGTGATGCGCACCAGCGGCTGCGCGAGGTGCAACTCCTGGAGCAAGCTGGCGCTATGGCTCCTGCGCGCCCATGAAGAATTCGACTGCCCGCCCAACCACCCACGGCACGATGACGTGGTCGCCATCGAAGGGCTGAAGCGTCAGGTCGTGCCCGCTCTCCAGCAGCCGCCGTGCGTGCGGATGGGCGCTGGTCCCGATAGGCAACTGGCTGTCGGCGCGGCCGTGCGCCAGAAACACCCGCGGCTTTCCTGTCTGCGTGAAAGCGTTCATGAAGCCCGCGGACAACCCGATCACATGGCTCGCCACATCGCCGTTGGTTACGCCGAGCGAGAGAGCATAGCTGCCGCCATCTGAGAAGCCGGCGAATGCGAGGCGCGTGGGGTCGATGCGAAAGTGCCCGGCCACCGTCGAGAGCGCGCCATCGAGCCGCTCCAGATCGGGCCCGTGTCCGCCGACCACGATGTCCCACGTCGGGTACATCGACTGCGGCGCGAGCAGAAGAAATTTCCGGGCCCGCGCATGCGCCACGAGATGCGGCAGCACCCGGTTGGCCTCGCCGCCCGCGCCGTGGAACATCACCAGCAGCGGCAGTGGTGCATCGGCGGGCAATCCCTCGGGCACCACCAGCACGGCCTCGCGCCCTTCGGCGAACGAGAGGCCGTGGCGCCCCGGTGGCAGTGGGTCGGAAGCGGGCAGGGCGACCGGGCGGAAGGCCAGGCGGCCGGTGAGTGCGCCACCGAGCAGGCTGGCATCGATCATTCGACGGTCCTCATCTGTGCTCCGCTTGGCGCTCCGGTCTGCGAGGCGCAGGCGATGCCGCGGAACACGGCGCACTGCGCGAATGCCTGCGTCGACAGCGGCAGCTCCTTGCGGCGGCAGTACTTGCTGGTGAGCTTGAGCAGTTCCTTGATGTCGCGCCCACTTGCACCGGCGTAGTCCGCCACCAGCCTGTCGATCACCGCGCCCGGCAGCTCGACGCCCAGTTGCGCCGACAGCGTGGACCACAGGCGGCGCGCATCGTCCGGGCCCGGCGGCTGGTAGTCGATGACCGCGATGCAGCGCGAGAGGATCGCCTCGTCGATGTCGCCGTCGCGGTTGGTGGTCATGAAGAGCAGGCCGCTGAAGTATTCGAGCGTGCGCAGGAACTCCGCCACGATCGCGTTGTGCTGCAGGTCGTTGTCGCGCCGGCGGATGTACACGTCGGCCTCGTCCAGCAGCAGCACGCAGTCCCACCGCGCGGCGCGCTGCAGGATCTTGGTGAGGCTGGCCTCGACCGAATTGGCCGTCACGCCGAGCTGGCCCGAATGCACGCGGTACAGCGGCTTGCCGACCACCTCGGCATAGACCTCGGCCGTGAGCGTCTTACCCAGGCCCGGCGCGCCCTTGCACAGGATGGTGGTGCCGCCCGACTTGCCGGGCACCACGTCCTCCACGAGGAAGCTGCGGTCGGCCGTGAGGATGTCGATCAGGTCGCGATGCGCCTGCGGCAGCACCAGCCGCTCGCGCAGGTTGGGCTGGTACGCGTACGCCTGCACATGCTGCGCATGGACCCAGACGTTGCGGTGCCAGTCGAGATGGAACAGGTGCAGGTAGCAGTGCTGCGGAATGCGGTCGAACCCGCTGGCGACGCCGCTCTCGCGCCAGTAGTGCGGATCGGCCGCCAGATCGAAGCGGCGTCGCAGCAGCTCTTCGTCGTTCACGCCGCGCACCGTCGAGCCTTCGGGCAGCCGGTGGCACGACATGCCGGCCCGCGGGCCTTCGCCCGTCGTCCAGATGCAGCCGTCGACGGTGAACTGGGCGCCGAACTGCGGCTGCAGCCTGGTGAAGCACGCGACCTGCTTGTCGTACTCGCGCTTGAACTCGGCGCACTCCTTGTGAAAGCCGTGGTCGGCGAAGAGGCCGGCCATCGTGCGGCCGGGCAGGTCTTCCGCGTAGAAGCTCAGGCCCCAGGTCATGCCCGAGAAGCGCAGCCGCGGCTCGGTGGGTGGCTCGCGGCCGGCCGCCTGCAGCGTGTTGGCCAGGAGGCCCACCAGCACATAGGCCTCGCCGTCCGTCGGCTTCACCAGGCGCACGGTGTGCACCAGCCAGGGAAGCAACGCGCCGTCCTTGCCGCGCTGGTAGAGCCAGCCGTCGATGAGGTCGCGGCGCAGCCATTCGATCAGCGCCGGGACCATCAGCTCCAGGCTCGGAATGGGCCGCGCGAGCGGTTCGCCGTTGAGGTTGTCCAGCGCGAGCAGCTGGAACACCAGGTCGCGCGCACCGGCGGCCATGCCCAGCTGGAACAGCTGGTTGAGCGAGTCGCCGTCGAAATGCTGACTGGACACGATGCGCACGCCGCTGCCGGCGCCATACCCACCCAACTGCAGGCCAAGCGGCGACTGCGCGCCGACCTGACCCTGCAGTACAGCGGCCAGCATTTCCGGTATCTCGAGTTCCACGGTGTCTCCTCGTGTTGTCTTCGATGCTAGCCATGGGGGTGGGGGTTGGCGCTTGACCTGGGTCAAGCTTGGGGGAAGATTCGGAGCGTCTACCATTCGGACACATACAGCGGGCGGCGCCCGGCCTCGACACTGATTGATTGACTTCAACCACTTTCCCAAGATGCTCTCGTTCGGCCGCCGGCCTCCCGTCAAGCTTCACCTGGGCGTAGTGCGCGTGGTGCCGCGTCGGGATGTGTGGCGTCACCTGGAGGCGGGGCTGCAGCAAGGCAAGGAACTGCGTCCGAGCCTTCTCGCCGTTCTCGGTGAATCGTTCGGGTATGCGGATGCGACCGAGGTCACAAACCCAGGCGATGGCGATGTCTGCGTGGACATCGCCGTTGAAAGTCATTCCCGCGGCGGCTTTGCCGATTTCTCCCTTGATTTCGCTGCGCTGCCGCTGGGCTGGAGACCCAAGATCGGTCTTTGCGCACGGCTCTACGACATTCAGGACGGCGAGCAAAGGATGGTGGCCCGGGTCGTGGAGCGAATGGGGTGGGGCGAGTACCTTGTATCTCTCGCAAACTGGAAGGTGCTGATGGGCCTCGCGGACCCGGCCAGCGATGAGCGATTTGCGAAGATTCTTCTTCTCGCGGGACAGCGGTTGAAAAGAAAGATCGAGGTGTCGATTTCATCGGCCTGAAATGACATCTGTCGAGCCAACTCATCTTTACGGAAGGGCGGGTGTTCATCATCAGCCTCCGACTCATCCGCCAGCTCAAGAACATGACCGTCGAAGCTGACCTCCATATCGCCGAGATCCCCTACGAATCGGGCGCCATCAAGTTCCGATATGCGAGGGTGATATCCCCCGACAAGACCCGATGGATTCGGCATGGCCTCTTCATCGCGTATCACGAGAATGGAGTCGTGGCGTCTGAGGGCCAGTATGTCGACGGGATGGAGGACGGGCTTTGGCGCGACTTTCATCCGGACGGACAACCTGCAGCCGAAGGCCGCTACCGCGAAGGCCGAGAGGTCGGCGTGTGGCGATTCTGGAAGCCCGATGGGACGGAAGAGCCGAGCACGAACCACGGCAATTGACAGCATTTCACCTTCACACAAACGCTTGTTGCCGCACGAGGCGGCCGCTCAAAGGTCTTGGCAATGACTATCGAAAAAGAAAACCCTGAAGTCCTGGCAATCAAAGACGAAGAGGCCCAACGTCCGATCCCTTCGGCCTGGCGCCCGGTCATTCGAAAGATCGTCGATGCGTTCGTGAACGGGGACCATGGCCTCAGTGTTCCCATCGCCGGCGTCGAGCCGGTCTCGGCCGATGACGCGGAAAGAATCAGGGACTACATCGAAGACTATGGGGAGACGCTGACGTCGCTTTCCGATGAAACGTGGGATTCATCGGTCTGCATCTGGACCGGCACGCGATGGGATGCGCTCATCGATCTCTGGACGCTCGGGGAGGGGAGAAGCGATCTTGTGCTGAGTCTTCATGTGTCCGAGGCCAAGGGTGGCTTCGCGTTTCGCATCTACATGGTGTATGTCCCATGAGATCTCTACAGCCGGATGGACTCGGTCAATGAAACACCTCGTTGTGCCCAAGATATCCGGGCAGCCGTTTTCGGGCAATCAAACAGGATGGAAGCCCGACGCGAAGGTGAGCCTCGGCGGTGTCTTCTACGATCACATTCGCACGTCTTCAGGTACGACTGTTGGCGTCCGCTACTGGGTCATGGATGTGGTTCTCGAGCGGCACCCGGTGTTCAGATGCTTCCTCGGCGATGAGCGGTTTCAATTCCATCCGCGCGATGAATACGTAGACCTTGTCTTCGATGAAAAGGACGTGGCCGCCTTCGTGCGTGGCGCCCTTCAAGTGGTCTGTGTCCAGGACTTCGGAGGAGATGGTGTTGTTCGCCGCGCCGGCCTGTTCGGGATGACGTTTGATCTGGAGTAACTGCACGGGCTTCGTGCATTCCCGCCGGACCAGGAGAAGAACTTCACCATGAACACACGCGTACGCGTTGGAATCGCATTCCTGCTTGTAGCCGCTGTCCTGATGGTTGTGAGCCTCTGGCTTGCACGCGAGGTGCCGATAGACAGGTGCCTCGATCGCGGAGGTGCTTGGGACCACCAGCAGGCACGTTGCGTCACGGCAAGGCAGTAGGCGAGGGCGTTTGCCCTCGCAAGACGACCCTCAGCTCTTCGCCCCCAACGCACTCAACATCGCCGCCGTCATCGCCCGCACCCCCGTAGTAATCGACGGCTCCGGCACCGGCGCAAAGTACGGCGAGTGATTGAACGGCAGCGGCTTGCCTCCCGGCTTCTGCGACTCCGCCACGTCCTTCGGGTCGCTCACCCCGATGAAGAAGAACATCGTCGGCACGCCCTCCGCGGCGAACTCCGAAAAATCTTCGCTCGCCGTGATCGGCGGCACCTGCACGACCTTCGCATCCCCCAGTTGCGCCTTCAGCGCAGCCACGGTCCGTTGCACCAGCGCCTGGTCGTTGACCACCGCGGCATTGCCCTTCGACGGATCGAGCCCGATCACCGGTTCGGGCGCGCCGGCCATTGCGGCCGTGGCCTTCGCGGTGCGGCGCACGCCGTCGATCAGGCCGTCGCGCACCTTCGGGTTGTAGCTGCGGATGGTGCCGCGCAGCAGTGCCTCGTCGGGGATGATGTTGCCGGCCGTGCCCGCCTGGAACGCGCCGATCGTGACGACGCCGAATTCGTTCGGGTCCTTCTCGCGGCTCACCACGGTCTGCACATCGGTCACGAAACGGGCGGCCATCGTGATCGGGTCGATGGCCCTGTGGGGCGCGGAGCCGTGGCCGCCGCGGCCCTTGAAGAGGATCTCCATGCCGTCCGATGCCGAGGTGATCGGCCCCGCGCGGTAGCCGACGTAGCCATACGGCGAGGCCGACGTGTGCAACGCAAAAGCGAAATCCGGCTTCGGAAAGCGCGTGTACAGCCCGTCCGCGAGCATGCCCTTGGCGCCGCCGCTGGCCTCCTCGGCGGGCTGCGCGACGAACACCAGCGTGCCCTTCCATTGGTCCTTGAGCGCGAGCAGCGTGCGGGCCGTTCCGGCCCAGCTTGCCATGTGGATGTCGTGGCCGCAGCTGTGCGCGACAAAGGTCTCCTTGCCTTGCCACAGGGCCTTGGCCTTGCTCGCGTAGGGCAGGCCGGTTTTCTCCTCCATCGGCAGGGCGTCGAGCTCGGTCCGCACCATCACGGTCGGGCCGGCACCGTTGCGATAGACCGCGACCACGCCGGTGCGGCCGACCTTCTCGGTCACCTCGAAGCCGAGGGCGCGCATCTCGGCCGCCAGCTTGGCGGCCGTGCGCACCTCCTGGAACCCGAGCTCGGGATGCGCGTGGATGTCCTTGTAGAGCGCATCGAGCTGTGGGTACATGTCGCGCACCAGCGGTTCGATGCGCTGCGTGGACGGCGGCGCGTTCTGCGCCATGGCAACCGGCACGGCTGCGCAGAAGAAGGACAGGCAGGACAGCGACAGAGAAAGCTGGCGAAGAGAAAACATGAGGGGGCGTGTCTCCGGGGATGGGTGTCGAACGGCTTCTTGGCCGCGTGGCGCATCTGCTGTGCTGTGCTGTGTGCGCCTTGGCACGGCGAGCGCAAATCTAGGGGAAGTCTTGCCAGGCGTCCAATGCATTGTTCTATGCGCTGCAATAATTCGAATGCATGAATAGGCCACTTCACACGATGACGTTCGTGCAGCTCCGGCACTTCCTGTCGGTGGCCGAGACGGGTTCCTTCACCCGCTCGGCCAAGGCGCTGTCGATCACGCAACCGGCCCTGAGCCGCAGCATCCACGCGCTGGAGGGCGGCTTCCAGCGCGCCCTGTTCGACCGGGTGGGGCGGCGCAGCGAGCTCACGCACTTCGGGCGCGACATGCTCGAGCGCGTGCGCCATCTGGTCTGCGATGCGGACGATCTCGTGGCCGCCGCGCGCGGCCAGGGCAGCAACACCTTGCGTGTCGGGCTGGGCGCCGGCCCCGGTGCACTGCTCGCGACGCCGCTGCTCGAGCGCATGGCCTACCGCGACGCGCCGGTGCGTATCGACATCCTGCGTGGCGACACCGACCGTCTCTTGCAAGCACTGCGACAGCGCGCGCTCGATGCGGTGGTGGTCGAGTTCCGCACCGTGACGCCGAGCGTCGACCTGCGGATCGAACCCCTGGTGGAGATGCGCGGCGCCTTCATGTGCCGCCGCGGCCATCCGTTGGCCAGGAAGCGCGGGCCCTTGAGTTTCCAGAATCTGCTGAGCTACCCGTTGGCCTCGACCGGGCTTGGGCGCGATGTGATGCGTGCGATGGTGGACGCCTACGGCCCCGAGGCGCATCCCGACCAGTGCGTGACCTTGCGCTGTTCGGAAATTTCGAATCTGGTCGAGCTCACCCGCAACAGCGACGCGATCTTGCTGGCCGTGCGCGCGGTGGCGCCGGACCTTGTGGCGCTGCCGGTGCATCCGCCGCTGGGCGCGGCCCGCTTCGGACTGGTCACGCTGGCCGGCCGCAGCGAGGCGCCGACGCTGCCGTTGCTGCGGGAGGTGATTGCAGAGCGGATGCCGTCGGATGGCCGGCAACCTGCGGGCACGCGTCGGACTGCGGCCGCGTGACTGCGACTTCTTTGCTCAGGCCTGCGCTACCCAGCCCCTGAAAGCCATCCCCACGTAGAACAGACGGACGTTCGTGAAGCCGGCCTCTTGAAGCAATTCTTCCTCTTGCTCAGGGCCGAGCAACGGCAGGGTCGAGCCGATCGTGGCTGCCGCCTTATGCGCGTTCTCCGGTTCGACGCCCGAAGCGATCGCGAAAGCGGCATAGCGCGAGAGCCACAACTCTCGCTCCTCTGAGGCCTGAGGAAAACTGAGATGCGCCATGACGAACGGCGCACCGGGCTTCAGGCGGCGATGGATTTCTTTCAGCGTCGATCTTCTTTCTTCGATGGCCACGAAGTGCATCGTCAGCAGGCAGGTCGCGGCATCGAACGGGCCGGTGGGCGCCGTGTCGGTATAGCCCAGGTGCAACTGGGCCCGCTCGGCAAGCGGGCCGAGCGCTGCCGCCGCCAGGTCGAGCATGGGTTGCGACGGATCGACGCCGACGAATTGCCATTGCGGATGCGCTTCTGCAAGCGCCTTCAATTCCATGCCGCCGCCGCCGCCGGCGCCGATGACGAGCACGTTGGCCGTGTCGGGCGCGCGCTCTGCGACGAGCAGAGCGGCCATTGTTTGCAGGTCGTGCAAGCCCGGGACGATGCGGGCGGTTTTTTCGGCGTAGTCGCGGAGGGCGGAGGCGTCGCTGAAGGGGATGTCGGGTTGGGGCATGGGAATAGTCTCTGGGGCGGAGAGAAGGTGCTTTGCTGGGTGGTGGCGCGCGGCAGAGTCCGGCCAGAGCCAGCCGCTCGCCGCCGCATTCGCAGGGAGCGGGCTTACAACACGGTAGCAAATCGATGAGATCAGAGCCGAAAACTGTTTCGCCATCGCAGGCAGTTCCGAGCATTCCGACCTCGCACCGCATCATTCCCGGAAGTTGGTCCGCTCGAGTCGAGCGCTCGGGATGTCTAGATCAATGCCCGCAATCGGCGCTGGGCGCGGTCGAGTCCGACGACCAGGCGATTCTCGATACTTTCCGCCTCCGTGATCCGCTCGTCGAGCCATGCTGCATCCGTGCATCCGACTTGGGACATCTTCTGCATCATGACGCCGACGAGGGCGTTCTGATCCGTGATCAACCCATCCCAGAGGTCAACATCCGCCTGGGCGCCTTGTATGTCTACATAGCTGGCCGTCATCGTTGTCTCCTGCGCGCTTCGCTGCATAGGCGTAGCGTTGGTTTGCGAATGGGTCGTGTCCGGGCACACGGGGCAGGACCATCTTGTTCATGTGCGATGGCACCGCCAAGCGCTCGCAATGGCGAGCACTTGGCGGCGCTGCATCGAAACGGCAGGGCGAGGCTTGTCTAGGCCGCGCCGAACCGACCGAGGTTCATCACCTTGGTCCAAGCCGCGATGAAGTCCTTCACGAACTTCTCCTGTGCGTCCGAACTGCCGTAGACCTCGGCCAGGGCGCGCAGCACCGAATTGCTGCCGAAGGCCAGGTCCACGCGCGTCGCGCTGCCCTTGCGCTCGCTCGTCGTGCGGTCAACGCCTTCGTACAGGTTGTTCTCGCCGGGCGCGGCCTTCCAGGTCGTGTTCAGGTCGAGCAGGCGAACGAAGAACTCGTTGGTCAGCGTGCGCTCCTTCTGGCTGAAGATGCCGTGCTTGGTCGCACCGACGTTGGCACCCAACGCGCGCATGCCGCCCACCAGCACCGTCATCTCGGGCGCTGTCAGCGTCAGCAGCTGGGCCTTGTCGACCAGCAGTGCGTCGGCGGGAACCGCATAGTCTTTCTTCAGGTAGTTGCGGAAGCCGTCGGCCACGGGCTCGAGCACCTTCATGGCCTCCACGTCGGTTTGCGCCTGCGACGCGTCCGCGCGGCCGGGGGTGAAGGGCACCGTCGCGCCATGGCCCGCGTTCTTCGCGCCTTGCTCGACGCCAGCGCAGCCGGCCAGCACGATCAGGTCGGCCATCGAGATCTTCTTGCCGCCGGATTGCGCCTTGTTGAACTCGGCCTGGATGCCTTCCAGCGCCTTGAGCACCTTGGCCAGCTTTGCCGGCTCGTTGACTTCCCAGTCCTTCTGCGGCGCCAGGCGGATGCGGCCGCCGTCGGTGCCGCCGCGCATGTCGGAGCCGCGGTAGGTGGCGCCCGACGCCCAGGCCGTCAGCACCAGGTCGGAGACCGACAGGCCCGCACCCAGGATCTTCGCCTTGAGCGCCGCGGCGTCCTTGTCGTCGACCAGGGGATGATCGACCTTCGGGATCGGGTCTTGCCAGATCAGCTCTTCCTTCGGCACTTCCGGGCCCAGGTAGCGCGCGCGCGGACCCATGTCGCGATGCGTCAGCTTGAACCAGGCGCGCGCGAAGGCGTCGGCGAACTGCTCGGGGTGCTCGAGGAAGCGCCGCGAGATCTTTTCGTAGGCGGGGTCGAAGCGCAGCGAGAGGTCGGTGGTCAGCATGGTCGGCGTGCGCTTCTTCGACTTGTCGTGCGCATCCGGAATGTCGGCCGGTGCGCCCTTGGCCTGCCACTGTCCGGCGCCGGCCGGGCTCTTGACCTTCTCCCACTCGAACTTGAACAGGTTCTCGAAGAAGAGGTTGGTCCACTTCGTCGGCTCCTGGGTCCAGGTGACTTCCAGGCCGCTGCCGATGGCGTCGCCGGCGATGCCGCTGGCATGCGTGCTCTTCCAGCCCATGCCCATTTCTTCCAGATCGGCCCCTTCAGGCGATGAGCCGACGAGGTCCGCCGGACCCGCGCCGTGGGTCTTGCCGAAGGTGTGGCCGCCGGCGATCAAGGCGACGGTTTCCTCATCGTTCATCGCCATGCGGGCGAAGGTCTCGCGGATGTCCCGAGCCGCCGAGACCGGGTCGCCGTTGGCGTTCGGACCTTCGGGGTTGACATAGATCAGACCCATCTGCACGGCGCCGAGCGGGTTCTCCAGATCGCGGTCGCCGGTGTAGCGCTTGTCATCGAGCCAGGTTGTCTCATTGCCCCAGTAGACGTCCTGGTCGGGCTCCCACGTGTCCGGGCGGCCGCCGGCGAAGCCGAAGGTCTTGAAGCCCATGGACTCCAGGGCCACGTTGCCGGTCAGGATCATCAGGTCGGCCCACGAGATCTTGCGGCCGTACTTCTGCTTGATCGGCCACAGCAGGCGCCGGGCCTTGTCGAGATTGACGTTGTCGGGCCAGCTGTTGAGCGGTGCAAAGCGCTGCTGGCCCCGGCCGCCGCCGCCACGCCCGTCGCCGGTGCGGTAGGTACCGGCGCTGTGCCAGGCCATGCGGATGAACAGAGGCCCGTAGTGGCCGAAGTCGGCCGGCCACCAGGCCTGCGAATCGGTCATCAGCGCACGCAGGTCCTTCTTCAGCGATTCGTAGTCGAGGCTCTTGAATTCCTTCGCGTAGTCGAAGTCCTTGCCCATCGGGTCGGACTTGGAGGAATGCTGGTGGAGCAGATCCACGCGCAACTGGTTGGGCCACCAGTCACGATTGACTGCGCCGCGGCCCACCGCATGGTGGACAGGACACTTGGCTTCTGCTTGAGTCTGGGTCATCGGGGGTCTCCAGTTCTTCGATTGAGGGGCGTACATTCTTGATCCGCATCGACGAATAGCGCAAACGCTTTGACTATGACGGTCATAGTGCATTGCCATGTTGCCGTGGTGAAGCCGTTGGCGTCACGTCTTCTTTCGACTGACAACGGCCGGCACCGGCCGTTCGCCACTACAGCAGAATCCGGCCACAGCGACGCAGCATGCGCCGTGTCGATCGAACAAACAAAGGGAGTAACCTGCCATGAGGAACGTCAATGCAATCGTAGATGTCGGCGCCACTGCCGCAGACGCGCCGGCCGAGAGCTTTCCGTGCCTGACAACCCCCCGCCTCACGCTGCGCGAGATCGTCCCGACCGACGCCGCCTCCTTGCTCGCCATCCACGGTGACCGCGAGGCCATGCGCTGGTTCGGAAACGATCCGATCGCGAGCCTGCCGGAAGCGGAGAAGATGGTGCAGACCTTCGCGAGTTGGCGAAAGCCGCCGATCCTGGGGACCCGATGGGCGATCGAACGCAACCAAGACCGCCGGCTCATCGGCACATGTGGCTTGTTCCGCTGGAACAGGAACTGGAAGAGCTGCACCGTAGGCTACGAACTCGCACGCGACGCCTGGGGCGATGGCCTGATGACCGAAGCGCTGCGTGCCGCTCTGACGTGGGGGTTCGAATCGATGGCGCTGAATCGCATCGAAGCCCAGGTCCATCCGCAAAACGCCGCTTCGCTGAAACTTCTGCGGCGACTGGGCTTTGTCGAAGAAGGACTTCTGCGGCAGGCTGGCTTCTGGTGGGGCGAGCATCACGACCTTGTGCAGCTCTCGCTGCTGCGCCACGACTATTCGAGCGGCAAACAGCAATAGGGCCAGACCGCCCAAGCCATCGCGCTGTACGTTGATGGAGACCAAGCAGACAGAGGAGACCCGAATGCGCCAGCCGTCCAAGACATCGCTTTTCGCTGCAGCAAAGAACTGGGACGAAGCCTCGGTCGCGGCGACGCTGTCCAGAGCGCCTGAGTTGATCGGTGCGAGCGATCCCAAAGGTCGCACGGCGCTGCACCTTGCCTGCAGCGTCACGCCCGGCAGCACGCCTCAACTCGCGGAATCGCACGGACTCCAGACAGTGGCGACTCTGCTTCGCGCCGGGGCCGACCTCGAGGGCGAGGTGCCCATGGCGGAGGACGAAGGCGACTTTCGCGCGACGCCGCTCTGGTATGCCGTCGCGCGCGGCGAGAACCTGCCTCTGGTCGGGTTTCTTGTGGGGCAGGGCGCGAACGCAAGCTACTCGCTCTGGGCAGCGGTGTGGCGCGATGACGAAAAGATGTGCCGGGTCTTGCTCAAGGCAAAGCCTGAACTCAATCTGCGCGCGCACGGCGAAACGCCGATCTTCTACGCGGCGAGGCTCCAGCGGCTCAAGACACTGGACCTCCTGATCGAGGCTGGGGCGAACGCTGCCATTGCCGACTTCAAGGGTCGTGACGCAGTCGACATCGCACGGGCACGACGCTTGCCGGAACAGTTCATCGAACGCCTGGAGCGGCTGAGACAGGTCGGGCTGAGGTAGGGCCAAACGCATCGGCTTGCCGGTCGCGCGGGCCGAGCGTCTCAACGAGAGAGGCCGTGTCCATGTATTCGCGTAGAAGTTAGTCAGACACGAGGCCCTGTCTCAGCCTCACGCAATCAAGATGACCTTGCCAAACGGATACGGCCGTTATGCGATGCACCTGTTGACTATTTGCTTTGCGTTGTTAACAGTTCAGCGCATTGTTTGGAGATGAATGAATTCAAGCATCCAAGCAAATTCTCTTGGCATCGTGCAATTGATCACGCCTGCAATCGCCCAGACAAAAAGCGGTCTTAGACTCTGCGACCTTGCTCGCCAAGCTCTATGAACCAAAAGATCCAGATTACGCAAGCCGTCGGGCTGGCCCTCACTTTTCTTGGCGCACTTGCCGCCTTTCTTCTTTGGGCCGCCAATGGGCGAGCCCATGAGAGAGCGAGTCACTCCGAGGCGTTGTGCAGCCTTTGCTGCATCGACGATACAGGGCAAGAAAAAGCCCGCACGAGGCGGGCGCAGAGCAATCCGGAAGAAGCGATTTAGGCAAGCTTCACGGCGCCATGATCATCGCAATGATCCCCGTGCGGATGATGAAGGTGACCGTCAACCAGGTAGTCGACGTGATCGCCATGCGGCACGGCTTCGTGGCCGCAGTTGGGACCGTGAACATGCCCTGCCTCATGACCCGCGCAGCGATGGTTCGGCGTGCATTGATCGGGATTCGCGACCGTGACTTCAAGGGTGTGTTCGTCCACGTGGCCGTTGTGCATGTGGTGCAAATGGCCGTCATGCAGATAGTCGACATGGTCACCGTGCGTGATGGCGGTGTGGCCGCACGACGGTCCATGCTGGTGCGTGTGTTCGCCGGGGTGTTGTGAGCAGCTGTTCATTTGATTTCCCTGTTTAGATTTGATGCGTTCGCAGAATCGCGCGCAGAGGAATTAAAAACCCTGGAGTCGCTTCAGAGTCAAGCAGCTATTTCTACGATCAACACGCTTCACTGTCTGGACGACTGGCCGATGCGCGCGATATGGAATGGAATACAGGGCGGCGGCGGCCGCCGCGGGTTTGTGAGCTGCGCACGCGATCGTTAACAACGCCCTTGTCAATTGCTTCTTTCATCCCGATGAAAAACACATCCCATGTCTTCAACTTGTGCATCTGCGAACTTGAACCTCTGCGCCGGGTCGCGCACGCGAGGTCGACCCAACGACCGGTGTTCTGGAAAGGCGTGGCCGAACGCTGGCGTACGTTGCTGAGCATGGCGGCCGCTTGCACCGTGCTGGTGGCCAATCCGGCCGCCGCCAGTTGCGCGCAGATGTCGCCGGTCGGCGTGGAAGCCGCACAGCACCGTGCCCGGCTCGCCGGGTACTACGAGCACAAGCTGGCATTGGTGGACGACCGCGTCTATGAATGGCGGAGTCCACAAGAAAAGCCCAGGCTTGTGCTGCATGGGGCCAGCCATGTGGCGGTAAGCAAGTCGCACGGCTATGCAATCGACGGGAAGCAGCGCGCGGTGACGTGGCCCCTGGGCTCGGCGCGCGTCGATTCACTGCTGGACGACGTGGCGCTGATCTCGGCCGGCGACAGCGGCCTGCTGGCAATCCGCTGCGACGGCAGCTTGTGGCAACGCCGAGCCGGCGAAGCCACGTGGAGTCGCAGTGCCGACGCCGCCATCCACGCCTGGGTAGGGGATGGTGCCGACTACTACGTCGCCCCCGGTGGCCGCCTTTATGCGCGCGGCCTCGCGCACCGTGGTCAATACGGCGACGGACGGCTGGCCGAGCGCCCCGGCTGGACCGCAGTGGCCGAGCAGGCGAGCGAAGTGGTCGGCCATACGGGCCACGCTCTGTATCGCCGCATGGACGGCGCGGTCCTGGGCACCGGTGGCAATCGCTTCGGCCCGCTGGCCAGTCATGGCCTGGGTGACAAGGCCGATCGATGGGGCGTGATCTTCGAAGGTGCCGCGGCCATCGCAACCGGCAGCCGCCATTCGCTGGCCTTGCGGCCCGATGGCAGCCTGTATATCTGGGGCGGACCTGAGGGCGTTCAGCCGCGCCTGGCAATGCAGGGCGTTGCGCACATGGCGGCCGGATTGGAAGACACGATCGCTATCGATGGGCAGGGGCGCCTGTGGAACTGGCCCCTGGGCCAGCGCCCCTCCGTGGCGATGCAGTTGCCTGCGACGACCCGCTGAGCTTCTGCCGAAAGCTGCAGCGTGTCGGACATCAGAGCCTGATGCTCGCGCCCTTGACCGTCGAGCCAAGAATGCTCACTTGCGCCTTGACCAACTCTTCGAAGCGATCGACCGACCCGGGCTTGCCGACGATGCCCAGCTCGAGCAACTTGTCCGACACCTGCGGCATGACCAGAATCTCGTTGCAGGCGGTATTGAGCCTGGCGACGATGGCGGGCGGCAGACCCGCCGGCGCGCTCAGGCCAAAGAAGTTTTCCAGAACCAGCTGTGGCTGACCCAGTTCGGCGACTGTCGGGGTTTCTGGGATGAGCGGCGACCGTGCGTTGCCCGTCACCGCCAACGGCACCAGCTGGCCACTCTTGAAGAATGGCGTGTACGCGGTGACGACGTCGATGGCGACCGGAATCACATTCGCGATCAGGTCCGTCGTCATGGGTGCTCCGCCCCGGTAAGGCACGTGCACCATGGGAATGCCTGTTGTCTTGCGGATCAGTTCGCCATGGATGTGGCCGACCGAGCCGGGGCCTCCGGAGCCGAAGTTCAGCAGCCCTTCCTTGCGCGCACGGGCATCGAGTTGCGCGTAGCTTGCAATGCCCGCGGACTTGCTGGCCATGATCACCAGCGGTGCCGAGCCCAGATAGGCGATGTGCGTGAAAGCCAGGACGGGATCGTAGGGTTGTTTTTCGAGTGCGAAGGGTCCGAGCGCAATGGGGGTCGTGTTCGACAGCATGAGGGTGTAGCCGTCGGCCGGTGCGGCCGCTACCTGTGCGCCGCCGATGGTGCCGCCTGCTCCCGGTTTGTTGTCGACCACGAAGGTCTGGCCGAGCTTCTTGCCAAGTTGCTCGGCCATGACGCGGGCGAGGATGTCGCTTGAGCCACCGGCCGGAAAGGTGACGACGATCCGGACCGGTTTACCGGGCCATTGGGCAAAGGCCGGCAGCGCGAGCGATGCTGCGCCGGCAGCCAGGGATTGGAGCGCACCTCGGCGCGTGAGGGAGGCGATAGAAGACATGAACATCTGGTGCAAGAGCCATGCCCATGCAAGCTCCAACCGTCGTTCGCAACACGCCCCCTACTGCGGCACCAACCCCGCAGCCTTCACCAGCTCCGCATGCACCCGAATCTCCTCCGCAATGACCTGCCCCAGCGGCTTGGCATCGTCCGGCGCCGGCTCCATGCCCACGTCCATCAACTTCGCCCTCGCATCGCCCCGCAGCAGCGCCTTCACGGACTTGTCCAGCCGCTCCAGGATCGGCCGCGGCGTCTTCGCCGGGGCCAGCAGGCCGATCCACGCCGACAGCACCACGCCTTCCACGCCGCCTTCGCCGCCTTCGCGCAGCGTCGGAATCTCGGGCGCCGACACCGCGCGCTTGTCGCTCAGCACGCCGACGGCGTGCAGCTTGCCGCCCCGGATGTGCGGCAGCGCTTCCGGGAGCGGGGCGAACACCATGTCCACGACGCCGCCGATGAGGTCGGTGATCGCCGGCGCGCCGCCCTTGTAGGGGATGTGCAGCAGCCGCGTGCCGGTGCGGCTCTCGAACATGAGGCCCGCCAGGTGCTGCGGGCTGCCGTCGCCCGAGGACGCATAGGTCAGCTTGCCGGGGTTGGCCTTCGCCGCGGCCAGCACGTCGGCAACGCTCGCGAAGCGCGTCTTGTCGCGCACCACCAGCACCATGGCCTGGTTGACCAGCTTGGTGACGGGGGCGAAGTCGGCCTCCGGGTTGTAGGGCAGCGTCTTGAAGATGCTCTTGTTGGTGGTGAGGAACGAAGCGGGCGAGACCATGAGCGTGTAGCCGTCGGGCGCCGCGCGCGCGACCAGCGGCGTGCCGATCTGGCCGGAGGCGCCGGCCTTGTTGTCGACGACGAAAGGCTGGCCCAGGTCGGCCGCAAGCTGCTGGCTGACCAGCCGCGCCACCATGTCCACGCTGCCGCCGGCCGGCAGCGCGACGATGACCTTGACGGGGCGGTTGGGGTAGGCGTCCTGCGCCACGGACGGCGTGGACATGGTGAGAACGGCGATGGCGCCAAGCGCTGCGAGAAGGGATCGGGTGATGGGAGGCATGGTCGGGGCGCGCTGCAGGTTCCGTGCCGAGGCGTCCCCCTGGCTGCGATGGCTTCTTGCCGCCATTGCGCACATGCATAGACAATGGGGCCGCCTTTTTATCCGCCTTGATTCAATAGATGACGATGAACCAACTCCTTGCAATGCGGGCTTTCGTGCGGGTCGTGGACACGGGCTCCTTCAGCCGAACCGCGGATCAATTGGCGCTTCCGCGGTCGACGGTCAGTAAATTGATTACGGATCTTGAAAAGCACCTGAATATCAAATTGATGCAGCGGACCACGCGCGCCGTGGCTCCCACATCGGACGGGCTGGCGTATTACGGGCACGCCATGCGCTGGATCGCCGAAATGGATTCGGTGGAAAGCGCGGTGCGGGGTAAAAAAGTCAAGCCGAGCGGGCATCTGAGAATTGATGCGCCGGCAGTATTCGCCAACAGCCTGCTGATTCCGGAATTGCCGGAATTCCATGGAAAATATCCCGACATCACCGTTGCAGTCGGAATCAGCGACCGGCCATTGAATATCGTGGAAGAAGGCGTGGATTGCGTCATCCGCGCCGGAAAGCTCGACGATATGGCGATGATCGGGCGAAGGGTGACGGAGCTTCAATATGTCACCTGCGCCGCGCCGGCCTATCTGGATCGAAAAGGAATTCCGTCGTCCCCAGACGATCTTCAATTGAATCACGCCGCCGCGTGTTATTTCTTTTCGACAGGAAAGCCGGAGCTTTTGATTTTCGAGCGCGGCGCCGAGCGATTTGAAATCGGCAATTGCGTCTTCTCGACCAACGAAGGCAATGGCCTGAAGGAAATGCTGCTGGCGGGCCTTGGCGTCGGGCAGCATTTCAGGCACATCGTCCAGCCTTATCTGGATTCGGGCGAATTGGTGGCGGTTCTGGAAGATTGGTCAAGGCCCGCAATGCCTTTTCATATTCTTTATCCGCCCAATCGACACCAGAATGCCAGATTGAAGGCGTTCGCCGATTGGGTGGTTCAGAAGTTCGGAGTTGATCTGCCCGTCACGGAATAATTGCGGTCACGCGAATTTCAATATGCATGTCCGGATGCGCGAGGGATGCGACATCCAATTCCGTCCAGATGGGCGCATGGTTCGGCATGTACTGGCGGTAAAGCCTGGCCATCGTTTCATTGACCTCCGGCGGAAATCCGCCGACATGGTACGAATTGACGTGAACGACGTGCTCCCAACTGGCGCCGGCGGCTGCCAATGTCCGCTCGACATTCTTGAATGCCTGCGCAATTTCTTCTTCAAGCGATTTGGGGAATTGCAGATCGTCGCTCCAACCGCCTTGGCCGGACGTTTCCACGCGATTGCCGATCTTGACGGCTTGCGAGTAATGCAATCTGTCCAGAAATTGCTTGCCATAACCAGGGGTGATGAAGAATTCGGGTTTGCTCATTTCAATCCTTTCGGTTGTCCAATGGCCTGAATGGTATGGACTTGCGAGCGAAACCGACAGCCGCCGTTCGTGAAATGACTGTTCACATGTATGGACAATCGAGCACCCGCACCGGCAGCCCCGGCAAGTTCTTACAACTTCCCCTTCCGTGAGCGCCATCGGCCGACGGTAAAGTCCCGGCACCCGGTCGCGGATGTCCCGCGACTTCTCTCCTCGACTCCCTCGTTTCCGTTTCCCCGCACCTCCATGTCCAACCTCATCGTGCACGGCGGCACGCCGCTTCGCGGCCGCATCACCCCCTCCGCCAACAAGAACGCCGTGCTGCCGGTGCTCTGCGCCACCTTGCTCACCAACGAGCCGCTGCGATTGCTCGGCGTGCCCGACATCACCGACGTGCGCAAGATCCTGGACATCTTCCGCACCCTCGGCAGCGACGTGCAGATGGACCACGCGAGCGGCACGCTCGAGCTGCACCACCGCGAAACCGCGTTCGACGCCGCGCGGCATCGCCTGCCCGAAGAGATGCGCTCGTCGATCATGCTGGTGCCGCCTCTGCTCGCGCGCTTCGGCGTGGCGCGGCTCGAAGACAACGTCAAGGGCTGCACGCTGGGCGTGCGCGAGATCGATCCGCACGTCGAGGTGTTCCAGCGCTTCGGCGGCAAGGTGGAGCGCACCGAGGGCTCGCTGCTCGTCCACAGTGACGGGCGCCTGACGCCCACCGACCACTGGCTCGACTACGCCTCGGTCACGACCACCGAGAACTTCGTGCTGTGCGCGGCTGCGGCGGACGGCACCTCGACGCTCACCAATGCCGCCTCGGAGCCGCATGTGCAGGAGTTCTGCCGCTTCATGGCGATGATCGGCGTGCGCATCGAGGGCATCGGCACCTCGCGCGTGACGGTGCACGGCGGCGGCGCGCTCACGGGCGGCGAGTTCCGCTTCGACGAAGACTTCCACGAGATCACGACCTTTCTGGCGCTCGGCGCGATCACCGACGGCGACGTGATCGTGCGCAACACCGCGCCCGCCAACTTTCCGCTGATCGACCGCACCTTCGCGAAATTCGGTGTGCGCATCGAGCACGCGGACGGCTGGTCACGCGCCATCCGCACCGGTCCGCTGAAGGTGCAGACGCCGTTCACGAGCAACGTGCTCACCAAGGTGGAGGCGGCGCCGTGGCCTTACTTTCCGGTGGACCTGCTGCCCATCTTCATTGCGCTGGGCGTGCGCGCGCAGGGCAACGCGATGTTCTGGAACAAGGTGTACGACGGCGCGCTGGGCTGGACCGGCGAGCTCTCCAAGTTCGGCGCGCATGTGTTCTCGTCGGACCCGCACCGGCTCATCACCTTCGGCGGCAATCCGCTGACGCCGGCGGTGGTCGAAAGCCCGTACATCATCCGCGTGGCGATCGCGCTCTTCATGGTGGCGGCGAGCATCGAAGGGCGCTCGGAAATCCGCAACGCGACGCCGATCCGCCGCGCGCATCCGCACTTCGTGGAGAACCTGCGCAGCCTGGGCGTGCAGGTGGAGTGGACGAGCGAGGAGTGAGGTGACGCGCAAGGCGCGGGGCGGGTAGCGTCCGACACCACGGCGCATCGGCGCGTACTGCGCGGAGCGCATCGTCGAATTCGTGCGGCGGAGCCGGCCAGCCTAGCGCTCGGTGCCGGCCTCGTCACCGGGCGCCGCGCCGGCCGTTGCGCGCTTCGGTCCACACGACGATCACCAGTCCCGAGAGCACCATCGCCAGCCCGGCAAAGGCCGCCGGGGCCGGGCGTTCATGCACCACGAGCAGGGCCAGCGCGAACGCGGTCACGGGCTCCGCCAGCGCCAGCGTGACGCCCGAGGCGCCGGAGATGTGCCGCAGCGCATGGCTGAAGAGCAGGTACGAGACGCCCGTCGAGACCAGTCCCAGGTACGCCACGATGGCCCATCCCGACGGCGTGGCCGAGAAGGGGCCCGAGACGAGGAGCGCCACCGGTATCGCCGCGGTGGAAGCCACGCCGAAAACCCAGAGCGTGACCGTCGCGGGCGGCGAGTGGCGCACGAGGCGCTGGCTCACCAGCGTGTAGACCGCATAGCAAAAGCCGGACGCCAGGCACAGTGCGAGCCCCGTCGGGTCAGCCCGCAGGCCATCGCCGCTGGCCGGCATCACCATCAGGCACCCGCCGCCGATGGCGAGCAGCGTGCCCACCCACCACACCGGCGCGGGCGGCCTGCGCGAGACCAGCGATTGCAGCAGCCCCGCCCACGCCGGCCCGCTGCCCACCGCCACCGCGGTGCCGATGGCGATGCCCGTGGCCTTGACGCCCGCGAAGAAGCTCAGGTTGTAGCCTGCCATGCACAGGCCCGCGAGCAGCACCCATCGCCATGCGGTGGCAGGCAACGCCAGCGTCGAGCGGTCGCCGCCGCGCCGGCGCCATGCGATGAAGGCCGCGAAGAACAGCGTGGCGATCGCCATGCGCAAGGTGCCGACCCAATAGGGCGAGGTGTGCGCGGGCATGAAGCTCTGCGCGGTTCCGGTGGTGCCCCACAGGGCGGCTGCGGCCAGCACCATGCAGGCGCCGACGATGGATGCGTTCTTCATGCCCGGATGCTCGGGCGGACCGGGGCTCCCGAATGTCGAGAGACTCTCGACCTTCAGGGCGATGCAGATGTGCCGCGCAGTTGCCTCGCCCCCAACTGGCGTTCGCGCCGCAGCGCAAAGCCCAGTGCGCTCGCCGAGCGGTAGCCCACGCGCAGCGCGGTCGCCTCCAGCGGCATGCCGCCGCGCAGCCAGCGCTCCGCCGCATCGAGGCGCCGCGCGCGCAGGTAGGCCTGCGGGGAGAGGCCGGTCAGCTCGAGCAGCCGCGCGTGAAAGCGCTGCGGGCTCAGGAAGAAGAGCGCGGCCATGCGCGCGGTGTCCCATGGCGCGTGCAGCGCGCGGCCGAGGGCATCGTCCAGGCGGGCGAGGTCGATGCTGCGGCGCGCGAGGATCGAGGGCGCCTCGAGCACCTTCGCCAGCTGCCGCACGGCATTCGATGCGTCGATGCCGTTGCGGCAGGCGGCCGTGACCGCGAAGCGCCGCAGGCGGTCCACGCCGGTGTCGTCGGGCGTGTCGATGACCACCATGCGCACGCCGCGCGGCGACATGAAGGTGTGGGCCACGCCGGCCGGAATGATCATTCCGCACGAGCTGTCGGTGAAGGCGGCGCGCCCGCCGATCTCCAGCTCCATACGGCCGTCCAGCGCATACATGATCTGCGCGTGGTCATGGTCGTGGCCGAGGTACTCGCCGCTGTAGTGGCGGATGCTGCAATGAGGGGCGGAGGCGGGCGTCATGGCGGGCTTTCCGTTCATCAGAGCGAAGGCACCGGGTTGCGCCCCTCGCGCAATTCGTAGCGGCCCTTGCGCTCGACGTACACGAGCGTGGTGCTGACCTTGCGCACCTGCGGCTTCCCCGTGCCGCCGGTCCGTTGGCCGCTGAAGACGATGCGCAACTCGTCCTTGCCGTCGCCCTCGGCGCTGTGCGCGAAGACCGGCCGGCCGCCGATGTCGAAGCAGGCGCTGCGCGGCGGCTCTTCCGACCGCTCGCCCTTGAGCAGCTTCTCGCAGGCTTCGTCGGAGCCTTCGTTGTTGGCCGACAGCGGAATGCCCTTGACCATCGCGCGCACCCTGTCGGTCTCCAGCGCATAGACCGACAGCCACTGGGCGCACATGCCTTGCCAGCAGCTGCCGTTGCTGAGCGTCATCACGAGCTGGCCGGTCGAGAGGCGCTCCACCTTGGTCTCGCCGAGGTTGCCCATGAAGCCCTGGTAATCGACCGCGTCGTTGCGGCCCGCGAGCTTCCAGCCGTCGGCGCCTTGCTCGAAGAAGTAGGCGCCGAGCCAGGCGCCATCGGGGTGGCCGTTCATCGGGTTGCCCTGCTCGGTGAGGGGCACGGCCTCGGTCAGCATGACGGCGTGCCGGTCGTCCAGCCGCACCACCTCGCGCGCCGTGATCTGCGCCTCGCGTTCGGCGTCGTTGCCTGCAATCTGCTTGCCCTGGTCGTCGAGCTTGGGCAGGCGGACCATGCCGGGCGTGTCCTCCGCGGCCTGGGGGCCGTGGGAGTCGGGGAACACCAGCGCCATCAGTTCGGCGCGCTTGAGCGTGGCGGCGACGGTGGGGCGGGGCGCGCGAGCGGGGGATGCGGGCGATGCAGCGCGGGCCGGGGAGGCTGCCGGGTCGACCGTGACTTCCTTCTGCGGACAGCCGCCGAGCACCAGGAGCCCGGCGATGGCAACAGCGCGCCGCAGCGGCTTCGATGAGGCGGGCAAGGTCGGGCGTGGCATGCGCGCGATTGTGCCAAGCCGCGCCGCGATGACCCCGCAGCCGCAGCGCCCTCCGCCAAGGCGGGAGAATGGCCCGCGTACCGACTCCCAAGCACAGGAACCTCCGAATGACCACGCTGCAGCAGCTTCTGGGCACCGAACTTCCCCTCATCCAGGCGCCGATGGCCGGCATCCAGGTCGGCGCGATGGCCATCGCGGTGAGCAACGCGGGCGGGCTGGGCTCGCTGCCGTGCGCCATGCTGAGTCCCGAGGCCCTGCGCAACGAGCTGGCCGCCATTCGCGCGGGCACCGACAAGCCCTTCAACGTCAACTTCTTCTGCCACACGCCGCCCGTGCCGCGCCCCGAGCGCGAGGCCACCTGGCGCGCCGCGCTCGCGCCGTACTACGCCGAATACGGCATCGATGCGGCGAGCATCCCGACCGGCCCGGGCCGCAACCCCTTCAGCGCCGAGGTGGCCGACCTGCTGGCCGAGTTCAAGCCGCCGGTGGTGAGCTTTCATTTCGGGCTGCCGCCCGCCGAGCTGCTGGCGCGGGTGCATGGCTGGGGCGCGAAGGTGCTGGCCTCGGCCACCACGGTCGAAGAGGCCGTGTGGCTCGAAGCGCATGGCGCCGATGCGGTCATCGCGCAGGGGCTCGAAGCGGGCGGGCATCGCGGCCACTTTCTTTCGCACGATCTCACCAAGCAGCTCGGCACCTTCGCGCTGCTGCCGCAACTGGTGCGCGCGGTGAAGCTGCCAGTGATCGCGGCCGGCGGCATCGCCGATGCGGATGGTGTGGCCGCGGCCATGGCGCTGGGCGCCGCGGGCGTGCAGGTCGGCACCGCCTACATGCTGACGCCCGAGGCCACGACGAGCGCGATCCACCGCGCGGCGCTCAAGAGCGAAGCCGCCCGCCACACCGCGCTCACCAATCTCTTCACCGGCCGACCGGCGCGCGGCATCGTCAATCGCGTGATGCGCGAGCTGGGGCCCATCGGCGCGGCTGCGCCCGAATTTCCGCTCGCCACTTCGGGCATCGCGCCGCTGCGCGCCAAGGCCGAGGCGCAGGGCAGCGGCGACTTCACGCCGCTGTGGTCGGGGCAGAACGCCACCGGCTGCCGCGAGGTGTCGTCGGCCGAAGTGACGCGCGCGCTGGCCCAAGGTTTTCTTCAAGCATCCCGCTGATTCATTGCATTCATGACCCAACTCCACCTGCCCCTCAAGTTTCTCGAACACAGCGCACAGGCCAATGTGCGCGAGCCCTGGCTGCTGGTGCTGATGCACGGCGTCGGCAGCAACGAGCAGGACCTGTTCGGTCTCGCGCGGATGATGCCGCCGCAGTTCCACGTGCTGAGCCTGCGCGCGCCGTACGTGCTGTCGCCCGATGCCTATGCGTGGTTCGAGTTCGAGGTGCTGCCCAACGGCGAGCGCCGCATCGACGAAGAGCAGGAGCGCGAGAGCCGCTTCCTCGTCGGCGAGATGATCGATTCGGCCGCGCAGCAACTGGGCGTGCCGCCCGAGCGCATCGTGGTGGGCGGCTTCAGCCAGGGCGGGATCATGGCGCTGTCGCTGCTGCTCACGCAGCCCGCGAAGCTGCGCGCCGCGATGGTGTGGCACAGCCGGCTGCTCGCGCAGGTGGTGCCGCACATCGCATTGCCCGAGGCCTTCGAGGGCAAGGCGCTGTGGGTGAGCCATGGCAGCGCCGACAACGTGATTCCGCCGGCCGCCGCAGCGGCCACGCGCGAGCTGGCGCGCACGTTGCCGCTGGCGTTGTCGGGCCTCGACTTTCCGGGCGCGCACGAGATCCGGCCGGCCGAGCTGCAGGGCTCGATCGCGTGGCTGCAGTCGCTCAGCGCGCCGGCCTGAACCTTCGCTGAATCTTCTCGCGGCGTCACAAGGCGTTACGAGCTTGTGGCGTGACGCGGTGCCGATTGATGCAACATCGACCGGTCTCCCGCATCACACAGCCTTCAGCAAAAGGAAAGTGCCGCCATGACCGACAACGACTCCCCCGGCTCCAGGGACGACGCCCCCGAATTCAGACCCCGCCGCGAAACGCCGATCGGCATGATCGTCGCCATCGGCCTCGTGGTGCTGGTGGCCGCGTTCTTCGGCTGGCGCTGGTACCAGCAACAGCAGAAGCCGCCCGAGCCCGTGCCGGTGGCCACCGCGCCGAACGACGGCCCCGCGCCGGCACCTGCAGCCGAGCCCACCGGCCCGCAGAACCCCGTCGATGCGCTCGCGCCGCCCGATGCCGCCTTGCCGGCGCTCGCGGAATCCGATTCGCGCGTGATGAAGGCGCTGGCCGAACTCATCGGCGGCAAGAGTGCTTCGGAACATCTGCGCGCCGATGGCATCGTGCGGCGCTTCGTGGCCACGGTCGACAACCTCGCGCGTGAGCAGGCGCCCGCCAGCGCATGGCCGGTGCAGCCCACGGGGCAGCGCTTCATCACCGACGGGCCGCAGGGCGGCACGCAGACCATCGCGGCGAACAATGCGGCGCGCTACAACGGCATGGTGCTGCTCGCCGAGACGGTCGATCCGGCCAAGGCGGCGACGGTGTACGCCAGGCTCTATCCGCTGTTCCAGAAGGCGTATGAAGAGCTGGGCTTTCCGGGGCGCTACTTCAACGACCGGCTCATCGCGGTGATCGACCACCTGCTGCAGGCGCCCGAGCCCAGCGGCCCGGTGCAGGTGCGGCTGGTCGAGGTGAAGGGCGACGTGCCCTCCACGCGGCCGTGGGTGCGCTACGAGTACGTCGATCCGAAGCTGGAGGCGATGTCCTCGGGCCAGAAGATCATGGTGCGCATGGGGCCGGAGAACGAGCGCAAGGTGAAGGCCAGTCTGCGCGGTTTCCGCCAGCAGATCGCCACGGGCGAGCTGGCGAAGAAGAAGCAGCCCTGAACGCCGGTTGATCGGGTCTGATCCGGCGCGCCGTGTAGGCGGGGGCCGATTGCGCGGGGCGCCGGGGCCGGGGACCATGTGTTCTCAAACTACGAGGACAAGCATATGAACCCGATGAGCGTCGACCTCTACCAGAGTGCCACCAATCCGGAGAAATTCCTCGCGTTGCCCACGGGCGTCGACCCCACGGAACTCATGGGCCCGATGACCTTCGACCGCGACTACGCGCAGGTCAAGCGCTACCAGGAGGCGTTCGAATTCAACCCGTCCGAAAGCTACGCGGGCGTCAACGCCGCGAAGATCGCGGCGGACATCCTGACGGTGAGGTGGGCGACCTATCGCCGTGATGCCTGACGGGAAGGGCGCGGCCATTGTTCCTGCGGGGACACCGGCCCGATGCCTTCGTTCCTAGAGTCGCGTGCTTCGAGACAAGACACGCAACGAGGGAATCCATGAAGGCAATCATTCGAGCCGCGACGCTGTGCGCGGCGGCATTGTTTGGCGTAGCACTCTCTGCGCAGGCGGCAACGGTTCAGCAGCTTTCGGTGCAGTCGGCGGTGGCCGATCCGCTGGCGCAAGGCACCGCCGGCACCAAGGTCGCGTTCACGCTCTTCCTGCCCGACCGGCCACCCGAAGGCGGCTACCCGCTGGTGTTGCATGCGAGCGGCTTCGGCCTCGGGCGCCTGCAGGCCATGCCGCCACGCGACACCGACCCGGCGGCCAGCTACTGGTCACGGCTCGATCGCCTGGTGCCCACGCTGGTGGAGCGCGGCTATGCGGTCATCAGCTTCGATCACCGGGGCCATGGCGACAGCGGCGGCGCGAGCCGCATCATGGATCCCGAGGCCGAGATCGCCGACATCCGCAGCCTCGTCGACTGGGCCGAGCGCGAACTGCCGCTGCGCAAGGGCGCCGATGGCCGTGCGCGCATCGGCACCATCGGCGGCTCCTATGGCGGCGGCTACCAGATGCAGCTCGCAGCGCGCGAGCCGCGCATCACCACCGCCGTTCCATCGATGACCTGGTACGACCTGCAGCACGCGCTTGCGCCGCAAGGCGTGCTGAAGCAGGGCTTCGTGCAGTTCGAATGCTTCATGGCGCAGCGCGGCAAGGTGCGCGACGGCGGCCTGCTGCGCCCGCTGTGCGACACCGCGCCCAAGCCGGGTGCATGGGCGTGGAACGACATGGGCACCGACGCGCCGCGCCTGCGCGATGCCTACCAGGCCCACGGCCCCTCGGGCGCAAGCTGGGCCGGGCAGCCGGTGCGGCGGGTCGATGCGCTGGTCGTGCAGGCCAGCGAAGACGTGCTGTTCGACATGGGCGAGGGCCTGCGCAACTGGCGCTATCTGAAATCCGGTGGTGGCGACGTGCGGCTCGTGGTGCTGCGCTCGGGCCATGTGAATCCGCGCGCCGGGCAGCGCGACAAGCCGGCGCGCTGCGGCGACGTCGATGCGATGGTGGCCATGGCGGCGTGGCTCGATGCCAAGCTGCGGGATGTGGATGCAGGGCTCGCGTCGGTGCCGCGCGTGTGCATCGCGCTGGACGACGGCACCGCCTACACGGGCACGGCGCCTGTCGCGGCGCAGGTTGGCGCAGCGCTTCCACTGACCGACGTGCCCGCGACGATGGCGGGCCCGAGGTTCGTTCCGTTGTCCGTCGATGCGCTCGCGCGCCAGGGCGCGGGCGCCGTGCTGGCCGGCGTGCCCGAGGCCGAGCTCGACGTGCAGGGCAAGGCCGGCCCCGGCGTGGCGCTGGTCGGCCTTGCGCTGCGGCGGCGCGGCGGCGAGGTGGTGCTGTTGTCCGACCAGGTGGTGCCGGTGCCGACGGGCCGACAGCGCATCGCGCTCGGTGGCGTGGCCGCGCGCATGCAGCCGGGCGATGAACTGGGCGTGGCGCTGTTCGCGACGCATCCACAGTACGTGTGGGCGCCCGCGCCCACAGCGGGCGCTCTGGGTACACCGGTGGCCGGCATCGTCGCCGGCAACGCCTATGCGGTCTCTGGCCGCGTGTGGCTGCCGCTCGCCACCGATGCGCTGCCGCAGTAGCTGCGCAGCGCATCGAGCCGCGTGAGCGTGACGACCTGGTAGCCGAGTTCGACGAGCCCTTCGGATTCGAGCTGCCGCAGGGCCGCGTTCAGGCGCGAGCGCGACATGTTGCAGTAGCTCGCCAGTTCGGCCTGTGACACGCGCAGCTCCAGCGAGCGCGGTGGAAAGGCCGAGGGGCTGAACAGCAGGGCCAGGGTCTGCGCCACCTTGGCGAGGGGCTCCAGCGTGCGGTCCGACAGCGTGACGGCCATCGACTGCGTGAGCCGTTCGCTCATCAGCCGCAGCACGAAGCGGTTGAACGCGGGGTTGGTGTCGAGCAGGTGAAAGAACGCGGCCTTGGGCAACTTGATGACCACCGCTTCGGACAGCGTCACCGCGTCGCAGAAGCGCGGCGTGTCCTGCAGCAGCTCGACCTCGCCGACCCAGCTGAAGGCCTGGCCCATGAAGGTCACGGCCTTGCCCGAGGCCGAGGTGGTGCACAGCTTCATGCTGCCGCGCCCCATGCCCACCCAATGCTCGGCGGGATCGCCGCGATGCCAGATGGCCTGGCCCGCGGCGAGTTCGACAAAACGCAGATGCGGCAGCAGTGCCGCGCCTTCGTCGTCGCTCAGCGTGTGGGCCCACACGCAGCCGCGCCAGCGCGACTTGAGCGAGGCGACCTCGTCCGCGTTCATGCGCGTCTCAGTCGTCTCAGGCCTCTTCGGTTTCCTTGTAGTCGCCCACCGGCACGCAGCTGCAGAACAGGTTGCGGTCGCCGTACACGTTGTCCACGCGGCCGATCGGCGGCCAGTACTTCGCGAGCTTGAGTTCGGCCAGCGGGAACGCGCCGAGTTCGCGCGAGTACGGGTGCGCCCATTCGGTGCCCAGCAGGCTGGCCGCGGTGTGCGGTGCGTGCTTGAGCGGGTTGTCTTCCTTGGGCCACACGCCTTCTTCGATGCGGCGGATCTCGCCGCGGATCGCGATCATCGCGTCGATGAAGCGGTCGAGCTCGGCCAGCGGTTCGCTCTCGGTGGGCTCCACCATCAGCGTGCCGGGCACGGGGAAGCTCAGCGTGGGGGCGTGGAAGCCGTAGTCGATGAGGCGCTTGGCCACGTCTTCCGCGGTGACGCCGCTCGTGTCCTTCAACGGGCGCAGGTCCAGGATGCACTCGTGCGCAACGTGGCCGTTGGGGCTCGCGTACAGCGTGGGGTAGTGGTCCTTCAGGCGTGCGCTGATGTAGTTGGCGCTGAGGATCGCTGTCTCGGTCGCGGCCTGCAGGCCCTTGGCGCCCATCATGCGGCAGTACATCCAGCTGATCGGCAGCACGGCCGCGTTGCCCAGCGGCGCTGCGGAAACAGCACCGACGCCGTTCGATGCGACGCCGGCCGTCGCATGGCCCGGCAGGTACGGCACGAGGTCTTCGACCACACAGACCGGGCCCACGCCCGGGCCGCCGCCGCCGTGCGGAATGCAGAAGGTCTTGTGCAGGTTCAGGTGGCTCACGTCGCCGCCGAACTCACCCGGCGCGGCCACGCCGACCAGTGCGTTCATGTTGGCACCATCCACGTACACGCGACCGCCGTGTTCGTGCACGAGCTCGCAGAGTTCCTTCACGCGCGTCTCGAACACGCCGTGCGTGCTGGGGTAGGTGATCATCACCGCGGCCAGCTTGTCGCTGTGCTTCTCGCAGGCGCGCTTGAGGTCGTCCATGTCGACGTTGCCCTGCGCGTCGCAGGCCGTCACCACCACCTGCAGGCCCACCATCTGGGCGCTCGCGGGGTTGGTGCCGTGGGCAGACGAGGGAATCAGGCAGATGTTGCGGTGACCCTGGCCCTTGGCTTCATGGAAGGACTTGATGGCAAGGAGGCCCGCGTACTCGCCCTGCGAGCCCGCGTTGGGCTGCAGGCTGATGCCCGCGTAGCCGGTCGCTTCGCAGAGCCACGCGCGCAGTTGCGCGTCGAGCTGCGCATAGCCCAGCTGCTGCTCGGCGGGCGCGAAGGGGTGGATGTTCGCGAATTCGGGCCAGGTGATCGGGATCATCTCGCTGGTCGCGTTGAGCTTCATCGTGCAGCTGCCCAGTGGGATCATGCTGCGGTCGAGCGCGAGGTCCTTGTCCGAGAGGCTGCGGATGTAGCGCAGCATCGCCGTCTCGCTCTTGTGGGTGTTGAACACCGGGTGCGTGAGGAAGGCGCTGGTGCGGCGCAGGTCTTCGGGCAGGCGCGGCGCGGTGTTGGCGAGGTCGTCGAAGCGCGGCACTGCGGTACCGGCCGGCACGAACAGGGCCCAGAGAGTTTCGACGTCGGCGCGCGTGCTGGTCTCGTCGAGCGAGATGCCCAGGTGCTGCTG
Source organism: Variovorax sp. ZS18.2.2 (assembly GCF_024701975.1). Lineage (GTDB taxonomy): Bacteria > Pseudomonadota > Gammaproteobacteria > Burkholderiales > Burkholderiaceae_C > Variovorax. Next base: position 712,726 of record NZ_JANLNM010000001.1, read on the forward strand.
CAGCCGCTGGCGCAGATTGACGCCGGCAGCATAGGCGCGCTCGATGATCTTCGGCGTGTCGTCGCCGGTGCGGATCGTGAGTGAATCGAAGGCGAATGCGTTGACCGGCTCGCGGCCCATCTGCGTGAGGCCCTGCGCGAGGATGGCGGTGAGTGCCGCCACGCGCTGTGCAATGCGCGTCAAGCCATCGGGCCCGTGGTACACGGCGTACATGCTGGCGACGACGGCCGGCAGCACCTGCGCGGTACAGATGTTGGAGGTGGCCTTCTCGCGGCGGATGTGCTGCTCGCGCGTCTGCAGCGCAAGGCGGTAGGCGGGCTGGCCGTGCGAGTCGACGCTCACGCCGACCAGGCGGCCCGGCAGCGAGCGCTTGAACGAATCGCGGCAGGCCAGGTACGCGGCGTGCGGGCCGCCGTTGCACAGCGGCATGCCGAAGCGCTGCGTGGTGCCGCAGACGATGTCGGCATCCCATTCGCCGGGGGGCGCAAGCAGCGTCAGCGCCAGCAGGTCCGCAGCCACGCAGAAGGCGGCATCGCATTGATGGGCGTGGCCCGCGAGTGGGCGCAGATCATGAACATGGCCGGTGGTGGCGGGGTACTGCGCGAGCACGCCGAAGAATTCGCCGCTCACCATCAGGTGCGGCAGCGTCTCGGAGGCGGTGCTCACCTTGACCTCGATGCCCAGCGGCGCGGCGCGCGTCTTGATGACCTCGATGGTCTGCGGATGGCAGTCGCCCGAGACGATGAACACGTTGCTCTTGCTCTTCACGCTGCGCTTGGCGAGCGTCATCGCCTCGGCCGCGGCCGTGGCTTCGTCGAGCATCGAGGCGTTGGCGATGGCCATGCCCGTGAGGTCGCACACCATCGTCTGGAAGTTGAGCAGGGCCTCCATGCGGCCCTGCGAAATCTCGGCCTGGTAGGGCGTGTAGGCGGTGTACCAGGCGGGGTTCTCCAGCACGTTGCGCAAGATGACGCCCGGCGTGTGCGTGCCGTAGTAGCCCTGGCCGATGAAGCTCTTGAACACCTTGTTCTTCGACGCCATCGCCTTCAACTCGGCCAGCGCCTCGGCCTCGGTCACCGGGGCCGGCAGGCGCATCGGCTTCGCGCGGCGGATGGCCGCGGGCACGATGCCGTCGATGAGCTCCGCCCGCGTTTCCGAGCCGATCACCGGCAGCATGCGCGCCTCGTCCGCCGCATCGATGCCGATGTGGCGGGCGAGGAATTCTTCGGCGTTCTCTAGGGCTTGCAAAGAGGGAAGGGCGGGAATCGGCATGGCGGTGAAGGCTCGAGGAGAAGAAGGAAAGGCGGGGAACGCGGTGGATCAGGATTCGGCGGCGAACTTGTCGTAGGTGGCAGCGTCGAGGAGGGCGTCGAGCTGCGCGGGCTCGCTCAGCTTGACCTTGAAGAACCAACCAGTGGCCAGCGGGTCGGTGTTGGCGAGCGACGGGTCGGCGCGCAGCGCTTCGTTCACTTCGGTGATCTCGCCCGAGACGGGCATGAACACGTCGGCCGCGGCCTTCACCGATTCGACGACGCCGGCGACTTCGCCCTGCGCGAAGGTCTTGCCGACTTCCGGCAGGTCGACGAACACGACGTCGCCCAGTGCGTCCTGTGCATGCACGGTGATGCCGACGGTGGCGGCGCCGCCTTCGGCCGAGACCCACTCGTGGTCCTTGGTGTACTTGATGCTCATGGGAAAACTCCTCGTGGAAAAAATTGAATAGAGATGCGAAGCCTAGCCGCGGTAGTAGCGGGTCGGCACAAAGGGCATGGTCGAGACTTCCATCGGCACCGGCTTGCCGCGCACGATGGCCTGCACGCGCGTGCCGGGCTCCGAGAACGCGGTGGCCACGTAGCCCATCGCGACGCAGCGGTCGGCCGTCGGGCCGAGCAGGCCGCTGGTGACGATGCCGATGTCCTGGCCTTCAAAGGATTGCAGCAGCGTGCCGTCGCGCACCGGAATGCGCTCCAACGCGACGAGGCCGACGCGCTTGCGCTTCAGGGTGTCGTGGTCGGTATGGCCGGCTGCGCCAGCGGTGGTGGCAGCGAGTTGGGCGAGGATCTTTGTCGCGCCCGGAAAACCGCCTTCGCGCGCGCCACCGGCGCGGCGCACCTTCTGCATCGCCCAGTTGAGCGAGGCCTCGACGGGCGTGGTGGTGGTGTCGATGTCGTTGCCGTAGAGGCAGAGGCCCGCTTCGAGCCGCAGCGAGTTGCGGGCACCCAGGCCGATGGGCTTGACCTCGGGCTGGGCCAGCAGCAGGCGGGCGAGGGCGTCGGCGTCCTTGCCGGCCACGGAGATTTCGAAGCCGTCTTCACCCGTGTAGCCGCTGCGCGTGACGAAGGCGGGGATGCCGCCGATCTGCACCGCACCGCCCGTCATGAACACGAAGCGCTCGATGCCGGGCGACAGCCGCGCCAGCGTGGCCGCGGCCTGCGGGCCCTGCAGCGCGAGCAGCGCGTGGTCGGGCAGGGGCTGCACCTCGCAGCGCGTGCCGATCTTCTGCTGGATGTGCGCGATGTCGTCGACCTTGCAGGCGCCGTTCACGATCACGAAGATCGAGTCGTGACCTTCGTTGAAGAACATCAGGTCGTCCAGGATGCCGCCCTCGTCGTTCAGCAGGAGGCCGTAGCGCTGCTTGCCGGCGGGCAGGTCGATCACGTCGACGGGCATCAGGGTTTCGAAGGCGGCTGCGGCGTCGGGGCCGATGAGGCGCAGCTGGCCCATGTGGGAGATGTCGAAGAGGCCGGCCGCATCGCGCGTGTGCCTGTGCTCGGCCATCAAACCGGCCGGGTACTGGACCGGCATCGAATAGCCCGCGAAGGGCACCATGCGGGCGCCGAGCTCCACGTGGAGGTCGTACAGCGGTGTCTTGAGAAGTTGGGCGTCAGAAGCGGGAGAAGTCACCGGGAGGCACTCCAAAGGGGCAGTCGAAATCCATGGCTGCAACGCCACGGGCCACCCCTGCTGTCCGCTTTACCTGAGAGATTCGCCCCACGATCGGGGTTTGCTCCTTCGGTGGGCCGGTGCAATGCATGCCTGCAACGGCCTCTCTCCAGCAAGGAAACGCCGGTGTGAACCGGCGCCTTGTCAGTCCTTTTGCCTGAGCGTTCGGGGGTTCCCTGCGCCTTCGGCGGCCCCGTCGTGCGGGGCTCTCTCCTGACCCCGCCGAGTGTAGTGGATCGGGCTGGCCGGGGCTCGCGGGGTCAGTGCACGATTTCCGCGGGCGGCAGCAGCCGGTCGATGCGCTCGCGCAGCGATTCGGCGCGCTCGGCGCCGGCCGTCTTCTCGATCTCGGTGAGCATCAGCGCGGCGATGGTCAGCATCGCCTCGCGGTCGCGGGCCTCGCGCAGGGCGTCGCGCATCTGCAGGGCGAACTTGGGGTCGCGCCGCACGAACATGCGCTCGCAGATGTCGAACAGGAACATCCGCGTGGTGGCCAGCGAGCGCTTGCCGTCGAAGGTGTCGGTCGAGGTGGCGATGCGGATCGGGTCGGCCGCGGGCACCGGGGTGGGCGGGGGAGCCGACGCCTGCGCTGCCGCCGCAACCGCCTGCGCATCCTGCAGATAGCCCTTGCTCACCAGCGCCTGGATCGCCTGCTCCGCCTCGATGCGGTTCGCGAACAGCGGGCTGAAGTCGGTCAGCGAGCGCCGGCCGTCGGCCATCAGCAGCAGGGCGCGTTCACGCTGGCTGAGCGTGCGCTGCCCGCCCTGGAGTTCGTCGCGTGCCTTGTCGGTCTTGGTGGGAAACATGGCGGCCACAGCTTTCGAAGATCGAAGGCTGCAGCATCGCTGCAAGCGGTGACATCTTCATGAACCCGTTCGGCTTACAGGAGAAATCACCACCGCCGCCCCGTCGGACGCTCAAGTCTTCAGGCGCCGGTGCTTTCCTTGCGGATCAGCCACTTGTCGCCCACGCGCTGCAGTTCCAGCGTTTTGCGGTCGGTGCTCTTGAGTTTGTCGGCGCTGTAGACCTGCTTGAAGCGCGCGCTGGCGGTCTGCCCGCTGACGCTGATGACGAGGTCGTCAACGGTCACGCTGATCTTCGACTTGTTCGAAATGCGGGTGCGCCGCTCGGCTTCCCAGTGCTTCTTGTCTTGCTTCTTGGCCGGCGTGAAGTCGGGGGCGTAGGTCGCGAGGTAGCGGTCCACGTCGCGCGCGGACCAGGCGTCGGCCCAGGCGCGCACGGCGGTTTCGACTTCGGCGATGCCCGCGCTGGGCGCCTGCGCGGGGGCAGCCGCTGGCGCAGCAGGTGCCGGGGTTGCTGCCGCTGCAGCGGGCGCCGATGCGGCAGGTGCCGGTGGCTTTGCCGCCGGGGTGGTGGCAGGCGTGGCAGCCAGCGCGGCCGTGGACAGCAGCCCTGCGGCAAGCAGGCAGATGACGAGTCGGTTCATGGGGCAGTTCCCTCGGTTGTCGGTTGTTGGCGTGGCGCCGATTCTGGCAGCGAACCGTTTCAGGAGCAGCGGCGCCGCTACTTGAACCCCAGCGCCCGCGGCAGCCAGGTGCTGAGCGCGGGCACGAAGGTCAGGATCATCAGCACCGCGCCATGCGCCCAGAGGAACGGCACCAGCTCCTTCACCAGCGCCGACATCGGCACCTTCGACACGTTGCAGGTCACGAACAGCAGCCCACCCACCGGCGGCGTGATCATGCCCAACGTGAGGTTGAAGATCACGATCATCGCGAAGTGCACCGGGTCCACGCCCAGCTTGATCGCCACGGGCGCCAGGATCGGCGCCAGCACCATCACCCCCGGCAGCGGCTCGATGAAGATGCCGAACAGCAGCAGGAACACGTTGACGATGATCAGGAACATCCACGGCGAGAGGTTCATGCTGATCAGCCATTCGGCCATCTGCTGCGGAATGCCCTCGATGGTCAGCACCCACGCGAACGAGGCCGACAGGCCGATGATGATCAGCACCGAGGCCGAGAGCAGGGCCGAGCGAGAGAGGATGTCGGGCAGCATCTTCCACTCGAGCGTGCGGTAGACGAACTTGCCGCACACCAGCGCATAGAACACCGCCACCACCGAGGCTTCGGTCGGCGTGAACCAGCCGGCGCGCATGCCGCCGAGGATGACCACCGGCAACAGGATCGCGGGAATCGCCTTCCAGGTCGTGATGAGAATTTCGCGCAGCGGCGGCGTCTGCCCGTCGCCCTTGTAGTTGCGCTTCTTCGAGACGTGGAAGTTCACCACGCACATCGCCACCGCGATCAGGATGCCCGGCAGGATGCCGGCCGCGAACAGCGTGCCGACCGACACGCTCTCGTCCTGCAGCGCATAGATGATCATGATGATCGAGGGCGGGATGATCGGCCCCACGATTGCCGTGGAGGCCGTGAGCGCCGCTGCGTAGGAGCGGTCGTAGCCGGCCTTGTCCATCATCTTGATGAGCATCGACCCCGGCCCCGCCGCGTCGGCCAATGCCGAGCCCGAGATGCCCGAGAAGAAGGTGAGCGACACCACGTTGGTGTAGCCCAGGCCCCCGCGCCGGTGGCCGACGAACTGGCCCGCGAAGCGCAGCAGCACCTCGGTGAGCGAGCCGCCGCTCATGAGCTCGGCCGCCAGGATGAAGAAGGGCACGGCCATCAGCGGAAAGCTGTCGATGCCGGTGAAGGTTTCCTTCAGCAGCACCATCAGCGGATAGTTCTCCGCAAGGATGAGCGTGGTGACGGTGGAGAGCCCGAGCGCAAAGGCCACGGGCACGCCGATGGCCAGGAAAATGCAGGCCGAGACGATGAGAACGATGCTGGCATCCATGGTCGTTCTCCTTACAGCGACGCCGAGGCGTTGGCGTCGAAGTGCGCGTCGGATGCGAACTCGCGCCGCAGCACATAGCCCCGCACCACCAGCAGCCAGTGCACGATCAGCAGCACGCCGCCGAACAGCATCGCGCTGTAGATGTAGGCGAACGGAATCTGCGTCACTGCCGTGAGCTGGAACATCGTGCGCTGCATGTAGAGCCAGCCGTACCAGACCATGAAGCCGAAGAAGGCGAACAGCAGCGCCGCCACGAAGGCGCGGACCGCGATGGCGCCCGCGCGCGGCAATGCGTCCTGCAGGTTCTCCACCGCGATATGGCCGCCGTAGCGCAGCACTGGACCGGCGCCCAGGAAGGTGAGCCAGATCATCATGTGGCGCGACACCTCTTCGGCCCATTCGAGCGAATTGCTCGTGGTGTAGCGCATGACGACGTTGGTGAAGATGATGACCGACATGGCGGCCAGCAGAAGAATCAGCGCCCAGCGGCTGGCGGCGAGAAAGTAGCGCTCGAAGGCTTGCACGTGTGGTTCTCTTGTCTTGAAAAAGCGAAGCGCCCGGCGCACTGAAGCGGGCCGGGCGCGGTCGTCAAAGAAGTCTGGCGCGCGAGGCTTACTGGACGTCCGTGATCTTCTTGATGTTGTCGGCGCCGAACTCCTTGGCATAGCCCGCATAGGCCGGCTTCAGGGCTTCGCGGAAGGCGGCGCCGTCCACGACCTTGGTGACCTTCATGCCGTCTTTTTCGAGCTGGGCGATGCCGTTGTTCTCGTCGTCGTTGACCTTCTTGCGCTGGGCCACGGCCGCCTTCTTGGCGGCATCGACGAAGACCTTCTTGTCGGCATCCGAGAGCTTGTTCCACACCTTCGGCGAGAGCAGCAGCAGGGCAGGCGAGTACACGTGTCCCGTGAGCGACAGGTGCTTTTGCACCTGCGAGAACTTGGACGCGAGGATCACCGGAATCGGGTTCTCCTGGCCATCGACCGTGCCCTGCTGCAGCGCGCCGAAGAGTTCGGGGAAAGCCATCGGCGTCGGCAGGATGCCGAAGGTGCGGTAGCCGTCCATGTGCACCTTGTTCTCCATCGTGCGCATCTTGAGGCCCGCTGCGTCGCTGGGCTTGACGATGTCGCGCTTGCTGTTCGTCATGTGACGGAAGCCGTTCTCCGTCCAGGCCAGCGCGATGATGCCCTTGCTCGGGAACTTGGTGAGGATGTCCTGGCCGATCGGGCCGTCCATCACCTTGCGCGCATGGTCGTAGTCGCGAAAGAGGAAGGGGATGTCGACGATCTTGACCTCGGGCACGAAGTTGCCCACGGGGCCGGTCGAGGTGTTCACCAGGTCCTGCGTGCCCAGCTGGATCGCCTCGATCTGCTCGCGCTCGCCGCCCAGCGCCGAGTTGGCGAAGTGCTGGCACTTGAAGCGGCCTTGCGTGCCCTTCTCCACCTCGTCGCAGAACACCGTGGAGCCCACGCCGTAGTGCGACTCCTTGGAGGTCGCGTAGCCGATCTTCAGCACCGTCGGTTGTTGTGCGAGGGCGGATGTGCCCAGGGCGAGCGAAAGGCAGGCGGCGGCGATGTGGCCGAGTTTCATGGTGTCTCCGGGGGGAATATGGTCGGGGTCAGGAATGCGTCAGGTGCATTCGACTATGCCGCAACCGGGGGCTTCGCCATGTCGGGAGTTTCACGGACGCCACCCGTGAAAGCCGCCCCCCGCGAATCACCAGAGCTTGGCGCAGCTCCCGCTCAACACCACCTCGGCACTCGGGGCCGAAGGCGTCGCCGTGCGCTCGCGCGTGACGACGAGACGCGAGACTTTCGACAGCAGTTTCTCGGAGGTGTCGGGCAGTGCCGACACCTGGGTTCCGCTGGCCGGAACCGTGCCGATGGCGAAAGGCACTCCGTCGGCGGGCAGAGCCCACAGCACGAGTCGTTCGTCGCTGCCCAATGCGGATGTGAGGGGCGCAGTGCCCAGCACCTTGAGCGTGAGCGTCTTGCCATGCCGCAGCGAGCTCACGAGCAGCCGGCCCTGGCCCTGTGCATCGGTCAGCACGCCCACATAGCTTTGCGGCAGGCGCTCGCCCGAACGCATCGCGAGCTGGTCGTTTGTGATGAAGAGGCCGGGCGCGGAAAGGAACAGCGCGCTCGCGGCGATCACGCCGGCCACGACGCCGCCGAACCCGAAGCCCGCGGGACGCAGCCATGCCGGCCAGCGCGAGGTGGATGCCTTGTGTTGCGCAGCCGGCCGCGTGCGCGCCTCGATCGCGCGCCACAGATTGGCCGAGGGCTGGCGTGCCGGCACCGACAGGGCCAGTTGGCCCAGCCGCTGCTCCCATTGCGCCACCAGCGCGCGCACGTCGACGCGGTCGCGCTGCAGGCGCTCGAAGCGCCGCCGCGCGCCGCCTTCGAGCGTGCCGAGCACATAGGCCGATGCCAGCGCATCGAGCAACCTGGTATCGGTGTATCTCATGGCGTGACCCCCTGCGCGCTCAGGCAGGCGCGCAGCTTGTCGAGGCCGCGGCGTATCCACGCCTTGACCGAGCCCAGCGGCGCATTCATCTGCGCGGCCACCTCGGTGTGCGACAGGCCCTGGTAGTAGGCGAGCGCAAGGCTCTGGCGAAAGCTGCCATCCAGCGCCGCCATGCAGCCCTCGATGCGCAGCGCCTGCATCGCCTGCTCGAAGAGATGCAGTGCGCCGGGCGCGGTGTCGGTGTTCTGGGGTGCCTCGATGTCGTCCTCGGCGTCGAAGTGCTGCTGCGGCTGCTCGTGCGCGTTGCGCCGCGTGCGCGAACGCAACGCATCGAGCGCCTTGTTGCGCACGATCGCGATCAGCCAGGTGATCGGCTGGATCTCCTGCCCGTCGACGCTGGCGCGGTAGCTGCCCGCGTTCTTCCAGATGTTCACGTAGGCCTCTTGCAGCACGTCTTCTGCGGCCTGCTCATTGCCCAGCAGGCGAACCGCGACGCCGAACAGGTGCAGGTGCGTACGCTCGTAGATCTGGGCGAAGGCGCTGTGGTCCCCGCGCGCCGCTCCGGCGATCAGGTCCTGCAGGCTGGTCAGAATATTTCTATCCATGCGGCGAGTATTGCATCCGTTGCGGCGTGGTTGTCGTTTGTGGAAGGAGCGCCGGGCCACCGTGGCCCGGGCTTCATCACTCTTCTCGAAAAGGAAAATGCCATGACATCGAACACGCGACGCCTTCCCCTTGTCGCCACTCTCGTGGGCGCGGCCTTGCTCGCAGCCTGCGCCTCGCCGAGGCCGTCGACCCCGCCCGCTGAACTGCCGGCCGCCATCAAGGCGCCCGACGGCGAGCGCGCCGCCTTCACTTGGCACGCGGTGGGTGTGCAGATCTACGAATGCCGCGCGGGCGACAAAGGCGCCCTGGCCTGGCAGCTCGTCGCGCCCGAAGCCGAGCTCTACGCACCCGGCGGCGAACGCGCCGGAACCCACGGCGCCGGCCCGCACTGGGCCGCGCTCGACGGCAGCAAGACCATCGGCACCCTGAAGGCCCGCGCCAATGGCCAGCGCGAGGCGGACATTCCCTGGCTGCTGCTCTCGGCCAGGTCGGCGGGCGGCAGCGGCAAGCTGGCCAACGTGACCGGCGTGCAGCGCATCAACACCCTCGGCGGCAACGCGCCGGCCAAGGGTTGCGAGGTGGCGGCCGACAGTGGCAAGCGAATCAGGCAAGGCTACAGCGCCGACTATGTTTTTCTCGTCACCCGGTAAACCCTGAAAACGACGCTGCGGACCCATGGGCCCGCAGCGTGGTTCAGGCGACGGTGGCGATCAGCTCTTCTTGCCGCCGCTCGCCTTGAAGGTCTCGACCGAGGCCTTCAGGTCCTTGTACTCGGGGCAGTTCATGTTGCAGGCCTGGCCCAGCGCGGCAAGACGTTGCTCGGCCTTGGGCAGGTCGCCCATCGAGATGTACAGCTCGCCCGAGTATTCGAGCGCGCCGAGGTGCTTGGGGTCGATCTTCAATGCGGCGTCGTAGTACTTCTCCGAAGCCACCCACTTGCCCGCGCCGGACTTGCGCAGCGTGTAGCCCATGAGGTTGTTCCAGTCGGCGTTGCCCGTGTCGTTGACGCGCTCCAACTCGCTGACGGCGGCGGTCCACTTGCTGTCGGCGATCAGCGCGCGGGCGGCGGCGAGGTTGCTGGCCGGCGCGGCCTTGGCGGCCGGGGTCATTGGTGCAGGGGCGGGCGTCATGTCCGCGGCGAGTGCGTGGCCGGCGGCCAGGGCGAAGGTGGCTGCGATGGCGATGCGGGTGAGCATGGTGTTCATGGCGAAAGATCCTCTCGAATGGTCGTTGAATGGGTTGGCGGACGGTGATGTTTCATCGCCGTCCTGCTTCCACTTACGCCGCGTGTTTCCGAACGGACGCATCTTCGCGGAAAAAAATGAAAAAGCCCTCCGAAGAGGGCCTTGTTCATCATCGCGCGGGCCTTGTCACATGCCCACGTAGTTCGGCCCGCCACCGCCTTCCGGCGTGACCCACACGATGTTCTGCGTCGGGTCCTTGATGTCGCAGGTCTTGCAGTGCACGCAGTTCTGCGCGTTGATCTGCAGGCGCTGCTTGCCGTCTTCCGTGCCGACGAATTCGTAGACGCCGGCCGGGCAGTAGCGGCTCTCGGGGCCGGCGAACTTCTCGAGGTTGATGTTGACCGGCACCGTCGCGTCCTTGAGCGTCAGGTGGGCCGGTTGCTGCTCTTCATGGTTCGTGTTGCTGATGAACACGCTGGAGAGCCGGTCGAAGGTGAGCTTGCCGTCCGGCTTCGGGTAGACGATGGGCTTGCACTCGGCCGCGGGCTTGAGGTACTGGTGGTCGGGCTTGGTGCGGCGCAGCGTCCAGGGGATGTTGCCCTTCAGCAGCCATTGCTCGATGCCGTTCATGAAGGTCGCAACGAGCAGGCCCTTCTTGAACCAGGCCTTGAAGTTGCGCGCCTTCTTCAGCTCGGCGTGCAGCCAGCTCTTCTCGAATGCGGCCGGGTAGGCGGTGAGCTCGTCGTGCTGGCGGCCTGCCTGCACGGCATCGAAAGCGGCTTCGGCGGCCAGCATGCCGGTCTTGATCGCGGCGTGGCTGCCCTTGATGCGGCTCACGTTCAGGTAGCCGGCCTCGCAGCCGACCAGCGCGCCGCCCGGGAACACCGTCTTGGGCAGCGACTGCAGGCCGCCCGCCGTGATGGCGCGCGCGCCGTAGCCGATGCGCTTGGCCGGCTTGATGCCCTTGGCCTCGTCGCCTTCGAGGTACCAGCGCACGTTGGGGTGCAGCTTCCAGCGCTGCATTTCCTCGAACGGGCTCAGGTACGGGTTGCTGTAGTCGAGACCCGTGATGAAGCCCATCGTGACCTTGTTGTCCTCCATGTGATAGAGGAACGCGCCGCCGTAGGTGTCGCTCTTCATCGGCCAGCCGGCCGTGTGCAGCACGAAGCCGGGCTGGTGGCGCTTGGGGTCGATTTCCCACACTTCCTTCACGCCCAGGCCGTAGGTCTGCGGGTCCTTGCCTTCGTCGAGCTTGAACTTGGCGATCAGCTGGCGGCCCAGGTGGCCGCGCGCGCCTTCGGCGAACACCGTGTACTTGCCCAGCAGCTCCATGCCGAGCTGGAAGTTCTCGGTCGGCTCGCCGTCCTTGCCGATCCCCATGTTGCCGGTGGCCACGCCGCGCACCGAGCCGTTCTCGTTGTAGAGCACCTCGGCGGCCGGGAAGCCCGGGAAGATCTCCACGCCCAGGTTCTCGGCCTGCTGCGCGAGCCATTTGGTGAAGGCGCCCAGGCTGATGATGTAGTTGCCGTGGTTCTGGAAGCACGCCGGCAGGAACGCGTTGGGGGTGCGCAGGCCCGACTTCTCGCCGAGGAACACCATCGCGTCGTCGGTGACGGGCTGGTTCAGCGGGGCGCCCAGTTCCTTCCAGTCGGGCAAGAGCTCGTTGAGCGCGCGCGGGTCCATGATCGCGCCCGAGAGGATGTGCGCGCCGGGCTCGGAGCCCTTCTCGAGCACCACGACCGAGATTTCCTTTTCGTGCTGGGCAGCCAGCTGCTTCAGGCGGATCGCGGTCGAGAGGCCGGCCGGGCCGCCACCGACCACGACCACGTCGTATTCCATGGCTTCGCGAGGGCCGAACTGGGCAAGGATTTCGTCGTGGGTCATGTGGGTGTGGTCGATAATGTTTTGAGGCTCGGACGCTACGAGGGCGCGAAACATTTTAGGGGGAGCGCAATGCGTCACCTCCGCGACTCGACAGGACCCACCCAGGACGCTCCCCATGGCTTACAGCATCGATCTTTCGGGCCGCGTGGCCTTCGTCACCGGCGCCTCCAGCGGCCTCGGCGCCCAGTTCGCGAAAACACTGGCGCGCGCCGGCGCCGCGGTGGTCCTGGCAAGCCGCCGGGTCGAAAAACTCAAGGAGCTGCGCGCCCGCATCGAAGGCGAGGGCGGCGACGCCCACGTGGTTGAACTCGACGTCACAGACCACGGCAGCATCAAGGCCGCCGTTGCGCGCGCCGAGACCGAGGTCGGCGCTATCGACATCCTGGTCAACAACTCCGGCGTGAACGTCCGCCAGCGCCTGCAGGACGTGACGCCCGACGACTACGACTTCATCTTCGACACCAATGTGAAGGGCGCCTTCTTCGTCGCACAGGAAGTCGGCAAGCGCATGCTGGCGCGCGCCGACGGCTCGGCGCCGGGCACCTACATCGGTGGGCGCATCATCAACATCGCCTCGGTGGCCGCGCTCAAGGTGGTGCCGAACCTCGCCGCGTACTGCATGAGCAAGTCTGCGGTGGTGCAGATGACCAGGGCCATGGCGCTCGAATGGGGCCGCTTCGGCATCAACGTGAATGCGCTGTGCCCCGGCTACATCGCCACCGAGCTCAACGAGGATGTCTGGACCACCGAAGCCGGCGCCAAGCTGGTCAGCATGCTGCCGCGCAAGCGCGTGGGCAAGGCCGAAGACCTCGACGGCCTGATCGTGCTGCTGGCCAGCGGCCAGAGTCATTTCGTGAACGGCGCCGTCATCGCCGCTGACGACGGGTTCGCACTCTGACTCCGCGGGCGTGGGTCGGCATCGCTGCCGGGCTGGCTGCGGGCGCGCTCTGGGGCCTGAGCTTCGTGGCACCGCGCATGGTGGGGCATTTCGGCATGGTCGACATCACGGCCGCGCGCTATGCGGTGTTCGGTGCCATCTCGGCGCTCGCGGTGTTCGGCCGGCCGGCGGCCGTGCGCTGGCCCAACGGGCGGCAGGCCCTGGCGGCGCTCGGGCTCAGCGTGCTGGGCTTCAGCGGCTACTACCTGCTGCTGGCCTTCGGCATCGCGGCGGCCGGTACCGAGGTGCCCAGCCTCATCATCGGCACGATTCCCGTCTGGATGATGTTGCTCGGCCGGCCCGCGGGGCTGCAGATGCGCGCGCTGCTGCCGGGGCTGCTGCTCACGGGTGCGGGCATCGCGTTGATGATCTGGGGTGCGTGGTCGGCGCAGCATGGCGCGGGTGGTGGAGCGCGATTCGGCTGGGGCATCGCGCTCGCGCTGTGTGCGATGGTGAGCTGGACGATCTACGGCCTGCTCAACGCGAAATGGCTGCAGCGCCACACCGAACTCAATGCGACCGACTGGGCCAACTGGCTCGGCATCGCGACCGGCCTCGGCGCACTGCTGCTGTGGGTGGTGGCGGGCAGCGACATGGCCACGCTGCAGTCGCAGCCCGACGGCATGCTCTTCGTATGGGTCGCGCTGGCCGGTGGCTTCGGCTCGTCGTGGCTCGCGACCATTCTCTGGAACGTTGCCAGCCAGCGCCTCTCGGCGAGCCTCTGCGGCCAGTTGATCGTGAGCGAGACACTGTTCGCCTTGCTCTATTCCTTCGTCTGGGACGGCCGGTGGCCAGAGGCCTCCGAATGGGTGGCTGCGCTGCTGTTCGTGCTGGGCATCCTCGCATCCATCAAGGCCCACCGATGAGAATCGAAATCCCCGAAAAGAAGAAGCTCGTGTACGAGATGTCGATCCCCATCCGCTGGGGCGACATGGACGCCATGGGCCACCTGAACAACGCCACCTACTTCCGCTACCTCGAAACCGCGCGCATCGACTGGATGCGCTCCATCGGCTTCGAACCCGAGCCGGGCGGCGAGGGCATGGTGATCGTCAATGCCTTCTGCAACTTCTACCGGCAGATCGAATACCCGGGCAACGTGCTGCTGAAGATGTACGTGAGCGACCCAGGGCGCACGACCTTCGAGAGCTGGGGCACGATGGCAAGGGAGGAGGCGCCCGATGTGATCTGCGCGGCGGGCGGGGCGACGACGATCTGGGTGGATTTTCCGAAGCAGAAGGCGTTGGCGTTGCCGGAGTGGCTGCGTACGCTGGTGAGCGAATAGGGCCGCGCCGGCGCATCGCGCTGGCCGAGGCCCGTGCAACACGTTATTTCGGCGTGCCTCCGGGTTGAGGAAGATCGTGGGGCTTCGCTTCGCGCGCATCGGCCCGGCGCTGCCCTGCGGTTTCCGTCTTGCTGGCCGCCGGCACGGCCGAGCCTTCGCCGCGTGCGGTGCTGCCGTCCTTGATGCGCACGGCGCCGGCCTGCTTGTTCTTTTTCCTGGCTTCCGCAGCGGCTTGCGGCTTGCTGTCGAAATCGGCTTCGGCCTCGGCGCTGTGGCTGTGCGGCTGCGCGAAGGCGGTGGAGAAAAATGCGATGGTGCCCAGGGCAAGCAGGGTTCGTTTCACGAGAAGGTCCTTTCTGTTGTGATGGCGGGTGAAGCGGTGGTTCGCCGTCGAACGACGATCACACCGCGAACCAGACTCTAGAAAGGCAAGTTGCTCGCGAGCTAACGCGGCGATTACCGTTGTGTCATTCGCATGCAGGGACGAAAAAACGGGGGGCAGACCGCCTCAGGCTGGCCGCAACACAATCCGCGCCTCGAACCCTTGGGTCGCACCTGTCGGCGGTGACGCCAACTCCAGCTTCGCGTTGTGCTTCTCGACGATCGTGCCCACGATCGACAGCCCCAGTCCATAACCCGCACGGTCCGAGCCGTGCCGCACATGGCGTTGTTGCAGCGTCTTCAATTGCGCCGCATTCACGCCGGCGCCGAAGTCCCTCACCACCAGCGTGCACGGCGCCGCCACTTCGATCACCACGCGCCCGCCACCGCTGTAGCGCAGCGCGTTCTCGACAAGGTTGCGCAGCGCGATCGCCAGCGCGTCGACATCGCCGAAGGCCACCGGCGCCGCGCTGTCGGGCACCTTGAGCTTCAGGCGTTCGTTGTTCAACGGGTCTTGCCAGAATTCCTGCGCCACGGTGCCCGCGAGCTGGACCAGGTCGACCCGCGCGCGCGTGAGCGACGCGCCCGATTCGGCGCGCGACAGTTGCAGCAGCTTCTCGGTGCGATGGCTCAGCATCTGCAGCGCCTGGAGCGCGCCCTGCACATCGTCGCGCTTGAGGTCATGGTCGAGCGCGGTCTGCAAGCGAAGGCGCGCGGCGGCCAGCGGCGTGCGCAACTCGTGGGCCGCATTGGCGGCGAGCGCACGCTCCACGTCGAGCGACTGCGACAACCGCTCCAGCAGACTGTTGACATGGTCGCCCACCGAACGCAGCTCCTGCGGTAACCCCGGCAGCGTGATCGGCCGCAGGTCGGCGCCGCTGCGCTTCTCGATTTCGCCCGCGAGCTGCTGCAGCACCCGCAACTCGGTGCGCGCCACGTTGCGCAGCACCAGCGCGAGCAAGGGCAGCACCGCGCCGAGCGGAATGATCAGGCCGAACAGCGTGCGGTTCAGCGCGCGGCGGCGCTCGTTGAGCGGGTCGGCCACCTGGAAGTAGAGACCGAGCGTCGGATGCCGCACGGTGTAGATGCGCCAGGTCGGGTTGTTGGCGAAGCCGGCGGCGAGCGGAACATCGAAGGTATCGGCGGGCGTCTCGGCCGAACGCAGCAGCACGTGCTCGTGCATGTCGACCACCTGGTACATCACCGCGTCTTCGGCGAACAGCTGCTTGGGCGCGACCAGCGGCATGGCAGGACGTGCATCGCCCTTGTGCTGCAGCTTGTCGAGCTCCTGCACGGCCATGTCGAACATGCGGTGCGATACCTCGACCAGTTCGTTGTCGAAGTTGTGGTTGATCTCGCGGTCCACATACCAGACGACAGCGAACACGCACAGCAGCCACACGCCGCCGACCCACAGGATGAGGGTGCGCGTGAGGCGTCCGGCCAGCGAGTCGCGACCGTTCAAGGGCAGGGCGGTGCTCATGGGTGCACCCTTGGCGCTTTGCTCATTCTTCGTCGTCCGCCGAGAACGACAGCCGGTAGCCGAGGCCGCGCAGCGTCTGGATGTGGCTCTTGCCGAGCTTGCGGCGCAGGCGGCTGATGAAGACTTCGAGCGTGTTGCTGTCGGCCTCGTCGCCGAAGCCGTAGAGCGCATCGGCCAGGTTCTCGCGCGTGTGGATGCGCTCGGGGCGCGTGGCCATCACGCGCAGCAGGGCCCATTCCTTCTGGGTGAGCACGACGGGGCTGCCGTCCTTGCGCACGCGGTCGTGGGCCAGATCGATCTCCAGCGTGCCGAACTGCAGCACGGGCGAGGTGTTGGCGCTGCGCCGCCGCTCGACCGCGCGCAGGCGGGCCAGCAGTTCCGCGGGGTCATAGGGCTTGATGAGGTAGTCGTCGGCACCCGCGTCCAGCCCGCGGATGCGGTCGGTGACCTGGTCGCGGGCCGTGAGCACGATGACGATGGGGGGCTCCCGCAGCGCGCGCACTTGCGGCAGCAGCGAGAGGCCGTCGCCGTCGCCCAGGTGCAGGTCGAGCAGCACCGCCGCGTACTGCACCGAGAGCAGGGCGCCGCGTGCATCGGCGAGGCTGGGCGCCACATCGACGACAAAAGCCTTGGCGAGCAGATAGCTGCAAACGGCATCTGCCAAGGAAGTGTCATCTTCGACAAGCAATATGCGCACGCGGTGTGTCTCTGAAAAAACACGAAGTCTAGCGCCCGCAGAGCGGCGGGAGGCCGCGTCAGGATTCGTTCAGGTCGCTTCAGACTGGGTTCATTTCGCGAACGTAGGCTCGCGCCAGTTTTTGTCGAGGTCTGGTTTTTTTCAATGACACGTACCGCGAATCTCCGTCCCGGAGTCCTGACCTTGCTCGCACTGGCCTTGTTGATGACGTGGGACGCCTCCGGCGGCGATCTCTGGCTGGCACGCATGGCCGGCACGCCGATGGGCTTTCCGTGGCGCGAGAACCCCTTCCTGGTCCATGTGATGCACGAAGGCGCCAGAAACCTGAGCTGGCTGCTGGTGATCGGCCTGTTCGCGGCCATTCGCTGGCCGATGGGCATCCTGCGCAAGCTCGCCACGCGGGAGCGGGTGCAACTGGCGTCGACCGTGCTGGCCTCGGTGCTGGCCATCAGCCTCATCAAGCATTTCAGCGACACCAGCTGCCCCTGGGACCTGAAGGAGTTCGGCGGCGTCGCACGCTACGTGTCGCACTGGTCGTGGGGCGTGAGCGATGGTGGGGCGGGCGGGTGCTTCCCGGCCGGCCACGCATCGGCCGCATTCGCCTACGTCGGCGGTTACTTTGTGCTGCGCCGGGTGTCCACCCGCGCGGCGTTCATCTGGTTGGGCACGGCGGCGGTCGCCGGCCTGGCGCTGGGGTTGTCGCAGCAGCTGCGCGGTGCCCATTACATGAGCCACACGCTCTGGACTGCCTGGGTCTGCTGGGCGGTCGGGTTTGCCATCGACGTGGCGGTGACGCGCCGCGATCCTCATCTGTCCGATCCGTCCGAGCTCTCCGACGCGGCCGCACCTCTTCACCATGCAAGCACTTGATTTCGCCCTGTTCGGATGGCTCAACGCGGGCGCTTCGGCGTCGCTGTGGCTCATCGAGTTCGCCCGTTTCGCCTCGGAAGTGCTACCGACCCTGCTGGCCCTGACGATCATTGCGGGCGCGATGTTCGACAAGCGCTGGCGCTATGCGCTTTTCACAGCGCTGGTGAGCGTGCTGCTGACCTGGGTCGTGGTGAACGTGTTCCGCTCGGCCCTGCCGTTTCCGAGGCCCGCGTTCTACGGCCTGGGCATCCAGTGGGAGCCGCAGGGCATGCGGCCGGGCTTTCCGAGCCTGCATGCGGCCGGCACCTTCGCCGCCGCCTTCTCGCTGTGGTGCCTGCCGCACCGCGCACCCATTCTGGCGGCGCTCGTGGTGGCGGCGGTGGTGGCCTGGAGCCGCCTCTACCTGGGGCTGCACTTTCCCTCGGACATTGCTGCGGCCGTGCTCCTGGGGGCGCTGGTGTCGATCATCGTCGAGCGCGGCGTGAGCCGTCCGCTGAGCCTCACCCTCGCGAGAATGCCGGCCCGCCGCAGGCGCGCACGCGCACGGCGCGCCTGAGCATGGCGAGCCTGAACACGGCCTGAACACCGAGTTCAGGCTCCTTTCAGGCAGCGTCCCTACAGTCGCTGCATGTCTTTTTCGCGTATCGAGCCCGCACCCACGCATCGCGCCTCTTTTTCCTCGGCTTCCGAGGTGTCGGCGCCACACTTTTCCTCGGCGGGTGCGCTGTGGAAACGTCTCGACCAGTGGCTCGCGCGGCCGCGTTCCGCCGGGCTGGTCGTGCTCTGGCTCGGCCTCTACCTGGTGCTCGCCACCAACTGGCCGCTGTGGAACGAGTTGGCCCGCATCGGCGGGGCGCCGAGCACCTACCTGCCCACGATCGCGGCCATGAGCCTGCTCACGCTGTGCGGCACGGTGGCGATGCTGTCGCTCACCGCCTGGTCGCGCTGGCTGAAGCCGCTGTGGTTCGCGGTGGTCGTGCTGGCCGCGGTGGCGCAGCACTACATGCTGGAGTACCGCGTCGTCATGGACCCGACCATGATGGCCAACGCGCTGCAGACCGATCCGAACGAAGCGCGCGACCTGCTGAGCTGGCGCATGGCCTTCAACGTGCTGATCGTTGCATTGCCCGCTGGGTTGCTGCTCTGGCGCGTGCGCATCGCGCCGATGCGCTTTTTCTCGAAGCTCTGGCGCAACGCGGCGCTGCTGCTGCTGGCTGTGGTGATGGCATTGGGCACGGCAGTGGCCATGAACCGGCAGCTCGCGCCGCTGATGCGCAACAACATCCACCTGCGCTACATGATGAACCCGATCGCGAGCCTCTACTCGACGGGTGCCGTGTTCATCAAGCCGATGTTCAAGCGCAGCGGCAAGCTGATTCCGATCACTGCCGGCACCTCGCTCGGCGCGAGCTATGCCGCGCAGGTGCGCCCGCCGATGTTCGTGGTGGTGGTGGGCGAAACCGCGCGTGCCGACCACTTCGCGCTGAACGGCTACGCACGCGACACCACGCCCGAGTTGGCCAAGCGCGACGTGCTGAGCTACCGCGACGTGCATTCCTGCGGCACCAATACGCTGGCCTCGGTGCCGTGCATGTTCTCGCCGCTGGGCAAGCAAGGCTACGAATCGCGCAAGGACGACTACGAGAACCTCGTCGACGTGCTGCAGGCCTCGGGCCTGGCCGTGCTCTGGCTCGACAACCAGGCCGGCTGCAAGGACGTGTGCACACGCATCCCCAATGCATCGGCCTTCGACGGGCTCGATGCCGCCACGAAGAAAGCCTTGTGCGACGGCGACGAGTGCCTGGACGACGTGATGCTCAAGAACCTCGACGCACGCATCGCCGCACTGCCGGCCGAGCGCCGCGCCAAGGGCGTGGTGCTGGTGATGCACCAGATGGGCAGCCACGGCCCGGCTTACTACAAGCGCTCGTCGCCCGACGTGAAGCGCTTCCTGCCCGAGTGCAAGACCAACGCGCTGGCCGAGTGCGGCCACAACGAGCTGATGAACGTCTACGACAACTCCATCGCCGAGACCGACCGTTTTCTCGCCCGCACGATCGACTGGCTCCAGACCCAATCGAAGCAGTACGACCCGGGAATGCTGTACGTGAGCGACCACGGCGAATCGCTCGGCGAGTACGGCCTGTTCCTGCATGGCGTGCCGTACAGCTTCGCGCCCGAGGCGCAGAAGCACGTGCCGATGGTCACCTGGTTCAGCGAAGGCATGAGCGAGCGCCGCAAGCTCTCGCGCTCGTGCATGGAGGCGGGGCTCGATGCGCCGCTCACGCACGACAACCTCTATCACACGGTGCTGGGCGTGATGGACGTGAACACGCCCACCTACAAGCCTGCGCTGGATGCGCTGGCGTCCTGCCGCGCGGAGGCCTGAAGGCCTTTACTGCTTCTTCTCGCGGGGCAGCCGGCCCATCAGGAAGAACTCGTTGTTCGGCTGCATGCCGCTGAAGCTCGCGAGCCGGTTGCTGAGGCCAAAGAAGGCGGTGATGGCCGCGATGTCCCAGATGTCCTCGTCATCGAAGCCGTGGGCGTGCAGCGGCGGAAAGTCGCTGTCGTCGATTTCGTGCGAGCGGTCGCAGACCTTCATCGCGAAGTCGAGCATCGCGCGCTGGCGCGGCGTGATGTCGGCCTTGCGGTAGTTCACCGCCACCTGGTCGGCCACCAGCGGTTTCTTCTCGTAGATGCGCAAGAGTGCGCCATGCGCCACCACGCAGTAGAGGCACTGGTTGGCCGCGCTGGTGGTGGTGACGATCATCTCGCGGTCGCCCTTTGTGAGCGAGCCTTCTTCCTTGAGCATCAGCGCGTCGTGGTACGCGAAGAAAGCGCGCCACTCGGCCGGGCGTCGCGCAAGGCCGAACACGTTGGGCACGAAACCGGCCTTTTCCTGCACGGCGAGGATCGCGGTGCGGATGTCTTCAGGCAGGTCTTTGAGCTCGGCGAGGGGGTAGCGGGCAGCCATGGTTTGTCTCCTGGTGTTCGATGCCAGGATCATAGGCAGGTGCCCGCCGCCTGCGTACCTACTTGAGCGCCTTGCCCTGCGTGGCACCCAGCGGCGTGTGCAGTTGCGAGGCCACCCACTGGCCGGTGTTGTCGTCGCGACCCTGCAGCAGGTAGCGCGTGTCGGGCTTGCCGTAGTTCTGCACCGCCAGCGCCGAGAACTTGCCGATGTCGGTCTTCGGATCGCGCAGGCGGTTGACGATCAGCACTTTCTTCGTGTCGGCGAAGTCGGCCATCATGTTCTGGTCGCCCTCGCTGTCGCCGGCAATGAAGCTGGGTCCGTAGCCGTATTTGCTGACCAGGAAGCGCTGGATGTTCTTCGTCTTGCCGGGGCCCTGCGTCTGGTCGTAGCCGCGGCGGAACTCGGGCTGGATCACGCCGTTGGCGTCTCGCTCCAGCTCCATCGCGAGCACGCGCTCGGGCGGGTTGTTGTAGCCGAAGGCGGGGTTCGACGAGATCTCCTTGATCACGTCGACGAACGAGGCCGAACACACCCACACATCGAAGCCCGCGTTGCGGAACGCGGCGTACAGCTCCTGCATCTCGGGTTGCAGCCTGAGGCCGTTCTTCCAGCTCACCGAGACCACGCCCGCCTGGCCCGGAAGGGCCGCCGGCGAGGTCCACTTCACCTTGGCGACCGGCTCCTTCAGCTGCCATGCCACGGTGTCGGCCGTGAGCTTGCGCACCTGCGCCTCGGTCATGCCGGCGAAGAGATACGTGACCCAGGGGTAGGCCGTGTCGTGGTCGAAGGTGTCGCCGATGGCTTCGTAGAGATAGCGCACCTTGGTGGTGAAGGCGATGTAGTTCGGGTCGAGCTTCACCGCCGCCAGCGGCTGCTTGCCCTCGAGGGTGCTGCTGTTCTGGTAGAGCCAGGTGTAGCTGGCCACGATGTCGGGCACCACGAGGTCGATGTTGACCGGCTTGCCCGCGGCATTGTTGTATGCGGGCAGGAAGTCTTTCTTCGGGATGTTCTTGCGCAGCGCCACCTCGAGCTGTGCGGGTGTGGCACCGAAGGCGAGGTTCTCGAGCTGGTAGATGAGCGAGGCTTCCTCGATGTCGAGGAAGACGCTGGTGTTGTCCCAGTCGAACACCACGTACGGTGGCTTGGCGGCGTTGTAGCCGGGGCTGCCCTTGCCGAGGCTGGCGATCAGGCCTTCGATCTGGGCGCGATTGAAAGCGTCCCAGTGGGCAGGGGAGAGGCCCTTGGCGGGCGAGAGGCTGGCGCAGCCGGTGGCGACGAGCGCGGTGGCGAGCGGGGTGAGGAGGACGAGGCGGCGTTGCATGCGTTCCCTGTTGTTGTGCGTTGTGGATGAGAGAAGGACGGAGCCTATGCAGCGCCCGTGACACTTCCGCATCGACCTACGCATCAGCCGTGCCAGGATGCCGACTTCGTATCATTCATGGATGCTGTCCAACCAGACGCTCAATTTTCTCGATGCGCTCTGCCAAGCCTCGCACGAGGCATACCCCGAGGGGGCGCGTTGTGGACCTATGTCGAGGGCGCCAACCAGGCTCACTTCAAGTTTCGCGATCCGCGGCGAAGTCTTGCTGCCGGACCGCTGAGCGTCGAGCAGCTTGCAAAATGGCTTCAGTGGGCGCAAGGCGACAGAGCGGCCACTGCTACCGATGTGTCCATCGGCATGGCGAAGAGGCTGGTTGCACTTCTTGGCGAGGACCTTTTTCCGGACGAAGTACTTTGGTCGGTCGAGGACGCCGGCTCGGACATGCACGCCAACATCTACATGTCGCGCGCGTCTGACAATCGGTACTTCGCATTGGAGCTCTGGTGGTCTGAGGACTGAGAAGGTGTGAACGAACATGACACGAACACTGCCGCCCCTTTCGTTGAACAGATGAACCCCGCGCTTCGCCACGCACTGCAGATCGGTTTTCGATCGGTTCTGGCCCTTTGCGTAGCCGTTGCCTTGCCCTTGGCTCATGTCGAATGGGGAGAGTCGTACCCGGGCGAGGGCCAGAAGGCTTTCGGAATGCTCCTGGTCTTCTATCTGATCGGCATGTGCGCCGCGTTTGTCTATTTCATCATTGGTACGGTGGCGCAGATACTCCTCCGGCGAAGACCGCCCAAGGCCTCGCTGATTCTTGATATTGGCCTTGCCATGCTGCTGGGCCTGGTGCTTGCATATGGCGGCATCACGGCCCACTACGTTGGCTGAGCGGCAAGCATGATCACCATGCTGCATGGCGACACACGGCCTCGGCCAAGAACGGACGTTCGCTGTCGGTGCCGAATTCGCTCGGGAGCAATGACTCGTGAGAAGGGAAATCAATGACAGGTGTCGAATTGCGTCAATTGGGAGGGCCAGATGCAGAGGCGTTCTCCGCCCTACGTCGTCTCGTCACCGCCGACGACCCAGTGCCGATGGGGTTGACCCTCGAGGAAGAGTTGAATCGCCCCATACAAGGATTTCGGGATCAACTTTCAGCTCCTATACCAAACGCTGCATTCGGTGTCTTCTTGGATGGACAGCTGCGAGCGTGCGCCGCTCTCGCCTGGACAAGCAGATTCTCATCATCGATGCACAAGGCGCTGCTCTGGGGATGCTTCGTTGAACCTGGCTTTCGTGGGCGAGGGCTGGGCAGGCAGGTTGTCAGCAGGGCTCTTGATCACGCGCGCCAAAACTCGGTTCGACGTGTCAATTTGACCGTGTTCCTACCTAACCAAGCGGCCGTGAATCTGTACGCATCTCTGGGGTTCCGGCCCTATGGACTGGAGCCGGAGGCTGTCTGTCTTGGAGGGAATTACCATGACGGTCAGCACATGACGCTTGCGCTCTCAGACTGATTGGGGCCAGAAGCGTACACGCCATGAACGCCTAGTCAGGGTGTGGTGGAAGTCGCCATGGTGGCTTGCGTCATGACGGTGGCCCATGCACCGTCGATGCGTTTCCAAACTTCCACTACCCATAGCCCGCCGCTGAAAAAGCGAGTGACTACAAGGTCGCCTTGCTGTTCGTGTTGCTCGCGTTCGCGCGGCGCATAAGGCCGTTGATTCTGCGTTTGAAGATTGCCGATTCGTTCGGCCCGAGACATGAACTGGCCGTTCTGCTGGACAGTCGTGAAGCCGCTCGCGGTGTACTTGCCCCACTGCGCCGAATCGACGGCATAGAAGGCTTCGTCTCTTGCACGCATGGCGGCTTGAAGGTCGGGAGGGAGCAGGGTTGTGCTGGTCATGGGAGCACTGTAGTGCCCTCGGCCGAGGTTGCCTGTGGGCCCCACGCTGCAGGAAGTGCGTCGGCTACAGTCGGCCGTGAGCCGGCATTTACAGCAGCGCCAGGACATCGAGCATGCTTAGCGCGGCAGAAGGGGATCCGAGTGAACGAATACATACTGCTGATGCATCAGGACGCTACCGACAGGGACGCCGCCGACGATCCGAAGCGGTGGGAACAGTACCTGGCTCAGCTTCGCAGTACCGGGCATTTCGATGGCGGTAGTTCGATGGGACGTGGAGAGCTCTTCAGGAAAGATCAACCGAGCCAACCCGCCGGCAATGATCTCGGAGGCTTCATCCGAATACGCGCGATCAGCCTCGAAAGCGCAAAGCAGTTTCTCGCGGGCAATCCTGTTTATGAGGCTGGCGGCACCGTGGAGATTAGGGAGTTGCCGCGGACCTAGCTGGCCGGCAGAGCATTCGGTGGGCGCTTTGGGCTCGAAGCTCCGACATGCCGCTTAATGGCCGCCTGACTCCCGATCCGCCGGCGAGGGCGCCGCGTTGATCGCCAGCTGCGCAGCAAACGCCCGCTGGTAGGCCGGCCGCGCTTCGCCGCGAGCGACATAGGCGGCCAGGCTGGAAAACTCGTCCAGCAGTCCGGATGGTCTCGCCCGCAGCAGCACCGACACCATCAGCAGGTCGCCCGCGCTGAAGAAGTCGCCGTCGAGCCAGTCGTTGTTGCCCAGGCGAGCGGCAAGCTGGGCCAGCCGGACGCGCACGCGGTCGTGCACGAGGGGCATGCGCTCGTCTTTCCAAGGCTTGTCGCCCTCCACGAACTTGACGGTGATCGAGGATGGGAGGCTCGACCGTGTTGAGCGCCGCGAACATCCACGTGATGGCGCGCGCCCTTGCGTTGGCATCGGTGGGAAGCAGGCCGGGGCGGCGCTCGGCGATGTGCAGCACGATGGCGCCGGTCTCGAACAGTGCGAGCTCGCCTTCCTCGTAGGTGGGAATCTGGCCGAAGGGATGCAGCGCCAGATGTGCTGCCTCCTTCATTTCGCGCATGGACACGAGGCGCACTTCGTAGGGCAGGCCGGCTTCCTCCAGCGCCCAGCGCACGCGCGTGTCGCGCGCCAGACCTTTGCCGCCGTCCGGCGACCGTTCAAAGGCGGTGATGGTGATGGTCATCGCGAGTGTCCTGTGGCCCTGCGGGCGCATGCGCGCCCCGGGTTGCTCAAACCCCTTCGATGACGCGCAGGTCCCGTTCGGCGCCGTCGCCCAGCGCGGCAAGCGCGGCCTGGTAGTCGGGGCTGTCGTGCACGGCTGTCGCTTGCTCGACGCTGTCGAACTCGATCAACACGGTGCGTTCGGCCAAACCGTACTCGTAGACCTTGGCGGGCAGGCCTCGCGCCAGAAAGCGCCCGCCGCCGGCCGCGATCGCCGGGCCGGCCAGTTTCGCGTAGGCCGCGAGTTTGTCGGCGTCCTTGACGGCTCGGTATGCACTGACCCAATAGGCTTTTGCCATGGCGATCTCTTTCTGTCTTGTTGCTGAATGAATGAGTAATTCGCGTCGCTGAAAACGATCCGCGGACCGGATCTTCGGCGCTTGTGTTCGACCTGTCCGGGGCAGGGGAATCAAAGTCTATGTGGGCGGCCCCGGCGCGGTTGAGCGCAGGTGCCTAGGCGCCAATGCGCCCGGTCTACTGCTCGATGAAGGCCGCCATGCGCCGCACGAGCGCCTGATCGCCTGCTTTATCCGGGCAGACCCGGCCTTCGCGCGTCATGCTGCGCCAGCACCGCAAGATCGCTCTCGTCCTTGAGCGCCACGCCGGTCAGCCCCCGTCGCAAGGATTCGCGCATCAGCCACGCCAGCTTGAACGCGGCGGCTTCGTAGGGCAGGCCTTCGGGCCGCACGTTGGAGATGCAGTTGCGCGCCGCATCGTTCAGCCCGCGCTTGGGTGAATGGGTCAGGTAGATGCCGAGGCTGTCGGGCGAACTCAGGCCCGGCCGCTCGCCGATCAGCATCACCGAGAGCATCGCGCCGAACAGCTCGCCCACCTCGTCGGCCAGCGCCACGCGCGCCTGCGTGGCGATGACCACAGGCGAGAAGCGCGTGTCGGCCGGCAACTGCGAGCGCAGGGCGGCGAGCAGCGGTGCCGCATGGCGCGCGACGGCGAGCGATGAAAGCCCATCCCCAATGACGACGCAGACATCGCAGCCGTAGCGCCCGATGCCGCGCAGGCGTCCGTCATCTTCGTCGTCGAGCTGGCGTCCGAGATCGGGGCGGCGCAGGTAGGTGGTGCGGTCCGCCGCACGGCTGCGGGCGCGGGCGACTTCCCAATGTTGTGCATGCAACGTGGCTTCGAGCGCGTCGACATCGAGCGCCGCATGGATCGCATCGCGCGCCATCGCGTGCGCCCAGCCGAAGCGCAGCGTCTCGTCGGTGGGCATGCCGGCGCCGGCGCGGCCGAGTGCGAGGCGTGCCGGTGTGGCCGAGCGCCATTGTGCCCAGGGGTTGGGTGTGACGGCATCGCTCATGGCGTGAGCGCCTTGAGCCCGCTCATGTCGGCCAGCAGGCGGTTGGAAGAGGGCGGCGCAAGCTGCCCGGCCGCATCGGTGATCTGCATGCGCTGCAGCCACGCCTCGAACTCGGGGGCACGCTTCAGGCCCAGCGTCTGGCGCAGAAACAGGGCGTCGTGGAACGAGGTGCTTTGGTAGTTGAGCATCACGTCGTCCGCGCCCGGAATGCCCATGATGAAGTTGATGCCCGCGGTGCCCAGCAGCACCAGCAGCGTGTCCATGTCGTCCTGGTCGGCCTCGGCATGGTTCGTGTAGCAGATGTCGCAGCCAATGGGCAGGCCCAGCAGCTTGCCGCAGAAGTGGTCTTCGAGGCCGGCGCGGATGATCTGCTTGCCGTCGTACAGGTACTCGGGCCCGATGAATCCGACGACCGTGTTGATGAGAAAGGGCTTGTAGCGCCGCGCCAGCGCATAGGCGCGCACCTCGCAGGTCTGCTGGTCGACGCCGAAGTTGGCGTTGGCCGAGAGCGCGCTGCCCTGGCCGGTCTCGAAGTACATGACGTTGTCGCCGACGGTGCCGCGCTTGAGCGCGAGCGCCGCGGCATAGGCCTCGTCGAGCAGTTCGGGTGTCACGCCGAACGAGAGGTTTGCCTTCTCGGTGCCCGCGATCGACTGGAACACCAGGTCCACCGGCGCGCCGGCCTCCGCGAGCTTGAGCGTGTTGGTCACGTGGGTGAGCACGCAGCTCTGCGTGGGAATCTCGAAGCGCTGGATCACCTCGTCGAGCATGTGCAGCAATTGGCCGAGCACCGGCATGCTGTCGGAGGCGGGGTTGAGGCCGATCACCGCATCGCCCGCACCGTAGAGCAGGCCATCGAGCGTGGACGCGGCCACGCCGCGCAGGTCGTCGGTGGGGTGGTTGGGCTGCAGGCGCACCGACAGGTGGCCAGGCAGGCCGATGGTGTTGCGAAAGCGCGTGACCACGCTGCACTTCTTGGCGACCGACACCAGGTCCTGGTTGCGCATGAGTTTGGACACGGCCGCGACCATCTCGGGCGTGAGGCCCGGCGCGAGCGCGGTGAGCGTGGCGGTCGTGGCTTCGTCCGACAGCAGCCAGTTGCGGAAGTCGCCGACCGTGAGATGCGACACCGGCGCGAAGGCCGCTGCATCGTGGCCGTCGATGATGAGCCGCGTGATGTTGTCGCTCTCGTAGGGGATGAGTGCTTCGGTCAGGAACTGCTTGAGCGGCGTGTCGGCCAGCACATGGCGTGCGGCCATGCGCTGCTGCGCGGTGGCGGCGCCGACGCCGGCGAGGTAGTCGCCCGAGCGCGCGGGGCTGGCGAAGGCCATGACCTGCTTCAGGTCGTCGAAGGTGAAGACCTGTTCTGCGATGGTGGTGCGATAGCGCATCGTCAGGCGTTGGTGGCCGAGGAAGACAGCATCTCGTCGGGCGCGGCCGCCTTGCGCTGCGAAGAGGTCAGGAGGAAGTAGCCGTAGGCGGCCGCCATCAGCACCAGGAACAGCACCGTGAGCATGAAGTTGAACCACACCATCGCACCGAGGCACACGACGCCGAGGCCGAGCGCTATTGCCGGGAACACGGGATAGAAGGGCGCGCGGTAGGTGCGCAGCAGGTCGGGCTCGCTCCTGCGCAGCTTGAAGAGCGCGGCCATGGAGATGAGGTACATCACGATCGCGCCGAGCACCGCCATGGTCACGATGTTGGCGGTGAGCGTTTGCCCGCCGAACTGCACCCACTCGTCGCTGAAGATCGCGATCACGCCCACGACGCCGCCGGCCAGCAGGGCGCGATGCGGCGTGTCGAAGCGCGGGCTCAGGCCCGCGAAGTAGGCCGGCAGATACCCGGCGCGTGCCAGCGCGAAGATCTGCCGCGAGTAGCCCATGATGATTCCGTGGAAGGACGCGATCAGCCCGAAGAGCCCGATCCACACCAGCATGTGCAGCCAGCCGCTGTTGTCGCCCACCACCGCCTTCATGGCCTGCGGCAGCGGGTCGTTGATGTTGGCGAGCTTGCGCCAGTCGCCCACCCCGCCCGCGAAGATCATCACGCCGAAGGCCAGCACCACCAGTGTGACGATGCCCGTGGTGTAGGCGATGGGAATGGTGCGGTGCGGATCGCGCGCCTCCTCGGCCGCCATGGCCGCGCCCTCGATGGCGAGAAAGAACCAGATCGCAAACGGAATCGACGCGAAGATGCCCGAGATCGCCGCGCCATTGAGCACGCTGCCGCCGGCCCAGCCGTTGGCAACGAAGTTGGCCAGCGTCCAGCCCGGCGTGACCACGCCCATGAACACCAGCAGCTCGAAGATGGCGAGCACGGTCACGAAGAGTTCGAAGGCCGCCGCGATGCCGACACCGATCCAGTTGAGCGCGATGAAGATCACATACGCCCCGAGCGCGAACCACTTGGGGTTGATGCCCGGGAACTGCACGTTGAGGTACGCGCCGATGGCCAGCGCGATGGCCGGCGGTGCGAAGACGAATTCGATCAGCGTGGCAAAGCCTGCCACGAAGCCGCCGTTGGGACCGAAGGCGCGCCGCGCATACGCGAAGGGACCGCCCGCATGCGGGATGGCTGTGGAGAGCTCGGTGAAGCTGAAGATGAAGGTGGTGTACATCGTGGCCACCAGCACCGTGGCGACCAGGAAACCGAGCGTGCCGGCGGTGTTCCAGCCGTAGCTCCAACCAAAGTACTCACCGGAGATGACGAGGCCCACCGCGATGCCCCAGAGCTGGATGGGGCCGAGTACCTTCTTCAGATGACCCGTGCCCTGGGCAGTCGATGCGGCCGGCGTGGCTTCGGTGGAGTGCATGGAGGCTTCCTCTCTTCGTGAATGTTGACAGTGCGCATTCAGCAAAGCAAGGGTCGTTCCACTACGTACATCGCGCTACATCGACGGGATATATGCGCTCGCCATAATCGGGGCCTTTCAATCCCCGAGGTGTTTCGTGAAGTCTTATCTCTGTGCCGCTCTCGTGTCCGTCTTTGCCATTCCCGCAGCGTTCGCGCAATCCGCGCCTGTGACCACGCCCAGCGGCCTCATCTACCAATCGCTCAAGGAAGGCACCGGCGCATCGCCCGCAGCCACCGACACGGTCAAGGTCCACTACCGTGGCACCTTCCCCGACACCGGCAAGGAATTCGACAGCTCCTACAAGCGCGGCGAACCCACCGAGTTCCCGCTCAACGGCGTGATCCCGTGCTGGACCGAAGGCGTGCAGAAGATGAAGCCGGGCGGCAAGGCCAAGCTGACCTGCCCGCCGTCGATCGCCTACGGTTCGCGCGGTGCGGGCGGCGTGATTCCGCCGAACGCCACACTGAATTTCGAAGTCGAGCTGGTGTCGGTCACCAAGCGCTGATCGATCAGATCTGCGCCATGCCGCCGTCGACAAACAGTTCCGTGCCGTTCACGAAGCTGCTGTCGTCGGAGGCAAGAAATACAACGGCCTTGGCGATTTCATCGGGCGTGCCGACCCGGCCCAACGGGATCGTCTGCGCCTGCATCTCGATGAAGCCTTTCACTTGTTCCGGCGTGAGGCCCAGCCGCTCATAGGCCGGGGTCGGCACCACGCCGGGGCTGACCGCATTGACGCGGATGCCGGCATCCTTCAGGTCCACCGACCAGCCGCGCGCGAAGCTGCGCACCGCCGCCTTGGTGGCGCTGTAGACGCTGAAGGCCGGGTTGCCCTTGATGCTGGTGATCGATGCGTTGAGAACAATCGCTGAACCCTTGGGCATCAGCGGCAGCGCCTTCTGCACGGTGAAGAGAAGGCCGCGCACATTGGTGCCGAAGGTCTTGTCGAAGTGCTCTTCGGTGATCTGGCCCAGCGGCAACAGGCTGCCGCCGCCCGCGTTGGCGAACAGCACATCGAGCCGGCCTTTCTGTTCCTTGATGGTGGCGTAGAGGCGGTCGAGGTCGGCGAGCTTCGACACGTCGCCGAGCACGCCGGTCACGTTGCGGCCGATGGTCTTCACTGCCGCATCGAGTTCCGCCTGGCGGCGGCCCGTGATGAACACGTGGGCGCCTTCGGCCACGAAGCGTTGCGCGGTGGCCAGGCCGATGCCGCTGGTGCCGCCGGTGACGAGGGCGATCTTGTCGTTGAGCTTGAGTTGGGACATGACTTCTTTCTTCCTTGGAAATTGCTGCGACGCAGCGTTGACGATGGAAGGCAGTTTGGGCGTCACCCCCTCTCGGACCAAGATGCCGCGCGGGACTTGTTTATTTCCGAATCACTAATAATCCAGCGATGGACCAGATCACCGCCATGCGCGTCTTCGCCCGGGTGGTCGAGGCCGGCACCTTCACCCGCGCGGCCGATTCGCTGCAGATGCCCAAGCCCAGCGTGACGAAGCTGGTGCAGCAACTGGAGACGCATCTGCGCGTGAAGCTGCTGCAGCGCACGACGCGGCGCGTGACCGTCACGCCCGAAGGTGCGGCCTACTACGAGCGCACCGCGCGCGTGCTCGCCGAGCTGGAAGACATCGAATCGGACCTCACCAACGCGCAGACCAATCCGCGCGGTCGGCTGCGGGTGGACGTCGGCTCCTCGCTGGCGAACATGATCCTGATTCCGCAGCTGCCGGCGTTTCATGCGCGCTATCCGGAGATCGAACTCGAGATCGGCGTGAGCGACCGGCCGGTGAACCTGGTCGGCGATGCGGTCGACTGCGTGATCCGTACCGGCGAATTGAACGACCAGACGCTCGTGGCGCGCCGCATTGCGACCTTGCCTATCGTGACCTGTGCGACGCCGGCCTATCTGAAGCGCCATGGCGTCCCGAAGACGCCGGCGGACCTGGGCGATGGCACGCACCGTGTGGTCGGCTACTTCTCATCGCTGAGCAACCGGCCATTTCCGCTGCGCTATGAGCGCGGCGAGGAGCGCATCGAGATCCACGGCCACACCGTGGTCGGTGTGAACGAGAGCACCGCGCACCTGACGGCGATGCTCGCCGGCATGGGCGTGGCGCAGACCTTCGGTGTGATGGCCGCGCCTTATCTGGCAAGCGGCGCGCTGGTCGAAATACTGCAGGGCTGGGCGCCCGAGCCGTATCCGCTGCACGTGGTGTACCCGACCAACCGGCACCTGAGCGCCAAGCTGCGCGTGTTCGTCGACTGGGCGGTGGAGCTCTTCGCGCCCCACAACGCACACCCAGTGCGTTGAAGAAACTCAACCCGGCTGGTACTGGTACAGCCAGGTCTCCGTCAACGTCTGGTCGCCGTTCTTCAGGTAGAGCCGCATGTCGATCGGCTCGTTGCCTTCGGGCGTGAAGTCGAACTGCGCGCGCCAGTGGCCGGGCACGCCGTTGGGCACGGCTTCGGCGAACACATACGAGAACTTGCCGCGCGGCGCCGTGAGCACCAGCTCGGGTTTCACGCCGAAGGGCACGGTGGTGAGCGGCTGGCCGATGAACTCGACCATGAACTTGCGCACGCCCTGCGGCCGCGGCTGGCCCGGCTGGCCGCCGCGGCCGATGCGCGTGGCCACGCAGCGCGCGAGCGGCGAAGGAAAGGGCTCCTGGTCGGTCCAGTGCAGCCGGTATTGCAGGCTGTAGCTCGCGCCGGCCTTGGCCTCGACCTTGGGCACCCAGAAGGCGACGACGTTGTCGTGGATCTCGTCGTCGGTCGGAATCTCGATGAGCTGCACCGAGCCTTCGCCCCAATCGCCCAGCGGTTCGATCCAGAGGCTCGGGCGCTTCTCGTAGCCGACGCCGTCCTGGTAGTGGTCGAACAAGCGGTCGCGCTGCAAGAGGCCAAAGCCGCGCGGCTTCGTGTCAGCGAAGGCGGAGGCGCGCGTTTGCGTGGGGTTGTTGAGCGGGCGCCAGATGCGCTCGCCCGCGCCGTTCCAGATCGCGAGGCCGTCGGAGTCGTGCACCTCGGGGCGCCAGTCGATGGCGGTGGGCTTGATGGTCTCGGAGTACCAGTACATCGAGGTGAGCGGCACGAGGCCCAGGCGCGCCACGTCGCGGCGCAGGAAGAGGCGCGAGTCGATGTCCATGATCACCGCCTTGCCGCGCTGCATCACGAACTTGAAGACGCCGGTGACGCTCGGCCCTTCGAGGAGGGCGTAGACCGTCATCGAGGTGGTGTTGTTCGCAGCCGGAGTCTCGAAATAGAAGCGGGTGAAGGTGGGGAATTCCTCGGGTTTGTCGGGCACGGCCACGTCGAGCGCGAGGCCGCGGGCCGACAGGCCGTACTGGTACAGCTCGCCGATCGCGCGGAAGTACGAGGCGCCGAGAAAGGCGACCCAGTCGTTCTTCTGCCAGTCGAGCTTGCCCTGGTCGCCCAGGCGGCTTTCCTGCAGGCGAAAGCCCGCGAAGCCCGCGCCGGGTGGCAGCGTGCGCGCGGGGCTGTCGGGGGGCATCGAGAAGTAGTCGGGGCTGTAGAGCACTTCGCGGGCGAACGCATCGCCGTCGGAGTTCTCCAGCACGTGCATGCGCACCGGCGTCTGGAAGAAGCGGCCGAGGTGGAAGAAGGTGACGGGGAATGCGCCGGGGCCTTCGCGAAAGAGGGCGTTGGCGGGGTCGAACTTGATCTTGCCGTGGGCGTCGTAGTCGATCTTCTCGAGCACGTCGGGGGCCAGCGGCGCGGCGGCGGCGTACGGTTGCGCGGCGAGGCGCTTGGCCTGCGCAACGAGCCGGTCGAACGAGAAGGGCGAAGGCTGGCTCAGTTGCAGGCCGTTGGCGGCCAGCGCCTCTTCGGGCAGTCCAAGGGCGGCGAGTGCGGCGGCGGCACCACCTGCGGCAAGGAAGGATCGGCGATCAAGCATGTGTTTCTTGAGGGTTTCTAGTCTTTGGGGGAAGGGGGAACGAGGCGAGGTGCGGAATGATTTTCCGCGATGGGACAGCCGTTAGCTTGCCGCACTTTGCAGGACACCTCGCGTCAGCCATTCCGCGCAATGCAGGCCGGACAAAGCCGCCGATTCGGAAAATTGTGCGTTTATGTATCGACCGGCTTCGCCATGTCCACGGCGCTCAGCGCATACACCGCATAGAGCGGCACGCCGAAGACCATCCGGAACACCGGGCCGAGCAGCGTGTAGGCGAGGCCCAGGCCCTCCATCACGCGGTAGGTGCCGTCCAGGCGCAGGCGTGGGTGCGGTTCGGTCAGGCCCGCGGGGCGGCGAAGGCCCCAGAGAAATTCGGCGCCCGTCGGCCGCACCGAGGGATGGTTGCGGGCGCGGCCGGTGGCGATCCAGCACATGGCATCGAAGGCCAGCACCGAGCCCGGGGGCGCCCGCTCGCCGAAGGCGGCGAGCACCGCCTGCACCGTCTCGGGCTTCAGGTACATGAGCACGCCTTCGGTGAAGAGGAAGACCGGCGGCGCGTTGCGCTTTTTGGGCAGGCCGAGCTGGTCCCACCAGTCGGGCGAGGTCAGGTCGAGTTCGCGCACGTCGTGGCGCGGATGGGTCTCGGGAAGCAGCTCGCGGCGCAGCGCGAGCACCTCGGGCAGGTCGGCATCGGTCATGTGCGACTTGTCGTCGTCCAGCCACTGGAAGTAGTGGCTCAGACCGCAGCCCATGTTCACCACGCGGGCGCCGGGATGCCGTTTCAGGAAATCCTGCGCGAGGCTGCGAAAGCGCCGCGTGCGCGCGAGGATGCCGTAGATGGTCGCCCGGTCTTCCGGCAGGGCCTGCCCGTCGTCGCGGATCTTCTCGAGGATGGACGCGGCGTAGGCGTCCCGCACGGCCACCTGCGGAAAGATGGCATCGCCGGATGCGCGCGCGGCCAGGGGAATCCGCAAGGTGGAAGGAACAGCCGACAGGCGCCGTGCGAGCTTGCTGGTCGTCATGGATGCGGGAGCGAGATCATGCGCAAAGTCTGGCGGCTCCCGCACGCCCGGGCAAGTCAGTCTTTCGTTCAGCCTGCCGGGCTGGCGCGTGGCCTCGCTCCCGCCATCACTACTCCCACCATGCTTCCATCTGGATGCCGAAGGTTGTGGAGTTCCTGCGGCCATTGGCCCCGAAGCTGGTGACGTTGGCATCGCCGGCTGCCTTGTTCCAGTTGGCACGCGTGGCGTAGATGCGGAACTCCGGACGGGTCCAGAAATCGGTGTTCGGCGAGAACGCCACCGCGATCGTGCCCTTGTTCAGCGTCTGGCGGGGCTGGTCATCGGTGCTGCGGCGCGTGGTCGAGACCTCGGCCAGGAGCTTCGTGTACTTGGCGATGCCGTAGGAGACGCGCCCGCCCAGCGAGAAGTCCTTGGTCTCCGGGCCATCGTCCGGGCGCGTGGTCTGGTAGCCGATCAGGCCCTGGCCGCCGAAACGCCCGAACTGGAAGTCCACCGAGTCCAGGATGCGCCGCTGCTTGGCACCCGCCTGCGGCGTGATCACCGTGCGCTCCACCAGCGGCGCGAACAGCAGTGTGTTCTCCAGCCCGAAGCCCGGGGGCAGCAGCAACCCCGTGGTCGTCGTGCTGTTGTCCATGTTGTAGAACTTGCCGCTGAGCGAAGCGTGACCCGTCGATGCCTGCACGATGAAGGTGTTGTTCAGGCCCGGAAAGAGGTCCTTCTGGATGTGCATGAGCCCCAATGCCCCGCCATCACGGCCCTTGGCGAAGTCGCCCGAGATCAACCCACCGGTCACCGTGAGCTTGCCGCCCGGGTTGGTGGGGATGTCGCGCCATTGCACATTGATGCGCTTGGCGTTGTTGGGATTGCCGTTCTTGTTGTCCACCGAGTCGGCGGTGTGCAAGGCCACGTTCAGGCGGCCGATGCCCCACAGCGGGATGTCGTCGATACCGGCGCCGTAGTTGTCGCCGTCCTCCACCACCCACTTGTCCACGATGTGCACGTCCTGGATGCGGTGGTAGCGCTGGCCGGCCCAGAGGGTGGCGGCGTTGCCGAAGACGCCTGTGAGGGAAAAGTAGGCCTGCGCGGTGCCGCTCTTGCCGTTGTAGATGGTGGGCATGTAGAACACGCCCCACTTGATGCCGTCGCCCAGGTCGAACTTCTTGCCGATGCCGAACTCCAGGTAGTTGTCGCCTTCGTTGCCCAGGCGGTACTTCTGCAGGTCGCCGCCGAGCGAATAGCCGCCCTTGAGCTTGCCCTTGCCGGCGCTGAAGAAGCCGCCGCGGCCGTAGCCCCAGAACTCCAGGCCGGTGGCGTCGTTGATCTTCTTGACGAACTCCTTGGTGGGGTCCTTGGCTTCGGCCTGCGGGGGCTCGTCGGTTTGCTGGGCTTGCGCCTGGATACAGAGGCTGGCCGACAGCATCAGGATGGCGGCAGACAGGCGGTTCGGTTTTGTTCTCATGAAAGTCTCCTCGGTTCTTCGGTGGTGGGTGGAAGGGAAGTCGCGCGATGTCTTCAGGCAAAGGCATCCCCCCACCGGCCGTTGGGCCGATGTCGATCGATGCAATTGCAGAAGAGGGAGGGGCGGACGCTAGCTGCGCTTGGCGGCCAGCCGGTCCTGCATGTCCGGCTGCAGCATCCACTCGTGCGCCGGATCGTTCTTGAACACCCAGTAACGGCCGGGGCCGGCCATCACGTTGAGGTAGTAAAGGTCGTAGCCGTGCGGCGCGACCACCGGGTGGTAGCCGCGCGGCACCATCACCGTGTCGTGGTTCTCGACGGCCATGGATTCATCGAGGCTGCGGTCGTCGGTGTAGACGCGCTGGAAGGCAAAGCCCTGCGGCGGGTTCAGCCGGTGGTAGTAGGTTTCCTCGAGCAGCGTTTCCTCGGGCAGCGCATCGCGGTCGTGCTTGTGCGGCGGATAGCTGGAGGCATTGCCTGCCGGCGTGATCACCTCCACCACCAGCAGGTGCGCCGCGCGCGGATCGTCGTGCGGCAGGATGTCGCAGACGTGGCGCGTGTTGCTGCCTTTGCCGCGCACCGAGCGCTTCATCGTGCCGGAGTCGAGCACGAAGGCTTCGCGCTTCTGCTCCTGGCTGCCGGCCGGCGCCGTGCACAGCGCCACCTCGGCATCGCGGCTGGCGTCGATGCCGACGGCGGCGTGGCCCGGCACATACACCGCGGCGGGCGAGACGGGGTCGAACACGCTGTCGCGCGTGCCCAGTTGCGTGTAGCGCCGGCCGTCCACTTCGATGTCGACCGTGCCGGTCAGCACCACCAGGCAGAGTTCGCGGTCTCCGGTGGCAAGGAATTCGGTCTCGCCCTTTTTCAGGCGCAGCACCTTGAAGCCGACGTGCGCCCAGCCGGCGCGCTCGGGCGTCACTTCGACCACGGTGCGACCTTCGGCCGCGGCCTTCACGAGGAGCGGACTGAGTGCCATGTCAGAGCACCTCCGGTTGCGCGGTGCCGATCTTGTCGACGATGCCGCGCAGGGTTTCGTAGCCCTTCTTCGCGTACGCATAGCTCGGCGCGACGGCGGGGTCCTGCTCGGCCTCGACCACGAGCCAGCCTTCGTAGCCGGCTTCGTGCAGCACCGCGAGCACCGCCTCGAAATCGAGGTCGCCGTCGCCCGGCACGGTGAAGGTGCCGTTGAGCACGCCATCGAGGAACGACAGGCTCTCGTTGCGCGTCTGGCGGATCACGCCGGCGCGCACGTCCTTGCAGTGCACATGCGCCACGCGGCCGACATGCTTGCGCAGCAGCGCCGCCGGATCGCCCGCGCCGCCGTAGTAGGCATGGCCGGTGTCGAACAGCAGCGACACGCAGGCCGGATCGGTCAGGGCCATCAGCCTGTCGACGTCCTGCGGCGATTCGACGTACGCGCCCATGTGGTGGTGATAGGCCAGGGTGATGCCGTACTTCGCCTTCAGGTGCTCGCCGAATGCGTTCAGGCGCGCGGCGTAGGCGGCCCACTGCGCTTCGCCCGCAAAGCGCGGACGCTTCGAGAGGGGCGTGTCCATGCGGCCCTGGATGGAGCCGGCGACCTCGCCGTAGACCACGACCTTGCAGCCGTTGAAGCGCAGCTTTTCCATGTGGGCGGTGCAGCGGTCGATTTCCGCATCGACCGTGTCTTCGGCCAGATGGCCCGAGTACCAGCCCGAGACGCAGGCCAGGCCGTACTCGGCCAGCGTGGCCTTCAGCGCCGCGGGTTCGCTCGGAAACTTGTTGCCCAGCTCGAAGCCGGCGTAGCCGATCTCGGCGCCTTCGCGCAGCGCGGTGGACAGCGGGGTGGCACCGCCGAGCGCGGGCAGGTCGTCGTTCATCCACGACAGGGGGTTGATGCCGATGCGGACGTTCCAGGTGTTCATGGCGTGGTTTTCTCCCGTGGGATTCAAAGTTTCTGATCGTGCTTGGCAGCTTCGTAGCGCGCGCGGGCTTCGTTGACTTCGGCGCGCGCCGAGACTTCGGGAATCGCCACCTCCCACCAGCAGCCGCCGTCGGCGGTGGTGCGTTCGGCGGTGGTGTCGATCACGATCACCTGCGTGCCGCTGGCGGCGCGGGCCGCTGAAAGAGCCTCGCGAAGGGCGGCGATGTTTTCCACATGCACTGCTTGCGCGCCCATGCTGCGTGCATGCCCCGCGAAGTCGATGGCCGAGGCATTGCCGCCTTCGGGAATGCAGTCGTCCAGCATGTTGTTGAACTGCGGCGATCCGCTCGCGCGCTGCAGGCGGTGGATGCAGCCGTAGCCGCGGTTGTCGAGCACCACCACGACGAGCTTGCGGCTCAGCAGCACCGAGGTGGCGATCTCCGAATTCATCATCATGTAGGAGCCGTCGCCCACCATGACGATCACCTCCTTCTCCGGCCGCGCGAGCTTCACGCCCAGGCCGCCGGCGATCTCGTAGCCCATGGTGGAGTAGCCGTACTCCATGTGATAGCCGCCGGGCGCGCCCGCGCGCCAGAGCTTGTGCAGCTCGGCGGGCAGGGTGCCCGCGGCGCACACGACGATGTCGTTGGCCGGCGAGTCGCTTGCCGAATCGCGTACCGTGCCGATCACCTCGGCGTCATAGGGCAGCTCGCCCTGCGGCGACGTGGTGGTCAGCTCGGTCACGCGCGCCACCCAGCCGGCCGCGAGGTCGCGGGCGCGCGCCGTCCATCGCGGCGCGGCCTGCCAGCCGGCCAGCACGTCCTGCAGCTGCTCGAGGCCCACGCGTGCATCGGCCACGAGCGAGGTGCAGCCGCGCTTGGTGGCGTCGAAGGCCTGGACATTCAGGCCCAGCATCGGCACATGGCCCAGCAGGCTGTTCGAGCCGGTGGTGAAGTCCTGCAGCCGCGTGCCGACGGCGAACACCAGGTCGGCTTCGCGCGCCAGGGCATTGGCCGCCGGCGATCCGGTCACGCCGATGGCACCAAGGTTGAGCGGATGGTCCCAGGGCATGCTGCCCTTGCCGGCCTGCGTCTCGGCCACGGGCACGCCATGGGCTTCGGCGAAGGCGCGCAGCGCGTCCCAGGCCTGGCTGTAGAGCACGCCGCCGCCGACGACGATCAGCGGCCGCTGTGCCGCGCGCAGCAGGTGGGTGGCGCGCGCCAGTTCGCCGCGATCGGGCGGCATGCGCCTGAAGCGGAGGGTCTCGGGGTGCAGGAAGTGCTCGGGGCAGTCGAAGGCCTCGGTCTGCACATCCTGCGGCAGCGCCAGGCACACGGGACCGCAGCTGGCCGGATCGATCATGGTCTGGATCGCGCGGGGCAGGGCCGCGAGGATCTGCTCGGGCCGCATGATCCGGTCGAAGTAACGCGTGACCGGCCGCAGGCAGTCGTTGACGCTCAGGTCTCCGTGCGAAAAGTCTTCGAGCTGCTGCAGCACCGGGTCCGGTGCGCGCGAAGCGAAAACATCGCCGGGCAGCAGCAGCACCGGCAGGCGGTTGACGTGAGCGAGCGCGGCAGCCGTGACGAGGTTGGTCGCACCCGGGCCGATGGAGGTGGTGACCGCCATGATCCGCTGGCGGAACTGCGCCTTGGCATAGGCCACCGCGGCGTTGGCCATGCCCTGCTCGTTGTGTGCGCGCAGGGTCGGCAGCGCATGGCGCTCGGCCGCGAGGGCTTCGCCCAGTCCGGCCACGTTGCCGTGTCCGAAGATCGAGAACACGCCGGCGACATAGGGCGCAAGCGTGCCGTCGGCCATCTCGACGCGCAGTGCGGACAGGTGCCGCACCAGCGCCTGCGCCATCGTGATGCGAAGGGTCTTGTTCGTCATGAATGCGATCCGTCCCAGGCTTCGACCAGCTCGGCAAAGTTGCCCGCCACTTCCTTCACCAGCGCGTCGTCGTCGATCTCCTGCCGCAGCCACCGCAGGCCCGGTGCGACCCACAGCGTGCGGCCGATCATGAAGCCCTTGACGATCGGATTGGAGGCCTCGGCAAAACCGCGCACCAACTGGGCGAGCGGCTGGTTCAGCCCGAGGATCACCACGCCGCGGCATTGCGGATCGCGCTCGGCGACCAGTTGCGCGAGCCGGTCCCAGGCGGCCGGGGCCATCGGCGAGAGCTTCCACCATTCGGGCCGGAAGCCCAGGTTGTAGAGGCGTTCGATGGAGCGCAGCACCACCGCGTCGCGGGCGTTGTCGGTGTTTTCGGCGGGCAGCTTGTCCGCGGGCGGAATCAGTTCGAGCAGCAGCTCGTGGCCGCTCGCGCGGGTGGCTTCCCACAGCTCGCCGATTCGGGTTTCTTGCTCCAGCCGCAGCGGGGCCGGATCGTCGGGGTGGTAGTAGACGAGGCACTTGACCGTCTGCTCGATGGGCCACTGCGCCAGCTGCGAGCCGATGGACAGCGTGCCGTCGAAGCGCAGCGGGCGCGACAGCGGCAGTTCCACCGGCCGCCCGACCCACCAGCCGCGTCCGGTGGCGGCGGCGAGCGCATCGCTGCCGTAGCTGCCGTCGATCAGCACGCCGACGCGGCCCTGCAGCGCATGGCTTTGCTCCACGCGGGCCGTGGCCTCGACCAGCAACTGCTTGAGCCGCGGCAGGCGTGACTCGTCGGTGCCGGCCTCGCGTGCGAGCTCGGCGAACTGGGCGCGGTGGTCGAAGGCCAGCACGGCCGGCGACGGCCACTGCTTGCGCGCGGGCGTGGTCCGGTGCAGGTGGGCCAGTTGCGCATCGGCATCGACCTTCGGGTTGCGGCTGCCGCCGAACCAGTGGTCCAGTTCGGCCGGCGTCGGCATCGCGGCCGAGCAGGCGTGGCGCGAGACGACGATCGCGCCGCAGGCATTCGCCAGCCGTGCGGCTTCTTCGAAGCTTTGGCCTCGCAGCAGGCCGGTGAGCAGCCCGGCGGCGAAGGCATCGCCCGCGCCGAGCAC
Source organism: Variovorax sp. ZS18.2.2 (assembly GCF_024701975.1). Taxonomy (GTDB): domain Bacteria; phylum Pseudomonadota; class Gammaproteobacteria; order Burkholderiales; family Burkholderiaceae_C; genus Variovorax. The sequence continues at coordinate 753,141 of NZ_JANLNM010000001.1, forward strand.
GTTGAGCACCTCGACGCGTTCACCGACGACGGTGGGCGCGTCTTCGATGCGTTCGGGCACGGCGCCCGGAATGAAGCAGCAGCCGGCCGCGCCGAGCTTGACCACCATCGCCGCGGCCGTCACGCCGCGCACCGCGCGCAGCGAGGCCATCAGGTCGCCGGGCACGCCGCCGGCGATGAAGAACTCTTCCTCCGTGCCGATCAGGAGGTCGAAGCGCGGCAGCATGGCCTGCAGCCGCCCGGTCACCGCGGCATCGGGCACGAAGCGGTTGGCGCCTTCGCCGCGCTTGGTGAGGCCCCACAGTACGGGGCGGTAGTCGATGTCGAGCACGCGCAGTACGCCGTGTTTGGCCGCATGGTCGAGCGCGGCGACGGACGCGGCCTGCACCGTCGGCGTGCTCAGGTGCGTGCCGGTGATCAGCAGGGCGCGGCATTGCGCGATGAAGTCGCCGTCGATCTGTGCGGCGTCCAGCGCCATGTCGGCGCAGTTCTCGCGGTAGAAGAGCAGGGGAAAGGTGTCGCGGTCCTTGATGCCGAGCAGCACCAGCGCGGTGAGCCGCTGCGGATCGACCTGGATTTGCGACACATCGCAGCCCTCGCGCTGCAGCGCCTCGACCAGGAAGCGGCCCATCTGCTCGTCGCCCACGCGCGAGACCATGGCGGCGCGCAGGCCCAGGCGAGCCGCGCCGAAGGCGATGTTGGCGGACGAGCCGCCCAGGTAGCGCGAGAAGCTGGTGGCGTCCTCGAGCCGGCTGCCGATCTGCTGTGCGTACAGGTCGACCGCGAGCCGGCCGAGGCACGCGAGGTCGTGGCGGCGTCCTTCGGGAATCTTCAGTGTTTGCATGCGTTTTTTTCTGTGGTTGTCTGTCTGACTTGTTTGTCTGCTGCCGTTCAGTGCTTGCCGCTGCGGCGGGATTTGGCGTAGGTGTCGAAGGCAACCGCGATGACGATGATCACGCCGATTACCACCTGCTGGTAATAGGCCGACACGTTCAGCATCACCAGCCCGTTGAGCAGCACGCCCAGGAGGATCGATCCGATGATCGTGCCGCCCACGCCGCCCAGCCCGCCGAAGAGGCTGGTGCCGCCGATGACCACGGCCGCGATCACCCGCAGCTCGTAGGAGATGCCGGCCACCGCCTCGGCGGAGCCAAGCCGCGCCGCCAGCAGGAAGCCGCTGAGGCCGGCCAGGAGGCCCACCACCACGTACACGCTGACGACGATGCGCTTGACGTCCAGGCCCGAGAGCCGGGCGGCTTCGGGGTTGCCGCCCACGGCGTAGATGGCGCGCCCGTAGCGCGAATAGCGCAGCGTGATGTAGCCGGCCGCGGAGACCAGTGCGAACGCGATCACCGGCACCGGAATGCCCAGCACGTCGCCGCGCCCCCACCAGCGAAAGCCTTCGTCGAAGCCGCTGATCGGGCCGCCGTCGTTCAGGATCAGCGTGGCGCCGCGCCAGATCGTCATGCCGCCCAGCGTGACGATGAAGGGCGGCACGTTGAGCTTGGTGATGGTCTTGCCGTGCAGGTAGCCCGCCGCCGTGCCGACCGCGCAGGCGATGACCAGCGCCGCGAGCCAGCTCACCGGGAAGGTGTCGCCCAGCATCACCACGACCGAGGCCGCGCACATGGCAGAGAAGGCCAGCAGCGAACCGACGGCCAGGTCGACGCCGCCCGTGAGGATCACGCAGGTCATGCCGACCGCGATGATTCCGTAGATCGACACCTCGGTGAGGATGTTGGAGATGTTGCGCATCGAGATGAAGCGCGGGTTCTGCGATGCGAAGAGCACGATCAGCAGCACGAGGAACAGCAGCACGCCGTACTTCTCGAGGAAGCCGACGAGGTCGTACTTGCGTTCTTTGGGGACGGGCGCTGTGGCGGCGGTGGATGTCATTTTTTTCTCTCCTTGATCGGGTTCACTGCGGGGCTCGCCGGGAGCTCATGCCGCCAGGGCCAACTCGGCCTCGGGCCGGCGGGCGCCCAGGGCCATGAGGTTCATCAGCTGTTCCTCGGTGGCTTCGCTGCCCGGCGTGGAACCGGTGATGACGCCGTTCATGAAGGTCACGATGCGGTCGCTGACCGCCATGACTTCGGGAAGCTCGGACGAGATGACGATCACCGCCACGCCCTGCGCGGCCATGTCGAACAGCACCTGATGCACCTCGGCCTTGGCGCCGACGTCGATGCCGCGCGTGGGCTCGTCCACGATCAGCACCTTGGGGTTGAGTGCCATGCAGCGCGCGAGCAGCACCTTCTGCTGGTTGCCGCCCGACAGGGTGCCGATGCTCACCTTGTCGCTGGACATCTTGATCGAGAGCTTGCGGCGGTACTCCTCGATCATCCGGGTCTCGGCCGCCTCGTCGACGAACCAGCGCATCTTGCTGAGGCGCCCGAGGCTGGGCAGCGTCATGTTGTGGCGGATCGAGTGCGAGAGAAAGCAGCCCTGCTGCTTGCGGTCTTCGGGCACCAGCACGATGCCGGCGTCGATGCCGTCCCGGGGCGAGCGCAGCACCACCTGCTTGTTGAGCACGCGCACCGTGCCGCTGTCGCAGGGGTCGGCGCCGAAGATGACGCGAGCCATCTCGGTGCGGCCCGCGCCGACCAGCCCGGCGAAGCCGACGATCTCGCCCGCACGCACATGCACCGACATGTCCGACAGCGACGTCGCGCTGGTGCCCGAGACGGCCTTCAGCCGGCTCACGCCTTCGACCTTGAGCACCACCTCGCCAAGCACGCTGGACGACTGCCGTTTCACGCCCACCACTTCGCGCCCGACCATGTGGCGCACCAGGTCGTTCACGGTGGCGTCGGCCACGGCGCCGGTCGTCACATAGCGGCCGTCGCGGAATACCGTGAAGCGGTCGCAGATGGCCTTGACCTCGTTGAGCTTGTGCGAGACGTAGATGATGCCCAGGCCCCGCGATTTCAGGTCGCGAATGATGTCCAGCAGCTGGTCGACCTCGCGCCCGCTCAGTGCGGCGGTCGGCTCGTCCATGACGATCAGCCGCGCCTTGACGGTCATGGCCTTGGCGATCTCCACCATCTGCTGCTTCGCGACGCTCAAGGAGCGCACCTCGTCGCGCGGATCGAGGTCGATGCCCAGGTCGCGAATCACCTTGCCCGCATCGTCGTACAGCCGCGACCAGTGGATCAGCCCGTGGCGCAGGGGCTCCCGGCCGATGTACATGTTCTCGGCCACCGACAGCGCCGGCAGCAGGTTGAACTCCTGGTAGATCGTGACGATGCCGGTGCGCTGGCGCAACATCGGCGTGTCGGCGGGCGAGAGCGTGCGGCCCTCGAATTCGATCGTGCCTTCGTCGGCCGGCTGCGCACCCGCCAGGATCTTCAACAGCGTCGACTTGCCCGCGCCGTTCTCGCCGAGCAGCGCATGCACCTCGCCCGCGACCACGTCGAGCTGCACCCCGTCCAGCGCCTTGACGCCGGGAAAGGACTTGCGGATGCCCCGGACCCTGAGCAGGGGGGCGGTGGTCACTTGAGTTCGCCGGCCCGCGCCGCGTCGGAGATGTTGCTCTTGGTGATGAGGATCGGCTCGATGCCGACCGACTTGATCTCGGTCTTGTTGCGGATGTTGCCCACCAGGAGCTGCAGGGCCGTGCGGATCTGCCTGCCGGGGCTTTGCTCGACGGTGACGGCCATCTCGCCGTCGCGCACCTTCTTCAGCGCATCGGGCGATGCGTCGTAGCCCAGCACCTTGATGCCCTCTTTCGCGAGGCCCGCCGACTGGATCGCTTCCACGGCGCCGAGCGCCATGTCGTCGTTGGCGGACAGGATCACCTGCGGCGGCTTGCCCGCGAGCGAGGTGAGGATGTTCTGCGTGACCGTGAGCCCTTGGTCGCGCGCCCAGTTGGCGGTTTGCTCCGCGACGATCTTGTACTTGGGGCCTGCCTTGGTGAAGGCGTCGTGCACGCCCTTGGCGCGGTCGATGCCCGAGCTGCTGCCGGGCTGGCCGGTCAGGAAGACGATGCTGGCGCCGTCGGGGAAGTTCTTCACGACCCACTCGGCCATCATGCGGCCGCCCGCCACGTTGTCGGCGCCGACGTGGGGAATGGGGCTCTTCGCGCCGTCGACGCGGCGGTCCACCGTCACGACCGGGATCTTGTCGCCGAGCACTTCATTGAGCGCGGGCGTCATCGCCCTGGCGTCGGTCGGCGCGATGATGATGCCGTCCACGCCCTGCGTGATGGCCACCGAAACATCGGAGCTCTGCTTGGGCGAACTTGCCTGGCCATCCACTACGCTGAGCTTGACCTTGAGCTTCTTCGCCTCGTCCTGCAGTTCGCGGTTCATGAACACGAAGAACGGTTCGGCCATGTTGTGGAAGAGCGCGGCGATGCGCTCGTTGTCCGCCATTGCGGGCGAAGCGTGCAATGCGAGCGATGCGGTGGCCAGCGTGGCTGCGGCGTAGATGGCCTTGCGCAGATGCGTTCGTGATGTTCGGAATATGCGGGTCATGCGATGTCTCCTTGTTTGTTGGAGGCAATCTTAGAAAAGCAAAACCCGAATTGCAAATGTTTTTCTATTAATTTCGTGAGTAGAAACCCTGTTCTATTTTGGATGGAGCTTCCGGACAATGAAGTTCCGCATCACTCGTTCTCTCTACCTCCGTGACCATGAAACAAGTTGCCGTCTTCGGCGCAGGCCGCATCGGCCAGATCCACGCCTCCAACCTTGCCGCGCTGCCGGGCGTGCAACTGCGCTACATCAGCGATCCGGCGCCGCAGAGTGCGGCGTCTCTTGCGCAGGCGCTCGATGCGCAGGTGGCATCCATCGAGCAAGCGCTGGCCGATCCGGCCGTCGATGCCGTCGTCATCGCCTCGCCGACCACTACGCACAGCGACCTGATCGTTCGCGCGGCGCAGGCCGGAAAGCACATCTTTTGCGAGAAGCCGGTGGACCTGTCGGTGGCGCGCGCCGAGGCCTGCGCGGCGGCGGTGCGGCAGACCGGCGTGGCTTGCATGATCGGGTTCCAGCGCCGTTTCGATCCCACTTTCAATGCGCTCAAGTCGCGCCTGGACGATGGCGAGATCGGCGTGCCCGAGGTGCTGGTCGTCACCAGCCGCGACCCCGGCGCTCCGCCTGTCGAATACCTCCAGCAGTCGGGCGGCATCTTTCGCGACATGCTGATCCACGACTTCGACGTGTTCCGCTGGATCCTTGCCGACGAGGGCCGCGACGAAGCCGTGTGGCTGAGCGCCACCGGCGCGTGTCTCACCGACCCGGCCATCGCCGGGGCAGGAGACATCGACACGGCCATCGTGAGCATCCGCACGCGCTCCGGCCGGCTGTGCCAGATCAACACCTCGCGCCGCGCGGCGTACGGCTACGACCAGCGCTTCGAGGTGCTGGGCTCCAAGGGGCTGCTGGCGGCCGGCAATCATCGGCCGACAGAAGTCGTGTGCATGGATGCCACCGGCGTGAAGGCCGACAACCCCGAGGCCTTCTTCCTGGAGCGTTATCGCGCCGCGTACCGGCTCGAGCTGGCGCACTTCTTCGAACGGCTGCAAAGCGGCGGCGCGTTCCGCACTTCGGTGCATGACGGCGTGGCCGCGCAGAAACTGGCCGATGCGGCCGCGCTGTCTTTCGAGCGCGGCCAGCCCGTGACTTTTGAAGCGTGACCGGGGCATTTCGATGAGCAACACCACTTCCCGCACACCCCCGCTTCGCATCGGCATCGCCGGCCTGGGCCGGCTCGGACGCCGCCATGCCGAGAACCTTGCCTACCGCATCCGCAACGCACGGCTGGTTTGGGCCTGCAGCCCCGTTCCTTCGGAGCTTGAAGAAGCCCGCACCGAGCTGGGCATCGAGCAGACCACGAGCGACTTCGACCGCATGATCCACGCGCCCGATGTCGACGCGATCGTGCTGGTCACGCCCACCGCCCTGCATGCGCAGCAGACCATCGCGGCGCTCGAGGCGGGCAAGCACGTCTTCGTCGAGAAGCCGCTGGCGCTGGACGTGGCCGACTGCGAACGCGTCGAAGCCGTTGCCGCGCGCCATCCGGACCGCGTGGCGATGGTCGGCTTCGTGCGCCGCTTCGACGCCAGCTACCGCCGCGCCCACGACGACATGCGCCAGGGCGCGATCGGCCGGCCCTTTCTCGTGCGCTCGCAGACCTGCGACATGAACGACCCCTCGGGCTTCTTCGTGGGGTACGCGGCGCAGTCCGGCGGCATCTTCATGGACTGCAGCGTCCACGACATCGACCTGGCGCGCTGGATGCTCGGCAATCCGCGCGCGGTGCGCGCCTTCGCCACCGGCACCATCGCCATGCATCCCGGCCTCGCCGAGCATGCGGACGTGGACAACGGCCTGGCCATGGTGGACTTCGAAGGCGGCGGGCGCGCGGTGTTCTACGCCTCGCGCACCTTCGCGCACGGCCACGAGACGCAGACCGAAGTCATCGGCACCGGCGGCAAATTGCTGATCGGCCACGGCGCCGAGCGCGACCGCGTGGTCACCAGCGACAGCCACGGCGTGCGGCATGCTTCGACGGCCGATTTCTTCGAGCGTTTCGGCGATGCCTTCGTGCACGAGATGAATGCCTTCGTCGCCGCCTGCCGCGGCGAAGCGGCGCTCGACCTCACGCTGTCGGACGCCACCGAGGCCACGCGCATCGGCCTGGCCATCACCCGGTCGCTGCGCAGCGGCCAGGTCGAGATGCTGTGAGCGGGGGACATGCGAAGGGCGGGAGGCGGATGCGTCTTGGTATCCTGACCTCATGACCACCGCAGCCCCTTCCGCGACTTCCGTCGAGCAGTTTCTCAAGGCCCTGGAAAGCGAATACAAGGGTTTGAGCAAGCAGCTGAAGCTGATCGGAAAGTACATCGAGGCGCACCATGGCCGCCTCGGCCTCGAAGGCATCCAGGACGTGGCCGCCGCCTGCGGCGTGCAGCCTTCGGCCGTCGTGCGCTTTGCCAAGCATTTCGGCTTCTCGGGGTTCACCGAGATGCAGAAGCTGTTTCGCGAAGCCATTGCCCAGCAACTGGCACCGGACCGCAACTACCAGGCGCGCATCCGCGACGTGATCCAGACCGGCGCGCCGCTGATCAGCGTCGACATGGCGCAGGAGTTCCTGAAGGGCAGCATCGGCGGCATCCAGGAACTCATCGACACCCTGGCGCAAAGCGATCTGGACAAGGCGGTCGAGCTGCTGGCCGAGGCGGAATCGATCTGGCTCCTCGGCATGCGCCGCTCGTTTCCGGTGGCCGCCTACCTGGACTACGCGCTGCAGCACACGGACAAGCGCATCCTGCTGGTCGATGGCCTCGGCGGCATGCAGGAAGGTCAGTTGCGGTCCCTGCGCCAGGGCGATGTGCTGCTGGCGGTGTCGTTTCCGCCTTATGCGCCGGAGACGCTGGACGTTTTGCGCAGCGCAAAGGCGCGCGGGGCCCGCATCATCGCGATCACCGACAGCCGGTTGAGCCCGCTGTCGGAACTGGCCCAGGCCGCGCTGTTCGTGCAGGAGAGCACCACCTTCGGTTTTCGCTCGCTCACCAGCACGATCGGCCTGGCGCAGAGTCTCTTCATCGCCCTGGCCTACCGCCTGGAGTTGAACCGGGGGCCGGATGCCGAGCGCTCCGGGGACGGGCACTGACGCTGGTCCGGTCGCGCCGGCTTTGTTCTTTCGCGCAAAGGAAATGTGGTTTCCGAGAAATCGCTTCCTCGCGTCGCGGCTCTGCGCCACAGTGGCGGACAACCAACTTCCGCACATCGCGCAAAGGAAAACACCGTGAGCACTCTGGACATCGTCGGCCTCTGCGGCAGCCTCCGCAACGCATCCGTCAATCGCGCCGCCCTGAACCTCGCCGGCTCACTGATGCCGGCATCCATGCAACTGGACGTTGTCGAATGGCGCGAGGTGCCCTCGTTCGATGCGGACGTCTTCGCCAAGGGCTACCCGGCGCCGGTGCAGGCATTGCGCGAGCGCATCGCCCGCGCCGATGGCATCGTCATCGCCACGCCCGAATACAACTTCTCGATTCCGGGCGCCTTCAAGAACGTGATCGACTGGCTCAGCCGCGGCGAAGACCAGCCCTTCGCGCACAAGCCGGTGGCGCTGCTGTCGGCATCGCCCGGCCCGCTGGGCGGCGCACGGGTTCAGTACGACATGCGCCGCGTGATGCTGTTCGTGAACGCGATGGTGCTGGTGAAGCCCGAGGTGTTCATCGGCGGGGCGGGCGGCAAGTTCGATGCCGATGGGAACTGCACCGACGAGACGACGCGCAAGTTCGTGGGCGACCAGATGAAGGCGTTCGAGAAGTGGATCGGGGCGGTGAAGCGGATGGCTTGACCGGGGCTCAGCTCCCGAACCTCTTCTTCATCGAGGCGAGGTAGAAGCCTTTGACGTAGTCGTCGATGCGCCCGTATTCCTCGTAGCCCTGCTTGATGTAGAAGCCCCGTGCCTGCCATTCGAATGTTTCGAGCGCGGCGCTGTGCGCACCCAGATTCCTGGCACGCGCTTCGGCTTCGGCGAGCAGGCGCGCGCCCAGTCCCTGGCCACGTGCGGCCTCCGCCACCCAGAGGACATCGATGCGCAGCCAATACAGGAAGACGTAGGCGCGCAATCCACCAACCAATTCGCCATTCGCATCCTTGGCGTTGAGCCATACCGGCTGCGACTCGGGGTACTCGCCGACGAAGCCGTAGTTGAACTGCCGCAGATGCCGGCCGAGCACGCCGCTGCGGACTTCTTCTTGCGTAGCGGTCGAGATGACTGGGGGCGTTGGGCTGTTCATCGGCGGATTCTATGAAGCACGCCAGTGCCGAAAGTCATGGGCCGGAGAAAAGAAAATTTTTGACATGTTATGTCGGCACACCTATAGTGAACCCATCGAAGCACCGCTCGCTTCCAACGGTCTCAACCACAAGGAGAGGTATGCAATCACTGCTCGATCAACTCAAGGGCCTCGATGCGCTGGCGGGCGCCGCAATGGGCGGGCTGCCGGTGCAGCTGCAACCCATTCCGGGCAGCACGCCCGTCGTCCAGGTGAGCATCGAGGGGCGCGATGAACTGCCTATCTTTATTACCAGTTCCGACATGCAGATCATCTGCATCTGCTACCTCTGGACCGAAGACGAAGTGAAGCCCGAGCGCCGCACCGAGCTGCTCGAATCGCTGCTCGACCTCAACCCGTCCGTGCCCCTGTCGTCCTTCGGCCGCGTCGATGGCCGCTACGTGCTCACCGGTGCGCTCGGGCGCAATGCGAGCGTGGAAGACGTCGCACGCGAAGTGGCCGTGCTCAGCGACAACGCGCTCGATGCGCTCGATGCCCTGTCCGAATTCCTGAATTAAGCGGAGATCCACATGACCGTCATCAAGAAGCTTGTCACCCTGCTGCGCGGCAGCGCGCGCGAAATCGGCGAGAGCGTGGTCGACAGCAATGCCACACGCATCTACGAGCAGGAAATCATCGACGCCAAGCACAGCATCGAGAAGGCCAAGGGCGACCTCACCGGCGTGATGGCCAAGGAGATGCAGTCGGCCCGCGAGATCGAGCGCCTGAAGAACGAGATCACGCGCTACGAAGGCCTTGCGATCGAAGCGCTCAACAAGACGCAGGAAGGCCTCGCGCTCGACGTGGCCGCCAAGGTCGGCACCATCGAGCAGGAGCTCGAGGAGCAGGCCAAGGCCCACGCCTCCTACGCGCTGCAGGTCTCCAAGCTCAAGGAGCTGATCAAGTCGGCCGAGGCGCGCATCCGCGAGCACGAGCGCGAGATCGGCATCGCCAAGACCACCGAGAGCGTCTACCGCGCCACGCAGTCGATCTCCGAGAACATCGGCAGCGGCGGTTCGCGCCTGGCCAATGCACGCGAATCGCTCGAACGCATCCGCGCGCGCCACGAAGACCTGGCCGACCGCATGACGGCCAGCCAGGCGCTCGAGAACGAACTGGGCCACCAGGCGCTCGAGAAGAAGCTGGCCGCCGCGGGCATCGGCAGCGACGCCGACCGCACCGGCAAGGTGATGGAGCGCATCCGCGCCCGCCAAGCCAACCCGAGCGGGACCGCCTCCGAATGAACGTGCGGGTCAAGCCGGTTCGCTGGCAGGGCTCGGACGAGGCGATACGCGCCGTCCAGGTGGCGTTCGACGTGGAGGAGGCCGTGCTGGAGGCGGTGCGCACGGCGGCTTTCGAGCAGCACGTGTCCACCTCCGACCAGATCCGGCAGGTGCTGGGTCTTGCGACCACGTCGAAGCCCAAGCGACCGCGCCTGACGGTGTCGCTCAGCGGGGCGGACTACGAATTCCTGGCGAAGCGCTACGGGCTCGCCGCCGACGACCGCCTGGCCATCAAGGAGAGGGCCACGCGCGACCTGATTGCATTTGCCAGCAGTGGTGGAAAGAAGGGCACCGGCGCAGGGAAGCCGGGCCGCAAGTAGAACAACAACACAACTCGCAAGCGGGAGGATCAATGGGCAATTTCATGGATGCGGTGGTGGCGTACCCCACCGCGATCTACACGGTGCTGCTGGGCGTCGTGGTGATCTATTGGGTGCTCGCGGTGCTCGGCATGGTCGACATCGAACACAGCGGCTTCGACGTCGACCTGCACACGCATGCCGACGGCGACACCAGCGACGTGGGCCAGCTCGCGAGCTACGTCGTCGCCTTCGGCCTGAACGGCGTGCCGTTCTCGGTGGCGGTGAGCCTGCTGGTGCTGGCGGCATGGACCGTTTCCTGCCTCGGTGGCGAGTGGCTCATGCCGCTGGTGCCAACGATGCTGCTCCAGCTCGTGGCCGGCACGGTGCTGCTGGTGGCCAGCGCGGCCATCGCCATTCCCGTCACGGCCGTCGCCATCCGGCCGCTGCGCGGCCTGTTCGTGAGCCACACGGCCGTGAGCAACGCCGCGCTGGTCGGCCAGGCCTGCCGTGTCATCACCGGCGTGGTCAACGAGAAAGACGGCCGCGCCGAAGTCACGCGCCGCGGCGCCAGCCTGAACATCCGCGTCTGGGCGCCCGTGCCCAACACCTTCAAGCGCGGCTCGCACGCGCTGATCCTCGAATACGACGAGGTGGCCGGGCGCTACCTCATCGCGGCGCACGAAGACATCGTCTGATCGCGCGCACCCCTTACTGTTCGTCCGCTCTCAAAGCAAATCTGGAGAAAAAATGGAGCCCATCATCTTTGCCGTGGTCATTCTGGCCGTGGTCATCCTCGGCCTGTTCGCGATGTTCGCCAAGTTCTATCGAAAGATCGAACAGGGCCACGCACTCATCGTGAACACGCTGCGCGCCGAGCCCGAGGTGACCTTCACCGGGCGGATGGTCTACCCGATCATCCACAAGGCCGAGCTGATGGACATCTCGGTCAAGACCATCGAGATCGACCGCTCCGGCAACGAAGGCCTCATCTGCCGCGACAACATCCGCGCGGACATCAAGGTGAAGTTCTTCGTGCGCGTCAACAAGACCGCCGACGACGTGCTGAAGGTGGCGCAGGGCATCGGCTGCGCGCGGGCCTCCAACCACGAGACGCTGGAAGAGTTGTTCTCCGCCAAGTTCTCCGAAGCGCTCAAGACCGTGGGCAAGTCGATGGACTTCGTCGATCTCTATCAGGCGCGCGACGGTTTCCGCGACCAGATCATCAGCCAGATCGGCAACGACCTCTCGGGCTACGTGCTCGAAGACGCGGCCATCGACTACCTTGAGCAGACGCCACTGTCGGAGCTCGATGCCAACAACATCCTCGATGCGCAGGGCATCAAGAAGATCACCGAGCTCACGGCGGTCGAGCATGTGCGCACCAACGAGCTGCGCCGCAACGAGGAAATGCAGATCAAGAAGAAAAACGTCGAGACGCAGGAAGCCCTGCTCGAACTCGAGCGCCAGCAGGCCGATGCCACCTCGCGCCAGCACCGCGAAATCGCCAGCGTGCGTGCCCGCGAGGAAGCCGAAACTTCCAAGATCCAGTCCGAAGAGCGCACCAAGTCCGAAACCGCGCGCCTGCTCTCGGAGCAGACCGTGGCCGTTCAGCAGGAGAACGTGCAGCGCGAAAAGGAAGTCGCCGAAAACAACCGCAAGCGCGCGGTGGCCGTCGAGGAAGAAAAGGTCACGCGTGCCCGCGACCTGGAAATCGTTGACCGCGAGAAAGAAGTGACGCTGCAGCGCATCGAGAAGGACAAGGCCGTCGAAGTGCAGAAGAAGGCCATTGCCGACGTGATCCGCGAGCGCATCGTGGTCGAGCGCACCGTGGCCGAGCAGGAAGAAGCGATCAAGGAACTGCGCGTGGTGGCCGAGGCCGAGCGCACCAAGAAGTCGGTCGTCATCATGGCCGAGGGCCAGGCCGACGAGAAGATGGTGATCGACGTGAAGGCCGCCGAGACGCAGGAAAAGCGCGCACGCCACAAGGCGGCCGAAGAACTGACGCTGGCCGATGCCAAGCTCAAGGTGGCCGAGCGCGACGCCGAATCGAAGAAGCGCGAAGCCGAGGGCATGGAAGCCATCTCCGCAGCGCCGGGGCTGGCGGCTGCCAAGGTCGAGATCGCCACCGCGCAGGCGCGCCTGGCCACCTTCGAGGCCGAAGCCTCGGGCAAGGAAAAACTGGGCCTGGCCGACGTGCACGTGCGCCAGGCCGATGCCGACGCCATCCTCAAGGCCGGCCAGGCCGACGCGCAGGTCATCGAGGCGCGCTCGCAGGCCGAAGCCGCCGGCATGCGCGCCAAGTTCGATGCCGAAGCCTCGGGCAAGGAAAAGCTCGGCCTCGCCGACGTGAACGTGCGCACGGCCGATGCCGAAGCCACGCTCAAGTCCGGCCAGGCCGATGCACAGGTGATCGAAGCGCGCTTCAACGCCGAGGCCAAGGGCCTGCACGAGAAGTTCGAGGCCATGAAGTCCATGAGCCCCGAGACCCGCGACCACGAAGAGTTCCGCATGCGCCTGGAGAAGTCGCACATCGAGACGATGAAGGGCATCGACGCGCAGACCTCCATCGCCAAGGAGCAGGCCGATGTGCTGGGCACCGCGCTCGCCAACGCCAAGATCGACATCGTGGGCGGCTCGGGCGACTACTTCGACAGCTTCGTGCGCTCGCTCTCCGTGGGCAAGGGCATCGACGGCGTCATCTCCAAGAGCCAGGCGGTGCAAGTCGCCTTCAAGGAGCAGCTCTCGGGCGAACGCGACGTGGTGAAGGACCTGCGCGACATCGTCGGCGCCCTGGGCAATTCGTCGGGCGAGATCCAGAACCTCAGCGTCGCCTCGCTGATGAGCAAGATCGCCGCCGACGGCACCGAGAGCCAGAAGTCGGCGCTGCAGAACCTGATTTCCACCTTCCGCCACTGAACCGGGGGCGCACGATGAACCCGAACCTGAAGTGCAGTTGCGCCGGACGCGCGGCCATGCAACCCGTGGCGCTGGCCGAAGCGCTGCTGGGCGTGCAATGCGCCGAGTGCCAAGGCATGGTGATGGGCATGGACGACTGGCGCGCCTGGAAGGCGGCAGACCCGAACCGTGTGCCGCATGAGGTCGACGACGAAGTCATCGAGGTGTTCGACCTCGCCGCCGTGCGCCACTGCCCCGAGTGCGACCGGCTGATGCAGCGCCTGCGCGTGAGCGCCGGGCCCGACTTCCGCATCGACCGCTGCGTGGCCTGCCAGAACCTGTGGTTCGATGCGGGCGAATGGCGCGCCATCGTGAGCCGCGGGCTCGCGGGCCGGCTCGACGAACTGCTCTCCGACGGCTACCAGCGCCGGCTGCAGACCGAGGAGGTGCGCGAAGCCCGCCTGGCCTCGCTGCGCCGCCGCTACGGCAATGAATGCATCGACGAGCTGGACCGCATCCGCGCCTGGCTCGACACCCAGCCTCACCGCGACGAATTGCTCGCACTGCTGCGCGCGGACTGACCGCGCCGATCCATGCAACCCACCGACGAAACGGGAGCGCCGCCCGGCGCCCAGGCGCCGACCGACCAGACCGAAGCCCTGGTCTCCGGCAGCGGCAGCTACGACCTGCTGAAGAAGCGGCTCGAAACCCAGGGCGAAGGCCTGCTCAAGAAGACGCAGGCGCTCAACGAGCAGCGGCTGGCCGAGTTCGGCCGCTCCGACCAGACGCTGATCCTGCGCACCCGCGCGCGCACCGAGAACAACGCCGTGGCGCGCGACATCGTGCGCATCGGCGACCTGCTGCTGTTCGGCTACAACGTCTTCATCGGTCTGCGCAAGGAAACGGCCGTGGGCGACGTGTTCGGCCTCTACCGGCTCGCAACGCCGGGTGAAGCGGCCACCGAGAACGACGAACTGCAACCCGTGCCGCTGGCCGGCACCTTCCTGGAAGACACGCGCTTCACCTCCGACTTCCGCGAGCTCTACGCCTACTACAAGCAGGCCACGCTGCTGCAGCTTCGCGTGACGCAAGACAAGCTGCTCGCCTCGTTTCAGATCGGCCAGCAGCTGCACGACGTGCGCGTGTTCCGCTGGGCCATCGAGCGCGACGGCAGCATCCACTACATCGACAACCGCGGCGAGCGCGACATCGCCTTGCCCGCGAGCCACGATTTCGAGTGGACCATCGCCACGCGCGAAGACCATGTGGGCGGCAAGCATCCGCATGTGAACGTGCTGGACACGGTGTTCGTCGAAACGCTGGGCGGCGACCTCACGATCAAGATCGAGAACAACACCGAGACGGGCCTGGGCATCTACAGCGAACCGGTGGAGGACAAGAGCCAGTCGCTCACCGATGCCGAGATCGCCTGGGCCAAGCTCGGCATGCTGATCCTGCTGCGCGTGAAGCCCTACCGCGAGCAGGTCACGCGCTACCTGGTGTTCAACATCCGCACGCAGCAGGTCGAGCGCATCGACGCCATCGGCGGCTCCTGCGTGCAGCTGCCTGAAGACCACGGGATCATCTTTCCGGGCGGCTACTACCTGCAGTCGGGCGAATACAAGCGCTTCGACCTGCCGGCCGAGGTGGTCGAGCACCTGCGTTTCAAGCGCATGCTGCGCTCGCCCAATGGCGAAGACGTGGCTTACGTCTTCTACGACCCGAAGCCCGGGCGCTATGCGCTCTTCAACTACAACCTGATCGAAAAGAAGCTCGCCACGCCGATCATTGCGAATGGCTACGCGCGCTTTGCGGACGGCCGCATCCTGGTGTTCCACGACAACGACGGCGAGCCGACGCGCGTGCACCCGATGCAGCTGTGGCAGACGCCGTTCGCCAGCGAAGAACATGTGAGCGCGCAGCCGCCCGCCACCGGCTTCTTCGGCAAGATCGGCAACGCCGAGCTGGTGCGCGGCGTGAGCGACCTCATGGGCATCGCCCGCGCGGTGCGCGAGCAGGCGCCCACGCGCGCCGCCTACGAAGACCTGATCCGCCAGTGCACCCGCGTGAGCGACGCCTACTTCTGGCTCGACGCGCCCGAAGCCACCGGCCTCATGGCCGAGCTGCGCAGCATTGCCGACGTGGCGCGCAGCACGCTGGCCGAGTTCGAGAAGGTCGACACGATCCGGCGTGAAACCGCACGTGCATTGGCCCGGGCGGAAGACGCGCAGCATGCGCTGCTGGTCGACATCGCCAGCACCATCTGGCGCGCGCCCGACGATTTCGTGAAGGCGCTCGGGCGCCTGCGCGAACGGCGCGGCGCGCTGCAGATGCTCAAGGAGCTGCGCTACGCCGATCTGCCGCGCATCGCCGCGATGGACGCCGCGCTCGAGGTCGAACAGCAGCGCATCGGCGAACGCGCGATGCAGTTCCTGGCGGCCGACACCGCCTTCAACGGCCAGCGTCAGGCGCTCGACAAGCTCGCGCTCGACCTGCCCAACCTGGCGACATCGCCTGCGCTCGGGCAGATGCTTGCCACGCTCGACGAACAGGCCGCGGGCCTCGATCTGCTGACCGAGCAATTGGGGAGCCTGCCGGGTGGAGATGCGGTGATCCGCACCTCCATCCTCGACCGCATTTCGCTGATCTACGCCGACATCAACCGCATGCGCGCCGATGCGCGTGTGCGGCGCAAGTCACTGGGCGCGACCGAGGCGCGTGCCGAGTTCGGCGCGCAATTCAAGCTTTTCAGCCAGGCAGTCGAAAACGCGCTGGAGTTCGCCGACACGCCCGAAAAGTGCGACGACGCGCTCACGCGCCTGCTGGCCCAGCTCGAAGAAATCGAGGGCCGCTTCGCCGAGCAGGAAGACTTCCTCGCCGACATCGCCGAGAAGCGCGAGACCGTGTACGAAGCGCTGTCCGCACGCCGTCAGAGCCTGGTGGAAGCCCGCCAGCGCCGCGCGCAAGGCGTGGTCGATGCTGCGGGCCGCATCCTCGACGGCATTCCGCGCCGCATCGCGCAGCTGGCCGACCTGACGCAGGTTCACAGCTACTTCGCGGCCGACCCGATGATCGGCAAGCTCCGCACGCTGATCGCCGACCTGCGTACGCTGGGCGCCGCGGTGCCGGCCGACGAGCTCGACACGCGCCTGAAGACAGCGCGCGACCAGGCCCTGCGCTCCATCCGCGACAAGCGCGAACTGGTGAGCGAGGGCGGTGACACGCTGCGCCTGGGCCGTCACGCCTTCACCGTGCACCGCCAGCCGGTCGACCTGACGCTGGTGGCCCGCGACGAAGGCATGGCCTACCAGGTGACGGGCACCGACTACCAGAGCCCCGTGGACGAGCCCCGGCTGCTGCCGCTGCAGCGCTACTGGAACCAGTCGCTGGTGTCGGAGACGGCCGAGCTGTCGCGCGCGGAGTACCTCGCAGGCCGCCTGCTGGAGGCGCTGCTAGACGGCAAGGCCGAGCGCAGCTGGGCCGAGGTGCTCACGCTGTTGGCCGAAGACCCGCTGCATCCGCAACTGCTCGACATGGTCCGCCGATTCGCCGCCGCACGGTATCAAGAGGGCTACCAAAAGGGCATCCACGACGACGATGCACTGCGCCTCCTGGGTGCGCTCGTCGCGATGCAGGACCAGGCCGGCTTGCTGGCCTGGGGCCCGACCGAGCGCGCGCTGGCCTTGCTCTACTGGCAGCACGGCCACCTGATCGCCCATCGCGAATCGCTGCTGCGCCGCGCGCGCGCCGCGATGCAGATGCAGACCCTGTTCGGCCGGCGCGATGCGCTGGAGCAGCTCGAAGCCGATACGGCGCGTGCGCTGAAGCACTTCGCGCACGACGTGGTGCCCGACATGCTGCCGCTGGCCGAGACCGCGAGCGAAGAGGAGCGCGATGCGCACCAAGGCCGCGTGTCCACGCTGTGCGAACAGGCCGCCGCGTACCTCGTGCGCGAGCTGGCCGGCGAGCGCGGCGGCGAAGCCTGGGCCGTCGCGGGCGCGGGCGAAGACTTGGCGGCTGCGTTGCTGCGCGAGCTGGAACGCGGCGGCCGACGCGATGCCTGGCAGCACGACCTCGATGCCGCACCGCCCGCGGAACGCTGGCGTCTTGCGCGCGACTGGGTGCGCGCCTATGCGGTGCATCAGGCGCCACAGTCGATTGACTGGGTGGACGACGCGGCCAGCGTCCTGGCCATTCCGTTGTCGCGCACCCGCGTCAACGCGGCGCTCGACCGCACGGTCGAAGGCCTGCGCAGCGAGCATTCGCGCGTGCCAGAAGGCCGCATCACGCTGAACCTCAACGACTTTTGGCGCCGCTTCCTGTTCCACACCATGCACGCGGTGCCGGGCTACGAGGCGCTGCACAGCCTGCGCCACGAACTGCTCGAACGCGAGAAGGCGCGGCTCAAGCTCGGCCAGTTCCAGGCCAAGCCGCTCTCGACCTTCGTTCGCAACCAGCTGATCGACGAGCTCTACCTGCCCATCATCGGCGACAACCTCGCCAAGCAGATCGGTTCGGCGGGGGAGGGCAGCCGCACCGACCGCATGGGTTTGCTGCTGCTGATCTCGCCGCCCGGCTACGGCAAGACGACGCTGATGGAGTACGTGGCGGACCGGCTCGGCCTCATCTTCGTGCGCATCAACTGCCCGGCGCTCGGCCACGGCGTGACCGCCATCGACCCGGCCAACGCGCCCAACAGCGCGGCGCGGCAGGAACTGGAGAAGCTCAACCTCGGCCTTGCGATGGGCAGCAACGTGATGCTGTACCTGGACGACATCCAGCACACCAGCCCCGAGTTCCTGCAGAAGTTCATTGCACTGGCCGACGGCACGCGCCGCATCGAGGGTGTGTGGAACGGCGAGCCGCGCAGCTACGACATGCGTGGCAAGCGCTTCGCCATCGTGATGGCGGGCAATCCGTACACCGAGTCGGGCGACGTGTTCAAGATCCCGGACATGCTGGCCAACCGCGCCGACATCTACAACCTGGGCGACGTGCTCTCGGGCCGCGAGGCGGCGTTCGCGCTCTCGTACATCGAGAACAGCCTGACCTCCAACCCCACGCTGATGCCGCTGGCCTCGCGCGACCCGAAGGACGTGCAGTTGCTGGTGAAGATGGCGCAGGGCCACGACGTGCCGAGCAGCGCGCTCTCGCATGCTTACAGCGCGGTGGAGCTGGAGGAAATCAAGGCGTTGCTGCAGCGGTTGTTCCGTGCGCGCGATCTGCTGCTCAAGGTCAATCTCGCGTACATCGAATCGGCCGCGCAGCAGGAGAGCTACCGCGTCGCGCCGCCGTTCAAGCTGCAGGGCAGCTATCGCAACATGACCAAGCTCGCGGGCAAGATCACGCCGCTGATGCGCGACGACGAACTCGATGCGCTGCTGCGCGATCACTACCGCGGCGAGGCCCAGACGCTGACCACCGGCGCGGAAGAAAACCTGCTGCGCCTCGCGCAACTGCTGGGCAGCCCGACGCCGGAAGAAAGCGCGCGCTGGAAGGCCATCTGCGAGGAGTTCGTGCGCCAGCGCAAGCTCGGCGGCGCCGATGTGGACGGCAGCCAGCGCATCGCGAGCAGCATGCTCGACGTGGCGCGCGCGGTCGATGCGCTCAAGCCTGTGCCCCAGCCGGTGGCCGAAGGGCCGAGCGAAGGCCAGCGCCTCGCAGACGCCATGCTCCAGATCGCGGTGACCTATCGCGAACTGATCCTGCCGCTGGTGACCGCCACCGAGCGCCGGCTGGAACTCGACCGGTCGATCAAGCAGGACATGGAGCGGCTCGCGGCCGAAGTGCAGGCGACCCGCGCGACACCGAAGCGCATGCCCCCGCCCAAACCCGACAAGGAGCACTGATGTCCGCATTGCCCGAACTGCTCGCCCAGCTCGACGCCACCATGGCCGATGCGCGCCTGAGCGACGACGAGCGCCGCGTGCTGGTCCATACCCTGCGCGAAGCCTCGCCGCCCGAGGACGGGCTGCGCCAACTGCGCAACCGCGCCTTCGACCTGGTGCGCGCGCGCACCGCCGACCCCGAGCAGCTGTCGCTGCTCAAGTGGCTCGAAGGTGTGGTGCGTGCGATCGACACCGGCCGCTCGCCCGATTCCGTCACCGTGAGTTCGCAAGCCTTCTTCAGCCCGGGCACGGCCTGCCTGCAGGCGATCAACCAGCAACTGAAGGCCGCGAAGCGCTCGATCGACCTGTGCGTCTTCACGCTGTCGGACGACCGCATCACCGCCGAAGTGCTGGCCGCGCAGCGGCGCGGCGTGGCGGTGCGGTTCATCACCGACAACGACAAGGAGTTCGACCGCGGCAGCGACGTCGGGCAACTTCGCGCGGCCGGCATCCCGGTCGCGGTGGACCGTACCGAGGCCCACATGCACCACAAGTTCGCCATCTTCGACGGCGCGCGGCTCGTCAACGGCAGCTACAACTGGACGCGCAGCGCCTGCGAATACAACGAGGAGAACGTGATCCTCAGCAACGACCCTTCGCTCGTTCGCCGCTTCGCGGACGAATTCGACACCTTGTGGAAAGAACTGCAGGCCGACTGATGGCGAGACGAATCGACTACGACTGGGAGCTGCCTCCCGAAATGCAGCAGCGCCTGGGCGGCACCACCTACGGCGCGCAGCGCATCATTCACGAGCAGGGCCACCTGATGGTGATCCTGCACGAGCCGCCCGCCGGCTCCGGCGCCGAGCGCAAGCCCGCGGTGTTCCTGCGCAAGCCCGATGGGGCGTGGCTGCACAAGGGCAACAACCCCGGCGAACGGGCGCTCGCCAAGCTGCTGGAGAGCTATCGCGCGGCGTTCAGTACCTTCGAGATACGGCACCAGTCGGCGGAGACCTCGGAAGACCTGTTCCAGATCCTCGGCCCGCTGATTCCGCTGACCCGCGCCGCGCGGAACATGCAGGACACCCTGCAGGCGGCCCGCGAGGCCGTCAAGGACGACCTGATGCTCGTCGACCTGCGTGACCTCGCTGTCGAAATATCGCGCGGCTTCGAGCTGCTGCTGGCGGACACGCGCATGTCGCTCGACTACCGGCTCGCGCATGCCGCGGAGGCGCAGGCGCGTTCGGCCATAGAGATGAGCCGCGCGCAGCACAAGCTCAACACCATTGCCGCGCTGACCTTTCCGCTCATGGCCATCGGCGCGGCCCTCGGCATGAACCTGCACAGCGGCGCGGAGAACCTGCCGGCCTGGGTGTACTGGGTGATCTTCGCGGCCGGCATCTGCCTGGGCGTGATGCTGCGCGGCTGGGTCAAGGCGCCCGTGGCGTCGCCGGTCGTTGCAAGGCCTGCGTCCACGCTGAAGAAGAAGTAGGGCGAACAGGGCGAGCAGGGCGATCTGGCCTTCGTGATTCGCGAGGTCTCGCTGCCGAATCGGCACTTCTCTTCATCGCGATCTGCTTCTAGAGTCGCCTGCGTCCGCACAAGGAGAAAGACTCCCATGATCGACCACCTGGATCACCTGGTGCTCACGACCGCGAACGAAGAGGCCTGCGTGCGCTTCTACGTCGACGCGCTGGGCATGACGCTGGAGACCTTCGGCGCCGGCCGCAAGGCTTTCCGCTTCGGCAACCAGAAGATCAACCTGCACGTGAAGGGGCACGAGTTCGAGCCGAAGGCCGACGTGCCTACGCCCGGTTCGCTGGACCTGTGCTTCATCGCCAGCGTGCCGCTCGAGGCGGTCATCGAGCGCCTGGGCGAGAAGGGCGTGCCGATCATCGAAGGCCCGGTCATGCGCACAGGTGCGACGTCGCGCATCCGCTCTGTCTATGTGCGCGACCCCGACCTCAATCTCATCGAGATTTCAGAGCTCGCGCCCTGAAATCCGCACCCGATGGAACCGTGCCGCGGCTACGCCTTGACGCCGAGCACCGACAGGATGATCGCCGCCAGCGTCAGGGTCACCGGCAGGCGGTGCGTGGCGATGGCGTGGACCTGGGCGACCGACAGCCTGGTTTGCTGAAGGAGGTTCTTTTCGGAATGAAGAGCTGTGGACATATCAAATACTCCTGAGTGGCTGCGAACGGCTTGTTCGCATGGGTTCAAAGATAGACCTCTGAATGGGGTGCGGCATGGGGCTTTTGTCGACGCGGCGTTTCCGTTTTCGCAACGATCGGGCGTTCAGGTCGTGGAACTTCCCGCCGCCTCCAGGATCAGGTTGGCGATCCGGTCCGGGTGCGAAATCAGTGAAAGATGGCTGGATTCGATCTCGATCGTCCTGGCCTTCATGCGCTGGGCGAGGAAGCGTTCCAGCTCGGGCGAGGTGGTGCGGTCCTGGGTCGATACGGCGTACCAAGACGGCTTGGTGCGCCATGCGGCCTGTGTGGTGCGCGAAGCAAAAAGCGTGTCGGAGATGCGGCCCTGCACGGCATACAGCACGCGTGCCTTGGCCGGATCGAGGTCGCCCGCAAAGTCGCGCAGAAAGGCCTCCTCGCCCAACTGCGCAAAGCCGTTCGCCTTGACCAAGCCGGCTGTGGCGGGCGGCGTGGGGAACTTCGCGGCGAGCGCGCCGTAGTCCTCGCCGGCATCGGGCGCACGTGCGGCCACGTAGACCAGCGCCGACACCTTGGGGTCGACACCGGCTTCGCTGATCACCGTGCCGGCCCACGAATGGCCGACCAGCACGGTCGGGCCGTCCTGCAAGGCCAGAATGCGGCGCGTGGCTTCGACGTCGTCGGCCAGCGAGGTCAGCGGGTTCTGCACCGCGGTGGCCTTCAGGCCCGCCTGCTGCAGCCGCCCGATCACGTCGGACCAGCACGAGCCGTCGGCGTAGGCGCCGTGCACCAGCACCACGTTGCGCACGTCCGGGGCCAGCGTCTGTGCAAGGCCTCGCATGGAGAGGGTGGAGGCGGCGACGCCTGCGACGATGGCGGCGGAGAAGGAGCGGCGGTTCATGGGTCTGGGTCCTTGTGCGGAGAGGGGTGAAGGGGAGTCGATGTCCCGTATGTCCCGTACTCTCGGCGCCGCGCGTTCCGCGCGAATTGCGTCAGGCCGGGCTTCGATGCAGATGAAGCGGGCGCGGATTACAGACGAAACATGAAGGCCGGCCCCCAGGTCCGGCTTGCGGCCCGGAACCGGACCTAGCCCGCGATGAGCTTCTGGACCAGCTCCGCGGTGGTCGCCGCCGCGTACTTGCGCATCAGCCGCGCCCGGTGCAGCTCGACCGTGCGGTGGCTGATGCCCAGCGCCTTGCCGATCTCCTTGGAGGTCAGCCCCTGCATCACCTGCGCCGCCACCTCGCGCTCGCGCGGCGTGAGCTCGGCCTTCACCGCGCGGCGCGAGCCCAGGTCCTCGAAGGTCCAGATGCCGGCCTCGTGCGGCGCCGCGCGATTCATCGCATGGCCGGTGACATGGCACCAGAAGGTCTCGCCGGCGATTGCGCCGTGCAGGCCGCCCAATCGCTTCATCATGCGGTTGTCGGCGTAGTTGCCGTTGGCGTTGAGAAAGGGCTCCATGCGCTTGCCGATGCGCTCGAACTCCGCCACGCTCGGGTACAGGATGCTGAACGAATGCCCGACCAGCGCGGAGGGCGTTGCGCCGAAGATCTCGCACACCCGCTGGTTGCAGGCCACGATGGTGCGGTTGCTCGAAACCACCATGCCGACGGGGGCATGTTCAAAAGCCAACCGGTAATCGATCTCGGGCATCGGGGGTCACCATTACGAAATACTACGTATGCGGGTACGTAGTATCGTTGACGGCTTCCCACCCAATCACCCACCCACCCACTCTTCACCATTCCATCAAGGAGCCCGAGTGAACAAGATTTATCCCTCCGCAGACGCGGCACTCAAGGGGGTCGTGGCCGACGGGCAGATGCTCGCGGTCGGCGGCTTCGGCCTGTGCGGCATTCCCGAAGCGCTGATCGAGGCGCTGAAGGACTCCGGCGCGCAGAACCTCACCGTCATCTCGAACAACGCGGGCGTCGATGGCTTCGGCCTCGGCAAGCTGCTCGAGACCCGCCAGATCAAGAAGATGATCGCGTCGTACGTGGGCGAGAACAAGGAGTTCGAGCGCCAGTACCTCGCAGGCGAACTGGCCCTCGAATTCACGCCGCAGGGCACGCTGGCCGAAAAGCTGCGCGCGGGCGGCGCCGGCATCCCGGCCTTCTTCACCAAGACCGGCGTGGGCACGCAAGTGGCCGAAGGCAAGGAGCTGCGCGAGTTCGACGGCGAGACCTACGTCATGGAACGCTCGCTGGTGCCCGACGTGGCGCTGGTCAAGGCCGACGTGGCCGACAAGTCGGGCAACCTGCGCTTCCGTCTCACGGCGCGCAACTTCAACCCGGCCGCCGCGATGGCCGGCAAGATCTGCATCGTCGAAGTCGAGAAGATCGTCGAAGTGGGCGAGCTGGCCCCCGACGACATCCACCTGCCGGGCATCTACGTGCACCGCATCGTGCTCAACGCCACGCCCGAGAAGCGCATCGAGAAGCGCACCGTGAGCGCCGCGGCGCCGGTCGATGCGGCCGCCGCCAAGGTCGAGGCCCAGGCCGCGATCGCCCAGGCCGCTGCCGGCAGCGAAGTGCCCGCGCCCATCAAGAACGACACCAAAGGAGCCTGAGATGCCCTGGACTCAAGACCAGATGGCGGCCCGTGCCGCGCAAGAACTCGAAGACGGCTTCTACGTGAACCTCGGCATCGGCATCCCGACGCTGGTGGCCAACCACACCGGCACCAAGGAAGTCTGGCTGCAGAGCGAGAACGGCATGCTCGGCATCGGCGCCTTTCCGACCGAAGACAACGTCGACGCCGACCTCATCAACGCCGGCAAGCAGACCGTGACCACCATCCCCGGCTCGGCCATCTTCGGCAGCCACGACAGCTTCGCGATGATCCGCGGCGGCAAGATCAACCTGTCGATCCTCGGCGCCATGCAGGTGAGCACCGAGGGCGACCTCGCCAACTGGATGATCCCCGGCAAGATGGTCAAGGGCATGGGCGGCGCGATGGACCTCGTGGCCGGCGTGAAGCGCGTGATCGTGCTGATGGAACACGTCGCCAAGAAGAAGGACGGCACCGAGGACTTCAAGATCCTCGAGAAGTGCACGCTGCCGCTGACCGGCGTGGGCGTGGTCGATCGCATCATCACCGACCTCGCGGTGATGGACGTCGTGCCCGAAGGCCTGAAGGTGATCGAGCTGGCGCCCGGCGTGAGCTTCGATGCGCTGCAGGCGAAGACGGGGGCGAAGCTGATCCAGTAAGGCGGCGGAGAGGCATCGGCTGGGAAGGGCGGGACCCGTGAGAGCGGGCCCCGCCTTTTTGCTTTTCAGCGTGCCTCAGGCACCCAGCGCGGCGCGAACCTTGTCGCCGAGCCCGCGCAGCCGCTCGACGGGCTCGTTGGAAAACACGAAGCGCAGGTACTGCGCATCGTGCGTTTCGCCCCAGCCTTTCATTGCCGTCGCGCAGACGCGGGCCTTCAGGAGACGTTCCGACAGCGTCTGCCCGTCGATGCCGAAATCGCTCGCACGCAGCAGCAGCGACCAGCCACCAGCCGGAATGCCAACCGGCAAGCCCTTGAGTTCATTTAGCACCGTGTCGCGCCGCCGCTCCAGCTCGGCCACATAGGGCGCGAGCGTGCGAGCGGACTGTTCCAGCGCCGTGGCCACCGCGTCCTGCGCGATGCCCACGGGCACGACCACATTGGCGAGCGAAACGGCGATGAGATCGGGCATGTAGCTTTCCGGCGCCACGGTCCAGCCTACGCGCCAGCCGATCATGCGCAGTTCCTTGGCCGACGAGCCGACGGTGATCGTGCGCTCGGCCATGCCGGGGAGGCCGGCCGGGTGGATCACCTTGCGGCCGTCGTAGACCAGGCGCTCCATGGCGGTGTCGAGGATGAGCGTCAGGTCATGCCGTACGCACAGCGCGGCGATGGCGCGCCAGTCGTCCTCATCGAAGTAACCACCGCTCGGCATCGACGGCGACATCAGCAGCATCACGCGCACGCGCGGCCCGATGGCGGCCTGCAGTGCCGCGCGGTCGAGCTTCCATTCGCCGCCGGGCGTGAACTGGAAGGGCGCGTACTTCGGCGTGCCGCCGGCGAGGCGGATGCGGTTGAGCAGGCCCGCATAGGTCGGATCGGTCACCAGCACTTCGTCGCCCACCTCGACCGTCGCGAGCAGCGCGTTGAGGATGCCCGAGAGCCCGCCTGCGGAGATCACGCAGTTGCGCGGTCCGTAGTCCACGCCCGAGAGCGCCGATACATGCCGCGCCGCGACCTCGCGCAACCGCGACTGGCCGACGAAGGGCAGGTAGCTGTTGTCCGAATCTTCCGAGGCAGCGCGCACGGTTCGCGCGATCGCTTCGGGGTCGGGCGGAATGTCGACGTCCAGGTTTTCGAGCCGGAGAAAGGGCGAACCGTCGGCATCGTCCGCGATGGCACCCATGCGGTCGACGCCGATGCCTGCGATGTGTTCTAGCCGTGCGGGGCGATGACGTGGCATGCATGTCTCCTTGGGGACTACAGAACCTGCTTGCGCGGACGCGGCGGCCGTTGCGGCGCGCCTCCTGGACCGTCCGATTTTTCCGCATTCTGCGGCAGCAACAACGATTGCTGCGCCTCTGCCGCCTCGCGCAGGAAGTTCCACACGGCCTGCATGCGCCCGAGGTGCTTGGTCTCCGCCGGCATCGACATCCAGAAGGTGCGCGTGAAATTCGCCTGGCCCCGCAGCACCGGCTTCAGCGCACTGTCTTTCTCTGCAATGAAGGCCGGCAGCACCGCAATCCCCTCACCCGCGGCCACCGCGCTGTGCTGCGCCAGCACGCTGGTGCTGCGCAGCGCAAAGGTGTCGGGCCGGTGCAGTTCGTCCAGGTACTGCAGTTCCTTGCTGAACAGCAGGTCGTCCACGTAGCTGATGAAGGTGTGGCCGCGCAAGTCCTCACGCGTCTTGATCGGCTTGTGCGCCGCGAGGTATTGCTTGGACGCATAGAGCCGCAGCGTGTAGTCGGTGAGCTTGGTCACCACCACCGGTCCGCGCGCCGGGCGTTCGAGCGAAATCACGATGTCGGCCTCGCGACGCGACAGGTGCACCAGCCGCGGCATCGCAAGCAGGTCGATGGTGAGCTTGGGGTGCTGCGCCGCGAAGAGCGCGAGCTGCGGCGCCAGCACCACCGTGCCGAAGCCTTCGGTCGCGCCAATGCGCACCAGCCCCGACAAGCCCTCCTGCGAGGCCGGCGCGGTGCTCTCCACGGCCTGGAAGGCGCTCTCCATCGCCTCGACCTGCGGCTGCAGCCGGCGGCCCGCCTCGGTGAGCCGGTGTCCGCCCGATTCACGCGAGAAGAGCGGAGCGCCGACTTCCTTTTCGAGCGCCTGGATGCGCCGCGCGACCGTGGTGTGGTCCACCTCGAGCCGGCGCGCCGCGCTCATCAGCGTGCCGGAGCGGGCCAGCTCGAGAAAGTAGCGCAGGTTGTCCCAGTCCATCTGCTTGCGTGCCTTCCGTTGGTTGCGCTGTGAAGACTCTGCATTTTTGCAAAGCCGTGGCGCATATTTGTCTATTGTCATGGCAAATCTGCAAAGCTAGGATGAGGGCTGCACCGGCCTCGACCGGCATCGCTTTCCCAAGATTCACAGGAGACAACCCTCATGGACGCCACCACCACGCCTTCGACCCAAGTCGCCACCGTCAAGCTATTGATCGGCGGCAAGCTCGTCGAATCCAAGACCACCGAATGGCGCGACATCGTCAACCCGGCCACCCAGCAGGTGCTGGCTCGCGTGCCCTTCGCAACACAGGCCGAACTCGATGCGGCCGTGGCCTCCGCCAAGGAAGCCTTCAAGACCTGGCGCAAGACCCCCATCGGCACGCGCGCCCGCATCTTCCTGAAGCTGCAGCAGCTCATCCGCGAGAACATGGGCGAGCTGGCTGCCATCCTCACGGCCGAACAGGGCAAGACGCTGCCGGACGCCGAGGGCGACGTGTTCCGCGGCCTCGAAGTGGTCGAGCACGCATCGAACATCGGCAACCTGCAACTGGGCGAGCTGGCCAACAACGTGGCCAATGGCGTCGACACCTACACGCTGCTGCAGCCGCTGGGCGTGTGCGCCGGCATCACGCCGTTCAACTTCCCCGCCATGATTCCGCTGTGGATGTTCCCGATGGCTATCGTCACCGGCAACACCTTCGTGCTGAAGCCCTCCGAGCAAGACCCGATGGTCACCATGCGCCTGTGCGAACTGGCGCTCGAAGCCGGCATTCCGCCCGGCGTGCTGAACGTCATTCATGGCGGCGAAGCCATCGTCAACGGCATCTGCGATCACAAGGACATCAAGGCGATCAGCTTCGTCGGCTCGACCAAGGTCGGCACGCATGTCTACAACCGCGCCACGCTGGCCGGCAAGCGCGTGCAATGCATGATGGGCGCGAAGAACCACGCCATCGTGATGCCCGACGCGAACAAGGAGCAGACGCTCAACGCACTCGCCGGTGCGAGCTTCGGCGCAGCCGGCCAACGCTGCATGGCCGTGTCGGTCGCGGTGCTGGTGGGCGATGCGCGCAAGTGGGTACCCGAGCTGATCGCCAAGGCGAAGACGCTGAAGATCGGCGCCGGCACCGAGAAGGGCGTGGACGTCGGTCCGCTGGTTTCCTGCGCTGCCTACGACCGCGTCAACAGCCTCATCGAACGCGGCCTGGCCGATGGCGCAAAGCTCGAGCTCGACGGCCGCAAGCCGACCGTTCCCGGTTACGAGAAGGGCAACTTCGTCGGCCCGACGATCTTCACCGGCGTGAAGCCCGGCATGACGATCTATGACCAGGAAATCTTCGGCCCGGTGCTGTGCGTGGCCGATGCCGAGACCATCGACGAAGCCATCGAACTGATCAACAGCAACCCGAACGGCAACGGCACGGCGATCTTCACGCAGTCGGGCGCCGCGGCGCGCCGCTTCCAGGAAGACATCGACGTGGGCCAGGTCGGCATCAACGTGCCGATTCCTGTGCCGGTGCCCATGTTCTCGTTCACCGGCTCGCGCGCTTCGAAGCTCGGCGACCTGGGCCCGTACGGCAAGCAGGTCATCATGTTCTACACGCAGACAAAGACCGTGACGGCACGCTGGTTCGACGACAGCACCGTCTCGCACGGCGTCAACACGACCATCAGCCTCAAGTAAGAAGTCCGCCGGATGGACTTCGAACTTTCCGAAGAACAGCGCGCCTTCGCACAGAGCGCGCGCGACTTTGCGCAGGCCGAATTCGCGCCGCATGCGGCGCAGTGGGACGCCGAGGCCATCTTCCCGAAGGAGGCCATCGCCAAGGCTGGCGAGCTGGGCTTCTGCGGGCTCTATGCGCCCGAGCGCGTCGGTGGTCTCGGCCTGCCGCGGCTCGATGCGGCGCTGGTGTTCGAGGAGATGGCCGCGGTCGACCCTTCGACCACGGCCTTCATCACGATCCACAACATGGCGACGTGGATGCTGGGCACCTGGGCGACCGATGCGGTGGCCGCGCAGTGGGGTGAAGACCTCACGAGCGGGCGCAAGCTCGCGTCGTACTGCCTTACCGAGCCGGGCGCCGGATCGGATGCGGGCTCGCTCAAGACACGCGCGGAACTGCAAGGCAACGAGTACGTCATCAACGGCGGCAAGGCCTTCATCTCCGGCGCGGGCTCCACCGACGTGCTGGTGCTGATGGCGCGCACCGGCGGTGCGGGTGCCAGTGGCATCTCGGCCTTCGCGGTGCCGGCCGATGCGCCGGGCGTGAGCTACGGCAAGAAGGAGCACAAGATGGGCTGGAACAGCCAGCCCACGCGCACCATCAACTTCGACAACGTGCGCATCCCGGCCGAGAACCTGCTGGGCAAGGAAGGCGAGGGCTTTCGCATCGCGATGAAGGGGCTCGACGGTGGGCGCATCAACATCGCGACCTGCTCGGTGGGCGCGGCGCAGGGCGCGCTCGATGCGGCGCGCCGCTACCTGCACGAGCGCCAGCAGTTCGGCAAGCCGATCGCGAGCTTCCAGGCCCTGCAGTTCAAGCTGGCCGACATGGCGACCGAACTGGTCGCGGCGCGCCAGATGGTGCGGCTTGCCGCATCGAAGCTCGATGCGGGCCATGCCGACGCCAGCACCTATTGCGCGATGGCCAAGCGCTTCGCGACCGATGCTGGCTTCAACGTCTGCAACGACGCGCTGCAACTGCACGGCGGCTACGGCTACCTCAGCGAGTTCCCGCTGGAGCGCCTGGTGCGCGATACCCGCGTGCACCAGATCCTGGAAGGCACCAACGAAATCATGCGAGTGATCGTTGCGCGAAAATTGCTGGAAGGGGACAGCGATATCCGCTGACGCCCCGCATCCAGAACCCCTCAAGACAATGACCGACTCCGTAGTTCTCTTCGACGAAATCAAGACCGCCGGCGGCAAGCGCTTCGCTACTGCCACGCTCAACGCACCGGCCTCGCTCAACGCGCTCTCGGTGGACATGGTGCGCCTGCTCACGCCCAAGCTGCGCGAATGGGCGAAAGACGACGGCATCGTCGGCGTGCTGTTGCAGGCCGCTGGCGAGAAGGCCTTCTGCGCAGGCGGCGACCTGCGCCAGCTCTACCAGACGCTGCTCGAATGCGGCCCCGCGCGCAACACCTACGCCGAAGACTTCTTCCGCGAAGAGTACGAGCTCGACTACCTGATCCACACCTTCCCCAAGCCCTTTCTGTGCTGGGGCCACGGCATCGTGATGGGTGGCGGCGTGGGCCTGATGTCGGGCTGCTCGCACCGCGTGGTGACGACGCAGAGCCGCATCGCCATGCCCGAGATCGCCATCGGCCTGTACCCCGATGTGGGCGGCAGCTGGTTCCTGCGCCGCACGCCGGGCCGCACCGGGTTGTTCCTGGCGCTCACGGCCGCCAACGTCAACGCAGCCGATGCGATCTTCTGCGGACTGGCCGATGTGCTGGTGCCACAGGAGCGCAAGGGCCAGGTGCTCGAGGCCATCGCCACCGCCGCATGGGCGGGCGAGAGCAAGGCCGACCGCGCCACGCTGTCGCGCGTCCTCGCGAAGGCCGGCGAGGGCGCCGAGCTGCCGGCTTCGAAGGTGCGCGAGCACTACGACGCCATCAACGCGCTGATGGCCGGCGACGACCTACTCGACATCGCCAATCGCCTGCGCGATCTGCAGAGCGACGATCCCTGGCTGCAGTCCGCCTCCAAGACTTTCATGAAGGGCGCGCCGAGTTCGGCCGCGCTGAGCTTCGAGCTCTGGCAGCGTGTGCACCGCATGTCACTCGCCGAGGTGTTCCGGCTGGAGTACTGGGCGTCGCTCGGCTTTTGCGCACACAAGGACTTTGCCGAGGGCATCCGCGCGGTGCTGATCGACAAGGACCGCAACCCGCGCTGGAACCCCGCGACGATCGAGGAGATCACGCCCGCCTTCATCGACGACCACCTGCGCCCGCGCGGCGAGATGCCGGCCGAACTCGCATCGCTGGTCTGACACCGCATTCATAAAAGACAACGGAGACAACACACATGAAGATCGCATTCATCGGCCTCGGCAACATGGGCGGCCCGATGGCCCTGAACCTGCTCAAGGTCGGCCACACGCTCAGCGCGTTCGACCTCTCGGCCGACGCCTGCAAGAAGTTCGGCGCCGAGGGGCTGCCCATTGCCAAGTCGGCGGCCGAGACCGTCGCTGACGCCGAGGTCGTGATCAGCATGCTGCCGGCCAGCGCGCACGTCGAGGGCCTGTTCCTCGGCGGCGCGGGCAAGCCCGGCCTGCTGGAAAGCATCAAGCCCGGCACGCTCGTGATCGACAGCAGCACCATCGCCGCGGCCACGTCGCGCAAGGTGGCCGAAGCGGCCGCTGCCAAGGGCGTGGCGATGATCGATGCGCCCGTGTCGGGCGGCACCGGCGGCGCGATTGCCGGCACGCTGACCTTCATGGTCGGCGGCGAGACCGGCGACCTGGAGCGCGCGCGCCCGGTGCTCGAGAAGATGGGCGCCAACATCTTCCACGCCGGCGCTGCGGGCGCGGGCCAGACCGCGAAGATCTGCAACAACATGCTGCTCGGCATCCTGATGATCGGCACCTCCGAGGCGCTGGCGCTCGGCGTGGCGAACGGGCTCGATCCGAAGGTGCTCTCCGAAATCATGCGTCGCAGCTCGGGCGGCAACTGGGCGCTCGAAAAGTACAACCCGATGCCGGGTGTGATGGAGACGTCGCCCGCCTCGAAGAACTACGCGGGCGGCTTCGGCACCGACCTGATGCTCAAGGACCTGGGGCTGGCGCAGGAGAACGCGACGGCCGTGCGCGCCGCCACGCCCCTGGGCGGCCTGGCGCGCAGCCTGTATGCGGCCCACAGCCTCGCGGGCCACGGCGCGCTGGACTTCTCCAGCGTGCTGAAGCTGGTGCAGAAGGCCGGCTGATCGCTCACGCCGCGTCGTCGGGCTCTTCCTGCAGGTTGACGGCCCAGGGCTGGCCGGCCGCCTTGCAGTAGCTCGTTACCACCTCCCGGATGATCGTTTCGACCGCCGCCACGGCGGCCGACGATTCCCTGGGCCGCGTCACCGTGACGACCAGCGGCGGCAGGGCCGGCCCCTCGCAGAGCTTCAGGTCTCCGGCCTCGATCTCGCGCTGCACGAAGATCGGCGGGATCGCCGCCACGCCGAAGCCTTCCTTCACGAGCTGCACGATCGACTGCACCGACGGAAAGCTGCAGATGCGCGGCTCCGCCTCGCGGCCCGCGAACAGCGCGCGCACATGCGCATGCGGGCTGGAGGTGCGCACGTAGGTCAGCACCGGAATGCGCTCCAGGTCTTCCAGCGTCAGCACGTTCTGCGTGGGCCACACGTCCGGCCGCGCGATCCAGCGGATCGGAAAGCGCGACAGCGGCGTGACGTCGAGCTCCATGTTGCCGGCCGCTTCCTCGACGGGATCGTTCTGGATCAGCAGGTCGAGCTTGTGCTGGCGGAACTGCTCCCGCAGGTTGCGCGCCGGCTCGACGGTGATGTCCGGGTCTACCGCGGGAAAGCGCCGCGTGAGCCCGTGGATCAGCGGCGTGAGCCAGGTATGGACCACGGTCTCGATCACGCCGATGCGCACGCGCCCGGCGGGTGGCGCATCGGGCTGCGTCGAGAGCTTGAGCTCGCGCTCCAGCGCCAGCATGCGCTCGGCCTGCCGCACCACCTGTTCGCCCACGGGGGTGAGGGTCAGGGTGCGATTGGAGCGGTCAACAAGGAAAACCCCTAGTTCGTCTTCCAGGGCCGCGATGCGCTGCGATGCGGCCGCCTGCGTGGTGTGCAGCACCTGGGCCGTCTCGCGAAAGCTCTTCAGGCGGGAAAGGACGACCAGCGTCTCCAGAAAGCGTGTGTTCATCGGTCCGTCGGTGTTCGGTGCAAGGCGGTTCTTAAAAAAATCTTATCGAGGGCTCGAACAATTTCTGAGTCGACGTCATCGGCGTGCCGTGATTTCATCGCCCCCCATTGACGGTGTGCCGGCATGCAAGTCCTGCACCAGCACAAAAGCATGACATCAAGAGGTACGCAATGGAATTGGTGGATACGGGCAGTGCCGTGCAGGCGCCCGACGCAACGTTCGCAAGCGCCTGGGAGGCGCGGCAGGCCATCCGCGGCGGCCGCTGGCGCCGTCACACGAGCGGGCTGACGCCGGCGCACGTGCAGGGCAACCTGGCGATCCTGCCGGTGGACCTGGCCTCGGATTTCATGCGCTTCTGCCAGAGCAACCCGAAACCGTGCCCGCTGCTCGCGGTCGGCCAGCCCGGCAACCCGCAACTGCCCACGCTGGGGCGCGACATCGACATCCGCACCGACGTGCCCGCCTACCGCGTCTATCGCGAGGGCGTGCTGGTGGGCGAGGTGGACGACCTGAAGGCCTTGTGGCGCGACGATTACGTGGCGTTCGTGCTGGGCTGCTCGTTCTCGTTCGAGCACGGCCTCATCGATGCGGGCATTCCGCTGCGCCATGTGGACGAGGGCAAGAACGTGGCCATGTACAGGACGAACATCCAGACCGTGCCGGCCGGCCCCTTCCATGGGCCGATGGTGGTGTCGATGCGTCCGATGAAGGCGGCCGACGCCATTCGCGCGGTGCAGATCACCGCGCGCGTGCCCAAGGTGCACGGCGCGCCGGTGCACATCGGTGACCCCTCGCTCATCGGCATCGCCGACATCGCGAAGCCCGACTTCGGCGATGCGGTGCATATCGCGCCGGACGAACTGCCCGTGTTCTGGGCCTGCGGCGTGACGCCGCAGGCGGTGGTGATGGCTGCCAAGCCCACGCTGTGCATCACGCACTCGCCGGGGTACATGCTGGTCACCGACATGCTCAACCGCGACCTTCCGTTCGCCTGAGCGCCGCCCGCTTTCTCGACACCTGTTTTTCATCACCAAGAGGATTTCCACCATGTGG
Organism: Variovorax sp. ZS18.2.2; assembly: GCF_024701975.1. GTDB lineage: Bacteria > Pseudomonadota > Gammaproteobacteria > Burkholderiales > Burkholderiaceae_C > Variovorax. Next base: position 786,775 of record NZ_JANLNM010000001.1, read on the forward strand.
CTGCAGGAAACCAAACCCCAGGAGCGCCGGACGCTGGTCGCCGCCTTCGCAGGCTACGGCGTCGATGCGTTCGACTACATGATCTACACCTTCATGATCCCCACGCTGATCCTGGTGTGGGGCATGACGAAGACCGAGGCCGGCTACATCGCGACCGGCGCGCTGGTCACCTCGGCCATCGGCGGCTGGCTCGCGGGCATCCTGGCCGACAAATATGGCCGTGTGCGCATCCTGCAGCTCACGGTGCTGTGGTTCAGCTTCTTCACCTTCCTGAGCGGCTTCACGCAGTCGCCCGAGCAGCTCTTCGTCACGCGCGCGCTGCAGGGCCTGGGCTTCGGCGGCGAATGGTCGGTGGGCTCGGTGCTGATCGCCGAGATGATCCAGGCGCGCCACCGCGGCAAGGCCGTGGGTCTGGTGCAGAGCAGCTGGGCAGTGGGCTGGGGTGTGTCGGCCATCGCGTTCTGGGCGGTGTATGCCATGCTGGAACCAGCGCTCGCTTGGCGCGTGCTGTTCTGGATCGGCGTGCTGCCGGCGCTGTTGATCCTCTACATCCGCCGCAACATCAGCGACCCCGAGGTCTATCACCAGACCCGTGCGCGCATGAAGGCGGAGGGCGACAAGGGCAACTTCCTGGAGATCTTCTCGCCCAAGCTGCTCAGGACCACGATCCTTGCGAGCCTGTTGGCCACCGGCATGCAGGGCGCCTACTACGCGGTGACCACCTGGCTGCCGACGTACCTGAAGATGGAGCGCAACCTGTCGGTGTTCGGCACCAGCGGCTACCTGCTGGTGCTGATCCTCGGGTCGTTCGTGGGCTACCTCACGAGCGCATGGCTGTCGGACAAGCTGGGCCGCCGCCGCTGCTTCATGCTGTTCGCGCTGTGCGCCGGCCTGCTGGTGATCGCGTACACGCAGATCCCGATCACCGACGCGATGATGCTGGTGCTCGGCTTTCCGCTCGGCTTCTTTCTCTCGGGCATCTTCTCGGGCATGGGGGCGTATTTGAGCGAACTGTTCCCCAGCCGCGTGCGCGGTTCGGGCCAGGGCTTTTGCTACAACTTCGGCCGGGCCGTCGGCTCGATCTGCCCGGCGCTCATCGGCTACATGAGCACGACGATGCCGCTCGGCATTGCCATCGGCTACATGGCTGCGGGCGGCTATCTGCTGGTGATCATTGCGTCGCTGCTTTTGCCGGAGACGAGCGGGCTTGAGCTCTCCTCGGAGGACTGAGCGATGAAGCGCATCCTCATTGCAAATCGAGGCGAGATCGCCTGCCGCGTCATCCGGGCCTGCAAGGCGCTCGGCATCGAGACGGTGGCCGTTTATTCCGAGGCCGACGCGAAGGCGTTGCACGTGGAGATGGCCGACCATGCCGTCGCCATCGGCCCCGCATCTCCGGCCGAGAGCTACCTGAACCACGAGCGCATCCTGGCCGCTGCCGTTGCGCAGGGCGCAGAAGGCGTGCATCCGGGCTACGGCTTCCTGTCGGAGAACACGGCCTTCGCACGCGCCGCCGAAGCAGCGGGCGTGGTGTGGATCGGCCCCACGCCACAGAGCATCGAAGAGATGGGCGACAAGGAGCGCGCCCGCGAAATCGCCAAGGCGGCCGGGGTGCCGACCCTGCCGGGCAGCCGGCGCTTCGCGCTCGACGACCTGGCAGGCATCGAAGAAGCGGCCGTGGCCGTCGGCTATCCGCTGCTGGTCAAGGCCACGGGCGGTGGCGGCGGCATCGGCATGCGGCTCGTGGATGCACCCGAGAAGCTGCTGGCCTCGGTGTCGGCCACGCAGCAACTCGCTGCCAAGTCGTTCAAGGACGGCACGATCTACCTGGAGCGCTATGTGCCGAGGGCGCGCCATGTGGAGATCCAGGTCTTCGGCTACGGCGACGGCAGCGCGGTGCACCTGTTCGAGCGCGAGTGCTCGATCCAGCGGCGCTTCCAGAAGATCATCGAGGAGAGCCCGGCGCCGGGCTTGCCGGCCGAACTGCGCGCGCGCATGGCCAAGGCAGCGGCGGCGCTGGCCGCGCACCAGCGCTATCGCGGCCCGGGCACGGTCGAATTCATCGTGGATGCGGACTCGCTGGAGTTCTTCTTCCTCGAGATGAACACGCGCATCCAGGTCGAGCACCCGGTCACCGAGATGGTGACGGGCTGGGACCTGGTGCAGCAGCAGATCAAGCTGGCCGCCGCAGGCCCGTCGCTCGCCGGCTTCGAGAAGATCGCGCAAGAGGACATCGCGATGCATGGCGCGGCCATCGAATGCCGCCTCTATGCGGAAAACCCGGCCAAGAACTTCTTCCCCTCGCCGGGCCCGCTCGACGTGTTCGCGCTGCCGCCGGCCGCGCCGCACCTGCGCGTGGACACCGGCGTGCGCCAGGGCGACGTGATCACGCCTTTCTACGACCCGATGATCGCCAAGATGATCGTCTGGGGCGAGAACCGCGACGCGGCGCTCGCCGCCATGCTGGCCGCGCTGGAAGGAAGCCGCATCGAGGGCGTGAAGAACAACCTCGCATTCCTCAAGGCGGTGATCCGCCACGAGGACTTCGCGGCCGGGCGCCTCGACACCGGGCTGGTCGAGCGCGACCGCGCGCGGCTGCTAGAAGCGATGGCGGGTGCTGCGCCGGCAGCGGGTTGAGCGCCAGGGTGCGACCGATGACTTCTTCCAGTATTTCCCCCTGGCACATCGCCCCGGTGGGCGACCGCAGCCTGGTCGTGGAGTTCGGCCAGGCCGTGGAGCCGGCCGTCAATGCCACCGTGCGCAGCTTTGCGCGCGAACTGCTCGACGAACCCATCGCGGGCATCGTCGACGTGGTGCCGGCCTTCACCACCGTGGCGGTGCACTACCGCCCCGAGTTCTTCGCGGAGGGCGCCTCGCCTTACGAGGTGCTGCGCCGGCGGCTCGACGCCTTGCTGGCGCGCGGCATCCGCCATCACGACGAGGATGCGCGCACGGTCGAGATTCCGGTCTGCTACGGCGGCGAGTTCGGCCCTGATCTCGAAGAGGTCGCCGCCGCCTGTGGCTTGCAGACAGAAGAGGTGATTGCGCGCCATGTCGCATCGCAGCACCTCGTCTACATGCTCGGCTTCGCACCGGGCTTCCCCTACATCGGCGGACTCGATCCGTCGCTCGCCGTGCCGCGCCGCGGCACGCCGCGCACCCGTATTCCCGCGGGCAGCGTGGCCATTGCGCGCGACCAGACCTCGATCTATTCGCTGGAAACACCGGGCGGGTGGAACGTGATCGGCCGCACGCCGCTGAAGCTGTTCGACGCCGCCGCCGAATCGCCGTGCCTGCTGCGCCCGGGCGACCGCATCCGCTTCGTGCCGGCGTCGGCCGACATCTTCGGCAATGCGGAGGTCGCGCGATGAGCCGCATCGAAGTCATCAAGCCCGGCGCGCTGTCGCTGCTGCAGGACCGGGGGCGCCATGGCTACCAGCACCTGGGCGTGGTGGTCGGCGGCGCGATGGATGAGTGGTCGCACCGCTGCGCCAACGCGCTGCTCGGCAACGAGGAAGACGAAGCCACACTCGAGATCACGCTGATGGGGCCCAGCCTGCTGTTCCACGAAGCGCAGGCGATTGCGCTGTGCGGTGCGAACTTGTCGGCACGCATCGGCGAGGCCGAACTGCCGATGAACCGTGCTGTGCTTGTGCGCGCCGGTGCGCGGCTCGATTTCGGCAAGCGCATCGACGGCATGCGCAGCTACCTCGCGGTGCGCGGCGGCTTCGCGGTGCCTGGCGTGATGGACAGCCGCAGCACCTATGTGCGCGGCGCCTTCGGCGGCCTGCAGGGACGGGCGCTGAAGAAGGGCGACGTGCTGGAGGTGGGTGGCGTGCCGCCGGTTTCCGCCGCATCGGCCGCCCGCCTGGGCGACGCAGATTTCATCGAGATTCACCAGCCCGAAGTGCATGCCCCCGCCATTGCGCTGCGAACCGAAGGCCCGGCGCCGGTGCGCGTGATCGCGGGCCAGCAATGGGCGCTGTTCACCGACGAGGCGCAGCAGGCCTTCATGCAGGCCGAGTTCCGCATCAGCCCGCAGTCCGACCGCATGGGCTTCCGGCTCGAAGGGCCGGTGCTCGAGCGCCGGCAGGCGATGGAAATGATCTCCGAGGGCGTGGCCTTCGGCACGGTGCAAGTGCCGCCCGACGGCCAGCCGATCGTGCTGATGGCCGACCGGCAGACCACCGGCGGCTATCCGAAGATCGCCTGCGTGGCCAGCGTCGACCTGCCGCTCGTTGCGCAACTGGCGCCGCAAGAGGCGCTGCGTTTCGAGCCGATTTCGCTCGAGGCGGCGCAGGCGCTCTACCTGGAGCGCGAGCGCGCCCTCGGGCGGCTGCGCAGCCTGGTGCGCGCGGCCGGGGAGGCGCAATGACACAACAGGCGCTGCGCATCGACATCAACTGCGACATGGGCGAGGGCTTCGGCGCCTGGGCCATGGGCAACGACATCGAGCTGCTCGACCATGTGAGCTCGGCCAACATCGCATGCGGCTTCCATGCGGGCGACCCATCGACCATGCGCCGCGTGGTCGCAGCGGCATTGCATCGTGGCGTGCGCGTCGGCGCGCATCCCGGCCTGCCCGACCTGCAGGGTTTCGGGCGGCGCGTGATGCAGGTGTCGCCGGCCGAGGTCTACGCGATGGTGGTCTACCAGGTCGGCGCGCTCTGGGCCTTCGCGAAGGCGGCCGGCGGCACGCTGAGCCATGTGAAGGCGCACGGCGCGCTCTACAACATGGCGGCGAAGGACCGCACACTGGCCGATGCCATTGCGCGTGCGGTGCACGAGGTCGATCCACGGCTGGTGCTGTTCGGCCTAGCGGGCAGCGAGATGATCCGCGCTGCCGAGGCCCTGGGCCTGCCGGTTGCGGCCGAGGTGTTTGCCGATCGCAGCTACCAGGACGACGGCTCGCTGTCGCCGCGCGGCCAGCCCGGCGCCTTGATCGAAGACGCCGACGTGGCCGCCGCCCAGGTGCTGCAGATGGTGCAGCACGGATCGGTGTACGCGGCGAGCGGCAAGGAAGTTGCGCTGCGCGCCGACACGCTGTGCATCCACGGCGACCAGCCCGGCGCGCTCGCGTTCGTGCGGCGCATCCGCAGCGCGCTCGATGCCATCGGCGTGCACGTGGCCGCGCCCGAATTCCCCTCAACGACCCGCCCGCATTCAACCGGAGGAAATCCCCATGCCTGAACACAACATAGTGGCCGATGTCAGCGGCCGCATCTGGAAACTCGAGGTCGCCGAAGGCCAGCAGGTCGAGGAGGGCGACACGCTGCTGATCGTGGAGTCCATGAAGATGGAAATCCCGGTCGAAGCGCCGGCCGCGGGCACGGTGCTGCGCATCCTGGCCGCCGAGGGCGACATGGTGACCGACGAGCAGGTGCTGGTCGTGCTGGCATCCGCGTGAAGACATTCCCCGACAACACAACAAGGACTTCAACCATGTCGACTCCCTCATTTCGCCGTGTTTCCATCGTGGCCGCCGTGTGCACCGCGTTCGTCGCAGGCTGTTCGACGCTGCCACCACCAGCCACTGAAGGCACCGCGAAGTTCGCCGACGCGCACTTCCACATCGCCAACTACGCCTACCAGGGCGCGTCGCTCAAGCAGCTCTTGCGCGACTACATGAAGGACGACATGGTGCGCTCCACCGTCATGCCCCTGCCGCTGCAGCAGAAGTGGGACGGCTTCGAGCAGTACGCGGGCGACAGGGTCGCGCCCACCTACTACCTGGGGCCGAAGGCAGAGCTCTACTACTACGCCTTTGCTGACGCCATGTACGCGAAGGAATACCTCACGCTGACGCCGGCCGAGCAGAGCCGCCTCGACCTGATGATCACCGGCTTCAACCCGATGGACCGCTACGCGGCGCAGCACATCAAGCGCGCGCTGCTGACCTTTCCGGGCGCCTTTGCCGGCATCGGCGAGTTCACGGTGCACAAGGAGTTGGTGTCGCGCAAGATCGCAGGCGACCCGATCAGCTACACCGCAGCCGCTGGAAAGCAGCCTCCAGATACATCGGACAAGGACGGCAAGCTCTCGCTCTACAGCCCCGCGCTGGTGGATATCTTGAAGACGGTCGCCGAGACCGGCCTGGTCGCCACGCTGCACAACGACATCTACCCGGCCGACGTGACCTACGACGGCACGGTGGAGGCGCTGCGACCAGAGAACAACTACGAGGCGGGCCTCAAGCAGCTGTGCGTGCAGGCGCCGGGTGCCAGCGTGATCTGGGCGCACACGGGCCTGGGCCGCTTCGTGAAGCCGACGCGCGACCACCTGCAGATGGTGTCGCGCGTGCTCGATGCCTGCCCCGGGTGGAGCGTGGACATTTCATGGGACATCGTGCAGGAGCGCTTCATCAAGCCCGAGCCCGGCATGCCGACCACCGACGAGTGGGCGCAGTTCGTCACCCGCTACCAGGACCGCGTGCTGTGGGGTTCGGACACCGTGATCTACAGCCGCAACGTGGTCGATGCCAAGGGCGTGCCGGTCTCGATGGGCAAGCGCATGACCTTCGACCAGTACATGGCCGTGCCGAAGATCACGTCGCCGCTGTTCGAGAAGGTGGGACCGCAGATCAGCCAGAAGGTGCGCGTGGGCAACTACGTGAAGCTGTTCGACGGTGCGAAGAAGAAGGTGCGTGCCTGGGAGGCTGCACACGCCGCCGACGACGTGTGGGACCTGAGCGCCCGCTAGAGCCAGGGCCTGCAGTTGTTCAGATGAAGTAGGCCTTGACGGCCCATAGCACGCCCAGCACGACAGCGACCAGCGCGACGAAGAGCATCCAGGCGCGGGTGAAGGCCTGGGCCTCGGTGATGGATGCGGGGGCTGTCACTGGCGGCGGGCTAGGGGCGGCGGGCGGTTGTGGGTTCATTTCCGACTGTACCCCGCGCGGGTCCCGCCGCGGCCGGTTTTACCGAAGCATCCCGCCGGGCCATCGCCAGCAGGATGCCGGCCGCGACGAGGTTCGCACCGATGCTGGCGACGATCGGCAGCAGGTAGCTGCGGCTGATGTCGAAGGCAAAGCCCGCCGCGCTCGGCCCCACCAGGGTGCCCACGGCCACGCTGGTGTAGAGCACGCCGATGATCGCGCTGATGTTGCGTCCGCCGAAGTAGTCCATCACCAGCGCGGGCAACAGCGCGACGAAGCCGCCGTAGAACACGCCGTAGGCGAACGCGAACACGGCCAGCCCCCAGAACCCGCCGGACACCGCCCACACGACGAGTGACAGCGCCATGCCCGCCGACATCAGCGGCAGTGCCAACTGGCGGCCGATGCGGTCGGCCAGCCCGCCGAGGAAGAAGCGGCCGGCCGTGCTGCCGACGCCGATGGCGCCCAGCAGCAGCACTGCGGAAGTCGACGGCACGCCATGGTCGAGTGCATAAGGCACGAGGTGGACGAAGGGCACGAACAATCCGAACGAGCTGATCAGGCAGGCCGCAAAGAGGCCGGCGAAGCGCCGCGACGTGACCGCCTCCCGCACCGTCGCGCCTGTAGGCTTGGCCGACGACGTTTGCGGCTGCGGCGGATCGCCGTCGGGTCCGAGGCCGCGGTCGCGCGGGTCGTTCTCGATCAGGAGCGCCATGCCCACGCCCACCACCACGGCGAGCACGCCGAGCGCCAGGTACGCGTGGCGCCATCCGATGCCTTCGATGAGGAACGACGCCAGCGGCGGCATGACCAGCGTGCCCACGCCGATGCCGCTGACCGCAAGCCCCGACGCGAACCCGCGCCGCTTGACAAACCAGCGCTGCACCGCGCCGAGCACCGGCACATACGACGCGCCTACGCCCAGGCCCACGCCGAGCCCGTACGCAAGGTAGATCTGCGTCAGGCTCTGCGCCTGCCCCGCGAGGGCGAGGCCCAGCCCGACCAGCACCATGCCCGCGACCGCGAGCCGCCGCGAACCCCATCGGTCGGCCAGCGGGCCGCTGATGACGCCGAGCCCGAAGTAGAGAAAGCCCGCGAGCGAGAACACCAGCGACACCGAACCGCGCGAGGCGCCGAAGTCGCGCTGCAGCGATTCGAGAAAAGCGCTGAAGGTGTAGGCGCTGCCGAAGCCCACGAGGGTCACGGCGAAGGCGCCCGCGACCACGAGCCAGCCGCGGAAGATGCGTGTGCGCGGCGAGGTGGATGAAGGGGTCAAGGGGGAGGTCTCCATGTTCTTCTTCAGTCCAGCGGATGGCGGCGATGCCATGCGGTCACGCCCTGGAACGCGGCACCGGCGCGGACCAGCGTGGCCTCGTCCATGTGCGCCGCGACCAGCTGGAAGCCGAGCGGCATGCCGCCATCGGTGAACCCGCCGGGCAGGGTGATCGTGGGGTGGCCGGTCATGTCGAAGGGCGCGGTGTAGCGCAGCAGCGCGGACACCAGTGTCGGCGTTTCGCCTAGGGTCTGCATCGCTGCAACGGTGGGCGATGCGAAGGGATGCACCGGGATCAGCAGCAGGTCGATGTCGGCGAACAGGGCCGAGACGCGGCCGCGCAGCGCCATGCGGCGCAGGTGGATTTTCTGGAACCCGGTTCCGCTCACGGCATGGCCGGCTTCGATGACCGAAGCGAGCACGGGGCCGTACGCTTCCTTGCGCGACGGGTAGGTCGCTTCGTGCGCCACGGCGGCTTCCACCGCGCAGAGCGGAAACCAGTCCGTCACCGCCTGCGTCACATCGGGAAAGCGCAGGTCGACGAGGCGGGCGCCGAGGGCGCGCAAGGTCTCGGCGGCGTCTTTCAGCATGGCCTGCGTCTCGGGGTCCACGCCGTCGCTGTTCCATGCGGCATCGATGCCGATGCGCAGGCCCCGCACGCCGTGGTCCGCCGTCGCGAGGTAGTCGGGCACCGCGTCGAGTGCGGCGGTGGGGTCGTTCTCGTCGCTGCCTGCGATCGCGCCGAGCAGCACGCCGGCATCGACCGCGCTGCGCGCCATCGGGCCGATGTGGTCCAGCGAGGCCGCGAGCTCGAACACGCCGTGCCGGCTCACGCGGCCCCAGCTCGGCTTGATCCCGGTGAGACCGTTGGCGGCGCAAGGAAAGCGGATCGATCCGCCCGTGTCGGAGCCCAGCGAGCCATAGCAAAGGCCCGCCGCCGTCGCCACGCCCGAGCCGCTGGACGACATACCGGGCCAATGGTCCGCATGCCACGGATTGCGCGGCGGCGTGATGGACGGATGGTGGTCGGAATACGCGCCCTCGGTGAGCTGCAGCTTGCCGAGCAGCACCGCACCGGCTTCCTTCAGGCGGCGCACCACTGTCGCGTCTTCGGTGGGAATGTGGTGCTTGTGGATCGCCATGCCGCCCGCGGTGGCGAAGCCTGCGGTGAAGCACAGGTCCTTCACCGCGATGGGAACGCCGTGCAGCGGACCGCGGTATCGGCCCGCGGCGATCTCCGCTTGCGCCGCTTCGGCCTGGGCCATCGCGGCGTCGGTCATCACCAGCGCGTAGCTGTGGAGCGCGCCGTCCAGCGCCGCGATCCGATCAAGCTGGGCGCGGAGCACTGCGACCGGCGAGACCTGGCGCGTGCGGATGCGCGCGGCCAGTTCGGTGAGTTCCAGGTAATGGAGGGCATCGCTTGAGTGATCAGAATATCTAAGGTCAAGGAGATCGGGTGTGTGCAGCAAGGTGGTTTCTCGTTTCAGCTTCGTTGTGCCAATATTCCTTCTTGGAACGCCGCCTCGCAAACCAGATTTTCTGAAGATTTCAGATCAGATTAACTAAATGACAGAGCACCAACTCCCACCGCTCAACGCGCTGCGTGCCTTCGAGGCCACCGCCCGCCATCTCTCGGTCAAGAACGCGGCGGACGAGCTGTGCGTGACGCCCGGCGCGGTGAGCCAGTTGATCAAGACGCTGGAGGTGCACCTGGGCGTTCCGCTCTTTCGCCGCGTGAACCGCGGCATCTTCCTCACCGATGTCGGTCAGGCCTACCTGCCGCCGGTGCGCAATGCCTTCCGGCAGATCAGCGATGCCACGCGCCGTGTCGCGGTGCCTGAGGACACGGGCATCCTCACCGTGAGCGCCACGCCGTTCTTCGCTTCCGCTTGGCTGGTGCCGCGGCTCAAGAGCTTCCAGGACGCGCATCCCGACATCGACCTGCAGGTGGCGAGCAGCAGCGCGCTGGCCGATTTTTCGCGCGATGGCGTCGATGTCGCAATTCGCCACGGGCTGGGCCGCTACCCGGGCTTGAGCAGCCAGCGCGTGTTGACGGTGGAGATCGTTCCGGTCGCGGCGCCTGCATTGGTCAGGCGCCTCGGCATGCCGGCAATGCCGGCCGATCTCACCCGCTGGCCGCGCGTGAACGATGCCGAACGCAAGGCGTGGGCGCTGTGGTTCGAGGCGCAGGGCATCGAGAGCACGGGAGCCGCGCGCGGTCCGTCCTTCGACGATTCAGGCCTGTTGCTGAAGGCCGTGCTCGCAGGGCAGGGCGCGGCCTTGTTGCCCGCTGCGGTGGTGGCCGACGACCTGGCACAAGGCCGGCTCGTGCAGCTGTCGGATGTGACCTGGCTCGAAGACTTCGCCTACTACCTCGTGTACCCGGAGAACAGCCACGACCGTCCGAAGGTCACGGCCTTTCGCGAATGGATCCTGGGCGAGGCGAGCAAGAAGGCCGCTCGTCCGCGCAAGAAGGCGCCCGCTAGAGCAACTCGATCCCGGGCAGACTCTTGAAGCAGCTCTCGCGCGTGATGCGCACGAAATCGGCGAGCCATGGCTGATCGGAGGTGCCTTGCGTGCAGGCCATGTAGAGCCGCCCCGTCAGTCCCTTGCTGCCGACGCGGCGTGCCGTGACATAGCCGCGATCGAGGTAGTTCTGTACCGCCCAGAGCGGAAGGGTCGCGACGCCGCGGCCGCTTGCCACCAGCTGCAGCATCGCCACCGTGAGTTCGGTCGTGCGCCGGTGCGCGGGCTCCACGCCGGCCGGCGCGAGCACCTGCCGAACGATGTCGAGCATCTCGTCGGGCACGGGGTAGGTGATCAGCGTCTGGTCGGCGAAGTGCCTGGCCGTGAGGTGCGCCTTGGCCGTGAGCGTATGGTCGTTGGCGAGCAGCGCGACGATCTCGAAGCGGAAGAGCGCGTGGTAGTCGACCGTCTCGGCGGGGTCTTCTTCGGAGACGATGGCCACCTCGGCGCGGTTCTGCATCACCAGCGCGATCGGGTCGGGGTGGAAGCCCGAGACGATGTCCAGCTCGATCTCGGGCCAGCGCTGGCGGAAGGCATCCATCGCGGGCATCAGCCAGTCGAAGCAGGTGTGGCACTCGACCACGATGCGCAACTGTCCGCTGCGCCCGAGCGCAAGGCGCGCCACGTCGCGCTCCGCTTCTTCGATCATGGGCAATGCGGTGTCTGCCAGTTGCAGCAGCCGCAGGCCGGTGGTGCTGAACTGCGGCGGCACCGACTTGCGCTCGAAGAGCTGCGCGCCATAGCGGTCTTCGAGCAGCTTGATCTGGTGCGACAACGCCGACTGCGTGAGGTTGAGCAACTGTGCCGCGCGCACCAGGCTGCCGGTGTCGCGCAACGCGATGAGCGTGCGCAAATGGCGTATTTCGAGGATCGACTGCAACATGAATTGGATTCAAGCGAATGGGCAAAAGGTTTCGTTTGAATCATAGGCCCCAAACGCCGACCATTGCGGATTGTCAAGATTCAAGCGACCGGATTACCTGCAATGACCACCCGTACCCACACCCTCGGCTTTCCGCGCATGGGCGCCAACCGCGAACTGAAGTTCGCACTCGAAAAGCACTGGCGCGGCGAGATCGACCGCACCGCGCTCGAAGCCGTCGGCGAAGAACTGCGTGCCCGTCACTGGCAGGCGCAGCGCGATGCGGGGCTCGACTACGTGACCGTCGGCGACTTCGCCTACTACGACCAGGTGGCCAACCACATCCAGCTGCTCGGCTGCGAGCCGGCACGCTTCAATTTCTTCGGCGACGAGCCCGAGCTTTCGCGCTACTTCAAGATGGCGCGCGGCGTGGAGGATGAAGTTCACGAAGTGGGGCATGTGCACGACGAAAGCTGCAACCACGGCACCGAAGGCACCTTCGCGCTGGAAATGACCAAGTGGTTCGACACCAATTACCACTACCTCGTGCCCGAGTTCAACGCGGCCACGCAGTTCAAGCTGGCCTCCACGCGGCTCTTCGACGAAGTGGCGCAGGCGCAGCAGGCCGGGCATGCAGTCAAGGCCGTGCTGCTCGGGCCGCTGAGCTTCCTGTACCTGGGCAAGGAGAAGGAGGCCGGCTTCGACCGCTTCTCGCTGCTCGATGCGCTGCTGCCGGTGTACGAGCAGGTGCTCACGCGCCTGAAGCAGCAAGGCGTGGAGTGGGTGCAGATCGACGAGCCCATCCTCGGCCTAGACCTGCCCGATGCCTGGCGCAATGCCTTCGAGCGTGCGTACTGGCAACTGGCGCGCAGCGCACCCAAGCTGCTGCTGGCCACCTACTTCTCGCCGCTCTCCGACAACCTGCGCCTGGCTTGCCAGTTGCCGGTTGCAGGCCTGCATGTGGATGCGGTGCGTTCGCCGCAGGAGCTGACGGGCGTGGCCGACTGGCTGCCGGCACACAAGGTGCTCTCGGTGGGCATCGTCGATGGCCGCAACATCTGGCGCACCGACCCCGATGCCGCGCTCGCCGTGCTGCGCCCGGTGGTCGACAAGAACCGCGGCGAGCTGTGGATCGCGCCGTCGTGCTCGCTGCTGCATGTGCCGTTCAGCCTCGCGGCAGAGACGAAGCTCGATGCCGAGCTCAAGTCGTGGCTCGCCTTCGCCGTCGAAAAGCTCGATGAACTGCGCGTGCTGCGTGCCGCGCTCGATGGCGGTGAGGCGTCGGTCGCGAACGAACTCAAGATCGCCCGTGCTGCCGTCGCCGCTCGCCGCAGCAGCCCGCGCGTGCACCGCGCCGACGTGGCGCTGCGCCTTGCGCGCAGCGTGGCCGGCGACGACGCCCGCACCTCGGTCTTCCCGCAGCGCCAGTCGGTGCAGCGCACGCGTTTCGCCTTGCCCGCGCTGCCGACCACCACCATCGGTTCGTTCCCGCAGACCTCCGACATCCGCGCCGCGCGCGCCGCCTTCAAGCGCGGCGAGCTCGATGCGGCCGGCTACCGCGAGAAGATGCGCGCCGAGATCGCACTGGCCGTTCGCAAGCAGGAAGAGCTGGGCATCGACGTGCTGGTGCATGGCGAGGCCGAGCGCAACGACATGGTCGAGTACTTCGGCGAACAGCTTGACGGCTTCGCCTTCACCGCCAACGGCTGGGTGCAGTCGTACGGTTCGCGTTGCGTGAAGCCGCCGGTGATCTTCGGCGACGTGGCGCGCCCTGCCCCGATGACGGTCGAATGGACTGCCTACGCGCAGAGCCTCACCAAGCTGCCGATGAAGGGCATGCTGACCGGCCCGGTCACGATCCTGCAGTGGTCCTTCGTGCGCGACGACCAGCCGCGCGCGACCACCTGCGAGCAGATCGCCTGGGCGATCCGCGACGAGGTGGTCGATCTCGAAGGCGCCGGCATCGGCATCATCCAGATCGACGAGCCCGCGATCCGCGAAGGCCTGCCGCTGCGCCGCGCGGGCTGGCCCGCGTACCTGAAGTCGGCCACGCGCGCCTTCCGCATCAGCGCCTCGGGCGTACGCGACGAGACGCAGATCCACACCCACATGTGCTACTCGGAATTCAACGACATCCTGCCGGAGATCGCGGCGATGGATGCCGACGTGATCACCATCGAGACCAGCCGCTCCGACATGGAACTGCTGCGCGGCTTCGGCGGCGAGAACAATTCCGGCGGCTTCCGCTATCCGAATGAGATCGGCCCGGGCGTGTACGACATCCACTCGCCGCGCGTGCCCTCGGTGGACGAGATCGTGCGCCTGATGCGCAAGGCGGCCGTCGTGGTGCCGCACGAGAACCTCTGGATCAACCCCGATTGCGGCCTGAAGACCCGCGGCTGGCCGGAGACCGAGGCGGCGTTGTCGAACATGGTCACGGCTGCGAAGCTGTTGCGCAAGGAACTGGCGGCGGCCTGAAGCAGGGGAGGTCGTGACGCGCGCCAATAATGGCGTCATGACTGTCTCTTCCCTCGTAGCCAAACGTTTTACCTTCGCCCTTTCGCTGCTGCTCGTGCCGGCCATGGCCTGGGCGCAGGACCGCGCCCAGGCCCTGATGCAGTTCGAAGGTGTGCAGGCGCGCTACCAGGCCGCGTATGCGCCCGGTGCCGTGTCGCGCGATGCGCGGCAGTTGCTGGACCCGCCGGACCAGGCCATCGCCGACAAGGCGCTCGCAGCGCTGGACACGGCCGCATCGCGGTCGTTCGACGTCAAGGCTTCCGTGGCCGCGATCCAGCAGGAGGTCGCCACTGCCGGCAAGGGCGGCGCCGCGCCGAGCCCTCAGGTGCTGGAGGCGGTGGCCCGGCTCGTGAAGCTGCGCGCCGACTACGCCGCGATGGACGACGCGGCCAAGGTCGAGTTCTTCAACCGCGAGCGCGCGAAGCCGGCCGACCCGGTGCGCACCGAGCTGCTCGAGCGCATGGCCGTGGCTGACACGCGCGAAGTCGATTTCTCCAGCCAGCTGCTGCTGAGTTCCGTCGTCAAGCAATTGGCCCGCGGCAATGCCGGCCAGTTCACCTCGCTGCCCGATCGCACGCTCGACATGGCCGTCGACACGCTGTGGTCGCGTGGCATCACTTCGCCGCGTCCGCGCAACCTGCTGACGGTGGCGCGCGAGTTCGAGAAACAGGTCACGCAGGCGCTGCTCGCGGCATTGCCCGATGCGGACGTGGCGGCCTTGCTCGCCTGGCGCAACGATGCGCAGGCCGCGGCCGAGCGCGAGGCGCTGGTGGGCGCCTACCGCGCCGAGGTCAAGGGGAGCGGCGCCGTGGCGATCCGGACGCTGGTGCGCGGCTGGCCCCGCTCTTGAGGGCAGCCCGCGCGGCGCCGTATTTGTCGGGCGCCGCCGCATAGGGCATGAAGCGGCTCTGGTTCTCGTCCACATCGAGCGGCCGCCCCACGAACGGAAAGGCGCGCTGCGGGCAGGCCTCGCGCTCGCACACCTTGCAGCCCGCGCCGATGGGTGTCGGCACCTCGGGGTCGCGCAGGTCCATGCCCTTGGAGTAGACGAGCCGCGTGGCGTGGCTGATGTCGCAGCCGAGGCCAATCGAAAAGGTCTTGTTGGGCGAGCCGTAGCCGCGAAAGCCGTGCGACACGGTGCGCGCGATCCAGAGGTAGGCGCGGCCGTCGGGCATGCGCGCGAGTTGCGTCAGCACGCGGCCCGGTTGCGCGAAGGCCTCGTACACGTTCCACAGCGGGCAGGTGCCGCCGGTTTTCGAGAAGTGGAAGTGCGTGGCCGACTGACGCTTGGAGATGTTGCCGGCGCGGTCGACGCGAATGAGGAAGAAGGGCACACCGCGCGCCTCGGGCCGCTGCAGCGAACTCAGCCGGTGGCAGATCGTCTCGAAGCCGACGCCGAAGCGGCGCGCAAGCTGGTCGATGTCGTAGCGCAACTGCTCGGCTGCTTCGAGGAACACGCCATAGGGCAGCAGCAATGCGGCGGCGAAGTAATTTGCGAGGCCGATGCGCGCGAGCGAACGCGCGGTGTCGCTCGACAGCGGTGCCTCGGCGACCAGCTTGTCGATCATGTCGCCCACCTCGAGAAAAGCGAGTTGTGTCGCGAGCTGGAAGGCGTGCTGGCCCGGCTCCAGGTAGCGCGAGAGCCTGAGCACGCGTGTGGCCTGATCGAAGCAGCGTTGCGCGCCACCTTCGTCGTCTTCGGCCGGGATCACCTGCACGCCGTGCGATTCGAGCAGACGGTGCGCGAGCCGGTCGCCGGGGTTGCCCTCGCGCAGGCGCCACTCGGTGGAGAAGGCTTCGGCGGCGTTGTCGAGCGGGGCGATGTGGTTCTGGTGCGCGAAGAAGAAATCGCGCACTTCCTCGAAGGGCATCGGCCGCGCCTGCGGCATGCGTGCGAGGTCGCCGCGGCCATCGCCGAGTTCGCCGGCCAGTGCTTCGAGGCGCTCCATCGCATCGCGGTGCCGCTGGTGCAGCGCGACCAGTGCATGGCCCACCGCGGGCATCTGCGTGGCGACCTCGCGCAGCTCGGCGAGCGCGACCGCATCGCCGCCCGGGTTGTCGGCCAGCGCCTCGCGCAGGCTCGCAACGAGACGCGCTTCTTCGTCTTCCGAGAAGGCCTGGATGTCGACGCCCAGCGTGGCGTGCAGGCGCAGCAGCACCGGCACGGTGAGCGGCCGCTGGTTCTGCTCGATCTGGTTGAGGTAGCTGGGCGACAGGCCCAGCTGCTGCGCGAGCGCGAGCTGGCTCAGGCCGCGCTCTTCGCGCAGGCTCCGCAGTCGCACGCCCATGAAGGTCTTCTTCATCGTTCGATCCGTTCTTCGATGTTCGCAAGATTTGCAAATCAAGAGCGTCGTGTTCGCAATCATTCGCCAATCAAGGCCTTCATTATGGGCACGATCCCACGTGAATTGCGAATCCTGCGAAACGAACGCGATTGCCCTGCGGGAGGTCCCGGAAAGAGGGGCGTGGCATCATGAAAAAGCCCGTCCGCCGGGCCTCTTCACACTCACTACAACACAGAAGAACAACATGATTCCATTCCGCCTTGCCTCGCTTGTCATCGGGCTTGCAGCGTCGATGCTTGCCTCGGGCGCTTCTGCACAGGCCTGGCCGACCAAGCCGATCCGCCTCGTCGTTCCGTTCTCGGCCGGCGGCGCCAATGACCTGATGGCGCGTGCCGCGGCCGAGGGGGCATCGAAACAACTTGGCCAACCCGTCGTCATCGACAACAAGCCCGGTGCGAGCGCCATCCTCGGCGCCGACGTGGTCGCCAAGAGCGCGCCCGATGGCTACACCTTCCTCGTGAGCGCGGCCGGCGTGGTGTCGAACAGCATGATCAAGAAGAACATGCCGTACAAGGACGACGCGCTGGTGCCGGTGGCCATGATCGCGCTCGCGCCCTCGGTGGTGGTGGTGCCGGCCAACGCGCCCTACAAGGACCTGAAGGAGTTCGTCGCCGCATCGAAGAAGTCGGCCAACGGCTTCCACTGGGCGACGGCAGGCACCGGCAGCACGCCGCATTTCGTCGAAGGCATCCTGGAGACGAAGTACGGCGGCAAGCTCGACGTGGTGCCCTACAAGAGCGGCTCGGAATCGATCACTGCGGTGCTCGGCAACCAGGTGGAAGCAACGTCGGAGGCCAGCATCGTGGTGCTGCCGTACATCAAGAGCGGCAAGTTGAAGGCGCTCGCCGGCACGTGGACGCAGTGCATCTCGGCCTATCCGCAACTGCCGACGGCAGCGGAAGAAGGCTTCCCCGAGATCCGCATTGCGCATTGGGCCGGCGTGCACGCGCCGCGCGGCACGCCCGATGCCATCCTCGACAAGATGGCCGCGGCCATCGACGCTGCGATGAAGACGCCGGCCACGGCCGAACATCTCAAGGGCATGGGCATCGAGCCCATCGGCGGCACGCGCGCGTCGTTCACCAAGTTCGTCGACGAAGAGCGCGCCCGGCTCGGCGGCGTGGTGAAGGCCACGGGCATGAAGGAAGACTAGGCACACTGGGCGGTGGCTGGCATGCAACGTGCGTCGACTTGTACGGCACAAGGCCTTGCTGGCAAGCCTTTGCTTGACGAACTAGAGGAAAAGTACGCAAACTAGCCGGGTTTTTGGCGACGGAATGAGCGGATGACTTAGCCTCGTCACAAAGTTCCCGGTCATTGTTTCAGTTTCATGAACACTGCGATTCGATTGAGTAGGGTTTTCCCTTGGAATCGTGGTGCAAACTTCAGGGCACCCAAAGCCCAATCAAGAAGGAAATTGAAATGAAGACCTCGAACATCCTCGCCGCCGCCGCTCTCTCCCTGCTCGCCGCCGCTGGCGCCCATGCAGAAACCTACGAGGGCGTGCAACCCCTGACCTCCGGCTACAGCCGCGCCGAAGTGGCGCCCCAGGCTGCCGCCGCCGCCCGCGCCGGCAACGAATACAGCGATGCTGCTTCGTCCACCGTCGCTCCCACGCTGACCGCTTCGACCACCGACCGCGCCACCGTTCGCGCCCAGGCTGTTGCCGCAGCGCACGCACCGGGCCAGAACCTGCGCCCCGAAACCTTCGCTGGCAGCGTGATCCCCGCGCAAGCGAAGAGCCTGACCTTCACGCGTCAAGCCGGCCTGTAATTCGTTGCGGCGCAAGCCGCTCCAGATCACTAGCCAAAAAGAAAACCGGACCGTGCGAAAGCGCGGTCCGGTTTTTTCATTTGAGCTTCTTGGATGATCCGTGCCGGTGGCAATCCGGCGCGTGGTCGTCCACGATGCCCGTGGCCTGCATCCACGCATAGACGATCACCGGCCCGACGAACTTGAAGCCGCGTTTCTTGAGCGCCTTTGAAATCTCTTCCGACAGCGGCGTCTGCGTCGGCACCTTGCCGGTCTTGTTGACGATCGGCTTGCCGCCCGCCATGCCCCAGATGAACGCCGAGAAATCCTCGCCCGCTGCCTGCATCGCGAGGTAGGCGCGCGCGTTGCCGATGGTGGCTTCGATCTTGGCCCGCGCGCGCACGATGCCGGCGTCCTGCATCAGCCGGTCGACATCCTCGGCGGTGAATGTGGCGACCTTCTCGGGCACGAAGTCCTTGAAGGCCTTGCGGAACGCATCGCGCTTGCGCAGGATGGTTATCCACGCGAGGCCGGCCTGGAAGCCGTCGAGCATCAGCTTTTCCCACAGCGTACGGCTGTCGTATTCGGGCACGCCCCATTCGGCGTCGTGGTAGTCGGCCAGCAGCGGGTCGGTCTGGGCCCAGGCGCAGCGGGGCTTGATGGTCGTGGTGCTGTTCATTGTTCGATGTGTCGCTCGGCTATCGTCGGGAGATGTTTTCAGAATGAGGGAGTCACCCTGATGCAGCAGTTTCGATTTTCA
This sequence comes from Variovorax sp. ZS18.2.2, assembly GCF_024701975.1. Lineage (GTDB taxonomy): Bacteria > Pseudomonadota > Gammaproteobacteria > Burkholderiales > Burkholderiaceae_C > Variovorax. The sequence continues at coordinate 805,684 of NZ_JANLNM010000001.1, forward strand.
TTGTCGGCCCTTTCGCTGGGCATCGTGCTCGGTCTCGGTGCACCGGCCTTCGCCGACACGCTCCAGAAACCGGCGCTCGACCAGCTGGCCGCGGCATGGAAAAGCGGCGGCAAGGCGCCTGCCGATTTCAATGCCTTCCTGTCGCAAGCGTCCGAATCGAATCCGGCACTGCAGTCGGCTGTTGCTGCATACCGCAGCAAGGCACCGCTGGCCGGCGACGACCTCACCAACACCGCCCGCCTGCTCGGCCTCTACAACCGCCTGCAGAACCAGGAGGCCGTGATCGCAAGCATCGGCACGATGGTGGCGATTCCCACGGTGCGCAACGTGCAGGTGCCGCCGCACGAGAGCCCGCAGATCATCGAGTTCGGCAAGCTGGTGGAGAAGATGGCGAAGGACTTCGGCCTGGCCTTTCGCAACGTCGACAACCGCATCTTCGAGGTCAGCCTGAAGGGCCAGGGCAGCGAGGAGTTCGGCATCCTCACGCATGCCGACGTGGTGCCCGCGGTGCTCTCCGAGTGGGTGCTCGACGACGGCACGAAGCTCGACCCCTTCACCATGACCCGCGTGGGCGACTTCCTCTACGGCCGCGGCACCATCGACGACAAGGGCTCCATCGCGGCGGTGCTCTACGCGATGAAGGCGGTGAAGGACAGCGGCCTGCTCATCGATCGCAGCATCCGCCTGATGATCGAGACGACCGAGGAGACGGGCGGCGATGCGATGGTGTACTACCGCAGCAAGACCCAACTGCCGGCCTACAACATCGTGCTCGACAGCAAGTACCCCGCGGTCGTCGCGGAGAAGGGCTCGGGCGCGCTCAAGGTGTTCTTCCCTGCAGAGCTCACGGACGCCGCATCGACCGCGATCACCGCGATGAGCGGTGCGGCCTCCGCCAACGCGATCTCGCAGACCGCGACCGCCACGTTGAAGGGCGGCGATCTCGCCGCGGTGGCCGCGAAGCTCGAAGCCGCCAGGCCCGCCTTCCTGCAGAAGTACGAACCGCAGGGCGGCAAGTTCGCGATCGACATCGCGCGCAGTGCCGACAGCATCGACATCAAGGTCACCGGTACTTCGGCCCATGGCTCGCGACCGGAAGAGGGCGTGAACCCGCTGCCGCGCCTCGCGCTCTTCCTGCAGGAATCGGGTGCGCCGCTCGCCGCCAACCACTACCTGAAGGCCGTGAAGTACATCGACGCGCTCTACGGCACCGGCTACCTCGGCGAGAAGATGGGCCTTGGCTACAAGGACGATTTCATGGGCCCGCTGACCTTCTCGCCCAATCTCGTCCGCTTGGGCGCGGACGGCAAGGTCGAGATGACGACCAACGTGCGCATGCCGCGCGGCCGCACGCCCGACGAGTTGAAGTCGCAGGTGGCGGCCAAGGTCAACGCATGGGCCGCAGCGAACCAGGTGAAGCTCGACGTCAACTACGACCAGGGCAACTGGATGGCGCGCGACCCCAAGGGCGCATGGCTCTCGACGCTGCTCGATATCTACGGCAGCACCACCGGCCTCGAGGCCAAGCCCGTGCCCACCGCAGGCAGCACGACCGCCAAGCTGATGCCCAACGCGATCAACTTCGGCCCCGCGATGCCGGGCAAGAAATACACCGCGCACAACGCCAAGGAATACAAGGAAGTGCCGGACCTCGATGCCGACATGCAGATGTTCACCGAGATGCTGGTGCGCATCGGCAACCTGCGGCAGATGCAGTGATGGCACGCAGTCTGCAAACCTAAAGCTTCAACTTCCACCTCATCCGCTACGTTTCTTCGTAGCGCGATGCGGCATGTCGCCCTGCATGGCTCGGGTATCGTCGAAGGCTCCATTTTTTGTGAACAGGGAGTCACCCTCATGCAGCAATTTCGCGTCTCGTTGTCGGTCCTTACCATGGGCTTGATGGCAGCAGGCCTCACCGCACCGGCCTTTGCAGAAACGCTCAAGAAACCCGCGCTCGACCAGTTGGCCGCGGCCTGGCAAGGCGGCAAGCCCGCATCCAGTTTCAATGCTTTCCTCACCCAGGCCGAGAAGGCCAACCCCGCGCTGAAGTCCGCCGTGGCCGCCTACCGCAAGAAGGCACCGCTGGCCGGCGACGACCTCACCAACATCGGGCGCCTGCTCGGCCTCTACAACCGCCTGCACAACCAGAAGGCAGTGATCGCGAGCCTCGGCGCCATGGTGGCGCTGCCGACCGCGCGCAACGTGCAGATCCCGCCGCACGAGAACCCGGCGATCATCGATTTCGGCAAGCTGGTCGAGAAGACGGCGAAGAGCTTCGGGCTCGCGTACCGCAACGTCGACAACCGCATTTTCGAAGTCAGCCTGAAGGGCAAGGGCACCGAAGAGTTCGGCATCCTCACGCATTCGGACGTGGTGCCCGCGGTGCTCTCTGAATGGGTGCTCGACGACGGCACGAAGCTCGACCCCTTCACGATGCAGCGCGTGGGCGACCGCCTCTATGGCCGCGGCACCATCGACGACAAGGGCTCGATCGCAGCCGTGCTCTACGCCATGAAGACGGTGAAGGAAAGCGGCATCCCGATCCAGCGCACCATGCGCCTGATGATCGAGACCACCGAGGAAACCGGCGGCGATGCGATGGAGTACTACCGTGGCAAGACCAAGCTGCCCGAATACAACATCGTGCTCGACAGCGGCTACCCGGCGGTCGTGGCCGAGAAGGGCGCGGGCTCGCTGAGCGTGTTCTTCCCCGCCGAAAAAACCGATGGCGCCGTCACCGCGATCACCGACATGGGCGCGGCCGCCGCGGTCAATGCGATCTCGCAGACTGCTACCGCCACGCTCAAGGGCGGCGATCTTGCCGCTGCTCAGGCCAAGCTCGAAGCCGCGAAGCCGGCCTTCCTGCAGAAGTACGAACCGCAGGGCAAGTTCGCGATCGCCGTCACGCGCAAGAGCGACAACGGCGACAGCGTCGACATCAAGGTCACCGGCACCTCGGCCCACGGGTCGGAACCCCAGAACGGCGTGAACCCGCTGCCGCGCCTGGGCCTGTTCCTGCAGGAGTCGGGTGTCACGCTGGCCGACAACCAGTTCCTGAAGGCGATCAAGTACATCGACGCGCTCTACGGCACCGGCTACCTGGGCGAGAAGATGGGCGTGGGCTACAAGGACGACTTCATGGGTCCGCTGACTTTTTCGCCCAACCTGATCCGCACCGGCGCCGATGGCCGCGTGGTCATGGCGGTCAACACGCGCATGCCGCGCGGCCGCACGCCTGAGGAGCTGAAGGCGCAGGTGGAAGCCAAGATCAACGAATGGGCTGTGGCGAACAAGGCCAAGGTCGAGATCAAGTACGACCAAGGCAACTGGATGGCGCGCGATCCATCGGGCCGCTGGCTCGCGACCCTGCTCGACATCTACGGCGACACCACCGGGCTCGAAGCCAAGCCCGTGTCCGCGGCCGGTGCGACCACGGCCAAGCAGATGCCCAACGCGATCAGCTTCGGCCCCGGCATGCCCGGCAAGAAGTACACGGGGCACAACGCCAAGGAATACAAGGAAGTGCCCGACCTGGACGCCGACCTGCAGATGTTCACCGAGATGCTGGTGCGCATCGGCAACCTGCAGCAGATGCAGTAACGGGCAGGGCGGGGCGTGAATGCCCCGCCGCTATCGCGCGCGCTCGAAGCCCGTGAAGAACGAGCGTGCGTTGTCTTCCAGGCTCTCCAGGTGATAGCCGCCCTCCTGCACGATCAATGTCGGCAGGCCGAGCCCGCCGATGGCCGTTCCCAGCCGACCGAAGCCCTGCGTCGTGACCGCGACGCGCGCCTGCGGATCTTCGTGATAGATGTCGAACCCCAGTGCCAGCACCAGGGCATCGGGCTGATAGCGCTGCAGGACTTGCACGGCTGCAGCGAGTCGATCGAAGAACACGTCTTCGCTCGACCCGTGCGGCATCGGCAGATTGACGTTGAAGCCCACGCCCGCACCGACACCTTGCTCGTCGTCATGGCCCGCGACGACGGGATAGAAGTTCGTCGGGTCGCCATGGATGGAGACGTAGAGCACATCCGCACGGTCGTAGAAGATTTCCTGAATGCCTTGCCCGTGATGCATGTCGGTGTCCAGCACGGCAACGCGCCCGTACTTCGCGCGAAGCGCCTGCGCTGCAATGGCGGCATTGTTCAGATAGCAGAAGCCTCCCGCGCCCTCCGCGCGCGCATGGTGGCCGGGTGGGCGGCACAGCGCATAGGCTTCGCGCGCGCCGCCATTGCCGATCGCATCGGCAGCCGCCAGCGCCGATTGCGCCGACCAGTAGGCGGAGCGGTACGTGTGCTCGCCGACGGGGCAACTGCCGTCGGCGAGGTAGCGCGCCGCTTTCGCCAGCACGCCGCGCAGGGCGTTGCCTTCGCGCACGAAGACGTTCGACATGACCTCGTCGCCCCAGTCGGGCCCCACGCGCACCCACTCGGCATGCGCTTCCTCGAGAAAGCGCAAGTAGTCCATGCCATGTACCGCCACCAGCGGTGCGGCACCGAAGTCGTCGGGTGCCCGCACATCGAATGCCAACGATCTGGCCGCCTGCACCAGGTGCAACGCACGCTCCGGTACCTCCTGCGGCGTGCGCATCTTGCCGCGCGACAGATAGCTGAGCGGGCGGTGTTTCAGTTGCTCGGGATGGAAATAGGTCAACATCTTCTGATCAATCCGTCGTTGAAGGTCCCGCACCTCCGGCCTGGTCCGCCGGGAGCCGCGAGAATCGGAAATTGCAGTGGCTCGCGCCGCCAGCCAAGGTTTGCGTCCTTTCCAGGTGGATGCCTCGCGTTGCATAGGCATCGAAATCAAGCCCGCAAATGTTCGGCAGGATTTCCTTGTCGCCATGGCAAGCCGCGAATTTGCAGAAGCCGCAGGCTTTGTAGTCGATGCCAAATTCAAAGTCGTCGCCCGGACCCGGCTCGACGAAGTCGTAGGCGAAATCGCCCGGGAACTCTTCCCGATGGCTGTCCGTGGTGCTTTTTGCGGCCTGCTCGCGCACCAACGCCTGGTTCTCTGGCGACAGGAATTCACGCCCCGCGGCGAGCCGTTCCGATTCGGGCACCGTGAGCAATTGCGCCTTGTAGGTTTCCCGCTCGATGTCGCCGATCACGGACAGCGGCACGCCGTGTCGCCGCAGCACACGGCTGATGGCCATGAAGCCCATGAGACGCATGAAGAAATCGCTCATGCGACTTGCGGCACCGCCGACATAGGGCATCTGCGTGAGCACGATGTCGAATTCGTCCATCACCTCCTGCCTGATCCCATTGATGTTGGACAGTTGCGCGCGCTCGCCCAACATCGCTTCGGCCAGGTCGAGGCGATGGCGCATGGAGGCCTCCATGGCAGCGCGATGCGATGCGTAGAAGGGATGGACGATCTCAGCCATTGGACATTCCCCTGAAGGCAGTGCGTCAGCCCTGGCCGATGCCACGCGCCTGCAGCACCGCTTTGAGCCGCCGTACCTCGTGCTGCAGATCGAGGATCAGCGCGGCCGCATCGAGCCCCACGCCGAAGTCGCGTTCGAGCCGGCGCGCCTCGAGCGCGCACTGCAGGTCGGTGCTCGAGAACTGCCAGCGCTCGGGCGGCGCGTCCTCGGCCGTGGTGACCTGCACGATGCCGACCTCGACCAGTTGCACCACCCAGGCGGTGTCGGCGCCCACGGCATGGGCCAGTTCGTTCAGCGCGAGCGGTTGCGAGGCGCTGATGGCGGTTGCGGTTGTGATGGAAACAGTCGCCATGCTCAGACTCCCAGATGCTGGCGCGGGTTGAACGAAGAGGTCGCCTCTGCGAGCTGCTCGTAGGCCGCGCGCGCGGCGTCGCTGTCGGCGGGCGGCAGCGCGATCTCGATCAGCAGGTACAGGTCGCCGGGCGTCTTGCCCTTCAGGCCGCGGCCCTTGAGTCGCAGCTTCATGCCGCCGCGCGCATTGCGCGGCACCGTGACCTCGACCACGCCGCCGCCCGGTGTCGGCACCTGCACCTGCGCGCCGAGCGCGGCCTCGGTGGGCGTGACGGGCAGCGTCATGTAGATGTCGCGCTCTTCCACGCGGTAGAGCTTGTGCGGCGCGATGCGCACCTCGAGGTACAGGTCGCCGGCCGCCTCGCCGCCATGGCCGGGCATGCCTTGCCCCGCGAGGCGGATGAACTGGCTCGGGTGCACGCCCGGCGGGATCTTCACGCTGAGCGTGCGGTTCTCCCACTGGGGGTGGCCTTGCGCGTCGACGGTCTGCGCGCGCAGCGTGATCTCGCGCTCGGCGCCGTTGAGCGCATCTTCCACCGCGATCTCGATGGCCGCGTGGTGGTCTTCGCCGCGTGCGCGGTAGTTCTGGCGCGCGGCGCCACGCCGCTCGGCCTCGCCGAACATCGACGAGAAGAACTCGCTGAAGTCCGCATGGTCGGCCGGCCCCTGGCGCGGGCCGCGGTGGAACTCGAAGCCCGAGTCCCAGCCCGGCGGCGGCTGGAAGTCGCCCCCGGGGCTGCCGCCTCGCGCGACGCGGTCGGCCAGCGCGTCGTAGGACGCACGCTTTTCCTTGTCGCCCAGCACGTCCTTGGCCTCGTTGATCTCGCGCATGCGCTTCTCGGCGTCGGGCTCCTTGCTGACGTCGGGGTGGTACTTGCGGGCGAGCTTGCGGTAGGCCTTGCGCACCTCGTCGTCCGACGCGGTGCGCTCGATGCCCAGTGCGCTGTAGTAGTCCTTGAATTCCATGGTGGTGGTGGTCGTTTCGATGGACGGCGTACAGGGCGGGTCTGGCTATGCCAGTGCCGCGTCGCCGTCGACATGCCGCAGCAGCGGCGTTATGGCCCAAGCAGGGCCATTGCGCGAGAAACGCAATGGCTGCGCGTTGCCGAGCACGGTGGTGTCGATGGGCACGCCCAGCAGCGCGGCCAGCGCGTACAGCGTGCCGCCGTGCGCCACCACCAGCACGGGCGCGGGCTGCTTCAGCGCCGCGTCGAGCGCGGCGCGCTTGCGGGCGACGAACTGCGTCAGCGTCTCGCCGCCTTCGGGCTCGCAGGCCCAGTCGATGTTCGCGGACGAGGTGCCGATCAGCGCGCCGAAGTTGCGCTCGCGCAATTCGGCCTGCGCGGTGGGCGTGAGCCGCAGCGCCGCCGCCACCGTATGGGCGGTGTCGAAGGCGCGTCGCGCGTCGCTGCAGACGATGGTGCGAATGGGCTCGCCCGCCAGCAGCTCGGCCGCATGCGCCGCCTGCTGCAGGCCGAGTTCGCTCAGGGGCTCATCGACCGCCTGGAAGATGCGCAGCGCATTGCGCCCGGTCTGGCCGTGGCGCAGGAAGTAGAAGTGGTCGCAGGCCGGCGAGAGCGGCTGCGTGGCGGCGATCCGGACCAGCTGGTCGAGGCCGCCGGCGGCGGTGTGGGTGGGCGTGTGCTGTGACATGGATGGGTTCGGTATCTGTCGATCGCTCGATCGGTCAGTAGGCCAGCCGAAGCGGCTGGCCTTCGCGCTGCGCCTGCACATCGGCCGGATGGAACGGCAGCGCATGCCACTGCTTCGCCGCGAACAGCGGCAGCTGGTCGTAGGCGCGCGGCGAGGCGAGGTCGCTGCTCTGGCCGTAGGTGAGCAGGCCTTGCGCGACCGGCCCGCGCTCGTCGAAGGTCACGACCTGTATGTAGCTGCTGCCGTAGTTGACGTTGTAGCCCTTCGGATCGATGAGCGACTGCCCCTGCGATTCGAGCTTGTTGAGCACGCCCTCGAACTCGTCGCCGCCGTGCAGCGCGATCTTCTGGCCGCGCACCTCGCGCGACTGCGGAACGCCCAGCGGCACGTCGGCCGCAAAGCCCGCGGTACGCACGATGCCGACCGCCTCGCCCAGCGCCTTGAACACCGCCTCGCGCGTGGCGGGCGTGGCCATGTCGAGGCCGGCCGGCGTCGCCACCGGCTGCGCCGGATCGAAGGGCACGCGCCAGACCTTCGGCAGGTCCTTGGCCTTGCGCCAGAACTCGCGGAACAGCACGGCGCCTTTCGAATCGGCATTGCTGGTGCGGTCCCAGGCGGAGAGCACCCGGCAGCCGAGCACCTGGTCGGCATTCAGCGCGGCGCCACCGGCGGCGCATGCGGCCTGCAGGTCGTCCATCACCAGCATGCCGGCGAGGTTCCTGTCGCGGAAGATCACGCTGCGCAGTTCGGCCGCACCCATGCGGTTGCCGGGCAGGCCGTCGGTGCCCGCGAGGCGTCCTTCGATCTCGAGGAGACCGCTGCGCGTGCGCAGCCGCTGCGGCACGCCGATGGGGCCGACCAGCGGAGACACACCCGCCATCGGTGCGATGCGCGGGTTGCTGAGCCAGAAGCTGTCGTTGCTGTTCTGCACATAGTCCGGCGTGACGACGACCGGCATGCGCGCCGGTGCGATGACGCCGGGCGCGGCCGCTGTGATGTCGCGGTTCCAGGCGCAGGCGCTGCGCGAGCCGTCGAGCACCGGCAGGCCAGCCGCGACGAGCAGTGCCGCGGCGGCGGGCGAGGGCGCGCAGGCCTGGAGCATGTCGGCCGACACATCGGGCACCACCGAGAGGTCGGCATACATCGCGTTGCCTTCGCGGTCGGCCGCGATCGTGTTGATCCACGGCATGCCCTGGTTGCCCATGGCGGCGCGCAGCTCGGTCACGTTGCGCGCGAGCGCCATGCGCATCCAGCTTTCGGCCGAGCGCACGTTGAGCGTGTTGGCATCGCGGATCGCATAGGCCTTCTGCGCGGTCCAGCCGAGGCCGGCGCGCGGCAGCGAGATGACCGGGCCCCAGTCGGTCGCATAGAAGGTGTGCTGCACCGGCGCGCCGCTACCCGTGGCCGCGGCCGGCAGCACCACGGTGCGCGCGACCATCTTCTTCGGCTGGCCGTCGACCAGGTACACCGTCGGATCGTTCGGGTCGAGCTTCAGTTCGTACAGCGTGAAGCGCTTGCCGGTCGACACGGTGTGGGTCCAGGCCACGTCCTTGTTGAAGCCGATCGACACCACCGGGCTCAGGCCGCCAGTGGCGCCCATCACGTCGAGCTGGCCGGGGATGGTCAGGTGCATCTGCCAGAAGCGGTTGGTGCCGTTCCACGGAAAGTGCGGATTGCCCAGCAGCAGGCCGCGGCCATCGGGCGTGGCGTTGCGGCCGAAGGCCCAGCCGTTGGAGCCGAGCTCGCCGCCTTCGGGGTTCGCGTTGAAGCTGTGGCGGCCGATCTCGGCGACGGCTTCTTGCAGGTCGACGGGCGCCGCGCCGGTCTTCACCCCTGGCGGTGGAGGGACGGCCGCCAGCACCGCACCGGCCAGCGCGCCCAGGCCGCCCTGGATCATCGACATCTCGGTGGCGCGCGACAGGTCGGCCATGGTCATCGGCCGCACCCAGGGCTTGCCGCGGCAGGCCGCGGGCAGGCCATTGGGGCCCACGTCTTGCAGGTAGCGGTTGTAGCCCGCGACATAGCCGCGCAGCGCTGCCTTCACGTCCAGGCTGGTGGTGGCCGCGGCGCGCGCGAGGGCCACGTCGTCCATGTGATAGCGGATGAACAGGTCGATCTGCGCATTGGGTGCGCGGCCCAGCCCGACCTCGCCGGTGTTCTGCGCGCCGAGGAACTGCGAGCGCTCGCCGCGCAGCGTGAGCAGGTGCTCGGCGGTCTGGCAGACGTTGTCCTGTGCATGCGCGTAGGCGCTGCCGTAGGCCAGGCCTTCGTAGTCGGGTGCCGTGATGTGCGCGATGCCGAAGGTGGTGCGCTCGATGCTCACGCTGCGTCCGCTGGGCGGCGGTGCGCTCGCACAGGCCGAGAGCAGCGCAATGAGGCCCAGCGAGAGGGCCGTCAACGAGAACCGGGAGATCGGAGTGTTCGAAGTCATGGTGCGGGCGTGTGATTTGAAAAGGCCGGAAAACGGGACCGATTAGAGGACGGGCCTCCGCCGCGCGCTGTCACGAGCGCGGCACGCCGCGCCCGCTCAGCCGAACTTCATCCCTTGGGGCGCGCCTGCAGGCGATCGATGTGGCGCTTCATGGTCATGGACGTGTCTCCTTCTGATTGACGGAATCAGAACTTGGGAATGCGCAGGGTCTTGCTGATCATCAGCGTGCCCGAGAGCGCGAACAGCATCGCGAGCGGATGCAGCAGCCATGGCCCGATGGCCCAGGAACCACCCCAGACGGCACTGCCGATGTGGCCCTGCGATGCCGCATAGGCCAGCACGCCCACCAGCACCACGCTGGTCGGAATCGGCGTGCCTTCGAAATACTTCACCTTGTCCGCGCCTTCGGACAGCGCCTCGGCCGTGACGTTGTAGCGCGCGAGCCGGCTGACGCCGCAGCACACGAAATAGATGAGGAGGATGCAGTCCCAGCCGCCGTCCAGGCCCGCGGCGAAGGCCAGTGCGGCGGGCGCGACGCCGAACGAGATCACGTCGGCCAGCGAGTCGAGTTCGCGGCCGAGCGCGGAGTGCGTCTGGCGCCAGCGCGCGATGCGGCCGTCGAACACGTCGAAGATGAAGGCGGCCGGCGCGAGCGCGGCCGCCCAGTAGAACTGTGTGAGCGACTGGCTCGCCATGTAAGCCATCGCCAGGAACACCGCACCGACGCCGCAGGCCGCATTGCCGAGCGTGAACGCGTCGGCCAGGTGGAAGCCGCGGATCATCGAGAAATGCTTGCGGGCCGGAGCGGGGGAGGGGGTGGTCATGAAGAAGAGACTTCGGAATCGACGGATGGATCGCACCTTAACCGAAGCGCGCGAGGCTTCTTGTAGTCGCGCTCCGACGAAAGGGGGGGCGCCCGGCCCCGGGGCTCAGACGCCCTGGCGCGCCTCGACGATGCGCGCGAAGCGCCCGAGCAGCCCGCCCGCCGCCTCGGTCGGCGCCACGCGCTCGCGCAGCGCGGCGGGGTCGGCGCCTTCGGCGCGCAGGGTGTCGGCCAGCATGTCGATGTAGCCGCGCATGGCGTCGGCATCGAATTCGGGATGAAACTGCAGCCCCCAGGCGTTGTCGCCCACGCGGAAGGCGTGCACCGGCTCGTGCGCGCTGGCGGCCAGCCGCACCGCGCCTTCGGGCAGGCGCAGCGCGCTCTGCCAGTGCACCGCGTTCGCCGGAAACTGCGCGGGCAGGCCGCCCAGCAGCGCGTCGGTGGCGGCCGCCGCGTCGAGCGTGACGGTGACGGTGCCTACTTCCGCACCCCGCGGATGGTTGCCGGCCTCGCCGCCCAGCGCATGCGCCAGCAACTGGTGGCCGTAGCAGATGCCGAGCACCGGCGTATCGCGCGCCACCAGCCGCGCGAGCCACGCGGCCGTGGTTTCGCTCCACGGCTCGCGGTGCGACACCATCGCATGCGAGCCCGTCACCACCACGCCGGAAACCTCGGCCGGATCGGGCAGCGTGTCGCCCCGGCGCGGGTCGATCACCAAGAGCGGCAGCACCTCGGTGCCGAGGCCATCGGCAATCCAGTGCTCGAAGTCGCCATGCTGTTCGCGAAGGGCTTCGAAGGTGCCTCCGACCTTGACGATGACCAGGGGGAGAGGGGATTGCGGCGATGCGTTGTGGTCCATGTCCGCGATCATGCCGCAGCCCGAAAGCACAACTTCAGCGCGGGGGCGGGCTGGTTCAGTCGACGTGCGCCTCGTAGGCTTTCTCCGCTTCCTGCAGGTTCGTCCAGAACCCGTCCGGCTTGCGGCCGTGCAGCACATCGTCGAGCACGTCCAGGTGCGCATGCCAGCCGCTCGAAACGCTCACCGTTTCCTTGCGGTCCGGCAGGCGCCGGTGCGTGAGCACGAGCTGCGTGCCGTCGCCCTTCGGTGTGAGTTCGAAGGTCACTTCGGAGGCAGTGTCGCTTTCGCTGCCCCAACTGATCGTCAGGAGCTTCGGCGGCTCGATGCGCAGCACGCGCGACTTCTGGATGTGCGTCTTGCGATAGGCCGCGTAGTGCTCGGGCGCTTCTTCGCCGGAGAGTTCGGTGTGCTGGAAGCGCAGCTCGAACACGTCGCCTACCGCTTGAGCCATGGAACCGCCGGCCAGCCAGGTCTTGCGCTTTTCAGGGTCGACGAGGTAGGCCCACACGCGCTCGACGGGCGCGGGCAGGGTGCGCTCCACGCGCAGGGTGGCGGGTGCTATCTGAGTACCGAGGCTGTGCTTGAGGGTCATGGGGCTGCGCTCCTTGAGGGGTTCGTTCACTTCTTACTTGCCGGATGTGTCGCGCCGCAGCTCCTCTGCCAGCGCGTCGAGGTGGGTGTTCCAGAAGCCTTCGTAGTGGCGCAGCCAGGCGTCGGCCGTGGCCAGCGCCGCCGGTTCAAGCCGGCAGACATGCGCCCGGCCGAGCACGGTGCGCGAGACCAGGCCCGCACGCTCCAGTGTCTTGACGTGCTTGGAGGCGCCCGCGAAGGACATGTGGAACGGCGCACCGAGTTCGCCCACGCTGCAGTCGCCCTGGGCCAGCAGTTGCAGCATGGTGCGGCGCGTGCCGTCGGCGAGGGCGTGGAACACGGCGTCGAGCCGTTCGTCATCTAGTTCAACCATGAAGTTGAATATAGACGGATTTCGAAAATCATTCAACCACTGAGTTGAATGATGGATCGGATCCGTTACACCCGATACACGCGAGACGCCAATGAGCCGCGGCGCCCTTGGGCCTGCGCGATGGCGCTCCTACGATGAGGGCTCGTTCCATTCACCCGCCACACCACCCATGAATCCTCTCGTACATCGCCGCACCCTGTTGCTCGCCGCTTCCGTCCTCCCGCTCGCGAGTGCCTGCACCGCGTGGTCCGCCAAGGGGGCGCAGCAGGATGCGTCGGCGCAATTCGCCGCGCTCGAAAACGCATCGGGCGGGCGGCTCGGCGTCGTCGGCTTCAACACCGCCACCGGGGCGCGCGTGCAGCACCGCGCGGATGAGCGCTTTCCCTTCTGCAGCACCTTCAAGCTCATGCTGGCCGCGGCCGTCCTCGAGCGCAGCGCGAAGGAGGGCGGCTTGCTCGCGCGGCGCGTCAACTACAGCAAGGGCGACCTGGTCACCTACTCGCCGATCACCGAGAAGAACATCGCGACCGGCATGACGGTCGCCGAGTTGTGTGCCGCCGCCGTCCAGTACAGCGACAACACCGCGGCCAACCTGCTCATGAAGGGCCTCGGCGGTCCGCCCGCGGTGACGGCCTTTGCACGTTCCCTGGGTGACGAAGCCTTCAGGCTCGAGCGCTGGGAGACCGAACTCAACACCGCCATCCCCGGCGACCTGCGCGACACCACCACGCCCGCAGCCATGGCGGCCAGCGTCGAGCGGCTGGTGCTGGGCAACGCGCTCGGTGCGGCGCAGCGCGAGCAACTCAAGACCTGGCTGCTGGGCAACACCACCAGCACCGAACGCTTCCTGGCCGGCGTGCCCGCGGGCTGGAAGGTGGGCGACAAGACGGGCTCGGGCTCCTACGGCACGACGAACGACGTTGGCGTGCTGTGGCCGCCAGCCGGCGCGCCGCTGGTGCTGGCGGTGTACCTGACGTTTCCGGAGAAAGAGGCGAAGGGGCGCAACGATGTCGTGGCGTCAGCGACGCGCATCGCGGTGGGGGCGTTGGCGACCTGAAGGCGTTGGGCGGCAAAGGCATCGGTGCTCGATGTCTTCTTTTTAAATTCACGGTGTATATTTACACCGTAAATTTAAATCGAAAGAACCCCGATGCCCAAGATCCTTTCGGAAGATGAGGTCGCTGAATTCCGCCAACGGCTCCTGAAAACCGCGGAAGCCGCATTCGCGACCCACGGCGTCGATGGCGTCTCGATGCGCCAGCTCGCGCAGCAACTGGGCTGCAGCGCGACGACGCCGTACCGCTATTTTCGGAACAAGGACGAGATCCTCGCGGCCGTCACGGCCGCTGCGCTGAACCGCTTTTCAGCCACGCTCGAGAAAGCCTTTGCCGCCAAGGGCAGCAGTGCCGAGAAGGCCGTGGCCGTGCGCAAGGCCTACATCAAGTTCGCCTTCAAGCATCCGAAGGCCTATCGCTTGATGTTCGACGCACCGCATCCGAGCCTTGCGGACTACGCCGAACTGTCCGAAGCCTCCAGCCGAGCCGACCGGATCATGGCCGAACCGCTCGCACGCCTGGCGGAAGAGGGTGTGGTCAAGGGCGATCCGCGGCTCCTGGGGCGGGTGTTCTGGAGCGCGATCCATGGTGCGGTGTCGCTGCAGCTGGCCGGCAAGCTCGACGCCAAGCCGACATTCGAGACCGTCCTCGAAAGCACCCTGCGCCTGATCCTGGCCGGTGCTGCGGCTGGCCACGTCGCCTGAAGAAGCCCCGCCATGCTCACCATCGAAAACACCCAGCTGCACTTGATCGATCGGGGCCAAGGTTCGCCCGTGCTCTTCCTGCACGGCAATCCGGACACATCGGAGATATGGAGCCCGCTCATAAAAAAGCTCGGTGCGGGCCACCGGTGCATCGCGCCCGACCTGCCGGGCTTCGGCCGTTCCACGGCACCGGCCGGTTTCGACTGCTCGCTCGATCACATGGCAGCGTTCATCGACAGCCTTGTCGTCGCGATGAACCTACCGACGCCATTGAGCCTCGTCGTTCACGACATCGGCGGCCAATACGGCCTGGCCTGGGCCGCGAGGCACCCGCAGAAGGTCGCGCGGATCGTTGTCTTCAACACCGCTTTCTCGTCGCGCTACCGGTGGACGCCGCTGCATCGGATTTGGCGCACGCCTGTGCTCGGCGAACTGACCCAACGAATGACGAGCCGTCGCGCGTTCGCACGCGAAATGAAGCGCGGCGAGAGCAAGCTCACCACCGCCCAGATCGACGCGATCTTCGACCGGATCACGCCCTCGGCGAAGCGCATGGCGCTGCGCATCTTCAGGACCACGCAACTGCGGGACTTTCTGGGGTGGGAAGACGAGGTCCGGCGCCTGCTGTCTTCGATGCCGTCGCTGGTGCTATGGAGCGATGACGACCCCTACATCGCACCCGAATTCGCGGACGCGTTCGGCGCGCGGGAGGTCAGGCACTACAAGGGTTTCGGCCATTGGCTTCCGCTGGAAGCGACCGACCTCGTGGGCAATGAAATGAAAGCGTTTCTCGAAGAAGCGGCTTGACCGCAAGCCGCTACAGCACGAACCAGCCCACAGCCACATAGTGGCTCGCCGTCCCCGCCAGCACGAACAGGTGCCACGCCCCGTGCGCATGCCGGAAGCCCTGGCGGTTCCGGTAGAACACCGTGCCCGCGGTGTAGAGCACGCCGCCGATCAGGAGCCACGCGAGCCCGCCGCTTTCGAGCCGCGCCGCCAGCGGCACGGCGGCCAGCACGCCGAGCCAGCCCATGCCGATGTACAGCGCGAGCGGGGGCTTCTGCGGCGCATCGCCATTGCTGTGTCGAGGCGGCCGCAGTTCACGCCAGATGCCGTAAAACGCAGCCCCCCAGATCGTCGCAAGCAGCAACCATCCCCAGAAGCCTTGCAGCGTGACGAGCGCGAACGGCGTGTACGTGCCCGCGATCAGCAGGTAGATCGCGCAGTGATCGGCCCGCTCCCACACGCGCTTCAGGCGCCCGCGCGTGCTGTGGAACAGCGTCGAGGCCGCATACAGCGCCACGGCCGACAGCGAAAAAACCAGCGCCCCCGCGATGCGCGCGGGGTCGCCGGTCGGCACGGTCTTGGCCAGCAGCAGCGCGGCCGCCGGCAGTGCAAGCACCAGGCCCAGCAGGTGGCTGTATCCGTTGAGTCGTTCGCCCGGATACATGCGTGCCGCCTGCTGTCCAGCCTCAGCGGCCGGTTTCCTTCAGATACGTGGCGCGCGCCGCGAACGCCGTGTTCGCGAAGTCCGAAAACACGCCGTCGATGCCCGCGCGGAAGTACGCGAGGTACTCGGCCACCGGGTCGCCCTTGTAGACGCCCGCAAGGTAAGCCGCGGCCTCGTTGCGGAAGGTGTAGCTGTGCACGAACAGGCCGGCCTTGTGCGCGTCGGCGATCAGGGAGGTTGGCTTGATGGTGTTCACGTCGGCCAGTTTGCCGCCCGCCTTGAATGGAACGATGGTGTGCGCCATCACCTGCGGCTTCCAGGGGCCGATGCCGTCGGCATAGGTCTTGACCTCGGCGAGGCCTGCGGGGGTGAGCATTTCGCCGAACCACTTCGGATTGCCGGCCAGCGTCCAGCTGTAGGGGCGGCCGTCCACGAAGGTGTAGACGTCGTTGGTGACGTAGCCCATCGCGCCGGTCTGGAAGTCGATCGTGTTGCCGTCAACCAGTTGCACCGCGCGGGCCTTCATGCCGGCCGAGCGCAGGTACTTCAGGCTCTCGGGCTCGAAGCTCTGCACGAAGATCGGCGCGTCCTTCCTGTTCAGGTCGTTGGCGGCCATGATCTTCAGGAGCGCGTCTTCCAGCGGATGGCTGCCGGCGACACCGCAGCCGTTGGCGATGGCCTGCGCGTTGTTCCAGATCGGGTTCTTGGTTTCCGGGTACACGGTGATCGTGCGGCCAGTGGACTTGGCCTTCGCCTTGGCAATGTCGATCACTTCCTGGAAGCTCAGGATCGGCAGCTTGCCGTTCAGGTCGGTCGGGCGCTGGTCGCGCGCGTCGTAGGTGGTGCCGGCGATCCACTGCTTGAGCTCGGCCATCGTGAAGTCGGTGATCGACCAGTCGTTGGTGTGATCCTCGCCGTCGACGATCAGCGACTTGAGCACCGACTTCGGATCGGCCGGGTCGGTCAGGTCGCTCAGGTACTGCGGCGGGCCGTTATCGGCCACGGGCGGGTACTTCACGTCGACCAGCACGCCGGGCACGGTGCGCTTGCGTCCCGCCACGGTGCTGTTGGTCTTGGCGACGTCGGCGATGTTGGTGTTGTCGCTGAGCCAGGGGTTGTGGCGCGCGACGAGCACGCAGTCCTTGGTGAGGTGCAGGTCGGTCTCGAGCGAGTCGGCACCGGCGTCGGCAGCTGCTTCATAGGCCTTCTGCGTTTCCTCGGGGAACAGGCCCGGGAGGCCCCGGTGGCCGATGACCAGCGGCACGGAGCCGTCGAGCGTGCCCAGCGGCGCAGGTTGGGGTGCCGGCGCCGGCGCGGGTGCCGACGGAATGATCGGGAACACCGGGCCGTCGTTGCCACCGCCGCAGGCTGCAATGACGAGGCTGCCGCCGAGGGCGACGAGGGCCGCGCGCAGCGGACGGGGAGCGGGCGCAGGAACGTTCTTTGTCATATCTGGTTTTTCGAGTGTTTTGATGGGATGAAGGCGGGCGGATGCTAGGTTTGGCCCGTGACGGCATGGTGACCGGCGCAGCGCTGTGGCAGGCGCGCCGCACCTGCGGCCACCCGAACTTCAAAAGGCTTGTGCGTCGATCGTGCGCCGGACTTGAACGAGCGCATCGCGCAGCACGTCCAGCCCGACCGACCCCAGCGCCAGGCGGATCGCATGCGGCACCTGCGCGGACGTCGCGAAAGGCTCGGCCGTCGACACCGAGATCCGGTCGCGCATGAGCGCCTGAGCCACCTGGTCGGCGCGCACCTCTTCGGCGAGCGGCAGCCACACGAAGTAGGACGACGGGTGGCGCACGCACCGCATGCCGGCGAAGACATCGGCGGCAATCGCCTGCCGGGCCATCGCATCGCTGCGTTTTTCCGCCTCGAGACGGGTGACGGTGCCGTCCTCGAGCCAGCCGCAGGCGATGGCCGTCATCAGGCTGGGTGTGTTCCAGGTGGTAGCCCGGATCGCGCGCTCGATCGCGGGCACCCATTCGCTGGGCGCGGCGACGAAGCCGACGCGCAGCCCGGTCGCGATGCTCTTGGAAATTCCCGAGACATAGACCGTCGATTCCGGGGCCAGCGTGGCCAGCGGCGCGGGCGCGTCCTCGGCGAGGAAGGCGTAGGCCGCGTCCTCGATGATGAGCAGCCCGTGCCGGCGGGCAATCGCCACCAGTTGCCGCCGTCGGCTCGCGCTCATCACCCAGCCGAGCGGGTTGTGCAATGTCGGCATCGCATAGATGGCGCGCACCCGGCGGCTCTTGCACAGCCGCTCCAGCGCGTCGAGGTCGGGGCCGTAACCGGCTGCGGGAATCGGCGCCAGCTCCAGGCGATGCGCTTCGGCCAGCACTTTGAAACCCGGATAGGTCAGCGCGTCGGTCGCGACCACGTCGCCCGGTTGCAGCAGCGCCATGACGGTCGTGGCAAGCCCGTGCTGGGCGCCGCTCACGAGCATCACCTGGTCCGCATTCACGACGAGGCCGCGCGATGCGAGGTGCCCAGCCACGATCGCGCGTTCGTGCGGGCGACCGCCGTGCGGCTGGTAGCGCAGCAGCGCTTCCAGGTCACCCGAGGCGGCGAGCTGGCGCAATCCTGCGCGCAGCATTTCGGCCTGACCCGGCAGCGACGGGTAGTTGAAGTTCAGGTCGACCATGCCCGAGGCCGCTGCATGCTGGTCGATGCCCAGGCCCCGGGGCAGCAGGCTCTCCCGCACGAAGGTGCCGCGGCCGGTCTCGCCGCTGACAAGGCCCATCGCCTGCAGCTCCGCATAGACGCGGCCTGCGGTGACGAGGGCCAGACCTTTCTGGGCCGCGAGTTTGCGAACGGTCGGCAGGCGCGTGCCCGGAGGCAGACTGCCTTCGCGAATCTGCGCGGCGAGCGCATCGACCAACTGCTTGTAGCGGGCTTGAGGCATGCGGCAATGTATCCATGACAATTTTTTGATTGTATTGATCGACATGCCTACGATGCGGCCCATGCACATCGCCATCCTCACTTTCGAAGGCTTCAACGAGCTCGACTCGCTCATCGCGCTCGGCATCCTCAACCGCATCAAGACGCCGGGCTGGCGCGTGTCGATCGCGAGCCCGACCGCGCGCGTGCGTTCGATGAACGGCGTGGTGCTCGAAGCACAGGCATCCCTGCGCGAAGCCAGCGAGGCCGATGCGGTCATCGTCGGCAGCGGCGTGCAGACGCGCGAGGTGGTCGCCGATGCGGGCTTGATGGCGCAGTTGCAGCTCGACCCATCGCGGCAGCTTCTGGGCGCGCAGTGTTCCGGTGCGCTGGTGCTGGCCAAGCTCGGTTTGCTCGATGGTGTTCCGGCCTGCACGGACCTGACGACCAAGCCGTGGGTCGAGGCCGCCGGCGTCGATGTGCTGAACCAGCCCTTCGTTGCGAACGGCAACGTGGCGACGGCGGGCGGTTGCCTGGCATCGCAGTACCTGGCGGCGTGGGTCATCGCCCGACTGGCAGGCGTCGAGGCGGCGCGTGGCGCGATGCACTACGTGGCGCCCGTGGGAGAGAAGGAAGACTACGTCGAGCGCGCGATGCGAAACATCACGCCGTTCCTGGCGCCAGCGCCCATCGCCGCCTGAGACCGGAGGCGGGCAGCGCGGCGCGTACATTCGCGCGCATGGATACGCGATACCTGCAGAGCTTCGTCGCCGTGGTCGAACTGGGTTCGATGGCCGAGGCCGCGCGCCGGCTCGACCTGACGCCCGCCGCGATTGCCGCGCGCGTGAAGGCGCTCGAAGACGACATCGGCGTGCCGCTGGTGCAGCGCGCCGGCCGCTCGGTGCGCCCCACCGAGGCGGGCCTCCAGATGCTCGACCGCGCGCGCAACGTGCTGCGCGAAGTGCGCGACCTGCGCGCCGCCACCAGCGGCGGCGTCTCGCTCGGCGAGCTGCGGCTGGGCGTGTTCATCTCGGCGCTCACCGGCGTGCTGCCGCCGGTGCTCGAGCGCCTCTACGCGCGCTTTCCCGACCTCTCGGTGTTCGTGGCGCCCGGCAGTTCGGTGGAGCTGTGCCGGCAGGTGGCGAGCGGCGCGCTCGATGCGGCCATCGTGGTCGAGCCGCAGTTCGCCGTCGGCAAGGGCTGCAGCTTCGAGACGCTGCTCGAGGAGCCGCTGGTGGTAGTGGCGCCCGAGGCCATGGCGCACCGCGCGGCGCACGAACTGCTGGCCACCGAACCCTTCATCCGCTACGACCGCTCGGTGCTGGGCGGACAACTCGCCGACCGGTACCTGCGCGACCACGGCATCCGCGTGCGGCAGCGGCTGGAGATCGACAGCCTCATGGCCGTCGCCGCGCTCGTGGGGCGAGGCCTGGGTGTCGCGCTGCTGCCCGACTGGGCGCCGATGTGGCGCGCCGGCATGAGCATCGCGCGCGTGCCGTTGCCCGAGCGGGCGCCGGTGCGGCGCGTGGGGCTCATCTGGGCGGCGCAGGGGCCGCGCGCGGCGCTCGCGCAGGCGCTGCTGGCTGAGGCGAAAGCCGTCTTCAGTTAATTAGCGCGGCACCTTGCCGACCGTATTCGGCGCGCGCAGGAAGTCGAAGTCCACGCCCTTGTCCGCCTGCGTCACCGTCTGCAGGAAGAGCTTCTTGTAGCCGCGGTCGGCCGTCGGCTCGATCACCACCGTTTCCTTCGCGCGGCGCGCGAGTTCGTCGTCGGACACCAGCAGCGAAATCTCGCGCTTCGCCACGCTGAGCCGGATGCGGTCGCCGCTCTGCACATAAGCCAGCGGCCCGCCGATGGCCGATTCCGGCGTGACATGCAGCACGATGGTGCCGAAGGCCGTGCCGCTCATGCGGCCGTCGGAGATGCGCACGATGTCCTTTACGCCGGCCCGCGCGAGCTTGCGCGGAATGGGGATGTAGCCGGCTTCGGGCATGCCCGGCGCGCCCTTGGGGCCGATGTTCTTGAGCACCAGGATGTCGTCGGCCGTCACGTCGAGCGCGTCGCTGTCGATGCGCGTCACCAGGTCTTCGGCGTTCTCGAACACCACCGCGCGGCCTTCGTGTTCCATGAGCTTCGCATCGGCGGCCGACTGCTTGATGATCGCGCCGCCCGGCGCGAGGTTGCCCCACAGCACCGCGATGCCGCCCTGCGGATAGATCGGCTGGCTCGCGGGCCGCACCACGTCCTGTTTGAAGCCCGGACCGGCGCGTTCGATCTCCTCGCCGAGCGTGCGGCCGGTGACCGTGAGCGCGTCCAGATGCAGCAGCGGCTTCAGTTCGCGCAGCAGCGTTGCCGTGCCGCCCGCGGCGTGGAAGTCTTCCATGTAGTGCTGGCCCGAGGGCTTCAGGTCGAGCAGCACCGGCGTCTCGCGGCCCATGCGGTCGAGCGCGAGCAGGTCGATGTCCAGGCCCATGCGCCCCGCGATGGCCGCGAGATGCACGATGCCGTTGGTCGAGCCGCCGATGGCCAGCAGCACGCGCATCGCGTTCTCGAATGCGGCGGGCGTCAGCACCTTGTCGATGGTGAGCCGGTCGCGCGCGATCTGCACCGCCTGAGCGCCGGTCTGCTCGGCGATGCGGATGCGGTCGGCGGTCACGGCCGGCGGCGATGCGCCGCCGGGCATCGTCATGCCCAGCGCCTCGGCGATGCAGGCCATGGTGCTGGCCGTGCCCATCACCGAGCAGGTGCCCACGCTGGCCACGAGCTGGTTGTTGACGTCGGCGGTTTCCTCGATGTCGATCTCGCCCGCGCGGTACTTGCCCCAGTAGCGGCGGCAGTCGGTGCAGGCGCCCACGCGCTCGCCGCGGTGGCTGCCGGTGAGCATCGAGCCGGTGATGAGCTGGATCGACGGCAGCCCCGCCGAGGCTGCACCCATCAGCTGCGCGGGCACGGTCTTGTCGCAGCCGCCGATGAGCACCACCGCGTCCATGGGCTGCGCGCGGACCATTTCCTCGGTGTCCATCGACATCAGGTTGCGCAGGTACATGCTGGTCGGCGCGGCGAAGCTTTCGTGCACCGAGATCGTCGGAAAGTCCATCGGCAAACCGCCTGCGAGCATCACACCGCGCTTGACCGCTTCGATGAGTTGCGGCGCATTGCCGTGGCACGGGTTGTAGGCGCTCCCGGTGTTGGCGATGCCGACCACGGGGCGGTCGAGTGCCGCGTCGGTGTAGCCGGCGCCCTTGATGAAGGCCTTGCGCAGGAACAGCGAGAAGCCGCGGTCGCCGTAGCTGGTCAGGCCCTTGCGCATGCCTGCGTTGTTGTCGGGGGCGCTGTCGTCGGGCTCGAAGGGTGAATCTGGCATGGGTGTTGTCGTGGGTTGTCTGTTATTCGTCGGACTTGATATTGGACTCGGTGATCACTTTTTTCCAGCGCGCCACCTCGGCCTGGATCTGTTCGGCCGATTGCGCGGGCGTGGTGGGCGGCGCTGCGTACACGCCTTGCTTGAGCAGCATTTCCTTCGCCTCGGGCGACTGCACGACCTTGGCCAGCGCTTCGTTGAGCCGCGCGACGATGGCTGCCGGCGTGCCCGCCGGCGCGAGCACGCCGAAGGTCGAGCTCACCTCCAGGTTCGGCACGCCGGCCTCGGCCGCCGAGGGCACGTCGGGCAGCATCGAGATGCGCTGCGGCGTGGCAACAGCCAGCGCGCGCAGCTTGTTCGAAGTGATGAAGGGCAGCGAGGCCGGCGCGGTCTCGACCATCGTGTTGACCTGCCCGGCAACCATGTCGGTCATCGCGGGGCCGCTGCCCT
The DNA here is from genome assembly GCF_024701975.1 of Variovorax sp. ZS18.2.2. Taxonomy (GTDB): domain Bacteria; phylum Pseudomonadota; class Gammaproteobacteria; order Burkholderiales; family Burkholderiaceae_C; genus Variovorax. The sequence continues at coordinate 828,057 of NZ_JANLNM010000001.1, forward strand.
TGTAGGCGATGTGCGTCATGCGGATGCCGGCCTCGCGCTGGAAGAGCTCGGCCGCCATGCGCTGCGGCGAGCCCGCGCCCGACGAAGCGTAGTTGAGCTTGTCGGGGTTGGCCTTGGCGTAGGCGATGAATTCCTTCAGCGTCGTCGCGGGCACCTGCGGATTCACCACGATCACCAGCGGCACCGAGCCGACGACCATCACCGGCGCGAAGTCCTTCGTGAGGTCGTAGCGCAGGCGCCCTTTCTCCAGCGTCGCCATGGTCGCGTGCGAGGTCAGCGCACCCATCAGCAGCGTGTAGCCGTCGGCCGGCGCACGTGCCACGGCCTCGGCGCCGATGTTGCCGCCCGCACCGCCGCGGTTGTCCACCACCACCTGCTGGCCCAGTTGCTCGCCGAGCTTGAGCGCGACGATGCGCCCGATCACGTCGGTGGCGCCGCCGGGCGGGTAGGGGATCACTAGCTTGACGGGCTTGTCGGGGTAGGCGGCCAGCGCGGGCGGGGCACATGCCGCAAGGGCTGCGGCCAGGCAGGCCTGCAGCGCCCGGCGGCGCGGGAATCGAGGGGCTTTCATCTTGTGTTGTCTCCAGTTCGCTCTCGGTGCGCAGTGTTGCCTGTGGGGCGTGCGCGTTGGAGCGGCTGGAGCAAGGACACAAGATAAAGATTCTTGTGTGTGCGGCGAGGCGCAGTGTGGGCCTGCCGCTGGAAATGATTTCGCGCACGGACGCCGCTTCGATGCCCGCAGTCGGGCAAACCCGATTACCACCTTTGTTTCAAATCCTTACGATCCGTTCGCCGGGCTTCTTCCGGTGGCCGACCCGTGCTCTGGCGCGCAATTTGCACTGTGTTGACCTTCTCAACCCGAGGGAGAGTTCATGAAATGCTTCTTGCCGTGGCGCCGGGCGGGCGTCCTGCTGATGGCACTGGGTGGCGTTGTCGCGAGCGCGGCCGCCCAGGCGCAGGTGCTGCAATTGAAATGGGGCCACGTCTTCGAGCCCGGCAGCATCTTTCACCAGCAGGCGGAGCTGGCGGCACGCAAGATCGGCGAGCAGTCCGAGGGCAAGATCAAGATCGAGGTGGTGCCCTCGTCCAAGCTGGGGCAGGAGGGCGACTTCGCCCTGATGCTTGCGAACGATTCCATGCAGATCGCCTATGTCGGGCAGGCCACGCTGGCAGAGGGCTATCCGCCATTGCGGCTGGGCAGCTACCCCTTCGCCTTCAAGGACCTCGCCCACATGCGCAAGTACCTCGCGAGCCCGCTGCTCGCGGAGCTGATGAAGGGCTACGACGAGAAGAGCGGCAACCACATGGTCGCCCCGGTGTACTACGGCGCGCGGCAGGTCACGTCGAACAAGCCGTTGCTGAAGCCCGAGGACTTTCGCGACCTGCGCCTGTACGTGCCCGATGCCTCGGCCTACCAGCTCTTCGCCACCGCGCTGGACGCCAAGCCCATCACGCTGCCCTTCATGAGCCTCTACGGCTCGCTCAAGAAGGGCGAAGTGGAAGCGCAGGAAAACCCGCTGGGCACGGTGAAGGACAAGCGCCTCTACGAGGTGCAGAAATACGTGCAGCTGACCGGGCACATCTACGACACGCTGGGCATCGTCATTGGCAAGGCTGCATGGGGGAAGCTGACGCCGGCGCAGCAGGCGATGGTCGAGAAGACGCTCGTGGAAACCGCCAAGTGGACCAACGTCGGCGTGATCGCCGGCGAGCTGGAAGACGAGCAGTTCCTGCGCAGCAAGGGCATGACGGTCTCGCCGGTCAACCGGCTGCCCTTCCTGGAGCGCATCGCCAAGCGCTCGACGCCCGAGCAGTTCGGCGCGCGGCCGGGCGACTACGCGAAGCTGCAGGCATTGAGCAGCGGCGCGAACTGAGCGAGCCGCTACCGCAGCGCGCCGAAGCGGTCCACGTACACCTCGGTCACCCAGTCGATGAACACCCGCACCCGCGGCGAAAGCTGCCGGTGGTGCGGGTACAGCACCGAATGCGGCATCGGTGGGCAGGGCGTGTGCGCAAGGATCTCCACCAGCGTGCCCTCGCGCAGCTGCCGCTCGATGCCGTAGCGCGGCACCTGGATGATTCCGCAGCCCTGCTCGGCGCAGATCTTGTAGCTGTCGGCGCTGTTGACGCTGATCCAGCCTTTGAGCGTGTGCTCCTCGACCTTGCCCTTGACCTCGAAGCGGTACGGGAACACATCGGGCCGTGACGCCGAGAAGAAATTGACGCCGATGTGCTGCGCGAGGTCGGCCGGCGCGAGCGGCGTGCCGTGCGCCGCAAGGTAGGCCGGGCTCGCACAGGTGACCTGCGGCACCAGCGCGAGCCGCCGAGTGACCAGCGACGAATCGCGCGGCTCGCCCGCACGCACCACGCAGTCCACGCCTTCCCGCACGAGGTCCACCAGCCGGTCGCCGCTGCCCATTGCAAGCTCGATGTGCGGATAGCGCGCATGGAACTCGCCGATGCGCGGCAGCAGCAGGTCGTTGGCGGGCGCGCCGTGGATGTCGATGCGCAAGCGCCCGCGCGGGTTCACGGCCAGTTGCGCGAGAGAAGACTCCGCGTCTTCCAGGTCGCGCAGCAGGAGCCTGCAACGCTCGTAGAAGGCCTGGCCGTCGGCCGTGGTGCGCACCTGCCGCGTGGTGCGCTCGAGCAGCCGCACCTGCAGCCGCGTCTCCAGCTCCTTGATGGCGTGGGTCGCGGTGGCGCGCGGAATGTCGAGCGTGGTGGCGGCCTGCGTGAAGCTGCCCAGCTCGACGATGCGGGTGAACAGCCGCATGGCATCGAAGCGGTCCATCTGGCGTCTGTCCTCGGTCTTGATTGTTGAGTTCTGTTGGATTGTATTGACAGGATTCGAGTCTTTATTCAATGGATGGGAATAGAGAGACTCGCCCTCGAACACAAGAGGAGCGACTTCATGCCACTGATCTTTCCGCGCCTGAAAGGCGTCTACGACCGTCTCGAACCGCTGAGCTACCTGCTGCTGCGCATCGCCTTCGGGCTGATGCTCATGACGCACGGCGTGCCCAAGCTGCTGGGCCGAAGCCACGGTTCCATGGCCGACCCGATGGCGGGATCGGTCAATCTGATCGCCAACGTGCTGCACCTGCCGGCCGCGCCGCTCATCGGCTGGTTCATCGCGCTGCTCGAAGGCGTGGGCGGGCTGATGCTGGCGGTGGGTTTTCTCACGCGCCTGGTTGCGCCGATGGTGACGGTGCAGATGCTGGTCATCAGCTGGCTGCTGGCGCCGACCTTCCCCTGGATCGACCGCGGCTTCGAGTACCCGCTGATGCTGGTGTTCGTGGCGCTCTTCATCACCGCGCGCGGCAGCGGGTCCGGTTCGGTCGATGCATGGCGCGGCCGCGAGCTCTGACGCGCGAGCCGATTTCTTCTCTCCCCCAAAAAAGAAAGTCCACGATGAACGACACACCGACATTGCGTGCGGCGGGCGGCCAACCCGCGCTCAGCCGGCGCACTTTCATGATGACCACCGCGGCCAGTGCCGGTGTTGCCGCTGCCGGCGGCTCCGCAGCGGCAACGCTCGACGCACCCGCGAACCCGCACGCCGGCTCGCAGGCCACGCGCGTCACCGTCAACGGCAAGCCGTACGAGTTGGCACTGGAGCCGCGCGCTTCTCTGCTCGACGTGCTGCGCGAACAACTGGGCCTCACCGGCGCCAAGAAGGGCTGCGACCACGGCCAGTGCGGCGCGTGCACGGTGCATGTCGATGGCCGCCGCGTGGCCTCGTGCCTCACGCTCGCGGTGAAGACCGATGGCTGCGCCGTCACCACCATCGAAGGCATCGAATCGCCCGACGGCACGCTGCACCCGATGCAGCAGTCCTTCATCGACCACGACGCGCTGCAATGCGGCTACTGCACGCCCGGCCAGGTGATGGCGGCGATCGCCTGCGTGCGCGAAGGGCACGCCACCAGCGATGCGCAGATCCGCGAATACATGAGCGGCAACATCTGCCGATGCGGCGCCTACGCCGGCATCCTCGAAGCGATCCGCGAAGCCGCGCCGCAAATGCTTCGCAGCCAAGGAGCCCGCCATGCATGACTTCGCCTACCTGCGCCCCCGCAGCACCGGCGAGGCGGTGCAACTGCTCGTGCAGCACCAGCCCGGCGCGCGCTACTTCGCGGGCGGCACCACGCTGTTCGATTTGATGAAGCTCGGCGTGGAAGCGCCAAGCACGGTGATCGACGTCACGCGCATCGAAGGGCTCGGGCGCATCGACGCGAGCGACCGCACTGAGCTGCGCATCGGCGCACTCGCGGCGATGAGCGACGTGGCCGAGCACGCGGTGGTGCTGCGCGAATTTCCGGCGCTCTCCGAATCGCTCTGGAAAGCCGCCTCGCAGCAACTGCGCAACATGGCGACCGTGGGCGGCAACCTGCTGCAGCGCACGCGCTGCGCGTACTTTCGCGGCAGCCCCGAGTTCGCCTGCAACAAGCGCGTGCCCGGCAGCGGCTGCGCGGCCATCGGCGGCGCGAACCGCGGGCACGCGGTGCTCGGCGGCAGCGAGGCCTGCGTGGCGATCTACCCCGGTGACATGGCGATCGCGCTCACGGCGTTCGATGCGCTGGTCGACACCGTGAGCCCGCGCGGCGAGCGCACGGTGGCGGTGCGCGAGCTGCACCGCGAACCCGGCGCCACGCCGCACCTGGAGACGGTGCTCGCGGCCGACGAACTGATCGTGCGCATCCGCATTCCGCGCGGACCCGTCGGCCGCGCATCGACGTACCACAAGATCCGCGACCGCGAGTCGTATGCCTTCGCGCTCGCCTCGGCGGCGGTGGCGGTGCACATCCGTGGCAACCGCGTGGCCGATGCACGCATCGCGCTCGGCGGCGTCGCGACCCGGCCGTGGCGGGCGGCGGAGGCCGAGCGCAGCCTGGTCGGCATGCCGCTCACGCGCGCCGCCGCACGGCGCGCGGCCGAGCTGGCCTTCACGGGCGCGAAGCCGCTCGAACACAACGCGTTCAAGGTGGCGCTGGGCATCGAGACGGTGACCGACGCGCTCATGCTGGCCAAGGACAGGAGCTGAAGATGGCGAACCCCACGATCACGACGAAGAAGAACACCCCGCAGAACACCCCCCGCGCCGGCGCGGAGCGCGTCGATGCGCACGACAAGGTGCGCGGCGCCACGCGCTACGCGGCCGACGACGCACGCCCCGGCCTGCTGCATGCCGCGCTGGTGCCATCGCGCATCGCGCGCGGCAGCATCACGCGCATCGACACCTCGGCGGCCGAGCGGGTGCGCGGCGTGCGCTCGGTGCTCACGCACGAGAACGTCGGCAGCTTCGACACGGGCGGCTTCCTGATGGGCGGCGGCTTCGGCTTCCAGAGCTTCTATCCGCTGCGCTCGGCGCAGATCGCCTACCGCGGCCAGAGCGTCGCGATGGTGGTGGCCGACACGCTGGAAGCCGCGCGCGAGGCCGCCGGGCTGGTGGTGGTGACCTACGAGGCAACGCCGTTCGTCGCGACCCTCGACGCACCCGATGCCGAACCGCTCGCACAGACCGCGGTGCTGCCGCAGCCCATGTTCGCCGACCGGCGCGTGGGCGATGCGGAGGGCGCGCTCGCGGGTGCGGCCGTGACGGTGGACCTGCACTACACGCTGCCCGCCCAGCACCAGAATCCGATGGAGATCATTGCGACCGTGGCCGAATGGAACGACGGCGTGCTCACCATCCGCGAACCGACGCAGAACGCCGAGGGCGTGCGCCACGGCCTCGCCAAGCAGTTGGGCATCGAGCCCGCGAAGGTGCGCGTGTTGTCGCCCACGCTGGGCGGCGGCTTCGGGCAGAAGAACTCGCTGCAGTCGCACACCGTGCTGGTCGCCATCGCGGCACGCGCGCTACAGCGGCCGGTGAAGCTGGTGATGACGCGCGCGCAGCTCTTTCACAACGCGAGCTTTCGCCCCGCGAGCCGGCACCACGTGCGGCTCGGCGCGGACCGCGACGGCCGGCTCGTCGCGGCGGTCCACGAAATCGACCAGCAGACCTCGAGGCACGACCTGTTTCCCTCGTTCGGCACCGAGATCACCTCGCGCCTCTACGGCATCGGCAACTACCAGGGCCGCGAGCGGCTGGTGCGCACCGACGTGCAGACGCCGGGCTACATGCGCGCGCCTTTCGAGCATCCGGCCGCCTTCGCCTTCGAAAGCGCCATCGACGAGATGGCCTATGCGCTCGGCCGCGACCCGGTGGCCTTCCGGCTCGCCAACGACGCCACGGCCGACCCGCTCACCGGCAAGCCGTTTTCGTCGCGTCATGTGGCCGAGTGCCTGGTCAAGGGCAGCGAGACCTTCGGCTGGGCGCGTCGCACGATGGCGCCGGGCTCGATGCGCGCGCCCGACGGCAACCTCATCGGCTGGGGCGTGGCGATCGGCACCTACAAGGCGGCCGTCGCGCCGGCCATCGCGACCGTGCGGCTCCACACCAATGGCACAGTGCGCGTGGCGGTCGGCGGGCACGAGATGGGGCAGGGCATGCGCACCGCGATTGCCGTGACGGTGGCGCGCGCTCTCGGCGCGCCGGTGGCGGCGATCGAGATCGCGCTCGGCGATACGACGGCCGCACCGCAACACCTGACCGCGGGCTCATGGGGCACGGCCACGGCGCTGCCGCCGGTGCTGGAAGCAGCACAGCGGCTGATGGAAGACCTGCGCAAGAACGCGGGCAGCGCGGCCGGCGAAAGCGGCGTCACCGCACTCGCCTTGCTGCGCGCCTCGGGCCGGCCCTTTGCCGAAGCCGAAAGCCGACGCCGTGCGCCGGGCCAGCCCGAGCAGGTGTTCGGGCGCCTGACCGGCGGGCTGCCGGCTGCCGCTGGGCCGGTGTACCCGGACTTCGTCGGCTTCAGCTTCATCGCGCATTTCGTCGAGGTGCGCATCGAGCCAACCACGCGCCGCATCCGCGTGCCGCGCGTGGTGAGCGTGGCGGACTGCGGCGCGGTCGCAAGCCCGCGCACCGCGCGCAGCCAGGTCGAAGGCGGCGTGGTCTGGGGCATCGGCGCCGCGCTGCGCGAGGTGAGCGAGGTCGATCCGCGCTACGGCGGTTTTCTCAACGCCGACCTCGCCGAATACGTGATGCCAGTGGCGGCGGACATCGGCCGCATCGAGGTCGATTTCGTCGGCAAGCCCGACACGCGGCTCAACGCGCTGGGCGTGAAGGGCCTGGGCGAAGTCGCGATGGTGGGCGTGGCGCCGGCCATCGTGAACGCGGTGTTCCACGCGACCGGCAAGCGGCTGCGTAGGCTGCCGCTGATGCTCGAAGACCTGCTGGAGGGTTGAACCTCAGCGGTTGTTGCCGAACGCGTTGACATGCACCTCGACGAGGTCCACGAATTCGGGCAGTTCCAGCAGGAACTCCGGGTCGCGCGCCAGCGGTGCCACGCGCAGCGGATCGCCGCGCGTGGCGTGCATCGCCTGCATCTCGTCGATCGAGCGCCAGAACGACACGGTGCGGAATTCCGCCACGTTGCCGTTCAGCTTGCGGAAGTACTGCACGCCGAGGCAGTCAGGCTTCTTCGCGATCTCCGCGATGCCGTGCTCGACGCTGTAGCGCAGGTATTCGTCCGCCCGCGCGATGGGGGTGCGGCCTTCCCAGATGCGCCCGATCAGCGGGGCGGCCAGGAGCTTGCATTCGACGGTCATGGGGTGTTCCTTTCGATGTGCCGGTGAACATCGTTGGAAAGCTCGGCCGTTTGCAGCGGTCCGTGCGTAGGAGCCGGCCAACGCCGGTTGCAAGCGAAGCCCGGCGTCAGGCTTCGAAGGCGGGTTGCAGAGTGCGCGACAGACCGGCCACCAGCGCTTCGCGCTGCGGGGAAGGGCGCCAGAAGCTGCGCGTCGCGATGCCGGCCGATTCCCACTCGGGGTGGTTGCGCGCGGGCTGCGCGCCGCGCACCGCGGCGGCTGCAGCGCGCGTGGGCGCATCGCCGTTCTCGGGCGTCTCGGCACTGATGCGCTGTGTCGCGGCATGACCGCGCTGCTCCAGCGCCTGCGTGAGCTTGAGCTGCCAGGCGACCAGCGTGAAGAGCACGCCGTCTTCCACGGTGACTTCGTGCACGTCGCGCAGCTTGTTGGCGAGCTTGCGGCCGAGTGGGCCCCAGCCTTGCGACACGGCGCCGCCGATGGCGCCGCCCAATGCCGCGCCTGCGCCGAGCGAGATGCCCGCCACGGCGAGGTCGGCGACCACGCCCACGGCGGCGCCGATGACGGCGCCTTTGCCCAGGCGCAGGCCCGCGTCCTTCATCGCTTCGGGGCTGAAGAAGTCGAGCGTCCAGCGGCCTTCGATCGCCTGCAGCGGCGCCTCGTCGGCGTCGCCCTGGCGAAAGCCGTAGAGCGCGAGCAGGTCGTCGGTGCAGCGCTGGGCTTTGTCGAACACGGTCTTGCGAAGGGCTGCGACGAGGGCTTCGCGCCGCGCCGTGTCGGCGAATTCGGTGGCCGACACGGTACGGCGGATCGCGGCCGCGTCGACCAGCAATCCGGCGATGCGTGTGCAGGCGGACTGGCGGCGCTCGGCGGCTTCGGTGTCGAGAAAATCGGCCACGCCGCGCAACTGGTCGCGGCGCTCGCGCAGCAGCGTGGCGAGGTCGTCGTAGAGGTCGCGCTCGGCGCCGACGAAAGGTGCGGCCGCATCGAAGCGCACCTGCACGTGCAGGCCGTAGGCCGAGAGCAGCTCCTTCCACGCCGGTTCGCGGCTGGCCGCATCGCGCACGAAGTTCAGCACCGGCAGCACGGGGCGGGCGCAGGAGTTGAGCAGCTCGATCTCGTCGCGGAATTTCGGCAGCACCGGCTCGCGCACGTCGATGACCAGAAAGGCCGCATCGATGTCGAGCATGGTGCGCAGCACCTTGGCCTCCTGCTCGAACACGCCGTGGGCTTCGGGCCCCTGCAGGAACTGGCGGATGCGCTCGGGCGGCGTGGCCCCTGCATCGAAGGCCGCGAGGTGCTCGCGCAGGGCCACCGCGTCTTCGAGGCCCGGCGTGTCGAAGAAGCGCACGGCGGCCTCACCGTTCACGTCGAGGTCGGCCGACTCGACATGGCGCGTGGTGCCGGGGCGCTGCGACACTTCGCCGAAGTTGATGCGCCGCGTGAGCGTGCGCAGCAGCGAGGTCTTGCCCGCGTTGGTGTGGCCGACGACGGCAATGCGGATGGTGGCTTGCTGCGTCATGGTGTGGGGTCCAGTCCCTGCAAGGCGATGTCGAGCCGGTCGCTGGCCGCGATGCGTTCGAGGCCGGTGTCGCGCAGCCAGTCGATCCAGCGGGCGGCCGCGCCTTCGCCGTTTGCATCGGCCAGCCAGAGGCGGCATTCGCCGCAATGCGCGAGCACTTCGCGCAGGAACCGTTCGGTGCCGCGGTCGGGGCTCGATGCGGCGTGGCACACCAGCAGCACGGCGCGCGGGCGGGCCTGCGCTAGCTGGTCGAGCAACGTGCGGCGGGCGGGGGCGCTGCCGTCGATGCGCAGCACCTGTGCGGCACGGGCGAGCAGATCGACGGGCAGGCCGGCGGGCGGCCACGGCATGTCGGGCGGCAACTCGAAGCCGATGACGAAGAGAGCGTCCTGCAGTTCGGAAGGCGCCAGCCGGGCGGGCGCGGCGCCGCGCGTGCGCCCCGGGTCGGCATCGACGATGGCGGCCGGCGCCAGCGCGGCGAAGCGCGCGAGCAGCTTGCGGTAGTAGGGCTCGCTCCAGTCGGGCTGCAGTGCCTTGCGGCGGCTGCGCCAGATGGCGGCGCTCAACAGCACGAGCGCCAGGCGCGGCAGCAGGCCGTAGACCACGATGCAGCCGGTCAGCCACATCGCCCAGGTGCGCTGGCCCGCGGCGCCCGGTGCCGCCGAGAGAACCGTGGCCGCATCGGGCACCGGAAAGCCGAGTTGCGAAGGCGCCCAGCCCAGCACTTGCACGGCGCGAACGAAGAAGGCCGGATCGAGGATCGTCGTCTCCCAGCTCAGCGTGTAGCTGCGAAAGGCCAGCGCGAACAGCATCGCAGCCAGCACCACCGCGAACGACAGCGACCAGATGCCGTGGCTCACCAGCCCGAAGGCCCAGGGCAGCAGCCGGGCGCGGGTCAGCAGCCCGGTGGTCGCGCGCACCAGCAGCGGCGCCTGGCCGCGTTTGCCGCCCGCCACACGCGCGGTGAGCGACAGCCAGATCCAGCCCAGCGACGCGGTGCCGAACGATCCCGCCGGCAACCACAGGCCGACGAGCCAAAGCAGCAGCGTGAGCGCATGCAGGCCCAAGAGGCTCACGAGCGCGACGATCACGTTGATGTGGCGCTCGCCACCGCCAACCACGTTGCCCGCGAGGCCCAGCCCCGCCATGACGATCAGCGCCACGAGCCCGAGCAGCACCCAGGGCGCCCATTGGCGGGCGCGTGTCAATTCAGATTGAAGCCCGATGCGTTCGCCGAGGTGAAGGGCGCGTTCGGTGATGCGGGCGTGGCCGTCGTTCGCACGCGAGGCGGCGGTGCGCAGGGCCTGCGCGTCATCGAGCGGACCGGTCTCTTCGGTCCATCGGATCGCCTCGGTGATCACTGCATCCGGAAAGGCTGGTTCGCGCAACGCGGTGTTGATCAACAGGGTCCCTTCGCTGGTGGTGCCCTGCGGAGTGCCGGGGCGCCGGAATTATGCCCGGCGCCCTGCGTGCGCCCATGAGAAACGGGGGCCGCAAGCGGCCCCATTCTCGAAGGGATGTCGGGTCGATGGCGTGGTGCGTTCTCAGCGCAGGCCGAAGAACGACAGCACGGCGACAACAACCACGACCAGACCGACGATGTAGATGATGGAATTCACGCGAGGACTCCTCGTTGATTGGGATGAATCAAGAATGGGACTTCGCTGGAGAGGGTGATGTCGGCGAGGGGCGGCCGGTGCTGTAGGACTTGCGAAGCGCTGTGCCCATGACAAATCCCCGCTTTGCGCGGCTTTGTCGGCGCGCGCCGCTGGATGTGACCATTGTTTGCAATGCGCCGTCCGCATCCACGCAAGACTCTGGCCCTTCCAGAAAGGCCCAGCCATGCGATCTGCCGAGCAGTCTCCCTTCACCGGCTCCCATCCCGCGCACCCCGGAGCCCGCTCGCTCCGCCCAGCCGATGCCCCGGCGGCGCATCCCAACGCGCAATTGCTCCCCACGCTGTTCGACCGCCTGCGCGACGAAGCCCCGAGCCGCACCAGCGAGCTGCCTTCCGAGTACGCGGTAACGCCCGCGCAGATGCGCGACATCGTGCAGCGCGACCTGGCCTATCTGCTCAACACCACCAACGCCGAAGACCTGATCGACCGCACGCGCCATGCCGAAGCGGCGTCCTCGACCATCAACTTCGGTGTGCCGCCGCTGGCGGGCAGCTACCTGTCGGAGCGCCGGTGGGCGGACATCGAACGCATCATCCGCCGCGCCATCCAGGACTACGAACCGCGCTTGATTCCCGAGACGGTGACGGTCGTGCCGCTGATGAAGGAGGGCGGCGCGGCGGGTGAATACAACGTGCTGCTGTTCGAGATTCGCGCGCTGATTCACCTTCGGCCTTATCCGCTGGCCTTCACCGTGCAGAGCGCGGTCGATCTGGAGACCAACCGCATGCGCGTGATCTCCTCGGCGCGCTGAGCCTTCATCACCCGCATCACCAACAATTTCATTCAGGGAGAACACATCGACATGGACCCGCAACTGCTCGACTACTACAACAAGGAACTGGTCTACATGCGCGAGGCCGCGAGCGAGTTTGCTGCCTCGCACCCGAAGATCGCGCGGCGCCTGGGCATGCACGGCATCGAGGTGGCCGACCCGTATGTGGAGCGGCTGATCGAATCGTTCAGTTTTCTCTCGGCGCGCATGCAGATCAAGCTGGATGCGGAGTTCCCGCGCTTCACGCAGCGGCTGCTCGAAGTGCTGTACCCCAACTACCTGAGCCCCACGCCGTCGATGGCGGTGGCGCAACTGCACCCGAGCGTGAAGGAGGGCGACTTCACGCGCGGCTTCGTGGTGCCGCGTGGCACGGCCTTTCATGCGCGCGTGCCGGCGGGCGAGGAAACCCCGTGCGAGTTTCGCTCCAGCCAGGACGTGACGCTGTGGCCCATCGAGATCGTCGATGCCAAGCTCACCGGCGCGCCGCCCGACATTCCCGCGCTGGAGCGCTACCTGCCGCCGCATGTGCAGGTGACGGGCGCATTGCGGCTGCGGCTGCGCACCGTGGGCGAGATGGGCTTCGGCGCGCTGGTCGGGCTCGACCGGCTGCCCATCTATCTGCGCGGCAACGAGCATGTGGCCTCGCATTTGTTCGAGCTGCTGCACACCTCGGCGGTCGCCACCTTCGTCGGCGAGCCCGGCAAGCTGATGGAGCGCCCGCACGTGGTGACCGACGGCGCGCTGGTGCACGAAGGGCTGGCGCCAGGGCAGGGGCTGCTGCCGCTCGCGTGGAACACCTTCCATGGCCACAACCTGCTGCACGAATACTTCGCGTGCCCCGAGCGCTTCTACTTCTTCACGCTGACCCAGCTGGCGCCGGGCCTAGCACGGGCGCAGGGCAAGGAGGTCGAAATCCTTGTCTTGTTGAGCAAGCCGCCGGGGGCGCTGGGTGCGCTGGTCGATGCGGGGCAGTTCGCACTCTTCAGCACGCCGGTGGTCAACCTCTTCGAGCGGCGCACCGACCGCATCGAGCTCAACGCGGCGCAGCCCGAATTCCATCTGGTGCCTGATCGTTCACGCCCGCTCGACTTCGAGGTCTATTCGGTCCAGCGCATCGCGGGCCAGCAGGCGCAGACCACGGCCGAGCTGGAGTTCCGCCCGCTCTACCAGACGCTCAATGAAGACGAGGGCAACCACGGCCGCTACTTCTCGGTGCGCCGCGAGCAGCGGCTTGCCTCCGACACATCGCGCAAGTACGGCACGCGCACGCCTTACATCGGCACCGAGGTGTTTCTCTCGCTGGTCGACCAGCACGAGGCGCCGTATCCGGAGAGCCTTCGCTACCTGTCGGTGAAGGCGATGCTCACGAACCGCGACCTGCCGTGCCTGGTGCCGCGCAATGGGCATTCCGATCTGGCCGTGTCCGATTCGATCCCGGTGTCGGCCGTGGGCCTGATTCGCCCGCCGAGCACGCCCAAGTCGCCGTTCGCGCAGCGCGAAATCGCATGGCGGCTGATTCGCCAACTGGGCTTCAACCACCTGCCGCTGGCCGACATGCCGCACCGCGAGGGCGCGCAGGCGCTGCGCGACATGCTGCGGCTGTTCGTGTCGGCCGACAGCGACGTGCTGCGCCGGCAGATCGACAGCCTGGTGGGTTCGCGCATCGAGCCGGTGACGCGGCGCCTGCCGGGCTCGGGGCCGTTGATCTACGGGCGGGGCGTGCAGTGCACCCTGAGCGTGGATGAAGAAGGCTTCTCGGGCACGAGCCCGTACCTGCTGGGCCTGGTGCTGGAGCACTACCTCACGCGGCACGTGAGCATCAACGTTTTCACGCAGACGACGCTCGAATCGATGCAGCGCGGCACGGTGGCCAAGTGGCCCGTGCGCATGGGCGGGCGCGGGATCGTCTGAGGACCGATCAGCGTTTCCTCGCGGGCCCCAGCGCCTGCTCGACCAGCCAGCGCATGGCGGCGCGGACCTCCCTGGCGTCGGCGCCCGCGTCGATCTCCAGCGCCGCGCGGTCGAAGGCGGCAGACAGCAACTGCGACAGCGCATCGACGGAGACTTCGCCGCGCCCCATGCCGGCGCGCTTCAGGCCCTCGCGCAGCGACTGCGCGGCGTTGGCATCGTCGATCGCCATGGCCTCGGCCATGCCCAGCACGGCCGGGCCGTCGACCAGCAAGAGCCGCGTGCGGCCGGGCACGGTCATGGCGTCCAGGTAAGCCTCGCTGCCCTGGAGCAGCGCCTCGCGCGGGCCCAGTTGCTCGGGGGCGGCGGCTTCGATGTCGGCCGCGACCGCCATCGCCTCGCGCGCCAGCACCTGCCGGAACAGGTCGCGCTTGTCCGCGAAGTGGTGGTACAGCGCGCCGCGTGTGATGCCCGCGGCCAGCGCGATTTCGGGGGTGGAGGTGTCGCCGTAGCCCTTGCTGACGAAGAGCGCGCGGGCGGCTTCGATCAGTGCGAGCTGGGTGCTTTCGGTGCGTTCGCGGTTGGTGGCCATGGAAGGTAATTTACATGCAGGCTGTCTGTAGGTTAGTATTTAACGTACGTACAGTCTGTATGTTTATGAAAGGACCTGTCCCATGCTTCCCATGAAAGTCACGAGCTATTACCCCGTCGTCATGACCGGGGACGTGGCTGGCACCGCCGCCTTCTACCAATCGCACTTTGGCTTCGTGCCGCTCTTCACCAGCGACTGGTATGTGCACCTGCAGCTGGAGGGCGAGCCTTCGGTGAACCTGGCCGTGCTCGACGGCCACCACGAGACCATTCCCGCGCCGGCGCGCGGCCAGGTGGTGGGCGGGCTGCTGCTGAACTTCGAGGTGGACGACCCCGACGCCGTGCATGACCGGCTGAAGGCGGCGGGCCTGCCGATTCTTCTGCCGTTGCGCGACGAGGCCTTCGGCCAGCGCCACTTCATCACGCGCGACCCGAACGGGGTGCTGATCGACATCATCAAGCCGATTCCGCCGAGCGGGGAGTTTGCGGCGCAGTACGAGGCGGGAGCCTTGCCTGGCTGATCGACCTGACTTTCGTCAGGCCCTGAGCGCCTCGTCTTCCAGGCTGTCGCCCAGGAAGCCGCCGCTCTGGTGCGCCCACAGCCGCGCATACAAACCCCCCTGCGCCATCAGCGTGCGGTGGTCGCCTTCTTCCACCACGCGGCCTTCGTCGAGCACGATCAGCCGGTCCATCGCCGCGATGGTCGAGAGCCGGTGCGCGATCGCGATCACGGTCTTGCCTTCCATCAGCGTGTAAAGGCTCTGCTGGATCGCGGCCTCGACTTCGGAGTCGAGCGCGCTGGTCGCTTCGTCGAGCAAGAGGATCGGCGCGTCTTTCAGCATCACGCGCGCGATGGCCACGCGCTGGCGCTGGCCGCCCGAGAGCTTCACGCCGCGTTCGCCCACATGCGCCTCGTAGCCGCGTCGGCCGCTCGCATCGCCCAGGGTCTGGATGAAGTCGTGCGCCTCGGCGCGCCGGGCCGCTGCCTCGATCTGCGCATGCGTCGCGTCGGGCCGGCCGTAGGCGATGTTGTCGGCCACCGAGCGGTGCATCAGCGAGGTGTCCTGCGTGACCATGCCGATGTGTGTGCGCAGCGAATCCTGCGTGACATGCGCAATGTCTTGTCCGTCGATGAGGATGCGGCCGCTCTCCAGGTCGTGAAAGCGCAGCAGCAGGTTCACCAGCGTCGACTTGCCCGCGCCTGAACGGCCGACCAGGCCGATCTTCTCGCCGGGCTTCACCGTGAGGTTCAGGCCGTCGATGACGCGGCGGCCCGCATCGGCGTAGCGGAAGCTCGCGTGGTCGAAGCGCACCTCGCCGCGCGGCACGTCGAGCACCGAGGCGTCGGTTGCATCGAGCACGGTGCGCGGGCGCGACAGCGTCTTCATGCCGTCCTGCACCGTGCCGATGTTCTCGAACAGGCTGGTCATCTCCCACATGATCCAGTGCGACATGCCCTGCAGCCGCAGCGCCATCGCGGTGGCAGCCGCCACCGCGCCCACGCCGACCGTGCCGTTCGACCAGAGCCACAGCGCAGTGCCCGCCATGCCGGCCGTGAGGCCCATGCTCAGCGTGTGGTTGACGATTTCGAAGGCGCTCACCAGGCGCATCTGGCCGTAGCCGGTGTGCATGAACTCGCGCATCGCATCGCGTGCAAAACCCGCCTCGCGCTGCGTGTGCGAGAAGAGCTTGACGGTCGCGATGTTGGTGTAGGCGTCGGTCACGCGGCCGGTCATGAGCGCGCGTGCATCGGCCTGCGCCTTGCCGACCTTGCCCAGGCGCGGCACGAAGTACGCGAGCGAGCCGATGTAGAGCGCCAGCCAGATGACGAAAGGCCACACCAGTTGCGCATCGAGCACGCCCACCAGGATGATCATGGTCGCGACATACACGCCCATGGCCACCAGCACGTCGGCCAGCACGAAGATGGTGTCGCGCACCGCGAGCGCGGTCTGCATCACCTTGGCCGTGATGCGGCCCGCGAACTCGTCCTGGTAGAAGGCCATGCTCTGGCCCAGCATCAGCCGGTGGAAGTTCCAGCGCAGGCGCATCGGCAGGTTCACCGCCAGCGTCTGGTGCTTGACGATGGTCTGCAGCGCCACCACGAGGATGCTGATCACCAGCACCGCCGCCATCCACAGCAGCATGTCGCCGCGCTCGGCCCACAGCCGCGACGGCACCTGGCCGCCGAGCCAGTCGACGATGCGCCCGAGGATGGCGAACAGCGCCGCCTCGAAGATCGACATGATGGCCGTGAGCACCGCCATGACGGCGATCTTGCCGCGCACGCCGTGCGTGCAGGCCCACAGGAAGGCGAAGAAGCCTTGCGGCGGCAGTGGCGGTTCGGCGGCGGGGTAGGGGGTAAGGAGTTTTTCGAAGAAGCGGAACAAGGACACGGTCTCCCAGAGAGCCTTGGACTTTAGCCGCGCTCGCATGACCTTGCCCCTAAAAGGTGCGTTCTTCTACCTTCTGCGTGGCTTCGCCGTGACATGCGTCGCTGTCTTTGCCGTTGCCTTTGGTTCCAGCGCGTCGAGCCGCTCGCTCAAGAAATCGATGAAAGTACGCAGCTTGGGCGCCATGTACTGCCGGCTGGTGTACACGGCGAAGAGCGTGACGGGCTCGGCCTCGTAGTCCGGCAGCAGCCGCACCAGGCGCCCCTCCGCGAGGTCGTCGTCGATGAGCCACAGCGGCATGAACGCGATGCCCATGCCCGCATGCACCGCGTGCAGCGTGAGCGTCGTGTCGTCCGAGCGCATGGCCGGTGTGAGGCGCAGCGGGAGCATTCGCCCGCCCGGCCCCTTGAGCGCGAGGTTGTCCAGGTTCACATAGCTCGGCACGATCGCGCCGAGCCGCGACAGGTCGGCGGGCAGTGCGGGGCAGCCGCCCATGCGCTTGAGGTAATCGGGCGTGCCCGCGAGGTGAAAGGGCACGCGGCACAGCGGCCGCGCGATCAGCGCGGGCGAAGGGTCCTGCGTGGCGCGCAATGCGAGGTCGTAGCCGTCGGCCGCGAGATCGACCTTGCGGTTCTCCAGGTGCATGTCGACCAGCACTTCGGGAAAGCGCTCGCGGTAATCGGCGAGCACGCGCGCAAAGCGAGGCGTGGCACACCACACCGGCGCGCTCACCTTGAGCTGGCCGCGCGGCGCCTCGCTCGTCTGGCCGATGGCGGCCTCGGCCGCATCGAGCAGGTCGAGCGCGCGGCGGCTCTGCTCGTACCAGGCGGTGCCGGCCTCGGTCAGGCTCAGGTGGCGGCTCGAGCGGTGCAGGAGGCGCGCGCCGAGCGACTTCTCAAGCTGCGCCACGTGTTTGCTCGCCATGGGCGGCGACATCGCGAGCCGCCCGGCCGCGGCCGTGAAACTGCCGGCCTCGACGACCTCGCGGAACACGCGCAGGCTGGTCATGCGGTCCATCGATGGTTTCCTGTGGAGAAATGATTCTATGCATCGTAGCCTGTCGATTTCTTTTCAGGAAATGTCTACAGTCGATCCAACGCTATCAAGGAGCATCGACTTGAACCACGACAACACATCACGTCTCCCGACCTATTTCATCTCCCACGGCGGCGGCCCGTGGCCCTGGATGAAGAAGGAGATGGGCGCCACCTACGACCAGCTCGCGGCCTCGCTCGCCGACATGCCACGCCAGATCGGCCGCACGCCCAAGGCCATCCTCATGGTGTCCGCGCACTGGGAGGCTCCGGCTTTCACGGTGCAGGGCAACCCGAAGCCGCCGATGATTTACGACTACGGCGGCTTCCCGGCCCACACCTACGAGGTGCACTACGACGCGCCCGGCTCGCCTGAACTCGCGCAGCGCGTGCAGTCGCTCATCGCGGCCGCCGGCCTGCCGGTGCAGATCGACCCCGAGCGCGGCTACGACCACGGCATGTTCGCGCCGATGGCCGCGATCTACCCGAAGGCCGATGTGCCGGTGGTGCAGCTGTCGCTGCGGCGCGGGCTCGATCCGGCGGAGCACCTGGCGCTGGGCCGCGCGCTCGCACCGTTGCGTGACGAGGATGTGCTGATCGTCGGCAGCGGGTTGAGCTATCACAACCTGCGCAACTTCGGGCCGCAGGCGCATGGCGTGTCGAAGGCCTTCGACGATTGGCTCGACGCGGCGGTGGTGAAGGGCGCACCGGCCGAGCGCGCCGCGCACCTGCAGAACTGGGAAGCAGCGCCCGCCGCGCGCATCGCGCATCCGCGTGAGGAGCACCTGATTCCGCTGATGGTCGCGGTCGGCGCGGCCGAGGCGGATGCCGGCGAGCGCGTGTACCACGAGGACACCTTCATGGGCGGGCTCGTGGTGTCGAGCTACCGCTTCGGCGGCGTCTGAGAGGCTGAGCGAGGCGGCTCAGGCGGCCGGCTCGTCCGCCTTGCGTTGCAGCATCCCCATCAGGAAGGTGTGCAGCAGCGCCTCGCGCGTGGCGAGCAACTGCGGCGTCGCACGGCCCAGGTGGCCGCCGCTGGTTTCCTCGTACAGCCACGCCTCTGCATGGCCCAGCGTGCGCATGCGCGCCACCATCTTGCGCGCGTGCGAAGGATGCACGCGGTCGTCGTTGCGGTTGCCGATGAACAGCGTGGGCGGATAGGCCACCCCTTCGCGCAAATTCTGCAACGGCGACCAGCGCGCGAGCACCGCGCGGTCCGCCGCCACCGCCGGGTCACCGTACTCCTCGATCCACGACGGCCCCGCCGTGAAGCGCGTGAACTCGAGCATGTCGGTCAGCGGCACGCGCGCGACCGCGGCGCCGAAGAGTTCGGGCCGCTGCACCAGCACGGCCGACACCAGCGCGCCGCCGTTGCTCGCGCCGTAGATGCCCAGCCGCCGGGGACGCGTGATGCCACGACGTACCAGGTCTTCGGCGACCGCGATGAAGTCGTCGAACGCGGCCTGCCGGCGCGTTCCCTTCGCCGCCTCGTACCAGCCGGAGCCGAACTCGCCACCGCCGCGGATGTGCGCCAGCACGTAGACGCCGCCGTAGCGCAGCCAGTTGATGCCGGGCAGGCGCTGGTAGTCGAGTTCGAGCGCGATGCCGAAGCCGCCGTATCCGTAGAGGAGCGTCGGCGCATGGCCGTCCATGGCCAGCGCGGCGGGCGCGATCACCGTGTAGGGAATGAGCGTTCCATCGGCCGAGCGCGCCTCGAGCCGCTGCGCCTTCAGGCCGGCGGCGTTGAAAAAGGTGGCCTGCCGCTTGAGCGGTGCCCAGGGCTTGGGCTCGGCGACATCCAGCAGCCCGAAGGTCTGCGGCACGAGCGGTGCCTGCGTGGTGAGCCACACCAGGTCGTTCTGGTCGGAGCGGTCGGCGCGGATGCCGACCACGCCGGTGTCGGGCAACGCCACTTCGCGGGACTCGAAGGTCTCTCCGGTCCAGCGCTGGAACACCAGGCGCGGCTGCAGGTTGTCGGACCAGGCCATGGCGAAACCGTCGCGCACGCGTTCCCATCGGATCAGGCGCTGGCGCGGTGCCGTCGATAGCAGCACGTGGAAGCGGCGCTGCGTTTCTGTCGCGGTGGCGATGGGTGTTGCGAGCACGCTGCCCGCGGGGTGGCGCGCGGTGCCGTCGTCGAAGTCGCTGCGCAGCCAGAGCACGAGCCAGCCTTCGCTCAGCCAGGTGGTCGCATCCAGCGGGAGGTCGAGCAGCGGCGACAGCGTGTCGCCCTGCAGCAGCTGGTAGCGGTTCTGGAAGAAGCTGATGCGGCGCCCGACCAGCGCGGCGGCGGGCCGCCCGTCCTTGGGGTCGAGGGTGTCGATCGACATGCTCATGTCGGCCGCCTCGCCGCGCACCAGCTCGGGCGCTTCGGCCAGTGCGCTGCCGCGGCGCCAGCGGCGGATCGTCAGGGGGTAGCCGCTGCGGCTGAGCGCACCGCCTCCGGACTCGGTGGCGACCAGCACTTCGTCGTCGCCATACCAGTCGGCCCATTGCTTGGCCAGCGGCAGGCGGAACCCGGCCGCGACGAACTGCCGGGAGGGCAGGTCGAACTCGCGCATCTCGGTGCGGTCCGCGCCACCGGGCGACAGGTAGACCAGCGCGCGTTCGCCGTTCGGGCTCAGCACGTAAGAGGCGAAGGTCCAGGTGCGGCCTTCCTGCTGTCCGAGCTTGTCGAGGTCGATCAGCACTTGCCAGGAGGGACGCTCCTTGCGGTATTCCTCGAGCGTGGTGCGACGCCAGACGCCGCTCGGCTGGCTGGCGGTGCTGTAGAAGTTGTAGAGGTGGCCGCGGTGCGGCCGCACGAACTGGATGTTGCTGTCGCGTGCGGATACGGCCGACAGCGTGTCCTCGTAGCGGCGCGTGTAGTCGGGCAGGCCGGTGATCAGCTGCCGGGCCTCGGCCGTGCGCGCCTGCACCCAGGCCAGCGCCTCGGCGCCGTCCGGCTGTTCGAGTGCGGTGGCGAGATCGGTGCTGTCCTGTGCCCAGGCGGCGAACGGCTGGACGAGGGGCTGGGACAGGGCGAGCAGCGCAAGCTGACGGCGGTTCAACAGGGTCATGGATGGAGCGACCTGCACCACGGCATCGTGGGCGGGCCGGTGGCCTCTCTGCTTGTTGTTTTGAAGGGCGGGCGACCTGTTCGACGGGCACCGCGGCGGATTCTATGCAGGGTATGACAGCCACCCCCTGCGGCGCGGAAGGCCGCGCGGCAAAATCGGCCCATGCCTTCGACCCCCGATCGTTCCGACACTTCCATATCCCGGGCCACGCCGGCCATCGCTGACGACGCCGCAGCGCGCAGCGAAATCGCGCGCATCGACGCGCTCTCCACCCACCACGACCCCGTTCACGAAGGCGTGCGCGTGCGCTGGCGCCGCTTCGGCACCGACACGACGAAACCGCCCATCGTGCTGCTGCACGGCGGCCACGGCAGCTGGATGCACTGGCTGCGCAACGCCGAAGCGCTCTCGACCGAACGCACGCTGCTGCTTCCCGACATGCCGGGCTTCCACGATTCCGATGCGCTGCCGCGCGTGGCGCCCGGCGAAGACTCGCTGCCGCCTTTGCTGAAGGCGCTCGGCGGCACGCTCGATGCGCTCGTCGGCGTGGGCGCGCCCATCGACCTGGGCGGCTTCTCCTTCGGCGGCCTCACGGCCGCGCGCTTTGCGGTGCAGCGCGGCGCGGTGCGCAGGCTCGCGCTCCTGGGCAGCGGCGGCCACGGCACGCTGCGCCGCATGACGGCCCAGATGATCAACTGGCGCGCCGCCCCCGACCGCGAGGCCGAGCGCGCTGCGCTGCTGCACAACCTCGGCGCGCTGATGCTGCACGACACCGCCGCCATCGACCCGCTGGCCTTCGAGATCCACGACATCTCGTGCCACGGCACGCGCTTTCGCAGCAAGGAGGTGTCGCAGGCAGGCGGCCTTCGCAAGGCGATCGACACGCTGGGCGTGCCGACGCTGCTGCTCTGGGGCGAGTACGACGTCACGGCCGATCCGCGTCCGCTGGTGGCGCAGCTCGCAAGCGAAGGGCCGAACCGCGAAGGCGTGGTGATCGACGGCGCGGGACACTGGGTGCAGTACGAGCGCGCCGCAGAGACCAACGCGCGGCTCTCGAAGTTCTTCGGCTGAACTTCGCGCGAGCTACTGCTTCGTGAGGCCGAGCTTGCGGATGGTCTCGGCCCACTGGTCGTAGGTCGTGCGCGTCAGGTCGGCCAGTTGCTGCGGGGTCGACGATTCGGCTTCGTACGCACCCTGGCGGAAGAAGTCGCGCGTGGCCGGCATCGCGAGCACTTGCGCCAACGCAGCGTTGAGCTTCGCGACCACCGGCGCAGGCATGCGCGCCGGGCCGTAGAAGCCGAGCCAGCTCGCCATGTCGACGCCGCTCACGCCTTGCTCGGTCATCGTGGGCACGTCGGGCAGCATCGGGCTGCGCTTGGGTGCCGCTACCGCCAGCATGCGCACCTTGCCGGTGGCTGTGTTCTGGATGGCGTTGGGCGCTGCGTCGAAGTAGTACTGCACGCGGCCCGCGAGAAAGTCCTTCGCCGCATCGGTGCCGCCCTTGTAGGGCACGTGCACCACATCCAGCCCGGCCTGCCGCGCGAAGGCCTCGCCGTAGATGTGCGACGAGGTGCCGGTGCCGAACGAGGCGTAGCTCATCTTCCCCGGGTTGGCCTTGATGTAGGCGATCAGCTCTTGCACGTTGCGCGCCGGCACGCTGGTGTGCACCGTCAGGACCAGCGGGCCGCGGGCGCCGAGAGAGATGGGCGTCAAGTCCTTGAACGGGTCGTAGCGCACCTGCGCCAGCGTCTGCGGGTTCTGCGCCACCACGGAAGAGGGCGCGTACATGAAGGTGTAGCCGTCGGGTGCCGCGCGGATCACTTCTTCTGTTGCCAGGATGAAGCTCGCGCCCGGCCGGTTCTCGACGATGACCGGCGTCTGCAGCACCTCGCCGAGCTTGTTGGCGACGAAGCGCGCCTGCGAGTCGGAGGCGCCGCCCGCCGCGAGGCCGAGCACGATGCGGATGCTGCGGCCCTTTTCCGGAAAGGATGCGGGGGAGGCTGCGAGCGAAGACAGCGGCAAGGCAACCGCACCCAGCGCGAGCCACGCAGCCAGGGTGCGGCGGGTGATGAAGAAAGAAGAAGGGCTCATTGCTTGGCCAAGCCTACCTGCTGCACCATCGCGCCCCATCGCTCGTAGGTCGTGCGCGTGATGCCGGCGAATTCTTCCGGCGTCGTCGCGCCCGCTTCGTAGCCGCCCGTGCGATAGAACTCGCGCACCTGCGGCATCGCCAGCACCTGCGTGAGCGCCGCGTTGAGCTTGGCCACCACCGGCGCGGGCATGTGCGCCGGCCCGTAGAAGCCAAGCCAGCTCGGCAGGTCCAGGCCCGCGATGCCCTGCTCGGCGAAGGTGGGCACGTCGGGCAGCGCCGAGATGCGCGCGTTCGCCGCGATCGCGAGGATCTTCACCTTGCCCGAGGCCGAGGTGATGACGGCCGACGAGGCCGAATCGAACATGTACTGCACGCGCCCGCCGATCAGGTCTTTCGCCGCGTCCGAGCCGCCCTTGTAGGGGATGTGCACCGCATCGACGCCGGTCTTCTTCACGAAGGCCTCGCCGTAGATGTGCGACGAGGTGCCCGCGCCGAACGAGGCGTAGCTCACCTTGCCGGGGTTGGCCTTCACATACGCCACGAGCTCCTTCACGTTGTTGGCGGGCACCGTGGTGCTCACCGACAGCACCAGCGGCCCGCGCCCGCCCATCGAGATGGCGGTGAAGTCCTTGAACGGGTCGTAGGGCACCTGCGCGAAGGTGTGCGGGTTCTGCGCCATCGTGGAAGAGGGCGCGTAGAGCAGCGTGTAGCCGTCGGGCAGCGCGCGCGACACCTCGTTGGCCGCGAGCATGGTGCTCGCGCCGGGGCGGTTGTCCACGATCACGCTGGTGCCCAGCACCTCGCCGAGCTTCTGCGCCACGATGCGCGCCTGCGCGTCGGTGCCGCCGCCGGCGGTGAAGCCCACGACGATGCGGATCGGTTTGTTGCGCGATGGAAAGTCCTGCGCGAACGCGAGCGGCGCCAGGCCCAGCAGGGCCGCGGCACTGAGGGCCGAGCCGAATGCACGGCGGGTGCCGTTGTGTTTCTTCATCGATGTCTCCGTTGGAATGTTCTTCTTATATTGATTTAGAAAATCATAAAAATCCATCTTGACTAGGGAATACCCCGAAGAAATGGCTTTTATGATCTTTTGTGTTTGACAAAATGAACATTGAAATCAAAATAAGACGAAACAGCCCATCCAAGATAATCATCCATGAAAACTGTCGTCCGCACCGACGAGCGCATCCTGTCCTCCGACATCTTCGACCGCGACAGCCGCGTCAAGCGCCCTGACCACGGCAGCTGGGCCGAGCCCGGCAAGAACATTCCGGTCTATCACCGCTGCGGCGTGCTGGTGGTCGGCGGCGGGCCTTCGGGCACTGCGGCCGCTGCAGCCGCGGCCCGCGCGGGTGCCGATGTGGCGCTGCTCGAGCGCTACAACCACCTGGGTGGCTTGTCGACCGGCGGCCTCGTGATCTGGATCGACCGCATGACCGACTGGGAAGGCAAGCTGGTGATCCGCGGTTTCGCCGAAGAGCTCTTCGACCGTCTCCCCGCCGACGCCATCGCCGGCCCGCAGCGCGAGGACTGGGGCTCGCAGGACACGGCCAAGGCCGCGCACTGGTCGCAGCGCACCGCCGCGTATCACGGCGTCGTCACCTGGTCGCCCACCATCGACCCCGAGCGCCTGAAGCTGCTCTCGCAGGAGATCGTGCTGGAGCGCAAGGTCAAGCTCATCTACCACTCGTGGGCCGCGATCCCGATCGTGCAGGACGGCGCGGTGAAGGGCGTGGTCTTCGAGAGCAAGGAAGGCCGCATGGCCATCATGGCCGACGTGGTGGTGGACGCCACCGGCGACGGCGACCTGTTCGCCCGCGCCGGCGCCGCCTACGTGAACGACATCGAGGAGGCCGACGTGCACCACTGCATGAACACCTCGTGGCTCTTCGGCGGCGTGGACATGAACCGCTGGATCGAATTCAAGGCCGGCCAGCCCGAGGCCTTCGCGGGCTTCATGGCGCGCGGGCGCGAGCAGCTGGGCCTCTTCGAGCGGCCCTTCGTCTCTTGGCGCAACGATGTGGCGCTCTTCATGGGGCCGCGCCAGTCGGGCTACTCGGCGCTCGACGTGGACGACCTCACGGCCGTCGAGGTTCGCTCGCACCGCGCGATGGCCGCGCACCTGGATTACTTCAAGGCGCACGCGCCCGGCTTCGAGGACGCCTACCTGATGCTGAGCGCGCCGCAGATCGGCGTGCGCCATGCGCGGCGGCTCACCGGCGTGGGTGCGGTGCTGCGCAGCCAGTGGCCCGACGGCGTGGCGCTCGCGGACGAGATCGGCGTGTCGCCCGCGGTGTCGCCGAAATTCCCGAACATCTCCATCCCCTACGGCGCGCTGGTGCCGCAGCAGCTCGACGGCCTTCTGGCCTGCGGGCGCCACATCTCGTGCGACCGCAACTCGCACGGCTTCATGCGCGAGATTCCGCAGTGCTGGATCACCGGCCAGGCCGCGGGCGTGGCTGCGGCACTGGCGTCGCGCGGCGGCATCGCGCCGCGCTTCGTCGATGTCGGCGCGCTGCAGTCCGCGTTGCTGGCGCAGGGCGTGTACCTGCGTGCGGGAGACCAGGCGGGGCAGGGTGCGGCATCCGTCGCGGCCGAAGCCAGCGCCTGACCTCAGCCCTCTTCGCCATGAACCCGGCCGACCTCCTTTCGCGAGCCTCTACATTGCAGAGTCTTGCAAAGCGTTCAAAGGGTCCCTCCATGTCCACCGACAAAAACGACAGCTCTCTTTCTGCGGCCGACGCCTCCGATTCGCGCGGCGAGCGCTCCGACACCGTGAGCGCGCTGGAGCGCGGCATCTCGGTGCTGCGCTGCTTCAGCGAAGAGCGCCCGGTGCTCGGCCATGCCGACGTGGCGCGCATCACCGGCATTCCGCGCCCCACGGTCAACCGGCTGGTCGCGACGCTGCTTTCGCTGGGCATGCTCAAGCCCGCGCAGGCGCCCGACCGCTTCATGCTCGGGCCGGGCGTGGTGTCGCTCTCGCGCGTGTTCCTCGGCAGCCTCGATGTGCGCGCCGCCGCGCGGCCCAGCATGCAGGCGATGGCGGAGGAGGTGGGCGCGTCCGTCTACCTCGCGGTGCGCGACGGCATGGAGATGGTGTTGATCGAAGCCTGCCGCCCGCGCTCGTCGATGCTTTCTGCGCGGCTGGACGTGGGTTCGCGCGCACCGCTGCCGAACTCGGCGCTCGGCCGCGCGTACCTCTCGGCCTTGCCCGATGTGCAGCGCAACCAGCTGGTCGATTCGATGCGTCTCCTGCGCGGCCCCGAGTGGGACGGCATCGCCGCGCCGATGACGCGCGCCATCGGCGAGGCCCGGCGGCTGGGCTACTGCCTCTCGCTCGGCGAATTCCACCGCGAGATCAACTCGGTGTCGGTGCCGCTCATCGGCCCCGACGGCGAGGTGATGGCGCTCAACGGCGGCGGCGCCGCCTTCGTGTTCACTGAAGACAGATTGCGCAACGAACTCGCACCGCGCCTGCACGACATCGCGCTCACGATCGCGCGCGACATCGGCGGGCACGTGCCTTCGCCCTTGCCGGGTTAGCAACCCGGCCGGGGTTCGATCCCCCACGACATAGAAGAACGGAGACACAGGTCATGCACCTGAGCAACGAAGAAAAAGCCATGTACGACGGCCGCGACGGACCGGCCGTGCAGAAGGCGATGGATTTGCTGATGCGCTACGGCGAAGCCCTCGGCGCCGAGCGACTGGTCGAGACGCGCAACGTCTGCGCCACCATCACCTCGACCACGCCCTTCCAGCGCGACTTCGCGCTCGCCAAGGGCGGCGGCATGGACGCGGTGTTCTCCGAATTCAGCCTCGACAGCCAGGAGACGGTCGAGATCCCCAAGTTCAAGGTCTTCACCAGCCACCTGCAGCTGGGCTTCGACCCGGGCCAGCCCGAGCGCATGGGCGTGAGCGAGGAGATCGTGCAGTTCTACAACCGAAGCGAGCGCCACGCGGCTGGCCTGGGCGCGCAGATCATGAACACCTGCACGCCCTACCAGGTCGGCAACATCCCGACGCGCGGCGAGCACTGCGCGTGGATGGAGTCGTCGGCGGTGGTGTATTGCAACTCGGTGCTCGGCGCGCGCACCAACACCGAGGGCCGCGAGAGCACGGGCGCGGCGATGCTCACCGGGCGCATTCCGTACTGGGGCTATCACCTCGACGAGAACCGCCGCGCCACGCATGTGATCGAGCTCGACATCGAAGTGGAGTCGGTGCAGGACTGGGGCCTGCTCGGCTACTACATCGGCGAGCACGTGCAGGAGCGCGTGCCGGTGGTGCACAGCAGGCGCGGCATCGGCCGCGTGCCGAACCTGCCGCGGCTCAAGCATTTCGGCGCGGCCGCGTCGTCCTCGGGCGGCGTGGAGATGTATCACATCGCCGGCATCACGCCCGAGGCGCTGACGCTGGAGCAGGCGCTCGGCGGCAAGGCGCCTGTCGAGGTGCTGCGCTACGGCGAGGCCGAGCGCCGCGCCACCTACGAGAAGATCAACGTCACCGGCAAGGACGCGGAAGTGCAGTACGTGATGCTGGGCTGCCCGCACTACACCATCGAGCAGATCTGGGAGGCCGCGCAGCTCATCGAAGGGCGCAAGGTCCACGCCGATTGCGAGCTGTGGATCTTCACGCCGCGCGCCATCAAGTCGCTGGCCGATCGCAACGGCTACACGAAGATCATCGAGGACGCGGGCGGCATCCTCATGACCGACAGCTGCTCGGCCATGAGCCGCGCCGTGCCCAAGGGCACGAAGACGGTGGCGCTCGATTCGGCCAAGCAGGCGCACTACCTGCCCGCCATCCTCGGCGTGCAGGCCTGGTTCGGCAGCACGGCCGAATGCGTCGATGCGGCCTGCACGGGTCGATGGAACGGGGGCTACGCATGAGCGCCGCAGTCATGACTGAAGAAAACACCATCGTCATCCGCGGCCGCAAGGTCGTGGGCGGCGTCGCGGAAGGCGAGGCGCTGGTCACGCGCGACCGCATCTCGGGCTGGGGCGGCATCGATCCGCGCACCGGCACCGTCATCGAAACGCGCCACGAGCTGCGCGGCCAGAGCTTCGCGGGCAAGGTGCTGGTGTTCCCGGGTGCCAAGGGCTCGTCGGGCTGGTCCGCGATGTTCCACATGACACGGCTCATGAACTCGGCGCCCGCCGCGTTCCTCTTCAACGAGATGACGACCAAGATGGCGCTGGGCGCCGTGGTCACGCACTCGCCCTCGATGACCGATTTCGAGCGCGACCCGCTCGCCTGCATCGAGACCGGTGACTGGGTGCGCGTGGACGCCGACCGTGGCGTGATCGAGATCACCAAGAAAAAAGACATCGGAGACCACTCATGACCCGACCCCTGCGCAGCAACTTCCCGCGCGGCTCCTACCTCTGGTCGGTGCGCAATGCGCACTGGCGCGCGCTCGGCATTCCGGAAGAGGATTGCGAGAAGCCCAAGATCGCCATCGTCAACAGTTCCTCGGAGCTGGCCGCGTGCTTCAGCCACCTGGACAAGGTGGCGGCGGAGATCAAGACCGCGATCCGCGCGGCGGGCGGCGTGCCGTTCGAGATCCGCACCGCGGCGCCCAGCGACTTCATCACCGGCGCGGGCGCGCGCGGCGCCTACATGCTCGGCGCGCGGGACCTCGTGACCAACGACATCGAGGTGGCCGTCGAAGGCGCACAGCTGGACGGCATGGTCTGTCTCACCTCGTGCGACAAGACGGTGCCGGGGCAGCTCATGGCGGCCGCGCGGCTCAACATCCCGACGCTGCTCGTGCCCTGCGGTTACCAGCCGAGCGGCGAGTACCGCGGCAAGCATATGGACATCGAGGAGGTGTTCATCGGTGCGATGCACGCGGTCACCGGCAACCTGCCCATCGAAGAGCTCGTGGGCATGAGCCGCGAGGCGATCCGCGGGCCGGGCGTGTGCTCGGGCCTGGGCACGGCCAACTCGATGCACATCGTCTGCGAGGCGCTCGGCATGGCCTTGCCCGGCAGCGCGCCGGTGGCCGCGCTGAGCCCGAAGATGATGGCCGACGTGCGCGCGGCCGGCACGCGCATCGTGCAGATGGTGCTGGACGACCTGAAGCCGCGCGACATCCTCTCGCCCGGCGCCTTCGCCAACGCGGTGCGCGCGGTGCTGTCGGTCGGCGGCTCGCTCAACACGGCCAAGCACCTGCAGGCGATATCGACCGAAGGCGAGTGCGGCGTCGACGTGTACGGCCTCTTCGAAAGCCTGGGCCCGACGACCCCGGTGCTGGCCGGCGTGCGGCCCATCGGCGAGCATTCGATCGAGGCCTTCGAGGCGGCGGGCGGGTGTCGTGCGCTGATGAAGCAACTCGCGCCGCTGCTCGACACGGGCGCGCTCACGGTCACAGGCGGCACCGTCGCAGACAACCTGCGCCATGCCGAAGTGATGAACGCCGAGGTGATCCGCCCCATCGACCGCCCGGTCGCGCCGCTGCCGGCCATCGTGCTCCTGCGCGGCAACCTCGCACCCGAGTCAGGCCTCATCAAGACCGGCATCGCCGAACGCAAGGTGCGGCGCTTCACCGGACCGGCCGTGTGCTTCTGGACTTCGGACGCCGCCATCGCCGCGCTGAAGAACCACGAGATCGTCCCCGGCCAGGTGGTCGTGATGCGCGGCGCCGGTGCGTGCGGCGGCCCGGCCATGGGCGGCGGCGCATCGCGCGTGGTCTTCGCGGTCGATGGCGCGGGCCTGGGCGACCAGGTCGCGCTGCTGACCGACGGGCATCTCTCGGGCCTGGTCTGCAAGGGGCTCGTGGTGGCCGAGGTGTCGCCCGAAGCCGCGCTCGGCGGGCCGCTCGGCCTGGTGCGCGACGGCGACGTGATCACCATCGACCTGGACGCGCGCCGCCTCGACATCGCATTGACCGACGCCGAACTCGCCGCCCGACGCGCCGACTGGCAGGCACCGCCGCCGGCCTTCGACACCGGCTGGCTGCAGCAGTACCGGCGCAACGTGAGCCCGCTGTCCAAGGGGGCGGTGCTCGTGCGCACCGAGCGCCCTCTGCCCGCCAGCTAGACCCTTTTCACCCCCGGCTTCGCCAGCCGGTGCGCACCCCCGTGCGTACCCGGTGGCGCAGCCCTGCGCGCGATCCAAGTTTTCAACCAAGAAAAGAGCAGGAGACAAGAAACCATGAAGAGACTTTTGATGTGGTCGGCCATCGGCCTCGCCAGCAGCGGCGCGGCGCAGGCGCAATCCAGCGTCACGCTGTTCGGCGTGATGGACCTGGGCGTGCAGTACACGAAAGGCGAGGGCGGCGGCTCGGTCAAGGCGCTGTCGAACGGCGGGCTCTCGACCAGCCGCATCGGCTTTCGCGGCACCGAGGACCTGGGCGGGGGCCTGCGCGCAGGCTTCTGGCTCGAAGGCAGCCTGAACCCCGACCTCGGCACGGGCAGGCCGAGCAACACCAACAACCAGACGAGCGGCGCAGGCACGGCGGGGCCGATCAGCTTCGACCGCATGTCCTTCGTGAGCCTCTCGCACGATTCGCTGGGCGAGGTGCGGCTGGGCCACGACTTCATTCCCACGCACTACAACAGCATCTACTTCGACCCCTTCAACGCCAACGGCGTGGCGCGCGCGGGCAACCTCACCTTCGCGGGCGCGGGCACCGGGCCGCTGCCCACCGCCATCACCGGCAGCAACACGGTGAGCTACTGGTTGCCGGCCAAGCTGGGCGGTTTCTACGGCATGGCGATGGTCGGCACGGGCGAGAACGACTCCACCGCGCCGAACCGCGACGACGGCAACTTCGGCGGCGCGCGCTTCGGTTTCGCCTCGGGCGCGTTCGACATCGCGGCGGCGGTGACGCGCTCGCACTTCAACGCCACCTCCACCATCGGCAACTACACGCACGCCAACATCGGCGGCACGTGGGACGCGGGCTTCGCGAAGTTCTTCGCGCTCTACAACAAGGTGACGGTGAAGCTCGCGGCCGGCACGGTGCGCAAGAACACCGCCGAGATCGGCGCGCACATCCCGGCCTTCGAGGTCGGTCGCATCCGCGTGAGCTACGCGTACCTGGACGACCGCAGCGACGAGAGCCTGCGCAACGCCAACGGCATGCCGCGCAACCGCGACGACGCGCGCCAGTTCGGCATCGGCTATGTGCACAACCTCTCCAAGCGCACCGCGCTCTACGGCACCTACGCGCGGCTGATGAACAGCGGGCAGGCGCGCTACGTGGTGAGCGGCGGCGTGGCGCCGGCGGGCGGGATGCGCTCGTCGGGGTGGGAGTTTGGCGTGCGGCACCTCTTCTGAACAAGGAGCCTTTCATGCGACGCAGAGACCTGAACCTGGCCGCTTTCGCAGCCACTGTGTTGCCCGGTGCGGCGGCATGGAGCGCCGACGCTTATCCGAACAAGCCACTGCGGCTGATCGTCGGCTTCGCGCCCGGCGGCGGCGCCGATTCGCTCACGCGGATCATCGCGGAGGGCTTGTCGAAGCAGCTCGGCCAGCAGGTGATCGTGGAGAACCGCCCGGGCGCCGACGGCGTGCTCGCGGCGCAGGCCACTTCATCGGCCAAGCCCGATGGCTACACGCTGCTGATGGGCACCAACACCGCGATGGTGGCGGCGCCCACGCTGCGGCCGACCTCGCCCTACGATCCGTTCAAGGCCTTCACGCCGATCAGCTCGGCCGGGCAGTTCTCGATGTTCCTCGTGGTGCCGTCGAGCCTGCCCGCCAAAAGCGTGAACGAGCTGCTTGCGATGGTGGCGGCCAAGCCCGGCGCCTACAACTCCGCATCGAGCAACAGCGCCTCGGAGCTGGCAATGCTGCAGCTGCTGGGCGATCGCAAGGTGGTCAACGCGCGCTACAAGGGCGACATGCAGGCCATGACCGACCTGCTGGGCGGGCAGATCCACATGATGTTCACCACCGGCACGCTGGCGCCGGGCTTCGTGAAGGAGGGGCGCATCCGCGCGCTGGTCACGCTGCTGCCGCAGCGCAGTGGCCTGTTGCCCGATGTGCCGACGGGCGGCGAGCTGGGTCTGGGCAAGCTCACCATCACGCCGTGGGCGGGCTTCTTCGGGCCGCCGGGGCTGCCGCAGGCGATCACCGACAGGCTCTCGCTGGAACTGCAGAACACGCTCAAGCGGCCCGATGTGCATGCGCAGCTGGTGCAGCAGGGCTTCGAGGGCTACGGCATGAGCCCCGCGAAGTTCGCCGAGTTCTTCCGCACGCAGTACGACGCCTTCGGCGCGACGGTGCGGGAGCACAACGTCAAGTTCGAATAGCGGCGGCTTCGCGGCGCCAGAAGGCCGCATCGGGGAAGGTGCCTGCGCCGGCCGCGGCGTTGTCGGCCATGTGCTCGGCGCGGCTCGTGCCGGGGATCGTGCAGGTCACGGCCGGGTGGCTCAGCACGAACTTCAGCAGCACCTGCGCCCAGCTCGTGCAGCCGATCTCGCCGGCCCAGGCGGGCAGCGGCTTGTCGCGCAGGCGCCGCAGCAAGCCGCCGCCGCCGAACGGCATGTTGACGATCACCGCCACGCCGCGCTCGGCCGCGAGCGGCAGCAGGCGTTGTTCGGCATCGCGTGCGTCGAGCGAATAGTTGATCTGCAGGAAGTCGAGCTTCTCGGCGCGCAGCACGGCCTCGACCTCGTCGTAGGCCGAGGCGGTGTAGTGCGTGATGCCGATGTAGCGCACGCGGCCTTGCTCCTTCCAGCCGCGCAGGGTGGCGAGGTGGGTGCGCCAGTCGACGAGGTTGTGCACCTGCATCAGGTCGATCTCTTTCGTGCGCAGCCGCGTGAACGACTGCTCCATCTGCGCGATGCCGGTCTCGCGGCCCGAGGTCCAGACCTTGGTCGCGAGAAAGGGCTTGGTGGGCGGCTTCGCAGCGGCCAGCAGTTCGCCGGTGGTCTCCTCGGAGCGGCCATACATCG
The DNA here is from genome assembly GCF_024701975.1 of Variovorax sp. ZS18.2.2. Taxonomy (GTDB): domain Bacteria; phylum Pseudomonadota; class Gammaproteobacteria; order Burkholderiales; family Burkholderiaceae_C; genus Variovorax. The sequence goes on from NZ_JANLNM010000001.1 coordinate 860,668, forward strand.
GCGAGCTGTCGATCACCGTGCCGCCCGCTGCGAAGAGCGCATCGAGCACGCCGGGCAGGCGCTTGTACTCGTCGGTGCCGGGGCGCTGGTCGAAGCCGATCCAGGTGCCGCAGCCGACGACCGGCAGGGCTTCCTTCGTGGAGGGAATGGGGCGGGTGGTCATCTGCATCGCGGGCCTGCCTGGTTGCTGGGCGAAGGAGGGGAGCGCGGCACCGGCGCAGAGTACGGCGCCCAGGCGAAGCAGTCGGGCGCGCGTAAGAGCAGGAAGCTGTGGTGCGTTCGTGGGAGGTGTCACGAACGAAATTCTGCGCCCGGGAGGCCATCGGGCGGAAGGCCTCAGCGCAGGTAGCGCCCGTCGGCCTTGAGCATCGACAGCTCGGAGAAGGTCAGCCCGCGGTGCTCGCCCGGCCGGTACGACACGGCGATGCCGCCGATGTCGAGCGTCTTGAACGACTCCAGGCCCTTCTGCAGCGATTCGGGCGTCGGGTTCGCGCCCGCGCGCTTCAGGCCCTCGACCATGACCTTGGCCGTGACGTAGCCCTCCAGGCTCGCATAGCTGAACTCGGTCACGCCGATCTTCTTCATCGCGGCCTGGTACTCGGCGATGACGGGCATCGCGCTGTTCCACGGATAGGGCACGACCTGCGAGATGACCACGCCGGCCGCGTCCTTCTTGATGTCCTGGAAGAGCTTCTGCCCGTTGAGGAAAGAGAACGAATAGAAGGCCGTCTCGCCGCCCGCCGCGCGGTAGGCCGTGATGAACTTGGCCGCCACGTCGTTGGTGGCCGACAGCACCACCGCCTTGGGCTTGAGCTTGGCCAGCTCGGCGGCACGCTCGGCGGCGTCGGAGCCGTCGTTCTTGATGGCAACGCTGCCGACCATTTTTTCGCCGCGTTCGGCAATGAACTTCTGCGTGCTCTCCATCGCCGAGCGCGCGCCGGGGTTGTCGTTGTGCGCGAAGGCGATGCGCGAGAGGCCGATGGTGAACAGGTGGTTCACGATGCGGCTGTACTCCTCGTCGAAGCTGATGCGCACCGGAAAGCCGTACTCGCTGAACTTCACCACCGGGCCCGCGCCCGTGTACGGGCCGACCACGGGAATCTTCAGTTCGTTGGCCGCCTTGATCGCGCCGACCGACGACGAGGTGCCGATGGGCATCAGCACGCCGATGGCGCCGTCTTTGGCGAAAGTCTTGACGTTCTCGGCGCCCTTGGCGGGGTCGTAGGCGTCGTCGAGCTGGCGCAGTTCGACCGGCCGGCCGTTGATGCCGCCGTTCGCGTTCAGCGTGGTGAACATGGCACGGATGCCAACCAGCGGCTCGGTCGACAGCGACGCGAGCGGGCCGGTCTGCACGTAGGTCTGGCCGATCAGGATCGGTCTGGTCTGTGCCTGCGCCGCGGGCGACAGGCCCAGTACGAAGGCGACGAGGGCGGCCAGGGCAGAAGCCGGCAGATGAATCTTTTTGTGTTTCATGGTCACAACTGTTAATGAAAGTTATCTTAAGGCGCTAGGCCTTTCGGGTAAATCGCTCTTTGGTTGCGGTGCAGCACGCGCGGGATCAGAATTCGTCTTCATATTCACCATGGGAATGCCACTCTCGCTCCTCCGACTGTCCTCGCTGGACCTGGTGCGCGGTTTTGTCGCGGTGGGGCGGCGCATGAGCATCTCGCTCGCGGCCGAGGACCTGTGCCTCACGCAGTCGGCGGTCAGCAAGCAGATCCATGCGCTCGAAGAGCAGCTCGGCGTGAAGCTGCTGGTGCGCGGCCACCGTTCGATTTCCTTCACCGCCGAGGGCGAGCGGCTCTTTCGCAGCGCGGACGGCGCGGTGCAGCAACTGCAGGACGTGATGGGCGGCATCCGCAAGACCGGCGAGCAGCGCCCCGTGACGCTCAGCGCCAGCATCGGCATGACCGGCCTCTGGCTGCTGCCGCGGCTCAGCCGGGTGCAGAAGCTGCATCCGGGCGTGGACGTTCGCGTCTCGGCCAACAACCGGCTCGCCGACCTGCGCAACGAGGGCATCGACCTCGCGATCCGCTACACCACGCCTGCGCTGGCACCGGCGGGGGCGTTGCGGCTTTTCGGGGAAACGGTGGCGCCGGTGGCGCATCCCTCGCTCGGCCTGAAGACGCTGCGCGCGGCCGGGGCCATGTCGCGCCTTTGCCTGCTCGACTTCGACGATCCGCAGCATCCGTGGCTGCAATGGAATGGGTGGCTGGCCTCGGTCGGCTGGGCCGATGCGAAACCGCAGGCCGTGCTGCACTTCAACCAGTACGACCAGTTGATCCAGGCCGCGCTGGCCGGGCAGGGCGTGGCGTTGGGGCGGCTCGAGCTGATCCAGCCGCTGCTCGACGAAAGGCGCCTGGTGCGCGTGGATTCGCCGGTGCCCGCGCAGGCCTCGGGGCATGCGTACTGGCTGATCCAGGCCGAGGACGAACCGCGCGAAGAGGTGCGCCATGTGGCCGCCTGGCTGGTGGCCGAGGCCCGGCAGTCACGCGAGGCCGTGGGCGCTGTTTCCTGAGCTGAGGGCCATCGCTTCGTCGAGGCGGTCGTTGCCCCAGAACATCTCGTCGCCGGCAAGGAAGGTGGGCGCGCCGAAGATGCCTTTCTCGACCGCGATCTCCGTCTGGCGCCGCAGCCGCGCCTTGTTCGCATCGGACAGCGCCTCCTCGATGATCCGGTGCGCCGGAAGATCGAGCGAGGCCAGCAGGTCGCGCATGGCTTGCGGCGAATCGATGTCGCGGTCTTCGGCGAAGTTCATGGCCATCGTGCGCCGGCAGAACTCGCCCATCCAGGGCTGCGCCGCGCCGACGAGCGCGATGCGAAGCGGCAGCACGGCGGACCTCGGAAACTGCGTGGGCTGCTGCCACGGCAGGCCGTATCTGCGGCACTGGCGGGCCATGTCCTTCCAGGTGTAGTCGCCCTTTTCCTTCTGCAGCACGAAGGGCGACGACGACCAGCCGAAGGACCGGAAGATCGGCCCGAGCAGAAAGGGCTGCCAGCGGATGCGGACATGGTGGCGGGCCGCTTCGTCCTCGATGCGCATCGCGCTCAGGTAGCTGTAGTTGCTGCCGAAATCGAACCAGAAGTCCAGCACGGGGAGGGCGCACGGCGTCATTCGAACACCACCAGGCAGCGGGCCTCGATGCTCTCGCGCAGCGGCGCATCGGCGGGTGCATCCGGGTGGTCGAAGGCCGCGTGCGGCGTGAAGCGCGAGACGCCGCCCAGCTGCGAGTCGTACTGCTTGAAGACCAGCGCCTCGTGCCGGTCCATCGCCGAAAAGTAAGACCAGCGGTGCGCGGGCGAATGCGTGGCCAGGTAGATCTCGCCGGTGCGGCGCGGATAGCGGACCTCGGCATTCACCAGGTCCTTCGCCATCACCGAGCGCGCATCGCAGACGGCCAGCGGCGTGTCGAGCACCGGCCCCTTGATCGAGCGCCAGATGTTGACGATGCAGTAGCGCCGCACGGCCGCGGCTTCGTCGGGGTCTGTCAGCACCATGCCGAGCCGGCGGCGGCCGGAGTCTTCGGTGTAGTCGTTGTGAATGCGGCCATTGGCGGCGGCCTTGCCGTTGGTGGCGCGCCGGCCGAAGCTCAAGGCGGTGCGGTCGGCCTCGCGCTGGCGCACCAGGTGATCGAACACATGGGCCCGCGTGCCGCCCGTGACCGCGAGCGCCAGCTCGGCCACCTCGCGGTGGTAGATGGCGGTGACCTCGGCGTCGTCGAGGAAATCGGAGACGGCCGTGGGCGCATCGCGCAGCACGAAGCCTTCGCGCTCGATGTGGGGTGGCACGGCGGCTGCGCGGGCATCCGCGATCGGCATGGGGCGCAGCTCGTAGCTGCCGCTTTCCCAGGGCGTGCCGAGCGGCGGCGCAAAGGTGTAGCTGAAGGGTCGCAGCGCGGAAGGCTGCAGGTAGTTCAGGCCGGCGGTGACGGTGGGGTGGTTCATGCGGGGCTCCTTGGTCTGGGAGGCATTGGAGCGAAAGCGTGGCGCCGGCTCAAACGACTTCTGCGCGCCTTGGCATGAGCCAAAGGAATATGAAAAGGCCTGCCGCGAAGAAAGCCTTCTTCCTTCTTGCGGGTCATGAAATACTGTATAAAAATACAGTTAACAGTTCAATCATGGGCCTCCCTTTCCTCGACTCCTTTTCCGCCGCCGCGGGCCGTGGCGTCTGGCATGCCGACGAACTCGGCCTGGCCGACGCGCAGGTCGTCGCGACCGGCCACGCCGCGCTCGACGCCGAGCTGCCCGGCGGCGGATGGCCGGTCGGCGCGATGACGGAACTGCTGCAAAGCGCGCCCGAGGCGCACGTCTGGCGGCTGCTGCTCCCCGCGCTGGCGCAGGCGGTGGAGACGCGCGGCGGGCCGGTCGTGCTGGTCGGCGCGCCTTACGAGCCCTGCGGGCCGTCGCTTGCGGCGCAGGGGCTGCCGGTGGAAGCGCTGATGTGGATCAAGAGCGATGCGCCCGCCGCGCGGCTCTGGGCCTGCGAGCAGGCGCTGCGCTGCGCGGACGTGGCCGCCGTGCTGGCGTGGCTGCCGCAGGCGCGGGTGGGCGAATTGCGGCGGCTGCAACTGGCGGCCGCGCAGCACGACGTGATGCTCTTCGTGTGCCGGCCCGAGTCGACCGCGCGGGGCGCGTCGCCCGCGCGGCTTCGTCTTCAGGTGGAAAGCTGCGCGGCGGATTCATCGCAGATCGAGCTGCACATCCTCAAGCGCCGAGGTCCGCCATTGGCTTCGCCGGTGATGCTGCCGGCGCGCAACGAGCGCATGACTGCGTTGCTCGCCGCCGCCCGGTTGCGCCGCAAGCTGCGCCTGCAGCAGCAGGGCACGGTGCCGGTCGGCGACACGGCAACGTCCGCGACCGTGGTCCGCATCGACGCGTGGAAAGGAGGCCCCAATGCACTGGATCGCATTGCGGTGGTCGCTTGAAGACGACGCGCCCGACGCACCGCAACTGCCCACGCCCGAAGCCCTCGGCTGGTGGGCCCTGGAATACACGCCGCACGTCGCCTGGCAGGACGAAGCGCTCATGCTCGAAGTCTCGGCCTGCGAGCGCCTGTGGGGTGGGCGGCTGCAACTGATGCGGCAACTGGTCGCCGCGAACCCTGCGCCCGATGTGCGCATGCTCGGCGCACAAGGCGCCACGAGCCTGATCGCGCTCGCGCGGTTGCGCCTGTTCGAGATCAACGAGCCACGGCCCAAGGACGTGCCAGCTGGCCTGCCGCTGGAAACGCTGACCGCCGCGCATCCCCACCTCGACCTGCTCGCGCGCCTGGGCTGCCGCACCTGGGGCGAGGTGGCCGCCTTGCCGCGCGGTGGCCTCACGCGGCGCTTCGGCACCGAACTGCGCGCGGCGCTCGACACGGCCTGGGGCCTGCGTCCCGAGGGCCACGACTGGCTCACGCTGCCCGATGTGTTCGAGCAGAAGCTGGAGCTGCCCGCGCTCGCCGAGACCGCGCCCGAACTCATGTGGTCAGCCAACCGCCTGCTCTCGGCCCTGCAGATCTGGTTGCGCGCGCGGCAGCGCGGCGCGCGCGCGCTCGAGCTGCAATGGACGCTCGACCTCAAGCGCTTCAACGGCGTGAACCTGCCGCCGCACCAGCAGGTCACCGTGCGCACGGCCGAGCCGACGCAAGACCTCGCACATCTGCGCCGCCTGCTGTCGGAAAAGCTCGCCCTCACCACGCTCGCCGCGCCCGTGAGCTGGCTCCGGCTGCGCACGCTCGAAACCGATCCGTGGGCCGGCGCCAGCACCAGCTTTCTGCCCGAGGACAACCGCAAGGGCGACAAGCTGCACGAGATGGTCGAGCGCCTGAGCGTGCGGCTCGGCGCGCACCAGGTGGTGGTGCCTTGCGCAGAGGCCGACCACCGGCCCGAGCGCAAGCAGGCATGGCGGCCCGCGCTGCAGAAAGAGAAGGCCGCGCCGGACAAGGTCCGCAAGCAGGCAAGGGCCGCAGCCTCGCAACCCGATGCGATCTATCCGCCATGGCTGCTGCCCGAACCCTTGTTGCTCGAGATGGACGGCGAGCGCCCCTGCTACCGCGGCCCGCTGAGCAAGCTGATCGGCCCGCAACGCATCGAGGCCGGCTGGTGGGGCGGCAAGGAAGACGGCGGACAGCCGGCGATGCGCGACTACTACGTGGCGGAAAGCCCCGAAGCCGGGCTGGTGTGGATCTTTCGCGAGCGGCCCTCGGCGCGGTTTTCTTCTGGCGAGGTGCGCTGGTACCTGCAGGGGTTCTATGCCTGACCTGAGCAACAAGGAAGAGCGCAAGCGCCAGCCGGCCAAGGTGCATGCGCTGCCGGTGCCGTTGCGCAGGAACACCGTGGCGAAGTTGCCGGACTATGCCGAGCTGCACTGCCTCACGAACTTCAGCTTCCAGCGCGGCGCATCGACGCCGGAGGAGGTGGTCGAGCGCGCGTATCAACTGGGGTATGCGGCATTGGCGATCACCGATGAGTGCTCGGTGGCCGGCATCGTGCGGGCGTACGTTTGCCGGCGCGACATGGAACACACGCTCGACGAATACGAGCGCGAGCATCCCGACGAGCCGTCGATCCCGCGCAACCTCACGTTTCGCCTGCTGTTCGGCAGCGAGTTCCACTTCGAACGCTTCAAGCTCGTGGTGATCGCGAACGACACCGAGGGCTGGGGGAATCTCTGCGAGTTCATCACCGCCGCGCGCAATACTGAATTGCCCAAGGGCGAGTACCGCGTGAGCTGGGAGGGCAGCGACGTGGCCTCGCTGCAAGACTGCCAGGTGCTTTTCGTGCCGCAGCGCAACCCGGGCGGCGCGATGGACACGGCCACGCTGCACGAAGACCTGCTGGCCGCCAAGGCGCTGTATGCGGGCAACCTCTGGCTGGCGGTGGAAATGCTCAACGAACTCGATGACGACCTCTGGTTCGTCACGCTGATGCAAGCGAGCGAGCAGACGGGCGTGCCGCTGGTGGCGGCGGGCGATGTGCACATGCATGTGCGCGCTCGCAAGCCGCTGCACGATGTGCTGACGGCGGTACGCGAGGGCAAGACCGTGGCCGAGTGCGGCTTTGCGTTGCAGTCGAATGCGGAGCGGCATCTGCGGCAGCGGGTGCGGTTGGCCGAGCTTTATCTGCCCGAGATGCTGGCGAACACGCTGGTGGTGGCCGGGCGGTGCAGGTTCGATCCGGCGGTGATCCGCGACAACTACAAGTACCCGCTCGAAACCGTGGGCAGCAGCGAGACACCCTTGCAGACGCTGGTGCGCAAGACCTGGGAAGGGGCACAGGTGCGCTACCCGGACGGCATTCCCGACAAGGTGCGCGAGCAGGTAGAGAAAGAACTCGTGCTGATCGCCGAACTCAAGTACGAGATGTTCTTTCTCACGGTGGAGGACATCGTGCGTTTCGCGCGTTCGCAGGACATCCTCTGCCAGGGACGCGGTTCTTCGGCCAACTCAGCGGTGTGCTACTGCCTCGGCATCACTGCCGTCAACCCCGACAAGGGAACCTTGCTGTTCGAGCGCTTTCTGAGCCGCCATCGCAATGAACCACCCGACATCGACGTCGACTTCGAGCACCAACGGCGCGAAGAAGTCATCCAGTACATCTACAAGAAATACGGCCGCGAACGTGCCGCCATCGCCGCCGTCGTCATCTGCTACCGCGCGCGCAGCGCATTGCGCGACGTGGGCAAGGCACTCGACATCGATGAGCGGTTGATCGACGAATTCGCGAAGGACCACTACTGGTTCGACGACACCGTGCTCGGCGAACAGCTGTTCCAGGCGGCCGCACGCGTCGGCGTGAAGGAAGACGAACTCAAGCTCGTCCAGTGGATCGAGATGACGCAGCGGCTCAAGGGTTTTCCGCGCCATTTGAGCCAGCACGTCGGTGGCTTCGTGCTCACGCACACCAAGCTCACGCGGCTGGTGCCGGTCGAGAAGGCGTCGATGAAAGACCGCTCGGTCATCCAGTGGGAAAAAGACGACCTCGAAGCCATGGGCATGCTCAAGGTCGACGTGCTCGCGCTCGGCATGCTGAGCGCCATCCGCCGCGGGCTGGATCACATGAACCGCTGGCGCAACTCGATGGTGCAGATGCACCACATCCCCAACGACGACCCGAAGGTGTTCGACATGATCTGCGACGCAGACACCATCGGCGTGTTCCAGATCGAGAGCCGGGCGCAGATGTCGATGCTGCCGCGCCTGAAGCCGCGCACCTACGAAGACCTGGTGATCGAGGTGGCGATCGTGCGGCCGGGGCCGATCCAGGGTGGCATGGTGCATCCATATCTCAAGCAGCGTGAGCGGGTGCGAAGGAACCTGCCGATCGTCTATGAGAAGGACGAACTTCGCCCCGCACTCGAACGCACGCTGGGCATTCCGATCTTCCAGGAGCAGGTGATGCAGATCGCCATGATCGCGGCCAAGTTCAGCGCCGACGAGGCCGATCAGTTGCGCCGCGCGATGGCCGCATGGAAGCGCAAGGGCGGTCTCGGAAAGTTCCACGACAAGCTCGTGAACGGCATGACCGACAACGGCTACAAGGCCAGCTTTGCGGAAGCCATCTTCAAGCAGGTCATGGGCTTCGGCGACTACGGCTTCCCCGAAAGCCACGCCGCGAGTTTCGCGTTGCTGGTCACCATCAGCAGCTGGCTCAAGAACTACGAGCCCGCCTGCTTCCTCGCCGCATTGCTCGACTCGCAACCCATGGGCTTCTACAGCCCCTCGCAGCTCGTGCAGGACGCGCGCAGGCACGGGGTCGAAGTTCGCCCGGTCGATGTCACGCACAGCGATTTCGACACCACGCTCGAACCCCGCGCCCCCGATGCGCCGCGCATGCCGACAGGCACCGACGCGCGCTACGCCGAGCGCCTGGGCAACGAGAACCAACCCGCGGTGCGGCTCGGGCTGAACCGCATTTCAGGCCTCTCCAAAGAAGGCGTCGAACGCCTGCTGAAAGCGCGCGCTCAATCGCCCTTCACCAGCACCGAAGACCTTGCCCTGCGCGCCGAACTCGACGGCAAGGACATGGCCGCGCTCGCCGCGGCCGATGCGCTGATGTCGCTCTCGGGCCATCGCCGCCAGCAGGTGTGGGACGCCACCGCGCAGCGACGTTCGCCGGCCTTGCTCAAGGGTGTGCCGATCCACGAGCAGGTGCTGCTGCTGCCCGCGGCGTCCGAGGGCGAGGAAATCGTGGGCGATTACGCCGCGCTGCGCCTCACGCTGCGCCGCCATCCGCTTGCGCTGCTGCGCCCGCGCCTGGCGCGCATGAAGCTCATGAGCGCGGAGGAACTGCGCGCGCAGCCCACCGGCCGCACCGTGCGCGCCTGCGGCATCGTCAAGGGCCGGCAGCGGCCCGGAACGGCCAACGGCACCATCTTCGTCACGCTGGAGGACGAGACCGGCAACGTCAACGTGATCGTCTGGAGCCATGTCATCGATGCGTGGCGCGAGCCCTTGCTGAAGTCGCATCTGCTCGCGGTGCAGGGCACCTGGCAGCGCGACGACGACAGCGGCGGCAAGGTGCAGCACCTGATCGCCACCGGCTTCAAGGATTTGACGCCGCTCATGGGTCGGCTTGCGCAGAGCAACACCAGCCGGGATTTCCATTGACCGAGCGGCGATGGCGATGGATGCAACCGATCGTTCCACGCCTCGCGCACCCCACGACTTTTCGCTAACCTGTTCCCCCATGTCCGCACTCGCACTCGACCCCCTCGTCGCCACGCCGATCGGTCCGCCGCCACCGGCCCCGGATGTGCCCAATCCCGTGGTGCCGCCACCACCACCGCCGCCCGAAGGCGATCCGCCGCCGGTCGTGCTGCCCATCACCGACCCCGGCACGACGCCGCCCGTGGTGGAGCCGCCGCCAATGCAGGCAGCGACCGCCACGGTGCCCTTCGGCAAGCTGCACGCGCGGCGCCTGCGCGAGATCTACCGCTCGGCCGGCTGGCCGTGCTGCGACGCCATCGAGGTCGAGCTGCTGGCCGGCGGCTTTCTCGAACGCGTGCGCACCACGCACGGCCACGAGACCTTGCGCGTGACCGATGCCGGCATCGCCCGCATCGCGACCACGCTCACCATCAACCGCGCGGCGCTGACGCCGCACGAGGCGCTGGTCGAACGCGTGGCACGCGAGATGACGCGCGGCGGCCGCATCGCATGGCGCGGCCTCGGCCTGCGCGCGCGCCTGCCGCCGCTGGAAGATGGAAAGGGAGGGGACGGCAAGCCGCGCTGGTGCATGGCGCGGCCCGATGTGTTTTCGATCCGCAACACCAGCGTCGAGGCCTACGCGCACCCCATCGTCCACGAGGTGAAGGTCAGCCGCGCCGACCTGCTGGGCGACCTGCGCAAGCCCGACAAGCGCGCGGCCTACCTCGACCTGGGCGGCGAGTGCTGGTACGTGCTGGGCAACGATGCGCGCGGCCGCTGCATCGCCACGCCCGAGGAAGTTCCGGCCGAGTGCGGCGTGCTGGTGCTCGAAGGCGAACGCCTTGTGGTGGCGCGCGCCGCGGTGCATCGCCCGATCGAGCGCATTCCGTTCGCGGTCTGGCTGGCGCTGGCCAAGGCGCAGCCGATTGCGGGCTTCGACGAGGATGTGCAGGACATGCTGATCTAGCGGATCAGCCAACCCGTTGTCGATCAGGTGACGGCTTCGTAGCTCTGGTGCGCAATGGCGACGACGTCGCCGGGCTGGAACTGGCTCGCCATCTGACGCATGGCTTCTTCGCGGTCTTCGCTGCTTGCGGACGCATCGAAGACCTGGTCGCTGATCTCGAGGATGTCGCGCACGATGCGTTCGTGGCGGTAGTAGGCGAGGGCGACCGCATCGATCTCCACGGCGCCGTAGCCTTGGTAGAACTGCGCCTCTTCCTGCGGCTGGTTCCAGACGTGGCCGACACCGCCGCCGATGAACATCAGGTCGCGCTCCTTCGGCGCGAGGACGAGCGTGTCCCAGTCGACGATGGCCAGCCGGTCGCCATTGCCCAGGAGCACATTGCCCGCGTGGATGTCGGCATGGCAAACCACCTGCGGCAGTGCCTTCTCCAGCAGGATCGACGCCAGCTGCTCGCTGCGATAGACAAGCGTGTCGATCTCCTCGTCGTGCTGCGCCCAGAAGGCGTGGAACCGCTGGACGATGGCGTCGCCCACGAAGCCGTTGATGAAGCGGCGCTGGTAGCGCCTGACGCCTTCGCGCCAGCGGTGCGCGTAGCTTTCCTTGGGGATGCCTGCGAGCAGGGCGGGCGGCAGCTCGGTGCGATGGATGGCGCCCAGTGCCGTGCCGAGAGCGGTCCATTGCGCGGCTGTCAGGGCGCGCTCGAATCCGTTCTGGCCTTCGAAGAAGGGATAGAGCATCCAGTCGAAGCCGTGGAGTTGCACGCTGAGTTGACGGTCCGTTGTCGGCAACGGCGCCATCACCGCGGCGATGCCGTTGTCGTGATGGAGAAAGGCCGGCACGGCAACCGCGGTCTTGTCGAAATCGCCGCTGCGCAGCTTGAGGAAGTACGCCGTGCCGTCGTTCGCCTCGATGCGGAAGACCGCGGAGTGGACGTCTGCGCCCAGCGGGAGGAATTCAGCGCGTGTTGCCTGGAGGCCGTAGGTTTCGGCGAGGCACTTGTGAATGGCGTCGTGGGCGATATCGGGTGGTGTCAGCATGCGGGTGGTGGCGTTCGTTCGAAAGATAGGCGATAGGCGCCGAAAATTGTCTCACCCGATAAGGCCACGAAAGCTGACTGCCCCGTGTCAGACGCCGTCTTCTTCGGCTTCTTCGTCGGCCTCGTAGGTGCCCAGCAACTGGTGCTCGACGGGGTGCGAAGTGAACGAGCGCACGAGCATGAATTTCCTCACGCGCCACGGGATCGGCGGCAGGCTCATCGGGTAGGCCGCGCCTTCGGTTCGCCGGGCGATGGTGATGTGCGGCGTGAAGGTCGGCGTTTCCGTGGAGATGCCCGCATTCCGGACCGCACGGCCGATGTCGGCATGCAGGGTGCGCAAGGCGCCGTGCTCGGCGGGCTGCAGCACCGCGATGTCGTTGCGCCATGTGCGTGAGCTGTCCAGCACGAGATTCATGGGCTGCACCCGGACCTGGGCGAGCGCTTCGCGCAGGCGTTCTTCGACAGCCTTCGGCTGGTCGCCGAAACAGTGGAGCGTCAGGTGCAGTCGCGGGCTGCGAGGAAAGTAATGGCCCTTGGGCCAGATCCAGTCCTTGCGGTGCGTTTCGATGGCCGCTTGCACGTCGGGCTCGGGAAACAGCGCGATGAGCAGATGCCGCTGCCGCTCGAAAGCGGGGGAATCCCAGTCGGGTTCCGGGTCGTCCGGAAGACGGTCGCCACGGTTGAAATCGTCCATTTCAGTTCTCCTGGAAAAAGATGAAAGGCGGGTTCAGGATTCCGACGGCCACCAGTGCTCGGCCGTCGTCCGGATGACGCGCGCCGCCTGAACGCGGACGTCATCCATTTCATTGCTGCCGTCGCCGTGGCCGTGTTCCCGGACCACGCGGAAGGGCCAGGTCGAGATGCGGCCTGCGCGTTGGCGCGGCTGAATCGGGTGCAGCCGGGCGAGAGAAGAGGAGAAAAAAAGAACCTGCGCCGAGGGCGCAGGCGGATTGGCGGTGGTCATGGGGTCGCCTCGAAGTTGTTCTTGGAGACGATCGATTCTAGAGAAAATACTGTATTTATGTACAGTATATTTGCAGCCTATTTTGGATCGTTGCCGAGCAGGGCATCGAGGTCGATTGCAGCCGCCATCGCTTTGTAGCCAGCATCGCCCGGATGCAAATGGTCACCCGAATCCATCGCCGTCTTCAGGCGGATCGGCCGCGCCGGATCGCGCAGCAGCGCATCGAAGTCGACCACCGCGTCGAACGCGCCGCTTTCGCGAATCCAGCGGTTCACGGCTTGGCGCACCTTGTCCTTCTCTGGCGAGTGATGGCCTTCGAGTGCCGTGCCTTCCAGCCCGCGCTCGTTGGGCGTGATCGTGCCGGCCACGATGCGCACGTTGTGGGCGCGGGCCATCGCGATCAGCTGGCGGAATCCCTGGATCAGTTCTTCTGCGCGCATCGCCGGCTCCTGCGGCGCGAAGGGACCGCCGGGCCAGCCGATGTCGTTGGTGCCCAGCAGCACGATCACGGCGCGCACGCCCGGCTGCGCGAACACGTCGCGGCCCGCGCGTTCGAGGCCGGCGCGGCCCATGCCGTCTTTCAGCAGGCGGCCGCCGGAGATGCCGGCGTTCAGCACGCCGACGCCGCGCGGCGCCAGGCGCTCGGCCAGCGCATCGGGCCAGCGGGTATTGGCGCCGGGCGTGGAACCGTTGCCGTCGGTGATCGAGTCGCCCAGCGCGACGACGGTGGTCGGCGGCGTGGGTGTTTCGACGACGAGGCCGCTGACGTAGACGCGCGTGCTCCATTGCGAGGCAGCGGCCGGCATTCGCGCAGCGCCGGTCAGGTCGCCACTGGCGACATACGCCGTCTCGCGCGCATCGAAATGAAAGCCCGCGGGCTGACTGGGCTTCGGCAAATAGAGCGACACCGCGACTTCGCTGAGCGCGGGCAGCGGCAGGTCGACCGCGTCGCTGACCAGCCGCGCGCCCGGCGGCACGGTCACGTCGGCCTGCCCGCCGAAGCGCAGCGCGCGGTCCGTGCCGTCGACGATGGCCGAGCCTTCGGCATGCCGCGCCACGCGGGCCGCGCCGATGTACAGCGGCGCCGTGCCGCCTTCGTTGCTGATCACCACGCGCAGCTTCGCGCCGCCGATGCTCAGGCGCGCCACCTGGCGAATGGTCTGCCGGTTGAACTGGAAGGGGAGGCCGCTGGGCAGCACGAAGTCGCCGCCCCAGATCGGCTGGGTGCTGGCCATCCAGCTGGGGCTCCAGTACGTGGGGGTGGGAGGCGGGGTTTGCGCTGCAGATACGGCGGTGATGCCTGCGAGGGTCAGCGCCGCGGCACCGTGTCTGAGGATCGATCCGAAGGTGGATGCAGTCATGTTCATGTCCTTGAAAGTGAAGCGATGGCTCGACTTTCTTCCATGCGCACCCGGATGGGTAGATGGCAAAATTGCATCCAACACATTCCCGAATCGAATACACCATGGACACCTTGCGCGCGCTCTCGGCCTTCGTGCACAGCGTCGAACTCGGAAGCCTCTCGGGCGCGGCCCGCGCGCTCGACACCACGCAGCCCACCATCAGCAAGCTGGTCGCGGGGCTGGAGCGGTCGCTGGGTGTCCGGCTGTTGCGCCGCGCCGCCACCGGTCTCAGCCTCACCGAGGAAGGGCAGCGCTTCCACGAGCGCGCCCGCCGTGTGCTGGAGGACTACGGCGATGCGGTCGCCGATGCGCGCGAGCAGGTGCAGCAGCCGCAAGGCCTGCTGCGTGTGAGCGCGCCGGTCACCATGGGCCAGCGGCACCTCAACGCGATGGCGGTGGAGTTCCTGCGGCTCTACCCCGACATCGAACTCGAGCTGGTGCTCGACGACCGCTTCGTCGATCCGCGCGAGGAGCGCATCGATGTCTCGCTGCGCGTAGGCGGTGCGTTGCCGCCGGATCTCGTCGCGAAGCACCTCGGCTCGTGGCCGCGCGTGCTCGTCGCCTCACCGGACTACATCGCTGCACGCGGCAAGCCTCGCAACCCGAAGGACCTGCTTTTGCACGACTACATCCGCTACGCCGCAGGCGACGACGGCGTCCTGCTGCAGGGCCCGGAAGGCCCAGTGACCGTGCCGGTGCGCAGCCGCTACCGCGTGAACAACGCGGTCGCCATGCTCGACAGCGTGCTCGGCGGTGCCGGCATCTCGCTGCAACCCACCTGGATGGTGGCCGACCATCTGGCCGATGGCAGCCTGGTGCGCGTGCTCGCGCGCCACACGGGGCCGGCGCAGGAGGTGTACCTGCTCTACGCCCCGCGCCGCCACCAGCCGCTGCGCGTGCGCGTGCTGGTGGATTTCCTGGCAGAGCGGGTGGCGCAACTGCCAGGCGCGGATCGTCAGTTGAGCGGCAAGCGCAGGTAGGTGCCGCGCAGCGGCTCCTGGCCCGCGCCGGGCTTGCTCCAGTCGCACACGCCGCTCGGGAAGATCGTCTGCAGCCGAGCGAGGTCGGCGCCGGCAATCGTCACCGAGTAGTCGGCGGCGTTGACCGGCTTGAGCTGGCACTTGAGCACGTCGTTCACCATCGGCGAGCCGGCCACGAGGCGCGGCGTGGTGAAGCGCGGGTACACCGTATTGCAGCTGGCTGCAGGGTCCATCGATGCGGCCTCGTCGATGCGCGTGCCGGTCTTGTTCCAGCAGGCGTCGTTGGCGCCGGCGGGCTTGTTGCGCACCACCTTGTCGGTCGAGGCGGGCGCCGGGTCGGCCGCCATGTTGTCCAGCCACTTGTTCATCACATCGATCGAGCCGCTCATGTAGTCGTAGCCCGAGGTGGAGCCCAGCGTCCAGATGATCTGGTTGTCGGTGCGGCCGTTGGCACGCTGCAGGCGGGCCCGGATGATCAGGTCCTGCGTCGTGTCATGGATGTCGCCCACCGCATCGGCATTGCCGCGCTGCGTGATGATCGGGATGTTCGCAAGGCCCGGGCCCCTGAAGCTGTTCTTGAAGCCGCCCGCGTAGGTGAGCTTGAGCGCATCGGGGTCGGCTTCGGAGCGCGCGGCCTGCGTGTTGCCGTCGCCGTCGAAGCCGCCGACCTTCTCGTTCAGGTCGAGGAATTCCTTCACCGAGATCGCGCCGCTGTTCAGCGCCGCCAGGCCGTACTGCAGGCCGATGTTGTCGAGCGGCCGGCGGGCTTCCTGCGTGCCCGGGCGCTTGCCCAGCAGGTTCACGTTGGTCTGAAACAGATCGCAGCGGATGCCGGTCGGATTGGTCGCCCGGTTGAAGATGTTCGCCACGTTGGCCGGGTCGGTCAGGCCGCAGCCCGCCGCGTTGTCCGACTTGATGATGCTCGCGAAGGCCGCGTCCCATGACAGGCAGGTGTTCGTGTTGAAGCCGTTCACCGCGTTCTGCTTGGCGGGCGTCCAGGCAGCATCCAGCTTGTAGACGTTGTTGAGCAGCCGGCACTCCATCACCTCGGGCATCAGCGTCTCGGGGAACGACACGATGGGCTGGATGCCGTCGAGCAGGCCCGGGTAGAGCTGCGCGATCAGGTACTGCTGGATCGCGCCGCCCGAGCCGCCGAAGCCAACGGTCCACTTGGGCACCTCGCCGAATTCCTCGATGACGTGCTCCTTCATCATCATCAGCGTCTCGCCCTGCAGGTGCGGGTTGGCGTGCTGGTTGTTCCAGAGCTCGGTCGAGTTCATGAAGGCGAAGCCGCGCGAGAGCTGGATGTGGCCGACGTCGCCGAGGATCGTCTCGATGGGGTGAACGCCCTGGTTGTACTGGGCCGAGCCGCAGCAGTCGAAGTAGGCGACCAGCTTCTTGTTCCAGCCGGAACCGGGCTTCCACATGGCCGGCGAATTCTTGGCGGGGTTGTCGAGCACCGCGAGCCGGTACACGCCGCGGTTGATGGTGCCCGACTCCACGCGCACGATGTAGGGCACGGTGGTGCCGTCGTTGGTGGTGGTGGTCACCAGGTCGGCCGGGCGCGGGCCGGTGGGGTCCGCCAGCGGCTTGAAGATGTTGGTGTTGGTGCGGTAGTACCAGACCACCTGCGTCGCGGCCGAGCAGTCGGCATCGAGCGCGGCACCCAGGCCGTTCTGCACGGTGCGGCATTCGTACGGCGAGATGTGCGGGCCCGAGAGGATCGGCCCGGTGATCGGGTAGTTGACCAGCTTGGCCTCGGTGCGCTGCGCCGCCACATCGGCATTGCTCACCACCAGCGTGTTGACGCTGCCGGTGGCGCTGCCCGCATCGGTCGTGAGGCCGGTGACGAGGCCGCGCAGCACGCGGTTCGTGCTGTTGAAAACGGGCACCTGCGAGGTCACGTCCTTGCCGTTGAGGCTCACGCGCACCTTGTCGAGCGCAACGCCCGCGGGTGCGGTCACTTCGATCAGCGTGTCGCCGCCGCTGACCATGTCGGGCGCCGAAGAGAGTGTCTTGATCTGGAACGCGGCCGGCGCTGGCGTCGTGGGCGGCGGGTTGGCGTTTGGAAAGAACGAAAACACCGAGCCGCTATCGGAACCTCCGCCGCAGCCTGCAACGAGCAAAGCGCCGGCCATCGCGATGCCTGCGGCGGCGAACTGGACACGGGGCCACGGAGAAACCCGCTTGTGCGGGCGGCGAGGTGTAGCGAGCATGGAAGTCTCCTTCTGTTATGTGTTCTGGAAGATTAAGGATGGACGTTCCACGCTGCGGTCGTCGCGACGACATATGAGGCGCCAATCGCTAGAGGTAATCCCTGATTCCGTATCGGCGCCGGCCGCGCAGCCCATGGAAGACATGGTGCGGCACTCGCGATGGGCAGCGGGCCTTTCGCCCGCCGACGTCGAGCATGTGCTGGGCAGCATGCAGGAGCGTCAGTTCGCGCGCGGCGCCTGCATCGCGCGGGCGGGGCAACTCGTCGAGCACTGGATGGGGCTCATCGACGGCTTTGCCAAGATGTCGGTGGCCTCGGAAGAGGGCCGGGTGTCCACGCTCACCGGCGTCTCGGCCGGTGTGTGGTTCGGCGAAGGCTCGCTCTTCAAGCACGAGGCGCGCCGCTACGACGTGTTCGCGCTGCGGCCCACGCGCGTGGCGCTGATGCCGCGCCGCACCTTCGAATGGTTGCGCGGCACCAGCGTGCCGTTCAACCACTACCTGCAGGACCTGCTGAACGCGCGGCTGAGCCTCTTCATCGGCGCGCTGGCGCACGAGCGGCTGCTCGACACCGATGCGCGCGTCGCGAATTGTCTGGCGAGTCTTTTCAACCCCGACCTGTACCCGGACGCCCCGCGCTTCCTGGAAGTGGGGCAGGTCGAGATCGGGCTGCTCGCGAACGTGTCGCGGCAGCGTGTGAATGTGGCGTTGCAGCGCTTGCAGGCACTGCAGCTCATTCGCTTGGAGAAGCGCGGGTTGACGGTGCTCGACCTCGGCGGCTTGGTCAACTACAAGGCCATCGACACCGGCGCGCCGCCCGTGCGATGCGCCTGAAGCGGTGTCAGCTCACTCCGCGCGGACTTCGAAGTACGCCTCGTCGGCCTCGCCAAGCGCGCGGAAGCCCGCCGTCTTCGCTGCGTCGTAGGCCTTGGCCCAGCGCGCGGCGAGCGCAATTTCGTCCTTGGTCAGTTCGTCCGCGCTGGATTCGCTGGCGTTCTCGAACGCCTTCAGCGCCGGCTCGACCTCGTCGCCCAGCAGCTTGTCGAGTTCGCGGCGAAAGCGCGTCTCGGCGGTGGCGATGACGTCGGAGGGGGCGTCGGGAAAATCGATCAGTTTCACGGTGTAGCTCATGGGGCGCGATGCTACGTGATGACCGTGTCGGCGCGCACAATCGTGGCCATTCCTTTCGACCCAGCCCCGCCGCGCCGTGAACCTGCACCGCCTCGACCTCGTCTCGCTCTCGCTCTTCAACCTCGTGGTGCGCACCGGCAGCATCAGCAAGGGCGCCGAACTTGCGCACCTGGCGGTGGGCGCGGCCAGCAAGCGCATCTCCGATCTGGAGGCGGCAGTGGGCACCGAACTCTTCGAGCGCCATTCGCGCGGCGTCACGCTCACCGTCGCGGGCGACGCGCTGCACCGGCATGCGCAGCGCATCCTGAACGACGTCGACCAGCTCGCGGCCGACCTGTCGGACTACGCCTCGGGCGTGGTGGGCGTGGTGCGCCTGTGGGTCAACACCTCGGCCGTGACGCAGTTCCTGCCGCGCGAGCTCGCAAGCTTCGTGGCCGCCAACCCCCGCATCCGCATCGAGCTCGAAGAGCAGAACAGCAGCGAGATCGTGCTGGCCGTGCTCGACGGCCGCGCCGACGTCGGCATCTTCGCGGACGGCACGCCCACGCTGGGCCTGGACATCGTGAGTTATCGCGAAGACCGCCTGGTGCTGGTGGTGCCGCGCGGCCACCCGCTCGCGCGCCGCAAGAGCGTGCGTTTCGAAGAAGCCTGCGACTTCGACTTCGTGACCCTCTCTGGGGCCACCTCGCTCGCGCAGCGCCTGCAGGCCGCCACCGAGGTGCTCGGGCGGCGACTCAAGCTGCGCATCCAGGTGCGCAGCTTCGATGCGATGTGCCAGATGGTCGCCGCGGGCATGGGCGTGGCGGTGCTGCCGCGCGAGGCGATCCAGCCGCACCTGCGCTCGATGAACCTGCGCGAGATCACGCTGGAGGATGACTGGACCCACCGGCGCCTCGTGATCGGCCTGCGCGACGCGGGCGCGGTGCCGCGCCACGTGCGGACGCTTATCGACCACCTCTGCGCGGGTTAACCCCTTCCAGCTTTCGCGGTTCGCGAAAGCTGGGTGCGCGCCTTTGTCGTTCCCTTCGAGATGCCGGCTGCCCAGAATCCGGGCATCGGATGCAGCACACCGTCTGCACTCCACCGGAGACTTCAAACACATGGCTTCCACGCTACCCACCCCCAGCGCCTTGCAAGGCGTGCGCGTCATCGAAATGGGCCAACTCATCGCCGGCCCCTTCGCCGGCAAGACACTCGGCGAATTCGGCGCCGACGTCGTCAAGATCGAGCCGCCCGGCAGCGGAGACCCGCTGCGCAACTGGCGGCTGATCCAGGAGGGCACCTCGGTCTGGTGGCAGGTGCAGTCGCGCAACAAGCGCTCCATCGCGCTGGACCTGCGCAGCACCGAAGGCCAGGACATCGCGCGCAAGCTCATCGCCGAGGCCGACGTGCTGATCGAGAACTTCCGCCCCGGCACTCTGGAGGGCTGGGGCATGGGCTACGACGTGCTCTCGGCGCTGAACCCCGGGCTGGTGATGCTGCGCATCTCGGGCTACGGGCAGACAGGCCCCTACCGCGACCTGCCGGGCTTCGGCGCCATCGGCGAGGCGATGGGCGGGCTGCGCCACCTCACCGGCGAGCCGGGCCAGGTGCCGGTGCGCTGCGGCATCTCCATCGGCGACACGCTGGCCGCGCTGCACGGCACCATCGGCGTGCTCACGGCGCTGTATCACCGCAAGGTCAATGGCGGCAAAGGCCAGGTGATCGACGTCGCGCTCAACGAGGCGGTGTTCAACGTCATGGAGAGTCTGGTGCCCGAGTACAGCGCCTTCGGTGCGGTGCGCGAGCCCGCGGGCAGCGCGCTGCCCGGCATCGCGCCGTCGAACGCCTACCGCTGCAGCGACGGCTTCGTGCTGATCGCGGGCAACGGCGACAGCATCTTCAAGCGGCTGATGCAGACCATCGGCCGCGACGACCTCGGCGCCGATGCGGCGCTCGCCGACAACGCGGGCCGCGTGGCGCGCGTGGAAGAACTCGACCGGGCCATCGAGGCCTGGACGCTCGCGCGTTCGGTGGCCGAAGTGCTTGAGGTGCTCGGCGCGGCGCGCGTGCCCGCCGGCAAGGTCTACACCGCCAAGGACATCTGCGAAGACCCGCACTACCGCGCGCGCGACATGTTGCTGCAACAACGCACACGCGACGGCCACGACATCGAGGTGCCCGGCGTGGTGCCCAAGCTCATGGGCACGCCGGGCACGGTGCGCTCGTCGGCACCCGGCCTCGGCGACGACACCGATTCAGTACTCGACGAACTCGGCTTCACCGCCGAAGACATCGCCGCCCTGCGCGGCAGAAAGGTGGTTGCATGAACAACGCGGTGTGGAACGGCGCCTCGCAGCGCATCAGGATGTACGAGGTCGGCACGCGCGACGGCCTGCAGGCCGAGGCGGCCTTCGTGCCGACAGAGGACAAGATCGAACTGGTCAATGCGCTCTCGCGCGCGGGCATGGCGAAGATCGAGGTCACGGCCTTCGTGTCGCCGAAGGCGATTCCCGCGTTGTCGGACGCCGAGATCGTGCTGCGCGAGATCGAGCGCGTGCCGGGCGTGGTCTACAGCGCGCTGGTGCCCAACGTGCGCGGCGCCGAGCGTGCCATCGACGCGCAGGCCAACGAGATGAACCTCGTGATGTCGGCCAGCGAGAGCCACAACCTCGCCAACCTGCGCATGACGCGCGAGCAGTCGCTGCGCGGCCTTGCCGAAGTGGCGTCGCTCGCGCGGCAGGCCGGCGTGGCGGTGAATGTGTCGCTGTCGTGCAGCTTCGGCTGTCCGATCGAAGGCGATCTTGCGGAGAGCGATGTGTTCGCATGGTGCGGGCGCTTTGTCGAGGAGATCGGTGCGACCGGCATCACGCTGTGCGACACCACCGGCATGGCCTATCCGGGGCAGGTCGCGCGCATGGTGCGTGAATTCATCGCGCGCTGGCCCGCCACCGACCTGACCCTGCATTTCCACAACACGCGCGGCATGGGCCTCGCGAACGTGCTGGCGTCCATCGACGCGGGTGCGCGCTGCTTCGATGCCTCGATCGGCGGTATCGGCGGCTGCCCCTATGCCCCGGGCGCTTCGGGCAACGTGTGCAGCGAGGACATCGCGCATGCGCTGGAGCTCATGGGCTACGACACCGGCATCGACGTGCAGGCGCTGATGGCGGCCGCGCGCCGCCTGCCGGCCCTCATCGGGCACGACACGCCGAGCCAGATCGCGAAGGCCGGACGCCGGCTCGACCTGCATCCGGCGCCGGCCGACTTCGAGGCCACGCGGGCGCGGGCCCTTGCGCGCGAACACTGATTTCCCATCGACTTTCACTTCAACAGAAAACCAGGAGACAAAGACATGCGACAGCAACCGAATCCCTCATCGCCGAGGCGCCGCAGCCTCTGCGCGCTCACGGCCCTCGCGGCATTGGTCGGCACCGGCGCCTTCGCGCAGACCTACCCGACGCGGCCCATCACGATGGTCGTGGGCGCCGCGGCCGGCGGCACGACCGACATCGCGGCGCGCATGCTGGCCGATCCGCTCGGTAAGGCGCTGGGCCAGTCGGTCATCGTGGACAACAAGTCGGGCGCGAGCGGCGTGATCGCCGCGGTGCAGGTCAAGCGCGCCGAGCCCGATGGGCAGACGCTGCTGATGCAGTACTCGGGCTACCACGTCATTTCCCCGCATGTGCTCAAGCAGAAGCAGTGGGCGCCCGAAGACCTGCGCGCGGTGGCCAACGTGCTGAGCGCGCCGCAGGTGGTGGTGGTGCGTGCGGACGTGCCGGTCAAGAACATGACCGAGCTGATCGCCTACGCCAAGGCGCACCCGGGCAAGCTCACCTTCGCATCGTCGGGCCCCGGCTCGCTGCAGCACGTGACCGGCGCCATGCTGGAGCAGCAGGCCGGCATCCGCATCACGCACATTCCCTACAAGGGCACGGGGCCGGCGCTGCAGGACCTGCTCGGCGGCCAGGTCGACATGACCTTCGGCACGCCGCCGCCCTTCATGCCGTTCATCCAGTCGGGCAAGCTGCGCGCCATCGCCGTGACCGGCAAGACGCGCGTGGCGTCGCTGCCGGGCGTGCCGACGGCCGCGGAGGTGGGGCTGCCGAACCTCGATGCGACCTCGTGGTTCGCGGTGTTTGCGCCGGCGAAGACGCCGCAGCCCGTGATCGATCGGCTCAACGCCGAGATCTCGAAGATCGTGGCGACGCCTGCGTTCCAGCAGAAGGCGGCCGAACTGGGCGCGACGGCGGACTACATGAACGCCAAGCAACTCGACGACTTCAGCAAGGCCGAGTTCGTGCGCTGGGGCAAGGTGGTGGAGGCCGCGAAGATCAAGGCTGAATGACCGAAGGCGCGTGTCGCCTGGCCCCATGAAAAAAGCCCCGCATCGCGGGGCTTTCTCATTGGCGGGGCGCAGCTTACTTTGCAGACAGCAGGAACACCTGCTGCGTCTGGTCCCGCTGCAGCCGCGTCGCATTGCGCGTGCTGGCGAACGCGATCACGCCACCCGAAGTCACGGGCCAGGTGTTGATGCCCGAACCCTTCAGCAGCGTCCCCGCATCCCAGCCCGCGGGCTTCTTGTAGACAGCCGTCATCACGCGCCAGCGCCAGTCGGCCGAACGCGAGTCGAACCAGACCACGCGCACCGAGCCGTCCGCATCCACGCCCAGGCGCGGACGCTGGCTCATGGTGGTGGGCTCGGCGGCCAGCACGGCGGGTGCCGAGAAGGTCGCGCCGCCGTCGCCCGACACCGCCGCGAGCACCGCGAGGTTCTTGCCGGCCGGCTCCTGCTCCTTGCTTTCCCAGGCGACGACGAGGTCGCCGTTGCCAGCGAAGGCCACATCGGGGTGGCGATCGGCGCGGTCCGTCGCGCCCAGGCTCACGGGCGTGGCCCATGCACCGGCGGCGCCGCGCACCGCGACCTGGATCTGCCAGTCGTCGGGGTTGGAGCCGTCGCCATAGGCGGCCGCGCCGGTCCACAGCGGGTCCTGGTCGTTGCGGTTGTCCTGCCATGCGACGGCCACGCGGCCATCGGCCGCGACCGTCACGTTCGGCAGCACCGAAGCGGGGTAGTGCGGCGAGCGCGTGTCGTCGGGCGTGCCGGCATCGACCGACTTGCCGGCACGCGAGAGGTTGCGCGGCTGCGCGTCGGTGCCGACCTCCTGCACCATGATGTCGAAGGGCTGGCCGCTCTGGATTTCCTGCCACGCGACCACCGGCTTGCCGCTGGCCGCGAGGGCGAGGTCCGGATGCTCGGCGCGGCCTTCGAGCGAGCGCACCGTGTCGGTCGATGCCCAGGTCGTGCCGCCATCGGCCGAATGGCGCAGGTTGATGACCGGGCGATGCGGCACCTGCACGGTGTCTTCTTCCCACGCCACCCACACGTCGTTGCCGCGCACGGCCACGCGCGGAAAGCGCGCGATGCCCTTGCCGCTCAAGGTGCGGCCGGCATCGTTCCAGACGCCCTTGGCATCGCGGCGGCGGTAGACGACGGTGCTGGTCGCGTCGTCATGCATCTCGGTGACGGCATGCACCACGCCCGCGTCGGTCACGATGTCGGGGAAGCCCGCGAAATCGCCGCGTGCACCGGCGACGCGCAGAGCCCCGTCGGCCACGCTGTCTTCCTTCGGCAGAGCGACCTCCGGCTTCGGATCGACCGGTGCGGGCGAAACGAAGATCGGCGACACGGCGGCCTTCAGCTCCATCGCCTGCGCGGCCGGCGGAATCGGCACATTGAGGCCGCGCACTTCGACGCGGTACCAGTCGGGCTGCGAACCGGCGGTGACGTCCACGCTGAAGGTCTCGTCGTCGCGCGTCGGCTTGAAGGTCTTGAATGGGCCGGCGCTCTTGCCGGGCATGCGGAACACCAGCACGTCCATGCCCGCCGCGCGCTGCACGCTGATGCGCAGGTGCCCGGCGGTGCCCGCGGGAACGAAGACCTCGTCGCCGCTCATGGCGGTGTAGCCGCCGCCCTTGAGGTCGGAGGTCATCGAGACGGCGGGGCCGGTGGGGTTGATCGACAGGCTGGTGTAGCCGGCGCGCATGGCTTCGAGAATGCCGCGCTCGTTGTAGGCCTTGGCCAGCACCTTGGTCACGGGCATGCCGGGGCTGTTGAGGTAGGGCGCGCCCCAGTATTCGCGGAAGTGGTTGTCGCTCGCGCCGGCCACGCCGAATCGGAAGCCCGCGTTCCAGCGGTTCTCGGCGTAGTCCATCTGCTTGTCGGGGCTCTTGGAGCGGTTCCAGACTTCGACCAGGTTCACGCCCTGCACGTTGGCATTCACGTTGGGCGAGCCGTCGGGATTCATCTCGCCGTCGTCGGCATGCGCGACCGACCAGATGGCGCCTTGTGCGTGCGCGTCCCAAATCGATTGCTGCACCAGCGCGAACTGCGCGCGGTCCGGATGCATCGCGCCTTGCACGACCGAGTCCACGCCGCCCAGTGAAATGGCGTGCGGCTTGCCGTTGGCCTCTTCGCCGCGCAGGAGCAGCAGCGACGACGATTCCCACAGCGGGTCGTAGTGCTGGTCGTAGGTGCGGTGATCGGTGAAGGGCATGAAGTCCAGGCCGGTGCGCCCGGCCTGGCCGATCTGGTCGGCCAGCGAGAGGTTGCCCTTGGCCATGTCGTGGTTCAGCTGGCGCGGCGCGCTGCCGTCGTCGGAGTGGTCGTCGTGCACATGCGTGTCGCCCTTGAACCAGGTACCCGTGGGCGCGGCCTTGTCGGCGAGCGAGAACTTGGCGACGACGTTGCGGGCCTCGCCCATCGTCAGCTCGCAGACATCGGTGCTGCCTTCGCAAGCGCCTTGCCAGCCGGCGAAGACGGAGCCGTGCGCGGCGGTGGCGATGAGCTTGACGCTCGCGCCCTCGGCGTAGTCGGCGCTGCACTGCGTGTCGCAGGCGATGGCGGTGTCCAGCGACTCCACGTCGCCGCTGCCGTCGCCTTGCACGCTCACGGACGCGGTGTGCTTGGCGCCTGCATCGCCGGGAGGGGGCGGGTTGTCAGGGGTGCCCGGGCTATCGGGGTTGCCGGAGCCCTGGCCAGGGAGAAGGGGGAAGAAGGAGCCTCCGCCGTTGCCCGAGCCTCCCCCGCATGAAGCGAGGAAGACCGCACAGGCCACCACCAGGAAGCGTTTTGAGAAAGTTTGAGTCGCCGACACCGTGAAACCTCTGGAATGAAGGCGGGACTCCGCAGGGCTGCCTGCTGGGTGATCCCACCGGAAATGGGAACCAAAGGATGCTGTTTGCGCGTTACACGATTGTGAAAAATACTCAACGAATTATTTGTTTTTGATTAAGTAATGTTCAATTGAAGGCCGCCACCCGCGTCCACCCGATGACTGAAGATCGCGCGATGGACATCGCCTCACTCGAAATCCTCGTGGCCGCCATTGAGGAGAAAAGCCTTTCGCGTGCGGCCGACCGGGTGCATGTCGTCACCTCCGCCGCGAGCAAGCGCATCACCGAACTGGAGCGCCAACTGGGCACGCGCCTCCTGCGCCGACACGGCCGGGGCGTGGAGGCCACGCCAGCGCACCGGCGAGCGCCCAGGCCTCCACTACGTCGTCGAAACCGATCCCGAGACGGGCTGGCTCGACGAGATCTCGCGTTGGTACGACACCGAGCACATGCCCGGCCTCGCGGCGGTGCCTGGGTGCGTGCGGGCGATGCGTTTTCTCAACCGCGGCGCCGGGCCGCTGTCGCTGGCCTGCTACGACCTGCTGCGCGAAGACGTGCTGGGCTCGCCGCCCTGGCGCGCAGCGCGCGCCACCGCCTGGAGCGATATCGCGCGGCCGCACTTCACGAACACGAAGCGGACCATGTTCCGGGTCGTCGCCGACGCGCAGGACGCCGCCGATTGAACGGTCCACCGTTTTGCGGCTGATCGCGTCGCCCCCGCGCAGGGGCGGGCGCCTGCGGGATTTCACCAAGGTGGTGCAGCCGCCACTGCGGCGCATACTGCGCCAAACCCACATGACGGCCCCTTCGGGGCCAGGGCGACTGTCAGGAGACACGCTTTGCAGCGAACCGACATTGCCAACCCGGCCTATTTCCACAAGGTCGTCGATTGCCAGTACGCCTGTCCGGCGCACACCCCCGTCCCTGAATACATCCGCATGATCGCGCAGCGCCGCTACGGCGATGCGTACATGATCAACTGGGCCTCCAACGTCTTCCCGGGCATCCTCGGACGGACGTGCGACAGGCCCTGCGAGCCGGCTTGCCGGCGCGGGCGGGTGGAG
Organism: Variovorax sp. ZS18.2.2; assembly: GCF_024701975.1. GTDB lineage: Bacteria > Pseudomonadota > Gammaproteobacteria > Burkholderiales > Burkholderiaceae_C > Variovorax. The sequence continues at coordinate 887,213 of NZ_JANLNM010000001.1, forward strand.
GAAAGCAACGCCAGCGCGCCTGAGCCGGTGGCCATCTGCCGGCTCAAGCGCGTGGCCGCCGACATGAAGGAGGACGTGCGCGCGCGCATGCCCAAGAGCGCTGCGAAGAACGGCAAGCGCGTCGCCTGCATCGGCGCGGGGCCGGCCTCGCTCACCGTGGCGCGCGACCTGGCGCCGCTCGGCTACGAGGTGACCGTGTTCGACGGCGAGGCCAAGGCCGGCGGATTCATCCGCACGCAGATCCCGCGCTTTCGGCTGCCGGAATCGGTGATCGACGAGGAGACCGGCTACGTGCTCGACCTGGGCGTCGAGTTCCGCGGCGGCGAGCGCATCGACTCGATGAAGGCGCTGATGGGCCAGGGGTGGGACGCGATCTTCGTCGGCTGCGGCGCACCGCGCGGGCGCGACCTCGATGTGCCCGGCCGAAAGGAAGCAGCGGCCAGCATCCACATCGGCATCGACTGGCTCAACTCCGTGTCCTTCGGCCACATCAGCAGCATCGGCCGGCGCGTGATCGTGCTGGGCGGCGGCAACACGGCGATGGACTGCTGCCGCTCGGCGCGGCGCCTGGGCGGCACCGACGTGAAGGTCATCGTGCGTAGCGGCTTCGACGAAATGAAGGCCTCGCCCTGGGAAAAAGAAGACGCGCAGCACGAGGGCATTCCGATTGTCAACTTCCACGTGCCCAAGGCCTTCGTGCATGACCAGGGCCAACTGCAGGGCATGACCTTCGAGGTGGTCCGCGCCGAATACGACGACAAGGGCCACCGCTCGCTGGTGCCCACCGGTGAGCCGGACGCCTTCTTCGAATGCGACGAGGTGCTGGTCGCGGTCGGCCAGGAAAACGCCTTCCCGTGGATCGAGCGTGACAGCGGCATCGCCTTCGGCAAGTGGGGCCTGCCCACGCTCGACAAGAACACCTTTCAGTCGACGGTGCCCAACGTGTTCTTCGGCGGCGATGCGGCCTTCGGCCCGAAGAACATCATCACGGCCGTGGCCCACGGCCATGAGGCGGCGGTGTCGATCGACAAGCTGTTGCGTGCAGAGCCGGTGTACGTGCGCCCCGCGCCCATGACCAACCTGGTGTCGCAGAAGATGGGCATCCACGAGTGGAGCTACGACAACGACACCTCCAACGACCTGCGCTACAAGGTGCCGTGGGCCAAGGCCGAGACGGCGCTGGCGAGCATCCGCGTGGAGGTCGAACTGGGCTTCGACGCCGCCACCGCCTTCAAGGAGGCCGAGCGCTGCCTCAACTGCGACGTGCAGACCGTGTTCACCGAGGCCGCCTGCATCGAATGCGATGCCTGCGTGGACATCTGCCCGATGGACTGCATCAACTTCGTCGACAACGGCGAGGAGGCCGAGCTGCGGCCCCATCTCAAGGCGCCGGCGCTGAACCTGACGCAGGACCTGTACGTGTCCGGCGGCCTGAAGACCGGCCGCGTGATGATCAAGGACGAAGACGTATGCCTGCACTGCGGCCTGTGCGCCGAGCGCTGCCCGACGGGCGCCTGGGACATGCAGAAGTTCCTGCTGAAGATGACGCCGGCGGGGCAGGGGCAGGGGGTGACAGCATGAGCGCTACCGTTCCGCAGATCGAAGGCATCAACGACTTCGTCATCAAGTTCGCCAACGTCAACGGCTCCGGCTCGGCCTCGGCCAACGAGCTGTTCGCCAAGGCGATCCTCCGCATGGGCGTGCCGGTGAGCCCGCGCAACATCTTCCCGAGCAACATCCAGGGCCTGCCGACCTGGTACGAGGTGCGCGTGACCGAAGCCGGCCACCTCGGGCGGCGCGGCGGCACCGACATGATGGTGGCGATGAACCCGCAGACCTGGGATGCCGACCTGGCCGAGCTGGCACCCGGCGGCTACCTCTTCTACGACAGCACGCGGCCGTTGCCGCCCTCGAAGTTCCGCGACGACATCCGCGTGATCGGCATGCCGCTCACCGAGATCTGCAACGCGGTCTATCAGGACCCGCGCCAGCGGCAGTTGTTCAAGAACATCGTGTACGTCGGCGCGCTGGCCATCCTGCTGGGCATCGAGCCGGAAGTGGTCGAGAAGCTCTTCGGCGAGCAGTACAAGGGCAAGGAAAAACTGCTGGCCTCCAACGTGCAGGCGCTGCACCTGGGCTGCGACTTCGCGCGCGAGCATTTGCGTGAACCGCTGGGCATCAAGGTGCGGCGCGCCGATCGCGTGGGCAACCGCATCTTCGTGGACGGCAACAGCGCCGCGGCGCTGGGCTGCGTGTACGGCGGCGCGACGGTCGCGGCCTGGTATCCGATCACGCCTTCGTCCTCGGTGGCCGAGGCCTTCCAGAAGTACTGCACCAAGTTCCGCGTGGACCCCGCCACCGGCCAGCACCGCTTCGCCATCGTGCAGGCGGAAGACGAGCTCGCCTCCATCGGCATGGTGGTCGGCGCCGGATGGAACGGCGCACGCGCCTTCACGCCGACCTCGGGGCCGGGCATCTCGCTGATGACCGAGTTCATCGGCCTCGCGTACTTCGCGGAGATTCCGGTCACGCTCATCAACGTGCAGCGCGGTGGCCCCTCGACAGGCATGCCGACGCGCACGCAGCAGGCCGACATCCTCTCGTGTGCCTATGCTTCGCACGGCGATACCAAGCACGTGCTGCTGTTCCCCGAAGACCCGCACGAGTGCTTCGAGCACGCGGCCGCGGCGCTCGACCTGGCCGACCGGCTGCAGACGCCGGTGTTCCTCATGACCGACCTGGACATCGGCATGAACCAGCGCCTATGCGAGCCCTTTGCGTGGGACGACGCCAAGGCCTACGACCGCGGCAAGGTCATGACTGCCGAAGAGCTGGAGGCCGGCCGCGACTTCGGCCGCTACAAGGATGTGGACGGCGACGGCATCCCCTGGCGCACGCTGCCGGGCACGCACCCGACCAAGGGCAGCTATTTCACCCGCGGCACCACACGCGATGCCTACGCGCGGTATTCGGAGCGGGGGCCGGACTACATCTACAACGTCGAGCGGCTGCTGAAGAAGTTCGCGACCGCGGCCACGCTGGTGCCCCAGCCGGTGCTGCGGCCCGCGGCAGAGAAGACCGACCTGGGCGTGATCTATTTCGGATCGACCAGCCCCTCGATGCACGAGGCGCTGGAGGCGCTGGAAGAAGAGGGCATCCACCTCGATGCGCTGCGGCTTCGCGCGTTTCCGTTCCCGGACAGCGTGGCGCAGTTCCTCGCCGCGCACCGGCAGGTGTTCGTGGTCGAGCAGAACCGCGATGCGCAGATGCGCAGCCTGTTGGTCAACGAGCTGGACTTCGATCCGGCCCGGCTGGTGCGCGTGCTGCATTTCGACGGCACGCCGATCACGGCGCGCTTCATCGGCGAGGCGATCGCCGCGCATGTGCGGAAGATGGCGCCCGTCGCCCACACGAAGGAATGGAAGGAGTCCGCATGACCTACCTCGCCAAGCCAAGGCTGCACCACCCGACGCTGGCCACCAACAAGGTCGGCTACAAGCGGCGCGACTACGAGGGCAAGATCTCCACGCTGTGCGCGGGCTGCGGCCACGACTCGATTTCCGCCGCCATCATCGAAGCCTGCTGGGAGCTGGACATCGAGCCGCACCGCGTGGCCAAGCTCTCGGGCATCGGCTGCAGCTCGAAGACGCCCGACTACTTCCTCGGCGCCTCGCACGGCTTCAACACCGTGCACGGCCGCATGCCCAGCGTGCTGACCGGCGCCAACCTGGCCAACCGCGACCTGCTGTACCTGGGCGTCTCGGGCGACGGCGATTCGGCTTCCATCGGCCTCGGCCAGTTCGCGCACGCCATGCGGCGCGGCGTGCGCATGGCCTACATCGTGGAGAACAACGGCGTCTACGGCCTCACCAAGGGCCAGTTCTCGGCCACGGCCGACCAGGGCTCCAAGAGCAAGAAGGGCGTGGTCAACACCGACAGCCCGGTGGACCTGGTCGCGCTCGCGCTGCAACTCGGCGCGAGCTATGTGGGGCGCGGCTTCTCGGGCAACAAGGCGCAGCTGGTGCCGCTGATCAAGGGTGCGATCAGCCACGGCGGCTCGGCCTTCATCGATGTCATCAGCCCCTGCGTGGCCTTCAACAACCACCCGGGCAGCACCAAGAGCTACGACTACGTGCGCGAGCACAACGAGGCGGTGAGCCGCATCGACTTCATCAGCGGGCGGGAAGAAATCACCGCCGACATCGGCCCCGGCGAGGTGATGGACGTGCGCCAGCACGACGGCACGCTGCTGCGGCTGCGCAGCCTCCACCCCGACTACAACCCCGGCGACCGCTACGCCGCGATGGCCTACATGCAGCGCCACCACGAGATGGGGGAGGTGGTGACGGGGCTGCTCTACGTCGACCCGCTGGCCACCGACCTGCACACGGCGCTCAACACCTGCGACCGGCCGCTCAACACGCTGGAGGCAGACCAGCTGTGCCCCGGCGTGAGCGCACTCGAAAAGCTGAACGCCTCCTTGCGCTGAGCAGGCGCCGGCGGCACCATTGACCTCACTTCCGGAGGGCGCACCATGGCCGAGCGCACCGTTTTCCAATCCGTCTCGCGCAAGCACGTGATCAGCCTGGGCCCGCAGGCCAGCGTGCGCGATGCCGCCTGCGTGATGACGCGTGCCAACTGCGGCAGCGTGCTCGTCATGGAGTTGCCCGACACGCTGCTCGGCATCCTCACCGAGCGCGACCTGATGACCCGCGTGCTCGCCAAGGGGCTCGACCCCGACCGCACGCCGGTGCGCGAGGTGATGACGCCCAACCCGATCTGCGTGCCGCCCGAGACGCTGGTGTCCGACGCGGTCGTGCTGATGCTGGAGCGCGGGTTTCGCCACCTGCCGCTGGTGTCGGGGGCGAAGATCCTGGGCGTGTTCTCGGTGCGCGATGCGCTGCCGCGGGAAATCGGCACGGCGCTCAGCCAGACGGAGTTCAACGAGCAGGTGAACGACGCACTGGGGTGAGAAGCGGCAACCGGCGGCTGCCTTGCGCGCGTTTGGCTATTTGAATATGATGAGTGTCATGCCAAATGCAAAAATCAACGCCAGGAGTGCCGCCAAGGAGGCTTCGCACGAACGCATCGTGGCCGTTGCTGCCAAGGCCATTCGCCGCAGCGGCTACGACGGCACCGGCGTCGCCGACATCATGAAAGAGGCGGGCCTGACGCACGGCGCGTTCTACGCGCATTTCCCGTCGCGCGAGGCCATGCTGGCGGAAGCGTCCGTCCGTGCGTGCGCGGAGGCCGCCGCAGCAGCGGCAGATGCCGCAGCCAGCGTTCCCACCGGCGAAGCCCTCGAACGCATGCTTCGCGCCTATCTCTCGAAAGAGCACCTGGCCCACGCAGACATTGGCTGCCCCTTGGCCGCGCTGGGCTCGGAAACCCCGCGGCAGGCGCCCGAAGTGCGCAGCGCGACGACCCGGCACATCAAGGCGATGGTCGACCTGGTCGCGCGCCAATTGCCCGATTGGGGACAGCCCGGCGCCCACGAGCAGGCACTCGTGACGATCGCCACCATGGTCGGCGCCTTGACGCTGGCCCGTGCGGTCGACGAGCCCGCGCTGTCCGAGCGCCTGCTGGAAACGGCCCTCCATCGGCTGCTCCCCGCCGAGGCCTGATTTCACCCCCGAAGAATGCCGCCCATTCGCTCGCCCTTGAATATGATGAGCGTCATGCCAAATTCGATTTTTACCCCAGCCAACCCCAAGGAAACGCCATGAAGGCGTTTGTTCTCGATCGATACGGCAAGAAAGGCGCGCTGCGATCGGCAGACATGCCGATGCCGAGCCTGCACGACGACGAGGTCCTGGTCGAGGTCCACGCCGCGGGTGTGAACCTGCTGGACGCCAAGATCAGGGACGGCGAGTTCAAGCTCATCCTGCCGTACCGCCTGCCGCTCGTGCTGGGGCACGACGTGGCCGGCGTCGTGGTCAAGACCGGGCCGCAGGTGCGGCAGTTCAAGGTGGGCGACGAGGTCTATGCGCGCACCGACGATTTCCGCATCGGCACCTTCGCGGAGTTCGTGCCGGTGAAGGAGGTCTCGCTCGCGCTCAAGCCCGGGAACCTCACGATGGAGGAGACCGCTTCCATCCCGCTGGTCGGCCTCACCGCGTGGCAGGCGCTCGTGGAAAAGGCAGGGCTCAAGAAGGGGCAGCAGGTCTTCATCCAGGCGGGCTCCGGCGGCGTGGGAACCTTTGCGATCCAGCTCGCGAGGCACCTGGGCGCCACCGTCGCCACGACGACGGGCACGTCCAACGTCGAGTTCGTCAAGCGCCTTGGCGCGAACATCGTCGTCGACTATCGCAAGCAGGATTTCGAAGACATCCTCAGCGGCTGCGACGTCGTCCTGAACAGCCAGGACGGCAAGACGCTCGAGAAGTCCCTGCGCGTGCTCAAGAGCGGCGGAAAGCTCATCTCCATCTCCGGACCGCCCGATCCCGAATTCGGCAAGACCATCGCGGCGCCCGGTTTCGTGCGGCTGGTCATGCGGCTGCTGAGCGCCGGCATCCGGCGCCGGGCGCGCGTCCGCGGCGTGGGCTATTCGTTCCTCTTCATGCGGGCGAACGGCGGCCAGTTGCGCGAGATCACCCGGCTCATCGAGGCCGGCGCCATCCGCCCCGTGATCGATCGCGTCTTTCCGTTCGCGTCGACCAACGAGGCCCTCGCCTATGTCGAAGCCGGCCGTGCCAAGGGCAAGGTCGTCATCAAGCTCAAGTGAACCTGTTTTTCAACCTGCAACCCTCTGGAGATATTTCATGAAGATCGAAAACGCCGTCGTCCTCGTCACCGGTGCCAACCGCGGCATCGGCCTCGCATTCACGCGCGAACTGCTTGCCCGCGGCGCTCGCAAGGTCTACGCCGGTGCACGCGACCCCGCCACCATCACGCAGGCCGGCGTCGAGCCGCTGCGGCTCGACGTCAACAAGCCCGATGAGGTGGCGGCCGCCGCGGCGCTGGCTTCCGACGTGACGCTGGTCATCAACAACGCCGGCATCGCGCAGGCCGGAGGCTTCCTGGCGCCGGACAGCGAAGAGGTCGCGCGCCGCATCTTCGAGACCAACTTCTTTGCCGTACTGCGCATGAGCAAGGCCTTTGCGCCGGCGCTCGCGGCCAATGGCGGCGGCGCGCTGCTCAATGGGCTGTCGGTCGCCTCGTGGGTGAACGGCGGCGAGCTGGCTGCTTACTCGGCGAGCAAGTCCGCGGCCTGGTCCCTCACCAACGCGCTGCGCAGCGAACTCGCGCCGCAGAAGACCCAGGTGCTGGGTCTGCACATGGCCTATGTCGACACCGACATGACCAGCAGCTTCGACGTGCCCAAGACCAGCCCCGAGGACATCGTCCGGCGTGCGCTCGACGGGCTCGAAGCCGGCCAGGACGAAGTGCTTGCGGACGAGCTCACGCAGCAGGTCAAGCGGGGCATGGTGGCGTCATGAAGCAAGGCCGCCTGTGACCTGAAGGAGCGTGCCGACGCGCACGGTCACTTCAGGCGGCGTGCGGTTCGCCTGGCGCGAACTGGGCACGGACAACCCCGGCACGCCGCCACGCTGGCGGCGGCCAAGCCGCGGGCGCTGATCTTCATGTCCTTCGGGCCGTCGATGGTGCACTTCGTCGAGCTGGTGATGGTGGCGCCGGGCGAGCGCTACCTGCGCTGAGCGCCCGCACCTCCCTGCACCAAACGGGACGACGCATGCGCCACAACGGCGCACGCCGCCGCGCCCTGCGACCCGTCGAGCGCCGCATTTGGTGCGATGCGCTCCCGCAGACGGCCCAATCGCCTGGCACGGATGTTGCGCAGGGTCTTGCACTGTTCCGCGGCAACGCCGCCGCGGCACTCACAGTGCCTCCGCTAACGACGGCGGACCCGAGCGCACTGCAAGCCTTTGTTCAACCAAGGCCGGCAGTACGTCCGTTCCAACCCGATTCGCATCCGTCCCTTGCGGGGGCTCGCCCTGACTGCCGTCTTTCCGACGGGGTCTGCGGCGGACTGACGCATGGCCGGCTGCACGCAGGATCCGACATGAAAATCGCAGTCATTGGCCACGGCATGGTGGGCCACAAGTTTCTAGAGCAACTCCACGAACTCGGCGTTGCCGATGCAGAGGTCACGGTGTTCTGCGAAGAGCCCCGTGCGGCCTACGACCGGGTGCATCTTTCCGAATTCTTCGCGGGCAAGACCGCCGAAGACCTCTCGCTGGTGGAGCCCGGCTTCTTCGAGCGCAGCGGCTTCACGCTGCGTCTTGCGGCGAAGGCGGTGGCCATCGAACGCCGCAACAACACCCTCACCACCGCCGACGGCGAAGTGGTGCCCTACGACAAGCTCGTGCTGGCCACCGGCTCCTCGCCCTTCGTGCCGGCCGTGCCCGGCCGCGACCGCCCCAACTGCTTCGTCTACCGCACCATCGAAGACCTGGAGGCGATGAAGGAATGCGGCGCGCGCTCCAAGAGCGGCGTGGTGGTCGGCGGCGGCCTGCTGGGCCTGGAATGCGCCAAGGCGCTGCGCGACATGGGCCTGGAGACGCACGTGGTCGAGTTCGCACCGCGTCTCATGGCCGTGCAGGTCGACGAGGGCGGCGGCCGCGCGCTGCGCAGCAGCATCGAGGCGCTGGGCCTGCATGTGCACACGGGCCGCAACACGGTGGAGATCATCGACGGCGCCACCGCGCGCCACCGCATGGTGTTCGCCGACGGCACGTACCTGGAGACCGACATGATCGTGTTCTCCGCCGGCATCCGCCCGCGCGACGAACTGGCGCGGCAGTCGGTGCTGGCCATCGGCCCGCGCGGCGGCGTGGCGATCGACAGCCACTGCCGCACCAGCGACCACGACGTCTACGCCATCGGCGAGTGCGCCTCGTGGAACGAGCAGACCTTCGGCCTTGTCGCGCCCGGCTACGACATGGCGCGCGTTGCAGCGAAGCACATCGCCGGCCAGCAGGACGCCGCCTTCATCGGCGCGGACATGAGCACCAAGCTCAAGCTCATGGGCGTGGACGTCGCCAGCATCGGCGACGCGCATGGCAAGACGCCGCACTCGCGCGCCTACCAGTACATCAACGAGCACAAGCAGATCTACAAGAAGATCGTGGTGAGCGAAGACGGCAAGCAGTTGCTGGGCGCGGTGCTGGTCGGCGATGCGGCCGAATACGGCACGCTGCTGCAGATGGCGCTCAACGGCATCGCGCTGCCGGCGGACCCGGAGTTTCTGATCCTGCCCTCGAGCGACGGCAAGGCGCGCCCCGGCCTCGGGGTGGATGCGCTGCCCGACACGGCGCAGATCTGCTCCTGCAACAACGTGACCAAGGGCCAGATCTGCGCGGCCGTGGGCGAGGGCGCCTGCACCGTCGCCGAGATGACGGCTTGCACCAAGGCCGGCGCCACCTGCGGCGGCTGCGTGGCGCTGGTGGGGCAGGTGATGAAGGTGGAGATGGCCAAGCGCGGCATGGCCGTGAACAACCACCTGTGCGAGCACTTCGCGTACTCGCGCCAGGAGCTCTACCACCTGATCCGCGTGGGCGAGATCCGCAGCTTCGACGATCTGCTCGCCAAACACGGCAAGGGCCTGGGCTGCGACATCTGCAAGCCCACGGCGGCGAGCATCTTCGCCTCGTGCTGGAACGAGTTCGTGCTGAAGAAGAACCTCGCGAGCCTGCAAGACAGCAACGACTATTTCCTCGGCAACATCCAGAAGGACGGCACCTACTCGGTCGTGCCGCGCATGCCGGGCGGCGAGGTCACGCCCGACGGGCTCATCGCCGTGGGACAGGTCGCGAAGAAGTACGGCCTCTACACCAAGATCACCGGCGGCGCCCGCGTGGACATGTTCGGCGCGCGCGTCGAGCAGTTGCCGTCGATCTGGGAAGAACTCATCGCCGCGGGCTTCGAGTCGGGCCACGCTTACGGCAAGTCGCTGCGCACGGTGAAGAGTTGCGTGGGTTCGACGTGGTGCCGCTACGGCGTGGACGACAGCGTGGGCCTGGCCGTGGAGCTGGAGAACCGCTACAAGGGCCTGCGCGCGCCGCACAAGATCAAGTTCGGCGTGTCGGGCTGCACCCGCGAATGCGCCGAGGCGCAGGGCAAGGACGTCGGCATCATCGCCACCGAGAAGGGCTGGAACCTCTACGTCTGCGGCAACGGCGGCATGAAGCCGCGTCACGCCGAGCTGTTCGCCTCCGACCTCACCAAGGCGCAGCTCATCCAGCTGATCGATCGCTTCCTGATGTTCTACGTGCGCACGGCCGACCGCCTGCAGCGCACCAGCACCTGGCGCGAGAACCTCGAAGGCGGGCTCGACTACCTCAAGGGCGTGCTGCTGCAGGACACCCTGGGCATCACCGGCGAGCTCGAGGCGCAGATGCAGAGCGTGGTCGACACCTACCAGTGCGAGTGGAAGACCGCCGTGAACGACCCCGCCACGCGCCAGCGCTTCCGCTCCTTCGTCAACAGCGAGAAGCCTGACGAGCACATCGTGTTCGTGAAGGAGCGCGGCCAGATCCGCCCGGCCCGCGCCGAAGAGCGCAGCACCGAAGCCGACGCCGAAACCGTCTGACGAAAACCGAGGATCTCCACGATGACCACCGACACCCTTCAATGGACCGCCGTGTGCGCGGCCGGCGACATCCTCCCCGACACCGGCGTCTGCGCGCTGGTCGAAGGCGTGCATGTCGCGATCTTCAGCGTGGGCCGGGAGCAGGCCCTGTACGCGATCGACAACGTGGACCCGAAGGCTGGTGCCAGCGTGCTGTCGCGCGGGCTGGTGGGGAGCCTGGGCGACCGCATCGTCGTCGCCTCGCCGCTCTACAAGAACCACTTCGACCTGCGCAGCGGCGAATGCCTGGAAGCGCCCGAGTACTCGGTGCGAGCCCATGCGGTGCGTGTGCAGGAAGGGCGCGTGCTCGTCGCGCTGGCTTGAGCGTCGAGCGCCCTTCGTTCCTCTGTAGAATCCGGCGGCTGGGTCGACAACTCGTTTGAAATCAACGGGTTGCAAATGCGGGTGTAGTTCAATGGCAGAACGGCAGCTTCCCAAGCTTCATACGAGGGTTCGATTCCCTTCACCCGCTCCATCTCATCGATCCCCGGACGCAATCCCCCCTTTCTCAAGCGCGACACAGCACAGTCCGATCCAGGACCTGGCTGCGCCCGGCGCGCAAAAAAGAAGCCCGCAACGAGGCGGGCTGAATGGCCCGTACTTGCGTGGGGCCGGAGGGAGGAACCCGTCGCAGGGAGGAAGCGACGGGCAGGGTCATCATGGCCGCCGAATTGGGAGACTTCTGGGAGGAATCGGCCTGAAGCTTCGATTCCTTCCTTTCAGGGCCATTGCTTCTTCGCGAAATAGTGATCCTCGTCCGTGTACCCGTCGAGGTCGACCAGATCACCGGATTCGGGCGCGCTGACATCGCTGAGCGACAGTGCAGAAACGATCTGGCGCATGACGGACGGCGGTGCCTTGTTCAGAACGACGAAACGAACCTGCCCGGACTCGTCTTCATTGAGCAGGATGTCGATATAGGGCAGGTCGGCACCGTGCGGGCCCATTCCGAACCACGTTTGACGTTCGTCACTGGTCGCGTCGAGTGGCGACTGGTGCCGCGTCCAGCTCGCTTGCGGAAACAGTGCCGCCAGCTGTTCCTTCACTTCGCCGACCGTCCCGAGCGGCTCGGCGAGCATGCGTTCCCAACGCGTCATCGGCCCGCTGCCTGCCGGCGCGCGGTAAAGATAGAAGTGGAAGCTCATCGTCATTCCTCGCAACAGGGGAGCGGATGGGCGGGGCAGGTGCTTGTCGCCGCCGCGGGCATTGTGGTCGCAGCGCCGGCAAGCCAGAACCGTCCGGGCAAAAAAATACCCGCCGAAGCGGGTTCGAGGAGCCCTGGTGGGCGCTCTAAGGACGAAACAGAGAGCTCTTCTTGTATGCGGCCCTGTTGCGTGACAGCCCCTCGATCGTCGGTGGAGTGGTTGTGATCGGCTGTAAGCCAAAAATAGGCTGTTGGCGTAGGACACACTTAAAAACGTGAAGTATTTGGCAGGCCCCGATGGCTACTGCGCAGCGGGTGAGCCTGAAGTGTCGGTCTCGTCTTACAGAGGTGGCTTGTGCGAAGCCCTAGATTTTGCGAACTCGCTTCGAAGTGCGAGTTCTCTGTGTGTGACAGCACCTAAAGAGATTCAACCCAGCCTTGCGCTGGGTTTTTTTTGCGCCTGACGTTCCGGGCGGTTGTGAACTAATGCAACTTCAAGCCATCAAGTTTGTGTAAATGTGTCTTGTTGTGCCTTATGTCGCAGATCAACCATTCCCAATGTACAGATCGCTGCCGCACACTCTTCGCAACAAAAAGAGGTGTCCCATGGGAGTTATGAATGAACTGTCACCTGAGGTGGACACATTCGTGTGCCGCTTCAGCATCCCGATCCGGCTTGATGAAGATCGGTTCCAGTATTTCCCCGTCGTGGGGGTTTTTCGCAGCATGCCGTTCGACCAGGTCGATCGATGGGTGATGCGGCCGGACGGCCGTGCGCGCACCGATCGCGAATTGGCGGCCGAGGTTCTTCTCGAGTTGCGCCGGCCACTCGGCTCCACGGGCAAGACGGCCTCGCTCAAGTTCGGTATCACCGATGTGCTCGAAGTGGCTCGGGCTGCGGCCATCATCGTGGCAACGTTCCTGGCCGAGCTTCCGCGCGGAGCGGAGCGGGAGTTCGAGAGCGAACTCGCGGGCTAGACCGGGCTGGTCGGGTCCAATGAAAAAGCCCGCACAAGGCGGGCTTTGGAATGTGGTCGTGGACTCTCACGCGGTCCACGGTTACGGCAAATGTTCAATTGCGGAAGCCACCTGTTGTTTTTCTCGTCGTAGTGACTTCGACGCGCCGGTGTGAGATTCGGCTTGCCTGGCCAGGCAACACCCGGAGCAAGTCTGGGCGAGGGCGGATTGTACCAGATGGCGTTTTTGTGCCCGGCAAAGAACGAAATTCGAGGTGGGTCCAGATATTTTTCGTCTGCTGCTGCTTTTGCAGGCACCGTGTTGCAGGCCACGCCAGGCAACGATCCTGAACGCTTCACACATGGTTTTCCACAACATTGTCCCCATTGAAAATGGAAAACCTGACATGGTCATGTGCTAGGTAAAAACAGTTGTTGCAGAAACCGGGGTAGGCGCGCGCTGACAGACTTCATGGGGCCCTCAGGAGGAACATCTCCTGACCGCACTCTTGCGGCAAGGAGCATGAAATGACCTTCGACTTCTTGTTTCGTCCCAGCCATACCGCGTACCTCAAAAGGGCTTCGGCATTGCTCGAGGAAGCGCAGATGGCGCGCATCGAACACCAGGCGGCCGCGGAGCATCACAGCGCACTGGCGCGGATGTATGCCGAGCGTGTCAGGCGGCTCGAGAACGAGCTCTATAGGCCCCCGCGGGGTGCGGAGCACGGGCCTGCCGATGTCCTTGCGGACGACCGGCCCCAGCTGTATTCGCTGGATGGCAACCGCAAGCCGGGCTTGACCTCCGCGACCTGATGGCCGTCCCTATCCCGGGCATGAATATTGTCAAACCCGCGGCACACGCAGACGCGGCACCATCAGGACTCACTGTTGGAGAGTCGCATGAAGACGTTGAGAAAAATCATTGGTGGGGCCATCTCGCTGGCCGGTGCCGTGGTGATCGTCGCGCAGCACTTGTGAGGAGCCTGGAAGAACCCGTCGAGAAAGTCGATTGCGGATGACTTTCGGCACTGGCGAGCGACCCGGCGTCTCACTAATCTTGTTACCTTGATTGCGGGGCGGGCAACCGGTTTTCAGCCCGGCTTAAGGTTGGAGAACGATACTGAATCTTGACGGTCTTCCGGCGTTGGTAGAGGTCGCTTCTGCATCCGCTTTTGCACCCGCTCATCGAGTGGTTCCTCGAGGCTGAAGGTCGTCAAGATTTCTTTTTCCGCGCCCACGCATCTCATCAAGCGTCCAGGATTCAAGAAGATGCGCCACACGTTGTTGCACTACCTCTCCACGCAGCGATTGCCCGCCACTGTCGCAGGCGCGCAGGGCATTGCCGCTGTGCAGGCCCTGCTGCAGGAGGGCTGCGTAAAGGCTGTGCTTCCACAGACACGCTCCGCAGGCCCCGGCGTGCCGGTGGCAACAGTCACCGAACTCACCCGGCTCGGTCACCGCGCGCTGCGCCGCTTCAGCGGCGCTTGAAACCGTGAGGCATCGCAGCTAGCGCAGGAACACGTGCTGCATGAACTGCTTGATCGGGTACTGGATCACCGTCTGCACCCGGGCCGGCAGCTCCAGCGGCCGCATCAGCATCTTGAGCGTGCTGCCGGCGCTCAGGTTGGTGCGGATGGTGCTGTTCATGCGCGCGCTCAGCTGCTGCACATAGGCCGTGTCGTCGGCGCGATGGGGCGCCCGGGCCTTCACGACGTGGCGGATCGCGCAGTCCGCGTCCTCGCTCTTGAGTTCCAGCGTGCGCCGGCCGATGGTGCCGACCACGCGGAAGCGGCTGAGTTTTTCCTGCTCGCGATAGCGGCGAAAGAACCGGTAGAAGTGCTTGTAGTGGTTGACCTCGTCGGTCGCGATGCGGGTGGCCAGGTCGTGGAGCACGGGCTCGTCGGTGGCGCGGGCCATGGCGCGGTAGTAGGTGGCGGTGCCGGTCTCGACCACGCAGCGCGCGGTCATCTCCAGGGCACGGGTCGGGGCCAGCAGCTCGACCTTGCAGTAGGTCGCGTATTCCTCCAGAAAGCCGCGGTAGGCCGTGTCCCACTCGAATTCGGGCCACACGTGGCGCACATAGGAGCGCAGGGCCTGGCCGTGCTGAAGCTCCTCGGGCTCCCAGTGGTTGGAGAGCCATTCGGTGACTTCGTCGTCGCCGCGGAAGAAATCGACCAGGTTGTGCGTGTACAGGTCCGAGCCGCTTTCGATGAACGAGGCGGAGGTCACGAGATAGAAAAGGTTCTCGTCCGGACGCACCTTGTCGAGCGCGATGCGCGAGAAATCGAGGTCCTCGATCTTCCAGTGTTCGGCCTCAAGACCTGCCATGCGGACTCCTTGATTCATGTTGTGCATATGAATAGGACGGGGCTCGCCGCGTTTGGTTCGGCCGCGCGGGCGCCAGGGTGCATATTAGCCGCGGCGCCCCGATCGCGCCGTTGGCCCCGGGGCGGCCCGGGCGCCATGGGCAAACCTATAATCGTTTGTTCAAGCAAATCAAGCAGTTAGGTCGGCTCGACGCAGTGGTTTCGACGAGAGGTCGCCATCGCCAGGCCGCCCTCGACAGAAGACGAAATCCAAAGATGAGCCAGCCCACAATCACGGTCGCGGACATCCGCAAGACCTTTCTCGATTTCTTTGCCTCCAAGGGCCACACGGTGGTGCCCTCCAGCTCGCTGGTGCCGGGCAACGACCCGACCCTCATGTTCACCAACTCGGGCATGGTCCAGTTCAAGGACGTGTTCCTCGGCGAAGACAAGCGCAACTACGTGCGCGCCGCCTCGGTCCAGGCGTGCCTTCGCGCCGGCGGCAAGCACAACGACCTCGAGAACGTGGGCTACACCGCCCGCCATCACACCTTCTTCGAGATGCTGGGCAACTGGAGCTTCGGCGACTACTTCAAGCGCGAATCGCTCACCTGGGCCTTCGAACTCCTGACCAAGGTCTACAAGCTCCCGGCCGAAAAACTCTGGGCCACCGTCTACATCGAGGATGACGAGGCCTACGACATCTGGACCAAGGAAATCGGCCTGCCGCCCGAGCGCGTCGTGCGCATCGGCGACAACAAGGGCGGCCGCTACATGTCCGACAACTTCTGGATGATGGCCGACACGGGCCCCTGCGGCCCGTGCTCCGAGATCTTCTACGACCACGGCCCCGAGATCCCCGGCGGCCCGCCCGGCAGCCCCGATGAAGACGGCGACCGCTACATCGAGATCTGGAACAACGTGTTCATGCAGTTCGACATGCAGCCCGACGGCTCGGTCAAGAAGCTGCCCGCACCTTGCGTCGACACCGGCATGGGCCTGGAGCGCCTGGCCGCGATCCTGCAGCACGTGCACAGCAACTACGAAATCGACATCTTCGATGCGCTCATCAAGGCCGCAGCACGCGAGACGGGCGAGAAAGACCTGGGCAACAACTCGCTGCGTGTGATCGCCGACCACATCCGCGCCACTTCGTTCCTGGTGGCCGACGGTGTGATCCCGTCCAACGAAGGCCGCGGCTACGTGCAGCGCCGCATCATTCGCCGCGCGATCCGCCACGGCTACAAGCTGGGCCAGAAGAAACCCTTCTTCCACAAGCTGGTGCCCGACCTCGTGAAGCTGATGGGCGACGCGTATCCCAAGCTCGTGGCCGACGAGAAAAAGATCACCGAGACTTTGAAGGTCGAAGAAGAAGGCTTCTTCCGAACCATTGCCAACGGCATGGCTATCCTCGAAGGCGAGTTGCACGAAGGCGTGAAAACGTTGTCGGGTAAGGTGGCTTTCACACTGCATGACACCTTCGGTTTTCCGCTTGATCTGACGCAAGACGTTTGTCGTGAACGCGGAGTTGCGGTCGACGAGGCCGGCTTCTGGGCGGAAATGGAGGCGCAGAAGGAGAAGGGCCGGGGTGGAAGTAATTTCCAGCAGAAGCGCAAGGTCGAATACACCGGCGCAGGCAACACCTTCACCGGCTACGAACACCTCGAAGAAAGCGCCAAGGTCGTCGCGCTGTACTTCGAAGGCGCTGCTGTCAACGAGCTGAAGGAAGGCCAGCCCGGCATCGTCGTGCTCGACACCACGCCTTTCTATGCAGAGAGCGGCGGCCAGGTCGGCGACCAGGGCGTGCTCAGCGCCGAAGGCGTGCAGTTCGGCGTCGACGACACGCAAAAAATCAAGGCCGACGTGTTCGGCCACCACGGCACGCAGACCCAGGGCACGCTCAAGGTCGGCGACGCGGTCAAGGCCGCGGTCGACGGCGAGCGCCGCAACGCGACCATGCGCAATCACTCGGTCACCCACCTGATGCACAAGGCCCTGCGCGAAGTGCTCGGCGACCACGTGCAGCAGAAGGGCTCGCTGGTCGATGCCGACAAGACGCGCTTCGACTTCGCGCACAACGCACCCGTCACGCGTGACCAGATCCTGGAGATCGAGAAGCGCGTGAACGCCGAAGTGCTGGCCAACGTCGCCACGCAGGCGCGTGTGATGGACATGGAATCGGCCCAGAAGACCGGCGCGATGATGCTGTTCGGCGAGAAGTACGGCGAGACCGTGCGCGTGCTCGACATCGGCACCAGCCGCGAACTGTGCGGCGGCACGCATGTCGGCCGCACCGGCGACATCGGCCTCTTCAAGATTGTCAGCGAAGGCGGCGTGGCCGCCGGCGTGCGTCGCATCGAGGCCGTCACGGGCGCCAACGCGCTCACCTACCTGCAGGACCTCGAATCGACCGTGCAGAGCGTGGCCGCCACGCTCAAGTCGCCGACCGCCGAGCTGCAGGGCCGGCTCACGCAGGTGCTCGAACAGGTGAGGGCGCTGGAGCGCGAAGTGGGTTCGCTCAAGGGCAAGCTCGCATCGTCCAAGGGCGACGAGCTCATTGCTCAGGCCGTGGATATCAACGGCATCAAGGTGCTCGCCGCCAAGCTGGACGGCGCCGACGCCAAGACGCTGCGCGACACCATGGACAAGCTCAAGGACAAGCTCAAGACCGCCATCATCGTGCTGGCCGCCGTCGACGGCGACAAGGTGCAGATCGCGGCCGGCGTCACCGCCGACACCGTGGGCAAGGCCAAGGCCGGCGAGCTGGTCAACTTCGTGGCGCAGCAGGTCGGCGGCAAGGGCGGCGGCAAGGCCGACATGGCCATGGCCGGCGGCACCGATGCGGCGGGCGTGCCTGCCGCGCTGAAGTCGGTTCAGGGCTGGGTCGCGGAACGCGTCTAGGATGAAACTTACCCCCAGTCTTCGCGCACTTCGTGTCGCTTCGCCAACCCCCTTTCAGGGGGCGACACTGGCGGCCCGGCAAAGCCGGTTCCGCGGTGTCTCCCGACTGAATCACGGCAGTTTCATGCGTCGTGGCTCACGCGCAGCGTGATGGAAAACTGAGATGACAGACGCATTGCGAGGCGAAGTGCTCGTGATGGGCGCGGGCACCATCGGCTGCTACATCGGCGGCCGGCTCGCCGCGGCGGGCGTGCCCGTCACTTTCGTCGGACGGCCCCGCGTGCTCAAGAAGCTCGCGGACCACGGCCTCTCGCTCAGCGACCTCGACGGCGCGAAGCATCACATCCTGCCTTCGGCGCTGCGCCTGTGCGAGCAGGTGCCCGCCGGTGCAAAGCCTGCGCTGGTGCTGCTTTGCGTGAAGAGCGGCGCCACCGCCGAAGCTGCGCGCGAACTGGCGTTCTCGCTGCCCGCGGGCACCACGGTCGTCTCGCTGCAGAACGGCATCTCCAACAGCGCCGCCGCATCGCAGGCCGGCCCGTCGCTCAACGTGCTGCCGGGCATGGTGCCCTACAACGTCGCCGAGATCGGCGAGGGCGCCTTCCATCGCGGCACGCCCGGCCGGCTCGCCGCGAAGGACGATGCGGCGCTGCGCCCCTGGCTGCCCGTGTTCGAACGCGCCGGCGTGCCGCTCGATGTGCATGCCGACCTGCTGCCGGTGCAGTGGGGCAAGCTGCTGCTGAACCTCAACAACCCGGTCAACGCGCTCTCGGGCCTGCCGCTGCGCGAGGAGCTGATGCATCGCGGCTACCGCCAGTGCTTCGCGGCGCTCATCGACGAAACGCTTGGCGTGCTCGGTGTGAGCGGCATCGTGCCCGCGCAGGTGGCGGCCGTGCCGGCGCAGCGACTGCCCGGCCTGCTGCGCTTGCCCGACTGGCTCTTTCGCATCGTCGCGGCGCGCATGCTGCGCATCGATGCCAAGGCGCGCTCCAGCATGGCCGACGACCTCGCGCTCGGCCGCCGCACGGAGATCGATGCGCTCAGCGGCGAGGTCGTGCGCCTCGCGCAGGAACACGGGCTGAGCGCGCCGCGCAATGCGCGCATGGTCGCGCTGCTCGAAGCTTGGCCGCAGCGGCCGGAGCGTTGGCCGGCACGCCAATTGCAGGACGCTCTCGGCCTGTAGCGCTTAGCCTGTACCCTCGGGCCGTTGCGGCCATCACGAAAGAGGGAGTTTTCATGCAGGTCCTGATTCTCGGCAGCGGTGTCATCGGCACCTCGGTGGCGTACTACCTGGCACGCGCCGGCCATGAGGTGACGGTGCTGGAGCGCCAACCGGCCCCCGCGCTCGAAACCAGCTTCGGCAACGCGGGCGAGGTCTCGCCCGGCTACTCGGCGCCCTGGGCCGGCCCCGGCGTTCCGGTGAAGGCGATCAAGTGGATGCTGATGCAGCACAGCCCGCTGGTCGTCAAGCCCATGCTCGATCCGGCGATGTGGCGCTGGGGCCTCTCGATGCTGCGCAACTGCACCCAGGCGCGCTACGAACTCAACAAGAGCCGCATGGTGCGCCTTGCCGAATACAGCCGCGATTGCCTGAAGGCTTTGCGCGCCGACACGGGCATCCAGTACGACGAGCGCATGCAGGGCACGCTACAGCTTTTTCGCACGCAGCAGCAGCTCGACGGCACCGCGAAAGACGTCGAAGTGCTCAAGGCTTCCGGCGTGCCCTACCAGGTGCTCGACCGTGACGGCTGTCTGCCGTACGAGCCCGCGCTCGCGGCGGTGAAGGAGAAGTTCGTCGGCGGCCTGCGCCTGCCGGGCGACGAGACCGGCGACTGCTTCAAGTTCACGCAGGCGCTGGCCAAGCTGGCGGAAGCCGCGGGCGTCACTTTCAAGTTCGGCGTGAACATCCAGGCCATCGAGCACGATGCCGCCAAGGGCGTGACCGCGGTGCGCACCGACCAGGGTAGCTTCACCGCCGACCGCTATGTGGTCGCGCTCGGTAGCTACTCGCCCGCGCTGGTCAAGCCGCTGGGCATCGACCTGCCGGTGTACCCGGTCAAGGGCTTCTCGATCACCGTGCCGATCACCGATGCGGGCGGCGCACCCGAATCCACCGTGATGGACGAGACCTTCAAGGTGGCCGTCACCCGCCTGGGCGACCGCATCCGCGTGGGCGGCACGGCGCAGCTCTCGGGCTTTGATCTGGCGCTCAACCCGCGCCGGCGCGACACGCTCGAACACGTCGTGACCGATCTCTTTCCGAAGGGCGGCAATGTGCGCGACGCCTCCTTCTGGACGGGCCTCCGCCCAATGACGCCCGACGGCACGCCGGTGATCGGCGCCACGCGCATTCCCAACCTGATGCTGAGCACCGGCCATGGCACGCTCGGCTGGACCATGGCGGCCGGCACCGGCCGCGTGATGGCCGACCTCATCGCCGGCAAGGCGCCCGAGATCGACATGGAAGGCCTGACCGTGGCGCGCTACGGCGGCTAGCAGCGCGACACCGACTCCCCGAAGCAGGGCGGTCCGAAAGGTCCGCCCTGTTTACGTTGGGTTGCGATAGATAGGGTTTCTACTTAGTCACGAAGTTGTCTTCGTGACTATCCTTCGTGCGTTCCATTAATAAATCATTGTTTCTCTAATGAAACAAAACGCGAACCACGACGGACCCATGAAACACACACGCCGCCTTGCCATCGCAGCCGCCATTTCCGTGGCCGGCGTTTGCGCCACCAGCCTTGCCTGGGCCGAGGGCTACCCCGCCAAGCCGATCACGCTGGTCGTCGCCTATCCGGCGGGCGGCGACACCGACGCGCTGGCGCGGCTCTTCGCCGAGAAGCTCTCGGCGCGGGTGGCGCAGCCGGTGGTGGTCGACAACCGCCCGGGCGCCAGCGGCATCATCGGCAGCGGCTACGTGTCGAAGGCGGCGCCCGATGGCTACACGCTGCTGCTCGCGCCCAGCACCTTCTCGATTGCGCAGCTGGTGCTCAAGACCAACGGCGCCTCGGGCTACGACGTGCTCGCCGGCTTCACGCCGATCGTGCAGACCGGCAGCCAGCCGCTGTTCCTGGTGGCGAGCGCCGGCAGCGGTTTCGCCAGCCTGAAGGACGCGGTCGCCGCGGCCAAGGGCGCCGGCAAGTCGCTCTCGTACGCGAGCCCGGGCAGCGGCTCGCCGATGCACATCCTGGGCGAGATGTTCGCCCGCGCATCCGGCGCGAACCTCGCGCACGTACCCTACAAGGGCGTGGCGCCCGCGGTCAACGACGTGCTGGGCGGCCATGTGCCCGTCACCTTCATCACGCTCGGCCCGGTGGCGCCGTACTTCGCCAACGGCAAGTTGAAGCCGCTGGCCGTGGCATCGGCCCAGCGCTCGCCCCTCGCGCCCAACGTGCCAACGCTCGCCGAGCTTGGCTACAAGGACGTCGAGGTGGTCGCCTGGAACGGCCTCTGGGGCCCGCGCAATCTGCCCCCCGAGATCGTGAAGACGCTCAACAGCCACTTCAACGAAATCCTCAAGATGCCCGACATCGCCGCGCGCATGGCCGTGCTCGGCACCACGCCGGTGGGGGGCGACGCCGACGTGCTCGGCAAGACCAATGCGGCCGACTACGCGCGCTTCGGCAAGGTCATCAAGGAGCTCGGCATCCAGGCCGACTGAACGACTGAACACGCCATGTCTGAACTCAAAGCCATTCCCGATCCGTCGAGCCTGCAGTCACTCTTGGCCGAACTGCCCGCGAACCTGCTGACGGGACGCCGCGTGCTCGTGACCGGCGGCGCTCGGGGCCTGGGCCTCGCGTTCGCGCAGTGCATCGCCGCGGCGGGCGCGAGCGTGGTGCTGGCCGACATCCTCGGCGAACTGGCCGAAACCGAAGCGAAGGTTCTGCGCGATGCAGGCCGCAAGGCGCATGCGCTCACCGTCGACCTGTCGGACCCGGCTTCCATCGACGCCTGCGCTGGCGAAGCGATCCGTTTGCTCGGCGGGCTCGACGGCCTGGTCAACAACGCCGCCATCACCAACTCGGGTGGCCGCGATGCGCACCAGCTCGAGATCGAGATGTGGGACCGCGTGATGAACGTCAATGTGCGCGGCACCTGGCTCATGGGCCGCGCCTGCCGCAACGCACTGGCCGAGAGCGGCCGCGGCGCGGTCGTCAACCTCGCCTCCGACACCGCGCTCTGGGGCGCCCCCAACCTGCTGGCCTACGCATCGAGCAAGGGCGCCGTCATTGCCATGACGCGCTCGCTGGCGCGCGAATGGGGCGGCGACAACATCACCGTCAACGCCGTGGCGCCGGGCCTCACGCTGGTCGAGGCGACCGAGTACGTGCCGATGGCGCGCCACCAGAAATACCTCGAAGGCCGCGCCATCCCGCGCGAGCAGCAGGCGGCCGATGTCTGCGGCGCCACGCTGTACCTCTTGTCCGGCCTCTCGCGGTTCGTGACGGGCCAGCTGTTGGCCGTCAACGGCGGCTTCGCGATGCACTGACTGAATTTTTCCGACGAAGGAGTAAACCCATGAGCGATTTGTCCGAACAACAGAAGATCAACGAGGCCGCTGGCACGACGCTGGCGCAGCCCGAAGGCACGAGCCTGGCCGAGTGGATGAACACCCGCATCGCGCGTTATGAAACCCGCAAGTACGACTGGGATGCGCTGAAGTTCCAGGCCGACTTCGACCCCAAGTTCCGCCGCGCGCAGATGCGCTACGTGGGCACCGGCGGCACCGGCGTCGCGAAGGACGTGAACACCGTGCCTTCGGAGCACTTCACCTTCTCGACCATGGTGATCCCGGCCGGCCACGAAGGCCCGCCGCACCTGCACACCGATGTGGAGGAAGTGTTCTTCCTCATCCGCGGCAAGCTCAAGGTCGTGATCGAGAAAGACGGCGAGCGCTTCGAGACCATCATGACCGACCGCGACCTCATCTCGGTGCCGCCCGGCGTGTACCGCGAGGAGATCAACGTCGGTGATGAAGACGCGCTGATGTGCGTGATGCTCGGTGCGAAGAAGCCGATCACGCCGACGTACCCGGCCGATCACCCGCTCGCGAAGATCAAGCGCTGAGGACCGGATGAGCGACGCGATGGCTACCGACGCATTGGCGCTGCCCGCTTCCGAGCTGGCGCTGCTGGACGCCCGTTTCCCTGCACGCGACGTGCCGGTCGGCGGCGGTGCGGTGGTGTCGGTGCGCGAATGCGGCGCGGGCCCGGCCATCGTGTGCCTGCATGGCATCGGCTCGGGTGCGGCCTCGTGGCTCAAGGTCGCGATGCTGCTCGCGCCGCAGGCCCGCGTGATCGCGTGGGATGCGCCGGGCTACGGTGCGTCGACGCCGCTCGCGCCCGTCGCGCCATCCGCCGCAGATTACGCAGAACGCCTGCACGCCTTGCTCGACGCACTCGACATTCAGTCGTGCGTACTTGTGGGTCATTCACTCGGCGCGCTCACCGCCGCATCGGCCGCGCGCGACGGCTCGGCCCTGGCTTCGCGCATCCGCCGCCTCGTGCTCATCAGCCCGGCTGCCGGCTACGGCGCACCGTCGCGCGCCGAAGCCCGCGCCAAGGTGCGCACCGAACGCCTTGCCACGCTCGACGAACTAGGCATCGCCGGGATGGCAGCGAAGCGCGCGGGCCGCCTCGTCTCCGATACCGCCAGCGAACTCGCGCGTCAGTGGGTGCGCTGGAACATGGCGCGGCTGAACGAGGGCGGCTACCGCCAGGCCGTCGAGCTGCTGTGCCACGGCGACCTCATCGCCGACCTGCCGCCCGCGATGCCGGCGCGCGTTGCCTGTGGCACGCTCGATGTCGTCACCACACCCGAGGCCTGCGCCGATGTCGCGCGCGGCTGCGGGGTGACGCTCGAACCCATCGAAGGCGCCGGGCACGCCAGCTATGTGGAGCGGCCCGAGCCTGTCGCTGCGCTGCTGCGCGAAGCCCTCGCTGCCTGAGCCGGACCACCAAAGAACAACCAAAGGGAACAACGAATCACCATGGCCACCAACGACAACGAAGTGATGGAAGAGGGCGCCGACCGCTACAACGTGCCCGCGCTGGAGCGCGGCCTGCGCGTGCTGTGCGAGTTCAGCCGCGAGAACCGCACGCTTTCCGCGCCCGAGCTGGCGCGCCGCTTCGACCTGCCGCGCTCGACCGTGTTCCGCCTGCTCACCACGCTGGAGAACATGGGCTTTCTGGAGCGCGCCGAGGGCGGGCGCGACTACCGTCTCGGCCTCGCGGTGCTGCGCCTGGGCTTCGAATACCTCGCCTCGCTGGAACTCACGCAGCTGGGCACGCCGCTGCTCAACCGCCTGTGCGACGAGCTGCGCACGCCCTGCAACCTGGTGGTGCGCGACGGTCGTTCGATCGTCTATGTCGCCAAGGTCGCGCCGCCGACGCCCTTCGCCAGTTCGGTGACCGTGGGCACGCGCCTGCCGGCCCATGCCACGGTGCTCGGCCGCGTGCTGCTGGAAGACCTCACGCTGCCGCAACTGCGCGCGCTCTACCCTGAAGACAAGCTGGAGACCTTCTCCCCGAGCACACCCAAGACCGTGAACGAACTCTTCGACATGGTGCAGGCCGACCGCTCGCGTGGCTACGTGCTGGGCGAGGGATTTTTCGAATCGAACATCTCCACCATCGCAGCGCCGGTGCGCGACCACAGCGGCCACATCGTGGCGGCGCTGGGCGCGACCATCACCTCGGGCCACATCGAGGAGAACCGCATGGACGAGATGGTGCTGCGCGTGCGCAGCACCGCGGAAGAGATATCGGGTCTCTTGAACTATTCGCCCGCGCGCAGCAACAAGGTGGTGCCGCTTCGCAGCGCATGAAGAAGTGACGGATATGACGATGCAGGCACCTTCTCATTTCTTTGCCGCCGATGCACTGGCAGGCCGTGTGGCGGTGGTCACGGGCGGTTCCTCGGGCATCGGCCTCGCGACCGTCGAGCTGCTGCTCGCGAGCGGCGCTGCGGTCGCGCTGTGCGGCCGCAACGCCGAGCGCCTGGACCGTGCGGTGGCCGGGCTGCGCGCGCAGTTCCCCAACGCGAAGCTCTTCGCTCAGCCTTGCGACGTGCTCGATGGCGCCGCGGTCAAAGCCTTCGCCGTCGCCAGCGAAGCAGCGCTCGGCCCGGCCTCGATGCTCGTCAACAACGCGGGGCAGGGCCGTGTCTCCACCTTCGCCGATACCGACGACGCAGCGTGGATGGAAGAACTCCACCTGAAGTTCTTCTCCGTCATCCATCCCACGCGCGCCTTCCTGCCGCAGCTCGCGGCTCAACGCGGCGTGCTCGGCGATGCCGCCATCGTCTGCGCCAACTCGCTGCTCGCACGACAGCCCGAGCCGCACATGGTCGCCACCTCGGCCGCGCGCGCGGGCCTGCTGAACCTCGTGCGCTCGATGGCCACCGAGTTCGCGCCGCAGGGCGTGCGCGTCAACGGCATCCTGATCGGATTGGTCGAGTCCGACCAGTGGCGCCGCCGCTTCGAGGCGCGCGAAGACAAGTCGCAGGACTGGGCCGCCTGGAGCACCCAGCTCGCGAAGACCAAACACATCCCGCTGGGTCGCCTGGGGCTTCCGACCGAAGCCGCGCGCGCGATCCTTTTCCTCGCTTCGCCCCTCGCGTCGTACACGACGGGCAGTCACATCGATATCTCCGGAGGCCACTCGCGCCATGCATAAACCCAACAACAACATGGTCACGGTCGGCGCGGTCGTCGCGGCCTTTCTCGAACAGTGCGGCGTCAAGGCAGCCTTCGGTGTGATCTCGATCCACAACATGCCGATCCTCGATGCGTTCGCGCAGCGCGGCACCATCCGCTTTGTCTCCTCGCGCGGCGAGGCGGGCGCGGGCAACATGGCCGACGCCTATGCGCGCTCCACCGCCAGCCTGGGCGTGTGCATCACCAGCACCGGCCCGGCCGCGGGCAACATCGCGGGCAGCCTGGTCGAGGCGCTGACGGCCGGTGCGCCGGTGCTGCACATCACCGGGCAGATCGAGACGCCGTACCTCGACAAGGGCATGTCGTACATCCATGAGGCGCCCGACCAGCTCACCATGCTCAAGGCGGTGTCGAAGGCGGCCCTGCGCGTGCGCAGCGTCGAGACGGTGCTGGGCACGCTCAAGCGCGCGGTGCAGCTCGCGCTGACGGCGCCGACCGGCCCCGTGAGCGTGGAGATTCCGATCGACATCCAGTCGGCGCTCACCACTATGCCGGCCGACCTGTCGCCGCTGCCCATCGAGCGCCCCGTGCCCTCGGCCGCCGGTCTCGATGCGCTGGCCGCGCGCCTCAAGTCAGCGAAGCGCCCGTTGCTGTGGATCGGCGGCGGTGCCCGCCACGCCCGTTCGGCGATCCAGCGCCTGCAGAAGCTGGGCTTCGGCGTGGTCACCACCACGCAGGGCCGCGGCACCGTGCCCGAGGACGACGCCGGCTCGCTCGGCGCCTACAACATCCAGAAGCCGGTCGAGGCCTTCTATCAGACCTGTGACGCGATGCTCGTGGTCGGCTCGCGCCTGCGCGGCAACGAAACGCTCAAGTACGAACTGAAGCTGCCGCGCCCGCTGTACCGCATCGACGCCGATGCCGCAGCCGAAGGCCGCTGCTATGCCTCCGAGGCTTTCGTCTGCGGCGATTCGGCGCTGGCCCTCGAAGGCCTGGCCGATCGCCTCGAAGCCGCCGGCTACAAGGCCGATGCGCAACTGCTGGTCGACCTGCGCGCCGCGCACGACCAGGCGGTGGCCACGCTGCGCGACGGCCTCGGCCCGTATGCCGAACTCGTGCGACGGCTCCAGTCGGTGGCGGGCCGCCAGTTCAACTGGGTGCGCGACGTGACCGTCTCCAACAGCACCTGGGGCAACCGCGAGCTGCGCGTCTTCGAGCCCAGCGCCGGCGTGCATGCCACGGGCGGCGGCATCGGGCAGGGCATGCCGATGGCGATTGGTGCAGCCATCGGCGCGGCTGTGACCGGCTCGGGCCGCAAGACCTTCTGCCTGGCCGGCGACGGCGGCTTCATCCTGAACCTGGGCGAACTGGCCTGCATGGTGCAGGAGAAGGCGCCGATGGTGATCGTGCTCATGAACGACAAGAGCTACGGCGTCATCAAGAACATCCAGGATGCGCAGTACGGCGGCCGCCAGTGCTACGCCGAGCTGCACACGCCCGACTACGACCTGCTGTGCAAGTCGATCGCGCTGCCGCACGCCCGAGTGAAGGACCTGGCCGACCTGCCGGCGCGTCTGGACCAAGCGCTGTCCACCGACGGCCCGTTCCTGTTGGAGATCGACATGCTGTCGATCGGCGGCTTCAAGACCAGCTTCGCCGGCCCGCCGACCAACACGGTCACGCAGATTCCCGCGCTCGGCACGGCGCAGTGAGAGCGAACGGAGCTACTTCCATGACCGCCATCACACGCATCGCTCTCATCGGCTGCGGCGCCATCGGCACCGCGGTGCTCGAACTGCTGCGGGGCGACCAGGCCCTGCGGGTGACGGTCATCGTCGTGCCCATCGAAGGCGTGGCCGCCGCACAGAAGGCGGTGCCGGGCGCACAGGTGCTGAGTGCGGTGCCTGTCGCGGGCATCGACCTCGTGGTCGAGACGGCCGGACACGCAGCCATCGAAGAGCATGTGCTGCCGGCGCTCGCGCGCGGCACGCCCTGCGTGGTCGCCTCGGTCGGTGCGCTGTCGGCCGCGGGTCTTGCTGAAAAGCTCGAAGCCGCCGCCATCGCCGGCCGCACGCAGGTGCAGCTGATCCCCGGCGCCATCGGCGGGATCGATGCGCTCGCCGCGGCCCGCATCGGTGGCCTCG
Organism: Variovorax sp. ZS18.2.2; assembly: GCF_024701975.1. Taxonomy (GTDB): domain Bacteria; phylum Pseudomonadota; class Gammaproteobacteria; order Burkholderiales; family Burkholderiaceae_C; genus Variovorax. The sequence continues at coordinate 914,912 of NZ_JANLNM010000001.1, forward strand.
ACAGCGTGCGCTACACCGGCCGGAAGCCCCCGAAGGCCTGGAAGGGCACGCCGGCCGAACAGGGCCGCGACCTCGACGCGCTGGCCGAAGCCACCGTGATCTTCGAGGGCAGCGCGCGCGAAGCGGCACTGCTCTATCCGAAGAACGCCAACGTCGCGGCCACCGTCTCGCTCGCGGGGCTCGGGCTCGACAAGACGCAGGTGCGCCTGATCGCCGACCCCGCCACCGCCGAGAACGTGCACACCGTCGAAGCCGAGGGCGCCTTCGGCAGCTTCGAGCTGACCATGCGCAACAAGCCGCTCGCGGCCAATCCCAAGACCTCGGCGTTGACCGTGTACAGCGCGGTGCGTGCGCTGCGCAACCGCGTCGCGCCTCTTGCCATCTGATTTTCCCCACATGATCTCTTCCGAACTTCTCCCGATCTGCATTGCCGGCGAATGGCGCCTGGGCGGCGGCGACGTGTATGAAAGCCTGTACCCCGCCACCGGCGAACCGATCGCGCGCCTGAAGGCTGCGAGCCTCGCCGACGTGGAGGAGGCCATCACCCGTGCCGACCACGCCTTCCGCACCAGCGGCTGGGCGCAGCGCCTGCCGCACGAGCGTGCCGCCGTGTTGCATCGTGTGGCGCAACTGATCCGCGAAGAGAGCGAATCGCTCGCGCAGAAACAACGCCTGGACAACGGCAAGCCGATCAACGAAACCCGCAACCTCGTGGCGAGCGCCGCAGGCACCTTTCAATTTTTCGCAGCCGCACTCGAGACACTCGAAGAGACCATCACCCCGTCGCGCGGCGCCTTCGTCACGATGAGCGTGCACGAGCCCATGGGCGTGGTCGCGGCCATCACGCCGTGGAACTCGCCGATTGCGAGCGAAGCGCAGAAGCTCGCGCCCGCGCTCGCCGCCGGCAACGCGGTGGTCGTGAAGCCCGCCGAAGTCACGCCGCTGATGGCGCTGGAACTCGCGCGCATCTGCGAGCAGGCCGGCGTGCCCAGAGGCATCGTGAGCGTGCTGCCGGGCAAGGGCTCGGTCATCGGCGATGCGATCACGAAGCATCCATTGGTCAAGCGCGTGTCGTTCACCGGCGGCACCACCACCGGCAAGCACATCGCCCACATCGCGGCCGACAAGATGATGCCGGTGTCGCTGGAGCTGGGCGGCAAGTCGCCCACCATGGTGCTCGACGACGCGGACCTCGACCATGCGGTGAACGGCGTGCTGTACGGCATCTTCAGTTCGTCGGGCGAGTCGTGCATCGCGGGCTCGCGCCTGTTTGTCGCGCGCAGCATCTACGACGAGTTCCTTACGCGGCTGGCCGAAAGCGCCAATGCGCTGCGCGTGGGCGATCCGGCTTCGGAGCAAACGCAGATGGGCCCGCTCATCACGGCCAAGCACCGCGAAGGCATCGAGCGCTATGTGGACCTGGGCGTGTCCGAAGGCGGCCGCATCCGCACGGGCGGCGTGCGTCCGCATGGCGCCGGCTACGACAACGGCTACTTCTACAAGCCGACCATCATCGAAGGCCTGGACAACAGCGCGCGCATCAGCCAGGAAGAGATCTTTGGCCCGGTGCTCGTCGCGATGCCCTTTGACGACGAAGCCTCGCTGATCGAACAGGCCAACGACAGCGTCTACGCACTGGCCGCGGGCGTGTGGAGCCGCGACTTCAAGCGCGCCTGGAAGCTCGGCCGCGCGGTGCAGGCCGGCACGGTCTGGGTCAACACCTACAAGCAGTTCTCCGTCTCGACGCCGTTCGGCGGCTGGCGCGACAGTGGCCTCGGCCGCGAGAAGGGCCGCGAAGGCATCTTCCAGTACATGGAGCAGAAGAGCATGTACTGGGGCACGAACGACCAACCGCTCCCGTGGGCGAACTGAAGAGGACACGACCATGAGCGTTCTAGGCATCGACCAGATCACCTACGGGGCGGACGACCTGCCCACCTGCCGCCAGTTCTTCGAGGACTGGGGGCTCGCACTGAAGTCGGAGGCGTCCGACGAACTCGTCTTCGAGTGCCTCAACGGCTGCAAGGTGGTCGTCGCGGCGTTGGACAAGGCAAACCTGCCGCCTGCGATGGAAGAAGGACCGACGCTGCGCGAAGTGGTGTGGGGCGTGGAAAGCGACGCGGACCTCGACCGCTACGCCGCCGCCATCTCGAAAGACCCGGCGTTCTTCGACACGACAGTCGATGGCGCACGCCGCATCGGCTGCATCGACCCCAACGGCCTCGCGGTGCGCCTGCAGGTCAGCCGAAAGCACGCGGTCGATGTCGACTGCGGTGCGATGAACACCTGGAACGCCAAGCTGCGCGTCAACCAGCCCGCGCCGATCTACGAACGCGCGACGCCCATCGAGGTCGGCCATGTGGTCTTCTTCGTGAGCGATGTGGTGAGCACCAGCGCGTTCTACGCAGATCGCTTCGGCTTCATCTCGTCCGACAGCTACCCGAACCGCGGCGCCTTCATGCGCTGTGCGGCCGAGGGCGGCCACCACGACCTGTTCCTGCTGCAGATTCCCTCGGGCAAGCGCGGCCTGAACCATGTGGCGTTCACTGTGCGCGACATCCACGAGGTGTTCGGCGGCGGCCTGCATTTCTCGCGCCGCGGCTGGGAGACGCAACTCGGCCCGGGGCGGCATCCGGTGTCGTCCGCGTACTTCTGGTACTTCAAGAACCCGGCTGGCGGACTCATCGAGTACTACGCCGACGAAGACCAGCTCACTGCCGATTGGCAGCCGCGCGAGTTCGAGCCCGGTCCGACGGTGTTCGCCGAGTGGGCAGTCGATGGCGGCCTCGATGGCCACACGCGCCGCCAGAAGAACGCGGAAGGCCCGAAGGGCGCTTTCCTCACCGAGAAGAAATGACGGCCTCGATCATCACCATGCAACGACGTCTTTCCATCTCCCTTCTGTTCGCAGCCGTGGCGGCCATCGCATTGCCTGCGCACGCGCAGAGCGACGCGCAGAAGCAACTCTCCAGCGACCGCTTCACCATCGTCTCGCCGTTCCCGCCCGGCGGCCCGGTCGATACGCTGGCGCGTGTGCTCTCCGACGGCCTCGCCAAGCGCTACGGCCAGGCAGCCGTGGTCGAGAACCTCGTGGGCGCGGCCGGCAACATCGGCATCGACAAGGTCAAGCGCGCGAAGGGCGACGGCCACACGCTGCTCGTGGTGCCGGCCGGCAATCTCACGATCAACCCGACCTTGATGCCGAACTTTCCGTTCGACATCGCGAAGGACTTCGTGCCCGTCACCATGCTCGCCAAGGCACCCAACGTGCTGGTGGCCTCGCCGTCGTCGGGCATCAGGAGCGCCAAGGAACTGGTGGCGATGGCCAAGGCCAAGCCCGGCACGCTGTCGTATGCCTCGCCTGGCGTGGGCAGCGGCCTGCACTTGGCGGGTGAACTCGTCAAGCAGCAGGCCGGCATCGACCTGCTGCATGTGCCCTACAAGGGCACGGCGCCCGCACTCAACGACGTGCTCGGCGGCTCGGTGCCGCTGATGTTCAGCAACCTGCCCGCGACCATGCCCTTCATCAAGAACGGCAAGCTCATCGCGTTGGGCGTGACCGAGGCCAAGCGCAGCGAAGCGGCGCCCGACATCCCGACGCTGGCGGAGCAGGGCATCCAGGGCGTGACCGTGACCTCGTGGTACGGCCTCCTCGCGCCGAAGGGCACGCCGCCTGCCGTTGTCGAACAGCTTGCGAAGGACGTGGCGCAGATGCTGGCCCAGCCCGATGTGCGCGAGCGCCTGAAGGTGCAGGGCATGACCGATGCGGCGATGAAGCCCTCCGAATTCGCCGCGCACATCCGCGAAGAAACAGCCGTGTGGTCCCGAATCATCAAGGCCCGAAACATCGTGGCCGAGTGAGCCGCGTGCAAGAACGAACGAACAGAGAGACATCCATGAAGACAAGCGAATCCACCATCGGCATCGTCGGTGCCGGCATCGGCGGCCTGGTGGCTGCCATCGCGCTGCGGCGCGCAGGGCACGACGTGGTCGTGTTCGAGCAGGCCAAGCAGTTCGCCCGCGTCGGCGCGGACATCAACCTCACGCCCAACGCGGTGCGCGCGCTCGACGGCTTGGGCGTGGGTGAAGCGGCCCGCGTGACGGCGGCGCGCCCGTCGCACCGCATCAGCCGCACCTACGACACCGGCGAAGAAACCTCGCGGCTTGAGATGGCCGATTCGGCCGAAGAGCGCTACGGCGCGCCGCAGCTCACCATCCACCGTGCCGATCTGCTGGCAGCACTGGCCGACATGTTCCCGGCGGAGCGCGTCGCCCTGGGCAAGCGCGCGGAGAAGATCGCCGCCGACGAAGAGGGCGTGACCCTCTCGTTCACCGACGGCACCAGCGCCCGCGTCGGCGTGCTGCTCGGTGCCGATGGCATCCACTCGTGCGTGCGCACCGCGATGTTCGGCGCCGAGAGCCCGCGCTTCACCGGCATCGTCGCGTACCGCGCCGTGGTGCCCGCGGAGCGCGTGGCCGGCGTGCCCAACCTCGGCGCCTTCACCAAGTGGTGGGGGCCGAACCCGCAGAGCCAGATCGTCACCTTCCCGTTGAATCGCGGCAAGGACATCTTCATCTTCGCAACCACGCCCCAGGACACCTGGCACCTCGAATCGTGGACCGCGCCCGGCAGCGTCGATGAACTTCGCGAGCAGTACGTGGCCTACCACCCCGAGGCGCGCGCCTTGCTCGATGCCTGCGACACGGTGCTCAAGACCGCGCTCTACGAACGCGACCCCATGCCCGCATGGGCCGAGGGCCGCATGGCGCTGCTCGGCGATGCCGCGCACCCGATGCTGCCGTTCATGGCGCAGGGCGCGGGCATGGCGATTGAAGACGCCGTGGTGCTGTCGCGCCACCTCGAAGGCGTGGCGATGGCCGATGCAGCCGAGGCGCTCAAGAGCTACGAGAAAGCCCGCATAGCGCGCGCCGGCCAGGTGCAGCTCGGCTCGCGCGGCAACAACTGGCTGCGCGAAGGCGGCAATGCGGACTGGGTCTACGGCTACGACGCCTGGGCCGTGCCGCTCGGTGCACCTGTCGTCGCTGCAGCCACCGCCTGATTTCATTTCACCTCACCCCCGGAGGCCCACGATGCAACAAGACCGCTATCTCCAACCGCACCAGGCGCGCCAGCGTCCCGCGACCACCTACGAAGACCTGCTGGGCGACGTGATCGAACGCGCCTTTGCCGATGGCATCCACGACCTGGGCGGCCTCGTGCAGCGCCTGAACGACAGCGGCCTCGCCACGCCCGGCGGCCAGCCCTGGACCGAAGCGCTGTACCGCAAGGAAATGGCCACGCTGGCCGCAGAGAAGGTGTGAGAGGAACCCCCATGACCATCGCCATCACCCCCGTTCCCGCAGACCCGGTCAACCACCTGCTGGAGATCGGCCTGAAAGATCTCTGGTATCCGATCTGCCCCTCGCACTTCATCAAGGAGAACCCCATCTCCCTGCGCCGCCTCGGCCGCAAGATTGCGCTGTGGCGAGACGGCGAAGGCGTGCTGCATGCGCTGGAAGACCGCTGCCCGCACCGCGGCGCACCGCTGTCGCAAGGCGTGATCCTGGGCGACCGGCTCTCGTGCCCGTACCACGGCGTCGAGGTGCGCCATGACGGCGTCGTGACGCGCGTGCCCGGCAGCCCGGGCTGCAAGCTCGAAGGCTCGCAGGCCACGCGCCACTTCCATGTGCAGGAGCGTGCCGGTGCGGTGTTCCTCTACAACTCGAAGGAGCCGGTCGATATTCCGCCGCCGCTGGTGCTGCCGGAGCAGCTCACCGACGAGGCCGAGTACTCGTCCTTCCTCTGCTACACCGAGTGGAAGGGCGACTACCGTTACGTGCTCGACAACGTGATGGACCCGATGCACGGCACGTACCTGCACAAGCAGTCGCACTCGATGGCCGAGGGCGATTCGTCGGCCAAGTTCGGCATCCGTGCGACCGACATCGGCTTCGTGTTCGAGAAGGAAGGCCAGCGCAACGTCAACTTCGACTGGACCGAATGGGCCGACACCGGCATCCACTGGATGCGGCTGGAGATCCCGTACCCGAAGACCGGTGGCCCCGGCGGCAACTTCATCATCATCGGCGCGTTCTCGCCGATGGCCAATGGCATGACGGCCACCTTTTTCTGGCGCGTGCGCAAGCTCCCGAAGGGCTGGGAGCGCGACACCTGGCGCTTTCTCTACAAGAACCGCCTGGAGGCGCGCCACTGGCACGTGCTGGAGCAGGACCGCGTGATGCTCGAGGAAATGGAGGCCGACGCCAACCAGCACGAGAACCTGTACCAGCACGACCTGGGCATCGTTCGCCTGCGCCGCCACATGCGCAACCTCGCAGTTGCGCAGCTGACCGAAGCCGCCGAGACCGCCACGGCCTGACAGGGAAGCGAGCACGCCCATGTCTTCTCCCACGCTGAACGCTCTCGTGCACACGATGCGCTACGAGGCCGACGGCATCGTCAGTGTCGAGTTCCGGCCGGCCACGCCCGCCGTGGACTTTCCGGCCTTCGAGGCCGGCTCCCACATCGACCTGCACCTGCCCAACGGGCTGGTGCGCAGCTACTCGCTGTGCAATCCGGCCAGCGACAGCCAGCGCTATGTGGTCGGCGTGCTCAACGACCGCAAGAGCCGCGGCGGCTCGCGCTATGTGCACCAGCAGCTGCGCGTGGGAATGACACTGCCGATCTCGGCGCCGCGCAACAACTTCAAGCTGCAAGAGGGCGCCGAGCGCTCGGTGCTGGTGGCCGGCGGCATCGGCGTGACGCCCATCTGGTGCATGCTGCAGCGGCTCGTCGCCATCGGCCAGCCGGTGGAACTGCTGTACTGCGCGCGCACCCGCAAGGAGGCGGCGTTCTGCGATGCCATCGAGGCGCTGGCCAAGGAGAAGTCGATCCCGCTCACCTGGCATTTCGATGAGGAGAAGGGCGCACCGCCCGACCTCGCCAAGCTGCTGGCGGGCAAGGGCGCCGCCAGCCACTACTACTGCTGCGGCCCGACGCCGATGCTCGATGCGTTCGAAAAGAGCTGCGAACAACTGAGCTACGCCAACGCGCACATTGAGCGTTTCGCTGCGGTGCATGTGGAAGCGCCGAGCGCCACGCAGGGCTGCGTGGTGCAGTGTGCCAAGAGCGGCAAGAGCGTCGAGGTGCCGCCCGGCAAGTCGATTCTCGACAGCCTGATCGATGCAGGGTTCAACCCCGACCACAGTTGCAAGGAAGGCGTCTGCGGCGCCTGCGAAACAGCGGTTCTCGAAGGCGAAGTCGAGCACCACGACGGCATCCTCACCAAGATCGAACGTGCGTCCAACAAGACCATGATGATCTGCGTCTCTCGCTGCAAGGGCGAGCGGCTGGTGCTGGACATCTGAGAAAAACCAACCGAGACATCCCTTGAAAAACTACTTGATCGCGCTGGCTGCGGCCAGCACGGCTGGCGGAGCGCTGGCCCAATCCTCCCTCACGCTCTTCGGCGTGGTCGATGCAGCCGTCACCTACACGCGCGGCAGCGGCGACGGATCGGCCCACAAGACGCAGCTGTCCAACAGCGGCAACATGTTCAGCCGCCTCGGCTTTCGCGGCACCGAGGATCTGGGCGGCGGCTACTCGGCCAACTTCTGGCTCGAGATGGGCCTGCAGAACGACAGCGCGATGGGCTTCCCCTCGAACTCGAACAATCAGGCCAGCGGCAACGGCGCCGCGGGCGTGCTGAGCTTCAACCGTCGCTCGACGGTGAGCCTCGCCGGCCCGTTCGGCGAGCTGCGCTTGGGCCGCGACTACGTGCCCGCGTTCTGGAACACCGCCATCTTCGACCCCTTCGGCACGGGCGGCGGCATCGGCGCCAACCAGATCTATTTCTCGGGCCTCGGCGGCCTGGTCGCACCGACGGGCACGCGCGCATCGAACAGCGTCGGCTACCTGCTGCCGGCCTCGCTCGGCGGTTTCTACGGGCAGGTGATGTACGCGATGGGCGAGAACGATTCGAACTCGGTGCTGCCGGGCACGCTGGTGTCGAACAAGCGCGATGGCAACCACACGGGCCTGCGGTTCGGCTACCAGAGCGGCGGCCTCAATATCGCCATTGCCACCGGCAAGACGCGCTATGCGAGCGGCGATCTGCGCGTGACCAACCTCGGTGCGGCCTACACCTTCGGTCCGTCGCTGATGAACCTCAAGCTCACGAGCGAGCTGTACACGGAGTCGAAGGGCACGACCGACGCCAAGGGCGCGCTCATCGGCTTCCAGCTGCCCATCGGCGTCGGCGAGATCAAGGGTTCGTATGCGCGCTACCGGCTGGAGCCCGCGGGTGCGGCGCTGAAGCCGACCTCGTCGAAGCTGGCCATCGGCTACGTGCACAACCTTTCGAAGCGCACCGCGCTGTACGCAACCATCGCACGCATCAGCAACCGCAACGGTGCCGCGCAGGTGCTCTCGGGCGCGATCACCGCGCCGAACCGTGCCTCCAGCGGCACCGAGTTCGGCATGCGGCACATGTTCTAGGCGCACGCGCCGTCGTCCCAGCAACCAGAACACACATCCATGCAGAGCAAGCACTTTCGTTGGTACGGCGTCGTCACCCTGTTCGTGATTGTCGCGATCTCGTACGTGGACCGCATCAACATTGCGGTGCTGATCACCGATGCCGCGTTTCTGAACCACGTGGGCCTCGCGGCGAACGACCGCGTGAGCCAGGGCTTGCTGGCGACGGCGTTCATGCTCGGCTATGGCGTGTCGGCCTTCGTGCTCACGCCGTTCTGTTCCGCGCTGTTCGGCGTGCGGCGCAGCCTGATCTACGGGCTGGTGCTGTGGGGCGTGGTGACGTGGGCCTCGCCGATGTTCAACAGCTACGGCCTGCTGCTGGCTTCGCGCGTTCTTCTAGGCGTGTCGGAAGGGCCTTTGTTCTCGCTGGCCTCGTCGTACATCAAGGCGCACTTCCAGAGCCACGAGAACGGCAAGCCCAACGCGCTCGTGAACATGGGCACGGGCCTGGGCCTGGCCATCGGCTATCCGCTGGTGGGCTATCTGCTCGCGCAGTTCCAGTGGGACACCTCGTTCCACGTGCTCGGCATCATGAACATCGCGCTCGGCATTCCGCTGGTGCTCGCGTTCGTGCGCATGCCACCCGGCAAGGAAGACACGGCCCGGCCTTCGTCGATCGGAGAAGCGATGGCGCGTGTGGGCGCGATCGTGAAGGGCGCGCTGCAGACGCGGCACCTGTTCCTCATCACCTTGCTCACATCGGCGGCGCTCGCCTATCTCTGGGGCAGCAGCAACTGGTTGCCGACCTACCTGCATGAAGCGCGTGGCTTCTCGCTGCGCGAGATGGGATGGCTCGCTTCGTTGCCGCAGTACGCCACGGTGCTCGCCGTGCTCGTGAGCGGCGTGCTCATCGACAAGATCGAACGCGAGCACGTGCCCTTCATCTTCATGGGTGCGAGCGTGGGCGTGGCGCTGTCGGTGCTGATGGCCATCAACGCGCACGATCCGTATGCCGCGGCGGGCTGCCTCGTCGCGGCCAATTTCTTCTGGGGACTGCAGAGCCCTGCGATCCCGAGCACGATCCAGTATTGCTCCCGGCCCGAGCACACCGCGAGCGCATTCGGCGTGACCAATGGGGCAGGGAGTCTCGTCGCGGGCTTCATGCCGGCATTGATGGGCGGCGTGATCAGCGCGGTGTCGCACGGTTCGTCGGCATCGGGCGCGGCCACTGCATCGGCCGCATCCGCATCGGGCTTCTTCGCGGGCTTCGCACTATTGATCGGCACGCAGGTCGTGGTGTTCGGCTGCGGCTTCATGCTGTGGTTGCGCGAACGCACGCGCGTGGCTTCAAGCGTCGCGCATTCACAGGTTTTGTAGCGCCTGTATCGCTTTGAGGTGTGGAGTGTGGCTGCATCGTCACACTCGATGACTACGAGTTTTCGTAGTGACGCAGCGCATGCGCCCTGGTCCACGGAACCATCTTCGTATCGCACGACATGCATTGAATGCGATGACTCCATTCGTCGTATGGCACGCGAACATTTTGAGAGCGAAAAGTTCCGCGATTCGTTGAGATGTCGCATTCGATCAGCTACAACTGAGCGCATTCAATGGACGAGGGAATGCGCGTGATATCAACGAAAAGAGCCGCAAGAATTCTGATCCTGGCGCGCACAGCGTGTGTCGTTCCTGCCGCGCATGAACGGCCGGCGCCGATGCGCGGGTACTAAGGCATACAGCCGCCTCAAGGCCCGATCCCCTCGCATCCCATTCACCCGCGCATCGACGGGAATGGACGCCATCACCCCCCGCATCCTGGGGCCGCCTGCATAGCTTGCAGCGTGGCTTGGTGTCGCACGTGCATTCACTTGTACGTGGCATATCGACTTAAGAAAAATTCCGGCGGTTCCGTTTTGTCCTGACGAACGTGTCGTTCGCCGGGAGGGTGCGGTGCTGCCTGTTTGCAGCGTCAGTTGTTCTTCCATCACCGCGCGCGTTCGCGCATCGCCGGCTACCCGCCGGTGCATGCAACGGCAGCGCAATGTCCTTACCAAAAGGCGATCATGAAAAAGCTCAATTACTCCCTCGTGAATCATCTTGTCATCACCGCAGTGACCCTTGCCGTCATCACGGCTTGCGGTGGCGGCGGCGACAGTGGCCCTTCGTTCGGCGGCGGCACCGGTGTCGGCCTTTCGGAACCGATCACCTCCGGCCCCGCATCCGACAGCACAGGCAAGACACCGGAGGACGGCGTGCCCGCACCGGCCGCCGTGGCCGCGGTCGACAAGTCCGCCAAGCCGATGGAACTGCCCGACACCGTCTGGCCGAGCAACTACAAGCTGTGGTTCCGACCCGATGCGGCGCTCAAGACCTTCGTGGGCCGCGGCGATGTGGAGATCGAAGTGCTCAAGCCGGTCGATGCCATCGTCGTGGCCGCGCACAACCTGAACTTCGCCAAGGGCCGCACCACGCTGCGCAAGGTGTCGAACCCGGGCGAAGCGATCCCGCTGATCCCGACGCCGCAGACGCTCGGCGACTTCGTGCAACTGCGTTTGAACGACGGCCAGATCGCCAAGGGCAAGTACCTGCTGCACATGGAATGGGACGGCAAGATCCAGTTCTCCGATGCGGAGTACTGCCCGCCCGCGGAGATGGCGCGCAACCCGTTCTGCTCGGCTGCCACCGGCATCTTCAAGGTGGGCCTCTCCACGCCCGAAGGCGTGAGCAGCGATGCCATCGTGACGCAGGGCGAAACCAATTACGCGCGGCAGTGGTTCCCGGGCTGGGACGAGCCGGCCTTCCGCCACACCTTCGAGATCTCGGCCGAGGTGCCGGGCGACTGGAAGACGGTGTCCAACGGCGCGCAGACCGAGGCGACGAAGCTGCCCGACGGCTACCAGCGCGTGGCGTTCGAGAAGACGCCTTCGATGCCGATGTACCTGACCTTCTTCGGAGGCGGCAAGTTCGACATCCTCGCGGACACCTTCAAGAACCCGCTGGACGGCAGCGACTTGCCGCTGCGCTGGTTCACGCCGCCGGGCCGCTCCGACTGGGCCAAGTTCGCGATGGAGTGGACCAAGGTGTCGATGGACTACTACTACAAGTACACCGGCATCCCGCTGCCCTTCAAGAAGTTCGACACCGTCGCGGCCAACGACAGCTACAACAACAAGCCCAACACCGGCTTCGGCGGCATGGAGAACTGGGGCTCGATCTTCGAGTTCGCCGATTCGGTGCTGACCAAGCCGGGCACCACGCCCACGCTGTACTCGGTGACGGTGGTGACGCACGAAGTGGCGCACCAGTGGTTCGGTGACTTGGTCACGCTCGACTGGTGGGACAACGTGTGGCTCAACGAGTCGTTCGCGCGCTGGTTCGAACGCCGAACCACGATCAAGTTCCACCCCGAGTACTACAGCTTCTCGGACTACGTGCTGGACAAGCACAACGTGATCGTGGCCGACCTGAAGAGCACCGCCGTGCCGGTGCAGCGCAACCTGAACGACGCGGGTTCGTTCGGCTTCATCAGCCCGTCGATCTTCGTCTACAACAAGGGCAGCCATGTGCTGGAGACGATCCAGAACTACATCGGCGAAGAGGCGATGCAGAAGGGCCTGCAGATCTACCTGAAGGACTATGCGTACGGCAACGTCACGCCATCGCGGCTGTGGAGTTCGCTGGAGAAGGTCACCGACAAGAAGGTGAGCGACATCGGCGACAGCCTCATCCGCCAGACGGGGATTCCGCTCCTGACGGTGGACGCGCAATGCGCCGGCGACCGCACGTACGTGAACATCAGCCAGGAGTCGTTCCCCAACCAGAACCAGTTCCCGGCCTCGACGTGGACCATCCCCGTCACGCTGGCGTATGGCAACTCGCTGGAGCAGCGCAAGACCTTCGTGATGTCGAACAACGCGGTGCAGCTGGAGCTGCCGGGTTGCACGGCGGTGCTGGCCGGGCCGACCGGGCAGGACTACTACGTGAGCAACTACAGCGCGCAGTCGTGGAGCGACCTGCTGTCCAAGGTGCAGAACCTGGCGGCCAACAAGCCGCTCCTGCTGAACATCGAGCGCGACGCGTTCCGCCTGTTGAGCGTGGGCCGCATCACGCAGGCGCAGTACGACCAGATCAGGGGCGTGCTGAACCTGCCGGCGCCACTGCTCGCGAAGACGCAGCTGAGCCAGCAGAAGATGGCTGCGGTGGATGCGGGCGAGAAGGAGGAGTACCCGCACGCGCTGCGCTTCCAGGGCAGCCTGAAGCTGCGCGAGAACGACAAGCGCTGAGCCTTGTGACCTGTGCGTGATGCCGGCCGGGCGCGCCTTCGGGTGCGTCCGGCGGCTCATGCCTCACACCATGACCATCATGAAAAACCTATTCAAGTACATCGTGGCGGGCGCCTGCGCCGCGCTGCTGGCCGGCTGCGGCGCGGGCGGTGCGGGTGGTGGACCCGAGGCCGAACTGGTCGGCGTCTACGCCATCAAGAAGAACGGCGCGCTCAAGGAGGTCGTGAAGATCGAGCGCCAGGGCGACCGCTACGTCATGCGCGACAAGGTGCGCACGCCCGAGTGGAGCGAACCCAAGATGCAGATGCAGCCGGTGACGCGCGAGCGCTGGACCAAGATCACCACCGACAGCGAGAACACGAAGTTCGTCGGTGTGTCGAGCGACCAGCTCGCGATCTTCAAGGTGCCGCCGGGCTGGCAGAAGAACAGCTTCAAGACGGAGACCGGCTACTTCCTGTTCTATTCGCAGGGGCCGGTGGAAGCCTTCAAGCTCTGAGTCAGGCCGAGGGAGCGACGATCGCGCCTTCGATGCGGTGGCGCTTCAACGCGTTGGCGACGAAGCCGCTGGCCTTCATCTCTTCGACGAAGGCCGCGAGCAACGTCTGCGCTTCGGCGCCGCGGCTGGCCGGCGTGCCCATGGCCTGCTGGATCAGCATGAAGCGGCCCGGCAGCACGCGCATGCCCGGTGCGCGCTGCGCCTCGCCTTCGAGCAGCTGGCGGATGCCGGCTGCCACTTCGACCTCGCCCGAGCGCAGCGCGGCCAGCGCGGGGCCGGCGCCTTGCAGCCGGACGATCTCGGCGTGTTTGATTTCGCGCGTGAGGAACAGGTCGTAGGCGCTGCCCGATCCGACCGAGATGCGATGGCCTTGCGCATCGACCTGCGCGTTGTCGGTGAGCGCCGACGATGCGGGCACGAGGTAGCTGCCTTCGATCAGCACGTAGGGCGCGGTGAAACGCAGGCCTTCGCTGCGTGCGGGGTCGATGGCGAAGAAGCCGATGTCGGCCTTCTCGTTCTTCACCGCATCGACCGAGGCCGCGGCCTTCTCGAACACGACGAGTTCGATGCCCACGCCAAGACGCCGCGCGAATTCGCGCGCGAGGTCGATCGACACGCCCACCGGCTCGCCGCTTGCGGCATCCTTGTTGGCGAGGATCGGATTGCCGAGGTTGATGGAAGCGCGCAGCGTGCCGCTGGGCGCGAAGGCGGAAACGAGGGCGGGGGAGGGCTGCGGCTGGGTCATGGCGTCCGTTCGTCGAGGGAGGAAGGAGGGATGGGCATCAGTTTACGAGTGCCGGCATGCGACGGGTCTTCAGCCGGTCAACGCGCCGTCAGCGGCTCCAGCCCGGTCTTCGCGATGGTGGGCGCGGCGGCCGGCGAGTTGAGATAGCGGATCAGCTGCCGCGCCGCATCGGGCTGCGTCGACGCGGTGGCGATGCCGGCCGAGAACACCGTGTTCTGCTGCACCTCGGCGGGCAGCGGCCCGATGTAGTCGATGCCCGCGACCGGCAGCAGCTCGCTCACCTGCTGCAGGCCGAGTGCCGCATCGCCGCGCGCGACGACGGTGCCGACGCGCTCGCTCAGGATGCGCTTGCTCTTGGGCTTCACCTGGTCTTCGATGCCGAGCTTCTTGAGCAGCTCGGTCTCGTAGTAGGTGCCGCTCGCGCTCGCCGAATAGGCGATGGACGGTGCCGCGATCAGCGTGCGCTTGAGCGCATCGACGGTGCCGATGTCGGGCCGCGGCGCGCCCTTGCGCACCGCGAACCCGATGGCCGAGCGCACGAGGTCGACCTGGCTTCCCGCGACCACCTTGCCCTTGGCGACGAGGTCATCGAGCGCCGGGCGCGCGAGGATCACCACGTCGGCCGGCTCGTTGCGTGCGAGGCGGCTCGGGATCGAGTCCTGCGCGTTGCCCATCGAGGCGCCGTAGGCCGTCTTCACCGAGCGGCCGCTGCTGCGTTCGAACTCGGGGCGCAGGTCGTTGTACGCGGCGGTGAAGCCGCCCGAGGTCATGACGTGGATGTCGCCGGTGGTCGGCTGGCTGTTGTTGCTGTTGCCGAGGCTGCCGCAGCCGGCGAGAACGAGGGCCGCGACGAGGGGAAGCACGGCGCGGCGGGTGAGAGAAAAGAGAGAGAAATGGGGCTTCACGATGTCTCCTGGAGGAAGAGGGCGGCGGCGTGGGCGCCGCCTGCCGTTGCCATCGTAGAGGCCGGGGCTGTCAATCAGCCTTCAGGGGTTTAGTGGTTATCACCGAGCAGGTGGCTTGCCGGCCTCCTTGCCCCCGCCTGGCGAGCCCCTCGCACAGCACGAGTGCGCGGTGCCCTAGCCGCTTCCTCCAGGCACTGCGCAAGCTGCGCGACCACTGGCGACCCGGCGCGCGGCTTGCGCTGGAGCAGGCCGACTTCGCGATGGAATGTGTGCTCGCCGAGAGACAGCGCGCGAACGCCGGGCGGCAGCGGCAGGTGCGCTTCGACCAAGGGAACGAGGCCGACGCCCAGCCCCTTCGCGGCCAGATGGATGAGGGCGGGAATCTCGTCCACCTCGACGGAGTCGCTGACCTGCAGCCCTTCGCGGCGAAGGAATCGCTCGACCATCCGCCCGCCGAACGAGGCGCGGTCGTAGCGCAGGAACGGCTGCTCCTGCAGCAGGGTGCGCCAGTCCTTCTTTGCGGGCGTGTCCGCCGGCACGATCAGCACATAAGGCTCCTGCACCAGCGGCTGCCACGCCAGGTCGGGAAGAAGGCCGAAGGGCGGACGGATGATCACCGCCGCATCGATGCTGCCTGCATCGAGGTCGTCCATCAGGCGCATCGACACGCCGGGCGAGACATGCACGCGCAGCAACGGCAGGCTCTGCCGCAGCCGCGCCAGCGCCCGCGCAACCAGCGTCGGCTGTGCCGAGGCGATGGCGCCGATGCGCAGCAGCCCGCGGTTTGCGGTGTCGTCGGGCAGGTCGCCGAGCTTGGCGTAGAGGGCGCAGATTTCTTCGGCGCGCGCCAGCGTGGTCTCTCCTGCGGCATTCAGGGTGGCGGAGCGCCCCGTTCTGTCGAAGAGCGCGAAGCCCAGGCTGTCCTCGAGCCGCTTGATCTGGCTGCTGACCGCCGATTGCGTGAGGCCGATGCGCTCACCCGCCGCGGCAAAGGTGCCGTGGCGGCAGACGGTGATGAAGGTTTGGAGCTCGTTGATCATGGCTGACTCATCAAAATTATTGGGACTCAGCGAAGAAATATATCGCTTTCGGTTATGTGAATCGTTGCCTAAAGTCGGGATATCCCGACCTCTTCAACTCAACGCCAACGCGGCGAATCCCATGAGCACCCACGACACACGCATCCCTTTTCACCTGGCCTTTCCCGTTCGCGACATTGCCGAGGCTCGCGCGTTCTACGGCGAGCTACTCGGATGTCCGGAGGGCCGCAGCGCGCCCCAGTGGGTCGATTTCGATTTCTACGGCCACCAGATCGTGGCCCATCTCGCGCCCGACGAATGCGGCCACAAGGCCTTGAGCGCGGTGGATGGCCACGACGTGCCCGTGCGCCACTTCGGCGCCATTCTTCCGATGGACAAGTGGCAGGCCATGGCCGACAAGCTCGTCGCCCGCGGCACGAAATTCGTGATCGAGCCCTACATCCGCTTCAAGGGCGAGCCGGGCGAACAGGCGACGATGTTTTTTCTCGACCCCTCGGGCAACGCGATCGAGATGAAGTCGTTCGCGAACCTGGATTCGCTGTTCGCGGTCTGAAAAACGCGAACGGCGAAGCAGGTAAAGACAGCCTGCTTTACCTTGGGTTTACGGCCTCGCAACGCACCGGACAGTCGGGGCTCCTGAAATGTCCGATGGCCCTGCGAGGGCCGGAC
This sequence comes from Variovorax sp. ZS18.2.2, assembly GCF_024701975.1. Taxonomy (GTDB): domain Bacteria; phylum Pseudomonadota; class Gammaproteobacteria; order Burkholderiales; family Burkholderiaceae_C; genus Variovorax. The sequence continues at coordinate 931,526 of NZ_JANLNM010000001.1, forward strand.
GATCAAAGGATTCAGGATGACGAAAGCACCCCTTCAAAGGTTCGCACTGGCCGCGGCCCTGTTCGCGGTGAGCAGCCACAGCTTTGCGCAATTCGGTGGAAGCGGCATGGGCGGAGGAGGACGGCGCGGCGCACGGCCGGACGCCTCTGCGAGCCCGCGCACGGGCGACGGACTGGCCACACCCGCGACTGCGGCGAGCCAGATCCGCGACAAGCTCTATGACATGCGCCTCCAGCTGATGATCACGCCCGAACAGTCCGCACTTTGGGACCGTTTCTCGGATGCCGTGTGGGACCTGTCGACACGCGGCGGCTTGCCCGGCATGCCTCCGCCGGAAGGGCAGACCGTGGCACAGCTCCTGCAGCAGCGCGCGGCGCAAGCGCAAGACCGTGCCCGGCGCATGCAGACGGTGAGCGATGCGCTTGCGACGCTCTATGAAGCGCTCTCGGCCGACCAGCGGAATGTGGCGGACCGGAATCTTGCGGCCGTGATTCCCTGATCGATCCGTGTCCCGGCCGCGGTGTGGGATGGTCCGCTACTGCAGGTTCTTCTGGAGAAAGCGCTCCATCTCCGTCAACACCCGCACCCGGTCTTCCTCGCGGCTCAGGCTGTGGTCGCCGAGCGGCAGTTCGACATAGCGCGCATCGGCGCGGTTCGCCTTCTTCAGCGCCTCGGCCATGTCGCGCGATTGCTCGACCGGCACGATGAGGTCGTTGGCACCGTGGATCAGCAGCACCGGCACGCGGATCTCCGCGGCGCGCAGGGCCGGCGAGGTCTGGCGCAGCTTTTCGCGATCGCCCCACCAGGTGCCGATTTCGGCTTCGGCGCCCAGCTCGTAGCCGATGTAGCTCTGCGAGTGGCTGAGCAGGTCGCGCAGGTCCGAGGGACCGGCAAAGCTGATGGCGCAGCGGTAGAGCGCGGGGTCCTTCACCGCCCCCATGAGTGCTGCATAGCCGCCATAGCTGCCGCCCACGATGCAGGCGCGCTGCGGATCGGCAATGCCCTGCTCGACCAGCCAGCGCAGGCCGTCGGCGAGATCGTCCTGCATCTCCAGGCCCCAGCGGCGGCGGCCGGCTTCGCGGAAGTCCTGGCCGTAGCCGATCGATCCGCGGAAGTTGATCTGCAGCACGGCCCAGCCGCGGCTGGCGAAAAACTGCGCCCAGTAGTCGTAGCTGCCGGTGTCGATGGACGCCGGGCCACCGTGCGGCAGCATGATGGTGGGCAAGCGGCGGACGGACGGAGCGCCAGCCGTTTCGGCCTCGCGTGCAGGCGGCAGGGTCAGGTAGCCTTCCAGTTGCAGGCCGTCGCGGCTGCGCAGCGCAACGCGCTTCGGCGTGGCCAGCGGCTGCTTCTCCAGGGCAGGGTGCGTGTCACTGATGAGCCCGAGCTTGCCGCTCGCCCAGTCCATCGTGTAGTACTTCGTCGGCCGCGAACCCTGGACCGACAGGACGATGCTGCGCTGCCCCGTTTCGTCGTCGCTCACGATGTGGTTGCCGCGCTTCGGTAGCGCACGGTCCAGCGCTTCCTGTCGCTGCCGGGCCGCATCGTCCCAGTACAACAGGCGGGGCACGTCGGTGCGGTATGAGATGCCGACGACGCGCTGCGTTGCCGGGTCCCGGATCAGATCACCGCGTATGTCGAAGCGGGCGTCGGCCAGCAGCGTCTCGCGCGGGAATGCGGAGTCCTGCAGGTCGATGCGCACCAGCGCGTTGCGGCCGTCGACGGGGGCAAGGGCGTAGAGAAAGCGCGGATCGGCGTCGAAGCCCAGCGGCCTGAGCGCATGTTGGCGGGCCTCCGCGGGATCGGTGCCGTCGTACTTGGCAAGGGTTGCCCATTCGGACGAGCGCCCTTGCGATTCCGGCGGCTTGACCATCACGCGCATGGTGGTGCGCGCCGAGCCGCTGCCCAGGCGCACCACGCCCTGGGTGTCGGTCATCCAGTGGTAGGTGCCGCCGAGGTTGCGTTGCAGCAGGCGCGATCGCCCGGTGCGCGTGTCGAGGCGATAGACGTCGGGCTGTCCGGCCGATTGCGCGTCGAAGGCGATCAGCACGGTTTCCGGCTCGTCGCGCAGGGCGCCGATGATGCGGTCCTGGTACTGCGGCACGTTCCGTTGCCGTTCGAAGAAGCTGCCGTTCTGCAGCGCGCTGGCGAGGTCCGCCTTCAGATTGCCACCGTCGGGATCGACAGCGATCAGTCGGGTCTCGCCCGTGGCCACGCCGCGCCGGTGGTCGGGAAAGAAGGCGCCGACCAGCAGGCGCTTGCTGCCGGCCCAGCGCAGCGACGAGAAGATGTATTTGTCGTTGTCGGTCTGAAGGATGACCTTCGGCTTGTTGCCGAAACCGCTCACCACCACGTAGCTCTTGCCGTCCACGTTCTGGACCATGGCGGCGCCGCGTCCGTCGGGGGACATGCGCAGCATCGCGATGGCGGGCAGTTCCGCGAAGGCCTGCAGGGGAATTGCTGCGGAGGGTGGTGGTGGTGGTGGTGGTGGTGGTGGTGGTGAGTCTGGCGGCTCGGCTGCAAAGACGGTGCAGGATCCCACGAGACAAAGCGCGGCGAGACATACCAGGCGTCTGCTGGCAATGGGCATTTTTTTAACTCCCTGAACATGGAAACCGCAACAGTGTATCGATACGGTTTTCGTGTCGGCAGGGGGCGCCCGACCGAACGATCAGGCGAGTTGACCGCTCGCCAGTGCCGCCGCCGCCGCGCGCGTTTCCACCCCCAGCTTCTCGAAGATGTGCTCCAGGTGCTTGTTCACCGTGCGCGGGCTGGTGCCCAGGATCTCGCCGATGTCGCGGTTGGTCTTGCCCTTGGCGAGCCACGACAGCACCTCGGTCTCGCGCGGCGTGAGGGCCGCTTCAGCCAGCCGTGCTGACGAAGCGCCCCCAGCACCGCCAACGCCGTCGCGCTGCATCGCGAACAGCAGCATCGTCTCTCCGAGCGCCGCCGCGCCCAGGTTGCGTACCGACAGGCGCATGCCCGTCGCCGTGCCGATGACGATCGCAGCGCCAGGCACGAGCGCCGCCTCGAGCGACTGCGGCAGCAGCCCCGGCGCCACCGGGTCTTCGAGCGCGTGCAGCCACAGCGCCGCTTGCGGCGAACGCCACGCGATGCGCCCGCGCGTGTCGACGAACACCACGCCCATGCCGGCCACGTCCACCGCATCGCGCGCCATGCGGGTGATGCGCGCATTGCGCGCGTGCGTGTGCAGGCGCGCCAGAACCTCTTGTGCACGGATCGGCTTCACCACGTAGTCAACGCCGCCGCATTCGAAGCCTTCGACGACATGCGAGGTTTCCGAAAGGCCCGTCATGAACAGCACAGGAATGTGCGCCCACGCCGGGTTGGCCTTGATGCGCCTGCAGGTCTCGAAGCCCGAGAGGCCGGGCATCAGGCCGTCGAGCAATATCGCATCGGGCACCACGAGTTCGAGCCGCTGCAGCGCGGCCTCGCCGTCGGCCGCCACGAGCACGGTGTAGCCACTGGCCTCCAGCGTGTCGCACAGCATGCCGAGGCTGCTGGGGGCGTCGTCCACCACCAGCACCACGGGGCGTTCGGACTCATGGCTGGGCGAGGGGAGTGTCTGCATCTTCTGCCAGTGCGTTGCGGAGGTTGTCGAGTTCGAATCGGGTGACCATGCCGCGCAGCCAGGTGCAGGTGGCGGCCGCGGCGGGCGACGCGGCCGCCAACCGGTCGAGCGCGGTCTGCAGGCCGCGCACATGGCCCATCTGCACGAGGCGCATCAGCTCGGCGCGGTCGTCTTCCGAGAGCACGAGCTGCGGCGGGCGCAGCGCGCTTTCATCTTCGCTCGCAGGCGGCATCGCGTCGCTGGCCGTCAGCCATTCGAGGCCCAGGTGCCGCTCCAGCGTGGCGATGAGCACCGACTCGATCACCGGCTTGCCGACAAAGGCCTGGCACCCCGCGGCGTGCAGGCGCTCGGCCTGGTTCTCGAACATGTTGGCCGAGACGATGATGATCGGAACGTCGCTGAAGCCCGCGGCGCGCACCGAGGTGGCGGTTTGCCAGCCGTCCATGTCGTCCATCGTCAGGTCGAGCAGGATGGCCGAGGGCAGCTCTTCGCGCAGGCTGTCCAGGCACTCGGTGCCGCTCGCGGCCTCGCGCACCTCGAAGCCCAGCGGCATCAGCATGCCGGCGAGCATCTGGCGCTGCACGGGCTGGTCGTCCACCACCAGCAGCGTGCGGCGCGCGCCGATGTAGCCCGACACCGGCTGGCGCAAGGCACCACCCTTGGCTTGGGGGCCGGGGTCGGCCACTTCGCGCAGGTACACGCGCACGCTGAAGGTGCTGCCCGCGGGCGAGGTCTGCGCCAGCACAAGCTCGCCGCCCATCAGCGAGGTCAGCAGCGCGGTGATCGTGAGGCCCAGCCCCGTGCCCGGCTCGCCGCGCCGGCGCCCGGCGGCCCCGCGCTCGAAGGGCTCGAAGATGCGCAGGTGGTCCTGCGGCGCGACGCCGATGCCGGTGTCGACCACGTCGAAGCGCAGCACCTCGCGCCGCGCGTCCACATGCAGCGTGACGGTGCCGCTGTCGGTGAAGCGCACCGCGTTCGTCAGCAGGTTGATGAGGATCTGCCGCAGCCACTTGGCATCGGCATGCACCCAGGACGGCAGTTGCCCCGCGTGCGTGTAGACGAACGCCAGGCCCTTGCTCTCCGCCTGCGGGCGCACCATGTGCACGAGCTGGTCGAGAAAGGCGGGCAGCGCGAGCGGCGCCGGCTCCAGCTGCAGGCGGCCGGCCTCGATGCGGGCGAGGTCGAGCAGGCCATCGATCAGCCCGAGCATGTGCTCGCCGCTGCGGTGGATGGTCTGCACGGCTTCGCGCGGCGGTGCGACGGCATCGCCCTTGAGCAGGATCTGCGAGTAGCCCAGGATGCTGTTGAGCGGCGTGCGCAGCTCGTGGGTCATGCCGGCGACGTAGCGCGTCTTGGCCTGGTTGGCGGACTCGGCGGCTTCCTTGGCGGTCTGCAGCGCGGCGTCGGTGCGGCGGTGGGCTTCGATCTCGAGTGCGAGCAGGTTGTTGTGGCGGTTCGATTCCTCTTGCGCCATCTGCCGGCTCTCGCTGCCCAGTACCACCCACCAGGCGGCCACCGCGGCCACGACCGAGAGCAGCGCGAACACTTTCAGGAAGGCCGTGGCCAGGGTCGGGTCGCTGGTGCCCGCGATGGCCTCCTGCGCGTAGACCACGCCGACCACCGTGGCCAGCAGCGCGATCAGCGAGGTGGCGATCAGCAGGTAGTGCGCCACGCGGAAGTTGAGCCGCGCCGACAGCGCCGGCGGCAGCAGCGCCTGCAGCCAGCCGCTCATCTGCTCGGCGGCGCGCGAGTCGGTCTTGCAGCGGTCGTGGCAGCGCGATTCGAGCGTGCAGCACAGCGAGCAGATCGGCGCGCTGTAGGCCGGGCAGTGCGCCATGTCTTCCGACTCGAAGCTGTTGTCGCACACCGAGCACATCACGCTCTGGCCGGGCGCCCATCGGTCGATGTCGGTGCGCGCGAGGTAGTAGCGGCCACGCGTCTTCCACGCGAGCAGCGGGGAAACCGCCATGGCCGTGGCCAGCGCGATGAACGGCGAGAACGCCTTGGCCCACTGGCCCATCGCGCCCGAGTACGCGAGCATCGCGAGCGCCGCGGCCACCAGCATCGCGACGAGGCCCACGGGGTTGATGTCGTACAGGTGCGCCCGCTTGAACTCGATGGTCTTCGGGCTCCAGCCCAGCGGCTTGTTGATGACGAGGTCGGCCACCAGCGCGCCGACCCAGGCAATGGCGATGTTGCTGTAGAAGCCCAGCACATGCTCCAGCGCGGCGAAGACGCCGAGCGCCATCAGCAGGATCGCGATGGCCACATTGAACACCAGCCAGACCACGCGCCCCGGATGGCTGTGCGTGAGCCGCGCGAAGAAGTTCGACCATGCGAGCGACCCCGCATAGGCGTTCGTGAGGTTGATCTTCATCTGCGAGACGACGACAAAGAGCACCGTCACGCCGAGGATCCATGCCGGATCGCGCAGCACGTAAGAGAAGCCCGTGAGGTACATCTGCGTCGGCTCGATCGCATGCGCGGCCGGTATCTCGTGCTGCAGCGCGAGGAACGCGAGAAACGCGCCGCCCATCATCTTGAGCATGCCCGGCACGATCCAGCCCGGCCCTGCGACCAGCACCGCGGTCCACCAGCGGCCTCGGTTGGCAGCAGTCTTCTCGGGCAGGAAGCGCAGGTAGTCGACCTGCTCGCCGATCTGCACCACGAGCGAGAAGGCCACCGTGGCCGCCGCGCCGAACATCAGCGGATCGAAGCCGCTGCTGTCGGAGGTGCGGCCCACGAGGCCGGTGAAGTCGGCGTACAGCTCGGGCTTCTTCAGCAGCACGGCGGTGAAAGGGCAGATGAAAAGCACGATCCAGATCGGCTGCGTCCACAGCTGCAGCCCCGAGATGAGCGTGATGCCGCGCGCCACCAGCGGAATGATCACGATGGACGACACCAGGTACAGCAGCCACAGCGGCCAGTCCAGGTACATCTGCAGCGCCAGCGCGAGGATGGCCGCCTCCAGCGCGAAGAAGATGAAGGTGAAGCTCGCGTAGATCAGCGAGGTGAGCGTGGAGCCAAGGTAGCCGAAGCCTGCGCCGCGCGTGAGCAGGTCCATGTCCACGCCGTGCCGGGCCGCGTAGTACGAGATCGGCAGGCCGGTGAGGAAGGTGATGAGCCCCACCACCAGGATGGCCCACAGCGCGTTCGAGAAGCCGTAGCTCAGCGCGATGGCGCCACCGATGGCCTCCAGCGCCAGGAACGAGGTGGCGCCGAACGCCGCGTTGGCCACCCGGAACTCCGACCACTTGCGAAAGCTGCGCGGCGTGTAGCGCAGTGCGTAGTCCTCCAGCGTTTCGTTCGCGACCCAGGCGTTGTAGTCGCGGCGGATGCGAAAGATCTTCTGTCCGGAGACGGATTGCATGGCGGGTTCTCGCGGCGGCGGCGGTGGCATGAAGCAGGTACAGCAAGAAGCGCTCCCTGCGCTGTGTTCCACCGATGTCTGGCTCGGGAGTCTGCGGGCAGGGCGGGTGCTCGCCGCTACGTTGAATGACGTATTCGCGGGAATGGAACTGATTTCTAAAGTACCAGCCATGGTGCTCGGGGCACCGTCCGATGCACTGCGATGGTGCGCGGCTCACTCTTCTTTCAACCTGCCTGGAGTTCCTGATGTCGCGTGATTCCGATCTTTCTCTCGATGCCCTGGCATTGCGCCGCCGCCGCCTTCTGCAGGGCGCCGCCGCCTTGCCCGTGATGGGTTTGAGCGGCCTGAGCTTCGGCCAGTCGCAATTTCCCACCGCCAAGGTCAACACCACCAAGCTCGCGGTGACCGACACCGAAGTCACGGTCGGCCAGCTGCATTCGTCCACCGGCACCATGGCCATCTCGGAGACCGGCTCCATCCAGGCCGAGCAGCTCGCCATCGACCAGATCAACGCGATGGGCGGCATCCTCGGCCGCAAGATCAAGGTCATCAAGGAAGACGGCGCCTCCGACTGGCCCACCTTCGCCGAGAAGTCGAAGAAGCTCCTGGTCAACGACCACTGCGCCGCCGTCTTCGGCTGCTGGACCAGCGCCTCGCGCAAGGCCGTGCTGCCGGTGTTCGAGAAGGAGAACGGCCTCTTGTACTACCCGACCTTCTACGAAGGCCTGGAGCAGAGCAAGAACGTGATCTACACGGGGCAAGAGGCCACGCAGCAGATCATCTGGGGCCTGGACTGGGGCGCGAAGGAGAAGAAGGCCAAGACCTTCTTCCTCGTTGGCTCCGACTACATCTGGCCGCGCACCTCGATGAAGATCGCGCGCAAGCACATCGAGAATTTCCAGAAGGGGTCGGTCAAGGGCGAGGAGTACTACCCGCTGGGCCACACCAACTTCAACTCGCTGATCAACAAGATCAAGGTGGCCAAGCCCGACTGCATCTTCGCGGCCGTGGTGGGTGGTTCGAACGTGGCCTTCTACAAGCAGCTCAAGGCCGCGGGCATCACGGGCGACAAGCAGTTCCTCTTGACGCTGGCCGTGACCGAGGATGAGATGACCGGCGTGGGCGGCGAGAACTTCGCGGGCTTCTATTCGTCGATGAAGTACTTCCAGTCGCTCGACAACGAGAACAACAAGAAGTTCGTGGCCGCCTTCAAGGCCAAGTACGGCAAGGACGCGGTGATCGGCGACGTGACGCAGGCGGGCTACCTCGGCCCGTGGCTGTGGAAGGCGGCGGTGGAGAAGGCCGGCAGCTTCGACGTGGACAAGGTCGTGGCGGGTTCGCCGGGCATCGAGTTGAAGACGGCGCCCGAGGGCTACGTGAAGCTGGATGCAAACCATCATCTGTGGAGCAAGGCGCGCATCGGGCAGGGGCAGTTGGACGGCACGTTCAAGGTCGTCGCCGAGTCGGCCGAATTGATCAAGCCTGATCCGTTCCCCAAGGGCTACCAGTAAGTCTTGCCTTTCTCCCTCCCCCTCTGGGGGAGGGCGGGGTGGGGGCAAGCAGCGTCACCACTGGGCAGGCTCTGCCTGCCCCCATCCCAACCTTCCCCCAGAGGGGGAAGGGGCCAACACCCAAACACCGGAATCGTTGCCATGACTCTGTCGGACATGATGAACATCGGCCTCATGCAGGGCTTCGCGGGGCTGAGCCTCTTCGCGGTGCTGCTGCTCATGGGCTTGGGCCTCGCGATCATCTTCGGCCAGATGGGCGTCATCAACATGGCGCATGGCGAGTTCATGACCATCGGCGCCTACTCGATCTACCTGGCCGCGCGGGTCACCGAAAGCATGGCGCCCGCGTTCATGCCGTATTACTTTCCGATCGCCATCGGCCTGGCCTTCGTGTTCGCCTTCATCGTCGGCTGGATCGTGGAGTGGGTGTTGATTCGCCACCTCTACAAGCGCCCGCTCGACACGCTGCTGGCCACCTGGGGCGTGAGCCTGGGGCTGCAGCAGATCTTTCGCACCTTCATCGGCCCGAAGGAAGTGAGCCCCACGCTGCCCGAATGGATCATGGGCTCATGGACGCCGCATGAAGGCCTCGATATTCCGATCAACGGCCTCTTCGTGCTTGCGCTCACCGGGTTGGTCACGGCAGGCGTGCTCATCGCGCTGCACAAGAGCCGCTGGGGCCTGCGAGTGCGTGCCACCGTGGCCAACCGAACGATGGCCAACGCGACCGGCATCGACACCATGAAGACCGACCGCCTGACCTTCGCCATCGGCTGCGGCATCGCCGGCATGGCGGGCGCGGCCTTCACCACCATCGGCTCGACCGGGCCGACCTCGGGCTCGCTCTACATCGTCGACGCCTTCCTGGTCGTGACCTTCGGCGGCGCCGCGAGCCTGCTGGGCACCGTGGTCTCGGCCTTCGGCATTGCGCAGACGCAGTCGATCTCCGAGTTCTTCATGACCGGCTCGATGGCCAAGGTGCTGACGCTTTCGCTGATCGTGCTGATTTTGATGATGCGGCCGCAAGGCCTCTTCGCAGTCAAGGTCCGCCGTTGAAGGCACGCATGAACCTACTGCGCGACCCGATCTCGCATCTGCGGTCCTCGCCGCACGAGAGTGCGGCTGCGGTCCTCGATGCGACCTCGGGCCGCTCGCTACGGTTCCTGCGCGCCTTCAACTCCCTCTTTTTGCTTTGGAGTCATCGATGAATTTCATCAAGGCCTCGATCCTGCGCTACCAGCTGGGCAGCCTCTTGCTGCTGGTGCTGCTGCTGGCGGTCGTGCTGCCGCTCTCGCTCGACATCTTCCGCCTCAACCTCGTGGGCAAGTACCTCACCTACGCCTTCGTCGCGGTGGGGCTCGTGATGGTGTGGGGCTACGGCGGCGTGCTGAGCTTGGGGCAGGGCGTGTTCTTCGGCATCGGTGGCTATGCGATGGCGATGTTCCTGAAGCTCGAAGCCTCCGACCCGATCACCACCAAGATCCAGTCGACGCCCGGCATCCCGGACTTCATGGACTGGAACCAGATCACCGAGCTGCCCACGCTGTGGCTGCCGTTCAAGAGCCTGCCGCTGAGCCTCGCGCTGGTGGTGCTCGCACCGATGGCGCTGGCCTGGCTCGTGAGCTTCGCGATGTTCAAGCGCCGCGTGGGCGGTGTGTACTTCGCGATCATCACGCAGGCGGTGGCGCTGATCTGCACGGTGCTCATCATCGGCCAGCAGGGCTACACGGGCGGCGTGAATGGCATGACCGACCTCAAGACCATGCTGGGCTGGGACACGCGCACGGATGGCGCCAAGTACATCCTGTACTACGTCTGCGTCGGTCTCCTGGTCGCGAGCATCCTCCTGTGCCGCTTCATCCAGACCAGCAAGCTCGGCACGCTGCTGCTCGCGATGCGCGACAAGGAAGACCGGGTGCGTTTCTCGGGCTACGACGTGTCGAACTTCAAGGTCTTCATCTTCTGCCTCGCGGCCGGTCTCTCGGGCATCGGCGGCGCGATGTTCGCGCTGCAGGTGGGCTTCATGTCGCCGAGCTTCGTGGGCATCGTTCCTTCCATCGAGATGGTGATTTTCTGCGCGGTCGGCGGACGCATGAGCCTGGTGGGCGCGGTGTATGGCGCGCTGCTGGTGAATGCGGGCAAGACGCTGTTCTCGGAGAGCTTTCCGGACCTGTGGCTATTCCTGATGGCGGGGCTTTTCATCGGCGTGACCATGGCCTTCCCGATGGGGCTCGCGGGCCTGTGGGACGAAAAGATCCGCCCCTGGTGGAAGGGTCGCCGCGAGGCGCTGCGCCAGGCCGCGGTACAGCCGCCGCCCGCCATGCCGATGACGCCGCCGGCCCAGGCTGCATCGACCGCATCACCCGAACCCCATCTGCCCGAAGGTGTCGGCAGCCAACGCGCCTGAACCTGGAACACCTTCATGAGCAACACCGACTTCGCGCTCGCCGTGGAAGACCTCACCGTCTCCTTCGACGGCTTCAAGGCCATCGACGACCTGACGCTCTACATCGACAAGAACGAGCTGCGCGTGATCATCGGCCCCAACGGCGCCGGCAAGACCACGTTGCTCGACCTGATCTGCGGCAAGACCAAGGCCAGCGCCGGCAGCATCAAGTTCAAGAACACCGAGCTCACGAAGATGGCCGAGCACAAGCGCGTGCGGCTGGGCATCGGCCGCAAGTTCCAGACGCCGTCGATCTACGAGAACCTGAGCGTGTTCCAGAACCTGGAGGTGTCCTTTCCGAAAGGGCGCTCGGTGTTCGGCGCGCTGGCGTTCAAGTGCGACGACGAGGTCAAGGCCAAGGTGCAGGCGGTGGCCGAAGACATCGGCCTCGCGGACAAGCTGCGCACCGAGGCAGGCCTTTTGAGCCACGGCCAGAAGCAGTGGCTGGAGATTGGCATGCTGCTGATGCAGGAGCCCGAGCTCCTGATGCTCGACGAGCCCATCGCCGGCATGAGCGCGCGCGAACGCGAACTCACCGCCGACCTGCTCAAGCGCATCTGCCAGAACCGCGCGGTGATCGTCATCGAGCACGACATGGCCTTCGTCAAACAGATCGCGCACAAGGTCACCGTGATGCACCAGGGAAAGATCCTCGCCGAAGGGCCGATGGAGAAGGTGCAGGCCGACCCGAAGGTCATCGACGTCTACCTGGGGCACTGAACCATGAGCAACATCATGCTGAAGGTCGACGACCTGCACACCGCCTACGGCCAGAGCGAGGCACTGCATGGCATTTCGTTCGTGGGCCATGCCAACGAAACCGTCGCGATCATGGGCCGCAACGGCATGGGCAAGACCACGCTGTTCAAGAGCCTGATGGGCGTGCTGCCGATCAAGAGCGGGCGCATCGAGGTGGCGGGACAGGACGTATCGCGCGACGAGAGCTTCAGGCGCGTGGCCAAGGGCATCGCCTACGTGCCCCAGGGCCGGATGATCTTCCCGACGCTGACGGTGGAAGAGAACATCCAGACGGGCCTGGAGAACTCGAAGACCAGACGCATTCCCGAGGAGATCTATGCGCTGTTCCCCGTGCTGTGGGACATGAAGCGCCGCAAGGGCGGCAACCTCTCGGGCGGCCAGCAGCAGCAGCTTGCGATTGCACGTGCGCTCGTCACCGACCCCAAGGTGCTGCTGCTCGACGAGCCCACCGAAGGCATACAGCCTTCGATCATCAAGGACATCGCCAAGGCGCTCAACGAGATCAGGAAGCTGCGCGGCATCACCATCGTCGTGTCCGAGCAGGTGCTGAGTTTCGCGATGGACGTGGCCGACCGGCTCTTCGTCATCGAAGGCGGCCGCCTCGTGCACGAGACCGCGCGCGACAAGACCGATGTGGACCACATCAAGGCTTATCTCTCCGTTTGACCTTTCCGTTTAACCACCAACCAACCAGGAGCCACTGCAAATGACGGACACGCTGATCAAGGTCGATCTGACCAAGTCGCCCACGGAGAACGAGAACATCCACAACCGCTGGCACCCGGACATTCCGATGGCCTGCTGGGTCAACCCGGGCGACGACTTCATCCTCGAGACCTTCGACTGGACCGGCGGCTTCATCAAGAACAACGACAGCGCCGACGACGTGCGCGACATCGACCTGAGCACGGTGCACTACCTCTCGGGCCCGGTGGGTGTGAAGGGTGCGGAGCCCGGCGACCTCTTGGTGGTCGACCTGCTGGACATCGGCGCGAAGCAGGACAGCCTCTGGGGCTTCAACGGTTTCTTCTCGAAGAAGAACGGCGGTGGCTTCCTCACCGATCACTTTCCCGAAGCACAGAAATCGATCTGGGACTTCAAGGGCATGTTCACGAGTTCGCGCCACATTCCGGGCGTCAACTTCGCCGGGCTGATCCACCCGGGCCTGATCGGCTGCCTGCCCGACAAGCCGATGCTCGACATGTGGAACGAGCGCGAGGGCAAGCTCATCGCCACCGACCCGGACCGCGTGCCGGGCCTGGCGAACCCGCCGTTCGCCGGCACCGCCCACATGGGCAAGATGACCGGCGAAGCACGCGCCAAGGCCGCCGCCGAGGGCGCGCGCACCGTGCCGCCGCGCGAGCACGGCGGCAACTGCGACATCAAGGACTTGTCGCGCGGCTCGAAGGTGTTTTTCCCCGTGTACGTCGATGGCGCGGGCCTGAGCGTGGGCGACCTGCACTTCAGCCAGGGCGACGGCGAAATCACTTTCTGCGGCGCCATCGAGATGGCGGGCTGGGTACACATGAAGGTCACGCTCATCAAGGGCGGCATGGCCAAGTACGGCATCAAGAACCCGATCTTCAAGCCCAGCCCGATCACCCCGCAGTACAACGACTACCTGATCTTCGAAGGCATCTCGGTCGACGAGAGCGGCAAGCAGCATTACCTCGACGTGAACGTGGCTTATCGCCAGGCCTGCCTCAACGCCATCGAGTACCTGAAGAAGTTCGGCTACTCGGGCGCGCAGGCTTATTCGATCCTCGGTACGGCGCCCGTGCAAGGCCACATCAGCGGTGTGGTCGACGTGCCGAACTCGTGCGCCACGCTGTGGCTGCCCACGGGCATCTTCGACTTCGACATCAACCCGAACGCCTCGGGCCCGGTGAAGATGATCGACGGCAGCATCGACATGCCGCTGTCGCACGACCTGCGCTGAAGAAAAAAAGACATGCCGACCTACGACTACGCCTGCGGGCAGTGCGGCGGTTTCGATGCGCTGCGGCCTTCGGGCCAGCGTGATGAACCGGCTGCGTGCCCCGACTGCGGATGCGCCTCGCCGCGTGTACTTTCGGCCGCACCGCGGCTCGCGTTGATGGCTTCGGGCACACGCAGTGCCATGGAAACCAACGAGCGCGCGCGGCACGAGCCGGGCAGCTCGCGGGACTACGCGCGCTTCAAGCATCCGGCAGGCTGCGGGTGCTGCTCGGGGTCGTCCCGGCGCAGCGCGACGGTGACCGCACCGAATGGCGCGAAGGCAGCGCCATCGAAGCGGCCGTGGATGATTTCGCATTGATGCTGCACGCCAGGTCGCGGTCGTGTAGCCAAGTTGGAGCAATTCACGATTGTTTCAATCTTGTGAACGCCGCGATTCATTTTGCGGCGGTTTTTTGAAGGCCTTCAGGATCAAACTTCTCCTCACCAACCAACCGTTTGAAGGAGATTGAAATGAATGCCTCGAAGATCCTCGCTGCTGCTGCTCTCTCGCTCCTGGCTGCCGCCGGTGCGCAAGCAGAAACCTATGACGGCGTGCACACCGTGAACTCGTCGGTGTCGCGTGCAGAAGTCGCTTCGCAAGCCGTTGTCGCCGCTCGCGCCGGCAACGAATACGGCGACGGTGCCACCGCCGGTGCGCAACCCTTCACCTCGACCGCGAACCGCGCGACCATCCAGGCCGAAGCCGTTGCCAAGGCCCACGATCCGTTCGCGAGCCTCGATCGCCGCGCCTTCTACCGCGACGAAGTGCCGCAGGCCTACAAGAAGCCCAGCGTGTCGTTCACGCGCCAAGCCGGCCTCTGATCCGATCGTTTTGATCGGCACCATGAAGAACGGGTCCTCGGACCCGTTTTTTCGTTTGTGTTTCTGCTGCCGCCTCGTTACTCGATCCTGAATATCTTGGGTGTTCCGTCGCACTCGGCGCGCAGGATGTCACCGTTTCAGCTGTTCACTCGTCTGTAAGTCAGCAGCCGGCCCCGATACGCCACGCGGTTCTGCGAGGCGCGCTGATCGAGCCGCTCCTCGCACATGCCGAAGCCCTCATCGGCCATCTGCCGGTTGAAGGCGGGGCGGTTGCCGCGGTCGGGGTCCACGATCCACACCTGCGCGGCCGGGCTCGCGTGGCGTCCGATGAAGGCGGCCAGCAGGCCACCGGCATCGCGCTCGTACAGCAGGTCGCTGCCGATGATGAGGTCGAACGCACCCTGCACGTCGCCCTCGGCGCCGGTCTCGCGCATGCCCCAGTGGCCGCGCCGGTACTTCATCGGCGGCAGCGCGTTCAGCCGCAGGTTCTCCAGCAGGAAGCCTGCCGTCAGCGGATGGCAGTCGCTCGCGGTCATGTCGTTGCCGCGGCGGTGGCCGACCAGGCTTGCGAGCGCGAGGCCGCAGCCGATCTCCAGCACGCGCGCGCCGCTCACCACGGCGTGCGTGGCCATGCGCGCGGCCAGTTGCGCGCCCGAGGGCCAGAGCAGCCCGAACATCGGCCACGCCGCCGAAGAGATGCCTTGCGCGGCCGCGTCGCCCTGCGGGTCGGCGTACTGCTGGCGGTCGAACAGCGACCGGATGACCAGGTCATCGGCACCCGCGATGGCGATGCGTTCCAGCTTGATTCGGTAGCCCGGCATCGGAAGGGGTGCGGGGCCTCGCGGGCGAGGCCTCGAAGCAGCAAAGGAGGCCCAGTATGCGCGCCGGCCTCGCCAGCGCATGAAACCGCCATCGGGGCCGGGTAAGCTCGCGGCCCATGAAGCGCAACAGCAGCAACAGCACCCCCCGATCTGCCAGCCCCAAAGCCACCGGCATGCCGCCGCCCGTGTTGCCGGACGGCCAGGTCTCGGCGGTGCTGGCACGCATCGAGACGCTGTGGTCGTCGCTCGGCCCGGTGGGCCAGCGCATCGCCGACTTCATCGTGAAGAACCCGCGCGAGGTGGTCCACATGTCGGTGAGCGAGGTGGCCGAGCGCACCGGCTCCAGCGAAGGCAGCATCGTGGGCCTGTGCAAGAACCTGGGCGCCACCGGCTTCCAGCAGATCAAGATCGCACTCGCGCAGGAGATCGTGCAGCCGGTGCAGTTCATCCATGAAGACCTCGATCCACAGGACAAGGCCGAGGCGGTGATCCGCAAGATCTTCCAGAGCAATGTGCAGACGCTGCGCGACACGCAGGCCACGCTCGACGCGAAGGCGATGGAGCGCGCGGTCAAGCTCTTCCGCGCCGCCGGGCGCATCGAGATCTACGGCATCGGCAGCTCGGCAACGATTGCGGAAGACGCCCACTACCGCATGCTGCGCATCGGCCTGAACGCGAAGGTGGTGGTCGATTCGCACGTGCAGGCCATCAGCGCCTCGCTCACCGATCCGAAGGTGGCGGTGCTCACCATCTCGCACTCGGGCAGCACGCACGAGACGGTGCTGGCCACGCGGCTGGCCAAGGAGGCGGGCGCCTCGACGGTGTGCATCACCAACTTCGGCAAGTCGCCGATCCAGTCCTTTGCCGACGTGGTGCTGTTCACCATGGCGCGCGAGACCAGCTTTCGCACCGAGGCGATGACCAGCCGGCTCGCGCAGCTGGCGATCATCGACGTGCTGATCGCCTGCCTCGCGCTCTCGGACTACGATACCTCGGTGCGCACATTGCGCCAGACCTTCGACGTGCTCTCGCTCAAGCGGTACTGAGGCGCTTCTTCGGTCGCGGGCGCTGGAGGCTGCAGCAGCCCGGCCACCGTGAGTGCGACTGCACCGGGTGCATGGCCCACCAGCAGGCACGCCATCCCGAGCCGCGCGGCGCCCTCGGCGTCGGTGAGCGGGTTGTCGCCGACGACCACGGTGCTTGCGGGCTCCGCGCCCAGCCGGCGCAATCCTTCCTCGAACAGCAACGGCGCGGGCTTGCCGATCACGCGCCACGGCTGCACGCCGCTCGCGGCGATCACGGCCGCGAGCAGCGAGCCGGTCTCGGGCACCACGCGGCCTTGCGGGCCCGGGTGCGTGGCGTCGGCATTGGTCACCATCAGCTTGGCGCCGCGCAAGAGCTCGTTCGCGGCGAGCGCGAGCCGTGCGTGGCTGAAATGCATGTCGAGCGCGAGCAGCACGAAGTCGGCATTTGCCTGCACCAGGTCGCAGCCTTCGGCCCGCGCAAAGCGCTGCAGCGCGTTGCTCCCGATCAGCAGCACGCGCGCGCCGGGGTGCTGCTGTGCCAGCTGCCGCACCGCCAGTTCGCCGGCCAGCACGATGCGCCCGGGCGGCACGCGCAGCCCCAGCCGGCGCAGCCGCAGCGCGAGGCCCTGCGCAGTGTGCGTGGAGTTGTTCGAAACGATGGCGTAGCGGTCGTGAAAGTGCGCGAGCAGTTCGGCCGCGCCGTCGATCGCCTCCTGCTGGCGCACCAGCGTGCCGTCGAGGTCGACGAGCAGGTGGCGGGCCTGGGTGAGCCATTCGCCGTTCGCCGCGGTGCTGCCGCCTGGGTTGCTGCTGCCATTCACTGTCGCTGTCTTGAAATTCGTGCTCATGGATCTCCGGTGTCGGCCGACCGGTATCTCGGCCATGGCGGCGGATTGTATTGAACATTGCTCAACTGATTTGTGATTTTGTATTGAGCTAATTTCATTTTCTTGTCATCTTTGGTTTCTAAGCTCACCGGCATCCGAGCGCTGAACCCGCTCGCCACCCCGATCCGAAACCAAGGAACCGATCATGAACAAGCTCCTGGCCGTCGCGGCCGCCGCACTCTCGCTGTCCGCAGCGCTTTCCCTTCCGGTGCATGCGCAATCCGTGGCCGACGGCTCGCGCGAGCACCCGCTGCGCGTGCTGCTGATTCCCGCCGACGGCGGCACCGAGTCGGGCACCAAGGCCGACTACGCGCCCGTCTTCAACGCCATCACCCGCACCACCGGCCTGAACTTCGACCTGAAGGTCGGCCAGTCGTACGGTGCCGTGGTCGAGGGCATGTGCAACCAGCTTGCCGACATCGCCTTCTTCGGCCCGGTCTCCTATGTGCAGGCGCACAAGCGCGGCTGCGCGCAACTGCTGGCCGTGGGCGTGGAGAAGGGCGCCTCGGTGTACTACGCCGGCATGTTCGCCAAGGCCAATGCGCCCATCGCCGCCATCAAGGACGTGAAGGGCAAGCGCGTGGCCTTCGGTGACGTGAACTCGGCCTCGAGCTTCACCTTCCAGGTCGCGATGCTGATGGACGCGGGCATGGACCCCGCCAAGGACCTCTCGGCCATCCGCATGACTGGCAGCCACGCCAGCAGCCTGGCCGCGCTGGTGCAGGACCAGGTCGACGTGGCCTCGCTCTCGTTCGACTCCTACGAGAAGGCCGTGAAGCAGGGCGCGGTCGATCCGAAGACCATGAAGGTCATCGCCAGGAGCATTGCCATTCCGTATCCGCCGCTCGCGCTCAACTCCAAGCTGCCCGAGCCGCTGAAGACCAAGCTGAAGGACGCCTTCCAGACGGTCAACAAGGCCCCCGGCATCACGCCCGACATGATCCGCGGCTACGGCGGCGGCAAGATCGACGGCTACGACACCAAGTTCTCGGAAGACGAGTTCAACGTCGCTGCCGAAAAGCTCGGCCTGCTGACCGACGAACTCAAGGGCCGCATCCTCGCCAAGGCCGCGGAGCGTTGAGCACGGCCATGCTGAACTTCGATTCGGTCGCCATGCGCTATGCCGACGGCACGCGCGCGCTCGACGGCGTCTCGCTGCAGGTGCCGGCCGGCCAGTTCTGCGTGGTGCTGGGCTCCTCGGGCGCGGGCAAGTCGACGCTGCTGCGCATGGCGAACGGGCTGGTGCGGCCGACCGAAGGCGCGGTGCAGGTCGAGGGCGTGCCGATCGTGGCCGCCGCGCTCGCCCGTATCCGGCCGCGCATCGGCATGATCCACCAGCAGTTCAACCTCGTGCTGCGCTCCACGGTGGCCGAGAACGTGCTGGCCGGCGCGCTGCCCGCGATGCCGACGTGGCGCGCGCTGCTGGGCCTGTTCACCGATGCGCAGCGCAGCAAGGCCTGCGCGCTGATCGAATCGGTCGGGCTGCAGGAGCAGCACCTGCTGCGCCGCGTGAGCGAGCTCTCGGGCGGCCAGCAGCAGCGCGTGGGCATCGCGCGCGCCTTCATGCTCGATCCGCCGTTGGTGCTCGCCGACGAGCCGGTGGCGAGCCTCGACCCGCAGACCAGCCACGACGTGCTCTCGCTGCTGCGGCGCGAGGCGCGCGAGCGCGGCACCACGGTGTTGTGCAGCCTGCACCAGATCGAGCTGGCCTGCGAGTTCGCCGACCGCATCGTGGCGCTGCGCCATGGCGTGGTGGTGTTCGACGGGGCACCTGAAGCTTTCGATCCCAAGGTCTTCGATGCGATCTATGGCCGGCCCACGACTGCTTCGCAACCACAAGGTCCGCTGACCGAACCCGAAGCGGTGCTGCCGCTGCACACCGGCCATGCGGGTTTGCTGGAGATGGCGCAATGACACGTCCTGACCGTCCTTCCTCCGCCTGGGAACTGCCGCGCCCCTTCGGCACCCGCAGCCTCGTCGTGCTGTTTCTCGTGATCGTCGTCGGCTTCTTCGCCGGCCAGCGCGTGGAGATGGGCCGCATGCTCTCGCTCACCGGCGAAGGCGTGCTCGCCGCCGTGGGCCTGCGCGACCAGTCACAAGTGCTCTCGGGCCTGGGCACCATCGCTCGCTCGCTCTTTCCGCCGCAGGTCTCCGAGCGCACCGAGGTCGCGCGCATCGAAGGCTTCGACCGCAACCAGCTGCCCTGGTTCTCGCATGTCGAAACCGAGGAATCGCGCCAGCCCAAGCTCAACCCGCAGACGCTGCAGATGGAGGAGGTGGTCGACCAGCGCGAGGTGCTCGTCGAACCCTTCGGCTATCTCTGGCATGTGGCGGTGAAGATGCTCGAGACCTTCGAGATCGCCATCTGGGCCACGCTGCTGGCCATCGTGCTGAGTGCGCCGCTGGCCTGGTGCAGCGCGAAGAACTACACGCCCAACCGCGCCGTCTACACGCTGGCGCGCAGCGTGGTGGGCATGTTCCGCGCGGTGCCCGAGCTGGTGAGCGCGCTCTTCCTGGTGCTGGCCTACGGCTTCGGCCCCATTGCCGGCGTGCTGGCCCTCGCGCTGCACTCGGCGGGTTTTCTCGGCAAGTTCTACGCGGAAGACATCGAGACCGCCGACGACAAGCCGCAGGAAGCGCTGCGCGCCATCGGCGCGAACAAGCTCAAGGTGATGCGCTTCGCGGTGCTGCCGCAGGTGATGCCGCAGTTCATCGCCTACACGCTCTACGTGCTCGACCGCAACGTGCGCATGGCCACCGTGGTGGGCCTGGTGGGCGCGGGCGGCATCGGCCAGGAGCTCAAGGGCCGCTACGACATGTACAACTACGCGCACGTCGGAACGATCCTGATCGCGATCTTCCTGACGGTCCTCGTGCTCGACAGGGTCGCAGCCCGCCTGCGCAGCCGCTATGCCTGAGCGCTAGCCCCACTCATCCCCGACCTTCTTCCGATTCCGGTGCGAGCCCTTCGCGGGCCCGCAGGGGACCGGCTTTGCCTTCGCTTTT
Source organism: Variovorax sp. ZS18.2.2 (assembly GCF_024701975.1). Classification (GTDB taxonomy): domain Bacteria; phylum Pseudomonadota; class Gammaproteobacteria; order Burkholderiales; family Burkholderiaceae_C; genus Variovorax. The sequence goes on from NZ_JANLNM010000001.1 coordinate 951,742, forward strand.
GCTTTTTTTGCTCCCTCACGCCCAACCGACTCCAAAGGACACCTCATGAAATCAGCTTCTTCCCGGTACGGCCTCGCTGCAGCGGGCCTCGTCTTGTGCCTTGGCCTCGCCGCCTGCGGCGGTGGTGGTGGCGGCAGTGGCGGCCTGCCCATCCTTCCGCCAGGCCAGACGCCGCCCGCCGGCCCGCAGCAGCCCGGCGGCGAACAGCCCCAGCAGCCAGCCCTCAAGTGCGCGCCCTGACGCCGCCATCGCCTCCTGATCCGTTCCTCATTTCCCCGTGTTGAAAGACCACCCATGAACACCCCCAACCGTCGCGATTTCTTCCGCAAGTCGGCGGGCGCCATCGGCGCCGCCTCGGCCCTGACGATGCTGCCGCCCGTGATCCGCAAGGCGCTCGCCATCGAGGCCGCCGTCGACACCGGCACCATCAACGACATCAAGCACATCGTGATCCTGATGCAGGAGAACCGCAGCTTCGACCACTACTTCGGCACCCTGCGCGGCGTGCGCGGCTTCGGCGACCGCTTCCCGATTCCGCTGGCCAACGGCAAGCCGGTGTATTTCCAGCCCAACACCGTCGTCGGTGGCCCGGAGATCCAGCCCTTCCGCCGCGATTCCACGATCGCCAATGCGCTGATCGGCTCCGGCACGCCACACAATTTCCCCGACATGCAAGGCGCGTGGAACCAGGGAAAGATGGACCGCTGGATCCAGTTCAAGAACCAGGCGACGATGGGCTATTACCTCCGCGAGGACATTCCGTTCCAGTTCGCGCTGGCCGATGCCTTCACGATCTGCGACGGCTACCACTGCTCCATCCTCACAGGCACCGACCCGAACCGCATCGTGTTCTGGTCGGGCTCCAACTTCAACCCGGAACTGCGCAAGAAGGGCATCAACAGCACGGACACCGATTCCGAGCCCGTCAACTCGCGCTGCTGGCCCAGCCCATCGAACTGGGTCGCGGGCAGGGCGCAGAAGACGGACGGAACAGGCCAGACCGATCCGGGCACGGGTGCCTACAACTACAAGTACGTCAACAACTCCTTCAAGTGGGACACGCTGCCGGACGTGCTGCAGAAGGCGGGCATCACCTGGCACATCTACCAGAACATGAACAACAACTGGACGGGTGCCATGAACGGCTGCCTGGCCTTCGAGAGCTTCCGCACCGCGCAACCGGGTTCGCCGATCTATGAACACGGCCTCACGGGTGGCCCCGCGGCGGCCGACGGCCCCGTCAATTTCCTCGCCCAGCTCAAGCAGGACGTGATGAACGACACCCTGCCGCAGGTCTCGTGGGTGCTGCCCACGCAGGCGCTGGCCGAGCATCCCGGCAGCAGCGAAGGCGTGGCCGGCGCGGCCGACTTCATCTCGGACGTGCTGAGCGCGCTGACGTCCAATCCCGCGGTCTGGAGCAAGACGGCGCTCTTCGTGACCTTCGACGAGAACGACGGCTTCTTCGACCACCTGGCGATGCCGGCGGTGCCCTCGTACGACGCCAGCGGCGAACTGATGGGCAAGTCCACCGTGCCGCTGGACGGCGAGTATTTCGATGCCTCCGTGGGCAGCTACCTGAACGCCGCCGACACCACCAGCGGCAAGACGCGCCCCTGGGGCCTGAGCTCGCGCGTGCCGATGTACGTGGTCTCGCCGTGGAGCAAGGGCGGCTGGGTCGATTCGCAGGTGTTCGACCACACCTCGATGGGCCGCTTCCTGGAGAAGCGCTTCGGCATCACGATCGACGCCATCAGCCCGTGGCACCGCGCGGTCTGCGGCGACCTCACCTCCTGCTTCGACTTCGTCAGCCCGAACGATCCGGTCGTGCCCAAGCTGCCCGATACGAGCGGCTATCCCGCGGTCAATGCGGCGCAGAAGCTGCTGGGCAACACGGCGGCCATTACCAAGGCTCCCGTCACGCCGCAGCCGCTGTACCAGGAGACCGGCACGCGTTTCTCGCGCGCGCTGCCCTACGAGCTGCACACCAGCGCGCGCATCGAAACGCGGGGCCTGGTGTCGCTGATCTTCAGCAACACCGGCGAGCAGGGCGCGGTGTTCCACGTCTACGACAAGCTGCACCTGGACCGCATCCCGCGCCGCTACACCGTCGAGGCCGGCAAGCAGCTCACCGACTACTGGAACGCCGGCGCCACCGACAGCGGCAAGTACGAGCTGTGGGTGTACGGCAGCAACGGCTATGTGCGCACCTTCAAGGGCGATGCGCTGGCCACCGCCGCCGCGGCCTTCAAGCCCGAAGTGCAGGTCTGCTACGACCCGGCCGCGGGCCAGGTCTACGTGAAGGTGCACAACACCGGCACGGGCGCCGGCACGGTGTCGGTCAAGGCCAACGCCTACCGCGCCGACGGCCCCTGGCCGCTCGACGTGGCCGCGGGCGCCACCGGCCTGCTGCACTGGAGCCTGGAGGACAGCGGCCACTGGTACGACTTCACCGTGACCGCCGACAACTTCGAGCGCCGCTTCTCGGGCCGCGTCGAGACCGGCAAGCCCAGCGTGAGCGATCCGGCGATGGCACTGCATCTCACGGCCTGATCCGCGCCGCCAACGACAACAACGAGGAGAAGCATGAAGCACAAGCGCGCAACGCGCGGCGCAGCCCTGGTCGGGCTGGCCGTCGCGCTCGGCTCGGGTGTCGGCCTGGGCCATGCCCAGACCATCACCTGGGACCCAACTAAGTCCAACCTGGGCATCGGCACCGGCACGGGAATCACCGGCGTCACCGGCACCAACAACCAGGCCATGGGCACCGGCACCGGCAACAACGTCAGCACCAAGTACAACCTGGCCATCGGCGACGGCGCGGGCACCAACGTGAGCGGCGACAACGCCAACCAGGCCATCGGTTTCCAGGCGGGCACCGACGTGAAGGGCGGCTGGAACCAGTCCTTCGGCCGCAGTGCCGGCGACAACGTCACCGGCAATCACAACAACGCGACGGGCTTTCACGCCGGCAGCGGCGTGACCGGCTCCGACAACAACTCGACCGGCACCAACGCCGGCATGACCGTCGCGGGCAGCAACAACAACGCGATGGGCAACGGTGCCGGCAGCAACGTCACGGGCAGCGAGAACACGGCCATCGGCACCAACGCCGGCAGGAACGTGACCGGCAGCAACGACATCTCGATGGGCAACGGCGCGGGCAACAACGTCAGCACCCACTGGAACCTGGCCATCGGCGAAGGCGCGGGCACCAACGTGTCGGGCAAGAACGCCAACCAGGCCATCGGCTACTACGCGGGCACCAACGTGGTCGGCGGCTGGAACCAGACCATGGGCCGCAGTGCGGGCGAGAACGTCACCGGCGACTACAACAACTCGAACGGCTACGCCGCGGGCCAGTTCGTCACCGGCAACCGCAACGACGCCACCGGCTCCAACGCCGGCCAGCATGTCACCGGCTCCGACAACGAGGCCTACGGCACCAGTGCCGGCGGCAACGTCACCGGCAACAACAACCAGGCCTACGGCAACAGCGCGGGCCGCGACGTGAACGGCAGCAACAACCTCTCCAGCGGTGCGGGTGCAGGCGCGGGCGTCACGGGTTCGGGCAACCAGGCCTCGGGGCAGATGGCCGGCGCGCAGGTTTCGGGCAACAGCAACCTTTCGATGGGCCAGGCCGCGGGCGGCGGCGTGCAGGGCAACCGCAACCAGGCCTTCGGCGCGGCGGCCGGGCAGGCCGTGACGGGCAACGACAACACGGCGCAGGGCAACGGCGCCGGCCAGCACGTGAGCGGCAACGCCAACATCGCGATCGGCAACGACGCGGGCGTGTACGTCAGCGCGAACCAGACGTTGTCGATCGGCGCCTCGGCCCGCGCCAACGCCGACAACGCAATGGCCATCGGCAGCGGCGCGCAGGCGCAGGCCGATGCGGGCATCGCGCTCGGCGCCAATGCGGTGGTGCAGCACGCCAACAGCGTGGCGCTCGGCGCGGGCAGCGTGACCACGCGCGGCGCGCAAACGAACTACGTGGCCACGGGCATGGCCGGCCTGCAGTCGTCGGCCGGCGAAGTGGCGCTGGGCAACCGCCAGCTCACCGGCGTGGCGCCCGGCAGCGCGCCGACCGACGCGACCAACGTGGGCCAGGTGCAGGGCATGGTGCAGAACGGCGTGGCCTCGGCCAATGCATACACCGACACCGTCGCGGCGCAAGGCTTGCCGTTCGGCAAGGCCTACACCGACCTCACGGCCGCGCGCCTGCAGAACGAGATCAGCGACAACGCACGGCGCGCCTATGCGGGCATCGCGGGCGTCGCGGCGATGGAGTCCGCACCGGTCGTGCCGGGCAAGGTCAGCTACGCCGTGGGCCTGGGCAACTTCCGCAGCGAGAACGCGATGGGCGGGTCGCTGCGCCGCACCTCGGAAGACGGCCGCTACAGCGTCACGTTCGGCGCGGGCGTGACCAGCTCGGGCGTGGTGAGCCGAGTCGCGTTCACGGGCGTGTTCGACTAAGAAGGTGTGGGAGGGCGTGAAAGGTCATCCAGGCCCCCGCGCCTTCTCACACAGGTCTAAGCAAGCTCTCACTGGTGCGTAAGTGGGTCGGCCTAGAGTGAAAAAACCAATCACTCCAGGAGACACCCATGAGAGTTCGTACTGTTGCCCTCTGCATCGCCGCCGCGCCGACGCTGGTGCTGGCCTCGCTCGCGCATGCGGGCGGGCGCGGCGATCCCGACTATCCGCAGATGTCGCACTCGACCCAGTCGCGCGATGCGGTGGCCGCGGACGCCGTGCGCGCCAACAACGGCATGCATGCCACGGAGATCGCCGAATCGCAGGTGCAGCCGCCGGTGGCGGGCGCCGACCGCGCGCAGGTCCAGGCCGAGGCGGTGCGCGCCAACAACGCGATGCATCCGACCGAGATCCTCGAATCGCAGGTGCAGCCGCCGGTGGCGTCGGCGAACCTGCCGGCATCGACCGCCCATGCGAGCATGGGCGCGAACATGAACGGCGAGTGAGCCGCGCGGCTCACTCGCGCCTCACTCGCGGGTTAGCACGAAGCGCTTTCGGATGCCGCCCGCGGCCGAAGGCGCCACCCACAGGTCGAACTCGCCCGGCTCGACCACGGGCTTCATGTCGCGGCCGATGAATTCCATGTCGGCCGCGGTGAGCGTGAACTCGACCACCTTCGACGTGCCCGGATCGATGCGCACCTTCTGGAAGCCCTTGAGCTCGCGCACCGGCCGCGTCACGCTTGCGGCGCGTTCGGACAGATAGAGCTGCACCACCTCCTCGGCCTCGCGCATGCCGGTGTTGGTGACGGTGGCGCGCACGCGCAGCGTGCCGCCCATCGTCATGCGCTCCTGGCTCAGCTCGACGTCGTCGTAGCGCACGGGCGCGTAGCCGATGCCGAAGCCGAAGGGGTAGAGCGCTTCGTTCGTCGCATCGAGGTAGCGCGTCTTGAACGATGTGCCCGGTGCGCCTTCGGGCGAAGGCCGGCCGGTGCGCTTGTGGGCGTAGTAGTAGGGCACCTGGCCCGCCGTCTGCGGAAAGCTCACCGGCAGGCGGCCCGAGGGGTTGAAGTCGCCGAACACCACGTCGGCGATGCCGTGGCCCGTCTGCACGCCGAGGAACCAGGTCACCAGGATGGCGCGCGCATTGCGCACCGCGCCCTTGAGCGCCATCGCGCGGCCGTTGCTCAACAGCACGACCACCGGCTTGCCGGTCGCGGCCACGGCCTCCGCCAGGTCCTGCTGCGGCTGCGGCAGGCCGATGTCGCTGCGCGAACGCGACTCGCCCGACATCTTCTGGCTTTCGCCGATGGCCAGCACCACCACGTCGGCATCGCGTGCGGCGGCCACTGCGGCCTCGATGCCGCCGGGCAGCGGCGACTCGACGTTCGAGCCGCGCGCGATCGTCACGGACGAACCGGCGCCCAGTGCGGCGCGCAGCCCTTCGTCGATGCCCACCGGCGCCGACTGGCCCGGGAACAGGCTCCACGAACCCATCAGGTCCTTGGTGCCTTCGGAGAACGGCCCGATCAGCGCGATCTTCGTGCCGGCCTTGGGCAGCGGCAGCAGCTTGGCCTCGTTCTTCAGCATGACGATGGAGCGGCGCGCGTCCTCCCGGGCGAGCGCGATGAACTCGGGGTTCTCGGGGCGCTGGGCGGCCGGCGTTCCGTCGAGGCCGCGGAACGGGTCGTCGAAGAGGCCCAGCTTCTGCTTGACGTGCAGCACGCGGCGCACCGCCTCGTCGAGCCGCGCCATCGGCACTTCGCCGGAGGCCACGAGGTCGGGCAGGTAGCGCATGTAGAGCCCGCTCTGCATGCTCACGTCGGTGCCGGCCATGAAGGCCTGTTTGGCGGCCTCGCGGCTGTTGGCGGCATAGCCGTGCTCGATGAGTTCCTCGTCGGCCGTGAAGTCGGAGACCACGAAGCCCTTGAACTTCCATTCGTCGCGCAGCACGCCGGTGAGCAGTGCGCGGTTGGCGGTCGAGGGGATGCCGCCGATTTCGTTGAAGGCGCTCATGACCGAGAGCGCGCCCGCGTCGATGGCCGCGCGGAACGGCGGCAGGTAGACCTCGCGCAGCGTGCGCTCGGAGATGTCGCTGCTGTTGTAGTCCAGCCCGCCCTCGGCCGCGCCGTAGGCCGCGAAGTGCTTGGGCGTGGCGAGCATCGAATCGGCGTTCGAGAGATTGCTGCCCTGGAAGCCGCGCACGCGCGCCGCCGCGAACTGGCGCGCGAGGTACGGGTCTTCGCCCACGCCCTCGAGGCCGCGGCCCCAGCGCGCATCGCGCGCGATGTCGACCATCGGCGCAAAGGTCCAGCGAAAGCCGTCGGCCGTGGCCTCGACCGCCGCCGCGCGCGTGGTGCGCTCGGCCAGCGCAGGCTCCCAGCTGGAGGCCTCGGCCAATGGCATCGCGAAGATGGTGCGAAAGCCGTGGATCACGTCGGCGCCGAAGATCAGCGGAATGCCCAGCCGCGATTCGCGCACCGCAACCTGCTGCAGCCGCAGCTTGCCTTCGAGGCCCGCGTTGTTGAAAAGGCCGGTGACGCGCCCGGCGCGCACGTCGGCCGTTTCCTGCTGGCCGTTGCGCCAGGCGGTCTGCGGGTTGTTCGGGATGTTGATGTCCGCGGGGCCGTAGAGGCTGAGCTGGCCGGCTTTTTCCTCGACCGTCATGCGCGCGATCAGCGATTCGATGCGCGCATCCGCCACGTCGGCGGGCGTGGGGTCACCCGGGGCGGAGGCGGCGAAGGCAGAGGGAAGGAAGCCGGAGGAGAGGGAGAGGAGGGCGGCGAGCGCCGCTTTTCGAACGTGCATGGCCTCCTATTCTGCAGACAACGCGCCTGGCCCCCGGCCAGCGGGTTTCCGTCGTGGCCGTAGGGCTATGTCTGACCCGGCCCCTTTACTCCGCTTACTCGGCCGTCGCACCGGCTTCTTTCGCCACCTTGACCCACTTGGTCGTCTCCGTGCCGATGAAGGTCGCGAGCTCCGCGGGCTTCATGTTCCCGGCCGTCACGCCCTGCTCCTCGAAGCGCTTGACCACATCGGACTGCTGCACCGCGCGGGCCAGTTCGGTGTTCAGGCGCTGCACGATCTCGGGCGGCGTGCCGTGCGGCGCCATCAGCGCGAACCACGTCGTCATGTCGTAGCCCTTGAGGCCCGCCTCGTCGAGCGTGGGCACGCCGGGGTAGGCGGGCGAACGCGTCTTCGTCGTCACGGCCAGCGCATGCACCTTGCCCGCGTGGATGTGCGGCGAGGCCGAGGGGCTGGTCTCGATGGCCATCTGGATCTGCCCGCCCATCAGGTCGACCATCATCGGCGCGCCGCCCTTGTAGGGCACGTGCACGATGTCGGTTTTCGTCATCGAGCGGAACAGCTCGCCCGAGATGTGCTCGGTGCTGCCGTTGCCGGCCGAGCCGAAGTTGACCTTGCCCGGGTTGGCCTTGATGTACGCCACGAGCTCGGCCACCGTCTTGGCGGGCACCTTGTCGTTGACGATCAGCACGTTGGGCGTGGAGGCCACGAGTGCGACCGGATCGAAGTCGCGCTGGAAGTCGTAGGCGAGCCTCTTGTAGAGGCCCGGCGCGATCGAGTGCGCGATGGTGGCGAGGAACAGCGTGTAGCCGTCGGCCGGCGCCTTCGCGGCGATGGTTGCGCCCACGGTGCCGCCCGCGCCGCCGCGGTTGTCGATGATCACGGGTTGCTTGAGCGATTCCGAGAGCTTCTGGCCCACGGTGCGCGCGACGATGTCGGTGGTGCCGCCGGCCACGAACGGGACGACGAGGGTGATGGGTTTGGTGGGCCAGTCGGCGGCAGAGGCTGTGCCTGCGGCGAGCAGCAGCGTGGCGGCGGCGGTGCGGAGAAAAGTGTTGCGGTTCATGGTCGTGAGGTCTTGGTGTTGTTGTTGGAAGAGGGATTGGCGTCAGGCCACGCGGTTCAGCAGCGGCTGGCCTTCGTTCCAGCGTTTCAGGTTGTCGAGGAAGAGCGCAGCGACACGCGCCTCGTTGCCGTCCGAATGGCCGGCGGTGTGGGGCGTGACGATCACGTTCGGCATGTCCCACAGCGGGGAATCGGATGGCAGGGGCTCGTGCGCGAACACGTCGAGGTAGGCGCCCGAGAGCGCGCCGCTGCGGAGGGCTGCGATCAACGCGGGCTCGTCGACGACTTCGCCGCGCGAGACGTTCACCAGCCTCGCACCGGGCGGCAACAGGGCGAGCGCGGCCGCATCGACGAGACCCCGCGTGCGCTCGGTCAACGGGCAGGCGAGCAGCAGCCAGTCGGCGCGCGGCAGCACGGTGTGGAGGTCCTCGAAGCGCACGCTGTTTTCGGCGCTCGCGGTGCTGCGCACAGCCACCACGCGCAGACCCAACGCAGAGAGCAACGCGCCGAGGCCTTGCCCGATCGGTCCCCAGCCGACGATCACCGCCGTCTGGCCCGCCAGGTCGCGCGGCAAGCCGCTGCCCACGAGCGGCGCCCAGGTCTTCTCGCGCTGCGCCGCAAGCAGTTGCGGGAAGCAGCGCGCCAGCATCAGCACGCCGGCAAGCGCCGTCTGCACGACCACGCCGGAATTGGCGCCCGACGAAGTCGTCACCTCCACGCCGCGCGCACGCAGCTCGCCGTACACGGGCCGGTCGGCACCCGCCGAATGCGCATGCACCCAGCGCAGCGATGGCGCGTTGCGCAAGGCATCGTGAAACTGCTGCGTATCGGGCAGCACCTGATGCTTGGTCGAAAGGCCGGTAACGTCGCGCGAGACGAAGGCGATGTCCGCATCGTCCCCGGGGTTCACCGCCACGTAGGCGCGGTTGCCGAGCGCTTCGGTCAAACCCGCGCCGGCCTGCCGCTCGGCCGCGGGTGTCATCAGGATGCGCAGCGGCGAAGTCATTCCGCCGTTGCGCCCGATTCGCGCACGATCACTTTCCACTTGTCGTACTCCTGCCGCGTGAATTTGCCGAACTGTTCGGGCGTGCCGCCGACCGGGTCCGCGCCCTCGCGGATCATCTGCGCTTCCAGCGAAGGCAGCGCGTCGTTCACCGATTTGTTGAGCAAAGCGATCACCGGTGCCGGCGTGCCCTTGGGCGCGAAGAAGCCGAACCACGAGCCGGCCGAGAAACCCGCAAAGCCCTTCTCGGCCACCGTCGGCACGTCGGGCAGCGAACGCGAGCGCTTCAGGCTGCTCACCGCAATCGCGCGCAGTTTGCCCGCGCGGATGTGCGGGATCACCGAGGGAATGGTCGCGAACATGAACTGGATGCGCCCCGCGAGCAGGTCGGTCAGCGCGTTGGCGCCCTTGTAGGGCACGTGCAGCGTCTCCGCGCCGATGCGCTTGCTGAGCATGTAGCTCGACAGGTGCGAGGAGGTGCCGATGCCCGTCGAGCCGTAGTTCAGCTTGTTGGGGTTGGCCTTGGCGTAGGCGATGAACTCTTCCATCGTCCTGGCGGGTACCTCGGGGTTCACGACCAGCACGTTGGGCACGTCGGCGATCTGCACCACCGGCACGAGGTCGGCGAGCGGGTCGTAGGTCATGTTCTTGTAGAGCGTCTGGTTCACGGCCATCGGGCCGACCGAATTGACGATGAGCGTGTAGCCATCGGCCGGCGCGCGCACCACGAACTCGGTGCCGATGTTGCCGCCGCCGCCCGGCTTGTTGTCGATGACGAAGGGCTGGCCCAGCTTCTCGGACATCTGCTGCGTGACGGCGCGCGCGAGGATGTCGGTGGTGCCGCCCGCGGTGAAGGCGACGACCACGCGCACGGGCTTGCTGGGGTACGCGGATTGCGCCTGGGCATGGGGCGCGGCACCAAGGCCGATTGCCAGCAGCGCGGCGACTGCTGCGCCCATGAGCGTTTGCAGGAGGGGAAGGGGTTTGTCTCGGCTCATTCTTATGTCCTGAAAGTGTTCTTCGTAGCGAAAAAGGAGCGCGGTCAGTCGCGAAAGCCCGGGTCCATGCGATCCAGCTTGCGCAGCAGCGCGGGCCATTCCATGAGCCCGTAGGGGCGGCGGGTGCCGGGCTGGTAGTTGTTCCAGGTTTCTTCGAGCACGTCTTGCGGCACGGCCTTCAGCGGCGTGTTGCACGACATCGCGCCGATCTGCGCGCGGCAGGCCAGCTCGAGCCGGTGCATCCAGTTGAAGGCCTCGCCCACGCTGCGGCCCACCACGAGCGCACCGTGGTTGCGGAAGATCACGGCCTCGCTCTGCCCGAGGTCGGCGAGCAGCGAGGCTTGCTCTTCGGTGTTCAGCACCACGCCCTGGTACTCGTGGTAGCCGATCTTCAGGAAGCGCATGGCCGTCTGCGTGAGCGGCAGCAGCCCGCATTCGAGCGAAGACACCGCCATCGACGCCCAGCTGTGCGTGTGGATCACGCAGGCCACGTCGGGCCGCGCGGCATGCACCGCGCTGTGGATCACGTAGCCGGCCTTGTTGATGCCGTAGTTCAGCTCGCCGAAGTCGGGCGACGAGAGGATGCGGCCGTCGGCATCGACCTTGATGAGGCTGGACGCGGTGATCTCCTCGTACATCATCCCGTAGGGGTTGATGAGGAACGCGCCGTGCTCGCCGGGCACGTGCGAGGAGATGTGGTTGGCCATCATGTCCGACATGCCGTACAGGTCGACCAGCCGGTAGCAGGCGGCCAGGTCGATGCGGGCCTGCCATTCGGCAGCGGAGCACTTGTCCTTCATGGAGGGGATCTGGAGCACGCCAGGGTTCGTCATCGTGGGGTTCCTTTCAATGTCGGGTGGGGTGTAGCGTGGGTTCAATCGGCGCCCAGCTGCAGGCGGCTGGGCAGGCGTTTCTCGATCGCGAACTTCAGGAGCGCTGCCGAGCGGAAGATGCCGTGCGCGAACTTGCCGTAGGGCAGCGTGAGGAAGAGCGCCATCACCACGCCCAGGTGCACTGCCAGCAGCAGCGCCATGAAGCTCGTGTCGCGCCATGCGAGGAGCGCGAGGCCCGTCACGCTCGTGAGCAGCAGCAGCGCGATGAAGCCGCGGTCCATCGGCCGCTGCGCCACGTCGCCGTGCGCGGCATTGCGCCGCAGGTTCAGCCACAGGAGGCCGATAGGGCCGACCACGAGGCCGATGCCGCCGGCAGTGCCCAGCAGCACCGGCAGGCTCGTGAGCGCATAGGGCGCGTGCAGGTCGAACAGGTAGTGGTACAGCGTCGCCACGCAGGTCGAGGCAAAGCACAGCATGAAGCCGTAGAAGGTGAAGTGGTGGAAGCGCCGGCGCCAGAGCGTGAAGCGGTCGTCCTCGTTGTTGCAGCCTTCGCCGTGGCCGCCGCCCAGGTACTTCAGGCGCAGCGCGTCGTGCGCCGCTTCGGCACTCGCCGGACCGCGCACGCCCGGCATCGACGGCGCGTTGCCCGGATCGTTCGCGGGCGACACCTCGCGCCAGAAGCTGCGCACGCCCATGGCCAGCGCGAACATCACGAAGAGGAACACCGCGCCGAACACCAGCGCGAGGAAGTTGTGCGGAAAGATCGCGTAGAAATTGCCCGCGAGTGGTTCGTGCAGCAGCGAACCCGACATCGCGACGGCCAGCACCAGGAATAGCGCGAGTCCGCCGGCCAGTGCCAGCGCTACCGTGAGCCCGGCCTTCTTGTAGAGGGCGCCCATCGCGGGCGGCCAGGCGTAGTCGTGGTACGTCTGCATGCGCACCTGCGCCATCGCCTGCGGCACGTTCACCGCGAACTCGTGCGGCGGCGCGTACTGGCAGGCGTGCAGGCACGAGCCGCAGTTGTGGCAGAGGTTGGCGAGGTAGTGCGTGTCGGCCTTGCCGAATTCGAGCCGGCGCGTCATCGCGGGGAACACGGCGCAGAAGCCCTCGCAGTAGCGGCAGGCATTGCAGATCTGCAGGATGCGCGCGACCTCGCCCTCGCTGGCGGTCAACGGAAGGGCGGGCTGGATCGGGATCACGCGCTGCGAAGGCGGTGCGCTGCCGATGCCATCGGCATCCGCACGGGCGCGTGCGACGAGATCAGTGAGCTGCTGCAAGGGCGGTCTCCGGGGAATTCTTCGAAATGTTCTTGGCGGCCTTCGCTGCCTTTGCGGCCTGTGTCCCGGCGATGCGGCCGAAGGCCGTGCCGATGCTCATGCCGACGCCGGCCGTGTAGCCCTTGCCCAGCACGTTGCCGGCCATCATTTCGCCGGCCACGAAGAGGTTGGGGCTCGGCCGTCCGCCGAAGCGCACGGCGGCGGTCTCGTCCACCTTCAGGCCCAGGTAGGTGAAGGTGATGCCGGGGCGCAGGGGGTACGCGTAGAAGGGCGCGGTGTCCAGCGGGCGCGCCCAGTGCGTCTTGGCGGGGGCGATGCCTTCGGTGTGGCAATCGTCCAGCGCGGTGTGGTCGAAGCGGCCGACGCGGCACGCGGCGTTGTAGTCCTGCACGGTGCGCACGAACGTGGCTTCGTCCAGGCCGATCTTCTGCGCCAGCTCGCCCAGCGTATGGGCCTCCGTGCCGGTGAACACCGGCGGCATGAAGCGGCCGACCGCCTTCTGGTCGATGACCGACCAGGCGATCTGCCCTGGCTGCTGCGCCACGAGCCGGCCCCAGATCGCATAGCGCTTGGGCCAGAAGTCTTCGCCCTCGTCGTAGAAGCGCTGCGCGTCGCGGTTGACCACCACGCCGAGCGACACGCAATCGATGCGCGTGCAGATGCCGCCGTCGTAGAGCGGCGCACGCGCATCGATGGCCACCATGTGGCCCTGCGACGGATCGCCGATGCTGTCGGCACCCGCGGCGATCATGTATTTCAGCAGCACGCCCTGGTTGAAGCGCGTGCCGCGGATGAGGAAGTTGTCGGCCGGCCATTCGCCGCGCTCGTTCTGGCCCCACGCCTCGCGCAGCCATTCGCGGTTCGATTCGAAGCCGCCCGAGGCGAGCACGCAGCTCCTCGCCTCGATGCGCTCGCCGGCTTCGGTGCGCACGGCCATGAAGCGGTCGCCGTCGAGTTCGACCGAAGCCACGGGCGTGTCGTAGCGGATCTGCACGCCCAGCTTCTCGGCGCTGCGGAAATACGCGTTCACCAGCGCCTTGCCGCCGCCCATGAAGAAGGCGTTGGTGCGCGCCACATGCAGCGCGCCCGACAGCGGCGGCTGGAAGTGCACGCCGTGGCTGCGCATCCAGTCGCGGCAGTTCGACGAGGCGCGGATCACCAGGCGCGCGAGGTGCTCGTCGGTGAGGCCGCCGGTCACTTTCAGCAGGTCTTGCCAGTACTCCTCTTCAGGGTAGGCATCGATCAGCACGTCCTGCGGTGCGTCGTGCATGCAGCGCAGGTTGCGGGTGTGCTGCGAATTGCCGCCACGCCATTCTTTGGGCGAGGCTTCCAGCAGCAGCACCGAAGCGCCGGCCTCGCGCGCCATCAGCGCGGCGCACAGCGCGGCATTGCCGCCACCAACAACCACTACGTCTGCCAGTACATCCATCACTCGTGGGTCTCCTTGGAATCCAGGAGACTTTAGGGAGCGCGGCCTTCACGCGAAAGGCCGGAAGAGGCAACGGGTGTTCAGTTTTAGTGAAGACTGGCACCGGCCCAGCGCCCTTCGAGCACCAGAGTACGGGCGGTGTCGGCGACCACCACGCGCGCGGCCAGCGCGGCGGGCGAGAGCTCGTCGTCCGACAGGCTCACGAGCAGGTTGCGGCGGCCGACGTGGGCGTCGCTGATCTGGGTGAGCTCGAGGTCGTCGCGGTCGTGCCGCGCGGTGGCCGCGCCGGGCTGCACGGTGGCGCCGTAGCCGGCGTGCACTGCGTCCATCAGGAGCGCGAGGCCGTCGACCTCGGCCACGATGCGCGGCGTGACGCGTGCCCGCAGAAAGGCCGCCATCAGCGTGGCGCGCAGGCCGTGGCTGCCGCTCGGCAGGATCAGCGGCACATCGGCCAATTGGGAGAGGCGCACCTTGTTGCCCTTGGGGCGCTCGGCCAGCGTCGGCGAGGCGACCACGAAGAGCTTTTCGGCCAGCAGCGGCGACACGCTCCAGCGCCGCGGCGTGTCGGTCTGGAACAGCACGGCCAGATCGAGCTGGCGCGCATGCAGCATCGTCGTGAGATGGCCCGAGAGCGCCTCCACCATGTGCAGCCGCACCTCGGGGTAGCGCTCCTGCATCGCGCGCATCAGCGGCACGCCGAGCACGGTGGCGGTGGTGGGCGCGAGGCCCACGCTCACATGGCCCGACAGGCGCGCCTGCTGCGCCGCGCGCACCGCGTCGTCGGCATGGCGCAAGGTGAGCTGTGCCTGCTGCAGGAAAGCCAGGCCCGCATCGGTGGGCGTGACGCCCGTCGAGCTGCGCTGCAGGAGGCGCGTGGCGAGTTCGCTTTCGAGGCGGCTGATCTGCTGGCTCAGCGCCGAGGTGACCACACCCAACTCCACGGCCGCGCGGCCCATGCTGCGCAGTTCGCAGACCTTGACGAAGTAGCGCAGTTGCCTCAGTTCCATGCGCGCATCATCGCGCAGGCACGGTAGCCGGTTGGCCGCGCCGAAGCAGCAACCATCCGAACAGCGGGGCCGTGATGTACATCACCACCGAGTAGATCGCGGCCGGCAGCGCGAGCGGAAAACTCCCGAGCACGCTCACCGCGATGAAGATGGCGAGCGTGGAGTTGTGGATGCCGATCTCGTAGCTGATGGCGGTGGCCAGCGGCTTGTCCAGTCCCGCGGCACGGCTGAGGTAATAGCCCGCAAGCAGGCTCACGAGGTTGAACAGCAGCACCGGAATGCCGATTTCGGCGAAGGTGGCGGTGATGGTCTTCCACTCGTTCGCGATGGCCAGCACCGTGACCACCGCGAGCACCACGCCGCTGAAGATCTTGGTCGGCTTCTCCATGCGCGCGGCGAAGCCGGGCTTGCGAGAGGCCACGAACATGCCGATGGCCACCGGCACCAGCACGATCGCGATCACCTCCACGAGCTTGCGCGTCTGCAGCGGCACCACCTGGCCGCTCTGCGCGAAATGGTTGATGGCCCAGTTGGCGATGAGCGGCAGCGTGATGATCGACAGCAGCGTGTTCACCGCAGTGAGCGAGATGTTCATCGCCACGTTGCCGCCGAAGAGGTGCGAGAACAGGTTGGCCGAAATGCCGCCCGGTGAGGCCGCCAGCAGCATGAGCCCGATGGCGAACACCGGCGAGAGCCCGAAGCCCACGATGATCGCGTAGCAGGCGAGCGGCAGCCCGATGACCTGCAGCACGAGCGCGATGGTCACCGCCTTCGGGTGCTTGAAGAGGCGCCGGAAGTCTTCGAGCGAAAGCGACAGCCCCAGCCCGAACATCACCAGCGCGAGCGCGCCGAACAGGAACCGGGTCACGATGAGCGTGGTGTCCATGGGTTTTTGTCTCCTCTTTCGTTCTTCTGTCTAAAAAAATGGCTGCCGGCACCCGTCGCGCGGGCGCTGGCAGCCGTGGAAAACCGGGGATCGACGCGTCTTATTGTTTGTAGCTGTCGTCGATGCGGTCGAGTTTCCGGATCAGTGAAGGCCAGACGAACATGCCGCCCAGGCCCCCGCTTTGCACCTTCATCGCCTGGCCCACGCCATCGATGATCCTGGGGTCGACGTGCGTGAGTTCGCTGCCACCCGATTGCGCCGCGATCTGGATCTGGCAGGTGTTCTCGAAGGTGTACATCGAAAGGAACGCATCGGCAATGGTCTTGCCGCAGGTGAGCAGGCCATGGTTGCGCAGCATGAGGAAGTTGGCATGGCCCATGTCGGCCTGCAGGCGCGGCTTCTCGTCGTCGCGGAAGGCCACGCCTTCGTAGTCGTGATACGCGAGCGAGGCCAGCACGAAGGTCGATTGCTGGCTGATGGGCAGCACGCCGTTCTTCTGCGCGCTCACCGCAATGCCGGCCTTGGTGTGGGTGTGCAGCACGCACTGGATGTCTTCGCGCGCGGCATGCACCGCGCTGTGGATCACGAAGCCGGCCGGGTTCACCGGGTAGGGCGAGTCGATGATCTTGTTGCACTGCTGGTCGACCTTCACCAGGCTGGACGCGGTGATCTCGTCGAACATCAGGCCGTAGGGGTTGATGAGGAAGTGATGCTCGGGGCCGGGTACGCGCGCGCTGATGTGCGTGAACACCAGGTCGCTCCAGCCGTAGAGCGCCACGAGGCGATAGCAGGCGGCGAGGTCGACGCGCAGTTGCCACTCTTCGGCGGAGACGAGCTTCTGGATTTCGGATTGGGAGTTCGCGTTCATGGGGATGTGTCCTTTGTCGGGTGTCTGTCAGGCCGTTGCCGGCTCTTTCAGCACGGTCTTGTAGATGCTCTGCTTGGGTTGCGCCATCAAGCGGCGAAGCATGGGCTCGAATTCGCTGATCGGCAAGGTCTCGGCCTTCGGGTCGAAGGCCGGGTTGTCGTAGAGCGCACAGAACTCGGCCGTGCGCTCGTAGTGCGGGTGGTCCTTGAAGTTCTCACGCATGTCGCGGTCCAGCCCGATGTGGTGGAAGAAGTAGTGGCCCTGGAAGATGCCGTGGTGCTGCACCATCCAGTGGTTGGCTTCGCTCACGAAGGGCTTGAGGATCGCGGCGGCGATGTCGGGATGGTTGAAGCTGCCGAGCGTGTCGCCGATGTCGTGCAACAGCGCGCACACCACGTACTCCTCGTCGCGGCCGTCGCGCAACGCCCGGGTGGCGGTCTGCAGCGAGTGGGTGTAGCGGTCGACGGGAAAGCCGCCGTAGTCGCCCTCGAGGATCTGCAGGTGCTTGATCACACGCGCGGGCAGGCCGCCCGCGAACTGCATGAACTCGCCGCCGATCAGTTGCCAGTCTTCGCGCGTGCTCTCCTGCATGCTCTTGAAACTTGCCCTTGCGCTCATCGTGTCGTCTCCGTTGTTCGTCTGTGGGTGCCGGTCACTGTAGACCTGCACTTGACGCTCAACTGTCAAGAATTTGACAATGTAGGGTGCTGGTAAACCCCTGTCCCGAGGGGGACCCGTCCGTCCTTTTTCCGATGCCTCCTTCCACCAAGCCGCGCCTCTCCGCCCCGCACCGTGCCGCGCTGGAGGGCAACCCGTGGTTCACCAGCATGCCGCGCGCGCAGCGCGATGCGCTGGTGGGCGCGGCCGAGCTCATCCATGTGCGGCGCGGCGCGATGATCTTCCGGCAGGGCGATCCGATCCAGGCTGCGGGCGCAGGCTTCTACGGGCTGGTGGCGGGCACGATCAAGATTTCGTCGCTGCGCCAGGACGGGCGCGAGGCCATCCTCGCGGTGCTGGAGCCGGGCAACTGGTTCGGCGAGATCACGCTCATCGACGGCTCGCCCCGCACGCACGACGCCACCGCACTCGAAGCGCTCGACCTGCTGGTGGTGTCGCCCGAAGCCTTCGCGCGGCAGATGCGCGACGTGGTGTTCTCCAACGCCATCGGCGCAATGCTGGCGGCGCGGGTGCGCATGCTCTATGGCCTCGCGGAAGACGCGACCTTGCGCAGCCTGCGCGCGAGGGTGGCGCACCGGCTGCTGGTGCTGGCGCGCGGCGATGCGACGCAATCGGTTCACCTGCGGCGCAGCCTCCAGCTGCCGCAGGAGGCGCTGGCCATGATGCTTGGCGTGACGCGCCAGACGCTCTCGAAAGAACTCAATGCGCTGGCGGGCGAGGGCGTGGTCGCGCTGGGCTACGGGCGCATCGAATTGCTGTCGCTCGATGCGCTTCAGAGGCTTGTCAGTACTGGCTGAATGGGTGTCGCAAAAAACGCGCGCAGGGCGGCGTATAAAAGCTCCCCCGTCGTGCCATGGTGGCCCGGCGGTCTTTAGTTTTCACAGGGAAGTATTCGAATCATGAGCAATAAACCGACGGTCGTTCTGGTCCATGGTTTCTGGGGTGGTGCGGCGCACTGGAGCAAGGTCATCGTAGAGCTTTCGCGCAAGGGCCACGCGGGCATTCGCGCGGTCGAGCTGCCGCTGACCTCGCTGGCCGACGATGCCGAACGCACGCGCAAATTGGTCGCGCAAGTGCAGGGGCCGGTGCTGCTGGTGGGCCACTCGTACGGCGGCGCGGTGATCACGCAGGCCGGCGACCTGCCCAACGTGGTCGGGCTGGTCTACATCGCGGCCTTCGCGCCCGATGCGGGCGAGAGCCCCGGGGCCATCACCGAGCAGCATCCGCCGGTCGCGGTGCCCAACCTCGCGCCCGACAGCGACGGCTACCTGTGGGTCAAGCCCGAGAAATTCCACGAGAGCTTTTGCCAGGACCTGACGGCCGAAGAAGGCCTCGTGATGGGCGTGACGCAGAAGGCGCCACTGGCCAGCACCTTCGGCGACGCCATCACTTCGCCGGCCTGGAAGAAGAAGCCCTCGTGGTATCAGATTTCCAGCGACGACCGCATGATCGCGCCGGCCAACCAGGAGCGCATGTCGGCGCGCCTGGGCGCCCGCAAGGTCATCACGCTGGCTGCGAGCCACGCCTCGCTGGCGTCGAAGCCGGTGGAGGTGGCGGCGTTGATCGACGAGGCGGCAGGCGCCGTCTGACGGACGCCGCCGCGCTTCAGTGCAGCACGCGACCTTCGGCCGAAATGCCGATCAGGCCGCTGTTGCGCACTACGCGGCTTTGGGCGTGACCATCAAGCGCCTGATCACCGACAACGGTGCGGCCTAGCGCTCGCGGCTGTTCGCCAAGGCTTGCCAGGCCTTGGCATCAAACACAGCTTCACCCGACCCTATCGCCCACAGACCAACGGCAAGGCCGAGCGATTCATCCAGACCTGTCTGCGCGAGTGGGCTGATGGCCGTCTGCGGGCCAACAGCAATGAACGCACGACACGGCTGCCTGTGGCGAGCTTCGCGACCCCTTGCGTAGTGTGAACAGGCCCTACGACGCCAGGAGGCCGCACTCGGCCTTGGGCGACAGGTCTCCAGCCTCCCGACTTGCCGGGCACAACCTATTGCGACTCGACAACTAAGACTCAAGTATTCACATACATGTCCGTCTGAACATCCATCTATTGGGATATTTGTTCACATTCGAAAATGATTTCCGGGCTCGAAAGTCGTTTTTGGACATTTAAAAAACTCCTTTCAAACGAACGAATTTAGATTCGCGACCTTCGATCGCTGCCACGGATTCCGTGGTTTTCATCAGCGGGTCGAGTGGTTGAAGCAGACCTAAACCTCGCACCCGGTGCGAGAAATCCCCCAGAACAGACCTGAGCACGCATCGAACGATGCGCGGCCGGTGGTTGTTCGCGGAAGTTCGGCATTGCGCAGCAGGGCGGTTGATCCCGCATGCGCTCTCAGCACTCTTCTTGTCGTTTGCGATCGATGCGGGCGCGGCACATGCCATTTCTTTGTCGGATCGATTTTTGCGAATGAACAAGACTTTTCAAACTATCTGGAATGAAGCACTCGGTGCTTGGGTCGCTGCCTCCGAGATCAGCCGCGGTCGTGGCAAAGGTTCCGGAAAAACCTCCCTCCCCGGGCGTGAGCTTGCGCCAGGTTCCGGCTCCTTTTTCCGTGCGCCGCTAGCGGCGGCCGCTTTCGCGTTGTTAGGGCTCAGCAATCCAGTGCTGGCGCAGAGCACTATGGGAACGCAGAGGAGCACAACGGTAAGCGCGCAGAACTGCATTTGGGCCAACAGTGGGTGGGGAAATTGCTTTTCATTTGGCAACCCCATCACCGGTGTCGCGGGTGAAAATTTTGCTTACCTAACCGGCGCCCGCCCGCCAGAGACAGCAGGAGCTGTTTGGGCAGGGGACGTTTCTTCCGGTTTGTGGTTTGCTGGAACCGCCAATTCACTTGTCATTAACGCTGCCGGCGCCACGTTGGCCGCCAACACCGTTACGCTGAACTCCGGCAACGGGCAGATATCTGCCTCGAACGACAGACTGACCAATCTGGCTGCTGGAACGCAACTCACCGACGCGATCAATCTCGATCAGCTCAACAGTCTCTCGACTTCGACGTCGACGGGATTGAGCACGGTGACTAGCAGCATGGCCAGCTTTTCTACAGGGTTGAGTACGGCGACGAGCAGTATCAGGACTCTGTCGACTTCGACCTCGAGCGGGTTGAGCACTGCCGCTAGCAGCGTGAGCAGCCTGTCCACTTCGACGTCCTCCGGCCTGAGCACGGCTGCTAGCAGCGTCAGCAGCTTGTCGACCTCGACGTCGTCTGGTTTGAGCACGGCTACCAGCAGCGTGAGCAGCTTGTCGACTTCGACGTCCTCCGGCCTGAGCACTGCCGCGAGTAGCGTCAGCAGCTTGTCGATTTCGACGTCGAGTGGGTTGAGCACTGCGACTAGCAGCATCAGCAGCTTGTCGACTTCCACGTCGAGCGGCTTGAGCACAGCCGCCAGTAGCGTCAGCAGCTTGTCCACCTCGACATTGAGTGGGTTGAGCACCGCGACCAGCAGCGTCAGCAGCCTGTCGACCTCGACTTCCTCTGGTCTGAGTACCGCGACGAGCAGCATCGACAGTCTTTCCACCTCGACGTCGAGTGGCTTGAGCACAGCCGCCAGTAGTGTCAGCAGCTTGTCGACTTCGACGTCGAGCGGCCTGAGTACTGCCGCCAGCAGCGTAAGCAGCCTATCGACTTCGACATCGTCGGGTCTGAGCACGGCCGCCAGCAGCGTCAGCAGCCTGTCGACTTCGACATCGTCGGGTCTGAGCACGGCCGTCAGCAGCGTCAGCAGCCTGTCGACTTCGACGTCATCGGGCCTGAGCACTGCCGCTAGCAGCGTCAGCAGCCTGTCCACTTCGACGTCCTCCGGCCTGAGCACTGCCGCTAGCAGCGTCAGCAGCTTGTCGACCTCGACGTCGTCTGGTTTGAGCACTACGACTAGCAGCGTGAGCAGCTTGTCCACTTCGACATCGTCCGGCTTGAGCACGGCCGCCAGCAGTGTCAGCAGCTTGTCGACTTCGACATCGTCGGGTCTGAGCACGGCCGCCAGCAGTGTCAGCAGCTTGTCGACTTCGACATCGTCGGGTCTGAGCACTGCCGCCAGCAGTGTGAGCAGCCTGTCGACTTCCACCTCGAGCGGACTGAGCACTGCCGCGAGCAGCGTCAGCAGCTTGTCGACTTCCACGTCGAGCGGATTGAGCACTGCCGCCAGCAGCGTGGGCAGCTTGTCGACCTCGACGTCCTCCGGACTGAGCACGGCTGCCAGCAGCCTGAGCAGCTTGTCGACTTCGACATCGTCGGGTCTGAGCACGGCTGCCAGCAGCGTGACCAGCCTGTCGACTTCGACGTCGTCGGGCCTGAGCACGGCCGCGAGCAGCGTCAGCAGCCTGTCGACTTCGACATCGTCCGGCTTGAGCACGGCTGCCAGCAGCGTCAGCAGCTTGTCGACTTCGACGTCGTCGGGTCTGAGCACGGCCGCCAGCAGTGTCGGCAGCCTGTCGACTTCGACGTCCTCCGGCCTGAGCACGGCCGCGAGCAGGGTGAGCAGCTTGTCGACTTCGACGTCGTCTGGTTTGAGCACTACGACTAGCAGCGTCAGCAGCTTGTCCACTTCGACATCGTCCGGCTTGAGCACGGCCGCCAGCAGCGTGAGCAGCCTGTCGACCTCGACGTCGTCTGGCTTGAGCACAGCGACGAGCAGCATCGGCAGCTTGTCGACGTCTACTTCGAGTGGTTTGAGCACAGCGACCAGCAGCATTGATAGCCTCTCGACTTCAACGTCATCCGGCCTGAGCACTGCAACCAGCGGGATCAGCAGCCTGTCGACCTCGACCTCCAGTGGCTTGAGCACAGCGACCAGCAGCATCGGCCGCCTGTCGACTTCGACATCGTCGGGTCTGAGCACGGCGACCAGCAGTATTAGCAGCCTGTCGACATCAACGTCGAGTGGCTTGAGCACCGCCACAAGCAGCATCAGCAGTCTGTCGACTTCGACATCCTCTGGCCTGAGCACAGCCACGAGCAGCATTGACAGCCTCTCGACCTCAACGTCATCTGGTCTGAGCACTGCGACCAGCAGCATCAGCAGCCTGTCGACTTCGACATCCTCTGGCCTGAGCACAGCCACGAGCAGCATTGACAGCCTCTCGACCTCAACGTCATCTGGCCTGAGCACTGCGACCAGCAGCATCAGCAGCTTGTCGACCTCGACATCCTCTGGTCTGAGCACAGCCACGAGCAGCATTGACAGCCTCTCGACCTCAACGTCATCTGGCCTGAGCACTGCAACCAGCGGGATCAGCAGCCTGTCGACTTCGACATCCTCTGGTCTGAGCACGACGACCAGCAGCATTGGCAGCTTGTCGACTTCGACGTCCAGCGGTATCTCCAGCTTGTCCACTGGTCTGAGTTCGACGAGCAGCAGCGTGAGCAGCTTGTCGACATCGACCTCATCCGGCCTGAGCACTGCAACCAGCAGCATTGGCAGTCTGTCGACTTCGACCTCCTCGGGCCTGAGCACGGCGACCAGCAGCATCGGCAGTCTGTCGACATCGACGTCCAGCGGTATCTCCAGCCTGTCCACTGGTTTGAGTTCGACGAGCAGCAGCGTGAGCAGCTTGTCGACATCCACTTCGAGTGGCTTGAGCACCGCGACGAGCAGCATCGGTAGCCTTTCGACATCTACCTCAAGCGGTCTGAGCACAGCGACCAGTGGTATCAATAGCCTCTCTACGTCTACGTCGAGTGGTTTGAGCACGGCTACGAGCAACATCGGCAGTCTGTCGACATCGACGTCCAGCGGTATCTCCAGCCTGTCCACTGGTCTGAGTTCGACGAACAGCAGCGTGAGTAGCTTGTCGACGTCGACATCGTCCGGACTGAGCACTGCGGCGAGCAGTATCGGCAGCTTGTCGACATCTACTTCGAGCGGCCTGAGCACGACCAACAGCAGCGTGAGTAGCCTCTCGACTTCGACCTCGTCTGGCTTGAGCACAGCGACCAGCAGCATCGATAGCCTTTCGACTTCAACGTCATCTGGTCTGAGCACTGCAACCAGCGGGATCAGCAGCCTGTCGACATCGACATCGTCTGGCCTGAGCACAGCCACGAGCAGCATTGACAGCCTCTCGACCTCAACGTCATCTGGCTTGAGCACTGCGACCAGCAGTATCAGCAGCTTGTCGACCTCGACATCCTCTGGTCTGAGCACAGCCACGAGCAGCATTGACAGCCTCTCGACCTCAACGTCATCTGGCCTGAGCACTGCAACCAGCGGGATCAGCAGCCTGTCGACTTCGACATCCTCTGGTCTGAGCACAGCCACGAGCAGCATTGACAGCCTCTCGACCTCAACGTCATCTGGCCTGAGCACTGCAACCAGCGGGATCAGCAGCCTGTCGACTTCGACATCCTCTGGCCTGAGCACTGCTACGAGCAGCATCGATAGCCTGTCGACCTCGACGTCGTCCGGCTTGAGCACCGCCACGAGCAGCGTCAGCAGCTTGTCGACTTCGACGTCGTCTGGTTTGAGCACGGCTACCAGCAGCGTGAGCAGCTTGTCGACTTCGACGTCGAGCGGCCTGAGCACTGCCGCTAGCAGCGTCAGCAGCCTATCGACTTCGACATCGTCGGGCCTGAGCACTGCCGCGAGCAGCGTCAGCAGCTTGTCGACCTCTACCTCGTCGGGTCTGAGCACTGCTGCCAGCAGTGTCAGCAGCCTGTCGACTTCGACGTCCTCCGGCCTGAGCACTGCCGCGAGTAGCGTCAGCAGCTTGTCGACCTCGACGTCGTCTGGTTTGAGCACTACGGCTAGCAGCGTGAGCAGCTTGTCCACTTCGACATCGTCCGGCTTGAGCACGGCCGCCAGCAGTGTCAGCAGCTTGTCGACTTCGACGTCCTCCGGACTGAGCACGGCCGCGAGCAGCGTGAGCAGCCTTTCAACTTCGACATCGTCGGGTCTGAGCACAGCGAGCAGCAGCGTCAGCAGCTTGTCGACTTCGACATCGTCCGGCTTGAGCACGGCCGCGAGCAGCGTCAGCAGCTTGTCGACCTCGACGTCCTCCGGCCTGAGCACTGCCGCCAGCAGCGTGAGCAGCTTGTCCACTTCGACATCGAGTGGATTGAGCACTGCCGCCAGCAGTGTGAGCAGCCTGTCGACTTCGACATCCTCTGGCCTGAGCACGACTGCCAGCAGCGTCAGCAGCTTATCGACCTCGACGTCATCCGGTCTGAGCACGGCCGCGAGCAGCGTGAGCAGCTTGTCGACTTCGACATCCTCTGGCCTGAGCACGGCTGCCAGCAGCGTCAGCAGCTTGTCGACTTCGACGTCCTCCGGCCTGAGCACGGCTACCAGCAGCGTCAGCAGCCTGTCGACCTCGACGTCGTCTGGCCTGAGCACGGCTGCCAGCAGCGTCAGCAGCTTGTCGACTTCGACGTCGAGCGGCCTGAGCACGGCTGCCAGCAGTGTCAGCAGCCTGTCGACTTCGACGTCCTCCGTCCTGAGCACGGCCGCGAGCAGCGTCAGCAGCTTGTCGACCTCCACCTCGTCGGGTCTGAGCACGACCGCGAGTAGCGTGAGCAGCTTGTCCACTTCGACATCGAGTGGATTGAGCACCGCCGCTAGCAGCGTCAGCAGCCTGTCAACTTCCACGTCGAGCGGACTGAGCACAGCCGCTAGCAGCGTCAGCAGCCTGTCGACTTCCACGTCGTCGGGCCTGAGCACAGCCGCTAGCAGCGTGAGCAGCTTGTCGACTTCGACATCGTCGGGTCTGAGCACGGCTGCCAGCAGCGTGAGCAGCTTGTCCACTTCCACATCGAGTGGATTGAGCACAGCCGCTAGCAGCCTGAGCAGCCTGTCGACTTCGACATCGTCGGGTCTGAGCACGGCTGCCAGCAGCGTGAGCAGCTTGTCCACTTCGACATCGAGTGGATTGAGCACAGCCGCTAGCAGCCTGAGCAGCCTGTCGACTTCGACGTCCTCCGGACTGAGCACGGCTGCCAGCAGCGTGACCAGCCTGTCGACCTCGGCATCGTCCGGTCTGAGCACTGCGGCGAGCAGCGTCAGCAGCTTGTCGACGTCGACCTCGTCTGGACTAAGCACTGCAACGAGCAGCATCGGCAGCCTGTCGACTTCGACGTCCTCCGGACTGAGCACTGCCGCTAGCAGCGTGAGCAGCCTGTCGACTTCGACGTCCTCCGGACTGAGCACTGCCGCTAGCAGCGTGAGCAGCCTGTCGACTTCGACGTCCTCCGGACTGAGCACTGCCGCCAGCAGCGTCAGCAGCCTGTCGACTTCCACGTCGTCAGGTCTGAGCACAGCGAGCAGCAGCATCAGCAGCCTGTCGACCTCGACGTCCTCCGGTTTGAGCACTGCCGCCAGCGGCATCTCCAGCTTGTCGACCGGCCTGAGCACGACGAACAGCAGCGTCGGCAGCCTGAGCACGACCGTCAACACGATCAACGACAAGGGCACAAGGTACTTCCAGGCCAACTCGAAGGAGGCGGATTCCGAGGCCAGCGGCCAGGAGTCCGTGGCGATCGGACCTCGAGCAGTGGCCAGCGGCGACAACTCTTTTGCTGCTGGCAACGGTGCGAAGGCCACGGCCAACGGCGCGGTGGCGATCGGCTTCGGTGCCCAGGCCACGGGCGCCAATGCCATCGCGATGGGTACAGGTGCTCTCGCCACCGGCTCGCAGGCCATTGGTGCCAATTCCCGGGCGGGCGGCGGCGGCGTGGCTATCGGCGGCAACGCAGACGCAGGCGGCACGCCGCTGAGCCAGGCGCAGAACGTGTCCAGGGGCACCGCCATCGGCTTCGGTGCCGTGGTGCAGCAAAGCGGCGGCGTTGCGCTCGGTTCGGGCTCGGTCGCTTCCAGGGCCGCGCGCGTCGCGGGGTATGTGCCGGGCAATGCGACGGCGGATCAGGAGGCGGCCATTGCAGCGACCACGAGTACGCAGGCCGCAGTGTCGGTGGGCAATGCCGGCAACGGCCAATTCCGCCAGATCACGGGCGTGGCGGCCGGCTCGGCCGACAGCGATGCCGCCAACGTGGCGCAACTGAAGGCTGTATCGAGCGCATCGAAGGCCAGCAGCGTGCAGTACGCGACCAACCCGGATGGGTCAGTCAACTACAACCAGATCACGCTGGGTGCGGGCCAGGCACCCGAGGGCACGCGCATCTCCAACGTGGCGCCAGGCGTCCAGGGCACGGATGCCGTCAACGTGAATCAGCTTGGCGGCGCCGTCCTGCAGGCGAACCAGTACACCGACAGGCGCGCGGCCGAACTGCAGAACAGCATCGGCAATGTGGCGGAAAAGGCTTACTCGGGTGTCGCTGCGGCGATGGCCCTGGAAAGCGCGCCATACATTGCGGGCAAGGTGACCTATGCAGCAGGCATGGGCTACTACGCGAGCCAGTCGGCCATTGCGCTCTCGTTGCGCAAGACTGCGGAAGGCGGCCGCTGGAGCGTCACCGGCGGTGTGGCAGCGACCACGTCCGGTGGCGTGGCGGCACGGGTGGGTGTCAGCGGCGTGTGGGAGTGAGGCTCTCGCGCTTCAGCGCAGCACGCGACCGTCGGCCGAGATGCTGATCAGGTCGATGCTGCGCACGTTGTCCCGCAGCCCCGGGCGCAGGTTGATGCGAAAGCCGCCGACGTCGTAGTCGGTCATCGCGGTCATCGTGCGCTGCAGGGTCGCGGTGTTGAAGCCGCGGCCCGCGCGGCGCACCGCCTCGCCCACGGCCTTGGCGGCGATGAAGCCTTCGAGCCCTTCGTACGACGCGGTCTGGTCGGAGTTGTCGACCGCCGCGAGGTACTCCTTGACGATCGGAATCGCCGAGGGCCGCGGCGAGGGCACCACCTGCGAGATGACGATGCCGCCGATGTCCTTGCCGAGTTCCGCGTAGAGCGGATCGATGCCGACGATCGAGAAGGCCATGAAGTTGCCCGTGTAGCCGCTCTTGCGCAGCTTGCGAATGGCGTTGGCGGTGGTGCCAGAGAGCGACACCAGCACGATGGCCTGGGGCGACTGCTTCTGCACGTCTTTCAGCGCGGCGTCGAGCTTGTCGCCGCCCGCGGGCACCAGCGCGCTGGCGACCAGCGGCGTGAGCTTGAGTTCGGTGATGGCCTGCTGCACGGCCGCAAGGCCGGCGCGGCCCATGGCGTCGTCGTCGCCCACGAGCGCCACGCGGGTCTGCCCCACGGTGGCGCACTGGCGCACGATCTTGAGGGCTTCGTCGATCATGCCGGGCCGCACATGGAACACATTGGGGTGGTCGGCGCCGCGCAGGTTGTCGGAGGCCGCGAACGGCGCGAAGAGCAGGCTGCCCTGTTGCGTGGCGACGTTCGCGCCGGCCTCGCTGCTGGCGGTGCCGACGAAGCCGAACAGCAGGTCGGCCTTCTGGGTACCGAGCAGGGTGCGCGCGTTGGCGGTGGCGCGCGCGGCGTCGTAGCCGTCGTCGAGTTGGACCAGTTTCAACTGCAGTCCGGTGGTGGCGTTGCGGGTGTTGAAGTCGCTCACCGCGAGTCGGCTGCCCGCCGCAAAGGCGTTGCCGATTTCAGAGGCGCTGCCGGTCAGCGGCACCGATTGCCCGAGCAGCACGACGCGGGGTGCGCCGCCTGTGCGGGTCTGCGCCGAGACCCTGTGAGTGATGCCGATGCCACTTCCCAGCAGCAGCGCGCCGTATGCCTTGCCCAGCCATTCCCTGCGTGACGTGTTCATCTGGACACCCTTTGCTTACAGTAGTAAAAAAGTGTAGCAATATCGAGGCCAGGGCGATAGGCGGGGCCGCTACAGAATTCCCCTATGAAATTTGCTTTTCTCTGGGGTGGATGGGGGTTGTGCATGGTGCTCGCGGGATGCACCGTGCCGTCGCGGGACGTGGTGGAAATCGCGGAGCCCGCGCCGGTGCCGCCACCAGGCGCTGCGCCGGAACCGTCGCCCATGGTCATCAGCGCGCCGCCGGTCGAGGCCACGCGCCCCAAGGCGCTTGCTGTCGAGACGATGGCGGTGATTCGCGAGCGTCGCATTCCCGCCTATCCCACCGCGCTGGCGGAAGAGGGCGTCGAGGGCCAGGTGATCGCGGAGTTCTACGTCGGCACCGAAGGCAAGGCCGAGGACGTCCGCATCGAAAGGTCGCCGCACCCGCTGCTGTCGAAGGCCGTGACCGATGCGCTCAAGGGATGGCGCTTCGATCCGGCACGGTCGGCGGACGGGCGCCCGGTGCGCACCCGGATGCGGCTGCCGTTCCGCTTTCAGGTCGAGTAGCGGGCTTTCTTCTTCAGGCGCGTTCGAACACCAGGTCCCACACGCCGTGGCCCAGCTTGATGCCGCGGTTCTCGAACTTGGTGAGCGGCCGGTATTCCGGCTTCGGCGCATAGCCTTCGGCCGTGTTGCGCAGAAGCGGCTCGGCCGCCAGCACTTCGAGCATCTGCTCGGCGTAGGGCCGCCAGTCGGTGGCGCAATGGATGTAGCCGCCGGGGCGCAGGTGCTGCGCCAGCTTGGTCACGAATTCAGGCTGGATCAGCCGGCGCTTGTTGTGGCGCTTCTTGTGCCACGGGTCCGGGAAGAACACGTGCACGCCGGCCAGCGTGCCGGCCTGCAGCATGTGGTCGAGCACGTCGACCGCGTCGTGCGCGCAGATGCGGATGTTCGAGATCGACTGCTCGCCGATGCGCTTGAGCAGCGCGCCCACGCCGGGCTCGTGCACCTCGCAGCAGAAAAAGTTGGTCTCGGGCCGCACCGTGGCGATGTGCGCGGTGGCCTCGCCCATGCCGAAGCCGATCTCCAGCACAGTCGGGGCGGCGCGACCGCCGAAGGCTGCGGTCAGGTCGAGCGGCTCCGGGGTGTAGGGGATGAGGAACAGCGGACCCAGTTCGGAAAAGGCCCGCGCCTGGCCATCGGTGGTGCGGCCGGCACGCTTCACGAAGCTCTTGAGGCGGCGGTGCAGCGGGTGCGGCTTGTTGTCGCCGTCGCCTGCGCTGTCGTCGGTGTTGTCGTCGCTGGGCGGGAGGTCGTGGGGCACGGTGTCGGGAAAGGTCATTACGGCCGCGAATTGTAGAGAGCGCGCCATTCGGGCACCCAGCCGGCCAGTGCGGCGGCGCAGGATGTGGCCGTGGCGGGGCCGAGGCCGAGCACGCGCGCGGCCGTGTCGAGCGCGGCCAGCGCGGCTTCTGGCGTCGCGGTGTCGATGGGCGTCGCACCGTTCTGCTTGGAGAGCTTGTCGCCGTCGGCGCCGCGCACCAGCGGCGTGTGCAGGTAGCTCGGCGTCGGCAGGCCGAGCGCGCGCTGCAGGAGGATCTGGCGCGCGGTGTTGTCGGCCAGGTCCTCGCCGCGCACCACGTCGGTCACGTCCTGTTCGGCATCGTCGACGACCACGGCGAGTTGATAGGCCCACGGGCCATCGGCGCGGCGCAGCACGAAGTCGCCGACCTCGCGGCTGACGTCCTGGTGTTGCTCGCCCAGGCGCCGGTCGGTCCAGCGGAGTTCGCCTGGCCGTGCCGATTCGAACTTCTCGGTGGCGAAGCGCCAGGCCCGCGCGGGCTTGCCGTGCAGGCCATCGCGGCAGGTGCCGGGGTACACGCGCTCGCCATGCCGCTCGTGCCGCTGGCCGAGCCGAGCGAGCGCGGTGTCGATGTCCTTGCGCGAACAGCCGCAGGAATAGGCGAGGCCGAGGGCCTGCAACCTCTGCAGCGCAGCTTCGTAGCGCACCGTGCGCTGCGTCTGCCACACGGGCGTTTCGTCGGGCAGCAGATGGCAATCGGCGAGCTGCCGCAGCATGTGCTCGCCCATGCCGGGCAGGCAGCGTTCGGTGTCGGCGTCCTCGATGCGGATCAGCCAGCGCGCCTGCGGGCCACGGGCGCGCACATCGAGCCAGCTCGCGAGCGCGGCCACCAGCGAGCCGGCGTGCAGCGGGCCGGTGGGCGAGGGCGCGAAACGGCCGGTCTCACGCATCCGGCAGGTCGATCAGATGACTGCGAGCGCCAGCGAGAGGCCCGAGAGGAACGCGTCTTCCACCCGGTGCCCCGTGCACCAGTCGCCGGCCACGCCGATGCGGGCCTTGGCGTCCCAGAGGTGGGTCTTGCCCACGGGCACCTGCGTCTGTGCTTCGGTCCAGCAGCGCGTCTGCGCATGCGAGGGCACGGCGTGGATGCCGGTGATTTCGGCGAAGGCGCGCAGCAGCTTGGCTTCGACGCGCGGCGCGTCGTCGCGCAGATGTTCTTGCGACCAGGCGGCGCTGGCCTGCAGCGTCCAGCGCTCGATGCGTTCGCGGCCGGGCTTGGACGATTCGCGCGCGAGCCACGCCACGCGATGGTGGGTGCTGCGCGCCGCGTTCCACTGCGGGCCGAGGTGCGACATGTTGGCCTGGTTGGCCTGCGGGAACGCGATCATCAGCGTCCAGCAGGGGGCGATGCGCACCGGCTCGATCTTCTGGCTGATGGACGCGGAGAGCTTGCCGTCGCCCAGCAGCACGCGGGTGCGCGAGGGCGGCACGGCGAGCAGCACGGCGTCGAAGCCCGAGTACACATGCTGCGAATCGTCTTCGCCCGCGGTGCGCAGTTGCCAGCGCTTGGCGTCGAGCGCGTCGGGCTCGATCTGGGTGACTTGCGTGTTCGCGATGAGGTTGTTTGCGAGCGGCGCGGCCCAGTGGGCGACCAGCGCATCCATGCCGGGCTGCGCCACCCAGTGCGACTCGCGGCCCGGCAGTGCCGCTTCGGCCACGCGGCCGTGGGCGTCGAGCACGCGCACGAGGTTGGCGCTCCAGGGGCGGCAGAGGTTGGGCGTGGATTCGAGTGCCAGTGCAAAGCGCGGATCGCGCACGGTGAAGTACTGCGCGCCGCTGTCGAAGCGGCCGAAGGCGGTGCCGATGCTTGCCATGCGGCCACCGGGTGCGGCTTCGCGTTCGAACAGCGTGACCTTGTGGCCCGCCTGCACCAGCGTTCGTGCGCAGGCCACCCCGGCGATGCCGGCGCCGACGACGGCGTAGTGGCGAGGGGTGGAAGGGGTTCGGTGGCGGTCGGTCTGCTTTGCAGTTGCGCGAGTGGTCATGGCGGACTCTTTTCTTTTGAGGAGGGATGCGGATGAATGTGTCCGCACTCTACATCGGTCTGCGAGGGCGGCCGGAGCACTGGTCCTCGGGACTTTCCTCAGCGTCCCCGATGGCGCTCCAGCAGCGCGCGCCGCGTGGCCTCGTGCTCGAACTGCGCGAGCCACCATTCGAGCGCGCGCCCCGGCCCGCCCGCGCTGCGCACGCGCCATGCGCAATGCATGGTGCCGAGCGGCGGCATGCGCTCGGTCCTGCGTTCGATCAGGTGGCCCGCCTCGATGTACGGCCGCGCCATCGGCTCGGGCAGGAAGCCGCCACCCAGTCCATGCAATTGCGCCGCCAGCTTGAACTGCATGCTCGGCACGGTGAGCACGTCCTGCCCGCCGACGAGGTTGACCGTCATGCTCGGCCCGCTGCGCACCGAGTCGGCGGCCGCGACCGCGCGGTACTGGCGCAGCACTTCATCGGTCAGCGGCTCTGGCAGCCGCGCGAGCGGATGGTGCGGCGCCACGGCGTACACGAAACGCAGCTCGCCGATGGGCCGGCTGCGAATGCCGGTGGCCGTGAAGGCAAGGCTCGCCGCATCGAGCACCGCGCCGATGGCGAGGTCGGCCTCGCCGCTCGTCAGCGCCTCGATGGTGCCCAGCAGCGTCTCGTCGCGCAGCTTGAGCCGCGTGGGCGGATCGAGCGCGAAGAAGGCGGTGGCCAGGTCGAGCAGCGGGTCGCGCGCGATCACGCTGTCGACCGCGATGGTGAGCATCGGCTCCCAGCCGGTGGCCACGCGCTTCACGCGGTTGGCCACCGCGTCGATCTCATTCAGGAGGCGCGCCGATTCGCGCAGCAGCTCGGCGCCGGCCTCGGTGATGCGCGCCTGGCGCGCGCTGCGGTCGAACAGCAGCACGTCGAGCGCGTCTTCGATCTGTCGCACCCGGTAGCTCAGTGCGCTGGGCACGAGGTTGAGCGCGCGTGCCGCGCCGGCGAAGCTGCCGGTGTTGGCCACCGTCTGCAGCATGGCGAGCGCGTCGGGGGTCAGTACGTCTCTGGCGCTGGGCATGGCGGCTCCATCGATTGATCAAAAAATTTGAATGATGCCATCAAAACCAGGCGCTTTTCCCTCGCAGGCGCAGGCCTAAAGTTCTTCACATCCGCTGCGCATCCGGCGCGGCATACGAAGAAGGCCAGAACATCCCTTCGGGGAACGGCCAAGGAGTTCTACGATGTTGCAAGTCCGTAAATCACAGGAACGCGGTTATGCCGACCATGGCTGGCTGCGCTCGTTCCACAGCTTTTCTTTTGCCGGTTACTACGACCCGGCCCACATGGGTTTCGGCAACCTGCGAGTGATCAACGAAGACCGCGTGGCCGCGGGCGCGGGCTTCGGCACCCATGGCCACAAGGACATGGAGATCATCAGCTACGTGCTCTCGGGCGAACTGGCGCACAAGGACAGCATGGGGAACATCGAATCCATTCCGCCGGGCGACGTCCAGCGCATGAGCGCCGGCCGCGGCGTGATGCACAGCGAGTTCAACCACAAGAAGGACGAGACCACGCACTTCCTGCAGATCTGGATCGAGCCCAACGTGCGCGGCATCGCGCCCGGCTACGAGCAGAAGCAGTTCAGCGACGCCGAGAAGCGCGGCAAGTTGCGCCTCGTCGCCTCGCCCGACGGCAGCGACGGCTCGGTGAAGGTGAATGCCGATGCGCGCCTGTTCGCGGGCCTCCTCGACGGCGAAGAGAAGGCCAGCCTGGTGCTCGACCCGTCGCGCAAGAGCTACGTGCACCTGGTGCGCGGCGAGCTCGAGGTCAATGGCAAGAAGCTCGTGGGCGGCGACGCCGCGATGCTCGAAGGCGAATCGCAGCTGACCCTCGGCGGCGGCAAGGATGCCGAAGTGCTCGTGTTCGACCTGACTGCCTGATCCATCGCCGGGCGCCTGTCGCTCGGCTTTTTTTCCCGTCCCTGTATTTCAACAACCCGAGGAGTTTTCAATCATGGCAACCACAACCACCCCCAATGCAGCCCAGGACACCCTGGCGCTGATCGGCCGCATCCTGGTCGCGTACCTGTTCATTCCCGCCGGCATCGGCAAGCTCATGGGCTTTGGCGGCACCGTGGGCTACATCACGTCGGTGGGCCTTCCGCTGCCAGAAGTGGGCGCCGCGATTGCCATCATCGTCGAGCTGGGCTTCGGCATTGCGCTGCTGCTGGGCTTCAAGACCCGCTGGACCGCCATCGTGCTGGCGCTCTTCACCATCGCCACCGCGCTGTTCTTCCACAAGTACTGGGCGGTACCCGATGCGATGAAGATGATGCAGCAGATCAACTTCAACAAGAACATCGCCATTGCCGGTGGCCTGCTCGCGTTCGCCGCCTTCGGCCCCGGCCGCTTCAGCATCGATAAAAAATAAGCTCTCCCCCAGGCTTCGCGCACTTCGTGTCGCTTCGCCAACCCCCACCGGGGGCAACACCTGAGGCCCGGCAAAGCCGGTTCCTCGGTGTTCCACGAAAAGGCATTCGCCCCCACTGACCATCGTTTCACTCAGGAGATCATCCAATGGCAAACATCGTTGTCGTCTTCCATTCCGGCTACGGCCATACCCAGCGCATTGCGCAAGCCGTGGCCGAATCCGCCGGCGCGCAACTGCTCGCCATCGACGCCGACGGCAACCTGCCCGAAGGCGGCTGGGAAACGCTGGCCGCGGCCGACGCCATCGTCTTCGGCTCGCCGACCTACATGGGCGGCGTGAGCTGGCAGTTCAAGAAGTTCGCCGATGCGTCGTCGAAGGTCTGGTACACGCAGGGCTGGAAAGACAAGCTCTTCGCGGGCTTCACCAACAGCGCCACCATGAACGGCGACAAGGTCACGACCTTGGGCTACCTCTGGACGCTCGCGATGCAGCACAGCGGCATCTGGGTCAGCATGGGCATCCTGCCGACCAACAACAAGGCCGCCACGCGCGAGTCGATGAACTATGTGGGCGGCTACGGCGGCCTGCTGACGCAATCGCCATCGGACGCGAGCCCGGCCGAGATGTTCAAGGGTGACTTCGATACAGCCCGCGCGTTCGGCGAGCGTATTGCGGCAGTGGCAAGATCACGCGGATAAAACCCAGCCACCCACGGAGCCCCCGATGACCGATACCACCGCCCAGACTCAGTTGCCCCAACTGCTTCAACCGCACGACAAGGACCTGGGTGGTGGCTTCAATGTGAGGCGCCTCCTGCCCGCCGCGCAGCGCCGCTCGGTCGGACCCTTCGTGTTTTTCGACCATTTCGGGCCGGCCACCGAGAAGCCCGGCACCGAGCACGACGTGCGGCCGCATCCGCACATCGGCCTCGCGACGGTCACCTATCTTTTCGAGGGCGCGATGATGCATCGCGACAGCCTCGGCAGCGTGCAGGAGATCCTGCCCGGCGCGATCAACTGGATGACCTCGGGGCGCGGCATCGTGCATTCCGAACGCAAGCCCGAGCGCCTGAAGGCCGACACCTACGTGAACCACGGGCTGCAGCTCTGGGCCGCGTTGCCCCAGGCGCATGAAGAGGTCGAGCCAAGCTTCGAGCACACGGCCTCCAGCGCCATCCCCGAAGTGGTGGAGCAGGGCGCCAACGTGCGCGTGCTGGTGGGCGAGGCCTTCGGCCAACGCTCTCCGGTGAAGACATTGGCGCAGACCGTCTACCTCGACATTGCATTGCCGGCAGGCGGGCGCTTCGAGCTGCCTGCATTGGCGCCAGAGCTGGCCATCTATGCCGTCGATGCCGATGTGCGCGTCAACGGCGAGGCGATCCCCGCGCACACGATGGCGGTGCTGCCCGACGGGCAAGGCGCGGTCCTGACGTCCGATGTTGCAGTACGTTTGATGGTGATCGGCGGCGAGCCGCTCGACGGTCCGCGCTACATCACCTGGAACTTCGTTTCGAGCCGGCGCGAACGCATTCTCGAAGCCGGTGCCGATTGGGCCGCACAACGCATGGGCCATGTGCCTGGCGAGACCGAATTCATTCCGCTGCCGGGCAAGCCTTTTGGCGTGCGCGAGCCCGACACGGGCACGACGCCGGTGTAAGCAAGCAGGCGGACATGAAAAAAGGGCCCGATCAACGGGCCCTTAGTCTTTGCGCATTCGGCTTACTTGCTGCCGATCGAGATGGCCTCGGCCGGCGGTGCGCCATCGGGCGCTTTCGGCAGTTCGATCATGGCCTTGCGCCCCGCGCGGCCGCGCCATGCCGAGAAGCCCACACCGGCCAGCAGCAGCACGCACAGCCCGATGAAGGTGCCGCTGATCGGCCGCGTCACGAACACCGACATGTCGCCGCGCGAGAGCAGCAGCGCGCGGCGGAAGTTCTCTTCCACCATCGGCCCGAGCACGAAGCCCAGCAAGATCGGCGCGACCGAGAACTCCAGCGTCATCAGCACAGCGCCGACGATGCCGAATACCAGCACTTCCCAGATCTGGAACAGGCTGTTCTGCGTGCTGTAGACGCCAGTCGCAATGAAGAACATCGCGGCCGGGAACAGGTACTTGTAGGGCACCTTCAGGAGCTTGACCCACACGCCGATCATCGGCACGTTGAGCACCACGAGGATCACGTTGCCGATCCAGAACGAGGCGATCAGGCCCCAGAAGATGTCTGGGTGCTCGGTGATGAGCTGAGGCCCGGGCTGGATGCCCTGGATCAGCAGCGCGCCGAGGATCAGCGCCATCACCGCATCGCCCGGAATACCGAGGCTCATCGTCGGGATGAAGTCGACCTGCGTCTTCGAGTGGGCCGAGGCCTCGGGGCCGGCCACGCCTTCGATCATGCCGGTGCCGAACTTGTCGGGCGTCTTCGACACCTTGCGCTCCAGCGCGTAGGCGATGAAGGTGGTGATGGTCGGGCCCGTGCCGGGCATCGCGCCGAACACCGTGCCGACGATGGTGCCGCGGATCATCGCGGGGAAGGCGCGCTTCAGCTCTTCCTTGCTCGGGCGCATGTCGCTCAGCTTGAGCGTGCCGGTGTCGCCGATGGCCTTCATGCGGTTCACGTTGAGCAGGAAGTCGGCCACGCCGAAGAGGCCCATCGAGATGGCCACCAACTCCAGGCCGTCGCTCAGCTCGGGCAGGCCGAAGGCGAAGCGGAAGCTGCCGCTGTTCACGTCGGTGCCGACCACGCCGCACAGGAGGCCGAAGATCGTCATCGCCACGCCCTTGAGCGGCGAGCCGCGCGACATGGTCGAGCCCGCGAGCAGGCCCAAGAGCATGATCGAGAAGATCTCGGTCGGGCCGAACTTGAACGCGATCTGCACCAGCAGCGGCGAGGCGAAGATCATCACGATGATGCCGACCGACGCCGCGAAGAACGAGGCGATCATCGTCACCCCGAGCGCGACGCCACCCTTGCCCTGCTTGGTCATCGGGTAGCCGTCGAGACACGTCACCGCATGCGGCGGATGCGAGGGCATGTTCATCAAGATGGCGCCGATGGCGCCACCGTACTGCGAGCCGTAGAAGATGCCCGCCAGCATCAGGATCGCGGGCACCGGGTGCATCGCGTAGGTGAGC
This sequence comes from Variovorax sp. ZS18.2.2, assembly GCF_024701975.1. Classification (GTDB taxonomy): domain Bacteria; phylum Pseudomonadota; class Gammaproteobacteria; order Burkholderiales; family Burkholderiaceae_C; genus Variovorax. The sequence goes on from NZ_JANLNM010000001.1 coordinate 988,598, forward strand.
GGCAAGAGGATCGAGATGGCCTGCAGCGCGCCCATGCCCGGCAACACGCCGATGAGGTTGCCCACCAGCACGCCGAAGAACGACCACAAGAGATTGGAGCCCTGGAACGCGACACCGAAGCCGAACCAGAGGTCGTGGAGGGATTGACCGATCATGGCTTCAGCCTCTCCATTGGAACAACGGCAGCTGCAACTTCAGCGCCCACCAGAACACCACCACCGCGATGAACGACATCGCGAGCGAAAGCAGCACCGCTTCGGTCAGCGTGTTGTCGCGGTCACCGAGCGCCGAGATGAACACGATCGCAAAGGTCGCCGGCAGCAGGCCGCCGTATTCGCCGAGCAGCAGGAACGCGAGGATGCCCAGGATGATGCAGATGCCGCCGCGCAGGTCGGGCATGCCGCCCGGATGGCCGTGCGATGCGGCTTCTTCGCCGCTCGAGGGCTTGTCGCCACGCGCGGAGATGGCGATGAGCGGGCCCGTGAGCGCGAGCAGGCCTCCGAGCGCCACCGGGAAGAAGCCCGGTCCCATGTGCGCCAGCTCGCCGACGCGGTAGCCGACACCGGCATAGACGGCCGCCAGGCCAATGACCACGAGCAACGCGCCGCCGTAGTAATCCTTCTTGAATTTCGATGCGGGCCGAAGCGCGTGCGAGGCCGGATCTTCACCGTGCGGGTGCATTGAGTCTCCTTCGATTTGGAAGGAGCGCAGTCTAGGAATCGAGGCTTTCAATCGCCTTTCGATGAGAGTGCGAAAGGCCTCTTGAACCCCAAAATACGTGTAATTGCGTACCGCGCTACCCCGCAGAAACCCTAGGTAAAACGGTCGCTAGCGGTAGCTTCAGGATCGCGCGCAGGCCGCCGCCGTTCGCGCTCTCCGGCGTGTCGGCGCTGTCGAGTTCGATCTCGCCGCCGTTTCGCCGCGCATAGCTGCGCGCGATGGTGAGGCCGAGGCCCGCGCCCTGCGTGGCGACGGCGCCTGCGGCCGGGTCGCGGTGGAAGCGCTCGAACACGCTGTCGCGCCGTTCGGGGGCGATGCCCGGGCCGCTGTCGCACACCTCGGCCAGCGCATGCGAGGCCTCGCGCCGCACGGTCACCGTGATGTTGCCGCCGCGCGGCGTGTACTTGATGGCGTTGTGCACGAGGTTCGCGAGCACCTCGTGCAGCTCGGCGCCGTTGGCCTTGACGGGGAGCAGCGGGGTCTGGTCTTCCGTCTCCGATTCACCGCGCGCATCGACCCAGCCCAGGTCCTGGTCGTGCTCGCGTGCGAGCGGCAGGTACTGCAGCACCACGGCGCGCGCGATGTCGCTGAGGTCGACGACCTCGGGCTCGGTGCCACCAGCGATCTCGTCTTCGGTCGTGGCATGCGCCAGCGCCAGCAGTTGCTCGCTCAGGCGCCGCGTGCGTGCGAGCTGCGCGACGATCGCGTGCAGCGATTCACGCATGCGCGCCGGGTCGGTCTCGCGCACCGCATAGCCGGCCTGGATCGACAGGATGCTCAGCGGTGTGCGCAACTGGTGCGAGGCATCGGCCAGAAACTGAGACTGCTCCGCCACCATGCGCCGGTGGTCCGCGATGTGGTGGTTGACCGCATCCACCAGCGGCACCACCTCCTGCGGCACGCCGCTCGCGTCGAGCGGCTTCAGGTCGTCGCGCGGGCGTTCGCGCAGCGACCGGCGAAGGCGCTCCAGCGGCCGCAGCGTCCAGGCGACGCCGAGCCACACCAGCACGGCCATCACCAGCACCATGCGCGCGTCGCGCAGCAGTTCCTGCTTGAGCGATTCGTTCTGTGCCTGCAGGCGCGGGCCGGTGCCTTCGGCGGCCTGGATGAGCACGCTGTAGGCGGTGCCGGCATGGGTGTTGTCGTAGACCGTCTGGCGCAGCGCGGCCACGCGCACCGGGTGCTGCTCGTGCACCGCGTCGTAGAACACCGGCGTGCCGTCGGGCGGCGTTTGCGCGGGGCGGGGCAGGCCGGGCACGCCCATGAGCGTGTCCTCGGGCCCGTTGGGGTCGAGCGTCCCGCCCTTGGGAATGCGCTGCACGCCGACGTGCAGGTACTTGTAGCGCAGGTGCGTCGATTCGAACATCGCCTGCACCGAGAAGGCCTCCTGCACCCGCACGCTGCCGTCGCTCGCGACCACGATGCCGTTGGCCAGCGCCTGCACCGGCTCGAGCAGGCTCTGGTCGTAGGCGACGACCAGCGAATCGGTGAGCGTGCGGTAGTCGTTCCAGCTGTCCAGCGCCAGCAGCGCGACGATGCCCGGCAGCAGCAGCGCGAGCAGGCGCGCGCGGATGCCGAAGCGCTGCGGTTCAGCCCTCGGTGGGCGGGACGGAGCCTGGGGGTCCATCGGCAATGCTCTCGAGCATGTAGCCCAGCCCGCGCACGGTGACGATGCGCACGTCGCTGTCCGCGAGCTTGCGGCGCAGGCGGTGCAGCACCACCTCGATGGCGTCGGGGCCGGCGGTGCTGTCGTTGGTGAACACCTTGGCAAAGAGCTGCGACTTGCCGACCGGCGCGCCGCTGCGCATCAGGAGCGCGGTGAGCGCCGCTTGCTCCCGCGGCGTGAGCGACAGCAGCGTGCCGCGCAGCGTGAAGGCGTGGCTTTCGCTGTCGTACGAGAGCGAGGCGCACTGCAGCCGCGGATGCTGCTTGCCGCGGCTGCGTCGCACCAGCGCGGCCAGGCGCGCCTCGAGCTCGACCAGCTCGAAGGGCTTGGTGAGGAAATCGTCCGCGCCGAGGTTCAGGCCGCGCACCCGGTCCTGCAACGCGCCCTGCGCGGTGAGGATGAGCACGGGCGTGCGGTCGTCGGCATCGCGCATGTCGGCCAGCACGCTCAGGCCGTGCTTGTCGGGCAGGCGCAGGTCCAGCACGATGGCGTCGTATTCGGTGCCGGCCATGAAGGCCTCGGCGGTGCGCGCATCGGGCGCATGGTCGGCCACGAAGCCGCTCTGGGTCAACGCCCGGATGAGCCACGAGGCCATGTCCAGTTCGTCTTCCACCAGGAGGATGCGCATGAGGGGTTGCCGGTGAGTGCCGGTTATTTCTTCAGGCCGCGGCCCAGGTCGATGTCTTCCGACGCGCGCGCGCTGGCATCGGCCGCGCGTGCGCTCAGGTCGGGCGCCAATGCGCGCCGGCCGTCGAACACGAAGCAATCGCCGTGGTAGTGCGCGCCGCCGACTTCCTCGAAGTACTTCAGGATGCCGCCTTCGAGCTGCAGTACATGCTCCACGCCTTCTTCGCGCATCAGGATCGCGGCCTTCTCGCAGCGGATGCCGCCGGTGCAGAAGCTCACCACGGTCTTGCCTTCGAAATCGGCGCGGTGCGCTTTCAGCGCGGGCGGGAATTCGGTGAACTTGGTGATGCGCCAGTCGATCGCGCCGTCGAAGGTGCCTTCGTCGACCTCGAAGTCGTTGCGCGTGTCGAGCAATGCGATCTCGCGGCCTTCGTCGTCGTGGCCCTGGTCGAGCCAGCGCTTGAGCGTGAGGGCATCGACACCGGGCGCGCGGCCGGCCGCTGGCTGGATGGCCGGATGGTCCATGCGGATGATTTCGCGCTTGAGCTTGACCAGCATGCGCCGGAAGGGCTGCGCGGCGGACCAGCTTTCCTTGGTCTCGAGATCGGCGAAGCGCGCATCGGCGCGCAGACCGGCCAGGAAGGTGTGGACGGCGTCGGCGGTGCCCGCCAGAAACAGGTTGATACCTTCGGGCGCCAGCAGGATGGTGCCCATGAGGCCCAGGGCCTGCGTGCGGGCACGCAGGTCTTCACGCAGCACGGGGCTGTCGTCTATGGCTACGAATTTGTAGGCCGCGATATTCAGAATCTCTTGCACGGGGCGCGATTGTAGTTAGCGCTGCGCGGATCAGCTGCGGTTGAAGGGGGCGTGCTGCGTGAGGTCGGGCGCAAGATCGCCGTCATGGGCGCCACGGTGGCCGGCGCATCGACCGGTGCAATGTCCAACCCGCGCGAATTGATGAGACGCGCCGAGCGGATCCGCACTCGGCGTGCCAGGGACAAACACAAGCTGTACGCCTTGCACGTCCCGAAGGTCGAATGCATCGGCGGCAAAAGCCCAATGTTCGGCGTGAAGGTCAGCGTAGCCGTCACGCACAAGCAAGGCCTCGCGGTCGGCGCGCGCGGCTCCAATCTAGGGTCAGAGATCGGCGGGATTCAACAATCACGTGTCACTGAACCCCACGATATCCTGGGCAGGGTAAATGCGCCCTTATTGCTCTTTAGTTAACAACAACCACATACGCGATATTTTCTCGATTGCCCGTTAAAGTGCATACCCCTTTTCCAGTCACGCTAATTGATTTATTTTGACTGGCGGCAGCAAGCGCAAGTGCCATTGTGTTTTTCCCCTCCGAACTACTTCCATCAATAGTAAATCCTGTCATGGTTGCGCACGCCGGTCGATCAACTTGATTGGCGATCTCAATAACAATTACGCCTGGCTGAACTGCAATTAAATTTACTCTGCCATTGGCTGATCCAGCCAGAGCGGGCAAAGAAGCTGCGATCATCATCGCTGGAATCAAAGACTTCAACATTTTTATCCTCCGTAAGTTTTCGAAAATCAGTTGGTAAGCAAATAAATGCTCGGCGTAATATCAATAAATGCGATGCCCGCTGGATCGCCATAATATTTTTTTACCATGGCGATATCCGTTGGACTCAAAGCTCCATCTCCGTTCCATTGTGGATTGCAGTAATTCATTACTGAAGAAATGTCCCAATCTCCAAACAGCGCATCACCATCAGTTCCCTGTTCTTGGGCGGCGCACCGGGGATCGGGTGTGTCTGGTCGATTCTGTTCATGTGCAAAACCAAGAACATGGCCAAATTCGTGCACGGCGAGTACTCTATTGCAATAGTCCTTTTGGTTTTGGCAGTCGGGGCTCCACTGCGTGTATTCAAAATTCAGCACCACACCTTCCACCACATTTCTCAAGCGAGTGCCTAAACCCTTGGTATGAGCCCCGACATCTTGAACTGCGATAGATACACCTTGATTAGGCGTTCCATTGCATCGTTGCCATCCAATAAAACGGACAAGTGATGATTGCTCCCATGTGGAATGAATGGCCTGCCGCACACTTTCGCGCTGAGCTGAATATGAATTAAAGGCGTCGACATCCATTTGCCAGCAAACTGCTATTTCTCTTTCAGGCCAAATAACCGCGGTCAATGGATATCCCTCTTCTGATTCGAATTTCTCTTGCCTCGGTGAGAGTGTGGTGCCGGTTTCCCCGGAAGGCGCAGTTAGGCCCGTTTTTTCACCCTCTCCTCCTCCGCATGAGGCCAAGAAGGCGAAGCCAAATATTGTCAGAATAACTTTCAATCTTCTTTTCATATCCCTCCATGCAAATCAAGATTCAATCACTTTATTTTTGGCTGCAGTAACTCGCGAGGCACTTTCTCACACAACCATGAAAAGTTTTGTAACTAACTGGTCGTGCTTGAGGTACAGCAAGTTGGCCATGAAACAGATGGGCAGGCGGGGACAACCGGCTGCGGTAACGCCTGCGCCACCCGGATCTGTGCCCGGGAAGGCCGTTGGCCAGCACCGCCAGTGGATGGCGCAGGTCAATCGTCTCGGCCAGGCGCGGGCGGAAGAAATCAGCGCCTGATGCAACGATTCTCGGGAGATTGGGAGTGTTTGTGCGCCAGCGCAAACTCAGTGTTCATGCGGGTTGTCGGGGATTTGCAGGGCCGACTAAATTAATCGAAGTCCGATGATGATTTGGTGAGATCGGATGCATGGAACATGCTTGGGCTTGCGGTTAGCCGTCGTCGAGCCGGAGGACGGAATGCACGGGGAAGAAGGCCCGGCTGCGAGTCGTCTCCGACATTGAGCCCACATCGTGAAGCGGCGGTTTCTACAATGGCGGGATGTTTGTTCACCTGCGCCTGCACACCGAGTTTTCCGTCGTCGACGGCACCAACCGGATCGACGAAGTCATCAAGGCCGCCGCTGCCGACCAGCAGCCCGCACTGGCCATCACCGACCTGAACAACCTGTTCGGGGCGGTCAAGTTCTACAAGCAGGGGCGGGGCAAGGGCGTCAAGCCCGTCATCGGCGCTGAAATCTTCATCGAGGGGCTGGGCAAGGAGCCCGGCGTGCTCACCCGCCTCGTGCTGCTGGTGCAGAACACCGAGGGCTATCTGCACCTGTCCGAGCTGCTCGCACGCGCCTGGACGCAGAACGTGGGCCGCGGCCAGTCGCAGGCGGCCTGCAAGCTCGAATGGCTCGAAGAACTCTCGGGCGGGCTGATCGTGCTGTCGGGCGCGCAGGCAGGACCGCTGGGCGTGCCTTTGCTGCAAGGCCAGGAAGAGCGCGCGGCCGAACTCGCGCTGAAATTGGCCGGCATGTTCCCGCACCGTTTCTACATCGAGCTGCAGCGCGCGGGCCGTCCGGAAGACGAGCCGCACGTGGTCGCCGCCGTGAAGCTCGCGGCCCGCCTCAAGCTGCCGGTGGTCGCCACGCACCCGGTGCAGTTCGCCGAACGGCAGGACTACGAGGCGCACGAGGCGCGCGTCTGCATCTCCGAAGGCGAGATCCTCGGCAACCCGCGCCGCGTGCGCAAGTTCACCGAAGAGCAGTACTTCAAGTCGACCGCCGAGATGCAGGCCCTGTTCGCCGACGTGCCGAGCGCGCTGGCCAACACGGTCGAGATCGCCAAGCGTTGCAACCTGACGCTGGTGCTCGGCAAGCCGCAACTGCCCGACTTCCCCACGCCCTTCGTGAGCGAAGGCGTGCGCATGCCGATCGACGACTTCTTCCGGCAGGAGTCGTTCGAAGGGCTGGAAGTGCGCCTCGCGCATCTCTACCCCGATGCGGCCAAGCGCGACGCGGAGCGGCCACGTTACGTGGAACGCCTGGAGTTCGAGATCAAGACGATCCTGAACATGGGCTTCCCCGGCTACTTCCTGATCGTGGGCGACTTCATCAAGTGGGCCAAGGAAAACGGCTGTCCGGTCGGCCCGGGCCGGGGCTCGGGCGCGGGCTCGCTGGTGGCCTATGCGCTGAAGATCACCGACCTCGACCCGCTCGAATACAAGCTGCTGTTCGAACGTTTCCTGAACCCCGAACGCGTCTCGATGCCCGACTTCGACATCGACTTCTGCCAGGGCAACCGGGACCGCGTGATCGACTACGTGAAGGACAAGTACGGCCGCAACGCCGTGAGCCAGATCGCCACCTTCGGCACCATGGCCGCGCGCGCCGCCATCCGCGACGTGGGCCGCGTGCTGGACATGAGCTACATGTTCTGCGACGGCATCAGCAAGCTGATTCCCAACAAGCCGGGCATGTCGGTCACGCTGCAGTACCCGCCCGAGAAAAAAATCGAGGGCGACAAGAACAACTACGCCATCGAGATGGAGCCGCAGCTCGCGCAGCGCATCGAGAAGGAAGAAGAAGTGCGCATGCTGGTGGAGCTCGCGCAAAAGCTCGAAGGCATGACGCGCAACATCGGCATGCACGCCGGCGGCGTGCTCATTGCGCCCGGCAAGCTCACCGATTTCTGCCCGCTCTACCAGCAGCCCGGCAGCGACTCGGCCGTGAGCCAGTACGACAAGGACGACGTCGAAGCCATCGGCCTCGTGAAGTTCGACTTCTTGGGCCTGGCCACGCTCACCATCCTGGAGATCGCCAAGGACTTCATCGTCGCGCGCCACAAGGGCCAGGAGAACTTCGCGTTCGAGAACATTCCGCTGAAGGACGCCGCCACCTACCGGCTCTTCTCCGAAGGCAAGACGGAAGCGGTGTTCCAGTTTGAAAGCCGCGGCATGCAGGGCATGCTGAAGGACGCGCGGCCCACGCGCCTGGAAGACCTGATCGCGCTCAACGCGCTGTACCGTCCGGGCCCGATGGACCTGATTCCCAGTTTCGTGGCGCGCAAGCACGGCCGCGAAGAGGTCGAGTACCCGCACCCGGCCGTGGCCGAGATGCTCTCGGAGACCTACGGGATCATGGTCTACCAGGAGCAGGTGATGCAGACCGCGCAGATACTGGGCGGCTACTCGCTCGGCGGCGCCGACCTGCTGCGCCGCGCAATGGGCAAGAAGAAGCTCGAGGAGATGGCCGAGCACCGCGAGAAATTCCGCGCGGGTGCCCTCGCCACGCACGGCATCCCCCAGGACAAGGCCGACGAAATCTTCGACTTGATGGAGAAGTTCGCGGGCTACGGCTTCAACAAGTCGCACGCCGCTGCGTACTCGCTGCTGGCGTACCACACGGGCTGGCTCAAGGTCCACTACACGGCCGAATTCTTCTGCGCCAACATGACCGTGGAAATGGACGACACGGACAAGCTCAAGCTCTTGTTCGAAGACGCCCAGAAGAACTTCGGCATCACCTTCGAGCCGCCGGACGTGAACCGGGGTAACTACCGTTTCGAGCCGGTCACCGACCGGGTGATCCGCTACGGCCTCGGTGCCGTCAAGGGCACGGGCCAGCTCGCCGTCGAGGCCGTGGTGCGGGCGCGCGAAGAGGGCGGGCCGTTCAAGAGCCTGTTCGATTTCTGCGTGCGCATCGACCGCCAGCGCATCAACAAGCGCACCGTCGAGGCGCTGATCAAGGCCGGCGCGTTCGATGCGATTCAGCAGAACCGTGCGGCGCTGATCGCCTCGGTGGACCGCGCCTTCGAATTCGCCAGCGCGACGGCCGCCAACGCCTCGCAGGTCGACATCTTCGGAGATGCAGAGCACGGCTCGGCCACCGCCGAACCCGACCTCGTCGACGCCACGCCCTGGGGCGTGAAGGAGCGTTTGACGCTCGAGAAAACCGCCGTCGGCTTCTATCTTTCGGGCCACCTCTTCGACGAGGTCTCGCACGAGGTGCGGCGCTTCTGCAAGCGCGAAATCGGCGACCTGCTCGACAGCCGCGACCAGCAAGTCATCGCGGGCATCGTGAGCGACTTCCGCGTGATCAACGGCCAGCGCGGGCGGCTCGCGATCTTCAAGCTCGACGACAAGTCCGAGTCCATCGACGCCACGGCCGACGAGGCGCTCATCAACGCCAACCGCAACACGCTCAAGGACGACGAACTCGTCATCGTGAGCGGAAGGCTGCAACCGGCACGCGGCGGTTTCGAAGCGCGCTTCCAGGTGCAGCAGGTGTGGGACCTGGCCACGGCGCGCTGCCGCTTCGGCAAGTTCCTGCGCGTGGCGGTGAACGGCAAGGCGCCGGACATCGCTCGGCTGGTGAAGGACTTTCCGCCTCGCACCGAGCAGACGGAAGTCGGCGATCTCGTGCAAGGGTTGCCGGTGCGCCTGTCGATGGCACGTGGTGGCGCGCAGGTCGAGCTGCAACTGGGCGAGCGCGCCAAGTTCTTCCCGACCGATGCCGCACTCGCGAGCTGGACGGCGCAGGCGGAGGCGGGCAAGGCGCTGATCGTCTACGAGTGAATGGCCCCTGGGTTTCGAGGGTCGTGGAACGTTTGGGCGCATCGCGCGTCCATCTGTTTCTTCACAACCAGGCTGTTCAAGGAGGAACGATTGCCATGACCTGTACCAAGACCAACAAGACCAAGACCAACAAGAACCTGAAGAACGCCGCGCTCGCGCTCGGCATGTCGCTGGCGATGTCCGCCGCCTTCGCCCAGTACGCCGGCCCGAGCAGCGTGCCGACGATGACCGTCAAGCAACTGCTCGACACCGGCAAGGACGATCAGCACGCCACGCTGCGCGGCTTCATCGTCTCGCACGATGGCGGCGAGCACTACACCTTCGCCGACGACAGCGGCCGAATGAAGGTGGAGATCGATGCCAAGCACTTCCCGCCCGGCGTGAAGATCGACGACAAGGTGCGCGTCGAGATCTCGGGCGAGTTCGACAAGGACCTCGTCGGCAAGGCCGAGCTGGACGTCAAGCAGCTGAGCCTGGCGCGCTGACCTCGGCGGCGGCGGGTTCATTCACCGCCGCCTTGTTGCCCTTTTTCCGGAGCGCCAGCTCGACCTGCTCGAGCACGGCCTCCGGCGCGTGCAGCCAGTCCTTGGCGAGCACCTGCACCACCTGCCATCCGAATGCATCGAGCACACGCGGGCGCGAGACATAGCGCTCCAGCACGTTGCGGTTCTCGTAGTGCGTCGCGGTGTCCACGAGGATGCCCAGCGCATAGTGCCCGGCCTCCGGCGCACGCAGCGCGAGGTCGCAGCGAAAGCGCGACTGCCCCACCTGCTCATCGACCGCATGTCCGCGCGCACGCAGCGCGGCCGCAAGCTGTGCCGTTACCTCGTCGGCGCGCGCATGCTGCGCACCGCTGGCCCGCGTGAGCGGGTTCATGCTTTCGAGCACGCGCCGCGCGGTCGCCGAATCGCCGCGCGACAGGCACTCCGCATAACGCAAAAACTGCTTGAGCGCCGCAGCGCCTTCGTTGTGGTCGTTGGTGATCGCCTCGTGGCGGATCGTCGAGACCACGGCCATGTGATGCCGCGCGCGGCTGAAGATCACGTTGAGCCGCTTCTCGCCGCCGCGCTGGTTGATCGGGCCGAAATTCATCAGCATGCGGCCCTCGGGGTTCGGGCCGTAGCAGATGCTCAGGATGATGATGTCGCGCTCGTCGCCCTGCACGTTCTCCAGGTTCTTGATGAAGAGGCCGCAGAACTGGTCGTCTTCCTCGCGCACGTACTCGGCTTCCAGCCGCGCGGCGAAGTCGCTGTCGATCGCGCCCAGTGCATCGAGTTCGGCCTCGATCTCGGTCTGCTGCGCTTCGGAGAACGCGACGATGCCCAGGCTGCGCCCGGTCTCGCGCTTGAGCAGCTCGCGCACCAGTTGCGCGATGTGGCGCGCCTCGCCATCGTTGATGCGGTTCTCGTACACCGCATCGGTCACGCGGTGAAAGCTGATGGCGCGCGAGAGCAGGGCATCGACGTTCGCGGCCACCGAGGTGTCCGTCGGGCTGCGCGACTCCACGAGGATCTCCTCGCGCGCATCCGCCGGCAGGCTCCGGTCCGGAATGGTGAAGAGGTTGCCCGCGTAGAAAGCCGCGTTCGAAAAGCCGATGAGCGACTCGTAGCGGCTGCGGTAGTGCCAGGCCAGCAGCGTGGCCGGCAGGTTGCGCGCGCCCTGGTTCAGCAGGCTGTCGGCATCGAGCACCACGGCGATGCGGTCGCCTTCGTCTTCCACCGAGACGGTGTCGTCCTCGGGGTCGCGGCCCGACGAGAAGAAGCTGGTTGGCGGCAGCTGCATCTCGTCGCCCACCACGATGATCTGCGGCGCGCGGTAGAGCGCGGGCACGGCTTCTTCCACCGGAATCTGGCTTGCCTCGTCGAAGATCACCACATCGAAGAGATCGGCCGCGAGCGGCAGCGTGTCGGACACCGAGAGCGGGCTCATGAGCCAGATCGGCTTCATGTCGCGCACCACCTGGCCGGTCTCGCCCGAGGCGAGTTCGCGGATCGCCTTGTAGCGCATGGTCTTGCCGAACTCGTGTTCGAGCTCGCGCCGGCCCGCGTTGTAGCTCTTCTTGAAAAGCTTGCCGCCGGCATCGAGCTGGCTCGCGGGAAGGGCGCTGGTGCGCACGTGCTCGCGAAAGCGTTGGCGTACCGCGGCGGCGAGCGTGCGGGCGTTACGGTCGAGCAGCTTGCGCTCCCCGTCTGCGAGGCGCTGCGCATGGCGCGCGAGCGCGGCGCTGTCGAAGCGCGGCAGCCAGCGCTCGGTGCGGTAGACGCGCTCCAGGCCTTCGCGCGCGACGGCGTATTCGATGGCGTCGGGTGGGAGCGGCAGCGTGCGCAGGGCCTTGGCCAGGGCCGGGTCGGCATCGGCCAGTTCCTGCAGGTGGGGTAGCACGGTGGGAAGGGTGTCGGCTTGTTCGCGCAGCGTGCGGGCCAGTTCTTCGAGCGATGACAGCGGCAGGGCGGCCGGGTCGTCGAGTAGGTCGTGCCACAGGGCGTCGAGCGCGTCGGTGCGCTCGCCGAGGGCTGCGAGCCGTTCGACGTTGCGGCTCGCGCCGGGCTCGGTGCGCAGGTGCGCGTGGAAGGCCGCGCGCACGCCGGTGCCGGTGGCGTCTCCGCGACGGAGGGCATCGAGCTGTTGCACGAAATCGTCGGGGTCGGCGCAGCCGTAGGTGGCCTCGATCTGCGACGCCTGCTTGCCGACGGCTGCGCGGGCCGTGTGCTCGGCCAGCAGTTCCTCCAGCACCTGGCTCGGTTGCGGGCGAACGGCGTGCTTGGCGAAGTCGTAGCGGCGCTTGAGTTCGCCCGACAGGCGCCACCACGAAGGCTGGAGCCAGCGCAGCAAGGAGCCTTGCTGCGCCTTGGCCTGCGCGAGCCCGGCTTCGGTGTCGCCCGGGGAGAACTTGTCGCGCCAGTGGCTGGTGCGCTCCTGGGCTTCCTTGAGCACCTGCTGCAACGCACGGCGCTGCGTCATCGCCTCGCCGAACGCGAGGCTCGTGGGGTGCGCGGTGTCGAGCAGCGAGAGATGCCCGCGCGCCGCGAGCGCGGCCACGCGGCGAGCATCGGCCACCACGGCCAGCGCATCGCCCCAGAGCGTGGGCGCATCGCCCAGCGGCGGCCAGGCGTCGGTCAACGCATCCCGATGCGGACCGGTCTGTTCCGCCGCGCGGCCGCTGAGTTCGACCAATCGTGCGAGCGGCCGCTCCTGCCGCAGCAGTACGGGCGCGAGTTGCGCGAACGCATGCGCCGACAGATACGGCACGCCCAGGCTTTCGGTGACCGCGAGGTGAAGGCGCGCGACCAGGTCCTCATGTTTGCGCCAGGCAGCGAAAGCGGGCAGGGCCTCGGCCTGCAACGGTGTCAAAGCGGGATCGTGCGGCTTGAGCGCGATCAGCCGCGCCATCAGCGTGCGCACCGCCACGGCCAGGTGCTCGGGCACATCGCGCATCGCCGCGTCGAAACGTTCCAGTGCCTTCAGGTCGGCGTCCATCGTGTCGACGAGCTGCGTGCGCTCGCGGCTCTCGGCGTCCAGTTCCTCAGGCGCCGCGAGCCAGTGCTCGTAGGTCTTCTTGAGGTTCTGCACGAAGGCCTTCTTGTCGCCCTGCGAGTCGTGAATCATGCAGCACAGCTCGTCCAGCCCCTGCTGCCGCAGCCGGTGGAACACCACGTCGATGGCGGCGCGCTTCTCGCAGACGAACAACACGCGCTGCCCGCGCCCCACGTAGTCGGCGATGAGGTTCGTGATGGTCTGCGACTTCCCCGTGCCGGGCGGCCCCTGGATGATGTAGCTGGTGCCGGTGCGCGCGAGCGCCACGGCGGCGGTCTGCGTCGCATCGGCCTGCACCACGGGCCACTGGTCGGCCAGCGGCAGGGCGGCGGGCGTCTCGGCATCGACCTGGCGCGGCTGCAGCGAGAACACGCGGTCGAAGGCATCGCTCGCGATCTCGGTCTCGCTCAGCGCCGAGTAGTCGCGCACCAGCGACATCTTGCGGTGGTTGAAGTTGCCGAGCGTCACCGAGGTGAGGTCGACATCCCACTGGTACGGATTGCCGGTGCTCTCGTGCAGCGAATACGTCTGCTGCTCGGTCTGCGCGGCGGTGGACGCCATCTGCGGCGCGCGCGGCATGGGGCGTGCGCCGACCGCATCGCGAAGCGACAACGGAACCGGCCGCACCTTGGCGTGGAAGAGCTGCAGGCCGAGCGGGCGGAAGTCGTCTTTCGCATAGCTGAAGTCCTGCGCCGCCACCGGCTGCGCGCCGGGGCTGCGCACGCGGGTGCGCCGCTTGAACTGTTCGAGCCGCTGGCGGGCGCGTTGGTGGATCAGCTCGATCTGGGGCTGCTTCACCAGCCGCAACTGCACGCCGGGTTCGGTCGCGGCGATCTGCGCGGACAGCTGGGCGTGGAACTGCTCGATGGTGGTTTCGCGCAGGTCGATGCTCTCGGGCAGCACGATGCCGTAGAGCTGGCGCAGGTGGTGGCGCAGCGTTGGGTTGACCTGCGCTTCGCTGGACGCGGCTTCGAGCAGGTACTGGTCCTTCACGCCTTTCTTGCGCGTGAGTTCGACCGACAGCATCAGCAGCGGCGAGGCGATACGCTCGGCGCGCTCGGCCTCGCCTTCCTTCAGGTTGTGCCAGCGCAGGAAGGCGATCACCAGCGACAGCTGCGAGAAGCCGTATTCGGAGCGGTCGCGCCGCGCCTCCTGCAGGATGCGGTCGAGCGCGCCCGGCAGGTAGGGCTGGTCTTCGAAGCGCAGCCAGCGCGCGAGCGGCACGGGGACGCAGGTGGCGATGTCGTTCGCGAAGCGGCCGTCCCATAGGCAGAGCTGGTCGACGCGGATGTTCTTGATGTCGACCACCAGCGGCACGCTCGCCACCGTGAGGTTCACATGCGTCTGGCTCGGCTTGAAGTGCAGCAGGCGGTTGCGGCGCGAGAGGTCGAAGAGGCGGTCGCGCAGGTGCAGGCGGATCGCCTGGCGGCGCTGGCCCGCGCCGTCTCTCGCGGGCGCGATGCGGTCGAGGCCGAGGTCCAGGGGCTGGTCTCGGTAGGTTTCGAGCCGGCGGATCACCGAGGGCAGGTCGCGCGCGCGTTCGTGGCGGTCGAGCGCGGTCATCTCGCCGATCACCGCGGCCACCACCGGGTGCAGGCGGCGGTTGAGCGCGAACAGGTTGTTGCGGCTCGCGACGAAGCGGCCGAGCTCCTCGCTGTCGGTGAAGGCCAGTCCGCACGAAAGGCTGGCGAGCACCTGGCCGAGGCAGAGGATGTCGGTCAGCGCGTCGTGATGTGCGAATCGCAATTCCCACGCGGTGTAGCCGGGCAGGTAGACGGGGCGCGTCGGCAGGGCGTCGGGCGCGGCGTCGGCCATGAGCGCGAGGTTCTCGACCGAGACGCCTTCGTCCGCATCGAGCGTCACGCGGTGCTCGCCGACCACGCGCAGCACCGAGGCGGCGGGTTGCTCGAGCGGCGCGATGGCTTCGCGGTTCTGGCGCGGCTCGGCGCCTTCGGGCTGGACGAGGACGAGGGCGGGCGAATCGTCGACGCGGTAGGCAAAGGCGCTGCCGAGCGCGGCGACCTTGCCCTGCTCGTGCAGTGCGGACACCTCGCGCAGCAGCGGCAGCACGAGGCTCAGCACATCGTCGGTCTGCAGGCCGCCGTGGGCGTCGGCGGTGTCGAGCAGTTGCAGCAGGGGGGCGACGGCGGTATTCATGCGGAGGCGCCTTGCAGGTGTTGGGCGGCAGCCTTTTCAAGCAGCGTGGCGGCATCGCGCTTCACGCGGGTCAGGCTGCGTTTGGGGAAGCGCATGTCCTTCACCACGCGCTCTTCGAGCTGCGTAGCGCAACCCATCGCTTCGGCGAGGCCGAGCGCGGCGGCGAGCGTGATGTCGTCCAGGTCGGGGTCGGCCGCGACGAAATCGACCAGCACGCTGGCGAGGTAGTCGTGCATGCCGGCAGGCACTGCTGCGGGTGGCGGCAAGGGCGCCGAGGGCGGCGCGAAGTTCGGAAAGAAGCGGCGCGCATGGGCCAGCAGCGATTCGGATTGCAGGAAGGGCCGCTGCAGCAGTTGGGCGATGGTTTCCCGCGTCAGCGCATCGGCGCGCTGCTGCCCGAGCAGGTCGAGCGTGGCGATGTCCAGCGGGCCTTCGAGCGCACTGGCCAGCCATTCGTCGGCCTCGGGCTGGCGTTCGGTCCACAGGCGCAGCGCTCGCGCCCGCACGAACACCTCGGGGTGGCTGGTGCCACGCGTCTGGATTTCGGGCGCGGCGCAGATTTCGTCGGCCTGCCGCAGATAACTCGCGGCGTTCACCTGGTTCAGGCCCGTCTGCACCTTCACCAGCGCGGTCACCGCGGGCTCGAGCGCCTCGCAGGCGATGCAGGCACCGCGGTCGGCAAAGGCCTCGGTGTAGAGGCCGTAGCGCCGCGCCGCATGCAGGTGGCTCGCGTCGGCGCGCGAATCGGCGGCCGCGGCCTGCAGGATGCGGTCGACCACGTGGTACTTGCCGCCGTCGCGCTCCCACAGCAGGTAGTGCGCCAGTTCATGACCGAGCACGGCTTGCAGCTCGGCGCCCTGCAGTCGCTCCATGAGCGGACCCGAGAGCACGATGTGCGCCTCGCCCGGCAGGAAGTAGAGCGTGGCATTCATCGTGCCGTCGCCCGCCTGGTAGAGCGCCACGCGCGCCGTGATGCCCAGGCGCTGCACCGCCGCGTTGCAATGCGCGTGCAGCTCGGGGTGGGCATCGGCATCGAGCCGGTACGAATTGCGCAGCAGGTCGGCGCGCACGGCTGCGGCATGCTCCTCGCGGGCCTCGGCGGAGGCGGCCCAGCGCCAGACTTCGGGCTCGTTCGCCTGCAGATGGGCGGCCAGGGCCTGCTGGTAGGGGAGCGGGATCAGGTCTTCGAGGCGAACGGCAGGAGGGAAATCGACCATGTCAGGAGCGCCGGCAATGAGTTGCCGACGATCCTAAACGAGCAAGGTGAATCAGCGTGCCATCAATGGGCCATCAGTGCGCCATCAGTGCGCCATGGAGGCCACCGGCAGGTCGGGCAGCACGTTCAGGATGCGCAGCGTCTGCTGCACCACCTGACTGAACACCGGCGCGGCCACGAGGCCGCCGAAGTACTTGCCCGCGCCGGGCTCGTCGATCATCACCGCGACGATGATGCGCGGCTTGTCGATCGGCGACATGCCGGTGTACCAGGCGCGGTACTTGTTGCTCGCATAGCCCTTGCCCACCTGCTTGTGCGCGGTGCCGGTCTTGCCGCCGACCGAGTAGCCCTGGGTCTGGGCGAGTGGCGCGGTGCCGCCGGGCGCGGCCGCCAGGTGCATCATCTTGCGCACTTCGCTCGCGACCTGCGGCGAGAACACCTGCACACCGGGCGGATCGGTGTCGGTGCTTTTGAGGAGCCCCACCGGGATGACCTCTCCGTCGTGCGCGAAGGCCGTGTAGGCATGTGCGATCTGGAACAGCGACGCCGAGAGGCCGTAGCCGTACGACATGGTGGCCTGCTCGATCGGCCGCCATGACTTCCAGGGCCGAAGGCGCCCGGTCACCGCGCCGGGGAAGGGCGTCTGCGGCTTCTGGCCGAGGCCCAGCGAGGTGAACGAGTTCCACATTTCCTGCGCCGTCATGCGCTGCGAGATCTTGGTGGCGCCCACGTTGCTCGACTTCTGGATCACGCCCTGCACTGTGAGCACGCCGAAGTTCTCGTCGTCGTGGATCGTCGCGCCCGTGACGGTGATGCGACCGGGGTTGGTGTCGATGATGGTCTGCGGCGTCACGCGCCCGAGCTGCAGCGCGGTGGCGATGGTGATCGGCTTCATCGTCGAGCCCGGCTCGAACACGTCGGTCATCGCGCGGTTGCGCAACTGTTCGCCGGTGAGGTTGCGGCGGTCGTTCGGGTCGTAGCTCGGGTAGTTGGCCATGGCGAGCAGCTCGCCCGTCTGGGTATCGACCACTACGACGCTGCCCGCCCGGGCCTTGTTGGCGATCACTGCGTCGCGGATCTTCTCGTAGGCGGTGAACTGCACGCGGTCGTCGATGCTCAGCTGGATGTCGTGGCCGTCGGTCGGTGGCACCTGGTCCTCGGTGTCCTCGACGATGTGGCCCAGGCGGTCCTTGATGACGTGGCGGGAGCCCGCCTTGCCGGCCAGCTCGCCGTTGAAGGCGAGCTCCACGCCTTCCTGCCCGATGTCCTCGACGTTGGTGAAGCCCGCCAGGTGCGCGGCCGCCTCGCCCTCGGGGTACTGGCGCCGGTAGTCGCGGCGCAGGTAGATGCCCTTGATGCCGAGCTCGGCGACCTGCTTGCCAACGGCGGTGTCGACCTGCCGCTTGAGCCAGACGAAGCTCTTGTCCTCGTCCTCCAGCTTCTTGTCGAACTCCTTCTGCGGCATGCCGAGGAGTTTTGCCGCCTGCTTCAACTTGGCCTGCACGGCCGGATCGTCGCGCTCGATGTCCTCGGGAATGGCCCAGATGCTGGGCGCCGGGATGTCGGAGGCGAGGATCAGCCCGTTGCGGTCGAGGATGCGCCCGCGGTTCGCGGGCAGCTCCAGCGTGCGCTGGTAGCGCACCTCGCCCTGGTGCTGGAAGAAGTCGTGGTTGAAGACCTGCACATAGGCGGCCCGGCCGGCCAGCAGCACGAAGCCGAAGGCGATGCTGGCCACGATGAACTTGCTGCGCCAGACGGGTGTCGGGCTCGCCAGGAGCGGACTGCTGCCGTAGCGGATTCGGCCGTTGGAATTCATCTTGGGCTCTTGTGCGAGCACGGGGCCCGCTGTTGTTGTGCGCGGGTAGACAGCAGGGCGGCAGCGGAGTTCCGGGCGGCCTCGCGAAAGGCCCCCCGGCGCCGGTGCGAATCAGCGCTTCGGCCGGAGCGACACGATCAGCGACGGGAAGATGCGCCCGTCGGTGTCGCGCGGCAGCTTGTCGGTCTTGTGCAGGCCGCGCTCGGCCGCTTCGTCCCAGGCGGGCAGTCCACTGGAGCGCGTGAGCTTCACGCCGACGATGGTGCCGTCGGGCGCGAGGTTCACCTCGAACTCGGCGGCCGGGTTGCCGTTCACCGTGTCGGCATCGGGGAAGGTGATGTTCGGGCGCACCGCGGCGGCGATGCGTCCGGCATAACCGCTCGACGGACCTGAAGACCGCAGGGCCGTGCCCTTCGAATCGTCGGCGCCGCTCGCGCCCGCCAGACCCTGCATGCGCTTGAGCGTGGCGGCGCGATCGGCGGCCGCCTGCTTCGCAGCGGTCTCGGCCTTCTTGGCTTCGGCCTGCTTGGCGTCGGCTTCCTGCTGCTTCTTCGCGTCGGCGAGTTTCTGCTGGTCTTTCTTGCGCTGTGCCTCGTCATCGGCGCGCTGCTTGGCTTCGAGTTCTTTCTTCTTCTGCTGTTGCTGCTCGAGCTCGCGCTCTTTCTGTTCCTTCTGCTCCTTGAGCTTCTTCTCGCGCTCCAGGGCAATGTCGGGTGCGGCCGGCGCGGGCGCGGGCTCAGGGGCCTTGGCTGCAGGAGGCGGCGGCGGTGTCGGTGCAGGCGGGGGCGGCGCGGGAGCGGGCGTTGGCGCCTCCGGTGCGGACAGCCGCGGTGCGGCCTGTTGCACGGTGGAGGACCACAGCTCCGCATCGACGGCGCCTTCGTCGGCATCGCTGCGCCAGCGCACCCCCCACGTCAGTGCCGCGATCAGCAGCGCATGCGCGATGAGGGCGAGCACGACGGCACGCGGCGTGCCGCGCTGCGCCGGTGGCGCGAACTCGGGGCGATCCAGTGCGAGCGACATGCCTTATTTGCCGCCCGTGGTGGTGACCGACAGGCCCACGCGCTCGATGCCGCTGCGCTTGAGCTGGTTCATTGCCTTCACGACGGTTTCGTACTTCACCGACTTGTCGGCGCTGATGACCACCGGGCGCTGGGCGTCGCCGCCCTGCGCCTGTTTGGCCGCGGCGCCGATTTGGGTCATCGGGATGGAGGTGCTGCCCGTGTTGCCGGTGGACGGGTCCTTCTTGATCTGCACTTCGTCATCGCTCTTGATGACGATCTCGATGGGCTTGTCGGGCTGCTTGTTGGCACGGTCGACCGAGGGCAGGTTGATCACGCTCGGCGTGATGAGCGGCGCGGTGACCATGAAGATGATCAGCAGCACCAGCATCACGTCGATGAACGGGACCATGTTGATCTCGTTGATCGTCCGGCGGCCACGGCCCCGGGATGAAACGGCGGGCATGCGCTCGGACTCCGCTCAGCGGTTGGCCGGAGCCACCGTGGTTGCCGCGGCAGCCGCGCCCGGATTGGCCGAGAGGTTGCGCTGCAGGATGTTGGAGAACTCCTCGATGTAGGTTTCGAGGGCGATGGCGATCTTGTCGATCTCGCGGGCGAAGCGGTTGTAGCCGACCACCGCGGGAATGGCGGCAAAGAGGCCGATGGCCGTGGCCACCAGCGCTTCGGCGATGCCGGGCGCCACGGTGGCCAACGTCACCTGCGCGAGGGCGGCCAGGCCCGTGAAGGCATGCATGATCCCCCAGACCGTGCCGAAGAGGCCGACATACGGCGATACCGAACCGACGGTGGCGAGGAACGAGAGGTTCTGCTCGGCCGCATCGAGCTCGCGCTGGAAGCTCGCACGCATCGCGCGGCGGGCGCCGTCCAGCAGCGTGGCGGGGTCGCTCACATGGCGCTCGCGCAGCTTTTGATACTCGCGCATGCCCGAGGCGAAGATGCGCTCCATCGGTCCCGCGAACTTGGCGTTCTGGGCGGCCGAGGCGAACAGCTCGTTCAGGCTCGTGCCCGACCAGAACTCGCGCTCGAAGTCGTCGTTCAGGGTGCGCATGCGCCGCAGCGCGAAGTACTTGCGGATGATCGCGGCCCAGCTGGCAATCGAGACGATCACGAGCAGCAGCACGACCATTTGCACCACGAAACTGGCGTGGAGCAGGAGGTTGATGATGGAAAGATCTTGGTTCATGGCTTGAAAGGTTGAGTCATGGAGCCGCCGCAGCGCTCGAGGGTTCCCGAAACCGGGGAAGGGATGCGTGCGGGACGCAAAGTGGCGGCGTTCACCCACCCGATACGGATCGTGCCTTCGCACAGCAAGACCGGTGCCGCAGCGCCAGTTCGCTCTTGCTCTGTTTTTGATAGCACTTGCTGTCCGATTATCAACGAGGCAGTGCCCAATTGTTGAAGATCGGCTGTCACCAGCAGTTCGTCGTCGAGCCGCGAGGGCCGATGGTATTTGAGCTGCGTTTCGCTCACCACGAACTGGCCGCCGGTTTCTTCCTTGAGCTTGCGCTGCTCGACGCCCAGGGAGCGCAGCCACTCGGTGCGCCCGCGCTCCATGAACTTCAGGTAGTTGGCATAGAACACGATGCCCCCGGCGTCGGTGTCTTCCCAGTAGACGCGGATCGGGAACGCGTAGCTCATTGTGCGGTCATGGCCCGCAGGCGCTCGACGGCTTCCTTCAGGTGCTCCATCGAGCTCGCGGTGGAGAAGCGCACGAACTTCGCCGTTTCTGCCGTGCCGAAATCGCGGCCGGGCGTGACGGCGACGTGGGCGCGTTTCATGGTCTCGAAGGCGAAGTCCCAGCTGCCCGAGATGCCGAGCTTTTCGGCAAAGCCCGTGCAATCGGCCCAGGCGTAGAAGGCGCCATCGGGCACCACGGGCACGTTCAGGCCCAGCGCGTTCAGTTGCGGAATGAACCAGTCGCGGCGCGCCTTGAACTCGGCGCGGCGGCGTTCGTACTCGGCGATGCTCGCGTCCTCGAAACAGGCGAGCGCCGCGTACTGCGACACCGTGCTCGCGCAGATGAAGAGGTTCTGCGCGAGGCGCTCGACCACCGGCACCAGCACTTCGGGCACCACCAGCCAGCCCAGGCGCCAGCCGGTCATGTTGAAGTACTTGCTGAAGCTGTTGATGCTGATGACGTTGTCGTCGATGGCCAGCGCCGTCTGCCCGAAGGCATCGTCGTAGGACAGGCCCAGGTAGATCTCGTCGATCAGCGTGATGCCACCGCGCTCGGACACCACCTTGTGGATGCGGCGCAGCTCGTCGGGCGCGATCGAGGTGCCGGTCGGGTTCGACGGCGAGGCGAGCAGCACGCCGCGCGTCTTCTCGGTCCAGGCGGCCTCGACCTTGGCGGCGGTGAGCTGGAAGCGCTCTTCGGCCGTGGTCGGGATCAGCACAGCCTTGCCGTCTGCCGCGCTCACGAAGTGGCGGTTGCAGGGATAGCTCGGGTCGGGCAGCAGGATCTCGTCGCCCGATTCGATCAGCGCGAGACAGGCGAGCTGCAATGCGGCCGAGGCGCCGGCCGTCACCACGATGCGGCGGGCGGGTACGTCGACGTTGAATCGCTGCTGGTACCAGCCGCTGATGCGTTCGCGCAGATGGTCGAGGCCGGTGGCCTGCGTGTACTGTGTGGCGCCGGCACGCACGGCGCGAAGGGCGGCTTCCTGCACCAGCGGCGGTGCGGTGAAGTCCGGCTCGCCGATATTCAGGAAGATCATCGGCCGGTCGGTGTGGGCGACTTCGCGCGCGAGCACGCCAGCAGCCTTCGCCACCTCCATCACATAGAAGGGCTCGATGCGCTCCGCGCGCGTCGAGATCCTCATGCCTTGGCCTTGCCGGATGCGCGATCGGCCTCCACTTCGAGCGGCCGGAACTGCGGCGCCAGACCGTTGAGCACCGCGTTCACGTACTTGTGGCCGTCGGTGCCGCCGAATTCCTTGGCGAGTTCGATGCATTCGTTGAGCACCACGCGCCAGGGCACGTCGGGGCAGTTCTGGAATTCGTACACGCCGATCCACATCACGGCGTGCTCGATGGGGGAGATTTCTTCGAACTTGCGGTCGAGCAGCGGACGGATCAGCGCGTCGAGCTGCTCGGCGTTGTCGATCGAGCCGTGCAGCAGCGCGTCGTAGTGCGCGGCGTCGGCCTTGTGAAAGCCCGCGAGGTCGCGCGTGAAGTGGTCGATGTCAGTCGGGTCGTTGCGGCCCACCAGGTGCTGGTAGAGCGCCTGCAGCGCGAACTCGCGTGCGCGGCTGCGGTTGGACTTGGCCGAAGCCTTGCGTGCGCCGGTGCTGGTGAGGCCCGTGCGCGACTGGCGGGGCTTGGCGCCGCCTGCCTTGGTGGTGTCTTCGGTCATGAAAGGGTGGCCAGCAGTTGCGCCATCTCGACGGCGACCTGGGCTGCATCGCGGCCCTTGTCGGTCTGCCGTGCGACGGCCTGCTCGAGATTTTCGGTGGTGAGGATCGCGTTGGCGATGGGAAGGCGGTAGTCGAGTGCGATGCGGCTCACGCTCGCGCCCGATTCGTTGGCCACCAGTTCGAAGTGGTAGGTCTCGCCGCGGATGATGCAGCCCAGCGCGACGAGCGCGTGGTAGCCGCCGCGCTCGGCCAGCGCCTGCAGCGCCACGGGCACTTCGAGGGCGCCGGGCACCTTCAGGTGATGGATGTCGGACGCGGCCACGCCGAGCGCTTCGAGTTCGGCCAGGCAAGCGGCTGCCAGTGCGTCCGTGATGTCGGCGTTGAAGCGCGCCTGCACGATGCCGATGCGCAGGCCTTTGCCATTGAGCGTCGTCTCGCCCTTGTTTGAACCTTGCATGGTCGTTCAGTCTTTCGTGAGGTAGCCGGCAATTTCCAGGCCGTAGCCCGCTGCCATGCTCGGCATGCGACGCGGCGTGCCCAGCAGGTTCATCTTGTGCACGCCGCATTCGCGCAGGATCTGCGCGCCGATGCCGTAGCTGCGCAGGTCCATGCGGCCGCGCTCGGGGGCTTGCGCGGGGCGCGCGGTGCCGTCGAACTGTGCGAGCAGCTCGCCGGCGGTTTCGCCGCAGTTCAGCAGCACGGCCACGCCCTTGCCCTCGGTCGCGATGTGCGAGAGGCTGGCGTCCAGGCTCCACGAATGCAGCGAGCGGTTGATTTCGAGCGCGTCGAGCACCGAGAGCGGCTCGTGCACCCGCACCGACACGGTGTCTTCGGGCGCCCACTTGCCGCGCACCAGCGCCAGGTGCACGCCGCGGCTGGGCTTGTCGATGAAGGCGTGGGCGGTGAAATTGCCCCAGGCGGTTTGAATCTCGCGGCAGCCGACCTTCTCGACCAGCGATTCGACGCGGCTGCGGTGCTCGATGAGCGCGGCGATGGTGCCGATCTTGAGGTTGTGCTCGGCCGCGAAGATCTGCAGGTCGGGCAGGCGCGCCATCGTGCCGTCTTCGTTCATCACCTCGCAGATCACCGAGGCGGGCGAGCAGCCGGCCATGGCGGCGAGGTCGCAGCCGGCTTCGGTATGGCCGGCGCGCATCAGCACGCCGCCGTCCACCGCCTGCAGCGGGAAGATATGGCCGGGCTGCACGAGGTCGGCTGCCACGGCGTTGGGCGCGACGGCCGCCTGCACGGTGCGCGAGCGGTCGGCCGCCGAGATGCCGGTGGTCACGCCTTCGGCCGCTTCGATGGACACCGTGAAGGCCGTCGAATGCTTGGCGCCGTTGCGCTGGACCATCGGCGGCAGTTGCAGCCGCTCGCACATTTCGCGCGAGAGCGTGAGGCAGATCAGGCCGCGCGCATGGCGCGCCATGAAGTTGATCGCTTCGGGCGTGATGTGGTCGGCCGCGATGACGATGTCGCCTTCGTTCTCGCGGTCTTCCTCGTCCACGAGGATCACCATGCGGCCCGCGGCCAGCTCGGCCACGATTTCTTCGACCGAGGCGATCGGTGCGGGGGCGCGCACGGCGCTGGGGGCGGCACCGATGGGCGTGACGGAGGCGTTCATTCGGCGGTGTCCTTGGAATACGTGGCGGTCTGCGGGACCAGGACGCCCGCCTGGAGCATGCGCTCCACGTAGCGCGCCACGGTATCGATTTCTAGATTGACCTTCGAGCCGGCCAAGAGGCCGCCGAGGGAGGTGTTGTCTATGGTGTGCGGGATCAGGTTGATGCTGATCTCGGCGCCGCCTTTGATGTCGCTCACGCTATTGACGGTGAGGCTCACGCCGTTGATGGTGATCGAGCCCTTGTAGGCGAGAAAGCGGGCGAGGGCGGGCGGCGCGACCACGCGCAGCTCCCAGCTTTCGCCGACCGGCTCGAAGAAGCTCACCGTGCCGATGCCGTCCACATGGCCCGAGACGATGTGGCCGCCCAGGCGGTCGCTGGCGCGCAGGGCCTTCTCGAGGTTGATGCGGCTGCCCTCGTCGGTGAGGCCCGCAGTTTTGTCGAGGGATTCGGCAGAGATGTCGATGGTGAACTGCTGTCGCTCGGGGGCGAGCGTGGTGACGGTCATGCAGGCGCCGTTCAGCGCGATGCTGTCGCCCAGCCCGACGTCGTCGAGATAGCCGTCAGGCACCGCAATGCTGAGTCTTTTGCCGTAGGAGGAGGAGGTGCCGAGGTCGTGAATGGCGGCGATGCGCCCCACGCCGGTGATGATTCCGGTGAACATTCGCACATTTTCGCAGACATCGAAGGCCCCCGGCTTTTCATGGCGCTTCGCACCATGTAATTCGCCACCCCCCGAGGGGGAGGCCCGGCTCGCCTTGGGGCGGCCCGGCGGCGGCCGCCGCGATCCGCCTCTTCAGAAGGCGTCTTTTTCGCGGACCCGGGCGAGGATTCGGATATCGGGGCCGAGCATGTCGATGGACCGGAATTCGAGGGGCATGGCGCCTGTCAGCGCGGTGAGCGGGCCGTCCGCGTGGATGTGGCTGGCCATGTCGAGCCCTTGGCCGATCAGCTTCGGCGCGAGGTAGACCAGCAGTTCGTCGACGCAGCCCTCCCGAATCAGCGAGCCATTGAGCTTGTGGCCCGACTCGACGTGCAGTTCGTTGACGCCGCGCGCTGCCAAATCTTTCAGCATCGCGTCCAGATCGACCTTGCCGTCGGCGTTGGCCAGGCAAGTGACCGTGGCGCCGCGGGCTTCCAGCGCGGCAGCCTTGGCTTCGTCCCGCGCGGCTGCATAGATCCAGACTGGGCGACCTGCTATGAATATGTGAGCGTCCGGCGGCGTCTGGAGGCGACTGTCGACCACGACCAGATGCGGCTGGCGTGGCGTCTCGACCAATCGAACGTCCAGGCGCGGGTTGTCTTCGAGCACGGTGCCGACGCCGGTCAGCACGGCGCTCGCGCGGGCGCGCCAGGCATGGCCATCGGCACGTGCAGGCTCGGAGGTGATCCATTGGCTCACGCCGTTCTCCAGGCCCGTCTTGCCGTCCAGCGATGCCGCCACCTTGAGCCGCACCCACGGCGTCTTGCGCACCATGCGGCTGAAGAAACCGATGTTGAGCTCACGCGATTCCTCGGCACCAGGACCGACCTCGACCTCGACACCCGCCGCACGCAGCCGCTCGAAGCCCTGGCCCGCGACCAGCGGGTTCGGATCGGCCAACGACGCCACGACCCGCCCGATACCCGCTGCAATCAGCGCGTCGCAGCAAGGCCCGGTGCGGCCGTGGTGCGAGCAGGGCTCCAGCGTCACGTACGCCGTCGCGCCTTCGACCGAGTGACCTTGCGCCGCCGCATCGCGCAACGCCATCACTTCCGCATGCGGACCGCCGGCCTTCTGCGTATGCCCCTGGCCCAGCACGCGCCCATCGGCATCGCACAGCACGCAGCCCACGCGCGGGTTCGGATCGGTCAGCAGCAAGGCGCCGGACGCCAGGCGCAAGGCTATCGCGATGTGCTGCGCGTCTTGTTCGTGTGAGGGCATGGGAATGAAAGAGGCGGGACGGGGAAAAATTTAACACCGGTGCCGTTCGATCATACGAGCGGCATACCGATGCGGATGAACGGTGCGCGCCCAGTCGCAAGCGGCCTCTACGCTCGAAGTTCGATGGCGGGAATAAAGAAGCAACACAAGTTGCAGCAGATCAGGGAGGACATCGAACATGGCTTCAACGAAGCATCGGGCCGCGGGCTTTTCGCTCGTGGAGGTATTGGTATCCATCGTCGTGCTGAGCCTGGGACTGCTCGGCACGATCGGCATGCTGCTGGCGTCGGTGCGCACCAGCAACGAGTCGGCAACCTTCACGGCGGCGCTCAATCTGGCGCGCGATCTGTCGGAGAAGGTGCGGATGAACAAGGGCATCGCCACGCGCAACGATGCGGGCAATGCCTACCTTGTCGAAGACTGGCGTGAGGGTGGCGCATCGGGAACCGCTTCCGCCGGCGT
Source organism: Variovorax sp. ZS18.2.2 (assembly GCF_024701975.1). GTDB lineage: Bacteria > Pseudomonadota > Gammaproteobacteria > Burkholderiales > Burkholderiaceae_C > Variovorax. Next base: position 1,015,115 of record NZ_JANLNM010000001.1, read on the forward strand.
GGCCTGCGTGGGAGGCGGCGCAGTCTGCAGCACGGCGGACCTCGCGGCATGGGACATGAACGAGTGGCAGCGCCGCATCGCCAAGGCGCTGCCCGAGGCGCGCCTGAGCGTGTGTTTCGACGAGACCCCGTGGAATGCGGCGGCCGACGAGTACACATGGACATGCAGCAAGACGGGCCGCACCGTCGTCGTGAAGCTCGGCTGGACGCCTCGCGCCGGCCTCGGTGCGAAGGCGGATTCATCGTCGGCGCCGCGGCTGGTGATGCAGCTGGTCGCAGGGGAGGTGCGCGATGGCCAGGCGGGTTCCTGAGTTCGCCGGCCGCGTGCGTGAACGCGGGGTGACGCTGGTCGAGCTGCTGGTCGCCACTGCCGTTGCGCTGATCGTCGTGCTCGCGGCCACGGTCGCGTTTGTCGCCAGCCAGCGCTTGTTCACGGCCGATGCCGATGCGCAGGCGGTGGAGGAGTCGCTGAGGTTCGCGGGCTTCGTCGTCAGGAGCGTCGTGCGGCAGGCGGGCTATTCCGACCACGCGCCCGAAGCCCGGGGACCGCAGGGCTCCGAAAGCGCAGCCGGCAGCACGGGCACCACAGCAACGTCGAACGATCCCGCCGACCTCGACATCGTCGGCGCGAGCGACACCCGCGTCAGCGGCGTCGGCGACAGCTACGGCGCGCACGGCACGCGCGGCATCAACGCCAGCGATTCCCTGCGGGTCCGTTTCTTCGGCCGCAGCCGGGCCGGAGGCGACGGCACCGAGCCCGACGGCACGATGATCGATTGCATGGGCTTCGCCCAACCCGGTCCGGCGGCTGACATACCCGTGTCCGCGGACCGCGCCTGGAGTTTTTTCTATGTCGCCGAAGCCACGGACAAGGAACCCGAGCTCTACTGCAAGTACCGCAGCGCCAGAGGCGGGGCGTTCAGGGCGCAGCCCCTGGCGCGCGGCATCGAGGTGTTCAAGGTCGTCTATGGCCACGACGCCGATGGCAACGGCGTTCCCGAGCAATGGCTGGACGCCGCGCATCTCGAGGCCATGGCCGCCTCCGGGGACAGGGTCGCCGACGAATGGCGCAAGGTGGTCGGCCTCCGCATCGGCATGGTGGCGCGCAGCGCGCAACCCGGGGGCGGGCGCCTGGAGGCGGAGGAGGTGCTCTATCCGTTGGGCACTGATTTCTCCGAGCTGAGCTTCAGGCCCGCGGCCGATGGCCGGCTGCGGCGCGTGGCGACCTTCACGGTCATGCTGCGCAATGCGATGAAGGCGCCGGCATCGTGAGCCCGCGCCGTCGTTCGCCGCAGCAGCGGGGCTTCTCGCTGATCGTCGTGCTGTTGCTTCTCCTCGTGGCTATGGTGCTGGGCGTCGGTGCGGCGCAGGTCTCGCTGGTCAACGAGCGCAGCGCCCGCAACGACCGCGATGCCGAGGTGGCATTCCAGGCGGCCGAGGCTGCGCTCGTCGACGCCGAAACCGATGTGCTCGGGCCCAACGAGAACACACGGCAACGCCTCTGCCTTTTCAATCGCCAGGATGCGACGGCCTTCGTCGCAGGGTGCGGTGGCGACGGCGAGCAGCAGGGGCTGTGTGCAACTGCCGAGCCGGGCACCGATCCCGCATGGATGGCCACGGACCTTTCGGCCGGGAGCGGCAAGTCGGTTGCCTACGGCACCTTCACCGGCCAGACCTACTTCAGCGGCGATGCCGCCACGGGCAGCCGCGCCGGTGCGCTGCCAGCTCGCGCGCCGCGCTACATCGTGGAAGCCGTTCGCAGCCGCGGCGGCTTGCAGGCCAATGTGCTGCAGAGCGCGAGCGCCCAGGACGCCAGCTACATCTTTCGCGTCACGGCCATCGGCTACGGCATGCAGGAAGAGACACAGGTCGTGCTGCAGACCACTTTGTACAAACCGGCGGCCAGCCCTGGCTGCCCTTCCTGAAGACGGGACCTTCATGCGCTTTCTTCGAATTTGCGCGATGGCAGCCTGCGCCGTCGCATGCGCCCATGCCGCGACGACGGCTGCCGCAGCTGACACGGAGCTTCCGAGCGAGCCGATGTTTTCGCTGGCTTCACGCGCCGACCCGGGGCTGGTGATCGATCTTTCGCTGAAGCGCGCGAACGCCGGCGCTGCGTACCGCGACAGCTTCGACGCGAAGAAAACCTACGGCGGTTATTGGGACGCGATGGGTTGCTACAGCTATACGTCGGGCGACGGCTATTTCAAGCGCTCGTCCACCGCAACGAGGCTCGGTGGTGGAGAAATCGCCTGCGCCAACCAGTGGAGCGGCAACCTGCTGAACTGGGCGCTGTCGTCGTCCCTCGACGGGGTGCGCCTCGCGTTGACGGGCGGCGACCGCGTGATCGACGAGCCGGGCCGCACGGTGTTGCAGCGTGCGGTGTTGCCGGAGGACTTTCATCGCAGCGCCCACTTCCCCGGCAAGGCGGTGATCGGCAACCTGAACAGGCTGACGCCGCTCGTCACGGGCGCGCGCGGCGCGGTGCTTGCAACGGACACGCTGCACTTCAACAGCTGCCTCGATCGGTTCGTCGTCGGGCCTGCCGCTGCCGGCACTTGCACGGCACCGGGCGGCACGCCTTACATCGCGCGCGTCGAGGTGTGCGCGGCGGCGGAGGCTGCGATTCGTCCCGGGCTGTGCGCCAGATATCCGGATGGCAATTCCAAGCCCGTGGGTGCGATCCAGCGCTATGCCGGCCGGATGAAGTTCTCCGTCTTCGGCTACCTGCCGGACGACGATCCCGCACGCTACGGCGGCGTGCTGCGCGCACCGATGAAGCACGTCGGGCCCAGGAAGGTCGACGCGGCCTTCGACATGGTCGACAACCCACAGGCGGAGTGGAATGCGACAACGGGCGTGTTCAAGGCCGACACGGCGGAGGGCCCCGGTGTCGTCAACGCCATCAACCGCTTCGGGCGCAACAGCGTCCGACAAGGCGCGTACAGCGTATTCGATCCTGCAGGCGAGCTCTACTACGAGTCGCTGCGCTACCTGCAGGGCAAGGCGCCGACGCCGCAGGCGATAGCCGGTAGCGACAACCCCCGAAGCCATGGCGACCCCATTGCCGTCAGTTGCCAGAGAAACGATGTCCTGGTGATCGGCGATGCCGACACCCACTACGACCGTTCGCTGCCCGGCATGTCGAGGGGGAACTCCATCGGCGATTTCGATCGCAGCTTCAACATCGCAGTCCACGAGCCCGACACGGCCTACTGGACAGGTCTGGTTGGCGCCTTCGAAAACAGGGAGGCGCTTGCCTACGTCCACCCTTCGGGCAAGGCGGGTCTCACCACCCGTGGCAACGAGGGGCCGCGGGCGTTCAACTACAAGGGCGGTGCGCCCTTGAGTTCGGCCGACATCGCGAGCGCGGAAACCGGCGCTGACAAGGGCTCGTTCGGGATGGCAGGCCTTGCGTATTGGGCTCGCACGCAGAAGATCCGCAGCGACCATCCCGGCTCGCGCGTGCAGACCTTCGCCATCGACATGGGGCAGGGCGGTGCGAGCGCCATTGGGCAGAAGCAACGCGGCAGCGTCTTCTACCTGGCCGCGAAGTACGGGGGTTTTTCCGACAGCAACGACGACGGCAATCCGTTCCTGGCGTCGGGTGGCGGTTCCGAATGGGCCGAGGGCCTCGACAGCGACAACCAGCCCAAGCCCGCCAACTATTTCCTGGCCGGCGAACCGGCGCAGATGACCGAGGCCATCCGCCGAATCTTCCTGCGCGCCGTGGCCCCGGCCAGTGGCGTCACGGCGGGGAGTGCCATGTCGTCGAACACGATCGCGCAGGCCGGCGCGAGCCTCTACGAGCCGCAGTTCAACGGGCGACGCTGGTCCGGCACGCTGCTGTCGTATCCGCTCCGACCGGATGCGGCGACCGGTACGGTGCAGCGTGCCGACAAGCCCGACTGGGATGCCGGCGAGTTGTTGACCGGCAACCCGAACGCCGTGCCTCCCGTGGCCGCGCGCGATGTTTCGAGCAGGCGCATCTTCACGCTCTCGACGGCCGGTGTCGGCACGCCATTTCAATGGGAGGCGCTCGACAACGGGCTGCGCGGCTGGCTGAACGTGACGCCCTATGCCGTGCCGGAAACCACCGACGGCCTGGGCGCCGAGCGGCTGGCCTATCTGCGTGGGGATCGGCGGAGGGAGCTGTCCGCGCCGCAGGGCATTTTTCGCGAGCGCGACTCGGTCATGGGCGATGTGATCAATTCGAACCCGGTGCATGTCGGAGCACCCGGCCCCGCGATCCAGGAACCGGGGCACGACAGTTTCGTGGCTGCTCATCGCAGCCGGTCGCCCGTCGTGTATGTCGGCGCCAACGACGGCATGCTGCATGCCTTCGACGCCCGCACCGGGAACGAACTCTTCGCCTACGTGCCGCGCATCATGTTCGCGCGGCTGGCCGCCTACACCTCGCCGGACTATGTGCACCGCAGCTACGTCGACGGAACGCCCGTCGTCGGCGATGCCCGCATGGCCAACGGCGCGTGGAAAACCGTGCTGGTTTCCGGCCATGGCGGCGGCGCCACCGGCGTCTTCGCGCTCGACGTGACGGACCCGGCGGCGTTCTCGGCGGACAAGGTGCTCTGGGAATTCAGCGGCGCGTACGACGACGACATGGGCCACGTGACCCAGGCGCCGCGCATCATGAAGTTCCGAACCGCGGCAGCCACCAGAACCCGGGCGGCTGCCTATGGCTGGTTTGCCGTCGTTCCCTCGGGCTTCAACAACGCCAATCCCGACAAGCAGGCCGCACTGTTCCTGCTTTCGCTGGACAAGGCCGCAGGCGAAGCCTGGAAGCAAAACACCAACTACTACAAGATCGTCTTGCCGGCCCCCGCGGACAAGAACCTCGTGAATGCCTTGAGCACGCCGGGCGATTACGCGGGCGCGGACGATGCCACGCGCTTTCTCTACGCAGGCGACACGCAGGGCAATCTGTGGAAGTTCGATTTCTCGGGCAATGCCCCGTGGGGCGCCAGGGCATTGGCGCTGAACGACAAACCCCTGATGGTCGCTATGGCCGGCAGCGGCGCGGATGCGAAGCGGCAGCCGATCACCGTTGCGCCCGAGGTCGGCGTGGGGCCGGCGGGCGGCGCGATCGTGCTCTTCGGAACCGGAAAGTTCGTGAGCCCCGAAGACCTGGGGCGTTCGAGCCGGGGCGTGCAGACGATGTACGGCGTGTACGACAACGGCGTGGCCATTCCCGCCGGCGAAGCGCGCACGCAGTTGCAGCAGCGCAAGACCGGCGCTGTCGATGGGCAGGCATTCCCGCCAGTCACCGGCGATGCCTTCGTGTACGGCGCGTTCGACGGCAAGACGAATGCCCGGCGTGGCTGGTACTTCGACCTGCCGGCGGGGCCCGAGCGGGGCGAGCGGCTGGTCTTCAAGCCGGTGCTGGGCGACGGCCAGTTGTTCTTCAACACGCTGATTCCCGATTCCAGCGCCTGTAGTGCAGACGGCGGCGGCCGCACCTGCGCGGTGAACGCGATGACGGGGCTCTCGCAGGGCGGCACCTGCGTGCCGTCGAGCGCCGGCATGCTGGGGGCGCCGCATCTGGTGCGGGTGGGCACGGCCGGTTTCGGGGCGACCGATGCATTCGGGCGCCGCCCCGAAACGAAGCGCCTCGCCATCGTCAGCACGGGCGCGCGCAGCGGCCGGGGCGCAGGCCTCTCGACCGCGCAACCTGTCGGCGACGGCAAGGTGGGCCAGACCGGCGGACGGCTGAACTGGCGACAGATCACCGACTACCGGAGGGCAAAGCAATGAGGACCCCGGTGCTTCGCGGTTTCACGCTGATCGAGATGCTGATCGTGCTGGCCATCGCCGCGATCCTGGCGGCCATCTCTTATCCGTCCTACATGGATTTCGTGCGCAAAAGCTGGCGCAGCGAGGGGCGTTCCGCGCTCATGCAGCAGATGCAGGAGCAGGAACGCCTCTACACCCGGGTGGGGCGCTACCGGCCCTACGAGGGCGAGTCGGGAGACGGCGGCGTGGGTGGCAAGTACATCGTCAAGAGCGCCAATTGCGAAGGGCGAGGGAGCATCGCTGGCTGCATCCGGCTGACGGCCACGCTGAAGGCGGGGTTCTCCGACCCCCACGTCGGCAATCTCTGGGTGGACAGCACGGGTGGCAAAGGATGCGACGGGACGCTGCCCGGCAGGTGCTGGCAATGAAGCGCGGCAACACGACATCGTTCAGCGGCTTCACGTTGATCGAATTGATGGTGATCGTTGCCATCGTCGCAGTGCTGGCGGCCGTCGGCGCGCCGAGTTTTCGCGACATGCTGCTCAACCAGCGTCTCGCGACGGCTGCGCAGGGCTTCAATTCAGCGCTGGGCTTTGCGCGCATGGAGGCCATCCAGCGCGCGCAGGGCGTGGAGGTGGCTGCGCTCGTGGGCGGCGATTGGTCCGAAGGCTGGGTGGTTCGAACCGGCTCCGATGAATCGCCCCCAATGGAAACGCTACGAAGCTTCGATCGATTGCCGCAGGGCGTGAGCATCGACAAGACGCTCGGCGGCGGCTTCGCGCAAGGCTTGCGCTACGACGGCAACGGGTTCTCGCGCCAGACCGCCAGGTCGGGCTTCAGCGCGGGCTGCCTGACGTTCAAGGCCGAGACCGGGCGCAGGGCGTCGGTCATCGTCTCGGCGTCGGGCCGGGCGAAGGTCTGCAATCCGGATGTGAGCGGCGATTGCGGCTCGGGGGCGTGCGCCAGGGGAGAAAGCGGCGGCTGAAGAAAGCTGCCCGGCGGAATCAGATGTCCCGCAGCAACTGCCGGAATTCGTCCACGTCCTCGAAGCTTCGGTAGACCGAGGCAAAGCGCACATAGGCCACCTTGTCCAGGCGCTTGAGCTCGCGCATCACGAGTTCACCGACCTTGGTCGAATCGATTTCGCGCAGGCCGCTGGCCAGGAGCTTCTGCTCGATGCGCAAGAGGGCGGTGTCGATCTGCTCGATGCTCACCGGGCGCTTGCGCAGGGCCAGCATCATCGAGGCGCGCACCTTGGAGGAGTCGAAGTCGGCGCGGCTGCCATCCTTCTTCACGACCACCGGAAAGTTGACGTCGGGGCGCTCGTAGGTGGTGAAGCGCTTGTCGCAGGCGCTGCACTGGCGGCGCCTGCGGACGAAGTCGGCGTCTTCCGAAACGCGGGTCTCGACGACCTGCGTTTCAAGATGACCGCAAAAAGGGCATTTCATGCGGTCGGGCCGTGCAGATCAGCGATAGACGGGGAAGCGGCTCGTCAGCGCATGCACCTTGGCGCGCACGGCATCGATGTTCGCCGCGTCGCGCGGGTTCTCGAGCACGTCGGCGATCAGGTTCGCGGTGATGCGGGCTTCTTCGTCCTTGAAGCCGCGGGTGGTCATGGCCGGAGTGCCGATGCGCACGCCGCTGGTGACCATCGGCTTTTCGGGGTCGTTGGGGATCGCGTTCTTGTTGATCGTCATGTGGGCGCTGCCCAGCACGGCTTCGGCTTCCTTGCCGGTGATGCCCTTGGCGCGCAGGTCGACCAGCATCAGGTGGCTTTCGGTGCGTCCGCTCACGATGCGCAGCCCCCGCTCGGTGAGCGTGTCGGCCACGATCCTGGCGTTCTTGACCACCTGTTGCTGGTAGGCCTTGAACTCGGGCGCCATGGCTTCCTTGAACGCGACGGCCTTGGCGGCAATCACGTGCATCAGCGGGCCGCCTTGCAGACCCGGGAAGATCGCGCTGTTGATGGCCTTCTCGTGCTGCGCCTTCATCAGGATGATGCCGCCGCGCGGGCCGCGCAGGCTCTTGTGGGTGGTCGAGGTCACGATGTCGGCGTGCGGCACCGGGTTGGGGTACACGCCCGCGGCCACGAGGCCGGCGTAGTGGGCGATGTCGACCATGAAGATCGCGCCCACGTCCTTGGCCACCTTGGCGAAGCGCTCGAAGTCGATGTGCAGCGAGTAGGCCGAGGCGCCCGCGATGATGAGCTTGGGCATGTGCTCGTGCGCCTTGCGTTCCATCGCGTCGTAGTCGATGGCTTCGTTGGCGTCCAGGCCATAGCTCACCACGTTGAACCACTTGCCGCTCATGTTGAGCGGCATGCCGTGGGTCAGGTGGCCGCCTTCGGCCAGGCTCATGCCCATGATGGTGTCGCCGGGCTTCAGGAAGGCGAGCATCACGGCTTCGTTCGCCGAGGCGCCGCAATGCGGCTGCACGTTGGCGGCGTCGGCGCCGAAGATCTGCTTGACGCGGTCGATGGCCAGTTGCTCGGCCACGTCGACGTGTTCGCAGCCGCCGTAGTAGCGCTTGCCCGGGTAGCCTTCGGCGTACTTGTTGGTGAGCTGCGAGCCCTGGGCGGCCATGACGGCCGGCGAGGCGTAGTTCTCGCTGGCGATCAGCTCGATGTGGTGTTCCTGGCGCGCGTTTTCGGCTTGAATCGCGGCCCAGATTTCGGGATCGGTCTGTTCGACCAGAATGTTGCGTTGGTACATGGCAGTCCTTTGAAGACGAGGTCCTTGTTCTTCAACCAAACAAGGGCTGCCCAGGCGAACGGCTGAACGCCTGTTGTGGTCAGGCGGCACGCTTCCCAGTGGTATTCCACGTCAGCGCGTGGCACCTTGTTCAGGTGCTGCGCCTATCGCCAGTCGCGTACGGGGCCGAGTGTAGCTCACACCCGGCCAGGCCAGCTTCAGGACACGGCGGAAAGCAGGGCGACCTTGGCGGGTTCCGAGCCTTCTTCGGCCTTGATCGGTGCCGGCGTCGGCGCCACGATAGGAATCGGCTGCGGGCGAACGGTCGGCCGGGGCGGCAGCACCGATGGTGCGCGGCCATTGGCGACCTGCAGCAGGCGTTCGTGCTCGGCCAGCACCTTGCTGGCGTAGCCGCCGTCGTCTTCCAGGTTGGCTGCGCCCACGTAGTAGCGCAGGCCGCCTTCGAGCGAGCCGGCGCGGGAGATGCATTCTTGCAGCACCTTCACGCCGACGCGCATGTTCGTCACCGGGTCGAAGGCGGTGAGCGTGCCGCCCGCGCTTTCGTACTTGTCGCCGTGCACGCGGGTCATGACCTGCATCAGGCCCTGGGCGCCAACCTGGCTCTGGGCGAAGGGATTGAAGCTGGATTCCACGGCCATGATGGCCAGGATCAGCGTCGGGTCGAGCTTGGTGCGCTTGCCGATGTTGTAGGCCTCGGCCACGAGCACGCTCAGCGGTTCGGCTGCCACGCTGTACTTCTTGCTCAGCCAGTACGCCACGGCGGCCTGCTGCTTGGGCAGGTCGCCAGGGCTCGCGGCCGTGGTGCGCTCGATGGCGGTCGGCTCGAGGTCGGTGACTTCAGGCGCGGGTTTGCGCGACTGCAGCCAGCCCATGAGCTGTTCCTCGCCGGTCTGGCGCAGATCGGGCCGTGCCACGAGGGCGAGGGCCGCAAACACGATGGCCAAACCGACCAACGCGAACCCGTTATGGGTGATTTCAAAAAAGCCGTCTGCCACATCGGACACAAAGGTCCTCAGCCCGCGGGCTGTGGCATCAAACGCCTTGTTCATCGCTCTTCCTTTCTGTGCGGCACCTGCTCGCAACGCCTGGAGAGGCGATGGATGAAGGCAACGGCGCTTGGATTGGTACGAATCAGGCTCCGCGCATGGAGGGTGTAGGGTAAGGAGCGCGGTGACCTGATCAAGCCGGGGGAGTTCTCGGCAGCGGATTCAGGGGTGGCCCCGCTGCGTCTGGCAGTCGGGGCAGGCCGGATTCTAGCGTTGCTAAATACCCGGTCAAGCATAAGGAAATCGTTTCATATGCTAATAGATGTTTAAAAATCCGACCCGTACAGAGGCATTTGACCTACGGGAAATCCCTTGGGAGATTGGATTTGCAATGCGAGGGTGCGGCACCTAATCTGAACGGGCCTGGGTTTTCAGGCGTTTTTCCGAAGTCAGGCAGTCCGAGGTGCAAGTCAAGGGCTCGAACGACGGAGGATCCACGGCGGCAATCTCTTGCTGCCAGCACGGCAGGAACCATTGACTTCCGGTCGCGCGAATCGATGGCTTGGGTGTTAGGCCCGCCATCAAGCCCGGCAACGAGACATTCCGTCGCGCTGCCGGGCTTTCTTGTTTCTGCATTGGCGCCTGTTTGCGGCACACTCCCGCGATGGATTTAGCTTCGCTCAAACAAAACAAATGGGCGCGACGCGGGATCGTCGCGTTGCTGGTTCTGTTGGCCCTCTGGGTCATCGCATGGTTGGTTGTGCCGCCGATCGCCAAGAGCCAGCTTCAGAAGATCGCGAGCGAGAAGCTGGGCCGGCAGGTCACCGTGGGCAAGATCGACTTCAAGCCCTGGACCCTCGAGCTCGCGTTGCACGACCTGCGCATCGCCACCGCCGACGGCAAGCAGCCGCAACTGGCCATCAAGCGCATCTACGCCGACGCCGAACTGCAATCGCTCTTTCGCCTGGCGCCCGTGATCGATGCGGTCTCGGTCGAGTCGCCCGCGATCCTGCTCACGCATCAGGCCGACGGCAAATACGACATCGACGACATCCTCGCCAAGCTGGCCTCGGGCCCGCCGCCCGATCCCAAGGCCGAGCCGGCGCGCTTTGCGATCTACAACATCTCGATCAAGGACGGCGCGGTCGACTTCGACGACCAGACGGTCAAGCGCAAGCACGAGCTGCGCAACTTCGTGCTCAACGTGCCTTTCCTGAGCAACCTGGCTTCGCAGCGCGAGGTCAAGACCGAGCCCAAGCTGGCCTTCGTGCTCAACGGCAGCAACTTCGATTCGGCCGCCTTCACCACGCCCTTCGCAGAAAGCCGCAAGACCGACGCCCACGTGCAGTTCAAGGGCCTGGACCTCGTGCCTTACCTCGGCTACATCCCTGGCGGCCTGCCGGTGAGGCTGCAGGCCGGCAGCCTCGATGCCGACCTGAAGATCGACTTCCAGCAAGCCACGACGACGGGCCTGAAGATCTACGGCACGGTCGAGGCGCACGGCGCCAAGCTGAGCGACGCCAAAGGCCGCGACCTGCTGGGCTTCGACTCGCTCAAGCTCGCGCTGGCGGACGTTCGCCCGCTTGAATCGGTGTTCCATTTGAGCGAAGTGGCGCTTGCCAATCCGCAGCTCGTGGTGGCGCGCGATGCCTCGGGCCAGCTCAACCTGATGGCCACCGACCCAGCCACCGGCGCCGCGGAAAAGGTGGCCCCGCTTCCCGCCGCCGCAGCCAGCGCGCCGGCCGGCAAGACGGTGGAAAAGCCCAAGCTGAAGGTGCAGGTCGACAAGGTGGCGCTCAGCGGCGGGCGCATCGGCTGGCGCGACGAGACCGTCAAGCCCGCGGCGGCGGTCGACTTGACCGCCCTGGGGCTCGACGTCACCGCCATCACCTGGCCGATGGAGAAGCCGGCCCAGTTCAACGGCAGCACCGCCATCGCCGGCGCCTCGCTCAAGTTCAAGGGCAGCGCCACCGACAAGGTGGCGGACGTGCAGACCGAGGTCGACGCGCTTCCGCTCTCGCTGGCCGCACCTTATCTGGCGCAGAGCCTGGAGCCCACGCTCGACGGCAAGCTCAGCGGGCAGATCGACATTGCCTGGAACCAGCCCAACCTCAAGTTCAAGGCGCGCCGGCTGGCCGCCGACGGGCTGGCGCTGACCCAGACCAAGACGGCGCTGGCGAGCGTCGGCCGCTTCGAGCTGGTCGATGCCGAGGTCGACATGACGCAGCACACGCTGAACATCGCCTCGTTCACCGCCACCAACCCCAAGGTGCGCGTCGAGCGCGACAGCGAAAAGCGCTGGATGTTCGAGCGCTGGCTGCGCACGCCGGCCGGCAACGGCGGCGCGGCCGAAGCGAAGGTGGCGGCGCCCAAGCCGGCCGGCGCGGGATCGGCCAAGGCCGACGCCAACACCAAGCCGTGGGCACTGACCATCGCCACCATGGCGGTCGACAACGGCAGCCTCTCTTATTCAGACAAGGCCGGCGCGCTGCCGGTGACGGTCGAGGTCACGGCCTTCAAGCTGAACGCCCAGAAGATCGCGCCCGAGACAAACACCGTGTCGCCGCTGCAGGTCTCGGGCCGTATCGGCTCGGGGCGCTCCGATCCGGGCAAGTTCGATTACAAGGGCAACGTGGTGCTCAAGCCGCTGGCGGCAGAGGGCCGACTCGAGGTGATCTCGTTCCCCGCGCACGCCTTCAAGGCCTACTACGCGGACGCGCTCAACGTCGACATCCGCCGCGCCTTCGCGAGCTACCGCGGCACGGTCCACTACGCAACCACGCCGGCCGGCATGACCGTGAAGCTGGCGGGCGACACCGCGCTGGACGACTTCCGCGCCAACAGCGTTTCGCTGACCCAGTCGCCCGGTTTCGACCGCAACACCAACCAGCTGCTGAGCTGGAAGACGCTGAGCCTGCGCGGCCTGCAGGTCAGCCTGGCGCCCGGTGCTCCACCAAAGGTGGACGTGCGCGAGACCACGCTGACCGACTTCTTCGCCCGCGCGATCGTCGACCCGGCTGGCCGGCTCAACCTGCTCAACCTGACGAAGAAAGGCGAGGCCGAAGGTGCCGCCGCCGCAGCAGCGACCGCCGAGGCCAAGACCCAGAAGGGGCCGGGCGGCACCACCACCACGACCCGCGGGGCGCCGCCAGCGCAGCAGCGCTCGGGCGGCGCGCCGGTTCCGGCCGAAGCCATGGTGGGCGGCAGCCCCGAACTGGCGAAGGCGGCTGCTGCACCCGTCGCCACGGCGCAGGCCGCCGCGGACACGGGCCCCACGCCGGTCATCAACTTCGGCCCGATGAGCCTGGTCAACGGCAAGATCGACTTCACCGACCTGTTCGTCAAGCCCAACTACTCGGCCGACCTGAGCGAGCTGACCGGCAAGCTCAGTTCCTTCTCGTCGAATCCCTCGAACGGCCCGGGCGGTCGGCCCGCGCTGGCCGACCTCGAACTGCGCGGCAAGGCGCAGCAGACGGCGGCGCTGGAAATCACCGGCAAGCTCAATCCGCTGGCCAAGCCGCTCGAACTCGACATCACCGCCAAGATGCGCGACCTTGACCTGGCGCCGCTGTCGCCGTACTCGGTGCGCTACGCGGGCCACGGCATCGAGCGCGGCAAGATGAGCATGGACGTGAACTACAAGATCGCGCCCGACGGACAGCTCACGGCCACCAACAAGCTGGTGCTCAACCAGCTGCAGTTCGGCGAGGAAGTCGCCGGCGCGCCCAACAGCCTGCCGGTGAAACTGGCCGTGGCCTTGCTGGCCGACCGCAACGGCGTGATCGACGTCGACCTGCCGCTCAGCGGTTCGCTCAACGATCCGCAGTTCAGCGTCGGTCCGCTGATCTGGAAGGCCGTGGTCAACCTGATCGTCAAGGCCGTGACGGCGCCGTTCAGCCTGCTCACGGGCGGTCTCGGCGGCGGTGGCAGCGGTGAATCGAGCGCCATCACCTTCGAGGCGGGCAGTTCGATGCTCAGCGCCGCGGCCAAGGAAAGCCTGGACAAGGTCGCCAAGGCGCTGACCGAGCGGCCGACGCTGGAGATGACGGTCGTCGGCACCTCCAGCCTCGACAAGGAACGCGACGCCTACCAGCGCCAGCGCGTGCGCCAGCTGACCCAGGCCGAGAAGCGCCGCGTCGCGGTGCGCGGCGGCCAGACCGGCACCGACGTGCCACCGGTCACCGACGCCGAATACCCCGAGCTGCTGACGGCCGTGTACAAGCGCGCCGACATCACGAAGCCGCGCAATCTCGTCGGCCTGGCCAAGGACCTGCCGGTCAAGGAAATGGAAAACCTGCTGTTCGCGAGCGTGCCGGTCGACGAGGAGTCGATGCGCCAACTGGCCGTGGAGCGCGGCGCCGCGGTGCGCGACTACCTGCTGGCGCAGAAGCTGACGAGCGAGCGGCTGTTCCTGGGCGCGGTGCGCACCACGGCCAGCGGCGCCGACTGGAAGCCGGGCGCCGAACTCAAACTGACCATGAAGTGAGAACGGCCACTTGGTTTTTTGCATCGGCTTGCTATATATGTAGTCCCGTTTAATCTCCCAGCCCGCAACCTGCATTGGCCGCCGTTCCGCCACGGAATTGGGCGGTCCACCGCAAGTGGGTGAAAATGTCGATGTGCGCCGGCCTTTGCCGGCGCCTTCGCTTTCCATACCAAGACAACGATTTCGCGCAGTGACCTCTACTTCTTCCAAGCCACACGACCTTCAAGCCCTCGATACGCTCACCGGCGGCGCCTTCACCGCGCCGACTTCCGGCGAGCGCGCCGCGCGCATCCGCGACTGGCTCGCGGGCAACCCGGCATCCGAGCAAATGCAGGAAGTCTTCAAGGAACTGAGCGGTCGCGACAAGGGCGCGGCGCGCCTCTTGCGCGAAAAGCTCGACGAGCTCAAGCGCGCCAAGGGCCAGGAGGCGATTGCCGCCGAATGGGCGCAGAAGGCCGAGGCGCTGCTGGGCCAGTCCAAGCTCAACATTGCCGATGCGCTCGCCTGGCAGCGCGACGCCGCCAAGGCCGGCGCGCCGCTTTCGCGCGAACCGCTCGCGAGTCTCAAGGCCAAGCTGGCCGAGCGCGTGAAGGGCATCGAAGACCTGCAACACCGCGCCCAGGTGCACCGCGAAGCCGCCGTTTTGCTGGCGCAGCGCTTCGAAGTGCTCTCGACCAAGGGCTGGCAGGACGCCCAGGCCGCAGAGGAGTCGCTGCGCAACGACGTGACCCATTGGCAACAGCAGACCGCCGATATCACGTCCGACATCAACTGGAACAGCCTGGACGCCAAGTTCGCGCCGCAGCTGGAAGCCTCGAAGTCGCAACTGCTGGTCGTGTCCGATGCGTTCCATAGCGCGCTGGCACAGGCCATCGCCGCCGCAGCCGATGCCGCCGCGCCGCTGCCGCCGGTGCCCGTATGGGCCGACGAACTGCGCAGCGCGCGCGGCGAGGTGCTCGCGCCCAAGGCCGCAGCGCCCGCACGGCCTGCCGCACCCAAGATCGATCCGGCCGTGCGCGCCGCGGCGCAAGACGCCGTGCAGGCCGCGCTCGCCAAGCTCGAACAGGAAACAGCCGAAGGCCACGGCAAGGCCAGCGCCGGTGCGGCTGCCGCGCTGCGCGCGGTGCTCAAGGAGCACGGCAAGCTGGTCGAGGCGCCGCTCGAAGCCCGCGTGCATGCCGCGCTGGTCGCGGCCGGCGAACTCGAAGGCTGGCAGCGCTGGAGCGCCGACAAGGTCCGCGAAGACCTCGTCGCCAAGGCCGAAGGCCTGCTCAAGCGCCCCGAAGGCCAGGCCCTCGGCGGCCGCAAGATGCAGGAAACGCTGCGCGCGCTGCGCGACCAATGGAAGCAGTCCGACCAGGGGGGCGTACCGAACCACGCGCTGTGGAAGCGTTTCGACGAAGCCTGCAACGAAGCCCACAAGGTGGTCGAGGCCTGGCTCGAGAAGGTGCGCGCCGATGCGGCCGAGCACCGCGCGCATCGCGTGGCGCTCATCGAAGAGGTCAAGGCCTGGGCCGCCGAGCATGCCGGCGCCACCGACCTGAAGGCGCACAACCGCGCGCTGCACCAGTTTGCCGACCGCTGGCGCGATGCCGGCCATGTGGGCGAGAAGGTGTTCGCCGAACTGCAGCCGCAGTGGAACGAAGCCTTCGGCGCCGCGCGCGCGCCGTTCGAGACAGCGCAGAAGGCCAGCGTCGAACGCCGCCAGGCCATGATCGCCGAGGCGGCCGAGCTCGGCGGCCAGCCGATGCTGCGCATTGACGCCGTCAAGGCGCTGCAACAGCGTTGGCAGCACGAGGCGCAAAGCGTGCCGCTCGACCGCCGCCACGAACAGAAGCTGTGGGACGCGTTCCGCGCGCCCATCGACGAAGCCTTCAACCGCAAGACCGCCGAGCGCGAAAAGGCGTCGTCGGTCATGAGCGAGCATGACCGCCATGTGCTTGACGCCTCCAAGGCGCTCGATGCGGCCAATGCCGGCGGCGACGTGCAGAAGATCCGCGCGGCGATCGCCCGCCTCGAAGGCGCGTTGCGCGGTGAAGCACCGCCGCCCGCGCCGAACGCTGCCAGCGATGGTCCGTCGGTCGGCGCGACCGAAGTCGTGGCACCTGGCCAAGCAGCTGCCGAGTTCAGCGAAAGCGCTGAGCAGGCGCCGAGCCCGAGCGACGCGGAAGCTTCGCCGGCCGCGCCAGCCGAAGCAGCGCAAGCTGACACGCCCGACCTCGTGGGACCAGCCGATGGCGCCGACGCCTCCGCACGCGCCGACGGCGCTGCGCACGACGCCGGCGAAGCCGCCGCTGTCGAAAGCCCGGCGCAGGCCGCCGCGCCGAAGCCGGCGCCCAAGCCAGTCGTGGCCATGCGCGGTGACGACCGTCCCAGCAGCAAGAAGACGGACGCAGCGCCCGCAGGCCGTGCAGGCGGCAAGTTCGGTGACCGCCGCGACGGCGGCCGGCCGGGCCCCGGCGGCCCGGGGCGTCCCGGTGATCGCGGCGCTCCGCGACCCGATGCACGCGGCGACCGCGGTGATCGCGGCGCACCGGCCGGTCGTTTCGGCGATCGTCCGCCGCGCTTCGAAGACCGCGGCCCGCGTTTGGGCGATGCCGCTTTCCGCGCCCAGCGCGAAGCGCTCGAACGTGCAGACATGGCGCTGCGCAAGCTCGCCGCACAAGCCCACGGCGAAGCGCTGACACAGGTGCTCGGCGCCTGGGAACAGCGCGATGCCGCGCGCCTGCCGAGCGTCCAGGAACTGGGTCGCGCGGTCACGCCGGCCGTGCGCACGAACTGGTCGCAAGCCATCGGCAGCGCGCCGACGGCCGCTGCCAACGATGCCGCCGAAGCCCTGCTGCGCCTGGAAATGGCCGCCGAAGTGCCGACGCCCGCCGAGCAACTCGATGCGCGTCGCGCCCTGCAGCTCAAGCTGCTGACCAAGCGTGGCGACCCGGCGCCGGTGCAGACCTGGGGCCAGGACGCCGGCAAGGTGCTGGCCGCGGCCCACGACGCGGCGAGCGCGCGTCGCCTGCAGAACGCGTTGAAGGCGCTGCTGCGCAAGTAAGTAACTAAGCGCGCCGGACGGTCATGAAAAAGACGCCTCACAGGGCGTCTTTTTCTTTGGGGTGCCGAATCCGCGAACCCCGTCGCCGCTCAGGCCTGCCTGCTCAAGAAGAACTCGTCTAAGAGAGCCGTCACCGAGGCGAAGTCCCGGGCGAAGTTCGGGCGGTTCACGAAGTAGGCCTCGCAGGCCACGGCGAAGAACTCGCTGATCGAGGTGGCGCCATAGTCGTCGAGCCACGGCGGCTCGGCGCCGAAGCGCTCGGCCATGATGATTTTTTCGCGGAAGTCGTCGTAGGCCGGCTGCAGCACGGCGAGCCACGCGGCGCGCGATTCGCGGGCACTGCGCTTGCCCGCGAAACCGGACGGCAGCGGCGGGCAACCATCGGCATCGCCGCCGCGCATGTCGATCTTGTGGGCGAACTCGTGGATCACGACGTTGTAGCCGCCTTCGCTGGTGACGCTGCTCGCGAGCACGTCCTGCCAGCTGAGCATGACCGGGCCGCGGTCCATGGCTTCGCCGGCCACTACCTCGTCGTACTCGTGCACGACCAGCGCTTCGTCGACGACCTTGCGCCGCGCCACGACCTCGGACGGATGCACCACGATGCCGACGAAATCGTCGTACCAGTCGAGATGGCCTTTCAGGTGCAGTACGGGCAGCACGGCCTGCGCCGCGATGGCCAGCGCCACTTCGTCGGTGATGACGAAGCCTTGCGTGCCGTGGAATTCCTTGTCGCGCAGGAACTCGGCCGTCAGCGCGCGCAGCCGCTGCACATCGGCAGCGGGGCGGTCGGCCAGGAAGGCATAGCGCGCCAGCGTGGCGTGCCATGCGGCATCGGAAATGGGGGGCAGGGCGCGCAGACGGCGCAGCCACTTGAACATCGGCGGTTCCGCGGTTCGGGGCGCTGCTAGCGCAGGTCGACGCGTTGCGCGCCGGCGGTGGACAGGCACAGCAACTGCGCACGCGGCGGATGGGCTGCCGCATCCCAGTCGCTCAGCACGATGCGGCGCAGGCCGTTGCCCAGGTCGTGCTCGGCGGGGCGGTGCGTGTGGCCGTGCACCATCGTTTGCGCCTTGGCCTGCTGCAGCCATTGGCGCGCGGCGTCGGTGTCCACATCGGCCCAGATCGTCGACGGGTTGCGCTTGCGGTCTTCGCTCTGCGTGCGCATCGCGCGTGCCAGCGCGCGGCGCTCCTCGAGCGGCCGGGCTAGGAACGCAGCCTGCCATTCGGGCGTGCGAACCATCGCGCGGAACTTGAGGTACTCGGTGTCTTCGAGGCAGAGGATGTCGCCGTGGCTCAGCAGCCAGCGCTGGCCGTGCAGCACCAGCACCGTGGGGTCATCGAGCAACGTGATGCCCGATTGCGCCGCGAGCGCGGGGCCGACGAGGAAGTCGCGGTTGCCGTGCATGAAGAACACCGGCAGCCGTTGCGCGGTGTGGCGCAGCAGTTCGGCGCATTGCGCCTCGAAGCCGGGCGAGGCGGCGGCATCGTCGCCCACCCACACTTCGAACAGGTCGCCGAGGATGACCAGCGCATCGGCCGGCGTGGTCTCCAGGTAGCCCTGCCAGGCCTCGAAGGTGGCGGGCTCGCCGGCCTGCAGGTGCAGGTCGGAGATCAGGTCGACGGTGCGCCACGCGGGCGGCGCCACCAGCTCGGTGAAAGCCGGGTTCGCCACGTTGGTCATGCCGCGCCGTGCCTGTTGTGGGTCATTCAGCGATGACGACAGCCTTTTCGATCACCACGTCTTCGAGCGGCACATCGTCGTGGAAGCCCTTGCGGCCCGTCTTCACGGCCTTGATCTTGTCGACCACGTCGGTGCCGTTGATGACCTTGCCGAACACCGCGTAGCCCCAGCCCTGGGCCGAAGGTGCGGTGTGGTTCAGGAAGCCGTTGTCCGACACGTTGATGAAGAACTGCGCGGTGGCCGAGTGCGGCGCGTTGGTGCGGGCCATGGCGACGGTGTAGTTGGCGTTCTTCAGGCCGTTGTTGGCTTCGTTCTCGATCTCGGCGCCGGTGGGTTTTTGCTTCATGCCGGGCTCGAAACCGCCGCCTTGCACCATGAAGCCGGGGATCACGCGGTGGAACACGGTGTTGTCGTAGTGGCCCTTCTTCACGTAGGCGATGAAGTTCTCGGCCGACTTCGGCGCCTTCTCGGCGTCGAGCTCGAGCGTGATCACGCCGTAGTTCTTGATGTGCAGTTCGACTTGGGGGTTGCTCATAAGGGGACTCCTTCTTCGGAAACTCGGAAAAACAGGGGAACGAATTACTTCGCCAGCGTGGCGGATTTGATGGTGATGGTCTCGACGGGCACGTTCTGCATGCCGCCCTTGTTGCCGGTCTGCACGGCGCGGATCTTGTCGACCACGTCGGTGCCGGCCACGACCTTGCCGAACACCGTGTAGCCGTAGCCGTCGGGGTTGGGCGCGTTGAGCGAGTCGTTGTTCTTCACGTTGATGAAGAACTGCGAGGTGGCCGAGTTCGGGTTGCCGGTGCGCGCCATGGCGACGGTGTACTTGTCGTTCTTCAGGCCGTTGCTCGCTTCGAGCGGAATCGGCGGGCGCGTGGGCTTTTGCTGCATGTCGGCCGTGAAGCCGCCGCCCTGGATCATGAAGCCGTCGATCACGCGGTGGAACACCGTGCCGTCGTAGTGCTTGTCTTTCACGTACTGCAGGAAGTTCTCGACCGACTTGGGCGCCTTGGCCGCATCGAGCTCGACCACGATGTCGCCGGCCGAGGTGGCGAGCTTGACGCGCGGCGCGGCTTGCTGTGCGTAGCCGGTGGCGGCGAAGCCGAGGGCCGCGGCCAGGATGAAGGCGTTGCGGCGGCTGAATCTGCTGAATCTGGAAAGGGCGTGGATCGTCAAGAGGATGCTCCGTTTGCGAAGAGGGAAGGACGTGGGCGGTGCAACAAAGGCTGTTGCCGCGGTGCCCGCGCCGGCGGGCAATTTACTTGCTGGACTTGCCGACCGGCTTGCGGATGACCGGAGGCGCCGCCGGCAGCGTGGCGGCTTCGGCCTCGGCCTTGGACGAGAAGATCTGGCGAATCAGCACGAGCTTGGGCGCGACGCTGGCGTTGGTGCTGGCGAACTGCTGGGCCTTCACGTACTCCTGGGCCGCAAGGCGCGCATACACGTCGCCGAGGTTTTCGTGCGCGGTCGCGTAGTTCGGGTTGAGCCTGAGGGCGGTTTCGAGCGCGGCGCGCGCCTGGTCGAACTTGCTCTGCGAGGCATACAGCGCCGCGAGGTTGTTGTAGGGCTCGGGCAGCTCGGGGAAGTCTTGCGTGAGCTGGGTGAAGGCGATGATGGCCTCGGGCTGCTTGTTCTGCTCGGTGAGGATCACGCCGCGCAGGAACCGCATCTGCGGATCGCGCGGCTTTCCGGCAATGTAGGTGTCGGCCTTGGCGAGCGCTTCGGCGGGCTTGCCCTGACGCAGCAGAAGGTTCACATCGTCGTAGTCGTTGGCATGCGCGGCGGAACCCCACAGGCTGAACAGGAGAGCGAAGGCGATGGAGAGTTTGGAGAACACGGCGTGCTTCATGAAGCCTCGGCAGGATTGGGGAATGCGGGCCTGGAGAACACCCGGGAGGTACGCGACAGCAGGCTGCGGCGGCCGTTTATACTGCGTTGCATTGTAGCCGAGGGGCCATGTCCAACCCCTCGTGGCCACTGTCCCCGTCACCCCTGAAATACCCCGTCGTTCGCCCGTGCCGCACGTGCGCGAAGCGACGCTTTCCGAGTCTCATGAGTCTGCGCATCTACAACACGCTGTCGCGTGAATTGGAGGAATTCTCCCCATTGCAACCTGGCAAGGTGCGCATGTACGTTTGCGGCATGACGGTCTACGACTTCTGCCACATCGGCCATGCCCGCATGATGATGGCCTTCGATGTGGTGCAGCGCTGGCTGCGTGCGAGCGGCTACGGCGTGACCTATGTGCGCAACATCACCGACATCGACGACAAGATCATCGTGCGTGCCGTTCAGCGCGGCATCACCATCCGAGCGCTGACCGACGAAGTCATCGCGGCCATGCATGAAGACATCGGCGCGCTCGGCATCGAGCCGCCCACCGTCGAGCCGCGTGCCACCGAGTACGTGCCGCAGATGCTCGGCATCATCGAGACGCTGGAGCGCAAGGGACTGGCCTATCGATCGCCCGATGGCGACGTGAACTATGCGGTGCGCAAGTTCCCGGGCTACGGCAAGCTGTCTGGCAAGTCGCTCGACGAACTGCATGCCGGTGAACGCGTCGCAGTGCTCGAGGGCAAGCAGGACCCGCTCGACTTCGTGCTCTGGAAGGCGGCCAAGCCCGCCGAGCCGGACGATGCCAAGTGGGACAGCCCCTTCGGCACTGGCCGTCCGGGCTGGCATATCGAGTGCTCCGCAATGAGCTGCGCAACCCTTGGCGAGACCTTCGACATTCACGGTGGCGGCGCGGACCTTCAATTCCCACATCACGAGAATGAAATTGCGCAAAGCGAAGGCGCCAATGGCAAGCCGCTCGCGCGTTTCTGGGTGCACAACGGCTTCGTTCGCGTGGACAACGAAAAGATGTCCAAGAGCCTGGGCAATTTCTTCACCATCCGCGAGGTGCTGCAGAAGTACGACGCCGAAAGCCTGCGCTTCTTCCTCGTGCGCACCCACTATCGCAGCGCGCTGAACTACAGCGATGCACACCTGACCGACGCCCGCAACTCACTCAAGCGTCTGTACACGGCACTCGACCTGGTAACGCCCGCACCGGTCACGCTTGACTGGACGAATCCGCACGCAGCGGCTTTCAAAGCTGCGATGGACGAAGACTTCGGCACGCCCGGCGCCATCGCGATCCTGTTCGAGTTGGCCACCGGCGTTCACCGCACGCAGTCCGCGGAAACCGCTGGGCTGCTCAAGGTGCTCGGTGGCACGCTGGGCCTGCTCCAAGGCGACCCGAAGGCGTTCCTGCAAGCAGGCACAGGCAGCACGCTCGACGACGCCGCAATCCAGATGCTGATCGCCCAGCGGGCCGAGGCCAAGGCTGCGAAGAATTTCGCTGAAGCTGATCGCATCCGCCAGGAACTGTTGGAGCAGGGCATCGTGCTCAAGGATTCGCCCACAGGCACGAGCTGGGCCGCCGCGCAGTGAACGGAACCACCAACCCCATGCCCGCTGCCAAAAACCCGACCGTTCAGATCTACACGCCGGACTATTGGGAAGAGGCCTGCAAGCACCTGGCCAGGAAAGACCGCGTGATGAAGCGGCTGATTCCGAAGTTCGGCGAAGCCTGTCTCGAATCGCGCGGCGACGCCTTCACCACGTTGGCGCGCAGCGTCGTGGGCCAGCAGATCTCGGTGAAGGCCGCACAAACGGTCTGGGACAAGTTCGCCTTGCTGCCGCGCAAGCTGACGCCGGCCAACGTGCTCAAGCTCAAGGTCGACGACATGCGCGCCGCGGGCCTCTCGGCGCGCAAGATCGAATACCTGGTCGACCTGGCCCTGCATTTCGATTCGGGCGTGGTGCACGTCGATGCGTGGAAGGACATGGCCGACGAGCTCATCATCGAAGAGCTCGTGGCCATTCGCGGCATTGGCCGCTGGACGGCCGAGATGTTCCTCATCTTTCACCTGATGCGCCCGAACGTGCTGCCTGTGGACGACGTCGGGCTGCTCAATGGCATCAGCGTCAACTATTTTTCGGGCGACCCGGTGAGCCGCAGCGATGCCCGCGACGTCGCCGTGGCCTGGGCGCCGTATTGCAGCGTGGCGACTTGGTATATTTGGCGGTCGCTGGACCCCGTGCCGGTCGCGTATTGAAATAAAACAGGAGAAGACGTTGGCGAAACGAACCTTCCTCGATTTCGAGCAGCCCATTGCGGAACTCGAAACAAAGATTGAAGAACTGCGCTATGTACAGACCGAATCGGCGGTCGACATTTCGGAAGAAATCGATCAGCTCGGCAAGAAAAGCCAGCAGCTCACCAAGGACATCTACAGCGACCTGACGCCCTGGCAGATCACCAAGATCGCCCGGCATCCGGAGCGGCCGTACACGCTCGACTACGTCAACGAAATCTTCACCGACTTCGTCGAACTGCACGGCGACCGGCATTTCTCGGATGACCTGTCGATCGTGGGCGGCCTCGCGCGCTTCAACGGCGTGCCCTGCATGGTGCTGGGTCACCAGAAGGGCCGCGACACGAAGGAGCGCACTGCGCGCAACTTCGGCATGAGCAAGCCCGAGGGATACCGCAAGGCTCTGCGCCTCATGAAGACGGCCGAGAAGTTCAAGCTGCCCGTGTTCACCTTCGTGGACACGCCCGGCGCGTACCCCGGTATCGATGCCGAAGAGCGTGGCCAGTCGGAGGCCATCGGCCGCAACATCTTCGAGATGGCGCAGCTCGAGGTGCCGATCATCGTCACGATCATCGGCGAGGGCGGTTCCGGCGGTGCGCTGGCCATCTCGGTCGGCGACCAGCTCGTGATGCTGCAGTACTCGATCTACTCGGTGATCAGCCCCGAAGGCTGTGCCTCCATTCTCTGGAAGACCAGCGACAAGGCGCAGGAAGCGGCCGACGCGCTGGGCATCACGGCACACCGCCTGAAGGCGCTGGGCCTGGTCGACAAGATCGTGAACGAGCCGGTCGGCGGCGCGCACCGCGACCACCGCCAGATGGCGGCGTTCCTCAAGCGCGCGCTCAACGATGCGTTCCGCCAGGTCAGCGACCTGAAGCCGAAGGAACTGCTGGACCGCCGCTACGAGCGCCTTCAGAGCTACGGCCGTTTCAACGACACCAAGGCCGACACCGGCAGATAAGCCCCTTATGAGCGAAGCCTTCGAACGCGCCATGGCCGCGTTCGAGCCGGCGCAGTGGCCGCTGGCGGTGGGCTTCAGTGGCGGTGCGGACTCCACCGCCTTGCTGGCCGCCTGCGCATCGCGCTGGCCGGGACAGGTGGTGGCCTTTCATGTGCATCACGGGCTGCAGGCCGCGGCCGACGATTTCGAACGGCATTGCGAAGCGGTGTGCGCGCGGCTTGACGTACCGCTCGAGGTGCATCGGGTCGATGCGCGGCATGCGCCCGGGGACAGCCCTGAAGACACCGCACGGCGCGCACGCTACGAGGCGTTTGGTGCCATGGCGCGCATGGATTCGACGCGGCCCCCCATCCAATCCATCGCCCTTGGACATCACGCGGACGACCAGGTCGAAACGCTCTTGCTGGCGTTGTCGCGCGGCGCTGGTCTTCCGGGCCTGGCGGCCATGCCCGCGCATGCCGAACGCAATGGTTTGAACATCTATCGGCCTCTGCTGACAGTGCCCGCAGCCGACATCCGCGCCTGGCTCGCAGCGCGCGATCTGCCGTGGATCGAAGACCCGAGCAACGGCGACGCCCGCTACACCCGCAACCGGATCCGCGCCGTGCTGCTGCCCGCGCTGGAGCAGGCTTTCCCGCAATTTCGTGCCACCTTTGCGCGCAGCATCGGCCATGCGGCGCAGGCTCAGCAACTGCTGCTCGAACTCGCCGCGCAAGATCTGGAAATCGTGGGCGACCCGCCACTCATCAAGGCGCTGCAGGCGCTTTCTCGGGCCCGGCAGGCCAACGTGCTGCGCCACTGGCTCATGCAATCTCACGGCTGCGCGCCCAGCGCCGCGCAGCTCGACCAGCTGCTCGACCAGGTCCGCGCCTGCACCACGCGCGGCCACCGCATCCACCTCAAAGTGGCCGGCGGTTTCGCCGAGCGGAAGGGCGATCGGCTGCATTGGTACAATGCCCCGCCCTCGCCGAAGACTTAGCTCCCACAGCTTGCAGGGCGCCGCCTATCCAGCGGCCCTTTTCTTTTCTCTGATTTCATCCATGGCATTGATCGTTCACAAATACGGCGGTACGTCGATGGGCTCGACCGAGCGCATCCGAAATGTCGCCAAGCGCGTCGCCAAGTGGGCGCGCGCCGGCCACCAGATGATCGTGGTTCCGAGCGCCATGAGCGGCGAGACCAATCGCCTGCTTGGCCTCGCCAAGGAACTGGCGCCGAGCAAACCGGGCGACGCCCATAACCGCGAACTCGACATGCTGGCATCGACCGGCGAACAGGCTTCGTCCGCGCTGCTGGCCATTGCGCTGCAGGCCGAGGGCATGGAGTCGGTGAGCTACGCGGGCTGGCAGGTGCCGGTGCGCACCGACAGCTCGCACACCAAGGCCCGCATCGAGAGCATTGACGACCTGCGCGTGATGGCCGACCTGAACGCGGGCAAGGTGGTGGTCATCACCGGCTTCCAGGGCGTGGACGACGCGGGCAACATCACCACGCTGGGTCGTGGCGGCAGCGACACCTCGGCGGTGGCCATTGCGGCCGCCATGAAGGCGCACGAATGCCTGATCTATACCGACGTGGACGGTGTCTACACCACCGACCCGCGCGTCGAGCCCGATGCGCGCCGCCTCACCACCGTGAGTTTCGAAGAGATGCTCGAAATGGCGAGCCTCGGCTCCAAGGTGCTGCAGATCCGCTCGGTGGAATTCGCCGGCAAATACAAGGTGCCGCTGCGCGTGCTCTCGAGCTTCACGCCGTGGGACATCGACATCAATGAAGAGGCCAAGTCCGGCACGCTGATCACTTTCGAGGAAGACGAAAACATGGAACAAGCCGTCGTATCCGGCATCGCATTCAACCGCGACGAAGCCAAGATCTCGGTGCTCGGTGTGCCCGACAAGCCGGGCATCGCGTATCACATCCTCGGTGCCGTGGCGGACGCCAACATCGAGGTCGACGTGATCATCCAGAACCTGAGCAAGGACGGCAAGACCGACTTCAGCTTCACAGTGCATCGCAACGAGTACGCGAAGACGATCGATCTCCTGCAGTCGAAGGTCATGCCCTCGCTGGGCGCGACCGAGATCGTGGGCGATACCAAGATCTGCAAGGTCAGCATCGTGGGCATCGGCATGCGCAGCCACGTGGGTGTGGCGAGCAAGATGTTCCGCGTGCTGAGCGAAGAGGGCATCAACATCCAGATGATTTCGACCAGCGAGATCAAGACCTCGGTCGTGATCGACGAAAAATACATGGAATTGGCCGTCCGGGCGCTGCATAAAGCCTTCGATCTGGACCAACCGGCCGTCTGACAGTGGCATAATCTCGGCTTCTTTCAGGAACTGTGACCGAGTGGCCGAAGGTGCTCCCCTGCTAAGGGAGTATGGGGTGTAGAGCCTCATCGAGGGTTCGAATCCCTCCGGTTCCGCCAGATAGCAAGCAAAAACGGCCCCTCACGGGGCCGTTTTTCATTTCTGGCCTCCACACCTACTTCAACGCCGAAATCTCCCGGCTCTTGATAAGCCTGGAGCGCAAGATGTTCCGGCTAATGCCCAGCAGCCTCGCCGCCTGCACCTGGTTGCGATGGCAGAACTCGAAAGCCGTGCGCATCACGGTGTCCTCGATCAGCTCGAACATCTGTTCGTGAGGCTCGTTGAACAGCTCGCGCAGCACCGTCTCCAGCGCCTGCTGCGGCGTGGCATGCGCAGGGGCCTCGCTCTCGGCCGGCCGCCTCTGGATGTTCAGCGAAGACAGGTGCAGGTGCTCCGCGCCCAGCACGTCGTGCTGGCAGATCAGGAGCGCGTGGTGAATCACGTTCTCCAGCTCGCGGATGTTGCCGGGCCAGCCGTGCTCGGAGAGCTTTTGCTCGGCATCGGCGTCGAGGCGCACCGCGCCGTACCCCAGCCGCTGGCGGTATTCCTCGATGAAATGCCGCGCCAGCGGAAGAATGTCGCCGGGGCGCTCGCGCAGCGTGGGCAGCGCGAGGTGCACCACATGCAGCCGGTAGAACAGGTCTTCGCGGAAGTGGCCGGCGGCCACCGCGTCCTGCAGCCGCACGTTGGTCGCGGCCACCACGCGCACGTCGATGGGCACGCTCTTGCGCGAGCCCAGCCGCACCACCTCGCGCTCCTGCAGCACGCGCAGCAACTTGACCTGGATCGACAGCGGCAGGTCGCCGATTTCGTCGAGGAACAGCGTGCCGCCGTTGGCCGCCTCGAACCAGCCCGTCTTGGCCGAGAACGCGCCGGTGAAGGCGCCTTTCTCGTGGCCGAAGAGTTCGCTCTCGACCAGGCTTTCGGAGAAGGCGCCGCAGTTCACCGCCACGAAGGGCTTGCCGCTGCGGCGGCTCAGGTCGTGCACATGCCGTGCGATCAGTTCCTTGCCGGTGCCGGTCTCTCCGATGATGAGCACGTTGGCATCGCTGGGCGCCACCATGCGGATGCGTTCGAGCAGCGCGGCCGAGCGCGGGTCCTGGAACACCTGCGCGGTGGCGCGGATCGAGGTGGTGAGCTTGCGCGGGTTGGGAAAGGTCAGCAGCGTGGGCGCGTCCCAGTCCTCGTCGGCGGTGGAAGAGGCATCGACCGATGGCAGCACGTCGAAGGGGCGGGTGTAGGCGGTCATGAGTAGAAGGTCGGTACGGGGTATTGCTGCTTGAGGGCCCATTCGCCGAGCTCGCGCAGCTTGTAGGCCACGGGGTCGTGCAGGGTCTGGGTGCGCAGGTTGCGCCAGTGGCGGTCCAGGCGCAGGCCGCCGTGGGTGGCGCGCGCGCCGGCTACGTCGAACATGCGCGTACAGATGTCCAGGCCCGTGTTCGTGGCCGCGACCTTGGCGGTGGCCACCGCCAGCGCGACGTCGCCGCGCTCGCTCTCGGTCAGCGCGGGGCCGCGCCGCCAGGCCGTGTCGAGCCGGTCGGCCGCGCGGTCGGCCAGCACCCGCACGCTCTCCAGGCCGACCCAGAAGTCACCGTAGTGGCCGAGCACATAAGGGTCTTCGTGCATCTGAGACACGTGGGCCGCGTGCCAGGGGCGCGACTCGTGCAGCGTGTAGTGCCGGGCATCGTTGAAGGCCGCCTCGGCGATGCCCAGGTAGATGTTGGCCAGCACGAGCTGCGACACCAGCGGCCGAAGGCATGCGAAAGGCGTCGAGAGCGGCCCCGGGTCGGCCAGCACCTCGTGCTGCTCCACGCGCACCTTCTCGAAGGTCACGCTGCCGCTGTCGGTTTGGCGCTGGCCGATGTTGTTCCAGTCGGGCGCAACGAAGATGCCCGAGCGGCCGGTGGGCACCGCCGCGACGATGAAGGCGCCGCTGCCTGCTTCGCGCGCCGAGGCGATGAGCATCTCGGAGTCGAGCGCGCCCGAGCAGAAGCTCTTCTGCCCGGTGAACTCGCGCCAGCCCTCGCGTGCGCTCGACACCGTGCGGTCGTCCAGCGGGTTGAGCGCATTGCCCCAGAACCAGCGGCGACGCGCGGTCTGCTCGAACCACGGCTGCCATTGCGCGGGCCGTGCGAACAGGCGCACCGTGGCCAGCATGAGGTGATGGAAACCGAACACATGCGCGATCGAGCTGTCGGCCTGCGCGAGCAGGCGCACGACATCGAGCGTCTCGCGCCAGTCCGCGCCGCCGCCGCCGAACTCGTGCGGAATGCTCAGGGCCAGCAGGCCGCTGTCGCGCAGGGCATCGCGCTCGGCCTTCGGCGTGCCGCCGCGCTCGTCGCGCTCCACCGCGGTGGCGGCGAAGCGCTGCATGAGATCGCGCGCGATGTCGCGCGGGGATTCGGCAACCGGAATGGAAAGAACGGAACTCACACACAAGTCCTTGGTGACGTACCGGGCAGGTACAGAAGGCAGCACGGTTGCTGCGCCAGCAGCATGTTCGCGGCGAAGAAGAGCGCGACCAACGATGCGATCCGTCTATCGATCCTCGTTTTGCTTCCATGGCAGCAGTGCGGACGGATCGATGTGCCGCGTGCAGCAGATGTGGTGTTCGGCTGCTGCTCCAGCAGCAGAAATCGCGTGCTTTGGCGCGTTCCCGCAGGCAGGGCGATTGGCACGCTAACTGCTGAACTGCCGCATGCAACTTTTCTGGTTCCTCCCCACGCACGGCGACAGCCGCTACCTCGGCACCTCGCGCGGCGCGCGCACCGTGAGTCATCGCTACCTGCGGCAAGTGGCGCAGGCCGCCGACGAACTTGGCTACGAAGGCGTGCTGATTCCGACGGGGCGCTCGTGCGAAGACTCGTGGGTCGTCGCCTCGTCGCTCGCGGCACAGACCGAGCGGCTCAAGTTCCTGGTCGCGATCCGCCCCGGCATCATTTCGCCGACGGTCTCCGCGCGGCAGGCCGCAACGCTCGACCGCTTCTCGGACGGCCGCCTCCTTATCAACGTCGTGACCGGCGGCGACCCCGACGAGCAGCACGGCGACGGCAGCTTCCTCACGCACGCCGAGCGCTACGAAGTCACCGACGAATTCCTGCGCATCTGGCGCGGCGTGGCGGCGGGCGAGACGGTCAACTTCTCGGGCAAGCACCTGCGCGTCGAGAACGCGAAGACGCTCTATCCACCAGTGCAGAAGCCTTATCCGCCGCTGTGGTTCGGCGGCTCGTCGGAGGCGGCCATCGAACTCGCGGGCGAGCAGGTCGACGTGTACCTCACCTGGGGCGAGCCGCCGGCGGACGTGGCCGACAAGATCGCCAAGGCCCGTGCCGCTGCAGCGAAGCACGGCCGCACGCTGCGCTTCGGCATCCGCCTGCATGTGATCGTGCGCGAGACCAGCGAAGCGGCCTGGCGCGCCGCCGACGAGCTCATCTCCTATGTGACGGACGACACCATCGCCGCTGCGCAGAAAGCCTTCTCGCGCTTCGACTCGGTGGGCCAGCAGCGCATGGCCGCGTTGCACGGCGGGCGGCGCGACAAGCTCGAGGTGTCGCCGAACCTGTGGGCCGGCGTGGGCCTGGTGCGCGGCGGTGCGGGCACGGCGCTCGTGGGCAGCCCGGAGGAGGTGGCGGCGCGCATCAAGGAATACGCGGCGCTCGGCGTGGAGACTTTCATCTTCTCGGGCTATCCGCATCTCGAAGAGGCGTACCGCGTGGCCGAGCTGCTGTTCCCGTTGCTGCCGCTGGACCATGTGCGACCGGCGGGGCAGGCGAACATCACCGGGCCCTTCGGCGAGGTCATCGCCAACGACATCGTGCCGCCTTCGTCGCAATCGCCGGTGCGCGAGAAGGCCGCCGCATGAAGCATTTCTCTGCAGAGGCCGGTGATGAAGTCGTGCCATGGCATGCGACGGCGCAGCGCATCACGCAGGCATTGGCGCAGACCGCCGTAGAGCGCGACCAGCGCGGCGGCACGCCGAAGGCCGAGCGCGACCTGCTGCGCGACAGCGGCCTGCTCATGCTCAGCGTGCCGACCGAACTCGGCGGCCTCGGCGCGAGCTGGCAGCAGACGCTCGATGTGGTGCGCGGCTTCGCGCGCGTCGACAGCTCGGTGGCGCACCTGTTCGCCTTTCATCACCTGTTGCTCGCGACCACGCAGCTCTTCGCGCAGCGCGCGCAGTGGCAGCCGTGGATCGAGCAGACGCGTGTGCAGCGCTGGTTCTGGGGCAATGCACTGAACCCGCTGGACAAATCCACGCGCGCGGAGGCGGTCGATGGCGGGTACGTGTTCTCGGGCCGAAAGAGCTTCTGCTCAGGCGCAAGCGACTCCGACATGCTGCTCGCCTCGGCCCTCGATGCAAACGACCGCCTGCTGATCGGCGTCGTGCCCACGCAGCGCGCGGGCATCACTGTGCTCGATGACTGGGACAACATGGGCCAGCGCCAGACCGACAGCGGCAGCGTGCGGTTCGACAACGTGCGGGTCGATGCGGGTGAACTGCTGCTCGACCCCGGCCCGCTCTCGACGCCGTTCGCCTGCCTGCGTCCGCTGCTGGCGCAACTGATCCTCGCGAACATCTACCTCGGCCTCGGCGAAGGCGCGCTCGAAGAGGCGAAGTCTTTCACGCTGCAGCAGGGCCGCCCCTGGCTGTTCTCGACGGCCGCGTCCGCAAACGAAGACCCCTACGTGCTCACGCACTACGGCGACTTCTGGCTCGCGCTGCAAGGCGCACGCATGCTGCTCGACCAGGCAGCGGCGGCATTCGACCAGGCGTGGCTGCGCGGCACTTCGCTCGATGAACAGGAGCGCGGACAGGTCGCCGTCGCTGTCGCCGCAGCCAAGGTCGCGAGCACGCGCGCGAGCCTCGAGGTGGCGCACCGCATGTTCGAAGTGACGGGCGCGCGCGCCACCACCGCGGCGCTGCGCCTGGACCGCTACTGGCGCAACCTGCGCGTGCACACGCTGCACGATCCGGTCGACTACAAGCTGCGCGAACTCGGCGACTGGGCGCTCAATGCGCGCGTGCCGCAACCCAGTTTCTATTCCTGAATTTCTTCAGCGTCCGATGCAACGGGCCTGTGACCTCGCGTCGCAGGCCCGTTGTGCTTTGCGCGTGCGATGGGTGAGGGCGCGGCACTGCTGGCTCATCAGCAACCTACCCGCAGCCTGCTGCCGACCCAGCATGCGCGACGGCAGCCAATGCGTGCTAACTCGTTGATTCATATGGGGTGAGGAAGTGGCACGCCATTCGCTTATATCCATTGCGCTGCGAATACATCGCGGCTTCCAAACTGAGGTCATATCAACATGCGTCGAAAACAGAATGTCCTTGCTGCGCCCGGCTCGTCGGCCACTGCGCCTTCCGCCATCGCATCGGCCCTGAACCGCCGCCGATTCATCGGCACGGCAGCCGCCTTGGGCGCTGCGGGCGCGCTGGCTGCGTGCGGCAAGAAAGACGTCGAGGCGCCGCCACCCGTGGCCTCGGCGGACGTGGGCGCGAGCGGAAAAAAATACGCCGGCCAGTCGCTGAACCTCTTGTTCAACCAGCCTCATGCGCTGGCGGGCAAGCTCCTCGCGCAGGAGTTCGAAGCGCTCACCGGCGCCAAGGTGACCGTCACGCCGGTGCCCTACGACCAGTTGCATGCGCAGGCCACGCTCGATGTGCAGTCGGGCGCGAACCAGTTCGACGTCATCGATTATTTCTATCACACGCTCGGCGCGCTGGTGGCCGACAAGGTGGTGGTCGACGTCACCGACCGCATCGCCCGCGATGCCGCACAGATCGAGCCGGGCGACTTCCTGCCATCGCTCTACGACACCTACACCTTGCGCGATGGCCGTCGCTGGGGCCTGCCCTATGACGGCGACACGCATGTCCTGTTCTACAACACCGAGATCTTCGGCCGGCACGGGTTGACGGCCCCCAAGACCTGGGACGACTACTACAACGCCGCCCGCCTCATCACCGAGAAAGAGTCCGCCAACGGGATCTACGGCGCGGTGGTGCAGGGCTTCAAGATTCCGGTGATCGTGGGATCGTCGTATGCCAACCGGCTGGCCGGTTTCGGCGGCAGCTTCTTCACACCCGATGGCAAGCCCGCGTTGACCAGCCCGCAGGCCATCGCTGCAGCCGAAGAGTTGGCGCGCATCGTGCCCTATGCCTTGCCCACACCCGCGGAAACGGCGTTCGAACATGCCTTGCCCGCTTTCCTGTCCGGCAAGGCGGCCATGATCGATTTCTGGACCGACCTGGGCGTGACCGCGCAGGACCCCGCCTCTTCCAAGATCGTGGACAAGTGGGCGCTGGTGCAGCTGCCGGTGGGCGGCGAGAACAAGACGCCGCGCGCCGCATTGAATGCGGGCTTCGGCCTCGGCATCACGGCCGGCACCAAGAAGACAGAGCTCGCCTGGGAATTCATCAAATGGGCCACCAGCAAGGACATCTCGCTCCAGCAGGATGTGCTGCCGGGCAGCGGCATCGACCCCAACCGCACCTCGGTGCTGAACCATCCCGACTACATCAAGGCCGCGCCCAAGCTGCAGCCGGAGCTGAAGGCCGCCATCGGCGATGCGCTGGCCTGGCCGTTGCAGGCGCAGAGCCCCAAGCTGATGGATGCCTTGACCGAGCAGCTTGCGCTGATCGTGTCGGGAAAGAAGAAGCCCCGCGAGGCGCTGGAGGCCGCGCAAGCGAGCTGGGTGCAATTGCTCGCCGCATGAGTGCCGTTGGCCAGCCATCGCCGGGAACGTGGCACGCGCGGAGCCAGCACACGGCGCCGCGCTGGATGCTGACGCCCGCGACCCTCGGCCTTGCGCTGGTGTGCGTCGTGCCTGGGCTCTACACGCTGGCGCTGGCGTTCACGAAGTCCACGTTGGGCCAGCCGTTGACCGCGTGGGCAGGCTGGCGCAACTTCGAGACGCTGGTGCAGACCTCCGACTTCGCATTCACGCTGCTGCGCACGGTGCTGTATGCGGTGCCGGCCTGCCTGTTCCAGCTGGTGCTCGGCCTCGCGATCGCGTTGCTGCTGCAGGCGCTGCGGCAAGGGCGCTGGGCGTACAGCCTGATCCTGCTGCCGCTGATGACGCCGCCGGTGCTCGTCGGTGTGGCCTGGAAGCTGCTGCTGGCGCCGGCGGGCGGCTTGCTCAACGGCACCTTGCTGCGCCTGGGATGGGTAAACGAGCCGGTGTCGCTGCTGGGCTCCTCGACATGGGCCTTGCCTGCCGTGATGCTGGCGGACAGCTGGCAGTGGCTGCCCTTCGTGGTGGTGTTGTGCGTGGCCGCATTGCAGGCCCTTCCTTCCGATGTGTACGAGGCGGCTGCGCTCGATGGCGCGAGCCCGCGGCGGATCTTCATCAAGATCACGCTGCCCCTGCTGGCGCCCGCGCTGGTCGGCATCTTCCTGCTGCGGGTGGTGATGTCGCTCAAGACCTTCGACCTGGTCTACATCCTCACCGCCGGCGGGCCGGGTCGCGCCACGACGCTGGCGAGCTACGAAGTCTGGAAGTCGGGCCTGCAGAACTTCGACATCGGGCAGGCCGCCGCGCAGACGCTGGTCTTCTGCCTGCTGGTGGCGTGGGTGACATGGCCGATCCTCCGCACCCTGGCGTGGGTGGAGCGACGCACGGGCTAGCCCCGTCGCACAGCCATACGGACTGAGACATGACGACAGCCAACGTATCCACCACGCACATCGGCACCGGCCCGGCGACAACGCACGCGAGCAACCAAGGCCGGACGAGGCCTGCGGTCCCCGCGCGCGAATGGCTGCGCAAGACGGCGCTGCGACTCGCGCTTGCATCGGTACTGGTCTTCTGCCTTCTGCCGATCGCCTTCCTGGTCGCGACCTCGTTCAAGACGCGGGACGAAGTGCTCTCGGGCCACTTCCTGCCCCTGGCGCCCACGCTGGCCAACTGGTCCACGGTGTTCGACATTGCGCCGCTGCATCGGAACTTGCTCAACTCGCTCGCGGTGGCGCTGGTCAGCGTGGCCGTGACGCTCGTGATCGCGGTGCCTGCGACCTATGCGGTGGTCAAGCTGCGGCGCGGGCCCGCGCTGGCCGGCGCCTTGCTGTCCAGCTACGTGGCGCCGCCCGTGGTGGCGCTGCTGCCGCTGTTCTTCATGATGCGCCACGCGGGGCTGAACAACAGCCTCTTCGGGCTGGGCCTGGTGGAAGGCCTGATGAACGTGCCGGTCGCGTTCTGGCTGCTGCGCAGCTTCTTCAAACAGGTGCCCGTGGCGCTGGACGAAGCCGCCTGGCTCGATGGCGTGGGTTATTGGCGCACGCTGTGGCGCGTGAACCTGCCGCTGCTGTGGCCCGGCCTCGTCTCCACGGGACTGATCTGCCTGATCCTGACCTACAACGAGTTCCTGCTGGCCTCGGTGCTCAACAGCCGGCCCGACATCCGCACCATCACCGTCGCGATCTCGCTCTTCCAGGGCGAGCGGGTGGTGAACTTCGGGCAGATGGCCGCGGCCTCGCTGGTCGGCATTGCGCCGGTGTACCTGGTGGCGCTGGCGTTCCAGAAGCAGCTGGTCGGCGGCCTGGGGGCCGGGCGCTGAGCGCGGCTGTTCATTCTTCATTCGAGTTCCATGTCTCACATTCAGATCACCGGCCTGTCCAAGAAATACGGCAGCACCGCCGTGCTGCGCGATGTTCACCTCGGCATCGGGGAGGGCGAGTTCGTCGTGCTGGTCGGGCCGTCCGGCTGCGGCAAGTCGACGTTGCTGCGCGCCATCGCCGGGCTGGAAACCACCGACGGCGGCAGCATCGCGTTCGATGGCGAAGCGGCCGACCATCTGCCGCCGCAACAGCGCCGCCTGGCCATGGTGTTCCAGAGCTATGCGCTCTATCCGCACATGACGGCGCACGACAACATGGCCTTTGGCTTGCGCGAGCAACGCCAGAGCGAGGCGCTGATCGCGCAGCGCATCGCCAAGGCCTCGGCCGCATTGCACCTGGACGACTACCTGGACCGCTATCCGCGCCAGCTCTCGGGTGGCCAGCGCCAGCGGGTGGCGATGGGGCGGGCCATGGTGCGCGAGCCGAGAGCCTTCCTTTTCGACGAGCCTCTGTCCAACCTCGATGCGCAATTGCGCGTGCAGATGCGCGCCGAGATCCGTGCGCTGCAGCGGCAACTGGGCACGACCACCGTCTACGTCACGCACGACCAGGAAGAGGCCATGACCATGGCCGACCGGATCGCGGTGCTGCGCGCCGGCCGCATCGAGCAGGTGGGCGACCCGTTGACGCTTTATGACGAACCCGCCAACGAGTTCGTCGCGCGTTTCATCGGCTCGCCGCCCATGAACGTGGTCGATGCCCGGTGGACGCAGGGCCAGTTGTCGCTGGGCGAGGGCATTCGCCTGCCGGCGCCCCCTGGTTCAGCCGGGCGGCACGACGAGGCGGTGCGCCTTGGCATCCGGCCCGAACACCTCGTGCTCCAGACCGGCGAGGCGTCCTTGTCTCCCGAAGCACCGCTGCTTCGGCTGCGCGTGTCCGCCGTCGACTACCTCGGCTCCATCACCGAGCTGCACGGCACCGTGCCGGGCGCGTTCGATGCCAGCCCCTGGCTGGCGCGGCTCGCCGGACGCCACCGCGCCACGGCGGGCGAGGAGGTGACGCTGACCTGGAATCCCTCGCACGCCCATTTGTTCAACCCCGAATCGGGCGCACGCCTGTCCATCGCAACCCAGGCCGCAAGGCCCTCGCATCGCCATGAGCACTGAAACCATCCTCGCACCTCACACGAGCAGCGCCACGACCACCGCCGCGTGGACCCCTTACGAGCATCCCGCGCTGGCGCAGAAGTTCCGGCCCGTCTTCCAGCGCATCGCCGAGACGGCGCTCGCGCGCGAGCGCAATCGCCAGTTGCCCTTCGAGCCCATCACCTGGCTGAAGCAGGCCGGCTTCGGCGCGGTGCGCGTGCCCGTGGAGCACGGCGGCGGCGGCGCATCCATTCCACAGCTCTTCCAGCTGCTGATCGAGCTCGCGGAGGCGGACTCCAACGTACCGCAAGCATTGCGCGGGCACTTCGCATTCGTGGAAGACCGCCTCAATGCGCCGCCCGGCGAGGCGCGCGACGTGTGGCTGCGCCGCTTCGTGAAGGGTGAACTGGTCGGCAATGCCTGGTCCGAAGTCGGCGCGGTGGCCATCGGCGACGTCGGCACGCGCATCTCGCAAAAGGACGGCCGCTGGGTGGCCAACGGCCGCAAGTTCTACAGCACCGGCAGCATCTTTGCCGACTGGGTCGACCTGTATGCGCGCCGCGCCGACAACGATGCCGATGTGACGGCGGCAGTCAGCACCCACCAGCCCGGCGTCGTGCAGCACGACGACTGGGACGGCTTCGGCCAGCGCACCACCGGCAGCGGCACCTCGGTGTACGAGAACGCCCACATCGACGACGAGAACGTGTTCCCGTTCGAGACGCGCTTCAAGTACCAGACCGCGTTCTATCAACTGTTCCATCTCGCCACGCTGGCGGGCATCGGCCGCGCCATCGAGCGCGATGTGGGGCACGAGGTGCGCAACCGCCAGCGCATCTACAGCAGCGGCAACGCACAGCATGTGAGCCAGGACGCGCAGATCCTTCAGGTCGCGGGCCAGATCTCGGCGCTGGCCTATGCCGCAGAGGCCACGGCGCTGCGCGCGACGCTGCCGGCCCAGCGGGCTTACGAGGCGCGCCTGCACGGCGACGAGGCGGCGGAGCGGCAAGCCAACATCGATGCCGAGATCGAATCGGCGCAGGGGCAGATCGTGGTGTCCGAGCTGGTGCTGCGCGCGGGTTCCGATCTCTTCAATGCGCTCGGCGCCTCGGCTGCGAGCACCTCCAAGTCGCTGGACCGGCACTGGCGCAATGCGCGCACGGTGTCCTCGCATAACCCGGTTGTCTACAAGGCGCGCATCGTGGGCGACTGGAGCGTCAACGGCACCGAGCCGCCCTATGTCTGGCAGATCGGCAGCGGCCCCGGCCGCAAGACCTGATCCGCATCGCGTTCTCCCGTCAGTCCGTTCATTCCCCTTTTTTGGAGTTCACCATGACCACCGCAACCCTGGACCGCCCCCGCGTCAACACCCCCGAGCCGTTTGCGCCGCGCCCGCGTCCTGCGCAACCGGCCCATGTCATCCGCGACGATGCCGAGGCTGTGTCCGTGGCCCGGCGCCTGGCCGCGGAGTTCGGCTCCGAGTCGGCGCTGCGCGACCGTGACGGGCTGTTGCCGTTGGCCGAACTGGATGCCTATTCGCAGAGCGGCCTCTGGGGCATCACCGTGCCCAAGGCGTACGGCGGCGCGGGCGTGTCCTTCGCCACGCTGGCGGACGTGATTCGCATCGTGGCGGAGGGCGACTCGAGCATCGCCCAGATCACGCAGAACCACCTGGCGCTGGTGGGCCACATCGACCTCGACGGCACGCCTGAGCAGAAAGAAGAGCTGTTCGGCCTCGTGCTGAAAGGCATCCGCTTCGGCAACGCCTTTTCCGAGAAGAACAGCAAGAACGTCGCCGCGTTCGAAACCACGCTGGTGTTCGACGGCGACGACGTGGTGATCAACGGGCAGAAGTTCTACACCACCGGTGCGCTGCTCTCGCACATCGTGCCCATCGTGGCGGTGGACCCGGTGGAGGGCAAGGGCTACCTGGCCTTTGCCGAACGCGATGCGCCGGGCCTCACGGTGCACAACGACTGGTCGAGTTTCGGCCAGCGCACCACCGCGTCGGGCTCCATACAGATCGCCAATGTGCGCGTGCCGCGCAGTCGCCTCTTGCCTGTGGCCGCATTCGACCGGCCCACCGCGGCCGGCGCGATCTCGCAGATCATCCAGGCCGCCATCGATGCGGGCATTGCCGCCGCCGCGATTGCAGAGACCATCGCCTTCGTGCGCACCCGCAGCCGTCCGTGGATCGACAGCGGCAAGGAAACTGCGGCCGAAGACCCGTTCATCATCAGCGCGATCGGCGACCTGACGCTGCGCCTGCACGCCGCCGAGGCCTTGCTGGAACGCGCGGGCCGTGCCATCGACCGGGCGCTGGCCGACCCCGAAGAGAGCCTCGTCAACGCCGCCACCGTGGCCACGGCCGAGGCCAAGGTGTTGACGACCGAAGTGGCCATCAACGCCTCGAACAAGCTCTTCGAACTGGCGGGCACGCGCTCCACGCTGGCCGAACACAACCTCGACCGCCACTGGCGCAATGCGCGCGTGCACACGCTGCACGACCCGGTGCGCTGGAAGTACTACCACTTGGGCAACTACCAGCTGAACGGCGTGCACGTGCCACGTCACGCCTGGAGCTGAAGAGAAGAGATTCGCGCATGACCAAGACCATCCGCTTCAACGCCTTCGAGATGAACTGCGTGGCGCACCAGTCCCCGGGGCTGTGGGCGCATCCACGCGATCGATCCTGGGAATACAAGGACCTGACCTACTGGACCGACCTGGCGAAGGTGCTGGAGAAGGGCCTCTTCGACGGCATCTTCATCGCGGATGTCATCGGCTACTACGACGTGTACAAGGGCGGCAACTACCACGCGCTGCAGCAGGCGGCGCAGATCCCGGTGAACGATCCGCTGCAGCTGGCGGCGCCCATCGCCATGGTGACCGAGCACCTGGGCATCGGCATCACGGCGTCGACCTCGTTCGAGCACCCCTACACCTTTGCGCGGCGGCTCTCCACGGCCGACCACCACACCAAGGGTCGCCTGGGCTGGAACATCGTCACCTCCTACCTGGAGAGCGGCGCCAAGAACATCGGCCAAGGCGGGTTGCGCAAGCACGAGAACCGCTACGAGGTCGCGCAGGAATACGTGCAGGTGCTCTACAAGCTTTTCGAAGGCAGCTGGGAGAGCGATGCCGTCGTGCGCGACCGGCGCACCGGCATCTTTGCCCACCCCGAGAAGATCCATGAGATCGGACACAAGGGCGAGTACTTCGACGTGCCCGGCTATCACCTGTGCGAGCCTTCGCCGCAGCGCACCCCGGTGCTCTACCAGGCGGGGGCATCGGGCCCGGGCAAGGCCTTTGCCGCACAGCATGCCGAGTGCGTGTTCGTGGCTGCGCCGAGGCAATCCACGCTGAAGAACTACGTGCGCGAAGTGCGCGAGCAAGCCGCGGCGGCGGGACGCGATGCGCGCAAGCTGCTCATCTACAACCTCGTCACGGTGATCGTGGACGAGACCGATGCGAAGGCACAGGCCAAGTTCGAGGACTACAAGCGCTACGTGTCCTACGACGGCGCGCTGGTATTCATGTCGGGCTGGACCGGCATCGATTTCGGGCAGTACGCGCCGACCGATCTGGTGCGGCGCGTGGAGACCAACGCCATCGTCTCGGCCATCGAGCATCTGGCCGGCGGCGACAAGGCCTGGACCATCGAGGAGCTCGCAGTGTGGGGCGGCGTGGGCGGCATGGGGCCGGTGTTCGTCGGGTCCGCGAGCACGGTGGCCGACATCCTGCAGCAATGGGTGGAAGAGACGGATGTGGATGGCTTCAATCTGGCCTACGCCGTGGCGCACGAGACCTTCGAAGACGTGGTGACGCATCTCGTGCCCGAGCTGCAGCGCCGGGGCGTGTACCCCAAGGCCTATGCGCCGGGAACGCTGCGCGAGAAGCTCTTCGGCCAGGGACCGTTGCTGCCGAACAGCCATCCTGCGCATCGCTACCGCGACATCGAGCGCGTCAAGCGTGAGGAGGCGCAGGCCGCGCAGGTTCGCGCGGCCGTGCCGCAATCGAAGGCGCCGGAGCCGCTCGCACAACCGGGCTGATACGAGTTCGCGGTTAATCAACCAGAACCGTTCGGACTGAGCTTGTCGAAGTCTTGCGCGGCGCTTCGGCAAGCTCAGCGTGAACGGATTGATTTTCTTGAACGCGTTTCCGCATCAAAGCTTCGCGCATGCGCATGCGCATGCGCATTGCTGAAAGAGCAGCAACCCCTGGCCGTATTGCTGCCTGGCGTTCATGCGATGCGCGCATACCGATCTGCTTCAAACAACTATGGCGGCAGCGCTGCTGATCCAGCAGCAATCCAGCCGCAGCCTGCTGCCGATCCAGCATGCGCGAAAGCAGTCATTTCGCTCTAACTCGTTGATTCATAAGGCCTCGCGAAGTGGCACGCCATTCGCTTATATGCAATGTGCCGCGAACGGGTCGCAGCTTCCAAACAAAGGTCATATCAACATGAGTCGAAAACTGAAAGTCGTTGCCGTCTCCGGCAGCCTGCAACGTCCCTCGCGCACGCTGGTGCTGGTCGATCAGTTGCTGGCCGCGCTCGCCGATGAAGTCGCCATTGATGCGCGCGTGATCTCGCTCGGCGAGATCGGCCCGCAGTTTGCCGGCGTGCTGTATCGCAACCAGTTGCCCGCGGCCGTCGAGGAGAGCATTGCGGCCATCGAGTCCG
Source organism: Variovorax sp. ZS18.2.2 (assembly GCF_024701975.1). Taxonomy (GTDB): domain Bacteria; phylum Pseudomonadota; class Gammaproteobacteria; order Burkholderiales; family Burkholderiaceae_C; genus Variovorax. Next base: position 1,055,643 of record NZ_JANLNM010000001.1, read on the forward strand.
CCGACCTGTTGATCGTGGCGAGCCCGGTGTACCGCGGCTCGTACACGGGGCTCTTCAAACACCTGTTCGACTTCGTTCATCACGAGGCGCTGACCGACAAGCCCGTGCTGCTCGCGGCCACCGGCGGCAGCGACCGCCACGCGCTGGTCATCGACCACCAGCTGCGCCCGCTCTTCAGCTTCTTCCAGGCGCGCACGCTGCCCATCGGCGTCTACGCAGTCGAGAAGGACTTCGAGGGCTACGAGATCGCCAACCCGGCCCTGCGCGAACGCATCGCGCTGGCCGTGGCGCGCGCCGTGCCGCAGTTGCGCGATGCCTCGCCGGCCGCCGCACCCGTCATCCAGAAGTCTGCGCCCGTGGCGCTGGCCGCCTGAAGCCCATTCGACCTTTACAGAGAGAGCCTTGCCATGAGCCAACCGTCTTCCACCACCGCCCCCGTCAAGTTCGCCTACTGGGTGCCCAACGTCAGCGGCGGTCTCGTGGTCAGCACCATCGAGCAGCGCACCGACTGGAGCCTCGAATACAACCAGCGCCTTGCGCTCGCGGCCGAGAAGGCCGGCTTCGAATATGCGCTGAGCCAGATCCGCTTCACCGCGGGCTATGGCGCGGAGTACCAGCACGAGTCGGTGTCCTTCAGCCAGGCGCTGCTGCATGCGACCACCAAGCTCAAGGTGCTGGCCGCGATCCTGCCCGGCCCGTGGAACCCGGCCGTGGTGGCCAAGCAGATCGCCACCATCGACCACATCTCCAACGGCCGCATCGCCATCAACGTGGTGAGCGGATGGTTCAAGGGCGAGTTCCAGGCCATCGGCGAGCCGTGGCTGGAGCACGACGAGCGCTACCGCCGCTCCAACGAATTCATTCGCGCGCTCAAGGGCATCTGGACGCAGGACAACTTCACCTTCAAGGGCGATTTCTACCGCTTCACCGACTACACGCTGAGCCCGAAGCCGGTGCAAAAGCCGCACCCCGAAATCTTCCAGGGCGGCAGCTCGCGCGCTGCGCGCGACAACGCGGCCAGCGTGTCGGACTGGTACTTCACCAACGGCAACACGCCCGAAGGCCTGAAGGTGCAGATCGACGACATCCAGGCCAAGGCCGCGGAGAACGGCCACACGGTGCGCATCGGCGTGAATGCCTTCGTGATCGCCCGCGACACCGAGGAAGAGGCCAAGGCGGTGCTCGCCGACATCATCAGGCACGCCCATGTCGAGGCGGTGCATGCCTTCGGCGACGCGGCCAAGCAGGCCGGCAAGTCGTCGCCCGAAGGCGAGGGCAACTGGGCCAAGTCCACGTTCGAAGACCTCGTCCAGTACAACGACGGTTTCCGCACCAACCTCATCGGCACGCCGCAGCAGATTGCCGAACGCATCGTGGCGCTCAAGGCCATCGGCGTGGACCTGATCCTCACCGGCTTCCTGCACTTCATCGAAGAGGTGGAGTACTTCGGCGAGAAGGTGCTGCCGCTGGTGCGCAAGCTTGAAGAAGCCGAGCAGGGCGCGAATGCCGGCAAGCACAGCAAGCCGGCGCTGGAAGCCGTCGCGTGAGTCTTGCGATGCCCGATCTTTTCTTCGAGGCGGGTCCGGTCTCGCTCGGTGTCGACCCGGTGGTCTTCATGCCGGCGGGACGCGCGGCACCGGCCGGGAAAGACACGGGCACCTCGGCCGTGCTGCGGCTGGAGGGCATCGACCTCAGCTTCGGCGGCGTCACCGCGCTGTCGGGCGTGGACCTGTCGATTGCCAAGGGCGAGATTCGCGCCGTCATTGGACCGAACGGCGCCGGCAAGAGTTCGCTGGTCAATGTCATCAGCGGGCTGTACCGGCCCGACCGTGGGCGCGTGTGGATCGGCGAGCGCAGCTTTGGCCATGTGCCGACAGCGCGGCTGGCCAGGCTGGGCATCGCGCGCACCTTCCAGAACCTCGCGCTCTTCAAGGGTTTGAGCGTGCGCGACAACGTCGTGCTGGGCCGCGTCGATGCGGCGCGCTCCACCTTTATCGAACAACTCATCGGCCTCGGCCGCGCGAGGCGTGAACGCGAGGATGCGCGTGCGCGGGCCGACGCGATCATCGGGTTTCTCGGGCTCGGCGCCGTGAGCGAGCGGCCGGCTGGCACGCTGGCCTACGGCCTGCAGAAGCGCGTGGAGCTCGCGCGTGCGCTGGTCGCGGCGCCGCAACTGCTGCTGCTCGACGAACCGATGGCCGGCATGACCGTCACCGAGAAGAGCGAGCTGGTGCATTTCGTGCGCGCCGCGCGCGACGAGTTCGGCACCACCATCCTCCTCATCGAGCACGACATTGGCGTGGTGCTGGGCCTGTCGGACCGCGTGGCCGTGTTCGACCACGGCATCAAGATCGCCGACGGCACGCCGGCCGAGGTGCGCAGCGACCCGGTGGTGATCGATGCCTACCTGGGCGTGGCCCACGAGGAGCAGGGCACATGAGCGCTATTTCTTTCTCCCTCTCCCCTTGGGGAGAGGGTGGGGGTGAGGGCAGGGGCCTTCGCATGCGCGCCGCTTTTGCCATCGTCGTCGGCCCTCACCCCAGCCCTCTCCCCAAGGGGAGAGGGAGCAACAGCCGCAATGCGAACAACGAGGTAGCCCAATGACCGCCGCCGACCTCAGCTTCTTCGCTGAAGTGCTCATCGGCGGCCTGCTTTCGGGCGTGATGTATTCGCTCGTGGCCATCGGCTTCGTGCTGATCTACAAGACATCGGGCGTGCTCAATTTCGCGCAGGGCGCGCAGTTGCTTTTCGCCGCGCTCACTTTCGTGAGCCTGGTGGAACGCGGCGTGCCTTTTGCGCTCGCATTGCTGCTCACGTTCGCACTCATGGTGCTACTGGGCCTTGCCATCGAGCGCACCGTGCTGCGCCCGCTGGTGAACCAGCCGCCGATCACGCTCTTCATGGCGACGCTGGGCCTCTCGTACGTGATCGAGGGCGTCGCGCAGCTCGTGTGGGGCACGCAGGTGCACGCGCTGGAACTCGGCATCGCGGACGAGCCGCTGCAGTTCCTCGGCATCATGGTCTCGACCTTCGACCTGTTCGCCGCCGCAACGGCGGGCGTGATGGTGGCGGCGCTCTCGGCCTTCTTCCGCTACACCCGCGTCGGTCTCGCGTTTCGCGCGGTCGCGGACGACACCTATGCAGCGATTGCCGTGGGCCTTCGGCTGCCGCGCATCTGGGCCACGGTGTGGGCCGCGGCCGGCGTCATCGCGCTGGTGGCCGGGCTGCTGTGGGGGGCGAGGCTGGGCGTGCAGTTCTCGCTCTCGCTGGTGGTGCTGAAGGCGCTGCCGGTGCTGGTGCTCGGCGGCTTCGATTCGATCCTGGGTGCGATCGTCGGCGGGCTGGTGATCGGCGCGCTCGAGAAGCTGGCCGAGGTGTACATCGGGCCTTTCGTGGGCGGCGGCATCGAGAGCTGGTTCGCGTATGTGGCGGCGCTGGCCTTCCTGCTGATCCGGCCAAGCGGGTTGTTCGGGCAGAAACTGGTGGAGCGCGCCTGAGCCATGCGTACCGTTCCCGTACCTCCATGGACCTGGCCGCTGACCGTGCTGGTCATCGCCTTTGGTGTCATGCCTTTCGTCGCGTCCGGCTATGTGTTCGACGCGCTGTTGATCCCGTTCCTTGCGCTGTCGCTCGCGGCCGTCGGGCTCAATTTGTTGACCGGCTACGCGGGCCAGCTTTCGCTGGGTACCGCGGCCTTCATGGCGGTCGGCGCCTTCGCCGCCTACAACTTCAACCTTCGGGTAGAAGGGCTTCCGCTGCTCGTGAGCATCGGCCTCGCGGGCCTTGCCGCCACGGCAGTCGGCCTGGTGTTCGGCCTGCCGAGCCTGCGGCTGCGCGGCTTCTACCTCGCGGTGTCGACGCTGGCCGCGCAGTTCTTCGTGCAATGGGCGCTCACCAAGTTCAGCTGGTTCAGCAACGACAACGCCTCGGGCGTGATCGATGCGCCCGCGCTCGAAGTGGCGGGCATCGTGTTCGACACGCCGGTGGGCCGCTACATCTTCTCGCTGGTCGTGGTGACGGTGCTCACGCTGCTGGCGTGGCGCCTCGTGCGCACGCAGACCGGCCATCACTTCATCGCCGTGCGCGACAACGAACTGGCCGCGCGTGTCATCGGCGTGCCGGTGTTGCGCACCAAGCTGCTGGCGTTCGCGGTGTCGTCGTTCATCGTCGGCGTGGCGGGGGTGCTGTGGGGTTTCGTGTACCTGCGCACCGTGGAGCCGGCGGGCTTCAACCTCGACCGCTCGTTCCAGATCCTCTTCATCGTGATCATCGGCGGGCTCGCCACGATCCGCGGCGCCTTCTTCGGCGCGGCGCTGATCGTGGTGTTTCCTCTGCTGCTCTCGCGTGTGGGCAGCTTTCTTTTCGGCGGCTGGTTCGACTCGGGCGTGCTCGACATGAGCCAGCGCATCGTGCTGGGCGCGCTGATCATTTTCTTTCTCGCCGTGGAGCCGCAGGGGCTGGTCGCCCTGTGGGACCGCGCGCGCAAGCGGCTCGTGCCGGCCTGAGCGCATTCCTTTCCGTTTTCCTTCGCATCTATCCCAACAGCCTTCATCACCATGTCCTTCCTCAAGCACCTGAAAACCGCGGCCCTTGCGGCCGTCTTGTCCGTGGCCGGCCTGCAGTTCGCGCATGCCGACGGCAACGAGCAGTTCTTCCCGCTGCAGAGCTACCGCGTCGGTCCTTACGCGGCTGGCGGCACGGGCTTCTTCGGCGGCTTCATCGACTACCTGAACCTCGTCAACACGCGCGACGGCGGCGTGGGCGGCGTCAAGCTGACCTGGGAGGAGGGCGAGACGCAATATGAAGTGGAGCGCGGCGTGGAGGTGTACGAGCGCCTGAAGCAACGCCCCGGCATCGCGACATGGAACCCGCTGTCGGTCGGCATCGCCTATGCGCTCATCGACCGCGTGACGGCCGACAAGGTGCCGCTGCTCACCATCAACCACGGCCGCACCGACACCACCGACGGCCGCGTGTTCAAGTACATCTTTCCGCTGCTGCTCAACCCGTACAGCGAGACCTCGGGCATCGTGAACTACATCGCGGGCAAGGAGGGCGGCACCGACAAGCTCAAGGGCAAGAAGATCGTGGTGCTGTATCACGGCTCGCCCTACGGCAAGGAAACGATCCCGGTGTATGAACTGCTCGCGAAGAAGTACGGCTTCACGCTGCAGCAGATCGAGGTGCCGCACCCGGGCAACGAACAGCAGTCGCAGTGGCTCACCATCCGCCGCACCAAGCCCGACTACGTGGTGCTGCGCGGCTGGGGCGTGATGAACCCGGTGGCGCTCAAGACGGCGCAGAAGACGGGCTTTCCGGTCGACCACATCGTGGGCAACGTGTGGTCCAACTCCGAGGAAGACGTGATTCCGGCGGGCGATGCGGCCAAGGGCTACGTGGCCATCACCACGGTGGCGGCCGGCGCGCAGTACCCGGTGCTGCAGGACATCACGAAGATCGTCTACGGCGCGGGCAGGGGCAACCTGCAGGACACCAAGCGCATCGGCAGCGTCTATCACAACCTCGGTGTGCTCAACGGCATCCTGAACGTGGAGGCCATCCGCATCGCGCAGGCGAAATTCGGCAAGCGCACGCTCACCGGCGACGAGATCCGCTGGGGCCTGGAGAACCTGAAGATCGACGAGGCGCGCGCCGCCGCGCTCGGCGCCAAGGGCCTGTTCCATTCGATCAACGTGACCTGGGACAACCACGAAGGCGACGGCCGCGTGGCCTTCCAGCAATGGGACGGCAGCAAGTGGAACGTGGTGTCCGACTGGATCGCACCCGATTGGAAATTGCTGCGGCCGATCATCGAGAAGTCGTCGCTGGCCTACGCGAAAGAGAAGAACGTCAAGGTGCGCAAGAGCATCGATGACTGAGCAAGGCCGAGCCGCAACGCGACTCGCAGGAAGGCCACTGCAATGATCACGCCCCTGCTGCGCATCGAGGCCGTCGAGGCGGCCTACCAGCGCTCGATTGCCGCGCTGCACGGGGTGAGCCTGGAGGTGCGCGCCGGCGAAATCCACGCGCTGCTCGGCGCCAACGGTGCGGGCAAGTCGACCACGCTCAAGGCGGTGTCGAACCTGCTGCCGGCCGAGCGCGGGCAGGTCACGGCCGGGCGCATCGTGTTCGACGGGCACGACACGGGCCGCACCAGCCCGGCCGACCTCGTGCGGCTGGGCCTGGTGCAGGTGCTGGAGGGGCGGCATTGCTTTCGCACGCTGACGGTGGAAGAGAACTTGCTGACCGGCGCGCTCGGTCGCAGCGCGCGGCGTTCGGAAGCTGCCGAAGACCTCGCAAAGGTCTATGCGATCTTTCCGAAACTGAAGGACAGGCGAAAAACCCCGGCCGGCCTCTGCTCCGGCGGCGAGCAGCAGATGACGGCCATCGGCCGTGCACTGATGTCGCGGCCCCGCTTGCTGGTGCTCGACGAACCCTCGATGGGGCTCGCGCCGCTGGTGGTGCGCGACATCTTCGAGCAGTTGCGGCGGCTCAACCGCGAAGAGGGCCTGTCGATCCTGGTGGCCGAGCAGAACTCCACCGTCGCCCTGCAGTACGCCGACCGCGCCACGGTGCTCGATGCCGGCGTGGCGGTGCTGGCCGGCGACGCACAGGCGTTGAGCCAACGCGCCGATATCCAGTCGTTTTACTTCGGCGAAGGCGTTGCGGCCGGCGCGCGCTCGAATCGGTAGAACAGGTTGGGCTCTGACAGCAGATAGAGCTTGCCGTCGGAGTCTAGGGGGCTTCGAAAGCGGCGGGATGCCGCTCGATGATTGCGTGTCGTCGTGCGCAACCTGTGCCTGGCGAATCCGCTGTTGCGGTGTAGCGAAGGCCGCTGACCGGGCCTTCGCTACGGCTACTTCACTGCGTTACTTGACCGCGGTCGGTGCTGCTGAACTGCCACCGGCGCTGGCAACACTGGGTGCCAGCTTGCTCTGGACCTTGTCGGGGAAGGTGTACATGCCGCCAGAAGCCGGATCGACGATCAGCATGCCCAGCAGGCCTCCCAGCATGATGTTGGCAACGTACCAACCGCTGACCTGGCTGTCGACATGCTGCGAGGCATCCGCGAAGCCGTCCTTTTTCATGTTGACCGTGTAGGCCTCGGACTTGAAATACCCCGCGCCACGCTTGAGCGTGACCGTGGAGGGCGTCGTGCCGGTGTGCACTGCTTCGCCCGCCCGGTTGGTGATCGTGAGCGCGGCGCCTTCGGGGGCGCTGCTGAAGGCGACTGGCTGCGTCGTGCCGTTGAAGATGCTGGCGCAACCACTGAGGCACACCACGACGGCAGCGGCCACCGCTGCTTGAGACAAACGGATCATTTCTACTCTCTCCCTGAGGAACTTATTGGGGCCGCAATGCTATCCAGCTTTACAGGGGGTCCTGCTGCACTTTCACTCGGCCTGGTAAAAATAGCTTCGCGTCTACCGCTGCGCGCAAGACCTCGCCGCCCTCACACCGGCTCTGGCCACGGCGCCTGCGCCCCGCGCACGGACTCGTAGAACGCAGCCATCTGCAGCACGCCCAGGTCGTCGAACCGGCGCCCGGCGATCTGCAGGCCAATGGGCAGGCCGCTCGCAGCGTAGCCGCAATTGATCGATGCCGCGGGCTGCTCCGACTGGTTGAACACCGAGGTGAAGTGCGAGTCCTTCAGTGGATTCTCCGGACCGCTGTTGATGGCCTCCGCCGCGAAGGGCAGCCCCGGCGACACGGGCGACAGCACGTAGTCGTACGGCTGCGTGGCGGCGACGGTCGCCGCACGCAACGCCTGCATGCGCGTGAAGGCCCGGAAGGTTTCCTCGGGCGAGAGCGAGCCCGCGTACTCGCCTGCGGCATGGATGTAGTCGGCCGCGAGCTTGGCGCGTTCCGGCGGCATGGCGGCCAGGTCGACGCGGCAACGCATGGTGAAGAAATGCGCCATGCCCATGCGCATGTCCAGCGTGGTCCAGTCGGTGAGCGGCTCCACGATGGCGCCGGCCTGCTCAAAGACGCGCGCGGCGGCCAGCACGGCTTCTTTCACCTCGGGGTCGATCGGCCAGCCGCCCGTGGTGTCGGTCCACAAGCCGATGCGCAGGCCCCGCACGTCGCGGCCCAGGTACTCCCATGCGATGTCTTGCGCCGGCAGGCTCATGTAGTCGCGTGGATCGGGGCGCGAGACCACCTTCATCAGCAGCGCGGCGTCGGCGACGGTGCGCGTCATGGGGCCGATCACGCGTGCGGCGGCCGGCGGGTCGACCGGAATCCGCCCGTGGCTGGGCTTGAGCCCGAACACGCCGCAGAAGTTGGCGGGAATGCGCACCGAGCCGCCGATGTCGGTGCCCAGATGCAAGGGGCCGTAGCCCGCAGCGGCGGCGGCACCCGCACCGGAGCTGGAGCCCCCCGTGTTCTTGCTGAGGTCCCACGGGTTGCGCGTGAGCGCATGAAAGCTCGACGGGGCTGCGCCCAGGAAGCCGAAGTCCGGCATCGTCGTCTTGGTGACGATGACCGCACCCGCTTCGCGCAGGCGCGCGGCTGCAGGCGCATCCGCTGCGGCAGGCGACAGCACCGTGGCGGCGCTGCCGATCGGCGATGGCGTGCCGCGCGTGGCGATGTTTTCCTTGAGCGTGACCGGCACGCCGTCGAGCTCGCCTTGCGGCGCGCCTTGGTTCCATCGTGCTTCGGAGGCCCGGGCCGAGGCCAGGGCGGCTTCGGCATCCAGCCCGTAGGTGGCGTGGATGCTCGGCTCCCAGCGTTCGATGCGCGCCAGCACGGCCTTCGTCACGTCGACGGGAGAGAGGGTGCGGGCGCGATAGCGCTCGAGCAGTTGAACGGCGCTGAGGGCGTACAGGGGTGTGTCCATGATGTTGTTTCTTCTTGCGGGTCGAGGATGTTGTTGATCGGAGCCAGTGGTCGATGCGCGCGCATCAGCCCTGGCCGAATGCGTAGCCCTGACCAGGGGCTGCGGCCAACAGGGAGCGGGTGTAGGCCTCGCGCGGCGACAGCAGCACGTCGCGCGCGGTGCCTTGTTCGACGATGCGGCCCTTGTGCATGACGATCAGCCGGTCGCAGATCTGGCTGGCCACGCGCAGGTCGTGCGTGATGAAGAGGATGCCGATGGACAGGCGCTGCTGGATTTCCGCGAGCAGCTTGAGGATCTGGTCCTGCACGGAAACGTCGAGCGCCGAGACGGCTTCGTCGGCAATCAGCACCTGGGGTTCGCAGGCCAGCGCGCGCGCGATGCACAGGCGCTGCCGCTGGCCGCCGGAGAATTCGCTCGGATAGCGATGCAGCACCTCGGGCTTCAGCCGCACCAGGTCCATCAGCTCCTCGGCGCGCTTCCAGGCCTTCTCGGGAGAAAGGCCGAAATTCACCGGCCCCTCGATGATCGATTGCCCGACCGTGCGGCGCGGATTCAGCGAGCGGTTCGGGTCCTGGAACACCACCTGCACCATGCGCCGGAATGCCGAGAGCCGTGCGCGCGGCGCGTGCTGCGCTTCGAGGTGAGGCACCCAGACCTCGCCGCCGGTCGGCTCGATCAGCCGCGCGATGCAGCGCGCCACGGTGGATTTGCCCGAGCCCGACTCGCCCACGATGCCCACGGTTTCGCCGGCATGGAGCTGGAGCGACACGTCGGTTGCCGCATGCACCGTGCGGCGCTTGCCGGGCCACGAGCCGGAGCGGTAGGTCTTGGTCACGCCGCGCGCGTCGAGCAGCGGCGGTGCATCGGCGATGGGAGGGCGCGAGGCGGGTTCCAGGCGTGGCACGGCATCGAGCAGCATGCGCGTGTAGGGCTCCTTCGGCCGGCGCAGCACGTCGTCCTTCGCACCACTTTCGACCTGGCGACCCAGTTGCAGCACCACGACATGGTCCGCAATGTCCGCGACCACGCCGAAGTCGTGCGTGATGAACAGCACCGCCGTGCCGTTCTCCTGCTGCATCTCGCGGATGAGCGACAGGATCTCGGCCTGCGTGGTCACGTCCAGCGCGGTGGTCGGCTCGTCGCAGATCAGCAGCGCGGGGCGCAGGATCAGCGCAATGGCAATCACGATGCGCTGCCGCTGTCCGCCCGAGAGCTGATGCGGGTAGGCGTCGTAGATGCGTTCGGGCTCGGGCAGCTTGACGCGCGCGAAGATGGCCAGCACCTTCTGCTTGCGCTCCGAGGCGCCGAGTGAAGTGTGTTCGGCCAGTATCTCGTCGACCTGCGCGCCGCAGCGCATCACCGGGTTCAGCGCCGTCATGGGCTCCTGGAACACCATGGCCATGCGGGCGCCGCGCCATGCGCGCAGGCGCGCGGCGTCGGCCGCAAGGACGTTCTCGCCCAGCACCTCGATGCGTCCACCCGAGGGCTTGAGCGCGTCGGGCAGTAGTCCCATCACGGCCTGGGCGATCACCGATTTGCCGGAACCCGATTCGCCCAGCAGGCACACGACCTGGCCGGGCATCACGTCGAAGGAAACACCGTGTACGGCATGCGGCCGGTCCGCGCCTTCGGGCAGGTCGATGCACAGGTCGCGCACGACAAGGCAGGGCGATCCGGCGGCGGGCCGGGGAGTGGAAAGAAGCGTGCGTGCCATGGTCAGCTCCCGCGCTTGTTGAACTTGGGATCGAGCGCATCGCGCAGGCCGTCTCCCAGCATGTTCACTGCCAGCACCGTGGCCGCGAGAAAGACGCCGGGCAGCAGCACGGTCGACGGGTGCGATGTGAAATACGCGCGGCCCTCGGACATGATGTTTCCCCAGGTCGGCACGTCGGAAGGCAGGCCGATACCGAGGAACGACATCACCGCCTCCGCCAGCATGGCCGCCGCGCAGACGAAGGTGCCCTGGACGATCAGCGGCGCCACCGTGTTGGGGAGGATGTGGCGCAGCATCAGCTTCCAGGCGGGCGTGTCCAGCGCGATGGCTGCCTCGACATACGGCTCCTCGCGAACCGACAGCACGACCGAGCGCACGAGTCTTGCCACGCGCGGTGTCTCGGGAACGACGATGGCGAGGATCACCGTCCACAGGCTGGGTCGCCAGACCGCGACGAGCACGATGGCGAACAGGATGCCGGGGATCGCCATCACCCCGTCCATCACCCGCATGATCGTGCCGTCGAGCCGGCGAAAGTAGCCCGCGACCATGCCCACCAACATCCCGAGCGCGATCGAGCCCAGCGCGACCGCCACGCCCACCGACAGCGAGATGCGCGCACCGTAGGCCGTGCGGCTCCAGATGTCGCGACCCATGCTGTCCGTGCCCATCGGGAAGAAGCGCTGGAAGCTGTCGCCGGCCAGCGTCGTGAATTCGGCATGCGCGCCCGGCGACAGGTGCGAGTTGGCCGGGTCCATGGCGTTGGGGTCGATGGTGTAGAGCCATGGCGCCGCGACCGCCAGCACGACCATGAGGCACAGGAGCACGCTGCCCATGCGCACGGCGCCGTTCGCGAAGACGCGGCGCAGGAGGGAGGGCTTGCGATGGCGGCGCGGCGCTGCCGTCGTCGCGTCCACCGGTGGAGAAATCGAAGTCATGGAAAGGGTCTCCGAAAGAAGATGGCCGCGTGCGTCAGTAGCGGATGCGCGGATCGAGCAGCAGGTAGCTCAGGTCCACCAGCAGGTTCACGACCACGTAGACGAGCGAGAAGAAGAGGGTGATGCCCTGGATGAGCGGGTAGTCGCGCGAGAGGACGGCGTCCACCGTCAGTTGGCCCAGCCCCGGTATGGCGTAGATGGTTTCGGTCACCACCACGCCGCCGATGAGGCCGGCCACGCTCAGTCCGATGATGGTGGCGATCGGCACGGCCGCATTGGCCAGCGCGTGGCGAATCAGCATGCGCCGCTCGGAGATGCCCTTGGCGCGCGCGGTGCGCACGTAGTCTTCGGTCAGCGCCTCGGAAACCGCGGCCCGCGTGACCCGCGCGATCAGCGCCGCATACATCACGGCCAGCGTGACGCAGGGCAGCACCAGGTTGCGCAGCCACGGGCCGACGCCTTCGCCGATGCGGTTGTAGCCCTGCGATGGCAGCCAGCCCAGCTGCATCGAGAACAGCCAGATCATCAGGTAGCCCGCAACGAACACCGGCACCGAGAAGCCGAGGACCGACGCGCTCATGATGAAGCGGTCGAGCCGGCCGCCGCGCCGCGAAGCCGCCAGCACGCCCAGCGGCACGGCGATGAGCACGGTGAGCACGACGGTCACGGCAGCCACCGACAGCGTGGGCTCCAGCCGTTGGCCGATCAACTCGGTCACGCTCATCTTGTAGAAGTAGGAATAGCCCAGGTCGCCGCGCAGCACGTGGCCAAGCCATCCGAAGAACTGGCTGACGACCGGTGCGTCCAGGCCGAGTTGGGCGCGAATGCGTTCGATGTCCTGCACGCTGGCCGCGTCGCCCGCGATGGCGGCAGCCGGATCGCCGGGCGTCATGCGCAGCAGGAGAAAGACGATGACGGCCACGATCAGGAGCACGGGCACGGTGGCCAGGCCGCGCCGCAACAGGAAGTTGAGCATGTGAGAAGGTCTCGTTCGAGCGGTTGAACAGCTGACGCGGGCAAAGGAAATCCCCGACCGGTTGCAGCGGGTGCAACCGGCCCAGCGCCTCGGTGAAAGAGGTGAGAGCGTCGGCCTACTTTTTCCGCACGTTCCAGTACAGAACGGCGGGCGATGGCAGCAATCCGCTCACCACGCCGCGGCGCACGGCAGTGGGCGCCTTGCCTTCGCCGAGCGGCGCGATCACGCCGCCTTCGAGCGCGCGCAGCTGGATCTGCGTCGCGATGTCCTTGCGCTGCGCGATGTCGGCCGTCTCGATGAACCGCGTCTTCAGCTTTTCCAGTTCGGGATCGACGGGCCAGCCGAAGTAGCCCTGGTCACCGTTGCCGGTCAGTGCGCCGTAGGTGATGGGGCTGCTGGCATCCACGCCGCCCCAGAAGGTGATGAAGGCATTCCAGCCACCGTTTTCCGGCAGGTCTTTCTTGGTACGGCGCGTCACGAGCGTGGCCCAGTCGGTGGTCTGCACGTCCACGTTGAAGCCCACCTGCTTGAGCAATTGTCCGTAGACCGCCGGCATCTTGTTCAACGCCGGCGCATCGCCCGGCAGCAGGATGACGACAGGCTTGCCGTCGTAGCCCGATTCCTTCAGCAGCTTGCGGGCCTCCTCGAACTGCGGCTTGCCGGTGAAGAAGCCCGTCTTGTCGCTCGCATAGATCGAACCGCACAGGTAGATCGAGGTGCAGGGCTTGTAGAAGTCGCGGAAGGTGGCCTGGGCGCGCAGCATTGCTTCCTGGTTGATGGCGAGCATGGCGGCCTTCAGCGCCTTCGGGTTGTTGAAGGGTGCGACCTTGTGGTTGTAGATCACGGTGAACGGGCCTGCGGGCATCACGTCCACCAGCTCGATCTTCTGGTTGGTGCGCATGTCGGTGTAGCCGGAGGAGGGCACGGTCTCGAGCATGTCGACCTCGCCGTTGAGCAGGGCGTTGACCTGCGTTTGCGGGTCGCGCAGCAGCACCCATTCGACGCGGTCCACATTCACCACCTTGCCGCCCGCGAGGCCCGAAGGCGCCTCCTTGCGCGGAACGTAGGCGGCGTTCTTGCGATAGATCACGCGGTCGCCGGGGCGAAAGTCTGCCTTGGCGAGCGTGAAGGGGCCGGAGCCGATCATTTCTTCGATCTGCTTGTCGGCGGGCGTGTCGGCCACGCGCTTGGGCATGATGAACGGCACCAGCGGATTGGGCTTGCCCAGCGCATCGAGCACCACGCCGAAGGGCTGCTTGAAGTTCATGCGGAAGGTGTTGGGGCCTTCCGCGGTGATGCTGTCCATGGCCTCGTACATCTTCTGGCCGAGCGTGTCGCGCTTGGCCCAGCGAGCGAGCGAGGCGATCACGTCCTGCGAGGTGACGGGCGCGCCGTCATGGAACTTCAGGCCCGGGCGCAGCGTGAAGGTCCAGACCTTGTTGTCGGGGCTTGCGGTGTATTTGTCCACCATCTGCGGCTTGATCGCGCCCTTTTCGTCCATGCCGAAAAGGGTGTCGTAGATCATGAAGCCATGGTTGCGCGTGATGTTGGCGGTGGTCCAGATCGGGTCGAGGATCTTCAGGTCCGACGAAGGCACGGTGCGCAGCACGGTGTCTGCGGAGGCCGTGGCCGAGAATGCGAGGGCCAGTGCCGGCAGGGCGGCCGCGAATGCGCGGCGCAGCGAGAGTGGAATAGCCATGAAGCCTTACTTCTTTCGGGAGGTGCCAGAGGGAGGTGTTGAAGAGGAATCCGCAGACTTGCTTTCGCGCAACTGGGTCAGCAGAAATTCGAAGATGTCGCGCGAGCCGGCTTCCGCTTCGATGATCTTGTGCAGGATGCGGTGCAGCGTGGCGACCTCGGTCGCGCTGAGGCAATCGAGAAAGCGCGCTTCCATTTCCTTCCCGATGGGCTCGGCCTGCAGCACGAGGTCGATGCCGGTCTGGGTCAGGCACAGGTGGATCTGGCGGGCGTCTTCACTGCCGATCTGGCGCTGCACCAGTTCGCGTTGCACCAGCGAGCCCACGAGCTTGGAGACCAGCGTCTTCTCGATGCCGCAGGTCTGCACCAACTGGCCCATCGTGATGCCGGGTGCGCCGCCGATCATGCGAAGCAGTCGCACGTCGCGGATCGACAGGCCGACTTCGATCTCGTAGATGCGGGAACCACGGTCTCTCGTTCGCTCGGAGGCCAGGTCGAGCAGGACGTTGATGTAGTCGGTTTTCAGTTCGAGTGGTGCGTGCATGGCCGGATGAGAGAAATCTTCAATAGTTGAAGTATTCAACTATCTGGGGTGCTTATGCAAGTGCCGGGCCAGGTGACGAGGGAAATCACCTACGAGCGATGCTGTCGAGGGGAAGACGGATGAGGCGCTGCTTGTGATGAGGCCAGGGCGATCACATGGCTGGGGTCATGAGGCACGTGCCTGGTGCGGCGCGTGCACCAGAATGCCGGCACTTGGCGGTAGAGCCCGAGGTTCAGTCTGCGCTCGACTCGAACGCCGTCCGCTGCGCACGAATCCCCTGCGCAATGTGGTCCATGAAGGCCTGCACACGCCGTGTGTGGCGCAAATTGGGATGGGTCAGCAGCCACAGGTCCGTGGACGCCGACCGGGGAATGCTGGCCACGGCAACCAGCAACGTCGATGCGCGCCCGAGGAATCTCGGCAGCGCGGTGGCGCCCAGATCGGCTTCGGCGGCCTGGCGAAGCGCAATGAAGGAGTTGAAGGTGTGCAGCACGTGCGAAGGCGCCAGGTTCTCCTTCAGCCAACGGGCGATGGGTGTGCGCGACAGCGATTCGTCCGGCATGAGCCAGGCCATGTCCCTGGGCAACCTGGCGGTGTTCTGCGACAGGTAGAGCGGGGACGCATAGACGGAAAAATCGAGACGGCACAGCCTGAGGCCTACCAGCGAATCCGGCGGCTCGATGGAAGGGCGAAGCGCGATGTCGGCTTCGCGTTTCTCGATGTCGAGCACCGCGCTGCCGACGGAGGTCTGGACCTTGATGGCGGGAAACTGCTTGTGAAACGACTCCAGGAGCGGCATGACTGCCGCAGCGAAAAGTGCGTCAGTGGTCGTGAAACGGATTTCTCCTTCCATTTCCGAACCCTGCGCGTCCACGAGGCGCTGCGTCTTGGTCACCTGGGCTTCGACGAATTCGGCCAGCTCGAAGATGACCCGGCCCTCTTTCGTCAACTCGTGCCCGCTGGTCGTGCGGCCAAAAATCTTCAACCCGAAACCGGCCTCGACTCCCTGGATTCGCCGCAAGACGGTGGCATGCGAGATCCGCAGCGCACGGGCTGCGGCGGCGGCCGATCCGTTGCGCACGGCGGCCAACACATAGCGCAGATCGTTCCAGTCGAGCTTGTTCATTTGTGTGAATTGGGTTTGCAGAAATGGCGGTTCACAGCATGCGGACCGCCCTTCAACATCGAGGCATCTTTTAACTCGAAATTCCTGAATGAAATACCGTTCAACCCTCGCTGCTGCGCTCGCAGCCATCGCTTTGTTTCCTGGGTTTGCAATTGCGGGCTGGGAGATCGAGCCCACGCACACCAACGTCACCTTCGAGGTCGATCATCTCGGCTTGACGAAGACGCCGGGCCAGTTCCGAAAGTTCAGTGCCGACGTCTTTCTCGATGAACAGCAGATCGAGAAATCGCGCGTCAACTTCACGGTCGATGCCCACTCGATCGACACCCTGGCGACCGTGCGAGACAGCGAATTGCGCCGTGCGGCCTGGCTGGATGCCGAGCAACATCCGAACATCACGTTCGTCTCGAAGACGGTCAAGCGCTCGGAAGATGGGCGCATCGTCATCTCGGGCGACTTGACGATTCGAGGCAAGACGCTGCCGGTGGATTTCAATGCCCGGTTGACGGACATCATCAACAACCCGTTCCTCAAGATTCCGTCGGTGGGCTTGGTGGCGACGGCACGCATCAAGCGAACGGATTTCGGCATGACCAAATTCCTGCCGGCCGTTGCCGACGAGGTCGAATTGCGGCTGCAGACAGAGCTCAATAAGAAGCCGTGAGCCGGGAGGAGCGCGTACCGGTCGAGGCGGTTGCCCGGTACACACGCACGGCCATGCTGTTTCACTGGTTGATCGCCGCGGCGGTTTTTGCGGCGATCGGCATGGGCCTGTACATGACCAGCCCGCCGATCACCCCGCTGCGCTTCCGGGTCTACAACTGGCACAAGTGGCTGGGCGTTTGCTTGTTGCTGGCCACGGTTCTGCGAGTGGCATGGCGCATCCGGCACGCACCGCCGCCGCCACTTGATGGCGTCATGAAGTCACTGGAAGTTCTTGCCGCGCGTGCCGTGCATTTCCTGTTGTACGCGCTGTGCTTCCTGGTGCCGCTTTCAGGCTGGGCGTACACGACGGCCGAAGGGCGTCCCGTTGTTCTGTTCGGTCGATTTCCGCTTCCGGACTTCGTGCCTGTGAACCCGGCATTGGCCGACGTTCTCAAGATCACACACCACTGGCTCGCATGGACACTTTCTGCACTCATCCTGCTGCATATCGCTGCGGCACTGAAGCACCGGTTCGTCGATCGGGATGGCGTTCTCGCACGGATGCTCCCTTCATCTCCTTTTCGGAGATCCGCATGAAGCAATTGGCCGTGCGTTTTGCCCTGTTTGCATTGGCCTGTGTCGCAGGGGGCGCCAATGCCCAACAACAGCAGCAACTGGTCGCAGCCGGTAGCGAAATCACATTCACGAACAAGCAGATGGGCGTGAGCGTTTCGGGCCGTTTCAAGCGCTTCGACGCAACGTTGAACTTCGAACCCTCGCGCCCGCAGACCAGCAAGATCGGGCTCGTCGTCGATCTCACCAGTGTGGCGCTCGGCTCGTCCGACAACGAGGCCTTGCTTGCACGAGCGGACTGGTTCGACAGCAGGAAGCATCCGAAGGCCTCGTTCGAAAGCACGTCGGTGAAGGCGCTCGACGCGAGAAAGTTCGAGGCCCGGGGCAAGCTGACCATGAAGGGCGTCTCACGCGAGGTCGTCGTGCCTTTCGATCTTTCGGCGCAGACCGGCGACGCCGTCGTGACTGGCGCATTCATGCTGCGCCGCAAGGACTTCGGGATCGGCATCGGCGAGTGGGAAGACGTGTCCTTGGTCGCCAACGAAGTCAACGTGGGGTTCCGGTTCGTTCTGCGCGGGCTGCCGCCGCCACGGTAAGCCGCAGGGCAGGGCAGGGCGCCGCGCTGTCTATCGGCGCGCGTACGTCATGACGACGGATTCCGCCTCGCCGAGATAACCGCGCAGCCCCGCAAGGTCGAGCACTTCGACGCCGCCATGCTCCACCCGCAGCAGCCCCGCGCGCTCGAGTTCGTGCAGCGCCCGGTTCGCACGCTGGCGCGAGACGGCGGACAACAGGCCTATCTCGTCCTGGCTCAGGCGCACGAAGCTGCTCGTCTTCGGGTAGAGGATGGGGTCGAACAGGCTCGCGAGGCAGCGCGCGACGCGCGCATCGGGCCCCAGCAGTCGATCGAACTCCATGAGCCCGATGAACAGGCTCAGGCGTGCGTTGATGTGCAACAGAAGAAACCGGTTGAATTCGATGTTCGTCGAGAGCAGCCGTTCGAAGGTGTGGCGTGGCACGCAGGCCATGTGCGTCGGCCGCATGGCCACGCCGTCGTAGCGCCACGGGCCGGGCTTGAGCAGCGAGCCTTCGCCGGCCCAGCCGCCGGTGGTCACGCCGGTGAAGGTGGAGACGCGGCCATCGGCCAGCGAGACCGACATCTTCACCAGACCCTCGATGACGCCGAGCCAGAGATCGGCCGGCTCGCCGCGGCGCAGCGCGAAACCGCCGGCCGGCACTTCGCGCTCGTGCGACTCGCGCACCACGCGGTCGAGCTCCTCGGCCGTCAGGGTCTGTGCCCACAGGCTCTCGCGGAGCATGGTCTCCATGGCGTTCGATGACATACGTGCTTTTCCTCGCTCGCTTGCTTGCTTTTCAGCTGGCTGGCTTGCTCACCGTTTCGCCCGCGTGGACCTGCATGGAAAGGCCCGCGGATCCGCGTGTAAGGAATGTCTTTGAAACGACACTCTCGGCGAAACGATCATGACATATTGACTCCTGTTCGCCACAACCAGAAGACAGGAGACAAGGATGGAACATTCCGAATCCGGCGCGGTCCCCACGCATGTGCCGCGTCAAGACGAACCACCCGGCATGCGCCGGCGCGACCTGTTGGGATACGCGGCTTCCGCGCCGCTGGTTTCAGCCGCAGCCGTGGGGCTCGGCGGGCTCGCGGCTTCATCGCCGGCCGAGGCCGCGCTCCTGCCGATGACACCCCCCGACACGACCGACCTGATCGACATCGGCGACGCGGTCACGCTCACGGCGCTGCCGACCATGCCGCTGGTCAAGGTGACCCACATCGCCAACGGCCGCGTGCGGCTCGAACTTCCACGGCTGGAGTCGGGGCAGGGTATCGCCACCGCCGCCGCGATGATGCTGGCCGACAAGCTGCGCCTGCCGCTCAGCGCGATCGAGGTCGGCTCGGCGGACGCCAGTCCCGAGCTGATCTTCAACCAGCTCACCGGCGGCTCGTCGAGCGTGCGTTCGTTGCATGCCGGCATGCCGCTGCTCGGCGGCCTGGGCGGCTTGCTCTCGGGCAGCGCGAACGCGGTGGTCGGCCAGCGCACGACGCGGCTCGATGCGCTGGACATCGTGACCGGCCGCAAGAAGTTCTCGATGGACCAGGCCGTGCCCGAGGCGAAGCCGACCATGGTGTGCCGCCCGCCGACCATCAACGGCAAGTTCGTGCGCATCAACAACCTGAACACGGTGACGGCGATGCCGGGCGTGCTCGGCATCGCACCGATCCCCGCGACCAACGGCATCGTGCCCACGCCGCCCGGCGTGGCGGTGATGGCCGAGACCTTCGGGCAGGCCTGGGCCGCGGTGAATGCGCTCGATGTCACCTGGACCGCCGGGCCCGTCGCTGGTGAGTCCAACGCCAGCATCCAGCAGAAGCTCAAGAGTGCGCTGCTGCCGTTCCTGCTGCCGCCGCTGGGCGCGCTCACGGTCGAGGGCGAGTTCGAGTTTGCGGCGGTCTCGCACTGCCCGATGGAGACCGAATGCGCCATCGCCGACGTGCGCGCCGACCGGGCCGAGATCTGGTCCGGCCTGCAGAGCCCGATCGTCACGCAGGAGGCCATTGCCATCGAGCTGGGCTTGCCGCTGAGCAAGGTCAAGGTGCATGCGGTGCCCTCGGGCGGCTCCTTCGGGCGCCGGCTGTTCTGGGACGCGACGCTGCAGGCGGTGCAGGCCTCCAAGGCGCTGGGCCGACCCTGCCGGCTGATGTATCACCGCACCGACGACATGCGCCACGGCCGCGTGCGCCCGCCGATGTTCCACCGGGCGCGCGCCACCATGCTGCTGGGCCAGGTCATCGCCTTCGAGCAGCGCATCGCCGGGGTGCGGCTGGACACGCGCCACGGCTTCGGCGAGATGCTGGGCGCCGCGGCCATTGCGCTGCCCAACGGCTTTCCGCAGACGGTAGGCAACTTCGCCATCGAGCAGATCATGTTCAAGACCATGGTCACCTCGCCGTACAACTTCGGCGTCACCACCAAGCTCCTGACGCCGGTGGCGATGGACATGAACACCTGCTCCTACCGCTCGGTGCACATCCAGCCTTCGCGCCTGGTGGAGGAGATCCTGGTCGACGACATGGCCCGGGCGCTGCGCAAGGACCCGGTCGCGTTCCGCCTCGAGTACCTGCGATTGCCGCGCGCACGCGCGGTGCTGAGGGCGGCGGCCGAGGCGGCGCAATGGGGCAAGGCGATGCCGGCGGGCTTTGCGCAGGGCGTGGGCGTGCACCAGGAGTCGAAGTCGTTCACCGCCTGCATCGTCGAGATCGACGCGCGGGTGCCGACCGACATCAAGGTCATCCGCGCCACCATCGCGATCGATGTGGGCACGCCCATCAACCCCTCGGGCATCGAGGCGCAGATGCAGGGGGGGCTGTGCGAGTCGATCTCCATCGTGCTGACGGCGGGGTTGCACATCCAGAACGGCCTGCCGCTGGAGGGCAGCTATTCGCAGTACCACTTCGCGCGCATGAAGAACTACCCGAAGGACGTGAAGGTCATCATCATGCCGGCCAGCACCGGCGAGGCGATCGGCGGGCTGGGTGAGGTCGGGCTTTCGGCCAGCTCGGGCGCGATCGCCAATGCCTACGCGCGCGCCACCGGGCGGAAGCCGCGCAGCTTCCCACTGAACTTCCCGGTCGATTTCACCCCCATCCCCCCGGGCAAGCTGCCCACGCCGGTCGTCGTGCCGGTCCCCGCCTGAGGAGCCCACCATGCCCGTGCAATCTTTCAAGGTGAACGGCGGCAACGTCGACGTCGAGGCGCCCGACGACATGGCGCTGCTCTGGGTGCTGCGCGACAAGCTCGGCATCACCGGCCCGAAGTACGGCTGCGGCATCAACGTGTGCAAGGCCTGCACCTGCCATGTGGACGGCAAGGCGGTCACCGCCTGCTCGACGCGGGTGGCCGACGTGCGCGGCCGGCAGGTGACGACCATCGAGGGACTGGCCAACGGCAACGTGCTGCATCCGGTGCAACAGGCCTGGATGAACCTGGACGTGCCGCAATGCGGCTTCTGCCAGCCGGGGCAGATCATGGCGGCGGTCGACCTGCTGCGGCGCACCCGCAACCCGACCGATGCGGACATCGATGCCATCGAGAACGTGTGCCGATGTGGCACCTACGGGCGCATCCGGGAGGCGATCAAGGCGGCCGCGGCCATGATGGGGTAGCGGGCAGGACGCCCGCCAAAGGGCGTACCCGTCATGCGGATGGATGGGTCGGGAGACATAATTGTTAACTAATGCACACATCTCCCGCCGATTCCGACCGCCGCACCGGGCTGGGCCGCTGGATCGCAAAGGTGTGCCTGGCCCTGTCGCTGGCTGCGGTGTTCCTTGCGCACGCGGTACACGCTGCCGATGCCGCGCCGCAGTCCGATGGCGCCGTCCACATCACCCGTGCCGAACTGCTGTCCGTCCCCGGCACGGGCTATTCCGCGCCTCCGCAGCGCATCGAGGACGCCCGGCTTCCGATCGACGGATGGCAGGAGGTCGATCTCCCGCACACGGCCGCGCGTGAACTGGTCCCCACGCCGCTGGGTGGCGTGCGGACCCTCACCGACTGGTATCGCATCGACCTGACCGGACAGCTGCCGTCGAAAGAGCCGCGCCTTCTTTACCTTCCGCGCTGGAAGACGCTGGGCCATATCGCGGTGTATGGCGATGGCGTCCTGCTCTATCAATCGCATGGCAGTCCGATCCACAACGGCTACAACCACCCGCTGCTGCTGCCGCTGAATGCGACCGAAGACGCGTTTTCTCCGGCCTCGGTGCTGATCCGCGTCGACCGTCTGCGCAGCAGCGGGAGCGGGTTCTCGACCGTGTGGGTGGGCGACCAGGCGTCGCTGAACTGGCGCTACCAGATTCGCCAATTGCTGCAGGTGCAGGTGCCGGCCATGGGCAGTGCCGGGTTCCTGGCGGTGGGGGCCTTCGCCTTCGCGGTGTGGCTGGGCAAGCGGCGCGAATCGCTCTACCTGCTGTTCTTCGTCATCTCGGCGCTGGCCTTCCTGCGGACGCTTCACTACTACGCGGGCGGCAACTACTTTCCGATCTCGGACGAGCTGTTCGAATGGATGACGGTGGCCTCGCTGCTCTGGCTGATCATCGCGATCCACCTCTTCCTGGAGCGCCTGCACCAGCAGCCCTCGCCCTGGCTGACCCGCCTGTCGGTGGCGCTGGTAACGGCCTGCAGCATCGCCACGCTGCCGCATCTGTCGCCGTCCATCGCGAGCCTCTACCTGATCACGCCGCTGCTCAACCTGATGGTGCTGCCCGTCGCGGTGCTGATCTTCGCGGTGAACCTGCGCAAGGCCTTGCGCGCCAAACTGCCCGAGGGGCGGCTGGTGGCGGGCTGGACGGTCTTTGCCGTCGCGTTCACTTCCTCCGACGGGCTGCTGCAGAACAACCTGGTGAGCCCGGAGAGCGTCTACACCTCGCCCTACGCGATCATCAGTTTGTTCTTCGTCTTCTCGTACATCATGTTCCAGCGGTACACCGGCGCGTTCGCCGAGGTGGCCCGGCTGAACAAGGGCCTGGCGCAGCGCCTGCAGGTGCGCGAAGCCGAACTGGAGCAAAGCTACCAGCGGCTGCGCGTGATCGAGAACCAGCAGATGCTCGACGCCGAGCGCCGGCGCCTGATGCAGGACATGCACGACGGCCTCGGCTCCTCGCTGATCAGCGCCATCCGTTCGGTGGAGCGGGGCGCCATGACGGATGCCGAGATCTCCGACGTGCTCAAGGGCTGCATGGACGACCTGAAGCTGGCGATCGACTCGATGGAGAGCGTGGACGCCGATCTGCTGCTGCTGCTCGCCACCTTGCGCTTTCGCCTGGCGCCGCGCATCGAGAGCGCCGGGGTGGCGCTGCGATGGGAGGTGCAGCCCGTGCCCGCGCTGCCCTGGCTGGACCCGGGCAGCGCGCTGCACATCCTGCGGATCATGCAGGAGTGCATCGCCAACGTGCTGCGCCACACGCGGGCCACCACCATCCGCTTCAGCACCGCGACAGCGGGCGAGGGCGTCTCTGTGGTGATCGAGGACAACGGCACGGGTTTCGCTGTGGAAGAGGCCCTGCAGCGAAGCGGCCGGGGGCTGCGCAACCAGCAGCAGCGCGCACTGGCGATCGGCGGTGCGGCGAGCTGGGAGTCCGGCAGCGGCGGAACACGCTTCACGCTGTGGCTGCCGCTTCAGCGCAAGGTCGATGCAGAAAAGGCAGTGCGGGCTGCTGCTTGATGAGCCGGGGCCTCGGCGCTACTTCGGGCCTTCTTTCTTTGCCAGCGGAGGCTGCGAAAGCACCCAGGTCGCCAGCACCCGCGAGTCGGCCTCCGACACCAGGCTTTGCCGCGGCATGATGACGCGGCCCCATGTGCCGACACTGCCGTCGCGGATCTTCTCCGCAAGACGCGGTGGTGCCCCCGGATCGTTGCGATAGCGCTCCGCGATCTGCGCGAAACCCGGGCCGACCTGCTTGTGGACGAGCCCGTGGCAGGCCATGCAGCCGTTCTTCCTGAGCAGGTCCACCGGCACGGTCTGCGCGATGGCGATGGATGCGCTGTTGAAAAGCAACAGCAGGACGGCGATCGGGAGGAGCTTCATGCAGGTTGTAGGTACTTTGATTTGCGGCCCGCCGAGAGCGGGAACGCATGGTCGCATGCCGCTCCGTCGGTCGTCGTGCATTCGCGACAAGTCGATTCAAGAGTAACTATATGTATGGTTAAATCCGCGGAACTACCGCGAAAGAGGACGAGGGAATCCCATGAAGCTGTTGCTGAGCATTGCGTTCGCCGCTGTGGCCCTGATGGGCTGCACCGCCAGGGCGCCGCTGGTGCCGACCGAACCCGGCACGGGGTCCGGACTCACCTACGTGCCCCTGGTCGCCATGGAAGGCGTCGACAAGGTGCGCTACGACAACGACGTGCAGGCCTGCCGCACCGCAGCCACCCGCATCACCGCGCGCAGCGAGACCGGCGATGCCATGTGGCTGGCGCTGGGCTTGGGCCTCATCACGGTGCATGGCCAGGGCATCGTTGCCGCTGCTTCGTACACCGGCATCAGCGCCGCCGTCATCGACTGGAACGGCCGCCCGACGTCGGAACTCATGGCCGAGCACCAGGAGATCGCGATCGTCCACTGCATGGCCAAGCGCGGCTATCGCAACCTCGATCCGGACGTGCGCGACACCTTCTACGGCCACACCTTCGATCCGGTCGTCGCCGCCAAGCCGCGCCGCACCGGTATCGACACCTACAACGTCGAGACGCTCGCCAAGGCCGGCCGCTGCAACGTGCAGCCGCGCGCCGAACTCACGGCCAAGGGCCCGGGCTTCGAGTCGTACAACGTGCCTTGCGAAAACGGCGGCACCTGGGCGGTGCGTTGCGAATTCGGCAAGTGCCGCGTGCTGGCGCAGGCGCCGGTCCGCCGCTCCTGAGTTTCTTCAAGCCAGAGAACAGCCGGCTCCCATGCCGGCTTCTTTTTTGGGGCCTCAACGCCAGACGTAATGTCCCGGCACCCGGCGGCCGTGCTCACGGTGCGCCGGCACCCAGACCTTGTGCTTGCGGTGGTTCTGTCCAGCATGCGAGCGGTCGTAGCCCGGTCCGCGATTTGGCGACATGGGCTGTGCCAGGGCCGCGCTGGAGATGACACAGGCGGCGAGAACGAAGAGTATCTTTTTCATGTTGGAGTCCTTCGGGTTGATGGATGCACCTGGAGCAGGTACGGCATGAACCTTAGTTTGCGGCGGTGTGTGGCCTCGTAGGCGGCCAAGCACTTTACAAACAGGACGTTGCAGCGGCACGACGCCGCCTGCAACCAACGGCGCCCCGTCTTACTTGACGATCATTCCCTTGAGCGCCGGGTCCGGCGGCGGGGCCTTGAACTTCATCTGCCGCAGCGTCTTCATCAGCAGTTGCGCAATCATCAGGTTGCGGTGCCGCTTGCTGTTGGCGGGAATCACATACCAGGGCGCATGCTCGGTCGAGGTGGCCGAGAGCGCGTTGTCATACGCGCGCTGGTAGGCGCTCCACTTCGTGCGCACCTCCAGGTCGCCCATGCTGAACTTCCACTGCTTGCCGGGCGTGTCGATGCGGGCCTGCAGGCGCTCGCGCTGCTCGTCCTTGTCGATGTGCAGCATGCACTTCACGATGACCGTGCCGGTCTCGGTCAGGAGCCGCTCGAAGTCGTTGATCTGCGCATAGCGGCGCTTGGCCTCGGCTTTGTCGATCCAGCCCTCGACCACCGGCACCAGCACGTCTTCGTAGTGGCTGCGGTTCCACACCGCGATCTCGCCGTTGCGCGGCACGACGGCGTGGCAGCGCCAGAGGTAGTCGCGCGCCCGTTCTTCTTCGGTCGGCGCCTTGAAGGCGGCCACGCGCACGCCCAGCGGGGAGGTGCGCGAGAACACCCAGCGCACCGTGCCGTCCTTGCCGCTGGTGTCCATGCCCTGCAGCACCAGCAACACCTTGCGACGGCCTTCGGCGTGCAGCAGGTTCTGCAGTTCGTCGAGCTCGACGGCCATGGCGTCGACCTCTTCGCGCTGTGCGGCTTCATCGCCCTCGCAGAAGGCGGTGTCGCCGGGATCGATCTGCGAAAGCTTGAACTTGCTGCCGACGCGGTATTTCTTGAAGCTGGCCATGAAGCGGAACCCCTTGAAGAAGGAAAGCCGGCAGCGTAAGCGAATCTCCGGGCGGCGTACTAGGTATCTTCAGGGTCGATCGACGCGCTCCAGCGGTTGTCCCATTCGGCGTGGCGCACCGCACCGTCGAGATCGCGCCGGTTGCGCTTGGTCGGGCGGCCCTGTTCGATGGCCAGGGCCGGCTCGCTGCCCATGCGGCGCTGTTCCCTGATGGCGGCCTGCGCGGCGATGCTCTCGGCCGTTTCCTCGTAGAGCAACTGGGCGACGGGCGCCGGGCCGCGCTGGCCGCTGATGCCGCGCACCGTCACGGTCCGCGTCTGCACGCCCTGGCGCATCGTCACCGTGTCGCCGGCCTTCACCTCGCGCGAGGCCTTGGCGACGTCGCCGTTCACCTGCACCCGGTTCTTGCCGATTTCCTCCGCGGCCAGCGAACGCGTCTTGAAGAAGCGGGCGGCCCAGAGCCATTTGTCGATGCGCAGACGTTCCATGGGTTCCATAGGTCAGGAAATCAATTGTGCCGCCAGAGCGGCAGATGCACGACGGCGTCCAGCCCGACCACCTGTGCGGCGTTGTCCTGCGCGGTGCGGTTGTCGAGTTGGATGCCCCCGTCGAGCGCCAGCACGATCTCGCGGCAGATCGCCAGGCCAAGCCCCGATCCGCTGGAGGTACTGCCGGCGGAGAAGGGCGCGAACAGACGTTGCCGCAGCTCAGGCGAAATGCCCGGCCCCTCGTCGCGCACCGTGAGCACCGCGTACCCATCCACGGCGCGCACGCTCACCGACAGCGCCGCGCCCTGCGGGCTTTGCTTGATCGCGTTGTGCAGCAGGTTGCGCGTGAGTTCCTGCAGCATCCACTGGTGCGCGCGAACCGCCACCGGTTCGCCCGCGGCCAGTTCGAAATCGAGCGCCTTGTCGGCCACCAGTGGCGACAGGTCGAGCGCAATGCCGCGCACCACTTCGCCGAGGTCCAGCGTCACCGATTCGGGTTGCTGCCGCAGTTGCTCCACCTTGGCGAGCGAGAGCATCTGGTTGGCCAGCATCGTGGCGCGCTCGACCGTCTGGCTGATCTCGCCGAAGGCCTGCTCGGGCGCCACGTCGCCGCGGCGCGCCGACTGCACCTGCGCCTTGAGCACGGCGAGCGGCGTGCGCAGCTGGTGGGCGCTGTCGCGCACGAAGCGCTTCTGGTGATCGAGCAGCCGCTGCAGCCGGCCCATCACCTCGGTGGTGGCGTCGATCAGCGGCAGCAGCTCGCGGGGCGCATCCGGCGCATCGATGGGCGAGAGGTCGTCGGCCGGCCGCTTCTCGATGGCCTCGCCCAGTTCGCGCACCGAGCGCGTGGCGCGGTGCACCACGAACACCGTGACGCCTGCGATGACGCCCATCAGCAGCAACTGGCGCCAGAGCGTGTCGAGCAGCAGCTTGCGCACCAGCGTCTCGCGCAGCTCGAGCGTCTCGGCCACCTGCACCACGGCCATGCCGCGACCGCGCGCGCTGGCCACGGGCTGCAGCAGCACTGCGACGCGAACGGGCTGCCCCCGGAACTGCGCATCGTAGAAATCGACCAGCGCCGCATACGCGCTGCGGTCCGGAATGCGGCCGCGCCAGAAGGGCAGTTCGACGAAGCCCGAGATCAACTCGCCGTCGAGCGCGGACACGCGGTAGAAGAGCCGGCTGCGGTTGTCGGCCTCGAAGGCTTCGAGCGCGGAGTAGGGCACGATCGCGCGCAGCTGCGCCTTCTCGTCGTAGCCCTCCACGTCGAGCTGCTCGCCGATGGTCTTGGCCGAGGCGAGCAGCGTGCGGTCGTAGGCGGTGGTGGCGGCCGCGAGGCTCTGGCGGTACAGGCTCACGCTGTTGATCACGATGAACACGGCCACCGGCGCGAGGATGCCGAACAGCAGCCGCGCGCGCAGCGAAGAAACCTTCTTCATGCGGCCTTCATGTCTCGGGCCGCAGGAGATAACCGAGGCCGCGCATCGTCATGAGCACCGCGCCCGTGCCCACGAGCTTCTTGCGAAGGCGATACACCACCACCTCGATGGCTTCGTACTGCACGTTCGTCTCGCCCGGGAACACCAGCTCGAACAGGCGCTCCTTGGTGACCGCATGGCCCGGCTTCATCATCAGCGCCTTCATCAGCGCGAGCTCGCGCGGCGTGAGCTCCAGCAGGTCGGCGCGGTGGTAGATGGCGCCGTTGTCGGGCTCGAAGCGCAGGCCGCCGATCTCCTGTGGGTTCAAGCCCGTGTCGGGCCCGGCGCTTTGGCTGCGGCGCCGCAGCGCGCGGATGCGGGCCTCCAGCTCGTCCAGGTCGAAGGGCTTGGGCAGGTAGTCGTCGGCGCCGGCGTTGAGGCCCACGATGCGGTCGCCCACCGTGCCGCGAGCGGTCAGCAGCAGCACCGGCGTGCGCAGCCCTTCGGCGCGGGCCTGCGCCAGCACCTGCAGGCCATC
The DNA here is from genome assembly GCF_024701975.1 of Variovorax sp. ZS18.2.2. Taxonomy (GTDB): domain Bacteria; phylum Pseudomonadota; class Gammaproteobacteria; order Burkholderiales; family Burkholderiaceae_C; genus Variovorax. The sequence continues at coordinate 1,083,790 of NZ_JANLNM010000001.1, forward strand.
GAGGTTGGGCAGGCTCAGGTCGAGCGCCACCACGTCGGGCTCGATGGCGCGCCACTGCGCCACCGCCTCGGCCCCATCGCCACAGACGCGCACATCGATGCGGCGGCGGCCGAGCGTGCGCTGCAGGGTGATTTGCATCGAGGGATCGTCTTCGACCAGCAGCAGCTTCATACGGGAGGCATACGGGGTTAGCGGAATGGATACTTTGGTGTTTTCCCCAGTCCGGCGGACAGCCAACTGACAGCGGGGCGGCGCATGATAGCGGCTCAGGTCCGAGTCAGGTTCCTGCCACTTTCCTTTCAGCCCCTGGAGACAACCACAATGCGTCGCGATACCTTTTTGAAGTCCCTGGCCGCTCTGGCCGCCGCCGGAGCGCTGCCGCTCTCGGCGCGTGCCGCAGCCAACGTCAAGATGATGATCCCCGCCAACCCGGGCGGCGGCTGGGACACCACCGGCCGCGCATTGGGCAAGGCCCTGAGCGATGCCAAGGTGGCCGACACCGTCACCTACGACAACAAGGGCGGCGCCGCCGGTGCGCTGGGCCTGGCCCAGTTCGTGAACGGCTCCAAGGGCGATGCCAACGCGCTGATGGTCATGGGCTCGGTCATGCTGGGCGGCATCATCACCGGCAAGCCGCCGGTCAAGCTGGAACAGGCCACGCCCATCGCACGCCTGACCACCGAATACAACGTGTTCGTGCTGCCGACCAACTCGCCGTTCAAGACCATGAAGGACGTGGTCGAGCAACTCAAGAAGGACCCGGGCAGCGTCAAGTGGGGTGGCGGTTCGCGCGGCTCCACCGAGCACATCGCCGCGGCCATGATCGCGCAGAAGGTCGGCGCCGATCCCTCCAAGATCAACTACGTGGCCTTCCGCGGAGGCGGTGAAGCCACCGCCGCCATCCTGGGCGGCAACGTCACCATCGGCGGCAGCGGCTACAGCGAATTCGCCGAGTACATCGCCGCCGGCAAGATGAAGGCGATTGCCGTCACCTCCGCCCAGCGCCTGCCGGGCATCAACGTGCCCACGCTCAAGGAGCAGGGCATCGACGTGGAAATCGGCAACTGGCGCGGCGTGTACGGCGCCCCCGGCATCTCGGCCGAGCAGCGCAAGGCGCTCACCGACATGGTGCTGGCCGCCATGAAGAGCCCGTCGTGGGCCGAGTCGCTCAAGAAGAACGACTGGACGCCGGCGGTGATCTCGGGCGAAGCCTTCGCCAAGTTCGTGGACGACGACTTCGCGAGCCTCCGGGCGATCATGACCAAGTCCGGCATGGTCTGACGCGCACCGGCACTACCCGCCTGCCGAATGGCACGCTGTCCTCGCAAGAGACGACAGCGTGCCGTTTTCAAATCCAGCACCACATTCCGGGAGCAAAAATGACAACTCCAGATTCCTCGGTCTCGCCGCCCGACGCGGCGGCGCAAGCAGCGGCGGTTTGGCCGCAAACCCTCGTCGGTGCGGGCGTCCTGCTCACCGGCCTCGCACTGGCCTTCGGTGCCATCGACATCTCTTCCGAGGCCGGCTACGGCGGCGTCGGTCCCAACTTCCTGCCCTGGATGGTGTCCGTGGTGCTCGTGCTCTGCGGCGCCTGGATCCTCTGGGAGGCGCGCACCGGCGGCTTTCGCGAGCTCGACGCGCCCACGGGCGCCGACCGCGCCTATTGGCCCGGCTTCGTCTGGGTCTCGGCCGGCCTCTTGCTCAACGCGGCGCTGATCACCACGCTGGGCTTCATCCTCAGTTGCACGCTGTGCTACGTGCTGGCCGTGCAAGGCCTGCGCCGCGCGAGCGGGCAGGCCGGCGTGAATTCGCCGCGCACCTTCGTCATCGACTTCATCACCGGCGCGCTCATCGCCGCCCCGGTGTTCTGGATGTTCACGCAGTTCCTGGCCATCAGCCTGCCGGGCCTCACAACGACCGGGTGGCTCTGACATGGAAATCTTCAACGCACTGATGGCGGGTTTCGCCACCGCGATCACCCCCATCAATCTTCTCTGGTGCCTGGTCGGCTGCGCCCTGGGCACGGCCGTCGGCGTGCTGCCCGGCATCGGCCCGGCCGTGGCCGTGGCCATGCTGCTGCCGATCACCGGCAAGGTCGACATCACGGCCTCGATGATCTTCTTCTCGGGCATCTACTACGGCGCCATGTACGGCGGCTCGACCACCTCGATCCTGCTCAACACGCCCGGCGAAACCGCCAGCATGGTGACCGCGATGGAGGGCAACAAGATGGCCAAGAGCGGCCGGGCGGGCGCTGCGCTCGCCACCGCGGCCATCGGCTCCTTCGTGGCCGGCACCATCGCCACCGTCATCGTCACGCTGTTCGCGCCGTTCGTGGCCGAGTTCGCGGTCAAGCTCGGGCCGCCCGAGTATTTCCTCTTGATGCTGCTGGCCTTCACCACGGTGAGCGCGGTGCTCGGCAAGAGCACGCTGCGCGGCATGACGGCGCTGTTCGTCGGCCTGGCGGCCGGCTGCGTGGGCCTGGACCAGATTTCCGGCCAGGGCCGCTACACCGGCGGCGTGCCCGAGCTGCTCGACGGCATCGAGATCGTGCTGGTCGCGGTCGGCCTGTTCGCGGTGGCCGAGGTGCTGTACGCGGTGCTCTACGAAGGCAAGGTCACCGAGGGCCAGAACAAGCTGAGCCGCGTGCACATGACCAAGCGCGACTGGAAGCGCTCGATCCCCGCGTGGCTGCGCGGCACCGCCATCGGCACGCCGTTCGGCTGCATCCCGGCCGGCGGCACCGAGATCCCGACCTTCCTGAGCTATGCGATGGAAAAGAAGCTCGCCAAGGACAAGGACGCCAAGGCCGAGTTCGGCACCACCGGCGCCATCGAAGGCGTGGCCGGCCCCGAGGCTGCCAACAACGCCACGGTGACGGCCGCGCTGATCCCGCTGCTCACGCTGGGCATTCCGACCTCGAACACCACCGCCATCCTGCTCGGCGCGTTCCAGAACTACGGCATCCAGCCGGGCCCGCAGCTCTTCACGACATCGGCCGCGCTGGTGTGGGCGCTGATCGCGTCGCTCTACATCGGCAACGTCATGCTGCTGGTGCTGAACCTGCCGATGGTGGGCCTGTGGGTCAAGCTCCTGAAGATTCCGAAGCCGCAGCTCTACGCCGGCATCCTGATCTTCGCGACGGTGGGTGCGTACGGCATGCGCCAGAGCGCGTTCGACCTGTTCCTGCTCTACGCCATCGGCCTCCTGGGCGTGGTGATGCGCCGCTTCGATTTCCCGACCGCCCCCGTGGTGGTCGGCATGATCCTCGGCCCGCTGGCCGAAGCGCAACTGCGCAATGCCATGTCGATCGGCGAGGGCAGTGCGGCGGTGTTCTTCCAGCGTCCGATGTCGATTGCGCTGGTGGTCGTCGTGGTGGCCGTGCTGGTGCTGCCGCGCCTGGCCAAGCGCATGAGCGAACGCAAGCTGAAGCGGCTGGCGCAACTGGACGCCTGACGCTCCTTCCTCGCTTCCTCTTTGAAATGCCGCGGCGCCCTGGCCCCGCGGCATTTTCTTTTTGGCTCTTTCAGGTCGCCGTCACGAGCGCGAGGACGTACGGCCGAGCTGTCTCGTTCAGGAGTTGGCGGCCTGCGCCGCTGGGAGACCCCGCAAGCCGGATCGCGCACGCTTGCCTTGCGCGATGCCCGGCTTCTCCACCAGCCGGTAGCTGAGCACCGAGGCGGCCACGAGCAGCAGCGCGCAGACGGTGCCGACCAGCCAGTACTGCATTGCACCGGCCATCGCGAAATCCCGCACCGGCGGCACCGCGAAGACCGCGGTCAGCGCAATGCCCTGCAGCAGGTAGATGCTGTAGCTCACCGTGCTCATCCGGCGCGCCGCGCGCAGGGCCAGCAGGCCGTAGAGCGTGCTGCCCGCGCAGACCAGGTGAAAGAAGATCCAGAGCAGCACGACCTGGATGGGGCCGGCCATGTGCGGGAACCCGAGGAACACGGCGCCCAGGCAGGCCAGGGCGAGCAGCGAAGCAGCCCATGCCGGCAGGCGCGAAGCGAGCCGGCTCGCGCCTTCGTGCCGCACCAGCCAGGCCGACAGCATTCCCATGAGGAACGACGCCAGCACCCAGAGCAGGGCGCCGATCACCAGCGCCAGCGTGGGGTGCGTCGGTGAAACACCGGCCGACTGAAGCGCCGCGAACGTCAGCGCCAACAGGCACAGCAGCAAGGCCCCGGCGACGAAGCGCGGCGTCCGATTGCCGCGCGCGAGCGGCGCCATCAACCGGAGCGATCCGTAGAACAGCCATTCCACGAAGACCGTCCAGGTCACGCTGGCGAGGATGAACGCCGTCCCGACATAGCCATTGATGTCGGGCTGAGTCGGCACGATGCCGAGCGCCAGCCATTGCAGCGCGCCGCCCAGCACCGACCAGACCGGCTCCCTGAGCGTGAACCCGGTCTTCCAGGCGACGATGAAGAGCATCAGCCCGATCGCCACCAGGTACATCGGGCCGATGCGCCAGAGCCGGCCGATGTAGAGGCCGCGCCAGTCAGGCCGGCCCTTGGTGTCCAGCAATTTGCCCCAGAACAGGAAGCCGGTGATCATGAAGAAGACCCCCACGCCGATCTGTCCGAGCAGCGTGGGGAAGCCCGCGGGTGGAAACGTCCACACGCCGCTTTCGAGGTAGCCGTGGGTCACCATCAGGTGATGCACGAAGACGCTGAGCGCGAGGAAGCCACGCAGCCCGTCGAGCGTCGTGGTGCGCTGGTCGCGCGACGGCGGCTCGTCGGCGGCGCGGAAGACCGGCAGGGCCAGCGCGACGAGCACCACCCCCATGAGCACGACATATGGCCAGACGGAGAAGACGCTCATCGCTTACCTCGTGTCGTGTTCGATGCCGTGGAAAGGCAGGGGATTCAGGCGCCCGTGCGGGCGGGCGTGCCGCCGCTGCTGTCCGCCGTGGTCTCGCGCAGGTCGTCGTCGATGTGCGGATCGGCCGGCTGCCCGCGCAGCCTGCGCACGGTGCGCCGGATCCAGTGCTCGATGTCGTCCACGTAGGTGAACACCGCCGGCACCACCAGCAGGCTCAGCACCGTCGAGGTGATCAACCCGCCGATCACCGCCATCGCCATCGGCGAGCGGAAGCTCGAGTCGGCGGTGCCGAAGCCCACGGCGATCGGCAGCATGCCGGCGCCCATGGCGAGCGTGGTCATGATGATGGGCCGCGCGCGCTTGTGGCAGGCGTCGCGCAGCGCGTCCCAGCGGCTCATGCCGTGGTCGCGGCGCGCCACGATGGCGTACTCCACCAAAAGAATCGAGTTCTTCGTCGCGATGCCCATCAGCATGATGAGCCCGATCAGCGACGGCATCGAGAGCGCCTTCTGCCCGATCAGGAGGCCCACGAAGGCGCCACCCAGCGCGAGCGGCAGCGCGCACAAGATGGTCACCGGGTGCAGGAAGTCCTTGAACAGCAGCACCAGCACGATGTAGATGCACAGCACGCCGGTCAGCATCGCGAGGCCGAAGCTCGCGAAGAGCTCGGTCATCACCTCGGCGTCGCCCACCTCGGTCACGCGCACGCCGGGCGGCAGCTTCTGGATCGAGGGGAGGTTCATCACCGCGGTCTTCGCATCGCCCAGGCCCACGCTGGAGAGTTCGATCTCGAAGTTGACGTTGCGCGAGCGGTCGTAGCGGTCGATCACGGCCGGGCCGCCTTCCATGGTGATCGAGGCCACCTGGCTCAGCATGACCGGGCCGCGTGCGCCGGGCACCGAAAGGCGGCCGAGCAGGTCGAGGTCCTTGCGCGCCGAGTCTTCCAGCTTCACCACGATCGGCACCTGCCGCTGCGCGAGGTTGAGCTTGGCGAGCGACTGGTCGTAGTCGCCCAGCGTGGCCACGCGCAGCGTCTCGGCAATGGCAGCGCTGGTCACGCCCAGGTCGGCGGCGCGCGCGAAGTCGGGCCGCACGGCGATCTCGGGGCGGATCAGGCTCGCGGTGGAGGTGATGTTGCCCAGGCCCGCGATGGTGCGCAGGTCCTTCTCGACCGCGCTGGCGGCGGCCGCCAGCGCCATCGGGTCTTCGCCCGTGAGCGCCAGGATGTACTTCTCGCCCGAACCACCCAGGCCCACGGTGCTGCGCACGCCGGGCAGGGTCTCCAGGGCAGTGCGGATCTGGTTCTCGATCACTTGCTTGCGCGGCCTGTCGCCGCGCTCGTCGAGCTTGATGGTGAGCGTGGCCTTGCGCGTCTCGGGCGTGCCGAAACTCGCGAACGGGTCGCCGCCCGCGCTGCCGCCGGCCACCGTGGTGTAGACGCTCTTGACGTGCGCGATCTTCATCACGCGGTTGCGTGTTTCCTCGGCGGCCGCGGTGGTCTGTGCGAGCGTGGAGCCCGGCGCGAGCGACAGGTACACCTGCGTCTGCGAGTTGTCGTCCGGCGGAATGAAGCCGGTCTTGAGCAGCGGAATCATCGCCAGCGAGCCGAAGAAGAAGAGGGTGGCCATCACCATCGTCTTGAAGCGGTTGTGCGTGCTCCACTCCACGGCGCGCATGTACCAGCGCAGCCAGCCCGGCTCTTTTTCTTCGCCGACGATGGGCTTGAGGATGTAGGCCGCCATCATTGGCGTGAGCACCCGCGCGACCACCAGCGAGGCGAACACCGCGAGCGAGGCCGTCCAGCCGAACTGCTTGAAGAACTTGCCGGCCACGCCGCTCATGAAGGCCGTGGGGAGAAACACCGCGATCAGCGTGAAGGTGGTGGCGATCACGGCCAGGCCGATTTCGTCGGCCGCTTCCATCGCCGCCTGGAACGGCGTCTTGCCCATGCGCAAGTGCCGCACGATGTTCTCGACCTCCACGATCGCATCGTCCACCAATATCCCGACCACCAGCGAGAGCGCGAGCAGCGAGATGACGTTGACCGAGAAGCCCAGCAGGTGCATGCCGATGAAGGCCGGAATCACCGACATCGGCAACGCCACCGCCGAGACGAAAGTGGCGCGCCAGTCGCGCAGGAACAGCCACACCACGATCACCGCCAGGATGGCGCCTTCGTACAGCAGGTGCAGCGAGCCGTTGTATTCCTCTTCCACCGGGTCGACGAAGTTGAAGGCTTCGGTCAGCTCGATGTCGGGGCGTTGCGCGCGCATCTCGCCCAGCGCCTTCTGTATCGCGTGGCCCACTTCCACTTCGCTGGCGCCGCGGCTGCGGGCCACCTCGAAGCCCACCACCGGCTTGCCGTTGAGCAAGGCGCCCGAGCGCGGCTCGGCGATGGTGTCGCTGATGCGCGCCACCTGATCGAGCCGCACGCGGCGGCCGTCGGACAGCACGATCTGGATGTCGTTCAACTGGTCGGCCGACTGCACGGTGGCGAGCGTGCGCACCGGCTGTTCGCTGCCGCCCAGGTCGAAGCGGCCACCCGCGCTTTCGACCTGCACCTGGCGCAGCTGGCGCGAGATGTCGGCGGCCGAGGCGCCCAGCGCCTGCAGCTTGCTCGGGTCCAGGTCGATGTGCACCTGGCGCGTGACGCCGCCCACGCGGTTCACCGCGCCCACGCCGGGCAGCGCGAGCAGCTTCTTGGTGACGTCGTTGTCCACGTACCAGCTGAGCGCCTCGGCATCCATCTGCGACGAGGCGATGGTGAAGGCCAGCACCGGCTGGCCCGCCAGGTCGAGCTTGGTGACCACCGGGTCGCGCACGTCGGCCGGCAGGTCGGCGCGCACGCGCTGCACCGCGGAGCGCACGTCGTCCACGGCTTCCTGCACGGGCTTTTCGAGGCGGAACTCGACGATCAGCGTGGCGGCGCCGTCCTGCACCTTGGTGGTGATGTGCTTGAGGCCCTGCACGGTGGCGATGGAGTTCTCGAGCTTGCGCGCGACGTCGGTTTCCAGCTGCGAAGGGGCGGCACCGGGCAGCAACGCCGAGACCGTGACGGTCGGCAGGTCGATGTCCGGAAAGTTCTGCACCTTCATCGCGTTGAACGACAGCAGCCCACCGAAGGTGAGCAGCACGAACAGCATCACCGCCGGAATCGGGTTGCGTATGGACCAGGCGGAAACGTTCATGAGCGTGTCCTTGTTTGTCTTACTTGGCGACCGCGGCAGAGGCTGCGGATTTCGCCGGCTGGGCTGCTGCCGCTGCTGCGGTCGGTGGTGCTGCCGCCACCACGCGCACCAGGTCGCCGTCGTTCAGGAAACCAGCGCCCTGCACGACGACCTGCGCGCCCTCGGGCAGCGCACTCGTGATCTCGATGCGGTCGTTCAGCCGGCGGCCGATCTGCACCTTGATCTGCGAGACGCGGTTGTCGGGCTGCAGCACGAACACGTTGTTGAAGCCGTCGCGCGGAACGATGGAAGCCTGCGGCACCGTGGGCGCGGAACTGCGGCCGAGGTCGAAGTCGCCGCGCGCGAACATGCCGGCCTTCACGCCGGTGTTCTGCAGCACCGTGGGCAGGTCGACGTAGACCAGCGCCGCGCGCGTCTGCGGATCGACCGTCGGCGCGATGCTGCGCACCTTGCCGCGCACCTGCGCACCGCTGGCGCTGACCACGAAGGCGGGCGTGCCCACCGCGATGCGGGCGAGCTCGGCCGAGGTGACTTCGGCGCGCCATTCGAGGCGGCCCTGGCGGATCAGGCGGAACAGCTCGGTGCCGGCCGAGACCACGCTGCCCACCGTGGCGGTGCGCGCGGAAATCACGCCGTCGTCCGGCGCCAGCACCTGCGTGTTGCGCCCGCGCACCTGCTGCGCGGCGAGCACGGCCTCGGCGGCTTCGACGCGCGCCTTGGCGGTCTGCTCGGTGGTCTGGTACTGGTTGATCTGCTGCTGGCTCAACGCGCCGGTGGCCTGCAGCGTGCGGGCGCGCGCGGCGTTGCCGGCGGCATCGGCCGCGGTGGCCCGGGCTTCGGCCAGCGAGGCGCGCGACTGGGCGATGTCGGCCTGCACCGTCTCGGGCGAGAAGACCGCGAGCACCTGGCCCTTCTTGACCACGTCGCCCACGTTCACGCGCACCTCGGCGAGCCGCAGGCCGTTGGACTCGGAGCCGACCACGGCTTCCTGCCAGGCCGCCACGTTGCCGTTGGCCGCGAGCGTCACGGTCAGCTCGGTGGCTTCGGGCTTGGCGACGGTGACGGTGAGCGCGGGCTTGGGCGCCGGTGCGCCGTCCTTGGAGTCCTTGGCTTTGGCTGCCGCGGCCTGTTCGGCAGGCGTGCCCGAGGGCTTGCGCACGAGCCACACGGCTGCGACGACGACGATGACGAGCGCCAGCAGCGCGATGACGAGGGTGGAACGCTTCATTGTTTTCATGGTGACGTCGCAACCGTAGAGGTCGAGGAAGAGGTCATTGACGGGGCGGTCCGGTTCCAGCCGCCGCCCATCGAGCGGTACAGCGAAACCCAGGCTTCGGCGCGTTCGCGCTGCAGCGTGACGCGCGCGGTCTGCGCGGTGAAGAGGGTGCGGCGCGAATCCTCCAGCTCGAACAGGCTGGCGAGGCCGCTGCTGTAGCGGGCCTGCGTGGCGTCGAAGGAGGCCTGGTAGTTCTTCACCGCACTGTCGGCGTCGGTGGTGCGCGCATTGGTGGCGTCGAGGTTGACGAGCGCTTCTTCCACTTCGCGCACCGCCTGCCGCACGTTCGCACGGTAGAGCGACACGGCCTCGGTGTAGCGCGCCTTGGCCGCGTCGGTGTTGGCCTTACGGGCGCCGCCGTCGAGCAGCGGCACGGTGAGCGAGATCGGTCCGACGGACCAGGTGTCGAACGCTTCGCGGAAACCGCTGGAGCGCACCTGCATGCGGCCGATCGAGCCCGAGATGCTGAGCTTGGGATAGCGCTCGGCCTCGGCCGAGCCCACGTCGGCGCTGGCCGATGCCACGGCGAGTTCGGCCGCATACACGTCGGGCCGCTGCGACAGCGCCTGGGCCGGCACGCTCTCGATGCTGCCCATCACCAGCAGCGCGCGCTGCGTGTACGAGACGGCGAGCTTCTGCGCGAGCGTGGGTTCGTCGATGCCGCTGAGCGCCACCAGCGCCTTGCGCTGCACCGCGCACTGGGCGCGCTGTTGCGTGAGGCGGCCCGAGGCGTCCGAGGCGCTGGCGCGAGCCAGCGCGGCATCGGCCGGCGCGGTGAAGCCGGCGCGCGCCGACAGGTCGGTGAGCCGCGAGGTTTCGCTGCGCGACTTGGCGTCGGACTCGGACACGCGCAACTGTTGCCGGCAGGCGCGCTCGGCGAAATAGGCGTTGGCGGTTTCGGCCGCGACGGCCACGCGTGCGTCGTGCCACTTGGCGGTGGCGCTGTCCAGCTTCTGCTGGGCCGAGTCGCGGTCGGCGCGCAGGCGCCCGAAGAGGTCGATTTCCCACTTCGATTGCAGCCCGGCCTGCAGCGTGGTGAGCGGCGCGGTGCTCGTGCTGCTGCCGCTCACCGAGGAGCCGGGGGACGCGCGGCTCGCCGACGCCGTGCCGTCCAGGCTGGGCAGCAGCGCCGCGCCGGCCTGCACGCGCGTGGAGCGCGCCTCGGCCACGCGCGCCGCGGCGCTCGCGAGGTTGGGGCTGGCGTTTTCGGCCGCGGCGATCAGCTCGACCAGCAGCGGATCGTCGAGCTGGCGCCACCAGTCGGCCAGCGATGCGAGCGAGCCGCCGTGCGGCAGGGGCGCATTCCATTGCGGAGGGAACGGTGCCTCGACCGTGGCCGGCGGGCGCGTCAGGCCGCAGCCCACGAGGGCGAGGCTCAAGCCCAGGGGCAGGCAGAGGGAGGCAATCGGTCGGAGTCGTCTCATGGCTTCTTTCTCGCTGCGCGTGCAGGTGAGGGCGCGGGCGCGGTTGCGGCGGCTTTCTGGTCGGCGGCCGCGGCCTGCCGGCGCGTGGCTTCCGCCTGCACCAGCGCCAGAGCGTAGACGGTGAGGCGATCGGCCCAGGTGTCGATGCTGCGCGGCGTGCGCAGCAGCGAGGGGCGCACGGCCTCGATGAAATCCTGGTTCACGTAGAGCTGCATCGAGAGCCCCGTGATCGCGAAGGTCAGGCGGTGGATGTCGTCATCGGCGCGCTCCAGCTTCAGATGGCGGCACAGCAGGTCGGCGATGGCGCGGTGCGGGCCCTTGATGTCGCGCTCTATTTCCTTGGCCCACTGGCTGGTCGGCTCCAGCATCTCGCGCATGTGCAGCTGGATGCACTGCCGCACGATCTCGCCCTGCTTGAGCGGCTCGATCACCGAGGCGAAGCAGATGCGCAGCGCCGTCTCGAGCGTGAGGTCGGGGGTGTCGAAGATCGCCACCAGGTCGTCGGAGTCGCCGCCCATCGGCTCGGTGAAGCAGGCGCCGTACAGGCCGTTCTTGTCACTGAAGTAGTAGCTGATGGCCGAGATGTTGACCCCGGCCTCGCGGGCGATCTCGCGCGTGGAGGTCTTGGCGAAGCCCTTCTGCGCAAAGAGCCGCAGCGCGGTGTGCAGAAGGCGATGGCGCGCCTCGGCGCCGTCTGCGCGCGGGGCACGGGGCGCGCGGGGCGGCGTGGAAGTGATGGGATCCCTCGCGTTCATGCCCGGCATTAAACCACGGGCGAAATCAAACGATTGATTTACTTAAGGGATCCTGAAGCCTTTTTTTCCTCGACGGCATTCCGGGCATTTCCGGCGCTGCATCGACGCCGGATTTGTTGTCTTTCGATGCACAGTTACGATCCGCCCATGCCTGCTCCCCCCGCCTTGCCCCTTGATGCCGAGGGCATCCTCGCGCTCGCCGCGCGCTCGATGTTCCATCTGTTCTCCAGCATCAGCCAGGGCATGTTCCTGGTCGACAGCAGCGGGCGCATCGTGTGGGTGAACGAGGGCTACCGACGCTTCCTGCCGGCGCTGGGCTTCTCGTCCATCGACCAGTTCCAGGGCCACATGGTCGAGGACGTGATCCCCAACACGCAGATGCGCCGCGTGCTCGAGACCGGCGAGCCGATATTGGTGGACCTCCTGACCAACAAGGCGGGCACCTTCGTGGTCAGCCGCATTCCGCTGCGCGAGGAACGGGAGGGCGGCGCGGGCGACGTGATCGGCGCCATCGGCATCGTGCTGTTCGACCAGCCCGAGACCACGCTGCAGCCGCTCATCAGCAAGTTCGCGCTGCTGCAGCGCGACCTCGACGACGCGCGGCGCGAACTCGCGAGCCAGCGCAACAACCCGCTCTACCAGCACGCGCCCGACGGCCAGCGGCGTTCCAAATACACCTTCGCAAGCTTCATCGGCAGCAGCCCCGCGGCGGTGGAGGTGAAGCGCCATGCGCGCCGCGCGGCGCAGTCGACCAGCCCCGTGCTGCTGCTGGGCGAGACGGGCACCGGCAAGGAACTGCTGGCGCATGCGATCCATGCGTCGTCGGCGCGTGCCAAGGGCATGTTCGTCAGCGTCAACATCGCGGCTGTGCCCGACACGCTGCTCGAGGCCGAGTTCTTCGGCTTCGCCCCGGGGGCCTTCACCGGTGCCGACAGGCGAGGGCGCGAAGGCAAGTTCAAGCTGGCCGACGGCGGCAGCCTCTTCCTCGACGAGATCGGCGACATGCCGCTCGGCCTGCAGGCCAAGCTGCTGCGTGCGTTGCAGGAGGGCGAGATCGAGCCGCTGGGCTCCAACAAGCTCGTGCCCTTCGATGCGCGCGTGATCGCCGCCACCTCGCGCGACCTGCCCGAACTGGTGCGCCGCGGCCTGTTTCGCGAAGACCTTTATTACCGCCTCAACGTGCTGCCATTGCGCGTGCCGCCGTTGCGGGAACGCCGCAGCGACATCCCTGCGCTGGTCGAGGCGCTGGGCGAAGACATGGCGCTGCGCAGCGGCGAGGCACCGCCCGAACTCACGCCCGATGCGCTCGCGCTGCTCGCGGGCCAGCACTGGCGCGGCAACATCCGCGAGCTGCGCAACGTGCTGGAGCAGGTGACGATGCGCAGCGACTCGCAACGCATCGACGCCGTGCAGCTCGAACGCATCCTGCGCGAAGCCGGGCTGGAGCAGATCGAGCTGCCCGACCTGTCGCATGCGAATGGCGATGAAGAAGCCGCGCTGCTGCGGCCGCTGGCACAGCAGGTCGCGGAACTGGAGCGCAAGGCCATCGCTGCGGCCATGGCGAGCACGGGTGGGAACAAGCTTGCGACCTCGCGGCTGCTCGGCATTTCGCGTGCGACGCTGTACGAACGCATGACGAATCAGGAGCGCTGAGCTCCGACCGACAACCACCACGAGGGAGAGGATTCGATGAAGGGTCTGTTCGCGAAACTGAAAGACGCGCTGGTGAAACCCGCGGCGCCCGCGCCAGTGGTGCAGGCCGATGAAAGCCCGGATAAAGGGATGCTGATCAACGCCTATTGCACCTGCGCCGATGTCCCGGCGCTCCAATTCGCGCACACGATGGTGGCGCGCCGCGACCTCTCCGATCCGGAGCTTGCCCCGCACCTCGAAGGTTTCATCGGCTACGTGCTGAGCCGGGGCAACGGCGAGATGTCGCGCAACCGCTATCACGTGATGCGGCACATCCAACGGGTGCGGCAGCACCTGAGTCTTGTCGTCGAAGACGCGCAACTCGATGCTTTCGCCGATTGGGCCGTGCAGGCCAACGCGATCCTGTTTTTGCGCGACGGGGGCATCCGCGATCCCCACGGCGTGATGCTGCTGTCCGCGGGCGGCGAGGAGGGGGATGAGAGCGCCGCTCTCCCGTACCCACCGCAGGCATGGGAAAGAAAAGCGCGCACGGAGGCGTTTCTTTCGGAAAAGCAGATGCCGCCGCTCCAACAGCTACCGCCGCTTGTCTCGGAGCCTGAATTGCGATTGCGCACGCCGCAGGAAATCGCGGGCAGGGCGTTCGCGCTGCTTGCCGTGGCGGTGCAGGCCGAGTCGATGGCAGCCAAGGACCCGTTTCCCGTCGAGACCCTGTTCGAGCGCTTGCCATCGGCGCGGGCCCACCTGACGCCGAAGGAGCAGGCCTTTCTGCTGCAGGAGGCGCCATCGGAATCGGAGGTCGCTCAGTTCGGCTGGCGCTACGAATGCGTGTTCCTCCTGGAATGGGTCATGGGCCTGGTGGACGAGCTGCCGTTTCCCGCTGCCATCTGCGACGTGCCGTTGACGACCCGCCTCCTGCTGGACGCGCACGACGAGCAAGGACTGATGCGCGCAATGCGGATGCGGCCGGACAGCGAGATCCTCGATGCCCTCGATCTGCACTACCGACTCCACTGGCTGACGCGTCAGGCCCAGGTCAAGGAGCAGGCCGTGCCAGCAGGGCTCGATGCCGGCGTGATTCTCGAGCGTCACCGCGTGCTGAACTGGCTGGTCCGGTTCGAGAACAAGGAATGGGATGAAGTCGATACGTCGACCTGACGCCGCCATGAGATCCGCACCATGAGCGTCCGAGCCCTGCGTTCCACCTTCGGCCCCAACTGCCACTGGTGCGGCCTCCCCATGGACTTCGACGAGCCCTACGGCCGGCCCGAGTCCGCGACCATCGAGCACCTCATCGACTCGACCCTGGGCGGCGTGCGCGCGCAGAAGCACCGGCGCCTCGCCCACGCCATCTGCAACCACACGCGCAACGAATTCCGGATGCAGGCCGAGCGCGAATTCCAGCGCTGGATTTCGGCGCGGCAGGCTTCTGGCAAACCCTGACTGATAAAAAGACAATTGCCTGAAATTCAGTCACAACAAGTGTTCTGAAATCAGGCGTCAAGGGCTTCTTCCCAATGAAGAAACCTTTGTTATCAATGAGTTGGGTGGGTGGCACGAACTGTGCAATATTCAGTCACCACTTTCAGGAGACATAACGATGATCCGTCGCCACCTCGTCGCGCTGGCTGCGCTTTCCGCCTGCGCCGCTGCCGCTCCCGCCTGGGCCCAGTCCAACGAAATCCGCATCGCCCACATCTACAGCAAGACCGGTCCGCTCGAGGCCTACGGCAAGCAGACCCAGACCGGTTTCGCGATGGGCCTGGACTACGCCACCGGCGGCACGATGACGGTCAACGGCAAGAAGCTGGTGGTCATCGAGAAGGACGACCAGGGCAAGCCAGACCTTGGCAAGTCGCTGCTGGCCGCCGCGTATTCGGATGACAAGGCCGCGCTGGCCGTCGGCCCCACCGCCTCGGGCGTCGCGCTCGCGATGCTGCCGGTGGCCGAGGAATACAAGAAGATCCTGCTGGTCGAGCCTGCCGTGGCCGACTCGATCACGGGCGACAAGTGGAACAAGTACATCTTCCGCACCGGCCGCAATTCGAGCCAGGACGCCATCTCCAATGCCGTGGCGGTCGACAAGGCCGGCGTCACTGTCGCCACGCTCGCGCAGGACAACGCCTTCGGCCGCGACGGCGTGAAGGCCTTCGGCGCCGCGCTCAAGAAGGCGAAGCTGGTGCACGAGGAGTACCTGCCGCCCGCCACCACCGACTTCACCGCCGGTGCGCAGCGCCTGATCGACAAGCTGAAAGACCAGCCGGGCCGCAAGATCATCTGGATCGTCTGGGCCGGCGCGGGCAACCCGTTCAAGATCGTCGACCTGGACCTCAAGCGCTACGGCATCGAGATTTCCACCGGCGGCAACATCCTGCCGGCCATGGCCGCGTACAAGGCGCTGCCGGGCATGGAGGGCGCCGCTTACTACTACTTCGGCATCCCGAAGAACCCGGTGAACGAGGCGATGGTGTCGGCGCACTACAAGCAGTTCAAGACGCCGCCGGACTTCTTCACGGCCGGTGGTTTCTCGGCCGCGATGGCGGTGGTGACGGCGCTGAAGAAAACGGGCGGCGACACCAACACCAACAAGCTCATCAGCACCATGGAAGGCATGAGCTTCGACACCCCCAAGGGCAAGATGACCTTCCGCAAGGAAGACCACCAGGCGATGCAGTCGATGTACCACTTCAAGATCAAGGTCGACCCGGCGTTCGCCTGGGGCGTGCCGGAGCTGGTGCACGAGATCAAGCCGGAAGAGATGGACATCCCCATCAAAAACAAGCGCTGAGCGCCCACCCGATGCCGCGGCCCTGAGGACGGCCGCATTTCCTTTCGCCCCGGATGGCCGCCGGGCGAAGCGCCAGCCTGCGTCCGCGCAAGCCGGCGTGTTTCCACGGCCGATTCGTCAGTCTGCAAGCAAGCGTTCGATACCCACAACATTAGGAGACAGCGATGCAAGCGATGAGAAGGAACTGGAAGGGACTGGCCGCGGCAGCGGCAATGACGGTGGCGGCGCATGCCGCCATGGCGGCGGTGCCGCTGCCCGCGCTCAACGCCAACCCGGCGGAGGTGAGCGTGTCGGGCCTCTCGGCGGGCGGCTTCATGGCGGTGCAACTGCACGTGGCCTATTCGGCCACCTTCAAGCGCGGCGCGGGCGTGGTCGCCGGCGGCCCGTACTACTGCGCCGAAGGCTCGGTGCTCAATGCCACGGGGCGGTGCATGACGCACAGCACCAGCATCCCGGTGTCCACGCTCGTGAGCACCACCAACAGCTGGGCCGCGAGCGGCACGATCGATCCGGTCTCGAACCTGACCGGCTCCAAGGTCTACCTTTTCTCCGGCACCGCCGACAACACCGTCAAGCAGGCGGTGATGGACGACCTGAAAACCTACTACCAGAGCTTCGTGCCGGCCGCCAACACGGTCTACAAGAACAACCTGGGCGCGGGCCACGCGATGGTCACCGACGACTACGGCGGCGCCTGCAGTACCACCGCCTCGCCCTACATCAACAACTGCGGCTTCGACCTCGCGGGCGAGATCCTCACGCACCTGTACGGTCCGCTGAACCCGCGAAACAACGGCACGCTGGGCGGCACCTTCACCGAGTTCAACCAGTCGGAGTTCATCACCGGCCACGGCGCGGCCGCCACGGGCTGGATCTACGTGCCGCAGGCCTGCACCACCGCCTCGTGCCGCGTGCACCTGGTGCTGCACGGCTGCAAGCAGAACTACACCGACGTGGGCGACCAGTACGTCAAGAAGACCGGCTACAACCGCTGGGCCGACACCAACAACATCGTGCTCATCTATCCGCAGACCAGTACCGCGGCCACCAACAGCTGCTGGGACTGGTGGGGCTATGACAGCGCGAACTACGCGAAGAAGTCGGGCCCGCAGATGGCGGCGATGAAGGCCATGGTCGACCGCGTGACCAGTTCGGGCGGTGGCTCGTCGCTGACGGCACCCACCGGCGTCGGCACCTCGGGCGCGACCGCCAGCAGTATGGTGATCGGCTGGGCGGGCGTCTCGGGCGCCACGGGCTACAACGTGTACCGCGGCGGCAGCAAGGTCAACGCGGCACCGGTCGCAGGCACCAACTACACGGACACGGGCCTCGCCGCATCCACCACCTACAGCTGGACCGTGGCCGCGCTGGACGCCAGCAACGCGCAGGGCGCGATGTCGACGGCCGCCACCGGCACCACCACCTCGGGCGGCACCGGCGGCACCTGCTACACCGCGAGCAACTATGCGCACACACTGGCCGGGCGCGCCTATGCGTTGTGGGGCCTGACGTATGCCTACGGCTCGGCGCAGGCCATGGGCCTGTGGAACATCTACATCACCACCACGCTGAAGCAGACCGCCCCGAACTACTACGTGATCGGCACCTGCTGAGGCCGGTCGACATCGACACTCTTTCTTTTTCGCAATGACCAACGATGCTTGAGACCCGAGACCTGACCATCCGCTTCGGTGGGCACGTGGCCGTCAACAGCGTGAGCTGCGCTTTTGCGCCGGGCACGCTGACGGCCATCGTCGGCCCCAACGGGGCGGGCAAGACCACCTACTTCAACCTGATCTCGGGGCAGCTCAAGGCGAGCGCCGGCACGGTGTCGCTCGACGGGCAATCGCTCTCGGGCCTGTCGCCGTCCGCGCGCACGCACGCGGGGCTGGGGCGGGCCTTCCAGCTCACCAACCTGTTCCCCAACCTCACGGTGCTGGAGAACGTGCGCCTGGCGGTGCAGGCCACCCGCGAGGGCGCGCATCGGCGCGGCCTCAATCTCTGGAGCATCTGGAGCGACCACAAGGCGCTGACCGAGCGCGCGGACCAGATCCTCGCGGACGTGGCGCTGAAGTCGCGCGAACACGCGACGGTCGCGAGCCTGCCGCACGGCGACCAGCGCAAGCTCGAGGTGGCGTTGCTCATGGCGCTGGAGCCCAAGGTCTTCATGTTCGACGAGCCCACGGCCGGCATGAACGCGGCCGAGGCGCCGGTCATCCTCGACCTGATCCGCAAGCTCAAGCAGGACAAGACCAAGACCAAGACCATCCTCCTGGTCGAGCACAAGATGGACGTGGTGCGCGAACTCGCGGACCGCATCATCGTGCTGCACAACGGCACGCTGGTGGCCGACGGCGAACCGGCCGAGGTGATCGCCTCGCCGGTGGTGCAGGAGGCCTACCTGGGCATTGCGAAGGAGGCCACGGCATGAAACGCCTGATGATGAATTTGAATTTCTCCCTCCCCTCCCGGGGGAGGGCCGGGGTGGGGGCTCGCGGCCTCCACCCCGCCGCGGCCGTGCCAGCGCCGCTTGCCCCCATCCCAGCCTTCCCCCGGAAGGGGAAGGAGCAAGACCTATGAGCACTCCGAATCTTCTGATCCTCGAAGGCGTGCAGACGCACATCGGGGCGTATCACATCCTGCATGGCGTGGACCTCGCCGTGCCCAAGGGCCAGCTCACCATGCTGCTGGGCCGCAACGGTGCGGGCAAGACGACCACGCTGCGAACCATCATGGGCCTGTGGCATGCATCGCAAGGCAGGGTGCGCTTTGCCGACAAGGACATCACCGCGATGCAGACGCCGCAGATCGCGGGCCTCGGCATCGCCTACGTGCCCGAGAACATGGGCATCTTCTCCGACCTCACGGTGAAGGAAAACATGCTGCTCGCTGCGCGCGCCGCGAAGAACGCCGGGCAGATCGACGACACGCGCCTGAAGTGGATCTTCAAGCTCTTCCCCGCGGTCGAGAAGTTCTGGAACCACCCGGCCGGCAAGCTCTCGGGCGGGCAGAAGCAGATGCTGGCCGTCTCGCGCGCCATCGTCGAGCCGCGCGAGCTGCTCCTGATCGACGAGCCCAGCAAGGGCCTCGCGCCCGTGATGATCAACAACATGATCGACGCCTTCGCCGAGCTCAAGCGCAGCGGCGTGACGATCCTGCTGGTCGAACAGAACATCAACTTCGCCCAACGCCTGGGCGACAACGTCGCGGTGATGGACAACGGCCGCGTGGTGCACAGCGGCTCGATGGCGGCGTTCTCCGCCGATGCGCAACTGCAGCAATCGCTGCTAGGACTGGCTTTATGAAGTATTCGACGTACTACTCCCTCCCCCTCTGGGGGAGGGTTGGGGTGGGGGCTCGCAGCCTTCGATACAGCGCGGCCTTGCAAGCGCCGTCAGCCCCCATCCCAGCCTTCCCCCAGAGGGGGAAGGAGCAAGAAAAGGGAGCGCAGAAATGAAAGCACTCGACTTCGACTGGAAGCCGCTGCTGCTGGCACCGGTGCTCGCGCTCGTCGCGCTGCCGCTCACTGGCTCGTTCTCGACCTGGCTCACGCTCACGGTCGCGGGCCTGGCGATGGGCATGATCATCTTCATCATCGCCTCGGGCCTCACGCTGGTGTTCGGCCTCATGGACGTGCTGAACTTCGGCCACGGCGTGTTCATCGCGCTCGGCGCCTTCGTGGCGAGCAGCGTGCTCGGGCTCATGGGCGACTGGACCGGCTCGCAGGAACTGTGGCGCAACCTCGTTGCGGTGTTCCCCGCGATGCTGGTCGCGATGGCCGTCGCGGGCGCGGTCGGCTTCGCCTTCGAGCGCTTCATCGTGCGGCCGGTGTACGGCCAGCACCTGAAGCAGATTCTCATCACGATGGGCGGCATGATCATCGGCGAGGAGCTCATCAAGGTGATCTGGGGCCCCGCGCAGGTGCCGCTGCCGTTGCCCGAGGCACTGCGCGGCTCGCTGCTCATCGGCGATGCGGCCATCAGCAAGTACCGGCTGCTCGCGGTGGCTGTGGGCGTGGTGGTGTTCGGCGTTCTGGCATGGACGCTCGGCCGCACCAAGATCGGCCTCCTGATCCGCGCCGGCGTGCAAGACCGCGAGATGGTCGAGTCGCTCGGCTACCGCATCGGACGGCTCTTCGTCGGCGTGTTCGTGGTGGGCAGCGCACTCGCGGGCCTGGGTGGCGTGATGTGGGGGCTGTTCCAGCAGAACCTCGTGCCGCAGATGGGCGCGCAGGTCAACGTGCTGATCTTCATCGTCATCATCATCGGCGGGCTGGGCTCGACGGGCGGGGCGCTCATCGGCGCGCTGCTCGTGGGGCTCATGACCAACTACATCGGCTTCCTGCTGCCCACGCTCACGCAGTTCGCGAGCATCTTCCTGATGGTGGCCGTGCTGCTGTGGCGGCCGCAGGGTGTGTATCCCGTGGCGAACCGTTGAGGAAGAAGACGCTCATGTTTCTCAAACGACTTCTCTCCAACGACATGCCCCGCAGCCGC
This sequence comes from Variovorax sp. ZS18.2.2, assembly GCF_024701975.1. GTDB lineage: Bacteria > Pseudomonadota > Gammaproteobacteria > Burkholderiales > Burkholderiaceae_C > Variovorax. The sequence goes on from NZ_JANLNM010000001.1 coordinate 1,104,191, forward strand.
CTCCTGGCGCTGCTGCTCGTGGCGCTGTTCCTCGCGCTTGCGTTCGCGCCGTTCATCTTCCCGGGCGTGAAGGCGCTCAGCGTTGCGGCCAAGATCCTGGTGTTCGTGGTGCTGGTCGCGAGCTTCGACCTGCTGCTGGGCTACACCGGCATCGTGAGCTTCGCGCACACGATGTTCTTCGGGATCGGTGCGTATGGCATCGCGATTTCCGCGTCGCGACTCGGACCCAACTGGGGCGCGGTGCTCGTGGGGCTGGGTGCATCGCTCGCGATATCGCTGGTGCTCTCGTTTGCCATCGGCCTGTTCTCGCTGCGTGTGCGCGCGATCTTCTTCGCGATGATCACGCTGGCCGTGGCCTCGGCGTTCCAGACGCTGGCCTCGCAGCTGTCGGACTTCACCGGCGGCGAAGACGGCCTGACCTTCAAGCTGCCCGAGCTGATCTCGCCGAGCTTCGAGTTTGCCGAGGAACCGTTCCTCGGCGTCTCGCTCGATGGCCGGCTGCTCTGCTACTACCTCTTGTTCGTCGCCGCCGTGGTGCTGGTGCTCGCGCTGCTGCGCATCGTCAACTCGCCCTTCGGCCGCGTGCTGCAGGCGATTCGCGAGAACGAGTTCCGCGCCGAGGCCATCGGCTATCGCGTGGTGGTGTACCGCACGACGGCGGCCGTGCTGTCGGCGCTGTTCGCCACGCTGGCCGGCGCGATGCTCGCGATCTGGCTGCGCTACAACGGACCCGACACCTCGCTGAGCTTCGAGATCATGATCGACGTGCTGTTGATCGTGGTGATCGGCGGCATGGGCACCATCTACGGCGCAGCCATCGGCGCGGTGCTGTTCGTGGTGGCGCAGAGCTACCTGCAGGACCTGCTGCGCCTGGGCAGCGAGGCGGCGAGCGGGCTGCCGTGGCTCGCGGCGCTGCTGTCGCCCGACCGCTGGCTGCTGTGGCTCGGCGTGCTGTTCGTGCTCTCGGTGTATTACTTCCCGACCGGCATCGTCGGCAAGCTGCGGGCGAGGGCGGCACGATGAGCGCGCCCCTCATCCCCACATCACACTACGCGGAGCTTGCCGGCCGCGAGATCCACTGGCTCGAATGGGGCGCGCCCGATGCGCCGGTGGTCATCGCCTGGCATGGCCTCGCGCGCACCAGCCGCGACATGGACGAACTGGCACAGCACTTTGCCGCGCGCGGCTTTCGGGTGATCTGCCCCGACACCATTGGCCGGGGCCTGAGCCAATGGAGCCCGTTGCCCGACGAGGAATACCAGCTTTCTTTCTACGCGCGGCTCGCGAATGCGCTGTGCGACGAACTGCGCCTGGGCCGCGTGCACTGGGTCGGCACCTCGATGGGCGGCGCGATCGGCATGGTGTGCGCCTCGGGCCTGTTCGAGCCGCGCATGAAGGCGCGCATCGCGAGCCTCACGCTCAACGACAACGCGCCGCAGCTTGCGCAAGCGGCCATCGAGCGCATCCGCGCCTATGCGGGCCAGCCGCCTTCGTTCGACACGGTGGCCGAGCTGGAGGTGTTCTTTCGCACCGTCTACAAGCCCTACGGCTGGCTCAGTGATGCGCAGTGGCGGCGTCTCACCGAAAGCTCCACCCGCCGCCTCGCCGACGGCCGCGTGACGCCGCACTACGACCCGGCGATGGTCAAGCAGTTCAGCGCGCACGACAACGACTACCTGATCTGGCCGCACTACGACCTGATCGACGTGCCGGTGCTGTGCCTGCGCGGCGCCGAGTCGGACCTCGTGCTGCCCGAGGTGGTCGAGGAGATGCGCCGTCGCGGGCCGGGCGCCGAGGGGCGGCTGCAGGTCATCGAAATCCAGGGGTGCGGTCACGCGCCCGCGCTCAACGTGCCCGAACAACTGGAGCCCATCGAGGGGTTTATCCGGGCGGCCGGTCGCTGAATGCATGGCGGCAGCACAATCGCCGCCGGCTTCACCCACTACAAGGCTCACCTCACCATGGCGCTCTCGATGTACGACATTTCGGTCCCGGTCTTCACCCGCGGACTCGGCCAGCTCACCCACCTGCTCGACAAGAGCCTGGCGCATGCCAAGGCCAACGGCATCGACACCGCCACGCTGGTCGAGGCGCGTCTGGCGCCCGACATGCTCACGCTGGCCGGCCAGGTGCAGCGCGCGAGCGATGCATCGAAGCTCGGCGCGGCGCGCATCGCGGGCATCACGGCCCCCAGCTTTCTCGATGAAGAAAAGACCTGGGACGACCTCGTGGCCCGCATCCGGAAGACACAGGACTTTCTCGCGACCATCGACCGCGCACTGATCGACGGCCAGGAAGAACGCCCCGTGACCATCAAGCAGCGCGAAGGCGAGGCGCATTTCACCGCGCAGCGCTACCTGTTGCAGTTCGCGCTGCCCAATTTCTTCTTCCACGTGACCACGGCCTACGACGTGCTGCGCCACAGCGGCATGCCGATCGGCAAGCTCGATTACCTCGGCAAGTTCTGAGCGTAGTTCGTCACGGCTTCGCGACAAACTTCAAATTGCCGTGACACATGCGCGCCGACGGGGCGCGCGCCCAACAATCGCGCCAGACCGCTGTCGGTCTGACACGAGCGAGGTTGCGATCATGGGCAAGTTGCTGTCGAGAAGGGCGTTTTCAGGTCTTGCCGCGGGTGCGGCCGCAGCGGTCGGTTGGCCGATGCAAGGTGCGCTCGCCGCATCACCGGGCCTCCAGGACTACGGCCGCGCGCCCGAGTTCGCGGGCATCGAGAAATGGCTCAACTCCGGCCCGCTCACGATGCAAGGCCTCGCCGGCAAGGTGGTGCTGGTTGACTTCTGGACCTACACCTGCATCAACTGCATCCGCACCTTGCCGCATGTGGTGCGCTGGTACGAGACGTACAAGGACCAGGGCTTCGTCGTCGTCGGTGTGCACTCGCCCGAGTTCGCCTACGAGCGGTCGACACGCAACGTGCAGGACGCGATCGAGCGCTTCAACATCCGCTATCCGGTGGCGCAGGACAACGGCTTCACCACCTGGAAGGTCTACAACAACCAGTACTGGCCGGCGTTCTACCTGGTCGACAGCAAGGGGCAGGTGATGCGCCAGCACTTCGGCGAGGGCGAGTACGCCGAGATGGAGGCGGCGATCCAGGCGCTGCTGGCGCAGAAGCGGGCCGCCTGAACTGCGGCGCGAACCAAGGCGTGAACTACGGCGCTTTTGGCCGGCGCGCCACCAGCGAATACATCAGCGGAATGCGCGGCATGCTTTCCGGTGGCGCCATGCGCTTGCCACCGATGTCGCGCATGCCTTCGAAGGGCTTCCAGCCGTTGGCGTACGGGTACTCGTCGAAGCGCTCGACCGCGAGACCGGCCTCTGCGAGCGCGGTGATCACCTCGCCGACGCCCCATGCAAATTCAAAGCTCGGGTTCGGATTGCGAAAATCCTGCACACCCGGCTCATAGTCATCGCGCACGAGGCCGTCGCCCGACTGGACCACGTAGTCGCCCACGCCTGCTTCGGGCACGGGCGCATCGTTGAAGTAGTCGTAGTGAAACTGCCAGGTTTCGTCGAACACCATCGCGTACGGATGGAAGTCGATGAACACGAAGCGCCCGCCGGGTTCGAGCAACTGCGCCACGCCACGCGCCCAGGCCGAGATGTCGGAGAGCCAGCACAGCGTGCCGTAGGAGCAGAAGACGATGTCGTAGCGCTCGCCGCGCGCCCCGGCATCGCGAAAGTAGTCATAGACGTCGGACCGCTCGAAGCGCGCCGGGATGCCCGACTGCGCCGACAGCCGCGTGGCGAAGGCGACGGCTTCGTCGGAGATGTCCACGCCCGTCACCTTGGCGCCCAAGCGCGCGATGCTCAGGGTGTCCTGGCCCGCGTTGCATTGCAGGTGAAGGAGGGCGAGGCCTTTCACGTCGCCGAGCAGCGCCGTCTCTTCGGGAAAGAGCGTGGAGCCATCCGCGCGGAAGAACGCGGCCTGGTCGCCCTTGTGGCTGTTGTGCGCGACCGTTGCCGCGTTCCATGAAAGCCGGTTGGCCTCGTGCAGTTCTTTTTTCATGTCTTCTGTCGCTGGGTCGGCCAGCCGGCGAGGTTGCGTTCGGCAATGCCCGCGAGCGCAGTGATCCACGCGGGGCTGTCGTTGAGGCAGGGGATGTAATTGAACGTTTGGCCGCCCGCGTGCAGGAAGGCCTCGCGGCCCTCCATGGCGATTTCCTCGAGTGTCTCGAGGCAGTCGGCCGGGAAGCCCGGGCACACCACATCGACTCGCTTGATGCCTTTCGCACCGAGTTCGCGCAGCGTCGGCTCGGTGTAGGGCTCGAGCCACTTGGCGCGGCCGAAGCGCGACTGGAAGGTGACGCGATGCTCTGCGTCGGAAAGACCGAGACGCGCCGCGAGCAGGCGCGCGGTGGCGAGGCACTGCGCCTGGTACGGATCGCCGAGCGCGATGTTGCGCGCGGGGATGCCGTGGAAGCTCATCAGCAGCAGCTCGCCGCGGCCCTCGGTCTTCCAGTGGCGCTCGATGCCTTGCGCGAGCGCATCGATGTAGGCGGGGTCCTGGTGGTACTCATTGACGAAGCGGAATTCGGGAATGCTGCGTTGCTTGCGGCTCCAGTCGTTCACCGCATCGATCACGCTGGCCGTGGTCGTGGCCGAGTACTGCGGATAGGCCTGCAGCACGAGCACGCGCGTCACGCCGTCGGCTTGCAGCGCATCGAGGCGGGAGGCGATCGACGGGTTGGCATAGCGCATCGCATCGCGCACCGTCACGCGGTGGCCGCGCTCGCCGAGCCAGCCGGCCAGGAGCGTTGCCTGCTTCTGCGTCCACACCTTGAGCGGCGAGCCTTCGGTCATCCAGATGCTCGCGTACTTGGCGGCCGACTTGGCCGGCCGCGTGCGCAGGATGACGCCGTGCAGGATCAGCGCCCAGAGCAATTTCGGAATCTCGACCACGCGCGGGTCGCCCAGAAAGTCGGCGAGGTAGGGGCGAACGGCCGCAGCGGTGGGAGCATCGGGAGAGCCTAGGTTGCACCAGAGCACGGCGGTGCGGTCATTGGAGGAACTGGCGTTCGTCGGGTCATTCGTCGCGATGTGGGGCATGCGATATTCTCGGGCATGACCTCCGCTTCCCCTGCGCCCGCGAGCGCCGCGCCGCTCGACGTTCAGCGCATTTCCGCGATCTCGCTCGACCTCGACGACACCCTCTGGCCCATCTGGCCGACCATCGAGCGCGCCGAGGCTGTGCTGCAGGAATGGCTCTTGCGCGAGGCACCCAAGACCGCCTCGCTGCTGCTCACGCCCGGCATCCTGCGCGAGCTGCGCGAAGCCACAGAGAAGGAGCGCTCGGACCTCGCGCACGACCTGAGCGCGCTGCGCCGCGAGTCGATCCGCACGGCACTGAAGCGCTCTGGCGAAGACCCGGCGCTGGCCGACCCGGCCTTCGATGCCTTCTTCGCAGAGCGCCAGCGCGTGACGCTCTATGACGATGCGCTGCCCGCGCTCAAGTGGCTCAGCGAACGTTATCCATTGATTGCCGTATCGAACGGCAATGCCGACATCCACCTGACCGGCGTGGGTCGGTGGTTCCGCACTGCGTTCAATGCCCGCGCCTTCGGCAGCGGCAAGCCGCATGCGCCGATCTTCCGCGCCGCCGCGGCCTCGGTCGGCCTGCTGCCCAAGGACGTGCTGCACGTGGGTGACGACGCAGAGCTCGACGTGGTCGGTGCGCTCAATGCCGGCATGCAGGCCGCATGGCTGGTGCGCGACGAGCGCCCCTGGGTGCATGGCGCGCGGCCGCAGCTGATCGTGCCGAACCTGCACGCGCTGTGCGTGGCGTTGGGCGCCTGAGGCTTATTCGAAGACGGGCCGGAAGAAGCTGCGCTCGTAGCTCAGGAAGCAGCGCGTGTCCTGCGCGTACTTGAAAGCGGCCTGGCATTCGGGGTCCTGCATCGAGTCGGCGCGGTATTTCTCGTAGGCCGCGAGGCTCGGAAAACTGAACATCGCCAGCGCGACATCGTTCGCGCCTTCCGAGGGCAGGAAGTAGCCGTGGTGCGTGCCGCCGAACTTCTCGACCAGCGGAATCCAGAGCTTGCCGTAGTGCTCGAATTCCTTGAGCTTGTAGGCGTCGACGATGTAGCGCAGGTAGCAGGTGACCATGTCTTTGTTTCCGGAGGTGAGGGGTAATCGGCCCAGCCTCGGCGGGCTGCGGGCCGTCGGACTATAGTTTCCCGCTCCCCCGTCTCCGCATCCCCTGATCACCTTTCGCGCAGGAACTCCGAAAGTGCACCTCTCCAACTGGCTCATCTTCTGCGGCGTGACGCTGCTCGTCGCCTTCACCCCGGGTCCGGCCGTGCTGCTCGCGGTCTCGAACTCGATCGCCGTGGGCCCGCGACGCGCGATGATCAGTTCGCTCGGCAATGCGGTGGGCCTGTTCATGGTGTCGGCCGCCGCGATGGCGGGGCTGGGCGTGGTGCTGACGACCTCGGCGTCCGCGTTCATGGTGCTGAAGGTGGCGGGTGCGGCGTACCTGGTCTACCTGGGTGTGAAGCAGTGGCGCAACCGGGCCAGCGTGTTCTCCGACTTGGCAGCGCCCGGAACGCCCGCCGCGCCGCGCGCTGCGTGGCGCCTGTTCGGCAACGGCGTGACGGTGGCGCTCACCAATCCCAAGGGCATCCTGTTCTTCTCGGCGCTGTTCCCGCAGTTCCTGATGCACGACGCGCCGATCCTCGGGCAGTTCGCGGTGCTGACCGCCACCTTCGCCGCGGGCTCAGTGCTGTCGCACGCGTTCTATGTGCTGCTGGCGCGGATGCTGAAGAAGCAGCTGTCCGATCCGCGCCGGTCGAAGCTCTTCAATCGCGTGTCCGGCGGCGCCTTCGTGCTGCTGGGCTTGAGCCTGCTGCGCTTGCCGAACAAGGCGGCCTGATCAATCGAGCGCGAATTGCTCGCGCAGCGCGGCGCAGAAGTCGGCGGTGCCGCTGAGCGAGAAGGTGACGGTGGTGAAGCGCGGGTCTTCGCGTGTTTCCTGCAGGTCGCAGTCCCAGGTCGCGCCTTCGTCCAATGCGCCGCGCGCATGCGGAAACGTGGCTTCGGCCCAGGCGAGTACCTGTTCGATCTCGGCATGTACCTTGGGCGATTTCTCCGGCGCGGTCGAAGCCATGGCGTCGAAGGTGCCGTGGCCTTCGGTGTCTTCGCTGTAGTCGAAGTCGAGGTAACGCAGTTCGGTCATGAGGTGGTCGATGCCTTGGCTGCCGCCAGCCCGCTGAGTACCGCGCCCTCGAGCGTAGCGGGGTAGGGGCCTTCGGTGTAGTCGCCGCAGGCCTGCAGGCCGGGCGCGATGCGCATCGGCGGCCGTGCGAGCGCGGGCGTGGAGGCGAAGGTGGCGCGCTTCTCAACGACGGTCTGGATGATCTCGAGCGCGGTCTGCCCCAACTGCGTCGCGGCTTGCGCGATCACTTGCTCTTCGAGCGTTTCGCGTGATGCCTCGTTGGCGCTGATGACCAGCGCGAGCACGCCATCCGGGCCGCCGAGCTGGCTGCGGTCGAACACGAACTGTGCGGGCGCCGCGGCCGGATCGCTGCGCAGGGCCAGCATCGGCTCCGACAACTTCGAGGCGCCGCGCACATAGACCGTGGCGATGGCTTCGAAGCGCAGCCCCTCGGTGGTTTCGCACCAGCGATCTGTCGGCAAGCCCGATGCGCGGACGAGCCGCGCGGCATCCCAGGGTGCGCAGGCCAGGATGACCTGGTCGAAGCTTTCGTCGTCGACCCGCCACTGGCCGTCTTCAGGTGCGATGGCCCGCACACGCGTGCCGATGCGCACCGTCGCGCCGTGCTTCGTCAGCCACGCGATCGCGGCATCCGGGAACAGCGCCCCGAGGTCCACGCGTGGCAGCAGCAGGTCCGCACCGCCGCTGCCGCTGAAGAGCGCGTCGCGCAGCACGCGCAGGAACACTTCGCCGCTCGACTGGGCGACCGGCGTGTTGAGCGCAGAGACGCACAGTGGCTCGATCAGTTCCTGCATCACACGCGGCGAGAGGCCGGTGCAGAGCGCGGCCACCGTGGTGTCGGGCGCGCAGCGGAATCTGCCGAGGCGCCAGCCGACGGCCGTCCGCAGCAACGAAGACTTGTCCCGCCAAGTCCAGCCGCGCGCCGTGAAGATGCCCGCCAGTAGATCGAGCGGCGCAGGCAGCCGCGGCAGCTTCAACCCGCCGCCATCGGCGAACCGCAGCGAGAGCGGCAGGCGATGCAGTGCCTTTTCGACATCGACGCCGACTTCGCGCATCAGCTTCAGCGTGGCCGTGTAGGCGCCGATCAGGATGTGCTGGCCGTTGTCGAGCGCCATGCCGTGCATGTGGTCGACGCGCCGCGCACGGCCGCCCGGCATGGGCGCGGCCTCGAACAGCGTGACCGCATGACCGAGCCGCGTGGCCTCGACCGCACAGGCGAGGCCGGCCCAGCCGGCGCCGATGACGGCTGTCTTCAAATCCGCCCCAGCGCCTGGACTTTCCATGCGAGCCAGAACTTGCGCACCGGCGTCAGGCTCACGCGCTGGTTCAGCACCTGGAAGCTGTCGCGTTCAATCTCGCGCAGCAGCGTGCGGTAGATGCTGGCCATCATCAGGCCGGGTTTCTGCGTGCGGCGGTCGGCCACCGGCAGCAGGGCGAGCGCCTCGTCGTAGGCGGCATGCGCGCGCTCGGCCTGGAACTTCATGAGCGCCACGAAGCGGTCCGAGTGCACGCGGTTGAGGATCTCGTGCGCCTTCACGTCGAACTGCTGCAGCTCGTTGACCGGCAGGTAGATGCGGCCGCGCAGCGCGTCTTCGCCCACGTCGCGCAGGATGTTCGTGAGCTGCAGCGCCAGGCCCAGCTTGTGGGCGTAGGCCGTGGTCTGCGGATCGGTCTGGCCGAAGATGCGCGCCGCGACCTCGCCCACCACGCCAGCCACCAGGTGGCAGTAGCGCGCGAGGCCGGGGAAGTCGAGGTAGCGGGTCTGGTCCAGGTCCATCTGGCAGCCGTCGATCACCTCGAGCAGCTGGCGCGCCTCGATGCCGTAGGCCGCGGCGTGCGGCATCAGCGCCAGCATCACCGGATGGCGCGGCGTGCCCGCGAAGGCCTGGGCGACCTCGGTGCGCCACCAGGCGAGCTTGGTGGCGGCCACGCCGGGGTCGCTGACCTCGTCGACCACATCGTCGACCTCGCGGCAGAAGGCATAGAACGCCGTGATCGCCGCGCGGCGCGGCTTGGGCAGGAACAGGAAGGCGTAATAGAAACTGCTGCCCGAGGCGGCGGCCTTGTCTTGCACGTATTGCTCGGGATTCATCGGGGAGGCGCTGCTTTCATGGGGCGCCATTGTCTCCGCATCCGCAGCGCTTTCCAGAGCAATACGGGCGCATCGGCCCTGCCGATGGTGGGGCGCTGGGAGAAGGTGTCGAAGCCCAGGTCGGTGATCTTGTCGAGGATGCGCAGGCCCCCTTGCACGACGAGACGCAGTTCCCATCCGGCGCGGCCCGGCAGGCGGTGCACCAGCGGGGCGCCTTCCTCCATGAGCTCGCGCGCCCAGAACGACACGACCGAAACCAGGTTGATGGCCTCCTGCGGCGGCGGCGCGGCCGACAGCGGCTCGAACACCTTGAAGTGCTCGCGCGTGAGGCCGCGCCGGGTGCAGTCGGTCAACGGAAAGTAGAAGCGTCCGCGCGGCAGGTCCACGCTCGGGTCCTGCCAGAAGTTGATGAGCTGCAGCGCGCTGCAGATGGCATCGCTCTGCGCCAGCGCCTGTGCATCGTGCACGTCGTAGAGATGCAGCAGCAGCCGTCCGACCGGGTTGGCCGAGCGGCGGCAGTAGTCGAGCAGCTCGGCGCGGTCGGCATAGGTGCCGTGGTCGCGCGTCTTCTCGATGTCCTGCATGAAGGCGCTCAGCAGGTCGGCCAGCAGGTCTTCGGGCAGGCTGTACTGCGCGATGCTGTGGGCCAGCGGCCCGAACACGTGCGGCCAGCGCGACGTGGCGAGTGGTTCGCCCTGCGCGGCGGCGGCGAGCTCATCGCGGTAAGCGCGCAACTCGGCCAGGCGCTGGTCGGGCGACGCATCGCCTTCGTCGGCAATGTCGTCGGCGGTGCGCGCGAAGTGATAGATCGCTGCAATCGGCGGTCGCAGGTGCGGCGGGCAGAGCCACGAGGCGACCGGGAAGTTTTCGTAGTGCGCCGGTGGGGCGGCAAGGTGGGGAGTGGCGGACACGCCACGATTGTCCGCGACACGATGTCCCCGGCACTATGCTCGGTGCGTTGCCACTTCGAACAGCTCGCCCATGAACGCACCGGCCCCGGCCTCCCAGGCCCAGACACCCGCGCAAGGCGCAGCAGGGCATCCGGCGGGGCCGGGCTTGATGATCGCGGCGCTGGGCGTCGTGTTCGGCGACATCGGCACCTCGCCGCTCTACGCCTTCAAGGAAACGATGAACCCCGAGCACGGCGTGCCGTTCTCGCCCGATTCGGTGCTGGGGCTGCTGTCGCTGATCTTCTGGGGCCTGATGTTCGTGGTGACGCTGAAGTACGTGGTGTTCGTGCTGCGCGCCGACCACGACGGCGAGGGCGGCATCCTCGCGCTGCAGGCGCTGGCGCGCAGTGCCGTCGCCGGGCCGAAGACCAAGCCCTGGGTGTGGAACGCGATCGGCCTGCTGGGCCTGGTGGGCGCGGCCATGTTCTATGGCGACAGCCTGATCACGCCGGCGATCTCGGTGCTCTCGGCCGTCGAGGGGCTGGAGGTGCAGGCGCCGGTGCTGCAGCGCGCGGTGATCCCGATCACGGTCGTCATCCTGGTGGCGCTCTTCATGGTGCAGAAGAAGGGCACGGGCGTGGTCGGCAAGATCTTCGGGCCGGTGATGCTGCTGTGGTTCATCGTGCTGGCCGCGGCGGGCCTCTGGCAGGTGTTGCAGCAGCCGCAGGTGCTGGCGGCGCTGGATCCGCGTCGCGCCTTCGGCTTTTTGATCGAGCACCGGGCGCAGTCGCTCGCGGTGCTGGGCGCGGTGTTCCTGGCGTTCACCGGCGGCGAGGCGCTCTATGCGGACATGGGGCACTTCGGCGCCAGGCCGATCCGCCTGGCATGGCTCTTCATTGCGCTGCCGGGGCTGGTGCTCAACTATTTCGGGCAGGGCGCGCTGGTGCTGGCGAACCCGGCGGCCATCGACAACCCTTTCTTCCGGCTCTTTCCCTCGTGGGGCGTGCTGCCGATGGTGGTGCTGGCGGCAATGGCCACGGTGATCGCCTCGCAGGCGGTGATCTCGGGCGCCTTCTCGCTCACCGCGCACGCGATGCGCATGGGCTACCTGCCGCGCATGCGGGTGGTGCAGACCTCGGGCTCGGCCATCGGTCAGATCTACGTGCCGGCGGTCAATTGGCTGCTGATGGTGGGCGTGCTGCTGCTGGTGGTGGGCTTCCGCAGCTCGGGGGCGCTGTCGGCGGCGTACGGCATCGCGGTGTCGATCACGATGGTGACGACCACGCTGCTCGCCGGCATCGTCGCCTGGGGCCTGTGGAAGTGGAACAAGGTGGCGGTGGTGGTGGGCGTGCTGGCCTTCGCGGTGGTCGACCTGACCTTCGTGATCGCCAACAGCCTGAAGGTGGCCGAGGGCGGCTGGCTCACGCTGGCGGTGGCGGCCGTGGTGATGGTGCTCTTCACCACCTGGGCCAAGGGCCGGCGGCTGGGGCTGGAGGCGGCAGCGGCCGAGAGCCTGCCGCTGCGGCCCTTCATCGAATCGCTGGCGCAGCACATGCCGCACCGGGTCAGCGGCACCGCGGTGTTCCTGAACCCCGACGCCACGGCGGTTCCGCATGCGCTGCTGCATAACTTGAAGCACAACCAGGTGCTGCACGACCAGGTGATCGTGCTGCGCGTGCTGGCCTGCGACACGCCGCGCGTCGATGCCCGCATCCGCATCGAGGCGGAGCAGTTGATGGAAGGCATCTGGGTGGTCACCGCGCGCCACGGCTTCATGGAACAGCCCGACGTGCCCGAGTTCATCCGCATCCTGGCCTACCAGAAGACCCTGGCGATCGATTCGATGAAGACCTCGTATTTCGTCTCGCGCGCCTCGGTGGGCGAGGAGAACCTGCCGGGCATGAACCCGGTGCGGCGCGTGCTGTTCGGCTGGCTGCAGCGCAATGCGGGGCGGGCGTCGGATTACTTCGAACTGCCCGACAACCGGCTCGTGGAGATGGGCCAGCGGACCTGAGAGGCTGAAAGTACCTGTCAACTGACCCGCGGGTCATTGACAGTATTTAACGTTTACCCTAGATTACTAACCAGTGGGTCATTAAAGGCCCGGGTTTGTCCTTTCTTGGGTGTCTCATGACCGCCTCCACCGCTTTTCCCCGTGTGCGCAGCGCCTTGTGGCTGCTGATTCCGTCCCTCATCCTGGCCGGCTGTTCGCCCAAGCCGGCCGCCGAGGAGCCCGTGCGAGCGGTGAAACTGGTGACCGTCGGCACCAGCGACTTCGACGCCCAGCCCGAGTTCTCGGCCGAGGTCCGGGCCCGCGTCGAATCGCGCCTGGGGTTCCGCGTGGCGGGCAAGATCACCAAGCGCCAGGCCGATCTTGGCCAGCATGTGCAGGCCGGCCAGGTGCTCGCCCAGCTCGATCCGCAGGACTACAGGTTGGCCGCCGAAGCCGCCCGCGCCCAGCAGGCCGCCGCGCTCACCAACCGCGACCTGGCCGCCGCCGACCTGAAGCGCTACCGCGAACTGCGCGAGCAGAACTTCATCAGCGGCGCCGAACTGGAGCGCCGCGAAACCACCTGGAAAGCCGCCCAGGCGCAGCTCGAACAAGCGCAGGCCCAGCTCTCTTCGCAAGGCAACCAGGCCAACTACACGACGCTCGTCGCCGACGTGGCGGGCGTCATCACCGCCATCGAGGCCGAACCCGGCCAGGTGGTGCAGGCCGGCACGCCGGTCGTGCGCATCGCGCAGGACGGCGCGCGTGACGTGGTGTTCGCGGTGCCCGAGGACCGCGCGCAATCGATCAAGCCCGGCTCGCCGGTCACGGTGCGCGGCTGGTCCGGCGGCAATGAATTGCAGGGGCAGGTGCGCGAAGTGGCGGCCAGTGCCGACGTCGTCACGCGCACGTATTCGGTCAAGGTCGCCATCGATGCGGCCACCTCGCCTCCGCTCGGTGCCACGGTCTACGCGCGCCCGCAGGCGCTGGCCCACAACGCCGCCGCCGTGATCAAGCTGCCGACCAGCGCGCTGCGCCAGGAAGGCAAGGGCTCGGCGGTCTGGGTGCTCGACAAGTCGACGATGACAGTGCGCTCGCAGGCGGTGCAGGTCGCCACCGCCGACGGCAACGAAGCCGTGATCGGTGGTGGGCTTTCACCGGGAATGATGGTCGTGGCCGCCGGCGTGCACGTGCTCTCGCCCGGCCAGAAGGTCACCATCTACCAGTCCAAGGAGGCGGCCGCGGCCGCCGCCAATGCGAAGGATGTCGTGCAGGCCGTCGAGCCCGTCGCCGCAACCAAGAAGGAGATCGCTGCAGGTGCCGCCAAATGACGGAAGGCGCAGCGAACACCCCTGCCAAGTCCACCGGCTTCAATCTCTCCAAATGGGCGCTGGACCACGCGCCGCTCACGCGCTACCTGATGGTGGTGCTGATGGTGCTGGGCGCCTTCGCGTACTTCCAGCTCGGGCAGGACGAAGACCCGCCGTTCACCTTTCGTGCGATGGTGGTGCGCACCTACTGGCCCGGCGCCACTGCGCAGCAGGTGGCCGAGCAGGTGACCGACAAGCTCGAGCGCACGCTGCAGGAGGCGCCTTACGCCGACAAGATCCGCAGCTATTCGAAGCCGGGCGAGTCGCAGATCATTTTCCAGATCAAGGATTCCTCGAAAGCCGCGGACGTGGCCAACGTCTGGTACACGGTGCGCAAGAAGATCGGCGACATGCGAAATACGCTGCCGCCCGGCGTGCAGGGGCCGTTCTTCAATGACGATTTCGGCGATGTCTATGGCGTGATCTACGCGCTGGAGAGCGAAGGCTTCAGCTACGCCGAGCTCAAGACGCTGGCCGACGAAACCCGCCAGCAACTGCTGCGCGTGAAGGACGTGGCCAAGGTCGACCAGTTCGGCGTGCAGGACGAGAAGGTCTACGTCGAGATTTCGCAGAAGCGCCTGGCGCAGCTGGGGCTCGATTTCAATGCGGTGCTCGCGCAGCTCGGCTCGCAGAACGCGGTGGAGAGCGCCGGCACCATCCAGTCGCCGCTCGATGTGGTGCAGGTGCGCGTGGCGGGCCAGTTCACCAGCGTCGACCAACTGCGCGACATGCCGATCCGCGGCACCTCGGGCAACCAGCTGAAGCTGGGCGACATCGCCGAAATCCATCGCGGGTACATCGATCCGCCGGCCGTCAAGGTGCATCACCAAGGCAAGGAAGTGATCGCGCTGGGTGTTTCCATGGCCAAGGGCGGCGACATCATCGCGCTGGGCAAGGCGCTGAAGGCGGCGACCGTGCAGATTGACCAGCGCCTGCCCATTGGCGTGAAGCTCGCGCAGGTGCAGGACCAGCCGGTGTCGGTGGCCAGTTCGGTCAATGAATTCGTCGGCGTGCTGATCGAGGCCGTGGCCATCGTGCTGGCCGTGAGCATCATCGCGCTCGGCCTGCACAAGGGCGGGCGCTTCGGCTGGTACATCGACATGCGCCCGGGGCTGGTGGTGGCGATCACCATTCCGCTGGTGCTGGCGGTGACTTTCCTCGCGATGAACTACTTCGGCATCGGGCTGCACAAGATATCGCTGGGGTCGCTGATCATCGCGCTCGGTCTCCTGGTGGACGACGCGATCATCGCGGTCGAGATGATGGTGCGGAAGATGGAAGAGGGCTACGACAAGGCCCGCGCCGCCACCTATGCCTACGACGTCACGGCCAAGCCGATGCTCACGGGCACGCTCATCACCGCCGCCGGCTTCCTGCCGATCGGCCTGGCGAAGTCGGTGACGGGCGAATACACCTTCGCGATCTTCGCGGTGACGGTGATCGCGCTGGTGCTGTCCTGGATCGTGTCGGTGTATTTCGTGCCTTACCTCGGCACGCTGCTGCTCAAGGTGAAGCCGCACGCGGCTCCGCAGGAGTCGCCTGACCAGTCGACTCCCGACGCACCGCCGCACGAACTCTTCGACACACCGTTCTACAACGGCTTTCGCCATGCAGTGGACTGGTGCGTGCAGCACCGGTGGCTGACCATCGGTGCGACGGTGCTGGTGTTCGCGCTCGGCATCTTCGGCATGGGCAAGGTGCAGCAGCAGTTCTTCCCCGATTCGAGCCGGCCCGAGATCATGGTGGACATCTGGTTCCCCGAGGGCACCTCGTTCGCGGCCAACGAAGAGGTGGCCAGGCGCGTCGAGCAGCGCGTGATGAAGGAAGAGGGCGTCAAGACCGTGAGCACCTGGGTCGGCTCGGGCGTGCCGCGCTTCTATCTGCCGCTGGACCAGGTGTTCCCGCAGACCAACGTGTCGCAGCTCATCGTTCTCGCCAAGGACCTGAAGGTGCGCGAGCGCCTGCGCCTGCGCTTGCCCGCGCTGCTGGCCGAGGAATTCCCCGAGGTGCGCGGCCGCGTCAAGCTGCTGCCGAACGGGCCGCCGGTGCCCTACCCGGTGCAGTTCCGCGTGATCGGCACCGAGCCCGCGCAACTGCGCGCGCACGCCGACGAGGTGAAGGCGGTGCTGCGCGAGAACGCCAACATGCGCGGCGTGAACGACAACTGGAACGAGTCGGTGAAGGTGATCCGCCTGGAGATCGACCAGGCCAAGGCGCGCGCGCTGGGCGTGACGAGCCAGGCCATCGCGCAGGCTTCGCGCACGATGTTCAGCGGCACCAACGTGGGCCAGTACCGCGAGAACGACCTCCTGATCGACATCGTGCTGCGTCAGTCGCCCGATGAGCGGGAGGCCATCTCGGACATCGGCAACGCCTACATCCCGACAACCTCGGGCCGCTCGATCCCGCTCACGCAGATCGCAAAGCCGGTGTTCACCTGGGAGCCCGGCGTGATGTGGCGCGAGAACCGCGACTACGCCATCACCGTGCAGGGCGACGTGTCCGAAGGCCTGCAAGGGGCGACCGTGACGGCCGAGCTGCTGCCCAAGCTGCGCCAGCTTGAAGCCGGCTGGCTCGCGGCCGGGCAGGGCGCCTACCGCATCGAAGTGGCGGGCGCGGTCGAGGAAAGCAGCAAGGGCTCGGCCTCCATCGTGGCGGGCGTGCCGATCATGCTGTTCCTGGTGTTCACGCTGCTGATGCTGCAGCTGCACAGCTTCAGCCGCTCGCTGCTGGTGTTCATCACCGGGCCGATGGGCATTGCCGGCGTGGCCGCTGCGCTGCTCCTGCTGAACCGGCCTTTCGGCTTCGTGGCGCTGCTGGGGGTGATCGCGCTGATGGGCATGATCCAGCGCAACGCGGTGATCCTGATCGACCAGATCGAGAGCGACCGCGCGGCCGGCGTGCCGGCCTGGGATGCGATCGTCGAGTCGGCGGTGCGGCGTTTGCGTCCCATCGTGCTGACGGCGGCGGCGGCGGTGCTGGCGATGATTCCGCTCTCGCGCAGCGTGTTCTGGGGGCCGATGGCCGTGGCCATCATGGGCGGGCTGATCGTGGCGACGGTATTGACCCTGCTGGCATTGCCGGCAATGTACGCCGCCGCATTCCGTGTCAAGCGGGAGCCAAAAGCGGGTCCAATTAGCGTTTAAAATGCGCGGTTGACCGATTTCAGGCGGACGGTCTTTGGGCAAGCGGGTACCCCGGTATCCGATGCACCAGGGCCGTCCGCTTTTGCATTCACCTGAAAAATGGCAATAGCGCGGGTGGCGAAATTGGTAGACGCACCAGGTTTAGGTCCTGACGTTCGCAAGAACGTGCCGGTTCGAGTCCGGCCCCGCGCACCAGCCACACCCCTCACAAGGAAGACACCATGACCGTGACCGTTGAAACTCTCGAGAAGCTCGAACGCAAGATCACGCTGACCCTGCCGGTCGGCACCATCCAGAACGAAGTCGATTCGCGCCTCAAGAAGCTCGCGCGCACCGTCAAGATGGATGGCTTTCGCCCCGGCAAGGTGCCGATGAATGTCGTGGCCCAGCGCTATGGCTATTCGGTGCACTACGAAGTCATGAACGACAAGGTCGGCGAAGCCTTCTCGCAAGCCGCCAACGAAGCCAAGCTGCGCGTGGCCGGCCAGCCCCGCATCACCGAGAAGGAAGAGTCGCCCGAGGGCGAACTGGCCTTCGACGCGGTGTTCGAAGTGTTCCCCGAAGTCAAGATCAACGACCTGTCCGGCGCTGAAGTCGAGAAGCTCTCGGCCGAAGTGGGCGACGACGCGATCGACAAGACGCTCGACATCCTGCGCAAGCAACGCCGCACCTTCGCCCAGCGCGCGCAAGACGCCGTCGCGCAAGACGACGACCGCGTGACCGTCGACTTCGAAGGCAAGATCGACGGCGAGCCCTTCCAGGGCGGCAAGGCCGAAGACTTCCAGTTCGTGGTCGGCGAAGGCCAGATGCTCAAGGAATTCGAAGACGCCGTGCGCGGCATGAAGTCCGGCGACAGCCGCACCTTCCCGCTGTCGTTCCCGGCCGACTATCACGGCAAGGACGTGGCCGGCAAGCAAGCCGACTTCATGGTCACCGTGAAGAAGATCGAAGCCTCGCACCTGCCTGAAGTCAACGAGCAACTCGCCAAGTCGCTCGGCATTGCTGAAGCCACCGTCGAAGGCCTGCGCGCCGACATCAAGCGCAACCTCGAGCGCGAAGTGAAGTTTCGCCTCTTGGCCCGCAACAAGAACGCCGTGATGGACGCGCTGGTTGCCAACGCCGAACTCGACCTGCCCAACGCCAGCGTGCAGTCCGAAGTCAGCCGCATGATCGAAGGCGCCCGCGCCGAGCTCAAGCAGCGCGGCATCAAGGACGCCGACAAGGCACCGATTCCCGATGAAGTGTTCCGTCCGCAAGCCGAGCGCCGCGTGCGCCTGGGCCTCGTGGTCGCCGAGCTGGTGCGTGCCAACAACCTGCAGGCTAAGCCCGAGCAGATCAAGGCCCACATCGACGAACTGGCCGCCAGCTACGAAAAGCCGGCCGACGTGGTGCGCTGGTACTTCAGCGACAACAACCGCCTGGCCGAAGTCGAAGCCGTCGTCATCGAGAACAACGTGACCGATTTCGTGCTCGCCAAGGCCAAGGTCGCCGAGAAGTCGGTGTCGTTCGACGAACTGATGGCGCAGCAGCAGCAAGGTTGATCCGCTGCTGCCCGCAACGCCAATGGGGCTTGTGCTTTGCGGCACGAGCCCCATTTCACTCAGGCGTACAGTTCATACACAGCGAACGATTTCATCTTCCGGAGAGCTAATTCATGATCGCAAACGAAATTCAAGGCCTCGGCATGGTCCCGATGGTCGTCGAGCAATCGGGCCGTGGCGAGCGGTCCTATGACATCTATTCGCGCCTCCTGAAGGAGCGCATCGTGTTCCTAGTGGGCGAGGTCAACGACCAGACCGCCAACCTCGTGGTGGCCCAGCTGCTGTTCCTGGAGAGCGAGAACCCGGAGAAGGACATTTCCTTCTACATCAACTCCCCGGGAGGCAGCGTGAGCGCCGGCATGTCGATCTACGACACCATGCAGTTCATCAAGCCCGACGTGTCGACCATGTGCCTCGGCTTCGCGGCCAGCATGGGCGCCTTCCTGCTGGCGGCCGGCGAAAAGGGCAAGCGGTTCTCGCTGCCCAACTCGAAGATCATGATCCACCAGGTGCTCGGCGGCGCACGCGGCCAGGCGACTGACATCGAGATCCATGCGCGCGACATCCTGCGCACCAAGGACCAGATGAACCGCATCCTGGCCGAGCGCACCGGCCAGCCGCTGGAAAAGGTCAAGACCGATACCGAGCGCGACTACTTCCTCACGGCCGACGAGGCCAAGGACTACGGTCTGGTCGACCAGGTCGTTGCCAAGCGCGGTTGAAGCTGCCGGCGCCTGTGGCGCAAAAGGCAAAAAACGGCGTTTTCCACACGGGAAACGCCGTTTTTGTTTAGTTATCATTGTCCATACCCTGTCACGAGGCACCTGTCCATGGCCGAAAAAAAAGGCTCTTCCAGCGAAAAAACGCTTTATTGCTCGTTCTGCGGCAAGAGCCAGCATGAGGTCAAGAAGCTGATCGCGGGCCCTTCGGTCTTCATCTGCGACGAGTGCATCGATCTCTGCAACGAAATCATCCGCGACGAACTGCCGGCCGGTGAAGAAGCGCGCGAAGCACGCAGCGACCTGCCCACGCCGCTGGAGATCAAGACCAACCTCGACAACTACGTGATCGGCCAGGAGCCGGCCAAGCGCATGCTGTCGGTGGCGGTCTACAACCACTACAAGCGCCTGCGTCACAAGGAAAAGGCCAAGGGCGACGACGTCGAGCTCAGCAAGAGCAACATCCTCTTGATCGGCCCCACGGGTTCGGGCAAGACGCTGCTCGCGCAAACGCTCGCGCGCATGCTCGACGTGCCCTTCGTGATGGCCGACGCCACCACGCTGACCGAAGCCGGCTATGTGGGCGAAGACGTCGAGAACATCATCCAGAAGCTGCTGCAGAGCTGCAACTACGAAGTCGAGCGCGCCCAGCGCGGCATCGTCTACATCGACGAAATCGACAAGATCTCGCGCAAGTCCGACAACCCCTCGATCACGCGCGACGTGTCGGGCGAGGGCGTGCAGCAGGCCTTGCTCAAGCTCATCGAAGGCACCATGGCCAGCGTGCCGCCGCAGGGCGGGCGCAAGCACCCAAATCAAGACTTTTTGCAGATCGACACGACCAACATCCTGTTCATCTGCGGCGGCGCATTCGCCGGCCTCGAGAAGGTCATCGAAAACCGCACCGAGGCCTCGGGCATCGGCTTCGGCGCCACGGTCAAGAGCAAGGCCCAGCGCAGCATCACCGAGGTGTTCCGCGAAGTCGAACCCGAAGACCTGATCAAGTTCGGCCTGATCCCCGAACTCGTGGGCCGCATGCCCGTGGTCGCATCGCTCGCGGAACTCTCCGAGGACGCACTGGTCCAGATCCTGACCGAGCCGAAGAATGCGGTGGTCAAGCAATTCACCAAGCTCCTTCAGATGGAGGGCGTGGACCTCGAGATTCGCCCGGCGGCGCTCAAGGCGATCGCACGCAAGGCCCTGGCACGCAAGACCGGTGCACGCGGTCTGCGTTCGATCCTTGAACAGTCGTTGATCGACACCATGTTCGAATTGCCGAACGCGACCAATGTCGACAAGGTGGTGGTCGAGGAATCGACCATCGACGAAAACAAGCCACCGCTGCTCGTGTACCGCGAAGCGGCGAAGAAGGCGTAAAGGATTTCGCATGTCTGGTCATACCCCCCTGCCTCCCGAAGCACTCGACCTGCCGCTGCTGCCGCTGCGCGACGTTGTGGTGTTTCCCCACATGGTGATCCCGCTCTTCGTGGGACGCCCCAAGAGCATCAAGGCGCTCGAACTGGCCATGGAGGCCGAGCGCCGCATCATGCTGGTGGCCCAGAAGGCCGCCGCCAAGGACGAGCCCTCTGTCGAGGACATGTTCGAAGTCGGCTGCGTCTCGACCATCCTGCAGATGCTCAAGCTGCCCGATGGCACGGTGAAGGTGCTGGTCGAAGGCCAGCAGCGTGCACGCGTGAACCGCATCGATGACGGCGAGACGCACTTCACGGCCAACGTGACGCCCGTCGAGGCGACCGAAGGCGGCGAGAAGGGCACCGAGGTCGAGGCCCTGCGCCGCGCCGTGATGCAGCAGTTCGACCAGTACGTCAAGCTGAACAAGAAGATTCCGCCCGAGATCCTGACTTCGATCTCGAGCATCGACGATGCCGGCCGCCTGGCCGACACCATCGCCGCGCACCTGCCGCTCAAGCTGGACAACAAGCAGGCCGTGCTCGACCTGGACGACGTCAAGGCGCGCCTGGAAAACCTGTTCGGTCAGCTCGAACGCGAGGTCGACATCCTCAACGTCGACAAGAAGATCCGCGGCCGCGTGAAGCGCCAGATGGAGAAGAACCAGCGCGACTTCTATCTCAACGAGCAGGTCAAGGCCATCCAGAAGGAGCTCGGCGAAGGCGAAGAGGGCGCGGACATCGAGGAGATCGAGAAGAAGATCAAGCTCGCCAAGATGTCCAAAGAGGGGCTCAAGAAGGCCGAAGGCGAACTCAAGAAGCTCAAGCTGATGTCGCCCATGTCGGCCGAGGCCACCGTGGTGCGCAACTACATCGACGTGCTCATCGGCCTGCCGTGGAGCAAGAAGACCAAGATCAAGCACGACCTGGCCAATGCCGAAGCCGTGCTCAATGCCGACCACTATGGCCTCGAGAAGGTCAAGGACCGCATCCTTGAATATCTCGCGGTGCAGCAACGCGTCGACAAGGTGAAGGCGCCGATCCTGTGCCTCGTGGGCCCACCGGGTGTCGGCAAGACATCGCTGGGGCAGTCGATCGCCAAGGCGACCGGTCGCAAGTACACGCGCATGGCGCTGGGCGGCATGCGCGACGAAGCCGAGATCCGCGGCCATCGCCGCACCTACATCGGCGCGCTGCCGGGCAAGGTGCTGCAGGGGCTGAGCAAGATCGGCACGCGCAATCCGCTGTTCCTGCTCGATGAAATCGACAAGCTGGGCACCGACTTCCGCGGCGACCCGTCGAGCGCGCTGCTCGAGGTGCTCGACCCCGAGCAGAACCACACCTTCGGCGACCACTACGTGGAAGTCGACTTCGACCTGAGCGACGTGATGTTCGTCGCCACCTCGAACTCGATGAACATTCCGCCGGCGCTCTTGGACCGCATGGAAGTCATCCGCCTCTCGGGCTACACCGAGGACGAGAAGACGCACATCGCGATCAAGTACCTGCTGCCCAAGCAGCTGAAGAACAACGGCGTCAAGGAAGAAGAACTCCTGGTCACCGAAGAAGCCGTGCGCGACATCGTCCGCTACTACACGCGTGAAGCCGGCGTGCGTTCGCTCGAGCGCGAGCTGTCCAAGATCTGCCGCAAGGTGGTCAAGGGCCTGCTGCTCAAGCAGATGACGCCGAAGGTCACGGTCGACGGCTCGAACCTCAACGAGTTCCTGGGCGTGCGGAAGTACAGCTTCGGCCTCGCCGAGAAGCAGAACCAGGTCGGCCAGGTGGTCGGTCTCGCATGGACCGAGGTCGGCGGCGACCTGCTGACGATCGAAGCGGTCACCATGCCCGGCAAGGGCGTGATCAGCCGCACTGGATCGCTGGGCGATGTCATGAAGGAATCGGTCGAGGCCGCACGCACCGTGGTGCGCAGCCGCTCGCGCCGCCTGGGCATCAAGGACGAGATGTTCGAGAAGCGTGACATCCACATCCACGTGCCCGACGGCGCAACGCCCAAGGATGGCCCGAGCGCGGGCGCCGCGATGACAACCGCCTTCGTGTCGGCGCTCACCGGCATCCCGGTGCGCGGCGATGTGGCGATGACGGGTGAGATCACGCTGCGCGGCGAGGTCACGGCCATCGGTGGCCTGAAGGAAAAGTTGCTGGCCGCCTTGCGCGGTGGCATCAAGACCGTGCTGATCCCCGAAGAGAACGCCAAGGACCTGCAGGACATTCCCGAGAACGTGAAGAACGGCCTGGAGATCGTGCCTGTGAAGTGGATCGACAAGGTCCTGGAGATCGCGCTCGAGAAGATGCCAGAGCCCCTGTCGGACGAAGAGGTCGCCGCCTCTGCCGCCGCAGTGGCCGAGTTGGCCAAGCAGCGTGCGGGCACCCCGGCTGCCGAGGGCTCGGTCAAACATTGATCGTGTGAACTTGCCGGGTCTCGAAAAACTGGTATATAATTAGAGGCTCGAAACGCGGGAATAGCTCAGTTGGTAGAGCGCAACCTTGCCAAGGTTGAGGTCGAGAGTTCGAGACTCTTTTCCCGCTCCAGTTTTGAAAAAGGGAAGCAAATGCTTCCCTTTTTTTCGCAAGTTCGTTTTCGTTTTTCTGCGTGGCGCGATAGCAAAGCGGTTATGCAACGGATTGCAAATCCGTCTAGCCCGGTTCGACTCCGGGTCGCGCCTCCACCTTCTCGTTAGACACGATTCGATCCGACAAACAGGCCCCGCCAACCACCGTTGCCGGGGCTTGTTTCGTTTGGGTTATCGTCGATGCTCAACCTGACGCCCGGATGGTGAAATTGGTAGACACATCGGACTTAAAATCCGCCGCTTCCTTGATCGGGGCATACGGGTTCGACCCCCGTTCCGGGTACCAAACTTAAAAAAGGAGCATTCGATGCCTCGCTACAACGCTCCATTTGAGATCCATGTGCATGGCGACGTGCCATTGCGTTCGGACGTGAGCTTCGAGCAGATCCAGGAAGCGCTCAAGCCGCTCTGGAAATATGCAGGCGCCAAGTCGCTCGCCGACGGCGCCACCAGCACCTACGAAGAAGAGCCCGGCATCCGCTTCGAGCAG
Source organism: Variovorax sp. ZS18.2.2 (assembly GCF_024701975.1). Taxonomy (GTDB): domain Bacteria; phylum Pseudomonadota; class Gammaproteobacteria; order Burkholderiales; family Burkholderiaceae_C; genus Variovorax. Next base: position 1,127,624 of record NZ_JANLNM010000001.1, read on the forward strand.
AAAGACCACACGCTGCAGATCTGCTGGACCGTGCCCGGCGACGAAGACTTCCGTCAGGCCCTGGACGAGATGTGCATGGCCCTGAACGAACTGTCGGACCGCGGCGCCGCGATCGAAGTCACCTTCTACGACACCGACTTCGACGAGGAAGAAGGCGACCCCGACGAAGAATCGCGCGACGATTTCCTGATGCTGTTCGTCGGCCCCAACCCGGCCGCGATCATGCAGGTGCAGCGCGATCTGCTGGTGGAAGACGTAGTCAACCTCATGGAACGTCATTTCGATGGTGCCGAACTGGGTGGCGTGGTCTCCGAGATCGATCGCCTCTTCAGCGACCGTTTCGATGCGCTCGTGAACTCGCTCGAAATCGGCAAGCGTCCGCGCGGCACGGGTGGTCCCGGTAGCGGCGGAAGCGGCGGTGGCCACGGCGGCGGTCGCCGTCCGCGGCACCTGCACTAACTAACCCGCAACCACTCGCCCGATCAAGGCCGCATGGCCCTGTTTCCCGCCTCCGCGCTGCGCCCCGGCGTGCGCAAGCGCGAGGTCTTCGGCTGGGCGATGTACGACTTCGCCAACTCGGGCTACACGACAGTCGTCATCACGGCCGTGTTCGCCGCCTACTTCGTGGGCGGCATCGCGAAAGGCGCGCCCTGGGCCGCTTTTGCGTGGACCGCGGCACTCAGCATCTCCTACGCCATCGTGATGCTCACGATGCCCGCGATCGGCGCCTGGGCCGACCTGCGCGGTGCCAAGAAGCGGGTGCTGGTCATCGCCACCAGCGGCTGCGTGCTGGCCACGGCCGCACTGGCGCTCACGCCGCGCTTTGCGGGCGTATCGGGCGGTGTTGCGATGGCCATGTTGCTGGTGATTGTCTCCAACGCCTTCTATTCCTACGGCGAGTCGCTCACGGGCGCCTTCCTGCCCGAGCTTGCAACGCCCGAAGGCATGGGCAAGGTGAGCGGATGGGGCTGGAGCTTCGGCTACGTCGGCGGCATGCTGACGCTCGGCATCTGCCTGGCCTACGTGCTGTGGTCGCAGGCGAAGGGGCTGCCGGCTTCGCATTTCGTGCCGGTCACGATGCTGATCACGGCCGCGATCTACGGCGCCGCAGCCTGCGCCACCTTCGCGCTGCTGCCCGAACGGGCGCAGCCGAAAACCACCGGCGGTGAACTTGGCGCATGGCAGCAATTGCGCGCCACCTACAGGCAAGCGCGTGCCTACCGCGACTTCATGTGGCTGCTGGTCTGCACCGTCTGCTACCAGGGCGGCGTGGCGGTCGCCATCACGCTCGCGGCCATCTACGCCGAGCAGGTGATCGGCTTCGTGGCGAGCGAGACCATGGTGCTGATCTTCGTGCTCAACGTCGCCGCCGCCATCGGTGCTTTCTCGTTCGGCTACATCCAGGACCGCATCGGCCACAAGGTCTCGCTGGCGGTCACGCTGGTGGCGTGGATCGCGGTCTGTGTGATCGCCGCCGTGGTGACAACAAAGGGCGGCTTCTGGTGGGCCGCCGCCATCGCGGGGCTTGCGATGGGCTCGAGCCAGTCCGCCGGCCGCGCGATGACGGGGTATCTCGCGCCGCCGCAGCAACTGGCGGAGTTCTTCGGGCTCTGGACCTTCGCGACCCGGCTGGCCAGCATCATCGGCCCGCTGAGCTTCGGCGCGATCACCTGGGCCACGGGCGGCAACCAGCGCATCGCGATCCTCTCGACCGCGGTGCTGTTCGTGGCGGGGTTGTTGCTGCTGCTGCCGATCGACATGCGGCGCGGCCGCGAGGCCGCACTGCGCAGTTCGTAGATCAGGGCAGCTTGTCGCCGAACAGGCTGTTGTTGGTCAGCGGCCAGCCCACTGCCGGCGCATAGCGCACGGTCCAGTTGGCCGGGTTCTTCACGCGAGCTGCGAACGCACCCAGGTCCGAGCGGTCCAGCGATCCGGTGTAGATCGCGTTGGTCTGGTTGGCCGGCAACACCGTGAACGAGAAGCCCGTGCCTGCCGTCGTGATCGCATCGGGAATGGTGCCCGCGGCGCCACCCAGTGTGAGGCTCGCGAGGTAGCTGCCGACCGAGGTGATCTTGCCCGCCGTTCCGACGCCCAATCCATCGATGGTGCCGCCCGTGAACGCGTAGACCGTCTCGGATTTGCCGATGCCGCCCGGCGAGCCCAGCGTGGTGCCCTTGTCCGCGATCGGATTGCCGGTGACGTCGGTCTGGATGGTCACGATGGTGCCGGCGGGCAGGTTCTGGTCCGCGGTCCAGACGAAGGCTGTCTCGTTGGTGATGTCGGTGAACTCCAGCGCGCCCGCCTTGCGGTCGCGGTCGGTGAAGGTCACCTGCGTGCCGCCGTTGACTGCCTTCAGCAGCACGAAGGCATAGGCGTCGGGCGCCTCGGCGTTGCCGGCCATGAACAGCAGGTCGCCGGCCACCAGTTGCGTCGGCGCGCCGGCCGTCATGAAGTTCAGCTTCGTTGCATCGGCGATGCCGGCAAAGGCGTTGCCGACGGGGTCGGTGATGGCGTTGGCATCCACCGTCACGTAGTAGCCCGTGTCGGCCGTGAGCTTGGTGGTCGGCACGATCGTCAGCACGTTGAACGCCAGCTTCACGCGCGCGGCCGGACTGGCGGCGTTGAAGGTCTCGACCACGCTGCCGTCGGCCTTGTGCAGCACGATGCTGCCCGCGCCCAGGCGGATCGCTTCGTTGAAGGACAGCACGATCGACGTGTCGAAGTTGACGCCCACGCGGCCCGCGGTGGGCGAGGCGGTCTTCAGCACCGGGCCGGCCGTGTCCACCCACGGCTGACCCAGGCGAACGACGTAGCCGTCGAACTTTTGGTCGGCCGCGTCGAGGTCCTTCGATACCTCGGTCTGGCCCGGCCAGACGGTGTCGCCGTTGTCGAGCAGCAACTGCACCTGCGTGCCGGCCTTCACCGGCCCTGGCACCTCGACGGTCGATTCAAAGCTGCCGCCCGTCTCCTTGCGCAGCTTGTCGAGGTCGTTCGACAGCTCGACCGGTGCCGTGGCCGGATTGCCGTTCCACGAGAAGAGCGCGAAGTTGCGGTCCACGTCCGCGCTGGCCGCGCCTGCGGGGCCGGCCACGATCAGGTAGTTGCCATCGGTGCCCTTGTCGATCGAGCGGATGCCGCGCCCGCCGAGTTCCAGCTCGATGGGCGCACCGAACGCGGCCTGCGTGGCCGTGCCGCCCACCAGCGCGGCGTAGTTCTGCACCGGCACGATCAGCGCCTTGGCGCGCGTCGATGCACCGGTCTGCGGTGCGCGGAAGCCGAGCCACAGTGCGCTGTCGCCCGGTGCGCTGGTCATGCCTTCGATGGAGAAGCCGTCGACGCGCTCGGGCACGATGCCCGCCGCAGCGGACACGGCAAAGCCGAAGTGATTGGCGCCCAGCCCGTGGGTGTTGTCCTTGTCCCAGGCGATCAATTGCGCTTCGAGCAGCGAGAACTGCCCCACATAGCTGAACGTGGTGGCCGCGCCCGTGCCTGTGACCTTCACCGCGAAGAGGTGCGAGCGGTCCGCGGCCGCATCGCCGCCGTCCTTCTTGTTGCTGTTGGAGCCGGTGAGGTACAGCGTGTCGCCGATGCGCGTGCCGGCTTCGAGGTCGAGCTCTTTGCCGAGCTTCGGGCCTTCGAGCTCGTAGCTCCATTCCTTCACCGCGGCGCCGCCGGCGCGCGGGTAGACGCGCAACACGTTGGCTTCGTCGTCGGCCACGAGCATGAAGTTGTCGGGCAGGGCGAAGGCGGTCGATGCGTCCGACGAGCCTTCGGTCGTGCCCGCATTGGGCGTGAACCGTGCTTTGGAAACCAGCTGGTCCGGCTCCGCGGCTGGCGGCTGCGTTGCCGGGGGCGCGACCGCCGCGGGCGGCACGATCGGCAGGAAGCTGCCACCCCCGTCGCTACCGCCGCCGCACGCAGCCAGCAGGACAGCAGACAAGGCACTGGCGAGCAGCATGGGCTTGAAGGGAATGCGGGAGGCGGAGAGAGTGGTCATGGTGCGCGGTTGTTGTTCTGGACAAACCGCGCATGCTGGTACTTTCGTGTGACGATGCCGTGAAAAGCGGCACGAATTCAGCTGCCCGTCAGGGCGATTGCTGCAGCAGCGACTTCGGCACCTTGAACCGCTCGCCGTCGTAGCGCAGCGTCACGGTGCTGAACTTCGCGGGCAGCGCCTTCTCGATGCAGCCCTGGTCCTCCTGCTCCTGCGCGTGGCTCTGCACGAGGGTGCGCGAGAGCTGCAGGTCGGCAAAGCCGTTGCTGGTCGCCTTGCCCACCGACAGCATGGTGCGCAGCTTCTCGAAGTGGCCGGTGCAGGTCGAATCCCATCCGCCGTTGTCGTGGTCGAGCTCGATCTCCTGCAACACCTCGCGCAGCTTGCTGCCGTGCTGCACGTAGAGGCGCACCGTCTCGCTGGCCAGCGGGCTTCCCGGCGCGCTGCTGCCGCGGTAGCGCACGCGCAGGCCGAAGGCGCGGGCGTCGGAGGCGAGCACGTAGCGCGAGGTGTCGATGCGGATGTCCTGGATCGCCGTGGTCGCGTCCTCGTCGAGCGCCTCGGGCTGCAAGAGGCGACCGATGACGGTGTCGCGCTCGGTGTTGCCGTTGTCGGGCCGTTGGATCAGCAACACCTCGAGGTCGAAGACCTTGGCGCCCTTGTCGGTGGTTTCGCGCGGCATGGGCAGCACCACGATGCTGCGGCCGGGGAAGGCCGGCCACACCTTGCAGGCCGCGAGCCGCTCGTCGAGCGGGCGCTTGGGGTAGAGCTTGGCGTGCATGCGCTCGGCGAGGCCGCTTTCGCAGGCGGCATGGCTCAGGCCGGCGGCTGAGAGGCACAGCAAGAGCAGGGCGTGGCGCAAAAGAGGGCGCATGACGGCGGTAATTTCAGGCGGAAGTTGCCGTTGTACCTTGCGGCGAGGTTTGCAGCCAGCGCGCGGCGGCCGCTTCGAGCACGGACTGGTCGCCGCTGCTCTGTAGGATCAGCCCGCCTTCGCCGTCCGAGAGGCCGCCGGCAGCAGCCAGCACGCGCCGTGTCTGCTGCGCGACCGGCGCACCGGTGTCGATGAAGCGCAGCGTGGGCGGTGCATGCCGCTGGAGCTCGTTCTTCACGAGCGGGTAGTGCGTGCAGCCGAGCACGACGGTGTCGACTTCGCCGGGCGCATCGCCGAAGGGACCGGCCTCCGCCATGTAACGGGCACACAGCGTCGCGATGGCCTCGGTGTCGAAGCCTTCGATGGCCTTGACGAGCCCGTCGCACGGCACCGAGCGAACATGGGCGGACCCGGCAAACGAATCGCGCAGGGCCGCGTACTTGACGCTGGCCAGCGTCCCGCGCGTGGCCATCACCGAGATGTGGCCCGTGCGGCTAGTTGCCACAGCGGGCTTGAGCGCCGGCTCCAGGCCCACGATGGGCAGTGCCGGATGCTCGGCACGCAGCAGGTGGATCGCCGCTGTCGTGGCCGTGTTGCAGGCCACCACCAGCGCCTTGATGCCGTGCTCGGCGATCAACTGCTCCGTCACCTTGCGCGAGCGCTCGATCACATAGTCATCGCCACGCTCGCCATAGGGCGCGTAGGCCGCGTCCGAGAAATACACGAAGCGCTCGCGCGGCAACTCGGCGCGCAGCGCGGCGAGCACGCTGAGGCCTCCCACGCCGCTATCGAAAACGCCTACAAGGCTCAAGCTTCTTCCATCATGATGGTCTTGAACTCGCCGCTGGCGATGCGCTTCTGCCACTCGGCCGGGCCGGTGATGTGCGCGCTGGTACCGCCCGCATCGACTGCCACCGTCACTGGCATGTCGACCACGTCGAATTCATAGATCGCTTCCATGCCCAGGTCCTCGAAGCCCACCACCTTGGCGGTCTTGATGGCCTTGCTCACCAGGTAGGCGGCGCCGCCCACGGCCATGAGGTAGGCGCTCTTGTGCTTCTTGATCGCCTCGATGGCCACCGGGCCGCGCTCGGCCTTGCCGATCATCGCGATCAGGCCGGTCTCGGCCAGCATCATCTCGGTGAAGCCGTCCATGCGCGTGGCGGTGGTCGGGCCGGCCGGGCCTACTGCTTCGTCACCCACCGGATCGACCGGGCCGACGTAGTAGATGACGCGGTTCGTGAAGTCCACCGGCAGCTTCTCGCCCTTGGCCAGCATGTCCTGGATGCGCTTGTGCGCGGCGTCGCGGCCGGTGAGCATCTTGCCGTTCAGGAGCAGCGTGTCGCCGGGCTTCCAGCTCGCCACTTCGGCGGGCGTGAGCTTGTCGAGATTCACGCGCTTGCTCTTCTTTTCGTCGGGCGCCCAGTTCACGTCGGGCCACAGGTCCAGCGAGGGCGGATCGAGGTACACCGCGCCGCTGCCGTCCATCACGAAATGCGCATGGCGCGTGGCCGCGCAGTTGGGGATCATCGCGACCGGCTTGCTGGCCGCGTGCGTCGGGTACATCTTGATCTTGATGTCCAGCACGGTGGCCAGGCCGCCCAGGCCCTGCGCGCCGATGCCCAGCGCATTGACCTTCTCGTACAGCTCGATGCGCAGCGCCTCGACCTTGCTCAGCTCCGCGCCCGAGGCCTTCTTGGCCTGCAGCTCGTGCATGTCCAGGTCGTCCATCAGGCTTTCCTTGGCCATGAGCGCGGCCTTCTCGGCGGTGCCGCCGATGCCGATGCCCAGCATGCCCGGCGGGCACCAGCCGGCGCCCATGGTGGGCACGGTCTTCAGAACCCAGTCGACCACGCTGTCGCCGGGGTTCAGCATCACCAGCTTGCTCTTGTTCTCGCTGCCGCCGCCCTTGGCTGCGACCGTCACTTCGACGGTGTTGCCCGGAACGATCTCGGTGAAGATCACCGCGGGCGTGTTGTCCTTGGTGTTCTTGCGGTCGAACTGCGGATCGGCCACAACCGAGGCGCGCAGCGTGTTGTCGGGGTGGTTGTAGCCGCGGCGCACGCCTTCGTTGATGGCGTCGTCCAGCGAGCCGGTGAAGCCGCCCCAGCGCACGTCCATGCCCACCTTGAGGAACACATTGACGATGCCGGTGTCCTGGCAGATGGGGCGGTGGCCCGTGGCGCTCATCTTGCTGTTGGTGAGGATCTGCGCGATGGCGTCCTTGGCGGCGGGGCTCTGTTCGCGCTCGTAGGCCTTGGCCAGATGGGCGATGTAGTCGCTGGGGTGGTAGTAGCTGATGTATTGCAGCGCGGCGCTGATCGATTCGATCAGGTCGGCCTGCTGGATCGTGGTCGTCATGGTGGGGGGCTTTTTGTAATGGGAAACACGGGAAAACGCCCCCCGATTATCTCAGCCGCCGCCCAGGGCTGCTGTGCTACCTCGCAGCAGCCCGCGCCTCGGCAATCCAGCCGTCGAAGAGCTGCTGGTGCACCCGGATCCACCCATCCGCATGCCGTTCCACGTCCCGCTGCGTATTGGCGCCCTGGCTCATGCGTAGGTTCTGCGCGTTGATGTCGCCGATCGGCAGTTTCATCACCTCGAACAGCTTGCCGGCAGCGGGGTTCTTCTCGACGAAGGCCTTGTTCGCGACGATCTGCTCCCGGTTGGCTTGGAATCCATAGTTCTTGCCATTGGGCAACTGCGTGTCGGCTTGGGCCTGGCCTTCCTGCGACGACGAGGAGGGCACCTGCAGCCACACCACGTCCGCACCGGGCCGCAGCACGGCGCTCACCCAATACGGCGTCCACGTGTAGTACAGCACCGGCTTGTCCTGCTTGAAGCGGGCAATCGTGTCGGCCATCAGCGCGGCGTAGCTGCCTTGCTTGTGGGTAACGGTGTCGCGCAGTTGGTAGGCGCTCAGGTGGTTCTCGATGGCCAGTTCGCACCCCCAGCCGGGGTTGCAACCCGTGAGGTCGGCCTTGCCGTCGCCGTCCGCGTCGAAGAGCTTGGCAATCGCCGGATCCTTCAGCTGCGCGATGTTCGTGATGTTGTATTGCTCGGCCGTCTTGCGGTCGATCAAGTAGCCCTGCACGGCGCCGTCCGAGTACACGCCGGTGCGCGAGAGCTTGGCGTCGCCGCCGCTGTTCTTGTAGAAGTCGGCGTGCAGCAGGCTCCAGTGGTTGGCCATGAAGGTGGCATCGCCATTGGCAATGGCCAGGTGCTCGGTGGCGGGCTCCAGGTCCTTCATGGGCTCGACTGTGTAGCCGAGCTTTTCGAGGGCGCGCATCACGAGCAGCGTCTGGAACGCTTCTTCGGCGAGCGAGCTCTTGAGCGGCTGCACGGTCACGCCCTTGCCGGGCAGGTCGTTGGCCGCCTGCGCGGCCATGCCGAAGGCGACGAAGCCGAGCGCAAGGAGGCTGCGGGCGATGAGACTGGTTTTCTTCATGCGTTGATTTCCTCCGAGACGTGTCATTGCGTGGAGAGTGCGGGAACGGGCGCGCCCGTTTCGCGCGACGGCGTGCCCACAAGGCGCTGCAGCACACGCAGTGCCAGCCCGGCCGGCCCGGTGTGCCACCAGCGCCGCCCCGCGCTGCGGCGCGACTTGCCCATCGCCTGCGTCAGCCGGTCGAGTGAAATCGCCAGCAGCACGATGCCCAGCCCGCCCACGGTCGCCAGGCCCATGTCGAGCCGCCCGATCCCGCGCAGCACCATCTGGCCGAGGCCGCCGACCGCGATCATCGAAGCGATCACCACCATCGACAGCGACAGCATCAGCGCCTGGTTGATGCCCGCCATGATCGACGGCATGGCCAGCGGCAGCTGCACCTTCACCAGCATCTGCCAGGGCGAAGCGCCGTAGGCGCGCGCGGCCTCGATCAGGTCGGGGCGCACCTGGCGCAGGCCCAGGTTGGTCAGGCGCACGAGTGGCGCCAGCGCGAAGATGATCGTCACGATCACGCCCGGCACGTTGCCGATGCCGAACAGCATCACCACCGGCACGAGGTACACGAAGGCCGGCGTGGTCTGCATCGCGTCGAGTACAGGCCGCATGAGGCGCTGGGCCCGGTCGCTGCTGGCCAGCAGCACACCGAGCGGCAGGCCGATGACCATGCAGAAGACGAGCGAGGTCAGCACCAGCGACAGCGTGACCATGGCCTCGGGCCAGATGCCCAGCATCGCCACGAGCAACAGCGCGACCGTGGTGCCGATGGCGAGCGCGCGGCCGGCGAACTGCCAGGCGAAGAGGCCGATCAACGCGATCATCGCGAGCGTCGGCAGACCGGTGAGGAGGCCCTGCACCCAGTTCAGCGTGCTGTCGATGGGCAGGCGCACCGTCTGGAAGAAGGGGCGGAAATGTTCGACCACCCAGCCGAGGCCCTGGTTGATCCAGGACTCGACGGGGAGGGAGCCGTCCCAGAGGCGGTGCAGTTGGAAGCCGCCGGTGGCGGTGTCGGCCTGTCCAGCGAGCTGGTGCGCGGCGTTCATCGGTGCATCGAGCCAGGCGCTGGTGGCCGAGGTGTCGGGTGCGGCCGAGAGCGCCTCCCACGGATCGACGAAGGCGGCGGGCTCCGGGGCCGTGTTCAATGCGGCGCCCAGGTCTTGCATGTTCGGGTCGGAAGGCAATGTGGTGTCGGTCATCGTTCAGGTTCCTTCGTGAATTCAGTGCGGCTCGGCGGCGAGCGCAGGCGCGGCGTGCGGGGACACGGGCTCGATCGGCGGCGTCTCGCGGTCCAGGAACTTGAGCAGCGTCGTCTTGCTGATCGCGCCGCAGAAGCGGCCGTCGGCAGCCACCACCGGCAGCGCGCACGGCGCCTGCGCGAGCTGGCCGATGAGGCCGGCCACCGGCGCTTCGGCGTCGATGCGCGGCAGGTCGGCCAGGAACGCGTGCTGCAACCCCAGCGGACCCGAATGCCCGTCGAGCGCGCCACGCAGCGTGTCGGCCGACACCACGCCAAGGAACCGCTTGTTCGGGCTGGTCACGTAGGCGAAGTCGCGGTCCTGGTCTTCGAGCAGCTTGAGCGCCGCGCGCGCACCGCGCTCGGGGTGCTCGCACACCACGGTGAGCGACTTGCGTGCGATGTCCGCCGCCTTGAACACGGCCGCCGCGTCCACGCCGCGCACGAAGCTGCGCACATAGTCGTCGGCGGGGCTGCGCAGGATCTCGTCGGGCGTGCCGACCTGGATCACCTGGCCGTCTTTCATGATCGCGATGCGGTCGCCGATGCGCATGGCTTCATCGAGGTCGTGCGAGATGAAGACGATGGTGCGGCGCTGCTCCTGCTGCAGCCGCAGCAGCTCCGACTGCATCTCGGTGCGGATGATCGGGTCGAGCGCCGAGAAGGCCTCGTCCATCAGCAGGATCGACGGGTCGGAGGCCAGCGCGCGCGCCAGGCCCACGCGCTGCTGCATGCCGCCGGAAAGCTCGTCGGGGTAGCTGTCGCCCCAGCCCGCGAGGCCCACCTGCGCGAGCGCCTTGTCGGCCTGCGCGAGGCGTTCCTTCTTGCTCGTGCCCGAGAGCTCCAGGCCGAACGCGGTGTTCTCGCGCACCGTCATGTGCGGCATCAGCGCGAACGACTGGAACACCATGCTGATGTCCTTGCGGCGCAGCGCGCGCAGCTTGGCGTCGGAGTGCTCGTTGATGTCGGCGCCGTCGATCACGATGCGCCCGGCGGTCGGCTCGATCAGCCGGTTCAACAGGCGCACCAGCGTCGACTTGCCCGAGCCCGACAGGCCCATGATCACGAAGATCTCGCCGGCCTGGATCTCGAAGGTGGCATCGAACACGCCGATCGACTGGCCCGTTTGCGCGAGGATTTCCTTCTTCGAAAAACCTTGGCGGACCAGTTCGAGGGCTTGCTCGGGCGAATCGCCGAACACCTTGAAGACATGGTCGATGAGAATTCCTTTGGCCATATGCCGGGGCTCCTTGTTGAAAGGTTGGACACAGCACCGCCCCGGCAAAGCACAGGACGGCAACGGTCACGCCATCAGCCGATGGGCCGTCCGAACAGAGAGCGCGAGAAGACGCGTGCAATGGCCCGGCGAGCCTTGGGGCTGCCGACAGGCACTGAAGACGACGTGGCGACGAAACCAGTGCCCGCCGAAGGGTGGCGTGGCAGTGGGGCCGGAAAGATCCGGCCGGTTTGCCGGGCAGGGCCCGGCGGGGGAGAACCTTGCACCGCGACGGGATTCGAGATCCGCGAGTAGTGCAGGGCCAACCAACAGGACTTACATGACTTGTTGGTCGTCTGAAGCCAATGATTATAACTTTTTGACATGACGCGAGTCAACCCAACGGGCGTACCGTGATGTCGGCGGCGGCCCAATGGCCCCGTCAGATGCGAGCTATTCTTGTTGGTCGATACTCGGGCCGCGCCCGACCAGGCGGCGCAACCATCCAAGACTGCGGAGCTTTTTCTCATGACGACTTCCCCCAAGACCCGTGCCGAGCGCGATACCTTCGGTCCGATCGACGTGCCGGCCGACAAGCTGTGGGGTGCGCAAACGCAGCGCTCGCTGCAGAATTTCGACATCTCCGGCGAACAGCAGCCGCGCGAAATCATCAAGGCGCTGGCGCAAGTCAAGCGCGCATCGGCCGTGGTCAACCACGCGCTGGGCCTGCAGGACGAGAAGAAGACCCAGGCCATCGTGGCCGCGGCCGACGAAGTCGTCGCCGGCAAGCACCCGGGCGAGTTCCCGCTGGTGGTCTGGCAGACCGGCTCGGGCACGCAGAGCAACATGAACGTCAATGAGGTGCTGGCCAACCGCGCGAGCGAAATCCTCGGCGGCGAGCGCGGGGAAGGGCGCCTTGTGCACCCGAACGACGACGTGAACCGCAGCCAGTCGAGCAACGACGTGTTCCCGACCGCGATGCACGTGGCCGCCGTCGAGGCCATCACCCACAAGCTGCTGCCCGCCATCGCCAAGCTGCGCGGCACGCTGGAGAAAAAGTCCAAGGACTTCGCCGACATCGTGAAGATCGGCCGCACCCACCTGCAGGACGCCACGCCCCTCACGCTGGGCCAGGAGTTCTCGGGCTACGTCGCGCAGTTGGCGCACGGCGAAGCGCATGTGCGCGCCGCGCTGCCGCACCTGTGCGAACTGGCGCTGGGCGGCACGGCTGTGGGCACCGGGCTCAATGCGCCCAAGGGCTACGCGGAGCAGGTGGCGGCCGAGCTGGCAAAGCTCACCGGCCTGCCGTTCATCACCGCGCCGAACAAGTTCGAGGCGATGGCCAGCGTCGATGCGCTGGTGCACGCCCACGGCGCGCTCAAGACGCTCGCCGCCAGCATGAACAAGATCGCCAACGACGTGCGTTGGCTCGCGAGCGGCCCGCGCAGCGGCATCGGCGAGTTGAGCATTCCCGAGAACGAACCCGGCTCGTCGATCATGCCGGGCAAGGTCAATCCGACCCAGAGCGAAGCCGTCACGATGCTGGCCGCGCAGGTGTTCGGCAATGACGTGGCCATCAACATCGGCGGCGCCTCGGGCAACTTCGAGCTGAACGTGTTCCGCCCGATGGTGGCCCACAACTTCCTGCAGAGCGTGCGCCTGCTGGCCGACGGCATGGTGAGCTTCAACGACCACTGCGCCGTGGGCATCGAGCCGAACCGCGAACGCATCACGGAGCTGGTGCAGCGTTCGCTGATGCTGGTGACGGCGCTGAACACGCACATCGGCTACGACAAGTCGGCCTACATCGCGAAGAAGGCGCACAAGGAAGGCACGAGCCTGCGCGAGGCCGCGATCGCTTCGGGGCACCTCACGGCCGAGCAGTTCGACCAGTGGGTGGTGCCGGAGAACATGACAGGGCGTTGATCCGCGCCGCGCCATGAAAAAAGGACCCGCGAGAGGGTCCTTTTTTCGTTGCCGGCCGGTCAGTAGCCGATCGTATAGCGCTGGCGCGAATGCGCAGGCTTCTCGAGTTCGTCGATGAACGCGATCGCGTAGTCCTCGAAGCTGATCCAGCTGCGGCCTTCGGCGCTCACGAGCAGGTCGTCCTTGCCGAGGCGGAACTTGCCGGTGCGCTCGCCGTCGACGAATTCGGCGGAGGGCGACAGGAAGGTCCAGTCGAGGTCCTTTTCGCTGCGCAGTGCGTCGAGGAACACGCCGCCGGCCGTGGCTTCGGCACGGTAGGCATCGGGGAAGTTCGGCGTCTCGATCACCTTGAGGCCCGGTGCCGCGAACAGGCTTCCGGCACCGCCGACCACCAGCAGGCGCTTCACGCCCGCGCGCTTGACCGGCTCGATGATGGCAGCGGGCGGCACGGTGGCGAAGTGCGCGGCGCTGAACACGGCGTCGTGGCCGGCCAGTGCCTTCTCCAGCGCGGGGGCGTCGAGCGCGTCGACGTCGACGGCATTCACGTTGGCGCGACCTGACAGCTTCTCGCTGGCCTTGCGCGCGATGGCGGTGACAGTGTGGCCGCGGCGCAGTGCTTCTTCGAGAAGGCGGCCGCCGGCGCGTCCGGTGGCGCCGATGATGGCGATGTGGCTCATGAATGACTCCGGGATGGTGGATGGGATGAAGCTCATCTTAGGTTTCTGGTTTCGAAAGAAATACCTCGAAATACGCGCTTCTTTATTCCTAGAATCGTTCGAATGGATCGATTGAATGCAATGCGGGTGTTCGTGAACGTGGTGGATTCGGGCAGCCTGTCGGCCGCAGCCGAGAAGCTGGACATGTCTCGCCCGGTGGTCACGCGCTATGTGGCCGAACTCGAACAATGGACCGGCGCACGGCTGCTGCATCGCACCACGCGCCGCCTGAGCCTCACCGCCGCCGGCGAGGAACTGCTGCCGCGCTGCCGCCAGGTGCTCGAACTCGCGGGCGACATGCAGGCCGCGGTGCGGCATCCGGCCGAAGCGCCGCAGGGCCAGTTGCGCATCACGACCGGCACCTCGTTCGCGCAGGCGCAGCTGGCCGACGCCATTGCGGACTACGTGCGGCTCTACCCGGGCGTGGCGGTCGACCTAGTGCTGCTGGACCGCACTGTCAACCTGGTGGACGAGCGCATCGACCTGGCGATCCGCACGGCGGCGGAGATCGATCCCAACCTCATCGCGCGCCGGCTCACCGACTGCCGTTCGGTCGTCTGCGCCTCGCCCGCGTACCTGAAGGAACACGGCAAGCCGCTGCGTGTGGACGAACTGGCCCAGCGCAACTGCCTCACGCATTCGTACTTCGGCCACAGCCTCTGGAATTTCACCCGCAAGGCGGATGGGGAGCCGCTCTCCGTGGCGGTGAACGGCAACGTGTCGGCCAACGATGCCGCGAGCCTGATGTGCCTCGCGCGGGCGGGGGCGGGCATCGCGATGTTGCCGACCTACCTGACGGCGGCGCTGCTTCAGTCGGGCGAACTGGTATCGCTTTTTGAGGATTGCGAGCCGCAGGTCGTCGGCATGTACGCCGTGTACACCTCGCGCAAGCACATGCCGGCCACGCTGCGCACGATGCTCGACTTCCTGGCCGAGCGCTTCACCGAAGTGCCGTCGTGGGACTTGCCGCCGCCCCGCTGAGGCAGGGCGGCGTGATCCCGCTCAATGACGGGAGGAGCCGGCAGCGGCCGCCTGGTTCATCAGCTTGTCGGTGTAGGCGATGGCCATGGCCGAGAACAGGAAGGCGATGTGGATCACCGTCTGCGCGATCAGCACGCGGTCGGTGTAGTTGTCAGCGTTGATGAAGGTCTTGAGCAGGTGGATCGAGCTGATGCCGATGATGGCGGTGGCCAGCTTCACCTTGAGCACCGAGGCGTTCACATGGCTGAGCCACTCGGGCTGGTCGCGATGGCCTTCCAGGTTCATGCGGCTCACGAAGGTCTCGTAGCCGCCCACGATCACCATGATGAGCAGGTTGGAGATCATCACCACGTCGATCAGCGCCAGCACCACCAGCATGATCACCGTCTCGTTGAGCGTGCCCACCGGCGCGGTGGTCTTGTAGCCGATGCTGGTGATCAGCGCCTGCAGCGCGGTCTGGCTGCCGAATGCGGCCTCGACCAGGTGCAGCAACTCGACCAGGAAGTGCACCACGTACACCGCCTGCGCCACGATCAGGCCCAGGTACAGCGGCAGTTGCAGCCAGCGGCTCGCAAAGATCAGCCGGGGCAGCGGCCCCATCGGATAGGTACGGGTGGCGGGCGGGTTCAGGGGGTCGAAAGGATCGGGAGCGGACATCGGGTGGGGGTTCGTTGGGGACCGGCGATTTTAGGGGGGGGCCGTGACGCACTCGTGATAACCCTGCGAACTAACATCGGACGCGTCAGTGACCCGTAAGTGCGCGCGCCGACATTACGGCCGCATCCACCCAGGAGACAAAGAGAATGAGCAGCCCATCGAAAAACATTGAATCCGTCCTCGTCGAGAACCGCGTGTTCCCCCCCGACGCCCGTGCCACCGAAGGCGCCCGGATTTCCAGCATGGCCGCCTACGACGCGCTGTGCAAGGAGGCCGAAGACGACTTCGAAGGGTTCTGGACCCGCCTGGCCAAGGGCAACCTGCAATGGACCAAGCCCTTCACCAAAACGCTCGATGAATCGAAGGCCCCGTTCTACGAATGGTTCGGCGACGGCGAACTCAATGCCAGCGCCAACTGCCTGGACAAGCACATCGGCACCCCGGTCGAGAACAAGACCGCCATCGTGTTCGAAGCCGACGACGGCACCGTCACCAACGTCACTTACAAGGAACTGCTCGCCCGCGTGAGCCAGTTCGCCAACGCGCTCAAGGCCGCGGGCATCCAGAAGGGCGACCGCGTCGTCATCTACATGCCGATGACGGTCGAGGGCGTGATCGCGATGCAGGCCTGTGCGCGCATCGGCGCCACCCACAGCGTGGTGTTCGGCGGCTTCTCGGCCAAGGCACTGCAGGAGCGGATCATCGACGCCGGCGCAGTGGCCGTCATCACCGCCAACTACCAATTGCGCGGCGGCAAGGAACTCCCGCTCAAGGCCATCGTGGACGACGGCATCGCGCTGGGCGGCTGCGAGTCGATCAAGACGGTGTTCGTCTACGAGCGCACGCCCACCGCGTGGAGCCGCGTCGAAGGCCGCGACAAGACCTTCACCGAAGCGCTCCAGGGCCAGAGCACCGAGTGCGCGCCCGTGCCGGTGAACGCCGAGCACCCGCTGTTCATCCTCTACACCTCGGGCTCGACCGGCAAGCCCAAGGGCGTGCAGCACGCCACCGGCGGCTACCTGCTGTGGGCCAAGCTCACGATGGACTGGACCTTCGACATCAAGCCCGAAGACGTGTTCTGGTGCACGGCCGACATCGGCTGGATCACCGGCCACACCTACGTGGCTTACGGCCCGCTCGCGGCCGGTGCCACGCAGGTGGTGTTTGAGGGCATCCCTACCTTCCCGCATGCGGGCCGCTTCTGGCAGATGATCGAGAAGCACAAGGTCTCGATCTTCTACACCGCGCCCACGGCCATCCGCTCGCTCATCAAGGCAGCCGAGGGCGACGAGAAGGTGCATCCGAAGAACTGGAATCTCTCAAGCCTGCGCATCCTCGGCTCGGTCGGCGAGCCGATCAATCCCGAGGCGTGGATGTGGTACCACCGCAATATCGGCCATGAGAAATGTCCGATCGTCGACACCTTCTGGCAGACCGAGACCGGCGGCCACGTCATCACGCCGCTGCCGGGCGCCACGCCGCTGGTGCCGGGTTCGTGCACCTTGCCGCTGCCGGGCATCATGGCCGCGATCGTCGACGAGACGGGCAAGGACCTGCCCAACGGCGCGGGCGGCATGCTGGTCATCAAGCGGCCCTGGCCCTCGATGATCCGCACGATCTGGAACGACCCCGAGCGCTTCAAGAAGAGCTACTTCCCCGAGGAAATGGGCGGCACGATCTACCTGGCCGGCGACGGCGCGGTTCGCAGCGAAGACCGCGGCTACTTCCGCATCACCGGCCGCATCGACGACGTGCTGAACGTGTCGGGCCACCGCCTGGGCACCATGGAAATCGAATCGGCGCTGGTGTCCAAGACCGACCTCGTGGCCGAAGCTGCGGTGGTGGGCCGCCCTGACGATGTGACGGGCGAGGCGGTGTGCGCCTTCGTCGTGCTCAAGCGCGCACGCCCGACCGGCGAAGAGGCCAAGCAGATCGCCAACGAGCTGCGTGCCTGGGTGGCCAAGGAGATCGGCCCCATCGCCAAGCCCAAGGACATCCGCTTCGGCGACAACCTGCCCAAGACGCGCAGCGGCAAGATCATGCGGCGCCTCTTGCGCAGCATCGCCAAGGGCGAGGAGATCACGCAGGACACCTCGACGCTGGAAAATCCCGCAATCCTCGAACAGTTGTCAGAACGGCTGTAGGACGTGGCCGCCTGTCCGTCCGGCAGCGCCGGACGGGCCCTTTGCCTGAGGTAAAACCCGACAGTTGCTGCGTGCCTCGACGCGCGCGGCCGTTGTGTTCTATCTTTTCAGAGGAGGCCCCCAATGGGCGTGAGATCCGCTTTCCTGTTCGTCATCGTGCTGCTGATTGCAGCGCTCGCCGCATTGAACTGGGGGACGCTGTCGGCCCCCACCGATGTCTGGCTGGGCTTCATGACCGTCTCGGCGCCGCTGGGGCTGATCATGCTGGGCCTCACGGTTGTGCTGGCCGCCTTCTTCCTGGTCTACGTGCTGTACCTGCACAGCTCCGTCCTCATCGACACCAAGCGCCACACGAAGGAAATGCAGGTCCAGCGCGACCTCGCCGACAAGGCCGAAGCCTCGCGCTTCACCGAATTGCGCAACTTCCTCGAGGCGCAGGAGAACAAGCACATGGCGCACAACGCCGACCGCCATACGGCGCTGGTGGCGCGCATCGATCAGCTCGAGAACGCGGTGCGGCTGCGCTCCGAGCAGACCGACAACACCTTGGCTGCGCACATCGGCCAACTCGAAGACCGCATCGAGCGCCGGCCGGTGGCGGTGCCGGCCGATATCAACCCTCAGGGTTGAGCTGGCTCAGCGCGGCGTTGCAAGAATCCAGGCCGCCAGCTTCTTCGCATCGGCTTCGCTGACCTGGTTGTTCGCCGGCATCGGCACCGGGCCCCAAACGCCGGAGCCGCCCTTCACGATCTTGGTGGCGAGGGAGTCGACGGCACCCTTGTCGTCCTTGTATTTCGTGGCCACGTCCTTGAAGGACGGGCCGAGCACCTTGCGGTCGACCGCGTGGCAGCTCATGCAGTTCTTCGACGTGGCCAGGGCCAGGTCTGCGAAGGCGGGGGCTGCGAGGCCAAGGCCCAGGGCAGCGGCGAACAGAACTCTTTTCATGGGGGATTTATTTCGTAAGGGCTGGGTTACATTCGATGCCAACGCGATTGTAGGTAGCGCCGCCCGCCGGCGTCCGGATGCGTTGACAACAACCCGGAGGGATTCGCGATGTGGTTTCTGCTGTTGGGCCTCTTGAGCCTCGCCCTCAAGTATTTCGAAGTCGGCATGGTCGCCGGCTGGAGCTGGTGGATCGTGCTGTCGCCGTTCGCACTGGCCGTCGCGTGGTGGGCCTGGGCCGATTCGTCGGGCTACACCAAGCGCAAGGTGATCGAGCGCGAAGACCGCCGCAAGCAAGCGCGCATCAGTCGCCAGAAGTCCAACATGGGCGTGCCGACCAGCAACGGCCAGCGCCCGCGCCGCTGAGCGCGTAGCCGCTCCCCGGCAATCATCCCCGCGCCGAATGAACGAAAGCGCGCCATGGATGACGAAGCCGCCACCCACGCACTGCTCGTCTTCGGGCTCTCCCTCTTTGTCGGGCCGGCCATCGGTGCGCTCGTGGGCTGGCGCAAGAAGCTCTTCTGGGGTGTCGGCGTCGGGGCGCTGCTGATCGGCTGCGCAGGCCTTTACGGCGCGGCCACGGTCGGCTGGCAGCGTTACCAATCGATTGCCGACACGGTGCTTGTGGAAGGCAGCCTCGTCGAATTCGTGGAGGAGCGCAGCAAGGACGACAAGGGCCGCACCACCACCACGCGCGCGCCGGTCGTCGAATACACCGCCGCCGACGGCGTGGCGCGGCGAGTCAAGGGGCTGGGCGGCGGGCTCTCCGACAAGGAACCGGGCGATGCGGTCGACGTGCGCTACAAACCGGCCGATCCTTCTCAAGCGCTGGTGGCCGATTTCCAGAACATGTGGGGCATCGTCTGGGGTCTCGGCCTCTTCGGCGGGTTCCCGGCGATGTTCGGCCTGTTCTTCACCGGCATGGCGATCAAGGAAGGGCGCCCGTCGTCCAACGCCTGGGAGAAGGAACCCGAGGCCACACCCGCGCAAAAGCGATGGCGCACGCGCGGCACGGTGCTGGCCAACGTGGTGTTCCTCGCCGGCTTTGCCGTGTGCTTCGTCTATCCGGACGAGGACTTCGGCAAGGGGCTCGGCGCCGGGTTCATGACCATCGGCACCGGCGCCTTGCTGCACCTCGTGGTGCAGAGCTTTCCGCCGGCGATGGCGTTCGAGTCACGCAGCATCCTCGGCATCGTGGGCCTGGGCTTCATCGCCTTCGGCTACGGTGCCTGGATGATGATGTGATCGATCAGAACTTGTCGAGCACCGCGCCCGAGCTCGCGCTCGATGCGTTGAACGCGAACTTGGCCTGCACACCACGCGTGTAGCGCGGAGCCGGGGCCTTCCAGCCTTCGCGGCGCTTGGCCAGTTCGGCTTCTGGCACATTGAGTTCGAGCACCAGCTTGTGCGCGTCGATGGTGATCGAGTCGCCTTCGTTCACGAACGCGATCGTGCCGCCGGCCGCCGCTTCGGGTGCGACGTGGCCGACCACCATGCCCCAGGTGCCGCCCGAGAAACGGCCGTCGGTGATCAGGCCCACGCTTTCGCCGAGGCCCGCGCCGATCAGCGCGCCCGTGGGGGCCAGCATTTCCGGCATGCCCGGGCCGCCCTTGGGGCCGAGGTAGCGCAGCACCATCACGTCGCCGGCGACGATCTTTCCGGCCAGGATGGCTTGCAGCGCCGACTGCTCGTCATCGAACACGCGCGCCGGGCCGGTGATGACCGGGTTCTTCAGGCCCGTGATCTTGGCGACCGCGCCTTCGGGCGAGAGATTGCCCTTCAGGATGGCGAGGTGGCCTTCGTCGTACATCGGCTTGTCGATAGTGCGGATCACGTCCTGGTCGGCGCGCGGCACATCGGGCACGTCCTTGAGCACTTCGGCAATCGTCTGGCCGCTGATGGTGATGCAGTCGCCGTGCAGCAGGCCTGCGTTCAGCAGCACCTTCATCACTTGCGGAATGCCGCCGGCCTGGTGCAGGTCGACCGCGAGGTACTTGCCCGAGGGCTTCAGGTCGCACAGCACCGGCACCTTCTTGCGCATGCGCTCGAAGTCGTCGATGGTCCACTCCACTTCGGCCGCGTGCGCGATCGCCAGGAAGTGCAGCACCGCGTTGGTCGAGCCGCCGGTGGCCATGATCACGGCCACGGCGTTCTCGATGGCCTTCTTGGTCACGATGTCGCGCGGCTTCAGGTCTTTCTTGATGGCCTCGATCAGCACCTTGGCCGATTCCTTGGCCGAGTTGGCCTTTTCGTCGTGCGGGTTCGCCATGGTGGACGAGTAGGGCAGCGAGATGCCCAGCGCCTCGAATGCGCTGGACATGGTGTTGGCCGTGTACATGCCGCCGCAGGAGCCGGTGCCGGGAATGGCGCGCTTCTCGATCTCGTGCAGGTCCTCGTCGCTCATGTTGCCGGCGGCGTTCTGGCCCACGGCTTCGAACACGCTCACGATGTTCAGGTCCTGGCCCTTGTAGCGGCCCGGCAGGATCGTGCCGCCGTAGACGTAGATGGCGGGGACGTTGGCGCGCAGCATGCCCATGAGGCCGCCGGGCATGTTCTTGTCGCAGCCGCCGACCACCAGCACGCCGTCCATCCACTGGCCGCCGACGCAGGTCTCGATGCAGTCGGAAATGACTTCGCGGCTCACCAGCGAGTACTTCATGCCTTCGGTGCCCATGGCCATGCCGTCGGAGATGGTGGGGGTGCCGAACACCTGCGCGTTGCCGCCGGCTTCCTCGATGCCCGCGATGGCCGCGTCGGCCAGCTTCTGCAGGCCCGAGTTGCAGGGGGTGATGGTGCTGTGGCCGTTGGCCACGCCGACCATCGGCTTCTTGAAGTCGCTCTCTTCGTAGCCCATGGCGTAGAACATCGAGCGGTTGGGGGCGCGGCTCTTGCCTTCGACGATGTTGGCGCTGCGGCGATTGATCTGGATTGGCTTGGTGTCCATGGTGTCTCTTCTATCGTGGGGAGATCGGGGGAGCCAAGTATCGGACTTCTGATTGATTCGTTCCAATCCAATTTTTTGCGTGGATTGATATGCTCGGCATATGAATGAAGCATTGATCGACCTGCGCGCCTGGCGCCAGTTCGTCGCCGTGGCCGAGGAACTGCACTTCGGCCGCGCCGCACTGCGGCTGCACATGACGCAGCCGCCCGTGACCCAGGCCATCGCCCAGCTCGAGAAGACGCTGGGCGTGGTGCTGTTCGACCGCACCCGCAGGCGCGTGGCGCTCACGCCCGCCGGCGAGGCGCTGCTGCCCGATGTGCGCGAGCTGCTGGCACGGGCGCAAGCGCTGCCGGCAAGGGCGCGCGCCGCGGCGGCGGGGCAGGTGGGGCGGGTGCGCATCGCCTTCGTCTCGACGGTCGGCTTCGAGCAGTTGCCCGCCTGGGTGCGCGAGTTCCGCGTGCTGTGCCCCGAGGTGGCGCTCGAACTGGTCGAGGCCACCGGCGACGTGCAGCTCGAAGCCTTCGCGCGCGGCGAGATCGATGCGGGGCTGATGCTGCATTCGCCCGGCGCCGCGCCGCCGGGGCTCACGCGCCTGGCCGTGTCCGAGGAGCCGCTGGTGCTCGCGCTGCCGGCCCGGCACGCGCTGGCCCGCACAGAGAAGCTGCTGCTGGCCGACGTGCTGGCCGAGCCCTTGGTGATCTTTCCGCGCCGCATCGTGCCTTCGCTGCATGACGCGATCTTCGGGCTCTATCACGCGGCGGGCCGCGTGCCGCAGCTCGCGCAGGAGGCCATCCAGATGCAGACCATCGTCAACCTGGTTTCCGGAGGCATCGGCATGGCCTGGGTGCCGGAGAGCGTCACGCAGTTCCGGCGCGCGGGGGTGGTCTATCGTCGCGCCGCGGAATTCGCACCGGCCGCGCGGCGCCGCAATTCGCCGGGGCTTCCCGTCTGCGAGACCAGCCTGGTGTGGCCCGAGGGGGCGAACAACCCGGCGCTCGCGCGCTTCGTGGCGTTCGTGCGCGAGCGCGGCTAACGGGGCCTGCGGGAGCGAGGGCCGGAAGGCTTGTCGAGCGAATCGGCAAGCAGCGTTTCGAGCCACCCCGCGAAGGCCTGCATCCGTCGCGATAGGTTGCGCCGGTGTGGATACACCAGCTGCACCGGCAACGGCTCGGCACGCGCCTCGGGCAGCACCTCGACCAGTTCTCCAGCCGTGAGGTGTCCGCGCACGTCGTAGGCCGGGATCTGGATCAGCCCCAGCCCCGCCAGCGCGCAGGCGATGTAGGTCTCGGCATTGTTCGCGGCCACCTGGCTGCGCATCCGCAGCGTCGCGGTCTCGCCGTCGCGCTGCCATTCCCACGGCGCGGCGCGGCCGCTGGTCGGCGAGGCGTAGTTGACCGCGATGTGCGCTGGCAGGTCGGCCGGCGTTCGCGGCGTGCCGTGGCGCGCGAGGTAGGCGGGGCTCGCGCAGTTGATCAGCGTGAAGTGCCCGAGCGGCCGAGCCACCAGGCTGCTGCTGGCCAGCGGCCCGACGCGCAAGGCGCAATCGACGCCTTCGAGCACCAGGTCCACCGCGCGGTCGCTCGAGCCCAGCTCCAGCTCGATGGCCGGAAAGCGCGCGAAGAAATCCGGCAGCGCCGGCGCGATGAGCAGCCGCGCGATGCGGCTCGGCACATCGACCTTGAGCCGTCCGCTCACGTTGCTGTGCGCCGGCAGGAACTGCTGCTCGATGTCTTCCATGTCGGTGACGAGCGCACGTGCGCGTTCCAGCAGCGCTTCGCCGTCGGGCGTGAGGCCGACGCGCCGCGTGGTCCGGTGCAGGAGGCGCGAACCCAGCCGCGCTTCGAGCTGCTGCACCGCCGTCGAGATGGCGGCGCGCGGCAGCGCGAGGCGGTCGGCCGCGCGGGTGAAGCTGCCGGTTTCGGCAACGCTCAGGAAGACCTTGAGCAGGTCGATGCGGTCCATGGAGGTACTGCCTCGATTGTTCGTGATTTTTTGAACAGTCTAGCGAGGTCGGGTCGCTTTATCTCGATGCGTTCAATCAATAGACTGCGACGTCCAGTCACACATCACGCTTTTTCAACAGGAGATCCATCCATGTCCGCACGCACCCTCAAGAACAAGGTCGCCGTCATCGCCGGCGGTGGCAAGAACCTCGGCGCACTCATCGGCCACCAGCTGGTCGATGGCGGCGCCCGCGGCATCGCGATCCACTACAACAGCGACGCCTCGCGTGGCGACGCCGAAAAAACCGCCGCCGCGCTCAAGGCCAAGGGCGCCGACACGCTGCTGGTGCAGGGCGATCTTTCGGTGGTGGAGAACAGCGTCAAGCTGTTCGACCAGGCCGTCAAGCAATTCGGCCAGGTCGACATCGCGATCAACACCGCAGGCGTGGTCATCAAGAAGCCGATCCTCGACGTGACGGAGGCCGACTACGACAAGAGCTTCAACGCCAACGCCAAGGCCGCCTTCTTCTTCATCCAGCAGGCCGGCCGCACGATGGCCGATGGCGGCAGCATCGTGACGATCGTGAGCTCGCTGCTGGCGGCCTACACGCCGTTCTATTCGATCTACCCGGGCTCCAAGGCCACTGTGGAGCACTACACGCGCGCGGCGTCCAAGGAGTTCGGCGATCGCGGCATCTCGGTCAATGGTATCGGCCCCGGCCCGATGGACACGCCGTTCTTCTACGGGCAGGAGAGCAAGGAAGCCGTCGAGTACCACAGCAGCGCCGCGGCGCTCAGCAAGTTCTCGAAGAAGGGCCTGACCGACATCGAGGACATCGCGCCGATCGTGCGCTTCCTGGTCACCGAAGGCTGGTGGATCACCGGCCAGACGATTTTTGCCAACGGTGGCTACACCACCCGCTGATCCGGCAAGATGGCCCCCGGAGGACAACGCATATGCACACAGTCATGGTGATGGGCGGCGGCTTCGTGCTGCTGGTGGTGTTTCTTTTGGCCAGCCGCTTCATCGGCGATGGCTCTTCGCTGGCGCTGGCCACCGCCGCCAAGTGGTTCATTCCGGCGTGGTTCATCGGCGCCGGCATCAACATGGCGGTGGGCGTGATCAAGGCGGGGTACTCGGTGGCCGAGGAGCTGCCGATTTTTCTCCTGATCTTCGCGGTGCCGGCCGTGGTGGCGGGGCTCCTGTGGTGGAAGTTCGGGCGCTGAGATTGGCCTGAATGTCCCCGTGCCGGCCGCGTCATTCGCGCGCGGCACAATCGGCGGATGCTCATGTATCCGCAGATCAACCCCATCGCCCTGCAGCTCGGGCCCGTTGCCATTCACTGGTACGGCCTGACCTACCTGGCGGCCTTCGCGCTGTTCTACTTTCTCGGCACCCGCCGGCTGCGCCACGAGCCGTACCGCTCGCTGGTCGGGCAGGGCGCCTGGCAGCGCAAGGACATCGAGGACATCCTTTTCCTCGGCGTGATGGGCGTGATCGTCGGCGGGCGGCTCGGCTACTGCCTGTTCTACAAGCCCGAGTTCTACCTGACCCATCCGCTCGAAATCCTCTACGTATGGCAGGGCGGCATGAGCTTCCATGGCGGCATGCTGGGCGTGGTCGGTGCGATGGTCTGGTTCTCGCGTTCGCGCGCACGGCCGTTCTGGCAAGTGATGGACTTCGTCGCGCCCTGCGTGCCGACCGGGCTCGCCGCAGGCCGCGTGGGCAACTTCATCAACGGCGAACTCTGGGGCCGCTTCAGCAGTCCCGACCTGCCCTGGGGCATGGTGTTTCCGCAGAGCGGCTCGATGCTGCCGCGCCATCCTTCGCAGATCTACCAGTTCCTGCTCGAAGGTTTGCTGCTGTTCGTGATCATGTGGCTCTACGCGCGCAAGGAACGCAAGCCAGGGCAGGTGGCTTCGGTGTTTTTGATCGGCTACGGCGCGTTGCGCTTCTTTGCCGAGTACTTCCGCGAGCCCGACGACTTCCTCGGCCTCAGGGCGTTGAGCCTGAGCCAGGGGCAGTGGCTCAGCGTGCCGATGGTGATTGGCGGCATTGCGCTGTGGTTCTGGTTCGGTCGCACGAAGACGGTCGCCGCACGCGCCTGAGCTGAGCGCTCCGGGGCAGCCCGAGCGCTCCGGGCAATCTCAATCTCAGGGTAATCACGGGCCGCGCGGGGTGCCCGTGACACTTGCGCAACATTGTTTGCGCGCTCACAATTACGCGTAATTACAGGAAATTACGCCGAGACACCCGAGGTCAAAAGCCCCAATCCCCATGCGCCTGGTCCCCAACTCCCTGCACGACGAAGTCGCCGCCACGCTGCGCGAGCAGATCTTCGAGGGCGCGCTGGCGCCGGGCAGTTTCCTGGACGAAGTGGCCTTGTGCGAGCGGCTTTCCATCTCCCGCACGCCGCTGCGCGAGGCGCTCAAGGTGCTCACCGCCGAAGGCCTGCTTCGGCACGAACCGCGGCGCGGCTGCTTCGTCAACGAAGTCACCGAGCGCGACCTCGACGAGATCTTCCCGGTCATCGCGCTGCTCGAAGGCCGCTGCGCCTACGAGGCCGCCCGCAACGCGAGCGATGCCGAGCTGCACGAGCTCGACGGGCTGCACGAACGCCTGGAGTGCCACGCCAAGGCGCGCCGCATCAACGACTACTACGCCACCAACCACATCATTCACGAGGCGATCATCAAGCTCGCCGACAACCGGTGGCTCGCGCAGGTGATCGGCGACCTGCGCAAGATATTGAAGCTCGCGCGCCTGCAGCAGCTGCATGCGCCAGGCCGGCTCGACCAGAGCCTGTCAGAGCACCTGGCCGTGTTCGCGGCGCTCAAGGCGCGCGACAGCGAAGGCGCCGATGCCGCCATGCGCACGCACCTGACACGCCAGCGCGAGGCGCTGCGCGAGGTCGCGCGGCAACAGAAATCCAGGGTGATGCCGTGACCATTTGCCGCGGCGCGCCCGAGCCCATCTACAGGGGAGTCCATCGATGAGTGCGACCGAATGGTTCCAGGCGCGGCTGCGTTCTGGCGAAAAGTCCAAGGTGCCCGTGGCGCCCGAGAGCGTGGCAAAGAGCGTGACCAAGAACACGCTCAAGCCCAGCGAGCGCACAACCGCCGAGCGACTGCAGGTCACGCTGCGCAAGGCCGACGAGGCCCTGTCGCCGCGCGCACTGCGCCGCGTGCTCGCCGACCTGCAGGCGGTGATCGATCCGCGCGTGAGCGAGGTCGAAGGCGGCCGCCGGGCCCATTCCATCGCGCAGGCCTACGCTGCGGCCACGCCCGAAGAGCGCCGCGACTACTGGGCACTGATGAGCGAGCACTTCGCCGCCGATGCGCAAAAGCTCAAGACTGCGCGCGACCAGCACCAGGCCGCGGTCGGCACGCCCGACGAAGGGCAGGCCGAATTGAAGTTGCGCCGCGCGCTCGTCTCGCCGCGCATGCGCCTCTTGCAGCGCTTCGCGGTCGAGCCCACGGGCATGCGCTTTTTGGTCGACCTGCGCGCCGACCTGCTGCCATGCCTGAAGGCCGACAAGCGCCTGCTGTCGCTCGATGCCGAACTCGAGCAACTCTTCTCCACCTGGTTCGACGTCGCTTTTCTCGAGCTGCGCCGCATCGACTGGGATTCGCCGGCTTCGCTCATCGAGAAGCTCATCCGCTACGAGGCGGTGCACGACATCAAGAGCTGGTCCGATGTGAAGAACCGGCTGGACGACAGCGATCGCCGCTGCTACGGCTTCTTCCACCCGCGCCTGCCCAACGAGCCGCTGATCTTTGTCGAAGTGGCGCTGGTCGACCGCATCAGCGACGGCATCACGCCGCTGCTCGACGAGGCCGCCGTGCCGGTGCTGCCCGCCAAGGCGACCACCGCGATCTTCTATTCGATCAGCAACACCCAGAACGGCCTGCGCGGCGTGAGCTTCGGCGATTCGCTCATCAAGCGCGTGGTCGAGACGCTGCAGGACGAACTGCCGCGCCTGAAGACCTTCGCCACGCTTTCGCCGATTCCGGGCTTTCGCACCTGGCTCGCCAAGAACGCGGCCGATCTCATGCCTCGCCTGGACGAAAAGCGCGAGGCCGAGCTCGGCCGCCTCGTCGGCTCCGTACCGCCCACGGCCGAGCGCCTGCTCGCCGCTGTGGAAGCCGCCGCCACCTTCGATGCCAAGTCGCCGCTGCGCCAATGGCTGCTGCAGGCCGCTGCCGAGTACCTGGGCCACGCATTGGTCGACGGCACGCCGGCCGACCCGGTCGCGCGCTTCCACCTGGGCAACGGTGCGCGGGTCGAGCGGCTGAACTGGGCCGGCGATCCGTCGCCCAAGGGGCAGAAGCAGTCGTACGGGCTCATGGTCAACTATCTCTATGACCTCAAGCGCCTGGACAAGCATCGGACCTGGCTGGGCGACGGCAAGGTCGCGGTATCGGGAGACATCGAAAGCCTGTTCTTCAAAAAAGGCTGAGTCCGAAAAACCGGGTACGAAAAGAGCACTCGCCGCCGCATCGGGCGGCAAAATCCACAATCACAGGAGAAGAGGCAAATGAACCAGAGTTTTCAGCGACGTGACGTTCTGCGTGTGGCCGCCGCCGGTGCGGCCGTTCTTTGCGGCGCCGCGCGCGCGCAGAGCTGGCCAACCAAACCGGTGACGATGATCGTGCCGTTCCCCGCGGGCGGCGGCACCGACGCCTTCGCGCGGCCGCTCTCAGGCCAGTTCACCAAGGTGGCAGGGCAGACGCTGGTGATCGACAACCGGGGCGGCGCCGGCGGCACGCTGGGCGCGAGCATCGCGGCCAAGGCGCCGGCCGATGGATACACGCTCTTCATGGGCGCCGTGCACCACGCGATCGCACCCTCGGTGTACCCCAAGCTCGACTACGACATCGAGAAGGACTTCGTGCCGCTGATGCTGCTGGCCAACGTGCCGCAGGTGGTGGTCATCAACCCCAAGCGCGTGCAGGCCAACACCATCCAGGAATTCATCGCGCTGGTGAAGCGCAACCCGGGCAAGTTCAACTACGGCTCGGCCGGCTCGGGCACCTCGCACCATCTGGCGGGCGAGCTCTTCAAGATCCAGACCGGCACCTTCATCACCCACATCCCGTACCGCGGCGCGGGCCCGGCGCTGTCGGACCTGATCTCGGGCAACGTCGACCTGATGTTCGACGGCCTGGGTTCTTCGGCCCAGCACATCAAGAGCGGCCGCATCAAGGCGCTGATGGTCGCCGGCACCAAGCGCAATCCGGCCTTCCCCGACGTGCCCTGCGCCGCCGAAGTGGGCCTGCCCGACTACACCGTGACCACCTGGTATGGCCTCTGGGCACCCAAGAACACGCCCGCCGACGCGCAGGCGCGCGCCATCGACGACATGAAGAAGGCGCTCGCCACCGACGAGCTCAAGACCATCTGGGCGCAGAACGGCTCCGAGATTCCGACCCTCACCATGGCGGCCTACGGCAGCTTCGTCAGTTCCGAAATCAAGCGCTGGGCCACGGTCGTGAAGGCGTCGGGCACCAAGCTCGAATGACGGCTGCGGGCACTGCGTCGCCCAGGCGCGAACGCGCGTCCGTATCGGTGCAGCGCGAAGGCGCTGTGGCGGTCGTCACGCTGTCGAATGCGGGCCGCCTCAATGCGATGACGCGCGCGATGTGGCGCGCGCTGCTCGCCGTGTTCGCGGGCCTGGACGATGCGGGTCTTCGATGCATCGTGATTCGCGGGGAGGGCGGTGCCTTCTGCGCGGGCGGCGACATCTCCGAATACCCGTCGTTCCGCTTCGAAGAGCCGAGCCTGCGCGAATTCCACGAGAACGAAGTCTGGGCCGCGCTGCAGGCGCTGCTCGATTGCCCGGTGCCGCTGGTCGCGCAGATCGAAGGCGCCTGCATGGGCGCCGGCATCGAGATCGCGAGCTGCTGCGACATCCGCATTGCCGGGGCCTCCGCAAAGTTCGGTGCGCCGATTGCCAAGCTGGGCTTTCCCATGGCGCCGCGCGAAGCGGCCCTTGTGCATGGCGCCATCGGCGACGTGCTCGCGCGCGACATGCTGCTGGCCGCTGGCGTGCATGGCGCCCAACGCCTGTACGACGCGGGCTTCCTGCTGCAGGTGCTGCCCGACAACGAGGTCGCGACGGCCGTGCAGGTGCATGCCGACCGCATCGCCGCGCTCGCGCCGCAGGCCGCACGCCTGCACAAGCACACCTTCGCCATGCTCAAGGCTGGCGGGCCATCCACTGAGAGCCTGCTCGCCACGGCCTACGACTACGCCGATTCCGCCGAGCACCGCGAAGGCATCGCTGCCTTCCTTGCCAAGCGCACCCCGAATTTCTGAAGTACCGGTTCAAAGACGAAGCGATGAAGAAGCCAACCAACGCCAACCTGTTCGCCGCCTTGCGCGCGGCCTTTCCCGCCGACCTCGACGGCATCGCGGTCGAGACCGACAACGGCCTGTTCTATTCGTGGCGCGACCTCGAACGCGCGAGCGCGATGATCGCCAACCTGCTCGATGCGCTGAAGCTCGAGAAGGGCGCGCGCATCGCGGTGCAGGTCGAGAAATCGGTCGAGGCGATGCTGCTGTACCTCGCCACGCTGCGCGCGGGCTATGTGTTCCTGCCGCTCAACACGGCCTACCAGAGCGCGGAGATCGAATACTTCATCGGCAACGCCGAGCCCGCAGTCGTGGTGTGCACCAGCCGCAATGCATCGTGGGTCGGGCCCATCGCCAACGCGGCGGGCACGCGACACGTGTTCACGCTGGACGACGACCGCACCGGCACGTTGCTCGAAGTGGCGGCGCAGTGCAGCGACAAGCACACGCCGGCCAAGAAGTCGGCGGACGACCTCGCCGCCATCCTCTACACCAGCGGCACCACCGGCCGCAGCAAGGGCGCGATGCTCACGCACGGCAACCTGCTGTCGAACGCCGAGGTGCTCAAGGACTGCTGGGGCTGGACGCCGGGCGACGTGCTCATCCACACGCTGCCGATCTTCCACGTGCACGGCCTCTTCGTCGCATTGCACGGCGCGCTGCTCAACGGCAGCAAGATGCTGTGGTTCTCGAAGTTCGACCCCAAGCGCATCGTCGCCAAGCTGCCCGAGGCCACCGTGTTCATGGGCGTGCCCACGCTCTACGTGCGCCTCTTGGCCGAGCCCGGCCTCACGCGCAAGGCGGTGCGCAACATGCGGCTCTTCGTCGCGGGCTCGGCGCCGCTGCTCATCGAGACCTTCGACGAGTGGCAGGAGCGCACCGGCCACACCATCCTCGAGCGCTACGGCATGAGCGAGACGGTCATGCTCACCTCCAACCCCTACAAGCCCGAGCAGGGCGAGCGCCGTGGCGGCACGGTCGGTTTCGCGTTGCCGGGCGTGCAACTGCGTGTGCGCGACGAGAAGGGCAACGACTGCACCACCGACGAGATCGGCGGCATCGAGGTCGATGGCCCGAACGTGTTCGCCGGCTACTGGCGTATGCCCGAGAAGACGGCCGAGGAGTTCACCGCCGATGGCTTCTTCAAGACCGGCGACGTCGGCAAGATCGACGGCAGCGGCTACATCACCATCGTCGGCCGCAGCAAGGACCTGATCATCAGCGGCGGCTACAACGTCTACCCGGCCGAGATCGAGGGCTACATCAACGAGATGGCCGGCGTGGCCGAGAGCGCGGTCATCGGCGTGCCGCACCCCGACTTCGGCGAGGTGGGCGTGGCCATCGTGATCGCCAAGGCGGGCTCGGCCATCGAGGCCGATGCCATCGTGGCGGAGCTCAAGTCGAAGCTCGCGAACTTCAAGATTCCGAAGCGCTGCTTTGTCGTTCCGGAGCTGCCGCGCAACACGATGGGCAAGGTTCAAAAGGCGCTGCTGCGCGCCGAGCACAAGGGGCTGTTCGCCTAGGAAGGTACTGAGAAAGTTGCCACTGCCGGGTGCCTGTGCGTTACTTCCGGCACTGGTGCCTGCACGGCCCCGCTGCTAGCATTTCGAAGCGAGTTCCTCGCGTCGAAAAAGTCAGTGGAAGGCCCTCAATGAATCTACGCGTCATGCACGCGATCGTCGCAGTCTGGATGCTCTGCATGGCCGGCTCGGCCGCTGCGCAATGCCAGGCCGGCATGCCCACCGTTCCGGGCGCGGGATGCGTCCCGCGCGACTACATCGAGAACAGCAACAGGGGTGGCGGATACCAGCAGCCGCAGTACGCCCCCGAGGCGCCGCCGCCGCGCTACAGGGATCTCCCCCCACCGCCGATCCTGCCGGTCATCGAGTACGGCGCCCACGCGATGACGACGGACAACGAGTCGCTGTTCGGCGGAACGGGCAGCCTCAGTTCAAACAGCGCGCAAAAGCTCGTGCTGGATTTCTGCCGTGAACGGAGCGGCAAGGAATGCAAGGTGCTCGGCGTCTTCAAGGACACCTGCCAGGGGTTCGCATTCGATCGGAAGAACACGCCTTACCGGGGCGTCGACAACGATCCTCGCAAGGCGGTGAGCGAGGCCATGGGCGCCTGCGTCCGCGCCAGCGGCAAGGCGGGGCAGTGCCGGCTGTGGAAGCTGCCGATCTGCGCCGGCAACGACTACGTGGGGTCCGATTTCAACGCCTCGAAGAAATGGGATCCCAGCGAGTACGAAGCCCAGGTGCGCTCATGGACGGCTACCGCGGAACGCGGGCTGCGGTGAGGCGACAGGTCAACTAGACACTGCTCGTCCTCGGCGCGAGCGCGGTGACGCGCGGCTCGTGAAAGATGAGCGCATCCACCACCTCCGGTGAAGGCCGGCGGAACTCCACGCCGAAGCCTTCGAGCGTCTCGACGTTGAAACGCCGCCCGCCGGCTGGCAGCAGCCGGTAGGTCGGCTGGCCCGGGATCGTCATGTTGAGCTGGTCGCCAGCATCGAGCCGGATCTCGATCACGCGGCCGCTGTGCAGGTAGTCGCCGGCGCAGAGACGACGGAATGCCGGGTCCAGTACGTCGCCAGCCGCGACGCGGCGGAACACGATGTCCTCCACCATCTGCTCGAATGGCACTTCGACGCGATCGATGCGGCCTTGCCGGTCGTAGCGGAAAGTGAGAGTCCGGTCGCTCGGATGCATGATCGTCGGCCGGTCGGGCGTGATGAAGACGTCGTAGTGGCGGTGCTGGAGCAGGTCCTCCACGCCGCGCCAGTGCCACGCGAGCCCATCCCCTCGTTGCTCGATGCGGATGCGCCCATACGCCGGGTGCTCGTACTCGCCGGCATAGTCTTCGAGCGCATGGCTTGGCCGGGTTTCGCTGTGGCGAACTTCCGCGCTGGCTTTCTTGTCGAGCTTCTGCTGTGCCACGGCCTGCTTGCGCTTTGGTGCCAAACGGCCGAACCAGTCGATGGGTTCGCGGCCGCAGAGGCGGTCGAGCGCCGCGAAGGTGAGGATGGGCGTGGCGCCGCCCGGCGTGCGGTTCGTCAGCACCACGACGCCTGCGCGGCGTTCCGGCAGCAACGTCATGAGCGTGCTCCAGCCGGTCCACGAGCCCGAATGCGCCACGGTGCGCTCCCCGCGGTATTGCTCGCAGAAAAGGCCCAGGCCGTAGTGCGAGTCGCCGATCTCGGCGTATTCGGAGCGGCCCATGTGCACGCGCGGCGTCGTCATTTCGCGCAACGATTGCGCAGAGAGCAAGGGGCGGCCGTCCACCTTGCCGTCGAGCAGGAAGCACGCCCATTTCGCGAGGTCGGCCACCGAGGTGTTGATGCCGCCCGCAGGCGTGGCGCGGATGGGTGACAGCGGCGATCGGTGGCGTTCGTCGCCATCGATCGCATGCGGCCGGGCGCCGTCTTCCGCGGCACCGAGCGCCTCGATGGAAAAGCCGAAGTGCCTGAAGCCCAGCGGCTTCATCAGGCGCTCGCTGGTGAATTCCTCGTAGCTCTGGCCGCTGATCCGCTCGGTGATCATTCCCGCGACGAGGTAGCCGAGGTTCGAGTACTGGAAGGTGTCGCGCAGGTCCTTGTTCGGCGCGAGATGCCTGAGCGCCGCCAGCATCTGTGCGTTGCTCAGGTCGCCGGGCATGTGGATCCAGTCGTGGCGCGGCAACCCGCTGTGGTGGCACAAGAGGTCGCGCACCGTGAGCCGCTCGGTCGCCACCGGGTCTTGCAGGCGGAACTCGGGCAGCACCTCACGCACCGGCCGGTCCCAGTCGAGCTTGCGTTCGTCGACCAGGAGGCCGAGGCCCGCTGCGGTGAACGACTTGGTGATCGAGCACAGCAGGAACTGCGTGTCGGTGGTCACCGGCAGGCCGGCGTCGGTGTCGCGCACGCCGTAGCCCTTGAGCAGGGCCACTTCGCCGTCCTGTATCACGGCTAGTGCGAGGCCGGGCACTTTCCATTCCTGCATCGAGGCTTCGACGAGGTTTTCGAGATCGCTCCACATGGTCGGGGTCCTTGCCTTGCGGCCTTGAAAGAGGGCCGCGCATCCTAAAGCAATCCCCGCCGGGGCCTCTTTCCTAAGTTGCGGCGAGCCCGTTCATGAGCCCGCTGCGCGCGTGGCAGTTGATGTACTCGTAGCTCTGCTCGTCTGCCTTGAGCACCGACACCTCGTGGTACACGCGAAGCTGAAGCTGGAAGTTCAGCGCCTGCACATAGCGCATGAAGCTGCCGAAGATCGCGACATGCGTCGGGTGCGACTCCGCCCAGCGCTCCATGTCGGCGAGCGAGCGCCAGTAGCTCAGGCCGAAGGACTTCTGCAGCGGCGCGCCCTTCGCGTCGAGGTGGTGCATGTAGCGGTTGCTGTAGCAGCCGATGCCCAGGCCCTGGTCGCGCAAGAAATCCATGCCTTCGCGCAGCACCGGCTCCATGTCTTCCAGGTAGAGCGTGCGTTCCTGGCCGGTGGTGTCGGTCCACTCCTGGCCGGAGCGGATCATCGCGATGTTCTCGTGGCCCGCGATGCGCACGCGCTGGCCAGATGCCGGCGTGCCTGCGATGACCGCGCGCGTGCCCGAGGGCGACAGCGCATCGGTCTGCGAGAGCGGAATGCGGTCGCGCATCGAACCCCAGTAGCCGTGCTCCTGCAGCTCGCCGCTGACCTCACCCATCACCACGCCGACGCCCTCGAAGCGGTCCGGCGTGTTGAACATCGTCTCGAAGTGCTCGACGCGCGGCGAGGCGATTTCGCGGAAGTAGCCGAGGCCTTCGTTCAATCGTTCGTTGGAGTGCCACCATGCGTCGATGGCAGGCGTGGCACTCCAGCGCGCGAAGGCTGCGGCGTCGTCCCAGTAGGCGATGGCGACCATGTTGTCGTAGCCATCGGCATCGACGTAGTGCGTGAGGTCGTGATGGCCCGGTCCGTCGGGCTCCGCGAAATCGCGCGCGATCTTCATCAGCGCGGCGCAGGCGCGGCCCTGCATCTCGGGGCCGCGCGACTGCACGCCGAAATAGCCCATCACCACCTGCGTCATCGAGGCCGGCGCGCGGGCCGACCAGACGGGGTAGGGCGGTGTGTAGTCGTCCTCGACGCGGCGGTGCCGCGTACGGGGGCATTTCAGGTGTTCGGCGATGGCGGATTCCATGGCGGGGCTCCGGGCGTCAGGCAGCGAGCTGCAGGCGCGGCTCGGTGCCCGCGGCCACCGCTTCCGGCACGCTGCTCTCGGGCTCGGGCGAGCGCTGCAGCACCACAGGCTCGCGGCGCGTCTTGTTGAGCAGCAGCTGCGTGACGTCGGGTCGCGAGTAGTGGCCGCTCGGATCGGCCGCCGCCTTGGCGAGCGAGATCATGCCGAGGTCGATGTCGGCGATCACCAGGCCTTCCTGGTCTTCGGCCAGTGGCGTGCCGAGCGGCGAGCCGTCCGGCGCATAGATGCGTGCGTAGCCGCCGCCGGTGCGCAGCATCTGTTGCTTGCCGGCATCGGTGCACATCAGCTCGCTCATCGCAGGCGAGACCGTGGCGCACGGCGCGACCACGAAGCACTGGCCCTCGGCTGCGTAGACCTGGCTCGCGGCGTTGTTGACCTCCGGCCCGAGCGCATAGGCCGCGCCGCGGTAGAGCGAGAAGCTGGGCCATGCGCCGCAGTGGATCTGCTCGTTCTGCGCATACATCGCGTATTTGCTGAGCGGCTGCAGGTGCTCCCAGCACGAGAGCGATCCGACATTGCCGATGGCCGTCTCGGCCACGGCGAGGTCGGAGCCGTCGCCTTCGCCGAACACAGTGCGCTCCACGTGCGTGGGCTTGAGCTTGCGGCGCGTCTGCACGGTGTTGCCCTGGTCGTCGATCAGCGCTTGCGCGATGTAGAGGCTGCCCGCGGCCTTCTCGCTGTAGCCGAGCGACACCCAGATGCGGTGCTTGCGCGCCGCGTCC
This sequence comes from Variovorax sp. ZS18.2.2, assembly GCF_024701975.1. GTDB lineage: Bacteria > Pseudomonadota > Gammaproteobacteria > Burkholderiales > Burkholderiaceae_C > Variovorax. The sequence continues at coordinate 1,162,928 of NZ_JANLNM010000001.1, forward strand.
TTGATGCGGTCGAACTCGGCCGAGCCGACCACCAGCGCGTTGTCGTGGTAGCGCTGCACGAACTGCATGCCCCAGGCGGGCGAATCGAGCCAGATCCACCACGGGTAGCCGGGCACCCAGGTCTCGGGAAAGGCGATGAGCTTCACGCCCTGGCCCGCGGCCTGGGCCATGAGGTCGATGGTCTTGTCGATGGTGCCGTCGAGGTCGAGGAACACGGGCGCGGCCTGCACGGCGGCGACGCGGAGCTGGGGGTGAACGGTGGTGGGCATGGCGGGCTTCCGGAGGTGGTGGATGAAACAACTTCGCACACCCCCAAACGCGGGTTTGCGCGGTGGCATGCGGGTTGCTTGAAGCGTAGATTCGCCGCCGCGGAACGCCTTGATCCGAACTGGCGGCGTTCTTGTTCCAGCGTTGCACGCGCTTTCCGGGGACCCCCATGAACCAGTTGCTCAGCACCGATGCCGTGGCGCGCGACCAGCGCCTGGCCTACTGGACCGACATGATCTGCAACGTCTACGTGCAGCTCGGGTGCGACCCGGTGCGGCCGGACGACATCGGCCGCTTCGAAGGCAGCATCCGACAGCACTCGCTGCCGAGCCTCGATGTGTCGGTGGTCAAGTCAGGCGCGCAGAAGGTCATGCGCACAAGCGGGCACATCGCGCGCTCGGGCGACGACTACTTCCTCGTGAGCATCCAGGCGCAGGGGCGTGGCGTGGTGCGCCAGGACGGGCGCGATGCGGTGCTCTCGGCCGGCGACTTCGCGCTGTACGACAGCACGCGGCCCTACCAGCTGCTCTTCGACGACAAGTTCGAGCAGATCGTGCTCAAGCTGCCCGGCGAGCGCCTGCGCAGCGAACTGCGCGACACCGAGGCGCTGACGGCGACCACGGTGTCGGGCAAGGAGGGCGCGGGGCATCTCTTGCTCGGCATGATCCGCACGCTGCGCGAAGACATCGACACGCTGCAGCCCGCATCGGCGCTGGCCGTCGCCAACGGCGTGCAGAGCATCCTCGTGGCAGGCCTGCAGACGCTGCCGGCGGCGCGTGCGCCCTCGCTGAGCAACCTCACGGCGTACCACCTCGCGCGCGTGAAGCGGTGCATCGACGAGCAACTGGCCGATCCTTCGCTGTCAGTCGGCAGCATCGCGGCTTCGCTCGGGGTGTCGGCGAGCCACGTCCATCGCGTGTTCAAGAGCGAGCCGCTGACGCCCTCGCAGTACATCTGGGAACGCAGGCTCGATGCCTGCAGCCGCGACCTGCTGGAGCCGCGGCTTGCGGGCAAGCCGGTAGGGGAGATCGCGTATGGGCGCGGTTTCAACGATGCGGCGCATTTCAGCCGCGCATTCCGCGAGAGATTCGGCTGCTCGCCGCGCGAGTGGCGGCAGCAGCGGGTGCAGTAGCGCTTACTGGACGAGAAGGACCGAGATGTCGGTCTCGCCGATCACCTTGGTGGCCACCGAGCCCATCAGCGCGCGTCCGAAGAGGCCATGGCCGTGGGTGCCGAGCACGATCAGCTCGGCTTGCGCGGCGGCGGCCGACTTGAGGATTTCCTCGGCCGCATGCCCGTGGCGCTTGTCGATCGTGTAGTTGCCGATGCCCTTTTCGGAGAGGAGCGCCTTCACCGGATCGAGCACCTTGGCGCTCTCCTCGGCGTAGTACTCCGCCACGATCTCCTTGGTGAGGTGCCGCGTCACATGGCCCGAGATGCCGGTGCACACGTTGACAACCACGAGTTCGTGTCCGTCCACGAACATCGTGCGATTGGCGACCAGGTAGTCCAGCGCCTTGCGGGTGTAGGCGCTGCCGTCGACGGCGATGAGGATTTTCATGAAACCGTTATACGGCTGCGCCTGGCGCATCGCAACGGGTCACACCCCAGACCATGGGGCCTTTACTTCAGCCTTGAAGGCCCTTCCAGAGCATGTAGGCGGCCAGCAGGTACAGGATGCTCGCGAACACGCGCTTGAGCTTCTTCACGGGCAGCGTGTGCGCGGCCTTGGCGCCCAGCGGCGCGGTGAACACACTGCAGACGGCAATCACCACCAGCGCCGGCAGCCAGATGTAGCCGAAGGAGCCCGCGGGCAGGCCCTGCACCGACTGTCCGCTGATCGCATAGCCCATCACGTTGGCCACCGCGATGGGAAAGCCCAGCGCAGCGCTGGTGGCCACCGCGTTGTGGATCGAGATGTTGCACCACGTCATGAACGGCACGCTGATGAAGCCGCCGCCCGCGCCCACCAGGCCCGAGATGAAGCCGATCACCCCGCCGGCCGCAAGCTGGCCGCCGGTGCCCGGCATCTGGCGCGTGGGCTTGGGCTTCCTGTCGAGGAACATCTGCGTGGCCGAGAAGCCCACGAAGAGCGCGAAGAAGATGGCCAGGGCCGTGCCCTTGAGCAGCGCGAACACGCCCAGGCTCCCGGCCAGGCTGCCGATCACGATGCCGGGCGCGAGGCGCTTGACGATGTCCCAGCGCACCGCGCCGCGCTTGTGGTGCGCGCGCACGCTGGAGACCGAGGTGAAGATGATCGTGGCCATCGAGGTGGCGATCGCCATCTTCACCGCGAGGTCGGACGACACGCCGCGGTGACCCATGATGATCGTGATGAACGGCACCATCAGCATGCCGCCGCCGATGCCCAGGAGGCCTGCGAGAAAGCCGGTGCCCAGGCCGAGCGCGGCCAGTTCAAGAATCAGGAGGGGGTCGAGGAATTCGGTCACGCTGCGGGTCTTCGGACAAAGCAACGGCCCCGAGCAGTGTGTGCTGGGGGCCGTGCCGATGGAAAAAGGTGTCTGCAAGTGGGCGCCGAACCCGCATCCTGAACCAGGGTTCAGGTGGGCGAGGGCAGCAAGACTTCGGGTTCATCTGACGCGAGATGATCACGCCCGTCAAGCGATGTACCAAGCCCGGCTCCGGAGAGCATTGGAACAAGGAAATATTAAGCCCGACGCGCACCGCAGACAGTTCGGATTTTACGCTCCGTATGAGTCCATGGTGTTCATTCAGAGCAAATGACCATCGCCGGCCAGCGCCTGATCGAGCTTTTGAATGAGCTGGGCCGCCTTGGCATCGACTTCTCCGGGCTCAGCCGTGGTAGGCGCGGGCGCCGCGGCAGGCGCCGCAACTGCAGCCGCCTGCTGCGCCGCGAGGTCGAAGGCCAGGTTCAATGAAGCCAGCACCGCGATGCGATCGCGCGCCTTGACTTTTCCCGCATCGCGGATCTTGCACATGGCGGCATCCACGCGTTCGACCGCGTCGCGCAACTGCGGCTCGCCGCCGTCGGGACAGCCGAGCAAATAGCTCTGGCCCATGATCTGTACTTCTATCTGCTTCATGCGGTGGAGTCTTCGGGAGGTGGTTCAGCCGGCAGCCGCTCGAGCAGTGCATCCAGGCGCGTGCGTGCCGCGGCGAGTCGCGACTTGAGCCCGTCGCGTTCGCGCACGAGCGCATCGACCTGTTCCTGGAGCAGCGCATTGGTGCGCTGTACCTCTTCGTGACGCACGAGCAAGCGTTCCACACGCTCGGCGATCTGATCGATGGGGCTGGAGGCGGGCATGGTTGGCGATTGTAGTTTCCCGGGGAATGGGGCCCGCCGGCAGGGCGCGCGGTGCCTTGTCTGGCATGGATTCTGCTGCCTTCGCAGTGGCCTTTCAAACATTTATAGCCACCTCATGACCACGAAGAACAACACTCTATTCAGTCGGCGTGATCTGCTCACGCTCATCGGCAAGACCGCCGGCGGCGGCGCGATGTACCAGGCGATGACTTCTCTCGGTTTCGCTGCCGAGTCCAACTACAGCGGCCCTCCGAAACTCGATGGTGCAAAGAAGGGCGCTTCGGTGCTGGTTCTTGGTGCAGGTCTGGCCGGCATGGCCGCTGCACTCGAGCTGCGCGCCGCGGGCTACTCGGTGAAGGTGCTCGAGTTCAGCAACCGTGCAGGCGGCCGCTGCTGGACGCTGCGCGGCGGCGACACCTTCACCGAACTCGGTGGCGCGGTGCAGCAGTGCGGTTTCGCGAAGGGCGAGTACTTCAATCCCGGTCCGTGGCGCATACCTTTTCATCACCACGCGGTGCTCGGCTACTGCAAGCGGCTGGGCGTTGCGCTCGAGCCTTTCATTCAAGTCAACTACAACGCGCTCGTGCATTCGACCAAGGCCTATGGCGGCAAGCCGCAGCGCTATCGCCATGTGCAGGCCGACTACCAGGGCTATGTGGCCGAGTTGCTCGGCAAGGCGACGCAGCAGGGCAACCTCGATGCGGCCCTGACGAAAGAAGACAAGGAAAAACTGCTCGAGGGCCTGCGCCGCTGGGGCGCGCTCGATACGCAGTTCCGCTACCGCGAAGGCACCATCAGCAGCGACCGCCGCGGCTACGAAGTCGATGCGGGCGGCGGCCTCATGCCGCTGGCCAAGCCCTCGAAGCCGCTCGACATGAGCGAGCTGCTGCAATCAAGCCTTTGGCGTTACATCGCAAGCGGACAAGACTACGAATTCCAGAGCGCGATCTTCCAGCCCGTGGGCGGCATGGACATGATCGCCAAGGCTTTCCAGAAAGAAGTCGGCAGCCTCATCCGCTACGGTGCGAAGGTCACGAAGATCGAGCAGAACGACCGCGGCGTCACTGTCACTTACACCGACGAAGCCAAGGGCGGCGCGGTCACGCAGGCCAAGGCCGACTGGTGTTTGTGCACCATTCCGCTGTCGGTGTTGAGCCAGATCGACATCCAGGTCGGCGCCCCGATGCAGGAGGCGATCAACGCCGTGCCCTATGGCGCATCGGTGAAAGTGGGCCTGCAGTTCAAGCGCCGCTTCTGGGAAGAAGACGAGCACATCTACGGCGGCATCAGCTACACGGACCTCCCGATCTCGCGCATCTCGTACCCCTCGACACGCTACGGCGCCAAGGGCAAGGCCGTAGTGCTCGGCGCCTACGTGTTCGACGGCCCGAACTCCTACGAATTCACCGCGATGGCACCCGAGGAGCGCGTGCGCCGCGCGGTCGAGTTCGGCACGCAACTGCACCCGCAGTACGCACGCGAATTCGACAACGGCATCTCGGTCGGCTGGCACCGCGTGCCGGGCTCGCACGGCTGCTACGGCATGTGGACCGACGAGACGCGCCAGAAGCACTACAAGAACCTGTGCCAGGTCGACGGGCGCATCGCGCTCGCGGGCGAACACGCTTCCTACATTCCGGCCTGGCAGGAGGGCGCGCTGCTCTCGTCGCTCGACGCCATCCAGCGGCTGCACGCCCGCGCCGTCGCCGCGTAACGGCCGAGTGAAGGACACACCCACCATGAACAACAGCAACCCCACGACCTTCCAGCGCGCACTGCTCGGCCTTTCGTTCGGCGCCATCGCCGCGATGAGCGGCCAAGCTTTTGCGCAATCGCCCGAGCCCACGTTCTCCGTCGGCCCCCGGTTCCAGGAGAGCTCGGGCGAGTCGATCTACCGCGCCACCTGCCAGGGCTGCCACATGGCGCAGGGGCAGGGCGCGAAGGGCGCGGGCGCCTACCCGCCGCTCGCATCGAATCCGCGGCTCGCGAGCGCGGAGTACCCGCTCTACGTGGTCATCAACGGCCAGAAGGGCATGCCCGCCTTCGGCAAGATGCTGAGCGACGAGCAGATCGCCGCGGTGGTCGGCTATACGCGCACGCATTTCGGCAACCAGTACGCGGATGCCATTCCCGCGGAGAGCGTCAAGAAGCTGCGGCCTTGACTTCATCGCGACATCCGGCAGATCCTTCCTTGATTCATCCACCCAGCAGAGAGACAACACGCATGACCATGACCCTTATCACCCAGACGAAGAAACTGGCGCTCGCCGCCGCCCTGTTCGCAGCCGCTTGCGGTGCTGCACATGCGGCCGACGAAATCATTCGCCACCGCATTCCGAACTCCACCTTCCCGATCGCGGCGGCAGTGGAAGTTCCTTCTTCGTTCACCAATGTCTACCTCTCGGGCCAGGTGCCGCCGCTGCAGGATCCGGCCGCGCCCAAGAACACCGTCGCTGCGTATGGCGGCGATACCAAGGGCCAGACCGTCGGCGTGCTCAAGGCCATCGAGAAGAGCCTCACGGGCCTTGGTCTCACGATGGGCGACGTGGTGAAGATGCAGGTGTTCCTGGTGGGCGACCCGGCCAAGGACAACAAGATGGACTTCGCCGGCTTCATGGAGGGCTACACCCAGTTCTTCGGCACCACCGCGCAGCCCAAGCTGCCGGTGCGCTCGACGATGCAGGTGGCCGCACTGGCCAACCCGGCCTACCTGGTCGAGATCGAGGTGATGGCGGTCCGTCCGGCCAAATCGAAGTAGCCCCGCCAACGACCAGAGTGGCACAGCAGCCACAACTTTCGACTTAGCCGAACCGCCCCAGGGCCTAAAATCCCGCCCGTTGGTGCTCGCGCCGTGGTTCACACGGCGCAGTTCAACGGGAAGCAGGAGTGAACGCCCCGAGAGATCCGGAAACCCGGACATCGGACCAAGGCCGAAGCCGCCTGCGCTGCCCCCGCAACGGTCAAGCAGACGGCGCCGCAAGGCGCCACCCCTTTCCATCCAGCCACTGGGCGCCCTGAAACAGGCGCCTGGGAAGGCGACAGGGGCCGTTCTGCCAGCCCGGATACCGGCCAACAAGGCGGCTGCCGCATGCATGAACGAATAGAACCGGTTCATGCCCGCGGCGGTCATTGCGCCCAGGGCGCCGGCGGGGAGGCCGGCCAGGGGCATTGACGTTCGTTCGGCTCACTCATGATTTCCTGCGTTATTCATTCCCGCGCTGCTCGCGGTCGCGCGCCTGCGCCCATCCGCCATCGCGGCCTTGCCTGCCTGCCGCTCGCGCTGGCCTCGGCCTTCGGCGGCCTTGCACTGTTCCAACTGCCCACCCTGGCGAATGCGCAGGAAAAAGCAGCAGCCACGCTGGGCGAAACGGTGGTCACGGCCAACCGCACGCCGCAGCCGCTGTCGGACCTGGTGGGCGACGTGTCCATCATCGATCGCCAAACCATCGAGCGCAGCGGCGCGACCGGCGTGGCCGACGTGCTGGCGCGCCAGCCCGGCATCGAGATCACGCGCAACGGCGGCGTGGGCAACACCACCAGCCTGTACATCCGCGGGGCCGAGACGCGCTTCACGGCCGTCTACCTCGACGGCGTGCGCATCGACTCGCAATCGACCGGCGGTGCCGGCTGGGAAGGCATTCCGCTCGCGCAGATCGACCGCATCGAAGTGCTGCGCGGCCCGGCCGCCGCGGTGTATGGCTCGGACGCCATCGGCGGCGTGATCCAGCTCTTCACCAAGCGCGGCGAAGAGGGCGTGTCGCCTTATGCGGGCATCGGCTTCGGCAGCCATGGCCTGCGCAAGATCGAAGGCGGCGTGAGCGGCAAGTCGGGCCTGTTCGACTATTCGTTTGGCGTCGCGCATGAAGAGAGCAAGGGCTTCAATGTGCAGCCTGCCGACAAGCGCACGCCCTCGAAGGACGGCTTCACCAGCCCCGACCGCGATGGCTACCGCAGCACTTCGGGCAACCTGAAGCTGGGCTTCCAGATCACGCCCGACCAGCGCATCGACGCCACCTTGCTCCAGAGCAACATCGAAGCCGGCTACGACAACGCGGTCAGCTTCAGGACCAGGCCGCCGATCCTCTTCAGGAACGACGTCTCGAACAACACGCTGCGCACCGCCGGCCTCACCTGGTCGGCCAAGTGGAACGACATCTACAGCACCCGCGTGCAGGTGACCGACTCGCAATCGGTCTACAAGACGCAGCCTTCGTTCTACCGCACCGAAACCAACCTGCGCGGCTACCTGTTCCAGAACGAATTCCGCTTCGGCCCGCACCTGGTGACGGCCACGCTGGAACGCCGTGAAGACGCGCTGGAAAACGCACCTACCACCTCGGCCAAGCTGCTCTCGCAAGACCGCTCGCAGAACGCGCTGGCGCTCGGCTACGGCTTCGTGCAGGGCCCCCATTCGCTGCAACTGCATGTGCGCCGCGACAAGGACAGCGAGTTCGGCGGCAAGACCACCGGCAGCGCCGCCTACGGCTTCGCCATCCTGCCGTCGCTGCGCTTCACCGCATCGGCCGGCACAGCCTTCCGCGTGCCGACGCTGTATCAGCGCTTCAGCGAATACGGCGTGGCGACGCTCCGGCCCGAAGACAGCCGCAACGTCGAACTGGGCCTGAACTACGCCAAGGACGGCACCACCGCCGGCATCGTGGTCTACCGCAACCGTGTGCGCAACATGATCGACTTCGTGGGCACCGCCACCGGCTGCGCCTCGTCGTTCGGCTGCTACACCAACGTGAAGCGCGCCACCCTGCAGGGCGCCACGCTGTCGGCCAGCCAGCGCATTGGCGACGTCACGCTGCGCGCCTCGTTCGACGTGCAGGACCCCAAGGACGCCGAAACCGGCAACCTGCTCGCACGCCGCGCCAAGCGCCACGGCACGCTGGGCGCCGACTGGCGCGTGGCAGGCTGGACGCTGGGCGCCGAAGTGCAGGCCTCGAGCCAGCGCTACGACGACTCGGCCAACAAGGTCAAGCTCGGCGGCTACACGCTGCTGAACCTGTCGGCCAGTACGCAGATCACACGGGACCTGAACCTCGTGGCCCGCATCGACAATGTGGGCGACAAGGACTACCAGTACGCACGCCTCTACGCCAACGGGGGCCGCAGCGCCTACCTCGGCCTCAAGTGGACACCGCAGTAAACGACCTCTCGCCACGACACGACGGCACCGCAGCCACCTGTGCCGCGGTGCTGATCGCCGCGCCCGCCTCCGGGCAGGGCAAGACCACGGTGGCCGCCGCGCTCGCGCGGCTGCATGCGCGCGAGGGCCGGCGGGTGCGGGCCTTCAAGTGCGGGCCGGACTTTCTCGATCCGCACTGGCTGGCGCTCGCCACCGGCGCGCCGGTGCATTCGCTCGACCTGTGGATGACGGGCGAAGCCGATTGCCGGGCGCGCTTGCATGCCGCGGCGGCCGAGGCCGATCTGGTGATCGTCGAAGGCGTGATGGGTTTGTTCGACGGCACGCCGAGCGCGGCCGATCTGGCCGAGCGCTTCGGCCTGCCGGTGCTGGCCGTGATCGACGCGCGTGCGATGGCGGGCACCTTCGGGGCGCTGGCCTATGGATTGCAGAACTTCAAGCCCGGCCTGCCGTGGGCCGGCGTGCTGGCCAATCGCGTGGCGAGCGAGCGGCACGCGGGCATGCTGAAGGACGCGCTGCGCGAACCCTCGCAATGGATGGGCGCCTTGCCGCGCGATGCGAGGTTCGCGTTGCCCGAGCGGCACCTGGGACTCGTCGGCGTGAGTGAACTCGACGACGCGATGGCGCGGCTCGATGCAGCCGCCGATGTGCTGACTGAAACGCCGCTGGGCCAATTGCCGGTCTCGCAGTTGCCGCAGGTGCGCTTCGATGCGGCCACGGCGCAAGGCGCGCCCACGACGCAACTGCTGGCGGGCCGCACGATCGCCATTGCGCGCGACGCAGCCTTCTCCTTCATTTATCCCGCCAACCTCGATGTGCTCGCGGCACTCGGTGCGCGGCTTTCATTTTTCTCGCCGCTGGCGGGCGATGCACTGCCGGTCTGCGATGCCGTCTGGCTCCCGGGCGGCTATCCCGAGCTGTATGCCGAAGCCCTGTCGGCGAACGAATCGATGCGTGCCTCCCTGACTGCGCATGCCGCCGCAGGCAAGCCCGTGTGGGCCGAGTGCGGCGGCATGATGGCGCTGTTCGATGAACTGGCCGTGCACACCGATGCGGAGCCGCAGCAGGTCCATCGCGTGTGGGGTTTGCTCCCCGGCCGCGTGACCATGCAGAAGCGCCTCGCGGGCCTCGGACCGCAACAGCTTCGACTTGGAAGCCACACCCTGCGCGGCCACACGTTCCACTATTCGAGCTGCGAAACGCCGCTCGTTCCTTCCGCCCATACCGCCCGGCCCGGCGCCACGCAGGCCGTCGGTGCGCGCGGCGGCGAGGCTTTCTATGTGCATGGCCCGGTGCGGGCCAGCTATTTCCACGCATGGTTCGCTTCCAGCCCGGAGGCCACGGCGCGGCTCTTCGGCGCCATGCCGATCGAGCTGGGCAACGACGCAGCAAAGGAAGAGGTCGATGACCGTTGAGCACGAATTCATCCTCGGTGGGCAAAAGAGCGGCAAGTCGCGCCGCGCCGAGCAGCGCGCCATCGACTGGCTGGCCGCCGCGCCCGGCACCCACCGCGCCGTGCTGATCGCCACCGCCCAGGCCTACGACGACGAGATGCAGGAGCGCATCGTCCGCCACCAGGCCGACCGCGCCGAGCGCGTGCCCGGCATGCGAACCATCGAGGAGCCGGTCGAGCTCGCGCGCGCCATCGTCACGCAGAGCGCGCCCGAGACGCTGGTGGTGGTCGACTGCCTCACGCTCTGGCTCACCAACCTGCTGATGCCGATGCGCTCCGAAGCCGCGCGGCCGGTGACGCGCACCCCTGCGGCGCACGCCACCATGCTGAAGATCGCGCTGCGCGAGGCGCGCGGACCGGTGGTGCTGGTCGGCAACGAGATCGGCCTGGGCGTGATTCCGCTCGGCCGCGAGACGCGCGCCTTCGTCGATGCGCTGGGCCGCCTGAACCAGGACGTGGCCGCCGCCTGCAGCCGCGTGACGCTGATGGCGGCCGGCCTGCCGCTGAGCCTGAAGGCGCCCGCCTGATGAAGATGAACCGGATTCCCTCGCTATTGGCCGCCATCGGCCTGTCTCTGTGCGCGCTCGCCGCGCACGCCTTCGATGTGGTCGACGAACGCGGCACCACCGTGAGCCTGCCGCAGCCGCCGCAGCGCATCGTCTCGCTCCTGCCATCGCTCACCGAATCCGTCTGCGCGCTCGGCGCCTGCGAGCGGTTAGTGGGTGTCGACAACTATTCCAACTCGCCCGCCGCGGTGCGCGCCTTGCCGCAGATGGGCGGCGGCATCGACCCCAACGTGGAAGCCATCGTCGCGCTCAGGCCCGATGCGGTGCTGCTGGCCAAATCGTCGCGCGTCACGCAGCGGCTCGAGGCGCTGGGCCTCAAGGTGCTGGTGCTCGAACCCAAGAGCCATGCCGATGTGCAGCGCGTGCTCGACAAGCTCGACCAGGTGCTCGGCACGCACGAGGCGCCGCGCGTCTGGCGCGTGATCGATGCCAGCGTGTCGGCGGCGGCGCAGTCGGTGCCTGCGAGCGCGAAGGGCAAGCGCGTGTACTTCGAGGTCAACAGCACGCCCTATGCGGCGGGCGAGTCGTCGTTCATCGGCGAGACGCTCACGCGGCTGGGCATGAAGAACATCGTGCCCGCGAAGCTCGGGCCGTTTCCCAAGCTCAACCCCGAGTACGTGGTGCGTGCGAATCCCGACCTCATCATGGTCAGCGTGCGCAGCGCGCAGGGGCTGGAGCAACGGCCCGGCTGGGGCGGCATCCGCGCGGTGCGCGAAGGCCGCATCTGCCGTTTCGATGCGCTGCAATCCGACGTGCTCGTGCGCCCCGGCCCACGCATGGACGAAGCGGCACGCTTGATGGCGCAATGCCTGGTGGACAAGGGCAAGTGAACGCCGCGCGCATGCATACCGCGCACCTGCGCCGCATCGTGCTGCTCGGTGCGGCCTTGCTGGTGCTGGGCGTCGCGCTGCTGCTGTTCGGCCTCGGCATCGGCAGCACCGGCTTCGAGAGCCTGCTGGCCGCGCGGCACGACCCGATCGCGCTGCAGATCGTCTGGGACATCCGCCTGCCGCGCACGCTCGGTGCATGGCTCGCGGGCGCACTGCTCGGGCTCGCGGGCGCGGTGGCGCAGGGGCTGTTCCGCAATCCGCTGGCCGATCCCTATCTGCTCGGCAGCGCCTCGGGCGCGTCGCTGGGCGTGGCGGTGGCGCTGATGCTTTTTGGGGGCTCGGCCGCGAGCACGCAGTGGGTGATGCGCCTCGGGCTCACCGGCGCGGCCTTCATCGGCGCGGTGCTCGCGGTGCTGCTCACGCTGACGCTGGCGCGCGGTGTGCAGCAGACGCTGCGGCTGCTGCTCGCGGGCGTGATCGTCGGCGTGGTGCTCGGCGCCGCGAAAGACCTGATCACCATCGCCTCGGCGGACATCCTCCAGGCCATCCAGGGCTTCATCCTCGGCAGCACCGGCCTGGTCGGCTGGAGCGCCTGTGCAGTGATGGGCGCGGTCTGCGCGGTGTGCCTGCTGGCCGCATGGGCGCTCGCGCCAGTGCTCGATGGATTGGCGCTCGGCGAGGCGACGGCCCGGAGCCTGGGCTTGCCGCTCGGCGCCATGCGCGCGGCGCTGGTCGTGGTGCTCGCGCTGGCCACCGGCGCGGCTGTGGCGCAGACCGGCCTGATCGCCTTCGTCGGCCTGGCCGCGCCGCACCTCGTGCGCTCGGTCGTCAAGACCACGCATGCACGGCTGATCGTGCTCGCGGCGCTGATGGGCGGCCTGCTGCTGATGGCGGCCGACCTGCTGGCGCGCTGGCTCATCGCGCCGCAGGAATTGCCGGTGGGCGTGCTCACCGCGGTGCTCGGCGGCAGCTACCTGCTGTGGCTCATGCATCGTCGCGGTGCGCGCGGAGGTTTGTCGTGAGCGGCACACCAGCCATCGAAGCGCGCAGTGTCAGCGCCACGCTCGGCACGACCGAGGTGCTGCACGGCATCGACCTTGCGCTTTCGTCCGCCCGCTGGACCAGCATCGTCGGCCCGAACGGTGCGGGCAAGTCGACACTGCTGAAAGCGCTTGCGGGCCTTCTCGCGCATCGGGGTGAAGTGCATTTGCTCGGCGAGGCGCAGGGAAAAATCCCGGCCCGCATCCGCGCACAGCGGCTCTCCTGGCTCGGCCAGAGCGGCACGGGCGAGGCGAGTGCAGATGACCTGATGGTCTACGACGTCGCCATGCTCGGCCGCCTGCCGCACCAGCGTTGGCTTGCTGCCCCGAGCGCGGCCGACCGCGAGGCCGTGGAGCGTGCCCTTCGCAGCACCCAGGCCTGGGACTGGCGCGACCGCCCGCTCGGCCAGCTCTCGGGCGGCGAGCGCCAGCGCGTGCTGCTCGCCCGCGCGCTCGCGGTCGAGGCCCAGGTGCTGCTGATGGACGAGCCGCTTGCCAACCTCGACCCGCCGCACCAGGCCGACTGGATGCAGACCGCCCGCGCCCTCGTGGCCGGGGGCCGCACCGTGGTCAGCGTGCTGCACGAATTACCGATGGCGCTGGCGGCCGATGAAATGGTCGTGATGGACAAGGGCCGCGTGGTGCACCACGGCGGCTGCGACGACCCGGCCACCCACACCGCGCTCGAACAGGTGTTCGACCACCGCATCCGCGTGCACCGCGTGGCAGACCAGTGGATCGCACTGCCGAAATAAGGAACACACACATGCAGATCGAAACTCCCCCCAGCGAAAAGCCCTACGAGAAGCCCGAGGGCGAACGCCGCGGCATCGTCATCGTCAACACCGGCGATGGCAAGGGCAAGAGCACGGCCGCCTTCGGCCTCGCGCTGCGCGCCCATGGCCGCGGCAAGGCCGTGAAGATCTACCAGTTCATGAAGGTGCCGTCGGCGCGCTTCGGCGAACACCGCATGTTCGAGCAGATCGGCATTCCGATCGAAGGGCTCGGCGACGGCTTCAGCTGGAAGAGCCAGGACCTTGAACGCTCGGGGCAGCTTGCGCGCGACGGGTGGGAGAAGGCGAAGGCGGCGATCCTGTCGGGCGAGTTCTTCCTGGTGGTGCTCGACGAGATCACCTATCCGCTGATCTACGGCTGGCTGCCGCTCGAAGGCGTGCTCGAAACGCTGCGCGCGCGGCCCAAGCACGTGCACGTGGCGCTCACGGGCCGCCGCTGTCCGCCCGAAATCATCGAGTTGGCCGATACCGTGACGGAGATGACGATGGTCAAGCACGCGTTCAAGGCCGGCATCCCGGCCCAGCGCGGCATCGAGGATTGAGCGCGATGGCGCAGCAGCACGCATTCGCGGCCGATGAGGCGAAGGCGGTGTACCGCGCCATCCGCGAGCGGCGCGACATGCGGCACTTCGCGGGTGGCGAGGTCGCGCCCGAGGTGTTGTGCCGGCTGCTCGAAGCGGCGCACCAGGCGCCCAGCGTCGGTTTCATGCAGCCGTGGCGCTTCATCCGCATCCGCGACACCGCATTGCGCCGGCGCCTGCACGACGCGGTCGAGCGCGAACGTGTGCTCACGGCGCGTGCCCTCGGCGAGCGCGAAGACGAGTTCATGCGCCTGAAGGTACAGGGCCTGCTCGATGCGGCCGAGCTGCTGGCCGTGTCGCTCGCCGACGATCGCGACAAGCATGTGTTCGGCCGCCGCACCCTGCCGCAGATGGACTTGGCCTCGGCCTCCTGCGCGATCCAGAACCTCTGGCTCGCGGCGCGCGCCGAAGGGCTGGGCATGGGCTGGGTGTCGCTGTTCGATCCGGTCGAGTTGAGCGCCTTGCTCGGCCTGCCCGAAGGCGCCGAGCCCATCGCCTTGCTGTGTCTCGGCCCGGTGCACGATTTCTACGAAGAGCCGATGCTGCAGCGGGAACGCTGGGCGAAGCGCGAGCCGCTCTCGGCGCTGGTGTTCGATGAATGCTGGGGCCGGCCGTCGGACCTGTTTTCTCTCACCCCATCCGCCGTGGAACCCGCCTGATGCCGGCCTTCGATACCGTTCTCTTCGAACTCGCGCGCCTGTTCCTCTGGCCGGTGACGCTCGGCGTGCTGCTGTCTTTTGTCTATGCGGTGTATTGCCTCGGCGCCTTCGGCATCGAGTACCTGCAGCGCCGCCGCGATCCGTCGCGGGTGCTCGCGTTGCAGCGCCACGCCGATGCGAGTCAGGAGCAGATGGAGCTGGTGGTGCTCAAGCAACTCGAAGGCGTGCGCCTGTGCAGCCGCGTGGCGCCGATGCTCGGGCTGATCGCCACGATGATCCCGATGGGGCCGGCGCTGGTGGCCGTTGCGTCGGGCGAATCGCAAGGCGTGGCGCAGAGCCTTGCGCCGGCGTTCGCCGCGGTGATCGTGGCGCTGGCTTCGGCCTCGATCACCTTCGTGGTCTACACGGTGCGCCGGCGCTGGCTGATGCGTGAGCTGGTGACGGTGCTCGATGCGCGGGATCGCTTGTCATGACCCGAAGGCAGTTCTCGATCCTGAGCAGCCTGGACGCCGATGACGACGACCCGGTGCTCTCGACCATCAACCTCATCGACGTGTTCATGGTGGTGATCGGCATGCTGATGATCGCGGTCATCAACAACCCGATGAACCCGTTCGCGCAGGACAAGGTCACGATCATCCGCAACGAGGGCAAGCCGGACATGGAGATCATCACGCGCGAGGGGCAGAAGGTCACGCGCTTCAAGGCCAGCGGTGCGACGGGGCAGGGCGACGGCGAGAAGGCCGGCACGGCCTGGCGGCTGAAGGACGGAACGATGGTTTATGTGCCGGCCGATGCGGTTCCGGCTGCCCAGGGCGGGAAGTGACACGGTTCTTCGCTTGGATTTTGCTGATGGCGTTGGCGGTCTGTGCGCACGCCGAGCCGGACGAGCCTTCGCGCATTGTGGTGCTGAGCACATCGCTGGTGTCCCCGGCGCGCGTGGTGCGGCTGCAGGAGGCGGCGCACGAGGTGGGCTTGCCGCTGCAGGTGGTGTCGGCCGCGAAGGATTCGCCTGAGGCGCTGGCTTCGGCACTCAGTGGTGCGCGGCTGCTGGTGATCGACGCGCCGCACATCAGCGTGGCGCAGGCCGCGGCGGCGCGGTTCGGCGATGTGATTTCTCGCAGTGCCGCGCCGTATGTGCTGATCGGCGAGTTCGCGCTTGTCGCCAAGGGGCAAAGCGCCAGCGCGGCGCCGCTCGCCGCCGAGCGCGGCGTCGATGCGGTCTGGGCACAGCGATTGCGGGAGTACTGGCGGTTCGCGGGCACGGCCAACTTGAAGTCGGCGATGAAGGCGCTGGCGCAGATCGACGACGTGAACGGCCTGCCACCGCCCGTGCCGACGCCGCTGTCGGGCTTCTATCACCCGCGTTGGCCTCGCATCGAAACGGACATCGCGGCGGTGGACAAGCTGCCCGGCACCGCAGGAACCGTCGCCATCGCCGTCAACAGCGCCACCGTGACGGGCGACGACACCGGCTGGCTCGACACGCTGATCGGCGCGCTCGAACAGCGCGGCCTGCGTGCCTATGCCTTCTATGGCCCGCGCCAGCAGAAGGACCTGTTCTTTCGCATGACGCATGCGGCCGGTGAAGAAGGGCGCCGCGTGGCCGACCTGATCGTCAACGCCTCGCTGGTCTTCACGCCGAACGAGCGCAAGGCCGATCTCGAACGCATCGGCGTGCCGGTGCTGCAGACGCTGCCGTCGCTTGCCATGGATGCCACGCAGTGGGCCGGGAGCAAGGACGGCCTCGCGCAGACCGACATCGCCGCCTACTACAGCCCCAGCGAGTTGGCCGGCATGACCGACCCGATGCTCGTGAGCGCGCGCGACGCCGCCATCGGCACGCTGCAGCCGCTGCCCGCGCAGATCGACGCCGTGGCTGGCAAGGCGGCTGCGCTGCTGCGGCTGCAACGCACGCCGGCCGCGGACCGGCGCGTCGCGATGCTGGTCTACAACTATCCGCCGGGCGAGACGAACTTCGGCGCTTCGTTTCTCAACGTGCCGCGCAGCGTGAACAACATGCTGGCGGCGATGCAGTCGGCCGGCTACCGCACCGAGATACCCGGTGCGGACGCGCTCATCGCGCAGGTGCAGGCGACGATGAAGGCGTACTACCCGGTCGATGGCGGCGATGTGTTGCAGCCGCTGCTCGACAAGGGGTTGGCTGATTCGCTGCCGCTGTCGCGCTATGTCGCGTGGTTTCGTGCACTGCCCGCGGAGACGCAGCGCCGCATCGAGACCTACTGGGGGCCGCCCGAAAAGTCGACCATGCTGCGGCCCGTCGCAGGCGAGCCGGCCTTCGTCATCCCGCGCGTGCAGTTCGGCAATGTCGTCGTGCTGCGCCAGCCGCCGCGCTTCGAGCCCGGCACGCAGGTGGCGGGCAAGGCCGAGCAGGTCTTTCACCGCTCGGCGATTCCGCTGAGCCACAGCTATCTCGCGACCTACTTCTGGCTTCGCACGCAGTTCGGTGCGAATGCGGTCGTGCATGTGGGCACGCACGGCACGGTCGAATGGTCGGCGGGCAAGGAGCGCGGGCTCTCGGTGCAGGACGATCCGCTGCTCGCGCTCGGCGACCTGCCGAATGTCTACCCGTACATCATGGACAACCTCGGCGAAGCCACCACCGCCAAGCGCCGCGGCCGCGCGACGATGGTGAGCCATTCGACGCCGATGTTCGCGCCCGCGGGCTTTCGCCCCGGCGTGCAGGCGATGCACGAGCGCATGCACGACTGGGAGACGCTGTCGCTCGGGCCGGTGAAGGCCGCGATGGAAAGGCAGCTCACCGCGGAGTTCGTAGAGCAGCACTACGACCGCGACCTCAAATGGACGCCCGCGCGCATTCGCGCCGACTTCACGGGCTTCATCGCGGTGCTGCATCCGTACCTGGACGAACTGACGCAGACCGCGCAGCCGCTGGGCCTTGCCACTTTCGGGCAGGCACCTGACGCGGAGCGGCGCCGCATGACGATCCTGCCGATCCTCGGCAAGCCCTTGGCCGAGGCGTTGGGCGAAGACGTCCATGAGGCCTTCCTGATCGACGCGAAGAACATCGCGGCGTCGCGCCCGGCGCGATGGATCGAAGTGGCGCTTAAGGATGCCGATGCCGCGAGCACGATGGGCGCGGATGCCGCGAAAGCTGAAGCACTGCGAACCATGGCAGAGCGCGCCCGGAAGATCGACGCCGCGCTCGCGCACAACGAGGAAATCGAAGGCCTGCTCACCGCTCTCGATGGCCGCTACCTCAAGGCCAGCTACGGCGGCGACCCGGTGCGCAACCCCGACAGCCTGCCGACCGGCCGCAACCTCTACGGCTTCGACCCGAGCCGCGTGCCGACGCGCGCCGCCTGGGACGTCGGCGTCGCCGCGATGGACGCATGGATCGCCGAGCACGCCAAGACCCATGCCGGCAGGCCGCCCGAGAAGATCGCTTTCACCCTCTGGGCCGGCGAAGCCTCGCGCCACCAGGGTGTGCTGGAGAGCCAGGCCTTCTACGCGATGGGCGTGAAGCCGCGCTGGGACGAGGCAGGGCGCATCGCGGGCATCGAAATACTGCCCGCGTCGACGTTGAAACGGCCGCGCATGGACGTGCTGGTCAGCGTCACCGGTTCGTACCGCGACCAGTTCCCGAACGTGATGCGCTGGCTTGACGAAGCGGTGCAGCAGGTGGCGGCCCTGAATGAACCCGGCAACGCCGTCGCGCAACACAGCGAGACACTGGCCCGCAAACTCCGCGCGGAAGGTGCCACGCCGGCCGAGGCGAAACGCTGGTCGACCGCGCGCGTGTTCTCGAACGAGCAGGGCAGCTACGGCGCCGGGCTTGAGGAGGCTGCGCTCGCAAGCGATGTGTGGACTTCGCAGCGGCGCGGCGGCGGCGATGCGCAGATGGCGCAGCTCTACATGGACCGCATGGGATACGCCTACGGCCAAGGGCTCGATGGTGCCCGGCGCACCGGCGCCTACGCGGGCAATCTCGCGCAGGTCGATGCGGCGCTGATGGCGCGCACCTCCAACCTCTACGGCGTGCTCACCAACGACGATCCGTTCCAGTACCTGGGCGGCATCGCGCAGGCCGTGCGGCAACTCACCGGCAAGGACCCGGCGCTTTACGTGCAGAACCTGCGCGACGCTGGCGCGGTGCGCACCGACACCGCCGCCGGCGCCATCGCCCGCGAAATGCAGACGCGCTACCTGCACCCGCAGTGGATCGCCGCGCAGAGGGCTGAGGGCTACAGCGGCACGCTGCAGGTGCTCAAGACCGCGCAGTTCCTCTGGGGCTGGCAGGTCACCGCGCCTGGCACCGTGCGGCAGGACCAGTGGCAGTCGCTGCACGACGTGTATGTGCGCGACCGATACAAGCTGGGCACGCGCGAATGGCTGGAAGGCGACAACCGAGCCGCCTTCGCGCAGACGCTGGAGCGCATGCTCGATGCGGTGCGGTTGGACTATTGGAAGCCCGATGCTGCGACGCGGCGCGAACTGGCAACGGCCTATGCCGAGGCCGTGCGCGCTACGGGCCTTCGCGAGCGCAATGCGGCGGTGCAGCGCTTCGTGCAGGTGGAACTGGCGCAGCGGGTTGCTGTGCCGGTTGAAGCGCAGAAGGCGACTGCGGCAGCGCCGGCGGCCGTGCCTTCGCCTGCACCGTCGCCCGACAAGGCCGCACCCGCGCATGACGACGGTGCCCAGCCCGTGACCGGCCTCAAGCTCGACCCCTCGCCCGATGAGGCGCCGTCCCCGAAGGCCGAGGGCGTGGTGCTCCGCCTCTGGGTCGCCTTCGGCGCGGCCCTGCTCATCGCGCTCGGCGCCTTCGCGCAGTGGCGGCGCGGCCGGGCACGACATCCGGCTGCCACCACTGCCTGATTCGCGAGAATGACGGCCCCCATGCCCGCTCTCTCTTTCGCCCATGCCCTCATCGCCGTCGCGGCGCTATGGCTCGCGCTGGCCATCGACCGCTGGCTGGGCGAGCCGCCGGCGCGCTTGCATCCGGTGGTGTGGATGGGGCAGTACCTCGGCTGGATCGGCTCGCGCATCGCGCCGGAGCCCCACCGGGCGAAGCGCGTGGACTTGCCAGTCTTCTTCATCGGCGCGCTGACGTGGTGCCTCGGCGGCATGGCGGCCTGGTGCGTGGCGCAGCTGCTGCAATCGCTCGTCACGCTGCACCTCCCCGCATGGGCCGCGGCCGTGTTGCTGGGGCTGTTGTTGAAGCCGCTCTTCGCATGGCGGATGCTGCGCGACGAAGTGCTCGCGGTCGAGGCGGCGCTGGCCGTGTCGCTCGACGCGGGCCGGGCGCAACTGGCCCGGCTGGTGAGCCGCGATGTGTCCGCGCTCAGCGAGCGCGAGGTGCGCGAGAGCGCCATCGAATCGCTGGCCGAGAACCTCAACGACTCGCTGGTGGCGCCGCTGTTCTGGTTCGTGCTGCTCGGCCTGCCGGGCGCGGCGCTCTACCGCTTCGCCAACACGGCCGATGCGATGTGGGGCTACCGGGGTCTGCGCAACGGCCGCGACTGGACCTGGCTGGGCAAATGGGCCGCGCGCGCCGACGATGTGCTCTCGTGGCTTCCGGCGCGCATCACCGTGCTGCTGCTGGCCCTGGCAGCATGGCGATGGCCGAGGGACCTGGGCCGCGAGGCGCGCCGCACGCCGTCGCCCAACAGCGGCTGGCCGATGGCGGCGATGGCGCTGTTGGTCGGCGTGCGGCTTGCGAAACCCGGCGTCTACACCTTGAATGGCGAAGGGCGGAAAGCCGCGGCAGAGGACACGCGACGTACCGCGGTGCTCGGTGGCAGGGCGGTGCTGGCGGCGGCCGTGTTCGCATCGGCGGCCATCGTTGCGATGGCGGGGTGGCCATGACATTGACCCATGGCCTGCACGGCGGCCCCGACGAGACCGGCGCGGCGCTGCATGACTTCTCGACCAATGGCAACGCGGTCGGTGCGTGCCCGGCGGCGGTGGCTGCATTGCACGCGGTCGATGCCGCGCACTATCCCGATCCGCGCTACACGTCGTTGAGGGAAAGGCTCGCTGCATTTCATGGTGTCGCGGGCGAGCGCATCGTGATCGCTGCGAGCGCGAGCGAGTTCATCCATCGCATCAGTGCGGCCGTCGCGCAAAGCGGTGGCCGGCAGGTCTGGCTACCAGCGCACAGCTACGGCGACTATGAGCGTGCAGCACTGGCATGGGGACTGCAGGTGCATCGAGCGCCCGAGCCGCACGATGGCGCGGCGCTGCACTGGCGCTGCGAGCCGTCGAGCCCGCTAGGGCAGGCGCAGGCCGATCTCGCGCTGCATGCGCAATCCAGTGGCACCTGCGTGCTTGACATGGCCTACGAACCGCTGCGCCTCGAAGGCCGGGCTTCGCTCGATGCCGCGCAGCGCAACCGCGTCTGGCAACTCTGGACACCGAACAAGGCCATGGGCCTCACCGGCATCCGCGCTGCCTATGCAATCGCACCCGACGACGCAGCGCCCCTGATGCAGCGGCTCGAACGACTCGCACCGTCATGGCCAATCGGCACCCACGGCGTGGCGCTGCTCGAAACCTGGACCGGCGACGAAGCACAAGCCTGGCTTGCTCAAAGCCTGCACACCCTGCGCACCTGGAAAGCACAACAACGCGCCCTCTGCGAATCGCTGAACTGGCAGTGCCTGCCCAGCGACACCAATTTCTTCTGCGCCCGCACCGACACCCCATACCCCCGGCTCGCAGCCGCATTGCGCGCCGACGGCATCAAGCTGCGCGACTGCGCCTCCTTCGGCCTGCCGGGCCACGTAAGACTGGGCGTGCTGCCGCCGCAGAGCCAGCAGGCGCTGAAGCAGGCCTGGACACGCGCAGCCGCTTGCGCTGAAGATTGAAGACATGCTCTACGCCATCACCTCGCTCTTCCTTTGCCAGCTGGCCGGCGAACTGCTCGTGCAGTGGCTGGGCCTGCCGATTCCGGGGCCGCTGATCGGCATGGTGCTGCTCTTCATCGCGCTGCTCGTGCGCGGCGGCGTACCGCAGGCGCTGACCGACACCTCGGGCCATCTGCTGCGCAACCTGATGCTGCTGTTCATTCCCGCCGTGACCGGCGTCATGCTGCATTTCGAGCGGGTGGGGCGCGAGTGGCTGCCGTTCCTCGCGGCCGGCATCGTCGGCGCGGCCTTCACCATGACGGTCACCGCGCTCACCTTCCGCTGGATGATCCGCATCACCGGGAAGAACGCGGAATGACCGCGCCTGCGAAGCTCTCCGAGATCTGGGTTTTTCTTGCGCAGTCGCCGCTGCTGTGGCTGTCGCTCACGCTGCTCGCGTACCTGGGCGCGCTGTGGCTGCACCGGCGCAGTGGTGCGAACCCGGTGGTCAATCCGGTGCTGATCTCAGTGGTCGTCATCGTCACCGTGCTGCTCGTCACGCGCACGCCCTATGACACGTATTTCGAAGGCGCGAAGTTCGTGCACTTCCTGATCGGACCGGCCACCGTGGCGCTGGCCGTGCCGCTCTACGGACAGATCGCGCGGCTGCGGCGGCTGTGGCTGCCGATCGGTGTGGCGCTGCTGGTGGGATCGGTGGCCGCCATCGTCTCGGCCATCGGCATCGCGTGGGCGCTGGGGGGCTCGCACGAACTGATCATGTCACTCGCATCGAAGTCGGCCACCATGCCCATCGCGATGGGCGTGGCCGAGAAGATCGGCGGCCTGCCGTCGCTGGCCGCGGTGGCGGCTGCGGTGGCCGGCATCTCGGGCGCGATCATGGCGACCGGCCTGTTGAACCTGCTGCGCATCAAGGAGCCCGCGGTGCGCGGCTTTGCGGTCGGCATGGCGGCGCATGGCATCGGCACGGCGCGCGCGATTCAGGTCAATGAAACGGCCGGCGCGTTCTCGGCACTCGCGATGGGGCTGAACGGGATCGCGACGGCACTGCTGGTGCCTCTGTTGGTCAAGCTGCTCGGCGCCTGACGCTGTTCACATGGCTCGCGCTTCGCCGCGCAGCCAGCAGCCTTGCGCTTCATCACCACGCGCGGGCAGCCGCACGCCGATCATCGAAGGCGAGCCCATCGCTTCGCCTTGCCTGACCGTCATGAGCGTGGCCGCGTCGCCCGCGAGTGATTGTTCGCGCAGGCCCCAAGCGAGCGCGGCCGCTGCGATGCCGGTGGCGGCATCTTCCGGGTAGCCGGACGAGCGCGGAAACTGCCGCGCGCTGACGACCGGGCCAGCGCTGTCGGCGAGTGCAAAGGGGTAGAGGCCGGTCGAGCCGAGCCGGTCGCACAGCGCCTCGACGCTGCCCAGGTCCACGCGCAGCGTGTGCAGCACCTCGAGACTTTCGAGGTGGACCAGCGTCTTGACCCGGCTCGTCGCCGAATTGAGCACCGGGCCGACGATCTGCCGCATCTCCACGCCGAGGCAGCGCGCAATCTCCTGCACCAGCGCATCGCCCACGACCTGCACCTGGGCGCGCGGCTGGCTGATCTCGACCGTGCCCTGCACATACCGGCCCTCGACCGTTCCGCTCAAGGTCTCGACGGCCACCGGCTCGCCATTCCAGAGGCCGCGCGCGTGCAGCAGCCACAGTGCGCCGATGGTCGCGTGGCCGCACATCTCCATTTCGTGGCGCGGCACGAAGTAGCGCATGCGGAACTGGTGATCGGCGCTCGACGGCTTCAGCACGAACACCGATTCGTGACCGCTCAGGCGCGTGTGCTCCTGCATCTGCGCGGTGGTCATGTCGTCGGCACCGAGCCAGACGGGGGCCGGGTTGCCGCCGGTGTCGGCGCCGGGCAGGGCGAATACGCGAACGAGCTGCATGGTCATCTTTCTTTCCTTCCTTCCCTCAGTCGGCCTTGGCGTTGACGGCGCGGGCAATGCCGCCCCAGAGCGTGATGTCGGCCCGGATCTTTTGCGCGAACGCTTCAGGGCTCAGGCTTTCCGGGGCGACGCCCTTGCTCATCATGTCGGCGCGCAGGTTGCGGTCTTGCAGCACCTTGTCCAGGGCAGTGCGCAGGCGCTGGAGCACGTCCTTGGGCGTGGCGGCGGGCGCCATGAGGCCATACCAGAGCTCGGGCTTGAAGTCCTTGATGCCCGAGGCCTCGAAGGTCGGCAGCTCGGGGAACACCGCCGAGGGCTGGCTGATTGCCAGCGCGCGCATGCGCGAAGCGCGAACCTGCGGCGCGAGCGCGACGGGGTTGTCGAACAGCGCCTGGATCTGGCCCGCCATCAGGTCGGTCTGCGCGGGCGCCGCGCCGCGGTAGGGAATGTGCGTCATGTCGACGCCGGTGCGCTGCTTGAAGAGCTCCGCCGCCAGGTGGCTCGCGGTGCCGTTGCCGATGCTGCCGTAGTTGAGCGCACCGGGCTTGGACTTGGCGTAGCGGATGAACTCGGCCAGGTTCTTCACCGGCAGTTCGGGCGACACGACCAGCACGAAGGGCGTGGTGCCGAGCGTGCCGACCGGCGTCAGGTCGGCCAGCGGGTCGTAGGGCAGCTTGGGGTACACGGCCTGCGCCGAGGCGATGGTGGTGGTCGTCGCTGCCACCAGCGTGTAGCCATCGGGCGCGGCCTTGGCCGCATAGCCCGTGCCGACGGTGCCGCCCGCGCCGGCGCGGTTGTCGATGATCACCGGCACGCCCAGTTCAGCCTGCAGCTTCACCTGCACCGCGCGGAAGATCACGTCGGTCCCGCCGCCCGCGGGGAAGGGCACGACGATGGTCACCGGCTTGGCCGGGTAGGCGGCGTGCGCGGCCGCTGCGGCTGCGAGCACACCGGCTGCAGCCAGGCGGAGGCCGGTGCGCGCGAGGGACGAGGGGGTCATGAGGGTTCCTTGCAGGATCGACAGTGGGATGCGGGCTAGTCTTGTCGAAGGCTGCAACCGAGGTGCGCCGGATCGCGACACCCGCGCGCACGAAAGCGACATTGGCGACAATCCCCCATGCCCACGAAAGACGCCCAGCCCGGCCTGCGGATTTCGCCGTTCATCGACCGGCTCGCCCACAAGGCGACGATGGTGGCGAATGCGCGCGAGGGCTACGCAACGAGCACGCATGCGCACGATTGCGACATGCTCTTCGTGCCGCTCGCGGGCCGCTTCGACATCGTCGATGCGCAGGGCGATCCGCTGCAGTCTTCGCCCGGCCACTTCCTCTGGTTCGCGGCCGGCGCGGCCCACGCGACGAGCGCGCAGACATTGCGCCAGACGCATGTCGCGGTGTACGTCGATTCCGAATTCTGGGAGACGGCGTTGCGTGCCCAGGGCGTGCATCGACCACTGCAAGGCATGCGCGCGGGCAGCGCTGCGCTCACCGCGCTGTCGCAGCAGATGCTGTCGCTGGCGCAGGCGGGCGAGACCGAGGAAGGCCTGGTCGCCCATTGCGGTGCGCTCGTCATGGAAGCCGCGCGGCTCACGGCCCATCCCCTCGTGCAGCCGAATGATCGCGGTGCGCCCGCGCAGGTGCTCGCCGCGCTGCTGGCCGACGACATCGAGGCGGACCTCGCGCGTCCGCTGGCGCTCGATGCGTTCGCCGAACGGCACCGGCTCTCGCGGCGGCAGGTCGAGCGGATCTTCAAGACCGCCTTCGAGGTGTCGCCGCTCGAATTCCAGCAGCGCAAGCGCCTGGAGCGCGCGCGCTACCTGCTCGAGACCACCGACGACTCGGTGCTCTCGGTCGCGCAGCAGGTGGGGTGGGAGTCGGGCTCTTATCTCTCGCGCATGCTCGGCAAGGCCTGGGCCGTGACGGCCGCGCAGATCCGCGCTTCGGCGCCGCCGCGCCACTGAATCAACGAACAACCCTCACGGAGAACGACGACCATGTCCGAATACACCGCAGAAATCCTGTGGCAACGAGGCGACCAGGACTTCCTGGCCAACACCTACAGCCGCAGGCACTCGCTGCGCTTCGACGGCGGCGCGGAATGGGCAGGCTCGTCGTCGCCGCACGTGGTGCCGCTGCCGTTTTCCGATGCATCGGCGGTCGACCCGGAGGAGGCCTTCGTGGCGTCGCTCTCGAGCTGCCACATGCTGTGGTTCCTGACGATGGCAGTGAAGCGCAAGTTCTGCGTCGACCGTTACTTCGATGCAGCGAGCGGCGTGATGGAGAAGAACGCCGAGGGCAAGATGGCCATGACCGTGGTCACGCTCCGGCCCGAGGTCACGTTCTCGGGCGAGAACCTGCCCACGCGCGAGCAGATCGAGCACATGCACCACCGCGCGCACGAGGAGTGCTTCATCGCTAATTCGGTGAAGACGGACGTGCGTTGCGAGCCGGTCTATCGGGCTGACTAGCGACAGCACAGCGTGCCTGCCTTTGTTCAGGGCGTGTGCGCAGGCCACCGGGTACTCCCCTCCGCGAATGTCCCCCGGGGCTTCGCCCCTCCTCCTTGATTTCGCTGCGGGGAGCACCCGATGCCCTGCGCACATCAACCGCTCTGCTGGTGCGGGCCGATCAACCAGTGCTCTGAAAGATCACGCTGGCGGTGGGCCCTGTTTCGCGAAATCAAGGAGGAGGCGAAGCCGGGGGACATTCGCGAAACAGGGCCCACCGTCGGCGTGATCGCCGCCCCTGCCCCGAATGCTCAGGACTTCGGGCAATACGCCCCAGCCTCCGCCCACGCACGAATCAACGCCCCGAACTGCACTTGCGTCCCCGGCGCCGGCGTGCGGTTCGCACCCGGCTTCCAGGCCCATCCGACCAGTGTGTCTTCGGACATGTGCTTCACCAGCGCGGCGAGGTCCATGTTGTCGTTGCGCGACTTGTCCTTGATCTGTTCGCAAATCTGCGCGAGCGACTTGCCCTGCCATGCCATCGAGGCCGGTGCCAGGTGCCACTTCGGATGGCCCGGCACGCCCGAGCTTTCGAAGTTGGCGGCCTGGTGGCAAGTGGCGCAGCGCATGCCCGGCGCGCCGAAGCCGTCGGCGCCGCGTATCACCCAGGGCTGGTGCGGGTTCATCGCATTGGTCTGCGTGGGGCGTTCGCCGCCGGGGTGGCAGTTCTGGCAGCGCGGGCTGTTGATGACCTTGCCGGCCTCGATGAAGAGAGCGGCCGCGCGGTCCTGCTTGTTCTCGATGCGGTCGAACTCCGATGCGGGCTTGAGTGTGGTGGGGTTGGTCGGCGGAGCGAGCTGTGCCAGGGCATTGCCCGTGAAAACCAGCGAGAGCAGGGCGGCGCCGAGCAGCGCCGGCATCGAAAGGGAGAGGCGCTTCATCATGCGTCCCCCCTGACCATCGGCAACTGCGAAGGCCTTGGTTTCCCGAGCCGCGCGAGCGCGTTCGCCACCGCGGGTCCGATGGGCGGCACGCCGGGTTCGCCGACGCCTGTGGGCTTCTCCTTCGAATCGATGATCTTCACCTCGATCTCGGGCATCTCCTGGATGCGCAGCGACCGGTAGGTGTTGAAGTTGCGCTGCACCGGCCGCCCTTCGTCCAGGCTCACCTGCGCATAGAGGATGTGGCCGAGCCCGAAACCGATGCCGCCTTCCATCTGCGCGCGCACGATGTCGGGGTTGACGACAGTGCCGCAGTCCACCGCACACCACACCTTGTGCACGCGCGGCTCGCCGTTCTCGTTCATCGACACCTCGGCGATTTCCGCGACGTAGGTGCCGAAGGATTCGGCCACTGCCACGCCGCGCGCACGCCCGCGTTCGGGCTGGGTGCCCGACGACCACTTGGCCATTTCCGCTACGGCCTTCAGCACGCCCGCGTGGCGCGCCGACTTGCCCATGAGCGAGAGCCGCCCGTCGACCGGGTCGAGCCCGGCGGTTTCGAGCAACTGGTCGATGAAGCACTCGGTCGCGTAGGCCGTGTGCGTGCTGCCCACCGAGCGCCACGAGGTCACCGGCACGCTGCCCTTGGCGATGTGCGCATCGCAGCGGAAGTTGGGAATGTCGTAGGGAATGATCTTCGCGCCCTCGACCATGGTGCCGTCGATGCCGTCCTTCATGAGCCCCTCGAAGGCGGTGCCGATGATGAACGACTGGCCCACGATGGTGTTGCTCCACGAGGCCACCTTGCCGTCGCGCAGCACGCCGCGCAGGCGGTGCACGAAGGCGGGGCGGTAGAAGCCGCCGGTGATGTCGTCCTCGCGCGTCCAGACGATCTTCACCGGCTTGTTGGGGCCGAGCGCCTTGGCCGCTTCGGCCAGGTCCAGGATCATGTCGTGGCCCAGGTCGATGCGCCGCCCGAAGCTGCCGCCCGCGAGCATGGTCTGGATTTCGACGTCTTCGGGCTTGATGCCGAAGACCTTGGCGATCTGCATCTGGTCGAGCGTCTGGATCTGGCTGCCGTAGCGCGCCTTCACGCGCTGGCCGTCCCACACGAGAAAGCCGTTGAGCGGCTCCATCGGGCCGTGGGCGAGGTAGGGAAAGACGTACTCGGTCTCCACCACGCGCTCGCCGGCCACCTTGGCCGCGACGTCGCCCTGGCTCGCGGCCACGGTGCCGGGGGAGCGCGCGAGCTGGCGGTAGTCCTCCACGATCTGCGCGCTGCTGCGCTTCTCGGCGGCCGCGTCGTCCCACACGACCTTCAGCTTCTCGCGGCCCTTGATGGCCGACCAGGTGTCCTTCGCGTAGACGGCGATGCCGGCGGAGATCTGCTTCACCTCGACCACGCCGTTGACCGCGCGCGTGGCGGTCGCATCGAATGACGTGACCTTGCCGCCGAAGCGCGGCGCCCGCGCGACCAGAACGGTGAGCATGCCGGGCTCGTGGATGTCCATCCCGAACTGCGCGGTGCCGTTGGTCTTGCCGGGCACGTCGAGCTTCTTCACCACGCCTTCGCGGCCGATGAGGCGGAAGGACGACGGATCTTTCAACGGCGCGTCCGGCGGCACGGGCAGCTTCGACGCGGCGACTGCGAACTGGCCGAAGCGGCCTTGCCGGCGCGAGGCGACATGGCGCAGCACGCCGCGTTCCACCGCGATGTCGGAGGCGGGCACCTTCCACGCGTTGGCGGCCGCCTGTACCAGCATCGCGCGCGCGACCGCGCCGGCCTTGCGCATCTGCTCGTACGAATTGGCCACCGCGCTCGAACCACCCGTGCCCTGCAGTGGGCCGAAGCTGAGGTTGTTGTAGAGCTTGGCGTCGGCGGGGGCGTGCTCGGCGCGCATCTGGGACCAGTCGGCGTCCATCTCCTCGGCCACCAACGTGGTGAGGCCGGTCATCGGCCCCTGGCCGAATTCGATGTGCTTCACGAGCACGGTGACGGTGTTGTCGGTGGACACGCGCACGAAGGCGTTCGGCGCGAGTGCGACCTTGCCTTTGGCAGCGGTGGCTTGCGCGGCGCGGGTGGCGGGCGTCAGGTAGACACCGATCAGCAGGCCGGTGGTGGCCTGCAGCAGCGTGCGGCGGGAGAGGGTGCCTGTCGTTGTGGTCATCGCATCACCCTTGCAGCGCGCGCGCCGCGTCATGGATGGCCGCGCGGATGCGCACATAGGTCGCACATCGGCAGAGGTTGCCGTTCATCGCGAGATCGATGTCGCGGTCGGTGGGCTTCTTCACTTCTTTGAGCAGCGCGACCGCGCTCATGATCTGGCCCGACTGACAGTAGCCGCACTGGGGCACGTCGCGCGCGATCCAGGCAGCCTGCACCGCCTTGGCCTCGCGGCTGGTCGCGCCCTCGATGGTGGTGATGGTGCGCTTGCCGACTGCGGAGACAGGCATCGAGCAGGAGCGCAGCGGCTGTCCGTCGATGTGCACGGTGCAGGCGCCGCACTGGGCTACGCCGCAGCCGAACTTGGTGCCGGTCAACTGGAGGTGGTCGCGCAGGACCCAGAGCAGCGGCGTGTCGTCGTCCACGTCGACGCGCCGCGTCTTTCCGTTCACTTGGATCTGATGAATCATGGCTCCCCTTCGTTGGGTGGCTAGATAAAGAGAAAGAACTACCTGCGCCGATGCGCGGCGGGTCTTTCGCTCCGTGGCATCGGTGGCCTGTCCGGTGTACCTGTTCCGGATCGCCGATGCAAGCGGCGGCGGGCGCGAAAACCGGATTCAGCCGGCGAAGAAAACGTCGAGCGTCGGAAAGCGGTCGCCGCCGTGGATGCAGTCCCACAGGTAGATCGCAAAGCCCGGGTCGCCGGTCCAGAGCGAATGGCGCAACTGGCCGTAGGTGGCGAAGTCGGCCTCGGTCTGCGCGATGCCGTGCATGGCGAAAGCGCGGGCGCGTTCCAGCCACATCGGATCGTTGAAACGGCGGTGCAGCTTGAGAAAGGTGTAGCCGTTGCCGCCCGTGCCATGGCACAGGTTGGAGCCCTTGCGCAGCGGGCCGGCGCGCCAGGTGGTTTCGCCGGCGCCGAGCAGCAGGTCGTCGAGCGTGTCGGTGGGGAAGTCCGCCAGGCAGATCACGAAGCCGGGCGCGCCGTGGCACATCTGCACGTACTTGGGCCGGTCGGGCGTGGGCTGGATGGTGAGGAAGGGGCGCCAGTTGACCATCGGGCCTTCGCGGTCGGCCGTCTGCCGCACGGTGTTGGCGATGCAGTCCTGCCAGCCCTGCCATTCGGCCGTGTCGAGCAGGTGACGGCCGCGGATCAGCGGCACCGCGGTGGCGACAAAGCCATGCACCGCATCGAGGTATGTCACGCGCCTGCCATAGAGATCCTGCGTCCAGTGGTGGCAGCCGAATTCTTCGGACCATTCGAGCTGCGACCAGAGCTTGCGCGCCGTGGTTCGGTAAAGCTGCTGCCAGCGCGCCTCGCCGGTGCGCTCGTGCATGAACAACGCGGCCAGCAGGGTGCCGGGCGCACCCCACATGAGTTCGCGTGTGGGATCGTCGATGTTGGCGCCGACGAGCCGGGCCAGTTCGGCGGCGACCGCCTCGGACGGCGCGAACCCGTAGCGGAGCAACTGGATCGGGGTGTCGCCCATCAGGTAGGCCGCGAATGCGGGGTTGTCCTCGCGGCCCATGGCTTTTCTGTTGAGCGCGAGCAGCGGCTCGACGAACGGGGCGTAGTCGCGCGACAGCTTCGCTGCGCCGAGTGCCTGCAGGTAGTGCAGGGCCCAGATCACGCCGCTCGCGCCGAAGTAGAGCAGGTACTGCGGCGCAGGATCTTTGTCGTCCTGGGGATGCATGGGCCACATGCCCGTCGGCGAGAACGCCGCCTCGGTCTCGCGCACGATGCGCTCGATGGCGCTGCGGGCGCGCTCTTCGTCCCATGCCGGCGCGTTCAGCGGTTCATGGCGGTCTTCGGAAAAGAGCTGCCGACCCCCTTCGCTCATCGCCGTTGCAGCCTTGGGTTCTTGGCGAACAGTTCGGCCGCCCAGTCGACGAAAGCCCGCACCTTGGCGCTCAGGTGGCGATTCGGCGGATACACCACATGGATCGGCAGCGGATCGCGGCTCCAGTCGGCCAGCACCTCGATCAGCTCGCCGCTTTCCAGGTGCGGCTCCGCCATGAAGGTGATGCACTGCGAGATGCCGAAGCCGCCGAGCACCGCCGTGATGTGGGCGTTGCTCTCGTTGACCGACACGCGGTAGTGGCCGTTCAGCTCGATGCGCTCGTCGCCCTTCTGGAACTCGTGCGGGTAGACGCGCCGTGTCGTGCCCGAGAAATAGCTCACCACGGTGTGGCGCTTGTCGATGTCGTTCGGATGCTGCGGTGCGCCATAGCGCTTGATGTACGCGGGGGAGGCCACCGTCACGAAATGCAGCGTGCCGATGCGTCGGGCCACCAGCGACTGGTCGCTGAGTTCGCCGGCGCGGATCACGCAGTCGACGTTGTCGCTGATCAGGTCGATCGCGCGGTCGCTCACCCCCAGGTCGACCTGGATATCGGGGTAGCGGTCACAGAAGCTGGCCAGCGCGGGCAGGATGATGAGCCTTGCCACGGAGGTGCCGATGTCGATGCGCAGGCGCCCCGTCGGGCTGGCCTGCGCATTGGTCATGCTGGCCTCCATGTCGTCGAAGTCGTTCAGCAGGCGGGCAGCGCGTTCGAAGTAGGCCGCACCATCGGGCGTGACCGTGACCCGGCGCGTGGTGCGGTTGAGCAGCTTGACGCGCAGGCGCGCTTCCAGCGCCTGAATCTGTTTGGTGACCGTGCCTTTGGGCAGGGCGAGCGAATCCGCCGCCCGGGTAAAAGTGCCGGCTTCCACCACGCGGACAAAGATCCGCATTGCCTGGATCTGATCCATTGAATGCCTGTTCTGGGGGCCCGGCCAATGCCGGGGGGAGCGGATTCTCACACAAGGCGTTCAACCCCCCGAGGCATACGGATTGTTAGCCGTTTGGAAACAGAGTGGGGTCAGGTTGCCTGTTTCATGTCACACAGAGCGCCTTATATTTCAACCATCGCCCATCCCCCTGAGGTCGCCCATGTCACCCGTTCCATCGTCCCGTTCTGCCGAAGCTGCCGCCGCTGCTGCTGCGGTGCAAGGCGTGGAAGCCGATCTGCTGATCGAACTGCCCGGTCGCGAACCGGTGGCCGCCCGTGTCTACGGACAGCGCGCCAAGAGCGACACGGCGCCGCTGGTGCTGCATTTCCATGGCGGCACTTTTGTGTGCGGCGGCCTGGACAACGGGCGCAACGTGGGCCGGCTGCTGGCCGGCTCGGGTGCGGTGGTGGTCTCGCTGGCCTATCCGCTGGTGCCGTTCCCGGAGCCTATCGAGGTCGGCTATGCCGCCCTCGAATGGCTCTACAAGCAACGCACCAAGCTGGGCGGCAAGGGTGCGCTGGTTTATCTGGCCGGCGAAGAAGCCGGTGGCAACCTGGCCGCGGCGGTCGCGCTGATCGCCCGTGACCGGGCGCATCCGCCGCTGGCGGGCCAGATACTGCTGTCGCCGATGCTCGATCCGTGCGCAGGCACCGCGTCGCTGCGCAAGGCCACCAACGATGCCCCCGAATGCCGCTGGGCCAGCGGCTGGGAAAAGTACCTGAGCTGCCCCTCGAACGCGACGCACCCCTATGCGGTGCCGAGCGGATCGCTGCGCCTCTCTGCCTTGGCACCCGCGCTGGTGCTGGTGGGACAGGACGACGCGATGCGCGACGAAGCCATGACCTTCGCAGGCCGTTTGCGCGCGGCCGGCATCGAGGTCACGAGCAGCGTGCTGCCCGGTGCGGCGAATTGGCCCAAGGCGCTGTACGACCCTGAAAGCGAGGGTTGTCGGGACTGCGCGGCCAATGTGCAGCAGCACTTTCGCGAGTTCTTCAGTGCGACGGCGACGCCTCCCGCGGCGCCCGAGCCCAGCTAGACCCGCAAGAGTCAGAACCACCCACTGACAGCCGCCGCCTCCCCTGAGGCGGGCGAACGGCCCCTCTTTTCCCTGAATCCGCCTCCCGGTGCCAAAAGCACCGGGGTGGCCTGTTGCATCCCAAAAGTCATCGAGAAGGACGAAACATCATGTCGAACAACGATCAACAAAAGCTCTCTTCCGCCGCCCGCAAGGGCCTGTGGCCCGCCGTGACCGGCCTGACCGCACTGCTGGCGGTGGCCGCCGCGGTGGTGGGTATGTACAGCTTCAAGGCCGAGGCCACGGCACCGGTCGCGGCGCAACAGGGCACCCCGGTGTCGGTCGCGACCGTCGCGTCGAGCGAGATCAATGCGTGGGACGAGTTCTCCGGCCGCCTCGAAGCGGTCGAGCGCGTCGACGTGCGATCCCGCGTGGCGGGCGCCGTGCAGTCGGTGCACTTTCGCGAAGGCGCGTTGGTCAAGCAGGGCGAACTGCTGATCACCATCGACCCGGCACCGTATGCCGCCGAGGTGGAGCGTGCCGAAGCGCAGGTCGCCTCGGCGCAAGCCCGCCAGGCGTTCAGCCGCAGCGAGCAGGAACGCGCCAAGCGCCTGTGGGATGAACAAGCCATCGCGCAGCGCGAGCTCGACGAGCGCGTGAACGCCGGCCGCGAAGCCGAAGCCAACCTGCGCGCCGCGCAGGCCTCGCTGCAGACCGCACGCCTGAGCCTGGGCTACACCCAGGTGCGGGCACCGGTGTCCGGCCGCATCGGCAAGCTCGAAGTGACGGTGGGCAACCTCGTCGCCGCGGGCCCCGGCGCACCGGTGCTGACCACGCTGGTGTCGGTGAGCCCGATCTACGCGAGCTTCGATGCCGACGAGCAAGTCATCACCCGCGCCCTGAAGGACCTGCCGGCCAGCGCCGGCGCACGCGGCCAGATCGACACGATCCCCGTACAGATGGGCACCGCGGGCCTCGACGGCACGCCCTTCACCGGCAAGCTGCAGCTGATCGACAACCAGGTCGACGCCCGCAGCGGCACCGTGCGTGTGCGCGCCTCGTTCGACAACAAGGACGGCGCGCTCATCCCCGGCCAGTTCGCCCGCATCCGCATGGGCCAGGCCCGCAACGACACGGCGCTGCTGGTGAGCGAACGCGCCATCGGCACCGACCAGAACAAGAAGTTCGTGATGGTCGTGGGTGAAGACAACAAGGCGGTCTATCGCGAAGTGGCGCTCGGCGCTTCCATCAACGGCCTGCGCGTCGTGAGCAAGGGCCTGAAGGTCGGCGATCGCGTCGTGGTCAACGGCCTGCAGCACATCCGCCCGGGTGCCCTGCTGGCGCCGCAGAACGTGACGATGGACGCCAAGGCCGACGCCGCCAAGCAACAACAACCGGAACGCGTGGCCGAGGCCGCGAAGTCCTGAATCGAATTCGATGAACTCGGAGGGGACGCTTTTGCGTCCGCCGGAGAACCAACATGAATCTCTCTAAATTCTTCATCGACCGGCCGATCTTTGCCGGCGTGCTGTCGCTATTGATGCTGATAGCCGGCCTGATCGCGCTGCGCGGGCTGCCGATCTCGGAGTACCCGGAAGTCGCGCCGCCTTCGGTGGTGGTGCGCGCCCAGTACCCGGGTGCGAACCCGAAGGTGATCGCCGAAACCGTTGCGACCCCGCTCGAAGAGCAGATCAACGGCGTCGAAGGCATGCTCTACATGGGCAGCCAGGCAACCACCGACGGCGTGCTCACGCTCACCGTCACCTTCCGCCTCGGCACCGATCCCGACAAGGCACAGCAGCTTGTGCAGAACCGCGTCTCGCAAGCCGAGCCGCGCCTGCCCGAGGAAGTGCGCCGTCTCGGTATCACGACCGTCAAGAGCGCGCCTGACCTGACGATGGTGGTTCACCTCGTCTCGCCGAACAACCGCTACGACATCAACTACCTGCGCAACTACGCGGTGCTGAACGTCAAGGACCCGCTCGCGCGCATCGAAGGCGTGGGCCAGGTGCAGATTTTCGGCGGCGGCGATTACTCGATGCGCGTCTGGCTCGACCCGCAGAAGGTCGCGCAGCGTGGCCTCTCGGCAAGCGACGTGGTGGCTGCGATCCGCGGCCAGAACGTGCAGGCCGCGGCCGGCGTGGTCGGCGCATCGCCGGGCCTCTCGGGCGTGGACATGCAGCTCTCGATCAATGCGCAAGGGCGCCTGCAGAGCGAAGAGGAATTCGGCGACATCATCGTCAAGAGCGGCACCGACGGCGCCGTGACCCGCCTGCGCGACATCGGCCGCCTCGAAATGGGCGCCGCCGACTACTCGCTGCGTTCGCTGCTGAACAACGACCCGGCCGTCGGCATGGGCGTGTTCCAGGCACCGGGCTCCAACGCGCTCGACATCTCGTCCAACGTTCGCAAGACGATGACCGAGCTCAACAAGAACATGCCCGAGGGCCTGGAATACCGCATCGCCTACGACCCGACGCAGTTCGTGCGTGCGTCCATCGAATCGGTGATCCACACGCTGCTCGAAGCCATCATGCTGGTGGTGCTCGTGGTCAT
Source organism: Variovorax sp. ZS18.2.2 (assembly GCF_024701975.1). Lineage (GTDB taxonomy): Bacteria > Pseudomonadota > Gammaproteobacteria > Burkholderiales > Burkholderiaceae_C > Variovorax. Next base: position 1,198,225 of record NZ_JANLNM010000001.1, read on the forward strand.
CTTGTTCCTGCAGACGTGGCGCGCGTCGATCATTCCGCTGCTGGCCGTGCCGGTGTCGGTGATCGGTACCTTCGCGGTGCTGCACATCCTCGGTTTCTCGATCAATGCGCTGAGTCTTTTCGGGCTGGTGCTGGCGATCGGCATCGTGGTGGACGACGCCATCGTGGTGGTGGAGAACGTCGAGCGGAACATCGAGGCCGGGCTCACGCCGCGTGAGGCGACCTACAGGGCGATGCGCGAAGTGTCCGGGCCCATCATCGCGATCGCGCTGGTGCTGGTGGCCGTGTTCGTTCCGCTCGCCTTCATCAGCGGCCTGACGGGTCAGTTCTATCGCCAGTTCGCGGTGACCATCGCGATCTCGACGGTGATCTCGGCCATCAACTCGCTGACGCTGTCGCCCGCGCTCGCCGCACTGCTGCTGCGCGGCCACGACCAACCCAAGGACGCGCTGACGCGCGGCATGGACAAGGCCTTCGGCTGGCTTTTCCGCGGCTTCAACAAGCTGTTCCATCGCGGTTCGGAGGCCTACAGCGGCGGCGTGAAGAACGTCATCTCGCGCAAGGCGCTGATGCTGGCGATCTACGTCGCGCTGATCGCCGTGACCTTCGGCCTCTTCAAGGCGGTGCCCGGCGGCTTCGTGCCGGCGCAGGACAAGCAATACCTGATCGGTTTTGCCCAACTGCCCGACGGCGCCACGCTGGACCGCACGGAAGAGGTGATCACCCGCATGGGCGACATCATGAAGAAGAACCCGAACGTGGAAGACGCCATCGCCTTCCCGGGCCTGTCGATCAACGGCTTCACCAACAGCTCGAACTCGGGCATCGTGTTCGCCACGCTCAAGCCCTTCGACCAGCGCAAGCGCGCCGACCAGAGCGGTGGTGCGGTGGCCGGGCAGCTCAACGGTGCCTTCGCCAGCATCCAGGACGCGTTCATCGTGATGTTCCCGCCGCCACCGGTGGCGGGCCTGGGCACCACGGGTGGCTTCAAGCTGCAGATCGAAGACCGCGCCTCGGTCGGCTACGACCAGATGGACGTCGCCGTGAAGGCCTTCATGGCCAAGGCGTACGCCACGCCCGAACTGACCGGCATGTTCACGAGCTGGCAGGTCAACGTGCCGCAGCTCTATGCCGACATCGACCGCACCAAGGCTCGCCAGCTCGGCGTGCCGGTGACGGACATCTTCGACACGATGCAGATCTACCTGGGTAGCCTGTACGCCAACGACTTCAACAAGTTCGGCCGCACGTACTCCGTGCGCGTCCAGGCCGATGCGCCTTACCGCGCCCGTGCCGAAGACGTGGGCCTCCTGAAGGTGCGCTCGACCTCGGGTGAGATGGTGCCGCTGGCTGCGCTGATGAAGGTCAATTCGACCTTCGGCCCGGAACGCGCCATGCGCTACAACGGCTACCTTGCGGCCGACATCAACGGCGGCCCGGCGCCCGGCTACTCGTCGGGCCAGGCGCAGGACGCGATCACCAAGATCGCGGCCGAGACGCTGCCCAAGGGCGTGAGCTTCGAGTGGACCGAGCTGACCTACCAGGAAATCCTGGCCGGCAACTCCGCCTTCCTGGTGTTCCCGCTGGCCATCCTGCTGGTGTTCCTGGTGCTGGCTGCCCAGTACGAGAGCCTGACGCTGCCGATCGCGATCATCCTGATCGTGCCGATGGGCATCATGGCCGCGATGGCGGGCGTATGGATATCGGGGGGTGACAACAACGTCTTCACGCAGATCGGGCTGATCGTGCTGGTGGGGCTGAGTGCGAAGAACGCGATTCTGATCGTGGAGTTCGCACGGGAGCTGGAGTTCGCCGGACGCACGCCCATCCAGGCCGCGATCGAAGCGAGCCGCCTGCGCCTGCGCCCGATCCTGATGACCTCGCTGGCCTTCGTGATGGGTGTGCTGCCCCTCGTGCTCTCGACCGGCGCGGGCTCGGAAATGCGCAAGGCGATGGGCGTGGCGGTATTCGCCGGAATGATCGGCGTGACGGCCTTCGGCCTGTTCCTGACGCCGGTGTTCTATGTGCTGCTGCGCCGCCTGGCGGGCAACCGGCCGCTCAAGCTGCATGGCGAAGTGCCGCATGGCGAGGAGTTCGTCTCGGCGGGCCATCCGGCCGCTCCGGCCTCGCACGGTGGTTCGGGCGGTGGCGGACTGCACCCGGTGCCGGCCTCGCCGCGTCCCTCGCACGAGTCGCATGACTGATCGCATAGCCGATCAAGAAGAAAGTTCATCATGAAATTCGCATTCCAACCTTTGGTCCGCGGCGCCTTGCTGCCGCTGGTGGCGGCCCTGGCGCTGGCCGGCTGCGCCACCGTGCCCTCCGGCGTGCCGGAGATCCAGACCACGGCGCAGTTCAAGGAGCAGGGCGCCACGCCGCCCGCCGGCTTCACGAAGGCGCTGCCTTCCGAAGCGCAGGCGCGCGGCGCCTGGTGGCTGGCGTTCAACGACCCGGTGCTCAATGCGCTGGTCGAAAAGGCCGACGTCAACAACAACAACATCCAGGCCGCAGCAGCGCGGCTGGCCGAGGCCCGCGCGCTGGCGCGCAGCGCCAACGCCGACCGGCTGCCGCAGATCGGCCTCGGCGCCGGTGCCAACCGCGGCGCGGGCCTGGACAAGGCCTCAGCCAGCGTCACGCCCGGCACGATGACCAACATCGGCGCCACGTTCTCTTATGAGGTCGACCTGTTCGGCCGCCTCTCGGGCGCCAGCAACGCGGCCAAGCTCGACGCGGTCGGCCGCGAAGCCTTGCTGCAGAGCACGCGCCTCGCGGTGCAGGCCGAAGTGGCGCAGACCTACCTGCAACTGCGCGCGCTCGATGCCGAACGCGCACTGATGCGCGAGACGGTCGAGGCCTACAGCGACACGCTGCGCCTCACGCAGCGCCGCCAGGCCGCCGGCGACATCGCCGAACTCGACGTGGCGCGGGTGCAGACCGAGGTCTCGTCCACCGAATCCGACGCGCTGGCGCTCGACCGCCAACGCGCCCAGGTCGAGCATGCGCTCGCGGTGCTGGTGGGCGATTCGGCCTCCAGCTTCGGTGTGCGCAACGACGAATGGGCGACCGCGCTGCCGGCCATTCCACCCGGCGTGCCGGGCACGGTGCTCACGCGCCGCCCCGACGTGTCGGCCGCGCAGAACGCGGTGCTGGCCGCGCAGGCCCGCGTTGGCGTGGCGCAGGCCGCGTGGTTCCCGGACATCTCGCTGACCGGCGCCGCCGGCTACGCCTCGCCCGAGATCGGCGACCTCTTCAAGTGGTCGGCCCGTTCATGGGGCGTGGGCGCGCTGCTGTCGCTGCCGATCTTCGACGGCGGCCGCCGCGAGGCCGGCGTGCAGGGCGCCAACGCCCAGCTCGACGGCGCGCTCGCCAGCTACCGCACGCAGGTGCTGGTGGCGTTCCAGGAGGTCGAAGACCAGCTGGCCGCGATCCGCATCCTGCAGGAGCAGTCGGTGGTGCAGGCCAAGGCGGTGTCGTCGGCCCAGCGGGCGACGAGCCTGTCGGACACGCGCTATCGCAACGGCTACATCAGCCAGCTCGACCTGCTCGACGCGCGCCGCAGCGAACTGCGCAACCGGCGCCAGGCGCTGCAGGTGAAGTCGGCGCAGTACCAGGCCGCCGTGGGCCTGATCCGCGCGATCGGCGGCACGTGGGAAGTGCCGGCGGCAACCGCTTCGGCTACGCCGACGCAGAAGGTGGCGACGCGCTGATCTTCTGGAGCTCCGCGACGCCCAGGGCCAGGGCGTTGGAGTAGCTGGCCTGCGGCCTGGCGGCCGAGCGGAACACCCGGTAATCGAGGGTGTCGCGGGTGTCGTGAATGTCTGAATGGCCGCTGTTGTCGAGGGCTTCGAGCAGGGTCCAGTAGAACTGGCCCGGCTCGCGTTCCTCGACGGTGAGCGCCAGGTCGTTGAGGGCAGGCATGGGTCCGTGATCGCAAGGCATTGAGATGTCTTGTATACGGATAAGCGCCGACCCCGGATTCAAAACGCAACCGCATCTCCGGCTGCCTGCGTGAAAGATGCCGCATTTCAGCTGCCCGACTCGGGGCGCGCCGGCGCTCAACGACAATCCGGCCCATGAGTTCAACGGCGAAAAGCAGGCCGGCGCGCTGCGTCATGGTCCTGGGCACCACCAGCGGAGCCGGCAAGAGCTGGCTGGCCACGGCGCTGTGCCGCTGGTATGCGCGGCAGGGGCTCAAGGTGGCGCCCTTCAAGGCGCAGAACATGAGCAACAACGCCCGCGTGGTCGATGGTGGCGAGATCGGCAGCGCCCAGTATTTCCAGGCCCTGGCCGCGAATGCGGTGCCCGATGTGCGCATGAACCCGCTGCTGCTCAAGCCCGAGCGCGACACCCACAGCCAGGTCGTTTTGATGGGGCAGGTGAGCGAGGCGCTTTCTGCCTTGCCCTGGCGCGGGCGCAGCGAACGTGTTTGGCCGCAGATCGCAGAGGCGCTCGATGAGCTGCGCGCCGAAAACGATGTGGTCGTGATCGAAGGCGCCGGCTCGCCGGCCGAGATCAACCTGATGGCCAGCGACATCGTCAACCTGCGCGTCGCCCGGTACGCCGAGGCCCGCTGCCTGCTCGCGACCGACATCGACCGGGGCGGCGCCTTCGCCCACCTTTACGGCACCTGGGCGCTGCTGCCCGAGGCTGATCGTTCGCTGCTGCACGGCTTCGTGCTCAACAAGTTTCGCGGCGACGCCTCGCTGCTGTCGCCCGCGCCCGAGAAGCTGCAGGCGTTGACGGGCGTGCCCACGGTTGCCACGCTGCCGATGTGGTGGCAGCACGGCCTGCCCGAGGAAGACGGCGTATTCGACGACCGCAGCCGGGCGAGCGGCACCGTGACCCGCACCGTGGCTGTCATCGCCTATCCGCGCATCAGCAACCTCGACGAATTCCAGTCGCTCAAGAACGTGCCCGGTGTGCGCCTGCTCTGGGCGCGCACACCCGCCGACGTGGCCGGCGCCGACTGGATCGTGCTGCCCGGCTCCAAGCACACGAGCGGCGACCTGGCCTGGCTGCGCGCGCAGGGGTTGGACAGCGCCGTGGCCGCCCATGCCGCCCGGGGCGGCGTGGTGCTGGGCATCTGCGGCGGGCTGCAGATGTTGGGCGAGGCGCTGGTCGATCCGCACGGCATCGACGGCAATGCGCCCGGCCTCGGCCTGCTGCCGCTGGTGACGGTGTTCGAGCGCGAGAAGACCGTGCGCCATCGCAAAGCTGCCTTCGGCACGCTGACCGGTGATTGGGCCAGGCTGTCGGGTGTACCGATGGCCGGCTACGAGATCCATCACGGCCAGACTGCCGCCCACCCGCAGATGGCGCAGGACGGCCACGCCGTGATGCCCGAAGGGCTGGCCTGGCAGAACGCGCGCGGCAATGTGCTCGGGCTGTACCTTCACGGGCTCTTCGAGGATGCGGCGGTGCTGCATGCGCTCTTCGGTGCCGCGGCGCCGACCCTCGACAGCACCTTCGACGGCCTGGCCGATTTCATCGACACCCATTTCGACGCCGGCGTTCTTGCCGGCCTGATTGAACCCGCATGAACGACACGATCCCCTCCATCTCCGATATCACCGATGCCGCGCTGGCTGCGAGGCTGCAGAGCGCGATCGACAACAAGACCAAGCCGCTCGGCGCGCTCGGCCGGCTCGAAACGCTGGCCTTGCGGATCGGCGCGATCCTGGGCAGCGAAGCACCAACGCTCGAAGCGCCGCAGATGCTGGTCTGTGCGGGCGACCATGGCTTGGCGGCGCGCGGCGTCTCGGCGTTTCCGAGCGATGTGACCTGGCAGATGGTCGAGAACTTCCTCGCCGGCGGCGCGGCGGTCAGCGTGCTGGCACGGCAGCACGGACTTGCGCTGACGGTGGTCGATTGCGGCGTGCGGCGCGACTTTCAGGCGCGTTCGGGACTGGTGTCGCGACGGATTGCTGCCGGGACGGCGGATGCGTCGGCCGGTCCGGCCATGACCGCCGAGCAATGCGCGCAGGCCATTGCCAACGGGCGCGAGGTGGTGCGCGCGCTGCCGGGCAATGCCTTGTTGCTGGGTGAGATGGGCATCGGCAACAGCTCGTCTGCGGCGCTGCTGCTGGCCCGGCTTGCGGGGCTGGACATCGGCGCTTGCACTGGTGCGGGCACTGGCCTCGATGCCGCGGGGCTCGCGCGCAAGCGGGATGTGCTGCGCGAGGTGCTTGCACTGCATTCGGCGGCGACGGAACCGCTCGACGCGCTGGCCGCGTTCGGCGGTTTCGAGGTCGCCACGCTGGTCGGCGCCGTGCTGCAGGCGGCAGAGGAGCGCCGCGTGATCGTGGTCGATGGCTTCATCGCCAGCGCCGCGGTGCTCGTCGCACAGGCGCTGCAGCCGCATGTGACGCAGCGCTGCGTGGCCGCGCACAGCTCGGCGGAGCCCGGCCATGCGCTGCTGCTGAAGCACCTCGGCCTGGAGCCCTTGCTGAACCTGGACCTGCGCCTGGGCGAAGGCTCCGGCGGCGCGCTGGCCTGGCCGCTGCTCGAATCCGCTTGCCGCATCCTGCGCGAGATGGCGAGCTTCGAGGCGGCGGGCGTGTCGCGCAAGGAAGCCTGAGACTGATGAACGGCATTCGCCACTTCCTGCTGGCATTGCAGTTCTTCACCCGCGTGCCGGTAACGGGGTCGCTCGCGGCATGGGTCGGTTTCAGTCCGCAGATGCTGCGTGCGAGCGCGGCGCATCTGCCTGGCATCGGGTGGCTGGTGGGTGGAGTTGCCGCACTGGTTTTCGTGGCCGTGGGCATTGGTTTGCAGAGCATCGCGGGCGCGTTTGCCGCGGCGGTCTTGAGCACCGTCGCCACCGTGATGCTGACCGGCGCCTTCCATGAAGACGGCCTCGCCGACGTGGCCGATGGCCTGGGCGGCTCGGCCCACCGCGACCGGGCGCTGGAGATCATGAAGGACTCGCGCATCGGCGCCTTCGGTGCCGTGGCGCTGGTGCTCGCACTGGGCCTCAAGTTCGCGCTGCTCGCCACGCTGGCCGGACGCGGGCTGGAGACGGTGGCTGTCGCCATCGTCGGCGCGCATGTGCTGTCGCGGCTGGCACCGTTGTTCCTGATCCGCTGGCTGCCCTATGTGGGGGACAGCGGAGCGAGCAAGGCGAAGCCGCTGGCCGATGCGATCAGCGGCGGGGCGCTGGTCATCGCGGTGCTGTGGTCGGTGCCCGCCGTGGCGTTGCTGTTGTGTGCGCATGACGCTGTGCATGTCGCCGCGGCGCTGCTGGCGGTCGTCGTGGCTGCGGGCTGGATGGCGCGTCTCTTCTTGCGGCGCCTGCAGGGTTTCACCGGCGACGGGCTGGGTGCGACCCAGCAGGTCTGCGAGCTGGCGATCTATCTCGCACTGGCCTGGCAGGCATGAGAAAACTCTGGCTCCTGCGCCACGCGCCCGTGATCGCGGAGCCCGGTCTCTGCTACGGCGCGACTGACCTCGAGGCGGAAGCCGAGGCCACGCTGGCCGCCGCGCAACGCATCGCGCCTTTGCTGCCCGCCGGCATCGCGCTGCGCAGTTCGCCGCTGCGGCGCTGCGCCGTGTTGGCCGACGCCATCGCGGCACTCCGCCCCGACCTGGCCGTGCAGCACGATGCCCGTCTGGCCGAGATGAGCTTCGGCGCATGGGAAGGGCGGCCATGGTCCGCCATCGGGCGCGAGGAGTTCGAGGCCTGGACCGGCAATTTCGCCGACGGCATCGCCGGTGCGAACGGCGAGAGCGTGCGCGCCTTCATGCAGCGCGCGGCCGAAGCGCACGACGAATGGCGCTCGGGTGAGGGCGATGCGCTCTGGGTCACTCATGCCGGCGTGCTGCGCGCCGTGACGCTCCTGCAGCGCGGCATCCGCTGCCCGGAAACCGCAGCCGACTGGCCCGCCGGCGAACTGGCATTCGGCGGCTGGCTGACCTTCGAACATCCTCCGGCTGGCTGATCACTGTCCCCGCGCGAACCACAGCTCGAAGTGGTTGAAGCGCACGTTGCCGCACAGCTTCGGCGGCAGCTCGGTCATCGCGGGCGCCGGAGCCACCTGGCTCGCCGTGGCTGTTCGCACCCGGTCCAGCGCCGCGGGCGAGACCTTGTCCTTGCAGTAGCGAACGTTGTTCTGCTTGGGCGTGTTCTGCGCCGGCACCAGCTCGATGCCGGGCACGATCATCCCGGCCTGCCGCAATCCTTCCGAAGCCTTGGTGGCGGCCGGCCAGTCGGCCCGGTCGCCGACCTGCAGGTAGATGCGGATCGGCAGCGAGGTGTTGTCCAGCGCGGCCGCCACGAGGCTGGGCGCGGCAGCCGTTGGGGCCGGCTCGGCGGTGATGCTCGCCGCGGCCGGCGTGCCCCAGGCCTGCATCGCAGAGAGCCCCGCCTTGTCGAAGAAGGTGTAGATCGCCTGGCTCGCCACGCGCTCTTCCGGCGTGGCGTTGGGCCGGTTGCCGGCCTCGGCCGTGCTGCGGAACAGCGCGACGATCTGCCCCGACACCTGCTTGTCGATCCCATCGCCGGCCGAGAGGCTGTTGAGCAGCACGATCGCCATGTCCACCTGCGGGCGCTTGTCGGAGGTGAGCAGCGGGCCGAGCTTGAGCAGCATGTCCGCGTCGCGGCGGCTGCGCTCGGAAAGCTCGCGGCGGGCGATGTCTTCCTGGTCGAAGTAGCGCTGCAGCTTGGTGAAGCCCGTGGCGACGACGCCCGCCAGCACCGTCGTCAGCAACCAGAAACCGACCTTGGAGTCTCCGAAGGCCGAGAGGCGGTCCATCAGCGTGGGCGGGCCCTTCGGTTCGGTGAGGGATTTGCGCACCTCCATCCGGAAGTACTCTTCCTCTCGGATGTCCTGCTGCTGCTCGGGCGTGAGTGCCATGGCGTCTGCCTCCTCCACGGGTGGTGGTGGCGTGCAGTGTCTGCCTGTGCCGGCGGTTGCACATCCATCGTTGGTGGTAGACGGTGGTAGTGCGTTGGGGGGCGGCCGGGCCCCGTCAGCTCAGTTCTTTTGCCGCCACTGTTCGCGCCAGAGCTTGTCCAGCTGCGGCGCCAGTGCCTGCGGCGGCGCGCCCAGGAGGGTTTTCTTTCCGTTGCGCTGCACCAGCCCGTAGATGCGGCCCGAGCCCTGGTCGTAGAGCGCGACCGCGTTGTTGTCGTGGCAGTCGTGCGGCTTGCAGAAGGCGTGCAGCACATAGCGCGTACCGTCCACGGTGACCCATTGCGGCTCGGGTGCGGGGCCTTCGCGGCGGACCAGCCAGCGGTCGTTTTCCTTGGTGCCCAGTGCGGCGCGCCAGGCTTTCTGCATCGCGGGGCCTTGTGCGAGGGCGGCGGGGCTGCCTGTGGGCGGAGGCGGCGGTTTCGTCGCTGCCGGTTCCACGGGCGGCAGCGCGGCGCGCGCGGAGCCGTCGCATCGCCAGTAGCGCAGCTTCATCAGCTCGGGGCCCAGTTGCCCCGCCACCGGCTTCGCGGCGTCCAGCGTGATGGACTGTCCGCGCGCTTCGCGGAAGACGAGGAAGGTCAGGGCGCCGGCCTTGTCGACGTCGCTCATCAGCGCGACGTCGAAGCGCGCGGGCGGCTGGCTGTTGCCGAAGAAGCTGTGGGCCGTGTCGGGCGATTGGCCGACCACGCGGCGCTTGCCGCTTTCGACGATCAGCTGGTCTTCGCGAACCTGAAGCGTGGGCGCGGACGCATCGGCGCATGCGGTCGACCAGCGGCCGCCGTAGGCCGCCATGGCGTCGGGCGGCAGGCCCTTGCCGGCTTGCTGCGACCAGGCCGCGGCCGGCAGGAAAGCGGCTGCCGAGAGCAGCGCGGTGGCGAGGAGGGCGCCGTGATTCTTCTTCGGGATCGTCATGCGTGTGATGTCAGTCCGTTTTCGGGGCGGGTGTCTTGGGTTTGAAATCGCAGTACGCGGCCACCGCGCACTCCCAGCAGCGCGGCTTGCGCGCCACGCAGATGTAGCGGCCGTGCAGGATGAGCCAGTGGTGCGCATGCAGACGGTACTCCGGTGGGACGCGCTTCTCGAGCTTGAGTTCCACCTCCAGCGGCGTCTTGCCCGGCGCGAGCCCGGTGCGGTTGCCCACACGGAAGATGTGCGTGTCGACCGCCATGGTCGGCTCCCCGAAGGCCACGTTGAGCACCACGTTGGCCGTCTTGCGGCCGACGCCGGGCAGGGCTTCGAGTTCGGCACGGGTCCTGGGCACCTCGCCGCCGTGCAGCTCGATCAGCATTCGGCAGGCCTCGATCAGGTGCTTGGCCTTGCTGCGGTACAGGCCGATGGTCTTGATGTACTCCTCCAGCCCTTCGACGCCCAGATCGAGGATCGCCTGCGGCGTGTTGGCCACCGGATAAAGCTTGCGCGTGGCCTTGTTCACGCCCACGTCGGTGGCCTGTGCCGAGAGCAGCACGGCCGCCAGCAACTCGAAGGGCGTGTCGTATTCGAGTTCGGTCTCGGGCGTGGGGTTGGCCGCCTGCAGGATGGCGAAGAAGAGGGGGATGTTGTCTTTTTTCATGGGGCTCGGGGGGCGTCGCGCGCGTCTGCCCGAGGGCGCAGGGCGGCGACAGGCGCAATATATCGTTGAAAGACGATAGCCTTACGCAGCATTCATGCACCCGGCTTTCGCGACAATGGCGCCCAGAAAGTGAGACTGACATCATGCAATTCGCCTCCCGCCTCGACAACGTCGAAACCTCCGCCATCCGCGAACTCTTCAAGCTGCTCGGCAAGCCCGGCATCATCAGCTTCGCAGGTGGTTTTCCCGACAGCGCGATGTTCGACGTCGAGGGCCTGAAGGAAGCGAGCCAGAAGGCATTGACCGAGGAGCCCGGCGGCGCATTGCAATACGGTGCCACCGAAGGCTACGAGCCGCTGCGCAGCCAGCTCAGTTCTTTCATGAAGACCAAGGGCGTCGATGTGGACCCCAGCGGCCTGATCGTCACCACCGGCAGCCAGCAGGCGCTGGACCTGCTGGGCAAGACCATGATCTCGCCCGGCGACAAGGTGATCGTCGAGGGCCCGACCTTCCTGGCCACCATCCAGTGCTTCCGCCTCTACGGCGCGCAGCTCATCAGCGCGCCCATCGACGCCAACGGCGTGAAGACCGACGAGCTGGAAAAACTCATCGCCGAGCACAAGCCCAAGTTCGTCTACCTGATCCCGACCTTCGGCAATCCCAGCGGCGCGATGCTGACGCTGGAGCGCCGCAAGAAGGTGCTCGAACTTGCCGTGAAGTACCAGACACTGGTCGTCGAGGACGACCCCTACGGCGACCTCTATTTCGGCGAAGCGCCGCCCCCCTCGATCCTGGCCTTGAGCAAGGACGTGCCCGGCAGCCGCGAGCTGCTCGCGCACTGCGGGAGCCTCAGCAAGGTGCTGAGCCCGGGCCTGCGCATCGGCTGGATGATCGCGCCCCCCGAACTGCTCGCCAAGGCGACGATGTGCAAGCAGTTCAGCGATGCGCACACCAGCACTTTCTCGCAGGCCACGGCGGCGCAATACCTCAAGAGCGGCCGCATGCCCGGCACGCTGGCGCATGTGCGCGAGGTCTACGGCCAGCGCGCGCAGGCCATGGGCGCGGCGCTGAAGCGCGAACTGGGCGATGCGGTGAGCTTCACGCAGCCGGGCGGCGGATTGTTCTTCTGGGCTCGCCTCACGGGTGCCAACGGCAAGCTGGCCGATGCGAACGAGCTGGCCAAACGGGCGATCGAGAAGCTCGTGGCCTTCGTGCCCGGTGCGCCGTTCTTCGCCGAGAAGCCCGATGTGGCGACGCTGCGCCTGAGCTTTGCGACCGCCGACGTGGCGAAGATCGAAGAGGGCGTGAAGCGCCTCGGCCAGGCCCTGTAAGCCTTCAGGACAAGCTCAGGGCGAACGATGCAGCCGGGGCGCCGCCAGCAGGTCCAGGTTGTCTGAAATGGCCGCATCCACGTTCGGATAGCGGCCTTTCATTTTCGAGAGCGTCATGATGGTCTGCAGCGCCTTCAGGTCCTTGACCGAGGGCGCGACCTTGATCTGCGCGATGGCCGCGGGGGCGTTGCCGCCGTTCACCAATGCCATCACCTTGCTTGCCCAGTCGTTTGCGCGCGCCATGTCTATCACCTGCTTTCCATTGAACCGCCGACTGTACACAGCGCGGCAGCCCCCTCGGGGGCGTTACGATCACCCATGAGAAAAACCTTTCAGCTTCAAGTCGAGGGCAAGCACCCCGATCGTCTCGTCGAAGCCATCAAGCACGAGATCAGCAAGTACATCAAGCGCGAACGCCGCCGCGATCTGCCCGAGGGCAGCGATTTCTGGGACTTCGATTGCAAGTTCGGCGCGTCGGCGGAAACCGCTGAAGTCGCCCAGTTGCCGGCCATCAACAAGCTGATTGACGGCATCGTGAAAGATGCCGGCAAGCAGTTCTACGTCGAGATCCTCGCCAAGCCCGGCAAGCGCACGCCGCGCCCAGCCGGGGAGCGGACCGAAGAGCCGCCCGAGGAAGACTGATCCCTTAGAGAAGCGCCTTCGCGAGCTGCAGCCCGTGGCGCTGCTCCGCATCCTGCAGCGAGCGCGCGATCGACGGGTGCAGCCGCACCCCGTTCTTCGATTGCGCATCCCGGCGCTTCAAACCCCCTTCACCCGGCAGCCGGACCGGCCTGGCGGCGTCGATGGGGGTGTTGTCCCGGCACCGGGCCGCAACGTGGTCCATCTGGCGGAGGAACGCTTCCTTGCCGCCGAATGCATTCAGGTCGTGCAGCGTGATATGCACCGTCGCGCCCCAGCCTTCCTTGGGATCGGCCCGGCCGAAGCCCGCCAATCCGGCCGTCAGCGTCTCCACCAGCAGCGCCATGCCGTAGCCCTTGTGGCCATGGCTCAGGCCACCCACGGGCAGCAGCGTGCCGGGCGGCTGGTCGAACAGCACCTGCGGGTCGTTTGAAGGCTTGCCGGTTGCGTCGATCAGCCATTGCTCGGCGAAGGTCTCGCCGGCCGCGCGCTTGCGGTTGCTCATGCCGTTGGTGGTGATCGAGGCCGAGATGTCGACCATCACGCCGCCCTGCGAGAGTGGAAAGCCCATCGCCAGCGGATTCGGCGTGAACAGCGCCTGCGTGCCGCCGAAGGGCGCGACGCTGGCGGTGTTGGGGTCGGAGCAGGCCAGGAGCATCAGCATGTCTTCCTGCAGCGCGCGCAGCATGTAAACCGCGAGGCAGGCGATGTGGTGGCTGCGGCGGATCACGAGCGAGGCCGTGCCGAGTTCGCGGGCGCGCGGCACCAGCAGGTCCATGCCCTGGTCCATGAGCCAGGGTCCGGGCAGGCGCTTGCCGTCCCACAGCACGGCGGCGGGGCGGTCCGACAGCACCTCGGGTGCGCCGTCGCGCGTCATGCCGCCGGATTCGACTTCCTTCACATAGCCGGCCAGGAGTGCGAGGCCGTGCGTGTCGTGCCCCAGCAGGTCGCCCTCGACGAGGGTGCGGGCGACGCTGTCGGCCATCGTTGCGGCGAGTCCGGCTTTTTGCAGCAGGGCGCTCGCGTAGTCCTGCAGCGCGTCGGCGCGGTAGAGCGGGGCGTCCACTGCGGCAGAGGTCATTTCAGGATTTCGAGCAGGCGGTCGAGCCCGCCTTCGTTGATCGCCACCATGGCTTGCTCGCGCACCTTCGGCTTCGCGTGATAGGCCACCGAAAGCCCGGCCTCGCCCATCATCGGCAGATCGTTCGCACCGTCGCCCACGGCAATAGTTTCCTGCGGCGAAATGCCCATGAGCGACGCCACTTCGAGCAGCGTGCGACGCTTCTCGGCACCGTCGCAGATGTCGCCCCAGCTCTGCATCACGACCTGGCCAGTGAGCTTGCCGTCCGCTTCGTCGAGCAGGTTCGAGCGCGCAAAGTCGATGCCCAGCTGGTCCTTCACGCGGTTCGCGAAGAAGGTGAAGCCGCCCGACACCAGCAGCACCTTGAGGCCGGCCGCCTTGCACGCGGCCACCAATTCGGTCGCACCCGGGTTGAGCTTCAACCGCTCGTCGTACACCTGCTGCAGCGCCTCGACCGGCACGCCCTGCAGCAGCGCCACGCGGCGGCGCAGGCTCTCCTTGAAGTCCTTGATCTCGCCGCGCATCGTGGCCTCGGTGATCGCGGCCACTTCGGCCTTCTTGCCGACCGCATCGGCGATCTCGTCGATGCATTCGATGTTGATCAGCGTCGAGTCCATGTCGAACGCGATCAGCTTGAAGTCGGCCAGCGCCAGCGGCGCCTTCACGCGCTGGAGGACGAGGCCGGGGGAAATTTCTGTAGCGCTCATGCGGGGGCGATTTCCTTGACAAGGGGTTGACCGAGACTGCGCAGCACATCGCGCACCATCTGCGCGCGGTCCTTCGGCTCCTTGAGTTCGCGTTCGATGCGAAGCTTCTCGTTGCCGGCGAGCTTGATGTGCTTGTTCTTCTGCACCAGCTGGATGATGGCCATGCCGTCGACCGGTGCGTCCTTCTTGAAGGTGATGTTGATGAGGCCCGGCGCCGCATCGACCTTCACCACGCCGTAGGGCCGGGCGAGCACGCGCAGGCGGTGCGTGTCGATGAGCGTCTGCGCCTGCGGCGGTAGCTTGCCGAAGCGGTCGACGATTTCTTCCAGCAGCGTGTCGATCTGGTCGGGCGTCTTCGCGGTGGCGAGCTTCTTGTAGAACGACAGGCGCAGGTGCACGTCGCCGCAGTAGTCGTCGGGCAGGAGGGCGGGGGCGTGCAGGTTGATCTCGGTCGTGACCGACAGCGGCGAGAGCAGGTCGGGCTCCTGCCCGGCCTTGAGCGCGCGCACGGCTTCGCTCAGCATCTCGTTGTAGAGCTGGAAGCCGATCTCCATCATGTTGCCGCTCTGGTTCTCACCGAGCACTTCGCCAGTGCCACGAATTTCGAGGTCGTGCATGGCGAGGTAGAAGCCCGAGCCCAGCTCTTCCATCTGCTGGATGGCATCGAGCCGCTGGGCCGCCTGCTTGGTCAGGCCCTCGGTGTCCGGCACCATCAGGTACGCATAGGCTTGGTGATGCGAGCGCCCGACGCGTCCGCGCAGCTGGTGCAGCTGCGCCAGGCCGAACTTGTCGGCGCGGCTCATCACGATGGTGTTGGCGGTCGGCACGTCGATGCCGGTCTCGATGATGGTCGAGCACAGCAAGAGGTTGTAGCGCTGCGCGACGAAATCGCGCATCACGCGCTCCAGCTCGCGCTCGGGCATCTGGCCGTGGGCGACGGCGATGCGGGCCTCGGGCAATATTTCTTCGAGCTTCTGGCGGCGGTTCTCGATGGTCTCGACCTCGTTGTGCAGGAAGTAGACCTGTCCGCCGCGCTTCAATTCGCGCAGCACGGCTTCGCGGATCACGCCGGTGCCCTCGTTGCGCACGAAGGTCTTGATCGCCAGGCGCCGCTGCGGCGCGGTGGCGATCACGCTCAGGTCGCGCAGGCCCTCCAGCGCCATGCCCAGCGTGCGCGGAATCGGCGTAGCGGTGAGCGTCAGCACATCGACCTCGGCACGCATCGCCTTCATCGCCTCCTTGTGGCGCACGCCGAAGCGGTGCTCCTCGTCGATGATGAGCAGGCCCAGGTTCTTGAACTTGACCGACTGCGAGAGCAGCTTGTGCGTGCCGATCACGATGTCGATCTGGCCTTCGGCCAGCCCCTTCGCGGCGGCCGTGATTTCCTTGGCCGAGCGAAAGCGGCTCATCTCCGCCACCTTCACCGGCCACTTGGCGAAGCGGTCGACCAGCGTCTGGTAGTGCTGCTCGGCCAGGAGCGTGGTGGGGGCGAGAAACGCCACCTGCTTGCCGCCGGTGATCGCGATGAAGGCGGCGCGCAGCGCGACCTCGGTCTTGCCGAAACCCACGTCGCCGCAGACCAGCCGGTCCATCGGCTGGGGCGAGATCATGTCCTGCACCACGGCGTGGATCGCAGCCTTCTGGTCGGCGGTTTCCTGGAAGCCGAAGTCGTTGGCGAACACCTCGTAGTCGGCGGCCGAGTAGCGGAAGGCATGGCCTTCGCGCGCGGCGCGGCGGGCGTAGATGTTGAGCAGCTCGGCAGCCGAGTCGCGCACCTGCTCGGCGGCCTTGCGCTTGGCCTTTTCCCACTGGCCGGAGCCCAGTCGGTGCAGCGGGGCCTCGTCGGCGCTCACGCCGGTGTAGCGACTGATCTGGTGCAACTGCGACACGGGCACGTAGAGCGTGGCCTTGTCGGCGTACTCCAGGTGCAGCATTTCCTGCAGGAGCGGCTTGCCTTCGGCGTCGACGCCCTGGCCCAGGTCCATGTGCATCAGGCCGCGGTAGCGCCCGATGCCGTGGGCGGTGTGGACGACCGGGTCGCCGACGTTGAGCTCCGAGAGGTCCTTGATCAGCGCTTCGACGTCGCTGACCTGTTCCTGCTTCTTGTTGCGCCGGCGCGTGGTGGGCGCGGTGGCGAAGAGTTCGGTCTCGGTGACCAGGTCGATGCCTTGCTCGCGCCATGCGAAGCCCGAGGCCAGCGCGGCGGTGACGATGCCGATCTTCTCGTCGGTGGACGCCTCGAACTCGGCCAGCGAATCGAAGGCCGGCGGGCTCACGCCGCTTGCGCGGAGGAAGTCGAGCAGGCTTTCGCGCCGGCCGTCGCTCTCGGCGATCAGCAGCACGCGATGCGGCGTGGCGGCGATGTGGGCCTTGAGGCCGACCAGCGGGTCTTCCGCGCCGCGCACCACGGCGAAGGGCGGGAGGCGGTCGAACTCGGCGTAGGGCGTGTCGGTGGTGATGTCGCCGCGGATGGCCAGTTGGGCGTGCGGCTTGGCGCGCTGGTAGAACTGCTCGGCGTTCAGGAACAGCGCCTCGGGCGGCAGCGCGGGGCGCTCGGGATCGCCGCGCACCAGCCTGTAGCGCTCGTTCGCGTCCTGCCAGAAATGCTGGAACGCGGGTTCGAGGTCGCCATGCAGCACCACGGTGGCGTCGGGGCCGAGGTAGTCGAATACCGTGGCCGTCTCGTCAAAGAACAGCGGCAGGTAGTACTCGATGCCGGCGGTGGCCACGCCGTTGCCCATGTCCTTGTAGATGCGGCTCTTGGTCGGGTCGCCTTCGAGCAGTTCGCGCCAGCGGCTGCGAAAGCGCGCGCGGGCGTCGTCGTCCATCGGGAACTCGCGGCCCGGCAGCAGGCGCACTTCGGGCACGGGGTAGAGGCTGCGCTGGGTGTCCGGGTCGAAGGTGCGGATGGAGTCGATCTCGTCGTCGAACAGGTCGACGCGGAACGGCACGAGCGAGCCCATGGGGAAGAGGTCGATCAGGCCGCCGCGCACCGCGTATTCGCCCGGGCTCACCACCTGCGTCACGTGGCTGTAGCCGGCCAGCGTGAGCTGGGCCTTGAGCTTGGATTCCTGGAGCTTCTGCTTGGCCTTGAAATGGAAGGTGTAGCCGGCCAGGAACGCCGGCGGCGCCAGGCGGTAGAGCGCGGTGGTGGCGGGCACCAGCACCACGTCGGCCTCTTTCTGGCTGATGCGCCAGAGGGTGGCCAGGCGCTCGCTGATCAGGTCCTGGTGGGGCGAGAAGCTGTCGTAGGGGAGCGTCTCCCAGTCGGGGAAGAGGGCGCAGCGCAGGTCGGGCGCGAAGAAGGCGATCTCGTCGATGAGCCGCTGCGCGTCGTTGGCGTCGGCCGTGAACATCGCGGTGGCGCGGCCGGCAGCCTTCTCGCGCATCCCCAGCTGCGCGAGCAGCAGGGCATCGGCCGACAGAGGGGGACGCGGCAGCGTGAAACGCTTGCCCGCCGTGAGGTGGGGGAGGTCCATGGAACGCTTCGAAAAATGCAAGACACCCCGCGCCGGGCGGCGAGGGGTGTGCGGAGGGCAATTCTAGAATGGCGGCCCTTTATCCGCTTGTCGGCCATTGGCCTGTGCCGCACCCATCAATGTCTTCTTCCCGATTTTTCGTGCTGATCCCTTGTGCCGGCTCCGGCCATCGCGCGGGCGGCACCCAGCCCAAGCAGTACCGGCGGCTCGCGGGGGCGTCGATGGTGGCGCACACGGTGGAAGCCTTTCGTGCCCTGGCCGGTCGTTTTGCCGGGCTGGCGGTGGTGGTGTCGCCGGACGACCGTGAAGTGCAGGCCGCGCTGCCGCGCTTTCCGGGCAACGACGAATACCTGCTGCAGGTCGGCGGCCTGACCCGGGCCGCCACGGTGCGCAACGGCCTCGCCGCGCTGCGACAGAAGGGTGCCGGAGCGCACGACTGGGTGCTGGTGCACGACGCGGCGCGCTGCCTCGTCACCTCCAGCCAGATCGAGGCACTGATCGCCGCCTGCGAACACGACGCCGTCGGCGGCCTGCTGGCGCACCGGCTGGCCGACACGCTGAAGGTGTCCTCGACCGACAGCCGCGTCTCGCAGACCTTGTCGCGCGCCGACAAATGGCTGGCCCAGACGCCCCAGATGTTCCGCATCGGCATGCTGCTCGACGCGCTGGAGCGCGTGGGCGACGTGGTGACCGACGAGGCCAGCGCCATCGAGGCCATCGGCCTTGCGCCGCTGCTGGTACCGGGCAGCGCCCAGAATTTCAAGATCACCTTTCCTGAAGATTTCGCACTGGCCGAGGCGGTTTTGCTCAGCCGCAAGAAAGCCATCGCATGACGTCACCTGCAGCGCCGTTCAACATCCGCGTCGGCGAGGGCTGGGACGTTCACCAGCTCGTGGCGGGGCGCAAGCTCATCCTGGGCGGCATCGAGGTGCCGCACACCACCGGCCTGCTGGGGCACTCGGACGCCGACGTGCTGCTGCACGCGATCACCGATGCGCTGTTGGGCGGCGTGGGGCTGGGCGATATCGGCCGGCACTTTCCCGACACCGACGTGCAGTTCCGCGGTGCCGATTCGGCCGTGCTGCTCGCCGAGGCGGCGCGCCGCGTGCGGGCGGCCGGCTGGGAGATCGGCAACGTCGACAGCACCGTGATCGCGCAGGCGCCGAAGCTGGCGCCGCACATTCCGCTCATGTGCCAGCGCATCGCGGACACGCTGGGCATCGCGCTCGACCAAGTCAACGTGAAGGCCAAGACGGCCGAGAAGCTCGGCCCAGTGGGCGAGGGCCGGGCAATGGAGGCGCGCGCGGCGGTCTTGCTCCACCGCTGAGCGGCTGGAAAGGCCGGATCAGCCGGGCTTCTTGCCGCCGCCCGGTACTTCGCCCGGCTTGGGCGTCGGCATGGCGCGCGGCATGCGGATGTGGGCCGCGAGCCCGCGCCCCGGCGTGCTGGTGAGCGCGAAGGTGCCGCCCATGCGCTCGATGTTCTTCGCCACGATCGACAGGCCCAGGCCTGCGCCCGCCGCCGAGGTGCGTGCCGCGTCGCCGCGGAAGAAGGGCTTGGTCAGCTGCGAAAGCAGGGCGGGCTCGACGCCCGCGCCGTGATCGCGCACCTTGATCAGCACCGCATCGTTGTTCGCCTGCGCCTGGATCGTGACGTCCGCGACGCCGGTGGCCGGCGTCTTGCCGTAGCGGCGGGCGTTCTCGACCAGGTTGGAGATCACGCGCGTGAGTTCGACCTCGTCGCCCAGCACGCGCAGGTCGGGTGGCACCTCGACCTTGATGTTCATCTCCTCGTAGTCCTGCACGGCGTAGGTGCAGGCATCGACCACGTCGCGCAGCAGCACGGGCCGCGGATCGACATGGTCGGGCCGGGCGTAGTCGAGGAACTTGTCGATGATCGCGTCGAGCTGGGCGATGTCGGCCGCCATGTGGTCGCGCGCATCTTCGTCGGCCACGCTCATCTCGGTTTCGAGCCGCAGGCGCGCGAGCGGCGTGCGCAGGTCGTGCGAGATGCCGGCCAGCATGATGGCGCGGTCCTGCTCGATCTTGGCGAGCTGGTCGGCCATGCGGTTGAAGCCGATGTTGACCGCGCGGATCTCGTTGGTGCGGGCGCGCTCATCGAGCCGGTGCGCCTCGTACTCGCCTTCGCGCACCTGCATGGTGGCGCGCGACAACTGCTTGAGCGGCAGGTTGATGAGCCGGGTGATCAGCGCCGCGCCGGCCAGCGACAGCGCCATCGCGGTGCTGAGCCAGACGAGCCAGGTGCGCCCGCCCACGCGGCTGAAGCGCGTGGGGTCGAGCAGCAGCCAGTAGGTGTCGCTCTCGATGGTGAAGCCGATCCAGAGGCCCGCTTCGTCGTTCACGCGGCTGGCCACCGTGGTGCCTTCACCGAGCTGGTCGATCAGCTCCTCGGTCACGCGCAGGTCGAGCGCACCGCTGGTGTAGGGCTGGAAGCGGTCGTTGGGCTCGCGCGGCAGGATGCGCACGCCTTCCTGGTCGGCCAGCGTCTTGATCAGCGACACCCGGGTGATGGCGTCCGAATACACCAGCGCCGCGCGCGTGAGGTTCACGAGCGAGGCGATCTGGTGGGCGGTTTGAATGGCGCGTGGCTCGTATTCGAGCGAGCGGAAGGTCTGCAGCCAGGCGACCGTACAGCCGATCAGCAGCAGCGCGAGCAGGAAGAAAGTGCGCCAGAAAAGGCTGAACCCGACCTTGAGGCCGGGGCGACGGTCACGCGCCGCGCTGGCCTCCAGCGGGCTCGGCATCGTGACCTGCGCGCCATCCTCCTGCGCCGGGCCGGGTCTGGCAGGTCTGGCAGTTGGGCCGATGGCCACCTCTCAGCGGGGCGTCAGGCCGCGCCGTCCGGCACGAACACGTAGCCCACGCCCCAGACGGTCTGGATGTAGCGCGGTGCCGCGGCGTCGGACTCGACCAGCTTGCGCAGGCGCGAGATCTGCACGTCCAGGCTGCGGTCGAAGGGTTCGAATTCGCGGCCGCGGGCCAGTTGGGCGAGCTTTTCGCGCGACAGCGGCTGGCGCGGATGGCGCACCAGCGCCTTCAGCATCGCGAACTCGCCGGTGGTCAGCGAGAGCTCCTCGCCGTCCTTCTTGAGCGTGCGCGAGCCGAGATCGAAGGCGAACGGGCCGAAGGTGACGGTCTCGTTCTCGGTAGAGGGGGCGCCGGGTGCCTCGAGCGGCGGACGGCGGCGCAGCACGGCATGCACGCGGGCCAGCAGTTCGCGGGGGTTGAAGGGCTTGCCGAGGTAGTCGTCGGCGCCGACTTCGAGGCCGACGATGCGGTCCACGTCTTCGCCCTTGGCGGTGAGCATGATGATCGGCGTGCGGTCGTTGGCGGCGCGAAGGCGCCGGCAGACCGAGAGGCCGTCTTCGCCGGGCATCATCAGGTCGAGCACGATCAGGTCGACCGTGTCGCGCAACAGGATGCGGTTGAGCGCCTTGCCGTCCTCGGCCACGATCACTTCGAAACCTTCCTGGGTCAGGTAGCGGCGAAGCAGGTCACGGATGCGGGCGTCGTCGTCGACGATCACGATCTTGTCGGTGCGAGCGGGAACTTGAGTCATTTCTACAACGTTGAATTTGTAACAGCGCCGATTCTGAAGGCGTTAGCACCCCATCGAGCCAGATTTACTTATGGTTTGACACTAAGTTACAAAACTTGCGGACGCTCGCCCTATGGACATCCGGTGTTCGTCCAGCGGTGGCAAAGTTCCCCTGCCTTCACGACCAACCACTCGATGAGACTTCCTTTTTCCGCACTGCCATTGCTTCTTGCCTGCGCCTGTGGTTCCACATGGGCGGTTTCCGGTGACTTTTTCAGGGTCGGCGAGGTGCGCCGCAGTGAAGTGCGGGATGCAGTGGCCGCCCATCGGGCTGCGCAGCGAGAGGAAATCCGCCGGGAAGAAGCCGTCGCCGGCAGGCGCCTGACCGCCGGGGAGTTGTTCGAGTTGCGGCAGCAGATCCGGGGGCAGTGGATGCCGCCGGGCGTGGGTGCCATGGCGAATTCGGCAGAATCGCAACCAGCCGAGCGGATCGCGCCGGCACCGATGCCCGCCGCGCGTTCGCTGATCGCGCCGCGCAGCCAGCGCCCCTGAGGGCCCTGGCGCGGGTGTTCCTCGCCATCAACCTAGGGAGTCCCTTGCCTTGAAAAAAATCAAATTGCTCGCCGTTTGCGCCGCCCTGGCCGCTGCCGGCTCCGCGCTGGCCCAGAACGTGGTCGCTCCGGCGCCGCAGAACGTGCTGCAGCTCACTGCCTCCGGAACGGTCGAGGTCCAGCAGGACCTCTTGAGCATGACGCTCGTGACCACCCGCGACGCGACCGATGCAGCCACCGTGCAGACGCAGCTCAAGGTCGCGCTCGACGCCGCCCTCAACGAAGCCAAGAAGAACGCGCAGCCCGGCCAGCTCGACGTGCGCACCGGCAACTTCAGCCTCTCGCCGCGCTACACGAAGGACGGCAAGATCAACGGCTGGCAGGGCTCCACGGAGCTGGTGCTCGAAGGCCGCGACTTTCCGCGCATCACCCAGACGGCCGGCCGCATCACCACGCTCAGCGTGGGCAACGTGGGTTTCGGCCTGAGCCGCGAGCAACGCGCCAAGACCGAGGCCGAAGCGCAGAACATCGCGATCGAGAACTTCAAGCAGAAGGCCAACGAGCTGGCCAAGGGCTTCGGCTTCAGCGGCTACACGCTGCGCGAGGTGTCGGTGAACGCGAACGACGGCGGCCCGCGCCCTCGGGTGATGGCGATGCAGGCCAAGTCGTTCTCGGCCGATTCGGCCGTGCCAGTCGAAGCCGGCAAGACCAGCGTGATCGTGAACGTTTCGGGGTCGGTGCAGCTCAAGTAAAAAGCGCGGGCACCGCTGGATGGCGCCTTATTGCGCTGTCCAGCCGCCGTCCATTTGCCAAGCGACGCCGCGCACTTGATCGGCTGCCGGCGAGCACAGGAAGACCGCAAGGCCACCGAGTTGCTCGACCGTGGTGAACTGCAGCGAAGGCTGCTTCTCCCCCAGCAGTTCGTTCTGCGCCTGCGTGGCCGAGATGCCTTCGCGGGCCGCGCGGTCGTCGATCTGCTTCTGCACGAGCTGCGTCAGCACCCAGCCGGGGCAGATCGCGTTGCTGGTGATGCTGGTGGTCGCGGTTTCGAGCGCGACCGACTTGGTGAAACCGACGATGCCGTGTTTTGCCGCCACATAGGCCGACTTCTGCGCCGAGGCGACCAGGCCATGGGTCGATGCGATGTTGATGATGCGGCCCCAGTTGGCCTCGCGCATCGCGGGAATCGCCAGGCGCGTCGTATGAAATGCGCTCGTGAGGTTGATTGCGATGATCGCGTCCCAACGTTCGACCGGAAAGTCCTCGACCTTGGCGACATGCTGGATGCCGGCGTTGTTCACGAGGATGTCGACACGGCCGAACTTCGACGCGGCGAACTTCATCATGTCTTCAATTTGTTCTGGCCTGCTCATGTCGGCACCGTGGTACTCGGCGCGAACGCCGAGCGCTTCGATCTGGGCCTTGGGCGTTTCGGCATCGCCGAAGCCGTTGAGCACGATGTGTGCGCCTTGCTGGGCGAGCGACTTGGCAACGGCAAAGCCAATGCCGCTGGTGGACCCCGTGACAAGCGCGGTTTTGCCTTTGAGCATGAAGATCAATCTCCGGATGAATTAGGATGCAACGAGACCATTATCCGCACCACGACTCCCCCGTTTTCATGACCGAACCGACGCTTCATTACGTGGCATGCGACGACGCCCAGGGCGGTCATCGCATGGCCTATTGGCAATGGGGCGACGAGCGCAGCGCGCATGTCGTGGTCTGCGTGCATGGGCTCACCCGACAAGGGCGCGACTTCGACGCGCTGGCACAGGCCATCGTGGCGCGCGCGGGCGGCGATGTACGGGTGATCTGCCCCGACGTCGTGGGACGCGGGCGCAGCGACTGGCTGCGCGATCCGGCCTTCTACCAAGTGCCTGTCTACGCGGCCGACATGGTGTCGCTGATTGCCCAGCTGCAACGCAAGCAGGCCATCGACACGCTCGACTATTTCGGCACCAGCATGGGCGGTCTGATCGGCTTCGTGCTGGCGGGCCACAAGGAGTTGCCGCTCCCGCGACCGGTGCGCCGTTTCATCGCGAACGATGTCGGCCCGACGATCGAGCCTGTCGCGCTGCAACGCATCGCCGCCTATGTGGGGCAGGGCGGTCGCTACGGCAGCGTGCAGGAAGCGGCCGATGCAATGTGGGCGATTTCGACCAGCTTCGGTCCGCACACGCCTGAGCAATGGCTCGCGCTTTCGCAGCACATGGTGGTGCCCGCATCGCAGCGCACGGCCGATGGGGTCGCCAAGATCGAAGCCGGCGATAGCGCTGGCGATGGCCCGTGGCTGCTGCACTATGACCCGGCCATTGCCGTGGCACTGCGCGCCATCACACCCGAAGCGGCAGCACAGGGCGGCGCAATCATGTGGAGCCTGTACGACGCCATCCAGGCAAGCACGCTGGTGACGCGCGGGGCCGTGTCGGACCTGCTGTCGCGCGAGACGGCACAGGCCATGACGCAGCGCGGCCCGAAGGCGGCGCTGGTCGAGTTCGAAGGTGTGGGCCATGCGCCGACCTTCATCGATCCCGCGCAGGTTGCCGTCGTCATTTCCTTCCTGTTCGATTGATGGGGTGAAGCAGCGTGAAGCGCGAGTCCTCGAGCCTGCAGACGGCACCCCTGTCCGATACCGCCGTGGTCGACTATCCGTTGTCCGCGGCAACGGCCGACCGCACGCCGGTGATCGAGAACATGCTCGCCCGCGCGCGCGCGTTCGCCGAGCCGCTGATCGCCGATGAAAAGCTCGACACCGGCGAGAACACGCTGGCGCATGCCGATGCGGTGGCCGCCATCGTCGCGAAGATGGGCGGCTCCGAGGCGATGCAGGCGGCGAGCTATCTGGTCTATTCGTGCCAGCACCTGAACCGGCCGCAGGAGGTGATCGCCAAGGTGTTCGGTGACAACTTCGCGGCGCTCGCGGTCGAGACCACCAAGCTGGTCCGTGTGCAGGAGCAGGCCCGCTCGGCGTCGCAGGGACATCACGTCGAAGGCGCCGGTGCGCAGACCGAGAACGTGCGCAAGATGCTGCTGGCGTTCTCGCGCGATCTGCGCGTCGTGATGCTGCGACTTGCCTCTCGCCTGCAGACCTTGCGCCATGCGGCAGCGAGCAAGCAGCCGGCGCCCGAGAGCGTGGCGCGCGAATCGCTGCAGGTGTTTGCGCCGCTGGCCAATCGCCTGGGCATCTGGCAGGTGAAGTGGGAGATCGAGGATCTTTCGTTCCGCTTCATCGAGCCTGAAACCTACAAGCTGATTGCGCGCCTGCTCGACGAGAAGCGCATCGAACGCGAAGGCCACGTCGAGCAATTGCGCTCCGAACTCGAACGCGAACTGCAGGCCGAGGGCGTGCACGCCACGGTGCAGGGGCGGCCCAAGAACATCTACAGCATCGTGAAAAAGATGCGCGGCAAGTCTCTCGACTTCGCGCAGGTGTTCGACATCCTCGCGCTGCGCGTGGTGGTGGCGGACGTGAAGGACTGCTATGCGGCGCTGGCCTGGGTGCACACGCATTTCCAGCCGATCGACGAGGAGTTCGACGACTACATCGCGCGGCCCAAGCCGAACGGCTACCAGTCGCTGCACACCGTGGTGCGCGAGCTGGTCGATGGCAAGCCGGGCAAGCCGATCGAGATTCAGATCCGCACTGAAGAGATGCACGATCACGCCGAGCATGGCGTGGCGGCGCATTGGGCCTACAAGGAAGCAGGGCACAAAGGCTATGCGGGCGTCTGGGCGAGTGGCGAGTACGACGCGAAGATTGCGGTGCTGCGTCAGCTGCTGGCTTGGGAGCGCGATCTCTCGGGTGGCTTGCAGGGGCAAGGCCTGTTCGACGACCGCATCTATGTGCTGACGCCCGATGCGGCCATCGTCGAGTTGCCGCAGGGCGCGACGCCGGTGGACTTTGCCTATACGGTGCACACCACGCTGGGCCATCGCTGCCGCGGTGCGCGTGTCGATGGCGCGATGGTGCCGCTCAACACGCCGCTGTCGAATGGGCAGACGGTCGAGATCATCGCGGCCAAGGAGGGCGGCCCATCGCGCGATTGGCTCAATGCCGAACTGGGTTATCTGGCGAGTCACCGTGCACGCGCCAAGGTGCGCGCATGGTTCAACGCGCAGATCACGCACGAGACCGTGGCGCGCGGACGCGAGGCCGTCGAGAAGCTGCTGCAGCGCGAAGGCAAGACGGCCATGCGGCTCGAGGACCTGGCTTCGCAGCTCGGCTTCAAGTCGGCGGACCATCTGTTCGAGGTGGTGGGCAAGGACGAGTTTTCTCTGCGCAACATCGAGACGTTGCTGCGTCCACCGGAGCCGGCGCCCAATCCCGACGACGGCGTGCAGATCAAGAAGGCGCGCGGCAGCGAGAAGTCCGGCAAGGGCGGCGTGCTGGTGGTGGGCGTGTCGTCGCTGATGACGCAGCTTGCCAAGTGCTGCAAGCCTGCGCCGCCCGATGCCATCAGCGGCTTCGTGACGCGCGGCCACGGCGTCAGCGTGCACCGCAGCGATTGCAGCAACTTCCGCATGATGGCCACGCGCGATGGCGAGCGTGTGATCGATGTCGAATGGGGCGCGGCGAAGAAGGGCGGCGATGCGCCGGTGTACGCGGTCGACGTCGCTGTCGAGGCCGCCGATCGTCAAGGCCTGCTGCGTGACATCTCCGATGTGTTCGCCCGGGAGAAGATGAACGTGATCGGCGTGCAGACGCAGTCGGTGAAGGGCACGGCATGGATGACGTTCACTGTGGAAATCGCCGATGCTGCACGGCTGACGCAGGTGCTCGGCATCGCCACTGCAGTTGTTGGTGTGCGATCTGCACGTCGCCGCTAAAAAGCGTGTTTTCTCCTGCTACAATAGCTGCTTCTCGGACACATCCTTAGGCGCGTAGCTCAGCTGGTTAGAGCACCACCTTGACATGGTGGGGGTCGTTGGTTCGAGTCCAATCGCGCCTACCAATTTCTGTTTCAACTTCCGGCCAACCACCGGATCTGTTGAGCAGAGCTTTCACCGGGTTCCCCGGTGTTTCAATCGTCCCTTGTGGTGATGCAGAAAAAGACCATGGCCATGTTGTTGTGCTACCTTGGCCGTTCTGCAATCCCATCTCCAATTTCTTGACAAGCGATCCGATGAATACGCGATCAACGCTGGTTGATCGGGCTCATGCCGACCTGCGCGTTGCCGCGCTGTTGCGGCAGGCTCCCATCGAGTTTGCGCGCGCGGTCTATGGCATCAGCGACCATGCGGGCGGCCGCACCGACACCATGGCAGCGCGCGAAGTGGCGCGGGCCCTGCGGCAAGGCGTGGCGGTGACTGAAGAGCGCGCCGAGCAGCGCGCCCGCGCCTATTTGCCGACCGTGGGGCAGGAGCACTGCCCGCGTTGCTGGGTGGTCTATGGCCACAAGAGCCCGCTTCGCTTTCGCGAGGCGACCGAAGAACGCCCCGAAACAGCCGCCTGCCACGCATGCGGCGCCGAGTACGCGACATCGCGGGGCTGAAGTGCAGCGCGCGGTCAGGGTAAACCTTGTCGCGATGCAGCAAAACCGCTCCCTAGAATCATCCGATGACATGGGCGTCCATGTGAAGGAGTCCGCAGTGCAGAGCAAGAAGTCCGGGGTCAAACCGGTACAGCGTGTGATCAAGAAGTACCCCAACCGAAGGCTCTACGACACCGAGACATCCACGTACATCACGCTGACCGAGGTGAAGCAGCTGGTCATCCAGAATGCCCAGTTCGTGGTGCGCGATGCCAAGACCGGCGACGACCTCACGCGCAGCATCCTGTTGCAGATCATCCTGGAAGAAGAGGCGGGTGGGGCGCCGATGTTCACCGAGCAGGTGCTCGCCAACATCATCCGTTTCTACGGCCAGGCGATGCAGGGCTACATGGGCCCGTACCTCGAGAAGAACATCCAGGCCATGACTGAAGTGCAGGCCCAACTCGCCGACAAGGCTGAGGGCCTGACGCCCGAGATGTGGTCGAAATTCATGACCATGCAGTCGCCGATGCTCCAGGGCCTCATGGGCAACTACGTCGAACAATCCAAGAATGTCTTCCTGCAGATGCAGGAGCAGATGCAGAAAAACACCGAGCAGGTGCTGGGGGCCTTTGGCATCAAGCGTCCCTGAGCGCCTTCGGGCCGCACCAAGGCGGGGCTTGCCCAATGATTGCCCGGCTGTCACCGATAGCTGGGACAATAGAGGGATATGAGCGAAGTTGCCTCCCCCGAACGAACGACCACGTCGACCGCCCCCAAGGTCGGCTTTGTGAGCCTTGGCTGCCCCAAGGCCTTGACCGATTCCGAATTGATCCTGACCCGGCTGAGCGCCGAGGGTTACCAGACCTCCAAGACTTTCGAAGGTGCCGATCTGGTGATCGTCAACACCTGCGGTTTCATCGACGATGCCGTGAAGGAAAGCCTGGACACCATCGGTGAAGCGCTGGCCGAGAACGGCCGCGTGATCGTCACCGGCTGCCTGGGCGCCAAGACCGGCGACCAGGGTGGCAACCTGGTGCGCCAGATGCACCCGAGCGTGCTGGCGGTCACGGGCCCGCACGCCACCCAAGAGGTGATGGATGCGGTACATGCCAACCTGCCCAAGCCGCACGATCCGTTCATCGACCTGGTGCCGAATGCCTTCGGCATCGCCGGCCTCAAGCTGACGCCGCGCCACTACGCCTATCTGAAGATCAGCGAAGGCTGCAATCACCGTTGCACCTTCTGCATCATCCCTTCGATGCGCGGCGACCTCGTGTCGCGGCCGGTGGGCGATGTGCTCGGCGAGGCCAAGGCCTTGTTCGAAGGCGGCGTGAAAGAACTGCTGGTGATCAGCCAGGACACCTCCGCCTACGGCGTCGACGTGAAGTACCGCACCGGCTTCTGGGACGGCAAGCCGGTCAAGACCCGCATGCTCGAGCTGGTGCGCACGCTCGGCGAAATTGCCGAGCCTTACGGCGCGTGGGTTCGCCTGCACTACGTGTATCCCTACCCGAGCGTCGACGAAATCATCCCGTTGATGGCGAGCGGCCAGGTGCTGCCTTACCTCGACGTGCCACTGCAGCACAGCCACCCCGATGTGCTCAAGCGCATGAAGCGTCCTGCGAGCGGCGAGAAGAACCTGGAGCGGCTCGCGCGTTGGCGCGAGGTGTGCCCGGAGCTCGTGATCCGCAGCACCTTCATTGCCGGCTTCCCTGGCGAGACTGAGCAGGAGTTCGAGCATCTGCTCGACTTCATCCGCGAGGCCGAGATCGATCGCGCCGGTTGCTTTGCCTACAGCCCTGTCGAGGGCGCCACCGCCAACGACATCCCGGGCATGCTGCCCGAGGCGGAGCGCGAAGCGCGTCGCGCCCGCTTCATGGAGGTGGCTGAAGCCGTGTCGATCACCAAGCTGCAGCGCCGCATCGGCGCGACCATGCAGGTGCTGGTCGATTCCGCGCCCGGCATGGGTCGCAAGGGCGGTGTGGGCCGCACCTACGCCGATGCGCCGGAGATCGACGGCACCGTGCGGCTGCTGCCGCCCGAGAAGATCAGCAAGACGCTGAAGGTCGGTGAGTTCACTCGCGCACGTATCGTGGGCGCCGAGGGGCATGACCTGATCGCATTGCCGGTTTGATGATTCGAACAGGCAAGAAAAAAGCCACCGGATGCCGGTGGCTTCATTCGAAAGACCTGGTAGGGGTCTGCTTGACTTTGGTGCCCAGAAGAGGACTCGAACCTCCACGATGTTACTCGCTAGTACCTGAAACTAGTGCGTCTACCAATTCCGCCATCTGGGCCTCATACCTGCCGGAGCAGTTATGCGGTGCTCTTCAGGAAAGCCCACGAGTATACCAAATCGGATGCAGCCATTTCGCCGCGCTGAAGAAGTTCGTGGGTCGCTCGATGCTGAATCGAGCGGGCAAGAAAAAAGCCACCGGAGACCGGTGGCTTGAATCGAAAGACCCGGTGAGGGTCTGTTTAAACTTGGTGCCCAGAAGAGGACTCGAACCTCCACGATGTTACTCGCTAGTACCTGAAACTAGTGCGTCTACCAATTCCGCCATCTGGGCCCACATACCTGCAAAAGCAAGTACGTTTTGAATTTCAGGAAAGAAGGAGATCATATCAAAAATAATGTCAATTCCAGCGGCTTGCTGGACGAATTCGAAGGCACTGTTCAAGGACATCGCGACGGTCACGGCTTCGTGCAACGCGATGACGGCGAGGCAGACATCTACCTGCCCCCGAACGAGATGCGCGCGGTGTTGCACAAGGACCGCGTCAAGGCGCGCGTCGTGCGGCAGGACCGCCGCGGTCGTCCCGAAGGACGCGTGGTCGAAATCGTCGAGCGTCCGGAGCAGCCGATCATCGGCCGCCTGTTGCACGAAGGCGGCATCTGGCTCGTAGCCCCTGAAGACAAGCGCTATGGGCAGGACGTCCTGATTCCCAAGGGTGCGACCGGTCCCGCCAAGGTGGGCCAGGTGGTCGTGGTGCAGCTCACCGAGCCGCCGGCCCTGTTCGGCCAGCCCGTGGGCCGCGTGAGAGAAGTGCTGGGCGAGATCGACGACCCCGGCATGGAGATCGAGATCGCCGTGCGCAAGTACGGCGTGCCGCATGAGTTTTCCGCGGAGTGCTTGGTCGAAGCCAAGGCCTTGCCCGAGAAGGTTCGCCCCGCCGACAAGAAGGGCCGCGTCGACCTCACCGACATCCCGCTCGTCACCATCGATGGCGAAGACGCCCGCGACTTCGACGACGCTGTGTACTGCGAGCCCGCCAAAGTAGGCCGTGGAAAGGGCTGGCGATTGCTGGTCGCGATTGCCGACGTCAGCGCCTATGTGCGGACCGGTTCGGCGATTGACATCGACGCGTACGACCGCGCCACCAGCGTCTACTTTCCGCGTCGCGTCATCCCGATGCTGCCCGAGAAGCTCTCGAACGGCCTGTGCTCGCTGAACCCCGAGGTCGAGCGCCTGTGCATGGTGTGCGACATGCTTGTGGCTGCCGATGGCGAGATCTACGCGTACCAGTTCTATCCGGCCGTGATGTTCAGCCACGCGCGTTTCACGTACACCGAAGTGGCCGCGATCCTTGGTAACACGCGTGGCCCCGAAGCTGCGAAACGCAAGGACCGCGTCAAGGACCTGTTGAACCTCGCCGACGTCTACAAGGCTCTGCTCAAGCAGCGCGGCAAGCGCGGCGCGGTCGACTTCGAAACTACCGAGACGCAGATCATCTGCGACGACGCCGGCCGCATCGAGAAGATCGTGCCGCGCACGCGCAACGAGGCGCACCGCCTCATCGAAGAAGCGATGCTCGCGGCCAACGTGTGCAGCGCCGACTTCATCGCCGAAGGCAAGCATCCGGGCCTGTTCCGCGTGCACGAAGGTCCGACGCCGGAGAAAAAAGAAATCCTGCGCGGCTACCTCAAGGCCATGGGCGTGGGCCTCACCATCACCGACGATCCGAAGCCCGGCGAGTTCCAGGCCATCGCCGAAGCCACCAAGGAGCGCCCCGACGCGCAGCAGATCCACACCATGCTGCTGCGCTCGATGCAGCAGGCGATCTACACGCCGTTCAACAGCGGTCACTTCGGCCTGGCCTACGAGGCGTACACGCATTTCACGAGCCCGATCCGTCGCTACCCCGACCTGCTGGTGCACCGCGTGATCAAGGCGATCCTCACGAAGACGCGCTACCAGCTGCCGATGCTGCCGACGCCGGGCGAGGCGCATGCCAAGCTGGCCAAGCGCCTGGCCTCGCGTGTGAAAGCGCCGACGAGCAAGCCGCAGAAGGCGACCATTGCGCCCAGCAAGGAAGTGCTGGCCTGGGAAGCCGCGGGCCTGCATTGCAGCGCCAACGAACGTCGCGCCGATGAAGCCAGCCGCGACGTCGAGGCCTGGCTCAAGTGCAAGTACATGCGCGAACACTTGGGCGAGGAATACGGCGGCGTGGTCACCGCGGCCACCACCTTCGGCATCTTCGTCACGCTCGACGCGATGTACGTCGAGGGCCTGGTGCACATCACCGAACTCGGTGGCGAGTACTTCAAGTTCGACGAGATGCGCCAGGAGCTGCGCGGCGAGCGCACCGGCATCCGCTATGCCATCGGCACGCGCGTGCGGGTGCAGGTGAGCCGCGTCGACCTGGACGGCCGCAAGATCGACTTCCGTCTCGTGCGCGAAGGCGAAGACCTGACGGCGCGCGCCATGAAGGACAAGGGTGCCGCATCCGGCGGTGTGCCGGTCAAGGCGTCGGCCAAGCGCGGTTCGCGCCACAAGGCGGAGGCGGCTACCAGCGACCAGCGGGTCGAGCGCAGCACGGCTGCCGTTGCCGCCGGACCGCAGTCGGCGATGCAGGCCTTCAAGTCGGCGGTCAAGAAGGCCGCCAACAAGATGAAGGGGCGCAAGCCCCGCCGCGGATGACCCCCTGAAAACCGATACGACAGACAAGCCGAGAAGGAGACATTGAACATGAGCGTTGAAAGCAACAACAAGGGCCGCATCGCGATCGTCACGGGCGCGGGTTCCGGCATCGGCCGGGCCGCCGCGCTGGCGCTGCTGGGCGATGGCTGGAGCGTGGCCCTCGCAGGCCGTCGCCTCGAGCCGCTGGAGCAGGTGGCCGAGGAGTCGGGCGCCGGTGCGCGCGCCTTCGCGGTGCCGACCGATGTGTCGAACGCCGAATCGGTGCAGTCGCTCTTCGCCGCCACGGTGGAGCGCTTCGGTCGCGTCGACCTGCTGTTCAACAACGCCGGCGTGGGCAACCCGCCGGGCCCGTTCGAGGACTGGACGCCTGCGCAGTGGCAGGGTGTGGTCGACATCAACCTCTCCGGCATGTTTTTCTGCATCCAGCAGGCGTTCCGCACGATGAAGGCGCAGGTGCCGATGGGCGGTCGCATCATCAACAACGGCTCCATCTCGGCCACCGCGCCGCGTCCGAATTCGATTGCGTACACGGCAACCAAGCATGCGGTCGAAGGGTTGACCAAGACCGCATCGCTCGATGGCCGCAAGTACGACATTGCCGTAGGCCAGGTCGACGTGGGCAACGCAATGACCGAGCTGGCTGCGCGCATGGCCAAGGGCGTGCCGCAAGCGAACGGTGAACTCGCGATCGAGCCGCTGATCGACGTCAAGATCGTGGGCCAGTCGGTGCTCTACATGGCGAACCTGCCGTTGGAAGCCAACGTGCTCTTCCACACCATCATGGCGACGAAGATGCCCTTCGTCGGGCGCGGCTAAAGCGCTGTCAGAAGGGCGCCTGGCGCGCGAGCGTGCTGGCCGTGAGCGGGGCCGCATTGGCCGGCCATGTGTCGGCGATGTGGCCGTGTCGCCAGACGGCTTCGCATGCCGCCTCGAACGCCGGTTGCTGCGCTGCCAGCGCGGCGCCGATCATGCCGGCGAGCACATCGCCGGTTCCGGCCGTTGCGAGCCGGGCGTTGCCTGTGAGGTTGAGTACCGCCGGCGCGTCGCTGTCATCGGCGATCACCGTACCCGATCCTTTGAGTACGGCGACCACGCCGAAGCGCGATGCCAGTTGGTGCGCCGCCGCCAAACGGTCCGCCTGAATATCGCCGGCCGTGCAGCCCAGCAGACGCGCTGCTTCCAGTGGATGAGGCGTGATCACGGTCGGCCTTCCGCGCCGGGCGCGTGACGCCAGTTGCGTCTGCAACGCGCTGTCGGTTGCGATGGCGTTGAGCGCGTCGGCATCGAGCACCAGTGCAGCCGCCGTCGCCAGCACACGCGGCAGCGCCGAGCGAGCGTCCGTGCCTCCGCCGCAGCCGCAGACTGCGGTCATGCCCGAAAGGTCGAGCGTGCTGGCGTCCCGGAGCATCAACTCGGGTTGCGTTGTGTCCACCGGCGCAGCGCTGGGGTCGAGCAGCCCGACGAACACCCGGCCGGCACCCGCATGCAGCGCGGCCGATCCGGCCAGCAGTGCGGCACCTGCCATGCCCGACGCTCCCCCGATCACCGCGACATCGCCGTAGCTGCCCTTGTGCGATGCGTGGGTGCGGGCCTGCGCCTTGGGGGCGCCTGCCAGGCGGGCGGTCGATGGCTCGGCGGTGTCACCGCAGCCCAGGTCGTCGAACCACACCGTGCCTGCTGCGTCGCGGCCCTGCGCGGTGAAGAGGCCGGGCTTCAGGGTCAGGAAGGTCACGCAGAAGCGAGCCGTGTCCGCATGGGCTCCGGTGCTGCCCGACAGCACGCCCGTGTCCGCGTTCAGTCCGGACGGCACGTCGACGCTGAGCACCGGCTGGCCCGTTGTATCCATCTCCCGCAGCCATTCGGCCATGACGCCTTCGGGCGGTCGGGTCGATCCGATGCCGAGCAGCGCATCGATCGCCAGCTCGTATTCGGCCGGCGGCTTCTGCGCAAAGATGACGCTGGCGTCCCGGGCACGCTGCAGCGATGCCTTGGCATCGGGCGGCAACCGGTTCTCGTCGCCCAGGAAGGTGACGATCGGCATGAAGCCCCGGTGCTGCAATTGCGCCGCGGCTTCGAAGCCATCGCCGCCGTTGTTGCCCG
Source organism: Variovorax sp. ZS18.2.2 (assembly GCF_024701975.1). GTDB lineage: Bacteria > Pseudomonadota > Gammaproteobacteria > Burkholderiales > Burkholderiaceae_C > Variovorax. Next base: position 1,232,548 of record NZ_JANLNM010000001.1, read on the forward strand.
GTCCGCAGGCGATCCAGATCGTGCGCGCATGCGGTGCGATCGCCATCGCGAGCCGCGCCACGGCGAGGCCGGCGCGCTGCATCAGCGTGTGGGCGGGCAGGGCGGTGGCTGCCGGCTGCTCGATGCGGCGCGTTGTCGCGATGTCGAACAGGTCGGCGACGGTGGCGGAGGTGATGCGGTGCATCGAGGCATTTTGCCGTCCTATGATCGGCGAATGAAGCTCAAGAGCCTTGGCTGGCTGCTGACCCTGCTGGTCGCGGGGATTGTCTTTTTCCTGGCGGCGACGGTGGCGTGGATCGCTGGCATGGCGTGGTCGCTCGGCTTGCTGGGCCTCGTGTGGGGCACCTTCTTGCTGGCCGAAGTGAAGCGTTGGGTCCCGTTGCGCGATGTGGCCTGGGTCGCAGGTGTCGCCTATGGCGTCGGCGTGATCCGCTGGTTCGACCTGCCGGTCGAGGGACTTTCCACCATGCAGCGTTGGCTGATGATGGGCGCTGGTCTGCTGTGCCTTGTTTTCTTTGCGCTCGTGGCGCCCGCGCTGTTGGCATGGGTTGCCCAGAAGCTCAGGCCGCCAGCGGAGCCCGACCTGCCGGTCGAACCGCCGCCGAGCCCTGAAATGCTTCGGCGGTGGGGCCCTAAAGACTGAGCCGTTCGACGCCCAGGCCTTCGAGATCGACGCCCGGGTCGCGTCCACCGATCAGGTCGCCCAGCACGCGCGCGCTGCCACATGACAGCGCCCAGCCGCTCGAGCCGTGGCCGAGGTTGAGCCACACGCCGGGAATGCCGCTGGCGCCCAGCACCGGCGGGCCGTCAGGGAGCATCGGCCGCGCGCCTTTCCATTGCTGCACGCCCGATTGCAGCGTCGCCGCGCCAGGGAACCAGTCGTGCAGCACCTTGTAGAGCGTCTGGATCGCGGCCGGATTCATCGTGTCGAGCGAGCCGCCGATCTCGGCGCTGCCGGCCACGCGCACGCGCTGGCCCAGGCGCGAGATGGCGACCTTGTAGCGCTCGTCCATCACCGCGCTGCGCGGGGCATTGAGCGGCTCGCGCACCGGCGCGCTGACCGAGTGGCCGTAGACCGGCGCGAGTGGAATCCGCAGGCCCAGCGGGCGCAGCAGCGTTGCCGAGGCCAGGCCGGCGCACACGATCACGGCGTCGAAGCGCAGCGCTTCCGAGCCGCTGGCGAGCGAGAGCGAGGTGGGCGCCGCGCGGCTCAGCGGCGCGATGTCGCAGTTGAAATGAAACTGCGCGCCGAGCGCCTCGGCCTCCCACTTGAGCAGCAGCGCGAACTGGCGGCAATTGGCGACCTCGTCTTCCGGCAGATGGATGGCGCCTGCCAGCGGCGTGTCGGCGTTGAGCGCGGGTTCGATCCGTCGGGCCTCGTCGGCATCGACTTCGCGAAACACGCTGCCGGCCGTGCGCAGCACTTCGAGGCCGGGCTGGATCAGCTTTTTCTCGCGCTTGGAGCGCAGCAGCACGAGGTAGCCGTCGCTGCGCTCGTAGCTGAGCTCGCGCGCCTCGCTCACTTCGTGCAGCCGGGTGCGGCTGTAGAAGGCCAGCCGCTGCATGCGGGCGCGGTTGGCGAGGTAGGTCTCGAGCTTGCAGGCCTTCTGCCAGCGCGACATCCAGCTGAGGTCGCGTGCGCCGAGCGGCCAGCGCAGCTTGATGGCGCCGTGCGTGGAGAGCAGCGAGCGCAGCACCTTCATGCGCATGCCCGGCGCGGCCCACGGCGTGACGTAGCCCGGCGCAATGACGCCAGCATTGGCGAAACTGGCTTCTTCGGCCGCGGCCCCGCGGCGCTCGAACACGGTCACTTCATGGCCGTCGGAGACCAGTTCCCAGGCGGTGGTGACGCCGATGATGCCGGCGCCCACGATCGCGATTTTCATTGATTGTTCAGAGGTAAAGGAGACGGCTGACGCCCGTGGAAAGGCGCGGACAGCTATTGGTTTTGCAGCGCCCGCTCCGCCTGCAGGGCGATGGCGAGCACGGCGTCATCATGCAGTGCGGCGTGCCACAGCATCAGGCCGACTGGCAATTCGCCGGCGGCATGGCAGGGCAACGAGATGGCGCAGCCGTCGAGCATGTTGACGATCGACGGATTGCGCAGCAGCAGCGCGTTGACGCGGAAGAATTCATCGTCGCGTTCTGCGCCCGGCGCCACGCTGGCGATGGACGGCGCGGTGAGGGGCACGGTCGGCGAGAGCACGGCGTCGAAGGGCGCGAGCGCTGTTTCGACGCGGGCGATCCAGGCACGGCGGGCGTTGAGCAGGTCGATGTATTCGTGCGCCTTCATCGCGGCACCGCGCAGGATGCGCTGGGCCACGCGCGGGTCGTAGCCCGCGCCGCTGCGCTCCAGCAGCAGGCGGTGCCAGGCATGCGATTCGGCCGCGGAGAAGCCACCAGTGGCGTTGATGGATTGCAGGTCGGCCAGCTCAGGCAGTTCGATTTCCTCGATACGAGCGCCCGCGGCGCGAAGCGTTTTCAATGTGCGTTCGATAGCGGCAGCCACGGCCGGCTCGATGCCGTCGAAGAAAACGTTCTTCACGACGGCCAGCTTGTAGGCGGCGAGTGGGGCCGTGCCGGCGGTCACGCGTCGGGCCGAAAGGATCTCGTGCGCGGTGATCGCGTCACGCACCGATCGCGTCATGGCGCAGACGGTGTCGAGCGTGGTCGACAGCGGCAGCGCGCCGTCGGCCGGCACCAGGCGGGCCGTGTTCTTGAAGCCGACGATGCCGTTCAGCGCCGCCGGGATGCGGATCGAGCCGCCGGTGTCGGAGCCCAGGCCGATGAAGGCGGCGCCGCTGGCCACCGAGATCGCCGCGCCGGAAGAGGAGCCCCCCGGGATGCGCGGGGTGGCCTTGTCGCTGACGTTGACCGGCGTGCCGTGATGCGGATTGGTGCCCACGCCCGAGAAGGCGAATTCGCTCATGTTGGTGCGGCCCGTGGGCACGCCGCCCGCAGCGCGGAGCCGCGCCACCGCGACGGCATCGGCCTTGGCTGCAGGCGCATGAGACAAGACGACGGACCCCGCAGGCGTCGGTTGGCCAGCGATGTCGAACAGGTCCTTGGAAGTGAAGGCGAGTCCGGCGAGTCTGCTTTCAGGATTCGCCTCGGCGGCACCCTGACGGGCCTCGTCGAACATCGTGCGGGTGAAAACGTGGGCGCAGGCCGGAGACTCGGAGATTTCGATGGCGCGCGCCATCGAGATTTCGATGGCGCGCGCCATTTCGGTGCGTGCATCGGAGCCACCTGCCTGAAGGGTGAGACGGGCGGCGTGAAGGTCGTTCATGGGTGGCTGCTGGTGCCGTGGGCGGCTCGGTTCAAGGGGGAAAGAGGGGCTGCGGCCGTGCTATACTCTTTGGGTTTCGCTGGTCGAGCGACGGCTCCCGTTGCATCCAGCCAAACACATCCGCAAACCAGCCCAATCAAGGTGTTGTGACTCCATTCGAAAGGAGCGCAAAACGGGCTGGATTTTAGACCCAACCTTTGGAGTAATTTCTAATGTCTACCACCATGCGCGAAATGCTGGAAGCCGGTGTCCATTTCGGTCACCAAACCCGCTTCTGGAACCCCAAGATGGCCCCGTTCATCTTCGGCCATCGCAACAAGATCCACATCATCAACCTGGAAAAATCGCTCCCGATGTTCCAGGACGCGATGAAGTACGCCAAGCAACTCACGGCCAACCGCGGCACGATCCTGATGGTCGGCACGAAGCGCCAGGCCCGTGAAATCGTCGCGGCAGAAGCCCGTCGCGCCGGCGTGCCTTTCGTCGACACCCGCTGGCTCGGCGGCATGCTGACCAACTTCAAGACCGTCAAGACCTCGATCAAGCGTCTGAAGGACATGAAGGCCCAGCAGGAAGCCGGCCTCGACAGCCTGAGCAAGAAGGAGCAGCTGACCTTCTCGCGCGAAATCGCGAAGCTCGAAAAGGACATCGGCGGCATCCAGGACATGGCTGCCTTGCCTGATGCCATCTTCGTGATCGACGTGGGCTTCCACAAGATCGCCGTGGCCGAAGCCAAGAAGCTGGGCATTCCGCTGATCGGCGTGGTGGACTCCAACCACTCGCCCGAAGGCATCGACTACGTGATCCCCGGCAACGACGACTCGTCCAAGGCCGTCACGCTGTACGCACGCGGCATCGCCGACGCGATCATCGAAGGCCGCAACAGCGCCGGCGGTGACGTGGTCAAGGCCATCGCCGAAGGCAGCAGCGACGAATTCGTCGAAGTCGAAGAAAGCGCTTCGGCCTGATCGGTTCTCTCGCGAGCCTGAAGAAGGGGCTTTGGTGCCCCTTTTTTTTAACCTGATTTTTGGATTTACGGAGATACACAAATGGCTGCAATCACCGCAAGCATGGTCGGCGAACTGCGCGCAAAGACCGACGCGCCGATGATGGAATGCAAGAAGGCCCTGACCGAGGCCGAAGGCAACATGGAAAAGGCCGAAGAGCTGCTGCGCATCAAGCTCGGCAACAAGGCTGGCAAGGCATCGGGTCGTATCACGGCTGAAGGCGTGGTCACGGCTTTCGTCGACGGCGAAGGTTCGTCGGTTCGGGGCGGCATGATCGAAATCAACTGCGAAACCGACTTCGTCACCAAGAACGACAGCTTCCTGGCCCTGGCCAACGCTGCCGCGATGCTGGTCGCCAAGAACAACCCCGCCGACATCGCTGCCCTGGGCGCGCTGCCCTACGAGCAGGACGGCTTCGGCCCCACGCTCGAAGACGTGCGCAAGGGCCTGATCGGCAAGATCGGCGAGAACATGAGCTTCCGCCGCTTCAAGCACTTCGCGGGCAACGGCAAGCTGGCTTCGTACCTGCACGGCACGCGCATCGGCGTGATGGTCGAGTTCGAGGGCGACGACACGTCGGCCAAGGACGTCGCGATGCACATCGCCGCCATGAAGCCGGTCGCCATCCAGGCATCGGACGTGCCTGCCGACCTGATCGAAAAAGAGCGCGCCGTTGCCGCTGGCAAGGCCGAAGAAGACCGCAAGACGGCAGAAGCCGAAGGCAAGAAGCCGCAGCCTGCCGACATCGTTGCCAAGCGCATCGAAGGCGGCGTGCAGAAGTACCTGAAGGAAGTCTCGCTGCACAACCAGCCGTTCGTGAAGAACGACAAGCAGACCGTCGAGCAGATGCTCAAGGCCGCCAACACGTCGATCAAGGGCTTCACCCTGTACGTGGTCGGCGAAGGCATCGAAAAGAAGGTCGACGACTTCGCAGCCGAAGTGGCCGCGCAAGTTGCAGCAGCCAAGGCCGCTGCTTAAGCCATAAGGCTTCCAACGACGGCGCGTGCTCGCGTGCCGTCGTTTTTTCATCGCTACGTTTTACACTCGTCACCGCCAACTCAAAGGAAATTGCCCATGTCTGATGCCCGCCCAGCCCACAAGCGAATCTTGTTGAAGCTGTCGGGAGAGGCACTGATGGGCGATGACGCCTTCGGCATCAATCGCGCGACCATCGTGCGCATGGTGCAGGACGTGGCCGAAGTCGTGAACATGGGCGTGCAGGTCGCGGTCGTGATCGGCGGCGGCAACATCTTCCGCGGCGTCGCGGGCGGTTCGGTCGGCATGGACCGCGCCACCGCCGACTACATGGGCATGCTGGCCACCGTCATGAACTCGCTGGCGCTGGCCGACGCGATGGACAAGCAGGGTCTCGTGGCCCGTGTGATGTCCGCCATCGCGATCGAGCAGGTCGTCGAGCCCTATGTGCGTCCCAAGGCCCTGCAGTACCTCGAAGAGGGCAAGGTCGTCGTGTTCGCGGCCGGCACCGGCAACCCGTTCTTCACCACCGACACGGCCGCCGCGCTGCGCGGTGCCGAGATCGGCGCCGAGCTGGTGCTCAAGGCCACCAAGGTGGACGGCGTCTATTCCGCCGACCCCAAGCTCGACCCCCACGCAACGCGCTACGTCTCGCTCAGTTTCGACGAGGCGATCGCAAAGAATCTCGGCATCATGGACGCCACGGCCTTCGCGCTGTGCCGCGACCAGAAGTTGCCGATCAAGGTGTTCTCGATCCTCAAGAGCGGCGCGCTCAAGCGCGTCGTGATGGGCGAGGACGAGGGCACGCTGGTGCATGCCTAGGAGTATTTGAGATGACCATTGCAGACATTCGCAATGCGACCGACGCGAAGATGAATCAGTCGCTCGCCGCATTCCAGAACAACCTCACCAAGATCCGCACGGGCCGCGCCAATTCGGCACTGCTCGACTCGATTCATGTCGAGTACTACGGCTCGCAAGTGCCGCTGAGCCAGGTGGCCAACGTGTCGGTGCTCGACTCGCGCACCATCAGCGTCCAGCCCTGGGAAAAGGGCATGGGCGCCAAGATCGAGAAGGCCATCCGCGAAAGCGACCTGGGCCTGAACCCTGCGTCGATGGGCGACCTGATCCGCGTGCCGCTGCCCGCCATGAGCGAAGAGCGCCGCAAGGAAATGACCAAGCTGGTCCGCAACGAAGGCGAAACCGCCAAGGTCGCCACGCGCAACCTGCGCCGCGATGCGAACGAGTCGGTCAAGAAGCTCGTGAAGGACAAGCTGGCGTCCGAGGACGACCAGAAGCGCGCCGAAGCCGACATCCAGAAGGTCACCGACCGCCATATCGCGGAAATCGACCGTTTGGTCGCCGCGAAAGAAGCGGAGATCATGGCCGTTTGAGGCCCGTCATGGCCTCTTCGTCGCCGAGCATTCCCCACCACGTTGCCATCGTCATGGACGGCAACGGTCGTTGGGCGACGCGGCGGTTCCTGCCCCGCGTGGCGGGGCACAAGCAGGGCGTCGAGTCGCTGCGGCGTTGCGTCAAGGCCTGCGCCGATCGCGGCGTGGGGGTTCTCACCGTGTTCGCGTTCTCCTCGGAGAACTGGAACCGTCCCCCTGAAGAAGTCTCCGGCTTGATGTCGCTGATGGTGGGCGCGCTGGCGCGCGAGGTGCCGCGTCTGAGCCGCGACGGCGTTCGGCTCCATTTTGTCGGCGAACGCGGTGGTCTGTCCGCCAAGCTGGTGGCCGGGCTGGTCAGTGCCGAACAGGCGACCGCGCCCAACACGCGGCTCGTGCTCAACATCTGCTTCAACTACGGTGGGCGCTGGGACATCGCCCAGGCCGCGGCCAAGCTCGCCGAGCAGGGCCTGCCGATGACCGAGATGAACATGGACCGCGCGATGGCGCTGGCCCATGTGCCCGACCCCGACCTGTTCATCCGCACCGGCGGCGAGCAGCGGTTGTCGAATTTCCTCCTCTGGCAAAGTGCCTACGCCGAGCTGTTCTTCAGCGACAAGCTCTGGCCCGAATTCGACGAGGCCGCGCTGGACGAAGCCATCGCCGCGTTCCAGAGCCGCGAGCGCCGCTTCGGCCAAACCTCGGCACAGGTCTCGACGGCTGCGGCCTGAGAAGGCCTCACAACCTCCCGCATGCTCAAACAACGCATCCTCACGGCGATCGTGCTGCTCGCGATCCTGCTGCCGGCGCTGTTCTACCGAAACTACATTCCATTCGCCTGCGTGATGCTTGTACTGATCGGCGCGGCCGCGTGGGAGTGGGGGCGTCTGAACGGCTACGGGCAGAAGGTGTCGCTGTTCCTGGGCGCCGAGACGGTGGTGCTTTGCGGGCTTTCGTGGTGGCTGGGCCTGCTCGAACAACCCCTGGTCCTGATGTGGACCCTGGCCAGCGCGGCCTGGGTGCTCGGCGGCGCGGCGCTGTTGCGCGTGGCGGTGCCGGGCTGGCCCCGCATTCCGCGCGGGCTTCGGCTGGTGGGCGGCCTGCTGGCGCTTTGGGTCGCCTGGCTCGCTGCGGTACAGGCCCGCATGGTCGGTATCAACTTCCTGCTGTCGATCCTGGTGCTGGTCTGGGTGGCGGACGTGTTCGCGTATTTCGCGGGTCGCACCTTCGGCCTGAAGTTCACCCGCGGCAAGCTGGCGCCGGCGATCAGCCCGGGCAAAAGCTGGGAGGGCGTGTGGGGCGGAATGATCGGCGTCATCGTGCTGGCCTTCGCCTGGGTCTTCGCCGACAAGGCGCTCGGTGCCACGGTGCCCAGCCTCTACACCCGCTTGAACGAACGCGGCTGGTGGCTGCTGCTGATCGGCGCGGTGTTTCTTGCCGCGATGAGCGTCGTGGGCGACCTGGTCGAATCGCTGATCAAGCGCAGCGCCGGTGCCAAGGACAGCAGCCGCCTGCTCCCCGGCCACGGCGGCGTGCTCGACCGCGTGGATGCCCTCTTGCCGGCACTTCCCATTGCCATGATGCTGGCTTTCCTGTGAACACTCCCAAACAACGCATCACGGTGCTGGGCTCGACGGGGTCGGTGGGCGTCAGCACGCTGGACGTCATTGCGCGGCACCCCGAACGCTTCGAGGTCTTCGCGCTCTCCGCGGCCACCAAGGTCGACGAAATGCTGGCGCAGTGCGCGCAGTTCTCGCCCCGGTTCGCCGTCATGGCGAGCGCGCCGCACGCCGCATTGCTCGCCGAAAAGCTCAAGCAAAACGGCCTGGATACGCGTGTGCTGATGGGCGTGGATGCTATTGAAAAGATAGCTTCGCACGAAGAGGTCGATGCCGTCATGGCCGCCATCGTCGGTGCTGCCGGACTCGGCCCGTGCCTGGCCGCAGCGCGGGCCGGCAAGCGCCTGCTGCTGGCCAACAAGGAGGCCCTGGTGGTCGGCGGCGAGTTGTTCATGCACACGGTGCGTGAGGGCGGCGCCACGCTGCTGCCGATCGACAGCGAGCACTCGGCTATCTTCCAGTCGCTGCCCGAAGACCCGTCCACCTGGGCGCGGCGCATCGACAAGATCATCCTGACCGCCTCGGGCGGCCCGTTCCTCACCCGGGCGCCTGGCTCGCTGGGCGCCGTGACGCCCGAGCAGGCCTGCGCGCATCCGAACTGGGTCATGGGCCGCAAGATCTCGGTCGATTCGGCCACGATGATGAACAAGGCGCTCGAGGTGATCGAGGCGCGGCACTTGTTCGGCGTCTTGCCCGAGCAGATCGAAGTCGTCATCCATCCGCAGAGCGTGGTGCACTCGATGGTGCAGTTCACCGACGCCTCGGTCATCGCCCAGCTCGGCACGCCCGACATGCGGGTGCCGATCGCGGTTGGTCTGGCCTGGCCCGAGCGTATCGAGAGCGGGGCGGCGCGGCTCGACTTCCGTCAAATGGCGTCGCTCACGTTCGATGCGCCCGACGCGGCACTCTTTCCCGGCCTGGGCCTTGCATGGCATGCACTGCGCGCTGCGCCCGGCACGACGGCGGTGCTCAACGCGGCCAACGAGGTTGCCGTCGAGGCCTTTCTGGACCGGCGCCTGCGTTTCGATCGCATTCATGCGGTCAACATGGAAACTTTGGAAGCCGTTGCCCCCTCCAAGCCGGCATCGCTGGCGGACCTGCTGGCGCTCGATGCCTGCGCCCGAGCGGCCGCCAATGCCGCTGCGCTGCGTTTCGCAGCCTGACTTCCCCCATTCGTTGAGGATCCGATGCTCACTGTCATAGCCTTTGTGGTTGCACTCGGTGTCCTGATTGCGGTGCATGAATATGGCCACTACCGCGTGGCTGTCGCCTGCGGCGTCAAGGTGGAGCGCTTCTCGGTCGGATTCGGCAAGGCACTGTTCCGCTGGCAGCCCAGGCGGCAGCATCCGGGACAGCAGACCGAATTCGTCATTGCTGCCTTCCCGCTGGGCGGCTACGTCAAGATGCTCGACGAGCGCGAGGGACCCGTGGCGCCCGAGGAGCGGCATCGGGCCTTCAACACCCAGCCCCTGCGTTCGCGCGCAGCCATCGTGGCGGCCGGGCCCGTCGCCAACCTGTTGCTGGCGATCGTGCTTTACACGGCCGTCAACTGGATCGGCGTGGAAGAGCCGGTTGCGAAGCTGGCGCGACCCGTGGCGGCCTCGCTGGCTGAGGCTGCGGGCCTGCGCGGCGGGGAGCACATCACGCGTGCAGGCTTCGACGGCGATCTGACGCCGATCCAGTCCTTCGAGGATCTGCGCTGGCGCATGACGCAGGGCGCGCTCGACGCCCGGGACCTCACGCTCGAAGTGGCCGGCGAAGATGGCAAGCCCGCGCGCCAGCTGGTGCTGCCGCTGAGCCGGATGGAGGCCAAGGACGCCGATCCGCAGATGTTCCGCAAGATCGGCGTGCTCGCGCCTCTGACCCGTCCCGAGATCGGTGAGGTCATGGCCGGTGGCGCCGGCGAGCAGTCGGGCCTGAAAAAGGGCGATCTGGTGCGCGCCGTCGGCGATACGCCCATCTACGACGGGCAGCAGTTGCGCGAGGTGATCCGCGCCTCGGTCGACGGCGACCAGCCGCGCACCCAGGCCTGGCAGGTCCAGCGCGACGGCCAGTCGCTCACGCTCGAAGTGAAGCCTGAGGTGCGCGAGGAGGGCGCCGTCAAGGTCGGCCGTGTTGGCGCGTACGTTGGCGCGCCGCCGGACATGGTGACGGTGCGCCAGGGCCCGGTCGACGGCGTCTGGCGTGGCGTGGTGCGCACATGGGAGATGTCCGCGCTGACCGTGCGCATGATGGTCAAGATGGTGACCGGGCAGGCGTCGCTGAAGAACCTGAGCGGTCCGCTGACCATTGCCGACTATGCAGGCAAGTCTGCGAGCCTCGGCCTGACCCAGTACCTGATCTTCCTCGCGGTCATCAGCGTGAGCCTGGGCGTGCTCAATCTCATGCCGCTGCCGGTCCTCGATGGAGGACACCTGATGTATTATCTTTGGGAGGGCCTGACCGGCAAAAGCGTTTCTGACGCCTGGATGGAACGGCTTCAGCGCGGCGGTGTCGCCTTGCTGCTGGTCATGATGTCGGTCGCACTTTTCAACGACGTCACGCGGCTCTTTGGTTAACTTTCTGTCGGCCCTTTCCGTGCCGGCCCAATTCACAGATGAACAAAAACTCCAATCGCTTTCGCCTGCGTAGCGTTGTCGCGGTGGTCGCCAGTGCGCTTGCAGCCACGGCAGCCTGGGCCGTCGAGCCTTTCACCGTGCGCGACATCCGCGTCGAAGGCCTGCAACGCGTCGAGGCCGGCACGATCTTCGCGTCGTTGCCGTTGCGCGTGGGCGATACATACAGTGACGAACGCGGTTCGGCCGCCATTCGCGCGCTGTTCGACCTGGGGTTGTTCAAGGACGTGCGCATCGACGTCAATGGCAATGTGTTGGTGGTGATCGTCGAAGAGCGCCCGACCATCGCCGACGTCGACTTCGTCGGCACCAAGGAATTCGACAAGGCGGCGCTGCAGAAGGCACTGCGCGAAATCGGCCTGACCGACGGCCGTCCCTACGACAAGGCGCTGGCCGACCGCGCCGAGCAGGAGCTCAAGCGCCAGTACGTGAGCCGCAGCCTCTACAACGCACAGGTCGTGACCACCGTCACGCCCATCGAACGCAATCGCGTCAACCTGACGTTCACCGTCACCGAAGGCGATTCCGCACGCATCCGCGAAGTCCACATTGTCGGCAGCAAGGCCTACAGCGAATCGACGCTGCTGAGCCTGTTCGACCAGGACAGCGGCGGCTTCATGAGCTGGTACACCAAGTCGAACCAGTACTCGCGCGCCAAGCTCAACGCTGACCTCGAGACGCTTCGTTCCTACTACATCACGCGCGGCTACCTCGAGTTCCGCATCGATTCGACCCAGGTCGCCATCTCGCCCGACCGCAAGGACCTGACGGTCACGGTCAACATCACCGAAGGCGAGAAGTTCGTGGTGGCCGGCGTCAAGCTCAATGGCAACTACCTGGGCCGCGACGACGAATTCAAGTCGCTGATCACCATCAAGCCCGGCGAGCCCTACAACGGCGAACTGGTCACGGAAACCACCAAGGCTTTCAGCGACTATTTCGGCACCTTCGGTTACGCCTTCGCCCGTGTGCAGGCCGTTCCCGAGATCGACCGCGTCAACAACCGTGTCACGCTGACGCTGCAGGCCGAGCCTTCGCGCCGCGTGTACGTGCGCCGTGTGTCCGTCGGTGGCAACAACAAGACCCGCGACGAAGTGATCCGCCGCGAGTTCCGCCAGTACGAAGCCTCCTGGTACGACGGCGACAAGATCAAGGTCTCGCGCGACCGTGTGGACCGCCTGGGCTTCTTCACCGAAGTGAACGTCGAGACCCAGGAAGTGCCTGGTTCGCCCGATCAGGTGGACCTGACCGTCAACGTGGCCGAAAAACCCACCGGCAGCCTGCAGCTGGGCGCCGGCTACTCGAGCGCCGAGAAGGTCGCGCTGACTTTCGGCATTTCGCAGGAAAACGTGTTCGGTTCCGGCAATTTCCTGGGCGTGCAAGTCAACACCAGCAAGTACAACCGCACGCTGTCGCTGACCACCACCGACCCCTACTTCACGAAGGACGGCATCTCGCGCACGATCAGCGTCTATCACACGACGACGCGTCCGTACTCGCAGACCACCGACGGTGACTACAAGCTGGTCAACCAGGGGGCGTCCATCCGTTTCGGCGTGCCGTTCAGCGAGCTCGACACCGTGTTCTTCGGCATCGGGCTCGAACGGTATGCGTTCGACCCGAACTCATCGACGGCGCTCTCGGGGCTCTATACGCCCAAGTCCTATCTGAGATATTTCCAGTGCCAGACGAATACTGAAGGGCCGTGGCCGGCGGGATGGATCGTGACTGGATGCGATCAGAAGAGCGTTTGGGGTGTGCCACTCACCATCGGCTGGGGTCGCGACAGCCGCGACAGCGCGCTGGTTCCGACCACCGGGGTCATGCAGCGTGCCAACCTTGAGCTTGGCGCCGGCGGCGACATGCAATACATCAAGACGAGCTACCAGTACCAGCAGTTCTTCGCGATCAACAAGCAGTACACCTTCGCCATCAACGGAGATGTGGGCTACGCGAAGGCCCTGGGCAGCAAGGTCTATCCGATCTTCAAGAACTTCTATGCGGGTGGCTTGGGCTCGGTCCGCGGCTTTGAACAGAATTCGCTCGGTCCGCGCGATGTGCCGCTGCTCGGCCAGACCGATGGCGCTCCACTGGGCGGCACCAAGAAGGCGGTCTTCAACGCCGAACTCAGCACACCGTTCCCGGGCGCCGGCAACGACCGCACCTTGCGTCTTTATGGCTTCTTCGACGTGGGCAATGTGTTCGGTTCACGCGCAGCCGGCCTGACCGACGAGCAATGGAAGGCGCAGAAGAAGCTGCGTGCTTCTGTCGGCCTCGGCATCAGCTGGATTTCGCCGCTGGGTCCGCTGCGCTTGGCCTACGCCTTCCCCATCAAGTCGCAGAAGGAAGTGACGGGACCGGGAATTGACCCGCTAACGGGGGCGCCTCCCGTCTTGATCCCCAAGGATAGAATTCAGCGCTTGCAATTCCAGATCGGAACGTCTTTCTAAATGAAGCATTTGATTCGCGCCGCGGCTGGTGCGTTGTTGATTCCCGCTTTTGCGATCGTCGCTGCGCCTGCGCAGGCGCAGGAAACCTTTCGCATCGGATTCGTCAATCCGGACCGCGTGCTGCGTGAAGCGCAGCCGGCCAAGGCGGCCCAGGCGAAGCTCGAAGCCGAGTTTCTCAAGCGCGAAAAGGATCTCACCGCACAGGGCGACGCATTGAAGACGGCGTCGGAGAGGTTCGAGCGCGAAGCGCCGACCATCTCCGAAAGCCAGCGCGCCACGCGCCAGAAGGCGCTGATCGACCAGGACCGCGACTTCCAGCGCCGTCGCCGCGAGTTCCAGGAAGACCTGAATGCGCGCAAGAACGAGGAGCTCCAGCAGGTCTACGAGCGCGCCAACCGCGTCGTGAAGCAGGTCGCAGAAGCTGAAAAGTACGACGCCATCTTGCAGGAAGCGATCTACATCAACCCGAAGCACGACATCACCGACAAGGTGATCAAGGCGCTGAACGCGTCGGTCGGCTCCACAGCGCCCGCGGCCGGCAAATAACGCCGCGAACCGGCGTGTCGCTGCAGCTCGGAGCCATCGTTGACGCCCTGGGGGGCGAGCTTCATGGAGATGCCACGCTGTCCATCGAGCGGCTCTCGCCACTCCAGAATGCACAGCCCGATGCGCTCAGCTTCCTGAGCCATCCCAAATACCAGCAGGAACTGGCAGCGTCGAAAGCCGCGTGCGTGATCGTGTCGCCTGCCATGCATGAGGCGGCTGCTGCGCGCGGGGCGTTCATCGTCACGCCCGACCCCTACCTCTACTTTGCGCGCCTGACACAGCTCTGGAAGTCGCACCACGCGCGTCCGGAGGCCGACCTCATCCACCCGTCCGCCGTGATCCATCCGGAAGCCCATGTCGATGCCACGGCGCGCGTCGGTGCGCTCTGCGTGGTGGAGCGGGGCGCACGCATCGGCGCGGGCACGGTGCTCAAGTCGCGCGTGACGGTCAGCGAAGACTGCACGATCGGCGAGCGCTGCCTGCTGCACCCGGGCGTGGTGATCGGGGCCGATGGCTTCGGCCTCGCGCTGTACCAGGGAGCCTGGGTCAAGATCGAACAACTGGGTGCGGTACGCATCGGCAACGACGTGGAGATCGGTGCCAACACCTGCATCGACCGCGGCGCACTCGACGACACGGTCATCGAGGACGGCGTGAAGCTCGACAACCTGATCCAGATCGGCCACAACGTGCGCGTCGGCAAGAACACCGCCATGGCGGGCTGCGTCGGCGTGGCCGGCAGTGCGACTATCGGCGCCAACTGCACCTTCGGCGGCGGTGCCATCGTGCTGGGCCATTTGACGGTGGCCGATGGCGTGCACGTGTCCGCAGCGACCGTGGTGACACGCTCCATTCACAAGGCCGGCCAGTACACCGGCATGTTTCCCATCGATGACAATGCGAGCTGGGAAAAAAATGCGGCAACGCTCAAGCAGTTGCACAGCCTGCGCGAACGACTGAAGGCGCTGGAGAAAGCCCTCCCGAAAAAATGACGACGATGCAGGAACAGAAAATCATGACGACGACGCTCGATATCCATCAAATCCTCAAGCTGCTTCCCCACCGCTACCCGTTCCTGCTGGTGGACCGCGTGCTGGACATGGAAAAGGGCAAGCGCATCACGGCGCTCAAGAACGTGACGATGAACGAGCCGTTCTTCAACGGCCATTTCCCGCACCGTCCGGTGATGCCGGGCGTGCTGATGCTCGAAGCCATGGCACAGGCCGCAGCCCTGCTGTCGTTCCACTCGCTGGACATCGTGCCGGACGACAACACCGTCTACTACTTCGCCGCCATCGACGGCGCGCGCTTCAAGCGCCCCGTGGAGCCCGGCGACCAGCTCACGCTCGAGGTCGAGATCGAACGCATGAAGGCCGGCATCTCGAAGTTCAAGGGCCGCGCGCTGGTGGGCAGCGAGCTGGCCTGCGAAGCCACGCTGATGTGCGCGATGCGCCAGATCAGCTGACCCGGCCTCTGTCACTTGCAAGGCATGACCCAGGTTCATTCGACAGCGCTCGTCGATCCCCAGGCGCAACTCGACGCCTCGGTTTCGGTCGGGCCCTATACCGTCATAGGCCCGCATGTGCGGGTCGGGGCGGGTACGACCATCGGCGCACATTGCGTGATCGAAGGACGCACCACCATCGGGCGCGACAACCGGATCTTCCAGTTCTCCTCGCTCGGCGCGATCCCGCAGGACAAGAAATACGCCGGTGAGCCGACCGAGCTCGTCATCGGCGACCGCAACGTCATTCGCGAGTTCTGCACCTTCAACCTCGGCGTGCCGGGGGCAGGGGGCGTGACGCGCGTGGGCAACGACAACTGGATCATGGCGTACACGCACATCGCGCACGACTGCCATGTCGACAACCACACCACGCTGTCCAACAACACGACGCTGGCAGGCCATGTGCACCTGGCGGACTGGGTCACGATCGGCGGGCTTACCGGCATCCACCAGTTCGTCTCGATCGGCGCACATGCCATGGTCGGCTTTGGGAGCGCGATCACGCAGGACGTGCCGCCTTTCATGCTGGTCGACGGCAATCCGCTGGCGGTTCGCGGCTTCAATGTCGTGGGCCTGCGCCGGCGCGATTTCTCGGTGCAGCGGCTGGCGGCGGTCAAGCAGATGCACAAGCTGCTGTATCGCCAGGGCAAGACGCTCGAAGAGGCGCGTGCAGCCATCGCCGCGCTGACTGCCGAGATGCCCGAGGCGGCGGGGGACGTCGCCTTGATGGAATCCTTCCTCGCCAGCTCCACGCGCGGTATCGCGCGTTGACGTGACGCCGATGCAGACAGCCGAACAGCGACGCTTCGCGCTGGTCGCGGGCGAAGCGTCCGGCGACCTGCTGGCGGGGCTGTTGCTCGATGGCCTGCAAGCTCGTTGGCCTGACCTCCAGACCGCCGGTATCGGTGGACCCCGCATGCTCGCGCACGGCTTCCAGAGCTGGTGGCCGCAGGAAAAGCTCGCGGTGCGCGGCTACATCGAAGTGCTGCGGCACTACGCCGAGATTGCAGGCATCCGCCGCCAGCTGAAGGCCCGGCTGCTGCAGGAGCGGCCCGAGCTCTTCATCGGCGTGGATGCGCCCGATTTCAACCTTGATCTTGAAGCGGGCCTGCGCAGCCAAGGCATCAAGACCGTGCACTTCGTCTGCCCCTCGATCTGGGCGTGGCGGCCGAAGCGCATCGAGAAGATCCGGGCTGCGGCCGACCATGTGCTGTGCATCTTCCCGTTCGAGCCCGAACTGCTCGAAAAGCAGGGTGTGGCCGCGAGCTACGTGGGGCATCCGATTGCCAATGTGATCCCGATGACGCCCGACCGCGCCGCGGCGCGCGCCGCGCTGGGCCTGGCGCCCGATGCGCAGGTCGTCGCTTTGCTGCCGGGCAGCCGTCGCTCCGAGATCCGCTATCTGGCGGCCCGATTCTTCGCCGCCGCCGCGCTGATGCAGAAGGCGCGGCCCGAACTCCAGTTCGTGGCGCCCATCATCCCCAGCCTGCGTGCCGAGGTCGACGCCTTGCTCCAGGCGAGCGGCATGGCGGGCCGGGTGAAGCTGCTCGACGGCCAGTCGCACGCCGCGCTGGCCGCCTGCGACGCCACGCTGATCGCCAGCGGCACCGCCACGCTCGAGGCGGCGCTCTTCAAGCGGCCGATGGTCATCGCCTACAACATGAACGGGCTCTCGTGGCGCCTGATGCAGCGCAAGCAGTTGCAGCCGTGGGTCGGATTGCCCAATATCCTTTGCCGCGAATTCGTGGTGCCCGAGTTGCTGCAGGAAGCCGCCACGCCCGAGGCGCTGGCCCAGGCCACGCTGGCCTGGCTCGACGCGCCCGAAAAGACGCGGGACCTGCAACAAAGATTTTCCGAGCTGCACGTGCAATTGCAGCGCGATACGCCGACACTTTGCGCCGATGCGATCCAGAAAGTTCTTGAAGGCTGAGCAGGCTCGTCTGGTGTGGGACGCACCGGGGCTGCTTGCAGGCGTCGACGAGGCCGGCCGCGGCCCGCTGGCGGGGCCCGTGGTGGCCGCAGCGGTGATCCTCGACGACACCCGGCCGATCCGTGGCCTCGCCGACTCCAAGACCCTCACGCCACTGCAGCGCGAACGCCTGCACGACCAGATCCTGGCCAAGGCCCTGTGCTGTTCCATCGCCCAGGCGAGCGTCGAGGAAATCGACACCCACAACATCCTTCAGGCCACGATGATCGCCATGCGCCGGGCGGTCGAGGGCCTGCGGCTGAAGCCCGCCAAGGTGCTGGTCGACGGCAACCGCCTGCCGACGCTGGACGTGCTGGCCGAAGCCGTGGTCAAGGGCGATTCGCTGGTCAAGGCGATCTCCGCCGCGTCGATCCTGGCGAAGGTTCATCGCGATCGGCTGTGCGAGCAACTGCATACCGAATTCCCGCACTACGGCTTTGCGGGCCACAAGGGTTACGGCACGCCGGAGCACCTCGAGGCGCTGCAGCGCCACGGCGCCTGCGTCCACCATCGCAGGTCGTTCAGCCCGGTTGCTGCTGCGCTGGCGCGGACAGCGGCGGGCGCCACGCTGGTCGTCGAGACCGTGTCGGTCACGCCCGCGGTCTTTGCGACGGTCGAGACCGTTCGCCTCGACCTGCGCGCCGCGCCCTGATCCGCCAATGACCACCGACGCCGGCGCGAGCCACATCAGCTCGCGCGACAACCCCCTGCTCAAGGACCTGCGCAAGCTCGCCCAGGACCCGGGCGCCTATCGCAAACTGGGACGCATCTGGCTCGAAGGCGATCACCTGTGTCGGGCGGCGCTGGCACGCGGCGTCAAACCGGCGATTGCAGTGTTTTCGGAGTCTTTCTGGCCGACTGCCCCAGCCGAATGGGGTGCGAGTGCTATCAAAACCGTAGTTGTTGCCGACGACCTGCTGCGCGGCGTCAGCGGGCTGGAATCGCCAGCGCCGATGGGCTTCGTGCTCGACCAGCCGGCGCGGCCGGAGTTGATCCCGGACGCCCCGAGCGTGGTGCTCGACCGCCTGCAGGACGCCGGCAATGCCGGCTCCATCCTGCGCAGCGCGGCCGCTTTCGGCTTCACCCAGGTGATCGCGCTCAAAGGCACGGCTGCGTTGTGGGCGCCGAAGGTGCTGCGCGCCGGCATGGGCGCTCATTTCGGCCTGCGGCTGATCGAAGGCGTTGAAGCCGATGCGCTCGATGCGTTGAAGATTCCGCTGGTGGCGACCAGTTCGCACCACGGCGAGTGGCTACACAACGCCCGCTTGCCACACCCTTGCGCCTGGCTCATGGGCCACGAGGGGCAGGGCGTTTCCCCCGCGCTGGAAGCCCGGGCGACCCATCACATCCGCATCGCCCAGCCCGGTGGCGAGGAATCGCTGAATGTGGCGGCCGCTGCGGCCATCTGCCTGCATGCGAGCGGAGCAGCCCTCCAGGCCAGATAAGGCCCCAGTCCGGGCTACAATCGGGGGCTTACTCGCAATAGCGTCGCCCGGCCGCCTTTAACGCCAAAATCCCCTTGAAGCAAGTCCGCAGGCAACGCGCCTGGGGCTCCGGGCGACCGTAACCATCCGGAGAACCCAGTGCTTTTGTCTCTCAAGGGAAATTTCCCGCCCGCCATCCTGGCGCTCGCAGACGGCACGGTCTTTCAAGGCAATTCGATCGGAGCCGCCGGCTCCACGACCGGTGAAGTGGTGTTCAACACCGCCATGACCGGTTACCAGGAAATCCTCACCGACCCGAGCTACTGCCAGCAGATCGTGACCCTCACGTATCCGCACATCGGCAACTACGGCGTCAACGGGGAAGACATCGAAGCCGACAAGATCCATGCTGCGGGCCTGATCATCAAGGACCTGCCCCTCGTCGCCTCCAACTTCCGCCAGACCGCCACGCTGAGCGAGTACCTCGTGGCCGGCAAGACGGTCGCCATCGCGAACATCGACACCCGCAAGCTCACGCGGCACCTCCGCACCCACGGCGCGCAGAACGGCTGCATCCTGGGCCTGGCCGAAGGCGAAGCCGTGACACAGGCGCTGATCGACAAGGCCATCGCCGCCGCCAAGGCCGCGCCGAGCATGGCCGGCCTGGACCTCGCCAAGGTGGTGTCGGTCACCGAGACCTACGAGTGGACCGAAACCGAGTGGAAGCTCGGCGCGGGCTATGGCGTGCAGATCACGCCCAAGTTCCACGTGGTCGCCTTCGATTACGGCGTCAAGAAGAACATCCTGCGCATGATCGCCCAGCGCGGCGCGCGCATCACCGTGGTGCCGGCACAGACGCCCGCGGCCGACGTGCTCAAGCTCAAACCCGACGGCATCTTCCTGGCCAACGGACCCGGCGACCCGGAGCCTTGCGACTACGCCATCAGCGCCGTCAAGGAACTGATCGAGACCGGCATTCCCACCTTCGGCATTTGCCTCGGCCACCAGATCATGGCGCTGGCCTCGGGCGCCAAGACCTTCAAGATGAAGTTCGGCCACCATGGCGCGAACCATCCGGTGAAGGACCTCGACAACGGCCGCGTGAGCATCACCAGCCAGAACCACGGCTTCGCGGTCGACGAGAAGTCGCTGCCGGCCAATCTGCGTCCCACCCACATCAGCCTGTTCGACAACACGCTGCAGGGGCTGGCGCGCACCGACAAGCCCGCGTTCTGCTTCCAGGGTCACCCGGAAGCCTCGCCGGGCCCCCACGACATCGGCTATCTGTTCGATCGCTTCACGGCACTCATGGAAAAGAACAAGACAGAAAAGACGGAACAGACGGAGAGCAAGAATGCCTAAGCGCACAGACCTCAAATCGATCCTCATCATCGGCGCCGGCCCGATCATCATCGGCCAGGCCTGCGAGTTCGACTACTCCGGCGTGCAGGCCTGCAAGGCGCTGCGCGAAGAGGGCTACAAGGTCATCCTGATCAACAGCAACCCCGCGACGATCATGACCGACCCGGCCACCGCCGACGTCACCTACATCGAGCCCATCACCTGGCAGACGGTGGAGAAGATCATCGCCAAGGAGCGCCCCGACGCGATCCTGCCGACCATGGGTGGCCAGACCGCACTGAACTGCGCGTTGGACCTCTGGCGCAACGGCGTGCTCGACAAGTACATGGGCGCAGCCACCGGCAAGCCCGTCGAACTGGTCGGCGCCACGCCCGAAGCCATCGACAAGGCCGAAGACCGCCTGAAGTTCAAGGACGCGATGACCAAGATCGGTCTCGGTTCGGCCCGCTCGGGCATCGCCCACACGATGGACGAAGCCTGGGCCGTGCAGAAGACGCTCGGCTTCCCGACCGTCATCCGCCCCAGCTTCACGCTCGGCGGCACCGGCGGCGGCATTGCCTACAACCCCGATGAATTCGAGACGATCTGCAAGCGCGGCATCGAAGCCTCGCCCACCAACGAGCTGCTGATTGAAGAGTCGCTGCTCGGCTGGAAAGAGTACGAGATGGAAGTCGTGCGCGACAAGGCCGACAACTGCATCATCGTCTGCTCGATCGAAAACCTCGACCCGATGGGCGTGCATACCGGCGACTCGATCACCGTGGCGCCCGCGCAGACGCTGAGCGACAAGGAATACCAGATCCTGCGCAACGCCTCGCTGGCCGTGCTGCGCGAGATCGGCGTGGACACCGGTGGCTCGAACGTGCAGTTCTCCATCAACCCGAAGGACGGCCGCATGGTCGTCATCGAGATGAACCCGCGCGTCTCGCGTTCCTCGGCGCTGGCCTCCAAGGCCACGGGCTTTCCGATCGCCAAGGTCGCGGCCAAGCTGGCCGTGGGCTACACGCTCGACGAGCTGCGCAACGAAATCACCGGCGGCGCCACGCCCGCGTCGTTCGAACCGTCGATCGACTACGTGGTCACCAAGATCCCGCGCTTCGCGTTCGAGAAGTTCCCGCAGGCCGACTCGCGCCTGACGACGCAGATGAAGTCGGTGGGCGAGGTGATGGCCATGGGCCGCACCTTCCAGGAATCGTTCCAGAAGGCCCTGCGCGGCCTCGAAGTGGGCGTCGACGGCCTGAACGAGAAGACGCAGGACCGCGAAGTGCTCGAGAAGGAACTGGGCGAGCCCGGTCCCGAGCGCATCTGGTACGTGGGCGATGCCTTCGCCATGGGCCTGAGCGTCGATGAAGTGTTCGCGCTGACCAAGATCGATCCGTGGTTCCTGGTGCAGATCGAGGAGATCGTGAAGATCGAACTCGAACTGGAAACGAAGTCGCTGGACGACATCGACAAGGACACGCTGCTCGCGCTCAAGAAGAAAGGCTTCTCCGACCGGCGCCTGGCCAAGCAGCTCAAGACCACCGACACGGCCATCCGCGAAAAGCGCCGCGCCCTGGGCGTGCGCCCGGTCTACAAGCGCGTGGACACCTGCGCGGCCGAGTTCGCGACCAACACGGCGTACATGTACTCGACCTATGAAGACGAGTGCGAAGCCGATCCGACGGACAAAAAGAAGATCATGGTGCTCGGCGGCGGTCCCAACCGCATCGGTCAGGGCATCGAGTTCGACTACTGCTGCGTGCACGCCGCACTCGCGATGCGCGAGGACGGCTACGAGACCATCATGGTCAACTGCAATCCCGAGACCGTGTCCACCGACTACGACACCTCCGACCGCCTGTACTTCGAGCCGCTCACGCTCGAAGACGTGCTGGAGATCGTCGACAAGGAAAAGCCGCTCGGCGTGATCGTGCAGTACGGCGGCCAGACGCCGTTGAAGCTTGCGCTCGACCTCGAAGCGAATGGCGTGCCGATCATCGGCACCTCGCCCGACATGATCGATGCAGCCGAAGATCGCGAGCGCTTCCAGAAGCTGCTGCACGAGCTGGGCCTGCGCCAGCCGCCGAACGCTACGGCGCGCACCGAACCCGAAGCGCTCGAAAAGGCTGCGGCACTCGGTTATCCGCTGGTGGTGCGCCCGAGCTACGTGCTCGGCGGCCGCGCGATGGAAATCGTGCACGAGCAGCGCGACCTCGAGCGCTACATGCGCGAAGCGGTCAAGGTGAGCAACGACTCGCCGGTGCTGCTCGACCGCTTCCTGAACGACGCCGTCGAGTGCGACGTCGACTGCATCCGCGACGCCGAAGGCGGCACGTTGATCGGTGGCGTGATGGAGCACATCGAGCAAGCCGGCGTGCACTCGGGCGACTCCGCCTGCTCGCTGCCGCCCTACAGCCTGAGCGCCGAAACGATCGCTGAGCTCAAGCGCCAGAGTGCCGCTATGGCGGCCGCGCTGAACGTGGTGGGCCTCATGAACGTGCAGTTCGCGATCCAGCAGAAGGAAGGCAAGGACGTCATCTACGTGCTCGAAGTGAACCCGCGTGCCTCGCGCACCGTGCCTTACGTGAGTAAAGCCACCGGCATCCAGCTCGCCAAGGTGGCTGCACGCTGCATGGCGGGCCAGTCACTCGCGTCGCAGGGCGTGACGAAGGAAGTGACGCCGCCGTACTTCAGCGTGAAGGAGGCCGTGTTCCCGTTCGTCAAGTTCCCGGGCGTGGACACCATCCTCGGCCCCGAGATGAAGTCGACCGGCGAGGTGATGGGCGTGGGCAAGACCTTCGGCGAAGCCTTCGTGAAGTCGCAGATCGGTGCGGGCACCCACCTGCCGAAGTCGGGCAAGGTCTTCATCTCGGTGAAGAACAACGACAAGGCGCGTGCCGTGGAAGTGGCGCGCGGTCTGGCCAAGCTGGGCTTCGAGCTGATCGCGACCAAGGGCACGGCCGCCGCCATCGCCACCGCGGGCATCGAATGCGCGACGGTGAACAAGGTGACCGAAGGCCGCCCGCACATCGTGGACATGATCAAGAACAACGAGATTGCCTTGGTCATCAACACGGTGGAAGAGCGCCGCAACGCCATCACCGATTCGCGGCAGATCCGCACCTCGGCGCTGCTGGCTCGCGTGACGACCTTCACCACGATCTTCGGCGCCGAAGCCGCGGTCGAGGGCATGGGCTTCATGGACGAGCTGGGCGTGATCTCGGTGCAGGAGATGCACGCGCAACTCGCCGCAGCCTGAGCGTCGCCATGAAAACGCAGCTCGTCGAATTGGATCTGGCCGACTGGAATGCGGCCACGCCCAACGAGGCGTGGATCGCGGAGCTGGAGGCGGGCAAGGTGCTGTACTTCCCGCGCCTGGGCTTCGAGCTGCTGCCCGAAGAGCGCAGCCTGCTCACGCCCAGCCTGCTGTCGCCCGACGTGCGCAACATCAGCCTCGACGCCAACGGCAAGCTCAAGGGCGCCGTCGGCGACGAGGCGGTGCAGCGCACGGCGGCCGCGATGGTGGGGCGGTTTCGCGCGCAGGCGCAGCAGCTGATCCACGGCCTGCTGCCGCACTACACGCCGGCCCTGCGGTTGGCACCCACGAGCTACCGGCCGGCGCAGGTCGAGACGCGCGTGCAGTCGTGGCGCGCGGACGATCGCCGGCTGCACGTGGACTCGTTCCCCTCGCGGCCGAACTATGGCGAGCGCATCCTGCGGGTGTTCACCAACGTCAATCCCGAAGGCGCGCCGCGCGTCTGGCGCGTGGGCGAGCCCTTCGAGGACATCGCCAAGCGCTTCCTGCCACGGGCCAAACCGTATGTGCGCTGGCAGGCCAGGCTGCTGCAGGCGCTGCACGTGACCAAGTCCTTCCGCAGCGAATACGACCACCTGATGCTTCAGCTGCACGACGGCATGAAGTCAGACATGGCGTACCAGGAAACCTCGCCGCAGGAGAAGGCCGAGTTCCCGCCGGGTTCGGTGTGGGTGTGCTTTTCCGACCAGACCTCGCACGCCGTCATGGCGGGCCAGTACATGCTCGAACAGACCCTTCATCTGGCCGCTTCGAAGCAATACAATCCCGACTCGAGCCCGCTCGCCATCCTGAGCCGGCTGACCGGACGCAATCTCGTCTGATCTGTCCCCCCAATCGACCGCCGAACGGCATCGTTCGGCGGTTTCGCTTTATGGAGAACCAAACATGGCCACCATTCCAATCACCAAGCGCGGTGCCGCAAAGCTGCGCGCCGAGCTGCACCAGCTCAAGACCGTGGACCGCCCCTGGGTCATCAACGCGATCTCAGAAGCCCGCGCGCAGGGCGACCTGAGCGAGAACGCCGAGTACGAAGTCGCCAAGGACCGCCAGGGCTTCATCGAAGGTCGCATCCAGGAGGTCGAGGGCAAGCTCTCGGCTGCGCAGATCATCGATCCGACCGAGCTCGACGCCGGCGGCAAGATCGTGTTCGGCTCGACCGTGGAACTCGAGGAAGAAGAGTCCGGCGAAGCCGTCAAGTACCAGATCGTGGGCGAGGACGAGGCCGACCTGAAGCTGGGCCTCATCAACATCTCCAGCCCGATTGCCCGCGCGCTGATCGGCAAGGAAGAGGGCGACACCGCCGAAGTGCAGGCCCCGGGCGGCCTGAAGCGCTACGAGATCGTGGCCGTCCGCTACCTCTGATCGATTCTTCGATGAAAGACCGCCTCGCCCTGTTGCTCGCCGCCTTCTGGTGGGGCAGCCTCACGACGATCGGCTTCCTGGTGGTGCCGATGCTGTTCGCCAAGCTCGGCAATCCGGCTGTTGCGGGCAATTTCGCCGGCCAGCTGTTCGAGGCGCAGAGCTGGGTCGCCATTGGGTGCGGCCTGATCCTGCTGATTCATTTTCGGAGCAAGGCCGACGAGCGCATGGACGCGGCCACGATGACCTCCATCGGCCTGGTCCTTGGTGCGTTGTTGCTGGCACTGCTCCAGCAGTACGCAGTGGCGCCTCGCATCCTGGCGCGGGACAACCTCAAGCTGTGGCACGCCCTTGGCAGCGGCATGTATGTCGTGCAATGGGTGTGCACCTTGGTACTGCTCTGGCGCATGGGCGCTCGGCCCGGTCGTTGACCAGCCGCCGATAAAGCGGCGATGGCGGCTTTCGCCGCCATCTACACACTCACTCTTTCCAGAACTTCGCGACCCAGTTCGCGGGCCGGATATAGCGGAAGGCGCGATTGCGCCGTCCCGCCAGCGCATCGGGCGGATTGCACTCGCCATGGAAGATCATGATGCGTGCGCCTTCGGGAACGAATGGCTCTTCCCAGTAGTTGGTCGGCCAGGTCGG
Organism: Variovorax sp. ZS18.2.2; assembly: GCF_024701975.1. Lineage (GTDB taxonomy): Bacteria > Pseudomonadota > Gammaproteobacteria > Burkholderiales > Burkholderiaceae_C > Variovorax. The sequence continues at coordinate 1,258,007 of NZ_JANLNM010000001.1, forward strand.
AATGCCGTGGTACTTGAAGCTAGGGCACCAGGCTTCGGGCCAGTAGGAAAGCTTGCCTTGCTTGTGCAGGAAGTCCGACAGGTAGGCCTGCTCGTTGCGGTGTTCGGCCTGCACCTTGTCCATGTTGGCGCGGAAATGCGCCAGCACGTCGGCATGGGCGCCCAGCTCGAAGCGGTAGACCGATGAATTCCCGGTGATCCTCTCGCGCCGCCAGGGGCGGGCGTAGTCGTGAATGATCAGGAACTCGCCGGGCTGCTCGAAGAAGGCGTCCAGGCTGCCCACGACGACCACATCGACGTCCAGGAAGAGGGCGGTGCCGCGCAGGCCGTGCAGGTCCTGCTCGAAGGTCGTGAGCTTCTTCCAGGCGCCGTCGCGCTGGCCGGGGGCCAGTTGCAGGTTCAGCGGCGGGATCGGCAGGCAGGTCACCTCGGGGCGGATGCCGGCACCGTCATCGGTCAGGCAGACGAACTTGAAGTCGCCGCTCAGGTTGCGGCGCACCATCGCATAGAGGCGGTTGACGTATTCGGGGCCGTATTTCGTGCCCCATTTCATGCAGAGGATATGGCGAGTCATCGGTTCTCCCCCAGGCTGCGCGCACTTCGTGTCGCTACGCCAACTCCCTCACCGGGGGCAACACCAGCGGCCCGGCGAAGCCGGTTCCGCGGTGTTCGCACGTGAAGACGAAGCATCAAAGCCAGGACTGTGGTTGTGCTGAGCACCCTCAGTCCGACTGGTTGCGCTTCTTGGCCGACAACGGCCGCTTGGCCTTGGCGCGCTTGATGGTGCCGCCGGGGGTGAGGCGCTGGTTGCCGAGCACGCGCAGGGTCTTGATCTCGGGGCGCTGGCCGCCGCGCTTGCTGTACTTCAGGACCTTGACGTCGCGCGGACCGGGCATGCGGTCTTCATCGACCACTTTTTCCTTTTCGGGGATCGGGCGCCAGAGCACCAGCAGCTTGCCGATGTGCTGGATGGGGGCGGCGTCGAGCTCGTTGGCAAGCTCCTGCAGCATGGCATCGCGGGCGAGGCGGTCGTCGGAGAAGACGCGGACCTTGATCAGGCCATGGGCCTTGAGCGCCGCGTCGGCTTCCTTTTTCACGGCAGGGGTAAGCCCGTCTCCACCGACCATGACGATCGGATCCAGGTGGTGAGCTTCGGCGCGGTGCACCTTGCGCTCGGCAGGGGTAAGTTGAATGGCGGGCATCCCCGTATTATCGAGGGTAGATAAGCACCCCAATGAGCACCAAAGCAAAAAGCAAAAAAGTCAACAAAGCCTGGCTTCACGATCACATCAATGATCCGTACGTGAAATTGGCCACGCGAGAGGGGTATCGCGCACGCGCTGCCTACAAGCTCAAGGAGATCGACGAGTCGCTGGGGCTGGTCAAACCGGGCCAGTTGGTGGTCGACTTGGGCTCCACGCCCGGGGCCTGGAGCCAGTACCTGCGGCGGCGCATGTCGCCCGAGGGCGCCGCGGTCGGCACGCTGAACGGCACCATCATCGCGCTCGACATGCTGGCCATGGAGCCCATCGAGGGCGTCACCTTCCTCCAGGGGGACTTCCGTGAGGCAGAGCTGCTGGAGCAGGTGCTGGGCGTGCTGGCGGGCCGGAAGGCTGACCTGGTGGTCTCGGACATGGCGCCCAACATTTCGGGCATCCATTCGGCCGACGGGGCCCGCATTGCGCACCTGATCGAGCTGGCAGTCGACTTCGCCCAGCACCACCTGAAGCCCGAAGGGGCGCTGGTTGCCAAGCTTTTCCATGGGGGCGGCTATGACGAATCGGTCAAGCTGTTCAAGGCCAGTTTTCGTACCGTCAAGCCGTTCAAGCCCAAGGCTTCGCGCGATAAATCGGCCGAGACCTTCCTGGTCGGGATGGGTTTGAAGGCCCTGGATACGCCTTGATACCTTGCCGCCACGGGTCGTCAGGGGGCGCAAACCCTTGTCAGGCTATGGCTGCTTTAGGGAAATGCCCGTTTTTCGCAGCTTGAAAAGCCTAAAATGGGGCGCAATTGCGTACCCATAGCGCGTTTTTTCACATCCTCGTCACGCGCTTTCGACTGGAGCTTCGTTTGAACAATCAGTGGTTTTCCAAAGTTGCCGTATGGCTCGTCATTGCCATGGTGTTGTTCACTGTGTTCAAGCAGTTCGACACCCGCGGTGGCGTCGGCTCTGGAGCAGTCAGCTACTCCGAGTTTCTGGACCAGGTCCGGAGCAACCAGATCAAGAGCGCCGTCATTCCTGAAGGCGCGGGCGGCGGCGAAATCGTCGCTGTCACCAACGACGATCGCAAGATCCGCACGACCGCCACGGTCCTCGACCGCGGCCTCGTGGGCGACCTGATCGACCACAACGTCAAGTTCGACGTCAAGCCGCGTGAAGAGGGCTCGCTCCTCATGACGCTGCTGGTGAGCTGGGGCCCGATGCTTCTCCTGATCGGCGTCTGGATCTACTTCATGCGACAGATGCAGGGCGGCGGCAAGGGCGGGGCGTTCAGCTTCGGCAAGAGCAAGGCCCGCATGATGGACGAGAACAACAACACGGTGACCTTCGCCGACGTCGCAGGCTGCGACGAGGCCAAGGAAGAGGTTCGTGAAGTCGTCGACTTCCTCAAAGACCCGCAGCGCTTCCAGAAACTCGGCGGCCGCATTCCGCGCGGTCTGCTGCTGGTCGGCCCTCCCGGCACCGGCAAGACCCTCCTGGCCAAGTCGATCGCCGGCGAAGCCAAGGTTCCTTTCTTCTCGATCTCAGGCTCCGACTTCGTTGAAATGTTCGTCGGCGTGGGCGCTGCCCGTGTCCGCGACATGTTCGAGAACGCCAAGAAGAACGCACCCTGCATCATCTTCATCGACGAAATCGATGCGGTGGGCCGCCAGCGCGGTGCCGGTCTCGGCGGCGGCAACGACGAGCGCGAGCAGACCCTGAACCAGATGCTGGTCGAGATGGACGGCTTTGAAACCAACCTCGGCGTGATCGTGGTGGCTGCCACCAACCGCCCGGACATCCTGGACGCCGCGCTGCTGCGCCCCGGCCGTTTCGACCGCCAGGTCTACGTCACGCTGCCCGACATCCGCGGCCGTGAGCAGATCCTCGGCGTGCACATGCGCAAGGTCCCGTTGGGCCAGGACGTGAACCCGAGCGTGATCGCCCGCGGCACGCCCGGCATGTCCGGTGCCGACCTGGCCAACCTCTGCAACGAAGCCGCCCTGATGGCCGCTCGCCGCAATGCGCGCGTCGTCGAGATGCAGGACTTCGAGAAGGCCAAGGACAAGATCTTCATGGGCCCTGAGCGCAAGAGCATGGTCATGCCCGAGGAAGAGCGCCGCAACACGGCCTACCACGAGTCTGGCCACGCCCTCATCGGCAAGCTGCTGCCCAAGTGCGACCCGGTCCACAAGGTCACGATCATTCCGCGTGGCCGCGCCCTGGGCGTGACCATGAGCCTGCCGGCGCAGGACCGCTACAGCTACGACCGCGAATACATGCTGAACCAGATCAGCATGCTGTTCGGTGGCCGCATTGCCGAGGAAGTGTTCATGCACCAGATGACCACCGGCGCCAGCAACGACTTCGAGCGTGCCACCTCCATTGCCCGCGACATGGTCACGCGCTACGGCATGACCGATGCGCTGGGCCCGATGGTCTACGCCGAGAACGAAGGCGAAGTGTTCCTCGGCCGCTCGGTCACCAAGACCACGAACATGAGCGAACAGACCATGGAAAAGGTCGACGGCGAAGTGCGCCGCATCATCGATGAGCAGTACGCCCTGGCGCGTGGCCTGATCGAAGCGAACAGCGACAAGATGCATGCGATGGCGAAGGCACTGCTCGAATGGGAAACCATCGATTCCGAGCAGCTCGACGACATCATGGCCGGCCGCGCACCGCGTCCGCCCAAGGACTGGACGCCGCGCACCCCTCCTTCGGGCAGCGGTGGCAGTGGCGGCACGCCGGCCGTCAATACCGACCCGGCGCCGACCGCCGCTTGAGGTGGGCTTGAAATCAAGCAACAACGGGGCCTCTGGCCCCGTTTTTCATGGTGAGCTGGGCGGCGCGGTCTGGCAGACCTCGCGCTTCAGGATCGACCTCGCGCAACCGCGCGTGATGGGCATCGTCAACGTCACACCCGACTCTTTCTCCGATGGCGGCGCACACGCCTCCACCGAGGCCGCGCTGCGTCATTGCGAGCAGTTGCTGAAGGAGGGCGCGGACATCCTCGACATCGGCGGTGAATCCACCCGCCCGGGCAGCCCGGCCGTGCCGCTCGATGCCGAGCTGGCGCGCGTGCTGCCGGTGGTGCGCGAGGCGGCGAAGCTGAACGTGCCGCTCTCCATCGACACCTACAAGCCCGAGGTCATGCGCGCGGTGCTCGACCTGGGCGCGGATATCGTCAACGACATCTGGGCGCTGCGCCAGCCGGGCGCGCGCGAGGCCGTGGCGGCGCATCCGTCGTGCGGCATCTGCCTGATGCACATGCACCGCGATCCGCAGACCATGCAGGCCGTGCCCATGCACGGCGACGTGGTCCCCGAGGTGATGGCGTTCTGGGCTGCGCAGTTGGCGCAGCTTCACGCGCTGCAGATCGATTCGTCCCGCATCACGCTCGACCCGGGCGTTGGCTTCGGGAAAACCGTGGTACAGAATTTCGCCCTCTTGGGCCGGCAGCGCGAACTGCTCGTTGCCGGCTATCCGCTGTTGCTGGGCTGGTCGCGCAAGTCGTCGATCGGCGCCGTCACGGGCATCGAAGCGGCGGGCGAGCGCATCGTGCCCAGCGTCGCAGCCGCCGTGCTGGCCGTGGACCGTGGCGCCGCCGTGGTGCGCGTGCACGATGTGCGCGACACGGTAGCTGCTCTCGCCGTGTGGCGCGCGATGAAAGCGACGGCACCGCAAGCACAAGCACAACCACAACAAACAAAAGAGGAACCCACAGCATGACCCGCAAATACTTCGGCACCGACGGCATCCGCGGCACGGTCGGCCAATCGCCCATCACGCCCGATTTCGTGCTGCGCCTCGCGCACGCCGTGGGCCGCGTGCTCAAGAAAACCGAATCCCGCCCCCGCGTGCTGATCGGCAAGGACACCCGCATTTCCGGCTACATGCTCGAATCGGCGCTCGAATCGGGCTTCAATTCCGCTGGTGTCGACGTGGTGCTGCTGGGCCCGCTGCCCACGCCCGGTGTGGCGTATCTCACGCGCGCCCAGCGCGCCAGCCTCGGTGTGGTGATCAGCGCGAGCCACAACGCCTTTCCCGACAACGGCATCAAGTTCTTCAGCGCGCAGGGCACCAAGCTCGATGATGCATGGGAGCTGGCCGTCGAAGCCGCGCTGGAAGAAGCGCCGGTCTGGGTGGATTCCGTCAACCTCGGCAAGGCCCGCCGCCTTGACGATGCGTCTGGCCGCTACATCGAGTTCTGCAAAAGCACTTTCTCGAATGACCTGACGCTGAGGAACATGAAGCTCGTGGTCGATGCCGCGCACGGCGCGGCCTACCAGGTGGCACCTAACGTGTTCCACGAGCTGGGCGCCGAAGTCAGCAGCATCGGCTGCGCACCCGACGGGCTCAACATCAACAAGGGCTTTGGCGCCACGCATCCCGAGGCGCTGGTCGCCGCGGTGACGGCACAGAAGGCCGACTACGGCATCGCGCTCGACGGCGATGCCGACCGCCTGCAGCTGGTCGATGCCAGCGGGCGACTGTTCAACGGCGACGAACTGCTCTACCTGATGGTGGCGGAGCGCATTGCGCGCGGCGAGAAGCCGGTGGGCGTGGTCGGCACGCTGATGACCAACAAGGCGGTGGAAGTCGCGCTGCGCGGGCAGGGCGTCGAGTTCGTGCGCGCCAAGGTGGGCGACCGCTACGTGCTCGAAGAGCTCGACAAGCGCGGCTGGTTGCTCGGCGGTGAGGGCTCGGGCCACCTGCTGGCGCTCGACCGCCACACCACCGGCGATGGCATCGTGAGCGCACTGCAGGTGCTGCAGGCGTGCGTCCGCAGCGGCAAGACGGTGGCGCAGCTGCTCGAAGGCGTCACGCTGTTCCCGCAGACGCTGATCAACGTGCGCCTCGCACCCGACCAGAACTGGAAGGACAACAAGGCGCTGGCCAGCGAAACGCAGCGCATCGAGGCCGAATTGGGCGACGGAGGCCGCGTGCTGATCCGCGCGAGCGGCACCGAGCCGCTGGTTCGCGTGATGGTCGAGGCGCGGGATGCAAAGCAATCCAGGTCGTGCGCAGAACGCCTCGCAGCGACGCTGGAGCCGGCGCGGTGAGCATTGAAACCCTGATCGCGGACTACCGCGATGTCGCACAGGCCGCGGCCTTGGTCGACTTGCTCGACACCTATGCCCGCGATCCGGCCGGTGGCGGCACGCCGCTCGATGCTGCCGTGCGCGAAGGCTTGCCCGCGGCGCTGGCGGCGCGTCCGCAGGCCTTCAGCGTGCTGGCCTTCGATGGCGACACGCCGGTGGGCCTGATCAATTGCATCGAAGGTTTCTCGACCTTCGCCTGCAAGCCGCTGGTCAACGTGCACGACGTGGTCGTGCTGCCGAGCCACCGCGGCCAACGCGTCGCGCAGCAGATGTTCGCGCGGGTCGAAGAAGAGGCGCGCAAGCGGGGTGCCTGCAAGCTCACGCTCGAAGTGCTTTCGGGCAACGCATCGGCGCTGCGCTCCTATGAGCGCGAGGGATTCGCCGGCTACCAGCTCGACCCGGCTTTCGGCCAAGCGGTCTTCTTGCAGAAGAAGCTCTGAAAAAGAAAAGGGCCGGGGCGAATTGGTCGCCGTCGGCCCTCACCCCAACCCTCTCCCCGAGGGGAGAGGGAGCAAGACGAATCAGAAGCGCGTGACGGGCGCCTCGGCTTCGGTCTTGTTGGGCGCGTACTTGCCCAGCTCCCACTTCGCGATCGCATTGCGGTGCACCTCGTCCGGGCCGTCGGCAAAGCGCAGCGTGCGCGCACCGGCATAGGCGTAGGCGAGCGGGAAGTCGTCGCACATGCCGCCGCCGCCGTGGACCTGCATGGCCCAGTCGATCACCTGGCAGGCCATGCTGGGCGCGACCACCTTGATCATCGCGATCTCGTTCTTGGCGACCTTGTTGCCGGCCACGTCCATCAGCCAGGCCGCCTTCAGCGTGAGCAGGCGGGCCATGTCGATCTTGCAGCGCGCTTCGGCGATGCGTTCCTGCGTCACGGTCTGCGAGGCGACGGTCTTGCCGAAGGCGACGCGCGAGGAGGCGCGCTTGCACATCAGCTCGAGCGCGCGCTCGGCCAGGCCGATCAGGCGCATGCAGTGGTGGATGCGTCCCGGGCCAAGGCGGCCTTGAGCAATTTCGAAGCCGCGGCCTTCGCCGAGCAGGATGTTGTCGACAGGCACGCGCACGTTCTCGAAGTACATCTCGACGTGGCCATGCGGCGCGTCGTCGTAACCCATCACGTTGAGCGGACGCACGATGCGGATGCCCTTGGCATCGGCCGGAACGATCACCATGCTCTGCTGCGAATGGCGCGGCGCGTCCGGATCGCTCTTGCCCATCGTGATGAAGACAGCGCAGCGCGGATCGGCGGCGCCCGAGATCCACCACTTGTGGCCGTTGATCACGTACTCGTCGCCCTGGCGTTCGATGCGGGTCGAGATGTTGGTGGCATCGCTCGATGCCACATCGGGCTCGGTCATCGCGAAGGCCGAGCGGATCTGGCCTTCGAGCAGCGGCTTGAGCCAGCGTGCTTTGATGGCTTCGGAGCCATAGCGGGCGATGGTTTCCATGTTGCCGGTGTCCGGCGCGGAGCAGTTGAAGGCTTCCGATGCCCATGGCACGTGGCCCATGATTTCGGCCAGCGGCGCGTATTCCTGGTTGGTGAGGCCCGCACCGTCGTAGCCCGAGGCGGCGGCGCTATCGACCGGCAGAAACAGGTTCCACAGGCCCTGGGCCTTGGCCTTTTCCTTGACCTTCTCGACGGTCTTCAACGCGGTCCAGCGCTTGCCGGCGGCCGTGTTGGCGGCCAGCTCGGCGGAATACTCGGCTTCGGCCGGGTAGATGTGCGCATCCATGAAGTCGCTGACGCGCTTCTGCAGTTCCTTGGTCTTGGCCGAATATTCGAAATCCATGCTGTCTCCTGGTGGGGGTTGTCGGGAGGAGGGCCTGGTTACGCCTTTTGGGCGAATTGCCAGGCCATCTCGGCCATCGGTCTCGCGCCGCGCGCTGACGCCACGGCTTGCTCGCTCGATGCGGTACCGGCCTCGACCCGCTTCGCAATGCCCTGCAGGATCGCAGCCATGCGGAACAGGTTGTAGGCCTGATAGAAATTCCAGTCGGGCGCCAGCGCCTCGGGCGTACTGATGCGCGTGCGCTCGCAGTACCGGCGGATGTATTCGCTCTCGGTGGGGATGCCCAGCGCCGCGACATCCACGCCGCCGATGCCGCGACCGGTGGAGGGCGGCATGTGCCAGGACATGCAGTGATAGCTGAAGTCCGCCAGCGGATGGCCCAGCGTGGAAAGCTCCCAGTCGAGCACCGCGATGATCCGCGGCTCGGTGACGTGGAACATCACGTTGTCCAGGCGGTAGTCGCCATGGACGATCGAGACCTTGCTCTCGTCGCGCGCACTTGCCGGCATGTGGGTGGGGAACCAGTCGATCAGGCGTTCCATGGCCTCGATCGGCTGCGACAGTTCGCCGGTGCCATCGGCCGAGGCCTTGTACTGCTTGCTCCAGCGGCCGATCTGGCGCTCGAAGTAATTGCCGGGCTTGCCGTAGTCGGCCAGGCCTCGGGCGGCGAAGTCCACTGTGTGCAGCGCCGCGATGACGCGGTTCATCTCGTCGTAGTACGCCGCGCGTTCGGCGTTGCTGAAGCCGGGCAGCGATTGGTCCCAGAGCACCCGGCCCTGCATGAACTCCATCACGTAGAAGGCACGGCCGATGACGGACTCGTCCTCGCACAGGCAGTGCATGCGCGGCACGGGCACGTCGGTGCCCTGCAGGCCGCTCATGACCTTGAACTCGCGCTCCACCGCATGGGCGGAAGGCAACAGCTTGGCGACCGGGCCAGGCTTGGCGCGCATCACGTAGCTTTGCGACGGCGTGATGAGCTTGTAGGTCGGGTTCGACTGCCCGCCCTTGAACATCTCCACCGTCAGCGGACCCTTGAAGCCCTCGAGGTTCTTCTCGAGCCAGGTGGCGAGCACCTCGATGTCGAAGGCGTGCTGCTGCGAAACCGCGCGGGTGCCGACGAAGTTGGAGAAGTCCTGGCTCATGTCAGATATCCGCTTCCGAGATGCGCCGCAAGGCCGCACGGTCCAGAACCACCAGGCCACCCGGCTCGATCCGGATGCTGCCCTCGCGTTCCATGGTCTTGAGTTCCTGGTTGACGCGCTGGCGCGAGGCGCCGAGCAGTTGCGCCAGTTCTTCCTGCGCCAGTTGCAGGCCGATGCGCATCTGGCTGCCGTCGTCCAGGTTGGGCACACCGTAGCTGCGCACCAAATGGATCAGCTGCTTGGCGAGCCGCGCGCGCAAGGGCAGGGTGTTGAGGTCTTCCACCAGCCCGAACAGCGTGCGGATGCGCCGTGCCTGCAGCCGCATCAGCGCTTCGTACAGCTCCACATGCGAGGCGAGGATCTTCTGGAAGTCGGCCCGCGCCACGCAGAGGATGGTGCTGTCCCCATGCGCATAGGCGTCGTGCGTGCGCCGGTCCCCGTCGAACATCGCCACGTCGCCGAACCAGATGCCCGGCTCCACGTAGGTCAGCGTCACCTGCTTGCCCGAGACGGCCGTCGAGCTGACCCGCACCGCGCCCTTGGCGCAGGCAATCCAGTGTTCGGGAGGGTCGCCGCGTGCGGCGATCAGGTCGCCGTCTTTGTAGCGTTTGACGAAAGCGCATCGGAGGATGTCGTGCCGTAGCGATGGAGATAGGGAAGAAAACCAGCGACCACTGTTGATCGCTTCACGTTCTTCGATGGTAAGAATGGGGTCGTCCATTGGTCTGTCCTCTCGGCGACTGAAAAGCTGGGGGGTGTCACGGGAGCGACGCCAGAAGGCGCTACTCGTACTGCGGCGGTTTCTTCTCGAGGAACGCGGCGATGCCGATGCCCGCGTTCGCATGGTGCAGGTTGCGCACGAAGTGATCGCGCTCCTGCGAGAGCTGCGCGGCCAGCGTGGCGCCGCGTGCTTCGCTCAGCAGTTCCTTGATGCTGGCCAGCGAGTTGGGTGCGCGGGCGTTGAGCTTCTTCGCCAACGACAGGGCGCCTGCGAGGGCCTGCCCGTTCTCGGTGAGTTCGTTCACAAGGCCGGCCGCATGCAGGCGCGGTGCGGCGATGCGTTCGCCGTTCATGAGCCATTCGCTGGCGAGCTGGCGCGGCAGTTGCTGCCCCAGATGCCAGCTCAGGCCGCCGTCGGGCGACAGCGCCACGTTGCTGTACGAGGCCGCGAACACCGCGTCGCGCGCCGCCACCACAAAGTCGCAGGCCAGGGCCAGCGAAAAGCCCGCGCCGGCCGCGGCGCCTTCGACGGCCGCGATGATCGGCTTGGGAAAGGTGCGGATCGAATCGATCCAGTTGTGCAGGCCTTCGATGCTCTCGGCCTGCACCGAGCGGTCGAGCTCTCGGTTGGCGAGCAGGCGCTGCAGCGAGCCGCCGGCGCAGAACCATGCGCCTTCGCCCACGATGACGACGCTGCGGATTTCGGCGCTGCTCTCGGCGCCATTGAGCGCCTCGATGCCCGCGGCGTAGATCTCGGGGCCCAGCGCATTGCGCTGGGTGGGGTTGGCGATGGTCAGCACCATGGTGCTGCCTTCGCTGGTGCTCTTGAGTTCGGCGGTCATCGCTGTGTCGCGTTTCCAGTCGGTTGGTGGTTTGTTTATTTATTCTTCTTCGTGCAGGAGGCTCAGGCCCAGTGCGCCGCGGCGGCGCAGCCACGGGCTCGGGCGATAGCGTGGGTCGCCATAGACGGTCTGCAGGTTGAACAGCACCTCGAGCATGTTGGTCGGGCCGTAGAGGTTGCCCATCGCGAGCGGGCCGCGCGGATAGCCCAGGCCCAGCTGCACTGCCGTCTCCAGGTCGGCCGGCGTGCACACGCGTTGCTGGCACATGTCGGTGGCAATGTTGACGATGGTGCCGATCACGCGCTGCGTGACGAAGCCGCCGCTGTCGCGGATCACGCTCACCGCCTTGCCGTCGCGTGCGAAGAGGGCGTGCGCGGCGTCGCGGATGTCGCGGCGGGTGGCCGGGTTGGTGGCGAGCACGCGGCGCTTGGTGGCGGCGTCGTCGATCAGCATGTCGATGCCGACGGTGCGCGTGGCGTCCAGTCGCTCCACCGCCGCGACCGTGGTCACGTCGAAGCCCAGTGGGGCCACGAGGATCAGCGAATGCGGCGCAGCGGTGGCGCCGCTGTCGATCTGCGCGCCCAGCGTGTTGATCAGGCGCAGCAGCTCGGCACGACGGGCCGCGCGGGGCGACACCCAGACCGAGGGCGTGCCGTCGACCATGGGCGGCGCGGCTTCTGGCGTCTGCTGCATCACGCCGTCGGTGTAGCGGTAGAAGCCTTCGTTGGTCTTGCGGCCGAGTGCGCCGGCTGCCAGGCGCTGCGCGGTGATCACGCTCGGGCGGAAGCGCGGCTCCTCGAAGTACTGGTGGTAGATCGACTCCATCACCGGGTGCGACACGTCGAGCGCCGTCAGGTCCAGCAGCTCGAACGGGCCGAGGCGGAAACCGGCCTGGTCCTTCAGGATGCGGTCGATGGTCACGAAGTCGGTCACGCCTTCGCCGACGATGCGCAGCGCCTCGGTGCCGTAGCCGCGGCCCGCGTGGTTGACGATGAAGCCGGGCGTGTCCTGCGCCTGCACCGCGCTGTGCCCCATCTGCACCGCGTAGCCTGCAAGCTGCTTGCAGACCTCGGGCGCGGTCTTGAAGCCCGCCACCACCTCGACCACCTTCATCAGCGGCACGGGGTTGAAGAAGTGAAAGCCCGCAAAGCGCTCCGGATGCGCGAGCCCTGCCGCGATGGCCGTCACGGAGAGCGACGAGGTGTTGGTGACCAGCGTGGCCGTCGGGGCCACCACGGTCTCGATCTCGCGGAACAGCTTGCGCTTGACCTCGAGGTCTTCGATCACCGCCTCGATCACGAGGTCGCAGCCGGCCAGTGCCTGGATCGAGTCGACGGCCTGCACGCGTGCGATCTGCGCATCACGGGCTGCGGCATCGAGCTTGCCCTTTTCATGCAGCTTGTTCCATTGGGCGACGAGGGCTTCGCGTCCACGCTCGGCGGCACCTGCAAAGCTGTCGAGCAGCAGCACTTCGCTGCCGGCCTGTGCGGCGATCTGCGCGATCCCGCGACCCATGGCGCCGGCGCCGATGAGCCCGATCCTTTTGTAGTTCACTGTCATTTGATGGAGATTTTCGCTGGTTGAGTGGTATGAGGGCCTGACGCGCAGGTGCTGGCCGGAGAGCGACTGGCGAGCGTCGGCAGACTCCGATTTTGCAATCCCGCGCGGGCGATGCGTCCCGGGTCTTACGCGGGGCCGCGTTTTCAGGCCGGACGACGGCTGCGGTCGATGGTCACGCTCAGGCCGATGGCGACCAGCAGCAGCGCAAGGCCGACCCGGCTCATCCAGGGCGCGGCATCGTTCGCGAGCAGCCAGCCGCCGAGCGCCGCGCCGACGGCCTGGCCGATGTAGATACCCGAGCTGTTGAGCGCCACGGAGCCCGGTGCCAGCGCGGGTGCCAGGCCCACGAGCCGCGCCTGCTGCGCCGAATTGGTGGCAAAGCAGCCCAGGCCCCAGGGCACGATCACCACCGCCAGCCAGGCGAGCGTGCTCGCGAACGGCCACAAGAGCAGGCTCAGCGCGATCAACGAACTCGTCAGCAACACCATGCGGCCGGCGCCCACGCGGTCGATATAGCGGCTGACCACCATGTTGCCGATCAGCCCGAAGGCACCAAACAAGGCCCACATCAGGCTCAGCGTGTTGGCGTCTGCACCGAAGCTCTGCTTGAGGACGGGCCCGAAATAGCTGAACAGCACGAACTGCCCCGAGCCCTGCAGCGCCGTGACCGACACGATGCCCATCAGCACCGGGCTGCGCAGCACGCGCGACCACGCGGCGGCCGTGAGCGCGGCGGGCCGGATGCCGCTGGGCAGCGTGAGCCAGATCGAGGCGGCGCTCACGATGCTGAGCATCGCGATGGCCATGAAGGCCATGCGCCAGCCGAGGTGGCCGCCGATCAGCGTGCCGATGGGCAGGCCCAGCACCGAGGCCATCGACCAGCCGAGGAAGACGAAGGTGACGGCGCGCCCGCGGTGCTCCGGCGGCACCAGCATGCCGGCGCAGGCCGCGGCCTGCGGCGTGAAGATCGCCGGGGCAATCACCGTGAGCATGCGGACCGGCAGCAGGGCGGCGAAGCTCGGCATGAGCGCAGAGAGGGCGTGTCCGGCGGCGTACCAGAGGAGCGTGAGGGCCAGGAGCTGGCGACGGTCCCAGCCCGCGACCAAGGCTGCCAGGAGCGGTGCGCCGAGGCACATCACGATCGCGGCGGCGGTGATCAGCTGGCCCGCTGTCGCAGCGGTGACAGCAAGCGAGGCGCTGATCTCGTTGAGCGTGCCGGGCACCACCATCACGCCGGTGCCGATCACGAAATTGCCGGCCAGCAGCGCCCAGAGTGCGCCCTGGGGCGCAGGCCGGCTCATTGAGTGACCTTCGCCTTCGGCTGCGGTATTCGCCTTGGGGCGGCCCGGCGGCTCATGACCTCACCGGCGAACCTGCAGGGCGCCGGGATTCACGATGTTGGTGGGATTGCCCTTGATGAAGCTCACGACGTTGTCGAAAGCCTGGCCGAAATAGCTCTCGTAGCTGTCCTGCTCGACATAGCCAATGTGCGGCGTGCAGATGCAGTTCTCGAGGCGCAGCAGCGCATGGCCCTGCAGCGGCGGTTCGCTCTCGAACACGTCGATGGCGGCGAGGCCCGGGCGTCCGCGGTTGAGTGCGGCGAGCAGGGCATCGGCCTCGACCAGTTCGGCGCGGGACGTGTTCACGAAGAGCGCCGTCGGCTTCATGCGCGAGAGGTCTTCGAGCGTGACGAGGCCGTTGGTTTCTTCGTTGAGCCGCAGATGCACAGACAGCACGTCGGCCGCGGCGAAGAACTCGTGGCGGTTCTGCGCCACCTGGAAACCATCGGAGCGCGCCTTGGCGCAACTGGCCTCGCGACCCCAGATCACCACCTGCATGCCGAAGGCCTGTCCGTAGCGCGCGACCAGTTGCCCGATGCGGCCATAGCCCCAGATGCAGAGCGTCTTGCCCTTGAGCACCGAGCCGAGCCCGAAATTGGCCGGCATCGAGGCCGACTTGAGACCCGACTGCTGCCACGCGCCGTGCTTGAGGTTGCTGATGTACTGCGGCAGCCTGCGCATGGCCGCCATGATCAACGCCCAGGTGAGCTCGGCGGGCGCCTGCGGAGAGCCCGTGCCCTCGGCCACCGCCACGCCGCGCTCGGTGCAGGCATTGACGTCGATGTGGCCGCCGACGCGCCCGGTCTGCGAAATGAGCTTGAGCTTGGGCAGCTTCTCGATCAGCTGGCGCGAGATGTGGGTGCGCTCGCGAATCAGCACGATCACGTCGGCGTCCTTGAGGCGAACCGACAGTTGCCCGATGCCCTTGACCGTGTTGGTGTAGACCTTGGCCGCGTACGCGTCCAGCTTGGCGGCGCAGCGCAGCTTGCGCACGGCGTCCTGGTAATCGTCGAGGATCACAATGTTCATGGCGTGCCATTGTGCCTCGCAGCATTGGGATGTCGCGCCAGTGAACGTTTGGATACCCAGCCCGGGGCGCTTCTGGAGCGGCTCCCCGGGGGAAATGCCTCAATGCAGGCGTGCGGAACGCGGTGTCGAACCCATGGTTTCCGCCGCCTCGAGCGCGGCCAGCCGGTCGAGCTCCGCGCAGACATCGGCCATGCGGCCCGAGATCACCATGCGGCTGCGGTCCCGGCTTTTTCCGTCGATCACGCGAACCACGCGCAGCGGGCGTGCCGGTGCTGCGGCGGTCGCCGTTGGCGAAGGTGTGCCTGCGGTGCGCGTGGTGCAGGCGGGGCGCACAGCCACATAGCGCAGTCCGGCGGCGGTGTCGCTGCTGTCCCGGTGACGGGTGCGGCGAGCGGGCATGAGGCGGCTGGCAAGCGATTGCAGCGGCATCCAGAAATCAGCGATGGCGAGGAGGGCGATTCCCATGTGAACTCCAAAAAAGTCTGAGGTTGAACACAGGCAGGATTTCTTCAATCGGCCGCGACAGGGTGATGGCGACTTCGCGCCATACGCCCGCCACCTGTTGCGGCCGGATGGGTGCTGCTGCAAAGCAGGCCGCAAGGCCTACATCAGCATGGTGTTGCGGATGAGGCCGACCGCGAGGCCTTCGATTTCGAAGGGCTCGCCGGGCTGGACGATGATGGTCGGGTAGTCGGGGTTCTCGGCGTGCAGTTCGATCACCTGCTTGTTGCGCTTCAGGCGCTTGACGGTGACTTCGTCGCCCAGGCGCGCCACCACGATCTGGCCGTTGCGCGCTTCCTTGGTGGCCTGCACGGCGAGCAGGTCGCCGTCCATGATGCCGGCGTCGCGCATCGACATGCCGCGCACCTTGAGCAGGTAGTCGGGCTGACGCTGGAACAGCGTGTTCTCGACGTAATAGGTCTGGTCGACATGCTCTTGCGCCAGGATGGGCGAGCCGGCCGCGACACGACCGATGAGCGGCAGCGCCAGTTGCGCCATGCCGGGCAGCGACAGCGAGAACTGCCCGCCTTCGCGATGGCGCGTTTCATTGAGCGAACGCAGTGCATCGCCCTTGAGGCGGATGCCGCGCGAGGTGCCGCTGACGAGTTCGATCACACCCTTGCGCGCCAGCGCCTGCAGGTGCTCTTCGGCGGCGTTGGCCGACTTGAATCCCAGCTCGTTGGCGATTTCGGCGCGCGTGGGCGGCGCGCCAGTGCGCGCGATGGCGCTCTGGATCAAGTCGAGGATCTGCTGCTGGCGGGCGGTAAGCTTCACGGCGAACTGCATATGTGGTTCCTTGCGGCACTGGCTAGATATCCAGTACCTGTATTTTTAACCAGTTTTTGGAAGTTGACAAGTCATGGCCAATTCCCCGTTGCCCGAAGTGCGTCGCGTGGTGGTTCTGGGCACCGGCGGAACCATCGCCGGAAAGGCCTCCAGCAGCGGCGACAACATCGGCTACACCGCCGGGCAGGTGGACGTGGCGGACCTGCTGGGCGGCATCGAGGCGCCCGAGGGCATCGCGCTGCTGGCGGAGCAGGTGGCGCAGGTCGACAGCAAGGACATGGCCTTCGACATCTGGCAGAAGCTCGCGCAGCGCTGCGTGCACTGGCTGGCCGAGCCCGACGTGGCCGGCGTGGTGATCACCCACGGCACTGACACGCTCGAGGAGACGGCTTTCTTCCTTCACTCAGTGCTGGCGCCTGCCAAGCCCGTGGTGCTGACCTGCGCGATGCGCCCGGCAACGGCGCTTTCGCCGGATGGACCGCAGAACGTGCGGGACGCCATCGCGGTTGCTGCGACGGCGGGCGCGCAGGGCGTGATGGCGGTGTGTGCCGGCACGGTGCACAGCGCAGTGGATGTGCAGAAGGTGCACACGTATCGGCTCGATGCCTTCGCATCCGGCGATGCAGGACCGATCGGCTATGTGGAAGAGGGCGCGGTGCGGCGCGTGAAGGAGTGGCCGGTTGCGCCATCATCCCAAGCTTCGAAGGCGCTGAATGCGTCGGGGCCTTGGCCCCGGGTCGAGATCGTCATGAGCCATGCCGGCGCAAGCGGCGCAATCGTTGACGCGCTCCTTCGGGGGGGCGCGGAGGAGCCTGTCCGCGGGCTGGTCCTCGCCACCACCGGCAATGGCACCGTGCACCACGCGCTGGAAGCTGCAGCGCTCAAGGCGCAGGATGCCGGCATTGCGGTGCTGCGCGCGACGCGTTGCACCAGTGGCCGCATCCTGCCGAAGCCCGATGACCGGCTGCGTGACGCAGGCGCGCTCACGCCGGTAAGGGCGCGCATCGCGCTGATGCTGGAACTGCTGGGGAAATAGCCGCCCTGTCGAAGGGTGGCGGGGGATCAGCTGCTCAATGCCGCAAGAGCACGTTGCGTGATTTCGTCAACCGTACCGACGCCCTTGATCGCGCGGTACTTCGGCGCAGCGGCCGGATCGGCCTTGGCCCAGGCCGAGTAGTAGTCGACCAGCGGACGCGTCTGCTGGCTGTAGACGTCGAGCCGCTTGCCCACGGTTTCTTCCTTGTCGTCCTCGCGCTGGATCAGGTCTTCGCCGGTCACGTCGTCCTTGCCTTCGACCTTGGGCGGATTGAACTTGACGTGATACGTGCGGCCCGATGCCGGGTGCGAGCGGCGGCCGCTCATGCGTTCGATGATGTCGCCGAAGGGCACGTCGATCTCGAGCACGTAGTCGAGCTTGACGGCCGCGGCCTTCATGGCATCGGCCTGTGGAATGGTGCGCGGGAAACCGTCGAACAGAAAACCTTCGGCGCAGTCGGGCTGGGCGATGCGTTCTTTCACGAGGTTGATGATCAGGTCGTCGCTCACCAGTGCGCCCGCGTCCATGACGGCCTTGGCCTGCAGTCCGAGCGGGGTGCCTGCCTTGACGGCGGCGCGCAGCATGTCGCCGGTCGAGATTTGGGGGATGCCGTATTTCTGGCAGATGAAGGCCGCTTGCGTGCCTTTGCCCGCCCCGGGCGCGCCCAGCAAAATTAGTCTCATGGTGTCCTCGGACGGTTCTTAGATTTTGTGTCACGCCAAGCGTCGGCCCGAGGGCTGGGCAAGGCGGATTTCACGTCGAGGATAGCATGCGCCCCCGTAGGGAATTCCCTCCGTGGCGCACGTCTTAGGACGCTGGCCCGGCGGCAAAGACGGCACGCACGCGCGCCAGATCCTCAGGGGTGTCGATGCCCGGACCGGGCGCGACATGGCTGACATGCACCGCGATGCGATGCCCATGCCACAGCGCGCGCAATTGCTCGAGTGCTTCGGTGGCTTCGACGGGCGCCGGCGGCAGCGACGGAAATTTCCGCACGAAGCCCGCGCGGTAGCCATAGATGCCGATGTGGCGCAGCGGCGCGGGCGAGGGCAGCACGGAGGGTGCCGCGCCACCGGCAGAACCGTCGCGCCACCAGGGAATCGGCGCGCGGCTGAAGTACAGCGCGTTGCCCTGGGTGTCGAGCACCGCCTTCACCACGTTCGGATTCATGAAATCGCTCACCGAGTCGATCTCGTGGGCCGCGGTGCTCATCGCCGCTTCGGGATGAAGGGCCAGCGCAGCGGCCACGGCATCGATCAGTTCGGGATCGATGAGAGGTTCGTCGCCCTGCACGTTGACGACGATCTCGTCGCCGTCGAGGCCCAGTTGCTCGCAGGCCTCGGCCAGCCGGTCGGTGCCGCTCGGATGGTCTTGGCGAGTGAGGATGGCTTCGACGCCGTGCGCCTTGCAGGCCGAAACGATGGAAACATCGTCTCCGGCAACGACAACGCGCGATGCGCCGGACTGGCTCGCGCGCTGCGCCACCCGCACCACCATCGGCAGGCCCGCGATATCGGCCAGGGGTTTGTCGGGCAGCCGCGTCGAGGCGAGGCGTGCCGGCACCAGGACGGTGAAGCGCACAGGGCCGGTCACAGCCCCAGCTCTTCGTCGGACAGCGTGCGCGCCTCGTTCTCGAGCAGCACCGGAATGCCGTCGCGCACCGGGTAGGCGAGGCGGGCGCTGCGGGAGCACAGCTCCTGCTTCTCGGCGTTCCAGGTCAGGGGGCCCTTGGTGACGGGGCAGACGAGCAGTTCAAGCAGCTTGGTATCCATCGGGCGATGATAGCTTTGCGTCGAGCGCCGCGAAGAATTCCGGGGCGGGTTCGAAGTGCAGCGGCACGGCCAGCGCATCGGGTGCCTTGCGCCACAGCTTGACCGCATCTTTCTCGGTGCAGAGCAAGGTGTATTCGCTGCCGGAAGGGCGCTGCCATGCGTCGAAGTCATGGTGATCGGGCAGCGCGATGGTCTCGGTGAGCGTGAGTCCCCGCGCGCGCAGCATGTCGAAAAATCCCTCGGGCCGTGCGATGGCGGCCAGCGCGATCAACGGCTTGCCCGCGAGGGTCGTCAGAGGAACGCGCTTCCCATCGCTTGCAACAGCATCCTGCGCAAGGCTGCGCGTGGCGGTGTAGCCGCCGGCAAATGCGGGCCGCTCGCCGCTATGGAGCACCAGGTCGCAGCGACGTGGCCAGAGCTCGCGCAACAGGCCCGCGGGCAGCAGCCAGCCGTTGCCGATGCCGCGGTCGTCGAACACGCAGATCTCGACGTCGCGTGCCAGTGCCAGGTGCTGCAGGCCGTCGTCGCTCACGATCACCTGCGTGGCTGGATGCCGCTCCAGCAGGGCGCGTGCGGCTTCGATGCGTCGTCGCGCGACGAAAACGGGGGCGCCCGTGACGTGGCGAATCAGCGCCGGTTCGTCGCCGACATCGTGGGGATCGCTGCCCTCCAGCACCTCGCGGCAATCGTCCGTGCGTCGGCCGTAGCCGCGCGAGACCACGCCGACCTGGAGTCCCCGGGCCTGCAGATGCCGGACGATGGCCATCACGACAGGCGTCTTGCCCGCACCGCCCGCAATCACGTTGCCGACGACGATCACGGGAACGGGCACGCGTTCGGCCCGTAGCCATCCGATCCGATAGAGCCAGCCGCGCAGCGCGAAGAGCGCGCCGTAGAGCAACGACAGCGGCCACAGCAGGCAGGCCAGCAGGCCGCGATGCAGCCAGGCGTCCTGCAGCCGCGAGGCGGATGCGCTGGATGCGCCCGTACTGCTGCGGCCCTGCGACGGCACTCAGTGTCCGGCTTGCGCCGTCGACTGGGCGGCGAAGGTGATCTGCATCAGGCCGGCGCGGCGCGCGGCTTCCATCACCGTGACGACGGCCTGGTGCGGGCTGCTCGCATCGGCGCTGATGATCACCACGCTTTCTTTGCCGCCGGTGGCCGCGGCACCGAGTGCGGCGGCCACGGAACTCACGTTGCGGTCTGCCACTGCGACCTTGTTGACCGTATAGCGGCCGTCGGCGGAGACCGTCACGACCACTTCCTTCGGATAGTCGCGTTGTGCATCCACGTCCGCCGTCGGCAGCCGCAGCTGCATCTCGGTGAACTTGCTGTAGGTGGTCGACAGCATCAGGAAGATCAGGATGACCAGCAGCACGTCGATGAACGGGATCAGGTTGATCTCCGGCTCGTCGCGCGCGCCGTGGCGAAACTGCATGCGGGCTCTGCTCATTTGCGCAGCGCGTTCAGGTGGCGGGCGAACCGCTCACCCGAGAGTTCGAGGTTCAGCAGGTATTCGTCGACGCGGCTGCGGAAGTAGCGCCAGAAGATCAGCGTGGGAATCGCCACGATCAGGCCGAACGCCGTGTTGTACAGCGCGATCGAGATGCCGTGCGCAAGCTGCGCCGGGTTGCCCGAGCCGACAGCGCCGCTTCCAGGCGACTGCGAGCCGAAGATCTCGATCATCCCGATCACCGTGCCCAAAAGGCCCAGCAGCGGCGCGGCCGAGGCGATGGTGGCCAGTGCCGGCAGGTAGCGCTCCAGCTTGTGCGCGATGGTGCGTCCCGAGGCCTCCATGGCAGCGCGAAGGTCGTCTTCGGTGCAGCGCGGGTTGGCGTTGAGCGCCCGCAGGCCCGCGGCCAGCACCTGGCCGAGCATCGAGTTGCGTTCGAGTTTGGTCACGATGTCCGGTCCGGGAACGGACCCGCGCGAGACGGTGATGGTTTCGTCGAGCAATTTCGGCGGCAATACTTTCACGGTCTTGAGGCTCGTGAAACGTTCTATAACCAGCGCGAGCGCAATAACCGAACAAGCGAGCAGCGGCCAGATAGGCCAACCCGCGGCAACAATGATGGAAAACAAGAAAATCCTCCGGCCCGTAGACTGCAAATGCGCGGCGATTATCCACCGAGCCCACCATCGGGATGTGGCTTGTTTGCGTGTCGGCAAGGACGCACAGATTCTGTGGATAACTTTGTGATTAACCTGCTTCGCAACTTGCCCGAACCCGCATGGGCGGGCCTTCCCGCTAGATCGATTGAATTTTGAGCAGTACTTTTTCGAATGAAATCAACCACTTGCACGAGAAACCGTGCGCCTGCCCCGCATGGGGGGCTTTGGGCAGGGGAAGTCGGGCCTGTTGTGGAAGAGTGGCTTTCGGCCGCTCGTGCGCTTTGTGAACTTGCGTGAAACGAATTCCGCGCCCGGGCCGCGCATCTGGGCTGTCGGTGCGTTGTGCCGGGCGGTGGCCGACACGCTGGACGCGCGCTTCAATCCGGTGGCCGTGCGCGGCGAGATCTCGGGTTTTTCGCGCGCCTCCAGTGGACATTGTTACTTCTCGCTCAAGGACGAGTCGGGCCAGCTGCGCTGCGCCATGTTCCGCCGCGCCGCCGGATTGCTCGATTTTTCGCCCCGCGATGGCGACCAGGTGGAGGTGCGTGGCCGGCTTGCGGTGTACGAGCCGCGTGGCGATCTGCAACTGGTCGTCGAAAGCCTGAAGCGTGCGGGGCAGGGTGCGCTGTTCGAACAGTTCCTGCAGCGCAAGGCGCGCCTCGAGGCCGAAGGGCTGTTCGACCCCGGCCGCAAGCGTGCGCTGCCCACCATGCCGCGCGCGGTGGGCGTCGTCACCTCTCTGGGTGCTGCGGCGCTGCATGACGTCGTCACGGCGCTGCGGCGGCGCGTGCCGCACATCCCCGTGGTGCTGGCCCCGGCGGCAGTGCAGGGCGCGAATGCGCCGGCCGAGCTGGTGCGCGCGCTGCATTCGCTCTATGCGCTGGAGCCATCGGTCGACGTGATCCTGCTGGTGCGCGGCGGTGGTTCGATCGAAGACCTGTGGGCCTTCAACGACGAGGCGCTGGCGCGGACCATCGTGCAGAGCCCCGTGCCGGTGGTGAGCGGTGTTGGACACGAAACTGACTTCACCATCGCCGATTTCTGCGCCGACCTGCGTGCGCCCACGCCCACCGCGGCAGCCGAACTCGTCAGCGCGCCGCGCGACCTGTGGCTCGGGGCGCTCGATCTGCTCGACGAAAGGCTGAGCGATGCGTTGGGCGCGCGCCTCGACGTGTTGGGACAGCGGCTCGATCAAGCCG
This sequence comes from Variovorax sp. ZS18.2.2, assembly GCF_024701975.1. Taxonomy (GTDB): domain Bacteria; phylum Pseudomonadota; class Gammaproteobacteria; order Burkholderiales; family Burkholderiaceae_C; genus Variovorax. The sequence goes on from NZ_JANLNM010000001.1 coordinate 1,280,147, forward strand.
CGGGCCGCCTCGGCCGTCCATCGAATTTGGTGGCCCGCCAGCAGCTTCGTTTGGCGCACCACGCGCAGCGCCTGCACTTTGCGGTGCTGTCGAGACGGGAGCGACTGGCGCAGGTGCCGCGATCGATCGCGGCCGATCTTCCAGCGAAATTCGATCGTGCACTTGTGCAGCGGCGCGAACGTCTGGAACGCGTGGCGCTGCGTCTGCGATTGCTCGATCCGGCACTCGTGCTGCAGCGCGGCTACGCCTGGCTCACCGATGCGGATGGCCGCGCCGTCGTCAGCGCGAAGAAGCTGAACGCAGGCGACGCAGTGGTCGCGCGGCTCGCGGACGGCGAGGTCGACATGACCGTGACGCCCGGCGGCGCGACGGGAAGACGTCCGACGCCACCTCAATAATTACTTCCTAGAATCCCTAATTCCCCACAACCAACCCACGAGAAAAAACCATGGAACATGTGCTCCCACCCCTGCCGTACGCCCTCGACGCGCTGGCACCCGAGTATTCGAAGGAAACCCTCGAGTACCACTACGGCAAGCATCACAACGCCTATGTCGTGAACCTCAACAACCTGCAAAAGGGCACCGAGTTCGAAGCCCTCACGCTGGAAGAAATCATCAAGAAGGCCAGCGGCGGCATCTACAACAATGCCGCCCAGATCTGGAACCACACCTTCTTCTGGAACTGCATGAAGCCCCAGGGCGGCGGTGCACCGACCGGCGCGCTGGCCAAGGCCATCGACGCCAAGTGGGGCAGCTACGACGCCTTCAAGGAAGCCTTCGTGAAGTCGGCAGTCGGCAACTTCGGTTCGGGCTGGACCTGGCTCGTGAAGAAGGCCGACGGCTCGGTGGACATCGTGAACACCGGCGCCGCCGGCACGCCGCTGACCACCGCCGATACCGCGCTCCTGACCGTGGACGTCTGGGAGCACGCCTACTACATCGACTACCGCAACCTGCGCCCGAAGTTCGTCGAGACCTTCCTGGCCAAGCTGGTGAACTGGGACTTCGTCGCCAAGAACTTCGGCTGAGCCACGTTCGCGCATGAAAAAGCCGACCCTCGGGTCGGCTTTTTTTATGGGCTGCAGCCAGCAGAAGCTCAGCGTTTGGCGGTCGAGAACAACTCGCCGCCAAGCTTGGCGCCCTTCTTGATGTTCTTCTTGGCGAACCAGCCCTGATTCATCTCGAGCACATAACGCACCGGCTCCTCGGAGCAATGCGAGTTCTCGGTCAGCGGCTGCATGTCGACCAGGTTGACGATGCGACCGTCGTCGGCCACGAAGGCGGCGGTCAGCGGCAGCAGGGTGTTGCGCATCCAGAAGCACTGCGTGGCGGGTTGCTCGAACACGAAGATCATGCCCTCGGCCTGCGGCATGGTCTTGCGGAACATCAGGCCGATTTCACGCTGCTGGGGCGTCTGGGCGATCTGGGTATCGATCTTGTACAGGCCGACCGACAGCTGCGTGCGCGCAAGGTCGGTCTGGGGTTGCTGCTGTTGTTGGGCATGCGTCGGCATCGCGAACGAGGCGGACAGCAGGAGCAGGGCGGCTAAACGCTGAAACATCGGACAACTCTTTCAGGGCGGGGCCGTGAAAGGCCCGGCCCGTAACCAATAAAAATGCCCGCTGATGCGGGCATTGCCGGGTGAGCTTGAAAGCTTACACCTTCTTGGCGGCAGCCGTGTGGGCCTTGGCCACGTGGCGAACCTTGTGCTTCTTGACTGCGTGCTTGGCCTTGGCCTTGTGGGCAGCAGGTGCGGCCGGAGCGGCGGACGCGGGTTCAGCGGTTTGAGCAAAAGCACCGGCAGCGAAGAGACCGGCGACCAGGGCTGCGAGCAGCTTGTTCATGAGAAATCCTTTGAGATTGTTGATTTGGACCACCTCCCTGTGGAAGGCTCACATTCAACGGACCCCGGTGTGCGCGGTTGACAGCAGTTCGGCGACCTCAGGCGAAAAAAAGCGCTCCGGAGAGCGCTCTTTTTCGTGGGGCAGGCCGACTTACTTGGCGCCCGGCATGTCGGGCGTGCCGCCTTGGGTTGCCTTGCGCTTCACGCTGCCGTCCTTGTTGCGACGACGCTGGTCGCGCGTGCTGGCGCGCTTTTCGCCAGAGGCTGCAGCCTTGTCGGCACCGATGGCGCCGCCTTCGGGCGTCTTGGCGATGTCGCCAGCGGGAGCAGCCACTTGACCAGCGGGCTTGGCTTCCTTCTTGGCTTCAGCGCGCGCTTGCGGCTTGCTGCTGGTTGCGTTCCCTTGTTCGGGCGTGGTGCCGGCCGGGTTTTGGGCGTAGGCGCCAGCTGCGAACAGACCAGCGATCATGACTGCGAGAATTTTGCTCATTGAAGATTCCTCTATCGAGAATTGGTTGGAAACGCCTCCCGGCGAGCAGAAGGTCAGCCACTAACGAGCCCATTGGCCCCATGGTTGACAAACGCCAGCTGATGGGCAGCGTCTAAAATGTACAGCGATTTGTTTGCCGGTTGTACAGCGAAACCCCCTCGCTGTCTGAATTCGCTGACACTCGTCAAAATTACATCACTCCCGGAGCCACCTCCCTCATGCCCAGTTATCAGCACATCAAAGTCCCGGCCGAAGGCCAGAAGATCACGGTCAATGCCGACAACTCGCTGAATGTGCCTGATCAACCGATCATCCCCTTCATCGAAGGCGACGGTACGGGGCTGGACATCACCCCGGTGATGCTCAAGGTGGTGGACGCGGCCGTGGCCAAGGCTTACGGCGGCAAGAAAAAAATCCACTGGATGGAGGTCTATGCCGGCGAAAAGTCGACCAGGGTGTATGGCCCCGACGTCTGGCTCCCCGAGGAAACCCTGCAAGCCGTTCGCGACTACGTGATCTCCATCAAGGGACCGCTCACCACGCCCGTCGGCGGCGGCATCCGTTCGCTGAACGTTGCGCTGCGCCAGGAGCTCGACCTCTACGTGTGCCTGCGTCCCATCCAGTACTTCGAAGGCGTGCCCAGCCCGGTGCGCGAGCCGCACAAGACCAACATGGTCATCTTCCGCGAGAACTCGGAAGACATCTATGCCGGCATCGAGTTCGAAGCCGAAAGCGACAAGGCCAGGAAGCTCATCAAGTTCCTGCAGGACGAACTCGGCGTCAAGAAGATCCGCTTCCCCAACACCTCCGGCATCGGCGTGAAGCCCGTGTCGATCGAAGGCACCGAGCGCCTCGTGCGCAAGGCGCTGCAGTACGCCATCGACAACGACAAGCCCAGCGTGACCATCGTGCACAAGGGCAACATCATGAAGTTCACCGAAGGTGGCTTCCGCGACTGGGCCTATGCCCTGGCCGCCAAGGAGTTCGGCGCCGAGCTGATCGACGGCGGCCCGTGGATGAAGTTCAAGAGCCCGAAGACGGGCAAGGAAATCACCGTCAAGGACAGCATTGCCGACGCGTTCCTGCAGCAGATCTTGTTGCGTCCTGCCGAGTACAGCGTGATCGCCACGCTGAACCTCAACGGCGACTACGTGTCCGACGCGCTGGCCGCACAGGTCGGCGGCATCGGCATCGCTCCGGGCGCGAACCTGAGCGACACCGTCGCGATGTTCGAAGCCACGCACGGCACGGCGCCCAAGTACGCCGGCAAGGACTACGTGAACCCCGGCTCCGAAATCCTTTCGGCCGAAATGATGCTGCGCCACATGGGCTGGACCGAAGCGGCCGACCTGATCATCAGCGCGATGAAGAAGTCGATTGCCAGCAAGCGGGTCACGTATGACTTCGCGCGCCTGATGGAAGGTGCGACGCAGGTGAGCTGCTCGGGCTTCGGGCAGGTCATGCTCGACCACATGTAATCGACTGCGCGCTCCGACGTCTTGTGACGTCACTGCAAAAAGCCCTTGAATTTCCGAAGGAATTCAAGGTTTTTTTTATGGGCCGGACACCCGTGTCATTCAATGGAAATTACTACTCTTGGGTTGTCGGAATTGCGGATTCCCGGAGAAATTTCACAGATCAATTGCCTGCTTTTTAGGTTTAACTATTGGTAAAAACTGTGCGCCGCACAGGCCTGCGCAAGCACACAGAATCACGCCTATTCGAGAAAGCATAGGGAGCGTGAAGTGAGCGGGAAAACAGTAAATATCGGTGCCTTGCCGAGAGGTACGCCGCGTGATTTCACCGCGCAATTAACACTGTTATTGAGTCGGTAAATTGCGATGACAATTTCTCGACGCGCGCTGTTTGGCAAGCTCAACCTCACTTTGTTTCGCGGTATTGAATCCGCAACTGCTTTTGCCAAGCTGAGGGGGAATCCATATGTCGAATTGACGCACTGGATTCATCAACTCTGGCAACTCAACGACAGCGATCTGCATCGCGTCTGCCGTCATTACCAGGTCGATGTTCAGGCCGTCGAGAAAGATCTGGTTTCCAGATTGTCGGAATTGCCCTCGGGCGCCACATCGCTGAGCGATTTCTCCCATCACGTCGAAACAGCCATCGAGCGTGCCTGGGTTCTCTCCAGCCTCGAATTCGGCGATCGTCGTGTGCGCAGTGCCTGGTTGCTTGCGGCACTGGTGCAAACGCCGGAGCTACGGCGGCTGCTTCTTGGCATATCGCCCGCGTTCCGAAAGCTGCCCGTCGAGCAACTGACGGATGCCATTGTCTCCCTCGTCGCAGGCTCCCCTGAAGACAACGAAGGGCCACACGACGGCTCGGGCCTCCCGGCTGCAATGCCCGGGGAAGCGAGCGGCGCGATCGCCGATTCGCCGAATGGAAAGTCTGCCCTGGCCCGGTATTGCATCGACCTGACAGACCGCGCCCGCGACGGGCAAATCGATCCCGTGATCGGCCGCGAACACGAAATCCGCACGATGGTCGATATCCTGCTGCGTCGGCGGCAGAACAACCCGCTGCTCACAGGAGAGGCGGGCGTGGGCAAGACGGCCGTGGTCGAAGGGCTCGCGCTGGCAATCGCCAACGGCGAGGTTCCGCCCTCGCTGCGCGATGCCCGCCTGCTCAGTCTCGATGTGGGCGCGCTGCTCGCTGGCGCCAGCATGCGGGGGGAGTTCGAGTCCCGCCTGAAATCGCTGCTCGAAGAGGCAAGCAACTCAAGTCAACCGGTCATTCTCTTCATCGACGAGGTGCATACCCTGATCGGCGCCGGCGGACAAGCCGGAACCGGAGACGCTGCCAATCTGCTCAAGCCCGCCCTCGCACGCGGCACCTTGCGCACCGTCGGCGCGACCACGTGGAGCGAATACAAGCGCCATATCGAGAAGGACCCCGCGTTGACCCGGCGTTTTCAGACGCTGCAGGTCGCCGAACCCGAGGAGGCCTCAGCCACCGAAATGGTGCGCGGGCTGGTCGCTACCTTTGCTGAACATCACGGTGTCACCGTACTGGACGAGGCGGTGCGGGCGGCGGTGTCCCTGTCTCATCGCTACATTCCGTCGCGCCAGCTGCCGGACAAGGCCATCAGCCTGCTCGACACGGCCTGTGCGCGTGTCGCCATGTCGCTGCACACGCCACCTGCCGTGGTCGATCAACTGCGCCAGCGGATCGCCGCCCTGGATGTGGAACTCGCCCTGCTGGCCCAGGAAAGCGCGATCTCGCGAGGCGGCGATGCGCGATCAAAGCGCCTCGACGCTGCAAATGCCCAACTCGATGCCACCGAACACGAGCTGTCGACCTACGAGTCCCGATGGCAAGAAGAGCTCGCGCTGGTTCAGCAGATTCAATTGCTGAGAACAAAGAAGAGGGAGGAGGGGGAGAGGGAGAGTGGCGCCGAGGGCGAGTGGCCCTCGGCGCGATTGCATGCCCTGGAGGACGAACTCCTGTTGCGTCAGCAGGACATGCCGTTGGTTCTTTCCCAGGTCGACGAGTCTGTGATCGCGGCGATCGTCGCGGATTGGACGGGGATACCCGTGGGTCGCATGGTGCAAGACGAAGTTGCCGCGGTCTTCAGGCTCGAAACGATGCTTGGCGAACGCGTCGTCGGCCAGGACCGCGCGCTTGCCGCGATTGCCGAACGAATCCGTGTGTCGCGGGCGCGCCTGACCGATCCGAACAAGCCGGTCGGCATCTTCTTGCTGGCCGGTCCTTCAGGCGTCGGCAAGACTGAAACGGCGTTGGCACTTGCGGACGCTATGTATGGCGGTGAGCAGAACCTCATCACCATCAACATGAGCGAGTTCCAGGAGCCGCACACCGTTTCGACGCTGAAGGGTTCGCCGCCGGGCTACGTGGGCTACGGAGAAGGCGGTGTTCTGACGGAGGCCGTGCGCCGGAAGCCCTACAGCGTGATCCTGCTCGACGAAGTGGAAAAGGCGCATCCGGACGTCCACGAAATCTTCTACCAGGTGTTCGACAAGGGCTGGATGGAGGACGGCGAAGGCCGCCACATCGACTTCAGGAACACGACCATCCTGTTGACGAGCAACGCCGGTGCGGAACTCATTGAGAGCTTGTGCGAAGACCCCACATCGCCGCCCGAAGTCGAAACCTTGCGCGAAGCGCTGCAGCCCGTTTTTCGCCAGATTTTCCCGGCCGCATTCCTGGGGCGCCTGTCCGTCGTGCCTTATCTGCCATTGGGTGTGCAGGCCTTGGGCAGCATCGTCTCGCTGCATCTGGATCACGTGGTCCGTCGGATGAAAAAACAGCATGGCATCGAATTGCAGTACGCCCCCGGTTTGGTGGCCGAAATCGTCGATCGATGCGGTACGCATGAAACCGGTGCGCGCCGCCTGACGGGTTTCATCGAGCAGAACCTGCTGCCCGTCTTGTCGCGGCAGTGGCTCAACGCCTTGCAGGAAAAGCGAACGATCACCCGGATCTCCGTCGACGCAAGGCCATTTGGAAAAACAGGTCCGCACTTGCAGGAAGGAGATGTCGTCACCTGCCATACCGAATACGTCTGACTCTTCGAATCGCAGTGTTTCCAGGGCTCTATTTCTTAGTTTTCATCAGGGAGTTTTCGTGACAAACAACAACAGCAGTCAGAAATTCATCGCCCGCAACAGGGCGCCACGCGTACAGATCGAATACGACGTGGAAATCTACGGCTCGGAGAAGAAGATCGAGCTGCCTTTCGTCATGGGTGTCCTGGCCGATCTTTCCGGCAAGCCCACCCAGGCATTGCCGCCGGTGGCCGACCGCAAGTTTCTCGACATCGACATCGACAACTTCGACGAGCGCATGAAGGCGATCCAGCCGCGCGTGGCCTTCGCCGTGCCCAACACGCTGTCGGGCCAGGGTCAGCTCATGGTCGACATCACCTTCGAGAGCATCGACGACTTCTCGCCGGCGGCCGTGGCTCGCAAGGTGGAACCACTCAGTCGCCTGCTCGAGGCGCGCACCCAGCTTGCGAACCTCCAGACCTATATGGATGGCAAGGCCGGCGCCGAAGGCTTGCTCAACCAGCTGCTGCAAGACCCCGCACTCATGAAGTCGTTGGCGCAGACGCCGAAGCCCCGTGCTGCAGACCCCAACGAAGCCCCGACTGCCGACTCGGTAGCGTGAACCCCGCACCAAGGAACTTCACATGAACACCACAAGCGATTCCGTGCTCGACGCGCCCGTGACGGCGCAATATGCCAACCCCTCCGACTTTGCGTCTCTGCTGGACAAGGAGTTCAAGCCCAAGACCGAGGAAGCCCGCGACGCCGTCGAGGCAGCCGTTCGCACCTTGGCCGAACAGGCGCTCGTCAATGCCGCGACCATGACCGACGATGCCTACAGCAGCATCGAGGCCATCATTGCGGAGATCGACCGAAAGCTTTCGGAGCAGATCAATCTCGTGCTGCACAAGGACGAGTTCCAGAAAGTCGAGTCGGCCTGGCGCGGCATGCACCATCTGGTCTACAACACCGAGACGGACGAGAAACTCAAGATCCGTTTCATGGATGTGTCGAAGGACGAAGTGCGCCGCACGCTTCGTCGCCACAAGGGCATTGCGTGGGACCAGAGCCCGATCTTCAAGCGCATCTACGAGGAAGAGTACGGACAGCTCGGCGGCGAGCCCTATGGTTGCCTTGTGGCGGACTATTACTTCGACCACACGCCGCCGGATGTCGAACTGCTCGGCGCCATTGCCAAGATTTCGGCCGCATCGCATGCGCCGTTCATCGCGGGATCGGCACCGTCATTGCTCGGCATGGAGTCGTGGCAAGAGCTTGCGAATCCGCGCGACCTGGCGAAGATCACCTCGAACCTCGAGCACGCGCCCTGGAATTCGTTGCGCAACACCGAGGACTCGCGCTACGTCGGCCTGGCCATGCCGCGTTTTCTCGCGCGCTTGCCCTATGGCGCAAAGATCAACCCGGTCGACGAGTTTGATTTCGAAGAGGAAACCGAAGGCGCCGATCACCGGAACTACGTCTGGAGCAACGCGGCCTATGCCATGGCCGTCAACATCAACCGCAGCTTCAAGCTCTACGGCTGGTGCACGATGATCCGCGGCGTGGAGTCGGGTGGCACGGTGGAAAACCTGCCATGCCACACCTTCCCGACCGACGACGGCGGCTTCGACATGAAGTGCCCGACCGAGATTGCCATCTCGGACCGCCGCGAAGCCGAACTCGCCAAGGCAGGCCTGATTCCGCTGGTGCATCGCAAGAACACCGATCACGCCGCCTTCATCGGTGCGCAGTCCATGCAGAAGCCGCAGGAGTACATGGACCCTGATGCGACGGCCAATGCCAACCTGTCGGCCCGCCTGCCGTACCTGTTCGCGAGCACCCGTTTCGCGCATTACCTCAAGTGCATCGTTCGCGACAAGATCGGTTCGTTCAAGGAGCGCGAGGACATGCAGCGCTGGCTCAACGAATGGATCATGCATTACGTCGATGCCGATCCCGCCAACTCGTCGCAGGAAACCAAGGCGCGCAGGCCGCTCGCAGCGGCTGAGGTCGTGGTGGAAGACATCGAGGGCAACCCCGGCTACTACAGCGCGAAGTTCTTCCTGCGTCCGCACTTCCAGCTCGAAGGCCTGACCGTTTCGCTGCGCCTTGTTGCGAAGTTGCCGTCCCTCAAGGAAGCGGCCTGACCGGCCTGCATGAATCGTCTGAGGAAGTGGTGCGCAGACATCACCAAGAACAGTCGCAGCGGTTGTATTCACGACCGGGCAAACCGTTAACCATTTTTAGATCAAATCTCCCAGGGAGTTCTCATGGCACAAGACATTTTTCTCAAGATCAACGGCATTGAAGGCGAGTCTCAAGACTCCGACCACAAGAATGAAATCGAGGTTCTGACCTTCAACTGGAAGGCTTTCCAAGAATCCACGATGCATGCCGGCTCAGGCGGCGGCGCGGGCAAGGCCACGGTCGAAGACCTGGAGTTCGAACACTACGTCGATCGCTCGAGTCCCAACCTGATGAAGTACTGCCTGACCGGCAAGCACGTCCAGGAAGCGAAGCTCACCGTGCGCAAGGCCGGCGGCAATCCGCTCGAATACCTCAAGTTCACGTTCAGTGACGTGATCATCACCTTGGTCCAACCCTCCGGATCGAACTCTGACGAACTGCGTGTCAAGGAGCGCGTGCGCCTGTCGTTCTCCAAGATCAAGCAGGAGTACTCGGTGCAGAACGCCCAGGGCGGTAGCGGTGGCGCGGTCACGGCCGGCTACGACATCAAGGGGAACAAGGAGTCCTGACACAGCGACGCGGCCTGAGTCAGCCCAGAGCCTTTCGGCCTTGAGTGGCGTGGCGCACGAAGGTGCGTTGCGCTGCTCACGGCCATTCCTGTCGTCGGATCGCATCACTTCCTTCTCAGCATGTCTTTCAATGTGTCTTGTCCCAGGCGAACCGCCTCGCGGCAATGGCTTTGCGTGGTGCTCTCCTCGCTCGTTCCGGCGCTCGCGCTGGTCACGGCGCAGCCCTCGCACGCCCAGTTCTCCTACCCGAGAGAGCAGACCAGGCTCGACATCACGATCACGGCGGAGGCGGGCGTCAATCCCGACGACAAGGGCAGGGCGGCACCCATCCTGGTGCGCATCTACGAACTCAAGTCGGAAGGCGTCTTCGAAGCCGCCGACTACTTTTCACTTTCCAGCAACGACAAGGCCCTGATCGGCAGCGAGCTGCTCGTTCGAGACGAATTCATCCTGCGCCCCGGCGATGTCAAGACCATCCGCCGCAAGTCGCACCCCGACCTCGCAGCCATCGGTGTCGTCGCCGGCTACCGCGATCTCGCGCAGGCCGATTGGCGAGTGGTGCAAAAGATCGACCCTGCCCCGGAAGTCGCCTGGTATCGCTCGGTCCTGCCGGCGAACAAGCTCAAGTTGCAGATCGACCTTCAAGCCAAGGGCATCCAGCTCACCCCCCTCAAATAGGCCCGCGACTTGAACGCACAACGATCGATCCCATGAGTTGGTACAACAAAGTCGCCTGGAGCGAAGGACTCTTCCTGCGCCCGCAGCTGTTCCAGCAGCAGGAGCGCTATCTCGAACACCTCGCGCACAAGCGCACGGCCTCGCTCAGTCCGTTCTACTGGGGCTTCAATCACTACAGCATCGACGCGGAATCCCTGTCCCTTGGCAAGCTCGTGCTTGCCAGTGCCGCGGGCATCTTTTCGGACGGTACGCCCTTTGACGCACCCGGCCAGACACTGCCACCCGCACCGCTCACCATCCAGCCGGAGCATCTGGAGCAGATCATCCATCTGGCCGTGCCCATTCGCACGCCCAATGGCGAGGAAACGACCTTCGACGACGCGATGGCGGCTGCGGCATCGCTCGCACGCTTCTCGGTCTTCGACACCGAACTGCGTGACGCGAATTCCATCGGGCAAGGTCCGAAGACGGTGCAGCTTTCGCGCCTTCGTTTGCGCCTGCTGCCGCAACGGGAACTGACGGATGCCTGGATCGGCCTTCCGCTCGCCAAGGTGACGGTGCTGCGATCCGATGGAAGCATCGCCACAGACCCGTATCTGATACCGCCGGTCGCCGGCTACGGTGCGAGCCCGCTGCTGGCCGATTGGGTGACGAACCTGCACGGCCTGTGCCGTCTCCGCGCGCAAACGCTCGCGGCGCGGCTCAGCGGCAATGACGGCAAGTCGAGCGAATCGGCCGAAGTGTCCGATTTCCTCCTGCTGCAGATACTCAATCGCTACGAGCCCTTGTTCGAGCACTGGCTGCGCGTGCGGGAGACCTCACCGGAGGTGCTCTATACCGCTTTGTGTTCCCTCAGTGGGGAGCTTGCGACGTTCGTGCGCGCGAGCACGCGTCGCCCCACCGAGCACCCGGCCTACCAGCACATCGATCCCTGCCTGTCTTTCAGGGGGCTGATAGCCGATGTGCAGGCCTTGCTCAACGATGTGCTGGTTCGCAGCGCGCAGAGCATTCCCCTCGCCAATCGCGCCAACGGTGTGCGCGTGGCAAGCGTCGAGCCCTCGGAATTGCAGGGCTTCTCCAGCCTCGTGTTCGCCGTGGCCGCCCACACGCCGCCCGATCAGTTGGCCAGCGAGTTTCCGGCGCGATGCAAGGTCGGGCCGAGCGATCGGCTTGGCGAACTCATCCGCTCGCATCTGCCCGGCATTCCGCTGCAAACGCTGCCGGTGCCGCCGCGCCAGATCCCCTTCAACGCGGGCTTTGTCTACTTCCAGATCGACTCGCGCGGGCCGTTGTGGGAGCACATGGTCAAGCATGGTGGACTGGCACTGCATGTGGCGGGTGAGTTCCCCGGTCTGCGTCTTGAACTCTGGGGCGTGCGAGAGAAATGAAGCCCTTCGTCGAAGATCCCATGCACAACCAGGAAGAGCCCCACGACGACTCGGGGGGGCCCGATTCGTCTGCCGACCCTTCACCCACCGATTCCCGGCCGGGCGATCCGGAGAAGGGGGTGCATCTCGCCCCGGAGCCATCGATGCAAGTGCGCCTGGCCGCGGTCACTGCCGCCAGGAATCCCCTGCTCGAAGCGGCGCAGCCGCTGCTGCGCGCACTCGCCGACATGCCGGCGACGCTCGGCAGCGAGGGCGTGACGATCCTGCATCAGTTGCTGGAGCGCGAGGTCGCGAGCTTTCAATCGCTCTGCGGCAGTGCGCAGATCAGGCACGAGCATGCGGTCGCCGCGAGCTATTCGCTGTGCACTGCGCTCGACGAGGCTGCCAACAGCACGGAGTGGGGGGGCGGCAAGAATGGCGAGGCCGGCATCTGGGCCGGGCAGCAACTGGCCGCGAAATTCCACGGCGACACGAAGGGCGGCGACAAGTTCTTCCTGCTGGTGGGGCGCCTGGCCGCAAACCCGCAAGAGCACATCGATCTGCTCGAGCTGATGTACCAGGTCCTGGGGCTGGGCTTCGAGGGGCGCTTCGGCACGGCGACCAACGGGCGCCGGCAACTGGAGACAGTTCGCCACCGGCTCTTCACGCTGCTTGGTATGGCGCGCGGCGAAGTTCCGCGGGATCTTTCCCCGCACTGGAAGGGTGTGGGCGCGGGTACGTTCCGCCTGTTGCGCAGCATTCCGGTGTGGCTGACGGCGTCGCTGCTGGCGTTGATCTTGTGCGGCCTGTTCGCTTGGTACAAGTACCAGCTGTTGCAGACCAGCGCCGATGTGGAGCAACGCATCGCCGCCATCGGCCGGATGCGCCCGCCACCTGCACCCCCAACGCCCGTGGTCAAGCCGCTGCGCCTGAAAGAACTGCTGGCGCCCGAGATCGCACGCGGCACCGTGAGCGTGGAAGAAGACGAGCATCGCAGCGCGGTCACGTTCAGGGGCGACGACATGTTCGTTCCCGGCCAGGCGCGCCTGAACGCAAAGATCCTTCCGGTCCTGGACAAGGTCGCGGATGAGATCAACCAGGTCTCGGGCTCCGTCCAGGTCACCGGCCACTCTGACAACCGCCCGATCAAGACCCGCGAGTTTCCCAACAACCAGGTCCTGAGCGAGAAGCGTGCCGATGCAGTGACCGCCGTGCTGCTGGGCAAGGGCGTGGTGGCGTCGCGCATCCGTACCGAAGGGCGCGGCGACACCATGCCGATGGCCGACAGCGCAACGGCAGCCGGGCGCGCCAGGAATCGCCGCGTCGACATCGTCGTCATCCAGGGTGACGGCGGTAGCACCGCGTCGCCCGCCGCAACGCCGGCGGTGCGCTAGAGGCAGGCCGAGAGTCATTCATGCAATACCTCAAACAGTTCCTGGCATTTCTTTTTTCCGGCAGATGCTGGCTTTCGTCGCCATGGCGCTGCTGGCACTGGCGATCTGGTTCGTCGGTCCCTTGCTGGCCGTGGATGGACTGCGTCCGCTGGCCTCGGTCGGCGTGCGCGTGGCCTTCATCGTGCTGCTGCTGGTGCTTGGCATCCTCTGGCTCGTTTCGGGGCCGTACAGCCTGGTCGGGGTGGCCGCGCTGTGCCTGCTGCTTTGGCAGGCGGGGCCTTTGCTGGACATCGGGGCGGCAAAGCCGCTCGCGTCGGTTGGCGTGCGTGTGGTGATCATTGGCGCGATCCTGCTGCTGTATGCGTTGTACTGGCTCTATCGCTTCTGGCAGGCCCTGCGCAACAACGAAGACCTGCTCGCAAAGGTCCTGAGCTTCGGAAAGGATGCGGGCAAGGACGAGACGGCCAAGGAAGAGATCAAGACGGTCACAGCCGCAGTCCATCGCGCCTTGGCGCAACTCAAAGGACTGCGCGGCAGTGGCGGATTGCGTCGCCTGTTCGAAGGCAATCGCTATCTGTACGAACTGCCCTGGTACATGGTCATCGGCAGCGCCAGCGCGGGGAAAACCACGGCGCTGCTCAACGCGGGGCTGCAGTTTCCCCTGGCGCGCCAGATGGGCAATGCGTCCAAGCGCGTGGTGTTCAAGTCGGAAGGGGGCACGCTGCATTGCGACTGGTGGTTTGCCAACGAGGCCGTGTTCATCGACACAGCAGGCCGCTACACCACGCAGGAGCGCAATCCCGCAACCGATCCGGTCGAGTGGCGCGCTTTCCTTGGTCTGCTGCGCAAGCACCGCACGCGTGCGCCGCTCAATGGCGTGATCGTCGCGCTCGATGCAGCCGAGCTGCTGACCATGACCGAGATGGAGCGTGCCGAGCATGCGAGCCTGGTGCACGACCGCCTGACCGATCTGCGCCAGGAGTTGGGCATTCGTTTCCCCGTGTACGTGATCGTCACGAAGATGGATCTGTTGCGGGGGTTCAGCGAATACTTTCAATCGCTCACCAGCGAAGGGCGCATGCAGGCCTGGGGCTTCGCGCTGCCGTTCCGCGGCCTGAAGAACGCGCGGCCCGGCGTGCAGGCCCGAGACACCCTGCGCACGCAGGTGGACGCGGAGCTTGCACTGCTCAATGACCGGCTGGCCGATGGCCTTCGCGCGCGGCTGAACGAAGAGTTCGACGTCGAGCGCCGCAAGCGCCTGTTCGCATTGCCCAAGGAACTGGCTGCATTGGCTGTGCCGCTGGTGCCGATGCTGGACCAGATCTTTCTCGTCTCGCGTTTCGACAGGACCCAGTTGCACGACACGCTGCGCGGCGTGTACTTCACGAGCGGTGCGCAAGCGCATGTGGAGGTGCCCGCCGATCAACAGACGCTGGTCCAGCGACTGCAGCGCAGCCTCGGCCTGTCGGCATCTTCGAGCCTGCAGGCCGCGGGCACGTCGTCCGAGCAGGGGCAGCAAGGGTTCTTTCTCCAGGAGCTGCTGACCAAGGTCATCATCCCGGAAGCTCACCTCGTGAGGCCCAATCTGCGCTGGGAATTTCGGTTCCGGCTGTTGCGCCTGATGGGGCATGCCCTGGCGCTCGTGATCTTCGTGTGGCTGGCCGGCGCGCTGGCCGTGAGCTTCGGCAACAACCGCCGATACCTGGACACCGTTGGCCAGCGTACCGATGTGCTCGCCGGACAGGTGAGCGCGCTGTTCGGCAGCTTCAAGCCGTCGGGCGTGCCGGATGTGCTGAACGGCGCACGCGAGCTGCCTGGCTATGCGGGGTTGGACATCGACAGCCCGCCGGGCAGCTTCCGCTATGGCCTGTACAGCGTGCCGCCAGTGCTGGCTGTGACTGCCGACACCTACGCCCAGCTGCAGGACCACACCTTGCTCCCGACCATCCTGCAGCGCATGGAGGCCGTGCTGACGCAGAGCATGAAGGACGGCGACGCCAAGACCGCCTATGAAACCTTGCGCGTCTACAAGCTCCTGCACGACAAGGACCGGTACATGAAAGGAGGCACCCGGGACGTCAGCAACTGGGTTCTCAAGGACTGGGAGCATGCCGACAGTGCCGCTGCCTTCGGCGGACGCGCTTCGATGGCGGGCCATGCCACGGCACTCTTTTCCGGCGAGCGTCCGGTGCAATCGGCATCGTTGCCCAACGAGGCGCTCGTGCGTGCGGTGCAGGATTTCCTGAACAGCAACACTTCGACGCAGCGCGTCTACGAACGCGCCAAGGCCGCAATGCTGCGTGAGGCCCCTCAAGAGTTCACGTTGATCCGGGCGGTCGGGCCGCAAGCCGGCACCGTGTTCTCCCGTGCCGGCGGCCTGCCTCTCGAGAAAGGGGTGCCGGGCCTTTTCACCTACGACGGATACCACGATGTCTTCAGCAAGCGGTTGCCGGAATTCGTCGGGCAGGCCATTGACGACGACGCATGGGTGATGGGGCGTAGTGCCTCGGCAGTGCTCGATGCCGCCGCTCGCAAATTGCAGAACGATCCGTTCCTCGATGACATCCGTCGTCAGTACCTGAGTGAATACGCCCAGCACTGGGAGGCCTTTCTCGAATCGATCCGCACGGTCGGGGGCAGCGACACCACCGGCACCAGCCTGGGGTTCGACCTGAGCGTGTTGCGGCAGTTTGCCGCGCCAGACTCGCCGCTGGCGCGGCTGGCGCGTGCGGCGGCACGCGAGACCACGCTGTCGCGTCCGCTGGTCGTGCGTGCCCAGGAGGAAAAGGGGTTCCTCGACAAGGCTTCCGATGAACTGAACAAGCAGACCAGCGCGATCGGCAGGAACCTTGGCATTCGCGCGGAGGAACGTCTCGAAAAGGAAATCGTCGACAACCGCTTTGCCGCATTGCGCGAGGTGGTCACGGGCCAGCCGGACATAGGCGCCGGAAACGTCGGCGCTGCCGGCGCCAAGCCGGGGCTCGAAACCATCTCGGGCCTGGTCAACGAGTTCTACACATTGTTGGTCGTGGCCGATACGGCGCTGACTGCGGGCAGCCTGCCACCCGGGGGCTCCGAAGTCGGTGCGCGGCTGAAGCTGGAGGCCGGAAAACTCCCGGCGCCGTTTCGCGAGGTGCTGACCGCGTTGGCCACGAGCGGTGGTGAGAAGGTGGTGCTCGGTTCCACAGGCATCCTGCGCAACCAGGCCCAGCAGCAGCTCGATCGCATCATGGGCCTGATGGCGATGCAGGTCAGCGAACCATGCAAGCGCGGCGTGGAGGGGCGTTATCCGCTGGCCGCGGTGGCGCAGGATGCATCGATTGAAGACTTCACGCTGGTCTTCGCCGCAAGCGGCGCCGCGGACGAGTTCTTCAACAAGTACCTGGCTTCCTACGTCGATACCAGCGTGCGTCCATGGCGCTACAAGGACCCGAATGCGGTCCAGGCCCTTGCCGGTGCCGAGGGTGTTGCCGGAGGAGCGGCGCCAGCACCCGCGACCCCGGGCCCGACATTGCTTGGCGAACTGCTCAAGCTGCTGGCTCAGAGCGGACCGAACCTTGATGCCTTCTACCGCGCTCAACAGATTCGTGACCTTTTCTTCCGCGATGCGGGAGGCAAGAAACTGGCGTGGAAGATGGATCTGCGGGTGCTCGAACTGGAACCCAGCATCACCGACCTGATCATCGACATCGACGGACAGGGCCACCGCTACATCCATGGTCCGGTGCAGGCGTTTACCGTTCACTGGCCTGGGCCGCGTGGCGGTGCAATGGCGGAGATCACGGCCAATCCGCGCATCTCGGGTCCTACCTCGACCCTTCTGGCCAACGGTCCGTGGGCGCTGTTCCGCCTGCTCGAAAAGGGGCGCATCGTGAACACGGCCACACCGGGACGATTGAGCGTCGAATACTCGTTCGACGGTCGCAAGGCGTTGATCGACATCAATTCCGGCAGCCAGCCCAATCCGCTCAGCAGCGATGTGCTCAAGGGCTTCCGTTGCCCGGGACGAGCGGCCTGACGCCCTGATTTCATGCTCGCAAGACTGTTCGCTCCCTGGCGCGCATCTCCACCGGCTATCTGGGGCAGGCTGCCGGGTCACACGGACCTCGTGCGCAGCGGCGTGCGGCACGGTGAAGCGGAGGCGTGGTCGCAATGGTTTGCGGCGCACGGCCTTGACGCGGACATCGACGTCACCGCGAGAGCCATGTCGGTACCGGTCGCGTTCGCGCTGCCGCCCGGCACCTTGCCGTTTGCGCGGCAACCGTTCGTGCTTGGCGTGATTGCGCTGTCCGTCGACAAGGCGGGGCGGCCTCATCCCCTGGTGATCTATCAGCAGGAGTTGCCGCGCCGGGCCATCCGGCATTTCGAGGCACAGCTTCGTCAGCCGCTCGATTGGCAGTTCTGGCTTGCGCGTGCCGTCGCCCGCCAGGCATGCATGGGTCGTGCCGATATTCACGGTCTGGAGACCACGTTGCGCGCTCTGCGGGTGGAGAGCCGCGAGTTGGAAAAGAATTTCTCCGTACAGCGCGTTCGCTGGATGCAAGCCCTGCTCGATCAGCGAACAGGCCCAGCCCCTCGCAACGATCCCGCGGCCGAACTGCATGGCGTCCGCCATCTTCCCTGGGCCGATTGGCCGCACCGCCTGCAAGGCGCGCATGCCAAGAGCGCGTTCTGGCAACAGGACGCGAATGGCCGGTTCATCGGTGCGGCCAACGAGCTGAAAAGATTGTGGAGCGTCTCGCCGTGAATACGGGCACCCCTCGCACTGGTAACACTCCCGTGGCGCCGTTGATTCTTCGCCTCACCCACAGCAGTGGCGAGGCGCGCCACGAAACCATGTTGATTCCGCCGGCCGGCGCAGGCATGGCCGATAGCCTCCAACTGCGGGCCGAGCACCAGAGCGTTGGCCGAGGGGGCGTCGCCAATCTGTGCCGCATTGCCTGGCGCGGGGAAGCGGAGGGATGGCAATTGAGCAATGGCAGCTACACGCTGATGTGCGCACGCAACGGCAAGCGGGTCCGAGCCGGCGCGGTGGTGCCTGTCGCCGTGGGCGACACGCTTGAACTGGGGCTGCTGCGCTTCGTGCTGGAGCAAGGGACGCAAAAGGCGCAACAGGCGCAGCAGGCGCCCGAACGGATGCCTGCGGCCATCGAAACACAAGCGGTCCAGTTGGCCGCGCCCGAAGACCGGGACATCGGCTCCGCGTCGCCACAAGCCTTCGAGCTGCGCGACCTGGATGGCCGGGGCAGCGACGGCGGCCGGCGAATCGACTCTCTTGCCGACCCTTTCGGCGTGCTTGATATCGCCGGTGCAAGGTCTCGCCCCGCCGCGGACATCTTGGCTGCATTGCTTGATGAAAGACCGCGGCTCGAAGCGCGGACCGCGCCTTCGGCAAAGCCTCTGTTCGACGCCGGACCTGCAGATGTTCTGCTGGACGAGTTGCACGAGGAGTTCGTGCGCGTGGTCCAGGATCCCGGCCAACTCGCGGGTCGCAATCCGTGGGAAGGCTTCGTGCTTCTCGGTGCAGAGGCAGCCCCCACGCTGGAAGAATTGAGCAGGCAAGCCGAGACGTATCCCTTGCTGCGCGACATCCTGCTGCCGCGCGAAGGCATCGACCAGATCATCGGGGCGTTCGAACCGCTCGCGAGATCGGGACTTCTCGATGCGGAGCCCTCGCAGGAACTGCTGGGCATGTTCGCGCCGGAGCTTGCCCGCGAAGCCACGGTCTCGTTACCCAGCCTGACGCGACGCGAGCATCACGATCTCTCGCCGGACAGCCATGTTCGGATCGGTTCGACGCGCGTGGGCGATCGCCATGGCGACAATGATCGCGAGGGTGTTCTGTGAAGGAGTCTCCTGCCAGACCTGCGTTGCAGGAAATGTTCACGCGATTGCGCGCTGCACCCTGGAAGTTCGGCTTCTTTGCCGTGCTGAGGCGCCTCGGCGCTTCTTGCTCGCCACAGCCTCCCATCGGGCTCGCCAGCCGTCCACAACAAGAGTCCTTTCGGTTGGGACAGGTGGCGGCATTGATATTTGCGCCGCGCGAAATTGCCGGCGCGGCGCTGCCGGGCGATCACCAACCGGCCTTTTCAGGAGCGGCACCGCTGCGCTCGGGAAACAACCCGAACCTTCCCACGGTGCGCGTGTACGGCCTGGGCCTGCTGGGCCCGAACGGACCACTTCCGCTGCACTACACGGAGCTGATCCGCGATCGCGTCGAGAACCACAACGACAGCACGCTGGCGGATTTCCTGGATCTTTTCCACCACCGCTACCTGACGCACATGTACCGCGCGTGGGCGCAGAGCCAGGCTGCGGCGGGGCTGGACCGCGCGGAAGACGAGGCGTTCAGTCGTTACGTCGCTCGCCTCACGGGGCATGACCCGCTGGAGATCCGCGACTCGGCACTGCCCACGCACGCCCGCCTTGCGGCCTCGACGCACCTGACCCGCGAGGCCCGCAACCCCGACGGATTGGCTGCCACGCTCGCTCGCTTCTTCGCCGTTCCCGTGCAGCTCCAGGAGTTCGTGCTGCACTGGATTCGCATCGACGACGAGGACCAGTGCCGTCTGGGCCAGGCACGCGCTTCCAGCGTCATGGCGGTGGGGGCGATTGCGGGAGAGGTCGTGGCCGATCGGCAGAACAAGTTCCGGTTGGTGATCGGCCCATTGACGCTCGACCAGTACCTGCGCTTCACCCCCCACGGGCGAGACCTCCCGCTGCTCGTCGAATGGGTGCGGGGCTTCATCGGCCACGAGTTCGTCTGGGAGGTCGAGCTGCGTCTGCGCAACGACAGCACGCCGCCCGCCCGGCTCGATGATTCGGAAAAGCTCGGATGGTCGACGTGGTTGGGCGGCTCGAAGGGCCAAGCCGCGCAGGTTGTCGGCTTCACCGTGGGAATGGTGTTCGAGCCGGAGCAATACATCGGCGTGCGCCATCGCAGCAATATCCAGGTCACCCAGGTCACCCAGGTCACCCAGGTCACCCAGGTCACCCAGGTCGCCCAGGCCGTTCATTGACTCCTTTCCCCCGACATCCATGACCTACGTTGACAGTCCCCTCGTGCCGGCCATCGAGCTCGAGCCCTTGAACGCCAGGGCTCCTTGCGGCCCCAGTCTCGAATACGACGCGGAGTACGCCGTGCTGCTCTCGCGCATGTCGCCACGCGGCGATGCGCAATACGGGCAGTTCGTCGGAACGCCGGAAGCGCCGAACTGGGCCGAGATCGAGCGCGATTGCCGCCGCCTGCTGCTGCGGACCCGGGACATCAACCTCTTCGTCTGGTTGTGCCGGGCGCGCACAAGGCTGGCGCAGGCCGCGGGGCTTGCACAGTCATTGGCCGTGCTCTCGGAGGTGCTGGAGCGCTGGCCCGACGCGGTGCATCCGCAGCTCGTTGTCGAGGGGGAGCGTGATCCGGCGGTGCGCGCCAACGCCCTGGCGGCGCTGGCGGACCCCGATGGATTGCTGGGCGATGTGCGGGAGATCGTTGTCGCGGCCAATGCCGCGAGGCATTTGACAGTGCGCGAAATCGAGCGAGCCTGGTCGGTGCCGCGCCTGGCCGACGCGCCGAGTCCTGAATCGGTCGCGCAGCAGCTCACCCAATTGCGTCTTGCTGCGAACGGGGATGCCGATGCGCCGGTGAATCTGTTGTCGCAAGCGCTGCGGGCGTCCCGGCAGATCGCTGACTGGGCGGCGCGCCAACTGAGTGGGGACGCGCCTTCGCTCCAGGCGTTGATCGACCTCCTGAAGCCTTTCGACGAAATCGACGCGATCCACCGCGCCGAGCCCGTCTCATCTCGCGAAGGCACCGAGCGCCCGAGCGTTTCCGGTCCCGCTCCGCGCGACGACGTGCTCCGGGCCATTCGTAGCGCGCGCGAGTGGTTCGAAAACCACGAACCCAGCAGCCCGGTGGCGGTGTTGCTCAAGCAGGCCGAGCGCATGGTCGGCCAGCGCTTTGCGCTGGTCGCCAATGCCATTCCGCTCGATCTGTTGCAGAAATGGGATTCAGAGGGGGAACGTGTTTGATAGAGCTTGAGATGCAGATCTGCTTTCTGGTGACCTGCATCGCCCTGGGAGCATTCGGCGCGGGTTTGGGCGCCTGGGTCTTTTCGCTGACGGCTCGCGCGCAGTTGAAGGCGCAGCGACGGGCTTTCGAACTCGCCAGCGAGCAAGTCCAGCGGGACTTGCAGCAGGCCTTGCTGTGCGTGCCGCAGTGGGTACAGAAGGCGGCGCGCGTTGAATTGGAGCTTCTGGGGCGGCAGCACACGGAGCGCCACAGGGAGTTGCTGCGCGAACTGAAGCGCTGGCAGTCGGAGCAGGAAGACCAGAGACAGGCCGAATGGCGCGCGTTGCTGCTTGAGCCCATTGCTACCCCCGGGCCCACCAGGCCTCCCAGGCCTCCCAGGCCTCCCAGGCCTCCCAAGCCGAACACGGGGCAGCCATCGGGTCGCGAGCCGGAAAAAAGATATACACCTGTGCCGCCCCCGGCTCCTGCAGATATGGATGAAGCCATGAGCGTCCGCCGGCCGCAGCCGGTGCCTGTCGCCGTGCCGGAGGAGCCCGAAAGAGAGCTCACCGATGAGGAAATCGACGCCTTGCCGCCCGATTTGCCGCCTCCCGTCCGGCCGCGCAGCCGGAAAATGTCAGCGCCAAATAAGCCAATCCTGCGCAATATCTGAGCGCCCCCAGGGCCGGGCTGCGCCCAGCCCGCCCCCCGTGGGGGATCAATTCAAGTGGCAAAGCCACATTGACTTGAGAGCAGGCCGGCAATTCGCCGATTTATTTCACGCCTCGTGTTGTCGTGCGCGACGCAAGCCCCTTGATTTGTCGAATACGCGCCACCAAGTCCTCTCGCGTCGGCACGGTGCTTGCACGCTCTATAGAATCTTTTTCATGGCAACGAGAATTCCCAAGACTCCCCCCACCCCTCCGGCCCAAAAACCGGCCGGGGATGACGGAGATTCGGTCGTTCTGGAGCGCCGGCCGCAGAAAACTGCGCCGCCCCAGATGTACCAAGTGGTCATGCTGAACGATGACTACACCCCCATGGAGTTCGTGATCGTGGTGCTGCAGGAGTACTTCAGCAAAGACCGCGAAACCGCAACGCAGATCATGTTGAAGATCCATCTCGATGGCCGCGGTGTCTGTGGGGTCTATTCCCGCGACATGGCGGCCACCAAGGTGAATCAGGTCATGGAGGCCGCGCAGCAGGCTGGGCACCCGCTGCAATGTGTCAGTGAGCCAGTTGCGTGAACCTGTTGAATTGCGCAAGCTCCAACCCATCTGAGAACTTATTTACAGCAAGGCAAAAGGAAATCACATGATTGCCCAAGAACTGGAAGTCAGCTTGCACATGGCCTTCGTCGAGGCCCGGCAGCAGCGCCACGAGTTCATCACCGTGGAGCATCTGCTGCTCGCTTTGCTGGACAACCCGAGCGCCGCAGAGGTTCTGCGCGCCTGCTCGGCGAACGTCGACGACCTTCGGGCGTCGCTCACCAACTTCATCAAGGACAACACGCCGCAAGTGGCGGGTACCGACGATGTAGACACCCAGCCCACGCTGGGTTTCCAGCGCGTGATCCAGCGCGCCATCATGCATGTGCAGTCCACCGGCAACGGCAAGAAGGAAGTCACCGGCGCCAACGTGCTGGTCGCGATCTTCGGCGAGAAGGACTCGCACGCGGTCTACTACCTGCACCAGCAGGGCGTGACCCGCCTCGATGTGGTGAACTTCATTGCCCACGGCATCAAGAAGAGCGATCCGCCGGAAGCCGTCAAGGGCAGCGGCGAAGCCCCCCAGGGCGAAGGCGAAGAGGGCGGCGGCGAACGCAACGAGAAGGCATCGCCGCTCGAGCAGTTCACGCAAAACCTCAACCAGCTCGCCAAGGACGGCAAGATCGATCCGCTGATCGGCCGCGAATACGAGGTCGAGCGCGTCATCCAGATCCTGTGCCGCCGGCGCAAGAACAACCCGCTGCTCGTGGGCGAGGCCGGTGTCGGCAAGACCGCGATTGCGGAAGGCCTGGCATGGCGCATCACCCAGGGCGACGTGCCCGAGATCCTCGCCGAGGCGCAGGTCTACTCGCTCGACATGGGCGCATTGCTGGCCGGCACCAAGTACCGCGGCGATTTCGAGCAGCGCCTGAAGGGCGTGCTCAAGTCGCTCAAGGACAAGCCGAACGCCGTGCTCTTCATCGACGAAATCCACACGCTGATCGGTGCGGGCGCAGCTTCGGGCGGCACGCTCGATGCGTCGAACCTGCTCAAGCCCGCGCTCTCGAGCGGCCAGCTCAAGTGCATCGGCGCGACCACGTTTACCGAATACCGCGGCATCTTCGAGAAGGACGCGGCCCTGTCGCGTCGTTTCCAGAAGGTCGATGTGGTCGAGCCGTCGGTGCAGGAAACCGTCGACATCCTCAAGGGCCTGAAGTCGCGCTTCGAAGAGCACCATGGCGTGAAGTACGCGGTGGCAGCCCTGCAGGCCGCGGCCGAGTTGAGCGCCAAGTACATCAATGACCGTCACCTGCCCGACAAGGCGATCGACGTCATCGACGAAGCCGGTGCCGCCCAGCGCATCCTGCCGCCGAGCAAGCGCAAGAAGACCATCAGCAAGACCGAGGTCGAGGAAATCGTGGCGAAGATCGCGCGCATTCCCCCAGCCAACGTCAGCAACGACGACCGCAGCAAGCTGCAGACGATCGAGCGCGACTTGAAGAGCGTGGTGTTCGGCCAGGACAAGGCACTCGAAGTGCTGGCCTCCGCGGTCAAGATGGCGCGTTCGGGCCTGGGCAAGGGCGACAAGCCGATCGGCTCGTTCCTGTTCTCCGGCCCCACGGGCGTCGGCAAGACCGAAGCGGCCAAGCAATTGGCCTACATCATGGGCATCGAGCTGATCCGCTTCGACATGTCGGAGTACATGGAGCGTCATGCGGTGAGCCGCCTGATCGGCGCTCCTCCCGGCTACGTCGGTTTCGACCAGGGTGGTCTGCTGACCGAAGCCGTCACGAAGAAGCCGCATTCGGTGCTGCTGCTCGACGAGATCGAGAAGGCGCATCCGGACATCTTCAACGTGCTGCTGCAGGTGATGGACCATGGCACGCTGACCGACAACAACGGGCGCAAGGCCGACTTCCGCAACGTCATCGTCATCATGACGACGAACGCGGGCGCCGAGACCATGAACAAGGCGACCATCGGCTTCACCAACCCGCGCCAGACCGGTGACGAAATGGGCGACATCAAGCGCCTGTTCTCGCCCGAGTTCCGCAACCGGCTGGATGCCATCGTCAACTTCAAGGCGCTCGACGAAAACGTCATCCTGCGTGTGGTCGACAAGTTCCTGCTGCAGCTGGAAACGCAACTGGCCGAGAAGAAGGTGGAAGTCACCTTCAGCGACAAGCTGCGCAAGCACCTGGCGAAGAAGGGCTTCGATCCGTTGATGGGCGCGCGTCCGATGCAGCGCCTGATCCAGGACACGATCCGTCGTGCACTGGCCGACGAACTGCTGTTCGGTCGCCTGACCGACGGTGGCCGCCTCGAAGTCGACCTCGACGACAAGGACGAAGTGCTGCTGGACATCCAGCCTCTGCCCAAGAAGGAAGGCAAGTCCAAGCCCGAGGCCGAAGAAGCCGCCACGGGCTAATAAGAAACCGGGCATTCCGCGGCCGACGAGGCTGCGGAACCGCCTCCAAAGGCCGGTAGCATCGCGCTGCCGGCCTTTTTCTTTGGGCCGCCGAAACCCATCCACCCGCATTCGTCACCTTGATCCTCCCCGAACTCAGCCACGAATGGAAAACCGGCCTCTCCCTCGCGTGGAGCGGCTACATCGCTGTGCTGTCGATCTGGATCGTGATGCAGAAGCGCGCGCCGGTGTCCACGATGAGCTGGATCCTGTCGCTGGCGCTGCTGCCGTTCGCGGGCTTCGTCATCTATTACTTCCTCGGGCCGCAGCGCCTGCGCAAGCAGCGCATCAAGCGCTTGCGCAGCCGTGCCGGGGCGTCGGCGCAGGCTGATCTCGCCCGGCTGCGCGACGCGGCGCAGAACGCGCCACCGGCGCTGCAGCAGATGGCGCGGCTGGGCACCGCGGCCTGCGGGTTGCCGGTGTCGAGCGCATCCGATGTGGAATTGCTCTCGGGCGGCGCGCGCACTTTCGACGCGATCTTCGAGGCGGTGGGCTCGGCGGAGAACCACATCCACCTCGAGTACTACATCTTCGAGCCCGACAAGATCGGCACCGCGCTGCGCGACCTGCTGGTCGAACGCGCGAAAGAGGGCGTCGTCGTCCGCCTGCTGCTCGACGCGCTCGGTTCCAAGCGCGTCGGCCGCAAGTTCATGGCGCCGATGCTCGAAGCGGGCGTGAAGGTCGCGCTGTTCCACGACACCAAGATCGGCCGGCGCCTGCGCCCGGTGACCAACTACCGCACCCACCGCAAGATCGTGGTGTGCGACGGCCGCGTGGGCTTCACGGGTGGCGTGAACATCACCGACGAGGAAGACAAGCGCACCAATCCCGACGCGTATCACGACGTTCACCTGCGCATCGAGGGCAGCGCGGTGCGCTGGCTGCAGACCACCTTCCTCGAAGACTGGACCTATGCCACCGGTGAAGACCCGCGCGGCATGGACGACACGATGGCTGCGATGCTGCCGCAGCTCGAGGCCGGCGACATCCCCGTGCAGATCGTGACCAGCGGCCCCGACAACATGCTGGAGCCCATCCATCGCATGCATGTCGAGGCGATCCATTCGGCCACGCACCGCGCCTGGCTCACCACGCCTTACTTCGTGCCCGGCGAACCCGCGCTGATGGCACTGACGAGCGCCGCGCTGCGCGGCGTCGACGTGCGCCTGCTCGTGCCACGCCGCAGCGATTCGGCCATCGTGAGCGCCGCCGCTCGCTCGTACTTCGACGAGCTGATCGCCGCGGGCGTGAAGGTCTGGGAATACAAGGCGCGCATGCTGCACTCCAAGACCTTGGTGGTCGATGAGCATTGCGCGATGATCGGCACCGCGAATTTCGACAACCGCAGCTTCCGGCTCAACTTCGAGGTCTGCGCGGTGGTCTACGGCCCCGAGTTGGCCCGGCCGTTGGCGGCGCAGTTCGAGACCGACCTGCACAGTTCCGGCGCGGTGCGCGCCAACCGGCCACAGAATTTCTGGCGTCGCCTCGGCGATTCCATTGCGCGCTTGTTTTCACCCTTGCTCTGAATGAACCACACCTTTCTCTGGCACGACTACGAAACCTTCGGCGCCGTGCCGCGTCGCGACCGGCCTTCGCAGTTCGCGGCCATCCGCACCGATGCCGAGCTGAACGAAGTCGGCGAGCCGCTGATGATCTATTGCAAGCCCGCGCCGGACTACCTGCCCAGCCCCGAGGCCTGCCTCATCACCGGCATCACGCCCCAGGTGTGCCTGGAGCGCGGCATTCCCGAGCACGACTTCGCCGCGCAGATCGAACGCGCCTTCTCGCAGCCCGCCACCATCGGCGTGGGCTACAACACCATCCGCTTCGACGACGAGGTGACGCGCTTCATGTTCTGGCGCAACCTGATCGATCCGTACGCACGCGAGTGGCAGAACGACTGCGGCCGCTGGGACCTGCTCGACGTGGTGCGCCTGACGTATGCGCTGCGCCCCGAGGGCATCGAGTGGCCGAAGAAGGAAGACGGCAAGCCCAGCTTCAAGCTCGAAGACCTGGCGCGCGCCAACGGCCTGCTGCACGAGTCGGCGCACGATGCGCTCTCCGACGTGCGCGCGACCATCGCGCTGGCCCGGCTGATCCGCGACAGGCAACCCAAGCTGTTCGACTTCGCTTTCGGCCTGCACAGGAAGGATCGTGTCGCCAGCGAGCTCGGCCTGCCCGCGATGCGCGAAACCGCCAAGCCCTTCCTGCACGTCTCGGGGATGTTCCCGGTGGAACGCGGCTGCCTCGCCGTGATGTGGCCGCTGGCGAGCCACCCGACCAACAAGAACGAGCTGATCGCCTGGGACCTCGCCCATGACCCGAGCGAGCTGCGCGACCTCGACGTCGAGACGCTGCGCCTTCGGCTCTTCACCCGCACAGCCGACCTGCCCGAAGGCGTGGTGCGCCTGCCCGTGAAGGGCATCCACCTCAACAAGTCGCCGATGGTGGTGGGCAACCTGCGCACGCTCGCAGCGCCGATGGCCGAGCGCTGGGGCGTCGACCTCGACACCGCGATGCGCCACGCCGCCATCGCGCGCGACCTGCCCGACATGAGCGCGATCTGGTCGCAGGTGTATGCGCGGCCGAAGGAGGCCACGCCCGATGTGGACGAAGACCTCTACGGCGGCTTCGTCGGCAACGCCGACCGCCGGCGTCTGAACCAACTGCGCGGCCTCTCGGCCGGCGAGCTTGCCAAGGACCGCACCGGCTTCGACGACGGCCGCCTCGAAGAGATCGTGTTCCGCTACCGCGCGCGCAACTGGCCCGAATCGCTCGCCCCCGAAGAGACCGAACGCTGGGAGGCGCTGCGCGTGGCGCGCCTGTTCCACGGCGAGGGTGGGGTGCGCACCATCGAGCAGCTGTTCAGCGAAGTCGATGCGTTGTCCGAAACGGCGGACGAACGCGGCGAAGAAATCCTCGGTGCGCTCTACGAGTACGCCGAGGCGATCGCCCCCGAGGCCTGAACGCCCATGACGCACGTTGCTTCCCGTGCCCGCCTGACGCTGATCGCGCTCATGGTGACAGCGCTCGCAGCCTGCGGCACCTTGCCTTCCGCCTCGACGGCCGGCAAGACCTGCGACACCGGCTTCGATGCCTTCGAGCGCGACACGCTCTTCTTCGGCCGGGCCATACCGGCCGGCGGTCAGGTCTCGGATGCGCAGTGGGCCGGTTTTCTCGACACCACCATGACCCCCGCGTTCCCGCAGGGCCTGACCGTGCTCGATGCCGTCGGCCAATGGCGCGGCGCCTCGGGCGGCGTGGTGCGCGAGCCGTCGAAGCTGGTGGTGCTGCTGCATCCGCGCAATGCAAAGGACGATGCGGCCATCGCCGGCATCATCGACACGTACCGCAAGAACTTCGGCCAGGAGGCGGTGCTGCAGGAAAGGCAATCCGTCTGTGTCCGCTTCTGAAGAACACACCGTGAAGGACCGCAACGTCGTCCGCCGGCTGACCGCCGCGGACGCTGTGGCGTACCGCGCCGTGATGCTCGATGCCTACGCCACGCATCCCAGTGCCTTCACTTCCACCGTCGGTGAGCGCGAGGGCCTGCCGCTCGGCTGGTGGGAGAAGCGTCTCGGCGCCCAGGCGGATGCGGCGAGCGTGGTCTACGGTGCGTTCGACGACCAGGGCGTGCTGGTCGGCGCCGCCGGCCTGAGCGTCGAGCACCGCGAGCGTGCGCGCCACAAGGCCACGCTGTTCGGCATGTCGGTGATGGCTTCGGCGCGCCGCGCGGGCTTCGGCCGTCGGCTGGTGCAGGCCGTGCTCGACCATGCGCGCGCGCACGGCGGGCTGCGCCTGGTGCAGCTCACGGTGACCGAAGGCAACGCGGCTGCACAGACGCTGTACGAGCGCTGCGGTTTCCAGGTCTTCGGTGTCGAGCCGTTGGCCATCGCGGTCGACGGTGCCTTGCTCGCGAAGGTGCACATGTGGTGCGACCTCGAACGGGCTGGCCGGGGATGAGCCCTACTGGGTCGGCTTGGCAGGCAGGCCGCTGATGTCCTGCGACCAGCCGAGCGCCGACCTGCACCACTGCTGCCTGCGCGGCGGCAACTGGTCCCGCTCCGCCATGCTGCCGATACGCAGCGAATAGCTGACGGGTGGATCGACGTCCGGGCTCGACGCGATCGGCGTTCCGCAGTTCTCGCAGAAGCTCTGCCGGCGGCGCGTGCCGCTTTCAGCGGTCTTGACGTAGACCTTGGGCTGGCCGGTCAGCAGGCTGAAGTTTTCGGCCGGCACGGGTGCGGAGACGCGGTAGGCCGTCCCGGAGAGCACCTGGCAATCGGCGCAATTGCACAGGCTGACCTTGTCGGGATCGACTTCGGCCTCGTAGGTGATCTGGCCGCAATGGCAGGCGCCGTGGACTTTCATGTTGTCTGTCTCCAGGGATCGTTGTTCATCGGGTTCGCACCATCACCAATGCGAGGCCATCCGGCGTGGTCACTTCACCCTGCTCATGAAAACCGGCACGCAGGTAGCTGCGGATCGCGCGGTGGTTGGTCGGAGACGGGTCGGTCTGCACTTTCGTCACAGCCGCGTCGAGGAACAGCAGGTCGACGAATTCGCGAATCATCGCGCTGCCCAGTCCGCGATTCAACTGCCCGGCATCGGCGAGAAATTGATCGATGCCGCGTGCGCCCGGATCGCGCTCGTCCTCCCACCAGCCGTTGCCCGAGCCCATGACAACGTAGGACTGGATGTAGCCGATGGGTGCCTCGTCCAGCAAGGCGATGTACGCGCGGTCGGTCGATGCGGGCGACAGCATCGGCGCGTAGTCTTCATCGACTTCGGCCTGCGACGGCGCGGGGCCCCACCACTCGGCCACATGCGGCCGACCGAGCCATTCGTGCAGCAGGGGTAGGTCCGAGGCCTGCATCGGCCGGAACGCGAGGCCCTGCATGGGCTCAGGCCCTGGGGATCATCCAACTGCTCGCCTGTGCCCGGCCCGGCAGATGCAGCGTGGCCGTGGCCGCCGGCGTTTCCGCCAGCAGCTTGCCCTTGCGGAACACCTTGAGCCGCGTCGCGCGCAGCCGGATCGCCTCGACCGCATCGCGCGCCTGCAGCAGCACGAAGCTCGCGTCGCAGCCGGCCTCGATGCCATAGCGCTCCAGGTGCATCACGCGCGCGGCATTCGTGGTCACCGCCTCGAAGCACTGGCGGATGCCGGCCTGGCTCGTCATCTGCGCGACGTGAAGGCCCATATGCGCCACTTCGAGCATGTCGCCCGAGCCCATGCCGTACCAGGGGTCCATCACGCAGTCATGGCCGAAGGCGACGTTCACGCCGGCAGCCATCAGCTCGGGCACGCGCGTCATGCCGCGGCGCTTGGGGTAGGTGTCGTGGCGGCCCTGCAGCGTGATGTTGATGAGCGGGTTGGCGATGACGGCCACGCCGCTTTGCGCGATGAGCGGCAGCAGCTTGCTCACGTAGTAGTTGTCCATCGAATGCATCGAGGTGCAGTGCGAGCCCGTCACGCGGCCCTGCAGGCCCAGGCGCTGTGCTTCGAAGGCCAGCGTCTCGATGTGGCGCGAGAGCGGGTCGTCGGACTCGTCGCAGTGCATGTCTACAGCCAAGCCGCGCTCGGCGGCCAGCTCGCACAGCAGCTTCACGCTGGCGGCGCCGTCGGCCATGGTGCGCTCGAAATGCGGAATGCCGCCGACCACGTCCACGCCCTTGTCGAGCGCACGCGTGAGGTTCTCGACGCCGCCTGGGGAGCGCAGCACGCCGTCCTGCGGGAAGGCAACCAGCTGCAGGTCGATGTAGGGCGAGACCTGGCGCTTGACCTCCAGCAGCGCATCGACAGCGAGCAGGCTCGGGTCGCTGGTGTCCACGTGCGTGCGGATCGCCAGCAGGCCCTTGGCCACGGCCCAGTCGCAATACGCCAGTGCGCGTTCGATCAACGCATCGGCGGTGAGCAGCGGCTTGAGTTCGCCCCACAGCGCGATGCCCTCGAGCAGCGTGCCGCTCTCGTTGACGCGCGGCAGGCCGTAGCTCAGCGTGGCGTCCATGTGGAAATGCGGGTCGACGAAGTGAGGGGCGAGGAGCATGCCTTGCGCGTCGAGCTTTTCATGCGCCGGGGCGTCCAGGCCTTCGGTGACCTCGGCGATGCGGCCGTCCTGCACGGCGATCGACATGCCGGTGCGGCCGTCGGGGAGGGTGGCGTTGGTGATGAGGAGGTCGAGCATCGTGAGAGTTCCTGGACTGTCGTTCAGCGCGTGCGCTGCGCCCGATAGCGGTACTGCCCCGCCGCAGGCCCGACCTCGATCGTCACTCGTCGCAGCTTGTCGTCATGTCCGGACGCCGCCTTCGCCGTCACCACGATGCCGCGCGGCGTGGCGCGGCAGGTGATGTCGGTGAGTGCGATCTCGGCATGGTCGTTGTCGAGTTCGGCGATGGCGACCGTGTGCTCGGCATGCAGGCCGCCGTTGGCATCGCGCGTCATCCACTGCACGTAGAGGAAGGACTGCGCGTACTGGTCCGCATGGACCACGCGGTAGGTGCCCTGGTGGTCTTTTCCCCAGGTGCCGCATAGCTGCACCCAGCTGACCGCATCGGGCGTCTTGAAGGTGTCGTAGCTGTAGTCGCTGCCCAGCGCATGGGCGCCGGTGCCGCCGAGCGCGAGCAGCGCGGCGAGCAGGGTGGCAGCGGTCGTCTTCATCATCTCAGCGTTCCCCTTTGCGGTACGGCTTCATCAGCGCCTGCGGATAGCTGGCCTTGCGCGCCACCAGCACCAGCGCGAGGATCGACAGCAGGTACGGCAGCATCAGGTAGAGCTGGTAGGGCAGCACGGCGTCGCCCGATTGTTGCAGCCGCAGTTGCAGCGCATCGAAGAAGGCGAACAGCAGCGCACCCAGGAGGGCCTTGCCGGGCCGCCACGAGGCGAACACCACCAGCGCCACGCAGATCCAGCCGCGGCCGTTCACCATGTTGAAGAAGAAGGCGTTGAAGGCCGAGAGCGTAAGAAACGACCCGGCCATGCCCATCAGCGCCGAGCCCGCGACGATGGCGCCGGTGCGCGTGGCCGCGACCGACACGCCCTGGCTCTCGGCCGCCTGCGGGTTCTCGCCGACCATGCGCAGCGCGAGCCCGAGCGGCGTGCGGTACAGCACCCAGCCGACCGCCGGCACCAGCAACAGCGCGAACAGCGTGAGCGCGGTCTGCGCATTGAGGATGGGCACGGGCAGCCAGTCCATCGGCGCGAAGGGCGTGATGGTCGGCGGCGTGTTCACCTTCGGAAAGCTCACGCGGTAGCCGAAGTAGCTGAGCGCCGTCGCGAGCAGCGTGATGCCGAGGCCGGAGACGTGCTGCGAGAGCGCAAGTCCCACGGTCAGGAAGGCGTGAAGCAATCCGAACACCATGCCCGTGAGCGCCGCCACGCCGACGCCGACCCACAGCGGCGCGCCGGCGTACACGGCGAGCCATCCGGTGAAGGCGCCTGCGACCATGATCCCTTCGATGCCGAGGTTGAGCACGCCCGCGCGTTCGCACAGCAGCACGCCGAGCGTGCCGAGGATGAGCGGCGTGGCGATGCGCAGCACCGCGACCCAGAAAGAGGGGTTGGCGAGGATGTCGAGAAGGTCGGTCATTTCGTCATCCGCACCCGGTATTGCGTCAGCAGCGTCGCCACCAGCACCGCGATCAGCGAGGCCGCGACGATCACGTCGGCGATGTAGGTCGGCACGCCCACCGCGCGGCTCATGGTGTCGGCGCCCACCAGCACGCCGGCCACGAACACGCCGGCAGCGATCACGCCCAGCGGATGCAGGCCGGCGAGCATCGCGATCACGATGCCCGTGTAGCCGTAGCCCGGCGACATGTCGAGCGTGACGTAGCTGGTGCGGCCCGCCACCTCGATGGCGCCGGCCAGTCCGGCCAGCGCACCCGAGAGCAGGGCGACCATCACGACAGTGCGCGTGACTGGCACGCCGGCAAACGCGGCGGCGCGCGCATTCGCGCCGACCGCGCGGATGTCGAAACCCAGCACCGTGTACTTGAAGATCGCCCACACGATCGCCGCGAGCGACACAGCCCAGAGCAGCCCGGTGTGCACGCGCGTCTGGGCGATGAGCTTGCCCAGTTCGAGATCGGACTGCAGCGACACGCTCTGGGGCCAGCCCATGGCGGCCGGGTCTTTCATCGGCCCGTCGAGCAGCGCGGAGACACCGAGCAGCACGATGAAGTTGATCAAGAGCGTGGTCACCACCTCGTCGACGCCGAGCTTGTTCTTCATGAGCGCCGGGCCGAGCAGCAGCAGGGCGCCCGCCACGGCGGCGGCCAGCATCATCAGCGGGAAGAGCACCCAGGGCGAGAGCTCGAAGCCCGTGCCGCCGTGCATGCCGCCCACGGCCACGGCGGCGAGGGCGCCAGCGAAGAGCTGCCCCTCCGCGCCGATGTTGAAGAGCCGCGCCTTGAACGCGACAGTCGCGGCGAGGCCGGTGAGGATCAGTGGGATCGCGCGCGTCAGCGTCTCGCTCCACGCGAACACCGAGCCGAAGCCGCCTTGCAGCAGCAGCGCGTAGGTGCGGCCGACCGGTGCACCGGCCCACAGCACGAGCAGCGCGCTCACGACCATGGTGAACACGACCGCGCCGATGGGCGCCAGCACCAGCGCGGCGCGCGAGGTTTCGTGGCGTCGTTCGAGCCGCATCATGGCGCGCCTTTCGTGGCGCCGGCCATCGCGAGGCCGATGGCTTCGCGCGTCCACGCCGCGGCCGGGCGCGCTTCGCCGAGATGGCCGCCGTGCATCACCGCCACGCGGTCGCCGAGCGTGAGCACTTCGTCGAGGTCGTCGGAAATGACCAGCACCGCCGCACCGGCATCGCGCGCGGCGATGAGCTGCTGCTGCACGTAGGCGACGGCGCCGATGTCCAGACCCCAGGTCGGCTGGTGCGCGACGATCAGGCGCGGGGCGCGGTTCGGGTATTTCTTGTTCTCGATGTCTTCCACCTGCTCGGGCGCGAGCAGCGCGCGCCCCAGGATCAGCTTCTGCATGTTCCCGCCGGAGAGCGAGCGGGCCGGCGCCATCAGGCCCGCGCCGCGCACGTCGAATGCCTTTTCGATGCGCCGCGCATGCAGCCGCGCAGCCGCACGCCGCACGAACACCGACCAGCGCGAGAACACCGGGCTGCGCAACCGCTCCGACACTGCGTTCTCCCACACCGGCAGATCGCCCACCACGCCGACCGCATGCCGGTCTTCGGGGATGCGCGCCACGCCGCGCTGCACCAGCCGGGCGGGCGAGGGCGGCAGCGCGCGGCCCATCAACTGGGCAGTGCCCGAGACGGCGCGGCGCGTGCCGCAGAGCAGTTCGGCCAGCGCCACCTGCCCGTTGCCCGAGACGCCTGCGATGGCGGTGATTTCGCCGGCGCGCAGCGTCAGCGACACCTCGCGCAGCCGGTCCTGCCCACCGTCCTTGGTCGATGCGGTGCTCACATGGTCGAGTACGCAGACCGCATCGCCCACCGTCTTGGCGGGCCGCCGCTGCGGCGCCTCGACCGCATGGCCGACCATCCACAGCGCGAGCTGCGCCTGCGTCGTGTCGGCCGTGCGCGCCTCGGCCACGAGCTTGCCGCCGCGCAGCACCGCGATGCGGTGCGACACGCGCAGCACTTCGCCCAGCTTGTGGCTGATGAAGATCACCGACAGCCCCTGCGCCACCATCTGCGCGAGCGTCGCGAACAGCGCTTCACTTTCCTGCGGCGTGAGCACGGCGGTCGGCTCGTCGAGGATCAGGATGCGCGCGCCGCGGTACAGCGCCTTGAGGATTTCCACACGCTGGCGCTCGCCGACCGAGAGGCTGCCGATCTTCGCGTCGGGCTGCACCGGCAGGCCGAAGCGCTGCGCCACGTCGAGCAGCCGGGCACGCGCAGCGGCACGGCGCGAAACCGGCCGCCACAGGGGCTCGGTGCCCATCATCACGTTGTCGAGCACGCTCAGGTTGTCGGCCAGCGTGAAGTGCTGGTGCACCATGCCCACGCCCGCGGCGAGCGCGGCCTTGGGGTTGCCCGGCGGCAACGGCGCGCCAAACACCTCGATGCTGCCTTCGTCGGCGACGTAGTGGCCGAACAGGATCGACATCAGCGTGGACTTGCCCGCGCCGTTCTCACCGAGCAGCGCGAGCACTTCGCCGGCCTGCAGGTCGAGGGAGATGGCGTCGTTCGCGACGAGGGTGCCGAAGCGCTTGGTGATGCCCTGGAGGCGGAGAACGGTTGCGTTGGTCATGAAGGTCTTGCTCCTTCCCCTCCCGGGGGAAGGCTGGGATGGGGGCAAGCGGCGCTTGCTACACCGCTGCGATCGATCGAAGGCCGCGTGCCCCCACCCCAACCCTCCCCCGGAAGGGGAGGGAGCGAAGGCGGAGTCATTTCCACGCAGCCAGGAACGCCAGCATCACCTTGGCCGAGTTGTCCGCCGCAATGCCCATGAAGGTGCCCATCTCGTTCTCGCCGTCGCCACCGCCCGCGAGGTCGCTGAGCGAGCGGAAGGCGATGTAGGGCACGCCGTTGCTGTAGGCCACCATGCCCACGGCCGCGGTTTCCATGTCGAGCACGTTGGCCTGAAAGGTCTTGAAGGTGTACTGGCGGAACGCCATGTTGTCCATGAAGGCCTGGCCCGAGACGCCATTGCCGCCGATCACGAGCTGGGGCTTGCGCGCGAGGCACTTGCCGGCGCTGCAGTTCGCCAGGTCGACGGTACGGATGCTGCGGGCCACCTCGAGCATCTTCGGATCGACCTCGAACCAGAACTTGCGCTCGATCTCCGGCTTCGCGGCCGAGCGGACCTCGACCGGGCGCGGATGCACCATCCCGAAGTTGGGGAACGTGGCGTCCTTGATGAAGGGCGGCGCGGTGTACTTGCCGGGCGCTGTTTCGCGTGCCATCAGCACCTCGAGGTACTGGCCCCACTGCGCGGGCACCGTCACGTCGCCGACGTGCAGCGACGGATTCACGCCGCCCGCGATGCCGCTGAACACGATGCTCGTCACGCGAAAGCGGTTGAGCACGAGCTGCGTGTTCATCGTCGCGTTCGTCATGCTGATGCCCGAGAGGAACAGCACGACCGGCTTGCCTTCGAGCGTGCCGGTGGTGAACTCGACGCCGTTCACGCTGTGCTTCGCAGGCCCCTGCAGGCGCGCGAGCAGCAGCTTGAGCTCGGGCTCGAAGGCCGAGACCACCGCGATGCGCGGCGTGTCGTCCAGCCGGGTGCTGCTGTTGATGCTGACGCCGGTGCCCTTGTAGACACCGACGCAGCCCGTGAGGCCGAGGGCCAGCACGCCGGCCGCGAGAAGAGTGCGCCAGCGCATCGTCATCTGTTCGCTCACTTTGCGGTTGACTTGGGTTGGCCGTCGTCCACCTTCACGGTGAACTTGCCCGAGAGGATGTCCGCCTGCCTGGCCTTCACCTTCGCAACGATGTCGGCCGGCACCTTCTTCTCGAAGGTGCCGAGTGGCGCGAGTTCAGAGCCCTTGTGCTTCATCTGCGAGTAGACGCCATAGTCCTCGGCGGCGAACTTGCCTTCCTTCACGAGCTTGATCGCGCGGTCGGCCGAGGGCTCGAAGTTCCACAGGGCCGAGGCGACCACCGTGTCGGGGTACTGGCTCTGGGTGTCGATCACGTTGCCGATGGCGAGCTTGCCCTTTTCCTTGGCGGCATCGGAGACGCCGAAGCGCTCGGCGTACATGATGTCGGCGCCCTTGTCGATCATCGCGAAGGCCGCTTCCTTGGCCTTGGGCGGGTCGAACCAGCTGTTGATGAAACTCACGCTGAACTCCACCTTCGGGTTCGTTTCCTTCGCGCCCGCCATGAAGGCGTTCATGAGGCGGTTGACCTCGGGAATCGGGAAGCCGCCGACCATGCCGATGCGGTTGCTCTTGGTCATGCCGCCGGCCACCATGCCGCTCAGGTACGCCGGCTCCTGGATGAAGTTGTCGAACACGCTGAAGTTGGGCGCCTGGGGCTTGAGCGACGATCCCATCAGGAACGCAACCTTGGGAAAGTCCTTCGCGACCTTGCGCGCCGCCGCTTCCACGCCGAACACCTCGCCCAGGATCAGCTGGTTGCCGCCGGTGGCGTACTCGCGCATCACGCGCTCGTAGTCGGCGTTGCTGACGTTCTCGGTGGCCTTGTATTCGATCTCCCCGCGCGCCTCGGCCGCCTTGAGCGCCTTGTGGATGCGGCCCACCCATTGCTGCTCGAAGGGCACGGTGTACACCGCCGCCACCTTGAGCTTGGCCTGCGCAAGCGCGATGCCCGGCGCACCGGCCGCAAGTGCCGCGGCGATGGCGACGGAACGAATGATCAACTGACGGCGTGCTGTCAAGGTCTTCTCCTCGGTCGTAAAAAAACAAGTGCAGCAACCTCCGTGCCCGCTCTGCCTCCGACCCCATTCGGGAAACACCGAGGAACCGGCTTCGCCGGGCCTCAGGTGTTGCCCCCGGTAGGGGGAAGGAGAAGCGGACACGAAGTGCCGCGCAGCCTGGGGGCGAGCCTATTGCGTGCCGAAGATGCGGTCGCCCGCATCGCCGAGGCCAGGCAGGATGTACCCGTGGCTGTTCAGCTCGCGGTCGATCGCCGCGGTGTAGATCGGCACATCCGGGTGCGCGGATTGAAAGGTCTTCACGCCCTCGGGGCAGGTCAGCAGGCAGACGAACTTGATCGACTTGGGGTTCAGCTCCTTCAGCCGCTCGACCGCGGCCACCGCCGAGTTGCCGGTGGCCAGCATCGGATCGACGACGATCACGTCGCGGTTCTCCATCTCGCCGGGCATCTTGAAGTAGTACTCGACGGCCGTGAGCGTCTTCGGGTCGCGGTACAGGCCGATGTGGCCGACACGCGCGCCGGGCACCACCGTCAGCATGCCGTCCAGGATGCCGGTGCCGGCGCGCAGGATCGACACCAGCACCAGCTTCTTGCCATCGATGACCTTGGCCTGCATGGTCTCCAGCGGGGTTTCGACTTCGATGTCCTGCATCGGCATGTCGCGCGTGACCTCGTAGGCCATGAGCATGCTGATTTCGTTGAGGAGCCGGCGAAAGCTGTTGGTGGACGCGTCCTTGCGGCGCATCAGCGTGAGCTTGTGCTGGACGAGGGGGTGGTCGACGAGGTGGACGTTGCTGCTGCTCATTGGAAGGGTCGGACCGCGAAGCGATCGGCTCGTTGTTGTCGTTGGGTGAAGCCGTGAGTCTAAAAGACTAGAAGTCCAGGGGACGTGGCCCGTCCCCTGTCTTGCCGGCCAGAAAAGTCAGCCAGGTGTCGCCGTCTTCGTCGGTGTGCCGGTCGTCCCAGTCGACCCGCAGGCCGGCGGCTTCCAGGCGGGCGGCGAAGCCGGCACGGTCCCAGAACGTGAGATTGCGACGGTCGCCGGCCGCGCCGGTCTCGTCCCGG
Organism: Variovorax sp. ZS18.2.2; assembly: GCF_024701975.1. GTDB lineage: Bacteria > Pseudomonadota > Gammaproteobacteria > Burkholderiales > Burkholderiaceae_C > Variovorax. Next base: position 1,318,259 of record NZ_JANLNM010000001.1, read on the forward strand.
ACGGAGACCAGGAACGCGCCACCCGGCCGCAGCGCACCGGCGACCTTGTGCAGCACCCGGTCGGTCAGATCGCGCTCGACGTGCAGGAGCACGCACAGCGCCAGGACAGCGTCGCAGGGACCGCCGAAGTCGTCGGTGAGTATGTTCAGCAGCTCGGCCCGCTTGCCGCGTTGCATCTGCAGTTCGAGAAAGGCCCGCGTCGCGTCGGTGCGCCGCACCTTCAGGCCGAGGGTCTCGAGGAAATCGGCATCGCGGCCGGTGCCGGAGCCGACTTCGAGCACGGCCGCTCCCGGCTGCACCGCAGCCGCCAGGCGCCGCAGCGCGGCCTCGCGTTCGGCGGGCGGATGCGGATCGATCTGCCGGGCATAGGCCTCGGCGGAAGATTCGTAGGATCGGATGGCCTCGTCGTTCTTTGAAGGTGTCATGAGATCTCGCAGGGGGCGGCCGATCAATCAGAAAACCGTCCCGTCGCTCTCGATCAGGAGCGGTGGCGCTCCATCTCGCAAGCGTTGTGCCAGCGCCCGGCCCGCGGCCCAGGTGCCGCCTTCGAGCACGCAGGCCAGCGGCAGCTCTTCCTCGGTGCGGTCGAGCACCTTGCGCACGCGCGGCGCCACCTCGTCCAGCAGCGCCACGGTGAGCGCGCGCCATTCGACGATGAACTCGTCGCTGGCCTTCCAGCGGCGGGTGAGAAAAGCCGCATCCTTCGGCACGATCACGCCGCTGTCGATCAGCAAGCCGCCGTTGCGGTATTCGGGCAGGGCGGTGAGCGCGTCGAGGTGGCGCACCTTCACGCCCGCCCATTCGAAGGGTTCGAGCAGCGAATAGGTGAGCCATTGCGAGAGCTTGTGGAACGGCATCCAGCCGTTGGTGAGACCGGGCCCGCGCACCGCGCTGTGGCGCCAGCAGTCGCCGAGCGCCAGCGCCGGGTCGCCCGAGCCGATGCCGCCGGCGCTGTCGCTGCCATCGATGGCGATGCTGTCCACCGAGTTCGCCGAGGGCCAGATGCGCGAGAGCGTCTCCAGCAGCAGCGAGAGGATCTGGTGCGCCGTGATCTCGGCCGTGGGCGGAGCGGCCGGGCCGTAGGGGCCGACCAGCGCGTCGAACAGGCGACCGGGTCGGCCGTCGTCGCCGAAGGTCTCGGGCTGCTCGCTCATCGCCTCGCCGAGCCGGCGCAGCAGCGTGGCGCGGCCCGCAAGGCCCACCAGCGGATTGACGTCGCTGACCTGGAAGGCGTCGCCCAGCCGGTCGGTCACGAGGCCCTTGAGGCCGGCCGCGTCGGCTTGCAGCGGGTGGTCGGGGTTGGACGAGAAAAGCCCGCTGGTGAAGGCATGGAAGCTCGCCACGCCCAGGCCTTCGGAGCGCGTGTAGCGCTCGCCGGTGGCGGGCTCGGTGTAGCGCCAGTCGGCGCCGGCGCCGGCATCGAGCAGCACGCTCACCAGCACGAGGTCGATGTGTGCGCGGGCGCGCTGCCGGGCGTCGATGCCCTTGCCGAGCAGCTGGTCGAGCTGCTTCAGCCGGTCGATGCCGCCGGCCTCGAAGTGGCGCCAGCGGCTGTGGTACGGGATGGTGTCCCACGGATAGCGCTCGCGCGTGACCTCGGCCACGGTGCGCGCCGCGTCTTCGAGCGCGTCGTCGCTGCCGATGCGGAACCACTGCGACTCGCCGCGCCGCGCGCGCGCCAGCAGGGCGCCCGCGCGCTGGCGGATGGCGGCCGTGGTGCGCAGCAGCGAGGCCGCGCCGGCCGGGTGGGCGGTGTCTGCGGTGAATTCGATCGATGGGTCGACCTTGCCCGCGCCGCCGGCTGGCAGGCTGCCGGAACCGTCGACGGGCATGTTCGGGTCGGTGTTTCGGCTGGTCGTCATTCGGAGAGTCCGCGGCCCTTGGCCTTTTTCAGTTCCTCGGCGTCCGGCACCGGACCGGGCGTGAAGTAGCCGGCGGCCATCTTGGCGTCCATCTCGACGCGGGCGTCGGCCGGGATCAGTGCATCGGGAATGTTCACGCGCTCGCCGATCTCGATGCCCGAGCCGGTGATCGCGTCGAACTTCATGTTGCTCATCGACACGAGCCGATGGATCTTCCTGATGCCCAGCCAGTGGAAGACGTCGGGCATCAGCTCCTGGAAGCGCATGTCCTGCACGCCGGCCACGCACTCGGTGCGCGCGAAATACTGGTCGGCCGTGTCGCCGCCCACCTGGCGCTTGCGGGCGTTGTAGACCAGGAACTTGGTCACCTCGCCGAGCGCGCGGCCTTCCTTGCGCGAGTAGGCGATGAGCCCGACGCCACCGCGCTGCGCGCCCTGGATGCATTCCTCGATCGCGTGCGTGAGGTAGGGGCGGCAGGTGCAGATGTCGGAGCCGAACACGTCGGAGCCATTGCACTCGTCGTGGATGCGCGCGGTGAGTTCCACCTCGGGGTTAGCCAGGTCGCGCGGGTTGCCGAAGATGTAGAGCGTCTGCCCGCCGATGGGCGGCAGGAACACTTCGAGGTCGGAGCGCGTGACAAGCTCCGGGTACATGCCGCCGGTCTCCTCGAAGAGCGTGCGGCGCAGGTCGGTTTCGGAGCAGCCGAAGCGGCGCGCCACCTCGGGGAGATACCACACGGGCTCGATGGCCGCCTTGGTCACCATCGCGGCGCCGCCCGAGGTGAGAAAGTGGCCGTCGGCCTTCAGGCGGCCGCTTTGCAGCGCCTCGATCACCTCGGGCAGGATCACGTGGGCCTTGGTGATCGCGATGGTCGGGCGGATGTCGTAGCCCGCCGCCAGCTCGGTGGAAAACGCGTCGGCCACCAGCGCACCCCAGGGGTCGAGCGAGACGATGCGGCCCGGCTCGCCCCACTGTGGATAGGGGCCGATCACGTCGGTGGGCGATGTGTTGGTGAGGTCGGCCTTGTGCTCGCGCTTCAAGGCGCCGGACGCCACCGCGAGCGCGCGGTACACGCTGTACGAGCCGCTGTGCGTGCCGATGACGTTGCGGTGCGCGCGCTTGGTGGTCGTGCCGACCACGGGGCCGCGCTCGGTGGCGGTGCCCGCGCCCCACTGGATGGGCAGTGCGCCGAAGCCGCCGGCATGCGAGGTCAGGCGGATGTGGCCGGTCGACGAGGAGGGGTGAAGCGGTGGGAGCGGTGGAGGGGGCGTGGTGCCAGCCGGCAGCGCGGAAGGGATCTCGGTGCTATCTACGGACATTGCAGGCCCTCAAAAAATGCAATGTACCGATCACGCGTGCGGCTGGCAAGCCGGGGCGGACCATGCCCCGCATTCGCCAAACGAGCGTGATGCTCAGGCCGGCGAGGAGCGCAGGCCGTAGGTCTTGCCACCGACGAACAGGTATTCGGCGCGCAGCACCGCATCGCCTTTCTCGCCGGTGAAGGTGAAGCCGAGCACGCCCACCTGGGTGCCGGGCTTGATCTCTTCCACGCCCCAGGCCTGCAGGCGCGTGAGGGGCGCCAGCTCGATCTGCCATTTGCGGTCGCGCCGCGTCGGCAATTGCGCCTTGGCCAGGAGCGCGGGGCCGTCGACGGACGTCGACTGCTTCGGCAATGCACGTTGCTTCAGGTCGGCGGGCAGCGTGGGGTTTTCGGGCAGCTCGAGCTCCAGTTCGCCGTGCGGGTTGCGCCACATGACCTTGGTCGCGCGTCCCTCCAGGTACAGCGGGCGCTCCTGGTCGAAGCTGCTCCATCCATGGTGGGCCCAGGCAGGCAATGCGAGGCTCATCGAACCGGCAACGAAGAGGCGTCTTTGCATCATCTCGGTCTCCTAGATTTCAGGCAGTTCAGAGGTAGGCGATCCAGCGCCCGCAGATGATGACAGCGAGCCAAAACCCCAAGGACAGAAGGCATTGCACCCTGGCGAACCGGTCCAGGGCCGCAACGCCGCTGCGGAAGTGGAACAGCACCGCGTTGGCGCCGGCCAGGGCGATCAGCAGCATCTTGATGCGAAAGGCATTGTTGGCGAGCAGCTCGTCGGGCTGGCCGGAGAACATTGTGAGCCCGGTGACCGCGCACAGGCCGAAGCCGGCGAGGGCGGGGCGCAGCGTCATGCGCGCCAGCAGCGGCGCGGGCAACTCGCGCCCCACGCCGAGGGCGCGCAGCTCGAACACGAAGAGCCCGCCGAACAGCAGTGCGATGCCGACGATATGCACCACCTCCAGCGCCGGGTAGGCCCAGGGGTGCGAGACGAGTCCGCTGAACATCGGCGCAGCTTAGCCGAAGGGCTTGCGGGCGCTGGCACTTTCCCTGGCACGGCACAATCCAACGCACTATTTTTCGACCAGGCTGTAACCAGCCAGCCCGATGGCACGAACCACTGAAGGCAGCAGGATGCAGATGAGCGACGCGGAAGCGGCGCTGCGGAGCCTGTTCCTTCGGGGCCTCGATGGCGACGCGAAGGCCTACCGCGAATTCCTGCAGAAACTCAGCGCGCACCTGCGCGCCTTTCTGGGCAAGCGCCTCTTTGGCTGGCCCGATGAAGTGGAAGACCTCGTCCAGGAATGCCTGCTCGCCATGCACAACCAGCGCCACACCTACCAGAGCGACCAGCCGTTGACGGCCTGGGTGCACGCCATTGCGCGCTACAAGATGATCGACCTCTTGCGCGCCAAGTCGGTCCGCGAAGACCTGCATGACCCGCTGGACGACGACCTCGCGGTGTTCGCCGAGTCGGCCACCGAGGCCAGCGACGCAAGGCGCGACCTGGGCGGCCTGCTCGAAACGCTGCCCGAACGCCAGCGCCTGCCGATCGTGCACGTGAAGATCGAGGGCCTCTCGGTCGCCGAGACCGCGAGCCTCACAGGCATGTCGGAGTCGGCGGTGAAGGTCGGCATCCACCGCGGGCTCAAGGCGCTGGCCGCGCGCTTCGGCCACAACTGGAGTGCTGCTGCATGAAGACCGACGACCTGGTCGCGATGCTGGCGAACGGCCCCGTCGCTGTGCCGCGCCGCGCGACGAGCCGGCGGCTCTGGCTGGCGCTGCTGGTCGGCGTGCCGCTGTCCTTCGTCGTCCTGTTTGTCGAGTACGGATTGCGGCGCGACCTGGTGCAGGCCATGTTCTGGCCGATGTTCTGGGTCAAGGTGCTGTTCCCGCTGTGCATTGCGGCGGCCGGCTTCGTGATGGTGCAGCGGCTCGCGCGGCCCGGCGTCGAGGTGCGGCATGCATGGGCCGGCGCGGTGTTGCCGGTGCTCGTGGTCTGGGCGCTGGCCGTCGTCGCGTGGTTCACCATGCCGGCTGAAGACCAGATGCCGTCGCTGATGGGGCAGTCGTGGCGCATCTGCGCGGCGAGCATCGGGCTGATGGCGCTGCCGGTCTTTGTCGCCACGCTGGTGGCGCTCAGGGGGCTCGCGCCCACACAGCCCGCGCTGGCGGGCGCCGCGGCAGGTGCGCTCGCGGGCGGTGTCGGCGCTGCGGTCTACGCGCTGCATTGCATGGAGCTCACCGCGCCGTTCCTGGCGGTCTGGTACGTGAGCGGGATCGCGGTGCCGGTGCTGGTCGGTGCCGCGCTGGGTCCGCGCCTGCTGCGCTGGTAGCCCTTCGATGTCCCCTCGTGGGACAAACCCTAGTCGGGGCTGAAATGTCGTTCCCATAACAGTCCGCAGAAAACGAAAGTAGTGGAATCGCGTCGCCTTTTTCCTCAAATAACGAAGGAGACGCGATGCGAGACATTTACCGAGCGGGGCTCAGGGTCCTGGGCCTGTGTGTGTTGGCTTCCCTCATCAACTGCGGCGGCGACGGGGGAGGTGGCAGCGGCTTCGTGCCGATCGTGCCGCCATCGGGCAACGCGCCGCCCACGACCAACCCGCCTGGCGGACCTCCGGTGTCGGCGGTTGGCGAGCTGAAGATCCGCACGCTGTCGAACCGCGCCGACATGATCAGCGACGGCGATGCCTACATCGAGATCGTGCTGCCCGAGGGCAAGAGCGCGCTCGATCTCGCCGTGGACCTCGACGGCAAGGACGTCTCTTCCGCCTTCGCCCTGCGCGCGAACGGCCGCGTGCTCGGCACAGTCACTGGCCTTCGCGTGGGCAGCAACACGCTCACCGCCACGCTCAAGTCCACGAAGACCGGCGCGAAGCTCGCCATCGAGAACTTCGGCCGCGGCGGCAACATCTTCGCGGGCACGCCGGTCCAGCCGTGGATCTGCGCGACGAAGGCCGGTTCGGTTGCAACGGTCGCGGTGCCCGGCACCGGCCTGTCGGCGAGCGTGACGACGCAGGTGAGCGGCCTCGATGCCGACCCCGTCGACGCCGACTGCAACGCGCCCACCATCTACACCTACTACTACCAGCCCAAGGCCAAGGAGGGCACCGACTGCGGCCAGCAGCCCTTCGGCCCCTACGCCTGCTTCCTGCAGTACGACCCCACCAAGCGCCCGAAGGACGCAGACATCGCGAACTTCACCACCGACCGCGGCGACACGGTGAAGGCCCTGCTGCGCGTGGAACTCGGCACCATGGGCCGCAGCGAATACCAGGTGGCGGTGTACTTCGACCCCGCCAAGCCCTGGACACCGTGGGAGCCGCAGAAGGGCTGGAACGGCAAGGTGCTCTGGAAGATGGGCGCCTCGGCCTCGGGCAACCGCTTCCAGCAGAACCCGGGCACGGCGCTGTTCGACGACAACGCGTTGCGCGCCGGCTTCATGACGGTCAATTCGCAGCTCACGAACCACAACGACAACAACAACGAGTTCCTGGCGACCGAGAACATCATGATGGTCAAGGAGCACATCGTCGACACCTACGGCGAGATCCGCTTCACCATGTCCGACGGCGGCTCGGGCGGCTCGATGATGCAGACCGTGCCGGCCTCGGTGATGCCGGGCCTGCTCGATGGCCTGCAGACCGGCTACAGCTACCCCGATGCGGTCACGACCTGGATCGAGACGCGCGACTGCGGCAATCTCTGGCGCTACTACGGCACCGGTCCGGGCACCGGCCTGTCGCAGGCGGCAAGGGCCGCCATCGAGGGCCATCCGACGGCCGACTACTGCACCAGCTGGGTCTATTCGTTCCTCGCGCCGCAGAACCCGGTGCAGTCCACCAACTGCGGACCGGGCTTTCCGGCGGCGCTGGTGTACGACCCGGTGCTGCGGCCCAATGGCGTGCGCTGCACCATCCACGACGTGATGACCGCGATCCTCGGCACCACCCAGCTCAACGGCAACACCGTGCCCAACCTGCCGTACGACAACGCGGGCGTGCAGTACGGGTTGAAGGCGCTGCGCTCCGGCGCCATCACGCCCGAAGAGTTCGTGGCGCTCAACGAAGGCATCGGCAGCTGGGACGCGGACATGGTCTGGACGGGCGACAAGGCCGTCATTCCCGCAGTGCGCGCCCGGGCGCAGACCAGCGCCATGACCGCGCTCTACCGCAGCGGCCTCGTCAGCTACGCGAAGAACCTCGCGAAGGTGCCGATCATCGACCTGCGGCCCGAGCTGGGCGCCGACATCCACATGGCCTGGCGCACCTTCGAGCAGCGCGCACGGCTGGATGCGGGCAACGGCGGGCACGACAACCACGTGGTGCTGGCAAGCGCGGCCGGCACCGGCGTCGCGCTCACCAAGCAGGCCTTCCTGATGATGGACCGCTGGCTGAGCGCCATGGAGGCCGACGCATCGAGCGACGCGAAGGAAAAGAAGGTCGTGAAGAACAAGCCCTCCGACGCAGTCGATTCCTGCATCGCGACCGCGGGCATGACCACGGCCGAGTTGGTGGACGTCGGCTTCACCACCTCCGCGTGCCCGGTGAGGCCTTACGAGTCGGTGCGCATCGTGTCCGGCGGGCCGCTGTCGGAAGACGTTTTCAAGTGCCAGTTGAAGCCGATCGACTTCGCATCGGCCGACTACGCCGGCATCCGCTTCACGGGCGGCCAGCAGGTTCGCTTGCAGGCGACCTTCCCCGATGGCGTGTGCAACTGGAGCAAGCCGGGCGTGGGGCAGGTGCCGTGGACGCCGACCACCTTCCGCAACGGCCCCGGCGGGCAGGACATGCCGGCCGCGCCGGTGTCCGTGGCGTTCTGACGTTCCGAGTTGGCAGCCCTCAACCGGGCTGGTTGTTCGGAAACCTCGACAGGCGCTGCCTGTCGAGCACGTTGATGTAGCCGTAGCCCGTCTTGATGAGCTGGGCCGCTTCGAGCTCGTGCAGCGCCGCGTTCACCCGCTGGCGCGACACGCCGACCATCCAGCCGATTTCTTCCTGGCTGATCTGCAGCGTGGCGTCGGTGTTCGGGTAGAGCACCGGATGGAACAGGCTCGCGATGCCGCGCGCCACGCGGGCGGTGGGCTCCAGCAGCCGGTCGAACTTCACCGTGGCGATGAACTGGCTCAGCCGCTCGTTCAGGTGCGACAGCATGAAGTGGTTGAAGGGAACACTGCGGTCCAGCAGCCACGCGAAGGTGTCGCGCGGCAGGTGCAGCGTGGTGGTGGGGCGCGTGGCGGCGATCTCGTACTTGCGCTGCTCGACCTTGAGCAGCGAGCCTTCGCCGATCCAGCCGCCGGTGGCCACGCCGGTGAACATCACCGGCTTGCCGTCGGCCGAGGTGTCCTGCACACGGAGAAAGCCGCGGATCACGCCGATCCAGCTGTCGGCGATCTCGTTGCGCTGGCAGACGAATTCGCCCGGACCGTGCTCGCGCGTGAAGAGCGCCTTGTAGACCACCTCGCGCTCGCTTTGCGTGAGTACGCGCGGCCAGATGCAGCGCTCCCAGAATTCGCTGACCTCCTTGTCCGGCAGCTTGCTGGTGGACATGCGGGTCGCCGCGTGTGTGCCGTTGTCGGCTTCAGCGCTTCTTGCTGCCGAAGATGCCGCCGAGCACGCCGCGCAGGATTTCCTTGCCCACCGAGGTGCCCATGGTGCGCACCGCCGACTTGGCCATGGTCTGCACCAGGCCGTCGCGCTTGCCACCGCGCGGGCCGGTGCTGCCGAAGATCATGTCGTTGAGCATGCCGCCCATGCCGGAGCCGGCCTCCTCGGTGCCGGCCTTGCCCGCCGGTGCGCCGGCTGCGGGTGCATCGGGCGCGGACTCGGCGCGGCCCTTGAGCTTTTCGTAGGCCGATTCGCGGTCCACGGTCTTCTCGTACACGCCGGCGACGAGCGAGTTGGCGATCAATGCCTTGCGCTGGTCAGGCGTGATCGGGCCGAGCTGGCTGCCCGGCGGCAGCACGAACACGCGCTCGGTCACGCTCGGACGGCCTTTTTCATCGAGGAAGCTCACCAGCGCTTCGCCGACGGCGAGTTCGGTGATGGCGGTCTCGATGTCGAGGCCCGGCTTCTGGCGCATCGTGCTGGCGGCCGCCTTCACGGCCTTCTGGTCGCGCGGGGTGAAGGCGCGCAGCGCATGCTGCACGCGGTTGCCGAGCTGGGCCAGCACCGTGTCGGGAATGTCCAGCGGGTTCTGGGTGACGAAATACACGCCCACGCCCTTGGAACGCACGAGGCGCACCACGAGCTCGATGCGCTCGACCAGCGCCTTGGGCGCCTCGTTGAAAAGCAGGTGGGCCTCGTCGAAGAAGAAGACCAGCTTGGGCTGGTCGGGGTCGCCGATTTCGGGCAGCTGCTCGAACAGCTCCGACAGCATCCAGAGCAGGAAGGTCGCGTACAGGCGCGGCGAGTTCATCAGCTTGTCGGCCGCCAGCACGTTGACCACGCCCTTGCCGCCCACGGTCTGCATGAAGTCGGCGATGTTGAGCATCGGTTCGCCGAAGAACTTGTCGCCGCCCTGGGTCTCGATCTGCAGCAGGCCGCGCTGGATGGCGCCCACGCTGGCGGCGCTGATGTTGCCGTACTGGGTGGTGAACTGGCTGGAGTTCTCGCCCACGTACTGCAGCATGGCGCGCAGGTCCTTCAGGTCGAGCAGGAGCATGCCGTTGTCGTCGGCGATCTTGAACACCAGGTTCAGCACGCCGGCCTGGGTTTCGTTCACATCGAGCATGCGGCCCAGCAGCAGCGGGCCCATGTCGGACACCGTGGCCCGCACCGGGTGGCCCTGTTCGCCGAACACGTCCCAGAGCGTGACGGGGCAGGCGGAGGGCTCGGGCACGTCGATGCCGCGTTCCTTGAGCGTGGCGGCCAGCTTGTCGCCGACGGCGCCTTTCTGGCTGATGCCGGTCAGGTCGCCCTTGACGTCGGCCATGAACACCGGCACGCCGATGCTGGAGAGCTTCTCGGCGATGGTCTGCAGGGTGACCGTCTTGCCGGTGCCGGTGGCGCCGGTGATCAGGCCGTGGCGGTTGGCGAGGCTGGGGAGGAGGGCGCACTCGATGCTGTCGTGGCGGGCGATCAGAAGGGGGTCTGCCATGGGGTGCTCCGGGTCGTATCGAAGCGGGCAGTCTAATCAAGCGGCACTCCTATAATCCACCGCCGCACGATAGGTTCAGGAAAAAGTTTTCAGGAGGTTTTTTTGTCATCGACTGCTCAGCCCCCCATTCCCGCCACTGGCGATGCGTCAGAACAGTCGCCGATCGAAAAAGAACTCGCCGTGCTGCTCGTGAACGCCCTCAATCTCGAGGTTGCGCCCGAGGACATCGTCCCCACCGAGCCGCTGTACGGCGAAGGTTTGGGCCTTGACTCCATCGACATCCTCGAAGTCGCGCTCGAAGTCTCGCGGCGCTACGGTTTCCAGCTGCGTTCGGACGACGAACGCAACCAGCAGATCTTCCAGTCGCTGCGCACGCTCGCGACCCACGTCGCCCAGCACCGCAGCGCTTCCTGACCCATGTCACGATGGCGACTGGCGCTCCTGCTGCTGGTGGGAGTGGCCTATGCCGGCCTCTCTCACTGGATGACCCTGTTCCACGCTACCGAGCCGTGGGCGGTGGTGGTGCTTCTGGGGCCGCTCTGGCTCGCGGCCATGGGCATGGCGGCCAGCTGGTTCGGCCGCTGGGGCTTTGCCGTGGTGCTGGCACTGGGTATCGGCGGCTTCTCGCTGGTCTTCCTGGGTGAAGCGGGCGATCCGAACCGTCTCTATGTGCTGCAGCACGTGGGCATCAACGGCGCGCTGTGCGGCTGGTTCGGCTCCACGCTGCGCGGCCGCGGGCTGCCGCTGATCACGCAGTTCGCGCAGCGCGTGCATCCGCTCAAGGGGCACATGCTGTCCTACACGACGCATCTCACGCAGGTCTGGACCGTGTATTTCGCGGTGGTGGTCGTGTCGTCGATCGTGGTCTACCTGACGATGCCGTTCTCGGCCTGGTCGCTGCTGGCCAATGTGCTGTCGCCGCTCACGGTGGCGCTGCTTTTCGTGGGCGAGCACCTGGTGCGGTACAAGCTGCACCCCGAATTCGAGCGCACCCGGCTCGTTGATGCGGTGCGCGCTTTCTACGGCACCTCGACGATCGACAACGGCGCCGGCCCCCGGTGACACAGGCGCAGCCCGCGTGACGACAGACTCCCACTTCCTGCCCCTGCTCGCGGACCGCGACCCCGACGCCCCCCTGGCCTGGCGCGCCGGCGTGCCCGTGAGCACCCGCCAGTTCCTGGCCGATGTGGCCCGCTTCGCGCCGGTGCTGCCGGCCGAAGGCCCCGCGGTCAACCTGTGCGTCGACCGCTATGCCTTTGCCGTGAGCCTTGGCGCCGCGCTTATGCGCGGCCATGCGAGCTTGCTGCCGCCCGATGCGCGGCCCGACACGCTGGCGCGGCTGGTCGAAAGCCATGGCACCCGGCTTTTCGCGCTCACCGACGACACGAAGCTTCAGACGCCGGGCATGCAGCGCGTGCTGATCGAAGACCGCTCCAGCCTCGAAGGGAATGCGAGCGCCACCGTGCCCGCATTCGACGGCGCGATGCACGCCGCCAGCCTGCTCACCTCGGGCTCCACCGGCGCGCCGCAGCCGCATGCCAAGACCTGGCGCACGCTGGTGGGCGATGTGGCTGTCGCGGTCGAGCGGCTCTGCCGCGTGCTCGAGCGCCCCACGCTCGAAGGCCTGACGCTGGTCGCGACCGTGCCGGTGCAGCACAGCTACGGGCTCGAATCGTCGGTGCTGCTGGCGATGCTGGGCGGCGCCGCTTTCGAAAGCGGACGGCCTTTCTTTCCGGCCGACGTGGCACAGACGCTGGCCTCGGTGCCGCGCCCGCGCGCGCTGGTGACCACGCCGTTCCATTTGAAGACGCTGCTGCTGTCGGGCATCGCGCTGCCGCCGGTGGATCTGATCCTCTCGGCCACCGCGCCGTTGTCGCCGCAGCTCGCGCTCCAGGCCGAGCAGGCCATGGGTGCGGTGCTGCTCGAAATCTACGGCAGCACCGAATCGGGCCAGGTCGCCACGCGCCGCACGACCGACAGCGAGATCTGGGAAAACTTCGGCCAGATCCGCGTGCATGCAGAGCCTGGCGAGGCCGATGGGCCCGAGCGCTTCATCTTCGAGGGCGACTTCCTGCCCGAGCCCACGCCCATGGCCGACGTGCTCGAACTGCTCGACGACCGGCGCTTTCGCCTGTTCGGCCGCGCGAACGACCTGATTCACGTGGCCGGCCGGCGCAGTTCGCTGGCGCACCTGAACTACCACCTGAACAGCATTCCCGGCGTTGACGACGGCGCGTTCTGGCTGCCCGACGAGGTGGCCGACGGCGTGGTGCGGCCGGTGGCCTTCGTGGTCGCGCCGACGTTGACTTCGGGCGCGATCATTGCCGCGCTGCGGCAGCGCCTCGAGGCGGTGTTCGTGCCGCGGCGCGTGGTGCAGGTGAAGTCTTTTCCGCGTGAAGGCACCGGCAAGCTCACGGTGCGGGCGCTGCGCGAGTTCGCGCTGGCGCAGCTCGCTGAAGACGACACGCCGGTGAAGATCGCCCACACCGTGCCCGTCGACCATCCTTCCTTCGCTGGCCATTTCCCCGGCCAGCCGCTGTTGCCCGGTGCGCTGGTGCTGGCCGAGGTGATGGAAGCCATCCAGCGCGTGCCGGCGCTGGTCGCGCGTCTTGGAGTGAGCCCGACGCTCGCGGCGGCCAAGTTCCTCGCGCCCGTGCGGCCCGGGAGCGCGCTCTCCATCGAACTGCATCCGGAAGCCGGTGCGGGCCGCGGCGTACGTTTCGACGTGCGTTGCGACGGCGTGGTGGCTGTCAGCGGCCGCTGGACGGCTGTGCAAGAGTCGGCCCGATGAAGCACACAGCCGTCGAAACGCGCGCCGTCAACGAGGCCGCGCAGTCTGCGCAACAAAAGAGCGGCTGGACCCGGGCGCCCGAGCGCAGCAACATGCTGGCGCTGCGCTTCATCTGCCTGATGGCCCTGGTGTGCGGGCGCCACGTCACGCGGCTGCTGCTGCCGCCGATCAGTCTTTACTTCCTGTTGTTCGCGCCGGCGCCGCGCCGGCAGATCAAGCGCTACCTGTTCAGGGCCATCGGCCCGCATGCGGGCTGGGTCGATGGCTATCGGCTGCTGCACGCGTTCTCCTCGACGGTGCTCGACCGGGTGTACTTCCTGCGCGGGCGCATGGATCTCTTCAAGCTGACGATCGAAGGCAATGTCCCGCTCGAAACCGAGGCGGCCGAAGGGCGGGGCGCTTTCCTGCTCGGCGCGCACGTGGGCAGCTTCGAGGTCATGGGCGCTTGCAAGAATCAAAGGCACCAGAAGGGTCTGCGCCTGGCGATGCTGATGTACCCGGACAACGCGCAGCGCATCACCTCCATCCTCAACAACATCGCGGTGCCCGAGATGCGGCCCCACGTGATCGCGCTCGGCCGGCCGAATTCGATGCTCGCGCTGCGCGACTGGCTCGACGACGGTGGCCTGGGCGGCATGCTGGCCGACCGCACCCTGCCGGGCAGCGAAGACCAACCCTCGCACCACCGCGGCAACAACATCGTGCTGCCGTTTCTCGGTCAACCTGCCACCTTCAACGACGGGCCGTTCCGGCTCGCGGCCCTGCTGCGCCGCAAGGTGTTCTTCATGGCCGGTCTTTATGGCGGCGGCGCTCGCTACGATGTTCGGTTCGATCCGCTGGCCGACTTCGCCGAGCCGGCGGTCGACGCCGCGGACCGCGAGCGGCGCATCCGTGCCGCGGTCGAGGCCTACGTCGCACGCCTGGAGGCGCTGTGCCGCGCTTATCCGTACAACTGGTTCAACTTTCATGATTTCTGGCTCGAAGATGCGGCTTGACCGGCTTTGCAGGGTGTTCCTGTTGGCATTGGCGTTCTGTGCCGCCCCGGCGTGGGCGTTCGACCTGCCTGAGTTGATGGGCCTGTTGGCCAAGCAGAAGAGCGGCGAGGCCCGCTTCACCGAACAGCGCTTCGTGCACGGCCTGGAAGGTCCGCTCGATGCGAGCGGCACGCTGAGCTTCGACGCACCCGACAAGCTCGTGCGCCGCACGCTGTCGCCGCGCATCGAGACCATGGCGGTCGACGGCAACACGCTCACGCTTTCGCGCGGCGGCCGCAACCGCACGCTGGCGCTGGACAGCATGCCCGAGCTGCTCGGCCTGGTCGAAGCCATGCGCGGCACGCTGAGCGGCGACGGCGCGACGCTGCAGCGCTACTTCAAGAGCGCGGTGACGGGTGCGCCGGCCAAGTGGACGCTCGACCTGACACCCATGGACAGCCGGCTCGCCGCGCAGGTGCGCAGCATCCGCATCACCGGCCGCGCCAGCGACGTGCTGGGGCTGGAGATGGAGTTCGTCGGCGGTGACCGCTCGGTGATGAACATCTCGCCGAACGCGCCGGCACCGGCCGCCGCGGCATCCACCAACGCGGCCCCGTCCGGCGCGGCCGGACGCACCACACCGTGACTCGCGTGACTGCCGCGACGGCGCCGCAGGCGGGCGGCCCGCCGAGCTGGCAGCGCAGGGCGGTCGTGCTGCTGGCGTGGCTGCTGGTGCTGCTGTGCGGCGCATTCGTCATCGCGCGCACGCAGATCGGCGCCGATCTCTCGGCGTTTCTGCCCAAGAGCCCCGACCTGCGCCAGCGCGTGCTGATCGAGCAGCTGCAAAGCGGCGTCGCCTCGCGCACGCTGATGCTGGGCATTGAAGGCGGCAGCGCCGAGCAACGCGCCACGGTGTCGCGTGCCACGGCGAAGGCCATGCGCGAGAGCCAGCTCTTCGACCTGATCCAGAACGGCGATGTCGGCGACTGGAGCGAAGCCGGCACCTGGGTGTTCCAGCACCGCTACCAGTTGTCGCCCGGCGTCACGCCCGGGCAGTTCACGGCCGAGGGCCTGCGCGACGCGATCAACGAGACGCTGTCGATGCTCGGCACGCCGGCCGGCAATGTGATCAAGCCCTTCCTCGACCGCGATCCGACCGGCGAGACGCAGCGCATCGCCATGGAACTGGTGCCGGCGAGCGCGCCGCGCAGCGAAGACGGCGTGTGGATGTCGCGCACCGCGCCGCGCGCGCTGATGATCGCCACCACGCGCGCCGCCGGCAGCGACCTTGACGCGCAAGCGGTGGCCATCGCGAAGGTGCATGCCGCCTTCGAGGCCGCCACGCGCGAGATGGGCGAGGCCAAGCCCAAGCTGCTGCTGAGCGGCCCGCCGGTGTTCTCGGTGATGAGCCGCGACAAGATCAAGACCGAAGCCATCCACCTCGCGATCGTCGGCGGCATCGTGATGGGCGCACTGCTGCTGCTGGCCTTCGCCTCGCCGCGCGCGCTGCTCATCGCTTTCCTGCCGGTGGCGACGGGCGTGGTGATCGGCACCGCGAGCGTGAGCCTGGTGTTCGGCTCGGTGCACGGCCTCACGCTGGGTTTCGGCAGCACGCTGATCGGTGAGACGGTGGACTACGCCATCTATTACCTGATCCAGGCGCGCGGGGCCGCCGTGGCAGGCACCGGCTGGCAGCGCTGGCGCGACCTCAACTGGCCCACCGTGCGGCTCGGGCTGCTCACCTCGGTGTGCGGTTTCGCGGCGCTGGTGTTCTCGGGCTTCCCGGGGCTTGCGCAGTTGGGCGTGTTCTCCATTGCCGGCTTGGTGGCTGCCGCGCTGGCCACGCGCTATGTGCTGCCCATGCTCGCACCCGATGGGGCGACTGGCATGGGCATGCGCAAGTACATGGCGCAGGTCGCCGGCATGCTGGTGCGCGGCCTGCCGCGCCTGCGCTGGCCGCTGGCCGCGCTCGGTGTGGCTGCGCTCGGGCTGGTGCTGTGGCAGGGCGGGCACCTCTGGCGCGCCGATTTGGGCGCGATGAGTCCGGTGCCCAAGTCGGCCCAGCAGCTCGACGAGATGCTGCGCAACGACATCGGTGCAAGCGATGGCGGCGTGCTGGTGGTGGCCTACGGCGACGACGATCAGGCGGCGCTGCAGAACACCGAAGCGGCCGCCGCGAAGCTCGATGCGCTGGTCGACACGGGCGAACTCGTCGGCTACGAGGCCGTCACGCGCGTGCTGCCCAGCGCGGCGGCGCAGCGTGCACGCATCGCGAGCCTGCCCGACGCGGCCACGCTGCAAGCCAGCCTCGCCGAAGCGACGAAGGGCCTGCCGCTGCCGGCTTCGCGGCTCGGGCCGTTCCTGGCCGACGTGGAGGCGGCGCGCAAGCAATCGCCCGTGCAGCGCGCCGACCTGGCCGGCGGGCCGCTGGGCTCCGTGCTGAACACGCTGATGTACCAGCGCCCGGGCGGCGGATGGGCGACGCTGCTCGTGCTGCACCCCGGCCCGAAATTCGACCAGGGCCGGCTCGAAGCCGCGCTCGCGGGCACGACCGACGTGCAGGTGGTCGATGTCGGCCGCGAACTCGCGAGCCTGTACCAGCGCTATCTGCACGAGGCCTTCGTGCAGGTGCTGCTTGGCGCGCTGGCGGTGGTGGTGCTGCTCGGCATCTATTTGCGGTCGTGGCGCCGGTTGCTGGCCGTGTGCCAGCCGCTGGTGTTTGCGGTGATGCTCACGTTGGGCGGCATGGCGCTCGCGCAGGCCGCGCTCGGCATCCTGCACCTGGTGGGGCTGCTGCTGATCGTGGCGGTGGGCTCGAACTACGCGCTGTTCTTCGATCAGCTGCGTACGACCGGGCGGGCGGATGAAGACACGCTGGCTTCGCTGATGCTGGCGAATCTGACGACGGTGGTGTCATTCGGCTTGATTGCGATATCGGATATCCCGGCGTTGTCGTCAATCGGTCGCGTGGTCGCGCCGGGGGCGTTGCTGGCGCTGTTGCTGTCGGCGGCATTCGCCCGGCATGTGGCGCCGTCCGAACGGCGCACCTGATGGGAAAATCCGCTGCCATGTCCTCCGCAACCGCCACCCCCGAATCCTGGCCCTGGCCGCCGGCCATGCGCGCCAGCGCGGCCTGGCATGTGGCGGCCATCGGCGCGGGCGTGCTGGTGCCGGGCGCCTGGCCCTGGGCCATTGGCGCGATCGTGCTCAACCACGCGCTGATCACCGGCGCCGGTCTCACGCCGCGCAGCAACCTGCTGGGGCCCAACCTCACGCGGCTGCCCGAAGCGGCGGCAGGGCGCCGCGAAGTGGCGATCACCATCGACGACGGACCGGAGCCCGAGGTCACGCCCCGTGTGCTCGACCTGCTGGACGCGCACGGCCAGCGCGCCACCTTCTTCTGCATCGCCGAACGCGTGCTGGCACATCCGGAACTGGCGCGCGAGATCGTGGCGCGCGGCCACAGCATCCAGAACCACACGGCACGGCACCGGCACAACTTCTCGTTCCTCGGGCCGCGCGGCTTTGCGAGCGAGATCGCGCGCGCGCAGGACATCCTGACCGAGGTCACCGGCCAGCGCCCGACCTGTTTCCGCGCGCCCGCCGGGCTGCGGAACCCCTTTCTCGAACCGGTGCTGCACCGCCTGGGCCTCTCGCTCGTGAGCTGGACGCGGCGCGGTTTCGACACGCGCGAAGGCGACCCCGCCAAGGTGATGGCGCGTCTCGCCCGCAACCTGCAGGCCCGCGACATCCTGTTGCTGCACGACGGCAACGCCGCGCGCACCGCCGAAGGAAAACCCGTTTTGCTGGAGGTATTGCCCTTGTTGCTCGAACGCCTGCGCGCCGATGGATTGCGCGCCGTGACCCTGCCCGAAGGAATGAAGGAATGAGCGCCGTGATGTCGTCGCAATCGACGGACAACGCGTGGCGCGAGCTGCATGAAGCCGCGACCGTTCCCTACAAGAAGGGCGGCACCTTCGCCTGGCAGTTCGCACGCGGCAAGCTCGGGCGCGATCCGGTGTTCCGTGGCCTGCTCGAACGCGGGCTGATCGACGCGCAGCATCGGCGCGTGGTCGATATCGGCTGCGGGCAAGGCCTCTTCGTGAGCCTGCTGGCCTCGATGAGCGCGATGCAGCAGCAGGGCCGCTGGCCCGCTTCATGGGCCGCCACGCCGGCCGCCGCGGACTACACCGGCATCGAGCTGATGCCCAAGGACGTGGCGCGCGCCGAGGCGTCGGTCGGCCACCTGCAGCCGACGCCGCGCCTGGTGTGCGCCGACATGTGTTCAGCCGCCTTGCCCGACTGCGACCTGGTCGTGATCCTCGACGTGCTGCATTACGTGGACCTCGCGGCGCAAGAGGGCGTGTTGACGCGCGTGCGCGATGCGCTGCAGCGCGGCGGCAGTCCGAAAGCCCGCTTGCTGCTGCGCGTGGGCGATGCATCGAGTCGGCGCGGTTTCGCGATCAGCCAATGGGTCGATCGCACGGTGACGCGCATCCGCGGCCACAAGGTCTCGCCGACCTGGGGCCGCCCGCTCGCCGAATGGACGGCGCTGCTGCAGCGCCTGGGTTTCCGCGTGCAGAGCATTCCGATGAGCGAAGGCACGCCGTTCGCCAACGTGCTGCTGGTGGCCGACCTGGAGGCTGCCGCTTGACGGCGCCGCAAACGCTGGACCGCGCGGGCATTGCCAAGCGCATCCCGCACAGCGGCAGCATGTGCCTGCTGGAGCGGCTCGACGGCTGGGATGCGGAAGCGATCCACTGCAGCACGACCACCCACAGGCTGGCGGACAACCCGCTGCGCACGGCCGGCGGATTGCTGGCCCCGAATGCCATCGAATACGCGGCGCAGGCGATGGCGCTGCATGGCGGTTTGCTGGCTGCTGAAGGCAGCACGCCCTCGGCCGGTTTTCTGGCGAGTGCGCGCAATGTGCGGCTGGCCGTCGCGCGGCTTGACGACGTCGAGGGCGAACTGCACGTGCAGGCCCGGCGCCTGTCGGGCGACGAGCGGCAGATCCTCTATGAATTCGCGGTGAACGCCGACGACGGCCGCACATTGGCCGAGGGCCGGGCCGTGGTGGTTCTGAACACGCCACTCGCAACATAAGAAAGCACCGCAACATGAGTCTCGAAGGAAAACGCGCGCTGATCACCGGCGCCAGCGGCGCACTCGGCGCGGCCATGGCCGAGCGGTTCGCGCGCGATGGCGCGACGGTGCTGCTGCACGCCAACTCGCGGCCTGAAGCGGTCGAGCAATTGGCAGCTTCGATCACGGCGGCGGGCGGCAAGGCGGAATGCCATGTGTTCGACCTGCGCAGCGATGAGGCCTCTGCCGCCGCGTGCGCGCGCATCCTGGAAGGCGGGGCGGTCCAGATCCTCGTCAACAACGCCGGGGTGCATGACGATGCGGTGCTGCCGGGCATGCGCGCGGATCAGTGGCACAAGGTGATCGACGTGTCGCTCAACGGCTTTTTCCGTGTGACGCAGCCGTTGCTGCTGCCGATGATGCGCACGCGCTGGGGGCGCATCCTGAACATCTCGTCGGTGTCCGCGATCACGGGCAACCGCGGGCAGGTCAACTACGCCGCGGCCAAGGGCGCGCTCAACAGCGCGACCAAGGCGCTGTCGCTCGAAGTGGCGTCGCGCGGTGTGACTGTCAATGCGATTGCGCCAGGGATCATCGCGTCGCCGATGGCGGATGCGGTGTTCGATCCGGCGGTCATCAACCAGATGGTGCCGGTGAAGCGGGCGGGGACGCCGCAGGAAGTGGCCGCGCTGGCGTCGTTCCTGGCGAGCGAAGAGGCGGCCTACATCACCGGGCAGGTGATCTCGATCAACGGCGGGATGATCTGAGGCCGCGGCCGGTCGTTACAGCGGCAGCGTATCGAACGCGGCGTAAGCCGTAGCCAGCCACGACTTCACGCGCTGGCGTTCCAGCAGGCCCAGGGCATGCGCGCCTTCGCGGTCGTTCACAGCCTTCCAGAAGCTCGTGTTCTGCGCATCGATCTTGCGCATGCTGGCCTCGTGCAGACGCGGCAGTGCAATGACCCGCGCCCCGTTCGCATTCGCCTTGGAGAGCGACTGCGATGCCAGCAGCATTCCGAAATCGCTGCCGCGCCCGTAGTTCTGCACCACGATGTAGTTCGGGCGGTTGCCGAAGGTGTCGATCAGCGAGCCGAGCAGGTCGGTGGAGTCCTTGCCGTCGTCGAGCACGTGCCAGAAATTGACCGTGACGCCGATCTCGGCGAAGACGTCGAACAGGTCCGATTCCTTGATCCAGCGCGACAGCGGCGCCAGCGTCTGGGCTGCCAAGTCGACGATCACGCTTTGCTTGGGATTGCTTTCGAAGCCGTTCACGACCGTGTCGAGTCCCTCGTAGCTGTCGACCACGACGGGCGAGGCGAAGCCTTCGTAGAAGCGGGTGAACGAGCTGTGCGAACGGTCGGTGTCGAAGCCGGTGAAAGGGCGGCTGCGGTCGATGAAGTACTGCGCCAGGACGCGCGCCGTGACCGACTTGCCGACACCGCCTTTTTCGCCGCCGATGAAATTGATGGAGCTCATGAGTTGCTGCTGCCTCGAATGGGTTGAGGGGTGAAGGGCGGAATCATTCTAGGGGGCGTGTTTTTCTGTTGGCCTATTTGCCGCGCTTGGTCATGCCTTGCAGCAAGGGGTGTGCCTGCAAGCGTTGCTGCAGCCGTTTCTTCCATGGCGCGGGAAGCGTCGATGTGTCGATCATCCCGGGCCAGAGGCTGCGCGCGAGCCGTGCTGCGTCGGCGACCACGCGCCGCACCAGCGGTTCGTGCAGGCCGGTCGAGAAACAGAAGGCGCGCACGTTGGCGGGTGTGAAGAGGGCGGTGCGCCTGGGCGCCGCGGTGTTCGTCGGCAGGAGCGGAAGCGCATGGCCGTCGACGCCCTGGATCGCCGCGTACGCAACGATGTCGTAGGCCGGCGCCAACTGCGGCGCGACGCCGTCGGCATACAGCACGCCGAAGTTCTTCAGGTGGGCATCGGGGTTGCCGAGCAGGTCGTTCACCGCGAGGCGCCGCACGAGCTCGAGTACCGCGTCCTCGCCCAGCGAGGGGAAGGCCTGCATCGCGAGCGCCATGTCGAGGTAGCTCGCGCTGTACTTGTGCATCGGGTCCACGGCGAGCACCTGCGCGAAATCTTCGAAGTGAATGCGGCGTGCGCCGTCGCGGTCGAAGCGTGTGACGGCCAGGAAGTCGGGTTCGTCGGGTAGTGCGTAGCTGTGCTCGGCCTTGATGGCCGAGAGCGGCGCGAGTTCAGCATCGCACACCTCGACGCCCGCGGCGCCCGCCATCCGCAGCGAGAGCATTTCGAGCTGCGGCATGTGCGGGCGCCCGGCCACGGGCAGCTTGGCGATCACGCGCGTGCTCGCGCCGGCCCGCGTGCGCGCCACGTAGCGCCCGCCCTGGCGACGCAGGCCAAGCTTGGGCTGCACGCCCGAGACCGAGATGCCCTGCGGCATCGGCAGCTCGACCACGGACATCTCGAGCGCGTCCTGGTCCTGGGTGATGAGGCGCTGCAGCGTGCCGCGGTCCACCGACACCGGCTTGGCGCTCACCGCGCCGGGCAAATCGCCGCCGCAGGCCGCGAGCAGCTCGAAGTGATCGTTCTCCCGGCAGCCGCGGAGTTGCGCGATGTGGCTGCGCAGCACGCCTTCGGGCAGCAGGTTCTGGAAGAAGCGGGGGAGCTGTCCGCCCTGGGCGTTGAAGAGAGGATTCTTCACGTCGCTCCAGAGGGCGGCCTGTGTGGCGGGGTCGCTCGCCACCATCGAGAGGGACAGCACCTCTGGTGGCGGCGCGGCGATCAGCTCGGGTTCCGCCACGAAACGACACAGGTCGGCGTACTGGAAGAGCTTGCCGAAGCGCCGCGTGCCGAGCGAGATCTCAAGGATCTTGACATTCATGGCGAGCGGCGCTTGTTGTTGGTGGTGGTGTACGGCGGCGGGGCCGGCGCCTGCGCGACCGCGTGGCCTACGCGGGTGGTGACGGGGCGGTAGCCGGGATCGGTGGCTGCGGTTTCGCCGAAGCCCTTGGGTGCCAGCTGCAGTTCCAGTCCGAGCGCATCGACCAGCGCGAGCAGCGACGACATCTGTGGGTTGCCCTGAAGGCTCAGGGCATTGCGCACCGAGCGCTCGGTGAGCCCCGAGCGCAGCGCAATCTCGGCGGTCGAGAGGCCCGAGGCATCGCGCCGCGCGACCAGGGTGGTGATGAGTTCCTGCTTGTTCACGGAAATATATTACCGTAAATGGCATTTTAGGAAATATATTTCCTCCAAATTCATGCGGTTCGGCAGGCCTATTTCGGCAGCATCGTGAAGAAGGGCATGACCACGCCCATCACCCAGTTCTGCCCGAAATCAAGCGCCGCGCGGCGGTATTTCTCGTCGGCCTGTGCGGCCAGCAGGTCGAGCCGGGCCACCACCTTCGACAGTTCGCGGTCGGCCACAAGGTTGCGGCCGCGCTCGCTGATCTCGGTGGCCAGCAGCAGCGGCTGGCCGTCGGGGGCGGTCTTGGAGGAGATCAGCCAGAGCGATATCTCGAAATTGCGCGCGGCCCGGTAGCTGTTCTCGGCATCGACGCCGTCGATCATGGTCTGCTCCCAGGTGCCGCCGTTGGCCTGCTTGAGCATCGAGGCCCAGCCAAACACCAGCGCCGCGACGCGATCACCCTGGTAGGGCTGCGGCGCCGTTTCGAAAGCCAGCCGGATGGCCTCGATGCCGGTAGCGCCGCGCAACTCGGGCAGGTCGGGGCCTTTCAGTACCGCGTCCCAGGCGCGTTGGCTGGCCTCGTCGATGCTCGCCGCCGACTTGCGCCATTCCCGCGGGTTGCGTTTGTAGAGCGTGGTCTGCACACGCCGAATCGACTGCAGGTTGTCGCGCAGGGAGAGATTCGCGATGCGGTTGGCGCCGGATTGCAGCCATTCCTGGTTGGCATAGGGCTCGGCGCGCTCGGTCGAACGGACCGACGAGCAACCCGCCAGGCCGAGCAAGGAGGCAGCGCCCGCCAGCAGGCAGGTGCGGCGTGCCGCAAGGGGTAAAACCGGAGAAACACTCATGCCCTGACGTTATCATCCAAGACTGGGGCGGCGGCTCGCTTCAAGCTGCGGGCCCGTGCATTTTTCCTTACAAATCAATACCTTGGCGTTAATGTCAAGGCAGGCCGACAAGTCGTGCGTCTCAATTCCATCAAGCTCTCGGGCTTCAAGTCGTTCGCCGAACCCACCAACTTCCTGCTGCCGGGCCAACTGGTCGGCGTGGTCGGGCCCAACGGTTGCGGCAAGTCGAACATCATGGATGCGGTGCGCTGGGTGCTCGGCGAATCGCGCGCCTCGGAGCTGCGCGGCGAGTCGATGCAGGACGTGATCTTCAACGGCACGACCACCCGCAAGCAGGCCAGCCGTTCGAGCGTCGAGCTGGTGTTCGACAACGCCGACCACCGCGCCGGCGGCCAGTGGAACCAGTTCGGCGAAATCGCCGTGCGGCGCGTGCTCACGCGCGACGGCACCAGCAGCTACTACATCAACAACCAGCCGGTGCGCCGCCGCGACGTGCAGGACGTGTTCCTGGGCACCGGCCTCGGCCCGCGCGCCTACGCCATCATCGGCCAGGGCACGATCAGCAGGATCATCGAATCCAAGCCCGAGGAACTGCGCCTGTTCCTCGAGGAAGCAGCCGGCGTCTCCAAGTACAAGGAGCGCCGCCGCGAGACCGAAAACCGCCTGGGCGACACGCGCGAGAACCTCACGCGCGTCGAAGACATCCTGCGCGAACTCAACGCCAACCTCGAGAAGCTCGAGAAGCAGGCCGAGGTGGCCGCGCGCTACAACACGCTGCAGGGCGATGCCACGAAGAAGCAGCACCAGCTGTGGTTCCTCAAGCGCAGTGAGAGCGATGCCGACCAGGCCAAGATCAAGTCCGATTCTGAAAAGGCGATCAACGACCTCGAATCGCGCACCGCAGACCTGCGCCACATCGAAGCCGAACTCGAGACCGTGCGCCAAGCCCACTACGCGGCCGGCGACCAGGTCAACCAGGCGCAGGGCAAGCTCTACGAGGCCAGCGCCGAAGTCGGCCGGCTCGAAGGCGAGATCCGCTTCGTGGTCGAAGGCCGCCAACGCGTCGAGCAGCGGCTCGTCCAACTGCGCGAGCAGATGGGCCAGTGGGGCACGCGCCGCGAAGAGGCCGAGACCGAGATCGAAACGCTGGCCGGGAAGGGCGTCGATGCCGAAGAGCAGGCGATCCTGCTGGCCGCCCAGCTCGAGGAACACGACGCGCGCATGCCCGAGCTCGAAGAAGCCGTGCAGCGCGCCCAGGACGAGGCCAACACCCAGCGCACGACCGTGTCGCAGGTGCAGCAGCAGATCCAGGTGCTGGCCGCCGACCAGCGCAACATCGAAGACCAGAGCCGCCAGCTCACGCAGCGCAGCGAGCGCCTGCGCGCCGACCAGAACGCGCTGGCCGCACCCGACGAGGCCCGCCTGCTCGACATGCAGGAGCAACTCGCCGCGGCGCAGGAAACCGCCAGCGAAGCCGAAGCCCGCCTGCACGAACTGCAGGAAGCCGTGCCGCAGCTCGACGACGACCGCCGCGCAAAGCAGCAGGCCGTCAATACCGAAGGTGCGCGCCACGCCGAGTTCTCGGCGCGGCTCGAAGCGTTGCGCGCGTTGCAAGAGAAGGTCAAGACCGATGGCAAGCTGGCCCCCTGGCTCGCCAAGCATGGCCTCGACGGCCTTCAGGGCCTGTGGAGCCGCATCCACATCGAGCAGGGCTGGGAGAGCGCGCTCGAAGCTGCTCTCCGCGAGCGTCTGGGCGCGCTTGAAGTCAGCCGGCTCGACATGGTCCGCGCCTTCGGCAACGATGCGCCGCCGGCCAAGCTGGCGTTCTACAGCCCGCCTGCGGCCGGTGCGCCGCAGGTCACGACCACGCTGCCCCGGCTGTCGAGCCTGTTGCGTTTGAACGATGCCGGCCAGCAAGCCTTGCTGAACGACTGGCTCCACGGCTGCTACACCGCAGCGAGTTTCGAAGAAGCACTGGCGCAGCGCGCCACGCTGCAGCCGGGTGAAGTCATCTATGTGCAGAGCGGCCATGCCGTGTCCTCGCACAGCGTCAACTTCTACGCACCCGATTCCGAGCAGGCCGGCCTCCTGGCCCGCCAGCAGGAAATGGAAAACCTGGAGCGCCAGCTCCGCGCGCAGACGCTCATCAATGAAGAAGCGCGCACCGCGTTGATCCGCGCCGAAGCCGCCTACGGCGATGCGGCGCAACGCCTCGTGACTGCGCGTCGTGAAGCCGCCGACACCCAGTCGCGCGCCCACGAACTGCAGGTCGAGACCCTGCGCATGACCCAGCTCGCCGAGCAGACGCGTGCGCGCAGCCAGCAGCTGGCGTCCGACCTCGGCGAAGTCGACGCGCAGCTCGAAGAACTGCAGGAAAAGCGCGTCGCCGCCGAAGGCCGCTTCGAAGAGCTTGACATGCAACTGGCCGATAGCCAGGAGCGCCACGCCCAACTCGACGAGCGCGTGATCGAAGCCGGCCGCGCGCTGAATGCCAGCCGCGAGCAGCACCGCAGCCTGGAGCGCCAGGCGCAGGAGGCCACCTTCTCGCAGCGCACGCTCGAAGCGCGCCGTGCCGAATTGAATCGCGCCATCGAGACTGCATCGCAGCAGACCGTGGCGCTCACCGACGAAGACGAGCGCGCCCGCGCCGAACTGGGCCGCCTGTCCGATGCCGCCGCGCAGGCTGGCCTGCAGGACGCGCTGTCGCTCAAGCTCGAACGCGAAACCGCGCTCGGCGCATCGCGCAGCCAGTACGACGACCTCACGCTCAAGCTGCGCGCCAGCGACGAGCGCCGTCTGCAGCTGGAGCGCGAGCTCGATCCGCTGCGTCAGCGCATCACCGAATTCCAGCTCAAGGAACAGGCCGCGCGCCTGGGTGTCGAGCAGTACCAGCAGTTGCTGGAAGACGCCGGCGCCGACCTCGAAGCCATTGCGCAATCCATCGAGACCGACAAGGTGCGCCTGACCGGCCTGCAAAGCGAAATCGACCGCCTCAACCGCGAAGTCGTCGCACTCGGCGCGGTGAACCTCGCCGCGCTCGACGAACTCGCAATCGCGAGCGAGCGCAAGACCTTCCTCGATGCCCAGTCGGCCGACCTGAACGAAGCCATCGGCACGCTCGAAGACGCCATCCGCAAGATCGACGCCGAAACGCGCGACCTGCTTGGCGGCACCTTCAAGATCGTCAACGAGCACTTCAGCCGCATGTTCCCCGAGCTCTTCGGCGGCGGCAACGCGCGGCTGGTGATGACGGGCGACGAAATCCTCGATGCCGGCGTGCAGGTGCTCGCGCAGCCGCCCGGCAAGAAGAACCAGACCATTCACCTGCTCTCGGGCGGCGAGAAGGCGCTCACGGCCATCGCGCTGGTGTTTGCCATCTTCCAGCTCAACCCGGCGCCGTTCTGCCTGCTGGACGAAGTGGACGCGCCGCTGGACGACGCGAACACCGAGCGCTATGCCAAACTCGTGACCGCCATGAGCCGCGAAACCCAGTTCCTCTTCATCAGCCACAACAAGATCGCCATGGAAATGGCCGAGCAGTTGATCGGCGTCACGATGCAGGAGCAGGGCGTTTCGCGCATCGTCGCGGTGGACATGGAGGCTGCGGCTTCCATGGTCGAGGCCGCCTGAGGCTGGCGGCGCGCATGAGCAATCTCACTCTCGCTCTCTCCATTCTTGGAGGCCTCGTTCTCGCGGCCGTCGTCGGCTACGAAGCCCTGATGTCGCGCCGCAATGCGCCGCGCCAGCCCGATGCGGTGGATACCGCGCTGGCCGACGTGGAACGCTCGATGTCGTCGGGCGACGGCGTGGAGCCGATGCTGCACGTCGATCCGAACCAGCGCTCGGCGCACGATCGCCACGAGCCCCTGTTCGATCCTGACCTGCCGGCGCCCAGCGGCGTTCCGGTCGCCACCGGCGAGCGGCGCGGCGGGCTCGACCCGCTGATCGACGTGATCGCCCCGGTGTCGCTGGATGGCCTTGCCTCGGGCGACGCCGCCATCGCGGCCATGCCGCCGACGCGGCGCGCGGGCAGCAAGCCGGTCGCCATCGAAGGCCTCAACGAGCACACCGCCCAATGGGAACCACCGGTCGCTGGGCAGCGCTACAGCGCGTTCCAGGTCGGCGTGCAGCTGGCCAACCGCACGGGCGCGCTCAACGAGATCGAGTACTCCGAGTTCGTGGTCAAGGCGCAGGCCTTTGCCGATGCGGTCAATGGTTCGCCCGAGTTTCCCGAGATGCTCGACGAAGTGGCGCGGGCCCGCGAGCTCGACCAGTTCGCCAGTGCGCACGACGCGCAACTCGGCTTCGTGCTGCGCGCGCTGCATGCGGCCTGGAGCCCGGGCTACGTGCAGCAGAATGCCGCGCGACTCGGCTTCGTGGCCGGCATCATCCCGGGGCGCATGGTGCTGCCGACCGGCGAAATCGGCCTGCCGCCGATCCTCGGGTTGGCCTTCGACACCCAGGCTGCGCTGGCCGACGACCCGGCGCAATCGGCCATCCGCGAGCTCAGCCTGAGCCTGGACGTGCCGCAGGTCGACCGCGCCGAAGAGCCGTTCCGCCGCATGCGCGAAGCCGCTGCCACGCTCGCACGCGAGATGGACGGCGTGGTGACCGACAGCGACGGCCAGTTGCTGCGCGACGAGACGATGGACGTCATCGGCAACGACCTCGAGCAGCTTTACGACACGCTCGATGCGCGTGATCTCGCGGCGGGCTCGCCGCTTGCACGGCGCCTCTTCAGCTAACTCCGACCTTCGGGAGACACCCACATGACGACGCGCGACGAAGCGGCACGCGAAGCCGCCGCACTGAGCGAACAGCTTCACAAGCACGCCCACCTTTATTACGTGCTCGACGCGCCTTCGGTGCCCGACGCCGAGTACGACAAGCTGTTCCAGCGCCTGCAGGCCCTGGAGACGGAGTTTCCCGAGCTGCGCACGCCCGATTCGCCGACGCAGCGCGTGGGCGGCAAGGTGCTCGACGGCTTCACCAAGGTGCGTCACAAGGTGCCGATGCTGTCGATCCGCACCGAGACCGACATCACGCCCGGCGGCGCGAGCGCCTTCGATGCGCGCGTGCGCAAGGAGTTGGGCCTGGCCGAGGACGGACCGCAGGTCGAGTACGTCTGCGAGCTCAAGTTCGACGGCCTGGCCATGAACCTGCGCTACGAAGACGGCGTGCTGGTGCAGGCCGCGACGCGCGGCGACGGCGAAGTCGGCGAAGAGGTCACGCAGAACATCCGCACGGTGCGCGAGATTCCACTGCGGCTCAATGGCAAGGCACCGCCCGTGGTCGAGGTGCGCGGCGAGGTTTATATGAAGCGCGCCGATTTCGATGCGCTCAACGAGCGCCAGCGCGAGAAGATCGCGGCTGGCCAGAAGAACGAGAAGGTGTTCGTCAATCCGCGCAATGCGGCCGCCGGCGCGGTGCGCCAGCTCGATCCGGCGATTGCCGCGGCGCGGCCGCTGAGCTTCTTTGCGTACGGCCTCGGTGAAGTCACGCCGGCCGCAGAAGGCGGGCCCGACTGCCCGACCCAGTTCGACTGGCTGCAGCAGTTCCACGCCTGGGGCTTCCCTGTGGCCACGCAGACGGCGCGGGCGAAAGGCGCGATCGAACTGATCGCGTTCCACGAAAACATCGGTCGCCAGCGCGATGCCTTGCCCTACGACATCGATGGCGTGGTCTACAAGGTCGACAGCGTCGAGCTGCAGCGGCAACTTGGCTTTGTTTCGCGCGAGCCGCGCTGGGCGGTGGCCCACAAGTACCCGGCGCAGGAGCAGCTCACCGAAGTGCTCGGCATCGAGATCCAGGTCGGCCGCACCGGCAAGCTCACGCCGGTGGCCAAGCTGGCCCCGGTGTTCGTCGGTGGCGTGACCGTGACCAACGCTACGCTGCACAACGAGGACGAAGCGCGCCGCAAGGACGTGCGCGTGGGCGACACGGTCATCGTGCGCCGCGCGGGTGACGTGATTCCCGAAGTGGTCGGCGTGGTGCCCGAGAGCCTCGCCAGGCCTGAGGGCGAACGCGGCCCGATCTTCACCATGCCGCACGAGTGCCCCGTGTGCGGCTCGGCGGCGGTGCGCGAGGAAGAAGAAGTCGACTACCGCTGCACCGGCGGGCTGTTCTGCGCGGCGCAGCGCAAGGAGGCCATCCTGCACTTCGCGGCACGGCGTGCGGTCTATGTCGATGGGCTCGGTGACAAGCTGGTGGAGCAATTGGTCGATGCCAGCCTGATCCGCACGTTGCCCGATCTCTACAAACTTGGCTTCGTCACGTTGGCGGGCTTGGACCGCATGGCCGAGAAGTCGGCCAAAAATCTCGTCGATGCGCTCGAAGCCTCCAAGAAAACGACGCTGCCGCGCTTCCTCTTCGGCCTGGGCATCCGGCACGTCGGAGAGAGCACGGCGAAGGACCTTGCCAAGCATTTCGGCAAGCTCGACGCCATCATGGACGCGACCGAGGAGCACCTGCTCGAGGTCAACGACGTGG
This sequence comes from Variovorax sp. ZS18.2.2, assembly GCF_024701975.1. GTDB lineage: Bacteria > Pseudomonadota > Gammaproteobacteria > Burkholderiales > Burkholderiaceae_C > Variovorax. Next base: position 1,347,870 of record NZ_JANLNM010000001.1, read on the forward strand.
GCCCGGTGGTGGCGCAGAGCCTGCGCACCTTCTTCGACCAGCCGCACAACCGCGAGGTCGTCGAGCAACTGCGTGCCTGCGGATTGACCTGGGAAGAGGGCGAGCCCGCGGCCCGCGCGCCCAAGCCGTTGGCGGGCCTGACCTTCGTGATCACCGGTACCCTTCCTACGCTGGGCCGCGATGAGGCGAAGGATAAATTGGAGGCAGCCGGTGCAAAGGTCTCCGGCTCCGTCAGCAAGAAGACCCACTACCTCGTGGCCGGCGAAGAAGCCGGCAGCAAGCTCGACAAGGCCCGGGAAATCGGGGTGGCAGTGATCGACGAGGCGCGTATGCTGGAGATTCTCGAGAACGGCATCACGGAGTGAGGTTCGGCGGGGCCGCCTCTTTACCGGCCGTTACGTGACTTCATCGCAGCGCAGTCAACAGGGTCTACAACCTGACGTTGAAAGAAAACTGAAGGCCAACAAGGAGCCCCTCATGCAGAAAATTCGCGTTCTTGGTGCCAGCATTGCCCTCGGCGGCCTCGCGCTGCTGACCGGCTGCGTTGCGGTCCCCGGCGATCCGTATTACTCGGGGGGCTACTCCGGTGGTTACTCGGAGCCGTACTACTCCGATCCGTCGCCCGTGGTCGTTGCGCCAGCGCCGGTCTATATCCAGGGCGGTGGCTATTACGACCGTGGCCGTTACTACGACCGCCGTCCGTACTATGGGGGCCGCCCCGGCTATCCGGCCGTGCGCCCGGGCTACCCCGCGGTGAGGCCCGGCTACCCCGCCGCGCGTCCTCCGCGGGTCGATTGGGGCGGTGGTCGTACGGGTCCTGGCACCGCCGGTGGTGGCATTCCGGGCGTCACCCCCTCGCAGCCGCAGCAGATGCCCCAAGGCCGGGCGCGGCTGTGGACCTCGCCGGACTCGAAGAACAACCCCGGCGGCATCCCCTGAGCATGGCCTCGCGGCCATCGCGATAATCCCGCGATGGCCATTCGCGAAATACTCAAGATGGGCGACCCCCGGCTGCTGCGCATCGCGCAGCCGGTCGCCGCTTTCGATACCGACGAACTGCACCTCCTGGTGCGCGACATGTTCGAGACCATGCATGCGGTCAACGGCGCCGGCCTCGCGGCCCCGCAGATCGGCGTGGATCAGCAACTCGTCATCTTCGGCACCGATATCGTCAACCCCCGCTACCCCGACGCGCCGCCGGTGCCCCGCACCGTGCTGCTGAACCCCGTCATCACGCCCATCGGCGAGGACGAGGAAGAAGGCTGGGAAGGGTGTCTCTCGGTGCCGGGCCTGCGCGGCGTGGTGCCGCGCTTCGCCAATATCCGCTATACCGGCTTCGATCCGTATGGCGACCCGATCGACCGGGTCGCCAGCGGTTTTCATGCGCGCGTGGTACAGCATGAAGTCGATCACCTGCTGGGCAAGCTGTACCCGATGCGGGTGCGCGATTTCTCGCGCTTCGGCTACACCGAGGTCCTGTTTCCGGGCCTCGATGCAGCGGACGACGACTGAGGCGCCAAGCCCCGGTCGTTACCTGTTGCTGAGGCCGAAGCGGCCGCCGCCCGTGAAGGCCAGCGAGATCGCCGCGAAGAGGAACATGCCCTGCAGTTCCAGCGCCCAGCCGCCCTGGCCGTTGATGGCGCCGAGGTCCTTGCGGTGCACCAGCCAGATCGCCACCAGCATGTTGATCGCCACGATCACCGCGGCGGGCCGCGTGAACAGGCCGACGATCAGCAGCGCGGGCGCCAGGATTTCACCGACATAGACCCCGTACGCCAGGAAGGCCGGCAGGCCGTGCGAGGCGAGCATGCCGCCGATGCCGTCCACGCCCTTGGTGACCTTGGCCACGCCGTGCAGCAGGATGAGGATGCCCAGCGCGAGGCGCAGAACGAGCTTGCCGGTGTCGTCGGACTTGAACATTGTGTGATTCCTGTTCGGGAGAGTTGATAAAGGGCCGTATGGTATTGCGGTATTGATGCGTGGTCGGGCATATGCATCCAACCGAGCGTTCTTTGGCGCGCCGCGGCGCCGCCCCGTACACTGCCTTTTGTTGTCTGTTGAGGAGAAACACACCCATGAAAAACCGATTCCGCCCGGCCCTGATCGCCGCCGCATCCCTGGTCGCCCTTGTCACTGCCGCACCGGCCTTCGCGGGCAAGACGCTCGATGCGGTCAAGCAGCGCGGCACCGTCAAGTGCGGCGTGACCAACGGGGTGGCGGGCTTCTCCGCACCGGACACCCAGGGCAACTGGTCGGGCCTGGATGTCGACACCTGCCGCGCCATTGCAGCGGCCGTGCTCGGCGATGCGAAGAAGGTCGACTTCGTGCCCCTCAATTCGCAGCAGCGCTTCTCGGCCCTGCAGGCCGGCGAGATCGACATCCTCGCGCGCAACACCACCTGGACGCTCACGCGCGACGCCTCGCTCGGCTTCAACTTCACCACCATCACCTACTACGACGGCCAGGGCTTCCTGGTGCCGAAGAAGCTCAAGGTGACGAGCGCCAAGCAACTGAAGAACGCCACCATCTGCACCCAGTCGGGCACCACCAACGAGAAGAACGTCTCCGACTACTTCCGCGGCCTGAACATCCCCGTGAAGACTGTCGTCTTCGAGAGCTTCGAGGCCTCGTTCAAGGCCTTCTTCTCGGGCCGCTGCCAGGCCTTCACGACCGACGCCTCGGCGCTCGCGGGCCTGCGCAACAAGGAAGCGCCGAACCCCGACGACTACCTCATCCTGCCCGAGCTGATCTCCAAGGAACCGCTCGCGCCCCTGGTGCGCCGCGGCGACGACGAGTGGTTCGCCATTGCCAAGTGGGTGCCCAACGCGCTCATCGAGGCGGAGGAAGCCGGCGTCACGCAGGCCAATGCCGACGAGCTCAAGGCCAGCAGCAAAGACCCGGCGCAGCAGCGCCTGGTCGGCACCGGCGAAGACCTCGGCAAGCTGCTGGGCCTGGACAAGGACTGGTCGTTCCGCGCGATCAAGGCCGTGGGCAACTACGGTGAAGTGTTCGAGCGCAACGTCGGACCGAAGTCGGTGCTCAAGCTGCCGCGCGGCTCCAACAACCTGTGGAGCAAAGGCGGCCTGATTTACGCACCACCCGTGCGATGAGTCCTGAGGGCGCCTCGCGCCGCGGCGCCTGGCTGGCCTGGACCGTCCAGGCGCTGCTGGTGCTGGCCGTCGTGGCCGGCGCCTTCTGGGTGGTGCACCATGCGCTCGACGTGCTGCGTGCACGCGGCGTTCGATCCGGCTTCGACTTTCTCACCGAGCCCGCGGGCTTCTCGATCAGCGAGGGCTGGCTCGATTTCGATGCCAGCCAGCCGTTCTGGCGCGCCTTTCTCGCGGGCCTGATCAACACGGTGCGGGCGGCAGTCCCGGCGGCGATTTTTTCGGTCGTTCTCGGCACGCTGATCGGCATCGGCCGGCTCGCGCCGCACGTGCTGCTGCGCGGCATCTGCACCGCGTATGTCGAGCTGCTGCGCAACGTGCCGCTGCTGGTGCAACTGCTGATGCTGGCCTTCGCGATGGCGAACCTGTTGCCCGACCCGACCGAGCCCGTGCGGCTGCTGCCGGGCGTGTGGCTCAGTAAAGGCGGGCTCAGCGTACCGTGGCCCGTGGCGGGCGAGGGCGGCTGGTGGCCCACGCATTTCGAATGGCCCGAGCGTGGCGATTTCGGCGTGAGCGGCGGTGCGGCGCCGAGCCCCGAGTACGTGACCATCGTCGCGGGCCTGTCGTTCTACTCGGCGGCGTTCGTCGCGGAGATCGTGCGCGCCGGCATCCTGTCGGTTTCGCAGGGGCAGGTGCTGGCGGGGCAGGCGCTGGGGTTGTCGTCGGTGCAGCAGCTGCGCATCGTGATCCTGCCGCAGGCGCTGCGGGTGATCGTGCCTTCGCTCACCAACCAGTTGCTGAGCCTCGTCAAGAATTCGTCGCTCGCGGTGGCCGTGGGCTATCCGGAGCTCGTGTCGGTGGCCAACACCACCATCGGCTCGAATGGCAGGGCCTTCGAGTGCATCGCGATCATCATGGCGGTGTACCTGCTGCTGTCGCTCGCGATCTCCTTCGGCATGAACCGCTACAACGCGCGTGTCGCTTTGCGGGGCTGGCGATGAGGAATGTCGCGCAAGGCCCGATCGCGTGGCGCAGCGAACTCTGGGGTTCGCCGCTGCGCGCGCTGGCGACTGTGCTGCTGATCGTGCTGCTCGCGTGGGTCGGTTTTCATATCTTCAATTGGGCCGTGGTGCACGCGGTGTTCCGCGCCGATGCCGAAGCCTGCCGCGCGGTGCAGCACGGCGCCTGCTGGGGCGTGGTGGCCGAGAAATGGCGGCCGATGCTGTTCGGCCGCTTCCCTTACGAAGAGCAATGGCGCCCAGCCATCGCGGTGGTCGTGCTGTCCGCCGTCACCGTGCTGAGCGCCTGGCCGCGCAGCTGGCGCTGGTGGCTGGTGCCGCTGTGGGTCGTCGCGCTGCTGCTGTTCGTGCTGCTGATGCGCGGCGGTGTCTTTGGGCTGAGCAACGTGCCGACCAGTCGCTGGGGCGGCCTGCCGCTCACCATCGGATTGGCGGTGGTCGGGCTGGCGCTGGCCTTTCCGCTCGCGCTGCTGCTCGCCCTGGGTCGGCGTTCCGGCTGGCCGGTGGTTCGCACGCTGAGCGCGAGCTACATCGAGCTGGTGCGCGGCGTGCCGCTGATCTCGGTGCTGTTCATGGCCTCGTTCCTGCTGCCGCTGCTGTGGCCGGCGGGCTGGCAGCCGGACGTGTTGGTGCGGGTGCTCGCGGGCCTCACGCTGTTCGTCGCGGCGTACTTGGCCGAAATCATCCGCGGCGGCCTGCAGGCCGTGCCGCGCGGGCAGACCGAGGTGGCGATGGCGCTGGGCTTCGGGCGCTGGCCGGTGCAGCGCGACATCGTGCTGCCGCAGGCCCTGCGCCTGGTCGTGCCCGCACTGACCAACAGCGTGGTCGGCACGCTGAAGGACACCTCGCTCGTCACCGTCGTGGGCCTGTTCGAGCTGACCGGCGCGCTGGGCCTCGCGCTCGGCGGCGATCCGGTCTGGCGGCCGTTCTACCTCGAGGGCTATCTCTTCATCGCCGCCGTGTACTGGGTGCTGTGCTTCGGGCTCTCGCGCTACAGCGTGTGGCTGGAGCGCAGGCTGGCGAGCGCGCCGACCTGAGCATCCTGCGGACTGTCGTCCTGCAGTCCGAGCGCGACGGCCTTGTCCCGCGGCGCTTTCGTCACGAGGCTCACGACCACGACGACTGCGGCGTTGATGGCCATCGCGATCAGCCCGGCCTCCCACTGCGGCACGGTCGCCGCCCAGAACTTCGCCGCGAACGGCGCCAGCAGCGCGACGAAGCCCGCGACCAGCCCGGCCAGCACGCCGATCGCACTCGTGCGCTTCCACAGGAATCCGAGGAACACGCCGGGCGCGAGCATGCCGATGGCCGAATACGCGTCGAGCAGGATCTTCACCAGCGACCCCTTCTGGCTCACCGACAGCCAGACGGCGATCGCCGCGAAGATCACCAGCGAGCCGCGCGACAGCGCCAATGATGCGCGCTCGCTCAGCCCGCTCCTGAACGGCCGCACCACATTGCGCGTGAAGATCGACCCGGCCGTCAGCAGCAGCAACGACCCGGGCGCCAGCGCCAGCAGGAAGCCCGTGCCCGCCAGCAGCCCGACCATCCACGCCGGATAGCGGTCGGACACGAACTGCAGCAGCGCCGCATTGAGGTTGCCGCCCGGCGGCTGCGTCTGCGCCAGGAGCGCCGCGAAGCCCAGCAGGATGATGAAGAAATACGCCAGCGAATACAGCGGCTGCCAGATCGCGTTGCGGCGGATCGCCGTCGCGCTGTGCGCCGTGTACGACATCTGGAACAGGTGCGGGAACACCCAGTTGCCCAGCGCGATGTTGATCGCCGAGGTCATGAGCCAGATCGCGGTGGTCGGCGAGGTGGCGTCCAGCCCCGGGAACTTGCCGATGCCCGGGTGCTTCGCCTCCGCCATCGAGAACAGGTCGAGCAGCGAAGCCGCGCCCACCTTGCTGGCCACGGTGACGCTGAGCAGCACCACCACGACCACCATCAGCACGTCTTTCACACCCGCGGCGAAGGCGGCGGAACGCACGCCCGCGACGAACACGAACGCGATCATCAGGACGCCGGCGCCGATGGTCGCGGCTTCGCTCGTGATGCTGTTGCCGAGCGTGAGCTGCACGATCAGCCCGAGGCTCACCAGCTGGATCTGCACATAGACCACCAGCGAGGCGATGCCGACCACGCCGGTCAGCACGCCCAGCCACGGCGCCTCGTAGCGCGCGGCGAAGAAGTCGGACTGCGTGAGCAGCTTGCCGATGCGCCCCGCGCGCCAGATCCGTGGCATCAGCCAGTAGCCGACCGCATAGCTCATCGACACCGAACAGAACGCGAGGTACGCCGGCGCGCCCAGCGCCCAGGCGTAGCCCGAGATGCCGAGCACCGCGAAGGTCGTGTAGACCTCGCCCGCGTTCATGAACCAGAAGACCAGCGTGCCGAGGCTGCGCCCGCCGACGGCCCAGTCGGCGAAGTTGTTGGCGCGGCGCGTGCGGCGCCCGTAGGCGATGGCACCCGCCACGGTCGCGAGCAGGATGGCCAGGACGATGGCGAGCTTCATGGTGCGCCGTCCTCATGCGTCTTCAGGCTGTGGGCGAGGAAGGCGGCTTCCTCGGCCTCCACGCCGGCCTTGGCATCGAGCCGGAACACGATGGCGATGACCACGCTGGTCAGCACGATGCCCGCCATCTGCCAGAACATGGGAAAGGGCAGTCCGAACGGGGTGAGCGCGATGTCGTTCACGGCCGGCGCGAGGCAGGCCTGCCAGATGAACGGAAAGACCAGCAGCCAGCGGTGTCCAAGGCGTCGCCGGGTGGGGCGTGTGGGGGAATGCGGGTCGGCCATCTCGATGCTCCTGTAAAGTATTACTGCACGATATGGGCGCGGAGTGTGCAGAGAAAATGCACAAAGCACAAGCAGGGTTGGCGGCAAAGATCGTTGGAGAACGTGGGGCATGCGCAGCGATTTCTAGCGCTTGACGTGCACCAGAACCGTACATACCATCCCGCTTGTTGTGCTGTGTGGATGCACAAACAAGAAGCAAAGGAAGACTCAACCCCATGATCGGCGACCGACTGAAGGAATTGCGAACGGCCCGTGGTCTGTCCCTGCGCGAACTGGCGGCGCAGGCGGGCGTGTCCGCCACGCTGCTGAGCCAGATCGAGCGCGCCGTCACCGATCCCAGCCTGGAAACCCTGCGCCGGCTCGCGGGCGTGTTCGGCGAATCGGTGTCCTCGCTGTTCTCGGAGCCGACGCCGCCCACCGTCTGGATCAGCCGGCCGAGTCAGCGCGTGATGCTCACCGCGCCCAAAGGCCAGGTGGCCTACGAGCGCCTCACGGCCGGCGCGGGCCAGCTCGAAGTGCTGCGCGCCGTGCTCGAGCCGGGCCAGATGTCGGCCGACGAGCCGCGCGGCCACGAATCGGCCGAATGCGTCTACGTCGTCGCGGGCGCGCTGGTGGCGCAGGTGGCGGGGGTCGACTACGCGGTGAAGGCCGGCGAGAGCATCTCCTTCGATGCGCGGCTGCCGCACCGCTACATCAACGCCTCGCAGGCGCCGACCGAAATCATCCTGTCCGTCACCCCACCGAACCCCTGAAGCATGAACACCACGACAACACCGGACGACGGCGCCTTCACGCTCTACGACCTGCGCGTCGAAGTGGTCGCGCCCGAAGGCGCGAAGCTCTACTGCAATGCCAGGGTCGGCGATTATTTCGAGCTGCGTGGCGAGATGCTGCACCTGCCCGAGGGGCAGGGCTTCTCGATCTACTCGCTGGGCGCCTTGCTGCCGCTGCTCGCGGCCAAGCAGCGCCCCACCGATGCCAACGACTGGATGAGCACCGACGCCGAAGTGGCGTGCCCCGATCCGCACTGCCCGTCGCGCTTTCGCATCACGCGCACCGCGACGCGCGTTTTCCGCCACGCCGACACCACGGCCGTGGTCCACCCCTCCAAGCCTTCCAGGCAGAACCCATGAGCCAACCGCAACGCATCGACCTCGCGCCGAACTACTCGATCTCCCGTCTGCTCAAGGGCGGCTGGCAACTGGCCGGCGGCCATGGCGGCATCGACCGCGCCGCGGCCATCGCCGACATGGCGGCCTACTACGAAGCCGGCATCACCACCTTCGACTGCGCCGACATCTACACGGGCGTGGAAGAGCTGATCGGCGACTTCCGGCGCGAGCACATCGCGCGCCACGGCAGCGGCAGCCTCTCGCAATTGCGCGTGCACACCAAGTTCGTGCCCGACCTGGCGACGCTCGCGCAGATCGACAGGCGCCAGGTCGAACAGACCATCGACCGCTCGCTGCAGCGCCTGGGCGTCGAGCGGCTCGACCTCGTGCAGTTCCATTGGTGGGACTACGGCGTGCCGCGCTATGTCGAGGTGGCGCACTGGCTGCAGGAGCTACAGCGCGCCGGCAAGATCGAGCTGCTGGGCGGCACCAATTTCGACACCGCGCGGGTGCGCGAACTGGTCGACGCCGATGTACCGCTGCGTAGCATGCAGGTGCAGTATTCGCTGCTCGACCAGCGGCCGCAGCCGACGCTGGCGCCGTATTGCGCGGCGTCGGGCATCCAGTTGCTGTGCTACGGCAGCGTGGCCGGCGGGTTTCTCTCGGAGCGCTGGCTCGGTGCGAGCGAGCCGCGGGAGCCTTACGAGAACCGGTCGCTGGTCAAGTACAAGCTCGTCATCGATGACTTCGGCGGATGGGAGCTGTTCCAGCAGTTGCTGCTGCAGTTGAAGAGGGTGGCAGAGCGGCACGGCACGTCGATCGCCACGGTGGCGATGCGCTGGGTGCTGCAGCAGCCGCAGGTGGCGGGCGTGATCGTCGGCGTGCGGCGCGGCGACCATCTGGCGGACCACCTGAAGGTGCTGTCGCTGCAGCTCGATGCAGCAGACATGGCCACGCTCGATACGGTGCTCTCGCAGCGCCAGCTGCCGAGCGGCGACGTGTATGCGGTCGAGCGCGACATCGAAGGCCGCCACGGCCGCGTGATGAAGTACGACCTCAACAAGGAGCCGCACTGAACCTGCTCAGGCCTTGGGGCGCGGCACCAGTTCGGGGTAGCCGGTTGCAGGGTCGTGCTCGCGGGCAAAGCGCCATTCGGGCAGCCAGGCGATCAGGATTTCGGCAGTGGTTCGTACGGTGCAGCCCGGTGCGACATGGCCGCCGCGCACCTGGCCTATGCTGTCCGACACGCTGATGTGCAGATGAGCGCCGTCCGGCGAGAGCGTGCCGGACAGCGTGAGGATTTCGAGATCGCCTTCGAGCACCGCGGCGTTTTCCAAACCGGCATACCGGATGCGCGCGCCGTTCAGGCTGCCGATGCCGGAGACCACGAAAGCCGCTTCGGCGCCGCGTTGCTTCAGCGCCGCATCGAGCGCCGCGCGCAAGTCGTCGCCCGGGTTCAGGCGCAGCGCGTGGGCTTCCATGGTCGGCGTCAGCTCGACAGCGCCTTGTCCACCAGCTGCTGTGCCTCTTCGAGAATGCGCGCGAGGTGCTCCGCGCCCTTGAAGCTCTCGCCGTAGACCTTGTAGATGTTCTCCGTGCCTGAGGGCCGCGCCGCAAACCAGCCATTGGCGGTGACGACCTTCACGCCCCCAATGGCCGCGCCGTTGCCGGGCGCATGGCTCAGCACGGCCTCGATCTTGTCGCCCGCCAGCTCGGTCGAACTGACCTGCTGCGGCGACAGGTTCGACAGCTTCTTCTTCTGCTCGACCGTCGCCGCCGCATCCACGCGGTCGGACACCGGCTGCCCGAGTGCCTGCGTCAGTTCCGCATAGCGCTCACCCGGGTCGCGCCCGGTGCGCGCGGCGATCTCGGCCGAGAGCAGGGCGGGCACCATGCCGTCCTTGTCCGTGGTCCACGCCGAACCGTCGTGGCGCAGGAAGGTCGCGCCGGCGCTTTCCTCGCCGCCGAAGCCCAGCGATCCTTCCACCAGCCCGTCGACGAACCACTTGAAGCCCACCGGCACTTCGTAGAGCTTGCGCCCGAGCCGGGCGGTGACGCGGTCGATCATCTGGCTGCTCACCACCGTCTTGCCGACGGCCGCGCCCGCCGGCCATTGCGGGCGGTGCGTGTAGAGGTAGTCGATCATCACCGCGAGGTAGCTGTTCGGCTGCATCAGGCCCGCGCTGCGCGTGACCACGCCATGGCGGTCGTGGTCGGTGTCGCAGGCGAAGGCGATGCCGAAGCGGTCCTTCAGCGCGATCAGCTTGTGCATCGCATCGGGGGAGGACGGGTCCATGCGGATGCGGCCGTCCCAGTCGAGCGACATGAAGCGGAAGGTCGGGTCGACCTCCTGGTTCAGCACGGTGAGGCGCTGGAGCTTGTAGCGCTCGGCGATGGCCGGCCAGTAATGCACGCCGGCGCCGCCGAGCGGGTCGACGCCGAGATCGATTTCCACGCCGCGGATGGCGTCCATGTCGAGCACCTGGGCCAGGTCTTCGACGTAGGTGTTCAGATAGTCGTGCCGGTGCGTGGTGGAGGCCTTCAGCGCCTGCGCGAGCGGCATGCGCTTCACGCCTTCGAGCTGGTTAGCCAGCATCTTGTTGGCGGCGGCTTCGACGGCGGAGGTGATGTCCGTGCCGGCGGGGCCGCCGTTCGGCGGGTTGTACTTGAAACCGCCGCTCTCGGGCGGGTTGTGCGAAGGCGTGATGACGATGCCGTCGGCCAACCCTGTCGTGCGGCCGCGGTTGTAGACCAGGATCGCATGCGAGACGGCCGGCGTAGGCGTGTACTCGTCGTCCTTCGAGAGCATCAGCTCGACGCCGTTGGCGGCCAGCACTTCGACCGCGCTGCTGAAGGCGGGCGTGGAAAGCGCGTGCGTGTCGATGCCGAGGAACAGCGGACCGTCGATGCCTTTCTGCTTGCGGTAGTCGCAAATGGCTTGGCTGATCGCCAGCACATGCCATTCGTTGAACGCGTCGTCGAACGACGAGCCGCGATGGCCCGAGGTGCCGAAGGCCACGCGCTGCGCGGGCACCGACGGATCGGGCCGGCCCGTGTAGTACGCCGAAATCAGGCGTGGCACGTTCACCAGCAATTCGAGAGGCGCAGGTTGGCCCGCGAGGGGATTGGTTTTTTGAGTCATTAAATAACCTCCGTGCTTCGCACTGCGGTGCGAGCTTGCTTGGGGCGGCCCGGCGCGGCGCTCATTTCTTGGGTGCCCAGTTGTCGATTTGAATGAGGTCGCCGATGCGTTCGATGGTGATGTCGGCGGGCGCGTAGGCGGCAATGGCCTGCGCATCGAGCGCGTAGTGGCCTTGCCGCACGAAGACGGTGGTGAGCCGCGGCCCCCAGATCGTCTTCATGGCGGAAAGCAGGCGCAGCTTGTCGTCGACCATCACGTAGTGCGCCGCGGGATGGCACTCCTCGATGGTGTCGAGCATCTGCTCCTTGTGCACATAGATCAGCACGCGGCCTTCGACCGCGTCCCACAGGCCCGAGCGCTGCACCTTGCGCGGCTGGAACACCACGTCGCCATCGGACAGGATCACGGTCGGGCCGTAGCGGCGCAGATGCTTGAGCACATCGAGCGCGCCGGGGTACAGGCGGTCGGCAAAGGGGTAGTCGATGAGAAAGCTCGACATCAGGAGCAGCCGCGAATCGCTCATGCTGCGCTTGCTTTCCTCGGCCCGGTAGCGCTGCAATGCGCCGAGGTAGTCGACGTAGCCGAGTTCGTTGCGCAGCGCCTCGAAGGCCACCCAGTAGCGGTTGGCGCTCTCGGTGCCGAAGGCTTGCTCGAGGTGAGCGCGCAGGTCGCCGACGACGCGGTCGTTGTCGAGCAGGGTGTTGTCGACGTCGACCAGGAAAACGGTGTGGGATTGCTGTGTCATGAAGGGGGTGCCCATCGGGCCTTGGCTGCATGCATCGCTTTCAGGATACGCCATCGAAAAGGCAGCGCCGATACCCATCGTGAATTAGTTGATGCTTTGTGTACCGCTGGCTTAACCTGTGTGCGTCGTGTCGTTTTTGGCGAATAAGCTTCCACCAGTTTCAAGGAGCAAAAAAGTATGCGCATGAAGAATGGTCGAAGCTGGTTGTGTCTGTCGGCGGTGGCCCTGTTGATGGCGGGCTGCGCAGCCCCGCCCAAGGACCGCCCGCTGACCTCCGAGGTGCCCGAGCCGCCGAGCTTCGCGCCGCCGCCGGAAACCTGCCAGGCCGCGGCCGCCCGCTTCGGGCTCGGCTTGCAGGCGACCCAGGCTCTGCTGCAGGAAATGCTGCAACGCGCGGGCGCCAAGACCGGCCGCACCGTGCCCGCAACGGAAGCCGCGAGCACCGCGCAAGACCCCACGCGCCTCAACCTGCAGGTCGAACCCACCGGCCGGATCGTCGGCGCGTACTGCGGCTGACGCAGCGGGTCAGGAGGCCAGCGCTTCCATCAGCTCGGTCTCGATCGCGAGCTGCGTCTTCTGGCCCTGGAGCTCGGGGCCGCTGATCAAAAAGGTGTCTTCCACCCGCTCGCCCAGGGTCGTGACCTTGGCGAGCTGCAGATTGAGGTGATGGCGCGCCAGCACCCGCGCCACCGAATACAGCAGACCCGCGCGGTCGCTGGCCGAGATGTTGAGCAGCCAGCGCTGCGCCTTGTCGTCGGGCAACAGGCTGATGCGCGGCTTGATCGGAAAACTCCGCACCCGGCGCGACACCCGGCCCATGCTCGGCGGGGGCAGGGCGCCGGCTTCGGTGAGCGTTTGCGCGAGGCCCGACTCCACCATGCTGATCAGGTCGCGGTAGTGGTCGGGCAGGAAGGTGGTCACAACCTGGAAGGTGTCGAGCGCATAGCCGTTGCTCGTGGTGTGAACCTTGGCATCCAGGATGCTGAACGAGGCCTGGTCGAAATAGCCGCAGATGCGCGCGAACAGGTCGGGCTGGTCGGGCGTGTAGACCACCACCTGCAGGCCTTCGCCCACGGGCGACAGGTGCGCGCGCACCACGGGCGCGGCCTTCGGGTCGACCGGCATGTTCTTCGGCGGCACGAAGCGCGACAACTGCATCGCATGCCAGGCGATCTCGCTCGCGTCGTGGCGCATGAAATAGCCGACATCGAGCGTGTCCCACAGCGCCTTGTGCGCCTCGAAGCGCTGCGCGTGCAGGGCCAGCTGCACCAGCGCCTCGCGCTTGCGCGATTCGACTTCGGCGTCCGGGTCGGGCATGCGGCCGCCGAGGGCGCGCAGCGTGTAGCGGTACAGGTCTTCGAGCAGCTTGCCCTTCCACGCATTCCACACGCGCGGCGAGGTGCCGCGGATGTCGGCGATGGTCAGCAGGTAAAGGGCCGTGAGGTAGCGCTCGTTGCCCACGCGCTTGGCGAAGGCGCCGATCACCTCGGGGTCGCTCAGGTCCTGCTTTTGCGCAACCTGGCTCATCACCAGGTGCTCGGCTACGAGGAATTCGATGAGTTTGGAGTCTTCGCGCGCAATGCCGTGCTGCTTGCAGAAGCGCTGCACGTCGCGCGCGCCGAGCGTGGAATGGTCACCGCCCCGGCCCTTGGCGATGTCGTGGAAGAGGGCGGCAACGTACAGGATCCAGGGCTTGTCCCAGCCGGCCGCGAGCTGCGAGCAGAACGGGTACTCGTGCGCATGCTCGGCAATGAAGAAGCGCCGCACGTTGCGCAACACCATCAGGATGTGCTGGTCCACCGTGTACACGTGGAACAGGTCGTGCTGCATCTGTCCCACGATGCTGCGGAACACGCGCAGGTACCGCCCCAGCACCGAGGTCTGGTTCATCAGCCGGAAGGCATGCGTGATGCCGTAGGGCTGCAGCAGGATCCGCATGAAGGTCTCGTGGTTGACCGGGTCGTTGCGGAACTTGCTGTCCATCACATGGCGCGCGTTGTAGAGCGCGCGCAGCGTGCGCGCCGACAGGCCCTTCACGCCGATGGTCTTCTGGTAGAGCAGGAAGGTCTCGAGCACCGCATGCGGCTCGCGCTCGTAGAGGTCGTCGCTCGCGATCTCGATGAGGCCGGCGCGCTCGTAGAAGCGCTCGTTGATCGGCGTGTGCTGCTCGTCGCTCGGCTGCAGGCGCTCGGAGATGTTGAGCAGCAGGATCTGGTTGAGCTGGGACACGGCCTTGGCCGCCCAGTAGTAGCGCCGCATCAGCGCCTCGCTGGCCTTGCGCTGCCCTCCGTCGATCGTGCTTTCGTAGCCGAAGCTCGCGGCCACGGCGGTCTGCAGGTCGAACACCAGCCGGTCTTCGCGCCGGTTGGCAATCACGTGCAGCCGGGCGCGAATCAGCGAGAGCAGCGCCTCGTTGCGCTTGATCTGCTGCGCCTCGAAGGAGGTGGCCAGGCCGTTCTTGGCCAGGTCGTCCCAGCGGCTGCCGTAGCCGGCGGCCTTGGTCATCCAGAGGATGGTCTGCAGGTCGCGCAGCCCGCCCGGCGATTCCTTGCAGTTGGGCTCGAGCGCGTAGGGCGTGTTGTCGAACTTCTGGTGGCGGTGCCGCATTTCCTGCGACTTGGCCACGAAGAAGGCCTGCGGATCGATGGCGCGCGTGAAGCGGCGGCGGAAGGCGACGAAGAGCTTCTTGTTGCCTGCGATCAGCCGCGACTCGAGCAGCGAGGTCTGGACGGTGACGTCCTTCTCGGCCTCGGCCAGGCACTCCTCGACGGTGCGCACACTGGAGCCGATTTCAAGCCCGGCATCCCAGCAGTGGCCGATGAAGGCCTCGATGCGGGCCGGGTCGATCTCGCTCTCGTGGCCTTCGGGCGGCAAGAGGAGGAGCACGTCGACGTCGGAGTACGGGAACAGCTCGCCGCGGCCGAAGCCGCCGACGGCCGCCAGCGTGAGCGAATCGCCGAAATCGGCTTCCTGCCAGAGGGTGCAGAGCGTCTGGTCGGCCAGCGCCGAGAGCTGGCGCAGCACCGTGTGCACGCTGCGGGTGGGGGCGCGCGCAAAGCGCAGGGTGTCGAAGAGGGCGAGCTTCTTCGCGCGATAGGCTTCACGCAGCGTCGCCACGTCGATCTTGGCTGCTTCGATCACGGCGGGGCGCGCTCGGGCGCGTCAGGTTTTGGTCGAGGTGACGAAGGAGGGCAGCGGCGGGCTGCCTTCCGACAGGGTCAGCACTTCGTAGCCGGTTTCGGTGACGAGCACCGAGTGCTCCCACTGGGCCGACAGCGAATGGTCGCGGGTGACGATGGTCCAGCCGTCGTACTGGCCGCCCTTGAAGTCTTCCTTCACGTCTCGCTTGCCGGCGTTGATCATCGGCTCGATGGTGAAGATCATGCCGGGCTTGAGCTCTTCCATGGTGCCCGGGCGGCCGTAGTGCAGCACCTGCGGTTCTTCGTGAAAGCGTTGGCCCACGCCGTGGCCGCAGAACTCGCGCACGATCGAGAAGCCCTGGCCCTCGGCGAACTTCTGGATCGCATGGCCCACGTCGCCCAGGTGGGCGCCCGGGCGCACCTGCAGGATGCCGTGCCACATGGCTTCGAAGGTGATGCTGCACAGGCGCTTGGCCGCGATGGAGGCATCGCCGATCACGAACATGCGGCTGTTGTCGCCGAACCAGCCGTCCTTGATGACGGTGACGTCGACATTCATGATGTCGCCCTTTTTCAGGGGCTTGTCGTTGGGGATGCCGTGGCACACCACGTGGTTCACCGAGGTGCAGAGCGACTTGGGGAACGGGACGCTGCTGGCGCCCATGTAGCCCACCGTGGCCGAGGTGGTGCCCTGCTTGACCATGTATTCGGCGGCGAGCCGGTCCACGTCGTTGGTCGTGATGCCGGGCTTGATGAAGGGCGTGAGGTAGTCCAGCACCTCGGAGCCGAGGCGACAGGCGACGCGCATGGCTTCGATGCCTGCAGCGTCTTTGTAAGTAATGCTCATGATTCGAATTATCCCATCGGAGAATGGGCCTGCCCCCAACGCGGGACACTTCGTGTTCCCGCTGCCCCCCGAGGGGGGCGGCCAACTTGGGGCGGCCCGGCGTTGGCCTAAAATCCCGGGCTAACGCGGATGACCCCAGTCAGCGGCCATTCGCCCCGTTTCCTTGATTCCCAACGCGGCCCCCGAGGCCCCACATCGACCGTGACGCAGCCCGCATCCCAAGCCCTTCCCGTCGTAACCCTGTTCGAGGGCGGCAGCGCACTCAGCGATTTCCGCGCACGGCAACTGCTGCCGAAGCTGCAGGCCATCGAGCCGCGCATCGAGGGCATCTCGGCCCGTTTCGTCCATCTGGTGGTTACCGACGCGGCGCTCGACGCGGTCGGCCATGACCGCTTCGCTGCGCTGCTGACCTACGGCGAGCCCTTCGAGGCGCCGGCCAAGGCGGGCACCTCAGTGGTCGTCACGCCGCGGCTGGGCACCGTGTCGCCCTGGGCCTCCAAGGCCACGGACATCGCCCACAACTGCGGCCTGGCGCTGCGCCGGGTCGAGCGCGTCACCCAGTACCACCTGAAGCTCAAGTCGCCGCTGATCGGCAAGGCGCCCGTCATCGAGGGCGACACGCTCGCCGCCGTGGCTGGCCCGCTGCACGACCGCATGACCGAATCGGTGCTCGCCACCGTGGAGCAGGCGGCCAGCCTCTTCAGCGAACTGCCGGCCCAGCCGATGGCACAGGTCGACGTGCAAACGGGTGGCCGCGAAGCCCTGGTGGCCGCCAACACCGGTTTCGGCCTCGCGCTGGCCGAGGACGAGATCGACTACCTCGTCGAAGCCTTCACGCGCCTCGGCCGAAACCCCAGCGACGTCGAACTGATGATGTTCGCGCAGGCCAACAGCGAGCACTGCCGCCACAAGATCTTCAATGCCCAGTTCACCATCGATGGCAAGGCGCAGCCGCAGAGCCTGTTCTCGATGATCCGCCACACCGAGAAGCAAAACCCGCAGCACACGGTGATCGCCTATGCGGACAACGCCTCGGTGATGGAAGGCGCGACCATCGAGCGCTTCATTCCGGCCGACGGCTCGCAGAGCTATCAAAAAGATAGCGCCCTGAGCCATGTGCTGATGAAGGTCGAGACGCACAACCACCCGACCGCGATTTCCCCGTTCCCGGGCGCCTCGACCGGTGCGGGCGGCGAGATCCGCGACGAAGGCGCCACCGGCCGCGGCTCCAAGCCCAAGGCGGGCCTGACCGGCTTCACCGTCTCCAAGCTCTGGCCCGAAGACGGCCACTACGGCAAGCCCGAACACATCGCCAGCCCGCTTCAAATCATGACCGAGGGGCCGCTCGGCGGCGCCGCGTTCAACAACGAGTTCGGCCGTCCCAACCTGCTGGGCTACTTCCGCGAGTACGAACAGGCGGTGACGAGCGACCTCGACACCGTGCAGCGCGGCTACCACAAGCCCATCATGATCGCGGGCGGCCTCGGCAGCATCGATGCGACCCAGACCAAGAAGATCCAGTTCCCGGCCGGCTCGCTGCTGATCCAGCTCGGCGGCCCCGGCATGCGCATCGGCATGGGCGGCAGCGCCGCCAGCTCGATGGCGACCGGCGCCAACGCAGCCGAGCTCGACTTCGACTCGGTGCAGCGCGGTAACCCCGAGATCGAACGCCGCGCGCAGGAGGTCATCAACCACTGCTGGCAGCAGGGCGCGGCCAACCCGATCCTGGCGATCCACGACGTGGGCGCGGGCGGCCTGAGCAATGCCTTCCCCGAGCTGACCAACGACGCCGGCCGCGGCGCGCGCTTCGACCTGCGCGCCGTGCCGCTCGAAGAGTCGGGCATGGCGCCCAAGGAAATCTGGTGCAACGAAAGCCAGGAGCGCTACGTGCTGGCCATCGCGCCGGAGTCGCTCGAACAGTTCAAGGCCTTCTGCGAGCGCGAGCGCTGCCCGTTCTCGGTGGTCGGCGTGGCGACCGAAGAGCGCCAGTTGCTGGTGGCCGACGAAGGCGCGGCCGTGCAGCCGGTCGACATGCCGATGGATGTGCTGCTCGGCAAGCCGCCCAAGATGCACCGCGACGTGAAGACCGTCGCGCGCACTTTCAAGCCGCTCGATCTCACGGGCGTGGACCTGCAGAAGGCCGCCATCGAGGTGCTCGCGCATCCGACCGTGGCCTCCAAGCGCTTCCTGATCACCATCGGCGACCGCACCGTGGGCGGCATGAGCCACCGCGACCAGATGGTCGGCCCCTGGCAGGTGCCCGTGGCCGATTGCGCCGTGACGCTGGCCGACTACAAGGGCTTCGCTGGCGAAGCCATGAGCATGGGCGAGCGCACGCCGCTGGCCGCGCTCGACGCACCGGCCTCGGGCCGCATGGCCGTGGCCGAGGCCATCACCAACCTGCTGGCCGCACCGATCGAACTTTCGCGCGTCAAGCTGTCTGCCAACTGGATGGCCGCCTGCGGCGAGCCCGGCGAAGACGCCGCGCTGTACGAGACCGTCAAGGCCGTCGGCCTGGAACTGTGCCCGGCGCTGGGCGTGTCGATTCCGGTCGGCAAGGATTCGCTGTCGATGCGGACGCAGTGGAAGGACGGCGATGAAGCGAAAAAGGTCACGTCGCCGGTCAGCCTGATCGTCACCGCCTTCGCCTCGCTGGCCGACGTGCGCGGCACGCTCACGCCGCAGCTCGATGCAGAAGAAGCCGACACCACGCTCGTGCTGATCGACCTGGGCCGTGGCCAGCACCGCATGGCCGGCAGCATCCTCTCGCAGACGCTCGGCCAGAGCGGCGACACTGTGCCCGACCTCGACGATCCGGCGCAGCTCGTGGCACTCGTGAATGCCGTGAACGCCCTGCGCGCCGACGGCAAGATCCTTGCGATGCACGACCGCAGCGACGGCGGCCTGTTCGCCACCGCCTGCGAAATGGCCTTTGCCGGCCATGTCGGCGTGGCGCTCAACGTCGACGTGCTGGTCACCGAAGGCGACGGCATTTCCGACAGCCGCATGGAAACCGGCGACGCCAAGAACTGGGCGCAGCAGGTCAGCGCGAGGCGCGAAGAACTCACGCTCAAGGCGCTGTTCAACGAAGAGCTGGGCATGGTGCTGCAGGTGCGCACGGCCGAGCGCAATGACGTGATGCAGGTGCTGCGCGCCCACGGCCTCAGCGCCCACAGCCACTTCGTCGGCAAGACGCGGCCCACGAGCTCGACCATGGATGCGGGCAAGGGCAAGCTCGAAGTCTGGCGCGATGCCAAGTCGGTGTTCAGCGCCAGCCTTCACGACCTGCATCAGGTCTGGGACTCGGTCAGCTGGAAGATCGCCCGCGAGCGCGACAACCCGGCCTGCGCCGATGCAGAGCACGCCGCGGCCGGTGAGTCATCGGACCCCGGCATGCATGTGTTCCTGCCGAATGCGCAGCCTGCAGCGCCTGCCATCCTGCAATCGCGCCCCAAGGTGGCGATCCTGCGCGAGCAGGGCGTCAACTCGCACGTCGAGATGGCCTACGCGTTCACCGAAGCCGGCTTCGAGGCCTACGACGTGCATATGACCGACCTGCAGACGGGCAGGGCGGACCTCGCCGACTTCAAGGGCGTGGTCGCCTGCGGCGGCTTCAGCTACGGCGACACGCTGGGCGCCGGCATCGGCTGGGCGCGCAGCATCACCTTCAACCCCAAGCTGGCCGAGCAGTTCAAGGCCTTCTTCGGCCGCGAAGACACCTTTGGCCTGGGCGTGTGCAACGGCTGCCAGATGTTCGCCGAGCTGGCCGACATCATCCCGGGCGCGGAAGCCTGGCCGCGTTTCACCACCAACCAGAGCGAGCGCTTCGAGGCGCGCCTGTCGATGGTCGAAGTGCTCGAATCGCCGAGCCTCTTCTTCGCAGGCATGGCCGGCAGCCGCCTGCCGATCGCGGTGGCGCACGGCGAGGGCTACGCCAACTTCAAGCACCGCGGCGACGCGGCCAAGGCCATCGCGGCGATGCGCTTCGTGGACAACCACGGCAGCGCGACCGAGCAGTACCCGTTCAACCCGAACGGCAGCGCCGGCGGCCTCACTTCGGTCACCACGCCCGACGGCCGCTTCACCGCCGTGATGCCGCACCCGGAGCGCGTGTTCCGCAACATCCAGATGAGCTGGACGCCGGGCGACCGGAGCGAACTCAGCCCCTGGATGCAGATCTGGCGCAACGCGCGCAAGTGGGTGGGCTGATCGCCTGAATGCTGCTGCGGCAGTCGAAAAAAAACGGCCTGCGGGCCGTTTTTTTTAAGGGAGGTGGAAGCCTGGGGCTTACTCGACCTTGGCCTTCGCGCGCAATTCCTCTTGGTACTTCTGCAAACGCTGCTGCTGCAGCTGCTGCGTAACCTGCGGCTTCACTTCTTCCAGCTTCGGCAGTTGGGCCTGGCGGATGTCGTCCACGCGGATGATGTGATAGCCGAACTGCGTCTTGACGGGCGCCGGGGTGGTCTCGCCCTTCTTCAGCTTGATCATCGCTTCCGAGAACTCGGGCACGAAGCTCGCGGGGTTGGCCCAGTCGAGGTCGCCGCCGTTGGCGCCCGATCCCGGGTCCTTGCTCTGCTTCTTGGCGATGTCTTCGAACTTGGCGCCCTTCTTCAGGTCGGCCATGATCTTCTTGGCCTGGTCTTCGGTCTCCACCAGGATGTGGCGGGCCTTGTATTCCTTGCCGCCGTTGGCCGCGACGAACTTGTCGTACTCGGCCTTCACGTCAGCGTCCGAGACCGGGTTGGTCTTGCGGTAGTTGTCGAACAGCGCGCGGATCAGGATGGCCTGGCGGGCGAGTTCGAGCTGGTTCTTGTAGTCGTCGTTGGCGTCCAGGCCTTGCTTCTGCGCTTCCTGCATGAACACTTCGCGGGCCACGATTTCGTCGCGCAGCTGGTTTTGCATTTCCGGCGTCACCGGGCGGCCTGCGGCGGCCAGTTGTTGCGCCAGAACGTCCATGCGGGCCTTGGGCACCGGCTTGCCGTTCACGATGGCTGCGTTCTGCGCCAGAGCCGCCATGGGAATGGCACCGATCAGCGCTGCGGCCGCAACGGCCTGCAAGATGTGTTTTTTCATGGAATGAATATCAGGCTGGAGAGGAAATGCGCGTGTAGGAAAAGGCGCGTGAAAGAAAGCGGAGAGAGACGGACAAAAGGGGAGGAGCGAGGGCTGGGCATCGCGGCGAGGGCCACGTGCAAGCGATTGGACGACTCAGAGCACCTCGATGGCGATGGCGTGCAGACCCTGTGCGATAAAAACTTGGAGGGCATCATACACAAGGCGATGTCGCGCCACGCGAGGCTTCCCTTCGAAGAACGGGGAGGCGATGCGCACGCGGAAATGGGTACCGTAGCCCTCTGC
The DNA here is from genome assembly GCF_024701975.1 of Variovorax sp. ZS18.2.2. Lineage (GTDB taxonomy): Bacteria > Pseudomonadota > Gammaproteobacteria > Burkholderiales > Burkholderiaceae_C > Variovorax. The sequence goes on from NZ_JANLNM010000001.1 coordinate 1,369,139, forward strand.
ATTGGCGCCCGTGTGCCCTGCGTGCGCAGCGCTTTCGTCGATCACCTCGAGCTGCGTGGGAGCCAGCGCTTCGCGCAGCGCGTTCTCGAGCGCAGCCACGGTCGGCAGGGGAATGGTCGTCGTGTTCGTCATGCGGTCGGCTTGTCTTCTTTCAGGTGCGGCGCGATGTACAGGCCCTGCGCCACCAGGAAGACGATCGGGAACACGTAGCCCCAGAGCTTGAAGTTGACCCAGGCCTCGGTGGTGAAGTAGGCCGCCACGTAGCCGTTGATGAGCGCCATGAAGAGGCAGTAGCCGATCCACGCCACGTTCAGGCGGCCCCAGATGCGGTCGGGCAGTTCGAGTTGCGAGCCCAGCAGCATCTTCAAAAAGTTCTTCTTCAGCGCCCAGAGCGCCACGGCCAGCGCGATCGCCATTGCGCCGTAGAGCACGGTGGGCTTCCACTTGATGAAGCGGTCGTCGTGCAGCACCAGCGTGAGCGTGCCGAACAGAAGAATCAGCACCAGCGTGGCCTTCTGCATCGCCTGGAGCTTGCGCTCCATCGCATAGATGATGGCCATCTGCACCACGGTGGCGGCCATCAGCACGCCGGTGGCGGTGTAGATGTCGGCGAGCTTGTAGGCGCCGAAGAACAGCAGGATCGGGAAGAAGTCGAGGATCAGTTTCATTTTTTCTGGAAGTCGAGCGACGCCGAGTTCATGCAATAGCGCAGGCCGGTGTCGGTGGGGCCGTCGGGGAACACGTGCCCCAGGTGGGCGCCGCAATTGGCGCAGACATTCTCGGTGCGCACCATGCCATGCGAACGGTCGACGATGTTCCTGATGGCGCCGGGCACCGCTTCTTCCGAGAAGCTGGGCCAGCCGCAGCCGGCGTCGAACTTGGTGCCCGATTCGAACAGCTTCGCGCCGCAGCACACGCAGTGGTAGGTGCCGTCGTCCCAGTGGGCTTCGTACTTGCCGGTGAAGGGGCGTTCGGTGGCGGCATGGCGGGTCACCTCGAAGGCGGCGGGTTCCGCGCCTTTTTCAGCGAGCAGGGCCTTCCATTCGGCGTCGGTTTTTTCAACGGTGTTGGTCATGATGAGCAGCTGATTTCAATCGTGGAAGCCCAGTCGGGCGGGAAGCCGGCATACGCGTTGGCGCCGGGATGTTCTTCAAATGGGGTTTCGAGCAGCGTGAGCAAGGTTGCCACACCCGAGAAGTCTTTTTGACCAGCCGCTTCGATGGCTTGCTGGCCCAGGTGGTTCCGCAGCACGTATTTCGGGTTGGATCTGAGCATCAAACCGGTGGCTTCCGAACGCACCGACTGCGCGTGGCGCTCTGAAAATGAGAGCAGCCAGGTATCGAAGCCCGCGCGGTCCAGGAACATGTCGCGCACCGGCTCGGCGTTGCCATCGGCCATGTACTGCGAAAGGCGTCGCCAGAAGATCGTGTAGTCGACCTTGCCGGCGGCCAGCAGCTTGAGCGCGCCTTCGATCAGCGCGCGGTCGCTTTCGGCCGAATCCGCGAGGCCGAGCTTGGCGCGCATGCGGGCCTCGAACGCGTTCGGGAACACCGTCTTGTACGACTCCAGCGCGGCGACGGCGACTTCCTGGTCGCCGATCAGCGGCAGCAGCGCCTGTGCGAGGCAAAAGAGGTTCCAGTACGCCACGTTCGGCTGCTGGTTGAAGGCGTAGCGCCCGCTGGTGTCGCTGTGGTTGCAGATGTGGCGCGGATCGAAGCCGTCCAGGAACTGGAATGGCCCGTAGTCGATGGTGAGCCCGAGGATGCTCATGTTGTCGGTGTTCATCACCCCGTGGCAGAAACCCACGGCCTGCCATTGGGCGAGCAGGGCGGCGGTGCGCTCGCTCACGGCTTCGAGGAAGCCGGCGTACGCGTTGCCGTTGAAGCGGTCGGTGGTGCGGCAGGCGGGGTAGTAGCGGTCGATGACGTAGTCGGCGAGGGCGCGCAGTTCGCCTTCGCGCTGGTTGGCTGCGAAGTGCTCGAAATGGCCGAAGCGAATGAAGCTCGGCGCCACGCGGGCCACAACGGCGGCACTCTCGGGCTCCTCGCGGAACACGCGGGCGTCGGAGCCGGTCACGCTGAGCGCACGGGTGGTCGGGATGCCCAGGCCGTGCATGGCCTCGCTGCAGAGGAATTCGCGGATGCTGGAGCGCAGCACCGCGCGGCCATCGCCGCCGCGGGAGTAGGGGGTGCGGCCCGCGCCCTTGAGTTGCACCTCGAGCCCGCCTTCGGTTTCGCCCAGCATGATCGCCCGCCCATCGCCGAGCTGGCCGGCCCACACGCCGAACTGGTGCCCGCTGTAGACCGTGGCGAAAGGGTTGGTGCCGGCGATCGGCAGGCTGCCGGTCAGCGCCGCGAGCGTGATGTCTGATTGCCGCCAATCGGCCGGCAAACCCAGTTCGCGCGCCACCGCCTCGCTGTGGCCTACCCAGTACGGATCGGGCAGCGGCGTTGGACGCAGGTGGGTGAGAAAGGCGGGGCCGAGGGCCGCGAAACCGGGTTTCCAGCGCAATCCCAGGTCCGCGACGTCCGTGTCTTCAGCAAGCAGGCTCATGCCCGGATTGTCCGGCACCGGCCGTAACCCCTTGCTGCACGGGCCATCGGGGCCCGGAACGACTCAGTGCGCCAGCGCCGGCGTATCCCAGATCCGCGCCCGGTACTGCGCGGGCGGCAGGCCGAACCAGCGTTTGCAGGCCCGAAAGAAGTTGCTGCTGTCGACGAAGCCGAGCATGTCCGCCACATCGGTGAGCGTGTGGCGGTCTTCCGCCAGGTACTGCTGCGCGAGCTCCCGGCGGGTGCGGTCGAGCAGCGACTGGAACGACACCGACTCTTCTTGCAGCCGCCGCTGCAGCGTGCGCTCCGCGAGGCCCAGGCCCGCGGCCACGTCCTGCCGGCGCGGCTCGCCATGCGGCAGCCGGCGCGCAATCTCGGCGCACACCAGGTTGCCGGTGGTGGTCTGGCCCAGCAGGTTCAACTGGTCGTCCAGCAGATGCTCCTGCATCTCGCCGAGCGTCGGATGGTAGGTGGGCAGCGGCATGGCCATGTCGGCCGCCGACAGCAAGAGACGGTTGGCGGGCGCGTTGTAGCGGATCGGGCAGCCGAAGGCTTCGCGGTGCAGCCGGTCGTCGGCCGGCGGCGGGTAGACGAACTCCATGGCCAGCGGCTGCAGCTCGCGCCGGGTGAGCCACTGGCACTGCATGAAGACGGTCAGAAGGGCGTATTCGACGCGCTGGCGCGGGATCGGCAGGCTGCCGCCGGTGTGCTCCATCACCATCCAGGCGCCGCGCGCCTCGGGCCGCATCGAGAAGGCGGTCGCGTCCGAGATCACGGCCATGTAACGGGTGAGCCGGGTGAGTGCCGCGCCCAGGTCGGCGCTGCAGGCCATGGCGTGGCCGACCGTGCCCAGCTTGCTGTGCGTGGCGGCCAGGTCCCGGTGCAGGCCCAGCGTGGGCTTGCCGGCGCGCGCCACGGCCAGTTGCCAGAGCACGGAGATCTCGTCGACCGGCACGCGTGCGTTCTGCCGGTGCAGCGAATCGGGGTCGAAGCCGGCTTCGCGCAGCAGCGAGGGCACGTCCAGCCCCTCGGCCTCGAACATCGAGAGCACGCCTTCGAGCCAGGCGGCCGAGCTGGTCCGCAGTTCCGGTTGCTGCTGGGCGCAGCCCGGCCGGCGTTGCGGTCGGCGCTGGGCATGCGGCATGGAGGCTCCTGAAGTCATTGAATTGGCTCGCTTGCGATAGCGGGGGAAATGCGGTCCGTTCCTAGAATTTTCTGGCGGGTCCGGTCGGCCGGAGTATGGCCGCGGGACACCGACGCAGGAATTCCGATTAACCCGGTGTGGAGACAAACAATGAATACAGCAGAGACAACGGAAAGCCAGGACGCAACCCGGCAAACAGCGGTGGGAACGGTGGCGCGCGCCATGGGGGTCGCGGCCTGCATCGCGCTCTCCGCCTGCGGCGGCGGCTCGGACTCCGGTTTTTCCTTCACACCGATCGTTCCCGTGGGGCCGCCGGCTGCGCCGCCCCCGGCCGCCGACGGTCCCATGGTGCGCCAGACCACCATCGGCAAGATCGAAGGCGTGGACGACAGCGCCAAGACGGGCACCTATTCGTGGAAGGGTGTTCCGTTCGCCCGGCCGCCGGTCGGCGCGCTGCGCTGGGCACCGCCCGCCGACCCCAAGGCCTGGGAGGGCGTGCGCGCCGCAACGAAGTTCGGCCACGGCTGCGCTCAGGGCGGACGCTATTTCAGCCCCGCGCCCAACGACGCGCCCTTCGGTCTGGCCGTGCGCGAGGGCTTCGGCAAGCCAGTGGGCGACGAGGACTGCCTGACGCTCAACATCTGGCGCCCGGCCGGTGCGGACGCCAAACTGCCGGTGATCGTCTACATCTACGGCGGCAGCAACATCTCGGGCTACACGGCCGATCCAGGCTACGACGGCGCGCAGCTCGCGAAGCGTGGCAACGCCGTCGTCGTGACGATCAACTACCGCCTGGGCATGCTCGGCTGGCTCGACCTGCCGCAGCTCAAGACCGGCAATGCGAGCAATGACTCGGGCAACTTCGCGCTGCTCGACCAGATGCAGGCCCTGAAGTTCATCCAGTCCAACATCGGCGCCTTCGGCGGCGACGCGGGCAACGTCACGGTGATGGGGCAGTCGGCGGGCGCGGTCAATACCTGGGGGCTGGTCGTATCGAGTGCGTCGGCCGGCCTGCTGCACAAGGCGGCGCCGTTGAGCGGCGGGATCTCCTTCTACCCGCGCGCCACCGCGCAGACCTACGCGAAGGGACTGCTGAACGCCATCGTCATCGCCGACGGCAAGGCCACCGACACCACCTCGGCGAATGCGTGGGTGGCGACACAGACGGATGCCCAGGTGGCAACGTATCTGCGCGGCCTTCCGGCAAGCAAGCTCCTGACCATCGTGCTCGCGAACCCGCAGCTGGGCAACGCGCCTGCACCGATCGAGGACGGCACCATCCTGCCGGTGAACTCGCGCGCCGAGGTCGATGCCGGCAGGTTCAACAAGGTGCCGATGCTGATCGGCAACACGCGCGACGAAGGCACGCTGTTCGCCAACCTGTTCGGGACCTTCACGGGGCAGGGCCTGGGCTTCAAGCCCACCGACTACGAGCGCTTCGGCCTGCAATACAACTTCAACCCCGACGCACCCGTGACGCTCACCGAGGCCGACCTGATCAACGCACCCTACCTGCCGGTAGATAAGCCGCTGAACGGCTGGAAGGCGGCGTCGGATTTCGCCACCAACGCGATCTTCCTGAACGGCCTGCCCGCGCAGATCGACTCGGTGGCCAAGTACCTGCCAACCAGGACCTGGTACTACCGCTTCGACTGGAGCCAGCAGGTGGCGCCGTTCAACACCGTCTATGGCGCCACGCACGGGCTGGACACGGCGTTCATGTTCCACAACTTCGGCACCAGCATCTTCTCGTTCTCCTTTGGCGAGGCGAACCGGCCGGGACGCGAGGCGTTGTCGGATGCGATGGTCGGCAGCCTGTCTGCGTTCGCGCGCACCGGCAATCCGAACCATTCGGGCCTGGGTGTGACCTGGCCCAACTGGCCACGCAAGATCGTGCTCGACGCCAGCAAGACGCAGCTGCAGAACAGCGCGCCTTGAGCACTGCGCGCGAATCAAGGCACACCAACGCGGTGGCGATGGCCGCCGCGTTGGCGAGGTGCCTGCATGCTCCGGCAAGCGCCAGCTGTCATCCGGACGACAGATCGGTCCTCGCAGACTGCGGGTTTCTGTCATTGTGCGAACGCACATAAATTGCGTGAATCGCCGTAGTCCGAGAAACCACTGAATTTTGTTGAAACAAGGAGCCTGTAGATGCTGGGTTTGATGCAAGACCAACCGCTTTTGATCTCGTCGCTGATCGAGTTCGTCGAGCGCCACAACGGCGATGGTGAGATCGTTTCGCGCCGGGTCGAAGGCGACATTCACCGCACCAACTGGGGCGGAATCGCATCGCGTGCCCGGCAGGTGGCCAATGCGCTCGATGGCGAGCAGCTGCTCTTCAGCGACCGCATTGCCACGCTCGCCTGGAACGGCTATCGCCACCTGGAGCTGTACTACGGCGTGAGCGGCAGCGGCCGCGTGCTGCACACCATCAACCCGCGCCTGCACCCCGACCAGATCGCCTGGATCGCCAACCATGCCGAAGACCAGATCCTGTGCTTCGACCTCACCTTCCTGCCGCTGGTGCAGGCGGTGCATGCCAGGTGCCCCACGATCCGGAAATGGATTGCGCTTTGTGATGCCGACAAGCTGCCGGCCGACAGCGGCATCCCCAACCTGGTGAGCTACGAAAGCTGGATGGGCGCGCAGCCGTCCGACTACGACTGGCCCACCTTCGACGAGAACTCGGCCTCGAGCATGTGCTACACGAGCGGCACCACGGGCAACCCCAAGGCCGCGCTCTACAGCCACCGCTCGACCATGCTGCATGCCTACGCCGCGGCCTTGCCCGACGTCATGCACCTGTCGGCGCGCGATTCGGTGCTGCCGGTCGTGCCCATGTTCCACGTCAACGCCTGGGGCATTCCGTACTCGGCGGCGCTCGTGGGCTGCAAGCTCGTGTTTCCCGGCCCGGCGCTGGACGGCAAGTCGGTGTTCGAGCTGATCGAATCCGAAGGCGTGACCTTTGCGGCCGGCGTGCCCACCGTGTGGCAGATGATGCTCGGCCACATGCAGGCCGGCGACCTGAAGTTCAGCAAGCTGAACCGCACCGTGATCGGCGGCTCGGCCTGCCCGCCGGCGATGATCAGGGCGTTCCAGGAGAAGTTCAACGTCGAGGTGCTGCACGCCTGGGGCATGACCGAGATGAGCCCGCTCGGCACGCTGTGCACGCTCAAGAACAAGCACCTGTCGCTGCCGCCCGATGCGCAGTTGCAGATCCGCATGAAGCAGGGCCGCGCGATCTTCGGCGTCGACCTGAAGATCGTCGATGGCGACGGCAACGAGCTGCCCTGGGACGGCAAGGCCTACGGCGATCTGCTGGTCAAAGGCCCCTGGATCGTCAAGGAATACTTCAAGGGCGAGGGCGGCGATCCGCTCATTCCCGATGCGCAAGGCCGCGGCTGGTTCCCCACCGGCGACGTCGCCACCATCGACGCCGAGGGCTACCTGCAGATCACCGATCGCAGCAAGGACGTGATCAAGTCCGGTGGCGAGTGGATCAGCTCGATCGAGATCGAGAACATCGCCGTCGCGCATCCGGCCGTGGCCATGGCCGCCTGCATCGGCGTGTTCCATCCGAAGTGGGACGAGCGGCCGATCATCGCGGTCGTGAAGAAGCCCGGCGCCGAGGTCACGCGCGAGGAGCTGCTGAAGTTCTACGAAGGCAAGACCGCCAAATGGCAGATCCCCGACGACGTGGTCTTCGTCGAGGCCATTCCGATCGGCGCCACCGGAAAGATATTGAAGACCAAGCTGCGCGAACTGCTCAAGGACTACAAGCTGCCAACGCTCTGACGCACCCTCGAAGTCCACCTGCACTGTCGCGCATGCGATAGGAAGACCGCTCCGGCGGGCTTCCTTCCGGGCAATCCCTGTGCGTAGAAAAAAGGGGCACTTGTACGCTGGCATCCCGCCCCATTTCGCACCATCCCGCCTTTCTTTCAGGAGACTCTTCATGCAATTTGCTCTCAAGTCAGTCGCTGCCTGTGCCATGTTGGTGAGCGTGACCGCCGCGTTCGCCCAGAAGGGCGAGACGGTCAAGATCGCATGGCTGGATCCGCTGTCCGGCCTGATGGCCGCGGTCGGCACCAACCAGCTCAAGACCACGCAGTTCCTGGCTGAGGAGTTCAACAAGAAGAATGCGTCGGGCGTGAAGTTCGAGATCATTGCCATCGACAACAAGTTGAGCCCGCAGGAAACCACCGCCGCGCTGCGCTCGGCGCAGGACCAGGGCGCGCGCTACATCACCCAGGGCAACGGCTCCGGCCCGGCGCTCGCCATCATCGATGCCATCGAGAAGAACAACGCGCGCAATCCCGGCAAGGAACTGCTCTACCTGAACTACGCGGCGGTCGATCCCGACCTCACCAACAGCAAGTGCAGCTACTGGCACTTTCGCCTGGACGCCGACACCTCCATGAAGATGGAAGCACTGACCGCCTGGATGAAGGACCAGCCCGACATCAAGAAGGTCTACATCCTCGGTCAGAACTACGCGCACGGCGTGCAAGTGTCGAAGTTCGCCAAGGAAGACCTGAAGGTCAAGCGCCCCGACATCCAGATCGTGGGCGACGACCTGCATCCGCTCGCGCAGGTGCGCGACTTCTCGCCCTACATCGCCAAGATCAAGGCCTCGGGCGCCGACACGGTCATCACAGGCAACTGGGGTTCGGACCTCTCACTGCTCATCAAGGCGGCGAACGACTCGGGGCTGGACGTCAAGTTCCTCACGTACTACGCACCGGGCGCCGGCACGCCCACGGCCATGGGCGCCACCTCGGCCGGCAAGGTCTACACGGTGGCCTATGCCCACTACAACATGGGCGGCGAGATCCAGAAACTGCTCGCCGGCTACAAGAAGAAGATGAACGACGACCTGACGCAGTCCTCGATCTATCACACGTTCGCATTGCTCGATGCCGCCTTCGTGCAGACCAAGTCGACCGATCCCGTGAAGGTGGCCGCGGCCCTCGAAGGCATGAAGATCAAGAGCTTCAACGGCGAGGTCGAAATGCGCAAGGCCGACCATCAGTTGCAGCAGGGCCTCTACATCTCGCGCTGGGAGAAGGCGAGCGCCAAGTACCCCTACGACGCCGAGAACACCGGCTACACCAACGTCCCCGTGAAGTACTACGAGTCGTATGTGGCGAGCACGCCCACGACCTGCCAGATGAAGCGCCCCTAGGCGTCTTTGTGAACGCATTTCCTACTCATCGGTAGAAGCTGTCTACCGGTGGGTAGCAATTGGAGAAATGCGCTGTCGCCTGCGCGATAGAAACGGGCCTTCGCGGCCACCCCCTTACGGGCATTCCCTGAGGGGAGGGGCTGCGAACGCTTGTACGCTCGTGCAAGGCTTTTTGATTCGGTTTGACCAGGAGAAATAGATCGTGAAGTTCGCTCTGAAAATCGCTACCGCAGCCATCCTTGCCGCGAGTGCCACAGGCGCTCTGGCCCAGAAGGGTGAAACCGTCAAGATCGCATGGCTCGACCCGCTCTCGGGCCTCATGGCCGCGGTGGGCACGAACCAGCTCAAGACCTTCCAGTTCCTGGCCGAAGAATTCAACAAGAAGAACGTGGCCGGCGTGAAGTTCGAGATCATCGGCATCGACAACAAGTTGAGCCCCCAGGAAACCACCAGCGCACTGCGATCGGCCATGGACCAGGGCGCGCGCTACGTGGTGCAGGGCAACGGCTCCGGCCCCGCGCTCGCCATCATCGACGCGCTGGAAAAGCACAACGCCCGCAACCCGGGCAAGGAAGTGCTCTACATCAACTATGCGGCGGTCGATCCCGATCTCACCAACAGCAAGTGCAGCTACTGGCACTTCCGCCTCGATGCCGACACCTCCATGAAGATGGAGGCGCTCACCACCTTCATGAAGGACCAGACCGACATCAAGAAGGTCTACCTGATCAACCAGAACTACTCGCACGGCCAGCAAGTCTCCAAGTTCGCCAAGGACAACCTGAAGGCCAAGCGCCCCGACGTGGAAATCGTCGGCGACGACCTGCACCCGCTCGCCCAGGTGCGCGACTTCTCGCCCTATATCGCCAAGATCAAGGCCTCGGGCGCCGACACGGTCATCACCGGCAACTGGGGCTCCGATCTGGCGCTGCTCATCAAGTCGGCCAACGACTCGGGCCTGAACGTCAAGTTCTATACCTACTACGCCAGCGTCACCGGCACGCCGACCGCGATGGGGGCGGCCTCCGACGGCAAGGTCTTCATGGCCGCCTACAGCCACTACAACGCGCCGGGCCCGCTGCAGCCACTGATGGGTGAGTTCAAGAAGCGCTTCAACGACGACCTGTACACCGCCAGCGTCTACACGGCGTACGCGATGCTGAGCGAGGCCTTCGCGCGCACCAAGTCGACCGAGCCCGTCAAGGTCGCGGCCGCGCTGGAAGGCATGAAGTTCAAGAGCTTCAACGGCGACGTCGAGATGCGCAAGACCGACCACCAGCTGCAGCAGGGTCTCTACATCTCGCGCTGGCAGAAGGCCGACGCCAAGAACCCGTACAGCCCGGAGAACACCGGCTACACGATGGCCCCGGTGAAGTACTACGAGCCCTACGTCGCGAGCACGCCGACGACGTGCCAGATGAAGCGACCCGGCGCCGCGGCTTCCTGACCGCCGCCGTCGCCTGACCGGACGAGGCCCGACTTCAACATTCGGGCCTCTTTCTTTTTCACGCATCCGAAAGACCGATGAACGTCGAATTCTTCGTCATCTCGCTGCTCAACGGCGTCAGCTACGGGCTGCTGTTGTTCATGCTGAGCTCTGGCCTTACGCTGATCTTCAGCATGATGGGCGTGCTCAATTTCGCGCACGCCAGCTTCTACATGCTCGGCGCCTACATTGCGTACACGCTGTCGGGCATCATCGGCTTCTGGCCGGCGCTGTTCATCGCGCCGCTGCTGGTGGGCCTTTTGGGCGCGGGTTTCGAGCGCTACAGCCTGCGCCGGGTCCACAAGTTCGGCCACGTGCCCGAACTGCTGGTGACCTTCGGCCTCTCGTACCTCATCCTCGAACTGGTGCAGCTGGCCTGGGGCCGCTCCACCGTGCCCTACGGCCTGCCGACCCAGTTGCAGGGCCCGCTGTTTTCGCTCTACGGCACGCAGTTTCCGAAGTCGCGCTCCTTCATCATGCTGGTGGCGGTGCTGATGCTGATCTCGGTGTGGCTGCTGCTCACGCGCACGCGCATCGGCCTCGTCATTCAGGCGGCGCTCAAGCACCCCGACATGGTCGAGGCGCTGGGCCACAACGTGCCGCGCATCTTCATGCTGGTGTTCGGCGGCGGCGCCGCACTCGCGGGCCTCGCGGGCGTGGTCGGCGGCAACACCTACGTCACCGAGCCCGCGATGGCGGCCTCGGTCGGCTCGATCATCTTCGTGGTGGTGGTGGTCGGCGGCATGGGCTCGCTGGCAGGTGCGTTCCTCGCGTCGCTGCTGATCGGCGTCATCCAGACCTTCGCGGTCGCCATGGACCAGTCGCTGGCCACGGGCCTGCGCGCCATCGGCATGACGGTGACCGACCAGACCTTCGGCTATGAGTTGCTCAAGCTCACGATCTCGCAGGTCGCGCCGATCCTGCCGTACCTGTTCCTGGTGCTGATCCTCATCTTCCGGCCCAAGGGTCTTCTTGGAACCCGGGAGGACTGACCCCATGACCACTGCAACCACACAGTACTACCGCTTCAAGCCCTGGAACATCGGGCGCTACCTGATCTGGACGCTGTTCGCCGTCGTGCTGGTCATCTCGCCGCTGTTCTTCAAGAGCAGCCTGGCGCTCACGATGCTCTCGCAGATGGGCTATCTCATCATCATCTGCCTGAGCTACAACATCCTGCTGGGGCAGGGCGGCATGCTGAGCTTCGGCCATGCGGTCTACGTCGGCCTGGGCTCGTTTCTGGCGATCCATGCAATGAACATGGGCAGCAAGGGCGGCGTGCAGATTCCGCTGGTGCTGATCCCGCTGGTGGGCGGCCTGGCCGGCATGTTCTTCGCGATCTTGCTCGGTTTCGTCACCACCAAGAAGTCGGGTACCACCTTCGCGATGATCACCATGGGCATCGGCGAACTGGTGGCCTCGATGGCGCTGATGTTCCCGAGCTTCTTCGGCGGCGAAGGCGGCATCACCACCGACCGTGTGTACGGCCCGACCTTCTTCGGCTTCAACTTCGGTTCGCAGATCCAGGTGTACTACCTGATCGCCGCGTACTGCTTCGTCTGCACCGCGCTGATGTATGCCTTCACCGGCACGCCGCTCGGCCGCATGCTGAACGCGGTGCGCGACAACCCGGAGCGTGTCGAATTCATCGGCTACAACACGCAGCGCGTGCGCTACTTCGCATTCATCATCGCGGGCTTCTTCGCCGGCATCGGTGGTGGCCTGGCTTCCATCAACTTCGAGATCGTGAACGCGGCCGACAGCCTCAACGCCATCCGCTCGGGCGGCTACCTGCTGTTCACCTTCCTGGGTGGCGCGGTGTTCTTCTTCGGACCGATCATCGGCGCGGTGCTGCTGGTGTTCGCGTCGATCCTGCTGTCCGAACTCTCGAAGGCCTGGCAGCTCTACTTCGGCCTGGTGTTCGTGTTCATGGTGATGTTCGCCCCCGGCGGCATCGCGAGCCTGATCATGATGAACCTGCGGGTCGCGAAGTTCGGCAAGTTCGACCGCTTCTGGTGGCTGTACCTTGCGCTCGCCGTGGCACTGGTTCCGGTCGTCGTCGGTGCGGCCGCGCTGATCGAGATGATCTATCACATCCAGCTCAACGCAGCGATGGGCCCAACGCTGAACTTCTTCGGTGTGGCGCTCAACACCGCGGGTGTCGGCAGCTGGCTCGGCGCGGCCGTGATCCTGGCGATCGGCCTGGGCGCGCTGGAAGTGGCGCGACGCCGCTTCGTGCGCGTCTGGGGCCACGCGCAAGAAGAAATAGAAGCAGAAATCAAACGTCGGGAGGCGGCGTAAATGAGCGCGCAATATGCACTGGAACTGAAGGCGCTGCGCAAGAATTTCGGCAAGACCGAAATCATCCGCGGCGTGGACCTGGCGGTGAACGCCGGCGAACGCGTGGCCATCATCGGCCCGAACGGAGCAGGCAAGTCGACGCTGTTCAATCTGATCAGCGGCCGCCTCACGCCCACGAGCGGCGAGGTGCTGCTGAACGGCGAGCGCATCGACGGCAAGAAGCCCTACGAGATCAACCGGCTGGGCCTTTCGCGCAGCTTCCAGATCACGAACATCTTCCCGAAGCTGAGCGTGTTCGAGAACCTGCGCTGCGGCGTGCTCTGGAGCCTGGGCTACAAGTACACGTTCCTCCGTTTTCTCTCGAACCTGGACGATGCCAATGCGCGCACCGAAGAGCTCATCAAGCAGATCGGCCTGGAGCGCAAGCGCGACGTGCATGCGGTGAACCTCACCTATGCCGAGCAGCGCGCGCTGGAAATCGGCGTGACGATCGCGGGCGGTGCCGGTGTCATCTTGCTGGACGAACCCACGGCCGGCATGAGCAAGACCGAGACCTCGCACTTCATCTCGCTCATCAAGCAAGTGACGGTCGGCAAGACGCTGCTGACGGTGGAGCACGACATGGGCGTGGTCTTCGGCCTCGCCGACAAGATCGCGGTGGTGGTGTACGGCGAGGTCATCGCCTTCGACACGCCTGCCGCAGTTCGCGCCAACGCGCGGGTTCAAGAGGCTTATCTCGGGTCCTCGGTGGCCGACGCACAAGGGGCGGGACACTGACATGCTGAAGCTTCACGACATCCACGCCTACTACGGCAAGAGCCATGTGCTGCATGGCGTTTCGTTCGACGTCGGCCCCGGCGAAATCGTCGCGCTGCTGGGTCGCAACGGCTCGGGCCGCTCGACCACCGCCAAGGCCATCATGGGCCTGGTGCATGCCGAAGGCACGCTGCGCTGGAAGGACCAGGACATCCTGCGCAAGAAGGCCTACGAGATCGCCCACCTGGGCATCGGCTACGTGCCCGAGAACCGCGACATTTTCCCCAAGCTCACGGTGCACCAGAACCTGCTGCTGGGGCAGAAGGGCACGGGCAAGGGCAGCCGTTGGCAGTTCGACGACATGTACACCATGTTCCCGCGCCTGAAGGAGCGCCAGCACACCGAGGCCGGCGTGCTCTCGGGCGGCGAGCAGCAGATGCTCACGCTGTGCCGCACGCTGATGGGCGACCCCGACCTCATCATCATCGACGAGCCCACCGAAGGCCTTGCGCCCAAGATCGTGGAGCTGGTGGGGCAATACCTGCGTACGCTCAAGGACAAAGGTATCTCGGTGCTGCTGATCGAGCAGAAGCTCACCATCGCGATGCAGATCTCCGACCGCGCGCTCGTGATGGGCCACGGCAGCATCGTGTTCGACGGCACGCCGGACAGCCTGCGCGCGGATGCCACCACTCGCAAAGAGTGGCTGGAAGTCTAGCAAACCCCCAGGCTTCGCGCACTTCGTGTCGCTACGCCAACCCCCTTGCAGGGGGCAACACCTGCGGCCCGGCAAAGCCGGTTCCGCGGTGTTCCCCGAAAGGCCCGCCCTCCTCATGAAGGGCTTGTCCCGACAGCGACTGCGTGCCATTGTTGAGCCACGCGAAACGCCTAGAATCCCTCGAAAAAGAACACTCGTGCTTTTTCTTCTTTTTCTTCACACACCAAGGAACGCAGCATGACGGCTGAATACAAAGTGCTCGGCGATGTCGCCGTGATCACACTGACCAACCCTCCGGTCAACGGTCTCGGTTTCTCGACCCGCATCGGCATCACCGATGGCCTGGCCAAGGCCAATGCCGACGACGCCGTCAAGGCCATCGTCATCACCGGCGCCGGCAAGGCGTTCTCCGGCGGTGCGGACATCAAGGAGTTCGGCACGCCCAAGGCGCTCCAAGAGCCCAACCTGCTGAGCGTGATCCTCACGCTCGAAGCCTCCCCCAAGCCCATCGTTGCAGCCATCCATTCCGTGTGCATGGGCGGCGGCCTCGAACTGGCGCTCGGCTGCCACTACCGCGTGGCCGCTCCCGGCACCAGCGTGGCACTGCCCGAAGTCAAGCTGGGCCTTTTGCCCGGCGCCGGCGGCACACAGCGTCTGCCGCGCGTGATCGGTGTGGAAACCGCGCTCAACATGATCGTGAGCGGCGAGCCCGTGAAGAGCGAACTGCTCGCGAGCCTGCCGGGCCAGAAGCTGTTCGACAAGCTGGCCGCTTCGCCTGAGTCGGTGTTCGAAGAGGCCGTGGCCTTCGCCAAGAGCGTGGCCGGCAAGACAGGTGAAGCGCTGCCGCTGGTGCGCAACTTGCCGTGCAAGCACCCGCAAGGCGACGCCTACTTCCAGTTCACCAAGAACATGGTCGGCGGCATGTCCAAGAACTACCCGGCGCCGCTCAAGTGCATCGACGCCGTGCAGGCTGCCACCAAGCTGAAGTTCGACGAAGGCATGGCCGAGGAGCGCCGTCTCTTCACCGCGCTGATGTTCACGCCTGAATCGCTGGCGCTGCGCCACCTGTTCATGGCCGAGCGCGCTGCGTCGAAGATTCCCGATGTGCCCGAAGACACCGCCAAGCGCGAGATCAAGGCCGTGGGCGTGATCGGCGCCGGCACCATGGGCGGCGGCATCTCGATGAACTTCCTGAACGCGGGCATCCCCGTGAAGATTCTCGAGATGAAGCAGGACGCGCTCGACCGCGGCGTCGCCACCATCAAGAAGAACTACGAAGCCCAGGTCAAGAAGGGCAAGCTCAAGCAGGACAAGTACGAGCAGCGCATGGCGCTCCTGAGCACCACGCTGAGCTACGACGACCTGAAGGACGCGGACCTCATCATCGAAGCGGTGTTCGAAGAAATCGGCGTCAAGGAAAAGGTCTTCAAGGAACTCGACCGCGTCGCCAAGAAGGGCGCGATCCTGGCCTCGAACACCTCGACGCTCGATGTCGACAAGATCGCTTCGTTCACCGAGCGTCCGCAGGACGTGGTCGGCATGCACTTCTTCAGCCCGGCCAATGTGATGAAGCTGCTCGAAGTGGTGCGCGGCAAGGCCACCGCCAAGGACGTGCTCGCCACGGTCATGGCCATCGGCAAGAAGATCAAGAAAACCTCGGTGGTCTCGGGCGTGTGCGACGGCTTCATCGGCAACCGCATGATCGAGCAGTACTCGCGTCAGGCGGGCTTCCTGCTCGATGAAGGTGCGACGCCGCAGCAAGTGGACAAGGCTGTCGAGAAGTTCGGCTTTGCCATGGGTCCGTTCCGCATGGGCGACCTGGCCGGCAACGACATCGGCTGGGCCATTCGCAAGCGCCGCGCCACCGAGCGTGCCGACATGAAGTACAGCCGCACGGCCGACAAGCTCTGCGAACTGGGCCGCTTCGGCCAGAAGACCGGGGCAGGGTGGTACGACTACCAGGCCGGCAAGCGCGATGCGATTCCTTCGGAACTCGTCAACAAGATGATCGAGGACCACCGCAAGGAACTGGGCATCACGCCGCGCAAGATCTCCGACGAGGAGATCGTGCAACGCCTGGTGTATGCGCTGGTCAACGAAGGCGCGCACATCCTGGAAGACGGCATCGCGTCGAAGTCCGGCGACATCGACATGGTGTACCTCACCGGCTACGGCTTCCCGATCTGGCGCGGCGGCCCGATGCACTATGCGTCGCAAGTGGGTCTCTACAACGTGGCCGAGTCGATGAAGCGCTTCGCGAAGAACCCACGCGACGACGCCGAGTTCTGGCAGCCCGCACCGCTGATCCAGAAGCTGGTGGCCGAAGGCAAGTCCTTCAGCTGATCCGTCAGTCCTGACCGCCTATGTTGAAACGCATCTTCCTCGGGCTGCTGCTGGTGCTTCTGGCATTGGTAGCCGCCGTGGCGGTCAAGACCTGGACCACGCCATCGCAGCAATTGGCGGTGGCGCCCGCACCGAAGCTGGACATCGATCTGCAGGCGGCAGCCAAACGGCTATCGACGGCGATCACGTTCCGCACGGTGTCGGGCCTCGATGACCCGGCCACCAACGCGGCCGAGTTCGACAAGCTGCACGCCTACCTCGAACAGCAGTACCCCAAGGTCCACGCCACCCTCAAGAAGGAAGTCGTGGGTAGCAAGGCGCTGCTCTACACATGGACCGGCACCGATCCGTCGGCCAAGCCCATCGCGCTGATGGCGCACCAGGACATGGTGCCCATCGCCCCCGGCACCGAGAAGGCCTGGACGGTCGATCCCTTCGCGGGCGAGATCAAGGACGGCTTCGTCTGGGGCCGCGGCACGCTCGACAACAAGAGCAATCTTTTCGCGCAGATGGAAGCCATCGAGCTGCTCATCGGCGCCGGCTTCAAGCCGAAGCAGACCGTCTATCTCGTGATGGGCGACGACGAGGAGGTGAGCGGCCTGCGCGGCGCGCTACCCATTGCCGAGCTGCTCAAGTCGCGCAACGTGCGCCTGGACTGGGTGCTCGACGAAGGCCTGCTCGTGCTCGATGGCGTGCTGCCCGGCCTTTCGAAGCCCGCGGCGCTGATCGGCCTGGCCGAGAAGGGCTACGGCACCTTCTTCCTTTCGCTCGACACCGCCCCCGGCCATTCGTCGATGCCGCCGCTGCACAGCGCCATCGGCAGCATGAGCGCGGCGCTCGCCCGGCTCGAAGCCAACCCGATGCCCGGTGGTATCACGGGCGTGGCGGGGCAGATGTTCGGTGCGCTCGCACCCGAGATGAGCGGCGTCAACCGCGTGATGCTCTCCAACCTGTGGCTCACCGAGCCGCTGGTGCGCGGCCAGCTCGAGAAGAGCCCGAGCAGCAACGCCATGCTGCGCACGACCACGGCGCTCACCATCGTGCGCGCCGGCAACAAGGACAACGTGCTGCCCGGCCGCGCCGAGGCAGCCGTCAACTTCCGCATCCTGCCGGGCGACAGCATCGCGAGCGTCGAGGCGCACCTGCGCAAGACGCTGGCCAATGACGACATCAAGATCAAGCAGTACCCCGGCAACTCCGAGCCGTCGCCCGTGTCGCCGACCGACAGCACCGGCTACCGCGCGATCCAGCAGGCTGTGCGCCAGACCTTTCCCGATGCGGTCGTGGCCCCGGGCCTCATGACGGCAGCCACCGACTCGCGCCACTTCAGCCTCGTGAGCGACGCCGTTTTCCGCTTCTCGCCGTTCCGCGTGAAGGGCGAAGACCTCGCGCGCTTTCACGGCAATAACGAACGTCTGGCCATCTCCAACTACGGCGAGATGATCGGCTTCTATCACCAGCTCCTGAGCAACAGCAACGCTGCTCCGGCGCAATGACGACCACACCCTCTTTTCCCTTCCATCTTCAAAGGACCTCACCATGACCAGCGCCGTCATTGTTTCCACCGCCCGCACGCCGCTCGCGAAGAGCTGGAAGGGTGCCTTCAACATGACGCACGGTGCCACGCTCGGCGGTCACGCCGTTCAGCACGCCATCTCGCGCGCCGGCATCGACGCCGCCGAAGTCGATGACGTCATCATGGGTTGCGCCACGCCCGAAGGTGCCACCGGCTCCAACATCGCACGCCAGATCGCGCTGCGCGCCGGCTGCCCGGTCACCACCTCGGGCATGACGATCAACCGCTTCTGCTCCTCGGGCCTGCAGACCATCGCCACCGCCGCGCAACGCATCATCGCGGGCGAAGGCGACGTGTACGTGGCCGGCGGCGTCGAGAGCATCTCGTGCGTGCAGAACGAAGCCAACAAGCACATGCTGGCCGACCCGTGGCTCGTGAAGCACAAGCCCGAGATCTACTGGAACATGCTGCAGACGGCCGAGCAGGTCGCCAAGCGCTACAACATCGGCCGCGATGCCATGGACGAATACGGCGCGGCGAGCCAGCAGCGCGCCACCGCCGCGCTCGAAGCCGGCCGCTTCAAGGAAGAAATTGCACCGATCACCGTGCTGGCCGGCGTGGCCGACCCGGTGATGGGCCTGCGCACCAAGGAAGTCACGATCGAGAACGACGAAGGCATCCGCGCCGGCACCACCAAGGAAGGCATCAGCGGCATCCGCTCGGCCATTCCCGGCGGGCTGATCTCGGCCGGCAATGCCAGCCAGTTCTCCGACGGCGGCGGCGCCTGCGTGGTGGTCGACGAAAAGTACGCGCAGCAAAAGGGCCTCAAGCCCCTCGGCCGTTTCCTCGGCTTTGCCGTGGCCGGCTGCGAGCCCGACGAGATGGGCATCGGCCCGGTCTTCGCGATTCCCAAGGTGCTCAAGCGCCTGGGCCTCACGGTCAACGACATCGACCTGTGGGAGCTGAACGAAGCCTTCGCCGTGCAGGTGATCTACTGCCGCGACAAGCTCGGCATCCCGGGCGATCGCCTGAACGTGGACGGCGGCGCCATCGCAGTCGGCCACCCCTACGGCGTGAGCGGCCAGCGCCTGACGGGCCACGCGCTCATCGAGGGCAAGCGCCGCGGCGCGAAGAAGGTGCTGGTCACGATGTGCATCGGCGGCGGCATGGGTGCCGCGGGCGTGTTCGAGGTCTTGTAATCATGTCGGGCGGTGACATCCAGGTCTCGCCCGAAGCCCTTCTGGCCCTGCTCGAAATGGGGCGGGGCGTCCTGGCCTCGCAACCCTTCAGCGTGTTGATCGGTGCAGAAATGCACGCGCTCTCGCCGGGAAACGTCGATCTCCAGCTGCCGCTGACCGCGCAGCTCAAGCAGCAGAACGGTTTCGCCCACGGCGGCATCGTGAGCTACATGGCCGACAACGCGCTGACCTTCGCCGGCGGCACCGCCTTGCGCGTGCCGGTGGTGACCTCCGAATTCAAGATCAATTACGTGCGGCCAGCCGTCGGCGATCGCCTCATCGCGCGCGCCAAGGCCGTGCACACCGGCAGTTCGCAAGCCGTCTGCACCTGCGAGATCTTCGCGGTGACGGGCGGTGTGGAAAAGCTCTGCGCGCTCGCGCAGGGCACCATCGCGAAGCTGCCCGAATCCTCGAAGAAGTAGCCAGAAGAGACACCCCACATGAGCCTGCGTCCCACCCTCGACTTCCTGCTCTACGACTGGCTCGATGCCGAGTCGCTCAACCAGAGCGAGCGCTTCGCCGACCACTCGCGCGAAACCTTCGACGCCGTGCTCGACACCTGCGAGCGCATTGCGCGCGAGAAGTACGCGCCGTTCAATCGCACGGTCGACACGCAGGAGCCGCATTTCGACGGCGAGAAGGTCATCCTGCCGAAGGCCACGCATGACGCGCACAAGGCTTTTGTCGAATCGGGAATGATGAGCGCCGCGCAGGACTACGACATCGGCGGCATGCAACTGCCCTACACGCTGTCGGCCGCGGCCAACAGCTTCTTTGCGATGGCCTCGGTGAGCATCGGCTCCAACATGCTCACCAGCGGCAACGCCAACCTGCTGATGGTGCACGGCACCGAGATGCAGAAAGAGGTGTTCGCGAAGAACGAGTTCTCCGGTCGCTGGGCGGGCACCATGTGCCTGTCGGAGCCGCAGGCCGGTTCGTCACTGAGCGACGTGGCCACGCGCGCTGTGCCCGATGGCGCGGACTCTCAAGACGATCCGCTCGGGCCGCGCTACCGCCTCACCGGCAACAAGATGTGGATCTCGTCCGGCGATCACGAGCTGACCGAGAACATCGTGCACATCGTGCTCGCCAAGATCCCCGACGAGAACGGCAAGCTGGTGCCGGGCACGCGCGGCATCTCGCTCTTCATCGTGCCCAAGCGCATGGTGAACACGAAGGGCGAGCTGACCGGCGAGCGCAACGACGTGGCGCTGGCGGGCCTGAACCATAAGCTGGGCTGGCGCGGCACGACCAACACGTTGTTGAACTTTGGCGAGGGCAAGTACCCGGTCGATGGCAAGGCGGGCGCAGTGGGTTATCTCGTCGGCGCGCCCGGCAAGGGCCTGCACTGCATGTTCCACATGATGAACGAGGCACGGATCGGCGTGGGCACGGCCGCGACCATGCTCGGCATGGCCGGTTACTACGCTTCGCTGGAGTACGCGAAGAGCCGGCCGCAGGGCCGTCTCGTGAAGAAGCCCGAGGCCGGTGCAGGCAGCCAGGTGGCGAAGGACTCGGCCAGTCCGCAGGTCCGCATCATCGAACACGCGGACGTGCGCCGCATGCTGCTTGCGCAGAAGGCGTACTGCGAGGGCGCGCTGGCGCTGGAGCTGTACTGCGCCCGGCTGGTCGACACGCAGAAGACCGGCGATGCACAGGCGGCCGACGATGCGCGGCTGTTGCTCGAAGTGCTCACGCCCATCGCCAAGAGCTGGCCGAGCGAATGGTGCCTGGAAGCCAATTCGCTCGCGATCCAGGTGCATGGCGGCTACGGCTACACGCGCGACTTTCCGGTGGAGCAGTACTGGCGCGACAACCGCCTGAACATGATCCACGAGGGCACGCACGGCATCCAGGCGGCCGACCTGCTGGGCCGCAAGGTGCTGATGGAAAAAGGCCGTGGCCTGCAACTGCTGGCCGGTCGCATCACCGAGACCATCGGTCGCACGGCCAAGGTGCCCGCGCTCGCGCCGCATGCCAAGGCGCTGGGCGCCGCGCTGCAGCGCATCGGCAGCGCCACCGAGGCCGCCTGGTCCACGGGCGACCCGGCCGACGCGCTGGCCAACGCCGTGCCGTACATGCAGGCCTTCGGCCACACGGTGCTCGCCTGGCTCTGGCTGGACGTGGCGCGGCGGGCGCTCGAAATCGACGCGGACAAGGCGAGGGCGGTAACAGCTGGCAAGATCGGCGCCACGGACTACTTCTTCCACTACGAGCTGCCGAAAATCGGTGCCTGGCTCAACGTGGTCGAGAGCCGCGACCCCACCTGTACCGCTTTGCCCGAGGACGCTTTCTGACAATGGCCAACGCCGCCCCCAACACGCCCACCCCCGTCAAACCCCCGAAGCCGCACGCCCGGCTCGAAAAGTGGATCTGGATCCTGATCTATGGCGGCCTGTTCCTGGTGATCCTGGGCATCGCCACAGGCCGCACCGATGCCGTGCTCGGCTGGTCGATGGCCACGCCTGGCGGCGTGCTCGCGCTGGTGGGCTTCGTGCTCATCTATGTGCGCTCGCGCCTGAACGACAAGAAATAAGCAAGAAGGCCAGACCATGCTCAAGCACATCGTGATGTGGAAGTTCAAGGAGCACGCCGAGGGCGCCGACAAGGCGACCAACCTGCTGAAGGCCAAGGCGCTGCTCGATGCCTGCGCGAAGCTCTCGCCTGGCACGCACCGCTTCGAGGTGGCCATTGCCCAGCCCGGGCTCGAGGCCACATACGACCTGGTGCTGTACTCGGAATTCACCGATGCGGCCGCGCTCGCGGCCTATGCGGACCACCCGCAGCATGTGGCGCTCAAGCCTTTCATCGGTGCCGTGCGCGAAGCGCGGCAGTGCATGGACTATGAAGTCTGAACCCCGCGCACCCGACGCGAAAGCTTCGCCGGCCGACCGGCGGGCGTTCGGCCGCGCACAGCGCGCGCGCTGCACGCTCGACCAGTGGGCCGAGTCACCCAAGCCCGATGCCAAGGACCGCGACCCGCTCGGCTGGCTGAAGGCCTCCAACCGCGGCCGCGTGCCCGAGCTGGTGCCGGTGCGCCACGGCCGCATGCTGGTCAGCCCCTTCACCTTCTACCGCGGTGCCGCCAGCCTGATGGCGAACGACCTGGCGAAGCTGCCGCACAGCGGCGTCGTCACGCAGCTGTGCGGCGATGCGCACCTTGCGAACTTCGGCTTCTTCGCCAGCCCCGAGCGCTCGCTGGTCTTCGACATCAACGATTTCGACGAGACCCTGCAAGGCCCGTTCGACTGGGACGTGCGCCGGCTGGCCACCTCGTTCGTCGTGGCTGCACGCGACCTCAAGTTCAAGCCGCGTGTGGGGCGCGATGCGGTCCGGCAACTGGCCGAGGCGTATCGCGACCGCATGCGCCGCTTCGCGCAGATGGACACGCTGGACGCCTGGTACGCGCGCCTCACCTCGCAGACGCTGCTGAAGCTCGGCGCGCAGGACGCGACCGAGCTCGCGGTCATCAAGAAGGCCCGCCGCAGCACCTCGCGCGTGTTCGCCACGGGCGCCACCGAGATCGTCGACGGGCGCCTGATGATGCGCGAGCAGCCGCCGTTCGTGTACCACGACGCCAAGGCGACGGCCCGCGAGATCCGCCGCTTCCGTGCCGGCTTGCCGGCCTTCCTCGCGCAATACCGCGCGAGCCTGCCGCCGGAGCGCCAGCGGCTGTTCGACCGCTACGAGCTGCACGACGTCACGGTGCTCACGCCTGGCGTGGGCTCGGTGGGGCGGCGCTGCTTCCTGTTGCTGCTGGTGGCCGATGGGGTTCATCCGCTGTTCCTGCAATGCAAGGAAGCCTGCGACTCGGTGCTCGAACCGCATCTGGGCTCGCCGCCGGAGCAGGGCTCGCCGGGCCAGCGCGTGGTGCAGGGGCAGAAGCTCGCGCAAGCTGCGAGCGACGTGTTCCTGGGCTGGGCCGAAGCGCAGGGCGGACGCGGCTTCTACGTGCGGCAACTGCGCGACATGAAGGCTTCGTACAAGCTCGAGGACTTCAAGCCCGTCGACCTGCTCGAATTTGCCGAGGCTTGCGGCTACAGCCTCGCGCGCGCACATGCCAAGGGCGGCGACGCCTGGGCCATCGACGGTTACCTCGGACGCTCCAAGACCTTCAACACCGCGCTCGCCGATTTCGCCGAAGCCTATGCCGACGTCAACCAGGCCGACTGGCGCGGGCTGAAGGCAGCCGTGGCATCGGGCAAGGTCGCGGCCGTCGATTTGGCCGAAGCCGCTTCGTAGCATCGGCGCGATGCCTTCGATCTCTTCCTTCTTCACACCGACTCCGGAGACACAGACATGACGCCACGCACTGCCCAACAGCTTTTCGACCTGAAGGGCAAGACCGCCCTCATCACCGGCGGCTCGCGCGGCCTGGGCCTGCAGATGGCCCATGCGCTCGGCGAAGCCGGCGCGAAGATCATGCTGAGTTCGCGCAAGGCCGACGACCTGGAGCAGGCCGCCGCCGAGCTGCAGGCCGCCGGCATCGACGCGCGCTGGATCGCCGCCGATTGCTCCAAGGAAGAAGACACCCGCCGCCTGGCCGACGAGACGCTGCAGCGCATGGGCGCGGTCGACATCCTGGTCAACAACGCCGGCGCGAGCTGGGGTTCGCCCGCCGAGAGCCACCCGGTCGAGGCCTGGGACAAGGTGATGAACCTCAACGTGCGCGGCTATTTCATCCTGTCGCAGCAGATTGCCAACGGCTACATGATCCCGAAGAAGACCGGCCGCATCATCAACATCGCCTCGATCGCCGGCCTGAACGGCAACCCGCCCGAGATGCAGACGCTGGCCTACAACACCTCCAAGACGGCGGTGATCGGCTTCACCCGCACGCTGGCGGCCGAGTGGGGCAAGTACGGCATCACCGTGAACGCGATCTGCCCGGGCTTCTTCATGACGAAGATGGCGGCGGGCCTGATCAAGTCGCTGGGCGAAGAAAAAATGGCCGCGCAGGCACCGCTCGGACGCCTGGGCGACGAGGAAGACCTGAAGGGCCTGACGCTGCTGTACGCGAGCGATGCCGGCAAGCACATCACCGGCCAGTGGCTGGCGGTGGACGGCGGCGTGAGCGTGGTCCTCGGCGCAGCGTGAGTTCTCCCCCAGGCTGCGCGCACTTCGTGTCGCTACGCCAACCCCCTCGCCGGGGGCGACACCTGCGGCCCGGCGAAGCCGGTTCCGCGGTGTCTCACGAAAAAATTCAATGAACACTGACGCCTCATCCTCTGACATCAACATCCGCTCGTACACGAGCCAGATCCCGTTCGCGCGCCACCTGGGCTTCGAACTCACGAAGTTCGAGGGCGGCGAGTCCGAGATCATCTATACGGCCAAGCCCGAGCACCTGAACACCTTCGACGTGACGCACGGCGGCGCCTGCATGACGCTGCTGGACATCACCATGGCAGCGGCCGCGCGCAGCGTGGCGCCCGAGACCGGCGTGGTCACGATCGAGATGAAGACCAGCTTCATGCAGCCCTCGGTCGGCCCGCTGCATGCGCGCGGCACGCTGATACATCGCACCGCGACGCTGGCCTTTACCGAAGCCAAGATCTACGACGAGCAGGAGCGCGTGTGCGCCCATGCGACCGGCACCTTCAAGTACGTGAAGCGCCGATTGCCGACCGGCCCCGCCAGCGCGAATGAAATGCGGCCGCCTTCGACCGACTGACCGAATTCCCCAGGAGACACACATGCCCACGAACAAGCAGATCCACCTCGACAACCGCCCCGATGGCGAAGCCGTTGCCGGCAACTTCAAGCTGGTGACCGTCGAGACGCCTGCGCTCGCCGACAACCAGGTGCTGGTGCGCCACCACTACATGAGCCTCGATCCGTACATGCGCGGGCGCATGAACGACGCCAAGAGCTACGCGCAGCCGCAGCCCGTGGGCCAGGTGTTCCAGGGCGGCACGGTCGGCGAAGTGGTCGAGAGCAAGCATCCGAAGTACGCGGTCGGCGACAAGGTGGTCGGCTTCGGCGGCTGGCAGGAGTACAGCGTGGTCGATGGCTCGCAGCCCGGCTCGCTGAAGAAGGTCGACACCACGCATGTGCCGCTGTCGCATTACCTCGGCGCAGTGGGCATGCCGGGCGTCACGGCCTGGTACGGCCTCGTGAAGATCATTGCGCCCAAGGCCGGCGAAACCGTGGTCATCACTGCCGCCAGCGGTGCGGTCGGCAGCGCCTTCGGTGCGCTCGCCAAGGCGCGCGGCTGCCGCGTGGTGGGCATCGCGGGCGGCCCGGACAAGTGCAAGTACGTGACCGACGAACTCGGCTTCGACGCCTGCATCGACTACCGCCAGCACCCCGACGTGAAGTCCATGAGCGCGGCGCTGAAGGAAGCCTGCCCGAACGGCATCGACGGCTACTTCGAGAACGTCGGCGGCTACATCTTCGACGCGGTGCTGCTGCGCTGCAACGCCTTCGCGCGCGTGGCGCTGTGCGGAATGATCGCGGGCTACGACGGCGCACCGCTGCCGCTGGCGAACCCCGCGCTGATCCTCATCAACCGCATGAAGATCGAAGGCTTCATCGTCAGCGAGCACCTGGAAGTGTGGCCCGAGGCGCTGACCGAGCTCGGCACGCTGGTGGGCACGGGCAAGCTCAAGCCGCGCGAATCGATTGCAGAGGGCATCGAGTCCGCCCCTGAGGCCTTCCTGGGTTTGCTCAAAGGCAAGAATTTCGGCAAGCAACTGGTCAAGTTGATCTGAATGCACTGAACGCACGGCAAGGAGGCCGGTCATGGAAACGACACATGAGGTGTTTAACCAGCCCGCACCGCTCGCGGACTACAACCTGTTCGAGACCAACCGGCCCCTGCGCGATGCGTTGAAGTTCAATGCGCCGCAACTGCAGGTAGCGCCGTTGCAGGAGCTGGGCGTGACCATCGGCTCGACCGAGATGCAGACGCATGCGCGGCTGGCCAACATCCACACGCCCGAGCTGCACACGCACGATCGCTTCGGGCGGCGCATCGACGAGGTGGAGTTTCATCCGAGCTACCACGTGCTCATGTCGGCTGCCGTGGGCGCCGGCCTGCACGGCACGCCCTGGGCGGGCACGTCGGCATCTCCGCATGTGCTGCGCGCGGCCGGCTTCATGCTCTTCACCGAGCTGGAGCCCTCGATGCTGTGCCCGATCTCGATGAGCTATGCGGTCACGCCCGCGCTGCGCGGCAATGCGGCCGTGTACGCCGATTGGGGCCCCAAGCTCACGAGCCTCTGGTATGACCCGGCGCTCAAGTCCTTCAAGGACAAGCCCGGCGTGACCATGGGCATGGGCATGACCGAGAAGCAGGGCGGCTCCGACGTGCGGGCCAACACCACCAAGGCCGTGCGCGATGGCAGCGACGCCTGGGGCGAGCGCTACGCGATCACCGGCCACAAGTGGTTCTTCTCGGCGCCGATGTGCGATGCCTTCCTGGTGCTCGCGCAGGCGCCGGCCGGGTTGAGCTGCTTCTTCCTGCCGCGCGTGTTGCCCGATGGCTCGCGCAACGCCATCCACATCCAGCGCCTGAAGGACAAGCTCGGCAACAAGGCCAACGCGAGTTCCGAGGTCGAGTTCCACAGCGCCAGCGCCTGGCTGGTGGGCGAGGAGGGGCGCGGCATTCCGCAGATCCTGGAGATGGGCACGATGACCCGGCTCGACTGCGCGCTGGGCACCAGCGGCCTGATGCGGCAGGCGTTGAGCATCGCCATCAACCACGCATCGCAGCGCAACGCCTTTGGCAAGCCGCTGATCGAGCAGCCGCTCATGAAGAACGTGCTGGCCGACCTTGCGCTCGAAAGCGAAGCCTCGACCGCGCTGGCCATTCGCCTGGCCCGCGCCTTCGACCATCCGGACGACGAACACGAACGCCTGATGGCGCGCCTGCTCACGCCGGTCGCCAAGTTCTGGATCTGCAAGCGCGGCAGCCATTTCGCGCAGGAGGCGATGGAGTGCCTGGGCGGCAACGGCTATGTGGAAGAGGGCGGCGAAGGCATCATGGCCCGCGTCTATCGCGAGATGCCGCTCAACTCGATCTGGGAAGGCGCGGGCAACATCATGGCGCTCGACTTGCTGCGGGGCCTGCGCAAGGGCGATGCGGTGGCGGCACTGACCAAGGAACTGGCGCCGGCCCGCGGCCAGCACGCCGCACTCGACCGACTGGCCGACGCGCTGCCGGCGCGCATCGAGGCGATGGCCTCCGAGGTGGAGGCGCGTCGTCTGGCACAGGACGTGGCGCTGGCCGTGCAGGCTTCATTGCTTGCGCAGACGGCACCGCCCGCGGTGGTCGGGGCGTTCTGTGCTTCGCGCCTGGGCGGCGACTGGGGCAATGCCTTCGGCACGCTGGGCGCGGGCACCGATTTCGATTCGATCATCCGGCGCGCAAGTCCTCTATAGATATTCACGCCACCCCGCGAATCCGTTCGCACTGAGCCTGTCGAAGTGCCACGCGCAGCTTCGACAGGCTCAGCCCGAACGGTGGAGGTGGATTCAGCCTCACGACTACAAGGAAACCGAAACCCATGGCCGACCTGATCCTCCACCACTACACCACCTCGCCGTTCTCGGAGAAGGTGCGGCTGATCCTCGGCGCCAAGCAGCTGCCGTGGAAGTCGGTCTTCATCCCGCCGATCATGCCCAAGCCCGATGTGGAGCTGCTCACCGGCGGCTACCGCAAGACGCCGTTCCTGCAGATCGGCGCCGACATGTACTGCGACAGCGCGCTCATCGCCGACGTGCTGGAGCACCTGCAGCCCGAGCCCACGCTGTACCCGGAGCCCGAGAAGGGCTTGTCGCGCATCCTCGCGCAGTGGGCCGACACAACCCTGTTCTGGGCCGCGATGGCCTGGAACCTGCAGCCCAAGGGCGCGGCCGAAGTGTTTGCGAAGGCGCCGCCCGAGGCGGCCAAGGCCTTCGGCGAAGACCGCGGCAAGATGAGCGCGGGCAACATGACGCGCCTGCGTCCGGCCGATGCCACCAGCGCCTACAAGTCGTACCTGCGCCGCCTGTCGGACATGCTGGACGACCGCCATTACCTCCTGGGCGAGGTGCCGAGCATCAGCGACTTCGCGGCCTACCACCCGCTCTGGTACACGCGCCGCATCGAGTCGGTGCGCACCATCCTCGACCTGACGCCCGCGGTGGTCGACTGGATGGACCGCATGGCCGCCATCGGGCATGGCGCGCCCGAGAAGTTCAGCGCCGACGAAGCCGTTGCCGTGGCCAAGGCCGCGACGCCGCACACGCTGCTGACCGACAGCACCTTCCAGGACGACCACGGCATCGCGCTCGGCAGCGCCGTGACCATCCGCGCCGAGAGCTTCGGCCTGGAGGAAACGTCGGGCACGCTGGTGGCCGCCACGCGCACGCACTACACGCTGGAGCGCAGCGACGAGCGCATCGGCACGGTGCATGTGCACTTTCCGCGCATCGGCTATGTGCTGAAAAAAGCAGAAGCCTGAAGCGTCCCCGCGTCGGGCACCTTCGTGACTGCGCGATGGCGCGTTCCGTACTTCAATAGCGGCTCCAACGTCAGAGACATTCAACGCAAGAAGGACACCGGCAAATGATTCAGGACTTCAAGGGCAAGACCGCCGTTCTCACCGGCGCGGGCTCGGGCTTCGGCCTCGAATGCGCGCGCATCGGCGCTGGGCGCGGCATGAACCTCGTGCTGGTCGACGTGCAGCAGGACGCGCTGGACAAGGCCAAGGCTGAAATGGAAGCCGCCGGCGCGCAGGTGCTGGCCCGCAAGGTCGACGTGTCCGATGCCGCGCAGATGGAAGCGCTGGCCGCCGCCGTGAAGGAGCGTTTCGGCGCGCCGCACTTCGTGTTCAACAACGCCGGCGTGGGCGCGGGCGGGCTCGTGTGGGAGAACACGGTGTCCGACTGGGAATGGGTGCTGGGCGTGGACCTCTGGGGCGTGATCCACGGCGTGCGCCTGTTCACGCCGATGATGCTCGAAGCTGCCGCCAAGGACCCCGGCTACCGCGGCCACATCACCAACACCGCCAGCATGGCGGGCCTGCTCACGCCGCCCAACATGGGCATCTACAACGCCGCCAAGGCCGCGGTCGTGAGCCTCACCGAGACGCTGTACCAGGACCTGACGCTGGTCACCGACCAGATCGGCGCGAGCCTGCTGTGCCCGTATTTCGTGCCGACCGGTATCACGAGCAGCGAGCGCAACCGCCCGAATGCGCCGAAGGACACCGAACTCACCAAGAGCCAGCTCATCGGCCAGGCCATGAGCAACAAGGCGGTGAGCAGCGGCAAGATCACCGCGGCCGAAGTCGCGGCGAAGGTGTTCGACGCCATCAGCGACAACCAGTTCTACGTGTTCAGCCACCCCAAGGCATTGGGCAACGTGCGCGCACGCATGGAGAACATCGTGGCGGTCGTGAACCCGGCCGATCCGTTCCTCGAAAGGCCCGAGATCGGCCAGAAGCTGCGCGAGCAGCTTCGCGCAGCTTGAGGTTGCGCCGGTGCGCGGTCAGTTGTAGCTGACCGTCACCATGGCGGCCGCCACGCGGCCTGTGGGCGGCTGCCGTAGCGTCGCAATGGACAGCTTGCCCCCGTCCAGGCCGATTTCGCGTGCCTGTGAAGGATCGAAGGGATGCTGTCGGCCCTGGGCATCGGTGAACACGGTGCGCAGGGGCAGGGCGCCGAGCCCGTCGATTCGCACGGTGCCGCTGGGCCGGTCCACGCGTTGCTGCACGAAGGAGAGTTCGGCGACGGGGCCCGAGCCGCTCTTGCGGTGGGCCACCGTTGGCGCCGGTGCCGGCGCGTGCGCCGCGAGGCGCATCTCGTAAGGGGCTGCGACGATTTCGCCCGTGAAATGAATGGTGCCGTCGGCCGCACGCGCATCGATCGATGCCATGCAGGTGGTCAGCAGTGCCAGTGCCGCGAGCACGCGCGAGTCATGGTGCTTCATCTCGATTCCTCTCCTGAACCGGTTGTTCTACTTACTCCCTGTTTCTTTTGGATGAAACCATGTTCCACGTGCATGCGCAAGCTGCAAAGCCCTACGCGGTGGCCCGCTTTAATGCAACTGCAACGAAGACGATCGCGGCGAGTGCCGAGGAGGCGGTCCGCACGCTGTTCCACAGCGTCCAGGTCTTGAGGTAGGTCTGCCAGAACACATGGCCGTCGGTGGGCGATGTCGCTGCGAGCTGGTTGTTCAGCGGCACGTTGAGGGCCATCGTCACGCCGAAGCAGCCGACCACGTAGAGCAGGCTTGCGAGCAGGACGAGTTGCGAATCGAGCTGCGAGATCGAGAACAGCGACCAGCCCCCGAGCACGATGCCCAGCACGGCGCTGCCCATGAACAAAAGCATAAAACTCGGCGTGATCACCGTGACGTTGATCGAATTCATCGCATGGATGCCTTCGCTGTTCTGGATGCGCGCGAGCGCGGGCATCACGAACGAAGAGAACGCGTAGAAGATGCCGGCGACCATCGCCGTGGAAAAGGCGCTGACGAGGATCAGCACCGTCGCGGTCTTGCCCATCATCACTTGGCTCCCCACACGCCGGTCGGGGCCGTGCGCGCAACGTAGTCGGCGAAGGTGCGCGGCGGGCGGCCCAGCGCCTGTTCCACGCCGTGGGCGATGGGCGTGTTGCGGCCATCGAGCACGGTGGTGAACAGGTAGATGACGAGCCACGAAAGGTCTGGCGGCAGGCCGGCTTCAGACAGCACCTTGGCGTATTCGTCCATCGAAATGATGTTGCAGTCGATCTGCCGATTCGTCGCGCGGCCGATCTCTGCGATGGCTTCCGGGAAGGTGAAAGCCTGGGAGCCGGTCAGCTCGTACAGCTTGCGGCTGTGGCGACTGTCGACCAGCGCTTCGGCTGCGATGTCGGCGATGTCGTCGGCATCGATGAAGGGCTCCGGTGCCAGCCCTTCGGGCAGGGTGATCGCGCCTGCGACGATTTCGTCCAGAAAGTAGTTCTCGCTGAAGTTCTGGAAGAACCAGCTGGCGCGCACGATGGTCCAGTCGAGCGTGGTGGCCTGCAGGGCCTTCTCTGCGTCTTGCGCTTCGGGCTCGCCTCGGCCCGACAGGAGCACGACTCTTTCGACGCCGGCCTTGGCGGCCGCAGCGTAGAACGCGGTCACCGTCTCGACGGCGCCCGGCACGCACAGGTCGGGCTGGTAGGCGACGTAGACGGCGCGCACGTCCTCGAGCGCGGCAGTCCAGGTGGCCCGGTCTTCCCAATCGAAGCGCGGATGCGCGGAGCGCGAGCCGACACGCACTGCATGCCCGGCGGCGCGGAGCCGGTCCAGAACGCGCCCGCCGGTCTTGCCGTTCGCGCCGAGTACCAAAATGGGATGCACATCATCCCGGGTGCTGCTGCTGATTGCCATTTTCGAACTCCTTGAGATAATGTGAGTAATGCTCACGTAAAAAATGATAGATACTCACATTTTGAATGTCAACCCCCGGGCGACCCTATGACACGCAGTGCATCCTTGCAATCGCAGGTGGCCGTCGCCGAGGCGCCTTCGGCCAGAAAGAGTCCGATCCAGGAGCGCAGCAAGGCGCGCGTGGAGCGCATCCTCGAAGCGGCCGCCGAGCTCATCGTGCGCGGCGGCAGCGACCAGCTCAAGATGAGCGAGGTCGCCGCATCCGCCGGCATCTCGATCGGCTCGCTCTACCAGTACTTCCCCGAGAAGGCCGCGCTGATCCGCATGCTGGCCGAGCGCATCAATGCCGCGAGCCGCGAGTGCATCCGCGACGGCCTCAAGGACGTGACAAACCTCGCGAGCCTGCAGTCGTCCTTCGCGGCGCTGGTGGACGTGTACTACGCCATCGTCAACGAGCGCCCCGTCATGCGCGACATCTGGAGCGGCATGCAGGTCGACAGGCAACTGCTGACCTTGCAGCTCACCGAGAGCCGCGCCTGCGGGCAGATGCTCGCCGACGCGATGTTCAAGGTGCACAAGGTGCGTGCCCGCGCCGACATCAAGCGCATCGAGCAAACCGCTTTCCTGATCTGGGAGATGGGCGAGGCGACCATCCGCCTGGCCATCGCAGTCGATGCAACCGAAGGCGCGGCGCTGGTGGAGGGCTACAAGCGCATGGCGCTTCGCGAGATCACAGACCCGTTGGCCTGATCAGCCGGCGGCAGCCTGCGATTCGATCCACTGCCACACGGCCCGGATCGCAGGTTCGTTCTCTCGCCCGTTCGCGGTCGCGAGAAAGTAGCTCCCCGTATCGAGTGCCGGCCCGAAGGGCTGCACCAGCGCGCCGCTGCGCAACTCCTCGGCCGCGAGCGTGAGACTCAGCAGCGCGATGCCGTGGCCCGCCAGCGCGGCGAGCATCGCGTGCGTCTCGTCCGAGAACGACAGGCCCGCCGCCCTGGTCGACCGTCCACGCGGCGGCGCGATGCCCGCTTCACGAAACCAGCGCGACCACAGCGCCGGCGCCAGCGCCTGCGGCTGCCAGTCGCAATGGATCAGCTGGTGCTTTGGTAGATCGCCCTTGCGGCGCAGGCCCAGCATCGGGCTGCACAAGGGCGCATAGCGCTCGGGCATCAGCTCGCTGACCGCCAGCCCCGGCCAGTTGCCGCTGCCCGAGCGCACCGCGATGTCTGCATCGCCGCGCGCCAGGTCGACCACCGTGTCGCCCGCATGCAGCCGCAGCTCGATACCGGGGCAGGCCTGGCGGAAGACCGCCATGCGCGGCAGCACCCAGCGTGCCGCGAAGGCCGTGTTGGTGGTGAGCGTGACGGATTGCGAAGCCGCAGGCCGGCGCAACCGGTCGACGCCTGCTTCGAGTGCATCGAAGCCTATGCGCAAGTCATCAAAGAGCCGCTGACCCGCGGGCGTCAGCGCGAGTTGCCGCGTGAGCCGGCGAAACAGCGGCTGACCCAGCGTGTCTTCGAGCGCGCGCACCTGGTGGCTGATGGCCGAGGGCGTGACCGAGAGCTCGACCGCCGCGCGCTGGAAGCTCAGGTGCGCGGCCGCGGCCTCGAAGGCCCGCAGCGAGAGCAGGGGAGGCAGGCGGCGCAGTGGTCGAACAGGTGAGCCAATCTCTTGCATGACGGGAGAAATGATCGTTTGTGAATGGCCATGTGTATCCATAGATTCAAGGCCTGTGCAGTCATTCTGACAGCGCAACACAGCGCAGATCAACTCATCCATCTATTCACCGAAAGAGCGACATGACCCTCAACCTGCTCCACATCGACGCCAGCGCCCGCCCGGGCCTCTCGGGCACCGACCCCCACGGCTCGCACACGCGACGCCTCTCCGCACGCTTTGTCGAGCGCTGGCTCGCGGCGCGTCCCGACGACCGCATCGACCATCTCGACGTCGGCCAGCACCCGCCCGGCTACGTCGACAGCCGCTGGATCCATGCCGCCTTCACCGCACCCTCCGACCGCGAACCCTGGATGGCCGATGTGCTCGCAGAAAGCGACCGCCTCGTCGATCAACTCGTCGCCGCCGACCTGATCGTGGTGGGCCTGCCGATGTACAACTTCAGCGTGCCCGCGCAGTTCAAGGCGTACATCGACAACATCGTGCGTGTGGGCCGCACCTTCGGTTTCGAACGTGCGCGCGGTGCCGTGCCGTACTGGCCGATGCTCGCCGACGCCGGCAAGCGCATGGTGCTGCTCGGTGCGCGCGGCGACCATGGCTACGACCCAGGCGGGCGCATCGCGCACCTGAACCATACGGAAGCCTCAGTGCGCTCGGTGTTCGGCTATATCGGCATCACCGATGTGCATGAGGCGGCGGTGGAGTGCGACGAGTTCGGCGGCGAACAGCTCGCCCAATCGATGCAGAAGGCCGAGGCTGCGGTCGACCGGCTCGTGGACGAACTCAGCGGTACGAAAGCACCAGCCCGTGCACCAGCCGCGTCCACCCATCCAGCATCACGAACAGCAACAGCTTGAACGGCAGCGAGATGGTGGTCGGCGCGATCATCGACATGCCGAGCGCGAGCAGCACCGTCGCCACGATCAGGTCCACCACCACGAACACCAGGTAGATGATGAAACCGATCTGGAACGCGCGCGTCAGTTCGCTCAACGTGAAGCTGGGCACCAGCACCATGAAGTCGTCGTCCTTCAACTGCTCGGCCCGCGCCTTGGGCCAGATGTTGGAAGCCGACTTCAGAAAGAACTGCCGTTCGCGCTCGTGCGTGTGCTTCTGCAGGAACTCCTTCACCGGCACCTTGGCGGCATCGATCACCGCCATGATGTCGCCCATGCTCTCGCCCTTGACGCCGAAGTTGCGGTTGCGCAGCGTGTCGCCGATGTCCATGCCGACCGGCGCCATGATGTAGACCGTGAGGATGATCGCGATGCCGTTGAGCACCATGTTCGGCGGCGTCTGCTGCAGGCCGAGCGCGGTGCGCAGGAGGCCGAACACGATCACCAGCTTGGTATAGCTCGTCACCATCAGCGCCGCGAAGGTCGCGAAGCCGAACGCGACCATCACCGCGACGAGGGTGAGTGGCTCCGGGATTCCTCCTTGCATGGGCGGCCTCGTTCTGCGTTGTTCTATCTAGTCAAACTTCACCGGGCGCGAACTCCGACACGCGCACCCCCAGGCGATCACCCACGGCCACGAGGTAGCCCTTGCCCAGCACGTTGCCGTGCGCAAGGATGCGCACCGGGCTGCGGTTCAGCGGTTCGGCCAGGTCGAACACGTGGCCCGCGCGGATGCTCTTCAACTCGCCGAGCGACAGCGACAGGTCGCCCACCTCGAAGCGCAGCGTCACCTCCAGCGCATCGAGCCGGTCGAGCGGCAGGTTGACGTTGTTGTCTGCGGCGGCCGCAGGGTCGGCGGGCGTGTCTGGCTTCATGGCACTGTCTCTCGATTGCTGAACGGTGATGCGCGAGCCTTCGGCCACGGCCGAGAGAAACAGCCCGGTCGGGCCGCCCAGCGCGGCGGTGACGACGATGCCGCCGCCCGAAGAACTCCATTGCTCGATGCCGACGATGTCGCCGGGGCGGATGCTGCTGATCTCGCGAAGCTGGATCGGCGTGCTGCCGAGTTGAAAACTCACCGGCATGCGCAGCGTGTGGAAGGCCTCGCTGGTGCGCACGGCATGCAGCGGTCCGGTGGTGGGCGGCACGAGTGCGTCGAGCGTCGCGGCATCGTCGAACTGCACGAAGCCGCGCAGCATCGCGCCGCCGTCCGATGGCGTGGCCACGAAGAAGGCCGCGCGCTCGGGGTCGCAGTGCACGAGGGGCTGCTCGCGGGCTTCGCGCGCATCGCGGGGTTCTCTTGCTTCGGCCTCCGACGGCTGCCATTCGAAATGCAGGCGCAGCGCTTTCTCAAGCGCATCGATCACCGGATGCAGCGCATCGGCCAGGAGGATGTAGCGAAGGTCGCGCGGCAAGAGGTCGATGCGGCGTTCGCCGAGCAGCACCTGCATGCTCGGCGCATCCATCGCGAGGTGGCCCACGTGCGCGCCGAGCCTGAAGCTGTAGCGCTCGCGCGTCGTGTGGCCGAAGGCCGCATCGTGGTGCCACGCGAGCTGGTAGCTCACGCCGCGTGCTGCCACGCCACGCACCGGTGCGGCCGCATAGAGACGATTGAGCGCTCGCACATTCGCCGCATCGGCGCGAGGCAATGCGCGGGCTTCGCCGAGTTCCGTCACCGCTTCAACGGCGTGGCTCGGCATGCATGCTTTCGTTCGAACAATGTCTACGTTCTGTCACTGTCTACATACCTTCGAGCAACAACGCGAACAGCTTCGCATCGGGTCGGCGCAGCTTAGCGAAAGGGGCAGGGTGCAGGTAGTACGGGAACGCGTAGTGCCGCGCGCGCCACAGGTCATTCGTACTTACGAGAACTCGTGGTTGCCGTGATCGGAGGGCGCCGCTTAGAGTGCATCGCGACGTGGGACTCTTCATCACGCTCGTTGCGCAACTGGAGGCAGTGCGCATCGGAAAACAACTCCAAGATTCCACTTGAGCAAGGACGCAATGGCGAATTCCTCGCGATCTCTTCAACAGTACCGCGGAAGTTTTCGTGACCTGCTGAGCAATGCAGGTCGCTATAACGATTTGTTGCTCGCTGCGCTGCTCGTGGTGGTGGTGGCGCTGTTCGTATTGCCGCTGCCCACGCCGCTGCTCGACTTCCTGATCGCGAGCAACCTGGCCATCAGCCTGGTGCTGCTGATCGTTGCGATGTACGTGCCTTCGGCGCTGTCGCTGTCGACCTTTCCTTCGCTGCTTCTGTTCACCACGCTGTTCCGCCTTGCGCTGAACATCGCATCCACCAAGCTCATCCTTCTGCACGCCAACGCGGGCCACATCATCGACACCTTCGGCAAGCTGATCGTGGGCAACAACGTGGTGGTCGGTGGGGTGGTGTTCCTCATCATCGCGATCGTGCAGTTCATCGTGATCGCCAAGGGCTCCGAGCGTGTGGCCGAGGTGGCGGCGCGCTTCGCGCTCGATGCCATGCCGGGCAAGCAGATGAGCATCGACGCCGACGTGCGCGCCGGCGTGCTGTCCTCCGCCAAGGCGCAGAAGCAGCGCCGTCTGCTGGAGCAGGAGTGCCAGCTGCACGGCGCGATGGACGGCGCGATGAAGTTCGTGAAGGGCGACGCCATCGCCAGCATCGTGATCGCGCTGGTCAACATCCTCGCAGGCATCGCCATCGGCACGCTGATGCACGACATGACGCTAGGCGGCGCGCTGCAGCGCTACGCGATCCTCACGGTGGGCGACGGCATGGTGTCGCAGATTCCGTCGCTGCTGGTGTCGATTGCAGCGGGCATCGTCATCACTCGCGTGAGCACCGGCGACCGCCGCGACTCGCAGCTCGCGCAGCAGATCGGCGACCAGCTCATGGCGCATCCGCGCGCGCTCATCATCGCGGGCCTTGCAGTGGCCAGTTTCCTCATCGTTCCGGGCTTTCCGAAGTGGGTGTTCGGCATATTGGCCGCCATCCTGATCGGGCTGGGCCTTGCCATGCGCATGCTGCGCCAGCAGCGCAACACGCCGGGCTGGATCTCGCACGGCGGTGGCGTGGCCGCCGAGGAGACCGACACCGACCACGCGATTGCCGCGCCGCTCGCGGTGCGCCTGTCCTCGGGCCTGCGCAGCTCGGTCGATCGCTATGTGCTCGACCAGCATCTCTCGCTGGTCAAGACCTCGGTCGAATCCGACCTCGGCCCGATCTTTCCGCGCCTGCAGTTGAACTACGTCGATGGCCTGGGCGACAACGAATACCAGGTGCTGGTGCACGACGTGGCCGTGGCGCGCGGCACGCTCAAGCCCGACTGGTTGCTCGTCGATCCGGCGCAGGCCGTCACCACGCCGCCGGGCGCCGAAGTCGCCGAGCCCTTCGGTCCGTTCCCGCGCGTGGTGTGGGTGCCGGGTCCCGAGCCGGGCCTCACGACATGGACCGGTGCGGAGGTCGTGGGTCTGCACGTGGACCACACCGTGCGCCGCAATGTGAAGGACCTCATCGGCCTGCAGGAAGTGCAGCGCCTCCTGCATTCGGTGCAGCGCGATGCGCCCGAGCTCGCCGCCGAAGTGCTGCGCGTGGCTTCGGCGCAGCGCATCGCCGAAGTGCTGCGCCGGCTGCTGCAGGAGGGCATTCCGATCCGCAACCTGCACGCCATCTTCGAGAGCCTGACGATGTGGGCCGCCAAGGAGCAGGACGGCATTGCGCTCACCGAGCTGGTGCGCATCCACCTCGGGCGCTACATCACCAGCCGCTATGTCGGTGCGAACCGCCAGCTCGAGGCGATCCTGTTCGAGTCGAGCCTGCTGGACCGCGTGCAGAACGCCATCGAGCGCTCGCCGCGCGGCAACCTGCTGCTGCTGAGCCCGGCCGTCACGCAGGACATCCGCGAGCAGCTGCGCCGCGTGCTCGGCTCCACCGCCAACCGCGTGGTGGCCATCGCGTCGTCCGATGTGCGGCGCTACATCAAGAACCTGATCGAGCCTGTGGCGCCGCAACTGGCGGTGCTGTCGTACCAGGAAATCGACGACGACGTGGCCCTGCAACCGGTGGGATGGATCACCAATCCCCAAGCGCACTGATTGATGAACGCCATTCAAAACCTGTACCGCGCCCCGCACCGCAACCCGTTTTCCGAGGGAGAGAGCATCCGCCATGACACCGCAGAACATCCTGGACATCACGCGCGAGGGCCTCATGCTCGTGCTGTGGATCTCGTTGCCGGTGGTGGTGGTGGCAACGCTGTCGTCGCTCGTCGTGGCGGTGCTGCAGGCGGTGACGCAGGTGCAGGACCAGAGCATCGGCCAGTCGATACGCCTCATCGCGGTGATGGTGGCGATCATCGTCACGGCCGGCTGGCTGGGGCGCGACGTGATGCGTTTCGCCGAGCGCGCGTTCCTCTCGCTCACCACGCTGTCGTGACCACCGCGATGATGATGAAGACGACCGTCGCCGCACGCCTTCTCTTCGTTCGCCGGCAGGCCTTCATGCTGCTGGGCTGCGCGATGCTCATGCTGCTGGTCGTGCAGCACAGCATGGCGGCGGAGTTCCGCTGGCAGAACAAGCCCTTCCAGATCATTGCCAACGAGAAACCGCTGAACGACTTTCTGCGCGAGCTGGCCTCGTCGCAGGGCATCACGGCGGTGATCGACCCGAAGGTCAACGGCGTGATCAGCGGCAAGTTCGACGGGCCGGCCAAGAACATCTTGAACAGCGTCTGCTCGGTCAACGGGCTCACCTGGTATTACGACGGCGCATTCCTCTTCGTCGACCTTGCGGCCGATGCCAAGAGCGAGGTGCTGCCCATTGCGGCCGAGAACGCCGGGCGCATCGCCGAGACGCTGGTGCGGCTTCGCATCTCCGACGAGCGCTATCCGTTGAGCATCAGCGAGCGCGACGCCAGCGTGTACGTGACCGGCCCGCGCCGCTACGTGGAAATGGTGCGCCAGGCCGTGAAGCTCGCGGACCAGAAGACCGCGATGGCCGAGGGCGCGGAGATCCGTCTCTTTCCGCTCAAGTACGCCTGGGCTTCGGACTTCCGCATCAACCGCTCCGGCAAGGAGACGGTGATTCCGGGCGTGGCCAACGTGTTGCGCAGTCTTTATGGACGCAGCACCGGCAATCAATCCTCGGGCGGCGGCTCGGGCGGGCGCGGCACCAACGGCACGCTGTCGGTGGGGCCGAACCGGCAGATCAAGCTGCGCAGCGGCGAGACCATCAACGCGCCCAAGATCGACATCGCGGGCGCGGGACAGGCGGCAGACAGCACCACGCTGGGCGGCATGTCGAGCATCGTGGGCAACGAGCTGCCGCAGTTCCAGGCCGACACCCGCATGAACGCGGTGCTGGTGCGCGACATGCCCGACAAGATGGCGCAGTACGCCAAGCTGATCGAATCGATGGACACCCGCCCGCGGCTGGTCGAGATCGAGGTGACCATCATGGACATCAGCTCCGACAACCTCTCCAGCCTGGGCGTGGACTGGCGCCTGCACGGCCGCCATGCCGACTTCCAGACCGGCCGCGGCGACCGCGGGCCGCTCACCTGGGGCGGCACGGGCAGCGAGGCGGGGCAGATCGGCAGCGTCGACACCACGGGCAATCCGCTCACGCCGCTGGGCGGCATGTTCACCGCGGCCATCGGCAACAGCGCACGCAACTACCTCTTGGCCCGCGTGACGGCGCTGGCCAGCAACGGCAACGCCAACTTCGTGGCGCGCCCCAAGGTGATGACGCTGGACAACACCGAGGCCGTGCTGGAGAACCTGAGCGAGTTCTACGTGCGCGTGGACGGCTTCCAGGACGCGGGCCTCTTCAGCATCACCGCCGGCACCGCCGTGCGCGTGACGCCGCTGATCATCGACGAGAAGACCGGCCGCGGCGTGATGATGTCCATCGACATCGTCGACGGCGACCTGAGCCCGCAGTCGGTCGACAGGATCCCGATCGTGCGGCGCCGCACCGTCAACACGCAGGCGCTGGTGGACGAGGGCGCGAGCCTCTTGATCGCGGGCTACTCGTCGGAGGAGAAGAGCAATGCCATCACCGGCGTGCCGCTTCTGAAAGACATTCCCGGCGTGGGCGGGCTCTTTCGCTACACCGACAAGAAGCAGAACAACATGGAGCGCTTCTACCTGTTGACGCCGCGCCTGGTCACGCCCGGCTCGACGGCCTCGGTGCCGACGCTGCCGTTGCCCGAGCCCGGAGGTTGAACCGATGAATGGCGACATTCCGTTCGACGACGAGCCGGCCGCAGAAACGTCCGCAGAAGCCCCCGCGCCGCAAGGCATGCAGGCGCAGGCCGCCGGCTGGTGCCTGCGCTTCCTGAGCGGCGCGGTGAAGGGCCGCACCATCGTGCTCAAGCCCGGCATCAACGTGCTCGGCTCGGGCGGCGAGTGCGAGGTGATGCTGCCCGGCGGCGATGTGCTGCCGCGGCACCTGGCCTTCACCGTGGGCGAACTCGTGGTGTCGATGCAGCGCCTGGGCACCGCGTCGGCACGCCTCAATGGCGAGGAGATCCAGCAGCCGCGCAAGAGCGTGGTGGCCGGCGACATCGTGAGCGTGGGGCAGATCGACTTCCAGCTCGACCGCACCTATCCCACGCATGCGCAGGAAGACCGCATGTTTGCGCCGGCGCACGGCGCGGTGCCCGACGAAAGCGCACTGGTGGGCGAGCCGCGGTCGCGCACGCAGCGGCTGGGCCTGTGGGTGGGCGGCGTGGTCGCGATCCTGGCCGTGCTCGGCTTTGCCGCGATGTCGCTGGGCGGCGATCGCAATGGCGGGCCGAACGGCAACAGCGTGAACCTGGCCGAGGTGGAAAAGGCGCTCGTGCCATTTCCCGAGGTCGAGGTCATCGCGGCGCCCGGCGGGCAGTTCGGTGTGAAGGGCTATGTGG
Organism: Variovorax sp. ZS18.2.2; assembly: GCF_024701975.1. Taxonomy (GTDB): domain Bacteria; phylum Pseudomonadota; class Gammaproteobacteria; order Burkholderiales; family Burkholderiaceae_C; genus Variovorax. The sequence continues at coordinate 1,410,190 of NZ_JANLNM010000001.1, forward strand.
AATCGAAGCAGCGCCGCCGCACGCTCGAAGACGCGATGGCGCGCTTCGGCAGCAAGGTCAGCGTCAACGTGCATTCGGCCGAAGACATGGTCGAGCAGGCGCGCCGCTATGTCGACGACCCGGGCGTGGCCGTCACCTACGCGGGGCAGGGCCGGCTGGTGCTCACCGGCACGGTGGAAGACGCCGCCGTGCGGCAGAAGATCCGGCGCCTGAGCGAAGACCTGCACCCCTCGGTGCTGGTCTCCGACAAGGTGCAGTACCGCGAGAAACCCAAGACCGAGAACAAGGACGACGATGTGCGCGCCCAGTGGGAAAACTGGCAGAGCGTGCTGCCCGCGCGCATGGTGAGCATCACTGAAGACAGCAACGGTTTGCGTCACATCCAGCTGGCCAACGGCAACCGCTACTACGAAGGCTCGGTGTTGCGCTCGGGCGCAGAACTGAAGAGCATCGATGCCGACGGGTTGGTGCTGAGTGGCGGCATCCCCAACAAGAAACCCGCGAGGTGATGGAGATGTTTTTCATCGCTTCGCGTTCCCCGATTTCATGCGCAGCAGCACCGTGGTGCGCCGCATGGAATGGCTTCGCCGAAGGGCGGAGCGCTTCTATCCGCAATTGAACAGACCTCAACTTTCAACAGGAGTTTCACCATGAGCGCAGTCGACACCTCGATCCAGCAAATGCAGCAAGCCGCGGCCGACCAGGCTCGCCTGATGAGCGTCAGCATGGCTGCGGGCGCGACCATTTCCGGCGCAGCCGCAACGGCCCAGACGGTCAACGGCGCCAACGCCGCCGGCACCGAAGTGGCGAAGTCCACCGGCAACGACATCCGCCAGTCCGCCAAGCAGAACTGACGCTGAGAGGCATGCGCGAAGCCGACGGGCTTCGCGCGGCCCTTTTTTTCTTTGCGAGGAGAGTGAACCATGACCGACCCCATTGCCTCCGCCGCGCTCAGTGCGCCGCCACCCGAAGTTTCGGCATCCGCGGCATCTGCCAACGCCACCCAGGCGCAGCAGACGACGGTGCGCCCCTCGCACTTCGAACCGGGCGAGACGCGCATGTTCGCCAACATGATGCAGGGCACGCAGGTACCGGCCGGCACGAGCGCGCCGAGCGCGATCGGCGATGCGGCCAAGTCGCTCGCCGCGCAGTTGTCGGGCAACGTGCGTTCCATGGAAGACATGCGCAAGAGCATGCTGGAGTCCATCGATTTCGCCGACCCCATCAAGACCATGTTCGTGATGACCGATCACGCCATGGAAGCGAACATGATGTTCGCGCGAATGCATATTTCCACCGGGCTGGCCAGCGCCGCGACCAGCCTGTTCGGCAGCCTGCTGAAGAACCAGCAATGAAGCTGCCCTCAAGCCTGCGCTGGCTTGCCGCGCTTGTGCTGTTGCTGGCCCTGGCGGGCTGCAAGGTCGCGCTCTATTCCAACCTCAAGGAACAGGAGGCCAACGAGATCGTCGCGGCGCTGTCGGGCGAAGGCATCGGCGCGACCAAGACCAAGCTCGAAGGCGCCAACTGGCAGGTCGAGGTCGAGGAAGACCGCCTGAGCCAGGCGCTCGACGTGCTGCGCGTGCAGGGCCTGCCGGCCGAGCGCTACGTGAGCATGGGCGAGGTGTTCCAGAAGCAGGGCCTGGTGTCCACGCCTTCCGAGGAGCGCATGCGCTACATCTACGCGATGTCGCAGGAGCTCTCGCAGACGCTGCGCAGCATCGACGGCGTGGTGGACGCGCGGGTGCACGTGGTCATTCCGGCCAACGATCCGCTGAGCGAGAAGATCCGGCCCTCGTCCGCGGCGGTGTTCATCAAGCACCGGCCTGATGTCGACCTGCGCCTCCTGGCGCCGGCGGTGAAGGACATGGTGGCGCACAGCATCGAAGGGCTCACGCACGACCAGGTATCGCTGTCACTGTTCGAGGCGCGCCGCATCGCGCGCACCACCTCCACGGGTGCGCCCGTCGGCGAGCCGATGGTGCTTGGCCTCTTCTCCACGCAGACCGCCATGGTGCTGCTGGGCCTGCTGCTGCTGGCTGCCATCTGCCTCATGGCGCTGCCGACCCTGTTGCGCCGACAAGGCCAGGACTGGCGCACCTGGATGCGTCGCCAGGTCCTGAAGCGTTGACCGACCCGAACGCAATCAGAACGCACCCATGCAAGCGCCGGCCACCGCACCCATCCCCCCCGCGGCCATGCCCGGCCCGATGGACCTGGTGCGCCTGGTGATGCGCTTCAACCTGCACCCTGAGGCCGACCTGCATCCGAGCTGGCTGCCGGCGAACTGGCCGGTGCGGCATCGCTCGGTGGCGCGCATGGGACCGGCCGGCCGCGCGGTGCTGGCTGTGCTGCTGCGGCGGGAGCAGGCGAAGGGTTCGGTGCAGCCCCAGGCCGCGGCCGACTACAACTTCGATTCGCGCCTGAAGCGCCTCGCGCTGCTCGATGCGGCGTCGCTGCGCCGCTTGGCCGCTTACCTCGGCTTCTGCGCGCACCTGCCGCTCTTCAAGGTGCGCGGCGGCGCGGGCCTGCAGATCCGTCGCCAGGCACGCCGCTTCGACAGTGACGCGGTTGACTTCGTGCTCGACCGCGTGCCCCAGCTCACCGAACTTCGCATGGACAGCGCCGTGGTGCAGCAGCGGCCCATCGCCACCGGCCGCGTGGTGCTCGACCGCGGCTACCGCCTGCTGCTGGGCGCGGCCGCATCCGAAGGGGAGCTTGTGCTCCAGCGCCTGAAGCACAAGCTGCCGCGCCGCATCTCCGCCTTGAGCGTGCCGGTCTTCGAGCCGCGCCAGGCCTTGCAACTCAACGAACTGATGCTCTCGTGCATCGTTCCCGAAAGACTGCCGCAATGGGACTGGCTTTTCTGATCACCACCGACAACCTGCAGCTCCTGAGCGAGCGCAAGGTGTTGAAGGAAAACGAATACGCGGCGCTGCTCGATGCATCGGCCGTGGTGGACACCGCACGCCAGGAAGCGCGCCGCATCACCCAGCAGGCGCTGCACGACGCCGAGGCGAGCCGCCAGCAGGGCTACGAAGAAGGGCTCAAGCGCGCGAGAGCCGAATACGCGCGCCAGCTGGTGTCCGAGAGCATGGCAGCCGAGCGGCAGCTGCATTCGCTGCGCAGCGCGATGGCGCAGATCGTGGTCAAGGCCGTGGGCAAGTTCATCGCCGACGCGCGGCCTGAGGCCCTGTTCGAAGCCGCGCTGATGCGCGTGGACACGCTGATCCGCAGCGAACCCTTCATCAGCGTGCGCGTGGCGCCTGCGCAGGAGGCCTCGATGCGCGAGGTGCTGGCCCGGCTGCGGGACGAAGCCCAATGGCACATGACGGTGAGCGTCGTGGCCGACCCGGCACTCGCCATCGGCGCGTGCGTGGTGCAGACGGCATCGGGCACGCTGGAGCTGGGCGTCGATGCGCAGCTCGAAGCCTTCCGGCGCGCGGTCGAGCGCGGCGATGGTGCGGAGGCCAAACGATGAGCGCGCCGCAGCAACAGATCACCTCCGACGCAGCGCTCGGCATCGTCGCCGACCTGGAGCAGGTCTTCGGTCGCGTGATGCCCGTGGCCATGCGCGGTCGGGTGAGCAAGGCCGTCGGCATGCTGATCGACGCCACCGGCATCCAGGCCCACGTGGGTGAGCTCTGCGAGCTGGTCACGCCGGGCGAGCCGCCGCTCCTGGCCGAGGTGGTGGGCTTTCGCAACAACACCGCCATCCTCACGCCGCTCGGCCCGATCACCGGCATCTCGGCGCTGACCGAGGTGGTACCGACCGGGCGCGGCCATGTCTGTCCCGTGGGTGCGGGCTTGCTGGGCCGCGTGCTCGATGCGCTGGGCCAGCCCATCGATGACCTCGGCCCGCTTGCCACCCACACGCGGCTGCCGGTGCACCGCGAGCCGGTGAGCCCGCTCGCGCGCCGCATGATCGATGCGCCGATGGCCACCGGCATCCGCGCGGTGGATGCGTTGCTCACCGTCGGCGAAGGCCAGCGCATCGGCGTGTTCGCGCCGCCCGGCGTGGGCAAGAGCACCTTGCTCGGCATGCTCGCGCGCGGCTCGACCGCCGAGGTGAACGTGATCGCGCTCATCGGCGAACGTGGGCGCGAGGTGAAGGAATTCATCGAGCACAACCTCGGCCCCGAAGGCCTGGCCAAGACTGTGATGGTGGTCTCCACCTCCGACCGGCCGCCGATGGAGCGCATCAAGTCGGCCTATGTGGCGACCACCATCGCCGAACACTTTCGCGACCAGGGCAAGAAGGTGCTGCTGTTGGTCGATTCGCTCACGCGCTTTGCACGCGCGCAGCGCGAGATCGGCCTCGCAAGCGGCGAGCCGCCGACGCGGCGCAGCTATCCACCCTCGATCTTCTCGATGCTGCCGCAACTGCTGGAGCGCGCGGGGCAGGGCAAGACCGGCTCGATCACTGCCGTGTATTCGGTGCTGACCGAGGGCGACGAAGAGAACGACCCCATCGCCGAAGAGGTGCGCTCGATCCTCGACGGTCACATCGTGCTGTCGCGCAAGATCGCGGCGGCCAACCGCTATCCGGCCATCGACGTGCTGGCGAGCATCAGCCGCGTGATGCCGCTGGTGACCACGCGCGAGCACGGCGCGGCGGCGGCGCATTTCCGCAGCCTGCTGGCCAAGTACCAGGAGATGGAACTGCTGGTGCAGATCGGCGAGTACCGGCCCGGCAGTGATGCGCTGGCCGACGAGGCGATCCAGGCGCGGCCCGCGATGCTGGACTTTCTTTCGCAGCCGCCGAAGACCAGCCAGCCGTTCGAGCAGTCCATTGCCGCGCTGCTGCGCCAGGCACCCCGCACGGAGCGCGCGAAATGAGCGTCGACTGGAAGCTCCTTGCCGACGTGCGCGAGCGCCAGAAAACCGCCGCGATGGGCGTGGTCGCGCGTGATCGTGCCGCCGCCGAAGAAAGCCAGGCGCAGTTGCGTCAGGCCGAGGCCGCGCAGCAGCAGCAGGTGCAGAACAAGCTGCTGCACTGGGAAGCGACACGCGGCGCAATGTCGGGCGGCCAGGTCAGCGTGGCGGAGTTCCGCAGCGCAGGCGCATGGAGCGGCGCGCTCGATGCGCAGATTGCCGAGGCCGGCCAGGTCACCGCACAGGCCGCGCGGGCGCACTCCGAACGCGAGCAGGTTCTGGAAGAAAGCCGCCGGCAATTGCGCGCAGCGCATGGCGAGCTGGAAAAAGCCCAGCAGATGCAGCAGCGCGCCCGTTCGGAGCACCTGCACCTGCAGGAGCAGCGTCTGGAAGACACCAACGAAGAGAGCACCGCACAGGCCTGGGCCATGCGACGGCCCGCCTAGGAACGCAGCAGCCATGGAAAGCTTCGAACTCGGCAACATGGAGCAGTTCTTCGCGAGCGTGGTGCTCACGCTGCCGCGGCTGTTCGCGATCTTCGCGGTCGTGCCTTTTCTCTCGGGCGGCATGATCACCGGCACGGTGCGCAACGGCATCCTGCTGATGCTCGCGATCTTCATGTCACCGGTCGCAGGCGAGGTGCCGGCCGCCTCGATGACCACCTGGGTGCTCATCGCGGGCAAGGAGGCGCTGATCGGCGTGATGCTGGGCCTGGGCTTCGGCATCTTCATCTGGGCCATCCAGAGCGTGGGCGACCTGATCGACTTTCAGACGGGGTCCAGCAACGCCTCGTTCTTCGACCCGGTGGCCGGTCACGAGAACGGCGCGACCAGCGAGTTCCTGGGCTGGATGGTCATCACGCTGTTCGTGTCGGCGGGCGGGCTGCTCGCGATGCTGGGCGTGATCGTCGACTCCTACCGCATCTGGCCTGTCGGCTCCTTCTTTCCCAACCTGGGCCTGGTGCTGGAGCAGTTCGCGGTGCGCCAGGGCGACACGCTGTTCCTGTGGATCGTGAAGCTGGCCTCGCCGGTCATCGTGGTGCTGCTGCTGGTGGAGCTGGGCGTGGGCCTGGTGGGCCGGGTGGCGCCGCAACTCAACGTGTTCGTCTTCGCGCAGCCGCTCAAGAGCCTGCTCGCGCATTTGATGATGCTGCTGTTCCTGTTCTTCGTGTACGAGTCGCTGCAGGAATTCCTGCGGCCCGAGAACGGCGTGCTCGATTTCCTGAGGTCCACGCTCTAGCGGGCCCGCCATGGCAGAAAAAGACCAGGCCCCCACCGCCAAGCGCTTGCGCGATGCACGCAAGCGCGGCGAGGTGGTGTTCAGCACCGACCTGGCTTCCACGGTGGTGTTCGTGGTGGTCGTGCTGTCGCTGTGGCTGGGCGGCCACCTCATCTACAGCCTGCTGCGCGAACTGTGGCTGCACGCAACCAGCACCACCTTGCTGACTGCGCCCGAGGACCGCTTCGCCGAGCTGCTGCTGCACACCGGCGAGACGCTGGTGTGGGGGACGCTGCCGATCATGGCGATCACCGCCGCGGCGGGCATCGTCGGCTCGCTGTTCCAGGTCGGCGGCGTGGCGGCCTGGGAGCGGCTGAAGCCCGACGTGAACCGGCTGAACCCGGCCGAGGGCCTGACCCGCATCTTCTCCACGCGCAGCCTCATCAACCTCTTGAAGATGTGCACCAAGACCGCGTTGCTGGCCTTGCTGATGTTCGTGGTGGTGCGCGGCTTCGTCGACACCGCGCTCAAGCTGGGCTATGCGCGGCCCGAGGGAATCATGACGGCCGCCGCCCACATGGTGCTGGTCGCCTTCGGCTGGGCGGTGGTGATCTACGCGGTGATGGCCGCGGTCGACTACGTGCACGAGCACCACGAGTTCATGAAGCAGCAGCGGATGTCCATCGAGGAGATCCGCCAGGAATACAAGGAGATGGAGGGCGACCCCATCAACCGCTCGCGGCGCCGCTCGGCCTACTTCGAGGCGGTGTACGCGAGCCTGAGCGACCGGGTGCGCGCGTCGTCGGCGGTGATCCATTCGCCGCGCATCGCCATCGCCCTGCAGTACCTGGGCGAAACCGACCTGCCGCGCGTCATTGCGCGCGGCGAGGGCGAGGTCGCCGCGCAGATCCGGCGCTTCGCGAGCGAAGGGCTGATCCCGACCGAATTCGAGCCCTCCCTGGCCGAGCGCATCTACGAAGAGGTGCCGCAGGACCAGCCGATCCCGCGCGCGCTGTATGCGCCCGTGGCCAAGCTGCTGCGCTGGGCGCAGGGCAATGAATGATGAATCTTGAAGAACCTGTGATCGAAAGGAACACCCCATGGTCATGATTGCAGATGGAGGCGGCACCGTACGCGTGCCGGTGAACCTTCCCAACCCCGTGAACCAGCCGCAGCAGCCTGCGAGCTCGCCCGAGTCGGATGCCGCCGCGCGCGCACGGGAACTGCAGCGCCAGCTCGATGCATTGCTGGAAAAACTGCGCCAGGCGCAACGCGAGGCCGACGCAGCGCGCCAGCGCGCCATCGATGCGCAGAAGCAGGCCCAGAAGGTCAAGGACCAGGCCACGGCCGCGGAGACGCAGGCCCAGAAGACCAAGGACCTTGCCGACATCAACAAGGCCAAGAAGGCCCAGCAGGACGCCAAGCTCGAGGACGCGCGCGCGAAGAGCGCGAGCGCCGATGCCAACCTGAAGGACAAGGACGTCAACCTGATCAACGCCCAGGTCGACCAGAAGAAGGAGCAGCAGAAGAGCCCCGAGGCCAAGGCGTCCCCGGAAACCGACCAGAAGGTGCAGGACGCGCAGACCAGCCGCAACGACGCGAAGACGACCGACGACCTCTCCAAGCTCTATCTCGACTCGCAGGAGAAGGAGAGCAAGGCGCGGGACGCCGAGGCGAAGGTCGTCGAGCTGACGCCGCCCGCGAGCAAGCCGCAGGCCGTCATCACCGACAAGGAGCGCACCGACCTCTCGAATGCGCAGGGCACGGCCACGAAGCTGCGGAACGAGGCCAATGCCGCGAACACGAAATTCACCGACGCTGTCGGCGCCGACGCGCAGACCGAGTTCTACGGCAGTCCGCCGCCGAGCCAGACCGTGACGCAGCCGTTTCCCACGGTGCAGGCGACGACGCCGATCTCCACCGATCCGCTGCACTCGCCGCTGTTGCAGCTGCTGCAGGTGCAGTCGCGCCCGCAATTTCCAACGAGCAGCAACGGCCTGCTGCTCGCCCCCCTGACGCCCGCGGGGCAGAGCAACAACACGCTGCTGGCACCGACGACCTTTCCCTCGACGTTGACCGCATCGTCCTTCGGCACGGGGCAGCCCCCGCTGCTCAGCAGCACGTTCCTGCCCAAGCCCACGGCGGTGACGCCGGAGGTGACCAAGACGCTCTCGGCCATTGCGGACGGCAAGAGCGTCGAGCAGATCGCCAAGGACCGGAACATCGGGCAGGACAAGGTGATCTCGGAGGCCAGCGCCTCGGGCATCGGGATCGTGTCGGGCAAGCCCGACGGCGACAAGCAGGTCACGACCGTGACCAAGGGCGGCTCTTCGCTCTCCTACACGCACGATGTCAAGGAAAAGACAGTCACGGTGAAGGGCAGCATCGCCGACCCCACCGCGCCCGGCGGCAAGAAAACCATCGAGGCGACCGAGGACGGCAAGGGACGCTACAGCCACGTGACCAAGGACGAGAAGGCCGGCACGACCACCACGACCACCATCGACCCCCAGGCCGGCACCCGCACCGAGAGCGTGGTGGACAAGAACGGCCTGCGCGTCGACACCACGACCTCGCTGACCGGCGCGAAGATCACGCGCCCCGTGGGCGAGCGCGAGGGCTATCTGGACTTCGCCAAGGCCGTGGGCCGCACACCCGAGCAGCTGTTCACGCTGAACCCCACGGTCGACTACGGCAAGCCGCTCAAGCCGGGGCAGGAACTGGTGGTGTCGGACGTGACCACCACCGTGAAGACCTACAACAAGGACGGCAGCACACTGGAGCGGACCGTGGCCAGCGACGGCACCGTGCAGGCCGTGGCCACCACGGCAAGCGGCCACCGCACCGTGCTCGAAGGCAAGCCGGACGTGAGGAGCGGCCCGGGCGAGACCGCGCGCAAGGCGATCTTCGAGGACAACAAGCCCCTGGCCGAAGTGGCCAAGAGCATGGGCCTGACCGAAGAGCAGGTGCTGGCGGCGCTGCCCGAGGGCACGGTGGAGGTGACCAAGCCCACCTCCGACAACGGCGACGTCGAGTCGCGCACGATGTACGACCCCATCACCGACCGCGTGGTGATCGAGTCGCACGACTGGCAGCACGACGACATCAACCGGCAGGTCGTCAACGAGAAGTCCACGTACACGGTCCACGACATGGACCCCAAGACCAAGCAGCCGGTGGCCGTGGAAAAGACCGGCGGGCTGGCTTACCTGCAGAAGCAGGCGGAAAACAAGGCCGAATTTGCCGCCAGCTACGACACGCAGATCGCCGACATCGACAAGAACATGCGCCTCTACAACCGCATGGGCGAGCCGACGACCGACCTGCGCGCGGATCGCAAGGCGCTGGTCGAGAAGCAGAACGCCGCCAAGGGCGAGGTGACGATCGCCGGTGCGCAATACACGGCCGCGCTCACCAAGAACCAGCAGGTGGTGCTCGACAAGCAGGCCGCCATCGCCTACCAGAACCATTCGTACGCGCGCCCCGGCAGCCAGGAAAAAGCCGATGCGGCCACCGTGCTGGACATCAAGCTCGCGGCGCTGGACAACGTCGACCGGCTGGTGGACCTGGCCAACAAGGACGTGACGCTGGCCAAGACCGGCCTGGACAAGCAGATCAACGACACCGCCAAGGCCAACGCCGACACCAACCTGCAGACCGAGTTCCAGAAATGGAAGAACGACGTCTGGATGTGGCAGACCGTCGACAAGAAGACGGCCGACAAGATGAAGGCCGAGGGCCAGGTGCCCTCGACGCGCATCTTCTCCGACTTGAAGCAGGAGAACGACATGGCCTGGGAGGCCTTCGTTTCCCAGCAGAAGGACGCGGACAAGTACGGCGACGAGTACCTCACGCCGGAGGAGCTCCCCGCACGCAATGCCTGGCTGGCCCGCAACAAGACCAGCGACGACGCGGTGGCCAGCGACCTGCGCTACGACGACGCGCTGAGCGCGAGCACCAAGGCCGGCACGCACCTGTCGCAGGGCGACCTCGACCGCCTGCAGCAGAAGAAGGACGCCTGGGTCAAGGCCAACCCGACGCTGTTCTCCGAGAACTTCAAGGGCCCAGGCAAGGACGAGGACCAGACCACGCTCGATGCGCTGCAGAAGAACGTGATCGACGGCCAGGTCAAGGAGCTGCAGATCGGCGCGGACAAGAAGTACACGCAGCACCTGCAGGGCATGTCGGCGGCCGACCGGGCCGACCCCGAGAAGATGAAGGAGGCCAACGAGGAGTACGCGAGCGACAACAGCGAGTCCGACGCCAAGCTGAAGGTGAAGATCAAGGACCTGACCGAGCAGCCGCTGCAGGACAAGGCCAAGGTGGTCGACGCCTACATCGAGGATTGGGGCAAGCGCAACCCCGACCTCAAGGCCAAGCTCGATGCACTGGGCACCGACCAGGACCAGCGCAGCGTGCGCGCGGCCGAATACCGAAGCGACCAGATCAATGCACTGCTCTCTCCCAGCGAGCAGGGGCGGCAGCTGCAGTCGGCGCAGACCATGCGCTACGACGTCAAGGGCAAGCTGCTCGGCACGGGCGACCAGGACAGCGCGCAGATCCAGAAGGACCTGGACGGCATCAACAAGGGCATCGAGAAGCACACCTTCGTGCGCGATGCGTGGGGCGCGATGTTCGGCGACTCCGCCGACGATGCCAAGGACTACACGAAGGACCAGCTCGATAAGTCGAACCAGCTGCGCAAGGACCTTGCCGCAGGGAAGATTTCCGTCTCGGAGTACGCGAGCAAGGAAGACGGCCTGATGGACACCTACGACGTGAAGTCGGCCGAGCTTGCAGAGAAGGTGCAGGACGCCGACGGCACCTGGAGCGTGGTCGACGAGGCGGTGCGCATGACGGTCACTGCCGCCGCGGGCATTGCCGCCACCATCGCCTCGGGTGGCAACGTGGCGGTGGGCTTCGGCGCGGCGATGCTGGTGAGCGAAGTCTGGGACACCACGGGCGATGTCGTCGCCGCCGCGCAGGGGCGCGACATCTACGCCGACGGCCACACCTCGCTCTGGACGCTCGAGGCCAAGGCGGTGACGGGCAATGCAAGCTGGGAAGACGTCAAGTTCACGCTGAAGGACGAGGCCATCGACGCGGCCAGCAACATCGTCACTGCCACCGGCGTGGGTGCGGGCATCAAGACCAGCGCCGCGGTGAGCACCAAGCTGTTGGCCAAGCAGGCCTTCGTCAAGAGCGAGGGTGTGCTGAACATCGGCGGTCGCGCGGCCGTCGGTGCGCGTGCCGGCATCACTTCGCAGGCGGTCGATGGCGTGGGCCGCGTTGCAGTGGAAAGCGGGCGCGTCGGGCTCGATGGAAAGTGGGGCACGGAGGAGGGCAACAAGCGCATCGGCGCGACCTTCGTCAGCTCGGCGGCAGGGCTGGTGAGCGCACCGCTCACGGGTGGTGTCTCGGGCGCGATCCCCCTGTGGAAGGTGGCACCGGCCGCGGCCAGCAGCGGGACCACGAACGCGGCCAGCAGTGCGACCACGAACGCGGCCAGCAGTGCGACCACGAACGCAGCCAGCAGTGCGACCACGAACGCAGCCAGCAGCGCGACGACGAACGCGGCCAGCAGCGCGACGACGAACGCGGCCAGCAGCGCGACGACGAACGCGGCCAGCAACGCGACGACGAACGCAGCCAGCAACGCGACGACGAACGCAGCCAGCGATGCAACGACAAGCGCAGCCAGCAACGCGACAACCAGCGCGGCCGCGAACACCGCCTCCAATGCAGCCGGAGGCACGCAGAAGATGTCGTACGCCGGTTTCTCCGGCCAGTTCGTGACCGATGGCGCGGGGTCGATCGGCACCGGCGAACTCATCTCGTACCTGAACGAGGGCCGGGGCATGAACAAGGGCGAGTTCATCGCCGCTTCGCTGCAGGCCTTGCCGGGCACGCTCAACAACATCGCGCTGCACCCGATGATGGCTGCCCGCGCTAAAGCGCAGGCAGCCAACGATGCCGCCAACCATCAGCCGCCCACGGTGCCGCGCGGCACGCCGGACGTGGAGCCGATCGCCATGGCACCGGTGAAGATCGATGCGCCCGTGAACGATTTGCCAGGGCTTGCAGGAAGCGATGCCACCACGCTGAAGGTGGGCGGCGTCAAGCTGGATGACCTGACGACGGGCCTGGACGTGCAGACCCGCGCGTCGGATGCGATGGCGCCGGGCGGGGACGTCGAGTTCCGCGTGGCGATCGACACCCAGAAGGCCGTGGCCTCGGCCTCCGAGGGTGTGGCCGCGAGCGGCGCCGGCAACACCCGGGGCAAGACCTCCGGCACCGGCAAGAGTTCGAGCGAAAGCGACAACGACGGCGGCGTGCGGCGCAAGGGCGACGAGGCGCAGGAGACAAAGGATCGTGAGGAAGCGCAGGACGCCGCCATCCACGTGCGGATGCGCGCCGCGGGCTTCGACAACATCGAGATCGCGCGCCAGCCGGGCACCGAGGGGCAGCAGCCCGAGATCGTGGTGACGGCCACCAAGCCGGTGAAGGAGCGCCTGCCTGGCGACCCGCTCGCGCGGCCGGCCTACGACGGCTACGACCAGCGCATGTCGTACCTGAGCGGCTCCGAGATGGTGGCGCTGTACGGCTCCGGCACCCGGCCCGACCCTATCGCGGTGGCGGCCGATCGTGCAGCCGCGCGTTCGGCGCGTGTCGACATGCGCCTGGGCGTCACCGTGCGCGGCCGCCTGAACGTGGGCGAGTACGCGCCGCTGGCGTCGCCCACCCTGCAGTCGGTGAGCACCGGGATCGGCACCCGTTCCAACCTGCGCGCCATCGCCACCGGGGCGATGGACAGCATCCGCTTCCGCTCCACGGTGCCGATCCGCGACGCGATGGGCCGGGAGCTGTCGGTGGCCGTGCGGCCCGACGAGTACCGGCGCACCAGCATGCTGCAGTGGGGCCTGAGCCCGATGTCGCGCGACACCATCTTCACCGTGTTCGCAAAGGACCTGATCAAAACCGCCAAGACCGAGCTCTTCACCGAGAAAGGAACGCCCGGCTACGGCGTCAACATTCGCTCGGCCAAGGACATCGGGCCGGCCGCCGATGGCTCGGGCCGCGTGGTGGAGATGGAGATCAGCGTCAAGCTCAAGGGTGACAAGGTCGAGCTGGCCGAGGGCGAGAAGGATTTCTTCGGCGGCAAGGCCTCCAGCTCGCCCGACGGCCATGTGAAGGTGCCCAGCAGCCTGATGTTCGACCGCGTGATCGAGGACTTCCGCATCGCGCCGCTGCTGCCGATCGTCAAGAAGCTGGTGGGCAACCCCTTGCCGGTCACGCCCTCGGTCGAGCGGCGCTCGCAGATGCTGCTGAACGACGCGGTCGGTGCGGGCGACGTGGTGCCCACGCGTTTCTTCGAGCAGTTCAAGAAGACCTTCGGCGATGCGAAGTACCGCGTGCAGGTCGTGGTGCCCGACCGGTTGCCCGGCTTCGTGCGCGACCCGGCGGCGGTTGCCGTGCGCAACTTCCTCGCCGAGCCCGACACGGCCGGCTTCAAGGCGCTGATCAAGCAGGGCTACGTGAGTGACGATTCCAAGAAGGCGTTGTTCTTCGTGCCCAACCGCGGCGGCAACCATCACCGCACCTCGGTGCCGGGCAAGCCGCTCACCGAGGCCTTCACCGACCTCACGGGCAAGCAGCGCCGCGTGCCCAACGAGTCGACCAGCAACGTCTGGGTCATCTTTGCCGACAACCGGCTCGAACGCACCGTGCAGCGCGGCGTCTACGGCGTCAAGAAGGTCGTCTACGGCGCCTTGCCTCCCAGCCTGCAGCGCTCGGCGCCGTCGCCGCACCATCTGGTGGGCACGGGCAACCTGCTCGATGCCATGACGGGCGGCAGGGGGCGGCCCAACGCCGACCTTTCCAAGCGCCTCACCGCGGTGGCCGCGCTGCCGACGTTGTTCGACGTGGGCGTGCTCGGCACCAGCGTGGAGTTCCGCGCGCAGCTCGGCCTGAACGCGCCTTCGTCCGCCAAGTCGGTCAAGAAGGGCCAGACGCAGGACTTCCGGGTGTCGCCGGACGACACGCGCACCGTAGAGATTCCCAAGTGGTTCCCCAAGCTGCTCGATCGCTCCCTGAACGGCGCGACACCGGTGGTTCCCAAGGGCGGCACCGAACAGCTCAATACCTTCCTCGACAAGCTTCAGACGCACCTCAGCACCGAGGACGGTGCGGCTATCACGGCCCTGCGCGAAAAGCACATGAACGGCAAGAAGCCTGCCGTGGGCGACGGGAAGTTCCTGCGCCAGCCGGTGGCCGAGGACATCGTGAACCTGCTGGCGGGGCTCAAGCCCGGCGCCAAGCCCGGCTCGCGGCCCTTGCTGGCCGGACAGCCCGACGAGGCGACGCCGATCGCGGCACGCCCGGCCGCCCCGCGCCCAGCGGACCTGAACTACCTCGAAGGCGAGGCGACGGTGAACGGACGCCCCGTGTCGGTGCGCGACATCGAGTTGGCGGTGCCGCCCGACAGCATCCTGGTGATGGCCGAGCGTGGCAATCCGCCCAGTGCCGAGCGCATTGCCGCCGATCTGCGCGCGGCCGGCCATCCCGAGGGCAAGGACGTGGTGCTCTACCTCTGCGAAGGTGGAACGCCGGCGCGGGCCAATGTGCCGGTACCCGAATCGCTGGCGCGTGAGCTGAGCAACAAGATCGGCGCGCGGGTGCATGCGGTGGATGGCGACATCGTGCTCGGTGCCAAGACCACGGTCGACGGCGCCCCGGTGGTGCAGCGGCCGAACCTGCCGCTGACCGACGTTTCGCAGAAGACGCCGCATCCGGTGACCGCCGATGCGGACTTCGACGCGCAGCAGCGCTTCTGGCTCGAGCCGGGTGGCCGCACGCAGGAGGCCCAGGCGCCGTTCTCGCAGAAGGTGCTCGACCAGGGCGCGAGGGTGGGCAACAAGGCCATCGACCCGCTGCACCTGGGCATCGAGGACCGCGTGGTCGACATGCGTCCGATGACCGCGGAGAACGCGCAGGAGGTCTTCCCGCTGCTGGCCAAGCAGTTGGGCGTGAGCCCCGAGTACAACGCGCTCGGCGCAGAGGGAATGACCAACAAGTGGCTTGGCGAGATCGCCAACGGCACGCGGTATGCGCGCGTGATCTATCCGGCGCCGGGTTCGACGCCAGCCTCCGATGCACCCATCGGCCTGATCTCGGTCCACAAGGAAGCGCTGATCGGCGACAGCTACCGCAACACACTGCCGCCGGAGCTCTACCGCGGCAGCAAGCCGGCCGGACAGACGAGCAAGGAGGCGCTGCAGGCCCGCGGCGAGGTCTGGCAGTTCTCGACCTACCTGGGCGCCAACAAGGACCGCTACCCGGGCGGCGTGATCAACAAGGCCGCGCGCATGCAGTTCATGAAGGACGTGATGCGGCAAGAGGAAGCCAAGGGCGCGCCGGTGGAGGCGTTCTATTCGCGCGTGAGCGGCGGCGCGCCGTTCGTCACCGATTCGAACGGCGTCACGACCTTGCTCAAGGGCCACAAGTTCAACGTGGCGAGCTCCTTCAGCCAGGAGTCGCAGACGGTCGGCCGCGGGCCGATTGCCGTCGGCTACGAGGACAGCTCGCCGTTCAAGAGCGCCGACTTCCCGGACGGCGAACCGGCGCGCCACATCTACATCTACGAGACCGATGCGAGCCTCTATGGGGCCGAGGGCAAGGGCACGCTGAAGTGGCGCAGCAAGATCGAGGAGGCCTTCGACAAGGTGCCGGAGTCGCGCAGCCTGCTGGCGCCGATGCGCCCGGCGGACCTGAATTACCTCGAAGGCGAAGCCATGGTCAAGGGGCAACCGGTGTCGGTACGCGACATCGAGCTGGCCGTGCCGCCCGACAGCATCCTGGTAATGGCCGAGCGCGGCAATCCGCCGAGTGCCGAGCGCATCGCTGCGGACCTGCGCGCCAAGGGCTATCCCGAAGGCAAGGACGTGGTGCTCTACCTCTGCGAAGGCGGAACGCCGGCGCGGGCGAATGCACCGGTGCCGGAATCGCTGGCGCGTGAGCTGAGCAACAAGATCGGTGCGCGCGTGCATGCGGTGGACGGCGACATCGTGCTCGGCGCGAGGAACACGGTGGAAGGCGCGCCAGCGGTGCAGCGGCCGAACCTGCCGCTGACCGACGTCTCGCAGAAAACGCCGCACCCGGTGACTGCCGATGCTGATTTCAATGCGCAGCAGCGCTTCTGGCTCGAGCCAGGCGGGCGCACTCAGGAGGCCCAGGCGCCGTTCTCGCAGAAGGTGCTCGACCAGGGGGCAACGGTGGGAGACAAGTCGATCGACCCGCTGCACCTGGGTATCGAGGACCAAGTGGTCGAGCTGGTGAAGTTCGACATGGAACACGCCCGCGATGTGATGCAGTACCTTCGGCCGGCGCTGGCGGTGAGCCCCGACTACACCAACCTCGGGCCCGAAGGCATGTCAAAGAAGTGGGTGCAGGAGATGCAGGATGTTCCGGCAACGCCGGAACATCCGGTCGCGCAGGGACCGAGCCGCTACGCCTACGTCGTCTATCCGGCGCCCGGCTCGGCGCGGCCACGCGAGCCGCTGGGCATCATCAGCGTCCACAAGGGGCCGCTGCTCGGCGACAGCTACATCAAGACGGAACCCGCGGAGATATACGGCGGCCGCAAGCCCGCGGGCACGGCGAGCGGCGATGAGCTTCGCGCGCGCGGCGACGTCTGGCTGTTCTCCACCTACCTGCTGGGATCGCGGACCGGCAAGGCGGATGCCGGCTTCTCGTCGGGCTCGGTCAACATGGCCGCCAAGAAGCAGATCATGTCGGACGTCATGCAGGCGCAGGCGGCAAAAGGCGAGCAGATCGACGCCTTCTACGCACATGTGCATGCGGGCGCGCCAGAGGCCTTGTCGGCAAAGAATGTCATGGTGGGGCCGGAGAAGCCCAACGGCCCGAGCCTGGGCAGCCAGGAAAAGATGTCAGGCACAGGTCCGATCGCCGTGGTTCGCACGCGTGGGTCCCCGATCAGGGACGCCGATTTCCCGAACGGGCGTCCGGAGCGTTTCGTCGCGATCTTCGAGACACCGGCATCCCGCTTCGCGGAGGACGGCGCGGGCACGGAGTTCTATCGCACGAAAATCAATGACGGAATCGACTCGAGCCCGGACCCGTCGCGCTGGCTGGCTCCCGAGGGCGGCCAGACGCCGCCGCTGGTCCATCGCCGCGCCGACCTGAACTATCTCGACGGCAACGCCACCACGGTCGATGGGCGCACGGTATCGGCACGCGACATCGAGGTTGCCGTGCCGCCGGACACCATCCTCGTCATGGCCGAGCGCGCGAATCCGCCGAGTGTCGAGCGGCTGTTGGCCGACTTGCGCGCCAAGGGTTATGACGACAACCAGGATGTGACGCTCTATCTCTGCGATGCGGGCAAGCAGCGCGATCCCCAGGCGGTGAGGCCGGATTCATTGGCGCTCGATCTGAGCAGGGCACGCAATTCGCGCGTGCACGCCATGGAGGGGACCATCACGCTGGGCGAGAAGATCCAGCTCGGTGACGGCAAGTTCGTGACCGGCTTGCCCGACCTGCCGCTGATCGATACCAACACAGGACGGCCGCACACCGACGCAGACGTCGAAGGCCAGAAGAACTTCTGGCTGGCACCGGGCGGGCGGGCCGAGCGCGTCGCGTCTCCGTTCGGCGCAGACGTGCGCGCCATGGGCGCACGCGTGGGCGAAGACCTGATCCAGCCGTACGTCCTGGGCATCGAGGAGCAGGTCGTCCAGTTGCGGGCATTCGACGATCGGACCGCGGCCGAGGTGCTGCCGACATTGACGGAGCAATTGGCGGTCAGCCCCGATTTCCAGCGCGGAGGCATCGAGGGGCTGACTCGCAAGTGGCTGCAGGACATCGACGATGAAAGCCGCATGGCCTTCGTCATCTATCCGGCCGAGGGCTCGCCATTGCCCGATTCGCCGCTGGGCATCGTCGCGCTGCACCGCGAGGCACTGGTCGATGACACGTACGTGAAGACGCTGGCGCCTTCGTACTATTCCTCCGGCAATTTCCCGGCGGGCAAGGTGTCCAGGGAGGAGCTTCTCGCCAAGGGCGAGGTGTGGCAGTTCTCCACCTACCTCAACGACGACAACAAGAAGGTGCCTGGCACCAACAAGGCCAGCAAGATGCTGACCATCGAACAGGCGGCGGCGGAACGTGCCCAGCGCGGCGAGGACATCCTTGCCTTCTATGCGCGCGTTCACGGTGGCGGGCCGCTGGTACTGCGCGCGAAGGATCCCGGCGTCGACCCCAACTTTGGAAGCCTGTTCGGCCAGGAGTCGATGAACCAGCGCGGCCCCATCGCCGTGGGCCTGGAGCAGGGCTCGCCGGTGACGGGCGGTGCTGATCGCTACGTGCTGATCTTCGAGACCGACCGTGGGTTGTACCTGCCCGGCGGGGCCGGTCGGGAGAAGTGGACTGCGGATATCCAAAAGCTGGTCGACAAGGACCCGGATTCGGCTTCGTGGCTGGGCACGCCGCAGACGACCACTACCGCATCGGGCCTGGTGATTCCTGCCGGCGCGAGCCGCCCGTCCTCCGGGGTCGTCGAGGGCGCGGCACAAGCTCCCAGGATCGACTGGGATCGCGCGCAACCCGTCACGATGAGGGATGGCGATGGAGATCCCGTGACGGCGCATCGATTGATGGTTGTCGATGCTGACGGCACACACCGGCCGATGAAGGGCGCGGAGGTGGTCGGCATGATGGGCCCCGAGCTCCTGGGGAGAGGTCTCGCCTCCGATGTGTACCCATTCGGCGACGACAAGGTGATCAAGATTTTCCGTACAGAGGCGGAGGTAGAGGAGTCTCGCGACCTCGTGGATCTCGCGAACCTGCGCAAGGACTTGCCGGACGGCGCATTGATCGATCGCGAAATGGCCACGGCGCACGAGGAGAAGAGCGCATTGCGAAAGCTGGCTGACCATGTCGGTGCCGAGAACGTGATCGAGGTCGATGGGCCCTATCTCGTTGGCAACCGCCTGGTGCTCCTCATGCCCCGGCACGAGCAGGGGAGCAGGGCGCTGGACTCCGATCCGGAGACATGGACTGCCATCGGCGAAGGCGCCGATCTTCTCAACGAACGCACTGCGCGCAGTGCCGGAACCATCACGGAAGATCTGAATTCCGCTGGCGTCTATCCGTCGGATTCACAGTTTCTGATCCGTACGGACGGTTCGGTTCTGTTGCACGATCCCGATGGCATCTCCAACGAGAACTGGCGCACGGATTACGAGCTCGAAGCTCTCACGCTGTCCCGCGCCGGGCGGCAAAACGCCGCGGAACGCCCCGCACCGGACACGCCCGATGCCGGCAAGGTCCAGTTCGTGCTGGGTCCCCCGCCCGATGAGGTGAGCCGTGCAGGCGGTTTGACGCTGGGCGAGCCCTCCGGCACGCCGGCCGATGCGCTGCATGGCACGGTGGCACAGGCCAAGTGGGCGGCGATCCAGCCTCTGCCCAAACCCATCGAGAGCGAGGGCGAGCAACCGCTGCACCTCTACACGGTGGATCGCGACAGCACGCAGGTCGCAGCCGATGGCACGCACAGCATTCCGTTGGAAGCCATCATTTCCGGGCGCCGGATGGACGAGTTCGGCCGCTTCATCCCGGATGAGACCGTGCGTTTCCGCGCGACCGGTGGTGCATCCGGCAGCAGGCAGATGCCTGAAGGGCTCATCGACCTGAGCAAGCTCGGTCAGAGGAAGGACGGCCCGGGCCGGGGCACGGGCGCGAGCACCTAGTCTGCTGTGGTGACGGACGGGTCTGGCGCAGCTGCCTGCGCCAGCACCCAATCCCTGAACACCCGCATCCCCCGCGTCTCGCGCCGCCCCTTCGGCGCGCAGACGTAGTAGCCGCGCGGCGTGAGCGCGGCGCGATCGATGGGGATCGCGATGCGGCCCGCGGCGAGTTCGTCTTCGATAAGGCAGCGCTGCACCACCGCGAGGCCGAGGCCCGAGATCACGCCCTGCACCAGCATCACGACCTGGTCGAAGTCGGCGGCGGGGCGCGGGTTGGTGTCGCGCAGGCCCTGCGTGTCGAACCACAGGCGCCAGTTGTCGGGGTAGTTCGCGTGAAAGAGCAGCGGCCGCTGCAACAGGTCTTCAGGCGTGTGCAGGGCATGCGGGCCGCGCAGGTCTTCGGGCCGGCAGATCGGCACGATCTCGCGGCCCACGAGGTAGTCGGACTGGATGCCCGCCGGATGCCATGCCGTGTCGCCGGTGCGCACGCGGATCCAGCCGTCGATGTCGGGCATGTCCAGCGGATCGTCGCGGCGATAGGGCGCGAACGAAATGGCGACCTCGGGGTGGCGCTTGCGAAAGTCGGGCAGCCGCGGAATGAGCCACTTGGTGGCCAGCGTCGGCGGCACCGACAGGCGCAGCGTGTGCGGCCCGTGCTGCGCGCCAGCGGCATCCGCAGCGGCTTCGAGCTGCTGCAGTGCCGGCGCGACGTTGTCGAGGTAGGCGCGGCCCGCGTCGGTGAGCGTGCTGAGCCGGCCGTGGCGGTCCAGCAGACGCACGCCCAACTCTTCTTCGAGCCGCGCCACCGCACGGCTCACGGCGCCTTGCGTGACGCACAACTCGTCGGCCGCTTTCGAGAAGCTGCCCAGACGCGCGGTGCTGGCAAAGGCATGCAGCTCGTGCAGCGACGGTGAACGGATTCGCATGGGTGAAGGAGGTGGCCCGCTATGCGCACTGGTCATAGCAAGCGGCGCAATTGTCACTCCAAACACAAGGGGTCGCTTCACATAATCGCCGCACTTCAGGGCACTCCGATGTGCGTTGTCTCCAACGATATTTCTTTCGACTTACTCACGATGAACAACCGCCGAGACCTTCTGCTGGCCATCACCGCCGTCGCCTTCGGGCTGCCGATGATGAGCGTCGATGCACACGCTGCTTCTTCCTTCCCCGACAAGCCCGTCAAGCTGATCGTGCCGTTCCCGCCGGGCGGCTCGACCGACCTCATCGCGCGGCTGCTGGCCGAGAAGATGTCGGTCATCCTCGGGCAGCAGGTGGTGGTGGACAACCGCGCAGGGGCGGGCGGCACCATCGGCATCTCGGCGGTGGCGCGGGCCGAGCCCGACGGCTACACCATCGGCATGGCCACGGTGAGCACGCACGGCGCGAACCCGGCTGTCTACACCAAGCTGCCCTACGACCCGGTGAAGGACTTTCAGCCGATCACCAACGTGATGTCGGTGCCCAGCGTGTTCGTGGTCAGCCCCAAGCTGCCGGTGAAGAACATGCAGGAGTTCATCGCGCTGGCCAAGTCGGAGCCGGGCAAGCTCACTTTTGCCTCGCCCGGCAACGGCTCGCTCGGGCACGTCAACGTCGAGCAGTTCATGGACCTGGCGGGCATCAAGCTCACGCACGTGCCGTACAAGGGCGCGGGGCAGGCGGCCACTGATGCACTGGCGGGCACGGTCGATGCAATGACCGACAACCTGCCGTCGTCGCTGCCGCACATCAAGTCGGGCAAGCTGCGCGCGCTGGCGGTGCTGTCGCCGCAGCGCTCGCCGCTGTTGCCCGACGTGCCGACCTACCGCGAGCTTGGCTTCGAGGCAATGAGCGAAGGCGGCTGGTTCGGCCTGGTCGCGCCCGCGGGCGTGCCGGCGCCGGTGATCGAGAAGCTCATGACCAGCGCGCACCAGGCCATGCAGGACCCGGTGTTCAGGCAGCGCACGATCGAGATATCGGGCGTGCCGATGGCCAACACGCCGGCGCAGTTCGCGCAGCAGATCCGCGAAATGATGGACAAGTACGCGCGCATCGCCAAGGCGGCGAACATCAAACTGTGATGAGCGCGCACGACATGCAGGACACCGACCCGGTCGTCGTGGTCGTCGATCCGCCATCGGGCGTGGCCCGGCTGCCGCTGGTGTGCGACTCGCCGCACAGCGGCACCTGCTACCCGGCCGACTTCGTCACTCGCGTGCCGTTCGCGCAGTTGCGTCAGGCCGAGGACACGCACGTCGCCGCGCTCTGGTCGGCCGCGCCGCAGCATGGCGCCACTTTGCTGAGCGCGCAGTTTCCGCGGGCCTACATCGACCCCAACCGGGCCATCGACGACCTCGACCCCGAACTGCTTGACGGGCCATGGCCTTCGCCGCTCAAGCCCGGCGAAAAATCGCGCCTCGGCTACGGCCTGGTATGGAGCCGCATCGCGGCCGACCAGCCGCTGTACGACCAGCCCTTGCAGCCTGCCGCGGTGCAGTGGCGCATCGACAGATTCTGGAAGCCGTACCACGCGGCGCTCTCGACGGCTGTGCGGCGCGCGGTGGCCGACTTCGGCGCGCTGTGGCACCTCAACCTGCATTCGATGCCCGGCAACGCGTACGAAAAGCTGCGCATCGCCTCGACGCGGCCGCTCGCGGACTTCGTGCTCGGCGACCGCGAAGGCACGACCTGCGAGCCCGCGCTGCTGGACGTGGTCGAAGCCACGGTGCGTGCGCACGGCTACACGGTGGCGCGCAACGACCCCTACAAGGGCGTGGCGCTGATCGCGGAAATCGGCAACCCGGCACAGGAGCGCCACAGCCTGCAGATCGAGATCCGCCGCCCGATCTACATGAACGAAGCGACGCGCGAACCCAACGACGGCTTCGCGCCGCTGCAGCGCTGCATCGACGCCACGATCTCTGCGGTGGCGGCGCACGTGAAGCTGCAGCTGGAAAGGGGATAGCCCGCGATGCAACGCCTGTGGACCGTGCCGCCGACCGCTCTATCCGACGATGCCGTTCCTGGCCGAGGCCGGCTGCAGTGCATCGAATGCGGAGAGCCTGCGGTAGTCGCCGGGCAGCACCGCGTAGGTGCCGAGAAAGGTCTTGTGCAAATGGCTCTGGTCGGTGAAGCCGGCCGCATGCGCCGCGTAGGTGACCCGCGCGCCGCCCGCGATGAGGTCGCGCGCGTATTCGATGCGGTGGCCCACGAGCATCTCGTGCGGCGTGAACCCGAGCGCGCCCCTGAAGCGCCGCTGCAGGTGCACCGGATGCAGGCCCGCCGCCTCGGCGAGGCTGTCGAGCGTCATGCGCTGCTGGAAGCCGGAGGCGATGAGTTCGTAGAGCCGGTTCATGCGCTCGTCGCCGCTGTCGACCACGCGCGGAGGCGGAGGCTGCAGGGGAATCCATTGCGCGAGGCGCTGGCGCAGCAGGGCGCGGCCGGCCGCGATGTCTTCTTCGTTGCCGGTGCCCGAGGATTCATGGAGCAGACGGTGGCATTCGAGAAATTCAAAAGCCGCCGACGGATCGAGAAAGATCGAGATGCCCGCATCGTCTTCCGCGCGGGCCACGGGCGTGCCTTCGTTCGCCGCGCTGATGCAGCGGGCAACGGCCGAGCTGCAATACATCGCGTCTTCGCGCCATGGCGCGCTGCGCGCCTGCACCGAATGCCAGACCTGTGGCGCGATGCGCAGCAGCGTGCCCGGCGGCACGACCGTCACGCGGTTGCCGCCGCGCACATGCAGTTCGGTGTCGGACACAGAGAGCGTGAAGCCGACATGCCGGTGCGGCCGGATCTCGCGATGCAGCAGGCGGTTGGCGGTGAACTGGAGACCTGTGAGATCGGCGTCGCGCCAATAGCGGGAAGCGGCCAGGATTTCCATCGAAGGCGGGACTCCTCGGATGCTGTTGTTGTACTGACAGGGAGAGGGCCTGTTCTCACTATGCAAGGGGTCGCGTTGCTTCGCCAAGGGGCTGGCTGCAAGGCGCCCGGGCGCAGCAAGGCTTGTGCCTTGCAAGCGCGGGCAACGCCGCAGACGGCCCCTTGGCGAAGCAACCCGGAGGGAAGCTCGCCACAGCCCGCCCCTCGGCGTTGCGCTCCTTGTGCGTGCGGACGCACGCACGGCGTCACGCGCCTTGAGGGGCGGGCTGTGGCGAGCTTCGCGACCCCTTGCATAGTGAGAACAGGCCCTTGTCAGCATGCCAGCGCACCGGGCTTCTGTGAAGCATTCATTTCACGCGGATTGATGCGCAGAGCGCATCTTTCATGCAAAGGTATTCAGTTGCAACGAGGCATGCGATGCCTCGGCCCGCCTTCGACGAACTTGGTGATACGAATGCGTACCGGAAGCTAAGAATTTACAAGGCGACTCCCACACCCTTTGGTACTTTGGCCCCCAAGCCCGCGGCATTTACAAATGCATGCGGCATTTCAAACAGGCATCCCATGATTCTTGCTACCTTGTTGCAACGCGCCGCGGCGTCATCGCTGTCGCAGACGCGGAATCACGACACCGACGTGGCCGCGCCTTCGAGCGGTTCACCCGAACTGCCCGAGCTACCGTCCGGCGGCCCGTTTCCGCAGCTCTACTCGGAGGAGCAGCTGTACCTGCCGCCATCGGCGGACCGGCATGCGGAAGGCGTGCCTGGCATCGTCGGCGAACTGCTGGACGCCCAAAGCCACGAGGAGCGCCGCTACCTCATCCAGGGCATGCTCAACGCGCTGGGTTTCGACTGGCTCGGCTACGGCACGATCACCTTCCTGCGCGGACGCTGGTGGCCCTTGAGCTTCTTCACCGCCTACGCGAACCCCGAGTGGGTGCAGCGCTATTTCTCGCATCGCCTCTACGAGATGGACCTGCGCCAGCAGGGCGTGCCGGCGTCCAGCCTGCCGCTGGTGTGGGACGTCGAGCAGCTCGAGGCCATGCCCATTCCTTCGGCGGCGACCACCGCGACCGAAGACGCGGCGGGCCGGCGGCAGCGCTTTGTCGACGACCTGCTCGCGAGCGGCATCCGCAGCGGGCTGATGTTCCGGCTGGCTTCGCCCACGCATGTGAACCAGTACACCGTCATCAGCCTGCAGTCGAGCGAGCCGGGCCGTCGCTGGATCACCGATGAGGTCGTCGGGCAGGCGCTCACGCTGGGCCTGAGCCTGCATGAATACCTGTCGCGCCACTCGCGCATGGCGAGCGAGACCGGCGGTGCGCGCATCGAGATATCGACGACGCAGCAATACATCCTGCAGCACCTGTTGCAGGGCCGCAGCGACAAGGAAATCGCGAACCGGCTCGACCTGTCGGCGCATACGGTGGACTACCACATGCGCCAGCTGCGCCGCCGTTTTGCCGCACGCAACCGGGTGCAGTTGGTGAATGCGGTGCAGCAGGGCGACAGCGATTTCGGTGTGCTGAGCGAGATGTAGGCAACGCGCATCGACGCACGAGGGAGCACCTCCTGACACCACGCTGTCAGGAGCGGCCGGCTACGATTTTTCTGCCTGCCTTGCAGAGCGAAGGATCGCGATGACGCCCGACCCGTTGATGCAACGTTTTCCCAGTTCCGCGACCGCGCGGTTGTTCGGCCAGCACATCATCGAGTTCGATACGGCGAAGGGCTGGGTCCGCATGAGCTTCGTCGCGACCGAGGACTTTTTGAACCCCGCGGGCGCGGTGCAGGGCGGCATCCTGGGCGCGATGCTCGACGACACGATGGGGCCTGCGTTGTGGTTGAAGAATGGCGCCGGCGCGTTCTCGGCCACGATCGATCTCAACGTGTCGTTCCTGGCGGCGGCTTCGCCCGGGCTTCTGTACGGGGAGGGCAGGGTCGTGCAACTCGGCAAGACCATCTCGTTCCTGGAGGCGCATCTGAGCGATGCAGCGGGGCGGATGGTGGCGCGCTCGACGGCTAGTGCGCGGATGATCCGTGAGCGTTCGATAGAGCACGCCCTTGCATGATCGCGGAGCCAGGAAAAAATCTGACCTGCGAAGTGTCAGATGGAGTCCCGAGAGCTTGCCGCGGACAGGTCGCCTACCTTGTCTGTACCTAGAACCTCTCTGATGCACGTTCGCAGCCAGTTGTGTTGCGGGTCCATGTCCGCCCTGGGGTGCCAGACCTGACCGACGAGGAGTGGCTCGACCTTGAGCGGGAAGGCCATGGAAACAAGACCAAGATCCTTTGCCACCGATTGAACAAGGGCATCGGGGGCAGTTGCGATCAGGTCGGATCGCGAGGCCGCCGCCAAGGCGGCGTAAGGCGTGGCAACGCGGAGCACCGACCGTCGAGACACGCGGGCGTCGGCCAGTGCCCGTTCCACCAACTGGTCCAGTTCGT
The DNA here is from genome assembly GCF_024701975.1 of Variovorax sp. ZS18.2.2. Classification (GTDB taxonomy): domain Bacteria; phylum Pseudomonadota; class Gammaproteobacteria; order Burkholderiales; family Burkholderiaceae_C; genus Variovorax. The sequence continues at coordinate 1,436,351 of NZ_JANLNM010000001.1, forward strand.
CGCTCGTTGATTGGCAGACATGCTTGGCCTTGATGTAGCGCGTCAAGGTCATCTTCTGTCGGGCGAGTTCGTGCGAGTGATGCATGACCACGACCGTTCGCTGTTTGCGAAGAACCTCTACCTTCATCTCGGGCGGTAGTTTTCCCGCCGCGCGTACTTCGACATCGATCGTCCCCAGCCTCAACCGATCGAAATTCGTGCTGGTGGCCGGCAACAAGGTGAGTGTCGCGTTGGGCATCTTCGCCCTGATTGCGCTGAGCAAGCGAACCCCGTATGCGATCGTGAGTTCATCCGGAGCGACGACAGCAAACTCTCGATTGGCCAGCGACCATCGCTCATCGTGAACGGCAGGCGCCAGAACCGCCTGCGCTCTGGCAACCACTTCGCTTGCTTCTTCGATCATCGCGAGCGCGTGCGGCGTTGGAACCAGCTTGCGTCCCGCCCTCACAAGCAATGGATCTCCGGTCGCCTCACGAAGCCGGGCGAGCATATGGCTCATGGCGGGAGCGCTGAGGTTCAGCATTTCGGCGGCAGCCTTGACGCTGCCGGTTCTCGAGAATGCGTCGAGCGCGTAGAGCAGGTTCAGGTCAGATCGCTTCATATGGTGCATGTATTCGCTTCAATCATTGCACTTGTCGAAGCCAATTGTGCGATCCAAGATCCGCGCATGAAAACATCATTCGAATCTTCTGATGCGGGCCCTGACGATGTCAGCGTCGTCAGCGCACATGGACTGTTCCTTCCGGCGGGCATTGTTCAACCGTTCGACTTGCGCTTTGCTTCCGACGAGCTTCACGTCATCGCCTACTTTCAAGGTCATCCGGAATACGAAGCCGTGGAAGCGATGATTCATCGAAAGGGGTCGGCGCAGACACTGGTGCGGGCGATTCTGACGCGCCATGACCAGACGCAGATCGACCACGTCAATGACAGAACGGCTCACATCGAAGCCCAGGCTTTCGAGGGCCGGCAGACTGTCTACCGAGAAATAGAGGTGGATCAAGAGGGCAGGCCTGAACGGCCGTGCACAACGGTTCGCTTCTTGTCTTTCGCGAACGAAGTCATTCAGCTTCGTGTGGCCGCAGCCTCGCCACCCGACGCCGCTCGCGGAGGATTGACCGATCCTGGCGGGCACTCGCCCAACAGCAGCCTGCCTCTCATGTGGCGCGGAAAGAGCTGTCTCGCGGGGCCGGGCACAACAGTGCTGATCGATGAGAAGGCCTACGAAGTCGGCGAACGAATCCGGTCGCCGCAGGGATTCGTGGGGCTCAACGGCTTCTACACCGAGATGCACCAGATGGGCGCTGTCCGCGCAAGCACCCGCGCCTTTGACGTGATGCACGAACCTTCGCAGATCAGCAAGGGGAGTTCCTGGATCTATGCGGGGGCCAATGGGCAAGAAATGCGATACGTGGTCACCGACATGAATTTGTCGGGGCAGATCGTCATCGAGAGCAAGTCTGGGTCTCGTGCAGAACGCATTTGGGCGGAGATTCATGGGCAGCACCTTCGGCTTTTGAAGGTGGAGAGACTGGGTCGCGACGCAACGGAATCGGGTTTCGTCGTTCGGTTTCCGGCGCATGGGCGCTTCGCAATGGATGTTGCGAACAATCAGGGAGTCGTTGTCGGCTCAGCTTCCATCACACATGAAGTCAATGGCGCCTGTGAAATTGAACTGCAGCCTCAGGAGCCGCACTGGGCTGCTGCCCGAAGAGTCCGTGTCCGAATCTGCCGTGTGGGAAACAAAGCAGAGGTTCGCACTACCGTCGGTTGATCGGAAAGTTCAGCCCTTCGTCAAAGCCGAACACTGCAGTCTCATGTGGGCATCGCCAGAACATGGTTCCTGTGCCTGCCTTCGCCAAGAACGAACTCGGTGCTGCCGCGAACCACGAAGCCGTGCTTTTCGTAGAAGCGGCATGCGCGCAGGTTCTGCACGTTGACCATGAGCCACAGCCCTTCGTTGCCCGCGCGTGCCGCCTGCAGCAACGCGGAGCCCACGCCGTGTCGCGTGAACGGCTCCTGCACATACAGCTTGCAGAGTTCGGAATCGGCTTCGGGCACCAAGGGTTGCGGCACGCCGGAGCGCACCAGTGAATAGCCGACGAGGCGGTCGTCGACCTCGGCAACGTGCAGCGAGACATTGGGCGCTTCCAACAGCGCGAGGAATTTCTCGGGCGTGAACTCCGACAGCACATAGCGCGCGCACAGGTCGCTCACGCCCTCGGTGTAGGTGGCGAGCCAGACCTGGATCGACAAGGCGGCGAGGGTGTGCGCGTCGGCCGTGACGGCGGCGCGAACAGAAATATCGGGGCGGGTGACTGACGTCATTTCGACAGCTCCTCGCGTCGCCTCAACCATTCGTCCGCCACGTCGCCCATGCGCTTGGGCGCCCCGTCGCGAATCCAGGCCATGAAGGCCCGGTCGAATTTGAATTCGTCGCCGCATTTCGAGACCATGAAGCGCCGCACGTTCTGCGTGTTCCTGTAGCCCTTGTCGACCACGGTGGCCCGCGTGAGGGGATCGCTGTGCCAGTTGAATTTCATGACGCTTTCCTGATGTCGGGTGCTTTTCTCAATAGAGCTGATTTTTGTCTGAAATGTAATTTTTCGATCTCGAAAACCTGACTTCGGCCAGCCTGTTTTCAGCGAAAAAATCCGGCCGAGGAAAGCGCGTTATGGAGGGCAGGGGCAACGGAACAGAAGTGCAGTTGCGCCCCGCCTTTCACGTGAAGTCGTGATCGAACGCTCGCCAGATATTGGCACGATGGTTGCTAAATATTTATTGCGTAAAACAGGGAGAAAAAATGAAATCTGGTTTCGTTCTCGGGGCAGGGCGTTTTCTGGGAAAGCTGAATGCGCTCTGCTGCCGTGTCTTGATTTGTCGGGCTGCCGTGAAGGCGAAGCTTCCGAATTTGCCCCCCCGTTTCCACTACGCCGCAAGACATAGTTGACATCCTGTCCTATGTAGCGCGCGCCGGTCGTCTCGTGGCCTGTCTCAACGGCACGGACGCCAAGAAGGCGGAAGCGGCGATCTTCCATACCTCCTCTATACGGGACGTCCTGTCCAAGGACGATCGTCCCGTGACCTTCCCGTGGAATGGCTGTTGTCACGTCCTCGGGTTCAACGATGCCCTTCATTGATCGGCATCTTTTCAGGGAGTAAAAAATGACTATTTATCAGCGTCCAAATTCTCTTTCGGTTGATCGCAGCCAGGCCCGATCGAAAGTTTTTCTTGCTGCCACTCTTTTCTTGTCGATCTGCTCGGTCGCATATGGACAAAGCACGCAAGGTAAATACTTCAATGCCGATGGATCGAGGACGAACGATCTCGAGGCGGCTGCGAAAACATGGCGAACCCCGGAGTTTCTCCAGGACCATGCGCTGGGGGGTGTGAAGGCGGAGTACGCCTACGCTCGCGGATTCACTGGCACGGGCGTCAAGATCGGCATGGTGGATTCAGGGGCTCTTGCCAATCATCCCCAGTTGCAGGGCCAGTTCACGCCATTGACCGTGACGGGCATTTATGGTGCGGACGGTGCGCAACTCGACGGATCTGGAAAGACCTGGAAAAAGGGCGATGCATTCAGTGTGTTCGGCAATTACGACCCTTTTATCAACGACAGCCACGGTACTGCGGCAGCCGGCGAGATGGTGGCCAAACGAAACGCGACGGGCGATGCGGCCACGGATCGGATGCATGGCATTGCCTTCGATGCGCATCTCTACTCCGCAAACAGCGGTGGTACCGACAGCACGGTTTTTGGTCCGGATGTCGACTATGCGTATTTCAAGGAAGCCTATGGCGTTCTTGCGCGCAATGGGGCGCGCGTCGTCAATTCCAGTTGGGGGCAGGAGTCTCCTACTGCGGGCGACTACGGCACGCTGCAAGGCATCACCAGGCTCTACGGCACATTCGCCGGAAAGAAAACCTTTCTCGATGCCGCCGCGGAGGTTTCCCAGGAATATGGAACCATCCAGTCCTGGGCCAACGGAAACGAAAGAAGGAACAATCCCCGTGCGGTGTCGAGCCTGCCTTACTTCCGTCCGGAGATAGAGAAATACTGGATTGCCGTCACGGGCGTCACCAAGGACGACAAGACGGAATACGACCGCTGCGGCATTACCAAGTACTGGTGCATGGCGGGTCCAACCGTGGATATCACCACCACAACCGTCGGGATAACAGGTCTCACCAACTACGACCGTGGGGGTGGGGGACGACGCACACCTGAGAGCGTGGCCAAGAACCCTCCCCAACCAGACTATACGGACACCTACAACGGAACCTCTGCCGCAGCGCCCAATGTCACGGCATCGCTTGCCCTGGTGATGCAGCGGTTCTCCTATCTCGAGGGCGATGCGGCGCGCGATGTTCTTTTTACAACGGCAAAGCATCTGGGCGACGGCCCTGCCGATGTGCCCAATGTCACTTTTGGCTGGGGCAAGCCAGACCTCGACAAGGCCATGAGCGGCCCCGGTCAGTTCCTGGGCGTGTTCAAGGCCAGCCTCCCAACGGGGATCTCAGACACCTGGAGCAACAACATCTCCGAAGCCGCGCTGATCCAGCGCAAGACGGAGGAGCGCACCGAGATCTCGGCCTGGCTGACGACGGGCAAGAGTGCTCTGGTCGCGCAGTTGAAGCCGGTTCCGGAGCTGCAGGCCCCACCACCCGCTTTGGTCGCGCAGATACCGAATGCGAAGACGCTGCTCCAGGCGGCTATCAACGGGAATACCACCACCACTTACACCGCGAAGACGTTCGATGCGCAGATCGCCGCCCTCAACGCCGATCCGGCCGGCAAGCAATTGCTGGCAGCCTATGAAGCGACGCACCCCGGCTGGCAGAACGGCTACAGCGTACCGAGCGACTACGACAATTTCATCGCCGGGCGCAGCGATCAAGCGCTGGCACAGGATTTGGCCAATCTTGCGCGTATTGCCGTTCTCGCGAGCAACGCGGCGATCCAAGGTCAGATCGAAGCCACTGAGACTCGCGTCACTTATCTACAAAGCAAGACCGACGCCGACTATGTGGGCAGCCTGATCAAGACCGGTGCAGGCACGCTGACGCTTACTGGCGACAACAGCTACTCGGGAGGCACGCAGTTGCAGGCCGGCACGCTCGGGGTCGGCTCGTCAACGGCTCTGGGCACCGGCACGCTTGCGATGTCCGACGCGACCACATTGCAGGCGGCAGCCGATGGCCTGAAGCTGGCCAATGCCATCACCCTCAGCGGCATCGGCAGCATCGACACCCAGGCCTACGGCATGACTTTGTCGGGCGCCATCTCCGACGGCGCAACGTCCGGCGGCTTGGCCAAGCTGGGCACGGGCACGCTGACCTTGTCGGGCGCCAATACCTACTCGGGGTCCACCAGCGTGATGGCCGGTGCCTTGCGTGCGGGCTCCACGACCGGCTTCTCGCCGCGCAGCGCTTTCGTCGTGGCCGCCAACGGACAGCTGGACCTCAACAACTTCAACCAGACCATCGGCTCGCTCTCCGGCGCAGGCAATGTCACGCTCGGAACGGCCACGCTGACCACCGGCGGCGACAACAGCTCCACCGCGTTCTCGGGCCTGATCGCCGGGGCGGGCGGCCTGACCAAGACCGGTTCGGGCATGCTGAGCCTGACAGGCGGGGCCAATGCCCTGGGCGGCGATGTCAACGTCACGGGTGGCGCCCTGGGAATCCAGACGCCGGCGACATTGGACGTTGGCGGCGCCGTGAGCTTTGCCGACAATACGGCGCTGTCCATCGACACCACGCCCACTGGCCCATCGCTCACGGCCCGGAATCTCTCGTTGGGCAAGGGCGTGGATTTCAACCTCAGCGGCATCGACGACAAGACGCAAGCCAATCGGGTGCTGATCGATACGCGCTCGGGCATCAGCGGCGATTTTGCGTCGGTCAGCATCGGCGGCTTTCACGGCGAGGTGGACTACCTGACTGTCTCGACCCGCAAGTCCGACGACAACCTCAAATACCTCGCCTCCTACGGCCTGAGCTGGTCGGCGGGCAACAGCCTGGCCCATGGCACCTTCACATTGATCGACGCCACCAACAACATGGTGATCGGCTCAAACCTGGGCGACAAGGCGGCCAATGCCGCGACCAGCTGGAACGGCAAGACCCTGACCAAGGCGGGCGCCGGCACGCTCGTTCTGACCGGCACCAACACCTACACCGGCGACACCGCGATCAAGGCAGGCACCCTGCAACTGGGCAACGGGGGCACGACCGGCTCCATCCAGGGCAATGTGGCCAATGGCGGCGTCCTGGCCTTCAACCGCTCCGATGCGATGACCCTGGCAGGAACGATCTCGGGCAGCGGCGCGGTCAACCAACTCGGTTCGGGCACGACGGTGCTGACTGGCACCAATACCTACACCGGCGGCACCGCGATCAATGCGGGCACTCTGCAATTGGGCAATGGCGGTGCGACCGGCTCCATCCAGGGCGATGTGGCCAATGATGGCGTTCTGGCCTTCAACCGCTCCGGCGCGACGACCTTTGCAGGAACGATCTCGGGCAGTGGCGCAGTCAGCCAGCTCGGTTCGGGTACGACGGTGCTGACGGCGGCCAACACCTACACCGGCAACACCGCGATCAAAGCGGGCACCCTGCAGCTGGGCAACGGCGGCACGACCGGCTCCATCCAAGGCCATGTGGCCAATGACGGCGTTCTGGCCTTCAACCGCTCCGATGCAGTGACCTTTGCAGGAACGATCTCGGGCAGCGGTGCAGTCAGCCAGCTCGGTTCGGGTACGACCGTGCTGACGGCGGCCAACACCTACGCCGGTGGCACCGCGCTGAAGGCCGGTCAACTGAACGTCGGCCACAGTAACGCACTGGGCACTGGTGCCCTGTCGATGGACGATGGCACCACGCTGGGCTTCACCGCCGACAGATTGAACCTCGCCAACAACGTGGTGCTCACCGGCACGCAGGACCCCGTCATCGACACCGGCGCCTTCACCGAGACACTGGGCGGCGTCATCAGCGGCACGGGTTTGCTCACCAAGAACGGCAGCGGCGTCCTCATCACCACGGGTGCCAACACCTACAGCGGCGCCACCACGGTTGCGGCCGGCACGCTGCAGGCGGGGGCTGCCAACACCTTCAGCCCCGCCAGCGCCATGACGGTGAACACGGGTGCGACGCTGAACCTCGCGGGCTACAGCCAGCGCGTTGCAGGCATGAACCTCGCAGGCACGGTCTCCGTGGCAGGCGCCGCGCCGGGCACCACGCTGACCGTGACAGGCCCCTGGACGGGCAATGGCGGCCTGCTCAAGCTTGGCACCGTGAGCCCCACGGTCTCGGACCGCGTCCTGCTGAGCGGCACCACCGCGGTCGCCAGCGGCACCACGACAGTGCAGATCGGCAACGTCGTGGGGCTGGGCGCAGCGACCACCGGCAACGGCATCGAACTGATCGGCACGACCGGCGGCGCGAGCGTCCAGGGCGACGCCTTCGTGCTCGCTGGTGGGCAACTTGTGGGAGGCGCCTACGAGTACCGTTTGAACAACATCAGCGGCGGCGGCTACCTGAGCTCATCCTCGCCGCAAGGGCAGGTCTTTTACCGCAGCGAGGTGCCTCTGTACGCCGCGCTGCCCGCCCAACTGCGCCAAGCCAGCCTGGCGATGCTGGGCAACATGCACCAGCGCACGGGTGACGATGACGTGAAGGCCGCGAGCGGCAGTCCGGCGGGTACCGACGGCACCGGCAGCAACAACCTCGGCAATGGCAGCCAGCGTCGCGCGTGGGGCCGGCTCATCTCGACCAACCTGGACATCCGTCAGAGCGGCACGGTCAGTCCCCAGAGCCACGGCCGGCTCGACGGCTTCCAGGCCGGCACCGATCTGCTGAGCCTCCAGAACTGGCGTGCGGGCGTCTATGTGGGCCAAGTCGATGGCGACATGGGCGTGAGTGGTTTCGCGCGTGGCATCCAGAGCCTGCGCGTGGGCCGCAACGATCTGCGCAACCAGTACCTGGGCGCCTACGGCACCTACAGCGCCGACAACGGCTTCTACGCCGATGCGGTGTTGCAGGCCGGGCGTCATCGCTACGACATCGTCAGCCCGATGGCGCAGGCCGGCAGCGGCAAGGGCCGCAGCCTGTTGGCGTCCGTCGAAGTGGGACAGTCGTTTGGGTTGGGCGGTGCGGGCACCGGGGGCGACTGGAAGATCGAACCGCAACTCCAGTTGATCCATCAGCGCCTGAGCCTGGACGACGCGGCCATCGCGGGGAACACGGTGGTGCGGCAGCGCCCCGACAGCGCATGGCTTGCGCGCCTGGGTGTGCGCGTCAAGGGCGAGGTCGGCGTCGGCGTTGCGCGCCTGCAGCCCTATGCGCGGTTCAACCTGTACCGCGCTTCTGGCGGCAACGACGTGACCAGCTTCATGGCGCCGGGTGGGCGCGCGGCGATCAGCTCTTCGACCGGCGGTACATCGGCCGAACTGGCCGCAGGTGCAACGCTGGCGCTGACGCCGAGCTTCGCGCTGTACGGCGAACTCGGCAAGCTCTGGAGCGCGGGCGGCGACACGCGCGTGAAGTCCTCGGTGCAGGGCAGCGTGGGGGCGCGCGTCCTCTGGTGAGTGTGAGTGCCTGAGTGAGCAAGGACGTGGTTCATGAACGCTGTTTTGGCGTTACGCGCACGAGCGAGTGCCGTGCGCGTTTCGGCCTGTCTTCACTGATCGCGACGGCGCCCGATTCACTCCTCAGGCAATCACCGGCGCCGCCATGCCCGAACCCGTCGCGGCAACCGTGATGGTCTTGCCGACCGAGGCCGTGTACGTCGGTTCCTTCACGGTCGAGACGAACACGTACTCGGCCTTGACCTGTGCAGCCGTCATCGTCACGAGCATGTAGCCGCGGCGCGAGGTGTCGCAGTAGCTCACGTCGTCGATCAGGCCCAGCCCGGCGCCGATCGCGGCATTGCCCAGTTGCGGCACCAGGGCGCTGCCGTCGATCGAAGGGCCGGCGGTGCCCAGCCCCGCCGATTCGAAGCCCGGGGACGAGACCGAGGTGCCCGCGAATTCGATGCCGACCTGCTCGCTGGCGAGCGTGGTGAGTTTGTTGAACCAGCCGTCATGCGAATCGCCCGACAGCGTGACCAGCCGCTTGCCCTGCGTCTTCGCGGCCTGCAGGATCGCTTCGCGCTGGGCCGGATAGCCGTCCCACGAATCGAGGTTGTAGGGCAGCCGCGGGTTCTTGGTCGTGCTGAGCAGGTCGGCCTGGGTCGGTGTCAACGCGCCCGGGCCTGCGGCTGCCAGCGTGGCCTTTGCGGTGAGGAATGCGGTGATGGCCGCGGGCGCGCCGGACGGGTTGCTGTTGAAGGCCGTCAGCACCGTGGCCGGGAACCACATGCGCGCCATGATGGTTTGATTGCCCAGCACCTGCCATGCCGCGGTCGATGCGTTCATGCCGTTGGTGAGCCAGTTCTGCTGTTCGACGCTCATCATCTGGCGCGATGCGTCGGGACGCACGCCGCCCGAAGAGGGCGCAAGGCCCGCAAGATAGCGGGCGATGCCGCCGTCCGCATCGCCGAAGTTGTCGTACTGGCGGTCGCGCCCTTCGATGCGCGTGTCCAGCATGTGCAGGGTGAAGATGCTGCCGAAGTCGAAGCGGCGGTAGATCTTCAGCGGGTTGGTGGCGTCGGGCGTGCGGATCGGCATCCACTCGTGATAGACCTTGGCCGCGATGTTCTTGCGCGTGACCCAATCGCCCTGCGTGGCCGGGTCGTGGTTCTCGGCGCCGTTCACGTAGCTGTTGTTGGCGAACTCATGGTCGTCCCACACCGTGATCCAGGGCATCTTGGCGTGGGCCGCCTGCAGGTTGAGGTCGGACTTGTAGAGCGCGTGGCGCGTCCGGTAGTCGTTCATCGTCACGATGTCGTTCGCAGGGCTGGCGATACGGTTGCCCGGGATGCTGCTGTTGCCGAACTTCTTCGGGTCGGAGCCGTATTCGTAGATGTAGTCGCCCAGGTGCAGGGCGTACTGGGCATCGGTCTTCGTCGCCGCGTCGTACGCGTGGAAGTAGCCCTCGGAGTACAGCGTGCAGGAGAACACGGCGAGCTTCACCGAAGCCACGCCGCCGGCCGGCAGCGTGCGGGTCGAGCCGATGGTCGAGGTTGCGCCGGTCGCGTCGCGAAAACGATAGAAGTAGGTGTTGCCCGCTGCCAGGCCGGTGGCATCGACCTTGGCGGTGAAGGATGCCGAAGCGGCCGCGGTCACGCTGCCCTTGCTCACGATCTGCGTGAAGGCTGCGTCGGTGGCCACGTCCCAGGTCAGGGGGACATCGGCCTCGCTGGCTGGCACCTTGGCGTGGGTCCAGAGGATGACGCGATCGGTCAGCGGATCGCCGCTGGCGACACCGAATGCGAAGACGGCGGGTGTAGACGCCTGTGCAGGCGCGGGAGCCGGCGCGGGCGGAAGCACAGGCAGGAAGCCCGGGCCGCCTCCGCCGCCACCGCCGCCGCAAGCGGCCAGCGAACCTACGGCCGCCAGGGCGACCGCGCTGGAAGAGGACTTGACGAGGAACTCGAGAAAGTCGCGCCGACGCCGATTGGCGGCTTCGCGGGGGTCGATGTCATCTTCGGGTGGGCGCGGCGGATGGTCAGGCGTCATGGCATTCATCAATGTTGTGGGTGCACGGATTGAATGCAGGGGGCGTGACGCCGCTGTGACGCAGATATGACGCGCGGCCGCTGCCCTGTCGCTAGGCTGACAGCAGGTTCGTGCGGAATTTGCTCGGCGTGGCTCCCGCCGCCTTGCGCATGAGGCGTCGGAGCGCCGTGGCGTCTTCGTAGCCGACCTGCGCGGCCACCTGGTCGATCGTCATCCGGCTCGTCTCGATCAGCATGCGTGCCCGCGACAGCCGCACGCTCTGCACGAGTGCGAGCGGGCCCAGGCCCGTGGCGGCGCGCACATGGCGGGCGAGCGTGCGCTGCGACATCGCGAACTCGCCGGCCAGGTGCGCGACGCTCGGTGGACGCGGCAGCGACGATTCGATGCGCTGCGTCAGCCGGCGGATCAGCTCGCTGCCGTTGGACATCATCGAGGGCACGACGAAGGGCGCCTGCGCCTCGCGGCCGTCGATCAGCAGCACCTTGCCGACGGCATCGGCCAGCGACGGGCCGAAGCGCGTGCGCAGCAGATGGAGCATGAGGTCCGACTGGGCGAATGCGGCACCGGCCGTGCTGACCGGCCCGTCGGCGCAGACCATGCGGTCCGCATCGACGTTGCAGCGAGGTTCGATGCGCCGCAGCTCCGGCGCGAGCCACCAGGTGGTGGTGGCGCGCCGGTCCTGCAGCACGCCCGCGGCCTGCAGCAGGAATACGGCGGAACACGATGCGGCCACTGCGCCGCCTCTCGCGGCGTGGCGGCGAACGGCCGCGATGGCGCGGGTGGCGCAATCGTCGGCCAGCCGTTCGGCCAGGTCGGCGGGGCGGTCGACGCCGAGGCCGGGAACGATCCATGTCGATGTGTCGGCGCGGGCGCGTGTGGGAATCGCCGAGGTCGCCACCTGCACGCCGCTGCTCAGCGGGACCATGCCGCCGTCCGGCGACACGACGCGCCAGGTCGGCCGCGGCATCTGGAGGCCGGGCGCCAAACCCGCAGCGGCATCGAGCACGTCGAGCGTGATGGAAACACTGGTGGCAAAGGCTCTGGGCAACACCAGGACAGTGAAATCGTGCATGGCTTGAAACGCCTGATAAACGTCGAATTGGACACTGTCAGTCTAGCGTCCCGACACGTGTAATAGGCGCTCCGATCCACATGAAGACTGCAGGACCCACGATGCCGACGACACGCAACCTGAACGAAACCGACCCGCTCGAAGACTTCGAGCGCCGCGAGATCACCCTGGACGACGCCATGAAGAAGGTCTACGTCGCAGGCACCGGGCCGGCCGTGATCGTCATGACCGAGATGCCCGGCATCAGCCCGCACGTCGCGCGTTTCGCCCGCTGGGTGCGCGATGCGGGGTTCACCGTGTACATGCCATCGCTGTTCGGCCGCGACGGCGCAGTGGCGGCCGCGGAGGAGGGCAAGGCCGTGTTCCAGCATGCCTGCGTGAGCGCGGAGTTCCGCGCCTTCGCGGGCAACAAGTCGAGCCCGGTGACGCAGTGGCTGCGTTCGCTCGCGCGGCTGGCGCACAAGGAGTGCGGCGGGCCGGGCGTCGGTGCCATCGGCATGTGCTTCACCGGCAACTTTGCGCTCACGATGATGCTGGAGCCTTCGGTGCTCGCGCCGGTGCTGTCGCAGCCGGCCCTGCCGCTGGACAACCCGGCGGGCATCGAGATCTCGCCAGAGGAAATCTCGGCGGTGAGGCAGCGCCTCGACCGCGAAGACCTGACCGTCATGGCCTATCGCTTCGAAGGAGACAGGTTCTGCACCGCGCAGCGCTTCGCCGCTTATTCCGAAGCACTCGGCACCCGCTTCGTCGCACGGGTGCTGCCCGACAGCGCCGCTAACCAGGAGTCGTTGCCTTCGTTCTTCGAGCAGGTGGTGGCGAGCCCGCACAGCGTGGTGACGGCCCACCTCATCGATGAAGCGGGCCAGCCGACGATCGCGGCGCGCGACGAGATCCTTGCGTTCTTCGTGCGCCGGTTGGCTTCGAAGTAGCCGAAGGAATCAGGCCTGCGCCGAAGCGCAATCGGCCACGGGGCGGCCGGTTTCGCGCCGGTCGAGCGAACGGCTCCAGAGCGCGATGGCCAGCCCCACGAGCGTGAGCAGCGCCGCCACCCAGCCCAGCGCGCGCAGCCCTGGGCCATGGTCGATCACCACGCCGCCGACCCACGCGCCGAGCGCATTGCCGAGGTTGAAGGCCGCGATGTTGAGGCTCGACGCGAGGTTCTGCCCCGCGCCCGAGGCCTTCTCCAGCACCCGCAACTGCATCGGCGCCACGGTCGCGAACGAGGCCACGCCCAGCAACCCGACGAAGACCACCGCGGTGAACGGCGTGCCGATGGTGAACTGCATCGCGCCGAGTACCACGGCCAGCGCCACCAGCGTGCCGAGCACGGCGGCCATCGGCGCGCGGTCGGCCAGCTTGCCGCCGAGGATGTTGCCGACCGCGAGGCCGCCGCCGAACACCAGCAGGATCGGCGACACGGCCGATTCCGACAGCCCGGTTATCTGCGTCAGCAGCGGCTGGATGTAGGTGAACACCACGAACACGCCGGCAAAGCCGAGCACCGTCATCGCCAGGCCCAGCAATACCTGCGGGCGGGCCAGCACGGCCAGTTCTTCGCGCAGCGGCGCGGGCTTGGTCTCGCCCTTCACGCGCGGCACGAACACGGCGAGCACGGTGAACGCCAGCACGCCGATGAGCGTCACTGCCCAGAAGGCCGAGCGCCAGCCGAACTGCAGGCCCAGCCATGCGCCCGCCGGCACGCCGAGCAGCGTGGCCGCGGTGAGGCCGGTGAACATGATCGCGATGGCCGAGGCGCGGCGCTCGGGCGCGACGAGCCCGGTGGCCACCACCGAGCCGACGCCGAAGAAGGTGCCGTGCGCGAGCGAGGTGACGACACGCGCAGCCATCAGCATTTCGTAGTTGGGCGCGAGCGCACAGGCCAGGTTGCCGAGCGTGAAGATCGCCATCAGCGCGAGCAGCACGGTCTTGCGCGGCAGCTTGCGGGTGGCGATGGTGAGCACGGGCGCGCCGACCGCGACGCCGAGTGCATAGCCCGAGATCAGCAGGCCGGCCATCGTGATGGAGACATGAAGGTCCGTCGACACCTGCATCAGCAGGCCCATGATGACGAACTCGGTGGTGCCGATCCCGAAGGCACCGGCGGTGAGGGCAAGTAGGGCGATTGGCATGATGCCCTGTACTGTGAGGACATTCGGGGGCTGTGACTAGAATGCCGCCGGTACATGCACTTGTGATTTGAAGTCACAGACAAGGAAGCCCATGCCGCGCATCGACGTCAACCGCTCCGGTGAAATGGAGGCCTTCGTGCAGGTGGTCGAGTCCGGCGGTTTCTCCGCGGCGGCGCGCCTCCTGGACATGACGCCCTCGGCCATCAGCAAGCTGGTGGCGCGGCTGGAGCTGCGGCTGGGCATCCAGCTTGTGCACCGCTCCACCCGCAAGCTGCAACTCACGCCCGAGGGGCTGCATTTCTACGAGCGCAGCACGCGCGTGCTGGCCGACATGGACGAGGCCGAGCGTTGCGCGGCCGCGGGTGCGGCGCCGCGCGGGCGGGTGAGCATCAATGCCAGCGTCTCGTTCGGCCATCACAAATTGGTGCCGCTGGTGCCACGCCTGCTCGAGATGCATCCGGAGATCACGCTCGACATCGCGCTCACCGACCGCATCGTCGACCTGATGGACGAGCGCGCGGACATCGCGATCCGCTGGGGCCAGTTGCCGGCGTCCGATCTGGTGGCGCGGCGCCTGGGCGAAACCGACCAGGCCATCGTGGCCTCGCCTGGTTACCTCGCGAAGTACGGCACGCCACGCACGCCGCAGGAGCTGGAAGCGCACAACCGGCTCGGCTGGACCTACCGCCGCAATACGCCCGACTGGCCGCTGCGCGTCGACGGCCGGACGATCGCGATTCCCGTGGCGGGTCCGGTGCGTGCGGGCGACGGCGAGACGCTGCGGCAGCTCGCTATTGCAGGCGCGGGCGTGGCGCGGCTGTCGCTGTATCACATCCAGCACGACATCGATGCCGGGCGGCTGGTGCCGCTGCTGGAGGAATTCAACCCGGGCGAGGCCGAGCCGATCCACGCGGTGTACATCGGCAAAGCCGGCACGCTGCCCGCGCGGGTGCGTGCGGTGCTCGACTTCCTGGTGGCGTGTTCGGGTGTGGGAGACGGGCGCTACACGCGCAAGCGGACCGCGCCGATGCCGGGGAACTCGGCCGTCACCTGATCGCCGCGGCGGCAGGGCAGCACGCCGACCCACGAGCCTGTTGTGACGACGGTGCCGGCGCGCGCGGTCTGGCCGTGCCGTGTGATGTGGCGCAGCCAGATCGGCAGCAGCCACGCCGGATCGGCCAGCGGATGCGTGCCTTCGCGCACGACGACTTCGCCGTCGCCGATGCGCGTTTCGCAGCGTTGAGAGGCCCAGTCGATGGCGGCGTAGGGTTGCCATTCACCGAGCACGAGTGCGCCGTGGACTTGCGAGTCGGCCAGGCGCAGCAGGGCGGGCGTGGAAGCGAGGTCTTGCCAGCGCGAATCGACGATTTCGATGGAGACGGCCATCGCGTCGATGAGCGAGGCGGCGTTGTTGTGATCGATCTTCGCGGCTTGTTCGGGTGTCACGTCCTGGCCGAGGCGCAACGCGATTTCGGATTCGATGCCGGGCGTGTGGAACACGAGGTCGTCGAAATTCGCCGGGCTCTGGCGCACGCCGGACGGCGGCAGCGGCGCATGCGTGAGCGTCACGCTGCGCGAGCCGCCGCCTGATTTCCAATGGCCGGTGACGACGCCGTCGTCACCGAACCAGTCGAGGGCTGCGGCCACGGCGTCCTGCACTTCGTAGGCCTGGCTGGCGTCTTGCAGCGCATCGGTCCAGGGGGCGGCATCGAGGGTGCGGTTGCTGCGGCGTGCGGCGATCAGCGCGTCCGCGAGGGCGGTCATGGATGAGTTCATCCTGCGATTCTGTCAGTTGCAGGACGGCACATCAGGTTTCCACGTGCACGTTGCCGTCCTTCACCACCTTCGCCCACTTGGCAATTTCAGTGCTGATGAACTGCTTGAACTTGTCCTGCGAACCGCCGCCGTCTTCCGCACCGTAGGTGTCCATGCGCTCCTGCACATCGGGCATCGCAAGCACCGTGTTCACATCGCGATTCACCTTCTGCGCAATCGCGGGCGGCAGCTTGCCCGGGCCGACCAGGCCGTACCAGGTGGTGGCCTCGAAGCCGGCAAAGCCTTGCTCCTGCATCGTCGGCACATTGGGGTGACCCTTGGCGCGCTTGGTGCGCGTCTGGGCGACAGCGATCACGCGGCCGTTCTTCACGTGCGGCGTGGCGGCCGTCATCGTCTCGAAGCTGTACTGGATCTGACCGCCCATCAGGTCGGCCAGCAACGGGCCGCTGCCCTTATAGGGCACGTGCAGCGCATCGACGCCGCCTTGCAGCTTGAACATTTCCAGCGCCAGATGCTGCGCCGAACCCGCGCCGGCCGAGCCGAAGCTCACCGTGCCGGGGGCGGCCTTGCAGGCGGTGACGATGTCTTTCACCGTCAGCGCTTTCTGTCCCGGGTTCGCGATCAGCAGGTTGGGCGTAACGCCCACGAGCACGATCGGCACAAAGTCGCGCTCCACGTTGTAGCGCAGCTTGGGCTGCAGGCTCGGCGCGAGCGCGTGGCTGTTGATGTGGGCCATCAGCAGCGTGCTGCCGTCGCTGGGCTGCTGCGCCACGTAGTCGGCCGCAAGCACGCCCGCGACGCCGCCCTTGTTGTCGACGATGACCTGCTGGCCCCACATGATCGTGAGCTTCTGCGCGACCACGCGCGCGAGCGCATCGGTGCCGCCGCCCGGTGGAAAGCCCACCACGATGCGCACGGGCCCCGAAGGCCACTCCTGCGCGAAGAGCCGGGGCACGCCCAGCGTGGCGGCCGCGGCGCCCGCGGCTTGAATGAGGGAACGTCTTTGCATCATCTTTGTCTCCGTGGTGTTGGGGGTCCGATGCGTGCCGGCCTGCTGACAGGTCCGGCAAGGTGGAGGCCGCCGCCTCGTTCGAGCGATGCGTTGCGGCCGGTGTGTCGCAGGCCTACGCGGCTTTCTGCAAGCCGACGGGCGCTGCCGCGTGGTTCGCGAAATGGTCCATCGCCGCCTGCACGCCGCTGCCTGCAAGTTTGATGCCGGTGAGCTTCATGCCCATCTCGACGCCCGCGACCATGGCCACGAGCGTCAGGTCGTTGCTGTCGCCCAGATGGCCCATGCGGAACATGCGGCCCTTGAGCTTGCCAAGGCCGGTGCCGAGCGAGAGGTCGAAGCGCTGATGGATCAGGCGGCGCAGCGCATCGGCATCGACGCCTTCGGGCGTGATCACCCCGGTGAGCACGGGCGAGTACACAGCCGGGTCGGCGCACTGGATCGGCAGGCCCCACGCATTGACTGCGGCGCGCACGCCCGCACCCCAGCGCTGGTGGCGTGCGAACACGTTGTCCAGGCCTTCGCCGAGGATCATGTCGAGCGATTCCGACAGGCCGTAGAGCAGGTTGGTGTTGGGCGTGTAGGGCCAGTAGCCGTCCTTGTTCATCTCGACGATCTCGTCCCAGGCCCAGAAGGCGCGCGGAAGCTTCGCGGTCTTGGAGACTTCGAGCGCGCGCGGCGAGAGCGCGTTGAAGCTGATGCCAGGCGGCAGCATCAGGCCCTTCTGCGAGCCGCTGATGGTGACGTCCACACCCCATTCGTCATGCCGGAAATCGGCGCTCGCGAGGCCCGAGATGCTGTCGACCATCAAGAGCGCAGGGTGGCCGGCCGCATCGATGGCCTTGCGCACCGAAGCGATGTCGGAGGTGACGCCGGTGGAGGTCTCGTTGTGGACCACGCACACGGCCTTGATCTTCTTCTCGGTGTCCTTGCGAAGGCGCGCCTCGATGACTTCGGCCTGCACGCCGCGGCGCCAGCCCGGCGCATTCGGCAGGTGCTCGTCGGTGCCGGCGAGCGCGAGGAACTCGGTCGAGAGGCCGAGGCGCGTGGCCATCTTCTGCCAGAGCGAGGCGAAGTGTCCGGTCTCGTACATGAGCACGTGGTCGCCCGGGCTCAGCGTGTTGGCGAGCGCGGCCTCCCAGGCACCGGTGCCCGAAGCGGGGTAGATCACGACCGGATGCTTCGTCTTGAAGATCTGCTTGATGCCGCCGAGCACCTTCAGGCCCAGCGTGCCGAACTCGGGCCCGCGGTGGTCGATGGTGGGGAGGCTCATGGCCCGCAGGATGCGATCGGGCACTGGGCTCGGACCGGGAATCTGGAGGAAATGGCGGCCGGTGGGATGGATGTCGAGTTGCAGCATGGACTGTCCTTTCGCTTTCAGTTTTGCATTCAAAATGCTTTTTTGTTTGATGGTTTACCCTTAATTGATGGGGTTGTGGTGCCTATTTTTTGCATTCAAAATGCATTCAAAGGGAAAGCCCATGACTGCTGAAATCATCGAAATCTCCAGGCTCGCGCTGCACGACCAGGTCGCGGCGCGCCTTCGCACCATGCTGGTCGAAGGGCACATCGCACCGGGCGCCAAGCTCAACGAGCGCGAGCTTTGCCAGCAATTGCGCGTCTCGCGCACCCCGCTGCGCGAAGCCATCAAGCTGCTCGCGGCCGAGGGGTTGGTCGACCTGTTGCCCAATCGCGGCGCGGTGGCGGTGAAGCTCACCGAGGCCGACGTGCTCGACACCTTCGAGGTGCTGGCGATGCTCGAGGGCATGTCGGGCGAGCTGGCCGCCAAGCGCATCACCGACGAAGAGCTGGCCGAGGTGCGCGCGCTGCACTACGAGATGCTGGCCTGCTTTTCGCGGCGCGATCTCTCGGGCTACTACCGGCTGAATGCGCGCATCCACACGGCCATCAACGAGGCCGCCGGCAACCCGGTGCTCGCGGGCACCTACCGCTCGATCAATGCGCGGGTGCAGTCGCTGCGCTTTCGCACCAACCAGAACGAGACCAAGTGGAAGCACGCGGTCGACGAGCACGAACAGATGATCCAGGCGCTGGCCGCGCGCGATGCGCAGGCGATGCGCAAGGTGCTCATCGCGCATGTGCTGCGCAAGCGCGACACGGTGCTGGAGCTGCTGCGCGCGGGCGAGATCTATCCCCAAATCAACAAAGCGAACTGACGCCCACATCATGCGCATCGATCCCGCCAGCCACATGCAGCCAGCCGGAACCGTTCTTCCGCCCAACGACACCTGCGAGCTGCTCTCGCGCCGGCTGCGCGCCGAGACGCAAGGCGAGGTGCTGTTCGACGACGGCTCGCGCGGGCGCTATGCCACCGACGCGTCGATTTACCAGATCACGCCGGTCGGCGCCTTCGTGCCGACGAACGACAAAGACATCGCGACCGCCATCGATATCGCACGCGACCTCAAGGTGCCGGTGTTGGCGCGCGGCGGCGGCACCAGCCAGTGCGGCCAGACCACGGGCGCGGCGCTGGTCATCGACAACAGCAAGCATTTCCGGCGCGTGCTCGACGTGAACGTGGAAGAGGGCACGGCGACTGTCGAGCCCGGCCTCGTGCTCGATCACCTGAACGCAAAGCTCAAGCCGCTCGGGCTCTGGTATCCGGTCGATGTCTCGACCAGCGCGCAGGCCACGCTGGGCGGCATGGCGGGCAACAACTCCTGTGGTTCCCGCTCCATCGCCTACGGGAACATGGTGCACAACGTGCTGGGCGCGAGCGCGTGGCTGTCGAACGGCGAGCTGGTCGAGTTCGGACCGGTGGGAACGCTCGGCGTGCGCGCGGCCGGCATCGCGCAGTTCGTGCGCGGCCTCGCGCGGCAGCACCACGATGCGATGGCCGAACACTGGCCCAAGGTGATGCGCCGCGTGGCCGGCTACAACCTCGACATCTTCGACAACCAGAGCGAGAAGCCGTACACCGCCGATGGCAGCGTGAACCTTGCGCACCTGCTGATCGGTTCCGAAGGCACGCTCGCGTACACCAAGAGCCTGAAGCTCAAGCTCGCGCCGCTGCCGCGCGCGAAGGTGCTGGGCATCGTGAATTTCCCGACCTTCCATGCGGCCATGGATGCGGCGCAACACATCGTGAAGCTCGGGCCGACGGCGGTGGAGCTGGTCGACCGCACGATGATCGAGCTGAGCCTGGCGAACCCCGCTTTCAAGCCGACGGTGGAAACCGCGCTGATCGGCAAGCCCGCAGCCATCCTGCTGGTCGAGTTCTCCGGCGCCGACAAAACCGCATTGCTGCCGCAGCTGAAGCAACTCATCGAACTGATGGGCGACCTGGGCCTGCCCGGCAGCGTGGTCGAAATGCCCGATGACGCGCGTCAAAAGAACCTGTGGGAAGTGCGCAAGGCGGGCCTCAACATCATGATGAGCCTCAAGGGCGACGGCAAGCCGGTGAGCTTCATCGAAGACTGCGCGGTGCCGCTCGAACACCTGGCCGAATACACCGATGCGCTGACCGAGGTGTTTGCGAAGCACGGCAGCCGTGGCACCTGGTACGCGCATGCGTCGGTCGGCACGCTGCATGTGCGGCCGATCCTCGACATGCGGGCCGACGGTGCCACGAAGATGCGCGCCATTGCCGAAGAGGCCAGCGCGCTGGTGCGCAAGTACAAGGGCGCGTTCAGCGGCGAGCACGGCGATGGCCTCTGCCGCGGCGAGTGGATCGAATGGCAGTTCGGCCCGGCCATCAACGAGGCCTTTCGCGCGATCAAGAAGAAGCTGGACCCGATCGACCTGTTCAACCCCGGCAAGATCATCGACCCGCCGCGCATGGACGACGGCTCGCTGTTTCGCTTTGCGCCGCCCACGGCCCCGAAGCCGTACCGCCGCATCGAGCTCAAGCCGGTGCTCGACTGGTCGGCCTGGAACGTCAACGCCGACCCGGTGACCGAGGTGACCACCGCGCCCGGCACCGGCGGCGACAGCACCGGCGGCCTCGCCAAGGCCGTGGAGATGTGCAACAACAACGGCCACTGCCGCAAGTTCGATGCCGGCACCATGTGCCCGAGCTACCGCGTGACGCGCGACGAACAGCATCTCACGCGTGGTCGCGCCAACACGCTGCGCCTCGCGCTCTCGGGCCAGCTCGGCGCCGATGCGTTCACCAGCGAGGCCATGCACGAGACCATGGACCTGTGCGTCGGCTGCAAGGGCTGCAAGCGCGATTGCCCGACGGGCGTGGACGTGGCGAAGATGAAGATCGAGTTTCTCGATCACTACAAGAAGCGCCACGGCCACACGCTGAAAGACAAGCTGGTTGCCTACATGCCCGACTACGCGCACAGGGCGAGCCGCATGCCGTGGCTGCTGAACCTGCGCAACAACGTGCCCGGCGCGGCGTGGCTTGGCGAAAAGCTGCTGGGCTTTTCGGCGAAGCGCTCGTTGCCCGAATGGCGCAGCGACACCTTCTGGCGCGCGAAGGGCAATGAGCCCGGCCTGTTCGCCGACCAAGCCTCGGTGCTGTCGGTGGCAGCGCGGGGTGGCAAGGCGGCGGTGCTTTTCGTCGACACCTTCAACGGCACCTTCGAGAGCGAGAACGCCTTTGCGGCGGCGCGCGTGCTCGAAGCCGCGGGCTATGTGCTGCACACGGTCGAGAAAAGCGGCGGCCACCATTGCTGCGGCCGGACTTTCCTAGCGAGCGGCATGGTGGAAGAGGCCAAGGTGCGCGCCGGGGCGCTGATCGATGCGCTGCTGCCGCTCGCGCAAGCGGGCATTCCCATTGTCGGCCTGGAGCCTTCGTGCCTGCTCACGCTGCGCGACGAGACGCTGGTGATGGGCTTCGGCGACAAGGCGCTGACCGTGGCGAAGCAGGCGCTGCTGTTCGAGGAATTCATCGCACGCGAAATCAAGGCCGGCCGCTTCGCGCTGGCGCTGAAGCCGTCCACGGCGCCGATCCTCCTGCACGGCCATTGCCATCAGAAAGCCTTCGGCGCGGTGAGCCCGATCATGGAGGTGCTCAAGCTCATTCCCGGCGCCGAGCCCGAGCTGATCGAAAGCTCCTGCTGCGGCATGGCCGGCAGCTTCGGCTACGAGGCAAGCCATTTCGACGTCTCGATGCAGATGGCCGAGGCGAGCCTGCTGCCGGCCATCCGCGCCAAGCCCGATGCGGTGGTGGTGGCCGATGGCACCAGCTGCCGCCACCAGATCGGCGACGGCGCGCAGCGCGAGGCAGTGCATGTGGCGGTGCTGCTGGCGCGCCATCTGCTGAAGTCGGACCTCGTGGTGCGGTAACCGGCTGGCCCGTGGGCAGGATCGCGCGGGCTGCCGCAAAATGGCTGCGCCGCCCGATCCGATGTCGACCACCTTCACTTCTCCCTCCCTTCGCGCGCAGCCCACGCTGCGCCTGGCGTTCGCGCTGTCGATGGGCGCGGCCGTGTCGCTCGGCATCACCCGTTTCGCCTACGCATTGCTGCTGCCGCCGATGCGCGCCGACCTCGGCTGGAGCTACGCGCTGGCCGGCGGCATGAACACCGCCAACGCGGTCGGCTACCTCGCCGGTGCGCTGGTCACGCCGGCGCTGATGCGGCGCTTCGGGGTGACGCGGCTCCTGATCGTCGGCGCGGTGCTGGCCAGTGTGTTCATGGCGGGCAGCGGCTTCGTGACCGATGCGCCGGCCTTGCTGCTGCAGCGCCTGCTGGCTGGCGTGGCCAGTGCCTGGGTGTTCGTGGCGGGCGGGCTGCTGGCCGCGCGGCTCGGTGAAGCGGATGCGCGGACCGGGGCCTCACGCAGTGGGCTGCTGCTGGGCATCTACTACGGCGGCACCGGCTTCGGCATCCTGCTGTCGGCGCTGCTCGTGCCGCAGGTGCTGCGCGCGGCGTCCGATGTGCCGCACGGCTGGACCTGGGCATGGTGGGCATTGGCGCTCGCAAGCGCAGCCGCGACTTGTTTGCTGGCCTGGGCGGGGCGCGCAATGCCGGACCCTCAGGTCTCGGCAACGCCGTCGGCCGCGATCGCGACTGAGGCAGCTCCCGTCGCATTGCGCCACTTCGGCTGGGCCCTCGCGGGCTACGCGCTCTTCGGCATGGGCTACATCGGCTACATGACCTTCGTGATCGCGCTGCTGCGGGAGCAGGGCGCCAGCGCCGGCTTCGTCACCTTGTTCTACGCCTTGCTGGGTATCGCCTGCGTGGCCTCGTCGCGGCTGTGGGCCGGGCTGCTCGACCGCTACCGCGGCGGCCAGCCGCAGGCGCTGCTGAACGGGCTGCTCGGCGTGGCCACGCTGCTGCCGGTGCTCAGCCCCTCGGCGCCGGTGGCGCTCGCCTCGGGCGTGCTGTTCGGTGGGGTGTTCCTGTCGGTGGTGGCGTCGACCACCGCACTGGTGCGCCACAACCTGCCACCGGCACGCTGGGCGCAGGGCATCAGCCTGTTCACCATCGTCTTCGCGCTCGGGCAGATCGTCGGGCCGACGGTGACGGGCTGGATATCGGACGGCCCGGGCGGCCTCGCTCGCGGGCTGGTGGCTTCGGCGATCGCGCTGTGGCTCGGTGCGGTGCTGGCATCGCGCCAGCATGCGTTGAAGGAGATCGGATGACGGAACAAGACGACACCGGCTTCGCACTGTTCGAAACCACCATCGGCATGTGCGCGCTGGCCTGGGGGCCGCATGGACTGGTCGGCATACAACTGCCCGCCGACGATGGCGAGCCGGCCACGCGGGCGCGCATGCGGCACCGCTTTCCAGACCTGCACGAAGCTCTGCCGAACGACATGGCGCAACGCGCCATCGTTGCCATCCAGGGCCTGCTGCACGGCGTGCACGACGACCTGACGCACATCTTGCTCGACATGCGCGGCGTCTCGGAGTTTCACCAGCGCATCTACGCCATCGCGCGCAGCATTCCGCCGGGGCAGACGCGCACCTACGGCGAGATTGCCGAGGAGCTTGGCGACAAGGGGCTGTCGCGCGCCGTGGGGCAGGCCATGGGCCACAACCCCTTCGCACCCGTGGTGCCCTGCCACCGCGTGCTCGCGGCGGGCAACAAGCCCGGCGGGTTTTCGGCTGGCGGCGGCGCGCTGACCAAGCTGCGCATGCTCGGCATCGAGGACGCGCGGCCGAACGGAATGGCGTCGCTGTTCTAGCGAATCACTTGTCCAGCCCCGCGAGGCACACGTACTTCACTTCGAGGAAGTCGTCGAGCCCGTACTTGGAGCCTTCGCGCCTGAGGCCCGATTGCTTCACGCCGCCGAAGGGTGCCTCGGCCGTGGAGACCAGCCCGGTGTTCACGCCCACGATGCCCGACTCCAGCGCCCCGGCCACCCGCATGATGCGGCCGATGTCGCGCGCATGGAAGTACGCGGCCAGGCCGAACTCGGTGTCGTCGCGGCGCGTAGCAGGGCCGGATCTTTGAGCTTCAACGGCATGGGGTGTCTCAGGATTGAAGGGCGGCGGCGAGGATGTCCAGGCCTTCCTCGAGCACCGCATCCTCGATGGTCAGCGGGAAGAGGAAGCGGACCACATTGGCATGCACGCCGCAAGTCAGCAGCAGCAAACCCGCGTCGCGCGCCCGGGTTTGCACCTGCTTCGTGAAGGCGGGGTCGGGGGCGCCGTCGGCCCCGGCGAACTCGACCGCCACCATGGCGCCGAGGCCGCGCACGTCGCAGATCTGCGGCACCTTCGCGCGCAGTGCCTCGAGGCGCACCTTGAGCCGGTCGCCCAGCACCTGCGCGCGTTCGCAGAGCTTTTCTTCCTCGATCACGTCGAGCACCGCATGCGCCGATGCAATGGCCAGCGCATTGGCGGCGTAGGTGCCGCCGAGCCCGCCCGGTGCCGGCGCATCCATGAGATCGGCGCGGCCGCAAACGGCCGACAGCGGCGTGCCGCCCGCCAGGCTCTTGGCCATGGTCATGAGGTCGGGCACGACGTCGTAGTGCTCCATGGCGAACCACTTGCCGGTGCGCGCGAAGCCGGTCTGGATCTCGTCGGCGATCAGCAGGATGCCGTGGCGGTCGCAGATCTTGCGCAGCGCACGCATGAACTCGGGCGGCGCGGCGTAGAAGCCGCCTTCGCCCTGCACCGGCTCCAGGATGATCGCGGCCACCTGCTCGGGCTCGATGTCGGCCTTGAACAGCTGCTCGATGGCGCGCAGCGAATCGTCCACTGACACGCCGTGCAGCGCGATCGGCGCGGGCACATGGAAGATGCTGCCGGGGAAGGGGCCGAAGCCGGTCTTGTACGGCACCACCTTGCCGGTGAGCGCCATGCCCATGAAGGTGCGGCCGTGGAAGCCGCCGCCCAGCGCGATCACGCCGGGGCGGCGCGTTGCGGCGCGGGCGATCTTGATGGCGTTCTCCACCGCTTCGGCACCCGTCGTGAAGAAGGCGGTTTTCTTGGCATGCGTGCCGGGCGTCAGCCGGTTGAGGCGCTCGGCCAGAGAGACCACGCTTTCATACGGCACCACCTGGTAGGCGGTGTGGGTGAAACGGTCGAGTTGCGCGCGGATCGCCTCGACCACGCGCGGATGCCGGTGGCCGGTGTTGAGCACCGCGATGCCCGAGCCGAAGTCGATGTAGCGCCGGCCTTCCACGTCCCACAGCTCGGCATTGAGCGCGCGTTCCGCATAGATCGGAAAGCCGATGCCGATGCCGCGCGGCGTGGCAGCGATGCGGCGCGCGTCGATGGCGGCGTTGGTCTTGAGAGTCATGCGAGTTCCTTGTTTTGTGTCTTGTCTTCCAGCGCTCAGTGGCTGCCCGGCGCCACCATGCGATGGCGGATCTGGTCGGCCACCACGGCCACGATCAGCAGCGCGCCCAGCACCACCATCTGCAGGTATGAGCCGACGCTCGCCAGGTTCATGCCGTTCTGCACCAGGCCGATGAAGATGGCGCCCATCACCACGTTGGGCACCCGTCCGATGCCGCCGCGCAGGCTCACGCCCGCGATCACGCAGGCGGCGATGGATTCGAGCGCCACGGTGCCGCCCAGGTTGGCCTCGCCGGTTTCCACGCGCGCCGTCAGCAGCAGGCCGCTCACGGCCGCAAGGCCCGCGCACAGCAGGTAGGCCATCAGCAGCACGCGGCGGGTGTCGATGCCCGAGAGCGCCGCGGCCTTGGCGTTGCCGCCCACCGCGAGCAGGTGCGTGCCGGTCGGCATGCGGCCCATGAGCACGCCCATGCCGGCCACGCACACGGCCGTGACCAGGATCGGTATCGGCACCCCGAGCAGCGTGCCGAAGCCGAACAGCTCGCTGAACTCGCCGGGCATGCCCGACACCGGCACGCCGCCCGTGAGGAACAGCGCGAAGCCGAAGCCGATGGATTGCACGCCCAGCGTCACGATGAAGGGCGAGACGCCGATGAAGGCCACGCCGATGCCGTTGATCAATCCCACCGTCAACCCCGCGAGCAGCCCGCAGGCGCAGCCGGCGATCACGACCACCCAGGTCGCGTCGGGCAGCGCGGCGCCGAAGAACTGCATCGCGAGTGCGGAGACCACCGAGGTGATGGCCATCACGGTGCCCACCGAGAGATCGAAGCCACCGGTCACCAGCGCGAGCATCTGCCCCATCGACACCAGGATGAGGTAGACCGACTGGCGCAGCAGGTTCACCAGGTTCTGCACGGTGAGGAACTGGTCCGACAGCGTGCTGAACACCACGAAGGCGATCACCAGCATGAAGGGCAGCACGCCCAGCCGCAGGAACAGCGCGCGCAGCAGGCCGAGCAAGCGGGCGCCGGGGCCGGGCGCGGGCGCCGCGGTGGCGGCGACGGTGGAAGACGGAGTCATGGCTTTCTTTCGCTGGAACCGAAAAACAGGTTGAGTACGCGGGTCTCGCTGATCGCGTCGCCGTGCAGTTCGCCGGCGATCTCGCCGCGGCACATCACATAGACACGGTGGCTCAGGTGCAGCACCTCGGGCAGGTCGGACGAGATCACGACCACCGCCGCGCCGCCTTCGCAGAGCTTCTTGATCACCTGGTAGAGCGCGCTGCGGGTGCCGACGTCCACGCCGACCGTGGGTTCGTCGAACACATAGAGCGCGGCGTCGCGCGTCATGCCTTTTCCGAACAACACCTTCTGCTGGTTGCCGCCCGAGAGCAGTGCGACCGGGCGCTCCAGGTTGCGCGGCGCGAGCTCCACGCGCTCGGCGGCGGCCGTGGAAAGCCGGCGTCCGAGGCGCTGGCGCAGCCATCCGCCGCGACCGCGCAGTGGCCCGTGCACCAGGGGCAGGGTGATGTTGGCGCGCGACGTGAAGCCCAGCACCAATCCTTCGCCTTTGCGGTCCGGTGGCAGATAGAAGAGGCCATCGTCGAGCAACCGGCGCACCTTCGCGCCGGTGCGCAACTGGCCCTTGAAGAGCACGCGGCCTTCGCTCACAGCATCGAGCCCGTAGATCGCACGGAACAACTCGGACTTGCCGCAGCCGACCAGGCCCGCGAGCCCGACCACTTCACCGCGCCGCACCACAAGGCTCGCGTTGCGCACGCCGTTGGGCGAACTCAGCCCCTCGACCTGCAGCACCACCTCGCCGGGATTGGCCGCGATACGCGGGTAAATCTGCTCGATGGCGCGGCCGCTCATCAGCTCGATCAGCCGGTCGGCGCTCGTCGCATGGGCCTCCACGGTCGTGACCTTGCGACCGTCGCGCAGCACCGTGATGCGGTCGGCGATCTGCGCGATCTCCTGCATGCGGTGCGAGATGTAGACGATGCCCACGCCGCGCGCCTTGAGCCGCGCGACGAGTTCGAACAGGCGCTGCGTCTCGGTGCCGGTCAGCGAGGCGGTCGGTTCGTCCAGGATCAGTACCGACACCTCGCCGCGCAGGCCCTTGGCGATTTCCACCATCTGCTGCTGCGCGCGCGTGAGGCCCGAGACAGGCGCATCGACGTCGATGTCGAAGCCCAGGTCGGCGAGCATCGCGCGGGCACGTTCGCGCACCGCGCCGCGGTCGAGCAGGCCGCCTTTGCAGGGCTCTTCGCCCAGGCTCAGGTTCTGCGCCACCGAGAGCGTGGGAATCAGCGAGAACTCCTGGAACACCGCGCTGATGCCGTGGCGCCGGGCGTCGTGCACATTCGAGAACCGAACGGGCTCGCCATGCATGCGGATTTCGCCGGCCGAGGGCGTGTTGGCACCGGCCAGCAATGAGATCAGGGTGGACTTGCCGGCCCCGTTCTCGCCGAACAGCACGTGGACCTCGCCGGCGCGCAGTTCGAAATCCATCGCATCGAGCGCCAGCACGCCCGGATAGCGTTTCCCAAGGCCGATGGTCTGCAGCAACACAGGCGCCATGACGGGCTTACTTGACCTCGAACACCGGCTTGAAGCCCGGCGGCGGCAGGATGTCATCGAGCTTCACGCTCTTGATGTTGCCGCTGTCGACCACGAAGATCTTCGGGCCGACGTGCTTGACCACGTCCTTGTTCTCCAGCAGGCGCACCGCCTGGTCGACCGCGATGCGGCCCTGGATCACCATCGAGTCGGCCGGCGAGGCCACGATGCGGCCCTTCTGGATGCCCTCGTAGACGCCCGGCGTCATGTAGAACGAAAGCACCTGCACCTTCTTGTCGAGGTTGCGCGAACGCAGGATGCCGGTGGCGGCTTCGGCGGTCACCGCCGTGCCGGCGACGTAGGCGAGGTCGGGGTTGCCCTGCAGCACGTCCTCGACCAGCTTGCTCTGCGCCTCCTTGCCGGTGTCGCCGTACTTCGGATCGAGCACCACCACCGCGCTGCCCTTGACCGCTTCCATGAAGCCCTTGTGCGCGGCCTCGACCCAGCCGGCGCCGGCCGGCCCGGGGAACCAGCCCACCTTCACCGGCGGCGAGCCGGCCGGGTGCTTCTTCGCGAGGTACTCGCCGGTCGAATGGCCCATCGTGTAGAACGAGACGAGCGACTTGGCCGACAGGTCGGGCGAGCTGATGCCGTTGACCAGGTCGATCACCGGCACCTTCTTGGCGGCCGTGGCCTTGATGACGTTGTTGAGCCCGTCGCCCGAGATCGCGCCGATGATGACTGCGTTGGCGCCGCGCGCCACGCAGTCCTCGATCTGCGAGACCTGCTTGGCCAGGTTGGTGTAGCCGCCCGCGTCGGCCACCTGCAGCTTCACGCCCTGGCGCCGGGCTTCCTCGATCACGCCGTAGTCCACGCCGAGCCAGTAGGCGTCCTTCATGTGCGGGAACGACACGCAGATGTCCCACTTCTTCGAGGCCTTGGCGAGCGGGGTGTAGTCGATGGGCGACTTCTTGCCCTCGGCCGAGAAGGCGGGCTCGGTGGCCTCGGCCTTGTAGGGGAACCAGTCGGCCGCGGAGGCGCTGCCGTGCCACAGCATGGCGGCAGAGAGCGAGGCGACGATCAATGAAACGCGCAGGGGCGAACTGTTCATGAAGAACTCCTTGGGTGACAGCGAAAAAAAAGAAGGGAGGGGACTCTGCTCAGGCCGCGAGCGCGGCCCGCAGGCGATCGAGCCGTCGTCGTCGCTCGGTCCGGGCTTCCAAGGCCTCGGCCATGTCGACCTCGACGAAGCGGGCCTTGTGGTTCGGTTGCATCTGGGCGATCAGATCCATGTCGGCGCTGATCACCGTGCCGACCATCGCGTAGCCGCCGCCCGAGACCGCATCGCGGTGCAGGATGATCGGCTCGCGCCCGCCCGGCACCTGGATGGAGCCGTAGGGGTAGCCCGCATCGACGATGTTCGAAGGGTCGTCACCCGCGCCGAACGGCGGCTCGCGGTCGAGGAACTTCAGCGCCGTGCCGTTCTTGTAGCGGTAGCCGATGCGGTCGGCCTCGGAGCCGACGGTCCAGGTGTCGGCGAAGAAGCTCTCTACCGACACATCCTGCAGCCGATGGAAGTAGATGCCGGGCAGCACGCGCAACGCGACCTCCTTGGCAAGCACCGGCAGCAACGCCGCATCGACCTTGCGGCCCGGCCGGGCGCTGGAAGAGGGCGTGCCGACGGGCAGCCTGTCGCCGGCCAGCAGCTTGCGGCCGTTGAAGCCACCAAAGGCGCCGAGCCCATAGGTCGAGCGGCTGCCCAGCACCACCGGCACGTCGATGCCGCCGGCCACCGCGATGCACATGCGCGCGCCGAGCTTCATGAAATCGAAGCCCAGCGTGTCGCCGGCCTGCACCGCGAAGGATTCGTTGCGCGGCATCTCGTTGCCGTTGAGCTTGATCTTCGCCTCGGCACCGGTCACGGCCACGAGCGCGGGCGCATCGAATTGCAACTCGGGCCCGAGCAGCGTGCTTTCGATGACGGCCGCGCCCTCGTCGTTGCCGACCAGCAGATTCGCGAGCACCAGGCTCTGCTGGTCGAGCGCGCCCGACAGCGGAATGCCCAGGTTGTAGTAGCCGGGGCGGCCCGCGTCCTGCACGCTGGTCGCAAGGCCGGGTTTGCGCACTTCAATCGCCATGGAGCACCTTCAGGAGCTGTTGGTTGTAGCCGTCGGGGTTGGCCAGGAATTCCTTGAGCGAGAACGACACCGGTGCGATGCGCAGCGTGTAGGTGCCGGCCTCGACCTCGGTGATCTGCCGGTCGTATTCGGCGCGGTCGATGGGCTTCCACTTGACGATGTCGCCGGGCCGGAAGAACACCATCAGGTCCTTCAGGTAGGACAGCCGCTGGGCCGGATCGAAGATCGGCGCGGGCGTGACGCCGAACATCTGGTAGCCGCCCGCGCCGCGCACCGAGTAGATGCAGCTGAAGCAGCCGCCGTGGCCGAGCGTGAGTTTGGGCGTGTCGGTGCGCGGGCTCAGGTACTTGGGCACCTGGATCTGGCGCTCGCGCTCGACCATCTGGAAGAGAAAGGGCAGCCCGGCCACGAAGCCGACCATCGACACGAACCAAGGCGCCGACGAATGTGCCTCGATGAAGGCATCGACCGAGGCGTGGCCGTTGATGCGCGCGGCGTACTCGATGTCGGTGCTCGACGGGTCCTGGTGGCGCTCGCGAAAGCGCATCAGCGTCTCGTGCGTCCACGGGTCGTTGTAGAGCACCGGCACTTCGATGATGCGGGTCTGCATCTGCAGATCGGCTTCACCCAGGCCTGCTTCGATCTCTTTCAGCGTGGCGAGCAATGCGTCGGGCGCGATCACGTCGGGGTCGAAGCGCACGAGGTACGCGGCGTTGGCGGGGCAGATCTCGGTGACGCCCGCGATCTCGCCGGCCTCTGCACGGTGCCGCAGTTCGTTGCAGATGGCCATGCCCTTGAAGAAGGCCGGCAGCGACATCTCTTCGCTGATCTCGACGAACAGGTGCTCGTCGCCGCCGAAGCTGTAGCGGGCCTGGGCGGGGAGGGTGGTTGCGGCAGTCATGCAGGCACCTTCGCTTTCGAGACAGGGACAAGTGGCGCAGCGTCGGCCAGCGGATTCGCCGCGAGCCAGGTTTCGAGAAAGCCGGTGTGGAACGCGGCCCTGGCCACGTTGGCGTCTTCGCACAGCGCGCGGTGCAGCGGGATCGTGGTGTGGATGCCTTCGACCTGCAGCTCGTCGAGTGCGCGCCGCATGCGGGCCAGCGCGCCGGCGCGGTCGGTGTCGTGCACGATCAGCTTGCCGAGCAGCGAGTCGTAATACGCGGGCACGGTGTAGCCGGGGAACAGCATGGTGTCGAAGCGCACGCCCGGGCCGCCCGGCACCACGAGCTGCGAGACCAGCCCCGGGCTCGGCATGAAGTTCTTCGCCGCGTTTTCCGCGTTGATGCGCACCTCGATGGCGGCGCCGGTCAGGCGGATGTCTTCCTGCTTCAACCGCAGCGGCTGGCCCAGCGCGATGCGCAGCATTTCCTTCACCAGGTCGATGCCCGTGATCATCTCGGTGATCGGGTGCTCGACCTGGATGCGGGTGTTCATCTCGATGAAGAAGAACTCGCGCGTGTCGTCGTCGTACAGGTATTCGAGCGTGCCCGCGCCACGGTAGGCCACCGCGTTGGCGAGCCGCAATGCCGATTCGCAGAGCGCGGCGCGCGTGGCCTCGTTGATGGCGGCCGAAGGCGCTTCTTCCCAGACCTTCTGGCGGCGGCGCTGCAGCGAGCATTCGCGCTCGAAGCAGTGCACCACGCGCTGCCCGTCGCCCAGGATCTGCACCTCGATGTGGCGGGCCTGGCGGATGAAGCGCTCCAGGTACACCTCGCCGTTGCCGAAGGCGGCCAGTGCCTCGGCCGTGGCGGTGGCGAACTGCTGGCGCAGCTCGGCCTCGTCGTGCGCCACGCGGATGCCGCGCCCGCCGCCGCCGGCCGAGGCCTTGATCATGATCGGGTAGCCGATGTCTCTTGCCACTTCGACGGCGGTGTCCGAGTCGGTCACGACGCCGGCGCTGCCGGGCACGGTGGGCACGCCGGCCTTCATGGCGGCGGCGCGTGCGGCGGCCTTGTCGCCCATGGTGCGGATCGCGTGCGGCGTCGGGCCGACGAACACCAGGCCGGCCGCCTCGATGCGCTCGGCGAAGTCGGCGTTTTCCGAGAGGAATCCGTAGCCCGGATGCACGGCGCCCGCGCCGCTGTCGGCCGCGGCCTGCAGGATCGCGTCCGCGCTCAGGTAACTTTTGGTGGCATGCGCCGGGCCGATGCGCACGGCCTCGTCGGCCATGCGAACAGCCAGGCTCTGCGCATCGGCGTCGCTGTAGACGGCGACGGTCTTGAGCCCCAGTTCCTTGGCGGCGCGGATGATGCGCACCGCGATCTCGCCGCGGTTGGCGACGAGCAGTTTGTCGAATGCAGCGTTCTTCATGGGCTCCGGCCTCACACCGCTTCGATGACGGCCAGCACCTGGCCCGGATCGACCGGCTCGGCGTTCTCGACCGCAAAGCGCACGATGCGCCCGGCCGCATCGGCCGTCACTTCGCTGAACTGCTTCATCACCTCGACCAGGCCCAGCACGTCGCCCACGGCCACCGTGTCGCCCTCGGCCTTGAAAGGCGGCGCGTCGGGCGCCGAGCGGCGGTAGAAGGTGCCCGGCAGCGGGCTCAGGACTTCATGGGTAGCGGACATCGATGCACTCCTGGAACAAGAACGGGAAACGGGGGAAGACTCAGGCTGGCGTGGCAAGACCGGCAGGACCGGTGACGTGGATGTCGTGCTCGGCAAGGGCGCGCCGCGTGGCCTGCACCAGCGCAAGTGCGCCGGGCGTGTCGCTGTGGATGCAGACCGAGTCGAATCCGATAGCAATATCCTTGCCCTCGACCGTGCGCACCACGCCCTCGGTGCAGGCGCGCAGCACCTTGGCGGCCACCGCATCGGGTTCGAGTGCGCCGACGCGGCGGGTGAAGACGATGGAGCCGCTCAGGTCGTAATCGCGATCCGCATAGAACTCGCGCACCACCGGCTGGCCGAGCTCGCGCGCCACCCGGAATGTGACGGACGACTCCATGCAGAACAGGCGCAGCGTGGGCTCGATCCGCTGCAGGGCGGTGACCAGCGCACGCGACAGCGCTTCGTCGCGCGCCGCATGCATGTAGAGCGCGCCGTGCGGCTTGATGTGCTGCAGCGTCATGCCCGCGAGGCGCGCGAACTCGCGCAGCGCGCCCAGCTGGTAGACCATGTCGTTCACCAACTCGTCGGCCGGTGCGTTGATGTGCCGGCGCCCGAAGCCCACGAGGTCGCGAAAGCCGGGGTGCGCGCCGATGCCCACGCCGTGCTTCTGGGCCAGCAGCACCATCTTCTGCATGATGTTCGGATCGCCTGCATGGAAGCCGGTCGCGATGTTGGCCGAGCTGATGAGCGGCATCAGTTCTTCGTCGACGCCATCGCCGATGGTCCACGGGCCGAAGCCTTCGCCCATGTCGGAGTTCAGATCGATCAGCGTTTTCTTCACGTCGCGCAGCCTTTGTTTGGTTGGGATCGCCGGAAGCCGGCAATGCAGG
This sequence comes from Variovorax sp. ZS18.2.2, assembly GCF_024701975.1. Lineage (GTDB taxonomy): Bacteria > Pseudomonadota > Gammaproteobacteria > Burkholderiales > Burkholderiaceae_C > Variovorax. The sequence goes on from NZ_JANLNM010000001.1 coordinate 1,469,775, forward strand.
ACGGAGCGAAGATTAGTGAGCGGCCAAAAGACTGAAAAGCATTGTTTTCAGGCGACGCGGTATCTGAAAAACAGATGCTGCGATGCCGCGGAATGGGCGCTACGCTGTAGGGATGCGATTCTTCGATATCGGGTTTGCGCGCAACGGTGGCCACCGGCAGCGCATCCGGAAATACCCTAGGAAGGCTGCACCATGTCCCTGACCCTTCGCCAGCTCAAGTATTTTTCGGCCGTGGCCGAGGTGGGGCGCATCTCGCATGCGGCGCTGCAGCTCAACATCTCGCAGTCGGCCGTGACCACCGCGATCCGGGAGCTGGAAGAGATGCTGGGGCAGCAGCTGTTCGAGCGGCATCCCCACGGCGTGGAACTCACCAAGGCGGGCCGGCGCTTCCTGAGCCATGCCTACGCGGTGCTCTCGGCCGCGGACGAAGCGATCCGCATGCCGCACGAGGGCGAGAACGTCGAGGGCTCGCTGACCATTGCCGCGAGCTACACGGTGCTGGGCTACTTCCTGCCGCACCACCTGCAGCGCTTCGAGCAGTTGCATCCGCAGGTCACGGTGAAGGTGCACGAGGTGGCGCGCGAGGCCATCGAGGAAGGCCTCATCACGCAGCGCTACGACATCGGCGTGGTGCTCACCTCGAACGTGGTGCTGCGCGAACTTTCACTGGAGACCTTCTTCGGTTCGCAGCGCCGGCTGTGGGTCCCCGCCAAGCATCCGCTGCTGGACAAGGCCGAGGTGACGCTGGCCGACGTGGCGGCCGAGCCCTACATCATGCTTACCGTGGACGAGGCCGCGGCCACCGCGCTCAAGTACTGGAGCAAGACGCCGCACCAGCCCAAGGTGCGGCTGCGCACGAGTTCGGTGGAGGCGGTGCGCAGCACAGTGGCCAACGGGCTGGGCGTGACGGTGCTGTCGGACATGGTCTATCGCCCGTGGTCGCTGGAGGGCAAGCGCATCGAGACCATCAACCTGCGCGATGCCGTGCCCACGATGAACATCGGGCTGGGTTGGAAGCAGGGCATCGAGTTCTCGCCGGCCATGACTGCCTTTCGCGAGTACTTCCGCCAGCTCTTCCTGGAGCCGGCGTCGGCGCGCCAGCAGGGGCGCAGCCGGAGTTGAGGCGCGGCGCCGTCAGGCCGCAGCCACGGGCAGCCGATGCAGCGTCGCGATGCGCGACGCGAAGATGATCAGCGCCTGCAGCGCAAAGCCCGCGAGCGCGAGCAGCAGGCAGGCCGGCTCGCCCCATGCGGCGCCCACGGCGCCACCCAGCGCGGCGCCGATGGGCCGCGCGCCCGCGTTGATCGTGAGGAACACCGCCGACACGCGACCCAGCATCGTCGAAGGCACGACGCTTTGCCGCAGCGTGGTCGAGGTGATCACCCAGACCATCGGGCCCGCGCCGAAGAGAAAGAACGACAGCGCGGCGAGCGATGCGAGAGGAAAGACCAGCGTGGCCGCCATCACGCCCGCGGCGATCACCGCGACGGCGGGGCCGACCTGGATGGCGCGGCCGAAGGGCAGCCGCGCCACGACGCGCGACGTCAATAGCGCACCGGCCACCATGCCCGCGCCGTACATCGCCAGCGTGAAGCCCACCGCCTGCGCGCCGAGCCCGAGCACCCGCACCGCATAGGGCACATAGCCGGCCTGCAGCACGAACCATGAGATGTTGAAGACCGCGCCGGTGATCGCCATCGGCCGCAGCAATTCGTGCTGCCAGACGAAGCGGGCGCCGTCCCGCACTTCGAGCAGCGGATGGCGCGGCGCGATGCAAGAGCGCGGTGCTTCGGTCAGCCGCAGCAGCAAGGCCACGGCGGCGACGGACAGCACCGCTGCCAGCACAAAGGCGGCCGAAGCCCCCGCCCATGCGACCAGCGCGCCCGCAAGCGCGGGCCCGGCGGTGAACGCCGCGCTGCGTGCGAGCTCGAGCCTTCCGTTGGCCAGTGCCAGCGCTTCGCGGGGCACGAGCGCAGGCACCAGGGCCGGTGCCGCGACGCTGAAACCCACGGTGCCCACCGCGCCGAGAAACCCGAGCACGGCCAGCCACGCGATGCTGAGCTTCGACGCGAACACCATCGCAAGGAGCACCAGCAGCGACACCGCGCGCAAGCCTTCCGCCCACACCATCAGCCGCTGGCGCGACATGCGATCGGCCAGCAGCCCGAGCGGCATCGAGACCAGCAGGAAAGGCAGGGTCTGGACCGCCGCGAGAAAGCCGATCTCGCCCGGCCCCGCGCCGAGCATCAGCACCGCGACCAGCGGCACGGCCGCGAGGCTCAGTTGCTCGGCCGATTGGGCCGCGAGGTTGGACCACGCGAGATTGCGGAAAGAGCGGGGAAGGGTGGAAGGCATGCGACAAGGCTCGAAAGAAAAGTCCGATCCTCCGCGCGAGCCCTCTCCGGCGCTGGCCGTTTACGGACCTGCGAGCAGCGTGTCAGCGTGAGGTCTTCGCCTTCGCTTCGGGAGCAATCGCCGCCATCACGAAATCGATGAAGGCCCGCACCTTCGCCGCTGGCAGGTGGCGCGACGGATACAGCGCATAGAGCGGAAAGCGCTCGTCGGGCCAGTCGGGAAACAGGTCGACGAACTCGCCGCTGTCCAACTGCTGCTGGATGCCCACCGCCTTGATCTGCGCAACGCCGACGCCCGCGAGCGCGGAGGCGAGGATGGTGCCCGCATCGGTCAGCAGCAGCCGGCCGGTGGTGGGCACCTTGACGAGCCTGCGGCCGCGCTGGAACTCCCATGTGTAGGGCTGCCCCGTGACCGGGTTGCGCACCTGCAGGCATGCGTGGTTCACGAGGTCCGCCGGTTTGGCTGGGCGGCCGTGCCGCTTCAGATAGCCCGGCGTGGCCACGGTGACGATGCGCGTGTCCATGAGCTTGCGCGCGACCAGCGACGAGGAGGGTGGTTCGCCGAAGCGCACTGCGATATCGAATCCTTCGGCCACGAGGTCGCCGAGCTGGTCGCGCGCGACAAGATCGAGCGACAGCTCCGGGTATTGGTCGAGAAAGCGCGGGAGGTGCGGCGCGAGCAGGAGGCGCGAGGTAAAGGCGTCGGTGTTGACACGCAAGCGCCCGCGCACCGCACCGGACGATCCGGCCGCGATGGTCACCGCGTCCTCGATGCCCAGCACCAGCGGATTGACGTTGGCATAGAGCAGCCGGCCTTCGTCCGTGAGGTTGAGCGAGCGCGTCGTGCGGTCGAACAGGCGCACGCCGATGCGCGCCTCCAGCCGTGCGATGGCGCGGCTGACGCCCGAGGGCGTGAGGCCCAGGGCATTGGCCGCACTCGCGAAGCTGCCGCCTTCGACGACAGCGGCGAGCACGCCCACGTTGGAGAGGAGTCGTCCGTCGAGTGCCATCTTTTCAATTCGTGATCGGGTGTCATGAATGATATGCCTCTGGATCGCTTTACTCAAAGACGCCAGATTCCTACATTCCTTCCATCGCAATCGATTCACTGGAAGAAAGAAGGAAAGTCTCATGTACGCAATCACCGGTATCACAGGCAACGTCGGCGGCGCCGTCGCGCGCACCTTGCTGGCCCAGGGGCAGTCCGTTCGCGCGGTCGTTCGCGACGCGTCCAAGGGCAAGGCCTGGTCCGACCTGGGCTGCGAAGTCGCCCTCGCCGACATGAACGATGCAGAGGCTCTGGCGCGCGCCTTCGCGGGTGTCCGGGGCGTGTTCATCCTGCCGCCGCCGAACTTCGATCCCGCGCCGGGGTTTCCGGAGGCCAGGGCGGTCATCGCCGCCGTGCGTCAGGCGCTCACCGAAGCGCAGCCGGCCCGCGTGATCTGCCTCTCGACCGTCGGCGCGCAGGCCGCGCAGCCGAACCTGCTGAGCCAGCGCAGCCTGATGGAAGAAGCGCTGGTCGCACTGCCGTTGCCAATCACCTTTTTGCGGCCCGCATGGTTTCTCGAGAACCTGGCCTGGGACATCGCGCCGGCGCGTGAGAAGGGCGTTCTCTCCAGCTTCCTGCAGCCGCTCGACAGGGCCGTGCCGATGGTCGCCACCGCCGACGTGGGCCGGGTGGCGGCGGAACTGCTGGTGCAGGATGGCGCCGTCGAACGCATCGTCGAACTCGAAGGCCCCGAACGTGTGAGCCAGCACGCGATCGCCGCGGCGTTGGCCCAGGTGCTGGGACGCCCGGTTCAGGCCGAGGCGGTGCCGCGCGAGACCTGGGGGTCACTGTTCCTCGCACAGGGAATGAAGGACCCGATGCCGCGCATCCAGATGCTCGACGGCTTCAACGAGGGATGGATCACCTTCGAGGGCGGCGATGCAGACGTGCGCAAGGGCAAGGTCGGTCTCGTCGAGGTCATCCGGTCGTTGGTGGACTGAGTGACGGCAGCCGGCAGATCACAGTTCCTGCAGCAGCTTGTACCCTTCCGGCCAGTCGCCCAGGCCGCTGCTTGAATTCAGGTGCCCGCGCGCCCCTGCCTCGACGAACTTGCTGCCCCAGGCGTCCGCGCATGCGCGCGCATAGGATGCGCTGCCATAGGGGTCGTCGGTGCTGGTGACCAATGTGCTGCGAAACGGTAGCGGCTGCAATGGCAGCGGCGTGAATCCGATCGACGTGGAAGCGGGGAATGCCGGCGCGGAAGGGTCCGGTACGGCGACAAGCAAGGCGCCTCGGATCTGCAGTGCTTGACGGGCCGCCCAGTGCACCAGTGCCAGGCAACCCAGACTGTGAGCCACGATCAACGTATCGCGGCCCAATTCCGTGACCTGTCGATGGATGGCCGACACCCAGTCGTCGCAGATCGCATGGTCCCAGTCTTCAACCTCCAGCCGGTGCCACCGCGGGCTGCTCGCCTGCCAGATGCTCTGCCAGTGCGAAGGGCCGGAGTTTCCGTGGCCAGGTATGACCAAGACGGGACAGTCCATTTGCGTAACCTCCTTGTGCGAAGGCATCAGTGTAAAAATTCGGGAGGTCGGACACCATCTGAAATCCAACGAAAACATCGCCCGGCAGCGCCCGGATCATTCGAATTTCGAATGCCATACAAATGAAATCAAAGCAGACACCACTTGACAAGCTGGACTGGAAAATCATGGAGGCGCTGCAGGCCAACGCGCGCGTCACGAACACGGAGCTTGGCAAGAAAGTGGGTCTGTCTCAACCGGCTGTCACGGCCCGCATCAGGCGGTTGGAAGAGTCGGGTGTCATCGAGGGATACGCAGCAAGGATCAATCTGGCGTTGACGGGCCTGCACACGTCTGCGCTGATGCGACTGCGAACCACGCATGCTCAGATCAAACAGTGTCTGCATGCCTTCGAGGCAATGCCCGAAGTCATCGAGGCGCATCGGATCACCGGTGACGATTGCTTTCTTGTGCGTGTGGTCGTCGCTCGGATGTCGCAGCTGGAGAGCGTGATCGACGCGCTCTCCGAGTTTGGCGCCGTGTCGACTGCCGTCGTTCTGGAGAGCTATCCCTCAAAAACAGTCCGGGCACCGTAACGCCGAATCGAGCGGGTCTGCTTCGCCCGTTTCAGGCCGAAGCGGCGCCGCCGTTCGCAAGGGCAAGGTCAGGTCGAAGTCATCCGGGCGCTGGCGGGCTGAACGAAGGCAGCATCTCCTCGAGCCATGCCGCCACATGCCGCGCTTCCGGCGCGGCGCCGGGGGCGAGGCCGTAGTAGTAGCGATCGAGCGTCATGCGCAGTGCGGGCAGTGGCGATTGCAGCCGGCCCGAGGCCAGGTCGTGCGCGACGAGCGAGGTTGGCGCGAGGGCGATGCCCAGTCCATCGACCGCGGCCTGCAGCACGAAGTGCAGGTGGTCGAACTGCAGGCGGCCCGCCGGCCTCGTGCGCGGCGCGCCGACCTGCTTCTTCCAGGCGTCCCAGTCGTCCTTGCGCGTCTTGGCCGAGAGCTGCACGTGCGATGCCAGCGCGCGCAGGTCGGCCAGCGGATGCGTTTTAAACAAGGCGGGCGCGCCGACCACCAGCACCTCGTCTTCGAGAAAGGGATGCACGTCGGCGGAGGAGGGCCAGCCCTCGAGCCCGCGGCGCACCGCGATGTCGAAGCTGCCTGTGGCCTGCTCCGGCATCACCGTGCTGGTGACGACCTGCGGCTCGATGTCGGGATGGCGCTCGACGAACGACGGCAGCCGCGGGATCAGCCAGCGCACGGCAAACGAGGGCCGCACGTTGATCCGCACCGCGCGGGCCGGGCCTTGCGTCTGCAGCGCCTGGGCCGCGGCATGGATCTGCGCCAGCGCCGGTCCGGCCTCCGCGAAGAACTGCTGGCCTTCCGCGGTGAGCGCTACCTGCCGGATACGGCGCTCGAACAGCGCGACGCCCAGGCATTCTTCAAGGCTCTTGATCTGCCGGCTCACCGCGCTGTGCGTGACATGAAGCTCTTCTGCCGCACGCGTGAAGCTCTGGTGGCGGGCCGCGGCGACAAAGGCGCGCACGGCGTTGAGGGGCGGTTCTCGAAGCGGCATGCGTGCAATTTTCTCACGCATGAGGGGCGTTAATCTCGTTTGTCAGCCCGCGGTGCCGCGGCGCACCATGCGGTCTCGATGCCTTCAACGCCCCCCACACCTGCTCCCGCCCCCGCGCCCAGCGCCACCGACCTGAATTCCCGCCACGCAGCCATCGCGCTCGGGCTTTCGCTGCCGGCCGACGTCGTTCTCTACCTCTTGCTGCCGATGTACGCCGACCAGTTCGGCGTGACGCTGGCCGAAGCCGGCATGCTGCTCGCGGCCAACCGGCTGGTGCGCATCGCCGGGTACCGCTGGGTGGCGCGCTTCTATGCGCGCAACGGCGACCGGCCGACCTGCACCATCGCCGTCGTGGCCGCCGCCGTCTGCGGGGTGGGCTACGCGACGCTCTCGGGCTTCTGGGCGCTCTTGCCGCTGCGGCTGATGTGGGGGCTGTGCTTCGCGGCGCTCAACCTGTCGACCCAGGCGCTGGCCACGGCCGACCCGGTCGGCGCCGCGCGCCGCAACGGCCGCTCGCGCGCGTTCATCGCCATGGGGCCGGTGCTGGCGCTGCCCCTGGGCGCGTTGATGGCGCACTGGGTCGGGCCGCGCGCGATCTTCGGCATCCTCGCGGTGTTCTCGCTGCTGGCGGTGTTCGCGGCCCGGCGGCTGCCCTCGGCGCCGCATCGCACGGAAAAACCCACGCGGCGCTTCCAGTGGCCCAACAGCCTCGATGGCTGGTCGTTCATGGAAGGGCTGGCGCTCGACGGGCTTTTCATCGTCGGCCTCTCGTACCTCGGCAAGGACCTGCTGCCGGGCGGCGCGGTGATCGTGGCCGGCCTGCTGATGGCGCTGCGCTACCTCGCGGAGATTTTCCTGAGCCCGGTCGGCGGGCACCTGGCGGACCGCTTCGGCGCGGAGCGGCTGCTGGTGAGCCTCTCGCTCGTGACGGCGATCGCGCTCGTGGGCTTCGGCCTCGGCTGGCTGTGGAGCTGCGCGGCGCTGATCGTTGTGCTGCGCGCCTTGCAGCTGCCCTTGCTGTCGCCCATCGTGGCGCGCCGCACGCCGGGGCCCGAGCGTGTGCAGGCGCTGGCCGCGCGCTCCGTGTGGCGCGACATCGGCGCCGGCGCCGGGCCGCTCATCGCGGGGCTGCTGCTGCCGGTCGCATCGCCGCCGTGGCTCTATGGCATTGCCGCCGTGCTGCTGGCCATCATGGCGCTGGCCTGCGGGCGAAATCCATCGCCACAATCGACACCATCTCACTCGCAGGAGCGAACGTCATGACAAGGTCCCATGCCATCGAAACCGTCGAGCAGCTCGAAGCCCTGTTCGGCCAGCCGGGCGAGGCCTCGCTCAAGAAAGAAGTGCCGTACCTGCACCCGAGCTACCAGGCGCTGATTGCCGCTTCGCCCTTCGCGGTGCTCGCCACCCTCGGCCCCGGTGGCCTCGATGCATCGCCGCGCGGCGACCCGCCGGGCTTCGTGGTGGTGCAGGACGAGAAGACATTGCTCATGGCCGAGCGCCGCGGCAACAACCGCATCGACAGCCTGCGCAACATCGTGGCCGATCCGCGCGTGGCCTTGCTCTTCCTGATTCCCGGTGTCGGCGAAACGCTGCGCGTGAACGGACGCGCGCGTATCACTGTCGCGCCGGATGTCATGGCGCGCTTCGCAATGGAAGGCAAGCTGCCGCAGTGCGTGATCGAGGTGCAGGTGGAAACGGTGTACTTCCAGTGCGCTCGCGCGATCCAGCGCTCGAAGCTCTGGGCGCCCGTGGCGGCGGATGCAAAGCGCGAAGTGCCGACGGCCGGGGCCATTCTTTCGGCGCTGACCGATGCGGCATTCGATGGGGTGACCTACGACCGTGAGTTGCCGGCAAGGCAGCAGTCGACCTTGTACTGAAAGATCATGGACAACCACATCGCTTTTCGCACCGCGGCGCTGGCCGATCTTCCCGCCATCGTCGAGCTGCTGGCGAACGACGAACTGGGGCGCCGCCGCGAAGTGACGGGGCCGACGCTGGATGCGCGGTACCTCGCGGCATTCAACGCCATCGAGGCCGATGCGAATCAGCAACTCGCAGTCGCGGTGGACGAGGCGGGCGCCGTGGTCGGCACCTTGCAGCTGTCGTTCATACCGGGCATCGCGCGGACGGGCGCGTGGCGTGGGCAGATCGAGGCGGTCCGCATTGCGGAGACGTTGCGCGGTTCGGGCGTGGGTCAGCAGATGTTCGAGTGGGCCATTGCGCAGTGCAGGGCGCGCGGCTGCACGCTGGTGCAACTGACCACGGACAAGGGCCGTCCGGACGCGCATCGCTTCTACGAAAAGCTCGGCTTCGTTGCGAGCCACGAGGGCTACAAGCTCGGGCTTTGACACCTGTTTTCGGGGCTGAACAGGCCACTGTGTTTCGATGTTCAGCAAGATGTCACTCAAAGCAACCGCCAGTGGTTCGAGGGCCATCCAGGGGGAGTCGGCAGTGTAGACTGCCAGGTTTTTCCAAGTGGCGGTAATGGTGCAAGTGTCAAGGCGCACAGGCTTCACCGGCTCGGCGCTGATTCGCTTGCTCGCTCGCCTGACCGACATCGAAGTCCCCGAGCCCAAACAGGCTTTTGCGGATCGATTGAGTCAATGGCTCGGCTGGACCGATGCCATCTCCCTTTCTGCAGCGTTGAACGGCGGCCTGACTGCTGCGTCTTCTGGCGCGCGCGTGGCTGGCAACCCCGAAGCACGCGAATGCGAGCGTGTGCGGACCGCGATGGCCAACGCCATCGCGGAAGACATGCACAGCGTTTCCCGGGACAACACGACCGACTTCGCTGCCTACCGCAGGCGCTACCACGCCAGGCAGCAGGCCATGGAGACGAGCATCGCGCCCTTGCGCGGCCGCCTGCGTTCGACGCTGGCGACGCGCTCGCCCGACATGGCGCGGCTGGCGGCGGTGGACGTGGTCATGGAGCAGGTGTTGAGCGCGCAGGAGCATCGGCTGCTGGCGAGCATCCCGGCGACGCTCGAGAAGCATTTCAAGCGCTTGGGCCGGGCCGATGCCAACGCCAGTGCCGACGCCGACAGCGAGGCCGAACCCGGCGTGTGGCTGGCCGTGTTCCGCAAGGACATGCACGACGTGCTGCTCGCCGAGATGGACGTCCGATTTCAACCGGTCGAAGGGCTGCTCGAAGCCCTTCGCGCGAGCTAACCAGAGTTTCATGACCCAACTTCTTCATCGCATCGTCTTCGTCGTCGGCCTGGCCGCAGTCTGCTGGGTCGGCATCGGGTACATCGGCTCGAACCCGCTGGCGCTGGCGATCACCGTGCTCATCGGCGCGTTCTATGTGGTGGGTGCGCTGGAGCTGCACCGCTTCGGGCAGGCCACGACCACGCTGACCCATGCAGTCACGGACATGACCGCGCCGCCCGCCAGCCTGGGCGAATGGCTCGACAAGCTGCATCCGTCGCTGCGCAATGCGGTGCGCCTGCGTATCGAAGGCGAGCGCGTCGGCTTGCCCGGCCCGAGCCTCACGCCGTACCTCGCGGGCTTGCTGGTGCTGCTGGGCATGCTGGGCACCTTCCTCGGCATGGTGGTCACGCTGAACGGCACGGGCACGGCGCTGGAGAGCGCGTCGGACCTGCAGGCCATGCGCGCCTCGCTGGCCGCGCCGGTCAAGGGGCTGGGCGTGGCCTTCGGCACCTCGCTCGCGGGCGTGGCGACATCGGCGACGCTGGGCCTTCTGTCGGCCCTGAGCCGGCGCGACAGGATGCAGGCCGGGCAACTGCTCGACGCGCGGATCGCCACCACCTTGCGCGTCTTCTCGCAGGCCCATCAGCGCGAAGAGTCCTTCAAGCTGCTGCAGCGCCAGGGCGAGGCGATGCCCGTGCTGGTCGACCGCCTGCAACTGATGATGGCGACGATGGAGCGTCAGAGCCAGGCCTTGAACGAACGCCTGATCTCCAGCCAGGACAGCTTCCACGGCAAGGCCGAGGCCGTGTACGCGGGCCTGGCTTCATCCGTCGGCCAGTCGCTGAAAGAGGGCCTGGCCGACAGCGCCCGCATCGCCGGCGCGACGATCCAGCCGGTGGTCGAAGCCACCATGGCCGGCATCGCACGCGAGACGGCCGCGCTGCACGCCACGGTCGAGCAGGGCGTGCAGCGGCAACTCGACGGCCTCTCCACCCGCTTCGAGACCAACACCACCACCGTGGCGGACATCTGGAAGACCGCACTCGCCGGGCAACAACGCACGAGCGAGGCGCAAGCCAAGGACCTGCGCACCGCGCTCGACCAGTTCACCCAGACCTTCGAGCAGCGCTCGGCTTCGCTGGTGGACGGCGTTTCCGCCCGCCTCGAAACCACGGTCGAGCGCGTGTCCGACAACTGGCGCAGCGCGCTCGCGCAGCACGAACGTGCGAGCGAAACCCTCTCGGGCGACACGCACCGCGCACTGACCGCCGCCGCAGCCACTTTCGAACAACACTCGGCTTCGCTGCTGAACACGGTGGGTCAGGCGCACACCGACCTGCAGGCCGAGATGGCATCGCGCGACCAGCAGCGGCTGGCCGCATGGACCCAGTCGCTCGAAGCGATGGCCGTGTCGCTCCAGCAGGAATGGCAGCAGGCCGGCGCGCGCAGCGAGACCCAGCAGCAGGAAATCTGCAAGACGCTCGCGCAGACCGCCAGCGACATCTCCGCCCAAAGCGAAGCGCACGCGAAGAGCACCATCGCCGAAATCGGCCAGCTCATGCAGGCCGCCTCCGAGGCGCCGCGCGCCGCGGCCGAAGTGATCGCCGAGCTGCGCCAGAAACTCTCGGACAGCATGGCGCGCGACAACGCGATGCTCGACGAGCGCAGCCGCATCCTCGGCACGCTGGAGACGCTGCTCGACGCGGTGAACCACGCCTCCACTGAACAGCGCAGCGCCATCGATGCGCTCGTGGCCACCTCGGCGGACCTGCTGGACCGCGTGGGCTCGCGCTTCACCGACAAGGTCGACACCGAAACCGGAAAGATGGCCGACGTCGCCGCGCAGATCACCGGCAGCGCCGTCGAGGTCGCGAGCCTGGGCGAGGCCTTCGGCTTCGCGGTGAAGCTCTTTGCCGAATCGAACGACAAGATGAGCGCGCACCTGCAGCGCATCGAAGCTGCGCTCGGCAAGTCCATCGCGCGCAGCGACGAGCAACTGGCGTACTACGTGGCGCAGGCCCGCGAGGTCATCGACCTGAGCATCATGTCGCAGAAGCAGATCGTCGAAGACCTGCAGCAACTCGCGGTTCAGCGAGCCACCGCGGGCAGCGAAGCGTGATGACCGAGGACCTCGACGCCGGCACCGAGGCATCGGTCCCGGTATGGGCCGTCTTCGGCGACCTGATGTCCGGCCTGCTGGGCGCCTTCGTGCTGATCCTGGTGTGCGTGATCGGCATGCAGCTCGAGCTCGCGACCAAGCTCGAAGCCGAGGTCAAGCAGCGCAGGGTCGAGGCCGAGCGGCTGCAGACGCTCGAGCAGGCGCTGGCCGGGCCGCTCGCGGCGGGCCGCGTGACGCTGAACAACGGGCGCATCGGCATCAGCGGCAGCGTGCTGTTCGCGTTGAACTCCGCCGAACTGCAGCCCGAGGGCCGGCAACTGCTCAAGAGCCTGGCTGCGCCGCTCACGGCCTACCTCCAGGCCCGCGACGAGATCCTGATGGTGAGCGGCTTCACCGACGACCGGCAGGTGCGCGGCGGCAACCGCCAGTTCGCGGACAACTGGGAACTCTCGGCCCAGCGCGCGCTGACGGTGACCCGCACGCTGATCGAGGAGGGCATTCCGTCGTCCGCGATCTTTGCCGCGGCGTTCGGCGCCGAGCAGGCGGTGGCGTCGAATGCCGATGCCGACGGACGCTCCAGGAACCGTCGCGTGGAGATGGCGCCCACGCCGAAGCGTTCGGACGCGAAGACAAAGCCTCGTGAGTAGTGAGGACGCCATCGGAATGGAGGCAACGCTCGGCGCATGGCGCGAGCGCGGGGCGCATCGCCTCGATCCGGTGCGCTTTCATTTCATCGAGACATTGGCCAAGCGCGCGGCCGACCACGGCGGGGAGGCGCGGCGCATCCTGGACGAGAAGGTCACCGCGCTGCTTGCAGCCTACGGCGAGGATCTTGAAAAGATTCCGGATGCGGAAGTCGTCGCAGGCGAGCGATCTGCGCGCGGGCCGCTGGCGGAACTGACCGACCACCTCGTGCGTCACGCATCGTCCGAACGGATGGACCCGGCGACCAACGAATTGAAGGTGCTCCCGTTTTTCCGGAGCACATGGTCGAAGCTCAGCGCCGAACGGCGGCTGACGCAATCGCTGGCGAAGCTGCCGCAGAACGCCGGCCCGCTCAATTCGCACAACCTCGTGCATCAATCCCTCACGCTGATGCGCGAGCTTTCGCCGGAATACCTCAATCGGTTCGTCTCGTATGTCGATGCGTTGCTGTGGGTCGATCAGGCGAATGCGCCGGCCGGCAACGATGCGCCGCGCGCCGAGGGTGGCAAGAAGGCTGCGCGCGGCAAATCCGGCTGAGCCGCGGACGGCAGGGGGCGGGTCAGCCCCGGTGCCTCTGGCGCCATCGCGACCCCAACAGATACACCGTGGCCGCAAGGAGCAGCGCTGCGGCAGCGACTTCCGACAGGATCGTGATGTTCGCGACGGGGCTGTGCAATTCCATGGGGGCCAAGGTGTAGTGCGCGAGCCCGTCGAAGCCCAGCACGGCATAGACGGCGACAAGGAGCAGGCCCGTCATGACGAACTGCTTGCGGATGAGCAGGAACCCGAGCACCCCCACCGACGTGATGCCGACCCAGGCCGCATAGACCTTCGCGCTGGTGAGCGAGGCGGGAAGGTTCGGGTACTCGCAGATGAACTCGGCGTTGTGACTGAAGTGCCCGAGGCTGGTCAGGAAGTACATCGCTGCCAACGCGAAAAATAGGCGGGCTTGAGGTTGTGCAGTCATCGGGACAGAAAAGATGCAATGGCAACAGCAAAAGCTTTTTTTATTTTCAAGGTCAGGTAGATAAAAATACGTCGACACAATTGAAATATTGATTCGAAAAAATCAATCACTCCGATTGCATCGATGAAATAATTAAACCTGAAGTTTATTTTTTAAATATTTAATTCGGACAACCTTAAGCGATCCGCTTGGATCCAGAAACCTGCGTCAGGGGCACGGAGACCAAGGAGTAACAATACGATCAGGAGCACTGGGGGCCGAATTTACGTAGTTAGGCGGAAGAAGTGTTTTGGCTTCGGAAATAAACCCCATGCCACAAGAGTTGTTTGGCCGCGGATTTCCAGCAGCGTCTGAAAGACCGTTTGCGCTCAGTTTAATTAATGCTTGCTGACCCACTGCAAGTGGGGTTTGCAAGCTGCAATTAATGTTGAACGCCACACTTGCTGGGTAATCCGGTGATGCCGTAAAGTTTGCAATATTATTGGTATTCATTGGCGTCACAACTTTAGTGAGGGTTTGATTTTCATAAAACCCAGTGCAACTGAGTGCTGGATCAATCGAATTAATGACAAACGTTGCGCTAGTCAGGAGTGGGGATGGAGCGCCACCTACGTGCCCCGAATGATAGCCAACGGCAATTTGAAATTGCAACTGCGTTCCGACGGGCAACGGTTGAGCGTTCGATACAGTGGCGCCCGAATTTGTCAATGTCGCCAAAAAAACGGTAGGAGTGGGTGACCCCCAAAAACTAAACCCTGGTGCATACGGTGTAGCGTTCACTGAAGCGTTGTAAGTCTCTGGAATGCATGTGGTGACCGCCATTGCCGAGGTGGTCGAGGCAAGCAATGCGGTATGTAGCATGAGTACCAAAGAAATTTGAGCCGCCGTTCGCCTTGTTCTTTTTTTTGGAGCGCCCTGGGTGTGCGTAAAATTTTTGACAGACACAATAAAACTCCCTTGTTGAAAAATTGCAGTAGCCACTCTGGATCATTTGAAATGATCAATAATTCACTGAGTCATTTTTATGAGTCACAAGAGTGAATTTCAAGTCTACATTGGATTTTCTTTGAGTGTCAATGTGTAGATTGATTTGAGAATCTTGAAAACTTCACATGAACGTTGAGTATGGGAAGCAGAGCTAGTGTGCGGGATTTTTCGTGAAACACTCGTGTGTAATTAATTTCCGAAATGTTTCTCTAATACACGAAATCTTTGCGATCGATATGCCATTTACGCTGATGCGCAATCTGTCGTTGGAATACTCACTTTGTTCACGCCGTACGTCGACGCGTTGCTGTGGGTCGATCAGGCGAATGCGCCTGCGCGCAACGATGCGCCGCGCGCCGAGGGCGGCAAGAAGGTTGCGCGCAGCAAATCCGGCTGAGCCGCGGGGAGAGGTTCAGCGAAGCGATGCCCGGCGCCGCTCGCACAACCGCAACACCAGCAGGCTAACCGTGGCTGCAAGCAGCAGCTCCGCGGCAACGACTTCCGAGAGGATCGTGATGCTCGCTGCGTGTGCGTGCCAGGCCATCGGCGCCAGCGCGGAGTGGCCGAGTCCGTCGAAGCCGAGCAGGGCATCGGCGGCGATAGGCAGAAGGCCCATCCTCACGAACCGCTTGCGAATGAACAGGAGCCCGAGCACCCTTACCGACGTGCTGCCAGCCCAGGCCGCATAGACCTTCGCGCTGGTGAGCGACGCCGGAAGATTCGGCGACTCGCAGATGAACTCGGCGTAGTGCGCTGAAATGCCCGAGGCTGGTCAGGTTCTACTTGTTTCGCGTGACCGGCACGTTCACATGCCATTTCTGCAGGGTGGTGCCCACGGCCCGTGTGCAGGTGACCATGACGTTGCGCCCCGTCAACCCGTAGCTCTTGGGCGTCCATTTCGTTTCGAGCGGAACACTGCACCTGGGGACCAGAACTTTCATGTTCGGATCGAGCGCCACCCACCCGCTGTGCGTGAT
The DNA here is from genome assembly GCF_024701975.1 of Variovorax sp. ZS18.2.2. Classification (GTDB taxonomy): domain Bacteria; phylum Pseudomonadota; class Gammaproteobacteria; order Burkholderiales; family Burkholderiaceae_C; genus Variovorax. The sequence continues at coordinate 1,485,129 of NZ_JANLNM010000001.1, forward strand.
GGCGTTCTCCTTCGCGACAAAGCTGCGTGCCTCTTACCGTATCTCGAACAGACCGTGTTTTTCGGCCGTGGAGCGATCAGTTTCGATGCGCCACGAAGCCAAGCAACTTGCCGAGGCAAGGAGCAGAAGGGGAAGCAGGAGTGTGCGGCTTCTGGTCATGGCATTCGGGATGCTGCGCTCAGGTTCGACCCGTCGCCGCCTGTTCCGCCCGCGCATCGTGCCCGATGACCAGCACCAGCACGAACGCCACCGCCGACAGCAGCGCGAGAAAGATCACCGCGTAGATGTCGTTGCCCATGCGGTCCTTCAGCGCGCCGAAGATCGTCGGGCCGATGTAGCCGCCGAGGTTGCCGATGGAGTTGATCCACGCGATGCCGGCCGCGGCCGCGGTGCCGCTCAGGATCGCGGTGGGCAGCGTCCAGAACATCGGCAGCGCGCTGAAGATGCCGAACGCGGCGAGCGTCACGGCCGCCATCTTGGGGATGGGCGCGCTGGTTTCTGCGGCCGCAACGAGGCCCACGAAGATGCACGCGAGCGGGATCAACAGGAACCACTTGCGCTCCTTCTTCGCATCGGAGGCGCGGGTCCAGAACACCATCGCGATGGCACCGATCAGGTACGGAAAGGCGTTGATGAAGCCGATCTCCACGTTGCCCAGGCCGCCGAAGCCCTTGATGATCTGCGGCAGGAAAAAGCTCAGGCCATACAGCGGCACGGTGATGCCCATGTAGACGAACCCCAGGCCGATCACGCGCGGATTCAGCAGCGCCTGCCTCCACGAAATGGTGTGCAGCGCTTCGCGGCTGCGGCGCTCGCCGTCGAGCGTGTGCTGCAGCCAGTCGCGCTCTTCATTCGAGAGCCACTTCGCATCCTTCGGGCCGTCGGGCAGGTAGAACAGGATGAAGAAGGTCAGGATCAGCGAGGGAATCGCCTCGAGGATGAAGAGCCACTGCCAGCCGTGCATGCCGCCAAAGCCGTCCATGTTGAGGATGAAGCCCGAGATCGGTGAGCCGATCACCGTGGAGATCGGGATCGCGAACATGAACCAGCCCACGATGCGCGCGCGGTAGGCGGCCGGAAACCAGAGCGTGATGTAGAAGATGACGCCCGGAAAGAAACCGGCTTCGGCAATGCCGAGCAGGAAGCGCACGACGTTGAAGCTGGTCGAGCCGCCCACCCAGGCCTGGGCCGCGGAAAGAATGCCCCAGCTGAACATGATGCGGGCGATCCAGCGGCGCGCGCCGAAGCGCTCCAGCGCCATGTTGCTCGGCACCTCGAAGAGGAAATACGCGAGGAAGAAAATGCCGGCCGCGTTGCCGAACACGGTGGAGGTGAAGTCCAGGTCCTTGGACATTGCGGAGCCGGCAAAGCCGAGGTTCACGCGATCGAGGTAGGCGATGAAGTAGCTGATCATCAACAGCGGCAAGAGCCGCCAGCTCATCTTCGAGATGGTTCTTTGTTCGACGGGGTTCACGGTATATGTCTCCTGTTATGTGAAGGTTTTTGTGGAGCCTGTCCGGTGACAGGTGAAGGGAAGGATGCTCAGGACGCCTGGTCTTTTTCTTCTTCTTTTTCTTCTTTCTGCTGCGCCCTCATGACCTGGTGGCGCTGCCAGTAGTGGCCGACGGCGCCCCTGAAGTTGTCTTTCTGTTTGCCGAGGCCCGCCACCTTGACCTTGGTGGTGCGAGCGCCCAGCATGCCCTTGTCGTGGTGCGTGACGATCAGCGTGTCGCCGAAGCTGCTGTCCTTGTAGGTCAGGCCCTTCACCTCGTCCCAGGCGATGGTCGAGCCGCCGTCCGCGCTTGGATGCAGGCCCGCGTAGTCGACCCCGATGCGCTCGCCGCCCTTCAGCGCGAACTCGAGCGGCGGAAAGTGGCGCAGCACCACGATGCGCTCTTCTTCGGTGGCGGGTTCGTAGCGGTAGGCGAGGCTCAGTTCGTGGTTCTGCACGAAGCGCTGCTCGTACTCGCTCCACAGGCGTTGCTCGATCGCCGGCGCCGTCTCGATCTCGTCGGCCCAGGTGGCCTGCGGTGCGGTCGCGACGATGGCGCCGTACACGTTCTCGGGCACATGGTGATCGACATTGCGCATGCGTTCGAGCAGGGGCGGATGACTGTCGTAGGGATGGGGCACGTCGGCGGTCTTCATCGTCTCGATGAACGCCTCGGAACTCGCATAGGGCGGCAGCCCGTCGGCCACGAAGCGGGCGATGCCCAGTGCGCCGTCGTGCTGGCGGTTTTGCGCGAAGAGCTTCTGCTCGACGTCGTTGCGGTAGCTCGCGTAGGCCGAGATCTTGATCAGCGACTGCACGATGGCGCTCGGCGCCGTGAGGCTCGCGGACACGCGATCGGCCTTGTACTCGCGCTCGCGGCTGTCGCGCGCCAGGGCGAACTCGAAGATCATGCGGTAGAGGCGCAGCAGGTAGTGCGCCACGATGGTGAGGCCGCCGCTGCGCATCTTCCAGGTGTACTGGTCGAACTGCCGCAGCTTGGGGCCGAGCGCCGCGCTGCTGCGCGTGTCGCCGCCGCCCAGGTGGGCCAGCTCGTGGGCCAGCACCGCATCGGCCTCGGACTGGTCGAGCACGCGCAGGAGCGGAAGGCTCACGAACAGCGTGCGGCCGTTCAAGGCACGGCCGGCGACTTCGATGGGCGCTTCGGTCACGAAGAAGTTGGTGTCGATGCCCGCCACGATCTGATCGGGTGGCGCCGTCTTCACGCGGCCCGCGAGCTGGCGAATGCGCTCCCACAGGCGCGGTGCATCGGCCTCTGCGATGAGCTCGCCGTCGATCGCGTTGACCGAAGGCAGCTTCTTGAAGAGCGTGTACACCGCATAGAACACGGCCGCCGCGGCCGCGACGCCGGCAATGATGATCAGCTTGACGTAGTAGCTGTGCCAGAAGAAGGCCGTGACCCAGAACGAGAGCCACACCAGCATCGCGCTCTGCAGCACGACCTCGATGGCGCTCGACACCGTCATGAGCCGCCAGCCCGCGACGAAGCTCGCGTAGCGCAGGCCCCGATTTGCGAAGGCCAGCGCGCCGAGCACGAGCGCCGCAGCGAGCAGCGCCGCGCCGAGCGCCAGCGTCCAGAGCGCGGCGCGGTCGGCCCAGTGGAACTGCCACTGCATCGAGTAGGGGCTGCACACCTTGTCGTGGAAGTTCTTGTCCTCCGGCGCGGTGGCATCGCAGGCCTTGGAGAGCGGGTGGCTGCGATAGAACGCGGTGGCCTCCGCCTTGTCGGCGGCGTTGAGGCGGGCATCGGTGCTGATGCGTTTCTCGATCGACTGCAGGAACTCGGCGTCTTGCGAGCGCAGTGCGTATTCGGTGAAGACCAGCGTCGCCGCCGGGATGGCGAAGAGCGACACGAGGGTCAGAAGAAACACGCGAAGCAGATCGGCATGGATCGTGCGGGCGAAGGCCATGGGTAACTCCTCCTGGAAGGCAATGCTATGAGTCGTTATGGAAGCGGTCCGGGAAGCCGATAGCGTAGCCGCCGATCGTGTCGCTGTGAAATTCCGCGGCGCGTCAAGCGCGTGCAACCGCCGACCAGCCAACGAATAAGGTTATCGCTTTTGCATCGTTCCGCACCCCGGAGCGCAGGTATAGCCTTCGGCCTCACCTATGCCTCCAACCACCGCACCAAACCCTGTTTCTTCCTCCGGTCCGGGCGCGTCGCCGGTGGCCTGGATTGCCGGTGTCGGCGCCAGCGCCGGTCTGGGCGCTGCGCTCGCACGGCGCTTCGCGGCCGAGGGATTCCTCGTTGCGTTGACCGGTCGCACCCAGGTGCAACTCGCCGCGGTGGCCGCCGAAATCGAAGCTGCCGGCGGGCGTGCCCAGGTGTTCGCCGGCGATGTCGCGAGCGAGGCCGAGATCCACGGTATCGCGCAACGCGTCAAGGCCCTGGGTCCGCTCTCGGTGGCGATCTTCAATGCCTCGAGCGCGGTGCGCGCGCCGACGCTGGAGATCTCGGTCGACCAGTTCACGCAGGCCTGGCGCACCAGCGCGCTGGGTGGTTTCATCTTTGCGCGCGAAGCCTTGCAGGGCCTGCTGGCCAACGGTTTCGAGGCCACTGCGCCCAAGGCGCGCGGCAGCCTGCTGTTCACCGGCGCCACCGCAGCGCTGCGCGGCAAGCCGCCGTTCGCAGCGTTTGCGGCCGCCAAGGCCAGCCTGCGCTCGCTGAGCCAGAGCCTGGCGCGCGAGTTCGGCCCGCAGGGCATTCATGTGGCGCACGTGGTCATCGACGGCGGCATCGACGGCGAGCGCCTGCGCAGCAACGCGCCCCAGCGCGCGGCGCAGGCGGGCGACGACGGCCTGCTGCAGCTGGACGCCATTGCAGAGAACTACTGGCAGCTGCACGTGCAGCACCGCAGCGCGTGGACGCAGGAGCTCGACCTGCGCCCGTTCAAGGAACCCTTCTGAGGAGTCATGCCGCATGGGCACCGCATCGAATGACCACCTGGTGGCCGCCAATCTCCCTTTCGTCGAAGGCGAGGTGAATTACCTGAAGGCGGGGCAGGGCAGGCCGGTGAGCTACACCTTCGAGCCGCCGCCGGGCGTGCCCTGGGTGACCGGCGAGCTGGAGCCGCGCCGCGTGGCGATCCGCGATGGCCGGCCGCTCGTGGCGCTGCGCGAACTCTCGCTCGACCGCAGCGGCTTCACGCAGATCTCGCACCGCAGCGTGGTGGCCGACTTCTCGCACGATGCGACCATCCGCGACATCTACTACCGCGAGGCAGAAGCGCTGCTGCGCGACGTGACGGGTGCCGAGAAGATCGTCGTCTTCGACCACACGCTGCGCGACAGTGCGCAGGGCTCGCGCCGCACGGCCGAATTGCGCGAGCCGGTGCGCCGGGTGCACAACGACCAGACCTTCGTTTCCGCGCCGCGCCGCGTGCGCGCCCACCTGCCGCCCGAGGAAGCGGAAGAGCGCCTGAAGCACCGCTTCGCCATCATCAACCTGTGGCGCCCGCTGGCCACGGTGGAGCGCCTGCCGCTCGCGCTGTGCGATGCGCGCTCCATCGCCTTCGAGGACATGGTGCCGAGCGACCTGGTCTACCCCGACAAGGTGGGCGAGACCTACTCCTTCACCTGGAACCCGAAGCACCAGTGGTACTGGTTCCCGCGGCTGCGGCCCGACGAGGCGCTGCTCCTGAAGATCTACGACTCGCGCGAGGACGGCACCGCGCGCTTCACCGCGCACACCGCCTTCGAAGACCCGACCGGCGCGCGCGAGGCGCCTGCGCGGCGCAGCATCGAACTGCGGGCGCTGGTGTTCTGGCCCGCCGCATGAGTGGCACAAAGCAATTGCGGCTCGGCGCCTTCATGCGCCCGGTCAGCATCCACACCGGCGCGTGGCGCTACCCGGGCGCCTGGCGCGATGCCAACTTCAACTTCGCGCATTTGAAGCAACTGGCACAGACGCTGGAGCGTGGCCGCTTCGACGCGTTCTTCATGGCCGACCACCTGGCCGTGCTCAACATGCCCATCGAGGCGCTGCAGCGCAGCCACACGGTCACTTCGTTCGAGCCGTTCACGCTGCTGTCGGCGCTGGCGCAGCACACGAAACACATCGGGCTGGTGGCCACGGCATCGACCACCTTCGACGAACCCTTCCACATCGCGCGCCGCTTCGCCTCGCTCGACCACCTGAGCGAAGGCCGCGCGGGCTGGAACATCGTGACCACCTCCAACCCCGACGCGGCGCTGAACTTCGGCCGCGACGACCACATGGAACACGACGAGCGCTATGCCCGCGCCCGCGAGTTCTACGACGTGGTCACCGGCCTGTGGGACAGCTGGGCCGACGACGCCTTCGAGCGCGATGCCGAAAGCGGCCGCTTCTTCGACCCCGCGAAGCTGCATGTGCTGAACCACAAGGGCAAGTACCTCTCGGTGCGCGGGCCGCTGCACATCGCGCGGCCGGTGCAGGGCTGGCCGCTGATCGTGCAGGCGGGCGCGTCGGAAGCCGGGCGACAGCTCGCGGCGGAAACGGCCGAGGCGATCTTCGCTGCGCCGGGCACGCTGGCTGCGGCACAAAGTTTCTATGCCGACATCAAGGGCCGCATGCGCAAGCTCGGGCGCGAGCCGGACCACCTCAAGATCCTGCCCGCGGCCTTCGTGGTGGTCGGCGACACGGTGGAAGAAGCCCGCGCCATCCGCGCGAAGCTCGACAGCCTGGTGCACTACGACAGCGCCATCGCCTCGCTCTCGATCCAGCTCGGCCACGACGCCTCGAAGTTCGATCCCGATGCGCCGCTGCCCGAGGTGCCAGAGACCAACGCGAGCCAGAGCAGCCGCGCCCGCGTGATCGAGCTGGCCCGCAGCGAGAACCTCACGGTGCGCCAACTCGCACAGCGCCTGGGCGGCTACGGCGGGCTGGCCTTCGTCGGCACGCCAAAGACCATCGCCGACGAAATGCAGGAGTGGCTCGAGACCGAGGGCTCCGACGGCTTCAACGTGATGTTCCCGTGGCTGCCGGGCGGGCTCGACGACTTCGTCGACAAGGTGGTGCCCGAGCTGCAGCGCCGCGGCATCTTCCGGCGCGAATACGAAGGTCGTACCTTGCGCGAGAACCTTGGTTTGCCTCGGCCTGCCAACCGATTCTTTTCCCCGAATTAGCGCCATCCGGGGCTGGCAGGCCACCGACCCCACGCCTGCACCGGTTCCCGCGTCTGGCGACAATCGGGCCAATGCGTTCTTCCCCCTTCTTCAAGATGGCCCTCTTGCTGGGCCTGCTTTCGGCCATCGGGCCCTTCGCCATCGACATGTACCTGCCCGCGCTGCCCGCCATCGGGCAGAGCCTGCGCGCCGACATCGGCGCGGTGCAGATGAGCCTCACGGCGTTCTTCCTCTCGCTCGGCGCGGGCCAGTTGCTCTACGGACCGATCTCCGACATGGTCGGGCGCAAGCCGCCGCTGTATGCCGGGCTGGTGCTCTTCGCATTGGCCAGCGTGGGCTGCGCATTGGCCACCGACATCCAGACGCTGATCGCGCTGCGCTTCGTCCAGGGCCTGGGCGCCGCGGCCGGCATGGCGATTCCGCGTGCCATCGTGCGCGACCTGCACACCGGCACTGACGCGGCGCGGCTGATGTCGCTCTTGATGCTGGTGTTCAGCGTGTCGCCGATCCTCGCGCCGCTCGCGGGCAGCGCGGTCATCGCCGTGGCGGGCTGGCGCGGCGTGTTCTGGGCGGTGACCATCGCTGCCGTGGCGGGCCTCGCGATGATGGTCAAGCTGCTCGACGAAACCCGGCCGGCGTCGGAGCGCGTCGAGAGCAGCCTGGGCAGCGCGCTGTCGGCCTACTGGCTGCTGCTGCGCGACTCGCACTACCTCGGGCTGGTGTTCATCGGCAGCTTCGCGATGGCGGGCTTCTTCACCTATCTGGCCAATTCGTCGTTCGTGATGATCGACCACTACGGCCTCTCGCCCGCGCTCTACAGCGTGGCGTTTGGCGTGAACGCGGCGGCCTTCATCGGCGCCTCGCAGTTCACCGGTTCGCTCGGCGAGCGCTACGGGCTGGTCAACCTCGTGAAATTCGGCGTGGTGTGCTGCGGCGCGGCGATGGTCGCGATGTTCGTGTACTTCGCGATGGGCGGCGACAGCATCTGGGTGCTCATCGTCCTGTACTTCATCGCCTCGGGCTTCATGGGCCTGGTGATCCCGACCACCGGCGTGCTCGCGCTCGAAATGCACGGCGCCATCGCCGGCACCGCCTCGGCGCTGCTCGGCACGCTGCAGATGCTGACGGGCGCGCTGGCGATGGCGGTGGTGGGCTTCTTCACCGACGGCCGGCCGCTGCCGATGGTGGCCGGCATGGCCGCGGGCGCGCTCATCGCGCTGGTGTTGACATGGCTCACGCTGGGCGGCGTGCGCTCGGAACCCACACGAAGGACGCAGGAAGCGTGAGCTCGATACATCCAGGCGCCGCACTGGCAAGCGCCGAAGCAAACACCCTGAAGCCCATCGACGGCCTGGCCTCGCCGGAGCGCGGCTGGGCCATGCTGGTCATCATCCTCGGGTTGATCGTGGCGGTGCTCGACGGCACCATCGTCAACCTCGCATTGCCGGGCATCGCGCGCGAACTGCAGGCCAGCCCTTCGCAGGCGATCTGGGTGGTCAACGCCTACCAGATCGCCACGCTGGTCATGCTGCTGCCGCTCGCCTCGCTCGGCGACCTCGTGGGCTACCGGCGCGTGTACCTCGTGGGCATGGCGGTGTTCGCGCTGTCGTCGCTGGCCGCCACCTTCGCCAATTCGCTCGGCACGCTGATCGCGGCGCGCGCCTTCCAGGGGCTGGGCGCGGCCGGGATCATGAGCGTCAACGCGGCGCTGGTGCGGCTCGTGTACCCCTCGTCGCAACTGGGCAAGGGCATGGCCATCAATTCGCTGGTGGTCGCCACGTCGTCGGTGGCCGGGCCCTCGGTGGCGGCGGCGATTCTCTCGGTGGCCTCGTGGCCGTGGCTCTTCGCCATCAACGTGCCGCTGGGCATCGTGACCTTCGCGCTGGGCATGAGGGCGCTGCCGTTCAACCGCGTGGCGCCGGCGGCGGGGCTGCGGTTCTCGCCCGTCGATGTGACGCTCAACGTGCTGATGTTCTCGCTGGTGTTTCTGGGCGTGGACCGGTTGGGCGTGCGCGAAGGCGGGGTGGAAGGGGGCGGGTCCCACTGGTCCGCCTGGGCCATCCTGCTGGCAGGGCTGGCGGTGGGCTTCGTCTACCTGCGGCGCCAGCGCACGCAGGCGGTGCCGCTCTTCCCCATCGACCTGCTGCGCATCCCGGTGTTCGCGCTGTCGATGGGCACCTCGGTGGCCGCGTTCTGCGCGCAGATGCTGGCCTACATCGCGCTGCCGTTCCTGCTGCTGGACGTGTACGGCCGCAGCCACATCGAGGCGGGCCTGCTCATCACCGCGTGGCCGCTGGCCATCGTGGTGATGGCGCCGATTGCGGGGAAGCTGATCGGCAAGTATCCGGACGGGCTGCTCGGCGGCATCGGCCTCGGCCTGCTGGCCGCGGGCCTCGCGCTGCTGGCGGCACTGCCGGCGCATCCAGGCAATGCCGACATTGCCTGGCGCATGGCGCTGTGCGGGCTGGGTTTCGGGTTGTTCCAGTCGCCCAACAACCACACCATCGTCAGCTCCCCGCCCGCGCACCGAAGCGGTGCAGCCAGCGGCATGCTGGGCACCGCCCGGCTCACGGGCCAGACCCTCGGCGCCGTGGTGCTGGCGGGGGTCTTCAGCGTCTGGAGCCCGCACGGCGGGCATGGTCCGGTGGTGGCGCTGGTGCTGGCGGCCTGCTGTGCGGCGGTGGCGGCAGTTTTCAGCAGTCTGCGGTTGAAGACGACAAGTCCGCAGCACTGAATAGGGTAGGGTACGGCCCCATGAAGGAAGTACCTGACACCGTGGTCTGCCCGGGTTGCGACGCGGTCTACGCCCGCACGCCCCTGCAGCCGCGCGACGTGGCCCGCTGCCCGCGCTGCGGCACCGAGCTCGACAGGCACCCCGGCTCGCAGCAGCAGCGCATCCTGCCGCTGACGGTGGCGAGCCTGATCATGTTCGCCATCGCCAACCTGTTTCCCATCGTCGAGATCGAGCTGCGCGGCCTGCGCAGCCAGACCACGCTGGCCGGGGCGGTGGTGGTGCTGGGGGGCGAGGGCATGTCGGTGGTGGCGCTGCTGGTGCTGGCCACGACCATCCTGTTTCCGCTGCTGCAGCTGTGCATCCTGGTCTACCTGCTGATTCCGCTGCGCCGCGAGCACCGGCCGCTGGGCTTTGCGATCCTGGTGCGCATGATGCAGTCGCTGCGCCCCTGGGGAATGATCGAGGTGTTCCTGCTCGGGGTGCTGGTGGCGATCGTCAAGCTCTCCAGCATGGCGACCGTGGTGCCGGGGCCGGCGCTCTGGGCCTTCATGGCGCTGACGGTCATGCTGACGGCGGTGCTGTCGTTCAACCCGGGCGCGTTCTGGGAGATGACTTTCCGCGCCGCCGGTGACGAAGAGAAGAAAGAGGCTTCCGCATGAAGCTCTTCCCCTTCCGCAGATCGCGCGAACCGGAGCCGGTGCATGAGGAGGCCGTGCACGATCACGACGCACCTGTCGCCACCGCCGCCTCGCTGGGCCTCATGGCCTGCCCGCACTGCGCGGCCGTGTGGCGCGGCGCGGAGGAGGGCGACGCCTGCGGCCGCTGCGGCACGCACCTGCACACGCGCAAACCCCAGAGCCTCACGCGCACCTGGGCCTTTTTGATCGCGGCCTGCATCATGTACATCCCGGCGAACCTGCTGCCGGTGATGATCACGCGCACGCTGTTCGGCGCGCAGTACGACACCATCCTGAGCGGGGTGATCTATTTCTGGGTGTCGGGTGCCTACGGGCTGGCGGCCATCGTCTTCATCGCGAGCTTCCTGGTGCCCCTCTTCAAGCTGGCGGTGCTTTTCTTGCTTGCGGTGATGGCCCAGCGTGCAAGCACCTGGCGGCAGCACGAGCGGGCCAAGCTCTATCACATCATCGAGATCATCGGCCGCTGGTCGATGCTCGATGTGTTCGTGGTGTCGCTCCTGACCGGGCTGGTGCAGATCCAGGGCTTCGCGGTCATCACCGCGGGCGTGGGCATCGCGGCCTTCGGCTCGGTGGTGGTGCTGACCATGCTGGCCTCGCTGAGCTTCGATCCGAAGCTCACCTGGGACAGCAAGGAAGCGCAGGCGGTGCAAGAGAGTTTCGAGAACAGGGAAGAACAAACAGCATGAGTGAAGAAGACCCGCAACCTCAGGACAGGCCGGCACCGTCCGCGCCCCCGTCCGCGCCCCCATTACCCAAACCCCAGGTCAAGCGCCGCCGCGAATGGCTGCCCTCGCTGATCTGGCTGATCCCCATCGTGGCCGCGCTGGTCGGCGTGACGCTGGTGGCGCGCATCCTGCTGGAGCGCGGCCCCGAGATCGTGCTCACCTTCAAGACCGCCGAAGGCCTGGAGGCCGGCAAGACCGCCGTCAAATACAAGGACGTGCAGATCGGCCTCGTGCAGAGCCTGCGCCTGGCGCGCGACCGCTCGCACGTGCGCGTGCTGGTGCAACTCAACAAGGATGCCGAGAGCTTCACCTCCGACGATTCGCGCTTCTGGGTCGTGCGGCCGCGCCTCGATACCTCGGGCATCTCGGGCCTGGGCACCTTGCTGTCGGGCGCCTACATCGGCGCCGATGCCGGCGTGTCGAAGGAAACCGCGGGCGAATTCAAGGGCCTGGAGGCGCCGCCCATCGTCACGCGCGACGACTCGGGCCAGCAGTTTTTGCTGCGCGCCACCGACATCGGCTCGCTCGACGTGGGCTCGCCCGTGTACTTCCGCCGCATCAAGGTCGGCCAGGTGGCCGCCTTCGAACTCGACGGCGACGGCCGCGGCGTCACGCTGCGCGTGTTCGTCAATGCGCCCTACGACAAGTTCGTGGGCGTCAACACCCGCTTCTGGCAGGCGAGCGGCATCGACGCGCAACTGAGCGCGAGCGGCTTCACGCTGCGCACCCAGTCGCTCGCGACCATCCTGCTCGGCGGCATCGCCTTCCAGGCGCCCGACGATGCAATGGGCCCGCTGGCCAAGGAGAACACCGCCTTCATGCTGGCGCAGGACGAGACCGCCGCGATGAAGGAGCCCGACGGGCCCTCGCAGACGCTCCTGATGTACTTCAACCAGTCGCTGCGCGGCCTCGTGCCCGGCGCGGCGGTCGATTTCCGCGGCGTGGTGATCGGCGAGGTCAAGTCGATCGGCGTGGAATTCGACCGTGCCGAGCGCGAGTTCCGCATGCCGGTGCTGGTGCAGATCTACCCCGACCGCCTGCGCCGCCGCGAGACCGGGCAGCCGCAGGGCACCGAGTCGCGCGCCACGCAGCAGGAGCGCCTGCGCTTCCTGGCCGAGAAGGGCCTGCGCGCCCAGCTGCGCAACGGCAACCTGCTGACCGGCTCGGTGTACGTGGCGCTCGACTTCTTCCCGAAGGCGCCGCCCGCCAAGATCGACCTGGCGAAGAACCCGATCGAGCTGCCCACGATCGCCAACAGCCTCGACGAGATCCAGTCGCAGGTGCAGGAAATCGCGAGCAAGCTCAACAAGGTGCCCTACGAGCAGATTGCGGCCGACCTGCGCACCACGCTGGCCACGCTCAACAAGACGCTCACCAGCGCCGAGCAGACCGTGACCCGCATCAACAACGACGTGACGCCCGAGCTGGCCGCGGCCATGAAGGACGTGCGCAAGACCGTGAACACGGCCGAGCGCACTTTGGCCGACGATTCGCCGCTGCAGCAGGACATGCGCCAGACGCTGCAGGAGCTGACCCGCGCCGCGGGCTCGGTGCGCGTGCTGACCGACTACCTGGAGCGCCATCCCGAGTCGCTGCTGCGCGGCAAACCGGACGACAAGAAATGATGAACAAGAACGCCGCATTCGGAAAACCCGCGCTGATCGTTGGCGCTGCCTTGATCGCGCTCGCCGGCTGCGCGAGCAAGCCCGACAACTACTACACGCTCGCCAGCCCGGTCGCCGCCGCCGATGCGGCGCCTTCGACATTGGGCAGCCCCGCGCCGCTCTACATCGAGCTCGCACCGGTGGCGGTGCCCGAGCGCTTCGCACGCCCGCAGATGGTGGTGCGCCAGCCGGGCGGCAGCGTGCAGGTCGAGGTGCTCGAGCAGCACCGCTGGGCCTCGTCGTTCGAAAGCGAGCTGCGCGATGCGCTGTCCAGCAACATCTCTGCGCGGCTCGGTGCGCTCGACGTGACCAAGGGTGGACGCCAGACCTCGCAGCCGGTCTGGCGCGTCGCGGTGCAGTTGCAGCAGTTCGATGCGGTGGATGGCGGGCGCGTCGATGCGGGCTTCAGCTGGACGCTGCGCCGCTCCGACGAAGCGCGCACGGTGGTGTGCCAGTTGAATGTCGGCGAAGCGGTCGGAGGCGGGATGGACGCGGTGGCGCAGGGCGCGCAACGCGTGACGGCCGCGGCCGCTGCAGCGATGGCGCGCAGCGTGAGCGCGGCGCGTGCGAACCCGTCCTCCACGGCATGCGCGCTCTGATCTTTTCTCTTTCTCCCTCCCCCGCTGGGGGAGGGCAGGGGTGGGGGCACGGCGGCGCTCGTGCAAGCAGGGCGTCCAGTTGGAAGATGCCCCCATCCCAACCTTCCCCCAGCGGGGGAAGGAGCAAGACCGGAATCCGATAGCTCGGAGATCCCATGGCACAGATCGGCAAGGCGCCCTGCGACGACACGCTGATCCTGCATGGCGCTGGGGCGGTGGAGAACGCCTGCCCCGAGCCCTCGAAACCCTGGGTGCTCGCCGCGGCCATCGTCGGCTCCAGCATGGCCTTCATCGACGGCACGGTGGTCAACGTCGCGCTGCCGGCCATCCAGGCCGACCTGCACGCCACGGCCTTCCAGGCGCAGTGGGTGGTCGAGTCCTACGCCTTGCTGCTGGCGGCGCTGCTGCTGGTGGGCGGCGCGCTCGGCGACCACTATGGCCGGCGCCGCATCTTCGCCATCGGCGTGGGCATCTTCGCGCTCTCCTCGGTGGCCTGCGGGCTCGCCGCCAACGTGCACCAACTCATCGCCGCGCGCGCCGTGCAGGGCATCGGCGGGGCGCTGCTGGTGCCCGGCAGCCTGGCGCTGATCAGCGCGGCGTTTCCTGCCAAAGAGCGGGGCAAGGCCATCGGCACCTGGTCGGGTTTCAGCGGCATCACGGCCGCCGTGGGGCCGGTGCTGGGCGGCTTCCTGGTCGATCACGTCTCCTGGACCTGGGCCTTCTACATCAACGTGCCGATGGCGCTGCTGGTGCTGTGGATCACCTGGCGCCACGTGCCCGAGAGCCACGGTGCATCGGCCGGCGGCGGGCTCGATGTCTGGGGCGCGCTGCTCGCCACCGCCGGGCTCGGCGGCGTGGTCTATGCCTTCATCGAGGCGCCCACGCAGGGCTGGAATTCGCCGTATGTGCTCGCGGCACTGGGCATCGGCATCGTGGGGAGCGCGGGCTTCATCGCGGTGGAGCGCAAGGCGCGCACGCCGATGCTGCCGCTGGGCCTGCTGCGCATCGGCAACTTCAGCGGCGCGAACCTGCTGACCCTGCTGCTCTACGCGGCACTGGGCGGCGGGCTGTATTTCTTCCCGCTCAACATGATCCAGGTGCAGGGCTACTCGGCCACCGCGGCGGGTGCGGCGCTGCTGCCGTTCATCTTCATCATGTTCGCGCTCTCGGGCTGGGCCGGGCAACTGGTCGATCGCTTCGGGCCGCGCCTGCCGCTGGTCATCGGGCCGGCCATCGCGGCGGTGGGCTTCGTGCTGTTCGCGGTGCCGGGCGTTGGTGCGAGCTACTGGACCGGCTTTCTGCCCGCGGTCGTGGTGCTGGGCTTTGGCATGACGGTGACGGTCGCGCCGCTCACCACCACCGTCATGAACGCGGTCGGCCCCGATCTCGCGGGCGTGGCTTCGGGCGTCAACAACGCGGTGTCGCGCGCGGCGGCGGTGCTGGCGATCGCCGTGTTCGGCGCGGTCATGGCCTGGGCCTTCGATGCCGCGCTGGCCGATGGCTTGCGCGAGATGGGCGCATCAGCCGAGGTGTCGAAATTTCTCGAAGGCGAGCGCAGCAAGCTGGCCGGCGCGGTGATGCCGCCGGGCGTGGATGCGGCCACCGCGGCGTCGGTGAAGCGCGCCGTGGCCGAATCGTTCGTGGCGGGTTTCCGCTGGGTGATGCTGCTGAGCGCTGGGCTGGCCGTACTGAGTGCATTGAGCGCCTGGCTGATGATCGGAGGAGGACCCGCCGCGCAGCCGGCCGCTGAAAAACAATAGGGAGTGCGACCGTGGAAGAAGAAAAACACTTCGACGTGCTGATCGTCGGCGCCGGCCTCTCGGGCATCGGCGCTGCCTGGCACCTGCAGGCCAACTGCCCGGGCCGCAGCTACGCGATCCTCGAAGGGCGCGAGCGCAGCGGCGGCACCTGGGACCTGTTCCGCTACCCGGGCATCCGCTCCGATTCCGACATGTACACGCTCGGCTATGCGTTCCGCCCGTGGACGCAGGCCAAGGCGATTGCCGATGGTCCATCGATCCTGAACTACGTGCGCGAGACGGCGAGCGACCACGGCATCGACCGCAAGATCCGCTTCAACCATCGCGTGGTGCGCGCCGCGTGGTCGACGCCCGAAGCCCGCTGGACCGTGGACGTGGAGCGCGGACCCGAGCGCGAGGCCGTGCGGTTCAGCTGCAACTTCCTCTTCATGTGCAGCGGTTACTACAACTACGCCGCCGGCTACACGCCCGAGTCCGCGGGCACAGGGGATTTCAAGGGCCGCATCGTCCACCCGCAGCACTGGCCCGAAGACCTGGACTACACGGGCCAGCGCGTGATCGTGATCGGCAGCGGCGCCACCGCGATGACGCTGGTGCCCGAGATGGCGAAGACCGCCGCGCACGTCACGCTGCTGCAGCGCTCGCCCACCTACGTGGTCGCACGGCCGGCCGAAGACCGCCTCGCCAACCGGCTGCGGCGCCATCTACCCGCCACCTGGGCCTACGGCCTCACGCGCTGGAAGAACGTGACGCTCGGCATGCTGTTCTTCCGCCTCTCGCGGCGCAAGCCCGAGCGCGCGAAGCGGATGATCCTGGGCGGTGTGCGGCAGGCCCTGGGCCCGGACTACGACATCGCCACGCACTTCACGCCGCGCTACAACCCGTGGGACCAGCGCCTGTGCCTCGTGCCCGACGGTGACCTGTTCGCCGCGCTCAACGCGGGGCGCGCCTCGATGGTCACGGACCACATCGACACCTTCACGCCGGGCGGCATCCGCCTGAAGTCGGGCGCGGAGCTGGATGCCGACCTCATCGTGACCGCCACCGGCCTCGACCTGCAGGTGCTCGGCGGCGTCGAACTCGACGTCGACGGCCGGCGCGTGGACCCCGCCGCAACCTTCAACTACAAGGGAATGATGTACAGCGACGTGCCCAACCTGGCCTCGTCGTTCGGCTACACGAATGCCTCGTGGACGCTCAAGTGCGACCTGACCTGCGCGTACGTCTGCCGCGTGCTGAACCACATGCAAAAGCACGGCTGGCGCCAATGCACCCCGCGCAACACCGACCCGCACCTGGCCGCGGAACCCTGGATCGATTTCTCGTCGGGGTACGTGCAGCGCGCGGCCGGCAAGTTTCCGAAGCAGGGTGCGCGGGCACCGTGGCGGCTGTACCAGAACTACGCGCGGGACCTCGTCATGCTGCGCTTCGGCGCGGTGGACGATGGGGTGATGGAGTTTTCGAATCCGGCAACCAGGGGGTAAATCCATGACAACAAGAGCTTCTCTGTCTTCTGGCAATCGTCTCGCCATGCTCGTGTGCGGCCTGGGACTCGTGGTCGTCAGTGGCTGCAAACAAGACGAACAAATCAGCAGCGCGAAGGCCGATTGCCCGCCATCCGCCGCATCACTGGTTCCCAAGGGCGGATGGGCGTCGGCGCCGCCGCAGACCGAGGACCACGGTTTCCTCTGGCGCATCGAAAAGGACGACCAGACCTCGTGGCTCTACGGCACCGCGCACATCGCCAGGCCCGAGTGGATGCGTCCGGGCCCCAAGGTGCGAGAGGCATTGCAGCAAAGCGATGTGATTGCACTCGAGATCAACATGGAGACCGACCCGTCCGCGCAGAAGGCCCTGGCCGGCTACTCGACCAACAAGGCGGGCGCAGACCTGTTCAGCAAGGCGCAGCGCGAACGGCTTGCTCGCCTGGTCGCGACATCGTGCCTTCCCGCGGGCATCAAGGCCCAGACGGATCAGATGAGTTTGTTCCGTCAGATGTTGTTGTTGGGCCTTGTGCAGAGGCAGGCCGACGGGCTGTATCTGGAGTTCGGCGTGGACGGGTATCTCGCCGGCCATGCGCGCCAAACCGGGATGCCGCTGGTCGGCCTTGAAGCTGCCGCCGATCAACTGAATGCAATGGGCAGCGACCGCAGCAAGACGCTGGCCGAAAGAATCGACGAGATGCTGGGCAAGATCGAGGCGGACAAAGGGCGCACGCTGGTGGTGACTACGACGACCGCCTGGGCCCGCGGCGACCTGGACAAACTGGAGCACTACGCCGATTGGTGCGATTGCCTGAATACCCCCGAAGACCGGTCCAGGTACGAGCGCATGACCGCGGGCCGAAACGCGGGAATGGCCAGGAACATCGAGCGCCTTCACGCCGAAGGCAAACGCGTCTTTGCTGCCGTGGGTGCCATGCACATGGTCGGAAGCAAGGGCCTGCCCGCATTGCTCGCCGAGCGCGGCTTCCAGGTCACCAGGATTCCTTTTGCCGAGCACCCGTGAGGCCTCGCCGTGCAGGCACACGCAACCCAAGCACGCGTCGATGACAAGATGACGTATAGCCCGGCTCTATACGACACCGAAGATTTTTGAATTGGATCGATGGCAGGCGCCAGTGATTTACTCCGCCCGGAGTTGCAGGAGCCACGCGAAGGACGCGGGGCAACACGGGATTCATCCAACGATCACGCGATGAGGAGACATCACATGAAGCCATCCATCCGCGCCGGCCTGGCGTGCCTGTTCACAGCGCTCGCCGGCCATGCCGCCGCAGCATCGCTCGACGCGTTCACGCTCTCGCCGAACGCCGCGATCTCGGGCTACAACGTCGAGAACCTGACGCAGTCCACGCCCGAGATGTGCGCGACGGCCTGCCTGTCCGCACCGCGCGCCACCTGGTGCGTTTCGTTCGACTTCCACAAAGCCAACCAGAGCTGCGACCTGAGCGACAAGCAGGCCGGCGACGTGGGCGGACTGAAGACCGATTACCCCGGCAATCCCTACGACCACTACAGCCTCAAGCCCGATCCGCTGAAGGCGTTCACACGCACGCCCGATGCGGCGATCAGCGGCCACAACACCGAGACCCTGCAGGCCGTGACGCCCGCGGACTGCGCCGCCGCCTGCACCGACGCGAGCCGCGCCGCATGGTGCAAGTCCTTCGACTATCACAAGACCCCGCAGCGCTGCGACCTGAGCGACAAGCGCGCCAGCGACGTCGGCGGCCTGAAGACCGACTACCCCGGCAACCCCTACGACCACTACGCGCTGATCGCGGGTGAGGGCGTTCCCAACCCGGTGCCGGGCAACAAGCACGTGCTGCTGATCGGCATCGACGGCCTGCGCGGCGACGCGATCCAGTGCCAGGGCTGCGTGCAGACGCCCGCGATGTCGGCGCTGATCGCGGGCGGCGCCTTCCACAGCAACGTGTTGGCGGGCGGCACCAAGCAGGCGACCGTGAGCGGGCCGGGCTGGTCGTCGGTGTTCACCGGCTTCTGGGCCGACAAGCACGGCGTGACGTCGAACGACACCGGGCTGGTGATGAAGAAGACGCACGTGTTCGACCTCATCAAGCAGGCCTGGCCCACGGCGACGACGGCGGTGGTGGGCGACTGGTTCAACATCACTCACAACCTGCGCCCCGCGAAGGCCGACTTCGTCGTTGCCAACGCGGCCAAGAATTCGCAGCAGGCGACCGACGCGGTCAAGGGCTGGCTGAGTTGGAAGAACCCGCCGACGGCCATCTTCTATTACCTGCACAACGTCGACATCCACGCGCCGAGCTACGACCCGCTGAACGCCAACTACCAGAGCAAGATCGCCGGCGAAGACCAGCAGATCGCGCAAGTGCTCGCGGCACTGACCGCCCGGCCGAACTACGCGAACGAAGAGTGGCTGATCGTCGTGACCTCCGACCACGGTGGCATCGGCAGCGGCCATGGCGGGCAGACCGCGGCGGAGCGCGACACGTTGCTCATCCTGAACAACAACTACGCGAACCCGCTGAAGACCAGCTATTGCCAGGGCAACCTGAGCGCGACCGCGATGCTGCAGGTGGATGGCACGACGCCGCACATCCTGGACTTCATGGGCCTGCCCAATGCCACTGAAGGGCACAAGCATTCGAGCTGCGGGCAGTGATCAGAGCACCGATTGATCGCCCGATAGCCCCCAACAGGCCTCAGGAGGCAGGCCACTCCAACAGAAGCGAGTCGAGCTCGGACCACAGCGGATCGCATTGCCCCTTGCGAAACGCAGCAGCCCTGAACGTCGGGTGCTCGCCTCTGTAGGTGTCCCAAAGCTGCCGATGCCCGTCGGCCACGCAAGCCCGCACATTGGCCAGCCGGTCCGCCGCCTTGACCACGAGCGCGAGTTCTTCATCGCCCGTCACCTGCGCCATCGCCGCATAGGTCTTGGCCTTGCGCTCCTTGCGGTTGGCGCCGGGCGCATCGGTCAGTAGCGACACGCACCGGGCCACCAGATCGCCGAAGCGCGTCTGCACGTCCGACACCGTGGCGTCGGTGTCCTCCACCACGTCATGCAGATAGCCGACGACCTGCGCCGTCTCTCCGTAGGGCTGGAGGAGGGCGACCACTGCGTCCAGGTGGTGAACGTAGGGATGCGGGCCGTATCTCTGGTCGCCATGCATGGCGATGGCGTAGTTGCGCGCGGCTTCGGGTGTCGATGAGGTCATATGGGCATCCGTGCGTTGGTTTTTCCATTCTGCCTTTGGGGCCCGCGGCTTTACCTCGTTTACGAAGGAAAACACCTATCGGAACCGCATTGCCGCCATTCTTGTGTATCGATACAGTAAATCGTTCCACCAAGAAGCCAAACCGAGCAACCGAATGGGCATTCGACCCACAGGAGACAACACCATGACCTCGATTTCACGCCGCCAGTTCGTCCAGTCTTCCTCGGCGCTGTCGCTCGCGATGGCGACCGCGGGCCTTCCGCAAAGCGCCTTCGCACAGGGCAAGACCGTGGTGCTGCGCCTGTCGTCGTCCCACGTGGCCGACCTCAATTCGTCGCACTTCGCGTGGTCGCAGCTGATGCAGGCCAACCTGAAGAAAGCGTTGGGCGAACAGATCCGCATCGACTACTTTCCCAACAACCAGCTCGGCAAGGAAAGCGACGTGGTGCAGCAGGTGAAGGTCGGCTCCATCGACATGATGCTCACCGGCTCCTCGATCTGGGCCACGGTGACGCCGCAGCTGGGCATGCTCGACCTGGGCTACGTGTTCGACAGCTACGAGCACGCGGCCCGCGCACTCGACAGCGGCGTGGGTGCCAAGCTCAACGACATGCTCGTGAAGAGCACCGGCTGCCAGGTCATCACCTGGGGCGCGCACTACGGCGCGCGCAACGTGTACACCAAGCAACCGGTGAAGTCGCTCGCCGACGTGAAGAACGTCAAGCTGCGCGTGCTGCCCACGCCGGCCTTCATCGAGACCTTCAAGATCATGGGTGCCATCCCCACGCCCATCTCCTTCGGCGAGCTCTACATGGCGGCGCAGACCGGCGTGGTCGACGGCTTCGAGCACGACGCGGCCACGGTGCTCGCGAGCAAGCTCAACGAGGTGGTCAAGTACTGCTGGATGACCGAGCACCTGTTCAGCCCGATGGTGTGCGTGGCCGGCAAGCGCGCAATGGACAAGATCCCCGCCACGCTGCGCCCCGCGTTCCTGAAGGCCGCCGCCGATTCGACGCTGCAGCAGCGCGAGATCGGTACGCAGAAGGGCCTGCAGGCCATCGAGGAGCTGAAGAAGCTGGGCATCGTGTTCACGCCGATGGCGAAGAACGAGCGCGATTTCGTGCGCAAGGAGATGGAAACGCGCCTCTGGTCCGGCTTCGCCAAGCAGTACCCCGAGACCGGGCCGCTGTTCGCCGCCATCACCGCCGCGCGCGCCTGAGCGGCCATGTCGAGCATTCCGATCTCACCGGGGGCTTTGCCGATGCAGCCGCTGTCACTGGAACCCGCACTGGGCTTCGACGTCACCCACGCCTCCGGCCGCTGGCTCGCCTGGCTGATGCGCATGACCGAGTACGTGGCCGGCGTGGTGCTGGCCGTCGACGTGATCGTGGTCTTCATCTCGGTGGTGTTCCGCTATTTCCTGCACGACCCGTTCGACTGGGCGGAGGAGGTGGCGCGGGCGCTCATGATCATCCAGGTGTTCTTCGGCGCGGCCACCGTGCTCGCGCGCAGCCAGCACGTGGGCGTGGACCTGTTCCGCGGCTTGCTGCCGGCGCGCTGGCAGCCTGCGCTGATCCAGTTCGGGAGCTGGATCATCGTCGGCGTGTCGGCGAGCCTTTTTGCCTCGTCGTGCGAGCTGCTGCTCGATTCGTACAACATGACGACGCCGATCGGCCTGCCGCAGTGGATCTACGTGTACCCGGTGACCATCGGCAGCCTGTTCATGACGCTGTTCGGGCTGGCCAATGCCATCAACGGACCATCGCGCATGGTGTGGTCGACGCTGGGCGTGGGCATCGCGCTGACGGCGGCGGTCGTCGCATGGAACACCTTGATGCCCAACCACGCGATCCCGCCGTGGGCGCTGCTCACCGCGGGCTTTCTCGGCGGCATGGCGCTGGGCATGCCGATCGCCTTCGTGCTGGCGCTCTCGTCGCTGGTGTTCTTCATGGCCGACCCGTCGCTGCCGATGCTTGTGTACTCGCAGCAGGTGATGGCGGGCACCGACCACTACGTGCTGCTGGCGATTCCGTTCTTCGTGCTGGCCGGGTTGCTGATGGAGGCCAACGGCATGTCGTCGCGGCTCATCGAGTTGCTGCTGCGCATGTTCGGTCGGCTGCGCGGCGGGCTCGGGCTCATCACCATCACGGCGACGGCGTTCTTCTCGGGTGTCTCGGGCTCCAAGCTGGCGGACATCGCGGCGGTGGGCGGCATCATCATGCCGGCCGTGCGCAAGACGAAGCAGGACCCGAACGAGACGGCGGGCCTGCTGGCCTGCACCGCGGTGATGGCCGAGACGATTCCGCCCTGCATCAACATGATCATCATGGGCTTCGTGGCGAACATCTCGATTGCCGGGCTCTTCATGGCGGGGCTGGTGCCCGCGGTGGTGCTCGCGCTGTCGCTCGCCGCGGTCACGATCTACGTGGGCACCAAGATCAACCCCGACGAAGCCTTCGACGTGCGCACGCCGACGTTCCGGCTGCTGGGCGGCGCCTTCGTGGCGCTCCTGATGGTGGCGATGATCGGCAAGGGCGTGACCTCGGGCATCGCGACATCGACCGAGGTGTCGTCGTTCGCGGTGATCTACGCGCTGGTGGTGGGATGGCTCGCCTTCAGGGAGCTCACGGTGAAGTCGGTGGCGCGCCTCTTCGTGCGCTCGGCGTCGATGGCCGGGGGCATTCTCTTCATCGTGGCGGCGGCGTCGAGCCTGTCGTTCGCGCTCACGATCCAGCAGATTCCGCAGTACCTGTCGGAGTTCATGATCGGCTTTGCACATTCGTACGGCAGCACGATGTTCGTGATGCTGTCGGTGCTGATCATGATCGTGTTCGGCGCCATCCTGGAAGGCGCGCCGGCGCTCATCATCTTCGGGCCGCTGCTGACGCCCATCGCGTCGCAGCTGGGCGTGAATCCGCTGCACTTCGGCACGGTGATGGTCATTGCGATGGGCTTCGGCCTGTTCGCGCCGCCCGTGGGCCTGGGCCTTTTCGCCACCTGCGCGATCACCGGCACCCAGGTGAAAGATGTGGCGCGCCCGATGATGAAATACCTGGCCGTGTTGTTCGTTACCCTCGTGGTCCTGGTGCTCGTGCCGGCGTTCTCCACGTGGCTGCCGACGCGAATGGGCTTGTGACGACGATGAAGACAGGAAGGATTCCGTGAGCAGAATCACCGATGTGGCCCACCGGGCCGGCGTGTCGACCAGCACCGTGTCGAACGTGCTGAACGGACGCAGCGACCGCATGGCCGCCGAGACGCTGGCCCGCGTGGAGGCCGCGATCCGCGATCTCAAATACCGGCCCAACACCTCGGCGCGGCAGCTCAAGACAGGGCACACGCCCTTGCTGGGCCTCCTGGTGCCGTCGATGGCGAACCCGATGTACGGCTTCATCGCACGCGAGGTCGAGACGCTGGCGCAGGAGCGCTACGGCTTTCGCATCATGATCGGCAACACGTACCGCGATGCCGAGAAGGAACAGCACTTCTTCGAGGACCTGATGGCGCACGGCGTGCGCGGCGTGATCATCATCTCGTCGCTGGTCGACGAGCAGCACGTGGAGGCCGCGGCCGAGCGCGGGTTGGTGGTGGTGAGCTACGACCGCCGTGCCACGCCGGGCATGCCGTCGGTCATCGACCATGTGACGGTCGACAGCTTCGAGTCGTCGCGCATCGCCACCGCGCACCTCATCGAGCAGGGGCACCGGCGCCTGGCCTTCGTCACGCCCTCGGGCCGCACGATGAGCCGGAACGAGAAGATCAACGGCTTTCTTGCCGCCGCGAAAAGCGCCGGCCTCGAAGGCAGCGCGCAGGTCGTCGAGGGCCTGCCGGTCGACGAGTACGGCGATTCGATGATGAGCGAGCTGGGCCGCATGCAGGCGAGCCTGCTCGCGAAATCGCCGGATCACCCCACGGGCGTGATCGGCGTGAACGACCTGCTGGCCTTCGGCCTCATGGCGGGGTTTCGCGATGCCGGGCTCTCGGTGCCACAGGACGTGTCGGTCATCGGCATCGACAACGTGTTTCTCTCCACGCTCATGTACCCCGCGATGACCTCGGTGCGCGTGCCGGTGCCCGAGATGGCGCAGGTGATGGTCGAGCGGGTGATGAGCCGGCTGGCCGATGCGTCGCTGCCCACGCAGGAGTTCGTCTTTGCGCCCACGCTGGTGGCGCGCGATTCGGTGGCGCCGCCGCGCGCCTAGTTTTCTTTCCGGAATTTCTTTCTTCATGACCACGGTTTTCGTCAGCCATCCGCAAAGCAAGCTCGCCCACTATTTCGGTGACCGGGCCACCGAGGCCTTGAGGGCCATCGCAGAGGTGCGCTTCAACCCGACGGACAGCGACCTCTCGTCCGCCGAACTCGCCGAATTGGCGCAGGGCTGCGACGCGATCGTTTCGTACCGTCAGACGGTGGGCGACGAGGTGCTGTTCGCGGCGCTGCCCGACCTGAAGGCCTTCGTGCGCTGCGCCATCGACATCCGCAACATCGACGTGGCCTCGGCCAACCGGCACGGCGTGATGGTGACGCAGGCGAGTGCGGGGTTCATCGCGTCGGTGTCGGAGTGGATCGTGGGCGTGATGATCGACCTGGGGCGGCACATCAGCGCATCGACGGCGCTGTACCACGCGGGCCAGCCGGTCGTGCCGGCGATGGGGCGCGAACTGCGCGGCAGCACGCTGGGCGTGATCGGCTACGGGCAGATCAGCCGCTACCTCTGCGATGTGGCGCTGGCGCTGGGCATGCGCGTCGTTGTGCACGACCCGCATGCGTCGGTCGAGCGCGCCGGGCTCGAACAGGTCGCGCTCGATGCGCTGCTGGCGCAGTCCGACTTCGTGGTCTGCCTCGCACCGGCCACCGAGGCCACCGAGAACCTGATGAACGCCGCCGCCTTCGCCGGGATGCGGCCGCAAGCTTTCTTCATCAATGCCTCGCGCGGCAACCTCGTGGACGAAGACGCGCTCCTCGCCGCGCTGGACGCCGGCACCATCGCCGGCTGCGCGCTCGACGTGGGCCGGGCACCCGACCAGATGCCATCGCCGCGCGTGGCCGCGCATCCGCGCGTGATCGCCACGCCGCACATCGGCGGGCTCACGCCGCCGGCTGTCGAACATCAGGCGATGGAGACGGTGGCCCAAGTGGGCGAGCTGTTCCAGGGGCGGGTGCCGAAGGGCGCCGTCAACGCGGCCGAGGCCTGGCGCTGGCGGAAAGCCTTCGGCTGATCGTTCCGTTCATCACACAACCACTCGAAGAGACGCCCCATGGAACCCACCCGCAACACGCGCTACCCCGGCGCTTGCGACTGCCACGTCCACATCTATGAAGACCGATTCCCGCTGATCCCGAACGTGGCCTGGGTGCCACCGCATTCGCCGGTGTCGGCCTACCGCGCCGAGGTGCAGGAGCCGCTGGGCATCGACCGCGCGATCGTCGTGCAGCCGACCGGCTATGGCTTCGACAACAGCTGCACGCTCGATGCGCTGGCGCAGTTCGGGAATTCGGCGCGCGGCATCGCATTGGTCGCACCTGAGGTGAGCGACGCCGAGATCGCGCGCCTGCACGCGGGCGGCATGCGCGGCGTGCGCTACATGATGATCGGCGGCGTGCTGAGCTGGGCCTCGCTCGAGCCCATGGCCGCTCGGCTCGCGAACGTCGAGTGGATGGTCAACCTGCAGCTGGACGGCCGCACGATCCCCGAGCATGAAGAAGTGCTCAAGCGCCTGCCGTGCCGGCTGGTGCTCGACCACAACGGCAAGTTCCTGGAGCCGGTGGCGCCGGAGCATCCGTCGTTCCAGTCGCTCTTGCGCGTGCTCGACTCGGGGCGTGTGTGGATCAAGCTCTCCGCGCCTTACGAAACCTCGAAGCTGGGCCCGCCCGGGTACGACGACGTGAGCCTGCTCGCGCGCACGCTGGCCGAGAAGTTTCCCGAGCGGTGCCTGTGGGCCAGCAACTGGCCGCACCCGGGGCGCGATCCGCGGCCCAGCGCCGTGCCGCTGTACGACCTGCTGTTTTCGTGGGCCACGAGCGATGACACGCGGCGCCGCATCCTGGTGGACAACCCGGGCGCGCTGTACGGGTTCTAGGTCAAGAAGTCCTTTCGTGAGCTCGCGATTCCAGACGTAGGCGCTGGAGGAGGGGTAGCCGGCGCGCGCCCCGTCCGGCAAGCCGAATGCCTACCCTTTGGGCCGGTGTGCTGTCCTGCGAACAGCGCTGCCGAGGCCGCCGGCGTGCGTTCCTGCCTGGACCTCCACGGCGAGGCGTGATAATCGGCGCTTCCCGTTTTCTGAATCTCATCAGGTAAGCCACGCCATGTCGAAGCCAACCTGCCCCTGGACTTCGACCCGCCGTTTCTGGCTGTGGTGTGCCTGTGTTCGAACGCTATTACCGCGAGCTGCTGAGCTTTCTTTCCCGAAAGGTGTCCGACCGCGCCACCGCGGCCGACCTGGCGCAGGAAAGCTACGCACGCGTGTACGAGGCGCAGCGCACCGGCAGCGTGGTGCGCGATCCGCGTGCGCTGCTCTACCGCACGGCCCGCAACCTCGTCACCGACCACCATCGCCGCACCGGCGTGCGTGCGGACTTCGACGGGGCCGGTTCTTCGGACGAGGGCGCGGTTGAGCTCGACGATTGCATCGGCCCTTCGACCTTCGAACCGGACACCATCCTGTCTTCCGGCCAGGGGCTGGCGGCCATGGTCGCCACCATCGACAGGCTGCCGCCGCGCTGCCGCGAAGCCTTTGTGCTCTACAAGTTCGATGGGCTGTCGTATGCCGAGGTCGCCGAGCGCATGGGCATTTCCGTGCGGACGGTCGAGATGCAGTTGCGCATCGCGATGCAGGCCTGCTGGACATGTCTGGACGAGGTGAACGGAGGGCCGTGATGAAAAGCAGCAAACCACGAACACAAGAGGAGCGAGCGCGCGAGCGACGCGGTGCACTCGCGATGCCCACTACAGGGTTTTGCACCGCTCGCGCGTCTACTTCTCCAGGAGAGCTCCCCGAGCCATGACCCCATCGCTGCCACCGTCCGAAGAAGCATCGCGCCTGCGCCAGGAGGTGATCGACTGGTTCGTCCATCGCCGACGCCCGGATTGGAATGCGCGCGACGAGCGCATTTTCCAGAACTGGATCGACGCGGACCCGAGGCACGCCGATGCCTACCGCCAGTGGGAGTCGCGTTGGCAGGCCTTCGACGCGATTGCGCCGGAGACGGTCGCAGCCTGGCGCGAGGGCTTCGCGGGGAACCGGGTTGCCACTGCTTCGGCCCCCACGCGGCGCGGCTTCCTGAAGCCCGCGTTCGCGCTGGCCGCGGCGGGCGTGGTTGCCGGTGGCAGCTACCTGGGATGGAGCCATCTGCAGGCCCAGCCCGTGTTCGTGCAGGCCTTCGCCACCCAGCGTGGGCAGCAACTCGAGGTGCCGCTGCCCGATGGCACCGTGCTGCGGCTGGACACCACCACGCGGCTGGAGGTGCGCTACTTTCGCCAGCGCCGGGAGGTCCGGCTGATCGATGGGCAGGCCGTCTTCTTGGTGCAGTCGGACGCGCAGCGTCCGTTCGATGTGCTGGCGGGGCCGTTGCAGGTTCGTGTGGTCGGCACCCGGTTCGCGGTGCGGTACACGCCGGCCGTCGTGGGTGCCGAGGGCGCGCGCGTGTCGGTGGAGCAGGGCAGGGTGCGGGTCACGCGAAGGGATGTGGCACCGGGCGGCGGTTGGGTCGAACCTGTGTCGGATGCAGTGCCGCAGGGCGCTGTCTTTCTCACCGCCGGCCAGCAGGTGCAAAGCGATGTGCAGGGCGTGCTGGCCGCGGTGTCGGCCGTTCCGGGTGACGGCATCGCGCCCTGGCGCGAGCATCGGCTGAGCTTTCTCGACATACCACTGGCGCGCGCGCTGGCCGAACTGGAGCGTTATGGCAGCACCGGCCTCGTGGTGCGCGACCCGGCTGTGGCCGCGCTGCGCCTGAGCGGCACCTTCGACCCGCGGGACGCGCGCATGCTGCGGCGGATGCTGCCGAGCGCCTTGCCCGTGCGGCTCAAGGGCGATGGGCCGGTCGTCGAGATCGTCGCCGCGCCTTGACCGGCGGCCCCGGAAACCTTCTAGTAAAAAATATTTCGCCGGGAATACGGTATTTCCGGCAGTTCGTGCGTCAGCCAGATAGGAACCATTTGTATTCACTACCTGGAAGATGTTGATGAACCGCTTGATGAAGATGACGCCGGCACCGCTGGCGCTGGCCGTTGCACTCGCCCTGGCGAGTGCGCCGCTGCGCGCGCAGACCCAAGGGGGCCAAGGCGCACCGCAGCAGATCAGCATTGCAGCCCAGCCGCTGGCCGAGGCCCTGAACGACTGGGCGCGGCAGACCCGCATCCAGCTGGTCGTGCAGCAAAGCCTCGTGGCCGGCAAGACGGCGCCTGCGATCTCCGGCAGCCTGACGCCGCGCGCGGCGCTCGACCGCCTGCTCGCCGGCAGCGGGCTGGCCGCCACCATGGAAGGCAATGCGGCCGTGGTCAAGACCGCGCCCGCCGCATCGGGTAGCTCGACGCTCCCGGCGGTTACGGTGGTGGCCGACGGCGAAGAAAGCGCCACGGGCCGCGTGCAGGGCTACGTGGCCAGGCGCAGCGCCACCGGCACCAAGACCGACACGCCGATCATCGAGACGCCGCAGTCGATCTCGGTGATCACCGCCGACCGCATCGAGGCCATCGGCGCCACCAACCTCAAGGACGCGCTGGGCTACACGCCGGGCGTGTCGACCACCACCTACGGCGCCGACTCGCGCTATGACTGGATCTCGCTGCGCGGCTTCGACGCCTATTCGCCGGGCTTCTACCTCGACGGCCTGCCGCTGCGCAACAACAGCACCTGGGGCGTATGGCGCACCGAGAACTACGGTGCCGAGCGCATCGAGCTGCTGCGCGGCCCATCGTCGGTGCTCTACGGCATGAG
This sequence comes from Variovorax sp. ZS18.2.2, assembly GCF_024701975.1. Taxonomy (GTDB): domain Bacteria; phylum Pseudomonadota; class Gammaproteobacteria; order Burkholderiales; family Burkholderiaceae_C; genus Variovorax. The sequence goes on from NZ_JANLNM010000001.1 coordinate 1,513,561, forward strand.
CGGCCCCGGCGGCGTGGTGAACGTGGTCAGCAAGCGCCCGACGGCGGAGCCCGTGCGCGAACTGCAGCTGCAGGTGGGCGACCACAACCGCAAGCAGGTCGCAGGCGATTTCTCGGGCGCGCTGGATGCCGACGGCAAGGTGCTCTATCGCATCACCGGGCTGCTGCGCGATGCGCAACTGCCGGCCGCTAAGGAGGCCGACGACCGCACCTACATCGCACCGTCGCTCACCTGGAAGCCGTCGAGCGACACCACGCTCACGCTGCTGTCCCAGTTCACCCGCACGCGCGGCGGCGTCTACACGCGCGCGCGGCCGCAGGTCGGCTCGCTCGATGCGACCGCGATCGGCACCTACATTCCTTCGAAACTGTTCGCCGGCGAGCCCGGTTTCGACCGTTTCAATCAGGACCAGGAGATGGTCGGCTACCAGTTCGAGCACCGCATCAACGACACCTGGACGGTGCGGCAGAACGCGCGCTACGCGCACCAGAAGCTCGACTACACGGGCACGCAGCTCCGGGGCTTCACCGCGCTGAACCCCGATGTGCCGAACGACCCGGTCAACTTCCAGCAGATGGCGCGCAGCGTGTTCGGCAGCCGCGAGAACATCGGCGCCGTGGCGCTGGACAACCAGGTGCAGGCCGACTTCCGCCTGGGCGAGACGCAGCACAAGGTGCTGGTGGGGCTGGACTACCAGCGCACGCGCATCGATCAGATCACCTTCAGCGGGGGCAGCGCCGCGCCGCTGAACATCTACGCGCCGGTGTACGGCGGACCGATCGAGCAGCCCGCGCCGTATTTCGACGGCATCACCCGGCTGACGCAGACCGGCGTCTACCTGCAGGACCAGATCAAGTGGGGCGACCGCTGGACGCTGACCTTGGGCGGGCGCTACGACACCGCCGACAGCACCGTCTTCAGCCGTCTGGACGGCTCGACCCAGCGCATCCGCGATCACAAGTTCACCAGCCGGGCCGGCCTGGTCTACCTGCATCCGAGCGGCTGGGCGCCGTACCTGAGCTACTCGGAGTCGTTCGCGCCGACTGCCACCATCGACCCGGTGTCGGGCGATCCGTTCAAGCCGGAAAGCGGCAAGCAGTTCGAGGCCGGCGTGCGCTACCAGCCCACGGGCAGCAAGGCGATGTACAGCGCGGCCATCTTCGACCTGCGGCGCAAGAACTACATCAGCTACGACAGCGAGTTCATGCCCAAGCAGACGGGCGAGATCTCGGTGCGGGGCCTGGAGTTCGAGGCCACGGCCGAGATCGCCTCGCGCATGAACCTCACAGCCTCCTACAGCTACACGCCGCGGGCCATCGTCACGGTCAGCAGCAACCCGAGCGAGATCGGCAAGCAGGCCACGGCCGTGCCGCGCCACCGGCTGTCGGTGTGGGCGGACTACCGCTTCGCCAGCGGCGTGAAGGTCGGGCTGGGCGCGCGCTACACCGGCTCGAACTACGGCGACGGCGAGGCCGCGTGGCCGAGCAAGGTGCCCGCATCCACGGTGCTCGACGCCATGCTCGGCTACGACATCGACCGCTGGAGCCTGGCGCTGAACCTGCGCAACCTCACCAACAAGACCTACATCGCCAACTGCGGCTACAGCAACTGCTACTACGGCTATCCGCGCACGGCGACGGCCACGGCGACCTACCGCTGGTAGGACTGCATGCCGCGCGGCGGCCGGCCATCTCCTGATCATCTGCTGATGGCAGCCGCGCGGCTTGACAACGGCCCGCTCCCGCTTTGATACTGAACTCTCAGGTTCATCGTTCAAGCAAAGGAGACTCATGCAAAAGATCGTTCCCTGCCTCTGGTTTGACGGCAACGGCGAAGAGGTGCTCGATTTCTACACCGGCGTCTTCCCGAACTCCCGCGTGACCGACCGGCTGAACTGGCCCGCCAACGGCCCGGGCCCCAAGGACGGCAGCCTGCTGACCGCGACCTTCGAGCTCGACGGCCAGGAGTTCATGGTGCTCAACGGCGGCCCCGACTACAAGTTCACCCCGGCGCTTTCGCTGTTCGTGCCCTGCGAGACGCAGGCCGAGGTCGACCACTACTGGGACAAGCTGCTCGAAGGCGGCGGCAAGCCCGTGCAATGCGGCTGGCTCACCGACCGCTACGGCGTCTCGTGGCAGATCGCACCCATGGTCATGATCCGCATGTTCCAGGACAAGGACCCCGAGAAGGCCGGCCGCGCGATGCGGGCCATGATGGAGATGGTCAAGCTCGACATCGCCACCGTGCAGAAGGCCTACGAGGGCCGCTGACCCTCGCTGACGCGCGGCATCAGACCAGCTTGTGGATGGCCTTCTTGCGCCACACCAGCTGGTAGTACGCGGTCTGCAGCAGCAACATCGCTCCGAAGGTCACGGGGTAGGCGATCCAGATGCCATCGAGCCCGATGCGGTGGCTCATGACCCAGGCCACCGGCACCTCGACGCCCAGGATGCAGACGATGGAGATCAGCGTCGGCACCAGCACCGAGCCGCTCGCGCGCATGACGCCCGATGTGGCAGCGGCCATGCCGAAGATCACCAGGCTCCACAGCATGATGTGCAGCAGCGTCTGCGCGATCTCGATCACCGGTGGGCTCGTGATGAAAAAGCCCATGAGCGGCCGCGAGAACAGGTAGCCCAGCAGCACGAGGCCGCCGGTCAGCACGAGGTTCATCAAGAGCGCCGTCTTCGTGATCGCGCCGAGCCGGTCGGCCCGGCCCGCGCCGATGGCCTGCGCACCGAGGATCGACGCGGCAATGGCGATCGAGATGGCCGGGAACTGCACATACGCCACCACCTGGTTCACCGCGCCATAGGCGGCCGTGGCGTTGGAGCCGTAGCTGTTGACCATCGACAGCAGCACCACTTCGGCCAGCGCCACCACGATCATCTGCACGCCCGTGGGCACGCCGATGCGCAGCACGGCCTTGAGCAGTTGCGGCTGGATACGCAAGTAGCGGAAGAACTCGGCATCGGGCGCGAGCGGGCTCTTTTTCTGGCGCAGCCTGAAGCCCAACCAGGTGGTCGCCACCACGAAGGACAGCACCGAAGCCCACGCGCCGCTCGCCACGCCCATCTGCGGCAGGCCGCCCCAGCCGCGGATGAGCGCGGGCGTGACCACCAGGCCGATCAAGGTGGAGATCACCAGCGTGAGCAGCGGCGTGACGGTGTCGCCCACGCCGCGCAGCATCGCGGTCGCGAGCAGGAACACGAACACGCCCGGCATCGCGATCAGCATGATGCGGGCGTAGCGCGTCGAGTCGGCCAGCACGTCGTGCGGCGTGCCCAGCGCGGCCAGCATCGGCGTGGTGAAGGCGCCGCCGAACACCGCGATCACCAGACCCATCAGCACGCCGACGGTGAGCGTGGTGCCGGCCACGGCCTTGGCCTTGGCCGCATCGCGCGCGCCCCAGGCCTGGCCGATCAGCACCGAGGCGCCGGCGCCCAGGCCGATGATGAAGGCGATGAAGAAGAACATCACCGGAAAGAAACTCGACACCGCCGCCAGCGCGCCCACGCCGAGCATCTGCCCCACATAGACGTTGTTGAGCGTGCCCGAGAGCGACTGCAGGATGTTGCTGAGCAACATCGGCGCGAGGAAGAAGAGAAACACCTTCCACAGCGGCCGCGCCGCGCCGACCGGCGCCACGGGCACGCCCTTGAGGCCGCTCGGGCCGGTTGCGGGGGGCATTGGATTCGCGGGTGTCGTTGATGAAGTCGTCGAAGTCGCTGGGGTGGCGCTCATGCAGGGGTGCTCCAGCCGGCGGCTGACAGTTTTTGGAGATGGGTGCGCAGGTCCGCGGGCCAGGCGTCGATGAGGCCTTCGAAGCGGTTGCGCTCGCCGGCGAACAGCGCGCGCGTGGCTTCCTCGAAGCCGGGCTGGGCGCCGGCGATCGCGGTCATGAAGCGGTAGGTGGCTTCGCGCGAGGCGCGCACGGCGTCGCGGTCGGCGTTGACGCGGCTTGCTTCCTGCACCAGGCGCCGCAGTGCGACCGAGGCACCACCGGGCTGGCGGTTGAGCCAGTCCCAATGGCGCGGCAGCAGCGTGACTTCGCGCGCGACCACGCCCAGCTTCGGACGGCCGACGCCGCGCGGCGTGTCGTCATGGGCTTCGGCGCTGGCTGCGTGCGGCACGACACCGGCCTGGTTGTGCACGTCGAAGTCGAGCGACTCGCCGGTCTGCGCGTCGAAGATGAGATAGGGCGTGTCGTCCTTGCGTTCGCGCAGTTGCGCGAGCACTTCGGCAGTGTTTCCCTCTGCGATGCGCTTGAAGCCGGCAAAAACGATCAGGTGGGTGGGTTGCGTATCGGGTGGCATGTCGAATGGGTTGCTCTTTCTTCCGGTCCGTTCGAACGAGGTGCGTAATCTACCTGCTGAACGGTTCAGGCGTTCGGTGTGTCTTCAGGGCAAAGCGCAAGGAGCGCGGCATGGATCTGCGGCAGGCTTTCGGGGTCCAGCGATTTCACCGCATCGGCGCAGATCGCTTCGACGGTCGTGACCGCAGCTTGCATCAGTTTTCGACCGCCGGGGCGGATGGCTGCAAGGCGGCGGTTGTCTTCGTCGGCGCCGGCCGTGCGTTCGGCCAGTCCTGTTTTTTCGAGCAGGACCATTTTGCGAAGCAGCGCCGACATCGGCAACCCCAGGGCGCATGAAAGCTCGGGCATCGCCATGCGGCCGCCCTCGGCGCGCAGCAGCAGATGGAGCAGCGTGAAGTCTTCGTAGTCCAGCCCGTGGAATGCGCCCAGGTGTTCCCGGAGCTTGAGGTTCAGGCTGGCATGGGCGCGGCTGACGGTGAGGCAGAAATCCAGTGCGTCGATGCTGCTCATGGCGTGTTGTAGCCCTTGTCGCCAACGCACTGGAGTTCTTCGCGCCAGAGTTCGAGCAGCTTCTCGAGCTCGGCGGCGCGGTCGAAGGCCGGGTCGTCGCGTTCCTTGACGCGGTCGATCACCTCGAAGCTGAAGTGCTCGGCACCGTGGGCGATCCAGTCGCGCAACAGCGCCTTGTTGCGGTGCGAGCGCAGGCCGAGCTCGAAGCGGGCCCGGTTCATCGCGCCTTCGACGTCGAGGCTGCCGGCCACGTAGACGCGGCCGTTCAGCGTGTTGCGGATGACGAAGACGCCCGCGGGGAGCACCGTTTCCTTGTATTTCCTGACGAGGGCGCGCCGCGTCTCTTGAGGCATGTTCATGTCGCAGATATTACCCGGGTGAAATTGAAAACGCAATATAACCCGGGTAAAACTGCCGAATCAGCTTTCCCGCAAACGCCGCCATCCCCGGTGGATGCCGCGGTTGAACACCCGCACCACGCGCCACGGGCGGCTCTGGCGAACGAGGTTCAGCACCTGGTCCTTCCAGGCTTTCCAGCGCGGATACCAACGGGCGAACCAGGGAATGCGCATCAGCGGGCCTTCGACCAGCTGGAAGATCCGCGCCACGACGGCCGTGCCCGCCAGCTTGGCCAGCACCAGCACGGTGACGCCGGTGGCGGCATGACCGTGGCTGAAGAGAAAGAGCGCCAGCACCTTGACCGGCAGGAGCAGCAGCACCGGCACGAAGAACGCCAGCAGCGCGCCCCAGGGCGGCAGGCGGCGCAGGCGCTCCTCGAGACGGGCCCAGAAGGGCAGGCGCGACAGCCGCCCCACCAGTGCCGCCAGCGGCTCCCATCCCCACTCCTCGAAGAGCAGGAAGGGAACGAGGAGGACGGTGGCGATCGCGCGAAGCGCGGAGCGCACGACGCGCGGAAGGCGCACGCGGAATGTCATGCGCGAAGGGTACGGCATCGCGCGGCCGGGGCAGTCCGGCCGCGGTGCCGCTCGAGCGCCGTTACTTGCGCGCCGGCCGGAAGAACAGGTACTCGCCGCGACCCAGCTCCGGCGTGACCTCGTAGCCGGAGCACAGCTCGTTGGCGCACTGGATCACGACCACGCGCGGCCAGATGGTCGCCGACGTCGGATAGCCGGGCAGGTACTGCGGCACGTGCCACACGCCCAGGTCGCCGACCGGCTCGGCGTTGTCGGTGCCGCTGGCGTTCTGCAGGCCGCTGCCAAAGGTCACCCGTTCGATGCGCAGGTTGGGAAACACGGGGCCCGCGGAGGCCGAAGCCACGCAACAAGCCGCGATCCAGAGGAATACGGTCCTGGTCATCATGGGCTCCGGGCTGTCATTGCGGAACGGCCGCCGCTTGCGGCGCCGACGCGATCTCGCCGATGGGCTCGACGGCCACAACCCCGGCAGGCTCGACCGGCATGGTCTCCGCGGCCTGGTGCGGCTCTTCCTGCGCAGGTGCCGCTTCGGCGATGGGGGCCTGCGGCAATGGCAGCGGGGTCGGCGTGGACGTCGACGTGGATGTCGACGTGGGAGGGGGCACCGAAGCCACCTGCGGCGCGACGACCACCGCCTGCGGCGGCTGCATCGGCTGCACCGACACGGCAATGGGCTGCAGGGGCGGCATGGGCGGCGTCATCGCGGCGACCGGTTGCCCGATCACCTGCGCGGCGGCGTTCGCCGGCGATGCATACGGCCCGAATGCGCTCACGCGCTCCGCGGCGGTCATGGACTGCGGGCACTTGGTGCCGGTCATCTCCAGCGCGGCCATGGCCGCCGAATCCATGCAATCCATCGCGAGCGACGCCGCCTTCATGCCCTTGTTCCAGAGCTCGCGGCTCATCTTCAGGCGCTTGCAGTGCTCGTCCGTCCAGGTGGTGCCGAAACTGATGCCGACGCCCGGGCCGTTCGCGCTCGCGCTCGTGCTGCCCATGCAGGTGTCGTTGCTGGTGGTCAGGTTGGGCCCGTTGACCGACGGCACGTTCTTGACCGTGTAACTGCCCCGGTAGTCCACGGTGTTCGTGGTGGCACCGGTGTTGTTGACGTTCTGGTTGCTGTTCAGCGTCGCGCGGGTTTCGGCCGGGGCGCTGCTGTTGAAGTTCACGGCCTGCGTGTTGCCTTGGGCCGACGTGGTGGCCGAACTCGTTGACTGGTTGTTGGCACCGCCCGCGGTGGTCTGCGCGAAGGCGCCCGCGGACAAGCCCATCAAGGTCAGGACAATCAGTTTTTTCATGTTCTCGCTCCTTTGAAAGCCGGGGGAGGGGGCATGCCCCTCCCCATTTCTGGTCCAACAACCGTTGCATGCTCCGTTCAGGGAGCCGATGCGATTGCGCCAGCGCCCGCCGTGCCGCCGGTGCCGCCACCGTTGCTGACGCCGCCGGCATTGCCGATCGCGAAGTTCGTCACGCCGAAGGAGCCGCCGGCCGAGCCCGCCGTCGCCGAGGTGGTCGTGCCGTTGACGAAGCCGTTGATGGCGCCCGAAGAGGCGTTGTAGCCCGACGTCGTGCCCGAAGTGCGCGTCACCACAGCCAGACCGCCGCCAGGACCGGCTGCGGTGGCCGCCGTGTTGTTGGTGGTGGAGGTTGCTGCGCCGCCTGCCGCGCCGCTCACTGCGTTCGGGCCGCCTGCAGCGTAGTTGGCGCTGGAGCTCGCACCTGCGTTGGCCGAGGCGTTGGCACCGCCGAGTGCGACACCGTTGCCGGTCGTGGCGGCCACGCTGGTCACGCGGCCCTGGGTCGTTGCCGAGCCGCTGGCTGTTGCACCACCGACACGCAGGCCCGGAACGCTGACTGCGCCGCCCGCTGCGGCGGCGTTGGCCGACGAACTGGAGGTGGCTGCGTTGTAGCTCAGTGCACTGCCGGTGCCGGAGCTCGCTGCCACCGACCCGGCCGCGCTGGAAGAGCCCGTGTTCGTGCTGGTAACGGCAAGGGCGGTGGTGCTGGTTGCCGAGGCCACGCCTGCAAGCAGGACCACAGCTGCCGAAATGAGAGTCTTCTTCATGATGATGCTTCCTCGATAGTGTTGAAACGAACCCGATTGCCGGCGAATCCGGCCATCAGCCAACGGTCAGCGAGCCCGGATTGGATGTTTCCGTTGCGACCGGGATGCAGTTTCAGCGTCGGGGAGGAATCGAAAAATGCCCTGTGGTGGGTAGTGCGAGGCTATGGCGAAAGCAATGGAAGCGCGCAGTTCGGGCGCCTCGCCGAAGGCCCTGTTTCCGCATGGTGGTGCTTGCTATCTCTACTCCTTTAGTACACATTCATCCCCTACTGCAACAAGACGAAACCAAAGTAATCAAAAAAGCTCTTGGACAAAATTTGAGTAGAAATGAATTAACTTTTGCTCACGAACAAGCGGTAGTTTTTGTCACGAGGGGATAGAAATGGAAAATGAGCTTGACATTTCGTTGACGGAGGTCAATGCGAGTGCTAGGAATTTCTCGAATCCTGGCCAGTTCGGCGGGCTCCTCGCGCCCTCTGCCGACACGCTCCCCTGGCCCGACTACCTGACGGGCCAGCAGACCAAGCCGGTGCGCGTCGTGCTGGTCGATGACGACCCCTTCGTGAGACGCGTCATTGCGCAGGAACTGCTGGGCGACCTGCGCATCCAGCTCGAAGGCCAGGCCGGGAGCCTGCGCGAAGGGCGGCGCCTTCTCATGCAGCATGAATTCGACGTGCTCATGGTCGACATCCGCCTGGGCGACGGCAGCGGCTTCGAGCTGATCGAGGAGGCCAAGAAGCACCGCAGCGCCGCGGAAATCATCGTCATCTCCGCCATCGAGGACGAACCCCAGGTGCTGCACGCCTTCGAGCTCGGCGCCTCCGGTTTCCTGGTGAAGAACGCGTGGTTCCAGAGCTATGCCCAGGCCGTGCTGCAGGTGGTCAATGGGGGCGCCGCCATCACGCCCCGGCTCGCGCGCCGCCTGCTCGTGCACCTGGATCACCAGCGCAGCAACCAGAGCCCGGTGCGCCCACCCGAGACCAAGGCCGCGCTGTCCGCACGGGAGCGCGAAGTGTTGCGACTTGTAGCCACGGGATATGTGACCGAAGAGATCGCGCTGCAGCTCACCATCAGCGCGCAGACGGTCAATGCCCATGTGAAGAACATCTACCGCAAGCTGCATGCGCACACCCGCGCGCAGGCGGTGAGCTTCGCCTCGCACCGGGGGCTGCTCTGACACGGTTGCAATGAACAACGGTACGCAACGGGTCGATACGGTCATGTGGTCCTCGGTGCCCCAGCTGCCGCACTACCTCGAAGACCAGTTCGTGTGGCTCTCGATCGCCGCGTGGTCCGCGCTGCTGGCCTGGCTCTGGCCCCGTGCCTCGCGCCGCAGGATGCTGCTGTGGGCCGCGCTGGCCGGCGCGCTGCACCTCACGCCGGTGACGGGGCAGGTGCTGCGGGCCACCTCGTCGATGGCGGTGGAGGTCGGCGACATCCCGCTGGCCTTCTGGGCGCTGCAGGGCGTCAACGTGGCGGTGTTCGGGATGATCATCGGCATCTGGTATCTCTCCCGCCGCCGCGTCGTGCGCTTTCGGCAGGTGCAGGCGGTGCTGGCCGAGCGGCGCCGCATCGCCAGCGACCTGCATGACGGCGTCGGCTCCCGGCTGATGGCGCTGCTGGCCAGCCAGGACCCGCGCGCGGCCGAGCCCAGCGAACTGTCGATGGCCCTGCAGGCCTGCCTGCTGGAACTGCAGATGACCGTGGATTCCCTGGACGACGAGGCCTCGGCCACCATCGTCGAGCGGCTGGCCCACCTGCGCTACCGGCTGCAGCCGGCCTTCGACCGGCTGGGCATCGGCCTCGCATGGCACGTGCATGACGTGCCGCTCGCCCGCGCGATGTCCGCCGAGTCCGCGATGCAGATCTGCCGGATCGCGCAGGAAGCCTTGTCGAATGCGCTGCGCCACTCCCACGCCAGCAGCGTCGAGGTGCACTTCGGCCCGCTGGGGCGCTCGCGCGGGCTCGTGCTCGAAGTGCAGGACAACGGCCGCGGCCTCGACGCATCGGCCCCCATGCAGCTCGAGCAATTCGGCAAGGGACTTCGCAGCATGCGTGCGCGGGCCGACGCGCTGGGCGGCGAACTGGCCGTCATGGACGCCGCGCCGCACGGGCTGCGTGTGCGCCTCGTGCTGTCGGACGCCGAAGCCGCGCCGGCCAGCGCCGGACCGGAAACCGCGAGCAGCCTGTAACAGGCGCGCGGCCGCTGCCGCCGGAGCCCGTCCTCGCCTATGGCAAACTTCCGCGCTTTGCCAGGGATGCGCTCAAGACATGCAGAAAATCATTCGCCAGCTCGCCACTGAAATCAAGGTCGGCGAGCACCAGGTGAAGGCCGCCGTCGAACTGCTCGACGAAGGCGCCACGGTTCCATTCATCGCCCGTTACCGCAAGGAAGTGACCGGCGGCCTCGACGACATCCAGCTGCGCGAACTCGAAGCCCGTCTTTCCTACCTGCGCGAACTCGAGGACCGCCGCGTGGCGGTGCTCAAGGCCATCGACGAGCAGGGCAAGCTCACCCCCCAGCTGCGCGCCGCGATCGAATTCGCGCCCACCAAGCAGGAGCTGGAAGACCTCTATCTGCCGTTCAAGCAGAAGCGCCGCACCAAAGGTCAGATCGCCCGTGAATTCGGCATCGAGCCGCTCGCCGACAAGCTGCTGGCCGACCCCACGCTCGATCCGGCCGTCGAAGCCAAGGCCTTCCTGCAGCCCGCCACCACGCTGGACGACGGCAAGCCGGGCCCCGATTTCTCCACCGTGCCCCTCGTGCTCGACGGCGTGCGCGACATCCTTTCCGAGCGCTGGGCCGAAGACGCTGTGCTGGTGCAGCGCCTGCGCGAATGGCTCTGGGCCGAGGGCCTGCTCAAGTCCAGCCTCATGGCCGGCAAGGACGAGAACAACGCCGACATCGCCAAGTTCCGCGACTACTTCGAGTACGACGAGCCCATCGGCCGCGTGCCGTCGCACCGCGCGCTGGCCGTGTTTCGCGGCCGCGCGCTCGACATCCTCGATGCCAAGCTGGTGCTGCCGGTGGAGCCCGAACCGGGCAAGCCCAGCATCGCCGAAGGCAAGATCGCGCTGCACCTGGGCTGGAGCCACGCGGGCCGCCCGGCCGACGACCTGCTGCGCAAGTGCGTGGCCTGGACCTGGCGCGTGAAGCTGGCGCTCTCCACCGAGCGCGACCTGTTTACCCGCCTGCGCGAAGACGCCGAAAAGGTCGCGATCAAGGTGTTTGCCGACAACCTGCGCGACCTGCTGCTGGCCGCACCCGCCGGCCCGCGCGTCGTGATGGGCCTGGACCCCGGCATCCGCACCGGTGTGAAGGTAGCCGTGGTCGACTCCACCGGCAAGCTGGTCGAGACCGCCACCGTGTTCCCGCACGAGCCGCGCAAGGACTGGGAAGGCTCGCTGCACACGCTCGGCAAGCTCTGCGCCAAGCACGGCGTGAACCTCATCGCCATCGGCAACGGCACCGCCAGCCGCGAGACCGACAAGCTCGCCGCCGACCTCATCAAGCTGCTGGCCAAGATGGCCGCGCAGGCCGGCGCACCCGAGATGACGGTCGAGAAGGTCGTGGTGAGCGAAGCCGGCGCCTCCGTGTATTCCGCCAGCGAATTCGCCTCGCAGGAAATGCCCGACGTGGATGTGAGCCTGCGCGGCGCCGCCTCCATCGCACGGCGCCTGCAGGACCCGCTGGCTGAGCTGGTGAAGATCGACCCCAAGAGCATCGGCGTGGGCCAGTACCAGCACGACGTGAACCAGAGCGAGCTCGCCCGCACCCTGCAGGCGGTGGTCGAAGACTGCGTGAACTCGGTGGGCGTGGATCTCAATACCGCGAGCGTGCCGTTGCTCAGCCGCGTGTCCGGCCTCTCGGGCAGCGTGGCCAAGGCCGTGGTGCGCTGGCGCGAATCGAACGGCGCGTTCGCAACCCGCAAGCAATTGCTCGACGTGACCGGCTTCGGCCCTAAGGCCTTCGAGCAGAGCGCCGGGTTCCTGCGCATCCGCGGCGGCGCCGACCCGCTGGACATCACCGGCGTGCACCCGGAAACCTATCCGCTGGTCGAGCAGATCATCGTGAAGACCGGCAAGCCCATCGCCGAGCTGATGGGCCGCGCCGAGATGCTCAAGACCCTGAAGCCCGAGCTCTTCGCCAACGAGAAGTTCGGCGTCATCACGGTCAAGGACATCCTGGGCGAACTCGAGAAGCCCGGCCGCGACCCGCGCCCCGACTTCAAGGTGGCGCGCTTCAACGACGGCGTGGACGACATCAAGGACCTGGTCGAGGGCATGATCCTCGAGGGCACGGTGAGCAACGTCGCGCAGTTCGGCGCCTTTGTCGACCTCGGTGTTCACCAGGACGGTCTGGTGCACGTGAGCCAGCTGAGCCACAAGTTCGTCAACGATGCGCGCGAGGTCGTGAAGACCGGCGACATCGTCAAGGTCAAGGTGATGGAAGTGGACGTGGCGCGCAAGCGCATCGGCCTGTCGATGAAGCTCGATGCAGCGCCCGCGCGCCGCGATGGCCCGCGCGATAACCGCTTCGAAGGGGCAGGGCGAGGCAACCAGCAGCAGCCGCGCCGCGACAACGCGCCGCAGCCTGCGGGGCAGATGGCCAGTGCGTTTGCGAAGCTGCAGGGGTTGCGCAAGTAACCGTGCCGCACGGTTCTTGCTGACCTACCCGGCATGAAAGCCCTGCGCATCTACGCCGGCCCCGCGGCTCGCAAGCACATCGAGCAGAACGGCCTGCGCCCGCAGGACGTTCGCACGATTCCCGGCGCGGCAGGCGGGCCCAAGGGCCTGATCCTCGGGCCGCTCGATCGCTTCATCTTCGGCCGCTGGCTCACGCAGTCGAGCCAGCCGGTGCATCTGGTCGGCGCTTCGATTGGGGCGTGGCGCCTGTCGACTGCCTGCCTGGCCGATTCCGAGGCCGCGTTCACGCGCTTCGAGCACGACTACGTGCACCAGCAGTTCGAAGTGCCGCCGGGCCAGAAGCGGCTGAGCCCGCGCCAGCTCAGCGAGCGCTTTGCCGAAAGCCTGGTCGACTTCTACGGCGGGCGCATCGGCGAGGTGCTGAACCATCCGCGCTACCGCCTGCATGTCGTGACTTCGCGCGGCCGCCACATCCTCGGGCGCGAGGGCAGGGCGCGCACGCCGTTCGGCTACCTGGGCGCCTTTGCCTCCAACAGCGTCTACCGCAAGAGCCTGGGCGCATGGCTGGAGCGCTGCGTGTTCTCCACGCCGGGCGCGGCGCTGCCTTTCGGCACGCAGGACTTCCGCACCCGCCAGCACGCGCTGAGCGAAGCCAACTTCAACATGGTGCTGCAGGCCTCGTGCTCGATTCCGTTCCTGCTCGCCGCGGTGCACGACATTCCGGGCGCGCCGCGCGGTGCCTACTGGGACGGCGGCATCACCGACTACCACCTGCACCTGGACTACCGAACTGACCATGACGGGGCCGACGAAGGCCTGGTGCTGTATCCACACTTCCAGCGCGCGGTGGTGCCGGGCTGGCTCGACAAGGGCCTGCACTGGCGCCACAAGTCCACCGGATTTCTGGACCGCATGGTGGTGCTCGCGCCCGATCCCGAATGGGTGAAGTCGCTGCCCAACGGCAAGCTGCCGGACCGCAAGGACTTCATTCATTTCCAGAACGATGCGCAGGCGCGCATCGCGGCCTGGGGCAAGGCCACGCGCGAGGCACAGCGGCTGTCGGATGAGTTCGAGGGCTGGTTGGCGAACGGGCGCGCGCCCGACGTTCTTCCGCTCTGAAGAGGCACGGGCGCTTGCCCGCCGGGGCAAACCCTGACGGGCGTGGCTGGTGGCGCTTCGAGAATGGACCGATCCATCAGAAGCAATAAAGAAAGAGACAAGCCCCCATGCCGCATTTCCCGCTGACACGCCGCCGATTCACCCTCGCCGCCGCCGCATCCAGCCTCGCCGTTCCCGCCTTCGCGCAGACCGCGTGGCCCAGCAAGCCGATCCGCATCGTCGTGCCCTACACGCCCGGCGGCTTCACCGACCAGATGGCGCGGCTCGTGCAGATCGGCCTGCAGACGCGCCTCGGCCAACCCGTGCTCATCGACAACAAGCCCGGCGCCAACAGCCTCATCGGCGTCGATGCCATCGCCAAGGCGCCGGCCGACGGCAGCACCTTCGGCGTCGTCATCGCGGCGTACGCGGCCAACACCACGCTGTACCCCAAGCTGCCCTACGACCCGCAGAAGGACCTGACCGGCGTCTCGCTGATGGGCGTCTCGCCGCTGCTGGCGGCGGTGAACATCAACGCGCCGTTCAAGACCGCGCGCGAGCTCATCGACTACGCGCGCGCCAACCCGGGCAAGGTGAGCTTCGGCTCCTCGGGCAACGGCTCGGCCGCGCACCTGACGACCGAGCTGTGGAAGTCGCTCACGCAGACCTACATGATCCACATCCCGTACCGCGGCGCGGTGCCCGCGCTGACCGACCTGATGGGCGGGCAGATCCAGTTGTTCTTCGATGCGCCCACCGGGCTCATCAACCAGGGCAAGGCCGGCAAGGTGCGGCTGATCGGCGTGGCGGGCGACAAGCGCCTGCCCGCCGCGCCCGATGTGCCCACCTTCATCGAGCAGGGCTTCGCGGGTTTCACCGGCAGCACCTGGGCCGGCATGCTGGCGCCGGCGGGCACGCCGCGCGATGTGGTCAAGCGCATGTCGGAGGAGGTGGCGCGGATCATCAAGAGCGACGAGACGCGCGCCAAGCTCGATGCGATGGGCACGATTCCGGCGGGCAGCACGCCGGAGGAGTTCGATGCGTTCATCACGGCGGAGACGGCCAAGTGGGGCAAGGTCATCCGCACGGCGGGGGTGAAGGCGGAATAACGCACACGCCGGCGTGTTTGCTTGCGCGTGCATGCACTGAAGGTCATTCGATTGGCGCCGCAGGGATAGTGCGGCCCGTTGCCGGGCGATTGAGAATTTCACGGCCTCTGAGAAGGTACGGCGCAATCCAAAAAAAGTGGATGGTGTCCGTGAATGTTCAATTCAATCCAACGGGAGTCAAATCTTGACCAAGACAGAAAATCGAGAATCTTCGAGACAACGGTGCGCACCACGGCTGCACAAGTCATTTTTCCTGGCAATTGCCTGCGGCGGGATTTTTTCGTCGGCCCATGCGGCCAGCGATATCTCAAGCACCCTCATCCGGACATGTTCAAACCAACTGAATGGCACGGCATATGGCGATACTGAGTTGAAGGAATTTCGCAATTCGAAATTTCCCTCGCCAAAAACCGGAGGATTCAACATCACATCGGTAAAGCAGGTCTGGCTTGCATCTCCTTCCTATTGTTTGATCGAAGGAAAAATCCAGCCTACTTCGCCCGATGGAATAGACCCCGCAGTCAAGGCGCCCGACTACAGGGTTCCCGATATCAATTACCAGGTTTATATTCCGTCGAAATGGAATGGAAAATTCATCCAGCTGGGTGGCGGTGCATTCAGCTGGGATGCCGGCGTCGTGCAAAACGGCCTGTTGACCGACCTGCAGTTCTCGCCATCCAGCGGGGGATTGGCATTGTCGGATTACGCGGTCATTCACAGCGACGCTGGTGCCGGCGAATCGTCGCAGGCATTCGATCCGCAGTTCGTGCGCCCCGGCAAACAACTCAGCGATGTTCCCAAGCAGGAGGCCGTGAAGAATTTCGGGCAGGACTCCATCAAGAAATCGCTCGATGTCGGGTTATATCTGGTGAAAAAATTGACCGGAAAGGCGCCCACCGATACCTATTTCGTAGGTATTTCCACCGGTGGCAGGCAGGCATTGAAAGCCATCGCGAACTGGCCGGACGCTTATGACGGTGTTGTCGCGGGCGCGCCTCCCGTTGACGAAACCAACCTGCTCAGAACGCTGGAGGTGCCGGCTGTGGTCAACGATTTGGTGACCAATTTGAGCGGCGGCGCTGCCGTACTGACCAGCTTTTTTGGCAAAGATGTGTCGGAGAAAACTTTGAACAATGGGCTGGCTGCAACGTCGCAGCATCTGACGAATGTCGCCATTGAGTCTGGCGCCGACTACGATGGCTATAACAAGTTATTGGACGAGCTGGCGCCGGTCTGGGATGTCAAGCCGGGCGATCTTGCCAATTTCTTCAATGCAGCCGCTGATCAGAAAAAGGCGGGCAAAAAAGGCAAGAAAATCATCATTTACCAAGGGACATCCGATTTCCTGGTCCCTTGCACCCAGGCTGGCGGATTTGTCAGAAAATTGGCCGAAAAGGCGACGGCGGACGAAGTAAATAATTCCGTGCGCGCCTATTTCATCAAGGACTACAGCCACGGTTTCTACAACACCAATTCATTGCCCAAAAAGCCGCTATTGATTCACCTGCAATTGAATTGGAATGCGGTTTCCGACCTCGACAAATGGGTACACGACGACAGCGCCGAGGCCGGCGCGCCGTCGCTCGCCAGAAATGCCTCGGGCGCCATCCCCGGAGATCAGGCATTGAGCGCCTGGAAGTGCCTGCCGGCATCCCAGTGATCCCGAACAGCGCCGGCCCCGGTTGGCCGGCGCTGCTTCGCTTCTCCGTTTGGCGTTTTACTTGCTGTCGGCCCCGGTGCTCGTCTTTGCCGCCGCCTTCATTCGCATGACCTGCTGCGGCGTGCGTTGCGACTGAAAGCGCAGCACATCGTCGAGCCGGACATAGCCGCTGCCGGACTGGTCGATCTCGCTGAAATGATCGCTCACGAAGCCCCAGCCCGCCGCCTGGGCCTGCTGCCGGGAGAGCATGCCGTTGACATCGCCCCCCGCGGCGGCGGCGAAGCGCTCGCTGGTCTGGGTTTCGACGTGCTGCACGACGGAGTTTTCAGTCGGCTTGGGCGGATGGACCCAGCCCTTGGGCGGCGGTGGCGGCCTGGGCATGTCGTCGTAGGCGTGCGCGGTGCTCATGCCCATCAGCGGGACGATGGTGGCGATGGCGCTGGCGGTGAACCAGAAAGATGTGTTTTTCATGGTGTGCCTCGCTTATTGGAGTTGAGCGGCAGAAGCACCGGCATCGGCGCTGGCGCTGTCCAGCGCGTCCTGGACCGGCAGGGCGTAGTAGTCGTTGAGCGTCTGCTTGAGCGGTGCCCGCGAAGCTTCGGTGTTGTAGATCATGTGGCCGCCTTCGAACCATTTGACCGGGATCCGGTTGCCCAGGTTCACGCTTTCCAGGTCGAGTTCGGTCTGGAAGCCCGGCGTTGCCACGTCTTCATAGCCGTGCAGGATCAGCATCTTGCTGTCCGGGTTGGCGGTCAGCACCGCCTGGATGTCGGTGATGCTCTGCGGGTAGAAGTCGCTGCTGCCGGCGCGCTGCCATTTCCAGTACTGGATCGTCTGGTTGTTCAGCGGCTGGTAGGCCGTCTTGTTCTTGTAGTTCACGAAGTCGGGAAAGTAGGTCTTCATCTGGTTCAGGAATGCGACGTTGATGTAGTCGTCCGCCGCAAAGCTGTTGTCGTTGGGAACCTTCATCCGCGCGTCGTAGCGGCCGAGCGTGTTGCCCGAGACCAGCGCCGTCCGGAAGCTGCCGGGGCCGTAGTTGAAGCTGCCCTTCCAGGTCGTCGCGGAGATGCCGGTGTAGGCCGCCAACTGGTTGAGCACCGTCTGGCCCGCCGTGCTGGCGGCGTAGGTGTTCCATTGGCTCTGGCTCTTGGGCACGCTGAAATCGTTCGGGCCGAAGTACGTGGTCAGCGTGTTCTTGAACGTCGTCCTCGCGAGGGTTCGCAGTTCCGCCAGGTACTGGTCCTGCGTCTTGGTGCCGCGCTTGGTGGATTTGCCGAAGTAGTCCGCCGTCATCGCGTACGAGGGGAGGTAGCCCTCGCAGGAAGACTGCTCGTCCATCATGTCGCAGTTGGTGTTGTAGTCCACCAGCGGCGAATTGAGGATGAACCCGGCCAGCACCTTCGCGGGCTTGCCCGAAGGGTCGGGCACGTAGCCGCTGGTGCCGGCCTGCTCGAGCAGGTTGGCCACGATGGGCGTGCGGATGCCGCCATACGACTCGCCATACAGGTACTTGGGCGAGCTCTGGCGGTTGAACTTGTTGGTGTAGGCGACGATGAAGTCGGCCACCACCTGGGCATCGATGTCGGTGCCCCACAGGTCCGCGTTCCGCAGCGGCGAGATGGCTGTCGAAAGCCCCGTGCCGGGCGGGTCGACAAAAACGATGTCCGACTTGTCGAGCAGCGAGATCGCGTTGTCCTCGAACGGGAAGCTCGTGGGTTGCACCGTGGGGTTGGGCATGTTGGGCGCGTCCGACTTCAGCCGCTTCGGGCCCCATGAGCCCATGTGCAGCCAGATCGACGCGGAGCCGGGGCCGCCGTTCCACAGGAAGGTCACGGGGCGGTTTTCCTTGGGCAGGTCGTCGCGCGTGTACGAGGTGTAGAAGATCGCCGCTTCGGCCTTCTTGGTGGTGCCGACGCCCTTGTAGGCCACCAGGTGACCGGCGCGCGCCACGTAGTTCAGGGCCTGTCCGTCGATCGTGATCGTGTGCTGCTTGAGCGAGGTGTCTTCGTTGATCGACGCCAGCGCGATCGAACCGGTCCGCGTCGTGTTGTAGGTGTTGGGATCGTCAAGCACCTTGTCCACCACGGCCGCGTTGGCGTTCAACGCAGGTGCGTCGGCGGCCGGCCCGGACGGGGGCGCGCTGGAAACCGGCGCGAATGACGAGGGGCTGTTGCCCCCACCGCCGCATGCCGCGAGGGCGGCGGCGGCAAAAGCCGTGAGGACGGCTCGACTCAAACTTCTGCGATGCATGAATGCGATCTCCGAGAGGTCAAAAAAAGAACGGCAAGCTGGTGGCCGCCGTTCGCCTTCGAGCCAGGTCGCGCGATGCCATCCGACTGCGAATGGCCGCATGACCCGGGTCGTTTCGGGGCTCGTTGTGCAAGCACCGAAATTCGATGATCTTTCAATCTTTTTTCTACGCAGCGGGGGCTGAATCAAATCTCGGATTCTTTGAATTGAGAAAACTGGAAATGAGTGTTTTTGAATCAGTCTTCAAAGCAAATACTGTTTAAGTACTAAAAATAAAGTCTCTGCAAAAGAATCTCAAGCTCATCAATGCGGTGGTGTGGGGGATATGTATTCAATCCGCACACGCCCTGAATAAATTAATTCTTTTGATCTCAGGCCTGCAATTTATTTGTTAATTAATTGGCTGGAGGAATCTATTTTTGACAGCCTGACCGCAAGCTGACTTGAATTGATTTCAAAGAAATGCAGACGCCGCCAGCAGCTGCGCGGCATCGACCAACAGGGAGTGGGGGAGTGGGGAAGTGAAGGCCTGATCCAGACCGAAAAGTCGGTCCGCGGACGCCGTTGCAGCGCCCGCTGGTTTCGTTCAGATGCGCGGTTGCCCGATGCGCGCGGGCCCGGCGCCTACATCGACGCTTCGAGCATCGCCTTGTAGTCGTCGCGCGTAGCGAGCCGCGGATTGGTCTTGTGGCAGTGGTCGGCCATCGCGCCGTCGATGATCTTCTCGAACAGCGCGGGCGTGACGCCCACTTCGGCCAGGCCCTTGGGCAGGCCCAGGCGCGCGTTCATGTCGCGGATCGCATCGCCCAGGTCGCTCGCCGAATCGAGGTGCATGGCCTGCGCCATGCGCTGCAGGCGCTGCTCTTTCTGCACCGACTCGGCGCCCGCGTTGAAGTGGATCACCGCGGGCAGGAAGAGGGCATTGAGCGTGCCGTGGTGCAGGCGCGGATCGACGCCGCCCAGGCTGTGGCTGAGCGAATGCACGCAGCCCAGGCCCTTCTGGAAGGCCATGGCGCCCTGCATCGACGCGCTCATGAGATTCAGGCGCGCCTCGCGGTCGCTGCCGTCTTTTGTCGCGCGCTCGATGTGCAGCCAGGCGCGCTCCAGGCCATCGAGGCCGATGCCGTCGGCCGGCGGGTTGAACGCGGCCGACATGAAGGTTTCCATGCAGTGCGCAATGGCGTCCATGCCGGTGGCGGCGGTGAGCCTGGGCGGCAGGCCGAGCGTGAGCTCGGGGTCGCAGATCGCGGCCTTGGGCATCAGGAACCAGCTGTGAAAGCCGAGCTTGCGGTGGTCGTCCACGATGACGATCGCGCCGCGCGCCACTTCGCTTCCGGTGCCGCTGGTGGTGGGCACCGCGATCAGCGGCACCGCGCGGTCGGTGATCTTCGGCGAGCCGCCTTCGATGGTCGCGTAGGTCTTGAGCGGGCCTTCGTGCGTGGCGGCAATCGCCACGCCCTTGGCGCAGTCGATGGCGGAGCCGCCGCCCACGGCGATGAGGCCGTCGCAGCGGCCGCTGCGGTAGAGCTCGACGGCCGCGCGCACGGCGGCCTCGGTGGGGTTGGAGGGGGTCTGGTCGAACACCGAGACCTCCAGGTCGGCGATGGCGTCGAGCGCCTTCTGCAGCACGCCGGCCGCACGCACGCCGGCGTCGGTCACGATCAGCGGGCGGTGGATGCCGATGCGCGCGCATTCGCTGGACAAGAGCTTGATCGCGCCGAATTCGAACTGGATCTGGGTGAGGTACTGGATGAGTGCCATGGGATCGTGGGGACGTGAGGACGTGGGTGGGTGCCTGGATGCGCGGGAAAGCGTCGGGGAAGTACGATTGCCGGCCATCCGAATCTAACAACAGGGGACAGCCTTGCACATGAACAAAACCCTTGCCGCTGTCGCGCTCGGCACACTGGTGGCCGCAGCGTCCGCGGGGGCGCACGCCGCATGCCTCGGCGATGCGCAGGTGGCCGATTTCTTCGCCGCCCGCGAGGCCCGCACGCCCGCCGCGGACATCGAGAACCTCGATGAAGCCGATGCCGCCTGCACCCGCGCCAAGCTCAACGCGCTGCTGGCGCGCAAGCACGGTGCGGTCATCGGCTACAAGGCCGGCCTCACGAACCCCGCGGTGCAGAAGCGCTTCAACTACGACAAGCCGGTGTGGGGCGTGCTCTACCAGGGCATGCTGCTCGACAGCGGCGCGGTGGTCGAGGCGGCCTTCGGCGCGCGGCCGCTCTTCGAGGCCGACATGCTGGTGCGCGTGAAAAGTGCCGACATCAACAGCGCGAAGACCCCTGCCGAGGTGCTGGCGAACATCGACCAGGTCATTCCCTTCATCGAACTGCCCGACCTCGCGGTGCAGACGCCAGCCAAACTCAACGGGCCGGTCCTCGCGGGCATCAA
This sequence comes from Variovorax sp. ZS18.2.2, assembly GCF_024701975.1. GTDB lineage: Bacteria > Pseudomonadota > Gammaproteobacteria > Burkholderiales > Burkholderiaceae_C > Variovorax. The sequence continues at coordinate 1,534,544 of NZ_JANLNM010000001.1, forward strand.
CGTGGCGGCGCGGCTTGGCGTGAAAGGCCTGCCGGTCGATGTGCCCGCCACGGCCGGCGGACAGGCGTGGATGCTGGAAAGCCTGCGCGACATGACGGTGGTGATGAAGGACGGGCTGGGCGCGGAGCTGGCGCGCGGCAAGGGCGCCGACATCCTGGAGCATCCGCTCAACGCGGTCGTGTGGCTGGCCGGCGCGCTCGCAAAAGAGGGCCTGGCCCTGAAGCCCGGCGACCTTGTCAGCCTGGGTTCGTTCTCTGCGCTGCTGCCGCCCAAGGCGGGGCAGACCGTGTTGGTGACCTACGAAGGCCTCGCGCGCACGCAGCCGGTGGTCGTGACGTTCAAGTAAGCAAACAAACAAGCAAGCAATCGATCAGTGCGCATGACAGGCAACCCTCCCACGACATTCCCCCCGCAGCCGCTGACCGCGAAGATGGCCAGCGTGGTCGAGCGCATGGCGCGCGCCGGCCATCCGACGCTCGACCAGCTCTCGCCCGACGAGGCCAAGGCTTCTTATGAAAAAGGCGCGGGCGTGCTCGAAGTGCCCAAGCCCGAGCTGGCGCGCATCGAAGACTTCACCATCGCCGCGCGTGACGGCTTTGCGATACCCGCGCGGCTCTATGCGCCCTCATCGGACGTGCTCCCCGTGCTGGTGTACTTCCACGGCGGCGGCTTCACGGTCGGCAACATCCGCACGCACGACACGCTCTGCCGCGTGCTGAGCGCCAGGAGCGGCTGCGCGGTGGTGTCGGTCGACTACCGCCTCGCGCCCGCGCACAAGTTCCCGACCGCATCCGACGACGCGTGGGACGCCTTCCAGTTCGTCGCCACGCAGGGTGCGAGCCTCGGGCTCGACGGCAGCCGCCTCGCGGTCGGCGGCGACAGCGCCGGCGGCACGCTGGCCGCGGTGTGCGCGATCATGGCGCGCGATGCGGGCCTGCCGCTTGCGCTGCAGTTGCTGATCTACCCCGGCATGACGGCGCACCAGGACACGGCCTCGCACCAACGCTTCGAGCACGGCCCGCTGCTCACGAAGGCGATGATCGATTTCTTCTTTGCGCAGTACGTTCGCACGCCGGCCGACCGCGACGACTGGCGCTTTGCGCCGCTGCTGGCCGACGATATCGACGGCGTGGCGCCCGCATGGATCGGCCTTGCCGAATGCGACCCGGTGGTGGACGAAGGCATCGCCTACGCCGACAAGCTGCGCGCCGCAGGCGTGGCGGTCGACCTGGAGATTTACCGCGGCGTGATCCACGAATTCATCAAGATGGGCCGCGCATTGCCCGAAGCGCTGCAGGCGCAAAGTGACGCGGCCCGGGCACTCAAGGAAGCATTGACACCATGACCGAGACAACCGCGAACCGACGCGAGGACTTCCGCTTTTTCCACCGCCTGCGCGTGCGCTGGGCCGAAGTGGACATGCAGAAGATCGTCTTCAACGCGCACTACCTGATGTACTTCGACACCGCCATCGCCGACTACTGGCGCGCGATGGCGCTGCCGTACGAAGAGGCGATGCATTCGCTGGGCGGCGACCTGTACGTGCGCAAGGCCACGATCGATTTCCGCGCCTCGGCGCGCATGGACGACGTGATCGACGTGGGCATGAAGTGCGCGCGCATCGGCAATTCGTCGATCGTGTTCGAGGGCGCGCTGTTCCGGCAGGACCAGTACCTGGTCGGCTGCGAGCTGGTCTATGTGTTCGCCGACCCGGCCACGCAGACTTCGAAGCCGGTGCCCGCGGGGCTGCGCGAAGTGCTGCTGGGGTTCGAGGCCGGCGAGCCGATGCGCACGGTGGAGACGGGCGGCTGGGATGCGCTCGGCGAAGGCGCGGGAGCGCTGCGGCGCGCGGTCTTCATCGAAGAGCAGAACATTCCCAAGGAGCTGGAGTGGGACGCGCACGATGCCGTCGTGCTGCACGCGGTGGCCCGCAACCGCATCGGACAGGTCATCGCGACAGGGCGGCTGCTGCATGCGGAAGACGGCGTCTCCCACATCGGCCGCATGGCGGTGCATCGCACGCTGCGCAGCGGCGGGCATGGCGCGGCGGTGATGCAGGCGCTGGAAGACGCGGCCCGGGCACGCGGCGACCGCGAAGTGGCGCTCAACGCGCAGCGCAGCGCCGAGCGGTTCTATGCGCGGCTGGGCTATGCGGTGCACGGCGCGCCGTTCGAAGAGGCCGGCATCCCGCACGTCGAGATGCGCCGGTCGCTGCGCTGAACCTTTTCGCTTTCGCCCCATAGCGGCAGGGTGGGGCAACCCCGTTGCCGAGCCTGAGCCCGGGAACGGCGACGGGCCGGCCGGACGCGGCTGCGTCCTGAAACGACTTGAGCCCCGCACGGCCCTGAGGCCTCCTTGATCGCCCGGCGGCCTTGCCCGAAAAAGCGCCGCGCCGCCGCGTGATCTCCCTGGGCCCGCCGCAGGAAGCCAATGGCGTCCCCTTGGCGGTCGACCTCCCGGTACAGATATTTCCATTGGCTCGCCGCCCTGGCGGGCAGGCCGCGTGCGGGTAAACGCAGCCGCCGGAGCACCTGACGAAGATCTTCGTCAATTCTCTTTTTCCGAAATTCAATTTCATTAAATTGCGCTCGACTTTTCAACTGTCGCACCAGAAATTGCAATTGGCCGATTGTTTCGTGAAATAAGAACGGACGCTAACAAAGGGAAACTGTCTCATGACAACTACAGTGCAAATCGCCTGAAGTTTCTTGCCGAAAAAAGCGGATCGGGCACCAGGCAAGGATCGATTGTTAACAAACAGCCCGAATATGACAGCCTCATGTCGATTGCAACAAATTTTCTTCGTGAGCGATTTCCTGCTGGAGGTTTTCAGCTTTCAAAAGGCCTGGTAATTCAAAAAAAGCGGAGGGATGTCATATATAAATTGAAAACAATCTTTGGAAAATCGCGGATCGCGATTCCAAAAAAACCGACGCGCCATCGATGGGAATCAAATTTCCCCGAATGGCTTGCTCCAAAAAATCCTCTATGAACAAATCAATATACTCGATATTGTTGGCGGCTCCATTTTTGTTTGCCCCGCAAACCCACGCGCAAACAAAGCTAAAAGACGGAACCATACCTAGCTCTTCCGATTCTCCTGTTGCCGGCGCACTTCTTGAACTGGAATCAAATAACAAAGGTCTGCTTTTTTCCAGAGTGAGTTTGACGGCGACATATCTTTCCGCGCCTTTGCCGGCACATACAGCGGGCATGGTCGTTTACAACACGGCTTCAGTGAACGATGTGGCTCCCGGCCTTTATCTGAACAATGGGAGCAAGTGGCAGCCTTTGATAAAGCCTTCAAAGATCAAGCCGGTAATTGCAGGCAATGGCAGCCAAGCCAGCAGTGGCTGGGCAATCGGTGAAGGCAGGGTCTATGTAGTGACCATGCCTGTCTCCAAGAAGGTTCTTGCCACGCTGAGATCCAGCGGGCTTGACCCCATCGTTATCGATGGCGTGGGAATCGAATTGGCCAATTTGGCCGACACCACTTTTATCGCCCCAAGGTTTTATAACTATTCCAACGCTTCCATTACCCTGTCAATGGCTTCTCTCGCCTCATTTGCGAGTGGGTCTCAGGTCAAGACAAATCTCACCGTCAAGCCGGGTGACTTTGTCGATGTGGATGTCGATGGGTTGGTTTGGGGCACGCCAAAGCTTGTCGAGACTGAACTTGCCGATCTGGACATCAATGGCAATTGGTACAAGGTGGCCTGGTTTGTCACGACCAATCCCGATCACAACAGTCGAACGGTTCGAATTCTGGTTACCCGAATGGGCTCCTCGCTGGTCGCGCCCTGATGAGCGGATCGCCACACCTGAAATAAGCCGGCGCATTTTAGATGCGCAATACGTACCCAATAGCTCACCTCTGAATTCCATCATGAATAAATCAACATATTCCCTGCTGCTGGCAGCCTCGATTCTGATTGCCCCGCAAATTCATGCGCAGACAAAATTGAAAGATGGCACTGTGCCGAATTCTTCCAATTCTCCTGCTGCTGGCGCACTTCTTGAATTGGAGTCGACCGACAAGGGCCTGCTTTTCCCCAGGGTCAATCTGGTGGCAACCAATCTTTCCACGCCTTTGCCGGCACATACCGCAGGCATGGTTGTCTACAACAGTGCCACGGCAAATGATGTGACGCCGGGCCTTTACATCAACGACGGAAGCAAGTGGGCGCCTTTGATCAAGCCGGCAGGCAATGACATTGCTTTGGCTGCTGGTGAAACCAAGGTTTTCATGGCGACCATGCCGGTCACCAAGTTGGCTGTGACCACGCTCAAGTCCAGTGGCCTCAATCCGATCATTGTCGACGGCGTGGGTATTGAATTGGCAAACCTGGCCGACATCACTTTTATCGCGCCAAGGTTTTATAACTACACAAACTCTCCCATTGACCTGTCAATGGCGTCTCTTGCCTCTTTCGCAAGTGGATCGCAAGTTAAAACAAACCTCACGGTCAAGGCCGGAGAATTTGTCGAGGTTGATGTTGATGCGTTGGTTTGGGGCACGCCAAAGCTCGTCGAGACCGAGCTTGCCGATTTAACCGTCAATAACAAATGGTACAAAGTGGCTTGGTTTGTCACCACCGCGCCCGATTGGAAAAGCCGGATGGTTCGAATTTCAGTGACTCGAATCATTTAAATTCCGCGAAACGCTGATTCCAAGGATCTTGTCGGCGCTGTCGCATTGCCGCTGCGCGGAAGCAAGGCCGACAAGATTCTTTTATCGCGGCCACCAATTTTTTGCGGCGGTCATCAGCCAAATGGGGCCGTCGCGATCAATCAGACAGTTTTTTTGCCCGCTCGCTCAATAGCGGCTGGGCGGGTCCGGCACGTAGCCGGGGTCCGAGCCCGGGAACGGCGACGGGCCGGCCGGACGCGGCCAGCGCGGCGTCGGCGGCACCGGGATCACGCCCGCGACAACGAGGTTTTCGCGGCTGTCGTAGCGGATGCGGACCACTTCGTCGGGCGTCGACTGGGCGCGCTCGAAGTTCGTCTTGCCGACATACGAGGTTTCGCGGCGGCCGTGGGCCGTGCCCAGGCTCGGGGCCGGAGCCTGGCGGCGCGCCATGTCGCCGGCGGGTGCCTGGGCCGAGGCTGCGGCTTCGCCAGGGGCTGATTTGGCACGGGCATCGCCCAGCGCAGACGACTCACTGCGCAGTTCGCGGTCGCGCGAGCTGTACTCGTCGCGGCTCGGATAGGGCGCGATCGGGGGAGGCAGTGGCACCGGCACGTTCTCGCGGAACAGCGCGACGCCGATCACGCCGACATCGTCGGGCCGGCCGGTGCGGCTCGCGTAGGAGTTGCCGGCCGAGGCGAATTCGAAGGCGGCGATCTGCGAATCGCTCTTGCGCCAGCCGGTGATGTCGCTGAACTCGCGGGCGCCGAACACATAGCCCGTCTGCCCGATGCCCGCGGTTTCGCCGCTGACGACGTTGACGCCGTCCACCGACATCACGGCCATGATGCGTTCGCCCATCGCATTGCGCGCCCGGATGGCGTAGCGCGCACCGGGGCGGCCGGCCACCCAGTACTCGCCGCGGTGGCGGTAGATCGGGAGTTCGGCGCCGCTCGTGCGGTCGACGATGGCGATCTGCATGATCGAGCCGATGCGGCTCGAGGTGAGCGGCGGCGCGGGCCGGGCCGGGCTTTCGGCGCAGGCCGCCAATGCGGTCAGGGCCAGGACGGTGGAAAAAAGTCTGCGCTTCATGGTGCTCTTCCTTGCCAGGAGTGGATCGATGCAGGCTTCTACGGCGCAGCATCGACGGCGGGGTTAAGCGACGCGCAAAAAAATGGCGCCATCTTTTTTCGATGGCGCCAAACGCCCCTTTGGATCGGGGCGTTGGGGGAAGACAGATCAGATGTCTTCGAGCAAGGGGTAGGGGAGCGGCTCGACCGTCAGGGCCGGGCCGCTGGCCGCGCCGGCATGCAGGCCGCCGGCTTCGAGCGCCGAGATCTGCATCGAGACCAGCGCCGACCAACCGCCGCCGGGCGCCTGTGCCGCCTGGGCCACGGTGCCGACCGGTTGCTCGCCGTCAGTGGCGGCGAACACTTCCTGCCCCGTGGCCACGGGCGCGTCGGCCTGCATGAGGTAGGTGCGCCGCTTGAGCGTGCCGCGGAACTGGCTGCGCGCCACGATCTCCTGGCCGGGGTAGCAGCCCTTCTTGAAGTTCACGCCGCCCACCGATTCGTAATTGATCATCTGCGGCACGAAGGCTTCGATGATCGGCGTGGTCACGGTCACGATGCCGCTGCGGACTTCGCTCCATTGCCAGAGATCGGCATCGAGCTTCGGGCCGGCCGGCGCAGCGTGGTCGACGGGGGCGATCCACAACGCGCGCGGCACGCCGTCGGCCGGGTAGAGCGACACCACGCTGATGTCGTCGCCAATGGCGGTGCGCTTGCCGGGCGGCGTGGCCGCATCGAGGCCATTGGCGGTGAGCGCGGTGCCGGCCAGGCCGTAGAGCGCGAACTGGTCGGTGGCGTCGGTCAGCTTGGCCTTGGCGCGCAGCACGTACATCGACAGGCGCTTGAGCGTCGCGGCGAGGATGTCGCGGCTGCACACCAGAAGGATCAGCTCGGGCTGCGGCCGGATGCCGATGAAGCTCGCGATGATGCGGCCCTTGGCGGTGCAGAGCGCGGCGAGCCGGGCTTCGGTGGCGCCGAGGAGGGAGAAATCCTGGGTCAGTTGTCCGTGCAGGAAGCTGGCGGCATCGGGGCCTTCGGCGCGGATCACGCCGAGTGGGGACAGCGTGGCAGCCCCGTTGAGAACGACTGTGGTCATCGCTGAATTATCATGGCCGGCCTGTCCCCTCGGTGCGGCAGGGACTCCCTCCTTTTTCCCGGTCGATCCAACGCTCTCCATCGGATTCGTGCGCAGCTTCTTTCTTACGCTCTTCCTCCTGGCCGCCCTGATTGCGCTCGCGCTCGGCGCCGGCGGACTCTGGTGGGTGCACCAGCCGCTCAAGATGGCGGCGCCCAGCGCCGATCTCTCCATCGAGCCCGGCACCACGCCGCGCGGCATTGCCCAGGCGGTGGCCAATGCCGGCGTCGATGTGCAGCCGCAACTGCTTTACCTGTGGTTCCGCGTCTCGGGGCAAGACCGCCAGATGCGCGCCGGCAGCTACGAGCTGGAGCGTGGCGTCACGCCGAAGCTGCTGCTCAATATCCTGGTGCGCGGCGAGGAAGCCACGCGCAGTCTGGTGCTGGTCGAGGGCTGGAACATGCGCCAGGTGCGCGCCGCGCTCGGCAAGGCCGACCAGCTCAAGCCCGAGAGCGTGGGCCTCACCGACGAGGCGCTGATGGCCAAGCTGGGCAAGCCCGGCCTGCACCCCGAAGGCCGCTTCTTTCCGGACACCTACACCTATTCGAAGGGCTCGACCGACATCGTCTTGCTGCAGCGCGCGATGCGCGCCATGGACAAGAAGCTCGAAGCCGCCTGGGCGGCGCGGGCCGCCGACTTGCCCCTCAAATCGGCCGATGAGGCGCTGATTTTGGCCAGCATTGTCGAAAAGGAGACAGGAAAGGCCAACGACCGCGCCGAAATCGCCGCCGTCTTCACCAACCGCCTGCGTATCGGCATGCCGCTGCAGACCGACCCAACGGTGATCTATGGCCTGGGCGCCGCCTTCGACGGCAACCTGCGCAAGAAAGACCTGCAGACCGACACGCCCTGGAACACGTACACGCGCGGCGGCCTGCCGCCCACGCCGATCGCGATGCCGGGCAAGGCGGCGCTGCTGGCGGCGGTGCAGCCGGCGCAGAGCAAGTCGCTGTACTTCGTTTCGCGCGGCGACGGCACCAGCCAGTTCAGCAGTTCGCTCGATGACCACAACCGCGCGGTCAATCGCTATCAACGCGGCGGCGACTCCAAACCCAAGGCAACGCAATGAGCGATGGTCTCTTTCTGACGCTGGAAGGCATCGATGGCGCGGGCAAGTCGAGCCACCTCGATGCGATGGAGGCGCTGTTCAAGGCGCAGGGCCGCACGATCGTGCGCACGCGCGAACCCGGCGGCACACCGCTGGCGGAGACGCTGCGCGGACTGATCCTGGAGCAGCCGATGGACCCGCTGACCGAATCGCTGCTGGTGTTCGCGGCGCGGCGCGATCACATCGTGCAGGTCATCGAACCGGCGCTCGCGCGCGGCGACCTCGTGCTGTGCGACCGTTTCACCGACGCCACCTTCGCTTATCAGGGCGCGGGGCGCGGCTTCGATGCAGAGGTGCTCTCGACACTGGAACAGTGGGTGCAAGGGGGCAGGGCGGAAGGGCTGCTGCAGCCGCACGTCACGCTGTGGTTCGACCTCGCGCCCGAGATCGCGGCGCAGCGGCTGGCCGGTGCGCGCGTACCCGACAAGTTCGAGGCGCAGCCGGTCGAGTTCTTCCGCCGTGTCGCCCAAGGCTACGCAGACCGCGCAGCCGCCGACGCGCAGCGCTTCGTTCGCATCGACGCCAGCCAGGCGCGCGACCAGGTCTGGCAGCAGATCGAGACGGCGCTGGTGGCGCGGGGCGTGCTGGCACCTCAAAGCGGAGTTGCACGATGAGCATTCCTGCCCTGACACCCTGGCTGCGCCAGCCGCTCGCGGAACTGCTTCGGCAGCGCGGCCATGCCTGGCTGCTGCAAGGCCCGTCGGGCATCGGCCAATATGAACTCGCTTTGGCGCTCGCTGCCGCCTGGCTGTGCGAGCAGCCGGCGGAAGAGGGCGGTACCGCCTGTGGCCATTGCGCCAGCTGCCACGCCATCGAGGTCCGCACCCACGCCGACCTGTGCGTGCTGATGCCCGAAGTCGCCATGCAGGAACTCGGCTGGCCGCTCGACGAAAAGGCGCAGGCCGACATCGACGACAAGAAGCGCAAGGCGAGCCGCGAAATCCGCGTCGAGGCGATGCGCGATGCGGTCGGCTTTGCCCAGCGCACCAGCGCGCGCGGGCGCGGCAAGGTCGTGCTGGTGTATCCGGCCGAGCGCATGAACACCATCACCGCGAACGCGCTGCTCAAGACGCTCGAAGAGCCGGTCGGCGACGTGCGGTTCGTGCTCGCCAGCGAAGCCGCGTGGCAGTTGCTGCCGACCATTCGCAGCCGTTGCCTGGGCTTCACGCTGCCGTGGCCGGAAACGGCCGAAGCCGAAGCCTGGCTCGTTGCGCAGGACGTGCCGGCCGCCGATGCAGCCGCCCTGTTGCGCGCTGCCGGCGGACGGCCCAGCGATGCCTTGCGGCTCGCGCGGTCCGGTCAATCGCCCAAGGCGTGGTCGTTGTTCCCCAAGGCCATTTCGCGCGGCGACGTGGGTGCGCTGTCGGACCATGCGCCGGCGCAGGCCGTCGGCGCGCTGCAGAAGCTCTGCCACGACCTGATGGCTGTCGGCAACGGCGCCGAACCCCGTTTCTTCGAGGCCGCCGACCTGCCGGCGGCGCCGTCGAGGCTGGCGCTGGCGCGCTGGTCGAAGTCGCTCGCGAACGCCGCGAGAACCGCCGAACATCCGTTCAATGCAGGTCTCATGCTCGAAGCGCTTGTGAGCGAAGCGCGAAGCACCCTAAACTCAGCCGCTCGCCGCCCATGAACCAACCTGTCGCCCCCGCCGCCGCTGCGTCCGCAGCCTCCACGCCCGCCAGGCCGAGCGTCATCCAGCTCGCCATCAAGGAGAAGGGCGCGCTCTATGCGGCGTACATCCCGCTCTTTGCAGAGGGCGGCATCTTCATTCCGACCACGCGTGAATACCGGCTGGGCGACGACGTCTATGTGCTGTTGACGCTGCCCGAAGACCCGCAGCGTTATCCGGTGGCCGGCAAGGTCGCGTGGATCACCCCGTCGCGCGCTGCCGGCAACCGGGCGCCTGGCGTTGGCATCCGTTTTCCTTCGGACGAAAAATCGCGGCAACTGAAGGCGCGCATCGAGGCAGCCCTCGGCGGCTCGATGGCGTCAGACCGCCCCACCCAAACCATCTGAGTTTTCCGTCGTCCTCGTGACGCGGAACTCCGTGTACGGCGCCACCTCACACAGGTGACAGGTGCGCCGACTTCACCGTCATTTCCGATGTTCACAGACTCCCATTGCCACCTGACCTTCCCTGAGTTCGCGGACCAGATGCCGCAGATCCGCGCCGCCATGGCCGCGGCCAAGGTCGACCGGGCCCTCTGCATCTGCACCAAGCTCGAAGAGTTCGACGACGTGCAGGCGCTCGCCGCCAGCTACGACAACTTCTGGGCCAGCGTGGGCGTGCACCCCGACAACGAGGACATCGCCGAGCCCAGCATCGAAGACCTGGTGCGCCTCTCGGGCCGTCCCCGCGTGGTGGCCATCGGCGAAACCGGCCTCGACTACTACCAGATGGAAGAACGCAAGGGCGGTCGCAGCATCGCCGACATGGAGTGGCAGCGCGACCGCTTCCGCGTGCACATCCGCGCGGCGCGGCAGACGCGCAAGCCGCTCATCATCCATACCCGCGAAGCCTCGGCCGACACGATTGCGATCCTCAAGGAGGAGGGCGAAGACGGCTCCGCGGGCTCGGCAGGCGGGGTGTTCCATTGCTTCACCGAGACCGCCGAGGTGGCGCGCGCGGCGCTGAACCTGGGGTTCTACATCTCGTTCTCGGGCATCCTGACCTTCAAGAAGGCACAGGACCTGCGCGACGTGGCCGCCTTCGTGCCGCTGGACCGCATGCTGATCGAGACCGACAGCCCGTATCTGGCGCCCGTGCCGTACCGCGGCAAGACCAACAATCCGTCGTATGTGCCCTACGTGGCGCAACAGATCGCCGAGCTGCGAAACGTGCCCGTAGAGGCCATCGCCAAGGCGACGAGCGACAACTTCGAAACGCTGTTCAGGGACGTTAAATCATGAAAAACTACTTCAAGAAGTCGCTTTATCTCCTTGTCATTGCTGCATCTTTTGCAGCGCATGCGGGTTCGTTCGAAGACTTCTTCCGCGCCGTGCGCGGCGACAACGCCAGCGGCGTGCGCAGCCTGCTCAAGCGCGGTTTCGATCCGAACACGCGCGACGAAAACGGTCAGACCGGCTTGCTCATCGCGCTGCGCGAACCGTCGCCCAAGGTCATCCAGGCGCTGCTCGAATCGCCGCAGCTCAACGTGGACATCGCCAACGCCAAGGACGAAACGCCGCTGATGCTGGCCGCCATCAAGGGCCAGCAGGACCTGGTCACCCAGCTGCTCAAGCGCGATGCCGCCGTCAACAAGACCGGCTGGACGCCGCTGCATTACGCGGCCACCAGCGGCCAGTTGACGATCATGAAGGAGCTGCTCGACAACTACGCGTTCATCGACGCGCAATCGCCCAACGGCACCACGCCGCTGATGATGGCCGCCATGTACGGCTCGGGCGAAGCCGTGAAGCTGCTGCTGGCCGAAGGCGCTGACACGGCGATGAAAAATCAGTTGGGTATGACTGCGGTCGACTTCGCGAACAAGGCGAACCGTGCGGAAGCGGCTCAGCTCATCACAGCCGCAATGAACGCAAAAGCGGGCCCGAAGCCAATACCGAAGGACGGCAAATGGTGAGATGGGGCGGCGTTGCGTTCGCACTCGGTTTGACGACGGTCGCGTTCGATGCAGCAGCCCAGAACTCGATCTACAAGTGCATGCAGGGCGGCAAGATCACGTACTCGAACGAGCCCTGTCCCGACGCGAAGAAGATCGAGATCAAGCAGACCAAGGGAGTGAACTACGAAGGCAGAGGATCTGGAAATTCGCCCAAGCGTTGAGGGCTGATTTCATCGCCTTGCAGGCCCGGCAAAAGGTCAATAAAAGGGCGCCTGCGCACTCGTGCGAGACTCTGTGGAGAAGGAGAAGCAGAGATGAATACGTTCCTATTCATGGTCGTTTTGCTGGTTGTCGGCGTGCTGGTGTTTGTGGTGGTGGCCAAGAAAAGGTCCGAGCAAAACACCAGCAACTTCGTCGACAAGCCCAAGGCCCGTGCACCGCTCACTGCGCGCGAGCAGGCGATGTACAACCGGCTCGTGCAAACGCTCCCGGACCTTGTGGTGCTGCCGCAGGTCAGCTTCGGCGCATTGCTCACGGCCCGCACGCGCGCGGCGCGCAGCACATTCAGCCGCAGGATCGCCGACTTCGTCGTGTGCGACCGCTCGTTCAAGGTCGTGGCCGTGGTCGAGCTCGGCGACAAGAACCAGAAGGACAAGGCCCGACGCGATCCGGATCGGGATGCAATGCTGACCGAAGCCGGGTACCGCGTGCTGCGGTATCAGCGCGTGCCGGACATCGGGCGCGTGGAAGCGGATTTCGACCCGTCGTTGGCGTCTGTCAGCCCGCTGGGCTCCTGAGTGCATTTTCTTGCGCGGTTCCCAGAATGGGTGGGCTCATCTGGTAGCTTTTTAAAGAACACAATGTGCATTATGTTAAATGAAAGAGCTAGAGGCGCATGACAGGAGCAATGTCGTATCCCATCATTGATAGTGAGCGGTCAGGATCTCGTAAATTGGCCCCTCTTTCAGCCTGCAATTTCATAAATTTGCTGAGATCGACCGTTTTCAGAGCGAATTTATGACTTTGCGGCCGGAAAGAGGCCATTTCACGAGCAAATTTGCGAGTTTGCGGACCGCGGCATCGGACTGTTGACGTCGCGTTTTCACGACGCTTTCAACATTGCTGCCAATAATTACGGCGAGTGAGCGAACCTCCAGCGAACGTAGGCCTTAGTGAGCGGTCAGGATTTCGTAAATTGGCTCAGATCTCTCCCGTTCAGCGCAGAGCCGACACTTCGCTGGCGGCCTGCTCGCGCTCAGCGCGGGCACGACGAACAAATGGACCCTGATAGGATTGAATCCTACTGTTTTGACTGGAGGCTGATCGAATGCGAACGACGCAGCAACTGAGTATTACCCTTCCCAATGAAATGGCCGACGTGGTGAAGGCAAAGGTGCGGGCTGGCGAGTACGCCACCGAAAGCGAGGTCATTCGCGACGGTTTGCGAGCGCTCTTGGCGCGTGATCGTGCCGTCGAAAGCTGGCTGCACCACCAGGTCGGCCCAGCTTACGATGCACTGAAGGCCGATCCGTCCCGCGCTGTGACTGCTGACCGAGTGCGCGCCCGCCTTGCCGCTGAGCACATCAAGGCGCGATGAGCTATCGCGTCGTTTGGGAGTAAGCCAAGATACGGCTAGTTTTAGCCCATAAGCGCTGGAGGCACGAAGGGTGAGTAAAGGGCCGCACTTTTCACATATGGAAAACCGCCCTTTGGAGGCGCGCAGTCGCATGCTGGAATTGAGCTTTTAAAAAGAGCTTTTCTATGCAAACCGTGCCGGGCTGGCTTTCCGTTCGCGAACTCGATGGGAGCCAATCCGAGCAGAGCTATATCCGCTACGTAACTGGGCTGGACGCGGCAGAAGATTCAATGGCAGTGGTCGCGACCAAGATGCCGAGTTGGTTGCAATCTGGGCCTGACAAAGACTAGGCTGGCTCACAACGCGGCTTCGGACGGGTAGTCCCAAACAAGCGCCCCGCCCTTCTCCCAAGGAAAACGGCCCCTCAAGTTCTGCAAACTCGGGTTTGCAGAACTTGGATCAGGATCTCAATTTCTGTTTGGCTCGCCCACACAGGCATTCACCTCGTAGTAGAAGGTCACGCTCTTGGTGGGGTGATGTCGTAGGCTCGGTGGTCCGAGCCCCCGCTGTGCTCAGCACCGCCTCACGTTAGCCGGACGGCCGCATGGAGCTTGCACTGGGAGAGAGCCTTTTCGTGCTTATCAGACTAGGTCGGGCCGACTTCTGCTGCTCTTTTAGTCGGTGTGGAAACATCGAAATGCACACGATTCGCCTGGAAATTTCGTGAACGAAGAAAGAATATATGACCAATATGTACGAGAGCAATCTCTCTGGAGCTTTGATGTACATGTGGGGCTATCGAGACGCGCGGCATGAAGTTCATATCCCCCCTGGACTGCTCCTCAATGCTCAAAATGCTCTTGACAATCTGGTCGGCGATTTGTTGGGCGCCGTTCTGCCACAGGTAACCGCACCTCAAGCCAACGCCTCTATAAACGCTAAATCTCCCCATCAACGCCGATGGTTTATTGCCGAGCTGAAGCTAAGTCGAGGGGGATTTCATGAGGAGGTTTTTTCAGCCTCTGCGAAAGCTCATCGAGTGGCACTTTCCAAGCATTTGCATGCCAGTAAATTAAGCAGCAGATTATCAAGGGTTGCGCATTTTGCCATTTGGCAAGAGAGCTGTGCTATCGCTTGGGCTCCGTACGTGAATACAATTGTTCGGAAACCGCCTAACGGGCCGCCTCCACCCAGAGATGAATTGGATTACCCTGTTTCCGCAGCTGGATTTGACGAATTCTATTCTGGCCTTAACAACTCCGACACCACCCTGTGGGAGCAGAATAAATTATTTTCTCAGGAAGGAATCGGCCTCCCAATTGAGGGAATGCGCCAATACCTTGCTTGCATTTTGCAATGTTGTTTTGCCCCGCCAATTACATCGAGCATGGCCGCACAGGCTTCGGATGAACTTCTTTTTGGCTACGTCAGCGCCGGTGGTGGAGCAAGGCTTACAAAATGCTCACTTCAAAGTCTACTTGTTGCTTGCGCTTCATTTGGAAAGACCGTTTCGCCATTGCCGAATGGCGATTTGAGCGCTCTTAGTTAGTTGCACTGAAACACTTAATGGAAAATGGCCACACTGGCTTGGTCTGGGGGCGCCCTTAGGCTATCGATCTATCTCGCGGGCGTGATTGCTCTGGTTCGACTTGCCAGAGACTGGTCTCATATCGGATGATCTCAAGGCAGCCTTGGCTCGAAGGCCTCCGGGAATCTTAGGTCGATGACATCGCCGACTGAATGGCTTGCTTATGTAAGCACTTATGGCCAGTGAAATCGCCATCTCGTTTGCCGCGAGATCGACTCACCTTCCAGGAGCGTTGACCAGTGGGTCCGAGCCCTCAGCGTGCGAACGCATTGGAACGTGCCTCGGTGCGCCAATGACATCTCGGGTGTCGGGGTGCTCATGGGACGAGTAACCGGTCCTCGAATGTCTTGGTCTTGGCGTCGATCGTCACGAGGCGTCCATGACCGTTAAGGATGGTCTGCATAACTTTGAGGGTTGGCCGGGATTCGCGATTTTTTCGCCAAAAAGTGATCTAACTTGTTGTCGCAGTTGAGATTTTTACCTTCAAATTCATCGGCTCCACGGGCGCATTCAGATCCATCGGATAGACGCCAAAGCGATTGAGGTGGATCGTGCGATATGGAGACAGGTGCGCCGCCATCTTCGCGTCGATCACGAACTTGCCGCTTTGCTGTAAATCCCCCACGACCTTGGACATCCGGTGCACGTTGTTCAGGATCAGCATGTTGGCCACCAGATGGTTGTACTTGATCACCTTGCGCTGCTCGTGCCGCACGTTCTCCGCGATGGTGCCCTCGCCACCAAAGAAGGTCCACTGCGCGAAATGGTTGAACTGCTCGCTCTTGTTCGTCGTCGCGTGGATCGTGCGGCGTAGCTGTGGCTCGCTGATGTAGCGCAGCAGGAACATCGTACGCAGCACCCTCCCGAGCTCGCGAAACGCAAAGTACAGCTTGTTCTTACGGCTCTTGCTGCCCAGGCGCCGCAGCAGCGTGGACGGCGTGATCATGCCGGCCTTGATCGAGACCGCCACGCGCAGCATGTCCTCGTAGTGGCGCTCGATCAGATCCCAGTCGATGGCCTCCCCTCGAAACAGCGACTGGATATTCTGGTACTTCGCGTCCTTGCCCGGCTTGAAGAAGATCAGATCCTTGACGTTGCGGATGCGCGGCATCAGCTCGATACCCAGAAGATGGGCCAGCGCGAAGACTGGCGTGTTCTGTGCCTGGGTATCGCCGTGCACCGTGTCGGGCTGAATGTCGGAGTCGTTTCGGATCAACCCGTCCAGGATATAGACCGCCTCATACACCCCGCAAGGAATGAAATGGCTGAACAGCGCGATGTAGGTGTCGGACACGTGGTAGTAGCCGATGCCCCCGTAGCCGCCATAGCGGATGTGATATTCGGACAGCAGGTTCTTCTCGTACATCGACCACTTCGTGCCGTCGGCCGAGGCCGACTTCCCGGAACCCCAGTACTTCGGAAGGCCAAAGCGGTGGTAAGCATTGACCGTCTTCGTGATGGCCTTGTCCAGGCGATCCTCCGTGACGTGCCGCAGGTTGAGCCAGGCGATCTGCTTGCGACTGAAACTCTTTAGGCTGCGCGCCGTCTGGCTCGCTCCCATGTTGAAGCCGTAGCAGAACAGCGTCGCAATGAAGCGCGCCCGGGGATCGTCCAGCTTCGATTCAAAGCCCGACAAGGGTCCGAACATCTTGTGCAGGTTCAGCCACCCCTCCGTCTGGATCAGCGCTTCGAGCACGTTCACGTGGCCCAGCCCCTCGTTGACGGCCTGGTCAAGCGCGTCGAAACCTTCTGGCAGCACATCGCTCTCGACCTTGCGGATCAACAACCCGTTCGGCCCCCAGGCGACGCCCGCATTCTGCGGAAACTCCTGATCAACGGCCTCGGCCAATGCCGTCAGCTTGTTGCGAAGTCCCTCGCAAAAACCCCTTCCATCCGACTCCAGACCGAGCATCTCGACGTAGCCATTCAACTCGGCCTGGAAGGTGGCCTGATCAACGAAGTGGTTGCGGTAGTCGTCGTAGAGCTCGCTGCGCGGCACGAACAGATCGCCGGACTGCAATTCCTCGTGGAGCCGGCTGAACAGGCACAGCTCAAAATACTTGCGATGCAGGCGCTGCGGCAAAGGCATGTTGGCACCCTTGCCGACGATGAGGTGGCGCCATTTCACGGGCAGCCAAGCCAGGTCGAGATCGGTCTGTCCGACCTCGGCCTGCAGATATTCCTTGTGGCTGTTGCGGTGTCGCAGCATCCAGGTGAGGGCCTGCCCGAAGGCGTCGTCACGATAGGTTGCCATCGGTTGCATCACGTCAAGGCACTCGAACAGCAAGGCCCGCTTGGTGCCGTAGGGCCTGAGCATGAAGGGGAAATAATTGTTGTCCGCATAGGCCATGTACTCATCGCATTCTTCGATGAGCTGCCGCGGCTCGTCCACCAGGCTGCCGCCGATGGCCGCCAGCCGGTCTACCTCGGGATCGTCCTGGTTGTAGGCCGTCAGTACCTCTCGCAATTGCCCGACCAGACGGTCGACCTGCAGGGCATGCTCGACCCGGTATTCCCGCAGCCGCATGTTCGCATCGGTGTCCAGCTTGCGCACGGTCTTAACGAAGATCTCGGCGATGTCGTCGGTGGCTTTGCGCAACTGCGACTGGATCAGCAGCACGGTCAGGGCATAACGCTTGCGCTCGACCAGCGAACGCATTTCCGAGATATCGAGCGCGCGTGCCTCCAGGATGAGCTGTGCGCGCTTGGTGGCGGCCACGTCGTACAGATCCGGCAAGCCTTGCGCCAACTCGCGCAGCCAACGGATGTGCTGCAAGAACGCGACCACTTCCCGTGCCGTCGGCTTGCCGGGTTCACGCTTGATGCGGTCCCAGCCCTGCCAGTACGCGGCGCAATATGCAGCGCAAGGCGGGCTTTCTTCCCCCTGGGGTTTGGCATCGTCATCCTCAATTCCGAGCAACGCATCCAGTCGATCACGCGTCGGCTGGTCGAGCGCAGCCACGATGCGGTCCTGGATGGCCGTGTTGACTTTGTCGCGCGCGGCCTGTGCGATGCGATCCAGGTAGCTGAAGCCGGGCAGCACGTAGCGCTGGTGCACGAGTTCCTCGAGCAACGCATTGATGATGTCGGGCAGCTCCTGCTTGGTGCGCGCGGCCGCCTCGGCACGCTCGACCATCCAGCGCCGTGCGGCCTGGTCGACCTCCTGCAATTTCAGGACCGTCACCACCTGCTGCAAGTGGCGCGACTTCTCGCCCGAGGCGTCGTAACGAGCCAAGGCGTCCTTGGACGGCCGGGCGATCTTGAATTTCTTGCACACGTGCGCCACGATCACAAGCGGCACGCTCGCCAAGGGCACCGAATGGCCCAGGCGCTGCATCAGCTTGAGCTGCAAGATCAGGAAAGTCTGGGGCGAGGTGCGCCGATAGGAATCGGTCACG
This sequence comes from Variovorax sp. ZS18.2.2, assembly GCF_024701975.1. Lineage (GTDB taxonomy): Bacteria > Pseudomonadota > Gammaproteobacteria > Burkholderiales > Burkholderiaceae_C > Variovorax. The sequence goes on from NZ_JANLNM010000001.1 coordinate 1,552,609, forward strand.
AATTTGCGCTCTTTGGCGCTCGGCGTGTAGAGCTGGTCCAGTTCCTGAGGCGAGATGTCGTCTCGCAGCCTGGGGTAGGCAGTTTCGTCGAGATTGCTCATAGACGCTGGCGCATCTCCGCTCTCGCGGCACTGAATGCGTGTGCGATCCATTTCTGTTTCATGATCACACTACCGCAATGATGACTTCCGCCAGATAGGGAAACGACACGACGCTGCTTGCATCCACCAATCCAGCACTAATACAAAACACCAGTGCGATTCGACAGGCGGATCAAAACTCGATCAGTATGGGCGATCGACTCAGTCGGCTTCCGGCACGGCCCACGCGTCTTCGCGCAGCACCAGTTTTTCGAGCAGGCGCGCCAGCGTGGCGCACTCCTTGGCTGTGAGCGGCGCCAGCATCGCCTCTTGACGAGCCTCGAACAGCGGCAGCGCCGCTTCATAGAGTTCGCTGCCGCGACGTGTGATCGACAGCACCGCACGCCGTGCGTCGTTCGGGTCGTTACGCCGGGCGATGTAGCCGCGTTCGAGCATGGTGTTGACCGCGCGGCTCACGCTGTTCTTGGGGCGCCCGGTGAAGGCGCAGATATCTTGCGCGGTCATTTCACCGGCTTTGTTGAGGCAGAAAACGACCACGAAATCAGAGCGCGAAATCTCGTGCTTCTCCATCACTTGTCGGTAAACGCTGTTGGTATAGAAGCTCGCCAGATAGCTGATTTGGCTCGCATAGGTGATCGATCCGGAGATGAAGTCAGTGAGATTCGGCATCGGGTAAGTACTCATTTTGATGGTTCATTATGGAACTAAGCTCGGTTCTGAATGGAACCTAATATGGGCAATCAAAAACCATGCGTAGCCTCTTGAAAGCAACTCATCTGCTGCTGGCGTTTGCTGCGTCAGCAGCGTTTCTGGCACCGACCCACGCTGAACGCTATCCGTCCAAACCGGTCACGCTCGTGAGTCCGTTGCCCGCGGGAGCCAGCACCGACGTGGTGACGCGCGCCTGGATGCATTGCGCCCAGCGCGACAGTCTCGCGGGGCAGCCGTTCGTGCTGGTCAACAAGCCCGGTGCCAACGGCGTGGTGGCAGCGAGCTTCATGAAGCAACAGCCGGCCGACGGTTACACGGTCATGGTCGCAGGCATGTCGCAGACCACCATTACCCCCTATGTCTTCAAGAAACCGCCCTACGACCCCGAAAAGGACTTCGAAGGCGCGGCCATGTTCGCGGTCAGTCCGCTCACGCTCGTGGCCAGTGCGCAGTCGGGCATCAAGACAATGGACGACCTCGTCGCCTACGCCAAGGCGCGCCCCGGTGGGATCGACTTCGGTATTGGGGCTATCGGTGCACCCGGGCATCTGCTGAGTGCGGCGCTCGCGGCCAAGCTGGGGATCAAGGCGACGATGGTGCCGATGAACGGCGAGCCCAACGGGCTCACAGCACTGATGGGCGAACAGGTGCCCGTGATGATCTTCCTGACCGGCTCGGCCACGCAGTACATCGACAACGGCAAACTGGTGCCGATTCTCAACTTCACCGACAAGCGCCTGCCCACCATGCCGGCCGTGCCCACTGCCGGCGAGGTGCTGCACGATCCGGGCTTCGCGCGCACCGCATGGATCGGCATCACGACCAAGGCCGGCAGCCCGCCCGAAGTGACACAGTCGATCGATCGCTGGACGCAAGCCTGTCTTGATACGCCCGAGTTCAATCGCGCGCTCAAGCAGGCGCTCTTCGCGCCGCAGTACGTGAGTGCCAAGGACTACGCGGGCGTCGTCAAGCGCGACATCGCGTTCTGGCGGCCGTGGATCGAGCGCCTGGGTATCACCAATGACTGAAGAAGCCACGCGCGGCGTTCACATCGAACGCGACTTCCGGCTCGCTGGTGGCCAGGTGCTGGCCGAGGCATGCGCGGCCTACATCACGCTGGGCACGCTCAATGTCGCGCGAGACAACGCGGTGCTGATCACACACGGCTTCACCTCGAGCCATGAATTCGTGCTGTCCGGAAGCAGCGCCGCTGAAGGCTCCTGGAGCGAGCTCGTGGGCCCGGGCAAGGCCATCGACACGCGGCGCTACTTCGTCGTGTCGTCCAACGCGCTGGGCTCGTGCTACGGCTCGACCGGGCCGGCCAGCATCGATCCGGCAACCGGCGAACCTTATGGGCCGGACTTTCCGGCCATCTCTTTCGAAGACATCGTGCGGCTGCAGAAATCGATGCTCGTAGCCATGGGCGTGCGCAAGCTGCATGCGGTGGCGGGCGTGTCGATGGGCGGTTTCCAGGCGCTGCAGTGGGGTGTGCAGTATCCGCAGTCGGTCTCGCGGCTGGTGATCGCGTTGGCGCATCTCGACGGGCGCGGAGCGTCGGCGGGAGCACAGGGCTTGCGCGATGCCTTCGCGGCCGATCCGAACTGGCATAGCGGCCGCTATGCACCTGGCGACATGGGCGAATTGCTGTCGCGCCTGCGCTTGGACACACTGCGCCGCTACGGCATGGACGCGTGGCTTGCAAGCCTGTCGCTCGACGAGCCGCAGCGCTCCGAACGCATGTGTGCCTTGTCCCGGGCGTGGGCCGAAGGGTTCGACGCCAATTCGCTGGCGACGCTGATACAGACCATCGAACGCTTCGACGTGCGCGAACAGCTTGGCGCCATTCGCGCCCGCGTGCTGTATGTGCTGAGTTCGAGCGATGCGCTGTTTCCGTCGTCGCTCGGGCCGGCCGCGATGCAAGACCTGAAGCGCCACGGCGTGCAGGCGCACTTCCACGAACTGCGCAGCGACTACGGCCACCTTGCCAGCGGAATCGATGCGCACCTTTGGAGCGAGGTGTTGCGCGAGTTTCTTACCGGTCAGGAACAGGTTGACGCGATTCAGACCTTCGCCCACGAGACACGGAGATATGGATGAACGCCCCGACCCAAACCTCGCACCTGATGCCGGCGCTTCATCTGCGCGACGTACCCGCCAGCCTGATCGACGGCCTGAAGGCACGCTTCGGCGCCAACTGTTCCACGGCAATGGCGGTGCGCACGCAGCACGGCCGCGACGAGTCTTCGTTCGATGCGCCACCGCCCTCGGCCGTGGTGTTCGCCGAAAGCACGCAGGACGTGGCCGACGCGGTGAAGCTCGCAAGCGAGCACAGCGTGCCCGTCATTCCCTTCGGCGTGGGCTCCTCGCTCGAAGGCCATCTGCTGGCGGTGCAAGGCGGCATCAGCATCGACGTGTCGCGCATGAACAAGGTGCTGTCGATCAATGCCGACGACCTCACGGTGACGGTGCAACCCGGCGTCACGCGCAAGCAGCTCAACGAAGAGATCAAGAGCACGGGCCTGTTCTTCCCCATCGACCCCGGTGCCGACGCGTCCCTCGGCGGCATGACGGCCACGCGCGCCAGCGGCACGAACGCCGTGCGCTACGGCACGATGCGCGAGAACGTGCTGGCGCTCGAAGTGGTCACGGCCAGCGGCGAAGTCATTCGCACCGGCACGCGCGCCAAGAAGTCTTCCGCCGGCTATGACCTCACGCGCCTCATGGTGGGCAGCGAAGGCACGCTGGGCGTGGTGACCGAGGTCACGCTGCGCATCTACCCGTTGCCCGAAGCGGTGTCGGCCGCGATCTGCTCGTTCCCGAGCATCGAGGCGGCCGTGCGCACCACCATCGAGACCATCCAGCTCGGTGTGCCGATCGCGCGCGTGGAACTGATCGACGTGAACACGGTGCGCATGGTCAACGCCTACGCCAAGCTGAACCTGCGCGAAGAGCCGATGCTGCTGATGGAATTCCACGGCTCGCCCGCCGGCGTGAAGGAACAGGCCGAGACGGTGCAGGAGCTGGCCAGCGGCCACGGCGGCAATGCCTTCGAGTGGGCCAGCACGCCGGAAGAACGCACGCGCCTGTGGACCGCGCGGCACAACAGCTACTTTGCGGCGGTGCAGTCGCGCCCCGGCTGCCGCGTGATCACGACCGACACCTGCGTGCCGATCTCGCGCCTGGCCGATTGCCTGCTCGACTCGGTGGCCGAAGCCGATGCGAGCGGCATCCCCTACTTCCTCGTCGGCCACGTGGGCGACGGCAACTTCCACTTCGGCTACCTGCTCGATCCGAACATCCCCGAAGAGCGCGTGAAGGCGGAGGCGCTCAACCACAAGCTGGTGAGCCGCGCACTGGCACTCGAGGGCACCTGCACCGGCGAGCACGGCGTGGGCCTGCACAAGATGGACTTCCTGGTGACCGAGGTGGGCGTCGGCGCCATCGACATGATGCGCACGATCAAGCGCGCGCTCGATCCGAAGAACATCATGAATCCGGGGAAAGTATTCAATATTTGATGCAAATATTTTGCGTCATTCAGGGAAGGAAGCTTTGCACAACCAGCGTAATGGATGCGCAACGTTTGCCTAAAGCAAAGTCATACAGGAAGGAGATAAAGAAATGAAAAAAAGTTCGCATGATTCAAGAAATTTCGAAAACAAAACACTTGAATCTTTCAGCAAGAGGACTCGGGTGTACTCTTGTTTATCGCTGTTCGCTTTGAGTTTGGCAACCTCTTCGCATGCTGCCTCGTCAACACCAGATAGCGACGAAGGAAAAACAAATGCAGGCGTTCTTCAATGTTTGTCATTGAAGGATCGAAAACTTGGGAGCAACGGCGAAGCGGTTGTCACGAACATATCCCTGGATTTCTTGGGTGGATATTGCGTTGTTGACGCAAAAATGAATGATTCGGATCTGAAATTTCAACTTCACCTTCCAACCAAGTGGAACAATAATTTGGCTTTTCTCGGTGGGGGTGGATTTGATGGATCAATTCCTAATCTATCGACTTACCCCTTCTTCAGTCCTTCTATCAAATCCGACGGCTATGCAATCATGGCAACCAATGGCGGTCATGATGGTGGCTTGATTGACTCGAGCTTTGCAAGAGATCCTCGAAAATTGGCTGACTATACCAGTGAGGCTACGCACAGGGCGTTGCCATTCGGGAGGGAAATCATCACAACCTATTATGGAAAATCAGCGGATCGAAGCTATTTCGAGGGAGGCTCCAAGGGCGGGCAAGAAGGCGTGATCGAGGCGCAGCGTTATCCAGAAGATTTCGATGGAATTGTTGCGCGTAGCAGTGGGTCTCATGCTGTAGGGCAATTTGTCAATTTCAGTCGCGTTGCACAGCAACTTGCCAAACCGAATTCAAAATTGGGTCTTCCAGAGCAGAAATTGCTCTCCGACGCTGTTTTCAAGGCATGCGACGAGAAAGATGGTTTGAAGGACGGCATCATTTCCAATCCAATTGCCTGCAAATTTAAACCGGAAGTGCTGCGGTGTAGCTGGGGCGGTAGCGATCCATGGTTTCACTCCTGCCTGTCCGATGAACAAATTTCAAGCGTGAATGTCATTGCTTCGCCTCTTGTGACTTCAAGTAAAAATATCCACTTTGAAGGATATGGCTTCGCAGGAGGAGAAAGTGATATTTCTGGTGGATGGGGTTTGTTTCAATGGCCGTTGCCTTTGGTCAATATTTCCGGAGGCCAAATATTTGCCGAAAGCTTTATTAAAGATTTTGTTCAAAATTTGGTCAGCCCAGACGATCCAGGCTATATCGATCCGAAAACTTGGAGTCCCGAGCAATCAATACCGCGACTGGAAGAGCTTAACAAATTGTTCGATACGTCGAATCCAGATCTTAGTGGATTCAAAAAGCGTGGTGGCAAGTTAGTTTCGCTCGATGGAACCATCGATTCAGCAGTCAGCTTCATCGATCAGACCAAATACTATGACAGCGTTATCAGTACAATGGGTCAATCTGACGCTGATAGCGTAATAGAGTTTTTCGCCGCGCCAGGAGTAGGACACGTTGGCATGGGTGGAAATGGTCCATATGGAGTGGATTTAATAAAAGCAGTTTCAACCTGGGTTGAGCAAGGCACTCCGCCATCCAAACAGAATCTGACATTAGTCAAGAAAAATCTGTTAGGACAGATTACCCTCGAGCGCCCCTTGTGCAAGTATCCGAGCTATCCCAAATATGATGGGAAAGGCCCGCAAGAAAAAGCATCAAGCTTCAACTGCACTGCCCCCGATCTTTGAATCTACGAATGCTCATTGACTTGGCTATTGCCAGTAATTCGAGAATACTGGAATTCAAAGAGCAACAGCGATTCTTTGGTGCCGAAATTCAGTAATGAGCGCGGCAGTTCGACAACCACCGGCTTCAAGCCGGAGGTTGTCGAATTCTACGGATTGGCGATCCAGGTGAGGTTCGGCGAACGCCATGAAGGCTGGTCTGATTGGGGGGTCAACGCCAGCAGAGACCTCGACAACAGAGGCCTATTTCCACGCGCGATGCCAAGCGGAAGAAATAAATCGGAGATAGGAGAGATTTCGCATGCGTACCCGTTTTCCTTTTCTGAGCGGCACCAAGTTGATCGTCGTCATGGGCGGCGCGATAGGGACCCTGGTGCTCTGGCTCCTGTTCGAGCCCGGTGTCGAACAGCCCCTCGTTGCAGTAACGTCAAGCGCCGCCACGAAGCGCAATGCGAAAACCACGCCGGATGTTGGCGGCAGCGGTGTCGTACTCGCGCGTCGGGCGCCCGAGTACAAAGTGTTCGCTCCCGGTGCATCGCCATATCTCATGTCGGCCGGACCGTTGGAGCGCAAGCTCGATCTCGATCAACTGCGGCGCGATCTGGCGCGCAACGGCAAGCCCGTCGAAGACGAGGTGGCCCGCCAAGTCGAGCTGGCGCGATATCGCGACCGCGTGAACACCTTGGCCGAATTGCTCCCGAGCCTCAGCGACGATGAGCGCCGACAGGAAGCCTACGAGGTCCTGAAGCGGCTTCCCGAGCATGTAGCCCAGGGAGGACTTCGCCCGGAGCAAGCGCTGGTGGCTGCCAGGATGCTGTCGGAAGCGGGCCGTATCGAACCAGAGGTCCGGGACGAATTCATCCGGCAGTTGAAAGCTCCGCTGTAAATGTCCGCGTCCGCTGGTCAGGCATCGATCGTCGGATCGCACTGAGTGAAGGTGGCAATGTGGTCCCTCGCCATCGCAGAGACGAGCGGATACTGCAGGTGCTTGCCGCGATCGGGCCCTGTGCGACGTACGCGGACCTCGCGCAGGCCACGGGTTTTTCCATTCGTACGCTGATGAATGTCGTGGGTCATCTTCGGCGCAGCGGGCGCGTTGCACGCGTCAACGAAGGTGAGCCGAGCGACGAGATCGCCTTATTTTGCCGGACGCCGGCCGGAGACCAAAAACTGGAGGCGGCGGCACTCGGTGCCGATTCTGCAGGCGCGACACAAAAGGCATTGCCCGGCTACGCTGGCACCTTGACCACGGTGCAGCGTGCGATTCGCGTCCAGCCGCTGCTGGCGATGGTGTGGAGAATTTGAGGTGGCAGGTCTCCTGTCTTTTGTTCTCAAGGGCTTCGCCATCCGACCCGATGCGCCTGTTGGGTAGCCTCATGCCGCGCGTCGTCCTCGGTGTGCAGATAAATACTGGTGGTGGTCAGGTTGGCATGCCCGAGGTTGTCGCGCACGATTTTGAGATCGGCTTTCTCGCTCAGGTGGCTGCCGGCGGTGTGGCGCAGCCAGTGTGTGGAGGCCTGCTCGATGTGTGCGGCGGTCGCCTCGAACTCTTCACCTTGGGCCCGCAGCCGGGCGGCTGTCTCGCGCATCACGCCCTTGACGATCTCGTGGATCGCGCTGCGCGCCATTGGTTTGACGGGGCCGATCAACGACGTCAGCAGCGGTGTGTCGTCGTCCTCACGCGGCAGCGGACTCCAACTCATTGCGCGGCGGTAGCGCATCAATTCGGCGAGCCATTCGGCGGTCACCGGCACCAGGCGGATCTTGTCGCCCTTGCCGGTCACTTCCAACCACCAACGCACGGGACCTCCACCGCCCGAGCGGCGCTGGAAAAACCCGGACATGCGCGTTGTGCTGATCTCCGAGGCCCTCAGTGCGCCGATATACAGCAGCGAGAACAGCCAGCGCGTGCGCGCGGCCTGTGCCGCCTGCCGTACAGTGGCTGTGGGCATCGCCTCGATGGTCGCCTTAACGGCATCCCAGTGTTCCATCGGCAGAAACCGCGTCACCCGCGGCGCCGCGGTCCGGCGCGGGCGCCGGCTCAGCGCCAACGGATTGCCCGCCAGATAGCCCGCTTCCACCAGCCAGGAGAACATCGCGTTGAGGATCGACATGGCCTGGCGTTGGCTGGCAACGCTCAAGGGTCCTGCAAAGGGGCGCCAGCGTGGCGAAGAACGCTGCGGTTTCTGGCCTGGTGCCATCACCCAGCGCTCGTGCGGCTGCGGGTCGCCCAGGAAGTGCCGGTACATCAGCAGATCTTCGTGTGTCAGGTCCGACAAGGCGACCCGGCGCTGCAGCAGGCACCACAGCAGCAGGCGTTCGGATTCCTTGCGGTAGCTGGCCAGCGTTGCGGGCGAGTCGGCGTAACGTGCCAGCCAGGCGTGCACGGCCGAGCGGTCGTCCGAAGCCGCGATCTGCGGCGTGCCGGCCGCGCGGTTTCGGCCGCGCACGCCGCTGAGATGCTCAGCGATAGCGATCTGGTCGATGGGCTGGACGGCAAGAGAGGACATGGAGTGGGCGAGCGACGCTCAAATTCGAGGCTGAATCGATATCATGGACATTAAATGGATTATGTCCATAGATTGAAATTAAATTCAATAAACACAACGTATTACGTTGTAATATCAATCAATATTCAGCCTTGGAGAATCCTTTGAGCGACTCTGCTTCCCTCGAAATCCACCCCGAAGACCGGCGCCTGCAGGCCGAAATCGAAGATCTGCGCGCCAGGCACGTCGACACGCAGGAGCTGTATCGCGAGGTCTGCGTGCTCCTGTTTTTCCGTCACGGCATCACGCCCACCGCCAACAAGCTCTATCAGCTCGTTCGCAAGGGGAGCATGAGCGCACCGGCCGAGGCGCTGTCGCGCTTCTGGGAAATCCTGCGCGAGAAAAGCCGCGTGCGCATCGAACACCCGGATCTGCCCGAGGAACTGCGCGATGCCGCCGGCGAGGTGATCGGCGCGCTGTGGTTGCGGGCACAGGCCTCAGCGTCGGAGGGCTTTACGGCGGAGCGCAGCGAGGCGCAGGCGGCCGTGGTTGCAGCGGCGGCCGATATGGAAGCCGCGCAGGCGCATGCCGAGGCCGCTGAGAAGGCCAATGCCAAGCTGCAGACCGATCTCTCGGTCTGTCAGACACAACTTCAGGAAACCGGCCAGGCGCTGGCCAGGGAGCAAGGCACACGCGTTGGCCTGGAGCGTCAGCTCCAAGCGGGCGAGCAGCAGCGACGGGAACTGCAGCAAGCCTTGGACGCGGCCCGACAGGGCTTTGAGCGGCAGCTCGAGGAGCAGCGTGCTGCAGCCGCGGCTTCCAGCGAGCGGCACCAGGCCGACTTGCGGCGTGCGCTGCTGGATGTTGACCGCGAGCGATCGGGAGCAACCAAGCTTGCCAAAGATCTTGAGCAAGTGCGCAAGACGACCGAGGCCCATGCCGAGCAACATCGTGTTCGCATGGCCGAACTGCAGCAAGAGTTGGGGCAATTGCGTCAGCGCCTCGGGGCGACCGAAGGGGCGCTGGCAGAAGCTCGAAGTGCGAGCGAGGCGCTGCGCACTCAACTGGACAAGCGCCTTGAGGCCAAGGCACCACGCAAGACGACCACGCGAAAGTCGCCTTGACGAGGGAGGTGTGATCCGATCCGGAAGGGATGAGATTTCCGATGAGGAAATTTCCTTTACTGATAACAGGTTAGGTCACTTTTTGGCGAAAAAATCGTGAATCCCGGCCAACCCTCAGCTACAGGAACACTGCGTGGCGTGGCCGGCCTTGCGCAGAGCCAATTTACGAGATCGCAGCCCGTAATTATTTGACACAATTGTGTTTAAAAACTCCTAAGTGGTTGTCAACACGCAAATTTATGTCATTCTGACCACCCGCTCTTGCGCAGAGCCAATTTACAAGATCGCACCCCGTAATTATTTGACGCAATCGTGTTTGAAAACTCCTAAGTGGTTGTCAGCAAACAAATTTATGGCATTCTGACCGCTCACTCCCGCCGCGTGGAGAGGCATCGAGGCCCGAGTCCCCGCGCCCCGTCGCCAGGCAGAAGAACGTCGCGATCTCCAGGTAGGCGCGGTGGTACTCGGTCAGGTGGCGGGACACCGCCTTCTGGATCATCGAAGACGGCTCGGCGTAGAGCACGTCGAGTTCGACGACCTCGCGCGCCGGCTGCTCGCACTCGGCGCTTGAGGCACCGTCGGAAAGGCTGTTCTGGGTTTGCATGGGAGTCACCTGCTCTGAAACATGGGTTCATGCTAGGTTTTTGCGCCTGGCGTGACTATGCTGTTTGGGCCAATCAGTAGCTCATTTGCGCCATGTCTTCCCTGCCCCATCCCGACCTCGAAAACCTGAAGGACGGCACGACCGGTCCGTTGGCGATCGTCGTTTCCCAGTGCGTCGAAGGCAGCTCGCTGGTGGAGGCCCACAGCCACGGACGAGGACAGCTCCTGGGCGTCTGGCGAGGCCTTCTCACGCTGGGCACGGAGTTCGGCAAGTGGCTCGTGCCCAACGTGCATGCGGTGTGGATACCGCCCGGGCAACTGCATTGGGCGAGCGTGCATGGCCAGGTGGACGCATGGAGCGTCTATGTCCAGTCCGGTGCCTGCGAGGGCCTGCCCGATCAACCGGCGACGCTTCGCATCTCTGCCCTGCTGCGCGAGGCCGTGCGGCGGCTGGAGCGCCCCGACGACGAAACAGGCGGACCGATGCGGGACTTGCTCGAACGCGTCGTGGTCAACGAGATCCAGGCCTTGCCGGTCGAGGAACTGAGCCTGCCGATGCCGACCAGCCCGTCGCTGGTGAAGATCGCGCAAGGGCTGCTGGCAGAGCCCGCGGAAGAACGCTCACTGGACGACTGGGCCGCGCTGGCGAATGTTTCGCCCCGCACGCTCAATCGCCGTTTTCCGATGGAGACCGGCTACAGCCTCGGCGCGTGGCGCCAGCGCGCGCGCCTCTTGCGCGGGCTGGAGCTCCTGGCCGAGGGGCGGTCCGTCACGACCGTCGCGCTCGAGCTGGGCTACTGCAACATCAGCGCCTTCATCGCGTTGTTCAAGCGCACCTTCGGCGTCACGCCCACGCAGTACATGCGGCAGGCATGACCGCCACAAGGGCTACGCGCTCTTGCGCTTCGCACGGCTGCGCGCAGTCCCGCGCTTCAACGCCGAACGAAGCTCCTTGAGCATCAGGTCGACATAAGGATTCGGGTCCTCCTGCCGGTGCGCCAGGTAGAGGCTGGAGACCGCCTCCTTGTCGAGCACCGTCTGATACACGACGCCGTCCAGCTGGATGCAGCGCGTGTCGCCTGGCACCAGCGCGATGCCGACGCCGGCCGCGACCAGCCCCGCGATGGTCGATGCCTCGCGCGCCTCCTGCACCATGCGCGGCCGGAAGCCCGCCTTGGCGCACAGGTCCTGCACCTTCCAGTAGAGCCCGATGCCGGCATTGCGCGGGTACATCACCAGCGGCTCGTCGCGCAGGTCCGCGATCCGCAGCGGCTTGCCGCTGAGCCTGTGATCGCGCGGCACCACGGCCGTCAGCGGCGACTGGTACCACTCCTCGACGGTGATGCCGGTCGGAATCTCCACGTTCGGGCGGCGCAGCACGGCGATGTCGAGGCTGCGCCCGTGCACCGCGTCGAGCTGCTCCAGCGAGGTCATCTCCTTCAGCGTCAGCACCACCCGCGCGTGCAGTTGCCGGAAGCGAAGAATGGCGCCGGGCATGGCTGGCGACAGCATCGAGGAGGCCGTGTAGCCCAGCGCGATGCTCCCCACCTCCCCCGAGGCCGCGCTCTGCGCCTCGCCCTTGGCCGTTTCCACGTCGCGCAGGATGCCGCGCGCCCGCTCGAGGAAATGGCGCCCCGCCTGCGTGAGGAACACGCGCCGCTTGTCGCGCTCGAGCAGCCGGACCTTCAGTTCCTCTTCGAGCGCCTGGATCTGCACGCTCAGCGGCGGCTGCGCGATGTGCAGGCGCTGCGCGGCGCGCGTGAAGTTGAGCTCCTCGGCAACCGCGACGAAGTAGCGGAGATGGCGCAGTTCCATGATATTTTCAAGGTATTGAAAACCGACAATAAACGGTATTTCCAAATATAAGACACCTTGCCTACGATGCCTGCATGACAAGCAGAGACAAGCCGCAGGCGCACCCTGCATCCAAGCCCTTCCAGGGCCATCCACTGATCCAGGGGCTGGTCCGCGGCGAGCCCTTGACGGCCTTCGGCATCCGCATGGCGCGCACACCCGATATCGCCCGGCTGGCCAAGGCCAGCGGCCACCACGCGATCTGGGTCGATCTCGAACACAGCACCATCCCGCTCGACGCGGCCGGCGCGATCTGCGCCACGGCGCATGACCTCGGTTTGATGGCGCTGGTGCGGGTGCCCGAGCGCGAGTACGGCGCCATCGGCAGGCTGCTCGACGCGGGCGCATCGGGCCTCATCTTTCCGCGCGTCGAGACTGCCGAGCAGGCGGCTGACCTCGCCGCAGCCTGCCGCTTCCCGCCGCACGGCCACCGCTCGGCCATCGCGGCGCTGCCGCAGTTCGGCTACCGCCGGCTGCCGGCGGCCGACACCTACCGCCTGGCCAACGATGCCGTGGTCGTCAACGTGCTGATCGAGAGCCCGCTGGGCATCGAGAACGCCGAGGCGATCGCACGGGTGCCCGGCGTGGACCTGGTGAGCATCGGCTGCAACGACCTGAGCGCGGAACTCGGCGTGCCGGGCGACTACCGCCATCCGCTGGTGCAGCAGGCGCTGAACAGCGCACTCGCGGCCTGCGCGCGCGCCGGCACACCGCTGTCGATCGGTGGCATCGCCGATGCGGCGCTGAACGCCGAACTGCTGGCGCGCGGCGCGGCGCCCTTCCTCATGACGGGCATCGACACCGATGTGCTGCTCACCGCGATGCACGAGCGCGTGCGCGGTGCGCTGGCCAGCCATGCATCTCTTGCCGCGGAGACACCGCATGCGCGCGCGGCCTGAATTGCGGGCACTGCTTCTCGCGGCGGGCCTCGTCCTCGGCGGGGCCTGTGCCAGCGCCAATGCCGCTTCGCAGGTCTCCACGATCATCGTGCCCGCGCCGCCCGGCGGTCCCATCGACCGCGTCGCGCGGCTTGTTGCGCCCGAGCTGTCGGCCGCGCTCGGCCACCCCGTGGTGGTCGACAACCGCCTGGGCGCGGCGGGCAAGATCGGCGTGCAGGCCGCCTTGCGCGCACCGCGCGACGGCCACACGTTGATCGCGGTTTCGCCGTCCATCGCCTCGGTCAATCCGGTGGTCGACAAGGCGCCCGGCTACGACCCGCTGACCGATTTCGATGCCCTCGGCATCGCCGCGACCAATGCCGGCGTGGTGGCAGTGCGCGCCGACCTGCCGGTGGCCGACATGGCTGGACTGGTGCAGTACGCGAAGGCGCATCCGGGCGAACTCACCTACGGCTCCTTCGGCATCGGCACCAGCCTGCACCTGCAGAGCGAGGAGCTGCTGCACACGCTCGGCATCGACGCGCGCCACATTCCGTACAAGGGCGAGGCCCAGGTGATGGCTGCGCTGGCGGGCGGCGAAGTGGACCTGATGCTCTACGCCACCGCGCCGATCGTCCCGCTGGTGCAGAGCGGCAGGGTGCGCGCCCTGGCCGCCACCTCTTCCCGGCGCTGGGCGATGCTGCCGCAGGTTCCGAGCTATGCCGAGACCGGCCTGCCCGCATTGCGCACCTACCAGTACCGCTCGTGGGTCGGCTTCGTGCTGCCCACCGGCACGCCGGCCGCCCAGCGGCAGGAGGTCCTGCAGGCCTGGCAACGCACGCTGGCCAGCCCGAAACTTCGGGAGGCCCTGGCGGTGCAGGGCTTCGAGCCCGCGTCGGGTGACCCCGCGGAAATGCAACGCACCATCGCCGGCGAGATCGGGCGCCTCCGCGCGCTGCTCGCAAGCGGCCGCATCAAGCTCGACTGACCGCCCTTCCCTCCCGCCTTCTTTTCTCTCTTTCTTTTCTCTCTTTCTTTTCTCTCTTTCTTTTCTCTCTTTCTTTTCTCTCTTTCTTTTCTCTCTTTCTTTTCTCCCGCCACCGCTCGACCATGACCCACGAGATCCTGACTTCCAAGCCCATGCGCGACGCGCAGACCCTCACCCGCGCGGCCTTCGAGGTTCCCGCCGGTGCCTGCGATGCGCATGTGCATGTCTTCGGCCCCGCCGAGCCTTACCCGCACGTCGAACACCCGCACTACACGCTGCCGGACGGCAACCTCGCGCAACTGCGGCGCGCGCTCGGCGTGCTCCACATCGAGCGTTTCGTGATCGTGCAGCCCAGCTTCTACGGCACCGACAACCGCTGCATGCTCGATGCGCTGGACGCCGTCGGCGACCGTGCACGCGGCGTCGCGATGGTCGAGGACGATGTTTCCGAAGAGGCCCTCCGCACGATGCACACGCGCCGCGTGCGTGCGCTGCGGCTCGACCTGTTCCTGCGCGCACAGCTCCCCACCGCCGAGCTGCACGCCTACATCGAGCGCAGCATCCGGCGCATCGCGCCGCTCGGCTGGCACGTCCAGTTCTACACGCCGGGCTGGGTCGTGCGCGACCTGATTCCGGTGCTGCCCGATCTCGAATCGGACTTCGTGATCGACCACATGGGCTACATGCTGGAGAGCGACGGCCTCACCCGCGCCGACTTCGACCGCCTGCTGCGCGCCGTGGCCGACGGGCGCGGCTGGTTCAAGCTGTCGGGTCCGTACCGCCTCGCGAAGGACGGCAACTACGCGAAGCTGCGGCCGCTCGCACAGGCCATCGTGGAGGCCGTGCCCAACCGCGTCATCTGGGGCAGCGACTGGCCGCACATCCCGGAAGGCGGGCGCGACACCGGCGAACTTCTGAACCTGCTGGCCGACTGGATTCCCGACCCCATCGCGCGCCGCAAGGTGCTGGCCGACAACCCCGCACGCCTCTTCGGCTTCTGAACCATGAGCGACACCACCCTCATGCCCCTCATGCATTGCATCCAGGAACTCGACACCTCGGGCGCACGCGCCGCCGAGGTCTTCGAGCACGACGGCACGCGCTACCTCGTGGTGCCGCAACTCGCGCAAGACATCGCCGGCCAGCCCGCGCAGATGACGCTGGGCAACAGCGACGTCGAGGCGCTGGTCTACCGCTGGGAAGGCGAGCAGTTCGTCGAACACGCGCGCCTTCCGGTGCCGGGCGGCGAAGACGCCGAGTTCTTTCGCATCGGCACGCGTGCTTTTCTCGCCACCGCGAGCCTGCGCACGGGCTCGGGCCCGTACGCGCTGGACACGCACTCGACGATCTTCGAGCTGGTGGATGGCCGTTTCGAGACCTTCCAGCGCATCCCGACCTCGGCCGCCAAGCAATGGATCCATTTCGAGATCGGGTCGCGGCATTTCCTCGCGCTCGCGCAGGGCGTGACCCACGGCGATGCGCCCCTCGCACCGGGCGCCGAATCGTGCATCTTCGAATGGGACGGCGATCGCTTCGTCAAGCGCCAGACGGTGCGTTCGGGCTGGGGCTACAACTGGGCCTTCTTCGAGGTCGACGGGCAGAAGCTGCTGGCCTACGCCGACCATGCGGTGCCTTCGCAGCTGCTGCGCTGGAACGGCGATGCCTTCGAGCCCTTCCAGGACCTGGATGGCAAGAGCGGCCGCGCCTTCTGCTGCTTCGAAACGGAAGGCGCCACCTGGCTGGCATTCGCCTGCCTGCATGAAGAAACCGTGCTCTTCCGCTGGACCGACGGCCGCTTCGCGGCGCACCAGGTGCTGAGCGGCCCCGGCGGCCGCGAGTTCGACTGGATACCGACGCCGGACGGCGGTCGGCTGGTGCAGATCAACTTCCTGCACGGCACGCGCGAGGCGCCGATTCCGCGGCTGCAGTCGACGATCTCCCGCATGCAGGATGGCCTCATGGTGCCCATCGGCGAATTCCCGACCTCCGGCGGCACCGACGCGACCTGCTTCGAGGCGGAAGGCCGGCGCTACCTCGTGGTCACGAACAGCCTCAGCGGCGAGGTGCGGTTTCGCACGCCGAGCCGCGTGTACCGCCTCGACCTCGATGCAGGCAAGGAGCCCGCATGAACCAGCCCCCCGCATCGCCACAGAGCCATCAGAGCCCCGAGCTGCTGCGGCTCTTCGAGACCTACACGGGAGGCCCGCAGGGCATCGGCGCGAACCTCGCCGCGCTGACCGCCGCCGCGACGGCGGGCGACCCGCTCATCGTGGCCACCAGCGCGGACGTGGTTCTGTTCCCCGGCAGCGGCCGCGACCCCGAGGTCCAGGGCTTTCGCCTGTCCACGCGCGGCTTCAAGGAGCTGGCCGGCATCTCGCACCACGGCCCGGCGGTGGCGTCGATCCTCAAGATGCGCCTGGTCGATCCCGAGGGACCGTTGTGGCGCCGGGAGGCTGAGCGGCTGCTGGTCGCCACCCGCATCGCGCGCGAAGCCAACTCGGTGGCGCTGTGGCGCGACACGATCGCGGTGCCGGCCTACCGAGGGCGCGAAGAGAAGATCGCCGAGCTGGTGCACTACTCCTGCGTGCTGACCGAGCGCTACCTGGAGCGCGTGCTGGAACAGCCCGCGCTCTTCACGCCGGAGGACATGCGCACGCACTACCTCGAAGGCACGGGCTCCGCTGCCGGTGCCACCGTGCCGATGAACGCCGTGATGATCGCGACCTTCTTCCTGGTCGGCATGGACATCAGCCACCGCGTGATCGCCTGGCTCGACCGCCACGCCATCGACTGGTCGCGCGCCATGGCGCTGGTCGTGGGGCGCCAGGGCCGGCCGACCGCCGGCGTGACCTGGACCACCAACTCGGTGGCCGCCATGATCCTGGGCGCCTCGCGCCACACGCTCTCGCTCGACCGGCTTTTCATCGCGCCGCACGCGGGCGAGTTCGCGCCGGGCGCCGCCACCGACATCGCAGCGCTGCGCGCATTCGAGACGCCGATGCGCCAGCTCTGGGCGCACACGCGCGCGGTGAGCGAACTCGGCGCGCTGATGTACGACGGCTACCCGCGCTACGAGCCCACGTCGACCGTGCGCCCGGTGCTCGATGCGGACACGCGCGCTGTCGGCGAAATGCCGGCCATCGCCGGGCCGGACGACTGGCGCGCGCTGAACACGCGGCTGCGCGTCGTGCTCGAAGACCCGCGCCAGCTGCTCTCGGGCTGCGTGACCGACTACGCCGTCGAGCAACTGCAGGCGCACGGCAACGACCCGGCGCGGGTGACGGTGCCCGGCCTGGATGGCACGACCTATCCGCCGCTGCCCGAAGGCGCGCGCAACACCGGCTGAACGCCGGCTGCGCCTTCGAGCGTCCGAACCTCAGAGACACACAAGAAAGACCGGAGACAAACCATGAAGAAAAAACTCACCCACTCGCTGCTCGCCGCGTTCACCGTGCTGGCCGCATCGAGTGCCCTCACACCGGCCTGGGGCCAGGGCACGCCCTGGCCATCGCGGCCGATAAAAATCATCACGCCCACGCCCGTGGGTGTCGGCTCCGACATCTTTGCGCGCGCCTATGCCGACCGGCTCGGCCGCGCGCTGCAGACGCCGGTGGTGGTGGAGAACCGGCCCGGCGCGCTGGCCTCCATCGGCACCGACGCGGTGGCCAAGGCGGCGCCCGACGGCTACACGATCCTGTTTTCGACGAGCAACCCGTTCACGATGACGCCGTTCCTGCTCTCAAAGATGCCCTACGACGCGAAGCACGATCTGGTGCCCGTCACGCAGGCGCTCAAGGGCGGCTCGTTCATCGTGGCTAACAGCGCGGTGCCGGCGAAGAACATCCCCGAGCTGGTGGCGCTCGCCAAGCGCGAGCCGGGCAAGATTTCCTTTGCCTCGTACGGCTCGGGCACGACCTCGCACCTGGGCTTCGAGCTGTTCCAGGAGGCGGCCGGCATCGAGCTGCTGCATGTGCCCTACAAGCAAAGCGCCGCGCCCGACCTGCTCGGCGGCCAGGTGCAGCTGGGCTTCGAGCCGCCCGTCTCGGCGCTGGCCAACATCAAGTCGGGGCGGCTCAAGGCGCTGGCCTACACGGGCAGCAAGCGCAGCCCGGCGGCGCCCGACGTGCCCACGCTCTCGGAAACCTACCCGGGCGTCGAGGTGTTCACCTGGCTGGGCTTCTGGGTGCCCGCCAAGACGCCTCCGGCGATCGTGGAGCGTCTGAACAAGGAAATCGTCGCCATCACGCATTCGCCCGAGATGGCCAAGCTGCTCAACGACGCCGGCCTCGACCCGATCGGCAGCACATCCGCCGAGGCGGCAGCCGCCGTCGAGCGCGAGGCGCAGGCCATGGGCCGGCTGATCAAGGCCAAGAACATCCGCATCGACTGACGGTGCCCCGGCGCGGCTGAACGCGGCGCCCGTTTTTTCTTTTCCGAAGTTCCCACGCCGCGGTGCCTGCAGTGCAGGCGCCGTGTGCCGACGCACGCCATTTTTACAACGAGGAGACACGCATGAGGACAACCACCCTTCCCTTTCACCTTCGCATTCGCCGCCGGCTGCCGCACGCCGTCACCGGCGCGATCTGCTTCGCCGCCGGCGCGAGCGCCACGGCGCAGTCGAGCGTCCAGCTCTTCGGCACGCTGGACATGAACATCACCTACACGAAGAGCGATGGCCGCTCCGTCAAGGCGATGGACCAGGGCGGCAACATCTTCCCCAGCCGCCTGGGCTTTCGCGGCACGGAAGACCTGGGCGGCGGACTGGCTGCGAGCTTCTGGCTCGAGATGGCGCTGCTGCCCGACACCGGCGAGATCCAGGGCGTGGGCTTCCACCGGCGTTCCACGGTGAGCCTGTCGCACAACAGCTTCGGCGAGATCCGGCTCGGGCGCGACTACACGCCCACGTTCTGGAACATCTCGCAGTTCTCGCCCTTCGGCACCGTGGGCGTTGGCGGCTCGGCCAACATCGTCGAGGGCTGGCCCTTCGGCCTCGGCGGCGCACGCACGCTGGCGCGGGCCAACAACTCGGTGGGCTACTTCCTTCCCAAGGGCCTGGGCGGTTTCTACGGCCAGGCGATGTACGCCTTGCCCGAAGGCGAGGACGGCGCGCGCTACCGCGGCGGGCGCGTCGGCTGGACGAACGGCACGATCGACGTCGCCGCCGCTTACGGCGTGACGCCAGTCGGCGCCAATGACTACACCGTGGCAACCCTGGGCGGCACCTACGACTTCGGGCTCGCCAAGCTCTATGCGAACTACTACCGCCAGAAGACCGAGGGCGACAAGCAGGTCAACGCGATGCTGGGCGTGAGCGTGCCGGTCGGTCCGGGCGTGATCAAGGTGTCGGTCGCGCGCTCCAACCGCTCGGGGCCGGGCCTGGACAACGACGACGCGACGCAATACGCCGTCGGCTATGTGCACTACCTGAGCAAGCGCACCGCGCTGTACGGCACCTATTCGCTCGTGCGCAACCGCGGCAACGCGGCCTACGTGGTGGCCGACTCGGCGCCGGCCAGCACGCCGGGCCGTGCGGCGCGCGGGCTGCAGTTCGGCATCTCGCACAACTTCTGATCTTCAGAACCCATAGGCGACCGATGCAAGCCACTGGTCCTTCTGACGCACGCCGAAGCGGTTGTCGCCGCCAACGATCCATTGCGCCGAAGCCGTGAGCGGCGTGCCCGGAATCGGCGCCGACAGCGCCAGGGTCAGATGCCGAAAGGCGCTGCCCACCGGCGCGTTGCCCGCAAAGCAGCCATTGACCACGAAGGCGGCGCCCGGCCCGCAGGCCGTGCCGTTGAACGTGTCCGTGGTGCCGAGGTACTTGCCCTCCTTCTTGTACGTGTAGGCGCCCAGCGTGGCGGTGAAGGTGATGTCGTGCGGCAGCGGCGCGGTGTAGACCAGCGTCCAGTAGGTGTCGCCCTTGTTGCCCCAGACCACGTCGTCGAGCAAGGTCTGCGCGTTGAAGCTCACGGGCCCGTAGCTCAGGCCGAGCTTGGTTTCCAGTGCGTTGGAGTTCTTGCCGTTGACGTAGTAGTAGCCGGTCAGCCCCACGGCGTAGCCGAGGTCGCCGACGATCTTGCCGCTGTAGGCGCCATAGAAATCGTTCTCGATGGACTTGCCGCGCTGGAAGGCCGTGATGCTGCGGTCGCTGTACGAACGGCCGAGTTGGCGGTAGGAGTAGTTGACCGTCGATGCCCAGTAGCCGAGGCTCCAGCCGCTCTCGTGCACCCAGTCCACGCCCCACTGCACCGCGCCCTTGGAAGACTCGGGGGCATCGGCCCCGGCATTGCCCAGCGGTGCGCTGTTTCCGTAGGTGGAGGTGGCGCCGCGCAGCACGTAGCGCGAGACCAGGTCGATGTGCGCCGTCAGCGTGTACGGCGGACTCGCCTTGTCGGCGGGCGGCGCTTCTTGCGCGCCGGCTTGCGCGGCGCCGGCGAGCGCCATGCAGGCGGTCAGCAGGTGGAACGAACGAATGCGAAATGCGGGTTTGGGCATGAACAGGCCTCTTGATCGATAGGAAAGGAAGAAACGAAAGCGGAATGGATGCATCAGGTTTCGTGTTTCATGCCCCTCCCCCGTCCGTCCCGATTGCCGCCGTAGCAGGCACCACGACGACCACCTCCTGCCCCGCGCCGACCGCCGCGCCTTCACGGCAGGCGATGCGCCAGACACGCCCGGTGCACGGAGCCGTCACTGCGAATTCCATCTTCATGGACTCGACCACCACGAGCGTGTCGCCCTCGGCCACGGCATCACCCTCCTCGACCAGCACCCGCCACACGCTGCCGGGCACCTGGGTCCGCACGACGGAAGCGCCACCGGGCAGGTCTTCGGCGTCCGCCGCGATGGATGCCGCGAGCGGCGACTCGTCCACATGCTCGGCCTGCCCGAGCGCGCGCCAGCGCTCGCGCTCGCCGGCAAAGGCGCTGCGCTGGCGCTCCCGAAAGGCGGCGATGTCGCTCGCATGCGCATCGAGAAAGCCGCGGTACTCGCGCATGCCGAAGCGCCCTTCCTCGATGCGCAGCGGATAGCGCCCGGCCGGCGCATCGCGGCGGATCTGCAGCAGCTCGCTCTCGCTCACCGGATAGAAGCGGATGCGGTCGAAGAAGCGCAGCAGCCAGGGCTTGCCGGCCTCGAAGTCGGCCGCGCCGCTTTGCGCATCGCGCCAGCGGTTCCACATCTGCAGCGTGCGGCCGACGAACTGGTAGCCGCCGGGCCCCTCCATGCCGTAGACGCACATGTATGCGCCGCCGATGCCCACAGCGTTCTCGGGTGTCCAGGTGCGCGCGGGGTTGTACTTGGTCGTGACCAGCCGGTGGCGCGGATCGAGCGGCGTGGCCACCGGCGCGCCCAGGTACACGTCGCCCAGCCCGAGCACCAGGTAGCTCGCATCGAACACGATGCGCTGCACCTCCTCGATCGTGGCGAGGCCATTGATGCGGCGGATGAACTCGATGTTGCTCGGGCACCAGGGCGCATCGGGGCGCACCGACTGCATGTATTTCTCGATGGCCAGCCGCGTGGCGCTGTCGTCCCACGAGAGCGGCAGGTACACGGTGCGCGAGGGCACGACGAGGTCGTCGGTGTCGCCGAGCGCGTCGTCCGCCTCAACGATCGCATCGAGCAGCGCGGTGCGCGCGAGCCGGCGCGGATCGAAGTGCACCTGCAGCGAACGGATGCCGGGCGTGAGGTCGATCACGCCATCGAGCGCGCGTGCCTGCAGCGCGGCATGCAGCGCATGGATGCGCATGCGCAGCGCGATGTCCAGCTGCAGCTCGCCCAGCTCCACGAGCACGTACCGGTCGCCGGCCTGGCGCATCACCAGCGCGGGACGGCCGGGCCCGGCGGCGCGCTCGCGCAGGATCGGCGAGCCCAGGTCGCGCGCTGTCGGCAGCAGCCTGATCGTCGGGTGCAGGGCCGGCTCCGGCCCCGAGAGTGCCTGCACCCAGTGGTCCTGCTGCGCCTGCAGCCGGGCCGCCTCGTCCTGCGTGACGCAGCGAAAACGCACCGCATCGCCGGCGCGCAGCTGGCCCAGCTTCCAGCGCTCCGCCGCGACCACCACCGCCGGACAGACGAAGCCGCCCAGGCTGGGACCGTCCGGGCCGAGGATCACCGGCATGTCTCCGGTGAAGTCGATGGCGCCGACAGCGTAGGCGTTGTCGTGGATGTTGGAGGGATGCAGGCCCGCCTCGCCGCCGTCGCGGCGCGCCCACACGGGCTTCGGTCCGATCAGGCGCACGCCGGTGCGGCTGGAGTTGTAGTGAACCTCCCAGTCGGTGGCGAAGAACGTGTCGATGTCGCCATCGGTGAAGAAGTCCGGCGCGCCGTGCGGGCCGTAGAGCACCGCGATGTCCCAGGCGCGAGGGCCGCCGGCATGCGCCGGAATGGCTTGCGGCGACAGCGCGGCAACCGGCTCGCCGACCGCCTCGTCGCCCACGTGCAGCATGTCCGACGCGCGCAGCGTGCGGCCCGCGTGGCCGCCGAACTGGCCCAGCGTGAAGGTGGCGCGGCTGCCGAGATAACGCGGCACGTCGATGCCGCCGCGCACCGCGAGGTAGGCACGGCTGCCGCCGCCTTCAGCGGGCGAAACCGTGATCGCGCCCAGCCGCAGCACGCCGCCGGCCTTGACGCGGTGCGAGGCCCAGGGCGCCAGCGCCACGCCGTCGAGCATGGCGGGCATCGATGCACCGCACAGCGCGATGACTACGTCGCTGTGAAAGCGCAGCGCGGGTCCACCCAGCGTGCACTCGAGCGCGGCGGCGCCTTCGGGGTTGCCGACGAGCCGATTGGCCAACCGGAACGCCAGGTCGTCCATCGGGCCCGAGGGCGGCACGCCGACATCCCAGTAGCCGGTGCGGCCGGGCCAGTCCTGCACGGTGGTCTGCACGCCGGGCTCCAGCACCTCCATGGCATTCGGGCGATGGTCGAAATCCGCCAGCGAGCGGGTCACGATGCGGCCCTGCACGAAGTCGTCCGTCGCCACCACCGCGCGCAGATACCGCAGGTTGGTCTCGATGCCGGCAAGGCGCGTGTCCCGCAAGGCGGCCTGCAGCTTCGCCACGGCGTCCGCGCGGTCCGTGCCGGTGACGATCAGCTTGGCGATCATCGGGTCGTAGTGCGACGGCACCTCGCTGCCCGCGCCGACCCAGGTCTCGATGCGCGCATCGGACGGAAAACGCACCTCGGTCAGCAGGCCCGCGCTGGGCTGGAAGTTGCGCGCCGGGTCTTCGGCATAGAGCCGCACCTGGATCGACGCACCGCGCGGCACCGGCGCCGCGAGTTCGAAATGGTCGCCGCGCGCCAGTTGCACCATCCACGCGACGAGGTCGATGCCCGTGACCTGCTCGGTCACGCCGTGCTCCACCTGCAGGCGCGTGTTGACCTCCAGGAAGTAGAAGGCGCCGCTGTCGGCATCGAGCACGAATTCCACCGTGCCGGCCGAGCGATAGCCGACCGCGCGGCCGAGCCGGCCGGCGGTTTTCAGGAGGTGCGTGCGCGTGGCCGCATCGAGCCCGGGGGCCGGCGTTTCCTCGATGACCTTCTGGTTGCGGCGCTGGGCCGAGCAGTCGCGCTCGCCAAGCGCGACCACCTCGCCGCGTCCGTTGCCGAAGAGCTGCACCTCCACATGGCGCGCGCGCTCGACGAACTTCTCGAGGAAGAGGCCCGCGTCCTTGAAGTTCGCACGCGCGAGGCGCACCACCGCTTCGAACGCGGGCGCCAGCTCGGCTTCGCTGCGCACCAGCCGCATGCCGATGCCGCCGCCGCCCGCCGTGCTCTTGAGCATGACGGGATAGCCAATGCGCGCGGCTTCCTCGCGTGCGGCGTCCAGGTCGCCCAGCAGGCCGCTGCCCGGCAGCAGCGGCACGCCGTGCGCCTCGGCCAGCGCGCGGGCCGTGTGCTTCAGGCCGAAGGCGCGCATCTGCGCGGGCGTCGGGCCGATGAAGGCGATGCCGGCGTCCTCGCAGGCCTGTGCGAAGCCGGCGTTCTCGGACAGGAAGCCGTAGCCGGGATGGATGGCGCCAGCGCCGGTTTCCTTCGCGACGGCGAGGATGCGCTCCGCATCGAGATAGCTCTGTGCCGCCGGCGCGGGGCCGATGCAGATGGCCAGGTCGGCCTGTGCCACGTGGGCCGAATCGGCGTCGGCCTCCGAGTACACGGCGACCGAGCGCAGGCCCAGCGCGCGCAGGGTGCGGATGATGCGGCAGGCGATGGCGCCGCGGTTGGCGACGAGGACGGTGTCGAAGCGGGTTGCAGTAGTGGCAACTGCAGCGGCTGCGCCCGGAATGGAAACGGATGGCGAAGACATGGGACGGATTCCGTCGTGGCAGGTCGTCCTGCCGCGGAACACGGGCACTGCGGGTCGTCCCGCAGCGGCGCCTGTCGGCGCGGTGAAGCGGTCAGTCGACCGTGACGGGGTCATCCCACACGATGAATTCCACAGGCGTCGGGTTGTAGGCGTTGCACGGGTTGTTCAGCTGCGGGCAGTTGGACACCAGCATCCAGACGTCCATTTCGGCGCGCAGCTCCACGTACTTGCCGGGGCCGGAAACGCCGTCGTCGAAGCGCAGGCCGCCTTCGGGCGTGACCGGCACGTTCATGAAGAAGTTGATGTTGGGCACGAGGTCGCGCTTGCCGAGGCCGATGTCGGCATGGATCAGCGCGGTCAGGAAGTTGTCGCGGCAGGAGTGCATGAACTTCTTCTGCAGCGCATAGCGCACCGTGTTGCTCTCGGCCGCGCAGGCGCCGCCCAGCGTGTCGTGCCGGCCGCAGGTGTCGGCCACGACGGTCAGCATCGGCCGGCCTTCGCTGGACACCAGCACCGAGCCGGTAGTGAGGTAGATGCCGCTCTGGCGCAGCAGCGTGTCGCTGGCGCTGTAGTGCTCGGCCACGTCGTGGCGGTTGTAGAACAGCACGTCGGCGGCCTGATTGCCTTCGAGGTCGACGATGCGCACGGTCTGGCCGGCGCGGATTTCACCGAGCCAGGGCTCGCCGGCGGGCTGCCGATGGCGCAGCACGGCGCGGGCCGGATCGAGCGCGCTTTCTTGCAGGCGCTGGGCGGATGAAGGGGTGGAAACAGTGGTGGTCATGGGACTGCAGGGGCTGAAGGTTCAGGAGAGCGCGAAGACATCCGCGTTGTGCAGCGCACGCGCGCACTCGGGGCGAAAGCCTCGGCAGAAGTCGTCGGCCGGCGCGGGGCCGGAGCGCCAGGCGGCGATGCCCACCTTGCCCGGCGCGTAGCCCAGGCGCGGATCGAGCGGATGCGGCGCGGTGGACACGGCAACGACCACATCCATCTCGCAGCGCAGTTCGACCGCATGGCCTTCGACGCGCTGGCCGGCGTTGAAGCCGAAGCGGCCTTCGGCATCGACCGCGACCTGGCTGAACAGGTTGACGGGCGTGATGAGGTCGCGCGCGGCCAGTCCGTGCTTGCCGATCTCGATCAGGAGGCCGTCGCGGCCCGCGCGGTACATCGCGTTGCGGTGCGTCTCGTAGCGCTGCTCGCCGTGCTTCTCGCGCAGCCGCGCGGCATCGAGCAGGCCGCCGAAGGGGTCGTGCCAGCCCAGCGTGTCGTGCGTGATCGACGCCATCGCACGGCCCATGTCGCTCATCAGCACATGGCCGCGCGTGAAGTGCGCGGTGTGCAGCGCCTTGCAGGTGTCGGGCATGCTGTAACGCTCGAGCTTGTCGCGCGCGGCATAGAGCAGCACCGAGCAGTTGGCGCGCTCGCCCATCGCAACGAAGCGCAGCGCGGTGCCGCGCGAGACGCGCCAGCTCCAGTGGCTGCCGCCGGGCAGCACTTCGCTCCACAGCACGCGGTCTTCGGGCAGCCTGGCGGCGAAGCTGCGCCAGTGGGGCAAGGCGTCGACGGGGGCATGCGCCGTCGAATCGGGCGCGAGGGTGTTGTCGAGATCGGTCATCGAGGTCTCCGTTTCATTCATGAAGAAAGGCCGCCCGGCTCGGGCGCCAGGTCGGTGGAGGCGGCATGCGAGAGCTTTTCGAGCAGCTCGAAATCGGTCTGCATGCCGGAGGTGGCGCGAATGCGCGTGAGCACCTCGCGCTTGAGGGCCAGGAATTCGGGCGCGAGCTTCATGTCCTGCGTGCGCGCGTTCGGCAAAGGCACCGGGTAGACGGTGTCGATGCGCCCCGGTCGCGGCGCCATCAGCACCACGCGCTGGCCGAGGTAGATCGCCTCTTCCACGTCGTGGGTGACGAAGACGATGGTGCTGCGCTCCAGCCGGTGCACATGCAGGATCAGGTCGTGCATCACCTCGCGGGTCTGTGCATCGAGCGCGCCGAAGGGCTCGTCCATCAGCAATATCTGCGGCCGGCCCATCAGCGCGCGTGCGATGGCCACGCGCTGCTGCATGCCGCCCGAGAGCTGGCCGGGGTAGGCGTTCTCGACATGGCACAGGCCCATGAGGCGCAGCAGCGCATCGGCGCGGCCGGAGGCCGCTTCCACGTCGGCGCTGGTGCGCTCGCGGGTATGAATCTGCAGCCGACGGCAGAACTTGATGTTCTCGATCACCGTGAGCCAGGGGTAGAGGCTGTAGTGCTGGAACACCATGGCGCGTTGTGGGCCGGGGCCTTCGATCGGCGCGCCGTCGCACAGCATCTCGCCGGCGCTGTGCGGCTCGAGGCCCGCGAGGGCGCGCAGCAGCGTCGACTTGCCGCAGCCTGAGGCGCCCACGAGCGTGACGAATTCGTTGTCGGCGATGTCGAGGTGCACGTCCTGCAGCGCGGCAGGGCCGGTGGTGTCGGTGCCGAAGAATTTCCATGCGCCGCGCACACGGAGCTTGGGCAGCTTGGGAGTGAGTTGCGTGTCCATGGCTCAGCGCCTCGTATGCAGATAGGGAAAAGCGCGCCGGTGCGCCCAGCGCATCGACTGGTCGATCGCGAGGCCGATGAGCCCGATCAGCAGGATGCCGGCGAAGATCTTGTCGGTCTGCAGGAAGCGCTGCGCCTTGAGGATCGAGAAGCCCAGGCCCGAGCTGGCGGCCACCAGCTCGGCCACCACGAGGTAGGTCCAGGCCCAGCCCATGGTGATGCGCAAGGTGTCGAGCAGCGCCGGCTTGGCCGCCGGAACGATGACCAGCCCAATCACTTCCGCGCGGCTCGCGCCCATGGTCTGCGCGGCCTCGATCTGCGCCATGGGCACGAGCCGCACGTCCTCGGCCACCATCAGCACCATCTGGAAGAAAGTGCCGATGAAGATGATCGCGATCTTGGCGCCTTCGTCGATGCCCACCCACACCATCACCAGCGGAATGAAGGCCACCGCCGGCATGTAGCGGATGAAGTCGGTCAGCGGCTCCAGCAGCGCCTGCACGCTGCGAAAGCTGCCGATCGCCAGGCCCAGCGGCAGCGCAAGCAGCGCCGACAGCGCCCAGCCCGCCACCACGCGCAAGGTGCTGATGCCGATGTCGCCCAGCAAGGCGTCGTCGGCGTACCAGTCGTGCAGCCGCTGGAGCACCTGCCAGGGTCCGGGCATGAAGACGGGCTCGACCCAGCCGCTGGCCGCGAGCAGGCCCCAGGCCAGCAGCGGCAGCAACAGACCCAGGCCAACCAGCACGGCGGTGCGGCGCATCGGGATGGCGCTGCGTATGCCCCACCAGGGCTGGCGCAATGCGCGCAAGGGTGGCGGCAACGGCGCTGCCCCCGGCAAGGAGCCGGTGTTCTCGCTCATCGCGGCCTCACTTCAGCGCGTCGGCCAGCAGGCTGGCATCCACGCCGCGCGCCGCATCGGGCTTGCCGTCGATCAGCTTGTGCTCGAGCAGGAAGGCGGCGATGGTGGGCGTCACTGCCTGCAGCGAAGCGCCCTGCCCCGCATCGAACGCGAGCTTGTTGGTGGCGGCGTCGAAGAAGCGGGTGCCCGGCAGGAAGACCTTGTAGTCGGCCGGCTTCATGCTGACCACCTTGGCCATGATCGCGGCCGCTTCTTCCGGGTGCTCGCGGATGAATCGCTCGGTGTCGAACCAGGCGCGGATCATTCCGACGAGGTCCTTGCGCTTGCCCTGGATGGCTTTGTCCTGCGCTACCAGCAGGTCGGGCACGAGGCCCGGCATGTCCTTCGAGGTGAACAGCGCGCGGCCTTTGCCGCTGCGCGTGATCTGGTCGATCCACGGATTCCACACGACCGCGGCATCGACGCGGCCGGTCATGAAGGCAGCGGCGGCATCACCGGCGGACAGGTTGGTGATCTTGACGTCGGAGGGCTTCAGGCCATTCCTCGCCAGTGCCGTGACCAGCACGAAGTGCGAGACGCTGTACTGCTCCAGCGCCACGGTCTTGCCCTTGAGGTCGGCGAAGGATTTGATCTTGGCGCTCACCACCAGCGCGTCGTTGCCGGCGGAGTTGTCGTTGACCAGCACGGCCTTCAGCGGCAGGCCCTTGGCCAGCGGGCCGAGCGTGTCGGACCAGGTCTGCGAATTGGCGTCGAGCTGGCCGGAAGAGAGCGCAGCGATGGAGTCGGTGTAGTTGGCGAACCAGACGAGCTTGACGTCCGCGCCCTGCTTCTTGAAGAAGCCTTTCTGCTCGGCCACGTACCACGCGACCCAGCCCGGCCAGTCGGACACGCCGACCTTGACCTCGGCCATCGCGGGCCGCGAGGCGCCCAGGCCGCAAGCGAACAGCGCAGCGCCCAGAAGGCCCGCGCAGACGCGCTGATACCAACGCCGTGAAAGGCGTGCAAAAGAGATTTCAGACATGTGTCGGCTCCAAAAAGCGAATAGCAAAAGGCTGGGAAGCCACCTCGCAACGAAGTGAACCTCCCGGGCTTTTGTCCCGCCGTGGAGCCTGGACGCGATCGTGCGCGCCTGAGGCCGGTTGCTCTCGGACCAGACATTGCACCGAGCGTGCAACCGGAACCCTAGCGACCCTTCGGTGAGCGACTGAACGTCGCTTCCCTGCCCTCTCCTACGCAAACGCCATGCCAGACGTTGGAGGCGTTTTCGCGGGTCGGTGGGTCGTCGAACGCAAGGCATCGGTGCGTGCGCCGGTTCGCCGCACCCATCCAGTGCGATGCACGGCGACTTTCTGGTGCTGCCCGGCAACGCTCGACGGCATGCGGCTTGCAAGCCAACCGCATGTCCGATGTCCGGAATGCCTTGTGCCTGCCTTGAAGGAAAAACCGATGCCTGGATTGACTTGGCTGCGCCCGATCTGGCGCGCATTCGTCGCTGCGCTGAGAGACGGGCTGCTGGCTCGCGCGGATGCGCGTGCGTGCTGGCACGGGCAATTCACGGGCCGATCGAGCAGGAAGACCTAGCCTGCCCTGCGGCCGCAGTCCCTCAGGATGACTTGCCCGGCCGCTTGCCCCGCGTCGTTTTCTTCGGCGTGACTTCCAACCCCGAGATCCCGTTCACGAAGAGCTGCGTCGCGATCGGCACCATCTCCTCGTAGGTGAACCGTCCGCCGGGCCGGAACCAGGTGAACATCCAGTTGAGCATGCCGAAGAGGAACATCGTCAAGAGCTTGTGAAGCTGCGCGTCGTGCAGGTCGGGGCGCGTCGCGGCGATGGCATCGGCAAACACCCGCACCACCGTGCGTTCCTTGTCGAGCACGCGGGCCTGTGCGTCCGGGGCGAGGAAGCGCACGTCTTCGGTGAGCACGCGGTGCTCGCTCTGCGCCCCCGCGTACTCGAGCATGAATGCCTCGATCAGCTCGGGCAGTCTCTGCTCGGGTGCGAGGTCCAACGCCTCCACACCCGTCACGATGTCGACCAGCCGCGAGACATGCCCGTCCGCGATGTGCAGCAGCACCTCGGCCTTGTCCTTGAAGTGGTGGTAGAGGCCGGGCTTGGACAGATGGCTCGCTTCGGCGATTTCGTTCATCGACGTCGCCGCGTAACCCCTGCGGGCGAACAGCTCCGCGGCGCCCTTGGCGATCAGGCTGCGCTGGTCGCTCGCGCGGGGAGAAAGGGATTCAGCGGTCATGGGTCGGGATGATGGGGCCTGCGCGAAGCGGTGGGTTCGCGATCTTAGGGGGCAGGGCCCTGCTCACCCTGCGCAAGAGGCATTGAAATTGCTCTGAGATTTTTGCGAGAACGATTCTCATCCGCACGGCCTGCGATAAACTCCATCTGCATACTCTTTGAGTACTGCGCGCTTCCACGCAACGCTGACTCCCCCCTCTTCCATGCACAAGCTTCTTCTGGCAACGCCACTCGCGTTCGCGGGCGCCTTTTCCCACGTCTCGTACGCACAAACGACCGACGCCTCCTCCTCCGAATCGCGCGGGCAATTGGGCACCGTCACCGTGGAGGGCAGCGCGACCAACGGCTTTGTCGCGAACACCGTGGAGGCCGGCACATTCCGCGGCGCCAACATCCTGGAGGTCCCCGCGACCGTCAACACGGTCACGCGCGACGTGTTCGAGCTCCAGGGCGCCGCAGGCATCTATGACGTGCTGCGCAACACCGCGGGCGTGACGCGCCAGCAGAACGGCGGCGACACCTTCGACCAGCTCGTGATCCGCGGCATCGCCGTGGAGAACCGGACGAACTACCGGCTCAACGGCTCGCTCGCCATTCCCAACGTCTCCGAGATTCCCATGGAGAACAAGGAGCGCGTCGAGGTGCTGAAGGGCGCATCGGCGCTCTACTACGGCTTCACCACGCCGGCCGGCATCATCAACCTGGTGACCAAGCGCGCGGGCAGCACGCCGGTGAGCTCCGTCGGGCTCACGGTCGACGACAAGGGCTCGCTGCAGGCTTCCACCGACATCGGACGGCAGTTCGGCGACCAGAACCAGTACGGGCTGCGCATCAACGCAGCCGGCGGCCGCGTCGGCTCCAACATCGACGGCATCGATGGCAACCGCAGGTTCGTGTCGGCCGCCTTCGACTGGCGCGTCAACAGCCGCCTCACCCTCAAGGCCGACATCGAGAACTACCGCAAGCGCATCACCGAGCAGGCCGGCATCACGCGGCCCGCGGCCGTCAGGGGCGTCATCACCCTGCCCGCCCTGCCCGATCCGGACAAGCTGCTGGGCCCCGCCTGGGCGGTCTTCGATGCCGAGGTCACCAACACCCAGTTGCGCGCCGACTATTCGCTCAGCAACAACTGGGCACTGATGGTGGAAGCCGGCCATTCCGAGGCCGAGCGCGATCGCCGGCTCGCCAGCTTCGGCAACTACAACGTGCAGACCGGCCTGGGCCGCATCACCGGCAACGACCAGAGCCTGAAGCAGACCTCCGACCTGTTCCGCACCGAGCTGTTCGGCACCTTCTCCACCGGCAGCGTGCAGCACGAACTCACCCTCGGCGCCGCGCAGAGCAAGAAGACGCAGGACCCGATCTTCCAGCGCAACTATGGCGGCGCAAGTACCGCGCAGAACCTCTACAACCCGATCGTCATCGGCTACCTGCCGCTGACCGCGATGCCGACGCGCCCCACCACCGGCGCGCAGGACAGCAAGGAACTGGGCCTCTACGCCCTCGACCGGATCACCTTCTCGCCGCAGTGGCAACTGGTGGTCGGCGCGCGCCGCACGCACTTCGAGAGCACGCAAGGCGCCAGCGCCACGATCCCGCTGATTGCCTTCGACGTGCGCAAGACCACGCCGCTCGCGGCGCTCAGCTACAAGTTCACGCCGGACCTCGCGGGTTACGTGTCGTATGCGGAGGGTGTCGAGGAAGGCGAGATCGCGCCCGCGGGCACCGCCAACCAGAACGCCCACATGCCGCCCGGCATCAGCAAGCAGAAGGAAATCGGCCTGCGCTGGCTCACCGGCGGCGGCATGCTGCTGTCCGGCGCCCTGTTCGACATCGAGCGCCCGGGCGCCTACACCAACAGCGCCAACACCTTCGTGGCCGACGGGCGGCAGCGCTATCGCGGTCTCGAACTCTCGGCACAGGGCCGCCTGACCCGCGCGCTCGCGTGGCAACTCTCGGCCCAGTCGCTCGACGCCGAGTTCCGCGACATCAACGCGCAGTACAACGGAAAGCTGCCCGAGAACACCGCCAAACAGACGGCCAGTGCCTTCCTCTCGTACGACATCGCGGCCGTGCCGGGCCTCTCGGTCAACGGCGGGGCCTACTACACGGGGCGACGCCCGGTGGACGACCTGAACCAGGCGTTCATCGGCGGAAACACGATCTTCGGCCTGGGCGCGCGCTACGTCACGCAGCTGTTCGGCAAGCGCACGCTGTGGCAGATCAACATCGACAACGTCGGCGACAAGCGCTATTGGGCAGCCGCCGGCACGCGGCTGGCAGTGGGCGCGCCGCGTTCGGTCAAGGCAACGTTGAAGATCGACCTCTGACATGGCACTCCTGCGGCGCGTCTGGTTCCAGATCCACTGGTTCATCGGCATCACGGCCGGGTCCGTGCTGGTGGTGATCGGGCTGACCGGCGCCACGCTGTCCTTTCGCGCCGAGATCGTCGACGCGATCAATCCCGAGCTGCGCCATGTGGCCAACCCGCAGGGCGCAGCGGCGCTGCTCCCCGCGGCGCTGGCAGAGCGCGTGCAGGCGGCGCATCCGGCAGAGCGGATCGCCGCGCTCACCGTGTATGCCGAACCCGGCCGGCCGGCGCGCGTCAACTTCGCGCCGCCCGAAGGCCAACGCCAGGGCGAGGCGCGGCTGGTCGATCCCTGGACGGCCGAGCTGCTGCCCGAACCGAAGGGCGATGCCTTCTTCGAGTTCGTCGAGCGCCTGCACCGATGGCTGCTGCTGCCCCGGGATACCGGCAAGCCCGTCACCGGCACGCTGGCCACGGGCCTGCTGATCCTGGCGCTGTCGGGCCTCTACCTGCGCTGGCCACGCCGGCCACTCGCCTGGCGGGCCTGGCTGAAGCTGGACTTCGCGCTCACCGGCCGCGCATTTCTCTGGAACCTGCATGCGGTCGTCGGCACCGTGGCGCTGCTGGCGTACCTGGCCTCCAGCCTGACGGGCCTCTACTGGGGTTTCGATGCGCTGCGAACGGTGATCGACAACGCCGCGGGCGAAGGGCGCATGGTTCGCGCACAACGCATGCAAACCGGCGCCGCGCCCGCCAGGAAGGCTTCGGCGCCCAAGCCCGACCTGCAGCGCGTGTGGCAATCCTTCCTGCAGGAAACCCATGGCGACTGGAGCCTGGTCACGTTCCGCATGCCGGGGCGCAATGCAACGCAGATCGAAGCGACCTACCTGCGCACTAACCCCGAGCACGAGCGCGCACGCAACCGCCTCTATCTCGATGCCGCCACCGGCGAAGCCTCGCGGCACGAGCGCTACAGCGACAAGCCGCTGGCCGGCCGCCTGCTCAACAGCGTCTACCCGCTGCACATGGGAACCTACTGGGGCCTGCCGGGCCGCATCGTGATGACGCTCAGCAGCCTGGGGCTGTCGCTGTTCGCGATCACCGGATGGATGCTCTACCTCGGGCGCCGGCGCACCAAGCGGGCCGTGCGCGACGAGCGTGCCCGGCTGAGCCCCGCCCTGCCGCCGGCCGGAAGCGGCGCCGAACCCGTGCTGCTCACCTTCGCGACCCAGACCGGCCACGCCGAGCGCATCGCGCTGCAGACGGCGGCGGTGCTGCAATCGGCCGGCGTCGCGGTGGTGCTGCAGCCGCTGGTCCGCCTGAGCGTCGATGCGCTGCAGCGCTACCGCAAGGTGCTGCTGGTGGCCAGCACCTTCGGCGACGGCGATCCGCCGGACAGCCTGCGCGCCTTTGCGCGCCAGTTCGCGCGGCAGACCCAGACCGGCCCCGGCCTGCAGCACGTGAGCTACGGCCTGCTCGCCCTGGGCGACAGGCACTACGCCAACTTCTGCGGCTTCGGCAGGACGCTCGACCACGACCTGCGCGGCCATGGCGCACGGGCGCTGTTCCCGATGATCGAGGTGAGTAACGGCGATGCCGGCGCTCTCGCGCGCTGGCGGCAGTCGCTGGCCGAAACGTTCGCGGTGCAGGCCGATGCCTGGCAGACGCACCAGCCAGAGGCGCTGGCCTTCGAGCCGTGGCGCCTTGTGCGCCGCAGCTTGCTCAACAACGGCAGCCAGGGCGATCCCCTGTTCGAGATCGAACTGGCCCGCCCCGAAGCGGCCGCCTGGGCGCCCGGTGCGCTCGTCGAACTGCTGCCGCGCCAGGCCGCATCTTTGGTCGAACGGTTCCTGCACGACAGCGGGCTCGACGGGCGAGCGCTCGTGCGTTTCGACGGCCACGAGCGCACGCTCGAAGAGGCGCTGTCCCGCAGCACGCTGCCGCCGCCAGCCCCGGGCAGCACCGCGCAAGCCCTGGCAGACACGCTGTTGCCCCTGGCGCCGCGCAGCTATTCGGTGGCGTCCATCACGCCCGACGGGTGCGTGCAACTGCTGGTGCGCCAGGCCCGTCACGACGACGGGCTGGGCGTGGCCTCGGGCTGGCTGACCGCCTCGGCGCCGGCCGACGCCGCCATCGAATTGCGCCTGCTGCACAACCCCGGTTTCGCGCTGGTCGACGAGGCGTCGCCGTGCATCTTCATCGGCAACGGCTCCGGTTTTGCGGGCCTGCGCGCGCATCTGCGCGAGCGCGTGCGGCGCGGACATGGGCGCAACTGGCTGGTGTACGGCGAGCGGAACGCCGCGCACGATGCCTTCTGCGCCGCCGACATCGCACGGTGGCAGGCGAGCGGCATGCTGGCGCGCGCGGACCTGGTGTTCTCCCGCGACCAGCCGCAGCGCCGCTACGTGCAGGACCGGTTGCGCGAGGCGGCCGACACGTTGCGGCAATGGGTGGCCGACGGTGCCGTGGTCTATGTCTGCGGCAGCCTCGAAGGCATGGCCCCCGGTGTCGATGCCGTGCTGCGCGAGGCACTGGGAGAGCCGGCCTTCGACGACCTGGTCGCCGGGGGCCGCTATCGCCGCGATGTCTACTGAGAGGCTGGGTTGAAGAGAGCGCCGCGCCTGAACCCGCGGCCCCGACAGGCCAACAGATGGTCGGAACCTGCGGCCTTGTCCGACACCTGCCCGCAGCAAAACGCCATAACGTCTCGCCCGACAGTGGCTTTGTGCCGCTCTGGCTTTCCAAAACGAGACCGAGAAAATGGCCCTTGCCGGTGCACCAGTCCAGAGGGATGAAACTGGCCCCGATCTCAATCTTCCGCTGAACCTCGGGCTGATCACCGATGCCGACTACCGGCTGATGATCGACGCCATCACCGACTACGCGATCTTCTTTCTCGACCCCGGCGGCATCGTGCTCAGCTGGAACGCGGGCGCCAGGCAACTCCAGGGCTACGAACCCCATGAGGTGATCGGGCGCCACTTCTCCGTCTTCTATCCCCCCGAGCTGCTGGGGAAGAACTGGCCCCAGCACGAACTCGATGTCGCGACGAAGACCGGGCAGTACCAGGAAGAAGGCTGGCGCCTGCGCAAGGACGGAACGCGCTTCTGGGCCAGCGTCGTCATCACCCGCCTGACCAGCCCGGACGGCAAGCTGCGCGGCTTCTCCAAGATCACCCGCGACCTGTCGACCCGGCAGAAGCAGGACGACCTGCTTCGCGCCAGCGAGGAGCGCTTCCGGCTCATCGTCGACGGCGTGAAGGACTATGCGATCTTCATGCTCGACCCCAGCGGTTACGTCGTGAGCTGGAACGCCGGCGCCAAGGCCACCAAGGGCTACGAGGCGCACGAGATCATCGGCAAGCACTTCTCGACGTTCTATCCGCCCGAGGTGACCGCCACCGGCTTTCCCGACCAGGAGCTGAAGACCGCGCACGAGGTCGGCCGCTTCGAGGACGAGGGCTGGCGCGTGCGCAAGGACGGCAGCCGGTTCTGGGCCAGCGTGATCATCACGGCCCTCTTCGACGAAACCGGCCGCCACCGTGGCTTTGCCAAGGTCACGCGTGACCTGACGGAGCGCCGGCGCATCTCCATCCTCGAGGACGAGGGGCGCCGCATCACGACCTTCCTGGCCATGCTCGGCCACGAGCTGCGCAATCCGCTGACGCCGATCTCCAACGCGGTGGCCATCATGGAGCGCCTGGGCCCGGCCGCCGACGCGGCGACGCTGGCCCGCATGAGCAGCATCATCGGCCGCCAGCTCAAGCAGATCACGCGGCTGGTCGACGACCTGCTGGATGTCGGGCGCATCACGAGCGGCAAGATCCACCTCGAATCGAAGCCGGTGAAGCTCTCCGGCGTCATCGACGAAGCGCTGGAAATGCTCAGGCCGTCCGCTGACGCGAGGCACCACGCGCTGGTCTTTCACGGTCCGCCCGGCGAGCCCTGGGTCACCGGCGACCGGGCCCGCCTCATCCAGGTGCTCTGCAACCTGCTGAACAACGCGATCAAGTTCACGCCCGAGGGCGGCCGCATCGAGGTGCGGCTGCGGGAAGACGGCAGCAACGCGGAGATCAGCGTCAGCGACAACGGCCCCGGCATCCCGCCGCCTTCGCTGCCGCAGATCTTCAAGTTGTTCGCGCAGGGCGAGCAGGAAATCTCCCGTCCGCAGGGCGGGCTGGGCCTCGGTCTCACGCTCGTGCAGCAACTGGTGACGCTGCATGGCGGCGACGTCAGTGCATTCAGCAAGGGCACGCCCGGCGACGGTGCCGAATTCGTCATTCGCCTGCCGCGCGCCGCCGCGCCGCTGGAGAAGAAAAGGAATGAAAGTGCCGAGGGCCGGAAGATCGTTCTCGTGGTCGACGACAACGGCGATGCGGCGGAGACCATGTGCCTGCTGGTGGAAAGCCTGGGCTACCTGACTCGGACGGCCGCCGACGGCCCCTCGGCCCTCGAAGCGATCAAGGTCGAACAGCCGGATCTGGTCCTGCTGGACATCGGCCTGCCGGGGTTCAGCGGCGTCGAAGTGGCGCGGCGGGTGCGCCGCGAAATCGCCCATCCACCGCCGCTGGTTGCCGTCACGGGCTACGGCCAGTCCTCCGACCGGGACGCGAGCATGGCGGCCGGCTTCTACGCGCACCTGACCAAGCCGGTCGATGCGCACCATCTCGAAGGCCTGCTCGAGCGACTGCTCGGCAAGCCCTGACCGAGAAGGCGCGCGAGCCTCTTTGAGGGCTCTTTGAAGGCATTTACCTTCGCCTCTCACGCGGCGCCGTCCCACGCCGGGACTGACGGATGGGCGCAAACATGGGCGCCATGTCCTCCACCCCCACACAGATCGACGCCCGCATCGTCTCCCATGTCGAATTTCGCGCGGGCGACGGCCCGTTGCTGGAGATTCCGGAAGGCAACTGCCAGGTCATCGTCGACGGCGACAGCGCGGTGCTGACCTGGACGGAAGATGGCCAGCCGCTCACGGCCGCCATTCCGAGAATCGAATTCGATCGCTTCATCGAATCGGGCGCCATCGTCCTGGGCGCTGCCTGACCGCCGCCGGGAGGACTTCCCGCCGGCGTGGCGGACGGCTCCGGGTTCTCGTGCAGGACAAGGGCGCGTCCCGTCCGGACGGCGGAAAAACACCCCACGCTTGTGGCATCGTTTTGACCTCCGCGCACAGCGCGTTCATCGTTCAACACACAGGAGCCGCCTCATGATCAAGATCGGCATCGTCGACGACCACGCGGTCGTTCGCTCAGGCCTCAAGGCTTTCTTCTCCACCTTCGTGGACTTCCGGGTCGTCGGCGAGGCCGCCACCGGCCGCGAAGCCATCGACATGGTCCGCACCACGGAAATGGACGTGCTGGTGATGGACCTTTCCATGCCCGGGCAGAGCGGCATCGATGCGCTCGCCATGGTCCGCGCCAAGGCGCCGCAGCTGGGCGTGCTCATCCTGAGCGGCTACCCGGAGGAGCACTACGCGGTCAACCTGATCCGCCAGGGCGCATCGGGCTACCTCAACAAGGAATGCGAGCCGGAAGAAATCGCCAACGCCATCCGTACCGTGGCACTCGGCCGTCGCTACATCTCGGCCTCGGTGGCCGAGCTGCTCGCCGGCCAGCTGGAGCGCAAGGACGGCGAGCCGCCGCACAAGCATCTCTCGGAGCGCGAGTTCCAGGTGTTCCTGAAGCTGGCCAAGGGCGAATCGGTGGGCAGCATCGGCGAGGCGCTGTCGCTCTCGGTCAAGACGATCAGCACCTACCGCACGCGGCTCATGGAGAAGATGAATCTCTCCACGAACAGCGACCTCACCTACTACGCCATCAAGACGCAGTTGATCGATTAAGACCGCGGCGTTCTTGTTCGATCAGTCGCGCGCCACCTCGCGCGCCAGCACCCGACCGGGCCTTGCGCCCGTCGGGCTGCCGCCCTGCCACACGAGCGCGCCATTGACGATCACCGCCTCGATGCCGCGCGCCGGTGCCATCGGCGATTCGTAGGTGGCGGCTTCGTCCACCGTGTCGGCGTCGAACAGGGTCAGGTCGGCGTACGCGCCCTCTTTCAGCACACCGCGATCTTTCAGGCCGAAGTTCTTTGCGGTGAGGCCCGTCATCTTGTAGATCGCCGTCTCCAGCGGAAAGAGGCCAAGCAGCCGGCCGTAATGCCCCAGCACGCGCGGAAAACTGCCCCACAGCCGCGGGTGCGGCGACGCGTCGTGCGGCAGGCCGTCGGAGCCGATCATGGTCTGGTCGAACTTCAGGATGCGCTGCACGTCGGCCTCGTCCAGCCGGAAGTAGATGCCGCCCGCGGGGCTGAGCTGGCGGATCGCCTCGTCCTGACTCACGCCCAGCTTCTTTGCGATGACGTCGAGGTCCTGCCCCGCGTATTCGGGCATCGGTTTCGACCAGCTCACGATCACGCGCGACGAGCTTGCGGCGCGGTCGGACGAGAGGATGGTCGAGCCGGCCGTGTAGGGGTAGCAGTCCAGGCAGATGGGCTGCGTGGCCATGTTCTTCTCGATGAAGTTCAGCGCTTCCTGCGAGCGGCCATGGTTCTCGGGCCCAACCACCTTCATGTGCGAGATCACCACCTGCACGCCGACCTCGCGGCCGACGCGGAAGGTTTCTTCGAGCGAGTCGATCACCTTGTCCGCCTCGTTGCGCATGTGGGTGCAGTAGACGCCGTTGAAGTCCTTCAGCGGGCGGCAGGTCTCGATGACTTCCTCGGTCGGCGCGGCGACCGCGGGCTCGTAGTAGAGGCCGGTGGAAACGCCGATGGCACCGGCTTCGAGCGCTTCCTGCACCAGCGCGCGCATGCGGACGATCTGTTCATCGGTGGCCGGCAGTCCCAGGTCGTCGAGCGTCGCGACACGCAGCGTCGTGTGACCCACGAGCAGCGCGCAATTGGTGGCCGCAGGCTTGGCGCGCAGTTCGGCGATGTACGAAGCGAAGGTCGGAAAAGAGAACCAGCCGCCCTCTTCGTCGAGCAGGTTCAGCGGCGGTGTGACCGGCTGCGGGATGCCGCCCGGCATCGGTGCGAGCGAGATGCCGCAGTTGCCCGCGATCACCGTGGTGATGCCCTGGCTGACCTTCGGCGCCATGTCGGGGTTGGACAGCATGAGGCGGTCGTCGTGCGTG
Source organism: Variovorax sp. ZS18.2.2 (assembly GCF_024701975.1). Lineage (GTDB taxonomy): Bacteria > Pseudomonadota > Gammaproteobacteria > Burkholderiales > Burkholderiaceae_C > Variovorax. Next base: position 1,591,999 of record NZ_JANLNM010000001.1, read on the forward strand.
TGCGCGTCGATGAAGCCGGGCGACGCGATGCGCCCTGCCCGGTCGATCTCCACCTCGCCGTGCGAGGCAGAGAGATCGCCGATGCGGGCGATGCGGTCGCCGCGGATGCCGATGTCGCCCGTGTAGCGCGGCGCGCCGGTGCCATCGACGATGCTGGCGTTGCGGATGAGAAGGTCGAATTTTTCCTGCATCGAATGAGTACCTTGAATGCCTTGGATTGAAGAGAGTTAAAGCAGCGCGCCACGCGCGGCGATCGGCCACAGGGCCTCCACCCGCCCGCCGCGCACGCAGACCAGTTCGTCGTAGAGGTTGACGGTCGGATCGCAATGGCCGGGCACCAGCATCAGCTGGTCGCCCAGGGACAGCGCTGCGGCATCGGGCGTGGCCAGCGCGCCGTGTTCGTCGGCGGCTTTCACATAGCGCAGGTCGGGCCGCTGCCACACGGTGGGCATGCCCGAGTCGACGCTGGAGGCCTTGAGGCCCGCGTCAACCACGGCGCGCTCCGGCGTGGCGCGGCTCAGGACGGTGGTGCGCACGAACAGCGCGTGCTCGAACGCGACGTCGTGCGCGCCGCGCTCGTTGTCGCCGTAGTCGCGGTCCATGAAGACATAGGAGCCGGCCTGGATCTCGTTGAACACGCCCGAGTCGCGCTCGTGCTGGAAGCTGCCGGTGCCCGCGCCCGTCACGCGTTCGACGGCGATGCCGCAGGCCTCGATGGCGTCGCGGGTCGTGCGCGCGGCCTCCACGGCGCTGGCGATGGCCGCGGCGCGGTCCTCGGGTGCGCGCAGATGCTGGGCCGGCCCGTGATAGCAGTGCAGGCCCATGAAGCGAAGCTGCGGCGCGCCGTCCGCGACCTGCTGCGCGAGCCGCACCGCTTCTTCACCAGGGGCCACGCCGCAGCGGTTGGCGCCGACGTTGACTTCGACGTACACGTCCAGCGTCACATCCTCTGCCTGCGCGACAGCACGCAGCGCTTCGACCTGCTGGGGGTGATCGACCAGCACGCCCATGCGCGCCTTGCGGGCCAGCGCGGCGAGATGGCGCAGCTTGGTCTCGCCCATCACCTGGTTGGTGACCAGAACATCGGCGATGCCGGCCTCCACGAAAACCGCCGCCTCGCTCACCTTCTGACAGCAGATGCCTGCTGCGCCCAGCGCGATCTGTCGCAGGGCGATCTCGGGCGTCTTGTGGCACTTGGCATGGGCGCGCAGTCGCACGCCGCTGCCGCGCAGCGCCTCGGCCATGCGCGCCAAGTTGCGCTCGAACGCATCGAGGTCGAGCACGAGCGCGGGGGTGTCGATGGCGTCGATGGGGTCGCCGGGCCTTGCGGCTTTCCAGGGGGTCATGGTGTGCCGGCCTTCAGTCAATCTTCGCGCCCGAGTCCTTGATGATCTTCGACCACTTGACCGTCTCGCGCCGCGACAAGTCGAGGAACTGCTCGGCCGTGCCGAAATCGGTCTCGGCGCCGAGCAGCCTGAAGCGCTCGCGCAGCCCGGGGTTGGCCAGTGCGGTGCGGATCTCGGCGTTGAGCCGCGCCACCACGTCTTTCGGCATGCGCGCCGGCCCGATGATCCCGCCCCAGGCTGACACTTCGAAACCCGGCACGCCGGCCTCGGCGATGGTGGGAACGTCCGGGTAGGTGGACGAACGCTGGCGCGACGAGATGCCCAGCGCCCTCACCTTGCCCGACTGCGCCAGCGGGCCGGACACGGGGGTGTTGACCATCATGAGCTGCACGCCGCCGCCGATCAGATCGGTCACGGCCGCCGTCGCGGCCTTGTAGGGCACGTGCAGCATGTCGGTGCCGGTCATCGACTTGAAGAGTTCCACGCCCAGGTGCGCAGTGGTGCCGTTGCCGTCCGATGCGAAGGCCAGCTTGCCCGGGTTCTTCTTCGCGTAGGCGATCAGCTCGGTCACGCTCTTCACCGGCAGCTCGTTGTTGACGATCATCAGGTTCGACAGGCGCAGCGTATTGGCGACCAGCGTGAGGTCTTTCTCGACGTCGTACGGCACGTTGGGCAGCAGCGACCGGTTGGTGGCCAGCGAGACGATGTTGCCGTAGGCCAGCGTGTAGCCGTCGGGCGCGGCATGCACCAGGTCCATGGTGCCGATCGTGTAGGAGCCGCCGGGCTTGTTGTCGATGATGATGGGCACGCCCATCTGCTGCGACAGCTGCGTGCCCAGCGCGCGCATCAGCGAATCGGGTGCGCCGCCCGGCGCCGAGGGCACGATCAGGCGGATCGCCTTGTCGGGATAGGCCGCGAGGGCCGGTAGCGAAACCATCGCCATCGCGGCAGAAGCGGCGAGAGCGAACGCACAAAGCAAGGCACGTGGACGCATGGCAGAGAACTCCGGCTATGAAGGATCGGTGGGCCGATGATCAGTTCGCATGTCGCATTGGACAAGCCATGTTTTCTGGGATTAGCATGAGCTTTCCTCATGCCCGATGGCGGTGCGCCTAGGCAACATCAGCGGGCGCATGCACCAAACTTGTTCTTTTCTCATGAACCTTCACATTCGCGCTCCCTCGACGATGTCCTTGATGTGCCTGGAGGCCAGCGCGCGGCTGCGCTCCTTCACCGCGGCCGCGCAGGAGCTGCGCCTCACGCAGGGCGCGGTGAGCCGGCAGGTGCAGACGCTGGAAGACAGGCTCGGCGTGAAGCTCTTCACGCGGCGGCGCGAGGCACTCGCGCTGACGGACGCGGGCCGCTACTACCTCGGCGAAGTCGGGCCGCTGCTGCAGCGGCTGGAGCGCGCCACCGCCAACGTGATGGCGCTCAAGGGCCGGGGCGGCGAACTGTCGCTGTCGTGCGGCGCCTCGGTCGGCAGCTACTGGCTGATTCCGCGACTGCCGGGGTTCACGCGCGACCATGGCGAGATCACGCTGAACCTGGGTACGCGCGTGGGGCCGGTGGATTTCGCCGCCACGCCGGTCGATGCGTCATTGGAATTCGGCGACGGCAAGCGCCCGGGTCTGCACAGCGAGTTCGTGCTGCCGCTGGATCTCTCGCCCTACGCGGCGCCCGCATGGATCGCCGCGCACGGCAAGACGGTCGATGCAAACACGCCGCGCTCGGCGCTGATCCATCACCAGACGCTGCCCGGTGCATGGGACGAGTGGTTCGCGCGCGAAGGCATCGAGGGTGAAGCAGGTCGAGAAGGGCCGCGCTACGACATCATGTCAATGGCGCTCAACGCCTCGCTGGCAGGCATGGGCGTGGCGCTGCTGCCGCCCTACATGAGCGACGAGTCGGTGGCCTCGGGGCGCATCAGGCGACTGTCGCGCCGCAAGTGGCGCTATGCGAAGGGCTACTACCTCGTGTACCCGGAGGAGTCGGCGCAGATGCAGTCGCTGCAGGTCTTCAGGCAATGGCTGATGGCGCAGGCGGGACCGGTTACGCCGCCATTGCCTCGCTGACGAGCATGGGGCGACCACCGGTGATGGACTTGCCGGTTTTCCTGCGCGATGCGCCGATGGCGGGCCGAACCTGACAACCGATGTGCCGGCCCACTCGTTCAGGACAGGCCATATCGCTGTCACAGACTTGCTTTTTGAAACGAATATTAATACTATCGTTTCCATTCCATGAACTACGCACACATCAGAGCCAGGTACAACGTGCCCGCCAAACGAGGTGCCCGGGTCGAGTTCCAAGGGCAATTCGGGACGGTGACCTCGTCCAGCTCCGCGGCCGTCAGGGTCCGGATGGACGGAATGTTGCGCTCCCAGCCGTTCGCGCCGGACGAGCTACGCTGGCTGGACACGGAAGCGGTGCTGCCATTCCCGCAAGGCGGCGCCAGGCAACTGCCGGCCTGACACCGCTCACAGCGCGCGGACCATGTCCGCGATTCTTGCCAGCACACCGGCACCGGGCCAGCACCACACCGCGGTCGATAGCGCGGCAATCGAGACATAGACCGCCTGTTCGGCAGCCCCCAACGCGGGCACGAGGCGGATGCGCATAAATGGCTCTTGCACAGATCCTTCCAGCAGCGCCGGGCTGGCCCCCAGATCGGCGTCGGAAAACCGGGGCAACCGCCCAAGACGGGAACCGATCAACGTCAGCAACAGCATCGGCCACCAGAGCAGCGCGATCGTCAGCAGCGCGGCCGAGGACAACGCCTTTCCTTGCGCGGATCGTTCATCCCACGGCCGGTAGTTCGTCATCTGTGTCCAGAGGTTGTCACTGAACTCCCGCAGCAGCGGCCTTCTGGCGCCTTCCAGGCATTCCACCTCGGGCAACGAGCGCCAGTCGCCCGCCATGTATCTGCACAGAAACTCGTAGTGCGCGAGGCAATCGGCGGGGCTGTTGTTTGCGTTGCTGACGACGATCATCTTCCCGCCGCCGGCTTCCGCCGGACCGGTCAGGCAGAGGTGGCAGAGCTGTGCGCCGCCCGACATGGCGACTTCCACCTGCGGAACGAGTTGCGACCAGTCGGCCTCGATCCGCTCCCCGCCCCTGAGTTGAGCGACCTTGCCCGTCAGCCGGTTGAAGAGCGTGGGAAATGCATAAGGCGCAGTCACCGCCTGCACCAGCGCGGCAACCGCAATCAGCGCGAACACGAAGATCGACACCGACATGATGAGCACGAAGGCGGTGTCGGCGGTGCCTTGCCGAAATGCCTCGGCGAGCATCCGGCAGAACCACGCCGCGATCCCCAGCATCATCAGACCCAGAAAAAGAAGGATGCCCTTGAGCGCCGAAGACATGTTGCCGTGCGGCAGCGTCTGCAACCGTGCCGGATCCATCGACAGGACGAGCCCGTCGCCGGAAGGGTCCGGCTGCGATCCTTGGCTTCCTCCTGCATCCGGAGACTGCGGCATTGGCGGCCCTTTCGTTAGCGATCACACGTCGCCCGACCTCCTGGGCGACGGTGAAGCTAGCCTCTTTTCCGCAAGGCACACAGTGCCTAAAGTCATTCCTCCGTGCTTGCGATGTCAGCTCGCGAGTTCTTCCACGCGCAGCGTCGTCACAGCGCCATTCACAGCCGGGTGCGCCTGCAGCGCATGCACGGCAAGGTCGATCGCGCTTTGCGCCGCCGGCCCTGTCAGCACCAGCACCTGAGGCTTCGCTCCCGACCGCTCCGCCGCCAGCACCAGCTGCTGCACCGGCACCTGTTGCACCGCCAGCACGGCCGCAACCGATTTGATATCGCTCCCTGCATGCACGGGCACCCGCAGGTAGTGCGAGGTGCGCACCGCCGCGCGCGACAGCACCGGCAGCTCGTTCATCGCATGCGCATGAAAGCCCAGGTGCGGCACGCGCTGCGCCGCATGCGTGCCGTCGAGCCGCGCCATGTCCACCAGGTCGGCGATCACGGCCGACGCGGTCTGCTCCGAGCCGGCCCCTGCGCCGTAGTACATCGTCACGCCCGATGCATCGCCCTTGACCATGACCGCGTTCATCGCGCCGTTCACATGCGCCATCAGGTGCGCAGCGGGCACGAGCGCGGGCTGCACGCGCAGTTCGACGCCCTCTTCCCGCCGGCACGCGACGCCCAGCAGCTTGATGCGGTAGCCCAGCTGTTCCGCGCAGGCCACGTCCACGCCCTGCAGCGAGGTGATGCCTTCCACCTGCACATCGGCAAAGCGCACCGGCGAGCCGAACGCATTGGCGGCGAGCAGCGTCAGCTTGTGCGCGGCGTCGATGCCCTCGATGTCGAAGGCTGGGTCGGCCTCGGCGTAGCCCAGTGCCTGCGCCTGGGCGAGCGCGGCGGCGAAGTCCAGGCCCTCGTCGCGCATCTTGCTCAGGATGAAGTTGGTGGTGCCGTTGATGATGCCCGCCACCCATTCGATGCGGTTCGCGGTGAGCCCTTCGCGCAGCGCCTTGACGATGGGGATGCTGACCGCCACCGCGCCTTCGTAGGCCACCGCCACGCCATGCTGCCGGGCGGCTGCGAAGATCTCGCCGCCGTGCTCCGCCAGAAGCGCCTTGTTGGCCGTGACCACGTGCTTGCCATGCGCAATGGCCGCCAGCACCCAGTCGCGTGCCGGGCCGGTGCCGCCGGCCACTTCGACCAGCACGTCGACGTCGGGGTGCGTGGCGACGTGCATCGGGTCATCGGTCAGCACGACGCCATCGCCCACGATGCCGGCCGCCCGCTGCAGGTTGCGCGCGGCCACCATCACCACCTCGATCCCCCGCCCTGCCCGGCCGGCAATCTCGGCCTGGTTGCGGGCCAATACGCGAAAGGTGCCCGAGCCCACAGTGCCGATGCCGATCATGCCCACGCGCAGCGGGCGCATGGCCACGGGAACACCGTGAAGAGGCTGAAGGGATTGGACTGGATCGCGGTACATGGGACTTCTCCGAACGAACAAACAAACAAAAAACCCAGCTGCCAGAGCTGGGTTTCATTCGTTCGGGGAGAAGAGCGATTCACCAGGTGGCTGCCGGAACGGCCACCTGCGCGTGCTCAGGTGGCCGCGGTGGTAATGGAGGTAATCATTCGTGCGCCCATTGCCTGCGGGAGTGCAGGCGGCATCATCCGGCCCATGCGGGCGGCGGCGGATGCGGTGTGGAGTGGGAGGCACGACATGGAGCGCGGAGTGTACAGGAGCTCGCACAGACCCGGGGGATCGGGGCACACTAAGCCATGGACAAGCACTTCCTGACCCCGCTCTTCGCCCCCGCCTCCGCCGTGGCCTTCGTCGGCAACGCCAGTGACCCGGGCGGCCAGACCGCATCGGGCCGCGTGCTGCGCGAAGCCTTTCGCGCCGACCGCTTCGACGGCACGCTGCGCTTTCTCGATGTGCGCACCAAGGGCACGCTTGAAGAACTCTCTCAGACCCATGCCGACCTCGCCCTCATCGCGCTCGCGCCGCAGGACGTGGCGGCCGCCCTGGAGATCGCCGGACGCATCGGCTGCAAGGCCGCGGTGGTCATCTCCAACGGCATCGCATCGGAGCAGGCAGCCCAGTGGCGCAAGATCGCGCGCCGCGAAGGCGTGCATCTGCTCGGTCCCAACTCGCTGGGCTTCCAGCGCCCGCTGCTGCACCTGAACGCCAGCGTCGCGGGGCCGCTGGCCAAGGCCGGGCCGCTCGCGCTGGTGTCGCAATCGGGCGCGCTCACTGCCTCGATGCTCGACTGGGCGCGGCAGAACGGCGTCGGCTTTTCGAGCGTGGTGTCGCTTGGCCCGCACACCTCGGTGGACATTCCCCAGGTGCTCGACTTCCTCGCCAACGACCAGGCCACGCACAGCATCATCGTGTACCTCGAAGGCATCTCGGACGCGCGCCGCTTCATGAGTGCGCTGCGTTCGGCCTCGCATGCCAAGCCGGTGGTGGTGCTCAAGGCCGGCCGCAAGCCTGCCGGCAATGCGGCGGCGCAGACGCACAGCGCGGCCATCGTGGGCAGCGACGATGTGTTCGACGCCGCACTGCGCCGCGCGGGCGCCGTGCGGGTGCGCTCCTTCGTCGAGCTGTTCTCGGCAGCCAAGTGCCTGGCCTCGCGCTATCGGCCCGTGGGCAAGCGACTCGCCGTGGTCACCAACGGTGGCGGTCCCGGCGTGCTGGCGGCCGACTGGATCAACGAGATCGGCCTGGACCTGGGCAAACTCTCCACGCCCGCGCAGAAGCTGCTGCACCCCACGCTGCCGCCGCTCGCCACGCTCACGGACCTGATCGACCTTTCCGAAGACGCCACCCCCGCGCACTACCGCGCCGCCATCGACACCGCCTCGGCCGACAGCCAGATCGATGGCGTGCTCGCCATCTTTTCCCCCAAGGCCGGCGTCGATGCGGCCGCCACGGCCCGTGCCCTGGCCGACATTCCGCGCCCCATGAACAAGCCGCTGCTCGCCTGCTGGATGGGCGATTCTTCCGTCGGCAATGCGCGCGCGGTGCTGGCCGAGGCCACCATCCCGAGCTTCCGCACGCCCGAGGCGGCCGTCGGTGCCTTCGGCAACATCGCGGCCTTCTATCAGAACCAGCAGTTGCTGCAGCAGACGCCGCCGCCGCTCTCGGCGCTGGACAAGCCCGACATCGAAGGCGCGCGCCTCCTCATCGAGAGCGTGCTGGCCGAGCGGCGCAAGGTGCTGACGGAGATGGAGTCGAAGTCGCTGCTGTCGTGCTTCCACATCCCGATCACCCGCACGCTGCTCGCGCGCAGCGCCAACGAGGCCATGATGATCGCGACGCAACTGGGTTTTCCGGTGGCGCTGAAGATCGATTCGCCCGACATCAGCCACAAGTCCGACGTCGAGGGCGTGGCGCTCAATGTGCTCAACGGCACCAGCGCGCGCGACACCTACGTCGAGATGATGGAGCGCGTCGCCCGCCTCGCGCCCGAGGCGCGCATCAACGGTGTGACCGTGCAGAAGATGGTGAAGGCGCGGCGCGGCCGCGAGATCTACGTCGGCCTCGTGACCGACGAGCCCTTCGGCCCGGTCATCGTCTTCGGCGCGGGCGGCACCATGATCGAGCTCATGAACGACCGCGCGATGGAGCTGCCGCCGCTCAACCAGTTCCTCGCGCACCGCCTCATCGAGCGCTCGCGCGTGGCCGAGACGCTGGGCGAATGGCGCGGCGCGAATCCGGTGAACATGGAAGCGCTCGAAGACGTGCTGCTGCGCGTGTCGGAGATGGTGTGCGAGCTGCCCGAGCTGCGCGAGATGGACATCAACCCCATCATCGTGGACGAGCATGGCGCGGTGTCGGTCGATGCGCGCATCGTGGTCGACAGCAGCCCGCAGGCGGTGGCAGGCCACGTGGGCAGCGGCTACCAGCACCTGGCCATCATGCCGTACCCCGCGCGCTACCGGCGCGAGTGGCCGCTGCCCGGCACCGGGGGCGACATCTACACCGTGCGCCCGGTGCATCCGAACGACGCGCAGATGCTGCAGGCGCTGGTGCAGGGCCTCTCGCCCGAGAGCCGGTGGTTCCGTTTTGTCTCGCGCTTCCACGAACTGCCGCCCTCGATGCTCTCGCGCTTCACGCTGATCGACTACGACCGCGAGATGGCACTGGTGGCCGTGGTGATGGAGCGCAGCAACGCGCCCGACGGCACCATCCTCGACAGCGAGCGCATCGTGGGTGTGTCGCGCTATGTCACCAACCCCGACCAGACCAGCTGCGAGTTCTCTCTGGTGGTGGCCGACGAGTTCAGCGGCAAGGGCATCGGCTCGCGGCTGCTGGAAAGCATCATCGACGTGGCGCGCGACAAGGGCCTGGCGGAAGTCGACGGGCTCGTGCTCGCCAACAACCCCGACATGCTGAAGCTGGTGCGGCGGCTGGGCTTCACCGTGAAGTCGTTCCCCGAGGACCCGGACTTCAAGCTGGTGACCTACCAGCTGTAGGTCACCAGCGCACCGTCGCGCTCAATCGGCGTGGTTCATGTCCGCGCAGTTGTGCGGATCGGCGCGACACAGCTTCTCGTACGCGACCACCGCCTTCCTGCGCTCGTTCAAGGCGGCCGGCGTGCGGAACGGCGCAAGGATCTCGCCGAGCGACATGCTCACGCCGTTCTTCACCACGTACTCGACGGCGGCCGCGGCCTTCAGGTCCTGCAGCGGATTGCCGCGCACCATCACCAGGTCGGCCAGCTTGCCGACCTCCACCGTGCCCAGGTCCCGCTCGACGCGGCTCATCCGTGCGGCGTTGATGGTCACGTCCTGCAGCGCCTGGTGGTTCGACGTGACCATGCCCGCCGCGCGCAGGTTGGTCTGCAGCGCGATGCCCGGCGCGACCAGCGGCGTGTCGGTGCCGATGGCCAGCAGGCCGCCCGCGCGCTGCACCTTGGCCGATTGCTCGGCGTCCTTGCGGGCAAGCTGCAGCACGGCGGGGGTTGGCGTCTTGGTGTCGCGCAGGCCCGCGAGGAAGTTCGGCGGAATCAGCAGCTTGAAGCGGTCGTCGCTGGTCATCAGCGGGTCATCCCCCACCAGCGCGAGCGAGGAGAACAGCGTGTCGACCAGGCGGAAATCCGCCTTCGCGTGCAGGTCGTAGGCGTCCTGGTAGGTGAAGCCGCCGACCGACTTCGACCAGCCGTAGCCCATGCGCTGCGTCGCCGACAGGTGCGTGGTGCCGCCGATGCCGGCCGCAGCGCCCGGTGCGAGCATGTGCGTGCCGGTGGGCACTCCCATGTCGAGCCCAGCCTGCGCGATCTTCGCCATGATCGGGATCGGCGCGCGCACATACGACTTCAGGTAGTCGACCCCCATGGCCTTGGCCTTCGCGATCTCCAGGTCGGCCACCTCGGGCGTGCGCAAGGTGCGCGCAAAGCTGTAGAAGAGCCGGTTGCCCTCCCACAGCGGCGGTGAGACGAAGAGGCGCGGGCCCACGAGGTTGCCCGCATCCAGCGCCTCGCGCATCTCGATGCTCTGGTGCAGCGGCCCCGCGACCGACTGCGTCGAGGTGATGCCATAGGCCAGCATCGATGCGGCCACCTGCCCGTACTGCCCGCCCTGGTACAGCGTGAGCGGGTGGAAGTGCGGGTCCCAGAGCCCGGGCATCACCGTGAGCGCCGACGCATCGATGTACCGGGTCGCGCGCCGGGCGGCCGACGCCTCGTGCGGCCGGATCGCGGTGATGCGGTTGCCGCTGATCACGATGTCCATGTCGGTGCGCAAGGTTTCGCTGTTGCCGTCCCACAGGCGGCCTGCGCGAATCACAGTGGTCCCGGTGGCCACGGCCTGCGTCCACGAGAGGTTCAGCGGCACCTCCGTCGCGCCGGAGCCATCGGCGGCGACGGTCTTCAGCTTGTCGGTCGCCTTGTAGAGGATGGTGCGCGAGTCGCCTGCCCACGAAGGCAGGTCGGCCGCCTCCTTCGTGATCGCCACCGCAGGGCCGGCGGGCGCGCCGTCGGCCTTGAGCGGCATCACGTGCAGCACCGAATCCATGATGAAGGCGACCTTGGTGCCGTCCGGCGAGACGGCCGCGGCGCCCTCTTCCCGGTCCGATATCTGCCGCGGCACTTCCGCGACGGGATAGAAGGCGCCGGTCTTGCCCGCGATGTCGATCACCCGCAGCTTGTTGTAGCCCTCGCGAAAACGGTTGTTCATGCGCTCGTTGTCCACCAGCACCACCTTCCTGCCGTCCGGCAGCCACGAGGGCGTGCTGACCTGCGAGCTCACCTGCGCGATCACCACCTGCGGCGTGCGCGATGCGATGTCCCACACCTCCAGCTGGCCCGAGCCGGTGGTGTAGGCGATGCGGTCTCCCGTGGGCGACATCTTCGGCGTGACCATCGACTTGGCCTGGATCGCCGCGAGCCGCGTGCGCCGCTTCGAGCCGATCTCGACCTGGTCGATGGCCAGTGCGCCGCCGTTGCCCTTCTCGGTCGAGAAGTACACGGCCCGCCCATCGGGCGTGAACTGCGGGCTGCCATCGCGCGCCTTGTCGTTGGTCAGGCGCACGGGAGCCTGGCCGATCTTCATCACCCACACGTCGTTCAGCGCCACGAAGGCCACGCTCTGTCCGTCGGGCGAGATCACCGGCCCGCTGATGCCGCGCACCGGCTGCGGCCCCATGGCGTTGAAGCCGCGGTCCTTCTGCTTGTCGATGGCGGGCCGGCGCACCGTCAGCGTCGCGCTGAACGGCACGTTGGCGGGCGCCTCGCCTGCGGCATTGCGGATCTTGATTTGGCCGTCCGCCGTGTACAGGAAGCGGCCGTCCGCGAGGTGGCGCACCGGAAACGGAAAGAAGTCCTCGTTCTGCGCCACGTCCTTGCCGCGCACGCTCAGGGTCTTGCGGTCGGTCTGGAACACGAGGCCCGAGCCGTCGGGCGCCCAGGCGGGCATGGTGCCGGGGCCGACCAGCTTCGGCGCCTCGGTGCCGCCGATGGGCCGGGTGAAGACGCGCGCCGCGTCCACGAAGGCAAGCTGCTTGCCGTCGGGCGAGACGGCCGGGTTGCTTTCCGCACCGGCGCCCGAGGTCAGCGGCGTGTAGCTCGCATCGTCGAGCGACACGCGCCAGATCTTGTACTGGCCATCGTTGCCGCGGTCCGATGCGAAGACCAGACCCTTGCCGTCCGGTGCCCACGTGGGCTCGCGGTCGTCGTAGGGGCCGGTGGTGACGCGCCTGAGGCCCGCCCCATCGGGCTGCACGACCCAGAGGTGGTAGTTGCCTTCGACGTCGTAGTTCTGGAATGCGACAAGGCGGCCATCGGGCGACCACACCGGTGCGGTCGGCTCCATGTCCCAGCTCGTGATGCGCGTGGCGATGCCGCCGCGCAGCGGGAGCATCCAGAGCGCGCCCATCGCGGTGAACGCGATGCGCTTGCCGTCGGGCGACGGCGCGGCCGCCATGTTGGTGCCTTCGTGGAATTCCACCGACACGTCCTTGGTCGAGCCTTGCAGCTTGTTCAGGCTCGTGATCGGCACGGCGGGCTTCGTGACGCCCGTGGAATCGGTACGGGCCACGAGGCCGCTGCTGCTGCCGGTGCCGCATCCGGCGATCAATACCGAAACGGCCGCGGCAACGGCGAGCGCCGGCGCGTGTTTGCGCATCTTCATGAGGGAGGTCTCCTGTTGGTCTTCTTGTTCCGCACATTCGCCTGCGGACGGGTGGCACACCGGGGGCGGCGCGCCGGTTCACTCTGTGTGCGCTTTCTGACAGCGCGCTTACCCGTTACCGGTGGAGACCAAGCCGTCGCCACGTCGTAAGCTTCGGCGTTGCATTGCGCCTCTTGCGTAATGAATTCGTTGCAAGCCTCCGGTTTCCCCTCTCCTTCCATGATCCGAACCCTCCTGCGTTTCTCCGGCCGACTCGTGGCCTCGCTCGCCGTGTTGCTCACGGCCGCATGGGCCTGTGCGGCCCTGTGGTACCAGTTGCCGGCAACGCCCGCCCTCAAGATCGCCGCCGGTGTGCTCTGGGCCGGTTTCGGCCTCGCGGCGATCGCGCTGCTGTGGCGCGGCAAGGCCGCACGCGCCCTGCTCTCGTATGCCGTGGGGTTTGCCATGGTGCTCGCGTGGTGGGGCACCATCCAGCCCTCGCAGAATCGCGTGTGGGCCGACGACGTGGCACGGCAGCTCGTCGCGCGCGTCGAGGGGAACGTGGTCACCATGGAGAACGTCCGCAACTTCGACTGGCGCACCGACACCGACTACACGCCGCGCTGGGAAACCCGCCGCTACGACCTCGACCGGCTTCGCTCGGTCGACGTGTCGCTCTCCTACTGGACCGGTCCGGCCATCGCCCACACGCTCGTGTCCTTCGGCTTCGACGACGGCCAGTTCGTCACCTTCTCCATCGAGATCCGCAAGGAACGCGGCGAGAGCTTCTCGTCCGTCAGCGGTTTCTTCAGGCAGTTCGAAATGAGCCTCGTCGCGGCCGACGAGCACGACATCCTGCGCGTGCGCACCAACGTGCGCGGCGAAGACGTCTACATGTACCGCGTGCGGCTGCCCGAGGCCGAGATGCGCTCGCTGTTCCTCGGCTACCTCGGCGAAGGCGCAGCGCTGGTGCGCGCGCCGAGCTTCTACAACACGCTCACGGCCAACTGCACGACCATCGTCTACGCGCTCGCCAGGCACGTCGTGCCGGGGCTTCCGATGGACTGGCGACTGCTGGCCTCCGGCTACCTGCCCGACTACCTCTACGACGTGGGCGGCCTCGCGCCGGGCCACGACATGGCGCAGCTGCGCGCGGCCGGGCGCATCACTGAACGCGCGATCGCCTTCGACAAGAACCCTGGCGCGGACGGCTTCTCGCAAGCCATCCGGCGCGGCTTGCCGGGCGCCGAGACGGGGAGCAAGCCGTGATGCGCCCACGTTTTTCTTCACTGCTGTTGTGCGCAGCACTGCTGCTGGGCGGCTGCGCAGGCGTCACCGTCGGCTCGATCTCGCCCTCCGAATACCTTGCGCAACGCCGCGGCGATGTGCTCATCACCGGCAAGCTCAGCACTTCGGCAGAAGAGGTGCTGCGCGTGATCGGCTCGGACGCCGACCAGTGCACCGCGAACGGACAGGCCTGCCGCCAGGCGCTGGCCGACTCCACCGGCCTCAGCGACGAACAACGGCTCTCCGCCCTCTCGGAAGTCTGGCTGCAGGTGGCGCTCGCGGCCGGCAAGGCCAGCGGTGCCGCCGCCGGGCCTGCCGCGCCCGAAACCATCGAGGCGTACCTGGAGACCGCGCGCCATGCCTACGCCTACCTGTTCTTCACCGCGCGCAAGCCGCGCGACCGGGCCTTCGAAGACCGCCAGACGCAGGTGCGCGACTACTACAACTACGCGGTGCAGCAGGCGATCACCGGCCTCTTCAGCCGCTACCGCCAGAGCGGCCGCATGGGCGACGACGCGCTGGTGCGCGTGCCGCAGGTGGGCGCCTGGCGCATCGACACCGACCTGTCCGCGCTCGAGCTGCGCCCCGACGACCCGGTACCGCAGGCGCTGATTCCCGCCGCCTCGCTCACCTTCTCGGGCCTGCGCAACACCTACCGGCGCGACGGCTTCGGCGCCGAGCTGGTGGTGGAGACCAACCAGCCGGCGCCCTCGCCCCGCCCCCTGGACAACAAGGCCGAAGACGACACGCCGCCCTACAGCGAAATGCCCTTCCCCGGCCTCACCGCGCTCCTGCGCTTCGAAGGCACGGACCTGCGGCAGGTGCTCGCCACGCACACCGCACGCATCGTGGTGTTCGACCCCTACCGCACCTCGACCACCCGGCTCGCGGAGCAGGACATTCCGCTCGCGGCCAACTTCACCTCGGGCTACGGCCTCTGGCTCGCCCGCTCAGACTTCGCACGGCAGGCGCTGCGCAGCCTGTTCGGCAGCGCCGACGGCCTCACCCGGCCGCGCATCTACCTGATGCAGCCCTACGACCCGAACCGGCGCACGGTCATCATGCTGCATGGCCTCGCGAGCAGCCCCGAGGCGTGGATCAACGTGGCCAACGAGGTGCTGGGCGATGAAACACTGCGCCGCAGCTACCAGATCTGGCAGGTCTACTACCCGACGAACGCGCCGCTGGCGATCAACAACTTCGCGATCCGGCAGGCCATCACCGAGACGCTCGCGCATTTCGACCCGACGGGCAAAGCCGAGGCCTCGCGCAACATCACGCTGATCGGGCACAGCATGGGCGGCGTGCTCTCGCGCCTTCTGGTGTCCTCGTCGGGCGACAAGCTGTGGGACTCGATCCTCTCCAGCTACCCCATGCAGGGCGCGCAGCAGCAGCGCGTCGAGCAGCGGCTTGCGCCCTACCTGCGCTTCGAGCCGCTGCCGCAGGTGAGCGATGCGATCTTCATCGCCTCGCCGCACCGCGGCACGCCATTCGCCAACAACCGCATCGCACGCTGGGTGGCCAACCTCATCACGCTGCCGGTGGCGATGCTGGGGCAGTTGAACGACATCTCCCGCGAGCTGATGCGCATCGCGCCCGGCAAGCAGGACATCGGGCCGCTGCGCATTCCCAACAGCATCGACAACCTGAGCGACCGCGACGCCTTCGTGCAGATGTCCTCGGGCCTGCCGATGAACCCGCGCGTGCGCTTCCACTCGATCATCGGCAACGACACGCCGGGCGTCGCGCTGGCGCTGGCCAGCGACGGCATCGTGCCCTACGAGAGCGCGCACCTCGAGGGCGCCGCGTCGGAGCTTGTCATACCGTCAGCGCACAGCGTGCAGGAGAATCCGCTGGCCATCCTGGAAATCCGGCGAATACTCAGGGAACAATTGCAGCCCACCCGGTAGTCAAAGCACACGCCCCCTCACATCCCCACCCGCCATGGACAACTTGCAAGCTTTGCAGTCGCTCGGCATCACCCTGCCGAGCCCGGCCTACATCCTTGGCGCCGTGCTGTTCGGCCTCGCCGGCATCGCGGCCTACCGGTACGGCAAGCGTTCCGGCCGCCGGCGCAGCAAGTGGCTCGGCGTGGCGCTGATGTTCTATCCCTACGCGGTCCCGTGGACCTGGCTGCTCTACGTCGTCGGCATCGCGCTGTGCGCGGGTGTTTTTATCGACCGCGATTGAGCACCCGCAATCCCGCCCACACCGCAAACAACACGCTCGCACCGAACACCCAGCCCGACAACGCGCCGGCCATGGTGCCGGAGAGCAGGTTTCCGACCGTGCAGCCCAGCCCGGTCATCGCGCCCCAGCCGAGCAGCACGCCGCCGCCCAGGCCGCGAGCGATCTGGCCCGCCTTCGGCCACGCGGGCTTGAACTGCCCGCTTGCGAGCGCCGCAGCCAATGCACCCGCCACGATGCCGCCGACCAGCAACGCGTTGGGCGTCTGCCAGAGGCTCTCGACCACGGCGGTGACGCAACCGCCAAAACCATCGAGCCCATCGAGCCGCTGCGGCAACAGGCCCTGCGCGTTCCCGAGATCGCGTGCGGCGCTGCCCAGTGCGGCCGTCACGCCCAGCGGGCGCAGCCGCAGCACCACGATCACCGCGATTGCGCCGACCGCGATGCCGCCCCATCCATAGGCCCAGCGTCCTTGCAGCAGACCGCGCAGCGCCGCGCCAAAGCTGCGGGGCGTCGTTGCCGGCGCTTCGGCCGTGGGCAACCGTCGCCACAGGACGGCGCTCAACACGCCGAGCACCACGAGCTGCAGCACCGCCGACCCCGCATAGCCCAGGTAATGCGGCAACCACACCACCGGCGCGGTGGCGATGGTGGCGCTGTAGAGCCAGTTCCAACTGTTGAAGCCCAGCAGGAACCCACCTGCAGCCCCCAGCAGCGCGAACGGCGCGGTCGGCGAGCCTTCGCCCAACCGGTACCAGTGCGCGCTGATGCACGAGCCCGAAACCACCATGCCCGCGCCGAAGGCCAGCCCCGCGAGCACCAAGGCCCAGCTGACCGGGCCGATGTGCGCATCGGGCGGCAGCCGGCCCGGTTGCGGCACGGGCAGCCAGCCCGTCATGACGACATGCATGCCCACCGTGCCGACCGCGAGCGCGGCCACGATGGCAAGCAGCCCGCGTGCATCGCCGCCCTCGAAATAGTCGCGCGCATGGCAATAGAAGCAAAAGCGCGAGCGCTGCAGCACCACGCCGAGCACGGCGCCCAGCCCGAGTGCGAATGCGAGCGCCCGGCCGCCGCTGCGTTCGCCGAGCAGGTGCACGCCGGCGGCGATCAGCAACACCGTCGCGGTGGCTGCCACGAGACCGGTGCGGGAAAGTGAAAGCGATGAAGTAGTCATGTCCTCTCCGGCACATCCATAAAAAAAGCGAGCCCGTGGGCTCGCTCAAAAGTCGTCCGTCAAGTTGGCGGTGAAGACAACCCGACTCCGACTCACCTCGAACTCATCCTTCAAACCACCTCCAGATCCCTCACTTGGAAGCCCAGACCGTGCCGCTCGGGTTGTTGACCGGCACGCCGACGGCGTTGCCGTATTCGGTCCACGAGCCGTCGTAGTTGCGCACGTTCTTGTAGCCAAGAATCTTGTTGAGCGCGAACCAGGTGTGGCTCGAACGCTCGCCGATGCGGCAGTAGGTGATGGCCGGCTTGCTGCCGTCGATGCCCACGCCCGCATAGAGCGCCTTCAGCTCGGCGACCGACTTGAAGGTGCCGTCTTCATTCACCGCACGGCCCCAAGGCACGTTGGCCGCGCCGGGGATGTGGCCCGCGCGCACTGCCAGCTCGGCAGCGCCGGCGGGGGCAAAGATCTTGCCGCTGTACTCGTCGGCCGAGCGGATGTCGACCAGCTTCGTGTCGCTCTTGCCCTCGGCCACGGCCAGCACGTCGGCCAGCCGCGCGCGAATCTGCGGGTTGGGCTGCGTCACCTTGAAGCGGGTGGCGGCGTATTCGGGCGCGCGGTTGTCCAAGCCACGGTTCTCGGCCTCCCATTTCTTGCGGCCGCCGTCGAGCAGCTTCACGTTCGACAGGCCGTACTGGTCGAACACCCAGGCGCCCCATGCGGCGAACCAGTTGTTGTTGTCGCCGTACAGGACGATGGTGGTGTCCTTGTCCACGCCTGCCGTGGACAGCAGTTTCTCGAAATCGGCCTGGCTCACGATGTCGCGCCGCACGCGGTCGTTCAGGTCGTTGTGCCACGAGAAGTTGACGGCACCGGGAATGTGGCCACGCTCGTAGAGGCCGGGGTTCACGCTGACCTCGATCACGCGCAGCTTCGGGTTCTTGAGGTTCTTCTCGAGCCACTCAGTCGAGACGAGCGGGCCGCTGCCGTCGGCCGATGCCTGTGCGAATGCGACCGGCGAAGTGGCCAGGAAGGCCAGCGTGGCGAAGGACGCGGCTCGCCACCATCTGCTGAGAATCGACATGCGGGACTCCTTGTGAATGAACATGAAAAACGAGACTGGACTCTAGGCAAGCGCGCGCCGATCACCAACGAAGCGTTTGCGATAAGTCCATAACCAATTCAGCAAATGCACCCAGCAGAAAAAGGGGCAACGGCATCAAGCGACCCGCAGCGCCGGCTCGCGCACAGGCTCGGCCGTTGCATGCCATCCCAGCTCTGGCGCGATGCGGCGCGCGAGGTCGTCCAGGATCTGTTCGTACTCTTCGCTCGCGAAGTTGTAGGGCAGCTCCACGCGCAATTCGCTCACCTGCGGCAGCACCGGGTCCTTGCGCAGCCGCTCCAGAATTTCGTCGGCCGTGCCCACGAGGTCCGTCGCGAAGAGCGTGCGCCGCTCGCCCTGCGGCGTCAGCGTGCGTTCGATGCGGCTCGCTGCGAACTCGCGGTATCGCCTTCGCGTGGCCGCATCGGCGCCATCGAGCGGCACGATCACGCGGCCCAGCGCCACCCTGCCCGCGCGCGGCCCGGCCTCGCTTGCGCGGTAGCGCTCGATGAGAGCCGACTGCGCCTGCAGAAAGTCATCCGTGTGCTCGCCCGAAAGCACGTTGCCCAAGAGCAGGTTGAAGCCGTTGCGCCCTGCCCATTCGGCCGAGCGCAATGAACCGCCGCCGTACCAGAGCCGGTCGATCAGCCCCGGTGCATAGGGCTGCACGCGCGGACGCACGCGCCCGCCGGCCGACTCGACAAAGGTGTCCTCGTCGCCGAGCAGCACGTCTTCGAGGTTGGCCCGGAGGCGCGCCACGCGCTTGTGCGTGAAGTCGATGGTGTTCGGTGCCGCGTCGTAGAAGCGGCTGCCCAGCAACGCGCCGTGCGGCGGCACGCCCGCGCTCAGGCCCACCTGCAGCCGGCCGCGCGAGAGCACGTCGACGGTGGCGAGGTCTTCGGCAAGGCGGAACGGGTTCTCATAGCCCATCTGGATCACCGCGGCACCCAGCTCGATGCGGCGCGTGCGCTGCGTCGCGGCCGCGAGGATCGTCGTGGCCGACGACACGCCGCGCTCCAGGTGTCGCTGCCGCACCCAGGCGCTGTCGAAGCCGCGCCGCTCGCCAAATTCGAACAGCGCCAGCGCCGCTTCGAGGCCGGCCAGCGGATTCGCCTCGGCGTAGTTGCCGGGTGTCAGAAAACCGATGTGATGGATGGCCACGGTGCCGCCCTCCTTTTCAGAACTTGGGCAAACCGGGTGGATTGATCTCGGACTTCGGCAGCGCCTCTTCCGTGAGGCTCCAGCGCGCGAGTGCCTTGCCGTAGGTCCCGTTGCGGATCAAGTTGTTGGCTGCAGTGCTCAGCGCCGTCGCAAGGCCGCTGCCCTTGCGCGTGGCAACCGCCACGTCGGACTTCAGCGGCCAGCCCGCATTCACCGTGCCGACCAGCCGGAGCTGCCCGTTCTTCGCCGCCTCGTAGGCCTGCGGCGCGTTGGGATTGAAGTTGGCGTCGACGCGCTTGGTCGTCACCGCCAGCCAGCGCGTCACATCGTCGTCGTAGTACTGGATCGCGATCGGCTTCAGGCCCGCGGCCACGTTCTGGCGGTCCCATTCGAGCAGGATGCGTTCCTGATTCGTGCCGGCGCCTGTCGTGAGCTTCAGGCCCGCCACGTCCTTCGGCTCCTTGATGGACTTGATGGCGCTGTCGGTGCGCACATAGAAGCCGTGCAGGCCGAGCCGGTAGGTCGAGAAGTCGAACTTCTCCTTGCGCTGCTCGGTCACGCCCACGTTGGAGATCACCGCGTCGTACTTGCCCGAGGCCAGGCCCAGCGGCCAGTCGGGCCAGGCGACGGGCTGCAGCTCGAGCTTCAGGCCCAGCGACTCGGCAATGAGGTGCGCGAAGTCGGGGTCGAAGCCGACGACGGTTTTCGCATCGGTGGCGTAGGTGGAGATGGGCGGCGCGAACGGCGCGATCGCGATGGTCAGCACGCCCTCCTTCACGAACTTGAAGCCCGGTTGGATGGCATTGACCGCATCGGCGTCCTTGCCCGTGTGCAGGCGGCCCTTCTGCTCGGGACTGAAGTCGAATTTGTCGGCGGCATGTGCCGTCGTTATGGCGATCAAACCGAAGGCGATCAGTACGCCGGCTTTGCTTCTGAAAGACATTCCCCTCGCCTCAGTTCTTCGGCAGGCCGGGCGGGTTGGTGCGCGCCACCTCGATCGCCTCGGAGCTCAGGTTCCAGCGCGACAAGGCTTTCGCGTAGTTGCCGTTCTTGATCTGCGCATTCAGCGCTACCGTGATGGCTTCGGCAATGCCCGAGCCCTTGCGAGAGGTGACTGCGATCTCGGCATTCAGCGGCCAACCGCCGGAGACGAGGCCTGCAAGCCGCGTCTTGCCGTCGCGTGCCTCGTAGGCAGCCAGGGCGTTGGGACCGACATAGGCATCGGCGCGGCCCGACTGGAGCGCGAGGCGCTGCACCACATCGTCGTCGTAGTACTGGATTTCCACCGGCTTCAGCCCGGCAGCGATGTTCTGCTTGTTCCAGCGCAGCAGGATCTGCTCCTGGTTCGTGCTGGCCGACACGATGAGCTTGAGCCCTGCGATGTCTTTCGGCTCCTTGATCGCGCCGAGCTTGCTGTCGGACTTCACGTAGATGCCCAACTGGTCATTGCGGTAGGTGGAGAAATCGAACTTTTCCTTGCGCTCCTCGGTCACGGTCACGTTGGACACCACCACGTCGAACTTGCCCGACTGCAGCCCCAGCGGCCAGTCGGCCCACACGGTGGAGACCAGCTCGAGCTTGCGGCCCAGGCTGTCGGCCACGAGCTGTGCGATGTCGGGGGCATTGCCGACGGGCGTCTTCGTGTCCGTGGCGTACGCCGCCAGCGGCAGCCGTCCTGTGGTGGTACCGACGACCAGCACGCCCTCCTTCACGAACTTGAAATCCTTGGCGAGCTTGACGGCCTCCTCCACCTTCTGCGAACGCGGACGACTGGCCTGCTCCGGACTCAGGTCGTCGGCGGCAGCAGCCCGCTGCGCCGAGGCCGCCAGCGGCAGCAGCATGGCAGCGCCCAGGAGCGCGGAAAGGAGGTTCTTGCGATGGATCATGGGAAGGACTTCGGTCAGGGGAAAAGAAGAAAAAATCAGAGCACCTTGGCCAGGAACTCGGCCGTGCGCGGATGCGAAGGCGCGTTGAACACCTTGTCGGGCGTGCCGGTTTCGAGAATGCGGCCCTGCTCCATGAAGACGATGGTGTCGGCCACCTCGCGGGCAAAGCCGATCTCGTGCGTCACGATGACCAGTGTGGTGCCCGAGCGCGCAAGCTCCTTGATGACGGCCAGCACCTCGCCCACCAGCTCGGGGTCGAGCGCGGAGGTGGGCTCGTCGAACAGCAGCACCTTGGGCTTGAGCGCGAGCGCGCGGGCGATGGCCACGCGCTGCTGCTGGCCGCCCGAGAGCTGGCGCGGATAGGCGTGCGTCTTGTCGGCCAGGCCCACGCGCACCAGCAGTTCCGAAGCCAGTGCCTCGGCATCCGCCCGTGTGAGACCGCGCACCGACACCGGCGCTTCGACGATGTTCTCCAGCACCGTGAGGTGCGGGAACAGGTTGAAGTTCTGGAACACCATGCCGACGTCGACACGGCGCTTGAGGATGTCTTTCTCGTGCAGTTCGTACAGCGTGTCTTCGTCGCGCCGGTAGCCGATGAGTTCGCCATCGATGGCGATGAAGCCGTCGTCCACGCGCTCCAGGTGGTTGATGGAACGCAGCAGCGTCGACTTGCCCGAGCCCGACTGGCCGAGGATCACCGTCACGCTGCCCTGCGGCACGGTGAGCGTCACGTCGTCGAGCACCTTGAGCGCACCGAAGCTCTTCGAGACGCCGTGGATCGTGACCTCGCCGCCCAGCGTGAGCGGATCGGTCCAGCGCGGCACGAGCACCGGTGCGGGCGGTGCCGAAACCACGGGCTCCGCCGCTACCGGCGCCTTCGCTCGCCACAGGCCGCGTGCCACGCCGGCCAGCCGCGAGCGCGGCGGATTGCGCAGCGCACCGCGCGAGAAATGCCGCTCGATGTAGTGCTGCGCGACCGACAGCACCGTGAGGATCACCAGGTACCAGACCGTCGCCACCATCAGCAGCGGAATCACGTCCAGGTTGCGCCGGTAGATGATCTGGATCGTGTAGAACAGCTCGGGCAGCGCGAGGATGTAGAGGTTCGACGTGCCCTTGGCGAGGCCGATGATGTCGTTGAACGCCGTCGGCAAGATGGTCCGCATCGCCTGCGGCAGCACGATGCGAAAGGCCTGGCGCCTGCGCGAAAGACCCAGTGCCGCCGCCGCTTCGAGCTGCCCCTGCTCCACCGACAGGATGCCGCCGCGCACGATCTCCGAGGCAAAGGCCGCCTGGTTCAGCGTGAGGCCCAGCAGCGCCGCGACGAACGGGCTGATCAGCTGCGTGGTCGGGTACGAGAAGAAGGTGATGTCGGTGCCCGGAATGCCCAGCGCCACCGTCTCGTAGAGGTAGCCGAGGTTGTTGATGATCAACAGCAGCACGATGATCGGCACCGAGCGAAAGAGCCAGGTGAACACCCACGACAGCCGCGCCAGCAGCGGCGAGCGCGAGACCCGCGCGAGCGCCAGCCCGGTGCCGAGCACGAAGCCGAACACCGCGCCCAAGGCCGTCAGCAGCAGCGTGCGGCCGAGCCCGGCGAGCACCGGCTCGGCGAAGAACCATTCGGCGAAAACGCCCCATCCCCAGCGCGGATTGGTCAGCACCGAATGCAGCACGATGCCGATGAGCAGCACCGCGAACACCGTGCCGACCGTGCGCGCCGGGTACTTCGCCGGCACCACGCGGAAGTGCGAGTAGTCGCCCTTCGCGGGCGCGGCCTGTTGGGGCGCCGAAGGCTCGGGCCGAGCCACAGGACGAACCGGCGCCGGGCTTCGCGGCTCGGGTCCGACGTCCAGGAGGGTGGTCGTGTTCATCGCTGCACCGCCTCGCTCAGCACCGCGGCGGTCTGGCCATGGTGACGCGGCACCACCAGGTGCTTTTCGAACGGCAGCTTGCGCGGCACCTCGGGGTCCGCCGCTTCTTCGAACAGTGCGGTGTAGCCGTGGCCACGGTACAGGCCCACGGCCTCGGGTTGGCGAAAACCTGTCGTGAGGTAGATGCGCTCGTAGCCCTGGCGCCGCACCTGCGCCTCCAGCTCGAGCAGCACCTTGCTCGCGAGGCCCTGCCGGCGCAGATCGGTGTGCGTCCACACGCGCTTGAGTTCGGCGGTGCGCTCGTCGTGCCGCATGAAAGCGCCGCCGCCGATGGCGATGCCGTCGCGCAGCAACAGCACGAAGTTGCCGTGCGGCGGTGCGAATACCTCGGGCGGATAGCGGTCCATCTCGCGCGGTGCGCCGGGTTCGCGCAGCACGTCGCCGTAGCGGCTGTCGTACTCGAAGGTCAGGCCTTCGACCAGTGGCTGGGCGCGCGGGTCGAGGGGCGTGGTGTAGAGGAACTGTTCGCTCATCACGCGGCCTTTCGCGTGGCGGCGGCAGCGTCTGCCGCTGCATAACGGCTCGCCTTGCGCGGCAGCCCGAGATGATCGCGCAGGGTCTGCCCTGGCAGCTCGCGCTGGTAGCGGCCGCGCGCCACCAGCACGGGCACGACGAACTCGATGAAATCGTCCAGCCCCTGTCCCAGCACCGGAAAGCCGAGGATGAAGCCATCGGCCGCACCTTCGTCCACCCAGCGGATGATTTCGTCCGCAATGCGCTCGCCCGTGCCCACGAACTGCGTGCGCGGCGTCGCGACTTCGAGCGCCACCTCGCGCAGCGTCTGGCCGCTGGCCTTCGCCTTGGCCTTGATACGGTCGGTGGTCGAGCGGAAGCTGTTGCGACCGATGTCGCCCAGTTCGGGGAAGGCCTCGTCCAGTGGGTACTGGCTGAAGTCATGGTGGTCGAAGAAGCGGCCCAGGTAGGCCAATGCTTCCTCGATGGTCAGCAGTTCGCGGATGGCGCGGTACTTGGCCTCGGCCTCCTCTTCGGTGGCCGCGACGACCGGGCCGATGCCGGGAAAGATCTTCACGTCGTCGGCCTGCCGGCCTTGCGCCACCGCGCTGGCCTTCACCTGCTTCAGGAAAGCGCGCGTCTCCTCGATCGAGGGCGAATGGGTGAACACCGCATCGGCGTACTTGCCCGCAAGGCCCACGCCCGCATCCGACGAACCGGCCTGGAAGATCACCGGCTGCCCCTGCGGCGAACGCTGGATGTTGAGCGGCCCCGCCACCTGGAAGAAGCGGCCCTTGTGGTCCAACGTGTGCAGCTTCTCGCGGTCGAAGAACTGGCCGGTCTCGCGGTTGCGCGTGAAGGCGTCTTCGTCCCAGCTGTCCCACAGTCCCTGCGTCACAGCCAGGTACTCGTCTGCGATCTCGTAACGCAGCGCATGCTCGGGGTGGTTGCGGCTGTAGTTCTTGGCGCTGCCTTCGAGGGGCGTGGTCACCACGTTCCAGCCCGCGCGCCCGCCGCTGATGAGGTCGAGCGAGGCGAACTGGCGCGCCACGGTGAACGGATCGCTGTACGAGCTGGAGACGGTGCCCGCCAGGCCGATCTTCGAGGTGACGGTCGCGAGCGCCGACAGGATCGAGATCGGCTCGAAGCGGTTGAGGAAATGCGGGATCGACTTCTCGTTGATGTAGAGCCCGTCCGCCACGAAGGCGAAAGCGATGCCGTTGTCCTCGGCCTTCTTCGCGGTGCGCACGAAGAAGTCGAGGTTGACGCTGGCATCGGCCGGACCACCCGGGTGCTTCCATGAATTCATGTGGCTGCCGGCACCTTGCAGCATGACGCCGAACTTGATGTTGCTCATCGCGACTCGTTCTTCTAGAGGTGGAAAGGGAAAGGCGAAAGAGTTCAGGCCAGCGCAGGTTCGCGCGCCTGGGCCAGCAGTTCGACGGCAGTGGCGCGCTCGGCAAAACCGGCGACGGGGATGTCGATGACGAACTCTTCGATGCCGTAGCGCTCGCTCAGCGCGTCGAGTTCATCGCGCACCTCGTTGGCGGTGCCTGCGATCACGTGCGGGCGGCGCTCTTCGGTGCGGTAGTCGGTCACGCCGGCCTGCCGCGCGAACTCGGCCGCGGCTTCAAGGCTCCCGAGGTTCACGCTCTGTCCGCTCGGCAGGTGGACCTTGAAGCTGCGCAGCGCGCCGACGAGTTCCGCGGCCTTCTCATGCGTCTCGGCCGCGAAGGCGAAGAGCGCGAGCAGAGGCGCGCGGCCGGTGGCCGAGCGGTAGGCCTCGATGGATTGCCCGATGTTCACCGGGTCGCCGTTGAAGTGACCCGCATAGACGAACTCCCAGCCGAGGCGCGCCGCGAGCACCGCGCTTTCGGGCGTGCCGCCGAGCAGCACGCGCTGCGGCAACTGCGGCGGGTTCGGTGTGGCGACCGCGCCGGCCAGCGCATGGTCGGCGGCGACCCCGTCGTGCAGGAACGCATCGAGCTCGGCAAGACGGACTGCGAAGTCTTCTTTCTTCTTCACCGGATCGTGCAGCCACTGCAGCGCCTTGCTGGTCAGCGGCAGGCCGCCGGGCGCTTTGCCGACGCCCAGGTCCACGCGGCCCGGCGCCAGCGATGCGAGCACACGGAAGGTCTCCGCAACCTTGAACGGGCTGTAGTGCTGAAGCATGACGCCGCCCGTGCCGATGCGGATGCGCGAAGTCTTGGCGAGCAGATGCGAAGCCAGCACTTCGGGCGCCGAGCCGGCATAGCCGCGATTGCCGTGATGCTCCGCAAGCCAGTAGCGGCGATAGCCCAGGCGCTCGGCGCTTTGAGCGAGCGCGATCGTGTGCTGGAACGCTTGGGCGGCATCGGCGCCCTCGGGGATCAGGCTCTTGTCGAGCAGGGACAGCGAATAGGACACGGTGTGCAGCAGAGATGCCTTTGAAAGAATTGCTGCGAATTCTCTTGGGCATCGCGCGCACTGCTTGCGCTGATTTCCTCTATCGATATCTGCATATCGTTCGGGCGCGCGCTGCTCACCTTCGGGCGCGCGCTGCTCACCACGAATGCGGCAGCAAGGCCAGGGCCGCAGCCGCATGGAACCGTCGCATGGCCCGGATCGGCACATAGCCATGCGGTGCACGCCGCGCGACCTCGTGCGGCGAAGACGGCGCGATGCGCCACGCTGCGGTGGTCAGGGCGAGGACATGGCGGACCTGTGCCGCCGGGGAAACATAGGGACTGCGCTGTGGCATGAGGAACTTCCGGTGAACGCTGCGGCGATTCTGCGCAGCCGTCCCGCTTTCGCAAAGACGGATTGCGAGTTACCTGATGCAGAAAATTCCACCTGCCGCGACGCGCCGTGACTACGATGCCCCTACGCCCATTCACAAGGAGCAGAGACATGTCGAACCACGTCTACAAGTCCCTCGAGCTGACCGGCTCGTCCCCCATCAGCATCGAGGACGCGGTGCAGACCGCCATCGCCAAGGCGCACGAGACGGTGCGCAACATCCAGTGGTTCACCGTCACCGAAACACGCGGCCACGTGGTGGACGGCAAGGTCGCGCACTGGCAGGTGACGGTGAAGATCGGGTTCACGCTGGAATAGCCGGTCCGGCCCGGCGCGACCGCCGTCGTCACGCAAAGTCGGTCGACGGCTTTTCCCAGAGATTCACGCCGCCTTCCACCGCGTACTTGTCGATCTCCGCAAGCTCTTCGGCGCTCAACGGTGCATGGCGCAGGGCCGCGACGTTGTCGACGATCTGCTCGGGCCGACTCGCGCCAATCAACGCCGAGCTCACGCGCGGATCGCGCAGCGTCCAGGTCAGCGCAAGCTGCGCGAGGCTCTGGCCGCGGCGCTTGGCGATCGCGTTGAGCGCGCGTGCGCGTTCCACGTTGTCGTCCGACAGGTGCTCCTGCTTGAGCGAGCCGCCACCGGGGCGGTTGATGCGCGCATCGGCCGGAATGCCCTTGAGGTACTTGTCGGTGAGCAGCCCCTGCGCAAGCGGCGTGAAGGCGATCACGCCCGCGCCGAGTTCGCCGGTGGCATCGAGCAGGTCTTTCTCGATCCAGCGGTTGAACAGGTTGTAGGCCGGCTGGTGGATGAGCAGCGGCACCTTCCATTCGCGCAGCAGCGCGGCGATTTCGCGCGTCTTGCCGGCCGAGTAAGAAGAAATTCCGATGTAGAGCGCCTTGCCCTGCTGCACGGCCTGCGCCAGCGCGGAAGCGGTTTCTTCCAGCGGCGTGTGCGGATCGAAGCGGTGCGAATAGAAGATGTCGACGTAGTCGAGGCCCAGGCGCTGCAGGCTCTGGTCGAGGCTCGCGAGCACGTATTTGCGGGAGCCTCCGCCCTGGCCGTAGGGGCCGGGCCACATGTCCCAGCCGGCCTTGCTGGAGATGATGAGTTCGTCGCGATACGCCTTGAAGTCTTCCCGCAGCAGCCGGCCGAAGTTGGTTTCGGCGCTGCCGTACGGCGGGCCGTAGTTGTTGGCCAGGTCGAAGTGGTTGATGCCCAGGTCGAAGGCCGTGCGCAGGAGCTTGCGCTGTACCTCGATGGGCGTGCTGTCGCCGAAGTTGTGCCACAGGCCGAGCGAGATCGCGGGCAGCACGAG
Source organism: Variovorax sp. ZS18.2.2 (assembly GCF_024701975.1). GTDB lineage: Bacteria > Pseudomonadota > Gammaproteobacteria > Burkholderiales > Burkholderiaceae_C > Variovorax. Next base: position 1,619,711 of record NZ_JANLNM010000001.1, read on the forward strand.
CCCGCTGCGCCCGACGCGGCGGTAGGGAATGGCGTCGTAGCGTTCAGGGGCGGCAAGGTAGGTCATGGGATGCGGAAGAAAAGTGAGAAGGGAGCGACATGATGCCCGCGTGTTTGCGCATATGCATGCGCGGTTTTCTTCGTTGGTGACGCGGGCAGGGCTTTCTAGGATCGTCGCTTCCCAACCAGCCCCACCGCTCCCGTGCCGGAGCGCGCTGCCATGCCCACCGAGACGCCCTCTTCCATTCCTTCGCGCCGCGTGGCGCTCAAGACCCTCGCATCGCTAACTGCCATCGGCGGCCTGGCGCTCGCGGGTTGCTCCCGCGAAGACAGCAGCAAGGCCGCAGCCACTGGCGGCCCGGCCGTGGTGAAGAAGACCGGCGACAAGGTTGCCTTCAAGTACCCGAACAACCCGTCGTTCGACCTCATCTACCTGGCCGACGAGCTCGGCTACTTCGAGGGCACCAGCACCCGCCCCGAGTACGTCGGCAAGATCGCCGCGCCGCAGATCATTCCGCTCGTGGGCACGGGCGAGATCGACTTCGGCAGCCGCATGGTGCCGCTGGTGATCTCGGCCATCGCATCGGGTGCGGACCTCAAGGTGGTGGCCGCGGGTGGCAAGACGCTGCAGGAAGCGCCGCACATGAAGTACTTCGTTCGCAAGGACTCCGGCATCCGCAACCCGAAGGACCTCGAAGGCAAGACCATCGGCTTCAACAGCTTCGGCGCCTGCGCCGAGTTCGTGACCAAGAAGTACCTGCGCCAGCACGACGTGGACGTGAACAAGATCAACTTCGTCGTCATTCCCGACGAGCAGGCCGAACAAACGCTGGTGACCGGCAACACCGACCTCGCGATCATTCACGCGCCCTTCTCGGGCCGGGCCGACAACGCCGAATCGCTGGTGCGCCTGTGGAGCGACTTCGACCTGGACGGCGGCCTCGGCGGCATGGCGCCCTACAGCGCGCACGGCCAGTTCATCCGCCAGCACCCCGAGGCGGTGCGCGACGTGGTGGTGGCGCTGGCCAAGGCCGGCAACTGGGTCAACGCCAACACCGAGGAAGCGCGCAAGCTCGTGGCCAAGCGCATCAACATGGACCTGAAGAACGTCGACCGCTACGCCTATGTCGACGACCTGGTGGTGACCGAGCCGCCGATCCAGTACTACATCGACATCCTGCAGTCCGAAGGCAAGCTCGCCGCGGGCAAGGTGGCGGTGAAGGACGTGTACACCAACCAGTTCAATCCCTTCGCGCAGCAAGCCGCGAAGTCATGAACCTGCAAGCGCCATGAGCCTCAAGATCTCGGCCCGCGACGTGCGGATGGACTACGCCGCACGCGGCGCGAGCGAGCGCGTGCGGGTGCTCGAAGGCTTCGACCTCGACGTGCGCGAGGGCGAATTCCTCTCGGTGCTCGGCCCCTCGGGCTGTGGCAAGTCGACCTTCCTTGGCATCCTCGCGGGGCTGACCGAGCGCACCGGCGGGCGCATCGCCATCAACGGCCAGCCGCTCGCGGGCATCAACCGCAACCAGGGCGTGGTGTTCCAGGGCTACGCACTCTTTCCGTGGCTCTCGGTGCTCGACAACATCGCGGTCGGGCTGGAGATCCGCGGCATCGGCAAGGCCGAGCGCCGACGCACCGCGCATGAATACCTGGAGCTGGTCGGCCTGCACGGCTTTGCCGACCGCTACCCACACGAGATCTCGGGCGGCATGAAGCAGCGCGTGGCCATCGCGCGCTCGCTCGCCTACAAGCCCGACGTGCTGTTGATGGACGAGCCCTTTGCCGCGCTCGACGCGCAGACACGCGAGATCCTGCAGGGCGAGCTGCTGCGCATCTGGGAGCAATACCGCAAGACCATCGTGTTCATCACGCACAGCCTGGAAGAAGCGGTGTACCTCTCCGACCGCGTGGCGGTGATGACGCAGCGGCCCGGGCGTATCAAGGACATCATCGACATCCCGCTCGCGCGCCCGCGCTCGGCGGAGATTCGTCACTCGACCGAGTTCGCGGCGCTGCGCCAGCGGGCGTGGGAGGTGCTGAAGGACGAAGTGCAGGCCGGGCTGAAGCCACGGTCGCTCGAGGGGGTTGTGTCATGAGCGCGCTCGGTCTTGGTTTTGCTCCTTCCCCCTCTGGGGGAAGGCTGGGATGGGGGCACGCGGCCTCTGAAAAGCCGCTGGGGATTGATACGCCGCTTGCCCCCACCCCAGCCCTCCCCCAGAGGGGGAGGGAGCAACAACCAAACGCGGAGGTGACCCGATGAGCGCCGTGCTCGATGCACCAGTGGTCCACCCGCCAAACCGCTTCTTCAGGTTCGCACGCAGCTTCGCCCGCGTGGCCGAACGCGGCATCGGCATCGCGATCTTCCTGGCCCTGTGGGAAGCCCTGCCGCGCCTGGGCATCGTGAGCGACGCCTACCTGAGCCCGCCCTCCGCCGTCGTCGCGAGCATCGCCCAGCTCGTGGACACCGGCCAGCTCTGGAAGCACCTGGCCGCGAGCCTGCAGCGCTCGCTGTGGGGCCTGCTGCTCGCGAGCTTCTTCGGCGTGGTGCTGGGCCTGCTGATCGGCAGTTCGAAGCGGCTGGCAGCCATCGTCGATCCGGTGCTGCAGCTCTTTCGCCAGACCTCGGCCTTCGCGCTGTTCCCGGTGTTCATCCTGTTCCTGGGCATCGGCGAACTCTCGAAGGTGGCGATCATCTTCTGGGCCTCGTTCTGGCCGGTGCTGCTGAGCACCGTGAGCGGCGTGAAGCAGGTCGACCGCCTGCTCGTCAACTCGGCGCTGTCGATGGGCGCCTCGCAGCGATTCATCTTCTTCAAGGTGGTGCTGCCGGCTTCGCTGCCATCGATCTTCACGGGCGTGCGGCTGGCGGGGGCCTACAGCATCACCGCGCTGGTCGCGGCCGAGATGATCGGCGCGCATTCGGGCCTGGGCTTTCTCACGCTCAATTCGCAAGAGACCTTCCAGATCCCGACGATGTACGCCGGCATCCTGCTGCTGGCTGTGCTCGGGCTGCTGCTCAACTACCTGCTCGCCTTGCTGGAGCGGCGGCTGCTGCGCTGGCGCAAGGGGCTGAGCCTCGATGACTGAGCGCAGGCTGGTTCTGGCAGGCACGGCCCTGCTGCTCGCCGCGGCCGTGGCGCTCGCGGGCATCGGCGGCGCCTGGGCCTTTGCGACGCCCTCGCTGTCGAGCCTGCCGAAGGGACCGGTGCTCGCCCGTGCCATCGAGCGCGGCAAGCTCGTCATCGGCGTGCGCCGCTACCCGCGCCCTGCCCCGCCCGAGGCGCCGACACCGCCCGAACCCGATGCCTTCGACGCCACGCTCGCGCGGCAGTTGGCGGCATCGCTCGGCATCCCTCTGGAACTGGTCGGCCTCGATCCCGCCACGCAGGAAGCGGCGCTGCGCGAAGGCCGCGTGGACCTGCTGGTCGCCGGCGTACCAGCTTCACCCAACGCACAAGACATCGCCGCTGCACCCGGCAGCTACGACACCGGCCGCGGCCTCGTGGTCGCGCTGCGACGCGGCAAGGTGCAGGACGAAGCCGCGCTGCGCGGCGCCTCGGTCTGCGTTGGCGAAGGCTCGGGCTATGCCGGCGCGGTGTCGCAACGCTACGGCGCTCAGCCGCGCAGCTACCCGTCGTCGGTGCATGCGGCCTCGGCCTTCATGGCCGGTGAATGCGCCGCGCTCGCCGAAGACGGCGAAGTGCTGGAGCGGCTCATGCGGAACGAAGAGTGGCGCTTCTACAAGCCGTTGGTCAGCGATGTGCGCCTGCCATCGGATGCCGCGATCCGGCTGGCCGATGGCGATACGGCCTCACGCGACTACCTGGCCGCGGCTCTGCGCCAATGGCGTTCGGACGGTACGCTGGCCAAGGCGAGAGGCGCGCGTGCGGGCAATCTGCAGTTCGAGATCACGCTGCTCAAGGATGGGTTTGTCTGCCATTCCTAGCTGGCGGGGTTCGATGTATCCGGCGATCTACTTCGCCTTGGCGTAGGTCATCCCATCGGTCCAGATCTCTCGCATCTTCGCCAGCAGGTCCTTCGGGATCCGCGGGTCACCGGCCGCCAGGCGCAGCGTCTTCTGCATCCCCTCCGCGATTCGCGCGAGAACGAGTTCCGGCTTTGCGACCCCGCAGACCTTGCTGCCGAACAGCAGCAACTCCTCGGTCGTCGGGTAAGCCTTCGTGTGGCCCTTGCCGGCGAAGAGCTTGAGCGCCAGCGTGCGGTCCTCGAGCTCGGGTCCGCCTTCGTAGCGCGTGTACCGGTAAAGCGAGGTCGTCACCACGTCGAACATCGGCGCAAGGCGGCAATCGGCGGTCGAGGTGTAGAGCAACCCGTAGTTCTTGAGGTGGCCGTCGCCGTTGCGCACCATGATGCTGAACGCCACCTGCTCGAAGAAGCGCTCGAGGTTCTCGCTGGGCAGCTGGAGGTACTGCATCAACTCGGCGATGCGCTGGTAGCTCCCGTGATACTTCCGGTCGGACTGGATGTCGCGCACCCGAAGATTCATCAGCGCCGCGATGTCCTCGAAGCCGATCCGGGAACCGTCTGCCGCGATATCGAACCGGTCGACCAGCAGCAGTTGCCCGTCGTCCGAGAGGTCGAATGTAGGTGTCTCGATGCCGGCATGACCGGCCGCCGTCAGGCACATGAACTCGTTGGCCGACAGGCCCGGATAGGAAGGTGCGCCCGCCTTCACGATGATCGTGGGCACCGGAACGCTCACCCGGTCCGGCACCATGATCTTCGGCTGCATGCCAGCAATGCCGGCGCCCGTGCTCAGGTACGCGCGCACCAGTTCGTCGAACACCTCGGGCGTGTAGCGGGTGGCGAGCAAGGCCTTGCGGTCGATGATCCGGGGCGCCACAAGCGCCTCTGCGCCTGCCAGCCGAAAGCCCAGGCGCCCGATGCCGTTGGAGCCCACCACCGCGAGCAGGTGCATCGGGGTGAGTTGCTGTTTGGGGAACATCGCCCGCAGACGCAGGTACAGATCGCCCTCGGGCAGGTTCTGGTCCATCACGGCGAAGAGGTCGCCGTCCTGGTAGGTCGGACGGGTCGGCGGCATCAGCAATGCGACCGAGGGCTGCTCCACCCCGCCGTCGAGATACCGGAACTCGTACACCGAGTGCTTGAGCAACTGGCCGGCCGGCGCGCCGGCGATCTCGACGTCGAGCTGCCTGATCTTTTCAGGAAGCATCGTCGTCATCCTGCCCAAAGCGTTCCGTGACTTCCTCCAACGTCGGCATGCCCAGGCGCTCCAGGCCGATCGTGAGATCCATGGCGCGCAGGATGTCGAACAGCGAGGCCAGCGTGATGTCTTCCCCTCGCTCCAGTCGATAGAGAACGTTGCGCGCGCGGCCCGAGCGCGCGGCGATATCGATCGCCTTCAGGCGGCCTTCTTTTCGCGCGCGCTGGATGGCTTGGCCTAGTTCGATGGGCAGTCGGATTTTGTCCTTCATATGCCACATTCTTAGACATTTGTGGATAAATGTCCATTAAACAGGACAGTTTTCCTGCGGATGGCCCAAAAAACTCGTGGACAAGGCCACCTGAAGCGACGCTTGGCAGACGTCCGCTACTTCTGCACAGCCTTGTTGTCCTTCACCGCCTGCGTCTCCAGCCCTTCCTTCGGCAACCACAACGCGAGCGCCACCACCCCCAGGCTCACCACCAGCATCATCAGAAACGTGAGATGCAGCGAACTGCCCAGCGCCAGCCGAATCCCTGCATCCCCCGCCACCGAGCCGTGCACGCCCTGCAGCAGCAGTCGCAGCTCGTCGTCGGTGAACATCATGCTGCCGTCGCTGCGCGTCAGCCCGAAGTTGAACACCGCGCCGAAGAACGCCGCGCCCAGCGCACTGCCGAGGTTGCGCGAGAACACGTTCGAGGCCGTGGCGATGCCGCGCTGCGACAGCTCCACGCCCTCCTGGATCAGGATCAGCGAGCTCAGGCTCATCACCCCCATGCCCAGACCGATGATGAACGAGCCGATGGCGGGCAGCACCGGCGAACTGCCGGCACCGAGCAATGCGAAGGTCGATGTGCCGACCGGAATCAGCGCCGCACCCACGACCACCATGCGCCACAGCCCGATGCGGTGAAAGGTGCGCGAGGTCAGCGTCGCGCCGATGGGCCAGCCCAGCATCACCATCGTGAGCGTGAGGCCGGCCGTGACCGACGAGCGCTCCAGCACCACCTGCACGTACATCGGTAAAAAGGTCGTGATGCCGATCAGCACCATGCCGGCCAGCATCGCCGCGCCGTTGACGGTCGCGATCATTCGCGCACCCCAGAGCTTGAGCGACACCATCGGGTCGGCCGCGCGGCGCTCCTGCGCAATGAAGAGCGCAAGCGTGACGACGAAGAGCCCTGCCCACGCGAGCGCGACGCCCGAGTTGCCGACGCCGAACTCGGTCAGCGCGATCATCAGCGACGCAATGCCGACTGTGAACAGCACCGCGCCCACCATGTCGATGGACGAGCGGCGCACCGTCGGCGCCTCGTGCAGGAAGAACCAGAAGCCCGCCGCCGCGGCCAGGCCGATGGGCACGTTGACCCAGAAGATCCAGGCCCACGACAGCTTCTGCACGATGAGCGCGCCGATCATCGGCCCGACCACCGCCGACACCGCCCACACGCTCGCGAGGTAGCCCTGCACCTTGCCGCGTTCGCGCACCGGATAGAGATCGCCGACGATGGTGAGCGACACCGGCTGGATCGCGCCCGCGCCGATGCCCTGAATGAGGCGGAAGCAGATCATGGCCGGCATCGACCACGAGAAGCCCGCGAGCACCGAGCCGATGACGAAGATCGCGATGCCCACGAACATGATGGGCTTGCGGCCGTACAGATCGGAGAGCTTGCCGAACACCACGGTCATCGCGGTCTGCGCGAGCAGGAACGAGGCGAAGACCCAGCTGTAGAGATGCAACCCGCCGAGTTCGGAGGCGATCTGCGGCATGACGGTCGAGACGATGGTGGCTTCGATGGCAACCATGGCCATGGAGGCCATGATCGCTGCGATGACCAGGGGGCGGTTTGTAGTTTTGGTGCTGACGCTCATGGGGTTTTTCGCGGGCCGGGGAGGCTGCCCCGAACAGGGTGTCCGGTGAGCGCCGAGGTGGTGTGAAGCCGCGAGCCCGTGATGCTATCGGGCTGCGCGAATCCGTGCTCGCACAGGCCCTCCGCTGTCTTGTTCACGCGCTGATGCGGCCTTGCGATATCGCTTTGCCGCCATGACGACGCGGCCGCCCCGAAAACATCAGCCCGCGTTCAGCGCCGAAGTGCCGTCGTAGATATAGCGGCGCGACCACGGCAGCGTCTTCGCCGAGCGCCCTGCCTTGCGGCCCACGATCTGGTAGATCGCCACGTCGTCGTTCTCGAAGGCATACGCGCAGCCCGCGAGGTACACGCGCCAGATGCGGAACTTCTCCTCGTCGACCATCGCGTGCAGCTTGTCGCTGTTGGCCTCGTAGCTGTCGCTCCAGTAGCGCAGCGTCTGCGCGTAGTGGCGGCGCAGGTTCTCGATGTCGAAGGCCTCGAGCCCGCCCTGCTGCATGGCCTGCAGCGCAAGGCTGATGTGCGGCAGCTCGCCGTTGGGGAACACGTAGCGGTCGATGAAGTCGCCACCGCCGTACGAAACGCCGCCACCCTCCGGGTCGGACGAGGTGATGCCGTGGTTCATCACCACGCCGTCGTCGGCCAGCAGTTCCTGCACCCGCTTGAAGTACGCGGGCAGGTTCTTGCGGCCCACGTGCTCGAACATGCCGACGCTCGTGATGCGGTCGAACTGGCCGGTCACGTCGCGGTAGTCCTGCAGGCGGATCTCGATGCGGTCTGCCAGGCCCGCGGCCTTCACGCGCTCGGTCGCCAGGTCGAACTGGTTCTGCGAGAGCGTGACGCCCACGCAGCGCGCGCCGAACTTCTGCGCCGCGCGGATCACCAGCGCGCCCCAGCCGCAGCCGATGTCCAGCAGCGTCTGGCCCGGCCGCAGGTCGATCTTGGTGAGGATGTGGTCGATTTTTTTCAACTGCGCGGTCGCGAGGTCTTCGTCGCCGTTCTCGAAGTAGGCGCACGAATAGACCATGTTCGGGTCCAGCCACTGCTGGTAGAACTCGTTGGAAACGTCGTAGTGGTACTGGACGGATTTCCTGTCCGAAGACTTGGTGTGCGTGAAGTAGCGCGCCATGTTCTGCAGTGCCCCGCCCTGCCTGTCGATCGATGTCTTCGCGAGGCCGTAGGCGATGTCGATCACGTCGCTGAGCTTGCCCTCGATGTCGATCTTGCTCTTGACGTAGGCCTCGCCCAGGTTGTCGAGCGTGGGTTGCAGCATCAGCGACAGTGCGGCCGGCGACTTGACGTGCAGCGTGACCGAAGGCCCGCTGAAATTGCCGAAGTCGTAGGACTGACCGTCCCACAGCGTGAGGCGCGCAGGCAGGTTCGCGCGGTCACGAACGGCGGCGCTCCACTGCGCCAGTTTCTTTTCCCAAAGCATGCATCTCTCCGTGTTGTTTGGTTCACCCGGCGCCTGTGCGCCGGGGTGCTGCAGCGAGCAAAACAATAACGAAAAATTCTGAAACCTGCATGGTCGTGACGACGCAAGAAATTGCAGCAAGTGCTACAAGGCGCCCCCATCCTTTGCCGATGCCGCGCCGGCCTGCGGTGCCTCGGTCGCCTCGATGAAGATGCGTTTGATCGTCGGAAAACGCGCACGCACCTGTTGCTCGATGACCGCAATGGCTTCGCCCGCCTCGCCCGTGGAGATGTCGTCCTTGAAGTTCACATCGACGATCACCAGCGCCTCGTCGGCACCGATGTACATCGACAGCACATGCCCCACGTCTTCCACGCTGGGCTGCGCCATCGCGATCTCGCGGATGGCGCGTGCCGTCTCGGGCCGGATGCCCTCGCCGATGAGAAGGCCCCGCGCCTGTGCGATGAGCAGCACGGCCACGCCGGCCAGCAGCACGCCGATGACCACCGAGGCCACGCCGTCGAGCACCGGCATGTCCAGCGTGTGGCCGAGGTAGATGCCGAGCCCGGCCACCAGCAGGCCCACCAGCGCGGCCGAGTCTTCGGCCAGCACGGTGTAGGTGGTCGGGTCCTTGCTGCGGTCCAGCGCCTGCCAGAACGGCGTGCCCTTGGCCTGCGCGCGGAACTGCTTGAGCGCAATGAGGAAGCTCGCGCCTTCGAACACGAAGGCGGCCGCGAGCACGACGTAGTTCCACGTCGGGTCGCGCATCGGCTCGGGCGCGCGGATGTGCTGGATGCCCTCGTAGAACGACACGCCGCCGCCCAGCCCGAAGATCAGCACCGCCACGATCAGGCTCCAGAAATAGAGCTCCTTGCCGTGGCCGAACGGATGCTCTGGCGTCGCGGGCCGCTTGCTGAGCTTCAGGCCCACGAGCAGCAGCACGCCGTTGAAGGTGTCGACCGCCGAGTGGATGCCCTCGGACAGCATCGCCGAGCTGCCGGTGATGCCCGCGACCACGAACTTGGTGATGGCGATCGCGACATTGGCGCCGATGGCGCCGTAGATCGCGACCTTCGATTCAGCCATGCGGCGTGTTTGTCCGGGCTGCTCAGGCCGCTTCCATCGAAGCCGCCCCCATCGCATCGTTGCCCGCCTCGGAAAGCCAGCGCTGCTTGTCGCGCAGCGGCGGCGCGCCGAACATGCGGCCGTATTCGCGCGCGAACTGCGACGGGCTTTCATAGCCCACGCTGTGCGCCGCGCTCGCCACGTCGACGCCGGTCACCAGCATCTGGCGGCGCGCCTCCTGCAGGCGAAGCTGCTTCTGGTACTGCAGCGGGCTCATCGCCGTCACGGCCTTGAAGTGGTGGTGGAACGACGACACGCTCATGTGCACCGCGCGCGCCATGTCTTCCACCCGCAGCGACTGCGCATAGTTGATGCGCAGCGCGCTGATGGCCTTGGCGATGCGCTGAGTGTGGCTGTCCTGCAGCGCGATCTGGCGCAGCCGCGCGCCTTCGCCGTTCACCAGCAGACGATACATGATCTCGCGCTTGATGAGCGGCGCCATGATCGGCACGTCTTCCGGCGTCTCGACCAGCCGCAGCAACCGCAGCACCGGCTCCAGCACCGGCATCGCGATGCGGTTGACGTACATGCCGCGCGAGGCGGGCGCGTTGGCCTTGGCGGGCAGCTTCTCGTCGCCGATGAGTTCGCCGATCTCGTCGAGCGCAAGCTCCAGCCGGAGGCCCAGGTAGGGCGCGTTGTCGCTGGTCAGGCGCACCTGGCCGCACACCGGCAGGTCAACCGAAGTCACCAGGTAGTGCATCGGGTCGTACACGTAGATGTCGTCGCCCATGATGATCCGCTTGGAGCCCTGCGCGATCAGCCCGAGCGCCGGGGTCGCGAAGGCGTGCTTGGGGCGGTCGGGCTTGCTGATGCAGTACACCTGCAGGCCGGCCACCGGTGTTTCCACGGTGCCGTCGCGCCCGCCGGTGATGCGGTTGATGAGCGCCACCAGTTCCTTCCTGGCGTCGTCGAGTTCGGGCTCCAGCGGCATCGGCTGGGCAATGGCTGCAGCGATTTCGGGTGTTTCGTCGGACATGCAGGGGGCCTCTCGCGGGGGGATGGCGGTGGGAATCACGGTGGCGGGAACCGTGGAGGATCGGGTGGTTTGCAGCTTAGCGCCGCGCCCATGGATCTGCACGGGTCTGGAACGAGGTCTGGAGAAATAGGCAAAGACTTTGCAGAAACGCGCTCGCCGCGCCGGGGGCTGCGGGCGGATACTTTTTACCGATGCCCCTCCCGACATCTCCCGGCATCCCCCAACACCACACACCTCCACACCACTCCGAACACAAAGGACCTATTCCATGCAGTACCGCAAATTCGGCCGCACCGGCCTCCTGGTTTCCGAACTCTGCCTCGGCACGATGACCTTCGGCGGCGGCTCGGGCATCTGGACCCATATCGGCGATCTCCAGCAGAGCGAGGCCGAAGGCCTCGTCGGCCGGGCCATCGACGCCGGCATCAACTTCATCGACACCGCCGACGTGTACTCCGAAGGCCAGTCGGAAGTCATCACCGGCCAGGCGCTGAAGAACCTCAAGATCCCGCGCGACAGCGTGGTGGTCGCCACCAAGGTGCTCGGCGAAACCGGCAGCAAGGGCCCGAACGCGAGCGGCGCCTCGCGTTATCACATCATGGACGGCGTCAAGGCGAGCCTCAAGCGCCTGCAGCTCGACCACATCGACCTGTACCAGATCCACGGTTTCGATCCGCTCACGCCTATCGAGGAAACCGTGCACGCGCTGGACAACCTCGTGCAGCAGGGCCACGTGCGCTATGTGGGCGTGTCGAACTGGGCGGCCTGGCAAATCGCCAAGGCGCTGGGCATCGCCGAGCGCGACCGGCTCGCGCGCTTCGAATCGCTGCAGGCCTACTACACCATCGCCGGGCGCGACCTGGAGCGCGAACTGGTGCCCATGCTGCGCAGCGAAAACGTCGGCCTGATGGTCTGGAGCCCGCTGGCCGGCGGCCTTCTGAGCGGCAAGGTCGACCGCCACACCGAAACCGAAAAGGGCACTCGCCGCGCCACCTTCGACTTCCCGCCGGTGAACCGCGAACGCGCCTACGACTGCATCGACGCGATGCGCGTGCTGGCCGAAGCCCGCAAGGTGTCGGTCGCGCAGATCGCGCTGGCGTGGCTGCTGCACCAGCCCGTGGTGACCAGCGTGATCATCGGCGCCAAGCGCGTCGATCAGCTGGACGACAACATCGCGGCGACCGCCATCAAGCTCTCAGCCGACGAACTGGCCACGCTCGACAAGGCGAGTGCGCTGCCGGCCGAGTACCCGGGCTGGATGCTGGAGCGCCAGCGCATCAACCGCGACAAGCACCTGGCCTGAGAAGGTGTGAATAAACCTACTGCGCGGTCCGATCTCGCACCTGCGGTCCTCACCGTACAGAGTACGGCTCCGGTCCTCGGTGCAAGCTCGAACCGCTCGCTACGGTTTCTTCACACCTTCTGAGTGCGTCACGCCGCCAACGCCAGCGCGGCCGAGCGCCGCGCCGCGTGGCCCGCGGTCGCGCGCAGTGCGCGCAGGTCGAGGTGCCGCGCGGCGCTGGCCGCATCGGGCGCGGCCAGGTGCGGCACCACGCCGAGCAAGGGCGCGCCGAGCCGGTCGCGCAGGGTCTGCAGGTTGGCCTCGGGCGACAGCATCTGCGGCTCGATGACGCTCGCGACCCAGCCGGCCAGCACGAGGCCGCGCGCGCGAATGGCCTCGGCGGTCAGCAGCGCATGGTTCAGGCAGCCGAGCCGCAACCCGACCACGAGGATCACCGGCAGATCGAGCGCCACCGCGAGGTCGGCGCTGTCGAGGTCATCGCCGAACGGCACGCAGAACCCGCCCACGCCTTCGACCACCACCGCGTCCGCGCGCTGCGACAACGCCGCGAAAGCCGACAGCAGCAGCGGCAGTTCGATGCGCACGCCCTCTTCCCGCGCCGCGAGGTGCGGCGACATCGGCGCGCGCAGCAGGTAGGGGCAGCGCAAGGCCAGCGGCGCATCGACATTGCCGGCCGCGCGCAGTTGCTCGACGTCTTCGTTCTGCCATGCGCCGTCAACACGTTCCAGGCCTGCAGCCACCGGCTTCATGCCGACCGCGCGCAGGCCCGAGGCGGCGAGCAAGCTCAGCATCGCGCTGCTGACCAGCGTCTTGCCGACCCCCGTGTCGGTGCCCGTGACGAACCAGCGGCGCTGCGTCATGCGGCCTCTTTCCATGGCTGCGCCAATGCTTCGCCGAGCGCATCGACCAGACGCGCCACATCGGCCTCGCTGTGGCTGGCCGACAGCGCGATCCGAAGGCGCGCGGTGCCGGCCGGCACGGTCGGTGGGCGGATCGCACCGACACGCAGGCCGTGGGCATCGAGCTGCGCCATCGTCCGCATCGCGCGTGCGTTGTCGCCGAGGATCAGCGGCTGGATAGCGGTCGGTGAATCGGGCAACCAGGCGCTGCCATCGGGCGGGAGGATCGCTTGCAGGCCCCGGCGCAGTTGTGCGATGCGCGCCTTCAACTGCGCACGGCGCGCATCGCCCTCCTCGCCTTCGATCAGCGCGAGGCTCGCGAGCAGCGCATGCGCAATCGCCGGAGGCGCGGCCGTGGTGAAGATGTAAGGCCGTGCCCGCTGCACGAGGTAATCGACCACGGTGCGATGCGCCGCCACGAATGCGCCCGACACACCCGCCGCCTTGCCCAGCGTGCCGATGAGCACCAGCCGCTCCGAGCGCAGCGCCATCACCTGCAGCACGCCCCGGCCCGTCGCGCCCAGCACGCCAAAGCCATGGGCATCGTCCAGCACCAGCCAGGCGTCGTGGCGCTCTGCGAGCGCGAGCAGTTCGGCCACTGGCGCGATGTTGCCGTCCATGCTGAAGACCGCATCGCTCACGATGAGTTTCACGGGTGCGTCGCAGGCAGCAAGCTGCGCATCGAGCGCCGCCACGTCGCAATGCGGATAGCGTTCGACCCGCGCCTTGGCCAGCCGCGCGCCATCGATCAGCGAGGCGTGGTTGAGCGACTCCGAGAAGATCACCGCCTCCGCGCCGCCCAGCGCCGACAGCACCGCGAGGTTCGCCATGTAGCCCGTGCAAAAGAAAAGGCTGCGCGCCTCGGGGATGAACGGCGCCATCCAGTCGGCCAGCCGCTCCTCGAGTTCGGCATGCGCGCGCGAGTGTCCCAGGATCAGGTGCGACCCGCCGCTGCCCGTGCCGTAGCGCGCCGCGCCTTCGGCCAATGCGGCCGCCAGCGCCGGATGCGCGGCGAGGCCCAGGTAGTCGTTGCTGCTGAAGCCGAGCATGGTGCGCGGTGCGGTGGTGCCAGCCAGCGTCAGCGACTGCTCGGGCGCGCAGGCCGTCTCGGCGATCTGACGGCGGCGGCGCAGCGATTGCGCATCGAGCGCGGTGATCTCGTCCTCCAGGCGTTCAAGCAAGCGCAACATCCTGGCCTCCTTCTGCGCGAGTTGGCTCGGCCACGGCTTGCAGCGTGGCGAGCGTGCCATCGACCAGCCGATCGATCTCGTCGTCGCCGATCACGTAGGGCGGCATCAGATAGACGGTCGAGCCGATGGGCCGCATCAGCAAACCGTTCGCACGCGCTGCGAGGTGAAAGCGCTCCGCGAACCGGGCGCCGGGCTCGCGCACGTCGAAGGCCGCGATCATTCCGCGCTGGCGCAGGTGGTCGACGGGCATGCCGCGAAGGCCTTCGCGCAACCGGCCGATCAATCGTTCGGCGCGGCCACGGTTGCGCCGCAATGCGTCTTCGCGCTCGAACAGGTCGAGCGTTGCAAGCGCCGCGCGGCAGGCTAGCGCATTGCCGGTGTAGGAATGCGAATGCAGGAAGCTGCGCGCCACGTCGTCGTCCACAAAGCCTTCGTAGATCGCATCGCGCGTCATCACCAGGGCGAGCGGCAGGTAGCCGCCGCTGATGCCTTTGGAGAGGCACAGGAAATCGGGCCAGATGCCGGCCTGCTCGCACGCGAAGAAAGTACCGGTGCGCCCGCACCCCACGGCAATTTCGTCGGCGATGAGATGCACATCGAAGCGGTCGCACAGCGCGCGCACGAGGCGCAGGTATTCGGGATCGTGCATCGCCATGCCGGTGGCGCACTGCACGAGCGGCTCGACGATCACGGCCGCGATGGACGCGTGCCGTTCGGCCAGAAGCGCTTCGAGTTCAGCGGCGGCGCGGCACGCCACGTCAACCGCATCCTCGCCCTGCCGTGCGGTCCGCGCATCGGGCGATGCGACGAGGTGCGCATTCGCCAGCAGCGGCGCATAGGCGTCGCGGAACACCGGCACGTCGGTCACATGCAGCGCCCCCAGCGTTTCGCCGTGGTAGCCGTGCCGCAGCGCGACGAAGTTCTGCTTGCCGCCCCGACCGGCGTTGCGCCACGCGTGGAAGCTCATCTTCAACGCGATCTCCACGGCCGAGGCGCCGTCGGAAGCGTAGAAGCAATGGCCGAGCGCGTGGCCGGTCAATGCAGACAAGCGCTCGGCCAGCTCCACGGCCGGCGCGTGCGTGCATCCCGCGAGCATCACGTGCGAGAGCGTGTCGAGCTGGTCCTTCAGCGCGGCGTTGATGGCCGGGTGCGCATGGCCGAAAAGATTGACCCACCACGAGCTTGTCGCGTCGAGATAACGGCGGCCGTCATGGTCGAGGAGCCAAGCGCCCTCGCCCCGCGCGATCGGCAATGGCGGCACTGCTTCGAGGCGGATGCTCTGCGTGCACGGGTGCCAGACATGGCGCCGGCTGCGCTGCTGCCAGCCGGCGTTTTTCGACGGCACGGGCGTCGAGGGAGAAGCAATCGTTGGCGGCATCCGCGCATTCCTTTGGGGGCAAGGCGCGGGATCGTATAGACGCAGATCGGGTGCGGCAAACGGCTGGCGCGGGTGTGGAATGGCCTGCACTTGAACGACGTTGGCGGTCATAGGCGGCCCGTTCCGGGCAACCTCGCGCAACACGGTGGCTTCGCGTGCAGAGGCCGCAGCAGGAGGCCAATGCAAGTTGTCTTGCAGGCGCCAAAGATAGTGGCGGAATGTCTGGTTCCCGCCGATGCGAGGCTGATTTTGTGGCTATCAGACAGCCCGATGGCCGATCTCGACTACTAGGCTTTGCATCACCTCTGGTTCACGTGCTGGGCAAGCCTGACTTCGCTGTATCGCATGTGGTCAAGGTCGCCTTGGGCTTCCAGTCGTCCCGCTTCGACCAAGGCCTTCACTCTTTGCGCGAAATACCCGACCGGAATTTCAGCAAGCTGCTCAGGGACCTGCGTCGAAGCTGTGCCAACCACGCTCGCAACCTTCTTCCACGACGGGCCGCAAGCAGCAAGAAGCGTTTCATCGATTTCTCGTGTCTGCGCAGCGGTCAGCCGGCTCACCGCTTCCTGCTCACCCGGTTCCAGCAATGTGCTCGGGGGCCCCTTTGGAGTGCCGCTGTCGAGTTCGGGAAACTGAAGAACCAATGGGGCACGCAGCCTGGAAAGCATGTCCACGGTGATGTCGCTGTGCGCATGCAGCAGCTTGTCGCGCGCAGGTCCCTTGGACATGTTCCAGAGGAATGCTTCAGCCTCGCTCAGCGCGCCGAGGGCACGTTCGTAGGCCTGGTACAACGCCTCTGCGTCTTGTTGTCTGATCATGGTTGGAGCGTATGCGACGATGCACCGCGCATCAAGAATCCGCTGACAGAGATCGGCATCCAGCATCTTTCGCATGACTGTTCCCAACAACCATTCCTCGGTCCTCATCGCCTACGGCAGCCATGCGCCAGGCGGTGCCAACCACCACGTCTACGCATCCTTGCCCGGAAAGTGGCGCAAGGGATTCATCAACCAGATATGCCACGAGGCACCCGACGACATCGGCCCGGAAGAGGGACATCTGATCGAGGCATGGCTCCTTGAACTGCCGGGCAAAAACGTCGAGATGTACACGCCGGAATACGAGGCTCGGAAGAGGACACTGCACGACATCTGGACCGGCCTCGACGCAGCCATCGGCCCCGAGTGGGGACGGACTGGAATGAGGTGGTGGCCCGAGGGGTCAGAGCCGCTCGCCGGCGCCAACGGAATGCTCGTGGCCAACATCCACGTGCCGCTCGATCGCTTCGCCTATCTCGCAGACCCGGACGATGTACCGCACCCGGACGACGCCGACGACATCGTGAAGCTGTGGCAACAGGTCAAGCGAGGTGAGAAGGAATACGACTGGTCTCATTTCCTCGCACTCATCAAGGACGCGCAGCCCGCCGAGTTCGACCACCTGTTCGGCGATCTGCCGAATTCCGGCGAGTTCCTGTCTCGGCTCAAGCAACTGTTTGCCGATCATCTGTTGAGCGAGGCGTCGGTGCTCACGGATGGTGAAGAAAGGTTCTACTGGTATGTCTGCCCGTTGCAACGCAACGCCTTGCCCATGTCCGCGCTGGTGGAACTCGCCAAGCAGGACATCGCCCAGCGCGTGGCGTTCCTGCGCCGACGCGACCTCGACGCCGAAGCCGATGTCCTGGCGCGCCTTCGCTTCGAGCCGGGCAATCCCGACGATCCAGCCTATGAACCCGCCGCAGCGGCAATGGACAGGTTCGACGACGAACTGCGCCATACCGACCAGGATCGCCCACATTGGATGTACTGCCTCAAGGAGGCCTGCTATGGCATCGCGGCCAGCTTCGTACTCCGGGATTGGCTGATGCTGGCGATGAACGTCGAATTCCTGCGCCCGGCCCGGGCGCCGCAAGGAATCCTCGGGACGCTGGGTCTGCGCAAGGGCGAGCCGGCGTTCGATCTGGAGCCGGCCTATCGGCTTTGGAAGGCCGGAGGCAAGTACGTGCTGGATGGCGCAACCTGCTTTGTCCATGAGGTCGACCGACGCCAAGCGTGATCTCCGGGCCCATCGTTGCCAAAGGGAACTCCGATAGGCGGCGGTCTGACCGACTGCTTCGGCGTGCAGTGGATGCTGAACTGCCCAGGCTCTGCGCGCCAGCCCCGCCCTACTTCCCAACCACCTCGAACGCCAGCACCTGCGTGATCTGGCTGGCTGCATTGAAGTTGTTGTCCGACACCAGCACCAGCGTGTCGTGCCCGTTGGCGAGCTTCGGGCCCCAGGTGATGCCCTCGATGTTGTCGAGCTTCTTCAAGCCCAGCGTGTTGAGGTTGAGCACCAGGCGCTTCTGCACGGGCTTGTAGTCGGCGCCGGCCAGGCTCGCGATGGCGCGGACGTCGGTGGCGCCGGCCGTGTCGATCTGGTACAGGCGGATGTAGTTGACGTAGACGCCGTCGGCGCCCTGCACGCCCGAGCGTTCGATCACGAGAAACTGGTGGTCGTTGATCGCCAGCATCTCCGAGACGCCGTTGTCGGCCGACTTGCCGACGGCCGGTGCTGCGGGCAAGGCATCGATCGGATACGCGACCTGGCGCAGCAGGTTGCCTGCGCGGTCGTACTGGGTGAAGCGGGAGACCGCACCGCTGGCGACGGTCGGCAACGGGCCGTCTTCGTAGATCGGCGCTTCCATGCCCACCCACAGGCTCTTGCCGTCCGCCGCGAAGCTCAGGGCTTCGAAGGTCGCGTTGTTGCGCGAGCCTTTTTCCTCGGCCGGGAACATCTTGAACATGGGCGTGGAAGGCAGGCTCGCGACCATCTGCCCGTCCTTGCCCATCTTCGCGACGAAGGGGTCGAGGCTCTTGGCGCGGTCGCCCTCGCTGCCCCACCACAACGCGCCGTCTTGCGGGTCCACACGGAACGATTCGGGGTCGGCCACGGTGCCGCCGGGCGCCGGGTCGCTGCTGGGATAGGGCTTGCCGCCTGCGTCCTTCAGGGTGACGGACGAACGGATTTTTATCGACGAAAAACTCGTCGCGTCGTAGGCCAGTTCGGCCGTATGGAAACGCGACGCGGTGCGGTCGTCGCTCAAGAAATACCAGGTGCCGGTGACCGGGTCGTAGTCGACGCCGGACAGGCCGCCCACGACGAATCCATCGACCTTCAGGTCGTTGGCGAGCAGTTGCTCGCCGATGAGCCGGATGCTTTCGACGGTCCGCTCGGCCGGTGGTGCGGGAGGTGCGGGCGCCGGGGCCGGCGCTGGTGGAGGGGCCGAAGCGACGGGCAGCGGGAAGAAGCCAGACCCGCCGTCGCTGCCGCCCCCGCATGCCGCAAGCGCCATGACGGCACTGGCGACCAGTGTCCGGAAAACCGGCGCTGCGAAAGAAGAAAAAGAAGAGGAAGAAGACAGGAGCGAGGGCATCGGCGGCGGTTCGTGTGTGACGGACCGCGGGATGCTAGTGACGGTGAATGACGGATCGGTGAATACCCGGCAACAGAAACGCCTCATCCCAATTGCGCGGGCGGCGGCAAAACCCAATACGTCCTATTAGGTTCCGTTTTTGGCCGCCGCGATCATAGGCAAGTGCAAAGCCAAAGCCCATAGTCCGGCCACGTGTCGCGACGATGAATCTTGATTGCGTTCAACAGCAAACAGACACGGGCCGGCGTCGACGCCGCGCCCACTGAAAAAAAGATCGTCGCCGCGCTTCGAAGGCTTTTCGTGCACATGCAACATCGTTGCATTTCAATTCAGGGAGACAAACCAATGAATCATCGTCTGTCGGACTTCGTCCGCATTGCCGCCCGTTGGGCCATTGCAGCCCTCGCGGCGCTCTCGATACCCGCCATGGCGGCTTACGACCAGAGCCTTACTCGCCGGCTCGATGCTGGCCCGATCAAAGGCCAACGGGCAAATAACGAAACGCAGTCCTTTCTGGGCATTCCCTTCGCGAAGCCGCCGGTTGGAGAACTGCGGTGGCGCGCTCCGGTGCCGTCAGAACCGTGGCGCACGACGCGTGACGCCACCAAGTTCGCGAGCATGTGTACGCAGATGGGCAGCATCATGGGCGAGCTCAATCCCGACACCTTCGGCAAGCCAGTGGGTAGCGAAGACTGCCTTTACCTGAACGTGTGGCGCCCGGATTCCAAGGACGACAACTTGCCGGTCTTCTTCTGGATTCACGGTGGCGCCAACCTGTACGGATCGGCAAGCGACCCGCTGTATGACGCGGCGCAACTCGCGCACCGAGCCAACATGGTGGTGGTGACGGTGCAGTATCGATTGGGTGCGTTCGGCTGGTTCAACAACCCGGCCATCAAGACCGGGGACCCGCTGGATGACTCGGGCAACTTCGCCCTGCTCGACCTGGTGCGTGCACTTGATTGGACCCGCACCAACGCCCGTGCCTTCGGCGGAAATCCAGACCTGGTCACAGTCGCGGGCCAATCCGCTGGATGCATCAACACATGGAGCTTGCTGATGTCGCCGCTGGCCAAAGACAAATTTCAGCGCGCGCTGTGCATGTCGGGCTTGCCAATGGCTGTACCGCCGGAGGTGGGGCAAGCGATGAGCATTGTCGTTACTGCCACCCTGATGATCGAAGAAGCCCTGCGCAATCCGTTCGGACTCGCCCTGGGCAGCATCCTTATGTCGCCAGAGGATCTCAACGCCAAGTTGCTGCGCAATGCCAAGGCAGAGACGATTGCGAAGATCCCCTACCCGCTGGCGCAGTCTTATACCGACGGCAAAGTCCTCCCCAAAGGCATTGCGGTGGGGCTGACGCCGGACTACAACAAGATGCCGCTGATGATCGGCACAACGCACAGAGAGCTGCCGCTCCTCGCCGCAGCAATGGGCTTCATGATGAAACCGACTCAGGCGGAGCTCTGGAAGCTCGCCAACGCGAAAGATCCAGCCTCCGTGACCAGCAATCAGCTGATCGATCCCTCGAAGGCGGCTTCCTTTGCGCAGATCAGTGAGGTGGCCAACGTCATTTACGACGGCCTGACCGACGTCAACCTCACCCTGCTGCAGCGGGACAACAAGCAAATCTATCGCTACAACTACGAATGGAACGACATGCCGCAACCGTGGAAGGACGTCTTCGGTGCCACGCACGCCAGTGATGTACCCACACTGTTCGGCAACTCCATGACCGACACGCCGAATGCCTTTCACTTTCTGGAAACGCCACAGAACGCGAAGGGCCGCAAGGCACTGTCGGACAAGTTCATCGACTACACGGCCTCTTTCGTCCGTGATGGCAAGCCCGGTCAGGGGGAGTCCGGCGACCAGATGGCGTGGGCTTCATGGCCGAGCGCCAACTGTTCGCAGTGCAACAAGCGAATGATCTTCGACACGAAGTCGTACATGTCGAACACAGACAACCCGTCCGGTACTGCGTCGTACTCGGACTTGTCGCAGCCACAGCGCGATTTGCTGCAGGGCCTGCTCAAGTTACTTGGACTGAGCAGCCTGTTGAATTGAGCTGACCGGCCTGCGGTGTCGGTGATGGAGGCAACGCAGTTCGCCGGACAGCAGCCTCCATGTGTCCTGCCCATTCACGGTCTTGTGGGCCCAAGGGGTTCCCCCTGTACGACCGACAAGACCATCCGCTGCGGCAGCGTTGCGCGTCTGTCTGTCACCACCTGGGACTGCACGCGTGGCGCCGCACCGGTTTTGCATTCCCAAGACTTACTCATAGACGGAGAGACAAACCATGCATTCAGCGCGTCTGACACTTCTTGCTTTGGCAACCAGCCTGGTCATCGCATCGTGCGGTGGCGGGGGCGGCGGCAACGGTTTCTCGTTCACGCCGCTGCCGCCCGCCTCGGAATCCAATCCGCCGGCCCCTGTTCCTGAGCCACCCGCGCCGCCCGCCCCCGAGCCCGAGGAAACACGGCTGCAAGACAGCCGCAACGATTTCGCGCCGGCCGATCCCACGGCCACCACCTTCCCGGCGCTCCAGGCCGACGCCAGCGACAAAGTCGACAACGCCACCACCAGCCGATGGGCCGGCATGCTCGGCGGTGCGCAGTACCACGTCGAAGTGCCGGCGAACTGGAACGGCCAGCTCGTGATGTGGGGACACGGCTATGCGGGCACAGGCAAAGAGCTGAAGGTGGATGACCCTTCGATCCGCCGCCACCTGATCCAGAACGGCTACGCGTGGGCGGCCTCCAGCTTCAGCAAGAACTACTACGACCTGCGCGTGGCCGTGGAAGACACCAACGCGCTGGCGCTCGCGTTCAGCCAGATCGCCAAGGCCAACGGCCGCGACCTTGCGGCACCGTCCAAGCTCTTCATCTCCGGCGGTTCGTTCGGCGGCAGCCTCGCCGCCACGGCCGTGGAAGACGAGACCTACGCCACCGCCAACCACAAGGTGAAGTACAACGGCGCGCTGCCGATGTGCGGCGCGTTGGGCGACACGGAACTGTTCGACTACTTTGCGGGCCTGCAGGTGACGGCCCAGGCGCTGGCGGGACTGCCGAAATACCCCAGGGCGAACTGGGCGGACATTCAGGCGCAGGTCACGAGCGCGCTCTTCACGCAGTTCTCCCCCTTGGGCATCGCGCCAACACCTGCGGGCGAGAAGTACGCCTCGGTGATTCAGAACCTGTCGGGCGGACCTCGTCCGCTGTTCGACCTGGCCTTCACGGCCGGCGGGTCGCTGATGGCGCCGTGGACCGTGGCGTTCGTGGTCGACGACATCGCCGATGGCGTCTTGAACAAGAACGTCACCGACACCACCCGCTTCACCTACACCATCGACGGCGACCCTGCCGGTAGCGCCGCGCTCAATGCCTCGGCCCTGAAGATCAGCGCCGTGCCCGATGCCAATCGCCTGCGCCGCGACGGCCTGCGCTGGATTCCGAAGATCAACGGCGAGTTCAAGGTCCCGGTACTCACGCTGCACACGCTGGGCGACCTGTTCGTGCCTTTCAGCATGGAGCAGATCTACAACCGGCGCGTGGCCGCCAAGGGCAACGGCCAGTGGCTGGTGCAGCGCGCGGTGCGCGGCATCTCCCATTGCGACTTCACCCAGAAGGAGGCGACCGAAGCCTTCGATGCGCTGGTGAAGTGGGAGCGCGACGGCGTGAAGCCGGCCGGCGACGACGTGGTCACACCGGCCGTGGTGGCGGACCCGGCGTATGGCTGCACGTTCACCCGGCCGGCCGACATGGCGGATGACTCCGGCTTGATCAAGCTCGGGCGAATGCTGGCCGGGTCCAAGCCTTGCCCGACTTGAACGCTCAGGGGCAGCCATGGCACGGCGACGCCCTTGATTTGCCTCGACCTGCAATCACTCATGCAATGAAATCCATGCAGCGATTGCAAATCTGTAGTGCCGATTTGCACCAACCCATCTAACCTCAATTAAATTGAAAGGGAAAATCATGACTGATCCGAAAAACAAACCTGGCCGTTTTAAAAATGCGGCTCGAAGCTTGCGTCAAGCCCTTTTCCTTGCAACCGCTTGCGGAGGGCTTTTATCATCGGTACACGCGGCAAATAACGAAGATATTTTTTTCAAACTTGCCGACTTATGCAAAAAGGAGAAAATTGGGGGAGAGTTCGACGATGCCGTACTCGAAAAGGTTCGAGGTGAAAAATACCCTTCGCCAAAAACCGGCGGATTCACGATAGATTCGGTAGAACCAAGTTGGACGCCAACTTCCATTTTTCTGAATGGCAGCTGCCTTGTCAAAGGAAAAATTCATTCAACTTCTCAGTACAGGCTCGACCCCAAGGTCAAGGACTTGTGGAACAAAGGTGTCCCCGACATTAATTTTGAACTCTACATCCCCTCTCAATGGAATGGAAAGTTGATTCAATTTGGTGGAGGTCTGTTCTCTTGGCCATCGAGTGTCATGGGAAGCAAGACAGCGGAGACGGAAAATTACGCTCTTCTCATGAGCGATGCTGGAAATACCCAGCCACTTCTTCCATTTCTTCCTAATATCACCGGCTTTGGCATGGCTGGCCTTGTCAAGGGGGCCAACGATATCAACGACATACCGCAACAAGAATTGGCAACAAATTTCGGTGGAAATTCCATCAAGAAATCGCTGGATGTCGGGGTGACGCTTGTAAAGAAAATTACCGGGAAAACACCGGAGGCCAAGTATTTCGTAGGCTTCTCTACGGGAGGCCGGCAAGCTCTCAAAGCTATTGAAAGCTGGCCCGACGCATACGATGGTGTTGTGTCGGGGGCTCCGTCCGTCTACCTGACTCGGATGATAAAGCGAGTTGGACATTCGCATTGGGAGGAGTTTGATACCGATAAATTTGGTGGCGTCCTGGGGGGATTGATTCTTGGCACCTTGAAGTGGTCCGACCCATCCGCGACCCAAGCACTTGGAAAAGCGCTGGGCTGGGCTGTCCAGTCCATTTCTCAGGCGGCAATTGATTCGGGGGCGGATAAAGATAACGCGATAGATAAACTCATGAATGCCATGGAACCCGTCTGGAACGTCAAGCCCGGTGCCGTCGAGAATTTCCTCAATACACCAACGAATTCCGGCAAGAAAAAGAAAAGGGTCATTCTTTATCAAGGCACACAAGACATTGTGGTTCCGTGTACTCAAACCGGAAAATTTGTAAGAGATTCGGCCAATTACGTGCGCTCAAAAAATGATGAGGAAACCGTGAAAAGGATGGGAGATTCCACACGAGTTTATTTCATCAATGGCTTCAATCATGGGTTCTTTCCCGTAACTGCAGATGGTGGCCTTGGCGATTTGTCCTGGAATTACATCTCGGCGCTGGATCAATGGGTTCATGACGACAATGCAAAACCCAAGGCGCCTCGAAACTCCTTCAATCCGGCAGGAAATATTCCGACCACGGAAGAATTGAAAACGTGGGGATGCTCACCGAACGACTTTCAATAATCAATATTGAACAACGCGCAAGACGGTGGCCGCCAGCTTCTGGCGCGGCTGCCCAGCCACCGTCGTCGTCGCCCCAACATGCAACGAGCCGGCTGCCGTGACGCCCCTGGCGCACTCAGCCCGAGCTCTTCCTGACCAGCGCCGAGATGTATTCGCCCAAAGAAGTCGCCCCCCGCGCCGGCCTCTCAGGCTCCTCCTTGCTCTCCAGCGTGATCCGCGTCATCGCCGTGTACGACTTCGCCGCAGCCTCCGAGAACCCCTGCGACCGGAACGCCTGCTCCCACTGATCGGGCGGCGTCACCGCCACCTGCACGGGCCGTCCCAGCGCTTCTGCAAAGGCCCGCGCGACATCGTCCGGCGAATAGCGCTCCGGTCCTTCGACATAGTGCGGCCCCGAGGCCTCGGCCGCGCCCAGCATCAACCGCGCGGCGAACTCGCCGAGGTCCTGCGGCGCCACCATCGGCAGCTTGAAATCGGGCGGGTACATGCTGTGGACCTTGCCCTCCTTTTGCGCGGTCTCCAGCGAGGCATCCCAGTTGCTCATGTAGTAGGCCGCGCGGATGGCGCTGACCGGCGCGGCGCCAGCCGCCCGCAGCGCCTGCTCCATGTCGTACAGCACGCCGAGGTCGCCGATGCCGTCGCCGGGCTGCGCGCCGTAGGTCGATTCGCCGACGATCTTCTCGAGTCTGCAGCCCTCGAGCGCGGCCACGATGGCGTGCAGGCTCTTTCGCTCTTCGGCGACCGTGTCGGTCGATGGCGGCGCCGGCGGATTGAGCACGAAGAGGCGGTGCCCGCCTTCGATCACGCGGTGCAGCGCCGCGGTGTCGAGCACGTCGACCTGCGCCACATGGGCGCCCTTGGTCTTCAGCGATTCGGCCTTGCTTGCCTTGCGCGTGACCACGGTGACCGGCTCGTTGCGCGCCAGCAGGGCTTGCGCGAGCGACGAGCCGACGTGGCCGGTGGCGCCCAGGATGATGTGCATCGCCATCTCCTTACGAGCGCTTCTCGGCATTGCGCTTGCGCGTGGCAGCGCCCTTCTTCGCGGAAGCCGATCGCTCCGCTGCAGTGCGGGATGCCGCAGCCGCCCCGCCCTTGTGGCCGCCCTTGCGCGAGGGCGCATGGTTCTCGGCCTTGCCGCGGCCCGATCCGCTTTTCTTGCCGCCGCCGGTCTCGGCATTCACCGTGGCCCAGGCGCGGCGTTCGGCCTCGGCCTTGCCGACGCCGCGGTGCTCGTAGCCTTCCTCGATGTGCTCGGCCTTGCGTTTCTGCTTGTCCGTGTAGGACGACTTGTCGCCTCTTGGCATGGTCATCGCTCCTTCAGGTTGATGAAAAGAAGCTTTCATGCTGGGCGCACGACCCGTGCCGTGGGTAAGAAGACGGACGCGATGCGCGTCGGCGTTGTCTGTCGCTGGCCCGATCAGGCACCGGCCTTCATGCGCCGCGAACGCGCCCGCATCTCCACGATTCGCACAGGGGCATGGAAAACCCGCTTCCTCACGCAATATGAATCCGTAAGTATTACGAATCACCTGAAAGCAAGCCATTTCCAGGCGTGCTTCCCGATGTCGAGCAGGAGGTGCCATGGCTACCTATGCAACCATCGTCCGCGAAACGGAACGGGTTGAAGTGGTCGATGCTTTCGACCACCACGCCACCGTGACCGGGAGTCGCGTCTACATCGAGCATTTGAGCGTCACCAAACGCTACGCGCCGGTTCTCAAGGAGGTTGTCTACCGGCTGGACGACGGCCGCACCGTTCTGCGTCAGCACAAGGCATTTTTTGAGACGGAAGATCATCGGAGCCGATTTTTTCCGGTCTGAACGCTGCGCGGACGCGATGGCGCGCAACGGTGGTCTCATCTGCGAGCTGCGCGCCGCTATCTGCCGGCTCTGACGGCCCCTAGCGCAAGCGCCCCAGCCCCAGCTTCTCCATCGCCTCGTGCGCCTCCACCACCATCAACGCCACTTCGGCCACCGTGACCCGCAGCGTGGTGGCGCGCGTGCGCATGTGCTCGTAGGCCTTGGCCTCGGTCAGCGACTGCGTCTCGGCCAGCATGCGCACCGCCTTCTCGATCTGCCGGCGCGACTTGATGGTCTCTTCGAGCTTGCTGACCTTGCTCTGCAGCCGCTCCTGGTATCCGCGCGACGAGCGCGCCAGCACCAGCGTGCTCAGCACGCCCGACGAACGGAACGGGCGGGTCAGCACGCCGTGCGCGCTGGTGTCGAGCAGCAGCTTCAGCGTGGTCGGGCTCTCGTAATCGGACAGCGCGATCAGCGTCGCCTCCACCGCGCTGGCGCACCAGCTGGTGCTGTCCTGCAGCTCCTGCGAGACCTGGAAGAAGATCACGTCGCAGCCGGTGGGCGGCGCGGAGGGAAAGGGCCAGATGACCTTGAGCCGGCAGCCGATGCGCTTGAGCTGGTCGAGAAGGATGTCGCGGTCCTCGCCCGGCGGGTACACCACCGCGACGCAGATGCTGCGCAGGTCATCGTAGAGGCGGCGCAAACTGCTCATTGGGTAACCTCCGCCTTCGGCTGCGGTATTCGACTTGGGGCGGCCCGGCGTCTCATGACATCAGCTCAGCCAGAACTCGGAGAAACCGAAGGTCGACAGATACGGGTCTGGCTTGACCGGCCCCGCCCCCTCCCACAGCAGGTCGAACTGCCCGTCGCGGCGGCACACGCCGATGCGGGGCGTGAGGAAGGTGTGGTTGTTCTCCGCATCGATGGACAGCGGCCCCTCGGGCGACTCGAAGCGCACCGCGCGCACGGCGTTGACGAGCTTGCGCGTGTCCAGGCTGCCGCTGCGCTCCAGCGCCCGCGCGAACAGGTGAACCTGGCTGTAGGCCGCCTCGGACCACATGCTGGTGGGCCGGTCGCCATAGCGCTTGCGCCACAGCGCGATGAAGCGGTCGTTGCATTCGTTCTTCAGCGAACTGAAGTACGTGGCCGACGTGATGTGCCCCGCGCAGGCCTCGGCGCCGGTCATGCGGACTTCTTCCTCCACCATCGACAGGCTGGCGATGGGCATGCGCTGCGGATCGAGCCCGTGCTCGCGGTAGATCTGGTACAGGCGCCGGGCCGACTGGCCGACGATGGTGCAGAAGATGACGTCGGGCTGCGCATCGGCGATGTCGCGCATGACGTCCTGCAGCTGCGTCTCGGAGGCCTCCAGCGGCACATAGACCTCGTCGAGGATTTCGCCGCCGTGCTGCTCGACCATCTCGCGCATCACGCGGTTCGACTCGCGCGGAAAGATGTAGTCGGCGCCGATCAGGAAAAAGCGCCGGCCCCGGTTCTTCAACAGGTAGGCCGCGAGCTGCACGCTGTTCTGGTTGGGCACCGCGCCGGTGTAGATGACGTTGGACGAGTACTCGAAGCCCTCGTAGAAGGAGCAATACCAGAGCAGCGCGTTGTTGCGCTCGATCACCGGCAGCACGGCCTTGCGGCTCGAAGAGCGCGAGCAGCCGAAGATCACGTTGACCTCGTCCTCCAGCAGCAGCCGCGTTGCGAGCCGCCGGTATTCGTCGGCATCGCCCTTGGGGTCGTAGGCCACCGGCAGCAGCGGCCGGTCGAGCACGCCACCGAGGCCATTGATTTCCTCGATGGCCAGCGCGGTCCCGAAGAAATGCTCCGACTCGCTCACGCCGGTCGCGCCCGAGCGCGAATGCAGCACGCCGACGCGCCAGCCGTCTTCGGCGGGGGCGGGTTTCTCAGTGGTCATCGGCTTTTCTCCATCGTCACCATCGTCATTCAAAAAGGCACCAGCAGAATCCGTGCCTCCGGGTCCGAAGTCACACACGCAGGTGATCGAAAACGGATGCCGCGGCACCTGCGGCCTTGGCATTCCCCTCGTCCACCAGCTCGCCCTGCTTCAGCACCACGTAGCGGTCGGCGACCTGGAGCGCGAACGGCACGTTCTGCTCCACGATCAGCATCGCGGTGCCGCGCCGGGCGCGTTCGTCCAGCAGCGCGCGGGCCAGCCGGTCGATGACCGAGGGTTGCAGCCCTTCGGTGATCTCATCGAGCAGGATCATCGCGGGCCGCATCATCAGCGCACGGGCGAGCAGCAGCATTTTCTGCTCGCCGCCGGACAGCGTGCCGGCGTCCTGCTTCAGGCGGGTCTTGAAGACCGGGAACAGCGGCTCGATGTCCGCAAAGCGCTCCTCGAACACGGACTCCTTCGCCAACCCGAGCCGCAGGTTGTCGCGGATGCTCAGGTCGGCGAACAGCGCCTGCTCCTGCGCCGCATAGGCGATGCCCTGGCGCGCGATGCGGTGCGGCGGCTGCCGCGTGATGTCCTGCCCGTTCAGGCGGACCTGGCCGCCCTTCTTGGGCAGGTAGCCCATCACGGTCTTGAGCAGCGTGCTCTTGCCCATGCCGTTCTTGCCGAGCAGCGCCACGGCCTCGCCGGCCGCGATGTCCAGCGACAGGCCGCGCAGCACCAGGGAGGCCCCGTAGCCGCTGCTCAGTTGCTCCAGCCGCAATGCCTGCACCTGCGTCTGGTGGCTCTTCTCGCTCATGCGGCCTCCTCCTGCGGTGCGTGTGCGCTGCCGGCGTAGATGGTCTTCACCAGCGGCGAATTCACCACCTCCTCGAAGCTGCCCTGCATCACGATGGTTCCCTGGTGCAGCACCACGATGCGGGTGGCAATCTGTTCGACGAAATCGAGATCGTGTTCCACCAGCAGGCAGCACAGGCCATGCCGGTGCGCGAGCGACGCCAGCACTTCGCCGATCTGCGAACGCTCGGTCTTGGTGAGGCCCGCGGTCGGCTCATCGAGCAGCACGATGCGCGGCTCCAGCGCCAGCACCATCGCGAGTTCGAGCGCCTGTTGCTCACCGTGCGAGAGGTCGCGTGCAATGGTCGCCAGCTTGGCGTCGAGCCCGGTGGTGCGCACCACGTCGAGCGCATACGCCGGCAGGCGCAGCGTGGCGTCCTGCCGCACGAGCGAGGGCTTCTCCAGCAAGGTGCCCGCGATGCGCAGGCACTGCGCCACCGTCAGCGACTCGAAGATGTTGGCGTTCTGGAACTTGCGGCCCAGCCCGAAGCGCACGCAGGCCTCGGGCGGCAGCTCGCGGATGTCGTGGCCGCAGAGCTTCACGGTGCCGGCGCTGCGCTCGGCGCCGTCGCTCATGCAGCGCATCAGCGTGGTCTTGCCCGCGCCGTTCGGTCCGATCAGCCCGAGCAGCTCGCCGGCGCGCGCTTCCAGGTCGATGCCCTGCAGCACCTTGAGCGCGCCGTAGTGCTTCGCCACCTGCTGCATGTGCAAGGCCGGCTCGGTTGCCTGTGTTGCCGCCACACTCCTGGCCTCGCGCACTTGGAGCACCGGCAGGCGCACGGCGATGCGGCCCAGTCCGAAGGGCTTGAGCAGCAACGGCACCAGCCCCTGCGGCAGCAGCACGATGACCAACACGAAAGCCACACCGACGATCAACTGCCACGCGAACGGCATGCTGCCGCTGAGATACGCCGTGGCCACGTTGATCAGCACCGCGCCGACCAGCGGCCCCCAGAGCGTGCCCCGCCCGCCCAGCGCGACCCAGATGATCAGCTCGGTGCCCAGCGCGAAGCCGGTGAGCTCGGGTGCCACCACGCCGCTGAATGCGCCGTAGCCGAAGCCCGCGATGCCCGCGACCATCGCCATGACGGTCAGCAGCGCGATCTTGACCGCCGCGGTCGGAATGCCGAGGTAGGTGCAGCGCGATTCGTTGTCGCGGATGGCGGCCAGCACGCGCCCGGCATCGCTGCGCACCAGCAGCCAGCCCAGCAGGCCGAACAGCACGAGCATGCCGCCGGCCACCCAGTACCAGGCCTCGATCGAAAGGTCGAAGCTCTCGTAGCCGGTCAGGCCCGAGCTGGAGCCCGTCCATTGGCCACCGGACAGCAGCAGTTGCGTGAGCACGATCGGCAACACCAGCGAGATGACCGTCGCGAAGAACGGCGAAGCGCCCCGGTAGAACGACAGCCATCCCACCAGCGCCCCGACCGCCGCGCTGACGGCGATGGCGGCGCCCAGCGCCAGCAGCGCCGTCGAAACGCTGAAACCGCTGTGCGTGAACACCAGCCCCGCCGCATAGGCGCCGATGCCGAAGAAGGCCGACTGGCCGAAGCTCAGGTAGCCGGTGTAGCCCCACAGCACATCGACCGTGATCGCCGCGATGGCGAAGAAGAAGGCCTTCACGAGGATGTTGAGCAGGTAGGTGTCGAACACCCAGGGTCCGGCCACGATCAGTGCCGTCCCCAAGGCGCCTAGCATCCACATACCAGAGACACCGTGGAACCGGCTCTGCCGGGCCACTGGTGTCGCCCCCGGTGAGGGGGTTGGCGAAGCGACACGAAGTGCGCGAAGCCTGGGGGAGAGCTTCATCCTGCGAACCCCTTCGGACGGATGCGCAGCGTGACCGCCGCGAGCACCGCGATGGTCAGCCCGCCGAGCACCGGGTTGGCATAGGTGCTCACCAGCACCTGGCAGGCCCCGAACACCACGCAGGTCAGCAGCAGGCTGGGCATCGAATGGCCCGACACCATGACCAGCATGAAGGCGCTCACCAGCCAGGGCAGGCCCATGTTCGGATCGACGCTGGACAGCGGCGTGATCATCGCGCCCGCCAGCGTGCCCAGCCCCGCGCCCAGGCTGAAGGTAATGAAGCGCACGCGCCCCGCATGGATGCCGAGGCCACTGGCCAGCTCCTCGTTCATGATCACCGCGCGCGTGCGGATGCCGAAGCGCGTGCCGTTCAGCAGCGCGGTGAGCAACAGGCACAGCGCGATGGCGATGGGCACCAGCAGCAGGCGACAAGCCGAGTAGTCCACGCCGCCGAGCGACCAGGTGCCCGCGAGCGGCGCGTCGACGAACTGCACCTCGCGGCCGAAGGCCATCACGATCGACTGCCCGATGACGATGCCCAGCCCCCAGGTCGCGAGGATGGCGTCGAGCGGTCGCTTGTAGAGCGGCTTCACGATCAGCCATTCCACCGCCATGCCCGCCACCACGCCGACCGCCAGCGACAGCGGCCAGCTCAGCCACGGGTCGAGCTTGAGCTGGGTCACCACATAGCTCGCATAGCCGCCCAGCGTGAGCAGCGCGCCGTGGGCGAAATTGACGATCTTCATGACCCCGAAGATCATCATCAGCCCGGCGGTGACGATGAAGAGCATCGCGGCGGTCGTGAGCAAATCCAGCAGCAGCACCATGTAGAGGCCTTTGTCCGAGACGCTATGTCTGCGGCGTTATTTTTGCGACGTTATTTCAGGTTCGGGCACTGCGCGCCGGGATCGACGCTCGCGAAGGTCTCGAGGATCTTGATCGATCCGTCGGCCTGCACCTGGCCGAGGCGCATCGACAGCGGCGTGTGGCGGCTCTTGTTCATCGACACCGCACCGCGCGGGCCGGTGAACGACACCTCGCCGAGCGCCTTCACCACCTTGGCCGCATCGACCGAGCCGGCCTTTTCAACCGCGGCCTTGTAGAGGAAGAAGGCCTCGTACTGCGGCTCCGACAGTTCGTTGGGCGTCTTCAGGTCGGCGCCGAATTTCTTCTTCATCGCCTCGAGGAATTTCTTGTTCTCGGGGATGTCGATGCCCGTGAGGTAGGAGGCCGAAATGTACATGCCGCTGGCCACGTCGCCCATGGTCTTGGCCGTGCCCTCGTCGATCGCGAGGTTGCCGTAGGGCAGCGTGAGGCCGGCGCCCTTGAGCTGCTTGGCCAGCGAGACGTTGGGCGCACCGCCCGCGGTGGCGCTGACGAGCGCATCGGGCTTGGCGGCGCGCAGCTTGGAGATCACCGAGGTCCAGTCGCTGCCGTCGATGGGCAGGTACTCCTCGCCCACCACCTTGCCGCCCTTCTGCTCGATGTACTTGCGGGTGAAATCGAGCATGCCGCGGCCGAAGGCGTAGTCGTTGCCGACCAGGAAGAAGGTCTTGGCGTTCTTGCTCTTCAGGAAATAGTCGACCACCGGCGCGACCTGCTGCTCGGGCACCCAGCCGTTCACGTACATCCAGTTGTTGCACGAGCGCCCTTCGTAGAACGAGGTGTAGATGTAGGGCACCTTGCCCTTGCTCACCACCGGCAGCGCCGCATTGCGCGCGGCGCTGTTTTCCATCGCGATGATGGCGGCCACCTTCTTCTGGAACACCAGCGTGTCGAAGGCCTTCTGCGCGCCGACGGCGCCGGAGGCGTCGTCCACGATCTCCAGCTCGACCTTGCGGCCGAGGATGCCGCCGGCGGCGTTGATCTCGTCGACGGCCAGTTGCGACGACTGCACCGCGGCCGGCGCCACGACGCTGTTGGCGCCCGAAAGGCCAACCGCCACGCCGATGCGCAAGGGGTCGGCGGCCTGGGCGTGCGCGGCCAGCAAGGTGGCGGCCGTCATGGCGCAAAGGCGCAGGAGGGAAGCGATCTTCATGTTCAGGGTCCTCTTGGGGTCGATGGAAAAGTTGAGTGGGTGACAGCGGAAAGGAAGAGCGAATTCAGTGCCGCGGAAGCGGCCAGCCGGTGCCCAGCATCGGGTCGTAGATGTCATCGCGGCGGTCGCGCAGCACATCGTTGAACGCGTTCAGGTGGCGCGCCTGGCGCGATGCCTTGAGGTTGATGCGGGCCAGAAGAATCTCTTCGCCGTCGTGCGAGGCGGGTCCAGCCAGCGGCCAGCCCTGCGCGCCCACGATCACGCTCTGCCCGACGAAGGGCTGGCCGCGCTCGGTGCCCGTGCGGTTGGCGCAGACGATGTTCATGCCGTTGCTGTGGGCACTGGCCATCGCGAGCGTGGTGGCCATGGCCGGACGGTCCGCGGGTTGCTGGGGCATGGGCACCCAGTTGGTCGGCATGCAGACGATGTCCACGCCCTGCATCGCGAGCAGGCGATAGGCCTCGGGGAACCAGCCGTCGTAGCAGATCATCACGCCCAGCCGGCCGAGCTCGGTGTGGAACACCGGCAGCCCCTTGTTCCCCGGCTCGAAGAACAGGTGCTCGTCGCCCCAGAGGTGCAGCTTGCGGTAGGTGCCGAGCCAGCCGCGCGGGCCGAGCACCGCGGCCGCGTTGTAGAGGCGGTCGTCCTCGCGCTCGGCGATGCCCGCGACCACGTGCACGTTGCAGCGGCGGGCCGCATCGGCCCAGGCCTGCGTGCTCGGCCCATCGGGCACCGGTTCAGCCAGCGCGAAGGCCTCGGCGCGGCTGGCGAACACGTAGCCGCTGTTGGCCAACTCGGGCAGCACCACGATCGATGCGCCCTGCGCCGCGGCCTCCTCGATCAGTTGGACCGACCGCGCGACGTTGGCCGCCGTGTGGCCCACGTGCGGCTCCATCTGCACGCTCGCCACGACGAGGTCCGGAAAACCCGAACCCTCTTCCTGCACTGCTGTTGTCATTCAAGCTCCAAAAAGCAAAAAGCCCTCGACCCCGCTTGCGCGTTGTTCGAGGGCTTTCATAGCCGGTATGTGAAGCAGCGATGTTGCTGCCCGACGCACTCAAGGCCGAGTGCCGTCGTGGGGCCGGAGATTAGAAGAAGGTATTCGCGGTGTCAATTGGAATTTTCTGCGGCGCGCGGAAAGCACGATGGCTCGCACTCACAGCACATCCGTAGCGGTGACGTGTCCCGGTCGCTTTCGAGACAGCGTGCGCAGCGTGATCGAGTAGCGCAGCGCTTCGATGACGGCCGTGGGCGTTCCGTCGAACAGGTCGTCCTGGCCGGCGTGTTCGAGGCGCACAGCTAGCCGTTCAGTACGAGAGATCCCTGCGGATACCGCTCGCACATGAACTCGACGAACGCCCGAACCTTCGGCGCAGGAAGTCGCCTCGACGTATGCAGGACCCAGAGCGCGACCTCCACGCCCGAAACCATGCCCCACTGAACCAGTTCTCCGCGCGTCAGCTGGTTCCATGCGATCGACTGCGGCATCAGGGCGACGCCAGCGCCGGCGATCGCAGCGTCGCGAATCATCAGGAACGAAGAAAGTCTGAGCCGCGGAATCGGCTCCAGCACAAGACGTCCATCGTCGAGCGTCCAATTCCCGGCTTGAAAGCTTGTTGAAACGATGCCGAGCACCGGGCTGACCTTGCCCGGCTTCGGCATGGGCACGGAGGGCGCGGCCACGACCACCAGCCGGTCCTTGGCGAAACACCGGCCGACGAGGCTGCTGTCCGGGCTTGGATTGATCCGGATCGCTGCATCGAACTGCTCCTCGACGAGGTCGACCAGGCGATCGTCCGCCACCACCTCGCAGCTGACCTCGGGGTAGGCGGTGCAGAACTCGGCGGAGATGCCGCCCATCGCCAACTGCGAGAACAGCACGGGCGAAGCGATGCGCAAGCGACCGCGCGGTACAGACAAGCCCTCGCGCGCGGACGTCATGGCGTCGACCACTTCGTGCATCGGCCCTTCGGTGCGGTCCATGAGCATCTGCCCGGCTTCCGTGAGCTTGAGCCCGCGGGCGCTGCGCTCGATGAGCCGCACGCCGAGCTGCTCTTCCAGGTCGGCGATGCGCCGGGACAGCGTCGCCTTCGATCTGCCGCTCGCGCGGCTTGCTTTGCCGAGGCCGCCATTCATGGCGACGAGCGCGAAGTCGCTCAGTGCGTTCAGGTCCATGGTGTTCCGGATTTGAAACGAGGTGTCTTCATTTTCGGATCTTCGTTTTACCAATGCAACGACCTATCTTCTCCTCATCGCAACTCAACAGGAGAAAACTGAAATGACCACCACCACTACCACTCAACGCGCAGTCCTGATCCGGACCTACGGCGGTGCTGCCGCCGCCGAGGTCGCCGAGATCGCGACACCCACGGCCGGACAGGGCCAAGTCCTGGTCCGCGTCCGGGCCGCCGGCGTGAACGGCATCGACTGGAAGGTTCGTGAAGGCTTCGTCCGGGACGCGTTCCCGCTTCAACTGCCCGCCGTGCTGGGCATCGAGCTTGCGGGTGTCGTCGAAGCGCTCGGCCCCGGCGCCTCGCGTTTTCGCATCGGCGATCGCGTCATGGGTCCGCTGGGCGGCCTGGGTGCCTATGCCGATTTCGTGGCGGTCGACGAGGCGAACCTGGTGCGCACGCCGCAAGGCCTTGACGACGTCCATGCGGCCGCCGTCCCCGTCGCGTCCGTGGCAGCCTGGCAAAGCTTGCACCACGCAGGTCCGATTGCCGCAGGTCAGCGAATCCTCATTCATGGCGCGGCGGGAGGGCTGGGCGGCTATGCCGTGCAGTACGCCAAGCGGGCGGGTGCCGAAGTCTTCGCGACTGCGTCCACCGCGCATGTCGAATACGTTCGCAGCCTGGGCGCGGACCACGTCATCGACTACCGCACCGAACGCTTCGAATCGCTCGCGCGGGACATCGACCTGGTGCTCGATTACGTCGGCGGCGAAGTGCTCGATCGCTCGTGGCAGGTATTGAAGAAGGACGGCGCGATCGTCGGCACGTCCTCGCCCGACATCCTTGCCCGCACGCCTCCCGGCCGCCGCGGACTGTGGTTCATGAACAAGCCGGACACCGCCCTCCTGGAACGGCTGGCGGCGGAGATCGCCCAAGGCACCCTGATCTCGAAGCTCGACGAAGTCGTGGGCTTCGACGACATCCCCGCGGCCATCGAACGCAATCGCACCGATCCGCGCATCGGCAAGGTCGTTGCGGACTTCTCGCGCTGATCGACCTCGTTACCCCTTTTCTTCTTCCCCCTTCAACCCGTTTCCCCTCAACTCCCTGGAGATTTCCATGCGCATTCTCGTCACCGGTGCCACCGGCACCATCGGTTCCCTCGTCGTCCAAGGGCTGGCCCGTGCCGGCGCCGAAGTCAGCGCCTTCGTCCGCACACCCGGAAAGCAGAGCTTCCCGGTGGGCGTCAAGGAGGTCGTCGGCGACCTGACCGACGTACCTTCGATGCGCGCGGCACTGTCGTCGGTGCGCACGCTGTTCCTGCTGAACGCCGTCACGCCCGACGAAGTGACCCAGGCCCTCGTCGCGCTGAACCTGGCGCGCGAGGCTGGCATCGAGCGCATCGTCTACCTGTCGGTCATCCACGCGGACAAGTTCACCGATGTGCCGCACTTCACCGGCAAGCACACGGTCGAGCGAATGATCGAGAGCCTCGATATTCCGGCGACCATCCTCCGGCCGGCCTACTTCATGCAGAACGAGCGCATGGTCCAGCAGGTGATCCAGGGCTATGGCGTCTACCCGATGCCGATCGGCTCGTCCGGCGTCGCGATGATCGATGCGCGAGACATCGCGGACATCGCCGTCGCCGAACTGCTGCGCCGCGATCGCGCACCCGCGCCTTCACCGCGCACGACGCTGGAGTTGGTCGGGCCCGAGCTGTTGACTGGCGAGTCGGTGGCCAGGATCTGGAGTGCCGCGCTCGGTCGCGAAGTGGCTTACGGCGGGGACGACGTAGTGGCCTTCGAAGCACAGATGGCCGCATTGGGGCCATCCTGGCTTGCCTACGACATGCGCCTGATGATGGCCGGGATCCAGAAGTTCGGCATGCATGGCGCGGACGGCGCAGCGGGTCGCCTGCAGGCCATCCTCGGGCGTCCTTTGCGCAAGTACGCCGACTTCGTCAAGGAGGCCGTTGCCGCATCGTAGGCGGTGCGCCTCGCGTATGTCAGCCGGGACCGCAGGTCCCAGTCAACATCCCGCACGGAAGATACGGGTCCTCACCGAACTCCTGATCGAGTATTGCGCCTAGCGGAGCGCATCGCTGACCTTCCCTACTTCCACATGCCACCAGCGCGGCAGCAGCTCGCGGATTTCCGTGCGCGCAAAGCGGTCGTCGAGCAGGTGCAGCACGCCCCGGTCTTCCTCGGTGCGAATCACACGGCCCGCCGCCTGCACCACCTTCTGCAGTCCCGGATAGAGGTACGTGTACTCGTAGCCCTTGCCGAAGCGCGACTGCATGCGCTCGCGCGTGATCTCGTTGAGCGCGTTGTATTGCGGCAGGCCCAGGCTCGCAACGAAGGCGCCGACGAGGCGGCTGCCCGGCAGGTCGATGCCCTCGCCGAACGCACCGCCGAGCACCGCAAAGCCGATGCCCTGCCCGCCTTCTTCGAAGCGCGCGATGAAGCCGTGGCGGTCGGCTTCGAGCATGCCGCGCGTCTGCGTCCACACCGGCACGCCGGGGTGCCGCGCCGAGAAGGCGGCGCGGGCGCTCTCCAGGTATTCGAAGCTGCTGAAGAAGGCCAGGTAGTTGCCGGGCATGCGCTCGAACTGGGCGCCGATGATGCCCGCCACGTTGCCCAGCGATCCGGCGCGGTCGCGATAGCGCGTGGAGACGTCCATCGCCACTTCGACACGCAACTGCTGGCTGTTGAACGGCGAGGCCACGTCGAGCAGCGCGGTGTCCGGCGGCAGGCCGAGCGCGTCGCGATAGAACTCGAAGGGCGAGAGCGTGCCCGAGAAGCAGGTGACCGACACCGCATCCGCGAACCGGCCTTCGAGGAACGGCGCGGGCACGAGGTTGCGGATGGCCAGGGTGCGGTCCTGCTGCCGAGCCTGTTGCGTCGTGCCGAGCGTGCGCTCGAACACCGAGTGGTCGTCGAACACCTCGGCGAGCCGGGCGAAGTGCAGCGCATCGAAGAAGAAGCGTTGCAGCGGGCCCTGCGCGGCCTCGGGCTTGGCGGCGAAGTACTCGGCCATGGCGGTGTTGGCGGTCTGCAGCGCGCGGACGAAACGCTCGGGAATTTCGTCGGCGGTTTCGTAGTTCTCGGTCTGCGATTGCTGGACGGTGTCCCACTCGCGAAAGAGCCGTGCGAGCGGGCCGCGCACCGGTGCGGGCGCGATGCGGTGCGCCTCCTCGAGCGCCCCGCCCTCGAGCTGCGCGGTGTACATGCCGCGTGCGCGCTCCAGCAGGTTGTGGGCTTCGTCCACGAGCACCGCGACGCGCCAGCCGGCGTCCTTCATGGTCGCGAAGAGGAAGGCGCTGCCGTCGAAGTAGTAGTTGTAGTCGCCCACGATCACGTCGCTCCAGTGGGCCATTTCCTGCGCGAGGAAATAGGGGCACACCGTGTGCTGCAGCGCGACCTGCCGCAGCGTCTGCCGGTCGAGCCAGCCGGCCTGTGCGGCTTCGATGCGGGCGGCGGGCAGGCGGTCGTAGAAGCCCTTGGCGAGCGGGCAGGAATCGCCGTTGCAGGCGCGGTCGGGGTATTCGCAGACTTTCTCGCGCGCCGCGAGTTCGAGCACGCGTGGCTGCGCGCCACTTGCGGCACAGCCCTTGCCGAGCACCCGCAGCGCATCGAGTGCCACCGGGCGGCCCGAGGTCTTGGCGGTGAGGAAGAAGACCTTGTCGAGCTTCCCCGCCGCGCGGGCCTTGAGCAGCGGAAAGATGGTGGCCAGCGTCTTGCCGATACCGGTCGGCGCCTGCGCCATGAGGCAGCGCCCGCCGGCGGCGGCGCGGTAGACGGCTTCGGCCAGTTCGCGCTGGCCGGTGCGGAAGGAGGGGTGCGGGAATGTGAGTGTCGCCAGCGCCTGGTCGAGCGCGCCGCGGTGGTCGGCTTCCTGCTGCGCCCACGCGGCGTAGCGCTCGCACAGCGACTCGAAGTGAACGCGCAGCGCGTCCCATGTGTGGCGTTCCTCGAGCACGGTTTCCTCGCCGGTGGCGAGGTCGAGGTAGACGAGCGCAACCGTCATGTGTGCATGCCCGTGCTGCTCGCACAGCATCCAGCCGTAGATGCGGGCCTGCGCCCAGTGCAGCGCGCGGTGGTTGCCGCGGATGGCGTCGAAGTCGCCGCGGAAGGTCTTGATCTCTTCCACGCGCGGTTCGTCGGGCGCGTAGCCGTCGGCGCGGCCGCGAACGCGCAGCGCGCCGTGCCGGGCTTCGAGCGATACCTCACTCTGGTAGTTGCCGCCGCGCCGCCCCTGCACCAGCGCATGGCCGGCCATGCCTTCGAGCGCGCTGGGCGCGGGCACGAAGCGCAGGTCGAGGTCGCCCGCCTTCGCGCCGAAAGCGCAAAGCGCCTTGACGGAAACGACGTAGGCGGCCGAAGCCGGATCTGGCGGGGTGGTGGAGGAAGCCGGGGCCATCGCTCGAATGACTGTATGAAATTACAGTATACCGAGCGATGCAATGTTAACGTTGAGGGTCCATCGTCCGTCTCGGGACCTTCTCCGACAGGGCGACCCTCCGTTTTCGGCAAAACTTGACAAGTTTTGCTTACAAATGCGCTGATGAAAACTCCTGCCGCCATCGATCCCCACGACTTCGACCGTCTGCTGAGTCGCAATCTCAAGCTCCCGATGCTCGGAGGATTGCTCGGCGCCGTGGTGTTCGTCGGGCTCATCCTGTTCCTGCTCTCGACCATCGGCTGGGTCGAACACACCGACCGCGTGACCCGTTCGGCCAGCGAACTGCAGCGCCGCAGCATCGACATGGAAACCGGCATGCGCGGCTTCCTGATCACCGGCGAAGAAAGCTTTCTCGAGCCCTACCAGAGTGCCCTGCCGCGCCTGAAGCCCGACACCGATGCGCTGCGCAAGCTCGTGTCGGACAACCAGCAGCAGGTGGAGCGCATCGACCGCATCATCGGCTTGCAGGGCGCCTGGAACGAATTCGCCAGCGACATGATTGCGGCCCGCCGCGCCGGCAACGACGTGCAGGCCACCGCGCGCCTGGGCCGCGGCAAGCGGTTGATGGACGACATGCGCGCCGAATACATCGCGTTCATGGACACCGAACAGGCCCTGCGCTTCCAGCGCAACAACGATGCCAACCGCACCAGCTGGTGGACGGTCGGGCTCTTCCTGTTCTTCACGCTGACGCTGACCGGACTGATCAGCTTTTTCGGCCGCCGCCAGCTGGTGCGGCTGTCGGACAGCTACGACGTCGTGCTCAAGGAGCAGGCGGCGCATTCGCAGCGGCTGTCGGAAGAGGCGTGGCTGCGCGGCACGCAGACCGAGCTGGTGGGCGAACTGGTCGGTGAGCTGACCGCGCCGGACATGGGCCGCAAGATCCTCGCCTTCTTCTCGCGGCACCTGGGCAGCAGCGTCGGCGCGATGTATGTGCGCGAGCGGCACGGTCCGCTGCGCCGGGCCGCGAGCTACGGCTTCTCGGCCGATGCCGAAGCCTCGCCGCAGGTCTTCTCGCCCACCGAGAGCCTGGTGGGCCAGGCGGCCGCCGAGCGGCGCCGCATGCTGATCGACCCGATTGACGCCGACTACCTCAAGGTCAACTCCGGGCTGGGCGCGATGGCGCCCAAGACCGTGTTGCTGATGCCGGTGATGAGCGACGGCGTCGTCAACGGCGTGGTCGAGCTCGGCCTGCCCGGCGCGCCCGACGAGCGCGCGAGCCAGCTGCTGGAAGTGGTGTGCGACGACATCGGCACCTCGCTCGCCGCGGCGCGCTACCGCGAGCAGCTGCAGGACGTGCTGGCCGAAACGCAGCAGCTCAACGAGGAGCTGCAGGTGCAGCAGGAAGAGCTGCGCACCGCCAATGAAGAGCTCGAAGAGCAGTCGCGGGCGCTGCGCGCCTCGCAGGCCATGCTGGAGAACCAGCAGGCCGAGCTGGAGCAGACCAACAGCCAGCTCTCCGAGCGCACCGAGGCGCTGGACCAGCGCAACACGGCCCTGCGCCGCGTGCAGCGCGACCTGGAAGACCGCGCCGACGAGCTGCAGCGCGCGAGCCGCTACAAGTCGGAGTTCCTCGCGAACATGTCGCACGAGTTGCGCACGCCGCTCAACAGCGCGCTGATCCTGGCCAAGCTGCTGGGCGACAACCCGCAGGGCAACCTCACGCTGGAGCAGGTGAAGTTCGCCGAGTCGATCTACGGGTCGGGCAACGACCTGCTGGTGCTGATCAACGACATCCTGGACATCGCCAAGGTCGAGGCGGGCAAGCTCGAGGTGGTGCCCGAGGACGTGTCGCTCGCACGGCTCGGGCAGAGCCTGGAGAGCACCTTCAACCCGCTCGCGATGCAGAAGAACCTGAGCTTCCGGCTCGAGGTGCAACCGGGTGCGCCGGCCTCGCTGGTCACCGACCGGCAGCGGGTCGAGCAGATTCTCAAGAACCTGCTGTCGAACGCCCTCAAGTTCACCGACAAGGGCGAGGTGGCGCTGGTGGTTTCCGCCACGGCCGATGGCGGCGCGGCCTTCGCGGTGTCGGACTCGGGCATCGGCATCGACGCGCAGCAGCACGAGCTGATCTTCGAGGCCTTCCGCCAGGCCGACGGCACCACCAGCCGGCGCTACGGCGGCACGGGGCTGGGCCTGTCGATCTCGCGCGACCTCACGCACCTCTTGGGCGGCACGCTCACCGTGCAGAGCGAGCCCGGCAAGGGCAGCACCTTCGTCCTGCAACTGCCGGCCCTGGCGCCGCAGGCTTCGACGCAGCAGGCCACCGCCCCGCGGAGCATGCCGACCTATGCGCCAAGCAACCGGAGCCCCGCCGCCGCGCCCGCCCCCATCGCACTGCAAGCGCCCACGCCGCGGGCCGTGGTGCCGGCGCCGCAGTTCGACGACGACCGCGCGATCCCGCGCGACCAGGTGCGCCGCGTGCTGGTGATCGAGGACGAGCCGCAGTTCGCGCACATCCTCTACGACCTGGCGCACGAGCTGGGCTACCGCTGCCTGGTGGCGCACGGCGCGGCCGACGGTTTCGAGCTGGCCACGCAGTTCGTGCCCGACGCCAT
Source organism: Variovorax sp. ZS18.2.2 (assembly GCF_024701975.1). Taxonomy (GTDB): domain Bacteria; phylum Pseudomonadota; class Gammaproteobacteria; order Burkholderiales; family Burkholderiaceae_C; genus Variovorax. Next base: position 1,661,538 of record NZ_JANLNM010000001.1, read on the forward strand.
CCTGCTGGACATGCGCCTGCCCGACAGCACCGGCCTCGATGTGCTGCAGAAGCTCAAGGATTCACCGCACACGCGCCACATCCCGATCCACGTGGTCTCGGCCGCTGACAACGCGCAGGCCGCCGCGCTGCACATGGGCGCCATCGGCTTCGCGCTGAAGCCGGCCACCCGCGACGAACTGATGAAGGTGTTCGGCCGGCTCGAGGAAAAGCTCACGCAGAAGGTCAAGGTCGTGCTGCTGGTGGAAGACGACGAACTGCAGCGCGAAGCCGTGATCAAGCTGATCGGCGACGACGACATCGAAATCGTGGCCGTCGGCTCCGGCGAAGAGGCGCTGGAGCTGCTGCGCACCCGCGTGTTCGACTGCATGGTGACCGACCTGCGGCTGCCCGACATGCAGGGCAGCGAGCTGCTCAAGGCGATGGCGGCGGAAGAGATCGTGTCGTTCCCGCCGGTCATCGTCTACACCGGGCGCAACCTCACGCGCGACGAAGAAACCGAGCTGCAGCGCTACTCGCGCTCGATCATCATCAAGGGCGCCCGCTCGCCGGAGCGCCTGCTCGACGAGGTGACGCTGTTCCTGCACAAGGTGGAGGCCTCGCTCTCCACCGAGCGCCAGGGCATGCTCAAGACGGCGCGCGGGCGCGACCGCATCTTCGAGGGCCGCACCATCCTCCTGGTGGACGACGACGTACGCAACATCTTCGCCCTCACCAGCGCGCTGGAGCAGCGCGGCGCGGCGGTGGAGATCGGCCGCAACGGCCGCGAGGCGCTCGAAAAACTCGACCAGGTGCGCGAGATCGACCTGGTGCTGATGGACGTGATGATGCCGGAGATGGACGGCCTGGAAGCCACACGCCGTCTGCGTGCCGACCCGCGCTTCGAGAAGATGCCGGTGATCGCCATCACCGCCAAGGCCATGAAGGACGACCGCGAGCAGTGCCTGGCCGCCGGCGCCAACGACTACCTAGCCAAGCCGGTCGACCTGGAGCGGCTGTTCTCGCTGCTGCGCGTGTGGATGCCCAAGATGGAGCGCCTGTGACCGACAAGCCGCCCTCGCCCCTGCAGCCGCTGAGCGACACCGAGATCGAGCTGCGCCTCCTCATGGAGGCCATCTATCTCAAGTACAGCTACGACTTTCGCAACTACACCACCGCCTCGCAGAAGCGCCGCGTGCTGTATGCGCTGGAGCAGCTCGGGCTGCCGAGCATCTCGGCGCTGCAGGAAAAAGTGCTGCGCGACGCGGGGCTGTTCGGGCGGTTGCTGCAGTTCCTCACGATCCCGGTGAGCGAGATGTTCCGCGACCCGTCGTACTTTCTCGCGCTGCGCGAGCACGTGGTGCCGATCCTGCACACCTACCCCTCGGTGAAGGTGTGGGTGGCGGGCTGCAGCACGGGCGAGGAGGTCTTCTCGCTCGCCATCCTGCTGCGCGAAGAAGGCCTGCTCGAGCGCACCCAGATCTATGCGACCGACATCAACCCGGCTTCGCTCGAGAAGGCGCGCCAGGGCATCTTTCCGCTGGAGGCCATTCGCGGCTACACCACCAACTACCAGCGCGCGGGCGGGCGCAGTGCGTTCTCCGACTACTACACCGCCGCCTACGACGCGGCGCGCTTCGACCCGTCGCTCTGCGCCGACGTGATCTTTGCGGACCACAGCCTCGCGACCGACACCGTGTTCGCCGAGACGCAGCTGGTGTCGTGCCGCAACGTGCTCATCTACTTCAACCGGCTGCTGCAGGACCGTGCGCTCGGGCTGTTCCACGAGTCGCTGTCGCACCGCGGCTTCCTGGGCCTGGGGTCCAAGGAAAGCATCGACTTCTCCGGCTACGCGGACCGCTTCGCGCCGCACGCCCGCGCCGAGCGCATCTACCGCAAGGCGACATGACGACGCTGCCTCGCCCCTACACCCGCAAGCGTGTGGACACAGTCGTGCTCGGCGCTTCGGCCGGCGGCATCGATGCGCTCATGGTGCTGCTCGAGGGGCTGCCCGCGGGCTGGCGCCTGCCGATGACGGTGGTGCTCCACCTGCCCGAGAACCATGACAGCCATCTCGCCGAGATCTTTGCGCTGCGCCTGCCCATTCCCGTGCACGAGGCCGCCGACAAGATGCCGGTCGCGGCCGGCAGCCTTTATTTCGCGCCGCCCGGCTACCACCTGTCGATCGAGCGCGAGCGCTGCTTCTCGCTCAGTTGCGAGGCGCCCGTGTTGTTCTCACGGCCGTCCATCGACGTGCTGATGGCCTCGGCCGCCGACGCCTACGGCCCCGCGCTGGCCGGCTTTCTCCTGACCGGCGCCAACGACGACGGCGCCGAAGGCCTGCATCGCATTCACCTGGCCGGCGGACTTACCGCCGTGCAAGACCCGAAAGAAGCCCTGATTTCCATCATGCCCAACGCCGCCCTTGCGCGTCACGCCCCCGACCACGTCTTGCCGCTGCGCGAGCTTCACGCCCTGCTCCTGCAACTGGAGGCCGCCCATGCCCATTGACGTCCAAAGCAAGCTGCTGATCGTCGATGACCTGCCGGAGAACCTGCTGGCGCTCGAGGCGCTGATCCGCGCACCGGACCGCCTCGTGTACCGCGCCGGCTCGGCCGAGGCGGCGCTCTCGCTGCTGCTGGAGCATGAATTCGCGCTCGCCATCGTCGACGTGCAGATGCCCGGCATGAACGGCTTCGAGCTGGCCGAGATGATGCGCGGCACCGAACGCACGCGGCACATCCCGATCATCTTCGTGAGCGCCGCGGGGCGCGAGCTCAACTACGCCTTCCAGGGCTACGAGAGCGGCGCGGTCGACTTCCTGCACAAGCCGCTCGATCCGCATGCGGTGGTCAGCAAGGTCAACGTGTTCGTCGACCTGTACCAGCACCGCAAGGCGCTGCGCCACGAGATGGAATCGCTCGCCGCCGCGCACAGGAAGCAGGAAGAACTGGTGCAGCAGCTGCAGCACACCCAGCAAGAGCTGGAGCGCGCGGTGCGCATGCGCGACGACTTCATGTCGATGGTCTCGCACGAGCTGCGCACGCCGCTCAATACGCTCTACCTGGAAGCGCAGTTGCGCCAGCTTCACCTGTCCAAGGGCAACCTCGCCAACTTCGCGGCGGACCGGCTGCCCGCGATGATCGAGCGCGACCAGCGGCAGATCCGCAACATGGTGCGCCTGATCGACGACATGCTCGACGTGACGCGCATGCGGCGCGATGCGCTGTCGATCCAGACCAAGCCGGTCGACCTGGCGGTGCTCGCCCGCGCCGTGGTCGAGAACCTGCGCCAGCAGGCCGAAGCCGCGGGCTCGGTGATCACGCTCGAAGCGCCGGCCGCGCTGCATGGCGTGTGGGACGAGTTCCGCATCGAACAGGTGCTGACGAACCTCTTGACCAACGCGCTGCGCTACGGCGGCGGCAAGCCGGTCGAGATGACCGTGCTGCAAGCCGGCAGCACGGCGCGCGTGAGCGTGCGCGACAACGGCATCGGCATTGCGCCCGAAGACCAGGCGCGCATCTTCGAGCAGTTCGAGCGCACCGAACACAGCCGCCAGCACGCGGCCGGGCTGGGCCTCGGGCTCTACATCACGCGCAAGATCGTGGACCTGCATGACGGGCAGATCGGCGTGGAAAGCGCGGCCGGCCAGGGCGCGCGCTTCACCGTCGAACTGCCGCTGCAGACCGGCACGGCGGGCCCCGCTCCCAAGGCGTAGGAACACCCTTACGCCGCTCAAGACACATTCCGTTGATACTGCTTCTTTCGACTTACCCAAGAGACAAACCGCCGTGAACGTGCTGATCGTCGACGACAACCAGGCCGCTGCCGACCTGCTGCAGGAACTGCTCACGCTGCAGGACCACACGGCCCGCTGCACCTACACGGCGCAGCAGGCGCTGGACGCGGCGGCCGCCGAAAGCTTCGACGCCGCGCTGATCGACCTCACCCTGCCCGACTTTCCGGGCTCCGAGGTGGCGCGGCGGCTGCGCGCGAGCACCGCCGAAGGCACCCCCCGGCTGCTGATCGCGATCTCGGGTTTCTCGGCGCAGGACGCGGCCGGCGAAGCGGCCAAGGGGCTGTTCGACCATCACCTGCAGAAGCCGATCGACATCGCGCAGCTCGATCGCATCCTGGCGCAGCCTTCGCTCTAGGAAAAACCGGAGGTCCGTGCCGATGCGCCGCCTCTTTCTCGTTCTCTCGCTTCTTGTGCCGCTCGCATCGACGGCGGGATGGACCGACAGCACCGGCAAGCTGATTCCCGACACCGAATCGATGCGCAGCAACGGTGACTTTCATGCGCAGTTGCTCATCACGCCGGACGAGGCCGAGCTTCGCAAGGCCTGGAACACTTCCAGCCGCGCACCGACGCTGCGGGTTACCGACAGCGTGAAGCGCGGCATCAGGTCCAGCGCGATGCTGTTCCTGCGCGGCTGCGCGCCGAATGCCATTGGCCAGTGCGATGTGGTGGTCGAGTTCTTCGTGATCACCCCCAGCGGACAGCGCGTGCCGGCCGGCGGTGGGCCACTCTGGACTTCGGAGCCGCCCCAGGCCACGCTGGTGCTGGGTTCGGCCAGCATGAACTTCAGTTTCGACCCGACCAATGAGGCCGGGCTCTACAGCGTGCAGGCCAAGGTGGTCGACCGCATCGGCAAGCGCACGCTCGAACTGTGGGGCCGCATCCGGCTGGACTGACGCGCGCGGTCGTGGATTCCGGTCAGGGCGTCCCGAGCACCATCGTCCAGTAGTACGGATAGGCATTGCCTGAGCCGCCGCGCACGCATGCCAGCGCGACGTGCTTGTAGTTCGCGCCCATCAGGTTGCGGCAGTGGCCTTCGCTGCCCTGCCACGAGTTCATGGCCGAGGCGACGCTGGTCTGCCCGGCCGCGATGTTCTCGCCGACGCCCGACCACTTGTAGCCCGCGTCGGTGGCGCGGGTGCCCACCGTGCTGCCGTCCGAACCGGTGTGATCGAAGAAGTTCTTCGCGACCATGTCGCGCGAATGGCGTGCCGCGGCCGTGTCGAGCTGCGCGTTCCATGCGATGGGCGCGGCGGCCGGGTACTGCGTGGCGCCGCAGGTGCGCGGCTCGCTGCGGAACTGGTTGACGCGGGTGATCGTGTCCTGCACGAAGTCCGGCAGGCTGCAGCTTTCCAGTGCGGTGGGGCCGGGTGCAGGCGCGGGTGCCGGTGCAGGATCTGGAGCCGGCGCAGGTGCGGGAGCGGGCGCGGCTGCAGGCGGAACGCCCAACCCGAGCGGCAGCGCACCACCACCGCCGCCGCCACCTCCTCCCCCACCGCACGATGCAAGCAACAGGGTCGCGAGGGTGCCGATGGCGGCGGTCTGGAATTTCGAGCGCATGGTTTCTGGGGGTCCTTGTAAAAGAGAAAAAGCAAAAAAGAAAGGCGATGGTTCAGGCCCGGCGCATCGCCTTGAAGCGATAGCGCCGGAACCCATTCTTCTGCATGAAGCTGATGGGCTCCCAGCCGCGCGCCAGTGCACGGTCGGTGATCTGCGCCATCTGCACGCCGAGGTAGTCCTGCAGCTTGTCGGACACCGAAAGCTCGAACTCCCGCAGCCCGCGGTCCAGCGCGTCGATGGCGGCGATGGCGCCCTCGACGCTGGAGAAGGGGTGCATGGGCGTCAGGTCCGCACCGCGAACGTGAGAGGAGGTTTTCCTGCCGCCATCGGACGGAAAGGACACGCGCGTGCCGCCTTCCTCCCCGTTCAGGCCCTTCATCCCCTTCATGCCGCTCGCGCCGTTCATCCCATGAACCCCACGTTGCGCGGATACGCGATGCCGCTCGGCGCCGTCATGCCGAAGTTCTTGAGGTTCGGCAGGATGCCGTCAAGCTGGTCGTCCGGCACGCCGAACCAGCGCGCCAGCGTGCCCGCGTACTGGTCGACCGAGGTGGTGGGCAGCAATCGGCCCTGCCCCACGTGCCACTGGTCGATGTCGGAGGCGGTGTTGGTGATGCTCACCGGCGGCGCCGTGCCGTACAGCGCCTTGCCCTTCACCGCGCCGCCGACCACGAAGTGGTGGCCGCCCCAGCCGTGGTCGGAGCCATTGCTGTTGCTCGAGAGCGTGCGGCCGAAATCGGACGCGGTGAAGGCCGTGACCTTGTCGGCCACGCCGAGCACGCCCATCTGGTTGTGGAACGCGACCAGCGCATCGGACAGCCCCTTCATCAGCCCGGGCTGGCGCGCGATCAGGTCGTCGTGCAGGTCGAAGCCGCCCATCGAGACGAAGAACACCTGGCGCTTGACGCCCAGCGCGTCGCGCCCGCGGATCAGGCGCGCCACCATCTTGAGCTGGTCGGCCAGGTAGTTCTGCGGCGGGAAGGTGCCGGTCGCGAAATCCGACTGGATCGCCTCGGTGATCTTTCCCTCGGCCGTGACCGCGCGCCGGATGACCTTGGTGTATTCGTTCTCCAGCGTGTGGCCGCTCTCGCGCTGCGCGATCTGCTGCATGGCCGCCTTCACCGTCGACGAACCGAACAGGTTGCCGCCGGTGCCGCTTACCGCGCCGATGCGCACCGCGCCGCCCGTTCCCACCTGGTACTGCAGCGCCTGGTCGCCCGAGAGGAACACCGCATTGCCCGAGACCGACATGCAGGTGAAGAGCGAGCCCGCGTTCGGCCCGAGCGCCAGGTCGCCCAGATTGCCGCCCCAGCCGACGGTCGAGCCTTCGGGCGAGGACGACTGCCACACCGACTGCTGGTCGTTGTGCGAGAAGAGCTTGGGCGGAATCGGGAAGTCGCGGCGGTTGCTGCTGTTGTATTGCGCGCGCGTCAGCGGCTTGATGAGCGGGCCGACGTTCAGCTGCACCGCCACCTTGCCCTGGTTGTTGAAGAGGTCGGCCAGCCCCGTCATCGACGGATGCAGCGCGTACGCGCGCCCGCCGGGGAGCGCCTGCGTCGGCTTGAGTTCGGTTGCGGCGAGCGCGGCGCGCGCGATGGCAATGCCGCCGCCCGCCTCGCCATTGCCGCCGCGGATCAGGCTGTACTGGCCGTAGCTGTCGGCGTCGTAGGTGACGACGGTGTTCGCATAGTCGTTGCCGCCGAAGAGAAACACGCACACCAGCGCGCGGTAGTCGTCGCCGGGTGCGGCCTGCGCGGCGGCCTCGCCCATGGCGGCGAGATTGAGCGCGAACGGCAGCGCGGTGCCGGCCATCGCGAGCTGGCCGGTGCGGCGGAGGAACGCGCGGCGGGTGTGCCGCGCGGGATCGATCAGGTACATGAAAGACGCTCTCGCTTTATTTCTGGACAAGGTATTCGGGCGAACCCATCACCAGGAGGACGGCGGCGCAGATGCGATTGAGCTTCGCGCCGTCGCTGCTCGCCGCCGTGAGGTTGGGCGTGGCGAGCGCGGTGGTGATGAGGGTGACGGTCGAGGCCGTCAGCTGGTTGCCGGTCAGCACCAGGTTGAGCCGCCGCACCAGCGCAGCGGGGTCGAGCACCAGCGCCTTCTCGGCCGCGTAGCTCGCCAGCACGTCCTTGCTGTTGAAGCCGTTGGGCAGCACGCTCTGCATGAAGTTGAGGTAGCCGCCCACGCTGCTTTCGTTGACCAGCTGGAACTCGGGCGCGACCAGCTTGTTGCCGGCGATGGCCGTCGACGGCGGCACGTAGCCGGGCCGGAAGAAGTTGAAGACCGAGGGCGAGCGCAGCGGGCTCTGGCCGAGGCCGAAGCTCGCGTCCGAGAGGATGCCGATCTTCCAGGCGTCGGTGGCCGAGGCGATGCCGCAGGTGCGGCCCCATTGCACGAAGCGCAGCATCGGCTCGCGCAGGCGCCCGAAGTTCGGGTCCGAGAGGCCGCCCGGGCCGCGCGCCTCGTCGTCGAACAGGATGGCCGCGAACACGCTCTTCATGTCGCCGCGCACGCCGCCGCCGTTGTTGGCGAAGACGCCGGCCACGCGCTTCACGTACGCCGGGCTCGGGTTGCTGGTCACCAGCCGCTGGATCAGCTGCTTGCCGATGAAGGGGCCGGTGTTCGGGTGGTTGAAGAGCGCATCGAGCGCGATCTTCAGCGCCGCCGGGCCGGGCGTGCCGCCGGGCACGCTGGTGCCGAGGAACTTCGCCTCCAGCATGGAGTGGTTCGCGGCCAGGTAGGCCATGGGGCGCGTGGTCCAGTCCTTGGTGTCGAAGGCGCCGCCGCCGTTGGGCGGCCTGAAACCCTCGCGCTCCCCGGCGCGGATGTCGAGCACGTAGCCGGTGAAGACGCGCGCGAGGTTCGTCACATCGTCCTGCGTGTAGGTGTCCAGCGGCTGGCCGTCGGCGCCGGTCTTCACCGTGCCGTCGGCATTGAGCTGCGACAGGCCGATGGTCATGAGCTGCATGACTTCGCGCGCGTAGTTCTCGTCGGGCTGCCGGCCCCGGCCGTCTTCCTTGCGGTTGTCGCGGGTGTTCAGGTAGAAGCCCATCGCCGGGTTGAGCGTCACGTCTTCCAGCAGCGTGCGGAAGTTGCCGGTGACGCCCGCGACCAGCGTGTCGAAGTACTGGGCCATCATGGCGTGGGGCCAGTTCGAGCCGATCTCGTTGGCCGAGACCACGAAGATCTCGCTGAGCGCGAGTGCCATGCGCTTGCGCACCGGATCGGCCGACGCCATCAGCTGGCGCCAGATGGCGGCGTCGATCTCGGCGGTGTCCCAGGGCTTGCTGTCGATCCACTCCCAGGCCGATTGCGCACGCGGCGCGCCGAACTGCTCGCTGAGCCAGGGCAGGTAGCCCTTGTTGCGCACGTCGGCAATCTCCGCGTCCGAGGCCGAGAACTGCGCCTGCAGCAGGAAGCGTGCGGCTTCGTCGTCGGTCTTGGCCTGCGTGTAGCGGTAGGGGCCCGCGTCCGGTTCCGCGCCGGGGCCCGGTGCAGGCAAGCCGCCGATGCCGCCGCCGAATCCGCCCCCTCCGCTTCCGCCGCCACCTCCACCGCAGGCCGCGAGTGCGGCCGCGATGGAGAACGTCGCCAGGGCCTTCAAGGGCCTGGACGACGCTTCGGTCTCGGCTGTGTCTGTTGCCGGCGTATCGACATACGCCAAATCGTCGGCCACGCTCGCGCAGCCGGCTTCTATCGGTTCCACCATGTTTCCTCGCTCCTGCGGCGTTCCTGCGCCGGTAGCGATTCAAGGCAAGTGCCGTGCCCTGCGGATTTCGGTGGTGAGAACCTTTGACGACGGGGTCGTCAATCCAATAATTGTGACTTTATGTGACTTTTTCGTCACTTGTGAAACAAAATTGGCAACTCCAGAGGCCCGATCGGGCAGGTCTTAAGTTAACGCGGCGTGCGAGAACTTCAGTCTTGCTCGTCTTCCCATTCGTAGCCGTTCGGCGGGCGATACGGATAACCGGGGCCGTAGTAGATGCGTCCGGGCGGCGGGCTGTAGATGGGCGCCGGGCGGTAATACACCGGCGGCGGCCGGTAGTAGACGGGTGGCGCGGGCTGGTAGTAGATCGGCGCCGGGTAGTAAACCGGCGGCGGCACGTAGTACGGCGCGGGATAACCGCCGCCCACATACCCGGGCGTGCCGATCTGCACAGACCAGTGGCCGCGCGCATTGGCGGCACCCGCGGCGAGCAACGCGCCGGCCGCGATCGCGCCGAGGGTTGCCCATTTGAAAACAGAAGAATGTTGTTTGAAGTTCACAGCGGCTCCAGGGCCAAGGGCGAACAGCGCCCGGTTCACAAGCAACGCCCGACGCAACCCGCCGGTGCACCTTCTCAAGGACTCACCTCGCGGCGCGACAGCATCACCTCGCCGCCGGTCGTGTTGAAGGCAATGGTCGGGGCGCTGAAATCGCTCAGCGGTGCGCCCAGGCCGATTTCGCCACGGCCGTGCAGCACGCATTCCTCGCGGCGCAAGGCGATCTCGGTGCTCGGCCCGCCATTGCCATGAAAGCGCACCCAGGTGCCATAGGTGCTGATGTCGATCAGCACGCAGCTGCCCTGCCGCATCTCGATGCGCGCATGCAGCCGCGAGACGCGCGGGTCGTTGACCACGAACTGCGCGTCGTCCACGCGCCCCAGGTGAATCGGCAACTGCTCGCTGCTGAACATGGAGCGCACGTCGAGCCAGGACAGCTCGATCTGGCCGAACGACGAGTCCGGCATCCTGAGCGGCGCCAACGCGGCCGGCACGGTGAGAAAGGTGGTCACGTCTTCCTGCCAGTCGATGCGGTGCACCACCGACATCTCGCTGCGGCCGCGGATATTGATGAGCCCAAGGTCGCGATGCTGGACGCTGCCTTCGCGCAGCTGCGAGATCACCGCATCGGTCACCCAGATCTGCCCGGGTCCGGCGAGGTCGCTCAGCCGCGATGCGAGGTTGACGGCATCGCCGAAGCAGTCGCCCTCCAGCTCGACCACTTCGCCGCTGGCCACGCCGATCTGCAGCGCCATGCGCAGCGGCGCGGGCCAGACCTGCAGGCGTTTCTGGTGGTAGCGCTGCAGTTCGATCACCGCGTGCGTGGCGGCCGCGCCGCTCGAGAAGATGGCAAAGACGCCGTCGCCCAGCGACTTCACCACCCGGCCGCCGTGCGCCTGGCAAACGCCGCCGATCCACTGGGTCAGGCGCGTCACCGTCTCGGTGGCGCGCGCATTCCCCATGGCCTCGAAGACCCTTGTGCTCCCTGTCAGGTCCGCGAAAACGACTGTGGCATTGACACCCATACTGTCTTGTACTCGGTAGCGATCGCTGGTTGATTATGGTCAGGAAGCCTTGCGGCCCCTTGCCCGTGTTTCGGTTGACATATGCCCAAACCCTGGCTCGCCGGACGATGTAGTACTTTTGATATCAAATTTCAATAGTCGCTGGAAGTGATACGTAAAGCTTGTTGTTTGCAAACAAGAAACACTGTTTAACATCTTGTGTAATGCCGAACTCAAGCTTAAGGTAGCGGCCGTCCTGGCTTCCGGCAATACGCTATTCGTCACATGGTGCTCTTCCGCCGCATTTTTAGTCTGCTGAACGTGCCCAGTTTCGGATCCCGCCAGGCGACTGAAAGCCAACTGGGGCGGATTCGCACGGCCATGCTGTCGGTGCTCCAGGTCCATGGCGGCCATTCGATCCAGCGCGTCAGCCAACGCGTGCGCTTTGCGGTCGACGTCGAAGCCCTCTGGTACCTGCGCCAGGACGTGATGACCGCCCTGAGCGCCATCGACGGCGAATCCGCCGCCCGCCGCCAGATGAAATCCATCAACAGCATGTTCAAGGGCGGCCTGCCCGGCTCGATGGGTCCGCGCACCCATCAGCGTTTCACCAACAACGGCTGAAGGCGAAGCGGCTTTCGACGGCCGCCAGCCCGCCTGGCATTCAGTGCGCGTGGTCATGGTCGTGTGAATGGGCATGCCGATGCCCCCACACGAGGAACACGTCGCGCCCTTCGGCCGCCATCGCCACCTTCGCACCCACCGGCAGCAGCACCTTCGTCGGCACGTGGCCGAACGGCAGGCCCGTGAGCACCGGCACCTTCTTCAATGACGCGCGCAGCCGGTCGACCACCGTATCGAACCCGAACCCGCGGTCGTAGCCCGGCACCTTGCGGATGCCGGTGAACTGGCCGAACACGATCGCCTTCTGCTTTGCCAGCACGCCAGCCATCTTCAGCTGGTCGAGCATGCGTTCGATGCGGTAAGGGTGCTCGTTGGTGTCCTCGATGAAGAGGATGCCCTTGTCGACCGCCGGAAAGTACGGCGTGCCGAGCAGGCTGACGAGCACGCAGAGGTTGCCGCCCCAGAGCACGGCGTCTTCCACGGGCTTGAACTTCAATTCGGCATCACGCACCGGCATGCGCCAGCCGGTGCCTTCGCCCTGCCCGCTCAACAGGTCGTCGAAACAGGCTTCCATGATGTCGTCGGCACCGGCTTCGGCGCCGAAGTCTTCGCCGACCGCGGGGCCGGACCAGGTGACGGCACCGGTCTTGGCGACCAGCGCGTTCTGCAGCGCGGTGAAGTCGCTGCAGCCGACGAACTCGGTGCCGCGGTGGATCGCCTTGGCCACGGCCTTGTACGGAATCTGGTCGAGGATGCGCGTGAGCCCGTAGCCGCCGCGCGCGATGAGCGCGATGTTCGCGCCGCTCGCGGCCGCGCGCGAAATGGCGGCAAGCCGCGTGGCATCGTCGCCCGCAAAACGCTGATGCACCGAGAGCGCATCGGGATCGACCTCGACCTCGTGGCCGAGGGCCTGGAGTCGTTTCACGCCGCGCCGGAATGCGGCCTTGTCGCGGATTGCGCTGGAGGGAGAGTAGATGTAGATGTGTTTGGTCACGAGGTTGAGTATCCCATTGCGTTGCGCGCCAACCGGGCAAGCAGCGTGGCCTGCGTGGCCGTTGGCCCCGAGGACGAAGCGATCGGTCCGAGCGCGCGCAGTGCGGCTTCGTAGCCGCGGTCGGGGTACGGCGCGCGCCACGCGTCCTTGATGCGCTCGCCGCCATCGGGGGCGACGATCACGGCCGCAAAACGATCGGCGGCCGCGGCTTGCAGCAGCGATGCAAGTCCAGTGGCCGCGACGCTGTGCACCAGCACCACAGGCTGCGACTGCACACGATCCAGCCATTCGAGCAGCACGTCGCGGTGCCATTCGAGTTGGTGTGCGGCTTCGCGCTTGGGCTTGTCGCTTTTGCCGAAGCCGATGAGGTCGGGCACCAGCGTTTGCAGCCCCTGCGCGCCGACGAGATGGCGGAAGAAGTAGCCCCATTCGCCGGGGCCGTGCAGGCAGAGACAGGAGGCCCGTTGGCCATCTCCGCCCGACGCGCCCTCTTCGTCCACAAAGTGCAGGCGCCAGCCCTGCAGGCTTGGCAGGTCCTGCACGTAGTGCGGCGCGAAGGCGTAGCCACTCAGCGCTGCGAAGCGCTCGGCCGGCGTGCGCAGCGCATCGTCGCGCAAGGGCTCGGCCTGCTCGCGCGCCACACTGCGCCGCTGCTGGAAGAAGCCCTGCAGCACCGCAGCGCATTCCTCCGCGAGCACCCCACCCTGCACCTGCGTGCGGTGATTCAGACGCGGCTCGGCGAACAGATCGAGCACCGATCCCGCCGCGCCGGTCTTGGGATCGGCCGCGCCGAACACCACCCGCGCCAGCCGCGAATGCAACATCGCGCCCGCGCACATCGCACAGGGTTCGAGCGTGACGAACAGCTCGCAGCCGTCGAGCCTGTAGTTGCCCAGCGCGGCGGCACCGGCGCGCAGCGCGTTGATCTCGGCATGGGCGCTCGGGTCGTGTTGCGCCACGGGTGTGTTGCGGCCGGTCGCGATGACCTGGCCGTCCTTGACCAGCACCGCGCCCACCGGCACCTCGCCGGCTTCGGCCGCAAGGCGCGCCTCGGCCAGCGCGAGCGCCATCCAATGCGCGTCGTTCGTCTGCGATGGCAACTCAGTTGTCATCCGGCATCTTGCGCGCCTGCGCCGCGGCGTCGAGCGCGTCTTTCACCTGCTGCTGAACCTGCTGGCTCTGCGTGCGCACATCGACTGGCGCCGCTCCGGGTGCTGGGGCCGCGGCACCAGCCACGGACGGCAACACGGGCGCCACCGCCGTCGTCAGTTGCTTCTTGGCGATCAGACCGACGATCACGAGCGCCAGCACCAGCCCGAGCAATCCGAACACGCGCATCTCAGCTTCCTTCCGCCACGGGTGCTTCGGCATTCATGCCGAGCCGGTCCATCCACACGGCCAGCGCCTGCTCGTCCGGCGTGCCGGCTCCGTACATGGCGCGCATGGCCGCATGCGATTCCTTGCGATGCTGGTTGATCTTGACCTTGCACTGCAGCGCGGTCACCTTCAGCTCGAAGCCGACGATGCCGTTGAGCATCTTGAGCTGGAACTCCTCGCCCAGGTCGCGCCACTGCTGCGCGTAGGCGGGCTCGTGTTCGCCGATGAGCTTCTTGAGCAGCGCGTCTTTCTCCATGGGCTCCTCCACCAGCCGGGCCTCGACCGTGCAGTGCACCGCGAGGTAGTTCCATGTCGGCACGCGCGCCAGGTCGGGATAGACCTGGGGCGACAGGTACGAATGCGGCCCGAGGAAGGTCGCAACCGCCTGCGGCCGCGCCTGCAGGTAGCGCCAATGCGGGTTCGGCTTGGCGCAATGCCCCCACAACACCAGCTCGTCGCCCTCGCCCGCCTCCGCCACCAGCGGCAGGTGCGTGACGAACGGCAGGCCGTCGTTGTCGTTCGAGATCAGGCTCGCGAACGGGCGCGAGCGCATCAACTCCAGCGCGATGGCCGGGTCCTTGGCATTGAACTGCGGGGGCATGTACATGGGTTTTTTTCCTCGTGGCGAACCCCGATTGTCCCCGAGCCGGCCTATCTTGCACGCGGCGCTTCCAGGAGCTTGACCATCGCGGTGTAGCCGCGCGCCTTCGCCAGTTGCAGCGGCGTGTTGCCCTGACGGTCGGTCAGCTTCAGGCTCGCGCCCGCATCGACCAGCGCGGCCAGCGTGCGCTGGTGGCGCGGCCCGCCGTCGCCGAGCACGATCGATTCGATCACCGCCGTCCAGTGCAGGTTGTTCACGTGGTCGAGCGGCGCGCCGGCCGCGATCAGGCGGCGCACCACGTCGTCATGGCCCAGGTGCGCGGCGGCTATGAGCGCGGTGCCGTCGTAGCGGCTCGTCGTTTGCCCGGCATTCGCGCCCAGCGACAGCAGCAGCGTGAGCGTTGCGGCATCGTCAGCGACCGACGCGATGGTTACCGCGTCATAGCGGTCGTCTTCGAGCGGGTCGAGGTTCGCGCCCGCCTTGGCGAGCAGCTTGATCGCTTCGCGCTGCCGCGCGTAAGTGGCGACGTGCAGCGGCGTGCGGCCCTTCGCGTCGCGCGCTTCGAGGTTCGCGCCCGAGGCAACAAGCGCCTTGAGCTTCGGCAGATCGCCATACCATGCCGCGCGGTGCAGTCCTTCATAGGCCAGCACCTCGGCCGCGAGCGGCGGCACCTGGGCCGACACGCCGGCCGATGCGCCCAGGCCGAGTGCACCAGCCAGAACGAGAGACCAGGCACCGCGCCTCATCGCCATCAGCCCAGCAGGCCCTTGACCTTCTCGATCGCCGCATTGGCGCATTGGTCATCCAGGTGCCCGCCCGGCGCACCGCCCACGCCCACGGCGCCAATCACTTCGTTGCCCCACTTCACCGGCACGCCGCCGCCCAAGAGCAAGAAGCCCGGCAGGTACACGAGGTTCGCGGCGCCGGGGTTCTTCTGCGCGCCTTCCATCATGGCCTGTGTCGGGCTCTTGGCCGATGCCGAGGTCCAGGCCTTGCGCTCGCTCGAGGCCAGCGTGTGCGGGCCGGCGTTGTCGGCGCGATGCACGGCACGCACGGTGCCGGCGCGGTCGACCACGGTGGCGGCCACGTTGTAGCCGTTGGCGGCGCAGGCGGCCACGGCTTCGGCGGCGATCTGGTTGGCGAGCGTGAGCGAGATGTTCTTCTCGGTGCGCACGGCGGGAGCGGGTGTCTGGGCTTGAACGGCCGATGCGGCGAGCAGGACGGCGAGGCAAAGAATGGAACGCATTTTTGATTTCTCCAGTAGATGCAGGGTGACTGCGCCAGCATGTTGCCGACGGCTGCGCCACTGTAGAAAAAGCCATGCGCCGCGACCATTCGTACGGCTACGCCCGCCGCTCCGTAGAACTACGGAGCGCGCACCTCACGCGTCCGCGGTCACCAGCACGGCATACCGCCGGATCAACTGCGCAAGCGAATCGCAGTCCAGCTTCGCGAACAGGTTGGCCCGGTGCGTCTCGACCGTGCGCGGCGACAGCGCCAGCGTGCGCGCGATCTCCTTGTTGGTGAGCCCCTGCACGATGAAGGCCAGCACCTCGCGCTCGCGCTCCGACAGCTGCGCCACCCGCTCGCGCGCGGCGTTGTCGGCCTGCGAGCGTTCGCGCGTACGCACATGCTGGCGCACCGCCTGCTGCAGCGCCTCGAGCAGTTGCTCGTCGTCCACCGGCTTTTCGAGGAACTCGGCCGCGCCGGCCTTGAAGGCTCGGCGGCACATCTCGACCGTGCCGTGGCCGGTCAGCATGATCACCGGCTGGTCGACGCCCTGCGCCATCAGCCGGTCGAGCACCGTGAGCCCGCTGATGCCGGGCATGCGCACGTCGAGCACGATGGCGCCGACGCTCGCGCGGTCGAAGCCGTCGATGAAGGCCTGCGGATCGGCCCAGCCCTGCACGCGCAGGCCGACGGTGCCGATCAGCAGCGAGAGGCTGTCGCGCACGGCCTGGTCGTCGTCGATCAGGTGAATCAACGGTGACTGGGGTTGATGTGTGGCGGAGGTGTTCATGCGGACTGCGCCACCAGCGGCAGCAGCAATGTGAAGCGCGCACCACGCGGCGCGGCATGGGCCGCCGTCAGGCTGCCGCCCATGCCGCTCGCCAGCGTCTCGCTGAGGCTCAGGCCCAAACCGAGGCCGCCCTCGCGCGTGCTGAAGAACGGCTCGAAAAGACGCGGCATCGCCTCGGGGGAAATGCCGCGGCCGTTGTCGGTCACGGTCAGCACGCCCTCCTGCCCATTGCGCCCGACCGACACCACGAGCCGGCGTTCGGCAGCGGGCACGAGGTCGAGCGCCTGCAGCGCGTTCATCAGCAGGTTGTGCACGATCTGCTCCAGCGCCACCGCCTCGGCCTGCACGCGCACCGGCGCCTGCGCGCCCGCATCGAACTGGGCGGCGACGCCGCGCTGCGCGAACTCGGGCGCGAGCAGGTGCATCGCGCTGCGCACCACCTCCTGCAGCACCAGCGGCTTCACATCGCCGCCGGCCTCGGGCCGCTCGATCACGCGGCGCAAACGGCCGACCACATCAGCCGCGCGGCGGGCCTGCACCACGGCCTGCCCCATCGCGTCGCGCGCGGTGGCGAGGTCGGGCGGATCGTCGTCGAGCAGGCGGCGCGCGGCCTGCGTATTGGCCAGCACGGCGGTGAGCGGCTGGTTGAGTTCGTGCGCCAACCCCGCCGACAGCTCGCCCAATGCATTGAGCCGCGCGACCTGGCCCAGGCGCAGCAGTTCCTCGGCCCGTCGGCGTGCGATGCGCTGGCGCTGCGCCATCCAGAGGCCGGCCATCAACACCGCCATCGCCACCGCCCATCCGGCGATGCTGCGCCACGGCAGTTCGCCCCAGCCGACCTGTCGTTCCGCGACCAGATCGAATGGCTGGCTTGGAGACGCGAGCGCCTTGGTGAGACCGAAGCGCCAGCCGCCTTCGCCCAGCCGACCGGGCTGCAGCACCAGTTGCTGCCCATCGCGCTGCAGGCTCACGCGCACCGGGCTGCGCTGCGGATTCATCGGCCAGTCGCGCCAGGGCACGGAGCCGGCCAGGTCGATTTCGAGCGCGTAGCTGAAGGGCGTGGCGCCGATCACGAGCTGGTAACGGCCCTCTGCAAGATTGAGCGATGCGAGCTCGGCGCGCTGCTGGCTGCGCGAACGCGCTTCGGCGGCGACCAATGCGCTCGCCAGTTTTTCGTCGGGCCATGCCTCATCGCGCGCCCGCCGCTGCACCTTCAGGATCGACGCGTACACGGATGGCAAGCGCTGCTCCGGCTGCTCTGCATCGGCGCCGGGCTCCAGCAGTGCGAGCGTGGCCAGCACCGCGTCGTACTGCACCACTTGCTGGCTCATGAGCCGGTGCGCGATGCGCGCGTCGGTCTCGAAGTCCTGGCTCAGTTGCGCGAGCTCCGCGCGCGCCAGCCACACCGCGCCCGCCACCGTGAGGATCAGCCATGCCAGCCACCAACCACCCTGCGAGCGCAACCACTGTTTCATGGCGCGGATTGTGCCCGCCGCTGCGAGGCGACCCGGTGTTGGCCGAGAATGCGACCCCAGCATGAGCGAAGTACAGGACTCCCTTTTTCCCGATCTTCCGCGCCCGCAAGAGGCGCCTGTGGCCTCGCCGCAGCCCGAGGCTGAAGCGCCCGCGAAAAAGAAATCGCGCGGCGCCACCGTGGCCCCCGCCCCCACCGATCCGGCGCTCGTCGATCTGGCCTCAGCGCTCTCGCCCAACCTGCGCCTCGGCACCTCCTCATGGAGCTACCCCGGCTGGGCCAACCTCGTGTGGGACGGCGAATACGCCGAGACCGTGCTCTCGAAGAACGGCCTTTCAGCCCTCGCCCAGCACCCGCTCTTTCGCACCGTAAGCCTGGACCGCAACTTCTATCGCGCCCTCACCGCGAGCCAGTACGCGCGCTATGCGGCCATGGTGCCCGCCGACTTCCGCTTCGTGGTGAAGGCGCCGAGCCTCGTGACCGACGCCACCGTGCGCGACGAAAGCGGCCGCGGCACGCAGGCCAACCCCGTGTTCCTCAACAGCGAAATCGCGATCCAGGAGTTCGTGCAGCCCGCGCTCGAAGGCCTGGGCGACCGCATCGGCGCGCTGGTGTTCCAGCTGAGCCCCATCCCTTCGCAGTTGCTGGCCGACCAGCCCGCGCTGCTCACGCGCATCGGCGAAATGCTCGAAGCACTGCCCGGCCTGAAGCAGACCGCGCCCGATGCCGTCATCGCCGTCGAGGTGCGCGACCCGCAACTGCTGTGCCCCGCCTTCGCCGACATGCTGCGCAGCGTGGGCGCGACCTTCTGCATGGGCCTGCACGCCAAGATGCCGCCGATCGAAGACCAGTTGCCGATGCTGCGCGCGCTGTGGCCCGGCCCGCTGGTGTGCCGCTGGAACCTGCACCGCCGGCACGGCCGCTTCGGCTATGAAGATGCGGAAAAGCTCTACGGCCCCTTCGACAAGATCGTCGACCCCGACCCCGAGACGCGCGCGGCCCTGGCCAAGGTGATTGCCGGCACCACGCGCGCGGGCCAGAACGCTTTCGTCACCGTGAGCAACAACGCCGAGGGCTGCGCCCCGCTGACGATTGCCTCGCTCGCGCGGGACATCGTCGATCTGCCATCGCGCCCGGGGTAGACAGGAAATCCTATTCACGTAGCATGGCCCGCGCCTCCCCCACAGGAACCACGGTCATGAGCTCCCTGCCATTGCTTCGCACCCTCTTCAACTACCGCGCCTGGGCCAACGACGAGCTGCTCGAAAAGTTGGAAGGCTTCGATCCGGAGCGACATCAGGACGCACGGCACGATGCCATCCGCCTCATGAACCACTGCCACGTGGTCGACCAGATCTTCGCCGCGCACCTCACCGGCAAGGCGCATAGGTTCGCCTCGGACAACACGCCCGATACGCCGTCGCTGCAGGAGCTTCGCGCCACCGTTGCCGCGCTCGACCGCTGGTATCTCGACTACCTCGAAACGACGACGCCGGAACAGCTGTCCGAATCCGTGCCCTTCAGCTTCACCGATGGCGACAAGGGCTTCATGACGCGCGAGGAAATGCTGGCCCACGTCGTCACCCACGGCGGCTACCACCGCGGCGAGGTCGGCCGACTCATGCGGCAGCACGCCGTCGGCCTGCCGTGGGACACCTTCGCGGTGTACCTGCACAGCACCGATCCGTCGCGCCGGATGCAGGGGCAAAGACAGCAATAGCCTCAGCGCGGTACGCCGTAGACGCCATACACGCCGCTCTCCATCCACCGGTAGAAGGCGTTGATGCGCTGCGAGACGCTGTCGGCCGTGGCCAGCGCCGGGCAGTTGCTGTACGAACCCCAGCTGCCGCCACCGGCATCGATGATGGCCTCGACGAACGACACGCAGTTGTGCGGCAGCACGGCCCAGGTCCACTCCTCCGACAGCAGCTTCTCGACATAGAGAAAAGCGCCTGCGGGGTTGGGCAGGTTCACGGGCCTGCGCCGCAATTCGGTCTTGCCGGTGTCCCGCAGGTAGCGCCGGTAGCCCGCATCGTTCATGTACATCGGGTAGCCGCGCAGCCGGCCCAGGCCCTTGCCCGTCGGGTCGCCCGTGACGTGGAAGTAATAGCCACCGCCCTTGGGCGAATAGATCAGGAGATGGCCGCAGATGTTGGGCCCGTCGCCACTGACCGCGACGATGTAGGCGTCGGAAAAATCGATGTTGATCACACCGCACGCATTCAGAATTTCACCCTCGTAAGCCATCCGGGGATTCCTGCAAAAAAAGAAGATGGAAAGGAAGACGGCGCCCATCGGCGCCGTCTGTGCGAGGCTGGTATTCGAGCTTCCAGCCGCCGCGCTGTCCATATTCCGTATGGCTGCGAGTGCTTTCTTCTTCGGGACCCCGACCAATGGCCGAGGCGCCCTTTCCTTCTTGCCGATGTGCCTATGCGGCGTCGCGCGCGGCGACCGTCATCTCCAGCTCGACGCTCGCGTTCTTCGGCAGCTGGTAGACACCAACCGCCGTGCGCACATGCACGCCGGCATCGCCGAAGACGCGATGCAGAAGATCGGACGCCGCATCGGCCACTTCGCTTTGCTGCGTGAACTCGGCCGTGCACTGGATGAACACGCCCACGCGCAGCACCTTTTCCACGCCGTCGAGCGAACCGAGCTCGCGGCGCAGCAGCGTGAGGCAGCGCAGCGCGCAGATCTGTGCGCCCTCGCGCGCCTTCTCGAGCAACACCACGTCGCCCACGCGGCCGGTGACGACCACCGTGGTGCCCACGCGCGGCACCTGCCCGCTGGTGTAGAGCGTGCGGCCATCGCGCACGATGGGCACGTAGTGCCCGCCCGCAAGCATCTCTCCAGCGAAGCTGTGGCCCAGCTCGGCGGCAATCTGATCGGCAATCTGGTCTCGGCTTTGCGCTGTCGTCATATGTGTTCCATGAAACGGGGGGGTCATTGTCGCCAATGGCACGCGATGGAAACAGATACAGATCGCGGGGACCGGATGCGGAACAGATGGCCTGCTTGCTACGCCTCGAACCCCAGGTACACCCGCCCGCCCTCGATCTTCACCGGATAGCTGCGCAGGTCTTCCGTGAGCGGCGCGCACATGGCCTTGCCCGTGCGCACGTCGAAGCGCCCCTGGTGCAGCGGGCACTCGATCTCGTGCCCTTCGAGAAAGCCGTCGCACAGCCGCGCATGGCCGTGCGTGCAGATGTTGTCGGTCGCGTGGATGCCGTCTTCGGTGCCGAAGAGGGCGATGTCGCGGCCCTGCACCTCGATGCCCACCACGTCGTCGGCGGGAACCTCGTCGACCGCCGCGGCGTCGACCCATGTCATCGTGCTCATGTCGTTGTGTTCCTTCGCGGCTCAGATGGGATAGATGATGGAGTTCGGGATCATTTCGCTGTCGAAGACGCAGAGGCGCGAGGCGAACTTCAGGCCTTCGGGGGTGGACACGACCTTGTCGATGTAGCGCCCGACGTTGAACACGGTCGATGGGCCATCGAGCTTGGTTCGGAACACCGCGTAGTTCGCTTCGCTGTGGATCGCACCGTCGTCGTCCACTGCATGCACCACCGGCAACCCGACCACGTGCCGCTGGTAATACGGGTCATGGAACAGCGTCTCCTGGATGCCGTACACGCGGTCTTCCAGCATGCCCCGGCTCTCGAACGACAGCGTGGCCAGCGGCAAATTGCGCTCGTGGTTCTCGCGCGGCTGCAGGCGGTAGCTACACGCCTCGATAAAAAACGCAGGCCACAAATCCCACTTGCCCGAATCGACCGCTTGCGCATAGGCCGCATAGAGCCCGGCCAGTTCGAGGTAGGCATCGGCATCGAGCTTCTTCTTCGTCATGCCGCCTCCATCACTTCGCGCCAGTAGCGGTACATGCCGCGGATCAGCGTCTCGGTCACCATGTGGTCGGTGTTCTCTACCTCGCGGCCGCCCAGTTCGGCCAGCGTGCGGTGATAGGGCTTCTGCTCGAAGCCCTGCTGCGAGAACTCGATCACCTCGCCATCGTCGGCCGACACGAAGCCGGCCGGCCCGAACAGGTTGGCCTGGCGCAGGCGTCGCTGCGTCATCTCTTCGGTGTCGTCCTCGAAGCCGAAATGCGTCCACACGAAATCGAAGGCATCGTGCCCCACCGGCTGGATGTGCCGTGTCGACACGCTGTTGACCTGCTGCTGCAGGATGAGGCTCGGAAACAGCGTCATCATCACGGCAGTCGGCCCGCCCCACCAGGGCTCGGGCACGATGTCCAGGAAGCGCGGGTCCTTGAGCTGCATGCTCTCCTTGAAGCTGGAGACCTGCGTCACCTGCGCGGCCTTGCCCGCGTTGCCGCGCGTGGAAATCATCGCGGCGTGGCGGCTGCGCGCATCCATCTTCAGCTCCGACTTGTTGTCGGCGCGCCAGAGCCCGAAGGTCACGAACCAGGTGTGCAGCAAGCCCGGGTGGTACGGGTCCTTGATGTTCTCCTGCATCAGCTTCCAGTTGCCCGGAATGCGCTGGCGGCTGTAGCCGAGGATGGTGAGCTTGCGGCCGTCGAAGAGGCGATCGAAGTAGTGAAGGATGTCGGGGCCGAGGAAGTCTTCGAACGGTTCGACGCCGTGGTCGAACGACGCGAACACCACGCCGCCGCGCGACGCCACCTTGAGCTTGTTGAGCCCGTGTTCTTCAGTCTTGAAGTCCGCGGGCATGCCGCCGTGGACCTTGCCGTCCTGCTTCACGCCGCGGCGGAACGGCACGCCCTGCAGGTCGCCTTTGAGCGTGTAGTTCCACTGGTGGTAGGGGCAGACGAATTCCTTCTTGTTGCCGTGGCGCTCGCGGCAGAACTGCATGCCGCGGTGCGCGCAGACGTTCTCGAAGACATGGATCGCGCCCTCCTCGTCGCGCGACATGACGACCGAGCGCTCGCCGATGGCCGTGCGCTTGAAGTCGCCAGGGTTCGGAATCTCGGCTTCGAGGCCGACATAGCACCAGTGCTTCTCGTAGAAGAAGCGCTGCAGTTCCTTCTTGTGCAGCGCCTCGTCGGTGTAGGCCATGAAGGGAATGCGGCTGGTCTTGTCGCTCTCCCAATGCAGCTCGATGGGGAACACGGGTTGCGTGGTCATCGTGGGTCTCCTTGTCTTTTGGATTCTTCAGGTGCCTTGCAGGTAGAAGGCATCGGCATGGGTCTGCTCGGGCGCGAGGCCGCGGGCGCGCACCAGTTGCGTCACGGCCTCGACCATCGGCGGCGAGCCGCAGAGGTATGCGCGCCAGCCATCGAGGCTGCCGGGCCAGTCGGCGCGGATGGCATCGGTGATGAGGCCAAAGCGCTGGCCTTCGCGCGCGGGGCCGGTGACGACCACCACGTGCACCTTCAGGCCGGGGTGCTGCGCCTGCAGTTCGCGCAGTTCGTCGAGTCCGTACACGTCCGCATCGGAGCGCACCCCGAGGTAGAGATGGATCGGCTGCATCAGCCCACTCGCGACGGCGCCGCGCACGATGGAAAGAATCGGCGCAAGCCCAGTGCCGCCGGCTGCGCAGAGCATCGGCCCGCGGTGCTTCGTGCGCAGGTATGCCGTGCCCAGCGGCCCGCTCACGCGCACCGAATCGCCGATGCGCAGCTGCTCGAAGATGTGTGCTGTGATCCTTCCGCCCGGCACCTTGCGCACATGGAATTCCAGCTCCGCATCGCGGCTCAGCCCGGCCATCGAATACGGACGCGCGAGGTCGGGCGCGAACTGCAGTTGCGCGTACTGCCCCGGCGAAAACTCCAGCGGCTTGTTCGGCTTGAGCCGCAGGCGCCGGATGTCGTGCGTGAGCACGTCGATGCCCGTCACCGTCGCCTTCAGGATGCGCGCCGGATGCACCACCACTTCGTCGGGCTCGGGGATTTCGATGGCGCAGCTTTCGGTCAGCGTGGTCTGGCAGGCCAGCACATAGCGCTCGCCCTGCCCGTCCGGGCGGATCGCGTCCTGCCCGCCGTCGAGCACCTGGCCCGACACCACCTTGCAGCGGCAGGTGCCGCAGCGCCCCGACATGCAGCTGTACGACACCGGCACATGGTGCTCGCGCAGCACTTCCAGCAGGTTCGCGCCGGGGCGAACCTCGAGGGTGCGGGCAAGGGGGTGAATGTGCAGGTCCATCGCGGGGCTCTCTGTGCGCCAGCGTCGTGGCCGGCTTGTCTCTGGGGCCGGATGATGCGCGGCCGCCGCAGATTGACCAATAGAATCTTGTGAATCGACTCCATCACGGATGTGAATAAAGGTCCGGCATGCAACTCAAGGACATCGACCTCAACCTGCTGCTGGTGTTCGACCGCATGCTGGCCGAGAAGCGCGTCTCGGCGGTGGCCGAATCACTGGGGCTCTCGCAGCCCGCCATCAGCAATGCGCTCGCGCGCTTGCGCAAGCTCCTGGGCGACGAGCTGTTCCTGCGCACCGCGCGCGGCATGGAGCCCACGCCCTTCGCGCTGCAATTGGCCGAGCCGGTCGCCTACGCGATGGGTGCGCTGCACACCGCGCTCAACCAGCAGGTGGTGTTCGACCCCGCCACCAGCACGCGCAGCTTCACGCTCGCGATGACCGACATCGGCGAGATCTACTTCACGCCCCGGCTGATGGAGGCGCTGTCGGTCGCTGCGCCGGGCGTGACGATCAGCACGCTGCGCAACAACAACACCGCGACCAACCTGCGCGACGAGCTCGAAGCCGGCCATGTGGACATCGCCATCGGCTTGCTGCCGCAGCTGAAGGCGGGCGTGTTCCAGCGCCGGCTCTTTCTGCAGCGCTACGTGTGCCTCTTCTCGGGTACGCATCCGCTCGCGCGCAAGCGGAGCGTGTCGCTGAAAGACTTCAGCGCCGCCGACCACGTGCTGGTGCAGGCCGCCGGCACCGGCCACGGCAAGGCCGACGACGTGATGGCCGCGCAGGGCATCCACCGGCGCATTCGCCTCAAGGTGCCGCACTTCGTGGCGATCGGCCACATCCTGCGTTCGAGCGGAATGATCGCGACCGTGCCCGAGCGGCTCGCGCAAAGCATCGCCGAGCCCTTCGGCCTCGTGTGGCGCCCTCACCCGGTGGCGCTGCCGCAGATTGCGATCAACCTGTTCTGGCACGCGAAGGTGCACCGCGATCCGGGCAACCAGTGGCTGCGCGGGTTGCTGTTCGACAGCTTCGCGGACAAGGACTGACTGATCGGCCAGCTACCGCGGAAGCCGCATCACACCGTGTTGATCTGCGTATTGCGGAATTCGAGCTGCTCGAAATGGCTGCCGGTGAAATCGACCATCTCGCCTCGCAACCCGTCGGCGCGGATCTGGTTGCCGTTGCAGTTCAGGATGTCGACCTGCGTCCAGCGGCCGTTGTCGAAACCGAGGTTGTTCCAGGTGCACCGGTTGAAGGTGCAGCCGCTCAGTTGCGCGGCGCTGAATTGCGAGTTGCTGAAGGTGCAGCCGGTGAAAGTGCAGCCCGTGACGGCGATGCCCGCGAAGTCGCACGCGGTGAAGGTGCAGGCGTTGAACTGGCAGGCGGTCCAGCCCCCGTTCTGGAACGTCGTGGCGGTGAAGCTGGTGCCCGTGAAGGCGCTGGAGGCGAACTGGGCGAGGTTGAGATCGAGGCCCGCGTAGACGAAGGTGTCCGCCTGGCCGACGAGGCCGGCGGGGGCGCCGCCTGCGCCTTTGCGCCAGAGGTTGTGGTTGAGGATGATGAGTTGGGAGGTCATGGGTTCACTCGATCGGGAATTCTCGGGAATTTGAATAAACCACGATCCGGCCTTCCGGGTAGGCGCCACGCCATCCGCATGGAATTCCATTTTCCAGGTATACGCGCTCGACCTTTTTCCATAACGCCGGCAATTCTCCGGAGGCATGACAGCAAAGCAGGCGATAGATGTCGCCTTCCATGTTGTTGAGGAGTTGCTCTGGCGCGGAGGAGTAATTTTTGTCGACCGACAGTCCGCTGCTTATCAAATCCAAAATTTTCCTCTCGGTGTTTTTTGGCAAGGAATACGCGCCGCGCGATTCTTGATCGAGGAGCGCCTGCCAGTCTTCGAACTCCTCACTCCCAGCACTTGAGCATGAAAAATCCGTCGCCAAATCGGTGACCACGATGGCATTGTGCCGAGAGCCGCTGTATGGCTGATCAAAAAAAATCGGCCTTTCCAGAAAATCGACCAGCGATTTTCCTTCAACCAATATCCGGCTCCAAAATTCCTCCATATGCCCTCACAGATCAACTGACGGAAAAAACGAGCATGCTGCCCTCGGGATAAGACCCCTTCCATCCACAAGGGATTCCTCCTTTTTGGTAGACAACATACAAATATTCATCAAAATAACTCTGCTCTTCCAGCAGCACCCTGTTCATCAGGAAAATATAGAAATTTCCGACGGCCACGTCGATCAAGGATTCTGGGAGATCCAATTTTTTGCCCTTGCCGCTGATCGCTGGTATTATTTTTTCGTTGAATATTTTTTCACTGAGAGCTTTGAATTCTCGTCCCAGCCCGAGACTTTCTTCTTTCTCTAATTGATCGCCTGTGCGGGCATGGTTTTCCAGGAGATTTGTCCAGTATTGATACTCCACGCCTTTTATGATGTCCACGTCCTGATCGCAAGCGAATATAACTGCATCATCGGCATCTGAGACAAGGATCTCATTCCCTGCAGCGCAGTAATTTCTCGCCAGAAAAATCGGCCCATTGATCAACTCGAGAAGTTCGTCAGCCTTCTTCTCCAGGATTTTTTTGTAAATCTGAAAATTACTCATCATGGCATCGGCGCTTGGGTCTACAGGACTGCAAGAATTTCATTGGCGTGATAGACAAAAGAGCTCGCGCTTGGCCACTTGGCCGAATTCAGATCGATAAAATCCACTCCTTTGAAGCCTTCCTTTTTCGCCGCAACCACGAACTTCTCCGAGCAGATGATTGTGTCATGCTTTGAGTCGAGATTCTGAATTCCGAAAACATCTCTCCCAACGTTGTTCTTGATCTTTAATTTTCTCAACGCAATAAAATCGCACTCGTCTTTTTCAATGACAGACGATGCAAAATCGATCGCCAAAGATTCGTCCAAATAAAAATCCGGCGCGAATATCGACGCGAAGTACCTTTTCTCTGTGATTTCACTTTTCTGCGCATTTGAAACAACAGAAATTCTTTTGAAATCCTTTATCGGCGCACCAAAACGCTCCAAAAGGCGAAGAAAATCCTCCTGTATATATTGATGTGTCGCGTCCGATCGAATCGAAAAGTCGATCAATTTCTCCTTCACCACCAGACACATTCCATCGGGGAATTCATTCAAGTTCCTTTTATCTGCGTACCACGGATACACCAATCCATGCTGGACGGATTCAGGATGCTCTGGGCAATGATCATAAAGAATTGCATTCAGATAACCGATGGGACAGCCACGCTCCTTTTTTTGAGTCATGGCAAAGAATTTCATATGTTTTTCATCTGAGCTGGCTCGTTGGAGTAAACAACCAATTTTCCGACAGGATATCTTCCGTCCCAGCCACATGGAAATCCATCAGAAAAATAAGCCGACTCTATTTTCATCCAGATCGCCGGGAAAATCTCATTGGCATAGCAGTTGAGCAAAATTCTCATATCTCGGTGCATCAATTCCAGCAATGGGCACACGCCATCGACGGACAATTTCAATTCGGCGCCATGGAAATTCCTCTCGCACAATCCGAAATAATTATTTTTTAACAAGCCAGCATCAATCCATCTTTTCCATTCAAATTCCTCGGGAAAGAGATGAATCGAATCACTAACAGTCTCCCATTCGTCGAATTTCTCAAATGAATCATTGATCGCAAATTCCATCCCCAAGGACGCATCGGTTATGACCAGGTTTTCCACGCGATCACCTGAATAGGCTCGATGAAAATACTCGTGCCGACCAAGGAACTCCACCAACGGCTTGGCCTTCATCAACAGATCGGTCCAATTACTCATGTGCAACGGGCCTCAAGCCGCACGACTCTTGACCCCTGGAAAAAACAACGAATTGGCCATCGGGGAATCTCCCTTTCCAACCGCAAGGCCATCCGGACGCCAGGTAAGCTTCTTCAATCAAATCAAAAAGAAGCCCGGGATTTTTTGAATTCCGGCTTGCCATGCAGAACCATATTTCTTGCTGAATCGCATCCCAGATGATGGGTATTTCAAGAACGAGTCCTTCGTCATTCGTTCTCTGTCTGAATGGGCCAACCAGAAATTGATCTATTTTTCCAGGTAACCAGTGCGGGCAATCGAATCCAAGCTTTACATATTCGCGCTCACACAAGTCTGGCCAAAACTCGTAGTCACCATCACGCTCTGTTCCACACGCAAGCAAGGCTTCATTGCTGTCATGAATGACAGCGAGCTTAGTGAAATCTCCCCGGTAGGGTTGAGTCAGCAAGCGGCCGTGCTCGCAAAAATCGACGAGACCAGGAGAGTTATCAAAAAACTTCCGATAGCCCATACTCACTTGCCGCTTCCCACAGCAGGAGAATTCGAATAGACAACCATTCGACCCTCTGGATACTTCCCATCCCAACCGCATGGAATACCGCCCAGCAAATAGGCCTCTTCCACGCTTTTCCACAGCAAATCGACTTCGCCATACGCATAGCAATGAAGTAGCCGGGAAACATCGCCCTGCATGTTGTAGATCAATGGGACCTCGTCGAGCCCTGAATAGTCTTTGCCGGACATCTGATCCAGTACTTCGAGAATTTTCTTCTCCACGGAACGCGGCATGTCGGGCCAGGCTGGGGTGACCGATTCCAGCAACTCTTGCCAATTTTCAGACCCACCCTCGCCGTCGTCAGTCGAATATACGACTGCCAATGATGCATCGAAAATCAGTTTCACTTTTTCTTGATTTCCTCGATACGGGCCATGAAAAAACACCGGCTGGTCCAAAAAATCAAGAAGCGGTTTGACATTGGTCAGCATCTGATTCCAATTTTCCTCACCCAATGCGCACCCCAATCAATCGGCGGAGAAAACGAGCATGCTGCCTTCGGGATACTCCCCTTTCCAACCGCAAGGAACTCCTCCTTTTTCATAGACCGAGTACAGACTCTCATCAAAAGAGCTTTGTTCGCGCAGCAAAACCCTGTTCATCAGAAAAATGAGGAAATTGCCGACAATGACATCAATCAAGGGTTCAGGAATACCTAGTGCCTCGGCTTTTTCATTGATCGCCGACATTATTTTTTCGTCGAATATTTTTTCACTGAGATCGTTGAACTCCCGGTTCAATCCAAGGTTCTCTTTTTCGTCTACCCGCTCCTCTGTGCGAGCGTGATTTTCCAGAATATTTGTCCAGTACTGATATTCCTCCCCCTTGACAATGTCTACATCCTGATCGCAGGCAAAAATAACCGCATCATCGGGATTTTTTATGACGATTTCATTTTGTTTGGCAAGGTATTTACCTGCCAAAAATTTGTCGCTCTCGATCAACTCAAAAAGCTCTTGAGCCTTATTTTCGAGGATTTTTGCATAGGTTTCAAAGTTGGTCATTTTGACGTCCGAATTCTAAAATTTGCTTAAGATATCTTCCCACCCAGATTGAGATGCGCCCTGTTTTTTTACGATGGGATTCCCTTTTCTTCGCAATGATTCTCTCAGGGTTTCCTGAAGCCCGTGCAATGCCACTTTGCGTGCTTTGCAACTTTTTATTTGCCCTATCCGATTCAGACTTGTTCTGATAGCTTCGTCGTACAAGGGATGTTGAGTGTTGTGCTGTGATTGCCCAAAATACCGGCCCGTTCGAACTCCTGCATTTTTTGGATCCTTGGGAAGTCCGATCATATTATCTGGATCATCAACACCCATGCCGGCGCATCCCAGCATGCCTGCGTATTTTTTGCTCGCAAATATATTCTGCGGAATAATGTGATGAACCTGATATAGCTCCCGTCCACCCTGGCCAACGGCCTCCCAAAATATATCGCGGTAATTTTTCAATCCCGTTGGATCAACCCATTCAATGGGATTTTCCGCATACAGATGGAAATTCACGCCGCCATAGAGCCCAATCGGATCCCTGCTCACAAACCGCCCACTGTGCGGATCGTAATACCGGTGCCGGTTGTAATGCAGCCCCGTCTCCTCATCGAAATACTGCCCCTGGAACCGGATCGGATTCCGGATTCCCGCACCCTCCGCCGCCTGCGCAATCGCTTCCCGCGCCTCGCCCCACGCCCGGTATTGCGCGGACCACGCGATGCGGCCTTCGTCGTCGGTCAGTTCCTGCGGCGTGCCGAGGTGGTCGCACTGGTAGTAGCAGATCTCCTCCTTCGCGAAGGGCTGCGCCACCGGCTCGGTCGTCCATAGCGGGTCGCGCGCCACGTCGTAGTCGCCCTCCTCGGCCACCATCGCCGCATAGTCCGGCGTGGCGTGCAGTGCGATGGCCTGCTGCCTCCTGGCCTGCAGCAGCGGCCTGAAGCTGCCGGGCTCGTACAGGTAGTGAACGGTGCGGGCCTGCGCCTTCGTGGACTTGCTGCCGGCGACGCTCTCCACGCTTTCATACGCGAGCACATCGCCGTCCCAGCCGTACACGGTGCGGCCCTTCGGGCTGTGCTTGGCCACGCGGCGGCCCAGTGCGTCGTAGCGGAAGGTGGTCGTGCCCTGGTGGCTCTTGGCCGCGACCATGCGGCCGAAGCCGTCCCACTCGAAGCTGGTGCGCTCGCCGTTGCGCATGCGCTCGACGAGGTTGCCCTGCGCGTCGTAGCGGTAGGTGGTGCCTGCGTAGTCCTTGAGCAGGTTGTCCAGCAGCTTGTGCGTGGCCACGGGGCTCACGCGCGATTCGGACAACGGCTCGTCCCGAAGACCGATGCCGCGTGTCGTCGCGGCCGGCTGCCCCGGCGCATCGGGTGATCCCGGCGCGGCGATGTTCCCCGCGGGATCGAAGGCGAAGACTTCCCTGCCCAGGGTGCTGTTGGCCTGGATCAGCCGGCCCACCGGGTCGTAGCGGTAGTCGAGGCGGCCGCGCCGTGTGTCGCCGATGCCGATCAGTTGCCCGACTTTGTCGTAGGCGTAGGTGCGGCGCACCAGCACACCGCCGGCAGTGCCCGTTGCCGCAGCGGCTGGCGCTGTGGTTTGCGCCGTCGGCGCAACCCGCTGCTCCAGCAGCCGCCCCATGAGGTCGTAGTCCAGGCTCTGGGTCAGCCCGTTGCCCTGTTCGCGCCCGACCTCCCGGTGCAGGTCGTCGCGCTCGAAGGAGAGGATGTCCTGTCCGTCCAGCATCAGTCCGTGAACGTGGCCTGAGCCGTAGGTGAGAAGGCGCACCTCGTGGCCATCGGGCCGCGTGCTCACGGTGCGGTTGCCCAGTTCGTCGTACTGGTGGCGCCACACGGCGGTCATCGGTTTGTCCGATGCGCCCTCTTCATCGTGCAGGTAGTGCAGGTGCTCGCGCACCGCATTGCCCACCGGGTCGTAGAACCACTGCAGCCGCGCGTCGCGGTTGTTGGCCTGCACCAGGCGGCCCGAGGCGTCGTAGCCGAAGGTCTCGCTCGCCTCGCCCGCGCTGCGCTCCAGCAGGCGGCCCATTGCATCGAAGCGCATGTCGATGGACTGCAGCGGCTGCTCGATCTTCTCCAGCACGCCGTTGAATTCGGCGTACGCGTAGCCGGTCTTCTGGCCATCGAAGGCGACCTCGGCGAGCAGGCGGCCCACGGGGTCGTAGGCGAAGGTGTAGCTGCTGCGGTTTTCGTTGTCGAGCTGCACGAGGCGGCCAAGCTTGTCCCAGCGGTAGGCCAGCTGCTGGCCCGCGGCGTCGGTGCGCCGCGCGATCAGGCCGGCTTCGCTGTAGCCGTAGCGGGTCGTGCGGCCGAGCACGTCGGTGTGCGCGAGCAGGCGCCCTTCGGCATCGTGGGCGAAGCGCTCGGTGCTCTGGTCGGGATTGACGATGGCCTCGAGCTGGCCGCGTGCATAGCGGTACTGCGTGGACTGGCCGGCGGCATCGGTGCTTTCAATCAACCGGCCGCGCGCGTCGTAGGCCCAGGTCGTGGTCTTGCCCGAGCAGTCAGTGCGCGACAGCAACTGGCCCACGGGGTTGTAGACCATGCGGGTGATGCCGCCCTTCGCGTCGGCCACGCGCACGGGCAGCCCGGCCTTGTCGTATTCGTACTTTGTCTTGTGGCCCAGCGGATCGGTCTCTTCGACGAGGTTGCCCTGCACGTCGTACGCACGCAGCCACACCTGGCCCTCGGGGTCGAGGACTTTCACGAGGTTGCCGCTGTCGTCCCAATCGAGGTGGATCTCGCTGCCGTCGGGGCGCGTCTGGCTCACGAGCTGGCCCTGTGCGTCGTAGCTGAAGTTCTCCACGCCGCCGTTGGGCTGGATGTGGCGCACGATGTTGCGGGCCTCGTCGCGGAAGAACCATTCCTCGCGCAGGTCGGGGTGGACCATGCGGTAGGTGTAGCCCAGCTCGTCGTAGTAGTAGCGGGTCTCGTGGCCGAGCGCATCGGTCACGGTCGTGAGGCGGATGTGCTCGGTCCAGCGCACGCGGGTGTCGAAGCTGCCGTCGTCCATCCACTCGCGCACGGCGCGGGCGTTGGGGGCGGTGCCGTCGTAGGCGAGGTTCACGCCGCGGCCGGTGCGGTCTTCGTAGCGGGTCAGCAGGTGGTGGTCGTACTGGTAGTGCCAGGCGGTGGAGGTGCGTTGCTGTTGCTGTTGCTGCGTCTCGTCGACGGGCTCGATCACTGCGATGGGTCCGTTCTCATCCTGCGCCTCGATGAGGTCGCCGTGCGCGTCGTAGGCATAGGCGGCCAGTTGCCGCACGAGCTGCCCTTCCTTGATTTCCCACACGCCCGCGAGCCGCCCCTGTGCATCGACGCGCGTGCCCGCATGCGCGATGGTCTGCTCGCCCTGCTTGACCATGATGTCGCTGAGCACCGTGTGCTCCGGCCGCAGCGGATGCGCATGGTCGTAGCGCAGCGCCACGCTCGCACCGGCGCGCATCTGCATGAGCGCGAGCCGGAAGAATCCGCGCTGGCCGCCGAGCGCCGGAATGCGCTCGTAGGTCTGCATCCAGTCGCGGCCCTGGTTGATGGTCAGCAGGTCGGGCGAGAGGCGCACGAGGGTCAGGTCTTCGATGGCGTCGCGGTGCGTCTGCCCCACGGCGAGCGCGGGGTAGCGCTTCGTGCGGCCGTCTTCCGCGTGATAGAGGAATGCGCCTTCGCTGCCGTCGTCCTGCAGTTCGATGTCGAGCTGCGTTGTGTAGGGCGTGATCCAGCGTGCGCCGAGCACGCCTTGCTCGTACGCCCCGAGGTCGGAGCGGTAGGTGCGGCTCCAGGTGATCGGCAGCGCGCCGGGCAGTTCGAAATCGGTGTGCGTGAGGGTCTCGGCGCCAAGGCTCAGGGAGATGGAGCGCGCCGTCGCCGAGCCGGGGCATTTGCAGGGGCGGCCGTCGGCGGCGCCGCGCTTCTGGCGCCTGCGCGGCTCCAGCGTGCCGGGGCCGCGCTTGCCCTTGACGTTGTTGACCCTGCTCGGGTGGACCGTGCCGCCCCGCTTGCGCCTGACCTTGGGCGCGACCTCCAGGATCTTCATCAGCAGCCAGCCGATGCTGAACATGGTGGACGGGTTGACCAGCTCCATCAGCTTCGTGGCAGCCAGCTTGCCCAGGGCGCGCATGGCTTTGGCGAGGGCCTGGATGTGAGTTCTGAACTCGGGCGAGATGTAGGTGGCCACGCTGGAGGCCCCGCCCAGACCCAGATTGACGGTCTCCTTGTTGACCGCCACGAACATGTTCTTGCCCGCGCGCAGCAGGTGCTCCGACTTTTCAAGCGGATTGCGCCAGGAGGTTCTATCCGCTGCCTTGAGCGCAACACTTGCAGAGCGAAGGCTGGCGTTGGTGTCGAAGACGCGGCCGTCCAGCGCGGCCAGCAGCGCATCGGCCAGCGCATTGGCCAGCATCTGGGCGAACTTGCCGCATTCCTCCAGCATGTCTTTCAGGTTTTTCTGCGCGGTCTTGATGAACTCGTCGAGCTCGCCCTTGATGGCGTCCGCCAGATGTCCCGCGATGATGACGAGAAAGCCCTCCGCAAGATTCTTCACGCCCTGCCGGAGCTGTTGCTTGGCCATCTGCAGCGGGGCACGCAACGCCATGCGCGCCGGCCCGCCAGGCCCCGGGAACACGCCGATGGCGTCGACGCCCAGGTTGACCCACGAGATGATCGACACCTCCTTGCCCGCCTGCTTCAGGTCGTTGATCTCGATGATGTCGTAGACCACATCGGAAAACGCGATGAGGTTGGAGACGCCCGGAATGGCGTTGCCCACGGTCTTCAGGCCCTCCAGCGTGACGATGTTGTTGGTGTTCTCGCGCAGCCACTTGTCGAGCGGGCTGAAGCCTTCGGCCACCTCGCTGGCATTGATCTGCTCGAGGGGTTCGATCGCGTACTCGTCGGATTCAGCGGATTCAGCCATGAAGTGGGGCCCCTGGATATCGGTTGTTCGTTGTCGGGTTGCTCACGCCCCGCTCAGCCCACGAAGCCGGGGATCTTCAGACCCGCGATCTCGGGCAGTGCCGTGGCTGTCTTCGCTGTCGCTGCGGCCGATGCAGCACGGGGCAACAGGTTGGCCGCGGCATCGGCCAGCTTGGGAGGCAGCAGGGAGCCCGCCGCCTGTGTCGCCGCGCCCGTGAGCGAGCCCGCTGGATTGCCCAGCAAGCTCGCGGCGCCGCCCGCAATGCCCGCCAGATCGCCCTTTCCCATCGCCTGCAAGGTGCGCGCGGCCTGGATGCCCGATTGCACGGTCTGCGCGAGGCCGGCGAGGCCGCCCGCATCCGTTGCGATGCCGCTCTTTCCGAGCACGCCGGCGACCTGCCCCATCGCGGCCTGCGCTGCGCCGCCGAGACCTCCTGCGCCTGCCGCATCCGCGCCACCGGCCGCATCGTTCCTGGGCTTGCCGAAGTAGCTGCCCTCCTCCCACGTCTGGCTCGGGTCGTCGCCGAAGGTGACGCTCGCAGGCCCCGGGAACAGCCCCGCGACGCTGGCAAAGCCGTTCGCATCGAGCTTGCCGGTCTTGACGGTGCCCAGCGCATCGACGACCTCGTAGTCGCCGCCCTTCACGCCGCGCTGGTCGGCCACGTACTTGTTGAACAGTTCGAGCGTGCCGTTGCCCGGCGCGGGCGGCGCGGGGAACGAGGCGGGCTGCGTGTCGGGCCCGATCAGCGAATGCGATGCCGCGTGCGCGACCCACGCGCCGCTGGTGCCGCTGCGGATGCCGTCGGCCGTCCAGTGCGTGTAGCTGCCCGCGCCGACGATGGTGACCTTCTGCTTGGCGGTGATCACGATCTCGTCGGCGGTCTGCGTGATCTTGAGCTTGGCGAGCAGGTTGATGTTGTCCTTCAGCGCCTGGATGTCGATGTCGCCATTGGCCGCGAC
Source organism: Variovorax sp. ZS18.2.2 (assembly GCF_024701975.1). Classification (GTDB taxonomy): domain Bacteria; phylum Pseudomonadota; class Gammaproteobacteria; order Burkholderiales; family Burkholderiaceae_C; genus Variovorax. The sequence goes on from NZ_JANLNM010000001.1 coordinate 1,696,616, forward strand.
CAGCTTCATGCCGAGCTTGTAGGCAAACAAGCGCACCGACTCGATCGCGCTCGCAAGCAGCCGCTTGCCCACCGAAAAACTCATGTGCTGCGCACTGGTCAACGCGACGTGTTCCTCGCTGTGCAGGTGCGTCGACTTGACCGAGGTCGCCGCGATGCCGGCCGGGCTCGCGAGCACCATGTGCGGCTCCTTCAACTCCGCGAACTCGCCTTGCTGCGGGTTGCCGCCCGAGCCCTTGACCGCATCGCTCTGGGCCTTGAGGGCCTTGCCGACTTCGTCCTGGTCGCCGCCCTTGTCCTGCGCCTGGTGCTGTTGCGCAAGGTCGGCCAGGCTCTCCTGCTGGTCGCCGGCGTTCTCCAGCCGCGCCACCGTCTCGCCCATGTCCGTGATGTGCGCCTGCGCGTTGGGGCGCGGCTCGGTGCTGATGAGGAGGCCCGCCTTCGCGCGGATCGCGCCGTGGCCGTCGGTGCGCAGTTCGAAGCCCTGGCCGCGCTCGTCCTTGCGGCCCGCGTTGTCTTCGATGCGCGCGATGTGGCCGAGGCTCAGCTGGCTCGCGTCGTAGTCGCTCCGGAGCTGTGCCTGGATCTTTCCCTGCGTGTCGTCCAGCAGCAGGTGATTGCTCTTGCCGCCGGGCTCGTTGCCCGAGCCCTCGGCAAGCTCGCGGCTGCGCAGGCCCATGAGCGCCTTCTGCCCCGGCAGCGCCCACGGTGGCATGCGCCGCGCGTTGTAGACCACGCCCATCACCACCGGGTGGTCGGGGTTGCCGTCGAGGCACTGCACCACGACTTCGGAGCCCACGCGGGGGAACGACACCATGCCGGTTTCGCCACCGGCCCAGTTGCTCAGCACGCGCACCCAGGCCGAGCTCTTCTCGTCGTTCTGGCCTTCGCGGTCCCAATGGAACTGCACCCGGATGCGGCCGTACTCGTCGGTGTGGATGCTGCCCTCGCTGGCCGGGCCGACCACGGTGGCGGTCTGCGGCGCCAGCACGCGCTGCTCGACGCTGTGAAAGCCCCGGCCCGGCATCCACGCAACGAAGCGGCGGCTGCAGACGAAGCTGTTCCTGTACTCGGCCCGCGAACCCTTCGGCTTGCCTTCCGCCGTGCCAGGCTCCTGCAGGTAGTTGTTGCTCGCGCGGTGCTCCACCGAAAGGACGAGGAATTCGCTCTCGGAGCCATCGCCCTGCGTGCGCCCGAAGTGGTCGATCAGCCGGAACCAGCGGCCCGGCAGCACGAAGCGGTTGTTGCCCTCGGCCTCGAAACGCTTGGCCTTGGCCTCGATCTCGCCGATGCGACGCCGCGCCACGCCCTCGCCTTCGAGCGAGGTCTTGAAGTGGCGCGCGCCGCCGTACTCGTGCACCTCCAGCTGCGGTACGTCGCCCTGCTGGTTGTTGCTGGGCATCTCTGCGTGCTGCGGGCGCGGGCTCTTGAAGTCGAAGGCGCTGACGGCCGTTTGCGCCGAGACCAGTTCGCGCACAGCGGTCCATTGGCCGATGGCGTCTTCTTCCTGCGCACCGCCTTCGTCCTGGAAGCGGATGCCGGAGGACGAACCGTCCACGGCCTTGGCCAGCGTGCTGTCGTCGCACACATGCAGCGTGTGGCCTTCGGCCGAGTGCTCGTACCAGTAGCTGTAGCCCGCGGCCTCCCAGCGCCGGTGCAGGTAGTTGTGGTCGCTCTCACCGCCGGCGCCGCCGCCCTGCACGGCCATCGTGTGGGGCGTGTCTTCGCCGCGCACGAACCACTCCCACTTGGGCAGCACGCCGTAGTCGTTGAAGATGGCCTCGGTCTGCGCGCGCAGCGTCTGGCGATGGAAGAGCCGGTTGTTCGCGCGCAGCCGCAGGTACTGCAGCCACGGGCCGAGCCGGGCTTCGTAGAACGCCAGGTTGCCGTCGGTGCGCACGAGCCGGAACCCGAAGACGATGCCGGTGAAATGGCGCAGCGTGCCATCGGGTCGCACGAGTTCGACGCAGAGCATCTTGCCCTGCAGGTCCTTGAGGGCCAGCTCCGCATTGCTGCTGAGCAGCCCCACCGTGAATTCGAAATCGCGCGACAGGCCTTCGGATGCATGCAGCGTGTTGACCGCGAGGTCGCCACCCGCCGGCTCTCCGCCCTGGGGGAACGACAGCCGCAGCAGCCGGTCGTGCTGGCGGTCGGCGACAAGCTCCGCGAGGTGACGGCCCGGCGGGCCGCTCATCGGATGCGCCCTTGCAGGAATGATCTCGCCACGATGTGGTTCACGCTGACTCTCCCTCTTCCGGTCGGTTCGAAATAGTACCGTCTTCGGCAGCTTCGACGCCAAATATGTCGTCAGCTTGACAACAGTTTGGAGAGCACAGGAACGTTGGCATTCATGTGCTCGCACACGAATGAAAAAGTCGTAAACGCGAAGGAGATTTGCTAGCTTGCCGGCCCGATGCGACCCGGAATTTCCGAACGGCGCGCGAGCTGGTCGACCGCACGCAGCAAGGTCGGCACGCGGTACTCGCCGTGCATGCGCTTCACTTCGGCGGCCGCGGCGGCGAGGTCGATGCCGATGGCCGTCACGAACAGCGGCGAGGTGCTCTGTCCGCGCAGCACCTCGACCACATCGCTCGCACTGCGGTAAGCCGTCTTGGCGACGCCGACCACAGGCACCTTGCGATCGAGCGCGTCATGCAGATGCGCGCCCAGGCCCGGGTGCCCCGGCTCCAGCGACACGTAGCCATCGACGATGACGATGTCCGCCGGTGGCCCTTCGCGCAGCACGCCGAGCAGGCACGGCAACTCGCGGCGATAGAACTCGCCGGGCTGGTATTCGGCCACCTCGCGAAAACCTGCGATGGCCTGCGTCTCTTCGCGTTCGGCCATCCATCCGCGAAACCAGAGGCCCGCAGCCACGGCCGTGCCGGCGCGGTAGTCGACGTCGAGGCAGGCGATGAGCGGCTCGCTCATGCGGGCCACCGTCCAAGCACTTCGTGCACGCCCTCCCCAACATGGCTGTCGATGAGTGCGAAGGAGCCCGCGGTCCAGCGCATCGGTTCGATGGCGTGCCTTTCGATCTTGCGCCGCGTGTACGCGACGGTCATGTGCGGCGTGAAACTGCGATCGGGCTTGAGCCCCGCATCGGCCAGCGCTTCGCCCAGGCGCTGCCTGAAGTCCGCGAGCGCGGTGGTGCCCTCGTCGCCGCACAGCACGAAGGCCTTGCCGTTCGCGTAGGTCATGGCGTGGTCGAAGACGACATCGAACGAAGGCGGCGCCACAGCAGCGGCCGCTTCGAGTGCCGCCTGCACTTTCTTGCGCGGCACCGTGTCGTAGCCGCCGAGATCGTGCAGCGTGACATGCAGGCGATGTGGTTCGGTCACCGTGCCCTTCAGCGAATGCCGGTCGCCAAGTTGCGTGCCGAATGCAGCGATGGATGCGGCGTCCTCGGCACTCGGAAAGATCGCAAAGAAGAGCGTGTGCGGCAGCGGCTCCTTGCGGCGTGCCTTGGTTCGGGGTCGCGGCAGGGGCCGCGGCGGGGGATCGATTCCGGGAAGAAGAAGCTGTTCTGACATGCGTCGATCATCGCCGCTCTTCACGAGCCCTTCAGCAAGCGCAAAGCTCGTCTTCAGCCTGGCTTTCGAGAATCGTCCGACGCTGGCGACACGGCATCACGACCGGGTCGCTTGTCGGATCGATCTCAACTCCAAACCAGGAATTTCATCTTGAAGAAAACGCAAGCCTGCACCGCCCTCGCCGCCATCCTGATAGGCACCGCCTCGCTGGCGGCCCATGCCGCCCCTGCCGCGGATGCCGCACTGGACACCCGCCTCTACGTGGGCGGCGCCATCGGCCGCTCGAGCTTCAGTCTCTCCAATGCCGGCGGTGCGCCCGTGCCGTGGGGCGGCCAGAAGAACAGCAAGAGCGGCACGGCCTACAAGCTGTACGGCGGCTATCGCTTCACCGAGACCTTCGGCGTCGAAGCCGGCTATGCGCGCCTGGGCCGCGTGAGCCAGTGGACCTCGGTGCGCGGCCTCTCCACGCTGCAGAACGGCTCGGGCAACGTTTTCTACGCAGCCGCCACCGCACGCCTGCCGCTCGGCGATTCGTTCGCGCTCAACGGACGGCTGGGCATCTCGCGCGGCCGCCTCTCCGGTGGCGACAACGGGGTGCCGGCCAACCAGCGCATCTCGGGCAGCTCGACCGGCGTGATGGCGGGCTTCGGCGCGGAGTACCGCATGACGAAGACCCTCTCGGTGACCGCGGACTACGACTACTTCGGCAAGCTGTCGAAGCAGGCGAAGGGCGGGATGCTCACGGTGGGCTTGCGCGCGAACTTCTAGCGTGCCCGGGGGCGTGGCCACGGCGCGTCTTCGTGCCGTCACACGCCTGACGGAATTCAACCGCCAAATGGGCTGCCGCCATGGCGCACGGCATCGACCGCGCGCCTTGCGATCCACGTCTCGACGCAACACACAGACAGAGGATCCGATCCATGAAGCTGCCCGTTGAATTGCTCAAGAAGGCCGATGCGCAGGGCGCGCGATCGCCGGCCGAATTGGCCGGCGCCCACGCACGCATTGCAGGGAGTTCCGCCCAGGCGCTCGACGGACTCGAGCACTTCGAGTTGCGGCGCTCGATGATCGTCGCGTCGGCGCGCGAGCCGGCGTCGCTCGCTTTCGAGCGGTACATGGGCACCAACGACCTGCTGGGCATCAACTACCTGCAGATCGGCTACATGCAGTCCCGCGCGGTGGGGCGCGTGCGCTACTTCGACAAGAGCGAGCGCAAGACGGCCTACACCACCGGCTTCATGGTGTCCCCGGAACTCATGATGACCAACCACCACGTCTTTCCCGTGGAGGATGCGGCGGGCTTCGCGGCGCTGGCCGAGGACGCCGCCATCGAGTTCGACTACGAGTTCGACGCCCTGGGCCGGCACCGCGAATCCATCGTCCATGCGCTGGACCCGGCGACCTTCCTGCACACGTCCAGCGAGCTGGATCTCGCGCTGGTGGCCGTGCGGCCGCTGGACCAGACGGGCCGGCGGCCGCTGAGCGACCACGGCCACCTCGTGTTGAACGGCAACATCGGCAAGGCCGGCGAAGGCGACTATGCAACGATCATCCAGCACCCCGACGGCCAGGAAAAGCAGATCGCGCTGCGCGACAACGAGATCATCGACAACAAGCAGAGCGACGTGCTCATCTACAAGAGCGACACCGCCCAGGGCAGCAGCGGCGCGCCGGTCTTCAACAACGAATGGCAGGTGATCGCGCTGCACAGCGCGGGCGTCGCGAAGAAGGATGGGCAGGGCCACTATCTCGACAAGGACGACCAGGTCATCCCGATCGTGAACGACAGGATCGACGAAGCCCGCGTTGTCTGGTTGTCGAATCGCGGCGTGCGCGTGAGCACCATCGTGAAGCACCTGACATCGACACCCAGCGTCTCGCTGCATCCGCTCGGCCGCATCTTCTCCAGCCCGGCCTACGACGACAGCCGGCCGTTCACCACCCTGCCCAAGCCCAGGCTGCCGGACGACGAGCTGCAGATGAAGGCGACGCCCACGGCAACGCCGGCCACTGCCCCGGTGGCGCCGGTGCTGCCCACGCCGATCGAGATCCGGATCAGCATCGGCAACGGCGCGCCGCTTGTCCAGACGAACGGCGGACAACAGGCCGTGACCGCCGCGCACCTGCTCGCCTCGCCGGAGATCGAGAAGAAGCTCGAAGACGCGCAGGACTACAGCGCGTGTCTGGGCTTCGAGGAGGAGTTCATGGGCATCCGCATTCCGATGCCCACGCCGAACGCGAAGCTGCGCAAGAAGCTCGCCTTCCTCACGGGCAACCCGAGCGCCTGCGTCCTCAAGTACCACCACTTCAGCACGATCCAGCACGCGGTGCGCCGCGTGCCCGTGGTGAGCGCGATCAACGTGCACGGCAAGCACCGCTACGACGCCCTGGGCGCGGAAACCCGCAAGGACAACTGGCTGCGCGACAACCGCATCGACTACGACGCGCAGCTCGACGACAAGTGGTACGCCAAGAGCGGCTTCGACAAGGGCCACCTGTCGCGGCGGGAGGATGCCGAATGGGGCACGACCATGGCGGCCGCCAAAACCGCCGCGGACATGACCTGCTCGTATGCGAACGCCGTGCCCCAGGTGCCGGCGTTCAACCGCTCGGTCTTCGGTTATCACGGCAAGTGGGGCGAGCTCGAGCAGAAGATGCTCGAGGAAGGCGTCGAAGGCGAGTCGGGCAAAGCCTCGCGGATCTGTGTCTTCAGCGGACCGCTGTTCCTCGACGACGACCCGGTCTACGCCGCGGTCCAGGTGGCGCTGAGCTGCTTCAAGGTCGTGGCCTGGTACGACAAGGACGGCGCGCTGCGGGCCACGGGCTACCGGCTTTCACAGGAAGAGCTGGTCGGCAACATCGAGTTCGAGGTGCTGAATTTCGACAAACTGTTCAAGCTCGAGCAGAAGCCGCTCGCCTGGATCGAACGCGCGACGGGGCTGGTGTTCCCTGCGGTGCTGAAGGGCGCGGACACGTTCGAGGACTAGGACTCCGGTTTGGAGGCGGCCCATTCCCCGACGCCGGCCAGAAAACGGTCGGCGGCATGGAGCTCACTCGCTGCGATCCACTCGTTGGGCTGATGCGCCTGGGCAATCGCGCCGGGCCCGCAGACCAGCGAGGGAATGCCGGCCTGCTGGAAGAAGCCGGCCTCGGTTCCGAACGGGATATCGCCCGGAGGCCACAGCGCACCCAGGTTCCTGGCCACGCGCGCGGCAACGCCGCCGCCTTCGGCAGAGAGCGCCGGGATCCCGGCCAGCAGCGTCATCTCGACGGCCACGTCGGAGGGCACATCCGCGAGCAGCCGTTCGAGCTCTCCCCTCACTGCCGCCGCGCTGGCCTCGTCCGGCGGCCGGAACTCCCACTGCACTTCGCAGCATCCGGGGACGATGTTGATCGCCGTTCCGCCACGGATGCTGCCGACATTGAGGGTGGTGCGATTGCCCTGCGCGATCAGCGTGCGCCCGAAGCTGGCCAGCCGTGCGATCAGCAAGGCGGCCGGCTCGATCGCGCTGATCCCGAGCGCCGGATCGCTCGAATGCGCGGGCACGCCACAGAAGGTGACGCGATGGCAGAAGACGCCCCGATGGGCCAGCCCGACGCGCATCTGCGTGGGCTCGCCAATGATGGCGAGTGCCGGCGGCGGAACCTGCGCACGCATCTGGGCGATCAGGCGCGGAACGCCGAAGCATCCGACCTCTTCGTCGTACGACAGCGCAAGGTGAATCGGGCGGCGCAGATCCAGACGGCGCCACGACGGCACCGCGGCGAGGCAGGCCGCGATGAAGCCCTTCATGTCGGCCGCGCCCCGGCCGTGAAACCGGCCCTCGCGTTCGACAAGCGCGAAAGGGTCCGAATCCCAGGCCTGGTCGTCGACCGGAACCACATCGGTGTGCCCCGACAGGACGATGCCGCCCGCCACTGGCGGCCCGATGGTGGCCAGCAGGTTGGCCTTCGCGCCGTCGTCGCTGGGGACGAGCCGTGCCTCGACGCCATGGTCCTCCAGGTACGCGGCCACCCAGTGGATGAGATCGAGATTGGACCGGCGGGAGGTCGTGTCGAACCCGACGAGGACGCGCAGGAGTTCGGGCGTGTTCATGGCAATCAGGACGCGGACGGACCGGTTGCGGTTGCAGTTGTCGGGCGCCTTGCCGGCCGGAAGGTCGTGACGAAGAAGCCGAGCAGGATGAGCGCGATGCCTGCGATGTGAAAGCTCTTCACGGGTTCTCGCAGAACCACGAAGGCCAGCAGCGCGGTGAACAGCGCGACCAGGTGAAAAGACACGCCGGTCACCGTCGCACCCAAGGTCGCAACGCATCGGCCCCACAGGATGAACGCGAACAGCGAAGCGAAGATGCCGATGTAGAGGACCGCGCCCACCGAAGCGGCGTCCGTCGGGATGCGCGCGCCACGCACGACAAGCTCGAATGCCCAGAACGGCATCAGCACCACGAGCCCCGCGGCCATGGTCGCCGCCAGGAACACCAACGGGCTGATCGCCGCGGGCTTGCGCCGCAGGAGCACCGAATACACGGCGTAGTTGGCAACGGCCAGCAGCACCAGCAGCTCGCCGCCGCCCAGGCGCAGCGCAACGAGGCTGGCAAGCTCGCCGCGCGCCACGATCCAGGTCACGCCCACGAACGAGATGGCGATGCCCGCAAGCGCCTTCCATGTGATGCGCTCGACGCCGAGCACCACCGCGGCAAGCGGGACCATCAGCGGCAGCGTTGAGTTAAGAAAGGCAACGCTGGTGGCCGGCACCGTCTGCAGGGCCAGGTAGCCCAGCGCGTTGTAGCCGGCAATGCCGAAGGCGCCGCAGGCCGCGATCAACCGCCAGTGCCGCGCCAGCAGCGCCCGCTCGCGCCACGCCTGCATCGCGACGAATGGCGCCAGCGCCGCGAGCGCCACGACCCAGCGGCCGACCGCGAGGGACACCGGCGGAAAGACGGGTCCGAGTGCGCGGCCCAGCACGAGGTTGCCGGCCCAGAAAGCCGGCGGCACCCACAGCAGCCAGACGGGGTTTGCCCAAAGGGCCAGCAGCGACCTGCGCATCACAACCCTTGCAGCCCGATGCGGACACGGCGGTTGGAGCGGCCCTTGTTCTCGATCTTGAGAATCCGGACCGGACGCGAAGCGCCGGTCGACGGGAGGTGCGTTCCGCCGCATGCCTGCCTGTCGAGGCCGGCGATCTCGACGATGCGGACCAGGCCTTCCGGCGAAGGCGGCGGCGCCACGGAGCGGGAGCGCAGCAGCCCCTGCTCGCCATGGGCGGCGGTGACCGAAACGTAGCTGGTCTCGACGCGCAGATCCTGGGCGACCACGTCGTTCAGTTCGGCTTCGAGCGCCCGCAGGCGATCGTTGTCGGCGCCGGGCAGGTCGAAGTCGATGCGCGCCGTGCCGTCGTCGTTCATCTGCACGCCAGTGACCAAGGCACCGTCGAAGTCCCTGAAGACCAGCGCGTTCAGCACATGCAAATCCGTGTGGAGCTCCCGCATGAGCTGCCGGAAGACCGGCTCGACCTCCGCTTGCACTTCGCCGGTGATCTCGGTGCCGCCGGGGACCTGAACCCAGACGAGGCCGCCCTCTTCGGAGAACCCGGCAACAGGCGCTTCGCCGCCCTGCCATCGCACGACGCCCCGGTCCGGCAGTTGCCCGCCTCCACCGGGATAGAAGGGATGCCGCGAAAGAAGGACGGCGCCGGGCCGCGATTTCAGGACCTGGGCATCCAGCCTCAGGATTTCGGGGTTGTCCTGGCAGAAGAGTCGTGTCATGGCTGGCCTTGGCTGTTGGGCGCCAGCATGGCAGGACGACTCGGAATGCTATTGGTCGAAATTGGCCGTGGCGACGGCCACGTTTCCTTCAGCTCCCCCGTGCGCGCACGTACTGCAGCGGCGTCATGCCGAAGGTGCGCTTGAAGTGCTTGTTGAACGCGCTCTGGTCGTAGAAGCCCGACGTGAGCGCGGCATCGGCTACGGACTGGCCCGCATCGAGCTGCCGGATCGCGGCGCGCAGGCGCAGTTGGGTGAGGTAGGCGTGCGGGGTGAGGCCGATCGACCGGTTGAACACGTCGATCAACTGGAACGTCGTGAGGTCGGCCGTCTGGCCCATCTGCTCGAGGGTCAGGCGTTCTGCGTGGCAATCCCGCATCAGCGCCAGCACGGGCGCGAGCACGCGCGCATCCGAAGGCGCGACGGGAATGCGCTGCCCGGCCCGCGCGTGGCCCGCGAACAAGGCACCGAAGCTGCGCACGAGCAGCTCCTGGTGGAGCAGCGGATCGGGCTCGCCGTCCAGCGCGCGATGCAGCGCCAGAAAGCGCGCGATGAGGTCCGGATCGCGAAAGACGTTCGACGTGAAATGCCGCGGCTGGTCGATGCCCAGCGATGCCAGGACATGCCCGATGCCCGGCGCGGCCAGATAGAAGCTCCGATAGCGCCAGCGCGCGCTGCCGCCCATGCGGCCCGAGTGCGGCTCGCCGGGGTTGAAGACGAGGAGCGCCTGCGCATGGGCGATGTCTGTGCGGCCACGGCTCCTGAACTCCGAACCACCCACTTCGGTGACCGCGACCACGAGCGAATCGTGGACGTGGGGCGCGTAGTCGTGCGTCGTGAAATCGGCATGGAGCATGTCCATGCCGGGCACGCCGGGCGCATGCCAGTACCGCGAGCTGTTGCGAGGATCGGAGCGGGCCAACGGGCGTCCTTTTTTCGCACGAAGGGCGGCGGCACTTGCGGCCGCCGGGTCAGGTGCGATTAGACCGAGATTGCAAGCGGTGTGCCATGTGCGCCGATCAGTCTTCATCCAGTGCCTGGAACCGATCCGCCAGAAAGTCCACCAGCGCCCGCACCGCCGGCAGCAGCCCGCGGCGCGAGGCGAACACCGCGTGGATGATTTCGCGCCGCGGCGCCCAGCCCGGGATCACGTGGACCAGTTCGCCGCGCTCGATCTGCTCGCGCACCATCATCGAGGGCAACTGCGCCACGCCCACGCCGGCAACAGCCGCCGCGCGCAGGGCCAGCATGCCGCGCGTGACGAGGCGCGGCTGGTGGCGGATGGCCGCCTGCGTGCCGTCCGGGCCGATCAGGTTCCACACGTGCTCGTGCTGCGGCAGGCCCAGGTCCATGCTGGGCAGGCCCGCCAGGTCGGCGGGCACCTGGGGGATGCCGTTCGCCAACAGCCGCGGGCAGGCCACCAGGCACTGCCCGCGCTCGCCGAGCACGCGCATCACGAGTTCGCTGTCCTCGATGGGCGGCGGGCGCACGCGGATGGCCACGTCGATGCCCTCACCCACCACGTCGACGCGGCGGTTGGTTTCTTCCAGGTGAATCTCCACGCGCGGATTCGCGACCATGAACGCCGCCAACATGTCGGCGATGCGCGCATCGAGCAGCGCCACCGGGCAGGTCATGCGCACGATGCCGCACGGCTCGGCATGGGTCAGCGCGATGGCTTCGTCGGCGGCGTCGGCCTCCACCAGCATCGCCTTGCAATGGCCGTAGTAGGTCTGGCCGGTGTCGGTGACGGCAAAGCGCCGCGTGGAGCGCTGGATCAGGCGCGTGCCGAGGCGCTCTTCCAGCAGCGCGATGCGCCGGCTGAGCTTGGATTTGGGCATGCCCAGCGCGCGCCCGGCCGGTGCGAAGCCGCGGTGGTCCACCACTTGCACGAAGTAGTAGAGATCGTTCAGGTCTTTCATGGCAAACCGTCCTCATCGTTCCTTGAATAGGACTCTGATGGCAAATAGTACCGACTAGCGGCCTCATCGTTCATCCCATATTCTCTATCCATCGGCCAGGAGCTTCCTCTTGGCGACGCAAGGAGATGAACATGAAGAAAGTCCTCGGTGTCTACAGCGCCCCCCGTCCGCACTGGGTGGGCGACGGTTTTCCGGTGCGCTCGCTGTTCGGCTACGACGGCCTCGGCAAGCACCTGAGCCCGTTCCTGCTGCTGGACCACGCGGCACCGACGCCTTTCGAGCCGACGGTGCGCCCGCGCGGCGTCGGCCAGCATCCGCACCGCGGTTTCGAGACCGTGACCATCGTCTACCAGGGCGAGGTGGAACATAAGGATTCCACCGGCGCGGGCGGGCTGATCGGCCCCGGCGACGTGCAGTGGATGACGGCCGGCGGCGGCATCCTGCACGAGGAGTTCCACTCGCGGGGCTTCACCGAACGCGGCGGCACCATCGAGATGGTGCAGCTCTGGGTGAACCTGCCCGCGAAGGACAAGATGGCCGAGCCGGGTTACCAAACCCTGGTGGATGCGGAAATTCCGTCGGTGGATCTGCCCGAAGGCGCGGGCCGGGTGCGTGTGATTGCGGGGGAATTCGACGGGCACCGCGGCCCGGCGCGGACCTTCACGGCGATGGACGTGTGGGACCTGCGCATCGGCCAGGGCGGCGTCGGACGGTTCGATGCGAAGGAAGGCCATACGCTGGCGCTGGTCGTCCTGCACGGCACGGTGCTGGTCAACGGCGCGACCGTTGCGCGCGAAGGGCAACTGGTGCATCTGGACCGCGCCGGGAGCGGCGTGGAGATCGAAGCCAACAGCGACGCGACCGTGCTGTGGCTGTCGGGCGAGCCGATCGACGAGCCCGTGGTGGGCTACGGGCCGTTCGTGATGAACAGCGAGGCAGAGATCCGCCAGGCCGTGGCCGATTTCAACAGCGGCCGCTTCGGGCGGATGGCGGCCTGAACGCCGTCGGTGGTGACGGGGAGTATTTGACGTACTTGACAAAATAGATATAAGTTGTAAAGTTGGCCGCCTGTCCTCACGGATTGGCGGCCAACGTTCGTGGTGCGCCAACCGGCAGGGCCATGAACCCCCACCCTCTTTGTCGAAATCGCTCCATGCATCTGTTGCCCCCTGCTTCCGCCGGCCTCGCTCTTCCGATGCCCGTTCCGCACAGCGCTGGAGCGGCCCGCTGATGGCCCCCGCTCCCGACCGGCGCATCGCCATCATGGAGGCCGCGCTCGGCGTCTTCCTGCGCTACGGCTACCGGAAGACGTCGATGGACGATCTCGCGCGCGCCGCGGGCATTTCCCGCCAAGGCGTCTACCTGCACTTCACGTCGAAGGACGAGCTCTTCAAGGAAGCCGTCACCTGGTTCGCGCAGCGGGGCATCGCCGCCATGCGGGCCGCGCTGGCAAAAGAAGACCTGCCGATCGAGGAGCGATTGATCGGCGCCTTCGCGGCGCTGCATGCGCAGAACGACGGTTCGCAGATGTCGCTGGAACACATGAGCGAGATCGTCGCGACCGCGCGGGAACTCGTCGGCCCGGTGCTGGAAGAGTTCGACCTCGTCGTGCCCAAGGAGCTCGCGCGAGCCATCCAGTCGGCCGGGGCCGCTGTGCCCTGGCGCGCCGCCGGCCTCACGGCCAAGTCGCTCGCGCAGCACCTGTTCGCGGCTTCTCACGGCCTCAAGCACTACGCCAAGACACCGGCCGAGTACCAGGCCGGCATCCGCATCGCGGTGCGTCTGGTGTGCGGCGGGCCGGCGCCAGCCGTGCCTTAACCGTGAGCCTCGAATGAAGCGCACGCCCCCTCACCTTCGCAAACTTTTCATGATCGGAGTCATCGCCATGTCCACCTCCTCGCTCTGCGCCTGCGGCCCGCGCCTCGCCGCCAACCCCCAGTCGCCGCAGCAGCGCGACGGCATCTACCGCAACGTCGTGCCGCGCGTGCCGATGGGTTTCCTCAAGACGGTCGCGATCGGCTGGCAGTTCCTGACCGGCAAGAGCGACACGACCGTGCCGAGCACCCCGATTCCCGTGCAGCCGCTGACGGCTGCGGCGCTCGTCGCGGCGCCGGATGGCAGCCTCTACCGCCTGGGCCACTCGACCTTGCTGCTCAAGCTGGGCGGCGAGTTCTGGCTCACCGACCCGGTCTTCTCCGAGCGCGCGTCACCGGTGCAATGGGCCGGCCCGAAGCGATTCCATGCGCCGCCGATCGACATCGACGACCTGCCGCCGATCAAGGGCGTGATCCTCTCGCACGACCACTTCGACCACCTCGACCGCGCCGCCATCGCGCGTCTCGCGCCGAAGGTCGAGGTGTTCATCACACCGCTCGGCGTGGGCGAACGCCTGATCGCGTGGGGCGTCGATCCCGCCCGGGTCCGGCAGCTCGATTGGTGGGGCGAAACGACCGTCGGCGACGTCCGGCTGGCGGCGGTGCCCGCGCAACACTTCTCCGGCCGGACCCTGCTCGACGAGGACCGCACGCTCTGGGCGTCGTGGGTGATCGTGGCCGGCGACCTGCGGGTCTTCTTCAGCGGTGACACCGGCTATCACGCGGACTTCAAGACCATCGGCGATCGCTACGGCCCCTTCGACATGACGATGATCGAGACCGGCGCCTACGACAAGCAGTGGGCCGACGTCCACATGCAGCCCGAAGAAACGCTGCAGGCCCATCTCGATCTGCGGGGCCGCTGGCTGCTGCCGGTGCACAACGGCACCTTCGACCTGGCCATGCACGCCTGGAACGAGCCCTTCGAGCGCATTCAGGCGTTGGCGAAGGCGCGCGATGTGAAGCTTGCGACACCGGTGATGGGTGAGCGCGTTGCGCTGGCCGCGCCGCACGCAGGCGACGCATGGTGGGTGGGCGCGCGGGACTGATCTTCTGCGAGAGGCCCCGTCCCGAGCGGGCAACGGGGCCCGCTGGTTTTTTACTCGGAAGGGAAATCGGGCAGTGGCCCCTCGGAAGCAATATCCGTCCATGCGCTCACAGCCTTCCAGCGCTCGGCAGCAGCATTTCTCGCTGCGTCGGCGCCAAGTGCGCCCTGGAATGCGTCCGAGCCGAGGAGGATGTGGGGCGGCAGACGATCGGCTCCAGCAACACCGACGACGACCTGCGCGACCTTTTCAGGATCGCTTGGCTCATTGCCCCAATATGCTTCCAGTTGCCGAACAATCTCCCCGACCGAGGCCTCGTAGTCCGGCAACATGGGCAGCACGCTCCCGAACGCTCGCTTCCCCCAATTCGTGCGCATGCCGCCTGGTTCGAGCGCGGTCACCTTGACGCCGAACGGCGCCGATTCGAGAGCGACGGTCTCGGCAAAGCCACCCACCGCCCACTTGGCAGCAACATATGCAGCGTTGCCCGCCAAGGCAGTTCGACCGCCGACGGACGAGATCTGGATGATGTGACCGCTCCTTTGCCGGCGCATTCCAGGAAGGGCGGCCCGCGTGAGGTTGACGACACCAAAGAAATTGGTTTCCACGACACGACGAAAGTCGTCCGATGAAACCTCTTCGAACGGCCGCGTTTCACCGAACCCTGCGTTGTTCACAAGAACATCGAGGCGCCCGAACGCCGAGATGGCAGCGTCTACGGCAGCGACGCTCTCTCGCTCATCGGTCACGTCGAGACGGACCGGCTTTACGCGGGAGCCATAAGACTCGACCAAGTCATCCAGCTGGCTCACATCGCGCGCAGTCGCCACGACACGGTGACCCGCCTCCAGCGCCTTGACTGTGATTGACCGGCCCAAGCCGGAGCCACTACCCGTAACAAGCCATACCTTGGACATATTCGATCTCGTTCCCATCAGTTTGTGATGGGGCCTCACTCTATGCATGGCTGCAGATGGTCGTTAGCCTGATCCTTCCCGATCATTGCCCGATCGTCTTGCCGGGCGCGGATTTCTTGTCCGGGCCAGAGCCTCTGGACACAATGACTCCATGGTTCTGATGAATGACGCGCGGCCTCGATCGACCCAGCCCGATGAAGACCCGGAGGCCGCGTCGCTGCGTGCGCGCCTTCGCTCGCATCTGTTGGCGCACTTGCCTGAAGCTGGCGACCACGTGTCCGCATTGCCGGGCCTGGCCCTGTACCGTCGCGACAGCCCCACCGAACCCGCCTCGATGCTTTACGAGCCCAGCGTCGGCTTCGTCGTTCAGGGCCGCAAGCGTGTAGTCCTGGGCTCGGATGCCTATGAGTACGACGCCGCCAAGTTTGTGCTGACGACGATGGATCTGCCCACGATCTCGCACGTGCTGGAGGCCCATCCCGGTCGACCCTGCCTGTCCATGATGCTGAAGCTGGACTTCGCCTTGGTGCAGGCGGTCGGAGGAGAGATCGACCTGCAAGGCATCGCCGTGACGGACGACACCGAATCCGGCATGGCTTTCGGCCACATGCCCACGGAACTGCTCGACGCTTTCGTGCGGCTTCTCGCACTCGCCGACAAGCCTCGGGACATTGCGATCATGGCGCCGCTGGTGCTGCGCGAAATTACATACCGCCTGCTCATGGCACCGTCGGGCGGCCATCTACGTCGCATTGCCAGACAGGACCCCCGCTACGACAAGATCCTGACGGCCATCGCCTGGCTGCGCGAGCATTACGCCGAGGCGATCCGTATCGAGGCCTTGGCGGAAGTCGCTGCCATGGGGGTGTCGACGCTGCACCATCACTTCAGCGCCATCACGCACATGAGTCCGCTGCAGTATCAAAAGCACATCCGGCTCCATGAAGCGCGACGCTTGCTGTTGACCGAGCGGCTGGACGCGACCTCCGCCGCCTACCGTGTCGGCTATGAAAGCGTGACCCAGTTCAGCCGCGAGTACAGGCGGCTGTTCGGCAATCCCCCCATTCGCGACATCTCGTTGCTGCGCGGCGACTTGAAAGAACAGCGCAGCAAGGTCTGAAATATCCGGGTCACTCCCACTCGATCGTCGCCGGCGGCTTGCTCGACACGTCGTAGGTCACCCGGTTGATCCCGCGCACCTCGTTGATGATCCGCCCCGACACCTTCTTGAGCAGCGCGTACGGCAGCTCCGCCCAGTCGGCCGTCATGAAGTCGCTGGTCTGCACGGCGCGCAGTGCGACGACGTAGTCGTAGGTGCGGCCGTCGCCCATCACGCCGACGCTCTTGACGGGCAGGAACACAGTGAAGGCCTGGCTCGTGAGGTCGTACCAGGTCTTGCCGGTCTCGGCGTCGGTGAAGTTGCGCAGCTCCTCGATGAAGATCGCATCGGCGCGGCGCAGCAGGTCGGCGTATTCCTTCTTCACTTCGCCCAGGATGCGCACGCCCAGGCCGGGGCCGGGGAACGGATGGCGGTAGACCATCTCGGGCGGCAGGCCAAGCGCCACGCCGAGTTCACGCACTTCGTCCTTGAAGAGATCGCGCAGCGGTTCCAGCAGCTTGAGGCCCAACTGCTCGGGCAGGCCGCCGACGTTGTGGTGGCTCTTGATGGTGACGGCCTTCTTGCTCTTGGCGCCGCCTGATTCGATGACGTCGGGGTAGATCGTGCCTTGGGCCAGGAAGGTCGCGCCCTTGTGGCCGCCATCGCCTGCCTTGAGCTTCGCTGCCTCCTGCTTGAACACCGTGACGAACTCGCCGCCGATGATCTTGCGCTTGGCTTCGGGCTCGCTCACGCCCGCGAGCTTGCCGAGGAACAGGTCGCTGGCATCGACGCGAATGACCTTCGCGTGCAGCTTGCCTTCGAACATCTCCATGACCATGTCGCCCTCGTTCAGGCGCAGCAGGCCGTGGTCGACGAACACGCAGGTCAGCTGGTCGCCGATGGCGCGGTGGATGAGCGCGGCAGCCACGCTCGAATCGACACCGCCCGAGAGGCCGAGGATGACTTCTTCATCGCCCACCTGCTCGCGGATTTTCTGCACGGCTTCGGCGATGTGGTCGCGCATGACCCAGTCGGGCTTCGCATCGCAGATGCCGAGCACGAAGCGCTCGATGATCGCCTTGCCCTGCACCGTGTGCGTGACTTCGGGGTGGAACTGCAGGCCGTAGTAGCGGCGCGCCTCGTCGGCCATGCCGGCGATGGGGCAGCTGTCGGTGCTCGCCATGAGCTTGAAGCCCGGGGGCAGCTCGGTGACCTTGTCGCCGTGGCTCATCCACACGTTGAGCATGCCGTGGCCTTCGGGCGTGGTGAAGTCGGCGATGTCTTTCAGCAGCGCGGTGTGGCCATGGGCGCGCACGGCCGCAAAACCGAACTCGCGCTTGTGGCCGCCTTCGACCTTGCCGCCCAGCTGGTGCGCCATGGTCTGCATGCCGTAGCAGATGCCGAGCACCGGCACGCCGAGGTCGAACACGGCCTGCGGGGCCTTGTCGGTGGTTTCTTCGTACACGCTCGCGTGGCTGCCCGAAAGGATCACGCCCTTCAGGTGGCCGTCGGCCGCGTATTCGCGCACCCATTCGTCGGTGACGTCGCAGGGATGCACTTCGCTCAGCACATGCGCCTCGCGCACGCGGCGTGCGATGAGCTGCGTGACTTGCGAGCCGAAGTCGAGGATGAGGATCTTGTCGTGTTGCATGGCGAGAGGACTCAGAGCGTTGAAATGTCGAACAGCTTCACGCCCGCCTTGGGCGCTGCCTGGATGAGGTGCTCGTCGAAGGTGGCGAGCGGGAGATTGAGCGACTTGGCGAGCCAGAGATAGCCCGCTTCATAGGTCGAGATGCCGGCATCGATGGCCACCGCGAGCACGGCCTTGTGCTGGGCAGGCGCGAGCTCGTGCAGTTCGACGCGATGGCGGATGGCATCGAGCACGCTCCACAGCCCTTCGACCGCGGATGTGGGGATGCGGCCGCTGCGCACGCCGTTGGCGAGGATGTTGGCGCACTCCCATTGCCAGGCGTTGGGCGCCTGCGGCTCGACCTCGTCGCGGCGGATGGCGGCGTAGAGCTTGCGGGTGTGTTCGCTGGCCTGGTCGGGCAGCAGCCAGGCGGCGGTGACGGAGGCGTCCATGACGAAGGCTGTCACGATTGGCGCCCTTCGTCGAGCAATGCGCGCAATGAGAGACCCGGCTGGATGGTGGCGTGCAGCGCGTCGATCTGGCCGAGTTCGCGCTCGATCTGCTCGTCGGTGATGACGGGCTTGCGGCGCACCGGCAGCATGCGCACGACTTCCTTGCCGTGGCGGGTGATGCGAACCTCCTCGCCCTTTTCGACCAGGTCGATCAGGGCCGAGAAGTTGTTCTTGGCTTCAGCGATGCCGATGGATTGCATTTGGGCCAGAAAAATTGAATCTGGCCCAAATTCTAAACCGAGTCTGGCCTGACTTTCAAGGTCTGGCCAGATTAAGCTTCAGGCCGGCGCCGGGCCGCCCCAAGGCGGCCTGCGGCCCCCTTGGGGGGCAGCGCCCCACACGCAGTGGGGGCGCGTGGGGGCCACATTACTCAGCGCGGTAGTTCGGCGCTTCCTTGGTGATCTGCACGTCGTGGACGTGGCTCTCGCGGATGCCGGCCGTGGTGATCTCGACGAACTCGGCCTTGTTCTGCATGTCCTCGATGGTCGCGCAGCCGCAGTAGCCCATGCTGGCACGCACGCCGCCGGCCATCTGGTAGACGATCGAGACGATCGAGCCCTTGTAGGGCACGCGGCCTTCGATGCCTTCGGGCACGAGCTTGTCGGTGTTGGGGTTGCCGGTGGTCGATTCCTGGAAGTACCGGTCGGCACTGCCCTGCTGCATCGCGCCGATGGAGCCCATGCCTCGGTAGCTCTTGTAGCTGCGGCCCTGGTACAGCACGATTTCGCCGGGTGCCTCTTCGGTACCGGCGAACATGCTGCCCATCATCACGGTGCTGGCGCCTGCGGCGATGGCCTTGGCGATGTCGCCCGAGTAGCGCACGCCGCCGTCGGAGATCAGCGGAACGCCCGTGCCCTGCAGCGCGGTGGCGACGCTATCGACCGCCATGATCTGCGGCACGCCCACGCCCGCCACGATGCGGGTGGTGCAGATGGAGCCCGGGCCGATGCCGACCTTGACCGCATCGGCGCCGACATCGGCCAGCGCGCGCGCGGCGTCGCCGGTGGCGATGTTGCCGCCGATCACGTCGACCTGCGGATAGTTGCGCTTGACCCAGCGCACGCGCTCGATCACGCCGGCGCTGTGGCCGTGGGCGGTGTCGACCACGATGGCATCGACGCCGGCCTTCACCAGCGCTTCGACGCGCTCCTCGGTGCCGTCACCCACGCCGACCGCCGCGCCCACGCGCAGCCGGCCCGAGGGGTCGCGTGCGGCGTTGGGAAAGCTGGTCTGCTTGGTGATGTCCTTGACGGTGATGAGGCCCTTGAGCTCCCATTCGTTGTTGATGACCAGCAGGCGCTCGAGCTTGTACTTGTTGAGCAGCGCCTTGGCATCGGCCAGCGTGGTGCCGTCGGGCACGGTGATGAGCTTGTCGCGCTGCGTCATGATTTCGCTGACGGGCACGTCGTAGCGGGTTTCAAAGCGCAGGTCGCGCCCCGTCACGATGCCCACGACCTTGCCGCCGTCGACCACCGGGAAGCCGGAGATGCCGAGCTGGTCGGAAAGCGCCATCACCTGGCGCACCGAGTGCGTCGGCGTGATCACCACCGGGTCGCGCAGCACGCCCGATTCATAGCGCTTCACGCGGGCCACTTCGGCGGCCTGCTGTTGCGCGGTGAGGTTCTTGTGCACGATTCCCATGCCGCCCTCCTGCGCGATGGCGATCGCGAGGCGGGCTTCTGTCACGGTGTCCATGGCCGCCGAGACGAGCGGCAGGTTCAGCGTGATGTTGCGGGAGAGTTTGGTGGCGAGGGAGGTGTCCTTGGGCAGGACCTGGGAGAACGCTGGCACCAACAACACGTCGTCGAAGGTGAGCGCTTTGCCGAGAAGGCGCATGGGTGAAGCTCCAAAAGACGGATTGTAACGAGGCTCCCAGGTCGTTCGCCGGCCCGGGCTTTTCCGGACCGTTGCAAAAGCAGCGAATGAGGATGTTGCAAGAAGTAAGGCGCGGCTAAACTTCGGGCATGAAATTCATGCACTGGCTGCTGGTGGGATGTGTCGTGGCGCTGCCGCTCTCTGCGAGCGCGCAATGGCAATGGATCGACAAGAACGGCAAGAAGGTCTTCAGCGACCAGGCGCCGCCGCCCGATGTTCCCGAGAAGAACATCCTGCGCCGTTCGGGCACGCCGCCGCCGCGGCCCGCCACCGGCATTGACGCCCCGGCGGCCGAGGGCACCGACGCCGCAGCGCCCAAGGCGCGAGAAAGCGCCGCCGCACCGAAGCCGAGCGGCGTCGACAAGGAACTCGAAGAAAAGACCAAGAAGGCCGAGGCCGAAGAGAAGGCCAAGCGCGCGGCCGAAGAGGCGAAGGTCGCCAAGTCCAAGGCCGACAACTGCGCCCGCGCCCGCGAAGGCAAGTCCACGCTGGACAGCGGCATCCGCATCGCGAAGGTGAATGCCAAGGGCGAGCGCGAGATCATGGACGACACCACCCGCGCCGACGAGCAGAAGCGCGTTCAGTCAGTCATCGACAGCGACTGCAAGTAAACCGGCTGCCTCAGTAGCCGGTCTTGCCACCCTTGCGCTGGCTCGCAAAGAGGCCAGTGCCCCGCGCGCCCTGGCGCTTGAAGCGCTCGCGGCGCGCCACCTTCGGATCGACCGTGAGCGGACGGCACAGCTCGATGCGATCGCCGTCCTTCAATACCTGGCTCCACTCGACCGCCCTGCCCCAGACACCCGGCGTCATGGCATGCCGCCAATCGAGATCGGGAAAGCGCTGCGACAACCCGCTCGCCCGCACCGCCTCGCTCAGGACGATGCCTTCTTCAAGCTGCAGCACCTGCTCGAACACCTCGCGTGCCGCGGGCGAGCAAGTCAGCGTGACCTCGATCATTCAGGAAGCGCCGTAGACCTGCTCGGCGCGCTTGACGAAGGCTTCGACCAGGCTCGATGCGATCGTGTCGAACACCGGCCCCACGAGCGCCTGCAAGGCGAAGTTGCTGAATCCATAGCTCATGTGCAGCTCGACGCGGCAGGCGCGTTCGCCTGCCTCGCCCACGGGTACGAACTTCCAGTGGCCATCGAGGTTGGAGAACGGCCCGTCGACCAGCTTCAGTTGCACCTCGCGCCCCGGCACATGCGTGTTGCGGGTGGTGAAGCTCTGGTGAAAGCCGCCGAAGGCGAGGCCGACTTCGGCCGTCATGCCGCCTTCGTCCTCTTCGACGATCCGGGCCTTGTCGCACCACGGAAGGAACTGCGGATACTTCGCCACATCGGTGACGAGCGCGTACATCTCTTCGGCGCTGTACCAGATGAGGACGGACTTGTTGACTGTTTTCATAGAATCGGTGCAGCGTGCGCGACGGATTGTATTGAAGCCATGCGTCCCCATCTTCCCGAGCCATGGCCACAAAGAAACAAGATAACTCCTCCCGCATTGCCGACAACAAGAAGGCCGCGTACAACTATTTCTTCGAAGAACGCTTCGAGGCCGGCATGGTCCTCGAAGGCTGGGAAGTCAAGTCGCTGCGCGAAGGCAAGGTGCAGCTCACCGACGGCTACGTGGTCATCCGCGACGGCGAACTCTACGTCGTAGGCCTGCAGATCAATCCGCTCAAGAGCGCTTCGACGCACGTGAGCCCCGACTCGATCCGCACCAAGAAGCTGCTGCTGCACAAGGAAGAAATCCGCCGGCTCGTCGGCAAGGTCGAGCAGAAGGGCTACACGCTGGTGCCGCTCAACCTGCACTGGAAGGCGGGCAAGGTCAAATGCGACATCGCGTTGGCCAAGGGCAAGGCCGAGCACGACAAGCGCGACACCATCAAGGACCGCGAAGGCAAGCGCGAGGTCGAGCGCGCGATGAAGAGCCGCAGCCGCTAGTCATTCTTTTTTTGCGCGGCATGGAATAAAACGCGGGCTGCAGGCGTTTGTGCGGTGTCATCGGATTGCCGATGCCATCCAACCTCAGGAGTCTTTCCATGTCGCCTCTCCGCCTTTTTTCCGCAGGCATCGCCGCCGCACTGCTCACCCTCCCCGCATTCGCCCAACCCAAGGCCGCCGATGGCGCGCTGGTCGGCGCGACCGGCATGACGCTCTACACCTTCGAGAAGGACACTGCCGGCAACGGCAAGTCGGTCTGCAACGGCGGGTGTGCCACCAACTGGCCGCCCTTCATGGCCGCCGACAGCGACAAGCCTAGCGGCGACTTCACCATCGTCACCCGCGACGACGGCAAGAAGCAATGGGCCGCCAAGGGCTGGCCGCTGTACTACTGGGTGAAGGACACCAAGCCGGGCGACAAGACCGGTGACGGCGTGGGCGGCAACTGGAAGACCGCCAAGCCCTGATCCGGACGCGCCTCCCGCAATCCATCCACCCATGGACGCCCGCCTGCTGGTCGACCACATCCCGAGCCTGCGCCGCTATGCGCGCGCGCTCACGGGCAACACGTGGGCGGCCGACGATCTGGTGCAGGACACCCTGGAGCGGGCCTGCAGCAAGTGGCGGCTCTGGGTGGTGGGGAGCGACCTGCGCGCATGGCTCTTCACCGTCATGCACAACATCTTCGCGAGCCAGGTGCGGCGCACGCCGCCGCCGCACGCCGTGGTGTCGCTCGACGACATCACGCACGAACAGCACGGCGGCGTCGACCCCGGCCGCGACCAGGGCACGGGCCTCGACCTGCAACGCTGCCTCATGCAACTGCCCGAGGAGCAGCGCGCCGTACTGCTGCTGGTGACGCTCGAAGACATGTCCTATGCCGAGGTGGCCAAGGTGCTCGGCATTCCCGCCGGCACCGTGATGTCGCGCCTCTCGCGCGCCCGCGTGCGACTGCAGGAGCTGCTGGACGGCGCCGCCGCACCGCATCGTCCGGGCCTGCGCCGCCTCAAGTGAAACCCGCCCCATGAACCGCCCTGCCCCTCCTTCCCCCGACGTCACCGACGACGAACTGCACGCGCTGGTCGATGGCCAGCTCGCCCCGGATCGCCGGTCCGCCGTCGAGGAGGCCCTCGCGCGCGACCCCGCCATGGCCGCGAAGGTCGCGGCCTGGCACACGCAGCGCGATGCCCTGCGCCGCCTGCATGGCGAACTGCTGGACGACCCCATTCCCGCGCCGCTGATGAGCGCCCTCGACCACCACCTGCCCCGCCAGGCCCGGCGCAGCAGCTGGATGCGCTGGGGCGGCATGGCGGCCGGCGTGCTCATCGCGTTTGCCGCGGGCTGGCTCGGCAACGCGCAATGGTCGGCATCACGCAGCCCGTCGGCCGTGCTGGCCAAGGCCCCCGCGATGCGCGAGTTCGTGCACGACGCATCGATCGCCCATGCCGTCTACGCGCCCGAGAAAAGACACGCGGTCGAAGTGGCCGCCTCCGAGCAGCAGCACCTCGTGCAGTGGCTCTCCAGGCGCCTGGACCGGCCGCTCAAGGTGCCCGACCTGAGCACCCTGGGCTACACCCTCGTCGGCGGACGCCTGCTGCCCGGCGAGACCGGCGCGCGCGCCCAGTTCATGTTCGAGGACGCGGCGGGCGAGCGCGTCACGCTCTACATCGGCACCCTCGACGCCCGGGCCGCGGGCTCGTCACCGGAGGCGTTGAAGGAAACCGCCTTCCGCTTCGCCTCCGAAGGCCCCGTGCCGAGCTTCTACTGGGTCGACCAGGGCTTCGGCTATGCCGTTGCTGGCAAGCTACCACGCGACGTTTTGCTGAAACTCGCGACCCTCGCCTACCGCGATTTGTCGTGAGGCCGGCATAAACTGCCGGCTCGCGCAACAACCCGCCTGATTGTTTGTTTTCGCGATTTTTCAAACCGAAGGAGAAACTGCATGAAATTGCTCAGCGCCTCGATCCTCGCGGCGGCCCTGCTCGCCGGCTGCGGCGGTATGTCCAACAAGACCGCCAGCGCCCCCGACACGCCCACCCGCACCGCCGACGGCGTGCTGGTCGGACCGAACGGCATGACGCTCTACACCTTCACCAAGGACACGGCCGGCACCGGCACCTCCGTCTGCAACGCCCAGTGCGCGACCAACTGGCCGCCGCTCCCCGTGGCCGACACCGCCAAGCCCATCGGCGGCTACACCATCATCATTCGCGAAGACGCCAAGCGCCAATGGGCCTACAAGGGCTGGCCGCTGTACTACTGGGCCAAGGATGCCAAGCCGGGCGACAAGACCGGCGACGGCGTGGGCGGCAACTGGAAGATCGCGCGTCCCTGACCGCCTGATCGTTCCTCCGGTCGCCTGACCGCGAAAGCCCCGGCCTCGATGGACCGGGGCTTTTTTCATGGGCGCAAAGGAAATGCCCGTCGACGACGACCCGCTTGACCGCCTACAGCTTCTGCTGCTGCATGAAGCGATCGAACGTGCCCTCGGTGTAGCGGAACCACGCGTTCTGGTCGGCCAGGAATTTCGACCAGTCGCCGTACACCTTCTTCCACTCGGGGTTGCTGGCGTTCAGGTCCGCGTAGATCTGCTGGGCCGACTTGAACGCCGCGTTCATCACGTCCTGCGAGAACGGCCGCAGCTTGGTGCCCGAGGCCACGAGCTGCTTCAACGCCACGGGGTTCCTCGCGTCGTACTTGGCGGTCATCGTGATGTTGGCGTGCGCAGCCGCCGTCTCGACGATGGCCTTGTACTCCGCCGACAACCCCTCCCACGCCTTGGCGTTGATGAAGAAGTCGACCTCGGGCCCGCCGTCCCACCACCCCGGGTAGTAATAGAACGGCGCGATCTTGTTGAAGCCCAGCTTCTGGTCGTCGTACGGGCCGACCCATTCGAGACCGTCGAGCGTGCCCTTCTCCAGCGCCGGGTACAGGTCGGCCGCGGGAATCGATTGCGGCACCACGCCGAAGGGCTCCAGCACCTTGCCCGCGAACGGGTTGGTGCGGAACTTCAGGCCCTTCAGATCGGCGACCGACTTGATCTCCTTGCGGAACCAGCCGCCCATCTGCGCGCCCGTGTTGCCGCCCGGCAAATTGATGATGTTGTACTTGGCGTAGAACGCGCGCATCAGCTTCAGGCCGTTGCCCTCGTACATCCAGGCGTTCTGCTGGCGCGCGTTCATGCCGAAGGGCACGGTGCAGCCGAGGCAGAAGGTCGGGTCCTTGCCGTAGAAGTAATACGGCGCCGTGTGCGCCAGCTCGACCGATGCGTTCTGCACGCCGTCGACCACGCCGAAGGCGGGCATCAGTTCGCCGCTGGCGTGCACCGAAATCTGGAACTTGCCGCCTGTCATGTCGCCCACGCTCTTGGCGAACACCTCGGCGGCGCCGTAGACGGTGTCGAGCGACTTGGGGAAGCTCGATGCGAGGCGCCAGCGGATGGCGGGCTGGGCATGCACGGCGGGCGCGATGCCGGCGGCCAGGATGCCGGCGATGCCGGTGGTTTGGATGAGGGAACGGCGGTGCATGGAATTCACTCCGGGTTACTGAAAAAACGAACCCCAGCACACGACTGCACTGGGAATTTCTGTCAGGTTCAGGCGCAAATTCGATTGCGCACCAAGCGCTCCGTCAATTCGTTGCGCATTTAAAGCTGAGGAAAAAATCGGCATTCCCGCCCACATATTTCGGCCATGCCGGATATTCACACAACGGCCTGCTGGTCAGTGGATTGAGAAGATCCCAGACCACCGGATAGACAGGCGCCGTACCGTCCTCCACCCATTTCTGCACCGCCGCGAGGCCGTCCCATTGCCCGTTGAAGTCTCCACCCGCCGCATGGCCCATGCCGGGAATTTCATAGTAGCGAATGCTGCTCGACGCCGATCCGGGTTTTGTGGCATTCACCGCGCTCACGACATCGTTGTAATAGCGCCGGGTGCTTTGCAACGGAACCACCGGATCCGACATGCCCTGCAGCAGAATGATTTTTCCTCCTTTTTTGAAAAATGGCGTCAAATCCGAGTTATTCATGTTCAACAACCCTTCCAGAGCCGTGATTCGCGATTGAAATGGACCAGGATCATTGACATTGAATTTCAGAATATTTGCAGTGGCATTTCGTGCAACAAAATATCTGAAGGCGGCGTCTCCGAATTGCGTGTCGGCAGCCATGGCCAGACGCTTAAAATCGTCAGTCACCTCCGGATATGACGGCGCAACAAATCCCATGCCCATCACGCCAGCAATAGCACCGACTCCCGATTCAAGGTCTTTTATTTTGCTGATGCCAAAAGCGGCATTCCATTCAACCCCCGGAAAATCCTTGTCGCCGCGAACGGTTTTCGTTGAAAACGACGTGGGGCTGGTCATGACATTGAGGGTATTGATTTGCGAATCCGAGAGGCAAACCTCGTTGAGGCCGGCGGCAGATTGAAAAATACAGCGCAATGGCCACCCGTCCGCCTTCTTTGCGTTTTTCGGATTGAATGCCGCTCGGCAAGCGTCTGGATTGCTCACCAATCCATCCTTCACACCGTCGAGCCCGTCGCACGTTGCAAGTACGCTCTCGTGCAGTACCTGCCGTTCATTCACACTCAGAAAGCCACCCGGCGCAGCCAATGCCTGCGACCAGCCTGCATAGGACCTGACCTGGTCGGCGATACGGGCTGCGGGATACCAGCTGACGATACCGTCCCACTCCTCGGGCCACCGGTGTGCCAGCGCCAATACTTCGCGCCCGCCTTCCGAGCCACCAATTCCATACCAATACGTCGGCCGCGTCGCATAACCCGCATTGATCAGATACGCCACCGTATCCCTGGTTTTCTTCAATGCGTCGCCCGCAAAGTTGTTCAACGCCTCTTCGTTCAGTGCAAAACTGCCGTCGGTGACAGCGAGACCTTTGGAAGAATGCCCCGAATCGCTGGAAAAGGTGACAAAGCGCTGTTTCAACGGCGATTCAACGAACAGAGAGTGCATGAATGGCCCATTGGATGGGGGAATGGTTCCATTCAATCCGCCACCACCAAACATCAGAGCGCGCTTGTTCCAGATCATCGGGAAATTGGCGGTGAATTTGATCGGAGGCGCCGCCGGATCGACCGGACTGATTTCTCCGTCGAGCTTGCAGTAGGAGTCGACCCCGAGCAGACCCTCGAATTTCCATTCTGCATTCACGATGCCTGCCCCTGTCGTGGGCAGGCCAATTTCGTTTGCAGCAATGGTTGCGCTTTTGAACTGATCGCATTGCGCGCGATTCATTGTCGCTTGATTTGCATGACTCAACATCGGGTACAGCGACGACGCCAGCAGCAGCCCGCATGCCAATTGAAATGATTTCACAACTGCCTCCACATATTAATTTAAATTGACTGATCATGGAAAAAACCGGCTCCGGCAAATTAATCACCGAAGGCTTAAATAGATTTAGACCTGCTTGCAAACCTCCTTTTATTTATCGCCTTGGGCGCACCGCAATGCCCGAATCATTTATTTGGGCAGAGTGCAGGCGTAATTGCTCGCAAGCCTTGCTGCGGCCAAGTCATTGGCAGGCTCGGCATAGCGCGGGTACCGCGGATACCGGCACAACGCACCGTGTCCGTGACGGCAACGAGGGCGGCGGTGAGCTTGGGAGCGCTCTTGCCGGGCATGCCGTCGAGCGCGGCGCAGACCTGCCGCGCTCGACGGCGCAGGCGTGGGAGGCGGGTCAGCGGGAGGCGGGTCAGCAGCAGGCGGTGCCGCGGACCCTGTCGGCACGGGAACGAAGGCCACGCCGTCCGATCCCCCTCCTCCGCAAGCCGTCGCAAGAAGAAGCACGAGGCCGCAAGTCGGGCCTCTCCCACAGGCATTCAGCGTAGAACTCATTGTTGTCTCTCATTTTTTTAGGAATCCCAACAAGTACGTAGCGGTAGCAGCAGCAGCTCGACCTGCCCCAGCCTCACTACCAGCGCATCACAGCGCTTTCCCGCGTTCGATGAAGACTGCCCATGGCAATGAGCGCCGCGCGGTCCAGCACGGTGATCTCCGCCCCGACGCGCAGAACGCCCTGCCGCTCGAGCGTCTTGAGTTCGAGGTTGATCCGCTGGCGCGACACGCCCACCATCCGGGCCAAGGTGCCCTGCTTCAGGGCGATGCCGATGCGCACCGCGCCTTGTGGCGGCTCCAGCGCCCCGAAGTCCACGCACAGGCGCAGCAGGCAATTGGCCAGCCGTGCCGGCAGCGGCAATGTCGCCAGGTCGTGCAGCGTGTCGAAGAGCTTGAGCGCGAGGCGCTGCTTGAGCTCCGTGACGGCATCGCGCAGCTCCTCGTGACGCCGCAGAAGCAAATGCAGGTTCTCGCCCTCGATGCCGAGCACCGTGGTGCGGCCGCAGGCATAGGCGGCATGAATCCGTTGCCTGGCACCCGGCGCGCTCACATCCGAGAACCAGGTGCCCTGCGGCAGGTAGGCCAGCGTCGGCCCGGTGTCGCGCGACAGCGGTGGGCTGATGCGCACCGCGCCCTGCACCACCACCTCGAGCGTGGGCTGCGTGGCGTCCCGGCCATGGATCGAGGTGCCGTCGGCGTAGCGCCTGACGACCGCCCGGCACAGCAGATCGTGGCGAACCGTGGGCGAGAGCGAAGAAAACCAGGTCCCGCTGCTGATCGCTTCGCGCTCGGCCGGAGCGAGCAGCGGCACCTGCATCGGCTGCACCAGCTGCAGGGGCGCGGGCGAGAGTGACCCTTGCGGCGCCTCCGCGCGCGCCGCGGCGACGTCTTGCGGCTGCCCGTCCTCCTCGAGAACAGCCCCGCCGCGCGGGCCCAGCATCAGACTGATCGCCAGGCTCATCGTCAGGCCTGCGCCACGGCGTTGGATTCGGACCCCGATCCGGCCAGCAGCCGCAGCTCGCGGCGCAGGATCTTCCCGACCGCGGACTTGGGCAGCGCATCGACAAAACGGATGCGCCTGGGCACCTTGTAGGCGGCGAGCCTCGCGCGGCAGTGCGCGAGCAGTGGCGTCACGCTCGGCGTCGCGCCGGGGGCAGCCACCACCATCAGCATCACCGCCTCGCCGGTCCTGTCGTCCGGAACGCCGACGCACGCGCACTCGAAGACGCCCGGGTACTCGGCGGCCACGGCCTCCACCTCGTTCGGATAGACGTTGAAGCCCGAGACGATGACCATGTCCTTCTTGCGATCGACGATCCTGAGGAATCCCTCATCGTCGAAGACGCCGATATCGCCGGTGCGAAAGTACCCATCGCCCGTGAAGGCCGCCACGTTGGCCTCGGGCTTGCGCCAGTAGCCGCGCATGACCTGCGGGCCGCGCACGCACACTTCGCCGGGCTGGCCGATCTCCACGTCCAGGCCCGACGCGTCGAGCAGCCTGACGTCCGTCGAGGGGAGCGGAAGCCCGGTCGTGCCGGTGTACCGCAGCATCTGCAGCGGATTGGCCGAGACGATCGGCGAGGTCTCCGAAAGGCCGTAGCCCTCCAGGATGTAGCACCCCGTCAGGGCCTCCCAGCGCTCGGACGTTGGCTTCAGCACGGCCGCCCCGCCGCCCATGGACAACCGCAGGCGCGACCAGTCGATCTCGTGCATGCGGGGGTGCGCCGCAAGGCCCGCGTAGAGGGTGTTGACGCCGGTGAAGACGGTCGGCCGCGCGGTCTTCAGCACATCGATGAAGGCATCCATGCGCCGGGGGTTCTCGACCAGCCAGTTCTGCGCGCCGGCCATGAAGTAGGACAGGAAGTTCACCATAAGCGCGAAGATGTGATACAGCGGAATGGCCGTCACGACCACCTCTTGCCCATCGCGCAGCGCTTCGGGCATGAAGGCCCTGAACTGCTCGATGTTCGCCACCAGGTTGCGATGGGTGAGCGCCGCGCCTTTCGACGGGCCGGTGGTGCCGCCGGTGTACTGCAGGAACAGCAGGTCTTCGCCGCGAATGTCCACGGGGTCGAAACCGAGGTGGGCGCCCTCCGCGATGGCCGCGGGCAGCGTGATGGTGGTGCCGAGGCGCCGGTCCGTCGGCAGGTCCGTGGGTTCGAGGCCATGCAGATCGCCGGCCGTGACGATGACGACCCGCCGGATGCCCGTCGTGTGGACGACTTCAGCCAATGTCGGCAGCGCGTCTTCGTGAATCACGATGAGTTCCGCGCCGGAATCCTCGAGCTGGTGCTGCAGCTCGCGCGCCGTGTACAGCGGGTTCACGTTCACCTGCACGCCGCCGGCCTGCGCGATGCCGATGAAGGCCACGGGAAATGCCAGCACGTTCGGCAGCATCACGGCCACGCGATCGCCCTTCTTCAGGCCCGCCACTTTCTGCAGGTAGGCGGCGAAATCCGAGGACATCTGCCGGACGTCGGAGAAAGTCAAGGTCTGCCAGAAACCATGGAACGCCGGCTGCGCATGGAAGCGCTCCATGGCGAGTTCGAGAAGAACGTTAACCGTAGCATAGCGGTCGGCATCTATTTCCCGGGGGATGTAACCATAGGAAGCCTGCCAGTGTCTCTTTTTCATTGGAATCAAAGCGATGTTCATCGAGTCGGATGCAGATGCCGGACTATGGACTTTGATGCCGAGCTTGAGAATGATTGCGGCGTCCTTAAACGATATGAAATAGGACACGAACAGCGCGCGGTCCTCGCAACGGACGCAGTTTTTCACCCACGCTGCGCGGAAGCAGCGAGTTTTTTGAAGCGCATGAAGAAGGGCCCGTCGTCGATCGCTGCAAATCCGGCGTGCAGCCGATCGATCGAGGGCCTCAATCGGCCATCACGGCGTCCAGCCGATAGCCTTGCTTGTAGATCCCACGCAGCACCAGCCCGCGTCCCGCTGCGTGCAGGCCCAAGGTCCGGCGTACGCCCGCGATGCAGACATCGAGCGAACGCTCACCCGGGCGCGGCGCCCGGTGCCAGAGCGCCGACCACAGCCAGTCGCGCGGCAGGAGCCGGCCCTGGTTGCAGAACAGCAGGAGCCCGAGCTTGAATTCGAGCGGCTTGAGATGGACCGTCCGGCCGTCGGGCAGCACCACGGTCCATTGCGATGCGCGAAACCGGTAGTCGCCGCAAACCACCTCGTCCATCTTCGGCGGCATCACCATGCCGACGCCGAAGCGCGCCAGCATGTCCCACACGCCCGATTCGAACTCCCCATCGTCCTTGGGCAAGGTCACGAAATCGACGTTGCCGCCGACGGCGATGCGCCGCTCCTGAAGCTCGATGCAAACCTGCCGCTCGACCACCACCAGCATGGGCACCGCGACGCTGGCGCACAGCATCGCCAGGCCCTCGGCGGTGGCATCGGCCGGCCACACCAGCACCAGCAGATCGAAGCGCTGGCCGGCGCGCGAGGCGACCGCGAGGTCGACCATCGTCTCGAACGCCACCGAGGCATGGCGCATCAGGTCGAGGCGCCGGCGAATCGCGGCGGACAGCGCATCGCCGTGCCCGACGAGCGCGACGATGGCCTG
Organism: Variovorax sp. ZS18.2.2; assembly: GCF_024701975.1. Taxonomy (GTDB): domain Bacteria; phylum Pseudomonadota; class Gammaproteobacteria; order Burkholderiales; family Burkholderiaceae_C; genus Variovorax. The sequence goes on from NZ_JANLNM010000001.1 coordinate 1,728,182, forward strand.
CACCGACATCGGCTCGGTGAGTCCGACCTGCCGCAAGACGCTCGGCCTCGGCAGGCCGATGGGCGGGGCGGTCGCGAGTCCTTGGAACCGCGCGGAAACGCCATGGGTTGAGGGTTCGAGAAAAATATCTTTCCAATCCGAACGTGGGTTTTCTTGACGGGCCTGTGTGCGACCTGAGCGATGTTTGCAACCGCGTTCATCGCCGCCGACACATGGGCCTCGGTTCATCGCTTGATGTAAACGAACTATGAGCCACGGGGCCACGCCTGAAAATGATCGCAGTGACCTCGAACGGTATGAAAACGGACAAACCGCGATGGTGGAGCACCCGAATACCAGCGTGCCAAACCTTCGTATCAACCGGTGCGTCTGGCCATCGGATGTGCGGCGGGCAATGCTTGTGCCGCCTCCTCCAGAAACGACAGAACCTCCGTGTTGAAGCGCAAGGGCTGCTCGAAATAGGGAGAGTGGCCGGCGCCTTCGATCTCCACCACCCGGCTGCCGGGAATATGGCGGGCCACATCGCGCACGACCGCGGGTGTCACGATCGGATCTTCCGAGCCGACCAGAAGCAACGTGGGGCACCCAAGCACCTCCAGCACCTCCAGCGGCAGCAACTGGTCCAGTTGCAGCAACGATGCGAGGCGCGCGCTCAGGCCGGCGCTCGCCTCCTCGTTGAAGATGGACGGGTTGAACTGATTGATCTGCCGATAGAGCACCGCCAACTCGGGGTGCCGCTGCACGAAGCCCGGGCTCAGCGCGCTGTTCTCGAGGTTGCCCAACTCGACCGACAGAAAAAACCCGCGAACGTTCGCCAGCATCTGCGCATGCCGGATCGCCATGGGCGAATCGCAGCACGCAAAGGCCCAGACCCGCTGCGGCTCCCGCAACGCCAGGCGCAGCCCGGTCATCCCGCCGAGCGAGTGGCAGATCAGCGCCGCGCTGTCGATACCCTCGGCATCCATCACGGCCAGCACATCGTCCGCGAACACGTCGAGCCTGAATCCGCTCGCCGGTGCGACCGACCGGCCGAACCCGCGGTTGTCGATGGTGATGCAGGTGTACCGCCTGGCGAAGGTCGGCAACTGCTGCCACCACGTGGCGGCGTTGGAGCCCGCGCCGTGGCAGAAGACGACCGCGGGGCCCTGCCCCCGGCGCTCGTAGTAGATGTGGGTGTTTCCGGATTTTGCGTAGCTCATGCGGGTGGTGGCTGGCGGGTGAAGAGAGGGAGAGGACATTCAGTCGCCGACGCCGTGGCCGCTCCGCCATGCGGCGCACAGACCCGGCGAAGTTCATCGAGACGAATGCGGAACCTGGACTATGGGATGCGCAACCGCGCTTGAAAATGATTGCGGTGCCCTTGAACGGTATGGAAAAGGACATCTTTTCCTCTTCGAGGTTTCGGCGCTCATCTGCTTTGCCGGCGCCATCCCCTGCTGCACCTCGAACCCTGCGCTGCATCGCGGTGTGCGACGCATCCGATGAAGAGGCGCAGCGCGGCCTCGCCATTTTTTCGCATTAGAAAAAAGGATTAATACAGACACCACGGTGTGTGAGCAATCCCTACGTAACAAGCGCGTTGCTCCGGCTCGAAACGACACGACGTTACGTAACGCGTCGCGAAATAACACCTGGCAGCCCTGCGCCAACGTGCCGTTCCAATCGAAGCTCGATCGAGAAATCTCATGTGGATCAACGACTTGAGTCGCTGCAGGCGCATCGTTGGCTGGGCTGCAGGACAGCGGCATGCAAGTTGCCCTTGCGTCGGCCCCTATTTTTTTACAGAGGTGAGCATGAGCCTTTCGCAAACGTTGACCGAATTGATCGAGGGTCTTGTCGGCGACGACGACCCCCTCGGCGGTGTTCTGGGTAATGACGGCCTGCTGGGTGGTTTGCTCGGTGGCGACGGTGGTCTCCTCGGCGGCCTGCTTGGCGACGACGGCCTCCTCGGTGGCCTCCTGGGCGACGACGGCCTGGTCGGCGGTCTGCTCGGCAGCGACGGCCTCGTGGGTGGCCTGCTTGGCGACGACGGTCTCCTCGGTGGCCTGCTGGGCGACGACGGCCTGGTCGGCGGCCTGTTCGGCAGCGACGGCCTTGTCGGTGGCCTGCTCGGACCGGACGGCCTGGCTGGCGGCCTGCTCGGCGAAGACGGCATCGTCGGTGGCCTGATCGGTGAAGACGGCCTCCTGGGCGGTCTGCTCGGCGGCCTCCTGGACGGCATCGGCGGCGGCAACCCCGGCACGCCTGGCGGCCCGGCGCTGCTCGATCCGGTCGACAGCATCGTGGGCGGCATCGCCAGCGGACTGAACAACGGCCTGCTCGGCGACCTCGGCCTGGGCGACCTGCTGACCCCGGTGGCCGGCATCACCGACACGGTGACCGACACGGTCGACGGTCTGCTTGGCCCGCTGCTCGGCACCACGTTTACCCCGAACAGCCCCAACATCCTCGACCCGGTCGACGGCGTGGTGGACCAGGTGACGGACGGCGTGAGCGGCCTCATCAGCCCGCTGACCGACCAACTGCTGGGTGCCGGAACGACGGCAGCGCTGCTCAATGCGGTCGACACGCAAGTGGACTTCCTCACCGACGGCGTGGCGAATCTTCTGAATGGCGATGGCCTGCTCGGCGGCGTGCTGGGTGACGACGGCCTGCTGGGCGGATTGCTCGGCGGTGACGGTGGCCTGCTTGGCGGCGTGCTGGGCGAAGGCGGCCTGCTGGGCGGCGTGCTGGGCGGCGTGCTCGGCGGCGACGGTGGCCTGCTCGGTGGCGTGCTGGGCGATGACGGCCTCTTGGGCGGTCTGCTCGGCGGCGACGGTGGCCTCCTCGGCGGTGTCCTGGGCGATGACGGCCTTCTGGGCGGCTTGCTCGGCGGCGACGGCGGCCTGCTCGGCGGTGTCCTGGGTGATGACGGTCTGCTGGGTGGCTTGCTCGGTGGCGACGGCGGCCTGCTCGGCGGCATCCTTGGCGACGACGGCCTGCTGGGCGGCTTGCTCGGCGGCGACGGTGGCCTCCTCGGCGGCATCCTTGGTGACGACGGTCTGCTGGGCGGTCTGCTCGGCGGCGATGGTGGTCTCCTCGGTGGCGTCTTGGGCGATGACGGCCTGCTGGGCGGCCTGCTCGGTGGCGACGGTGGCCTGCTCGGCGGTGTCCTGGGTGATGACGGCCTGCTGGGCGGTCTGCTCGGTGGCGACGGTGGTCTCCTCGGTGGCGTCCTGGGTGACGACGGTCTGTTGGGCGGCTTGCTCGGTGGCGACGGTGGTCTGCTCGGCGGCGTACTGGGTGAGGACGGTCTGCTGGGCGGCCTGCTCGGTGGCGACGGTGGTCTCCTCGGTGGCGTCCTGGGTGAAGACGGTCTGCTGGGCGGCTTGCTCGGTGGCGACGGCGGCCTCCTCGGCGGTGTCCTGGGTGAAGACGGTCTGCTGGGTGGCCTGCTTGGCGGCGACGGCGGTCTCCTCGGTGGCGTGCTGGGTGACGACGGTCTGCTGGGTGGCCTGCTTGGCGGCGACGGCGGTCTTCTCGGTGGCGTGCTGGGTGACGACGGCCTGCTGGGCGGCGTCCTTGGCAGCGACGGTCCGGTCGCCAACATCCTGGAGCCGATCTCCGAGGTAGCGGGCAGCCTGACGGACACCGTCGCGCCGATCATCGCAACCGTGGCGGGTGCCGCAACCAGCGTGGTCGAGCCGGTGGCCGACATCCTCGCCGGTGCAGCGGGCGCGGTGGCGCCGGTTGTCGACACGGTGGCCGGTGCGGTGAACGGTATCGGCGACGTTGTCACCCCGCTGGTGACCGAGGTCGTGACCCCGATCACCAGCCTGGTCGAGCATGCGGTCTCGCCGGTGACGAGCATCCTGCACGGCCTGCTGGGCTGACAGGCGACAAACAGCAAACAGCAAGCAAGCACCTCCGGAAGAGGCGCGCGTCGTGGGCCCTATGTGGCTTGTTGCGCGCGCCTTTTCAGACAACCTCTGGCAGTTGCCTGCACTGCTGAATGCACACCGACTATTTGGACGGATCGGTCAGCGCGTCGTAGATCGACGGGCTGAGGGAGGCCAATGAGCCCGACAGCCCCAGCACGTGAATCATGCCCAGCACGATCATGTCGTTGGCCGGGTCCACCCAGAATGTCGTGCCCGCCGCACCGCCCCATGTGTAGGTTCCCTTGCCCTGCTTGAGCGGGGACTTTGCAGGGTCCACCACCACGGCACCGTTCAGGCCGAAACCAAAGCCCGCACCCGGAAAGACAGGCACCTTGTTCCCCTGCAGGTACGCCTGAACCTTGTCGGACAGGTGGTTGCTCATCATCAGCTTCACCGTCTCGGGCTTGAGGATGCGCACGCCTTCGAGTTCGCCGCCCTTGAGCAGCATCTGCGCGAAGCGCGCGTAGTCGGCCGTCGTCGACACCAGGCCACCGCCGCCGCTGGGCAATACGGGCGGGTTGGTGAAGATGTCGAGAAGGAACAACCCGCTGGTGTAAGGCGCGATCTGGCCGCTTGCCGGGTCCACGCCATAGAGCGTGGCCAGCCGCGAGCGCTTGTCCTCGGGGACATAGAAGCCCGTGTCCTTCATCCGCAGGGGGCCGAAGATGTTGTCCTGCATGAACTGCGAGAACGACTGGCCCGACAGCCGTTCGACGATGACGCCCTGCACATCCATGGCGATCGAGTACTTCCACTTTTCGCCGGGCTGGTAGGCCAGCGGCAGCGAAGCCAGCTTGTCGATGAAGGCCTTCGTACCCGGCTGGCCGAGCATGTTCGATGCACGGTACATGTCGTCCACATCCGATTCGCCGGCCACGAGCCCGTAGGCAAACCCCGCCGTGTGGGTCATCAGCTCGCGCATGGTGGCAGGCCGCGATGCGGGCTCGAGGATCGCGTTGCCCTTGTCGTCCTTGCCCTTGTAGACCTGCAGGTTCGCGAACTCCGGAATGAACCTGGTGACCGGGTCGTCCAGCTGCCACTTGCCCTGCTCGTAGAGCTTGAGCATGGCGACCGCGGTGACCGGCTTGGTCTGCGAGTAGATGCGGTAGATGGTGTCGGCCTTCAGCGCCGCGCCGCTGGCCAGGTCGCTCTTGCCGTAGATGTCGTCGAGCACGATCTTGCCGTGGCGCGCCACATAGAGGGCGATGCCGGGAGGTGCCGCGCCCTTCTTGTTGTCGACGAAGGCATGCGCCGTCTCGATCACCGTCTTCAAGCGGTCTGAAGAGAAGCCGGCCGATTCGGGCGATGCGGGCGCCAGCGCGGGCTCCGCGGCTGCGGTGGGTGCAGGTGGATAGAAAGCGTTGCCGTCGCTCCCTCCTCCACCGCAGGCTGCGAGTGCCAGTGCCGCCGCAGTCGCGATGGCCAGTGCTTTCAGGCGAAGAAATTGCTGCATGTGCGATACCTCTCTTTGTCTCTTTATTTGTTGAATGGCGATTTGCCGAGGCAAAAAAACGGGGCGAGCGCCATGCCCGCCCCGCGCAACGACCGGGTCTGTCATACCGACCCGGACCTTACTTGCTGCAACACGCCCTGCGCCTCTGTTCGGGCGCATGAGGGCGTGTCAACCCTCTCCTTTTCTTGTTCTTCAATCGAACTCGTACCCGACACCCACGCCGATGTTGAATTTCTGCCCGCTGTAGCTGCCGTTGATCTTGTAGACCCACTTGCCGTCGTTCGAGCGCGACGAGTAGCCGATGGCCAATGCGCTGTAGCCCGAGTAGTTGCCCACGCCCACCGACATCAGGCTCTTGCCCGGCGTCATGGCCTGCGGCAGCGTGCTCATGGCGGTAGCCATCGCCACGCCCGAGTACGCGATGCGCTGCGTGCTGGCGATCTGGCCCTGCAGCTGGTACTGCATGGCGTTCAACTGGCCCACGTTGGCGGCATCGGTCGGAAGGATGCCGGGCGCGACATTGGAGATGCGCGTGCCGTTGGGCGCCTGACCGTTGCCCAGCGTCATCTGGTTGTAGTTGACCGAGCCGTCGGGGTTGACGTCGTAGCGCACGCCGCCCGCCTGCACGGTTTCCAGCTGCCGCAGGTTGACCGCGTCGGTGGGCTTGGTGCCGCCGGCCACGTTCGTGATCTGCCGCTCGTTGCCGACGCTGCCCACGGACACCGCCCCCGCGGTCGAGCTGACCGCCACGCCCGAGATGGCTTCGGTCTGGCCGTTCATGCCTGCGCGGTCGGCGACCGCGCCGGAGCCGAGCGCGACGCCGCCGCTTTGCTGCACGATCGCGCCGAAGCCGATGGCCGTGCCCTTGGAGACGGTCTGCGCCTGGCTCAGCACCGTGCCGCCGGCGTCGGCCCCGTCGCCCAGGGCCACGCCACCGCCGCCTGCGCGGGAGTTGGCACCGATGGCCTGCGAGCCCGTGGCCAATGCGCCGGTGCCGATGGCAATGGCGTTGACACCGGTCGCCTGGGCGCCGAAGCCCACCGCCACGGCGCCGTCGGCCGTCGCCCTCGCGCCGTTGCCGGCGGCGAAGGAACTGGCGCCGCTGGCCACCGACTGCGGCCCGATCGCCACGGCTTCCTGGCCGCTGGCCACCGAGTCCGCCGCCGTCGAGTTGGCATGGAAGTACTTGGTGCCCTTGTCGTTGATCGTGTTGACCGTCGTGCTCAGGCTGCTGATGCTGCTGGTCGCGGTGGCCAGGCCCGTCGAAGTCGAGGTCGACAGGCTCGCAAGGCCGCTGCCTGCCGTGACCACGCTGGTGGACAGGCTGTTGAGGTTGCTGTTGGTCGTGCTCAGGCCCGTCGACAGGCTCGAGATGCCGCTGGTGGCCGTGCTCAGGCCCGACGAGGTCGACGTCGACAGGCTGTTGACGTTGCTGTTCGTCGTGCTCAGGCCGGTCGAGAGGCTGCTGATGCTGCTGGTGGCAGTGCTGAGACCAGACGACGTGGAGGTCGAGAGGCTGTCGATGCTGCTGGTGGCGGTGCTCAGGCCGGACGACGTGGAAGTCGAGAGGCTGTTGATGCTGCTCGTCGCCGTGCTCAGCCCACTCGAGGTCGACGTCGACAGGCTGCTGATGCTGCTTGTGGCGGTACTCAGACCACTCGAGGTCGAGGTCGACAGACTGCTCACGGTGCTGTTGGTCGTGCTCAAGCCGGTGGACAAGCTCGAGATGCCGCTGGTCACCGTGCTCAGACCACTCGAGAACGAAGTGGACAGGCTGCCCACGGTGCTGTTGGTCGTGCTCAGGCCTGTAGACAGACTCGAGATGCCGCTGGTTGCAGTACTCAGGCCAGACGACGTGGAAGTCGACAGGCTATCGATGCTGCTGGTGGCAGTGCTCAGACCGGACGACGTGGAGGTCGACAGGCTGTCGATGCTGCTCGTGGCGGTGCTCAGACCAGAGGACGTCGAAGTCGACAAGCTGCTGATGCTGCTGGTAGCAGTGCTCAGACCGGAGGAGGTCGAAGTCGACAGGCTGCTGATGCTGCTGGTAGCAGTGCTCAGACCAGACGACGTCGAGGTCGACAGGCTGCTGATGCTGCTGGTAGCGGTGCTCAGACCAGAGGACGTCGAGGTCGACAGGCTGCTGATGCTGCTGGTAGCAGTGCTCAGACCAGAGGAGGTCGAAGTCGACAGGCTGCTGATACTGCTGGTAGCAGTGCTCAGACCGGACGACGTCGAAGTCGACAGACTGCCGATGCTGCTGGTAGCAGTGCTCAGACCAGAGGAAGTCGAAGTCGACAGGCTGCTGATGCTGCTGGTCGCAGTGCTCAAACCAGACGACGTCGATGTTGACAGGCTGCTGATGCTGCTGGTCGCCGTGCTCAGGCCGGAGGACGTCGAAGTCGACAGGCTGCTGATGCTGCTGGTAGCGGTGCTCAGACCAGACGACGTCGATGTCGACAGGCTGCCGATGCTGCTCGTCGCTGTGCTCAACCCGGACGACGTCGATGTCGACAAGCTGCCGATGCTGCTGGTCGCGGTGCTCAGGCCGGACGACGTCGAAGTGGACAGGCTGCTGATGCTGCTCGTGGCTGTGCTCAGACCAGACGACGTCGATGTCGACAGGCTGCCGATGCTGCTCGTCGCGGTACTCAGGCCGGACGAAGTCGAGGTCGACAAGCTGCTAATGCTGCTGGTCGCCGTGCTCAAGCCGGACGAAGTCGAAGTCGACAAGCTGCTGATGCTGCTGGTCGCCGTGCTCAGGCCGGACGACGTGGAGGTCGACAGGCTACTGATGCTGCTGGTAGCGGTGCTCAGACCAGAGGACGTCGAGGTCGACAGGCTGCTGATGCTGCTGGTCGCAGTGCTCAAACCACTGGAAGTCGAGGTCGACAAGCTACCGATGCTGCTGGTCGCAGTGCTCAGACCCGACGACGTCGAGGTCGACAGGCTGCCGATACTGCTGGTGGCAGTACTCAAGCCCGACGACGTCGAGGTCGATAGGCTGCTGATGCTGCTGGTCGCCGTGCTCAGACCGGAGGACGTCGAAGTCGACAAGCTGCCGATGCTGCTCGTGGCCGTGCTCAGACCGCTCGACGTGGAGGTCGAGAGGCTGCTGATGCTGCTCGTCGCAGTGCTCAGGCCGGACGAGGTCGAAGTCGACAGGCTGCCGATGCTGCTCGTGGCCGTGCTCAGACCGCTCGACGCGGAGGTCGAGAGGCTACTGATGCTGCTCGTCGCAGTGCTCAAGCCAGACGATGTCGAAGTCGACAAGCTGCTGATGCTGCTCGTCGCAGTGCTCAGGCCAGACGATGTCGAAGTCGACAAGCTGCCGATGCTGCTCGTGGCCGTGCTCAGACCGCTCGACGTGGAGGTCGAGAGGCTGCTGATGCTGCTCGTCGCAGTGCTCAGGCCGCTCGACGTGGAGGTCGAGAGGCTGCTGATGCTGCTCGTCGCAGTGCTCAGGCCGGACGAGGTCGAAGTCGACAGGCTGCCGATGCTGCTCGTGGCCGTGCTCAGACCGCTCGACGTGGAGGTCGAGAGGCTACTGATGCTGCTCGTCGCAGTGCTCAGGCCGGACGAGGTCGAAGTCGACAGGCTGCCAATGCTGCTGGTCGCGGTGCTCAGGCCGGACGACGTCGAAGTCGACAAGCTGCTGATGCTGCTGGTAGCGGTGCTCAGTCCAGAGGACGTCGAGGTTGACAGGCTGCTGATGCTGCTGGTAGCAGTGCTCAGACCGCTCGACGTGGAGGTCGACAGGCTGCCGATGCTGCTGGTAGCGGTGCTCAGACCAGACGACGTCGAAGTCGACAGGCTGCCGATGCTGCTGGTCGCAGTACTCAGACCAGACGACGTCGAGGTCGACAGGCTGCTGATGCTGCTGGTCGCAGTGCTCAGACCGCTCGAAGTCGAAGTCGACAGGCTGCCGATGCTGCTGGTAGCAGTGCTCAAGCCAGACGACGTCGAAGTCGACAGGCTGCTGATGCTGCTCGTCGCAGTGCTCAGACCGGAGGACGTCGAAGTCGACAAGCTGCCGATGCTGCTCGTCGCCGTGCTCAGACCGGACGACGTCGAAGTCGACAAACTGCTCACATTGCTGTTCGTCGTGCTCAACCCCGTCGACAGCGAATCCGAAACACCCTTCAGTTGCGAGACATTGACCGCGTCGGTGGGTTCGCTACCGGCGCTGACGCCCGTGATCTGACGATCGCCGATGTTCAGTTCGCCCGACGAACTTTGCTTGCTGGTCAGCCCGATGGCGTCGTAGTTGGTCTGCGCCGCCGCGGGCCTGTCGGCGACCGAGTTCGCCCCCAACGCCACGCTGTTGTCGCCGATCGCATTCGCGCCCTGCCCGATCGCCACGCTGTTCACGCCGACGGCCCGGCTGTCCGCGCCCGTGCTGTTGGCGTGGAAGTACTTGGTGCCCGTGTTGTAGATGGAGCTGACCGACGAGTTCAGCGTGCCCAGGTTGCTGTTCGTCGTGCTCAGGCCCGTGGACAGACTGCCGATGCCGCTGAACGAAGTACTCAGGCCGGTCGACAGGCTGCCTACGCTGCTGTTCGTCGAACTCAGGCCGGTGGACAGGCTCGAGATGCCGCTGGTCGCGGTGCTCAGCCCCGACGACGTGGAAGTAGACAGGCTGGCAATGCCACTGGACGTGGAGGTCGACAGGCTTCCGATGCTGCTCGTCGCCGTGCTCAGGCCGCTCGATGTCGAGGTGGACAGGCTCGAGATGCCGCTGGTCGCGGTGCTCAGACCCGACGACGTGGAGGTAGACAGGCTGGCGATGCCGCTGGACGTGGAAGTCGACAGGCTGCCAATGCTGCTCGTGGCCGTGCTCAGGCCACTCGAGGTCGAGGTGGACAGACTCGAGATGCCGCTGGATGTGGAAGTCGACAGACTGCCGATGCTGCTCGTTGCCGTGCTCAGGCCGCTCGATGTCGAGGTGGACAGGCTCGAGATGCCACTGGTCGCGGTGCTCAGACCCGACGACGTGGAGGTCGACAGGCTGCCGATGCTGCTCCTCGCAGTACTCAGGCCGCTCGATGTCGAGGTGGACAGGCTCGAGATACCGCTGGTTGCCGTGCTCAGACCCGACGACGTGGACGTCGACAGGCTGGCAATGCCACTGGACGTGGAGGTCGACAGGCTTCCGATGCTGCTCGCTGCCGTGCTCAGGCCGCTCGAGGTCGACGTCGACAGGCTCGAGATGCTGCTGGTCGCCGTGCTCAAGCCGCTGGACGTGGACGTCGAGAGGCTGGCAATACCGCTGGTGGCGGTGCTCAGACCCGACGATGTCGAAGTGGACAGACTGCCGATGCCGCTCGTTGCGGTGCTCAGACCGCTCGAGGTTGACGTCGACAGGCTGCCAAGGCTGCTGTTCGTCGTGCTCAAACCCGTGGACAAGCTGGAGAAACCGCTCGTCGCGGTGCTCAGGCCGGTGGACAGACTGGAAATGCTGCTGGTCGCGGTGCTCAGGCCGCTCGACGTGGAGGTCGACAGGCTGCTGATGCCGCTCGAGGTAGACGTCGACAAACTGCCAATGCTGCTCGTCGCCGTACTCAGACCACTCGATGTCGAAGTCGACAAGCTCGAAATGCGGCTGGTTGCCGTGCTCAAACCCGACGACGTCGAAGTCGAAAGGCTGCCAATGCTGCTCGTGGCAGTGCTCAGGCCGCTCGACGTCGAGGTCGACAGGCTCGTGATGCTGGTCGAGAGACTCGTGTTGCTGGTGCTCAGCTGCGCCACGGTCACCGCGTCCTGCTGTGCCGCGCCATCGGCCAGGTTGGTGATGCGTCGCGTCGGCGTGGCGCCGGACGCCCCCACCGAAACTTCCGACGCCGGAGCTGCCGTGCCCGTCATGAAACCGGTGCCGGTCGGCGAAGTCGCAGCGGTGGTCGAGCCCGAACCCAGCGCCACCGAGTTGTCGGTCCGCACCAGCGCTCCGGCGCCCAGGGCGACGGCGTTCACGCCCGTGCCTTGAGCTCCCTGCCCCATCGCGATGGCACCCGACTGGGTGGCATTGGCGTTGGTGCCCAAGGCGATCGCGCTGGTATTGCTGGCGTTGGCCTGGTCGCCCAGTGCGACGCTGCGCAAGCCCGATGCCTTGCTCTGGTTGCCCACCGCCACCGCGGCGAAATTCGACGCGACGTTGCCGACACCCAGTGCCAGCGAATTGCCGCCGCTGGCGTTGGCAGCATTGCCGAACGCGGAGCTCGAACCGCCAGTGGCTCTGGCGGTGACGCCAATCGCTGTGTCCTGTGTGCCCGATGCCAACGCGCCGTTGCCGAGTGCCGTCGCGTCGGTGTTGGCCGCATTGGCGTTGACACCAATCGCCGTACTGGTTCCAACGCTCGCCTTCGCCCCGTTGCCGATGGCGATGATGCCGCTGCCGCTGCCGGAGGCATTCGCCCCATCACCGATGGCGAGGCCGAAGATGCTGTTGACGGTCGCGCCGCGTCCGACCGCGATGCCCGAGGAGGCCGTTGCGGCCACCGACGACTGTCCGCCGATGGCGATCGAGTCGGTCGCAAAGGCCGAGGCTCCTGCAACGGAGTTGGCGCCGATCGCGGTAGATCCGTCTGCGAACGAATTCGCCAACCGACCGAGCGCTACGGAATTGGCGCCATTGGCGTTGGCCTTCGAACCGATGGCAGCGCTGAAGCCTCCGGTGGCGAAGGCATTGGCGCCAATCGCCAGGGCCTGCTCCGCATCCTTTCCGGTCTCCGCTGCATAGCCGAACGCGGCGGAGGTCTTGCCCCTGGCGGTCGCGATGGTTCCGAACGCCGTCGAACTGCCGCCCAGGGCATTCGCACCGTTGCCGAAGGCCGTCGAAGGGGCCTTGCCGCTTGGGTCGCCAATGGCAACTGCATTGGTGCCGAAAGCCATGTCATTGCCGAAGGCCGCATTGGCGTTGTTGCCGAACGCCGTCGCCCCGCCGCCGTTCGCCCGGGCGCCGGCACCGATCGCAACCGTGTTGGCACCACTGACGGACGAGTTGCCACCGATGGCGATGCCGTTGGCCGCATTGGCGGCAACGGACGCCTTCCCGCCGATTGCGATCGAGTTGGCGGTGGATGCATTCGCGGTGTCGCCCAAGGCCACCGCGCCCGCGGCCAGCGCACTGGACGCATTGCCCAACGCCAGCGAGCCCTGGCCGATGGCGTTGTTCGCGTTGCCGATCGCCACCGCGCCGTTCGCAGCGGCCGTGTTGGCCAGATTGCCCGCGGCCGTGTTGTTGTTGCCCACCGCTACGGCGCCGTCGCCATTGGCGGTGTTCGGGTCGCCGATGGCTACCGCGCCATTGCCGACAGCGTTCTGCCCTCGCCCGATGGCCACCGCGCCGCCCGCCGAGGTGCGGGAATTGGCCGTCGTGCCACCTGAGCCGATGGCCACGTTCTGGCCCGTTGCGCCGCTGACCACGCCATCGCCCTGGGCGATGCCAAAGGCGCCGTTGACCGTCGCGCCGCGACCGACGGCGATGCCGGAGGTTGCCCCCGCAACGACGATGGACTGTCCTCCGATGGCGATCGAATCGTTTGCGAAGGTCGAAGCCCCATTCGCGGAATTGGAGCCGATCGCGGTAGATCCGTCCGCGAACGAGTTCGCCGTCCGGCCAAGGGCAACGGAAAAGGCACCTACGGCTTGAGCCCCCGAACCGATGGCAGCGCTGCGATCTCCCACCGACTGCGCATTGGTTCCAAGCGCCAGGCCATTCTCTGCATTCACTCCGGTCTGCGCGTTGTTGCCGAAAGCGGCAGAGTTCTTGCCCCTGGCAGTCGCAATAGACCCGACCGCCGTGGAGCCAGTGCCCAAGGCATTGGCACCGCTGCCGAGAGCCGTGGAAGGTGCCGCGCCGCCTCCACCCGTGGCCGTCGTATTCGCGCCCAAAGCCACGTCACCGGAGGAGATGGCCTGGGCGTTGGGGCCAATGGCAATCGTGTTACTCGACAACGCATTCGCGCGGGTCCCGATGGCAACGGTGTCCTGGGCGATGGCCCTGGCACCGATACCGATTGCCGCACTGTTGACGCCGGAAGCACTGGTCGTGCTGTCGCCTACCTGAAAGCGATTGGCAAAGACCGTCGTGATGGAGCTCTTGAATCCTGAGTCGCCCAAGGTGACGTTCGCTTGGTCGGCGATATCGGCGTTGCCGACAAGAAAGTTGCGGATCGCCTGCTTGTTGTCACCACCGCCGCGCAGAACCAGATCCTCGTTTTTTGCGTTGGAGTCGCTGTTCGCGGTGAACATGAGCCCCGCTTGGGAGGCATTCCGGCAATCGATCGCGTTGGTCGCACTGATGCAACTCAGCGACTGCGCATTCGCCGCCGACCCGCCCCAGCCAAACGCAATCGAGGCCGACAGCAAGGTCAATCGCAGAACACCCCCGGTGCGCCCGCGCTTGCTCGCCTTGCCCTTGCTCTTTTCGAGCTCGCTCACCGCCACCCAGGCGCCCAGAGCTTCGTTCCAAATACTTTTGTGAGACTTGTTCATGGATAAACCGTGCTTCCACGAACAGCCGCCCAATGACTGTCAGGCGGTCATTGGGGCCAAGTGGATTGATCGAGAGAAATAGGGAGTCTCGACTGTCGGTTCTGAATCCGCTCCCGAAAATGATCGCGGTGACCACAAACGGTATGAATCAGGACACTGGGGTTCAATAGTTAGCAAAGGTATGAAAAAACGCACATTTGCGCCGCTGCTCCTTTTCGACCAGCGGCGATGCGGTTTGCGCTGCCAGGCGGCATGGCTGCCAAGGGCCTCCACACATCGCGAGTCCAACGACGAACGCCTGATGTAGGGGAGGAATGCGTGAAGCCGGTGGATCAAATCCGAGCCCGATGGCAGACGGGTTCCGCATAAAAATACCAATTCACTCGCTCAAAAGGCCATTTTTCGGGCGCGATTGGAATCTCCAAAACCAAAGTTAACGGACGTTAATAAAAACGAAAGACGGTTAATTGGCCACCATGAAAAATGACACAGTTTCGTCGATCGGTTTTTTTCTCTCAGGGAATTCCCGAACCTATGAAGCGCATCAGCGTTGACACTTCGATATCAATTCGGACATTTGGTAATTAATTGCAAACGTTGCTTCCCTCGGCGCCTTCCCACGGACTGCTCGCAGACCGCTGGAGCGAGCCGTCGACCCTGACCTTGACTGCAAAGCGCTTCACGCCTTCGAAGCTCGCGGTGCTGCTCGATGTCGCGCTGGAGGCGGGCCTCGATCCGGCCGCCGTTCTCGCGGGGACCGAGCTCGATGTCGCGGCAACAGGCAACCCGTTCACGCTCACCTCGCCCCTGCAATTCTTGACGGCCGCTCGCAATGCCGTGCGCGCGTACCCGGGCTCGGACCTCGGCCTGCGCGTGGGATCCCGGTTGCACGCGACGTCGTACGGCATGCTCGGCTACGCGCTGCTTTGCGCCGAGACGCTCAGCCACACCTTCGATCTGATCGTGAGATACCACCGTCTCGCGAACGGCATGACCTCGGTCCGCTGGACGCGCGAGGGCGACCTGGCGTCGTGGACTTTTGCGGGTCCGGATTCCGTCAGGCTGCCGAACCTGGACGACGCGCTCTACCGGTTCCTCATCGAGATGCAGGTTGCAGTCCACGCCTCTGTCGTGAAGGACGCGATGGGGCCGTGGTGCGCGCCGGTGCGGACGTCGCTCGCGTTTCCCGAGCCACCGGATGCCACGCTCTGGGAACGCACGCTGGGGTGTCCCGTTGCGTTCGATCAGCCACGGCACGCGTTGAGCTATCCGGCGATATGGCTGTCGAAAGCGCCGCAGATGGCGAGCCCGACGATGGCGGCCCAGATGTCGGTCGAGTGCGCGAAGCTGCTGGACGAGCTCCGCTGGCAGGCGGGGGTCACGCAACAGGTCTACCGGGAACTCACCTGCACGCCGGGCCGTTTTCCGGACATCGATGCCATCGCGGCGACCTTGAGGGTGACCACGCGAACCCTGCGCCGCAAGCTCGAAGCCGAAGGAACCTCGTACAGCGAGTTGCTGGCCAGCGTACGCAAGGCCCTGGCCATCGACTACCTCTCTACAACCTTGTTGAGCACGGAAGACATTGCAGGCCATCTCGGCTTCAGCGATCCGGTGAGTTTTCGCCACGCCTTCAGGCGGTGGACGGGGAACTCTCCGCGCGAGTTCCGACAGCGTCGCCAGCCCGATTGAGCTCGCCCGGCCCTGCATCTGCTCACGCACTACAACCAAGGCCGCCCATGGGTGATCCATTGAACACTTCACTTCCCCCGGGTCCGTCCCACGGACTGCTCGCAGAGCGCTGGAGCGAGCCGTCGACCCTGACATTGACCGCCAAGCGCTTCGCGCCCTCGAAGCTCGCGGTGCTGCTGGACACCGCCCTGGAAATCGGCCTCGATCCGGCCAGCGTTCTCGCGGAGACCGGGCTCGACGCTGAAGCGGTAAGAAACCCGTTCACGCTCACCTCGCCCCTGCAGTTCCTGACCGCGGCGCGCAACGCGGTGCGCGCTTATCCGGGCACGGACCTGGGCCTGCGCGTGGGGTCGAAGCTGCACGCGACGTCGTACGGCATGTTCGGCTATGCGCTGCTCTGTTCGGAAACGGGCCGTCATGTTGCCGATATGGGCATGCGGTATCACCGACTCGCGAACGGCATGATCCCGATCCGATGGGTTCACGAGGGCGACCTCGCATCGTGGATATTTCCTGAGCCGGGTTTGCTCAAGCTGCCAGAACTGGACGATGCGCTCTACCGGTTTCTCATCGAGTTGCAGTTTGCAGTCCATATCACGCTCCTCAAGGACGTGATGGGACCGTGGTTCACGCCGGTGCGGGCATCTTTTGCGTATGCGGAGCCTGCGCATGCCGCCCACACGGTCCATTTGCTGGAATGCCCCGTTGCGTACGATCAATCTCGGCACGCTTTGAGCTACCCGGCGGCCTGGCTGTCGAAGACGCCACGAATGGCGAACCCGGTGGCGGCTGCCCAGGTATCGGCCGAATGCGCGAAGCTGATGGACGAGCTCCGGTTTCAGGCGAACATCACGCAGCGTGTCTACCAGGAACTCACGCGTACGCCAGGCCGCTTTCCGGACATCGATGCGATCGCGGAAAACCTGGGGCTGACCTCGCGCACCCTGCGCCGCAAGCTCGAAGCGGACGGCACCACGTACAGCGAGCTGCTGGCGAGCGTTCGCAAGGCCCTGGCCATCGACTACCTCTCGACAACCTTGTTGAGCACGGAAGACATCGCCGGCAATCTCGGCTTCAGCGACCCGGTGAGTTTTCGCCACGCCTTCAGGCGATGGACGGGGCAATCGCCGCGCGAGTTTCGACTGAATCGTTCCGCGCTTTCCGGTGGCGCCGAAGCGCGGACGGATGACGCCAGGAGCGCCCTCGTCACGAGTTAGCGGAGATATGGGGGAGCGCTGATCGCGCCCTCTCTGTTCAGTGCGCGCCCGGCAGCGCGTTGTCGGCCAGCGTGGCACGGCGCCCGCGCAGCGCCAGCAGTTCGTTGAACACCAGCGCGCCGATGACGAGCGCTCCGCCGGTCAGCACGCTCGCAGCCGGCTCCTCGCCCGCGCCGAGCCAGGCCAGCGCGATGCCGAAGATCACCTCGAGCAGCGCCAGCAAAGCCACTTCGGGCGCCTTCAGCACTTGCGCGCACAGCACCGACAGCACGCAGGGAATGGCCAGCTGGAACACGCCCAGGAAGGCCAGCAGGCCGAGGTCGTGCGCGCTCGCCTGGAACGGCAAGGCAAAGGGCAAGGTGAACAAGGCGGTGAGCACGGCGCCGATCAGCACCGCGGGCACCAGGTCGATGTCATGCCCCTTGGCGTGCGCGTGCTGGACCACGGTCCAGTTGGTGGCGCCGGCCAGCGGCACGCACAGCGCAACCAGGGTGCCGAGCAGCGAACCGCCGCCCGCCCCGCCCTGCATCAGCTGCGTGCCGTACATCCAGCCGATGCCCAGCCCGGCCACCACGATGGCCACCCAGGTGCGCGCGGGCAGACGGTGACCGATGAAGAGGCGCGCAGCAAGCGCGGTGAGCAGCGGCCCGAGCGCCATCGTGACCAGCACGCTCGCCGTCGAGGCCATCGTGAGCGCCACCATGAAGGCCGTGAACATCACGGCCCAGCAGACGCCCGAGATCCAGAGTTCGCGCCCGCCGCTGCGCAACTGCGAGAACACGGCGCGCCCCCGCCAAAGCGGCAAGATCACCAGCAGCGCCAGCGTCGTGAAGAGGCTGCGCCAGAAGGTGATCTCGAAACTGTGCGCCTGTGCAAGGTGCCGTGTGACGACGCCCGCCGTGCCCCACATCAGGGTCACGACGACCATCAGCCACACAGCCCCGCCGTGCGTCAGGCGCATGGAGCCCTCAGAGGGTCAGGCGGCTTGGGTGTCGCGGCCGGCGCGCTTGCGCTCGTGTTCCTTGAGGTGGCGCTTGCGAAGGCGCACGCTCTTGGGCGTGATTTCGACCAGCTCGTCGTCCTCGATGAACTCCACGCCGTATTCGAGCGTGAGGTCGATCGGCGGCGTGACCTTGATCGCGTCTTCCTTGCCCGAGACGCGGAAGTTGGTGAGCTGCTTGGTGCGCGTGGCGTTCACCACCAGGTCGTTGTCGCGGCTGTGGATGCCGACGATCATGCCTTCGTACACCGGGTCGTTCGCCTTGACGAACATGCGGCCGCGATCGTCCAGCTTGCCCAGGGCGTAGGTGAAGATTTCACCGTCGTCCATCGAGATCAGCACGCCGTTCTTGCGGCTGCCGATTTCGCCCTTGTGCGGCTCGTAGCTGTCGAAGATGTTGCTGATGAGGCCCGAGCCGCGCGTCAGGTTCAGGAATTCGTTCGTGAAGCCGATCAGGCCACGCGCCGGAATGCGGTACTCCAGGCGCACGCGCCCGCGGCCGTCCGGTTCCATGTTGACCAGCTCGCCCTTGCGTTCGCCCAGGGCCTGCATCACGCCGCCCTGGTGCTGGTCTTCGATGTCGGCCGTCACCAGTTCGATCGGCTCGTGCTTCTCGCCGTTGACGGTGCGGAACACCACGCGCGGCTTCGAGACGGCCAGTTCATAGCCTTCGCGGCGCATGTTTTCCAAGAGGATGGTCAGGTGCAGTTCGCCGCGGCCCATGACTTCGAAGATGCCTTCTTCGTCGGTTTCCTTCACGCGCAGGGCCACGTTGTGTTGCAGCTCCTTTTGCAGGCGGTCCCAGATCTGGCGGCTGGTGATGTACTTGCCTTCGCGGCCAGCCAGCGGGCTGGTGTTGACGCAGAAGTTCATGGTCAGGGTCGGTTCGTCGACCTTGAGCATGGGCAGCGGTGCCGGGTTGGCCGGGTCGGTGATGGTGACGCCGATGCCGATGTCGGCCACGCCGTTGATCAGCACGATTTCGCCGGGGCCGGCTTCGGTGGCCTGCACGCGTTCCAGGCCCTGGAAAGTCAGCACCTGGTTGACGCGGCCCTTGACGGCCTTGCCGTCCGGACCTTCCATGACCACCACGTCCATCATCGGACGCAGCGTGCCCTGGCTGATGCGGCCCACGCCGATGCGGCCGACGAAGGTCGAGAAGTCGAGCGCGGAAATCTGCAGCTGCAGCGGCGCTTCAGGGTCGCCCTTCTGTGCCGGCACGTGCTTCAGGATGGTGTTGAAGAGAGCCGACATGTCGGGACCCCACTGCTCGCCGGCAGCGCCTTCTTCGAGCGACGACCAGCCGTTGATGCCCGAGGCATACACCACGGGGAAGTCGAGCTGTTCGTCGGTCGCGCCGAGCTTGTCGAACAGGTCGAAGGCGGCGTTGACCACCTTGTCGGGGTTCGCACCGGGCTTGTCGACCTTGTTCACGACCAGGATGGGCTTCAGGCCCAGGGCCAGCGCCTTCTTGGTCACGAAGCGCGTCTGCGGCATCGGGCCTTCCTGCGCATCGATCAGCAGCACCACGCCGTCGACCATCGACAGTGCGCGCTCCACTTCACCGCCGAAGTCCGCGTGGCCCGGGGTGTCGACGATGTTGATGTGCGTGCCTTCCCAGGTCACGGCGCAGTTCTTGGCCAGGATCGTGATGCCACGTTCCTTTTCGATGGCGTTGTTGTCCATCACCGTGTCGACGACCTTCTCGTGCTCGGCGAAGGTGCCCGACTGGCGCAGCAGCTGGTCGACCATGGTGGTCTTGCCATGGTCCACGTGGGCAATGATGGCGATATTGCGGATTTGCTTGGTACTCATGGTGTCGCTTCTGTCTGTTGTGCGTTCAAAAGAATTTGCTGAATTTCGATGGGGTTCAGCAAGCGCCCCGGGATCAGTTCGTTGGCGGCGATGTGCGCCGTGCCCAAGAAAGCGGGCGGCGTGTCGCCGAACACCGCCACGTGGTCGGAATCAGGCCAGGTTCCACGGCGACGCAGGCCGGACAGAAAGCGCCCCGCATCTTCGCTGCCGAGCGTGACGATCGTGTGGCCCTCGACCAGGGATTCGGCAGGCAACAACCGGGCCAGCCGCTCTTCCTCGTCCATGGCTTCTAGCGCCTCGAGCGTGATGCACTGCGCCACGCCGAAACCACCAGTGGCTGTGCGGCGCAGCGACGTGAGGTGCGCGCCGCAGCCCAGCGCCTCGCCGATGTCTTCGCCCAGCGTGCGGATGTAGGTGCCCTTGCTCACGGAGGCCACGATGCGGATCGTGTTCCCAGCCGATTCGGAGGCCGCCTGCGTGACCTTCAATGCGTGGATCACCACGTCGCGCGGTGCGCGTTCGATCTCGATGCCTTCGCGAGCGTATTCGTAGAGCGCCTTGCCATCCTTCTTGAGGGCGCTGTGCATCGGCGGAACCTGGCGGATCGGGCCGGTGAACTGCGCCTCGGCACGGGCCAGGTCTTCGGCGGTGACGTGCACCGGGCGCTCGGCAATCACCTCGCCTTCGGCATCGCCGGTCGAGGTCTTGATGCCAAGGCGCGCCGTGGCCTCGTAGGTCTTGTCTGCGTCCAGGTGCAATTGGCTGAACTTGGTGGCTGCGCCAAAGCACAGCGGCAGCACGCCGGTGGCCAGCGGATCGAGCGTGCCGGTATGGCCCGCTTTTTCGGCGCGCAGCAACCACTTGGCCTTCTGCAAGGCCTGGTTGCTGGAGAGTCCCAGCGGTTTATCGAGCAACAACACCCCATGCACAGGGCGCCGCTGCACCCTTGTGCGTGGCGCATTCATCGCTATTCGTCTTTCGAGCGGGAAGCGACGGCCTGCGCGATGAGCGCGTTCATGTCGGCCGCACGCTCGGTGGTGCGGTCGAACAGGAAGTGCAGCGTCGGCACGGTGTGGATGTGGAGGCGCTTGAACAGGCCGTTGCGCAGGAACCCTGCGGCCTGGTTGAGCGCTGCGGTCGTTTCGTCAACGTCGCCCGTGAGCATGCTGAAGTAGATCTTCGCGTGCGCATAGTCGGGCGTGACTTCGACCGCCTGGATCGTGACCATGCCCACGCGCGGGTCCTTCAACTCGCGCGCGATCAGCTCCGTCAGATCGCGCTGGATCTGATCGGCAACCTTGAACGCACGGTTGGGGGCGGCGGCTTTTCTTTTGGGCACAGTGGAAATCGCTTGTCAGAGATGCAGTGGCAACCACCAGCGATCGCTGCGCGGCAAATAAAGGGTGGAAGGGTCGTGCGACATGACGACGCGTTCGGCCTTTCCGGTGATGCGGTTCTCGTCGATGAAGCCGATGAAGCGCGAGTCGTTGCTGTTGTCGCGGTTGTCGCCCATCACCATGACGAAGCCCTTGGGCACGGTCACCGGCGCGAAGCTCGTGGAGCGATTGAAGGCTGGCAGCCGCGCGACCTCGATGTCGCCGCTGTCGCGATGCTCGCGCCAGATCTCTTCGTGCAGCACGCCCATCTCAGTGGGCACGGGCCGGGACTCTTCGACCAGGGCACGCTTCACCGGCGTGCCATTGACGCTGAGAACGTTGTCCCACATCGACACCGTGTCGCCACCGACCGCGACCACCCGCTTGATCAGGTTCACCCCGTCCGCCGGCGAATCGAAGGTGATGACATCGCCACGCGCGGGCTCGCTCCAGCGCACCATCTGGTGCAGCGTGAACGGAACCCGAAGGCTGTAGGCCAGCTTGTTGACCACCACGCGATCCCCGGCCCACAGCGTGGGATTCATCGAAGACGACGGCACGTAGTTCCAGTCGGCCGCAGCCGAACGGAACACGAGCATGAGGCCGATGAAGAGCACGAGGCCCTTCTGCTGGCGCCATAGTTGGGTGAGTCGCGACATGATCGATGCCTCTCGTGCGCCTTACAGCGTACGAGCGATCTCCTTGATCTCGAAGAACTCGAGCTGATCGCCTTCTTTGATGTCGTTGTAGTTCTTGAGCTTGATACCGCACTCGAAGCCTTCGCGGACTTCGCGGACATCGTCCTTCATGCGCTTGATCGAGTCGACTTCGCCGGTGTAGATCACCACGTTGTCGCGCAGCAGGCGGAAATGCGCACTGCGGTTGACCGAGCCCGAGGTGATGTACGAACCTGCGACCGTACCGATCTTGGAGGCAACGAAGACCGTGCGGATCTCGGCCGAGCCGATGATTTCTTCGCGGCGCTCCGGTGCCAGCATGCCCGACATCGCAACCTTGATCTCGTCCACGGCGTCGTAAATGATGCTGTAGTAGTTCAGTTGCACGCCGTTGTTCTCGGCCAGCTTGCGCGCACCGGCATCGGCACGCACGTTGAAGCCGATCACGATGGCCTTCGAGGCGATGGCGAGGTTGATGTCGCTTTCGCTGATGCCGCCGACGCCGGCGTACACCATCTGGACCTTGACTTCCTCGGTCGCCAGCTTGAGCAGCGACTGGGCCAGCGCTTCCTGCGAGCCCTGCACGTCGGCCTTGATGATGATCCGCAGCGTCTGCACTTCGCCCGCCGACAGGTCGGTGAACATGTTCTGCAGGTTCGCGGCCTGGGCCTTCGCCAGCTTCGTGTTGCGGAACTTGCCGGCACGGTAGGTGGCGATTTCGCGCGCACGGCGCTCGTCGGCCATCACCATGAACTCGTCGCCGGCCTGCGGCACTTCGGTCAGGCCCTGGATCTCGACCGGGATCGACGGACCCGCGGTCTTGATGGTCTTGCCGTTCTCGTCCAGCATGGCGCGCACGCGGCCATAGGTCGAACCCGCCAGCACCACGTCGCCCGCCTTCAGCGTGCCCGACTGGATCAGCACGGTCGCAACCGGGCCACGGCCCTTGTCGAGCTGCGCTTCGATGACCAGGCCCTTGGCGGCGGCATCCACCGGCGCCTTGAGTTCCAGCACTTCGGCCTGCAGCAACACCTGTTCGAGCAGGTCGTCGATGCCCTCGCCCGTCTTGGCCGACACCCGCACGAACGGCACGTCGCCGCCGTACTCTTCGGGCACGACCTCTTCGGCCACCAGTTCCTGCTTCACGCGGTCCAGGTTGGCGTCGGGCTTGTCCACCTTGTTGATCGCAACCACGATCGGCACACCCGCCGCCTTCGCGTGCTTGATGGCTTCCTTGGTCTGGGGCATGACGCCGTCGTCGGCCGCCACCACCAGGATCACGATGTCGGTGGCCTGCGCACCGCGGGCACGCATGGCGGTGAACGCCTCGTGACCCGGGGTGTCGAGGAACGACACCATGCCGCGTTCGGTTTCGACGTGGTACGCACCAATGTGCTGCGTGATGCCGCCGGCTTCGCCCGCTGCAACCTTGGCGCGGCGGATGTAGTCGAGCAGCGAGGTCTTGCCGTGGTCGACGTGACCCATGACGGTCACGACCGGTGCGCGCGGCAGGGCTTCCGCCGTTTGCGCCGACACGTCCTCGTCGGTGAAGGCTTCCGGATCGTCCAGCGCGGCAACCACCGCGTTGTGACCCATTTCCTCCACCAGGATCATGGCGGTGTCCTGGTCGAGCGACTGGTTGATGGTCGCCATCTGGCCCAGCTTCATCAATTGCTTGATGACTTCGCCGGCCTTCACGGCCATCTTGTGCGCGAGCTCGGCCACCGTGATGGTTTCGGGCACGTGCACTTCCAGAATGCGCGCCTCGACCGGTGCGGCCGGTGCGTGCTCCTCGTGACCACCGCGGTCGTTGCCGCGACGGCCGCGCGGGCCTCCGCGCCAGTTGCCGCGGCCGACACCCCCGCTGGCATCGCCGCGGGTCTTGATTTCCTTCTTCTTGGCAGGATCGCCCGCCCAGCTCGACGAGAGCTTGGCCGACTTGACTTCCTTGCCAGCACCGGCTGCTGCGCCAGGGGCTGCTGCAGCACCCGGTGCGGCCGGCGCGCCGGGACGCGCTGCGGGCGTGGCCGGCTTGTGCAGCGTGCCCTTGACCGCGGCCTTTTCGGGCTGCGGCTTCTCGGGCGCCTTGTGCGGCACCAGCACGCGGGCCGGTGCATTCATCATGGCGCGAATGGCTTCGGCCTCGGCGAGGGCCTTGCGGCGACGCTCGTCCAGGTCCTTGGCGCGGGCGGCTTCCTCGTCGGCACGGGCCTTCGATTCGGCGGCGGCCTTGGCCTTCGCGTCTTCCTTGGCTTGCGTGGCGGCGGTCTGGGCGGCCAGCTTGGTATCGGCGGCTTGCTGTTCGGCGGCGGCCGCAGCGGCTGCAGCAGGCGCTGCAACCGGCTTGGCTGCTTCCTTGGCAGGCGCGGCAGCGGCGGCTTCGGCAGCCGCCTTCTTTTCGGCGGCGATGCGTGCGGCTTCCTGCTCCTGCTCGGCGCGCTCGGCCTTTTCGGCCTGCTCGCGTTCGCGGGCTTCGGCTTCTTCGCGCAGGCGCCGCTTCTCGACCAGTTCTTCTTCCTGGCGGCGGATCAGCTCGGCCTGGCGGCGTGCCTCTTCCTCGCGGCGGGCCAGTTCGGCCTCGTCGACGCGGGGTTCGGCCGGCGCGGCGGCGGGCGCCTCGGCGGCTTGCTGCGCCGGCTCGGCCGGGTGGCCTTCATCGCGCTGGATGAAGGTGCGCTTCTTGCGCACTTCGACCTGGATGGTGCGGGCGCGGCCGGTGGCGTCGGCCTGCTTGATCTCGCTGGTCGACTTCTTGGTCAGCGTGATCTTCTTGCGCTCGGGCTCGGTGGTGCCATGGCTGGCTTTGAGAAAGCCGAGCAGGCGCTGCTTGTCAGCCTCGGTGAGCGCATCGGTGAGTGCCGCTTTGGGCACGCCTGCGCTCTTGAGCTGGTCAAGCAAGGTTTCGGGAGTCTTCTTGAGCTCGTTCGCGAACTCGGCGACAGTGGTACTGGACATATTGGTTTCGTGCCTCCATGACCATCACTCTTGGCCGGCGAACCAATGTTCGCGGGCTTTCAAGATGAGGGCTTTGGCGTCATCGGCGCTTTGGCCGGTGATCTCGGTGAGTTCATCGACCGCGAGGTCGGCGAGGTCGTCACGGGTGTTCACACCCGCTTCGGCCAACTTGGGAATCAGCTCGGGGTCCAGGCCTTCGAGGTCGCGCAGATCCTGCGATACCGGCGACTGGGTCTCGACGCCCTCTTCCTTGGCGATTTCCATGGTCAGCAGCGCATCCTTGGCACGCGAGCGCAGCTCATTGATGGTGTCTTCGTCGAACGCTTCGATCTCGAGCATTTCGGAAATCGGCACATACGCGACTTCTTCCAGGCTGTTGAAACCTTCGGAGATCAGGATGTCGGCGATTTCTTCATCGACATCGAGCTTTTCCATGAAGAGCTTGCGGCTGGCATCCGTTTCGGTCGCCTGCTTCTGGGCCGACTCGTTGGCGTCCATGATGTTGATCTTCCAACCGGTGAGGTCGGAAGCCAAGCGCACGTTCTGGCCGCCGCGACCGATGGCGATGGCGAGGTTTTCCTCGTCGACCACCACGTCCATGGCGTGCTTTTCTTCGTCCACCACGATCGACGACACGTTCGCCGGTGCCAGGGCACCGATCACGAATTGGGCCGGGTCTTCGCTCCACAGCACGATGTCGACGCGTTCGCCGGCGAGCTCGTTCGTGACGGCGTTGACGCGGGTGCCGCGCACGCCGACGCAGGTGCCGATCGGATCGACGCGCTTGTCGTGCGAGAGCACGGCGATCTTGGCGCGCGAACCCGGGTCACGGGCGCAGCTCTTGATTTCGAGCAGGCCCTGTTCGATCTCGGGCACTTCCTGGCGGAACAACTCGATCATGAACTCGGGGGCCGAGCGCGACAGGATGATCGGCGCGCCGCGCAGCGTCAGGTCGACTTCCATGATCATGGCCCGCACGCGGTCGCCGTTGCGCAGGTTTTCCTTGGCGATCATCTCGCTGCGGCGCAGGCGCCCTTCGACGCGGCCGGCCTCCACGATGATGTCGCCCTTGTCCAGGCGCTTGACGGTGCCCACGAAGATCTTGTCGCCGCGCGACATGAAGTCGTTGAGCAGCATCTCGCGCTCAGCGTCGCGGATCTTCTGCAGGATGACCTGCTTGGCGGCCATGGCGCCGATGCGGCCGATCGGCACCGAGTCCACCGATTCTTCGATGTACTCGCCGACCTCGATGTCCGACATTTCTTCCTTGGCTTCGAACAGGAGAATTTCCTGGTCGGGCAGCTGCAGGCCGGCTTCATCGGGAACGACGTGCCAGCGGCGGAAGGTTTCGTAGTCGCCGCTGTCGCGATCGACTGCGACGCGGATGTCCACGTCGCCCTGATGGAGCTTCTTGGTGGCTTGCGCCAGTGCGGACTCGACCGCGCCGAAAACCACGTCGCGCTCGACGTTCTTCTCGCGCGAGATCGCATCCACCAACATCAACATTTCGCGATTCATGCCACCACTCCTCTTGTCAGTCAGGAACATTCGTTCCGTCGTCAATGTCCGAAAAACCCGGTTGGGTTTTGGCCTTGCGGCCCTTGAAATCCACAATCGGCGCGAGCCGCGCATCGCGCAGCTCGTCCAATACGAAGCCCAGCGCATGCAGCGGTGCAGGCGCGCGCTTCTTGCTCACTTTTTGACCCGGCTTGGGCTCGGGCGCATCGCTCCAGACGATTTGCCAGCCCGGGGCTGCGTCAGCCCCTTCTGCCTTTTCAGCACGCTCCAGCGTGCCGCGAAATTTCTTGCGGGTGGCGGACACCTGCCCCGCCGCCGCCGCGCCCATCGGCGCCTTGAGCGTGAGGTCAATCACATGACCCACGAAACGCCCGAAATCCTGTTCGTTGCGCAACGGCCTGTCGATACCGGGCGAGGACACCTCGAGCCGCTTGTATTCGACACCATCGACCTCGAGCGCGAACTGCAGTTGCCGCGTCACCTTCTCGCAGTCTTCGACCGTCACGAAGGGCTCCGGCACGCCTGCAGCCACAGCTTCAGAGGTGGGGGCCGTCCAGGGCAAATCAATCGTCACGCGCAGCAATCCCCCGGCCGAGCGCTCGATCTCGACCAGGTCGTAGCCAAGACCGGCTACGGTTTGTTCCACTATTTGCTGCAATGCCACGTGTTCGAAAGTGCCTTTTAAATACTCAATTCGCCGAATTCGCGATATCCGCCACTGCGAATGCGGCGAATGCCCGAATCTCAGCGAACGTAACGAATGATCAAGAATGCATAGACCAAAAAAAACGGGCGGTTGGTACCCGCCCGTTTGGTCGTGAGCCTCGAATTATATGCTATTCGTGTGATAAATGAAGGGCCATTGCAGCTCAGACAGTCACTGGACGACGAGATTTCGACCAGACCACCGCAAACAGCACCGCACCGAGCGCCAAGGCAGCCGCCGCAACCAGCAACGGCTGCTCGAAAGAACCGGTGCGCTGGGCCAGGGGCGCCGCGAACAGCGGTCCGATGATCTGCCCCACCCCGTAGGACGCCGTGGCATAGCCGATCAGCCCCGCCGCCGCATTGCCACGCAGCCGGCGCGCCTCCCGCATGGCGAAAAGCGTGATCGCGGTGAACGGCATCCCCAGCAGCAGGCTGCCCAACGCGAACCCGCCGATCGTGGGCCACGCCACGGAAAGCACCACGCCCAGCGCCTGCAGCGCATAGGCTGCGGCCAGCAGCAGCCGATTGTCCCAATGGGTGGGCGCGCGGGCACCGATCAGCGCGCCTGGAATGATCGCCGCACCGAACAGCGGCCAGAAGAAGTCGGGCCAGGACGATTCCGGCAGCGCCTGGCGCGCAATCACCGGGAGAAAGGTGGCCGTGATGATGTAGCCGAAGCCTGCCAGCCCATAGAGCGCGACCAGCCAGATCGCATCGCTGCGATCCGCGCCGGACGCCGTCACGCTGCTTGCGATCACAGGGGCTTTCGTGCTGCCGCCTTGCGCGGCTTCGCCGTCATCGAACACCCGCCAGATGACCGCGATGAGCACCACGGCCAGCAGGCCCAGGCCGATCCAGCCCACCTCGGAACCCCAACGCCCCAGCGCCCCGCCGAGCAGGCCGGTCATCGCAATGCCGATGCCCGGCCCGGTATAGATCACGCCGGCCAGCATCGGCGAATTCGTTTCGGCCAGCCGCCGCAGGCCCCAGCCCGAGGCGAACACGAAGACCCAGGCGCTCATGACGCCGGCGGCCCCGCGCAGGACGCCCCAGCCCGTGAAGCTGTGGAGCAGGCCCATGCCGATCAGCAATGCCGCCGTCGCGGCCAGTCCGCCCCGGACCATGCTCGACGCCTTGATCCCGATGGCCGCGCAACTCACCGCCCCCAGGAAATAGCCCAGGTAATTGAGCGACGCCAGCACGCCGCCCCCGGCCAGTTCGAGTTTTCCCTCCCCCAGCATGATGGGCAGCATCGGCGTGAAGGCGAATCGCCCGAGGCCCATCGCCACCGCCAGCGTGACCATGCAGGCCAGCGCCGCACGCCAGGCGCCGCGGCGGTCCTGTCTGTTTACCGACATTTCTTCTTCACTTTTCGTTTTATTCCAGCAGCGCAGCGGCCACCAGTTTCTGCGTATAGGGATGCTCCGGCGCATCCAGCACACGCTCGACCGTCCCGGTCTCGAGGATCGCCCCGTCCTTCATCACGATGACCTGGTGCGCCATGGCGCGGATCACTTCGACGTCGTGGGTGATCAGCAGGTAGCTCAGGCCCCGCTCGCGCTGCAGGCGCTGCAGCAGGCCCAGCACCTGCTTCTGGATCGTCACGTCGAGCGCGCTGGTCGGCTCGTCGAGCACCAGCAGCTGCGGATCGACGATCAAGGCGCGCGCAATCGCGAGCCGCTGCCGCTGGCCGCCCGAGAACTCGTGCGGATAGCGATCGAGCAGCGCGGGAAACTGCGCCTCGGTCAGCCCCACGTCCGCCAGCGCCGCAAGCGAGCGGGCCCTGCGCGCGTTCGTGTCGAGTTCCGGCGCGTGGACGCGCAACCCCTCCCCCACGATCTGCTCGACCGTCATGCGCGGCGAGAGCGAGGAGAACGGGTCCTGGAACACCACCTGCATCGTGCGGCGAAGGGCCAGGTCCGATGCGCGATCGACCGCCCATCCCTTGCCGTCCACCTTCAGCTCGCCCCGATGCTTCAGGAGCCCGAGCGCCGCAAGGGCCAGCGTCGACTTGCCCGACCCCGATTCGCCGACAACGCCCAGCGTCTCACCCGGCACGATGCGGAAATCGGCGCCCTGCACCGCAATGAATTCGCCCTTGCGGAACCAGCCGGCAAAGCCCGGCTTCGGCACCGGATAGCTCACACGCAAGGCCTTGGCTTCGAGCAGCGGCGCGGCATCGGCCCGCGCTGCCACTGCCGCCACGTCGCGCTCCGGATGGCTGTCGATCAGCTTGCGGGTGTAGGCATGCTGCGGGGCGTCGAACACGGTGGCCACGGCGCCGTGCTCGACGATGTGGCCGTTCTCCATCACGGCCACGCGGTCGGCGAAGCGGCGCACGAGGTTCAGGTCATGGGTGATCAGCAGCACGGCCATGCCGTACTTGCGCTGCAGGTCGGCCAGCAGTTCGAGGATCTGCGCGCGCACCGTGACGTCGAGCGCGGTGGTCGGCTCGTCGGCCAGCAGGAGACGCGGCTTGCAGGCGAGCGCCATCGCGATCATGGCGCGCTGGCGCTGTCCGCCCGAGAGCTGGTGCGGGAACGACCGCGCCCGCCGCGCCGGCTCGGGAATGCCGGTATC
This sequence comes from Variovorax sp. ZS18.2.2, assembly GCF_024701975.1. Lineage (GTDB taxonomy): Bacteria > Pseudomonadota > Gammaproteobacteria > Burkholderiales > Burkholderiaceae_C > Variovorax. The sequence continues at coordinate 1,757,586 of NZ_JANLNM010000001.1, forward strand.
GGCCAGCAGCTGGACGGCCGCCGCTTGCGCCGCGCGGGCCGACAGCCCCTCGTGCAACTCGAGCACCTCGGAGATCTGGTCGCCCACGCTATAGAGCGCATTGAGCGCGGTCATCGGCTCCTGGAAGATCATCGCGATCTCCTTGCCGCGGATGCCGCGCAGCTCGCGCTCCGGGATCGCCAGCAGGTCGCGCGCATTCCCGCTCTGCGAGCGCTCCGGGCCGAAGAGCCTGGCCACGCCTGTGAGATCAGCGTTCTGCACAAGGCGCAGCAGCGACAGCGCCGTGACGGTCTTGCCTGAGCCAGATTCGCCGACGAGCGCGAGCTTCTCGCCCTCGGCGATCTGGAAGTCGATGCCGTGCACGACCTCCTTGCCGCTGAACGCGACGCGCAGGCCTTTCACGTCGACCAAAGGCTGGTTCTTTGTTGTCGTGTCGTTCACTTGTCGGCCTTCCGCGGATCGAGTGCATCGCGCAGCGCGTCGCCCATGAAGGTCAGCAGCATCAGCGTGACGACCAGCACGCCGAAGGTGGAAAGCGAGATCCACCAGGCGTCGATGCTCGATTTGCCCTGGTTCAGCAATTCGCCCAGCGACGGTGTGCCCGGCGGCACCCCGAGGCCGAGGAAGTCGAGCGAGGTCAGCGCCAGGATCGCCGCGCTCATGCGGAACGGCAGCAAGGTGACGACAGGCACCATGCTGTTGGGCAGGATATGGCGCCACATGATCTGCAGGTTGCTCACACCGAGCGCGCGGGCAGCACGCACGTAGTCCATCTGGCGATTGCGTAGGAACTCGGCGCGCACGTAGTCGGACAGGGCCATCCAGCCGAACAGGCTCAGCAGGATCAGCAGCAACGTCACGCTCGGCTTGAAGATGGCGCTGAAGATGATCAGCAGGTAGAGCTCCGGCATCGAGCCCCAGATCTCGATGAAGCGCTGGAACGCCAGGTCGATCCTGCCCGCGAAGTAACCCTGGACCGCGCCGGCCGCCACGCCCAGCACCGTGCCGATGACCGTCAGCGCGAGCGCGAACAGCACGCTCACGCGAAAGCCGTAGATCAGCTGGGCCAGCAGGTCGCGGCCGCGATCGTCGGTGCCGAGCCAGTTGTCGGCCGAGGGAGCCGCCGGACTCGGCGCCTTGGCGAAATAGTTCAGCGTCTTGGCGCCGTAGGTGTTGGGCGCGAAGACCGCCCAGTTGTCGCCGGCGGTGATCCGCTCGCGGATGAAGGGGTCCAGATAGTCGGCAGGTGTCTCGAAGTCGCCGCCGAACGTCTTTTCGGAATAGTCGCGCAGCACGGGGAAATAGGTCTGGCCCTGGTAGCGCACGATCAGCGGCTTGTCGGTGGACAGCACCTCGGCAAAGAGGCTCAGCAGCACCATCAGCGTGAAGAGCACCAGGCTCCAGTAGCCGAGCCGGTTGCGCTTGAAGCGCATCCAGGCGCGGCGGCCGGGCGAGATGTGCGGGGCCGTCTCAGTCGAATTTGACACGCGGGTCCACCCAGACATAGCAGAGATCGGAAATCAGCTTGGTCACCAGGCCGATCAGCGTAAAGATGTAGAGGGTGCCCAGCACCACGGGGTAGTCGCGCCGGATCACGCTTTCGTAGCCCAGCAGGCCCAGCCCGTCGAGCGAGAACAGCGTCTCGATGAGCAACGACCCTGCGAAGAACGAGCCGATGAAGGCCGCCGGCAGCCCGGTAATGATGGGAATGAGCGCATTGCGGAACACATGCTTCCAGAGCACCTGCCGCTCGCCCAGCCCCTTGGCGCGCGCGGTCAGCACGTACTGCTTGCGGATCTCCTCGAGAAACGAGTTCTTGGTCAGCATGGCCGTCACCGCGAAGCTGCCGAGCACCATGGCCGTGACCGGCAAGGTGATGTGCCAGAGGTAGTCGACGATGCGGGCACCCCAGCTGAGCTCATCCCAGTTCGAGGAGGTCAGCCCGCGCAACGGAAACCACTGCAGCTGCCCCCCGAAAATCACCAGCAGCGCCACGCCCAGCACGAAGCCCGGAATGGCATAGCCGATCAGCACGATCAGCGTGGTGACGAGGTCGAAGCGCGAGCCTGCGCGCACCGCCTTGGCCACGCCCAGCGGCACGGCCACGCCGTAGCTGATGAAGAAAGTCCAGAGGCCGAGGCTGATCGACACGGGCAGCTTCTCGAGAATCAGCGTCCACACGTCCTTGTTCTGGAAAAAGCTCTTGCCCAGATCGAAGCGCGCGAACTGCCCGAGCATCTGCCAGAGTCGCTCGTGCGGCGGCTTGTCGAAGCCATACAGCGCCTTGATCTGCTCCACGCGCTTGGGATCGACGCCCTGGTTGCCCCGGTAGGAGCCGCCGCCCGACTCGAAGCCTCCGCCTCCGCCGGCGACGCCCGCGGTTTTCGCCTCAGCCAGGTATTGCTCCACCGGCCCCCCGGGCACGAACTGGATGACGAGGAAGGTGACCAACAGCACGCCCAGCAACGTGGGAATGAACAGCAGCAGTCGCTTGAGGACATAGGAGAGCATGGCGGCGGTCTTTCTCTTCTATGGTTTCTTCGGCGGCTTGGCCCACCAGGTGCCCATGATCCAGCCCTCGGCAGCGGCGTACGGCGGCATCGGCGCCTTGAACGCCAGTCGCCAGTCGTCGTACACGACACGGTGCGAACTCAGCGTCCACTGGGGAATCAGGTAGTGGCTGTGCATGATGACCCGGTCCAGCGCCCGGCAGGCGGGCAGCAGGTCGGCCTTGGTGTCGGCATCGACGATGTGCTTGAGCAAGGCATCGACCGCCGGCGTGGACACGCCCATGTAGTTGCCCGAGCTCTCCGTCTTGGCGGCCTTGCTGCCGAAGATCTCGAGCAGTTGCTGGCCCGGGTTGTTGGTGCCGGGGAAATTGATGGTGGTGATGTCGAATTCGAACCGGTCGAGCCGCTCCTGGTAGAGCGCGAAATCGACGGACGAGAAGTTGAGCGTGATGCCAAGCTTCTCGAGATTGCGGACCCACGGCGACACCGTGCGTACGCCACCTTCCCTGCTGTCCAGGTACTCCAGCGTCATGGCCTCGCCCTTGGCGTTGCGCAGTGCGCCATCGCGGTATTCCCAGCCGGCCTCCTTGAGCAACTCGCGCGCACGGCGCAGGTTGCTGCGCAGCGACTGGTCCGCGCCCTCGGTCGTGGGCGGCGTGTACATCGGACCGAAACTCGCGTCGGGAATCTTGCCGCGCCAGGGTTCGAGCAAGGCCTTTTCCTCCGCCGAAGGCTGGCCTTGCGCTTCGCAGTCGGTGTTGCCGAACAGGTCTTTCACGCGCGGATAGCCGCCGTAGAACATCTGGCGGTTCATCCACTCGTAATCCAGCGCCAGCCCGAGTGCCTCGCGCACGCGCGGGTCCTTGAGCTTGCCCCGGCGGCTGTTGAGCACGTAGCTCTGGAAGCCCGCAGGCTTCTTGTGCTGGAACTCGTGCTTGATGAGCTCGCCGGTGTCGAAGCGCTTGCCGGTCACCCGCCGCGCCCAGTCGCCGGCCGAGTAGAAGCTCATCATGTCGAACTCGCCGGCCTTCAACGCCTCGAGGCGGGCCGTGTTGTCCTTGTAGATCTTGACGGTGATGCGGTCGAAGTTGGAACTGCCGCGGTTCACCGCGAGGTTGCGCCCCCAGTAGCCGGGGTCGCGCACGTAGGTGATGTCCTTGCCGAAGCGCACCGGTCCGATCTTGTAGGGGCCGCTGCCGATGGGAATGTCCATCACCACCTGGTCGAAGGGCTTGGCCTTGCCGTTCTCCATGCCCCACGCCCGGCTGAAGACCGGCAGGGCACCGACGATCAACGGCAGTTCGCGGTTCGGCGTCTTGAAGCGAAAGCGGATGGTGCGCGCGTCGAGCACGTCGGCGCCGTCGACCTCCTGCAGCAGCGTCTTGTAGCCCGGCGAGGCGAAGGGGCCGATCAGCGTGTCGTAGCTGTGCTTCACATCGGCGGCTTCGACCGGCTTGCCGTTGTGGAACTTCGCCTCGGGCCGCAGGCGAAAGGTCACGCTGCGGCGATCGGGGGCGACCGCCACGTCTTCTGCCAGCAGGCCATAGCCCGAGGCGGTTTCGTCCATCGAACCGGCCAGCAGCGACTCGAAGATCAGGCTGTCGAGGTAGGCCGGTGCCGTGCCCTTGATGGTGAACGGGTTGTACTTGTCGAAGGTGGAAACACGCAGGTTGCTGACCAGGCGCAGCTCGCCGCCCTTGGGCGCGTCGGGGTTGACGTAGTCGAAGGCGGTGAAGCCAGGGGCGTACTTCAGGTCATCCCAGAGTGCATATCCATGCGCCGCCCACACAGGAGCCGCACACACCAACAACCACCAGACCCGGAGAAACCGCATGCGAGAATTCTGCCCAAGATTTTCACAAGGCAACTTCATGGGCTTTCTTTCCGGCAAAAAACTGTTGATCACCGGTGTGTTGAGCAATCGCTCGATCGCTTACGGCATCGCCAAGGCGTGCCACGAACAAGGCGCGGAACTCGCCTTCAGTTATGTCGGCGAACGATTCAAGGACCGTATCACCGAATATGCCGCAGACTTCGGCTCGAAGCTGATTTTTGATTGCGACGTGGGCGACGACGCCCAGATCGACAAGCTCTTCGCCGACCTCGCCCAGACCTGGCCCAAGTTCGACGGCTTCGTCCACAGCATCGGCTTCGCCCCGCGCGAAGCCATCGCGGGCGACTTCCTGGACGGCCTCTCGCGCGAAGGCTTCCGGATCGCGCACGACATCAGCGCCTACAGCTTCCCGGCCATGGCCAAGGCCGCCCTGCCCTACCTCAACGACAAGTCGGCCCTGCTGACCCTGACCTACCTGGGCGCCGAACGGGCGCTGCCCAACTACAACACCATGGGCCTGGCCAAGGCCTCGCTCGAAGCCTCGGTGCGCTACACCGCCTCGTCGCTGGGCCCCAAGGGCATGCGCGTGAACGGCATCAGCGCCGGCCCGATCAAGACGCTGGCCGCGAGCGGCATCAAGGGCTTCGGCAAGATGCTGGCGGCCGTGGCCGACGCTTCGCCGATCCGCCGCAACGTGACGATCGAGGAAGTGGGCAACGTCGCGGCCTTCCTGCTGAGCGACCTGGCCAGCGGCGTGACGGCCGAGATCACCTACGTGGACGGCGGCTTCAGCAACGTCGTCGGGGGCATGGCGGAGTAAGCCTGCCCTCTTCCCGCAGGCTTGCAGCGATCGTCGAACGGTCGCTATCCGCGACTCATTTCATGGCACCGTGCTGAATCGACGTTCCCTCCTGCTCGCAGTCCTGGGCGTGGCCCTGGCCTCCCCAGCGCTTGCGCGCAACACTGCGCCCTCGCTGATGCTGGCCGACGTCTACCGTCCCGGCATGTCGCTGGCCGACTACTGGGTCAGCGAGAAATACGACGGCGTGCGCGGCTACTGGGACGGCAAGCAGCTCTGGACCCGCGGCGGCGAGCCCGTCGCGGCGCCCGCCTGGTTCATTGCGTCGCTGCCGAAGCAACCACTCGACGGCGAGTTGTGGGCGGGCCGCGGCCGCTTCTCGCATGCGGTATCCACCGCGCGCAGCCAGACGCCCAACGACGTCGCCTGGCGCGAGATGCGCTTCATGGTGTTCGACATGCCGGCACAGTCCGGCGACTTCACCACCCGTTTGGCAGCATTGCGCAAGCTGCTGCCGATCACCGATGCACCGTGGGTCGTCCTGGTGCCGCAAGAGCGCGCCACGACGCACGCCGAACTGCAGGCCCTGCTCGACAAGACGGTGAAGATGGGCGGCGAAGGGTTGATGCTGCACCGCGGCGGCTCGCTCTACCGCGGCGAGCGCAACAACGACCTGCTCAAGGTCAAGCCTTATGACGATGCCGAAGCCCGCGTGGTCGGCCACGTGACCGGCAAAGGCCGCAACAGCCATCGGCTGGGCGCCCTGGTCGTCGAGACGCCCGAGGGCAAGCGCTTCAAGCTAGGCAGCGGCTTGACCGATGCCGAGCGCGAGAACCCGCCCGCCATCGGCGCCTGGGTCACCTACCGCTTCAACGGCACGAATGCCAGCGGCCTGCCGCGGTTCGCGCGCTTCATGCGGGTGCGCGAAGACGCCCCGCACTCCTGAGCAAGATCAGCCCGCCCTGCGAACGCAGTCGGCGTAGTAGCGCTTCTTGCCCGTCTCGTCGACGCGCGCCACGAGGCCGTGGATGTCGGTCTCGAAGCCCGGGCACTGCAGGTTGAACTCGCGCGAGAACCTGAGGTAGTCGACGATCTTCTTGTTGAACACTTCGCCGGGAATCAGCAGCGGAATGCCCGGCGGGTATGGCGTGATCAGGCTGGTCGTGATGCGGCCTTCGAGCTCGTCGATTTCCACGCGCTCGGTCTTGCGGTGCGCGATGTGGGCGAAGGCGTCACTGGGCTTCATGGCCGGCGTGAGGTCGCTCAAATACATCTCGGTGGTCAGGCGCGCCACGTCGTAGCGGGCGTAGAGCTGGTGGATGTGCTGGCAAAGGTCGCGCAGGCCGAGGCGCTCGTAGCCGGGGTGATGTTGGCAGAACTCAGGGAGGATGCGCCACATCGGCTGGTTGCGCGCGTAGTCGTCCTTGAACTGCTGCAGCGCCGTGAGCAGCGTGTTCCAGCGGCCCTTGGTGATGCCGATGGTGAACATGATGAAGAAGCTGTAGAGCCCGGTCTTCTCCACGATCACGCCGTGCTCGGCGAGGAACTTGGTCACCACGCTGGCCGGAATGCCGGTCTCGGCGAAGTTGCCTTCAAGGTCGAGGCCGGGCGTGACGATGGTCGACTTGATCGGGTCGAGCATGTTGAAGCCGTCGGCCAGGTCGCCGAAGCCGTGCCAGTTGCGCGGGCTCTTCTTGTTCTTGGGCTTGGCGTCCTTCTCGCCCTTCATGATCCAGTCATCGGCGCGGCCGATGCCTTCGTCGACGAGCTTCTCGGGGCCCCAGACCTTGAACCACCACTCGTCCTTGCCGAATTCTTCTTCGACCTTGCGCATGGCGCGGCGGAAGTCGAGCGCCTCGAGGATGCTTTCTTCCACCAGCGCGGTGCCTCCGGGCGGCTCCATCATCGCGGCGGCCACGTCGCAGCTCGCGATGATCGCGTACTGCGGGCTGGTGGACGAATGCATCAGGTAGGCCTCGTTGAAGAGGTCGCGGTCGAGCGCGCGATTCTGCGAGTCCTGCACGAGCACATGGCTGGCCTGGCTGATGCCGGCCAGCAGCTTGTGGGTGGACTGCGTGGCGAACACCAGCGATTCCTTGGGCCGCACGCGGCGCTTGCCCATCGCGTGGTAGGCGCCGTAGAACGGGTGGAAGGCGGCGTGCGGCAGCCAGGCCTCGTCGAAGTGCAGCGTGTCGACGTAGCCGTCGAGCATGTTCTTGATGGTCTCGGTGTTGTAGATCACGCCGTCGTAGGTCGACTGGGTGAGCGTCATCACGCGTGGCTTGACCTTCTCGTGGTCCACGTCAGCCAGCAGCGGGTTGGCCTTGATCTTGGCCTTGATGGCGCTCTGCTCGAACTCGCTCTTCGGAATCGGGCCGATGATGCCGAAGTGGTTGCGCGTGGGCTTCATGAACACCGGAATCGCGCCGGTCATGATGATCGCGTGCAGGATCGACTTGTGGCAATTGCGGTCGACCACCACCACGTCGTCGGGCGCCACCGTGTGGTGCCACACCATCTTGTTGCTGGTGCTGGTGCCATTGGTCACGAAGAAGCAATGGTCGGCATTGAAGATGCGCGCCGCATTGCGCTCGCTGGCGGCCACCGGGCCGGTGTGGTCGAGCAGCTGGCCCAGTTCTTCCACCGCATTACAGACGTCGGCGCGCAGCATGTTCTCGCCGAAGAACTGATGGAACATGCGGCCCACCGGGCTCTTGAGAAACGCCACGCCGCCCGAGTGGCCCGGGCAGTGCCAGGAGTACGAGCCGTCTTCCGCATAGTCGATCAGCGCCCTGAAGAACGGCGGCTGCACGCCTTCGAGATAGGCCTTGGCCTCGCGGATGATGTGGCGCGCCACGAACTCCGGCGTGTCCTCGAACATGTGGATGAAGCCGTGGAGCTCGCGCAGGATGTCGTTCGGGATGTGGCGTGCGGTCTTGGTTTCGCCGTAGATATAGATCGGCACGTCCGCGTTCTTGCGCCGTACCTCGCCGATGAAGGTGCGCAGGTTCAGCACGGCCGGATCGAGGTCGGGGCCGACCGTGAATTCCTCGTCATCGATCGACAGGATGAAAGCGCTGGCGCGGCTTTGCTGCTGCGCGAACTGGCTCAGGTCGCCATAGCTCGTGACACCCAGCACCTCGAAGCCCTCGCTTTCGAAGGCCTGCGCGAGCGCGCGAATGCCGAGGCCCGAGGTGTTTTCGGAGCGGAAGTCCTCGTCGATGATGACGATGGGGAAGCGGAATTTCATGAGCGGGGCTCCGGACAGGCAATGAGGCGCGAAGTGTACGGAATTCAGATGAAGAATTTGGTCAGCCTGGTGCAAGACATTTGGGCGATGGCCGCATGAGGCACTCCCCTGGGGCCAGTACCCCTACGTGGGGCAAGCGCTTGGCGCCGTATGCCTCAGAATGGCGCGCATCGAACAAGCAAAACAAGGAGTTGTCATGGCGAATTCCACCATCTGGTGGCTGATCGCGGGAGCCGCCATCGTGGTCGAGCTGCTCTCGGGCACGGTCTACCTGCTCCTGCTGGCGGCCGGCTTCGCGGCAGCGGCCATTGCGGCACACCTGGGCTTCGGCACCATCACTCAATTGATCGTGGCCGCCGTGATCGGCGTGGGTGCCGTGCTGGTCTGGTACTCGATCCAGCGCAAGCGCCCGCGGGCAGCGGCCGCCGGCACCAACCGCGACGTGAATCTCGACATCGGCGAAAGCGTGCATGTCGATGCATGGAACCCCGACGGCACCGCCACCGTGCGCTACCGCGGTGCCCAATGGACCGTCGTGCAGCGCGCGGGGCATGCGCCTTCGACGGGCGAGCACCGCGTGGTCGAGGTGGTCGGCAGCCGCCTCGTCGTCGACAAGATCTAGTCAGTCAGAACTCAAGAACTCGGAACAAGGAAGAGCACCATGGAATTCTCGGTCCCCCTCATCATCCTGGTCATCGCGATCATCTTCATCAGCCAGTCGGTCAAGTTCGTGCCGCAGCAGAACGCCTGGGTGCGCGAGCGCCTGGGCAAGTACCACGGCACGATGACGCCCGGCCCCAATTTCCTGATCCCGTTCATCGACCGGGTGGCCTACAAGCACAGCCTGAAGGAAATCCCGCTCGACGTGCCGAGCCAGATCTGCATCACGCGCGACAACACCCAACTGCAGGTCGACGGCATCCTGTACTTTCAGGTGACCGACCCGATGCGCGCGAGCTACGGCTCGTCGAACTACATCGTGGCCGTGACGCAGCTCGCGCAAACATCGCTGCGCAGCGTGATCGGCAAGCTCGAGCTCGACAAGACCTTCGAGGAGCGCGACGTCATCAACGCCCAGGTGGTGGCCGCGATCGACGAAGCCGCGCTCAACTGGGGCGTGAAGGTGCTGCGCTACGAAATCAAGGACCTGACGCCGCCGAAGGAAATCTTGCTGGCCATGCAGGCGCAGATCACCGCCGAGCGCGGCAAGCGCGCGCTGATCGCGGCATCGGAAGGCCGCCGCCAGGAGCAGATCAACATCGCAACCGGCGAGCGCGAGGCCTTCATCGCCCGCTCCGAAGGTGAAAAGCAGGCCCAGATCAACAACGCGCAGGGCGAGGCAGCCGCCATTACCGCGGTGGCTACGGCCACTGCGGACGCCATCGAACGCGTGGCAGCGGCCATCCAGAAGCCCGGCGGCGAGCAGGCCGTGCAGCTCAAGGTGGCCGAGCGCGCAGTCGATGCCTACGGCAAGGTCGCAGCCGATTCCAAGACCACGTTGATCGTGCCGAGCAACATGACCGAGACGGCTGCGCTCATCGCCTCGGCGATGCGCATGGTCCAGGCCGGCAAGCCGTCGAATCCGAGCTGAGCGACTGCTATAATCGTGGGCTCAGGAGCGGTGGATGAGCGGTTTAAGTCGCACGCCTGGAAAGCGTGTGAGGGTTAATAGCCCTCCGCGGGTTCGAATCCCGCCTGCTCCGCCAGAGATTGATTGTTCGTGACCGTTCGCGAACATGCAGATAGCAAGAAGCCCAAGTCGCCACAAGCACTTGGGCTTTTTTGTCTTCCAGGGTGTCATATGACACGTTGCCTCGCAACAACCAGGGTCAGGCCCGCCGACGCGTTTGCCCGGCGGTACGATCCAAAGGTTTTACTTTCAAGCGCGAAAAATTCGCAAGGAGCCTCGATGGCCGGACAGACCCCGACGACGACGCGTGACAAGACCACCCTCGACAAGACGCTTCAAAAAAGCGAAGAAGTCGCAGCCGACGTGCAACGGGCTTCGGACAACCTGGCCGTGGTGAGCACGGTGCTTGAGCAGGAACTGCCTGACGAAGTCCAGGTCGGCGAGGTAGCACAGGCGATCGAACACACGAGCCAGCTCGAGGAAAAGCTGGCCAAGTCAGCGGAAAAACTGGCCGAGGTGAATGCCGCGCTGAGCGAAGAGATCGAAAAGCGCCTCGAAGTGACCGCCGAACGCGACGAGAGCCAGGCGCTGGCCGAAAAGCTCAAGGCAAAGATCCGCGCCGACGGCGCGGACTGAAGCAGCCCGAGAAGAACAACGTTCCCTCGGTCCGTCTCCCTTCTCCTACGCTGCGGCCGCGTTCAGCACGCTACGCTATTGGTTCTCAAAGCGAAACCAAGGCATGGCCCTCATCACGTTCCTCGTCGAGGACAACAAGACCATCAGAGACAACCTGGTCCCTGCACTGGAGGATCTGGTCAACGGCCGGGTGGTCGGCTTTGCCGAGACCGAGTCGGATGCGCTGGCATGGCTGGCGGCCCATCCGAATGACTGGCAACTCCTGATCGTCGACCTGTTCCTGAAAGAAGGCTCCGGCCTCGGCGTGCTGGCCGGCTGCAAGGCCCGCTCGGCGGGCCAGCGGGTCGTGGTGCTGAGCAACTACGTGACCGTGGACATCCGGGCCCGCTGCGAAGCGCTGGGGGCCGACGCGGTGTTCGACAAGTCGCGCGATCTCGATGCCTTCATCGAGTACTGCAACACCGACCGCCCCTCGGGCCTCGCCACACTCTGACGACGCCTCAATCGCAGGGCATCATGAAAAAAGGGCCCGAAGGCCCTTTTCTTTTTAGCAGACAAGCCGCGCGACATGCGCGACTGCCAATGCGCTTCAGCGCACCACGGCGATCTGCGTGCGCACGCCACCCTTGTACGTGAACAAGGTCAGCGCGCCGTTCTTGATGTCGCCCTTTTCGTCGAAGGCGATCGGGCCGGTCACGCCCTTGTATTGCAGCTTGCCGATTTCGGGCAGGTACTTTTCCGGTTCCGACGAACCGGCCTTGACCATGGCTTCGGCCAGCACGTTGACCGCGTCATAGACGTACGGTGCATAGATCTGCACTTCGACGCCGTTCTTGGTCTTGAACCTGGCCTTGAAGTCTTCCAGCGGCTGCTTGAAATCGCCGTCGACACCGCCGGCTTCAGCGCAGACCACCATGTCTTCGCCGATGGCATCCCCAGCCAGCTTCGGCAGTTCGCCGGTGCACAGGCCGTCGCCGCCCATGAACTTGACGTTCAGGCCGAGTTGCTTGACCTGCTTGAGCATCGGGCCGCCGACGGCGTCCATGCCGCCGAAGAACAGGACGTCGGGCTTGGCAGCCTTCAGCTTGGTCAGGATGGCGTTGAAGTCGGTCGACTTGTCGGTGGTGAACTCGTGGCCCACGATGGTGCCGCCTGCGGCCTTGGCGGCCTTCTCGAATTCTTCGGCAACGCCTTGGCCGTAAGCCGTGCGGTCGTCGATCACGGCGATGTTCTTGCCCTTGAGCGTGTCGACGGCGTACTTGCCGAGCGTGCCGCCCAGTTGCGTGTCATCGGCCACCACGCGGAACGTGGTCTTGAAGCCTTGGCGCGTGTACTTGGGGTTGGTTGCCGACGGCGAGACCTGCGGAATGCCGGCGTCGCTGTAGAGCTTGGAAGCGGGAATGGTGGTGCCCGAATTCAGGTGACCGACCACGCCGTTGACCTTTTCGTCGACCAGCTTCTGGGCAACGGCCGTGCCTTGCTTCGGATCGCCGGCATCGTCTTCAGGCACCAGCACGAACTTGGCAACCTTGTCGCCGATCTTGAGGCCCTTTGCATTCAGGTCTTCGATGGCCATCTTGGCGCCGAACTCGTTGTCCTTGCCGAGGTGGGCAATGGGACCGCTGGTCGGGCCGACGTGACCGATCTTGACGACCAGTGCATCGGCAGGAGGTGCTGCGGGTGCGGGGGCGGCCGCCGTGGGCGCCGGCGTTGCAGCGGGTGCAGCAGCTTCTTCTTTCTTGCCGCAAGCCACCAGCGTGAGTGCAGCCAGTGCGACCGCAGTCCATTTCAATTGCATGGGAAACCTCCAGAACTTGGATGAGAACAATAAAAAACCGGTCGTGTGATCCGGGCGCGCAGACCTCGCAAGTTTCGCGCCGCAGACCAGCGGCACCCTCACGCCATTCCGACCTGCGGCGCAGTTTAGCCGAGGATTTATGCGCCGGAAGCTGGCGTAGACCCTGTGTTTTCGGAGAGTTCGGCGGCCATGGATTCGATCACCAGCGCGCGCAGAACGGCCTCGATTTCACCGCGCAGGCGCGGCACCATGTCGTCGAGTTGCTGCTGGACGGCGGCGGACACCGCGTCGCTCAATCGCTCTTCGAGAGAGAGGTCGACGCGCTGCAGTACACGGTGCAGGAGCTGCTCTTCGAGGCTGACGATTTCGGCCTGCGTGAGCTGCGCCGCGGGTGGCAATGCGACCGCGCTGGCCGCATCGGGCTGTGGCACCGGCGCATCGGACGGCTCGGGGCTCGCGGGCTCCGCCGGGATATCGAGCACCGTGGTCAGGGTGGGGACGAAGCGGGGCGGCGTGCGCAGCGTGCTGGCCATATCAGGAAGCGCTCCTTGCGAAGTCGTGCGGCTGGATGGTGTAGCCGCGGTCGGCGTAATGGCGCCAGCGCGAGCGGCCGATCTGCCGGTCGTTGGGCTCGTCGCTCACGATGTCGATCAGCCGCTCGAAGCGCTCGAACCCGGCGGGCACTTCCAGGCCCAGGTTCACCAGCATCTCGCGGTGCGGCAGCGATGCCGCATCGGCGCCCTCCGAAGAAAGGATCACAGGCGAACGGGCCACCACGTGGGCTTGCGCATCGCCGCGGCAGTGCGCGACGAAGTCGACGGGCGACAGTTGCCAGAGCGCGGCATCGACCGCGTCGAGCGCCTCTGCATCGCCGACGACCACCACCCGCAGCCCGCGCGCATTCACCGCCTTGCGAACGAGCCGGCAAGCGTAGTTCAGCTTGTCGGGCGCGTTGAAGTGGAAGCCGATTTCCGTCACTTCGGGGACCGGGCCTTGCGTGCCGAGGCCTTGGGCTCCGTCTTGGCTTTGACCTTGGGCGTCGCGGTGGCGGCCTTGTCGGCCGCGCGGGTCGTCAGGTAGGACACCAGCAGCCCCACGGGTCGGCCCGTCGAGCCCTTGGCGGCCCCGCTCTTCCAGGCGGTGCCTGCGATGTCCAGGTGCGCCCAGGGGAAGTCGCCGACAAAGCGCTGCAGGAACTTCGCCGCGACGACCGCACCGCCGGCACGCCCGCCGATGTTGGCCACGTCGGCGAAGTTGCTCTTGAGGCCTTCGGCGTACTCGTCGTCCAGCGGCAGGCGCCAGCAGCGATCCTGCGATTGCTCGCCGGCCGCCTGGAGCGCCGCGGCCAGCGGCTCGTCGCTCGCGAACATGCCGCTGCGCACACCACCGAGCGCGATCACGCAGGCCCCGGTGAGCGTGGCAATGTCGATCACCGCGGCCGGTTCGAAGCGCTTGGCATAGGTCAGCGCATCGCACAGGATGAGCCGGCCCTCGGCGTCGGTGTTGAGCACCTCGATGGTCTGCCCGCTCATGCTGGTGACCACGTCGCCGGGCTTGACGGCCTTGCCATCGTTCATGTTCTCGCACGAGGGGATGAGGCCGACCACGTTGATCGCCGGCTGGATCTCGCCGAGCGCGCGGAAGGTGCCCAGCACGCTCGCGGCGCCGCACATGTCGAACTTCATCTCGTCCATCTCGGCCGCGGGCTTGAGCGAAACGCCGCCGGTGTCGAAGGTGATGCCCTTGCCAATCAGCACCACCGGCGCCTGGTCCTTGGGCGCACCCTGGTAGCGCAGCACGATGAAGCGCAGCGGTTCGGCCGAGCCCTGCGCCACCGCGGCGAAGGAGCCCATGCCCAGCTTCTCGACTTCCTTGGGCCCGAGCACCTCGCACTTGATGTTGTCGAGCTTGGCCAGCCCCTTGGCGGCTTCGGCCAGCAGCGTGGGCGTGGCGTGGTTGGCGGGGCGGTTGCCCCACTCCTTGGCCAGCTCGATGCCCAGCACGGTGGCGCGGGCCTCGTCGAAGGCCTTTCCAGCGCCGGCTGCATCGGCCACGCCGATGGTCAGGTGGCGGATGCTGCGCGCCTCGGCCTTCGACTTGGTGGTCGTGTAGACATAGCTGGCATCGGCCGCGGCCGAGACGGCACTGGCCACTGCGGCGCCGTCGGCCGGCTGGGCAAAGACGACAACGGCCCGCTTGGGCCGATGCACCTTGGCCGCGTTGACCGCCGCGATCACGCCGCTGCGCACCGACGCGGGCTTGCCGTCGCCGATGGCCGCGAGCACGACGCGGGAGGCCACGACGTCGTCGGGACGGTAGAGTGAGAGGAGCTTGCCGGCCTTGTCGGGCAGGTCGCCGGCCTTGCGGGCGCTGGCGGCCAGCACGGAAAGTGAGTCTTTGGAGGTGAGGGCCGCGCTGCCGACGAGCACGATGAGGACGTCGGATTTTTCGGCCGCGGCCTGGGCGATGGTGAGGGGCTTGAGTTGAAAGTCCATAATCCTTTTTTTCCTCGAACGATGTTATTCCATTCTTCCCTACGCAAGGAGCTGTCGCGCAGCTTCGGAGCGACCCTCGTGGTTCTGGTCACCATCGTGATGACCATGATGCTCATCCGTACCCTCGGGCTCGCGTCCAAGGGCAGTGTGAATCCGGCCGATGTCTTCATCGTCATGGCGTACACGGTGCTGGGCTACATGCCGACCATCCTGAGCCTGAGCCTTTTCATCGCCATCGTTGGCACCCTCTCGCGCATGTACCGGGACAGCGAAATGGTGATCTGGTTCTCCAGCGGCCGGGGACTCACCGATTTCGTCGAGCCGCTGTTTCGCTTCGCCTGGCCGGTGCTGATCCTGATCGCTGCGATGGCGCTGGTGGGCTGGCCCTGGGCCAACTCGCAGACCATCGGCATGCGTCAGCAGTACGAGCAGCGCAGCGACGTCGAACGCGTCACGCCCGGCGAATTCCGTGAGTCGTCGGGCCGGATGCGCGTCTTCTTCATCGACAAGGACACGCCGGACGGCGCCACCGCCACCAACGTCTTCATCTGGGCGATCGAGCGCGGCCTGCAGATCACCACCTCGGCGCGCAGTGGCCGCATCGAGGACGTGGGCCCCAACCGCTTCCTGATGCTGAGCAACGGCCAGCGCCTGGAGCGCCCGCTGCTGCCGACATCGGGCCTCAAGATCAGCGAGTTCAAGACCTACGGCACCCGCGCCGGCGGCAGCTCCGACGCCACCGCCAACACCACGCCGCCGCGCGCCCGCACCACCCTGTCGCTGCTGCGCGACCGCAGCAGCGCGAGCCTGGGCGAGCTGGGCTGGCGCATCGGCATGCTGCTGGCCGCCATCAACTTCGTGCTGCTGGCGCTGACTGTCTCGAGCGTCAATCCGCGCGTGGGACGCAGCGGCAACCTGCTGTTCGCGCTGTTCGCGTTCGTCATCTACTACAACCTGCTGAACCTCGGCCAGAGCTGGGTCAGCTCCGGTCGCTACGGCATGGGCAGCTTCATGCTCCTGCTGCACGGTGGGGTCTTCCTCATCGGTACGACGTGGCTGATGCTGCGTAACAACAACTGGGGGCAGCGAAAGAAACACGCACGCGTGATCGCCGGCGGCCTGCCGACCCCGCAGCCACAGCCCCCAAAGATCGATCCCATTTCGTGAAAACCATAAGACGCCTGATCTACGTCGAGGCACTGAAGGCGGTGGCCTTCGTGACGCTCGGCTTCCTGAGCCTGTTCTTCTTCTTCGACTTCGTCGACGAGCTGCAATCCGTAGGCAAGCCCGAAAGCCTCGCCTATGGGCCGATGCAGGCGCTGATCTACGTGGCTCTGCTGATTCCCAGCCACCTCTACGAGCTGCTGCCGATCACCGTGCTGATCGGCTGCATCTTCGTGATGGCGCGCCTCGCGCAGAGCTCCGAATACACCATTCTGCGCACCAGCGGCCTGGGCCCGTGGCGCGCGTTGCGCACGCTGCTGCTGCTCGGTCTGGGCTTCGTCATCCTGACCTTCGCCGTGGGCGACTACATCGCGCCGCTGTCGGGGCGCACCGGCCAGCTGTTCAAGTCGCGCTACCAGGCCCCCTACACGCTGGTGGGCAACACCGGCGCCTGGCTCAAGGAGAAGCGCGACAACATCTCCTATGCGGTGAACGTGCTGTCGATCTCGCGCGACGGCACGCTGCAGAACGCGCGTATCTTCGAATTCGATGCCAACGGCTATGTGAGCAAGCAGTTGGTCGCCAAGTCCGCCCGCATCCTTGACGGGCACTGGGCGCTGGCGGACGTCGAGAAGCAGGACTACGACACGCGCAGCGCCGCCGACAAGGCCCGCATCGTCACCACCGAAATCCCGAAGATGGACTGGCCCACTTCGCTCACCGCCGAAATGGTGTCCGTGGCGCTGCTGCGGCCGGACCGCATGAGCACGATCGACCTGTTCGACTACATCCGCCACCTGGATGCCAACGGCCAGACCGCGCAGCGCTACGAGATCGAGTTCTGGCGCAAGGTGTTCTATCCGCTCTCGTGCCTGGTGATGGTGGTGCTCGCCCTGCCCTTCGCCTACCTGCACTTCCGTCAGGCCGGCATCACGACCTACGTGTTCGGCGGCGTGATGATCGGCATCAGCTTCTTCCTGCTGAACAACGTGTTCGGCTACCTCGGCAACCTCAGCAACTGGTCGCCGTGGCTTACGGCGGCGGCGCCGGGGCTCATCTACTCGGTGATGTCGTTGACGGCCTTCAGCTGGCTGGTTCTTCGAAGATGACCATGGCCGCCGGGATGCGCGGCATCGTGCTGCTGGCGCACGGCTCGCGCGACGAGCGCTGGCGCGAGCCCATCGAGGCGGTGGCTGCGCGGGTCCTGCAGGACGACCCCGCGGCCCGCGTCGTGTGCGCATACATGGAGCTGGCCACGCCAGATATTCATTCGGCCGCGGCAGGCCTGATTGCCGGCGGCGCCACCGCCATCCGCGTCGTTCCCCTGTTCCTCGGCATGGGCAAGCACGCCCGCGAAGACCTGCCGCTGCAGCTCGACACCCTCCGCAAGACCTGGCCGCAGGTCGATTTCTCGCTCGCCCGCATCGTGGGCGAGGAGCCCGAACTGGTCGAATTGCTGGCCAGAATTGCGGTCAAATCCTGAGATCCGGCAATTTCGATAGATTGAGAAGGCATAATGAATTCCGCAATAAGACGGAATTTGATATGAATCTGCACCAATTCAAGTTTGTTCAGGAAGCCGTGCGGCGCAACCTGAACCTCACCGAGGCCGCCAAGGCGCTCCACACCTCGCAGCCTGGCGTCTCCAAGGCGATCATCGAACTCGAGGAAGAGCTGGGCGTCGAGATCTTCGCGCGCCACGGCAAGCGCCTCAAACGCGTGACCGAGCCAGGCCAGCATGTCATCGCCAGCATCGAGCTCATCATGCGCGAGGTGGGCAACCTCAAGCGCATCGGTGAACAGTTCAGCGCGCAGGACAGCGGCACCCTCTCGATCGCAACCACCCACACGCAGGCGCGCTACGTGCTGCCGGTGCCCGTGGCCAACCTGCGCGAGGCGTACCCGAAGGTCAACGTGAGTCTGCACCAGGGCTCGCCCGACCAGGTGGCGCGCATGGTGATCGACGAAATCGCCGAGATCGGCATCGCCACCGAATCGCTCGACGGCTATGCCGAACTCGTGACCCTGCCCTGCTACGAATGGCAGCACGTGCTGGTGCTGCCCAAGGACCATCCGCTGGCCGGCAAGGAGCGCATCTCGCTCGAAGACCTGGCGCTCGAGCCGATCATCACCTACCACCCGTCGTTCACCGGCCGCACGCGCATCGACCACGCCTTCGCGCAGAAGAAGCTCACACCGCGCATCGCGCTCGAAGCGATCGACTCCGACGTGATCAAGACCTACGTGCGCCTGGGCCTGGGCGTGGGCATCGTGGCCGAGATGGCGGTGCGCGACGAGTCGAACGCCGACCTCGTGGTGCGTCCGATGGGCCATGTGTTCGGCCAGAATATTGCCCGTGTCGCGTTCAAGCGCAGCGCGTATCTGCGCAATTTCGTCTTCAAGTTCGCCGAGCTGCTGAGCGACCGGCTCGACCGCAACCTGATCGCCAAGGCCCTGAGCGGCCATCAACAAGACTACGAACTATGAGTACTGTGCTTTCCCCACGCACGCCCGAAATCACCACCAAACTGCCGGCTGTCGGCACCACCATCTTCACGGTCATGTCGGCGCTGGCCGCCGAGAAGAACGCGGTCAACCTCGGGCAGGGCTTTCCGGATTTCCACTGCGATCCGAAGCTGCTCGAAGACGTGACGGCCGCCATGGCCGCCGGCCACAACCAGTACCCGCCGATGCCGGGCATTCCCGCGCTGCGCGATGCCATCGCCGCCAAGATTTCCGCGCTCTACGGCCACAGCTACAGCGCCGCCACCGAGATCACCGTCACCGCGGGCGCAACGCAGGCCATCATCACCGCCATCCTGGCCATCGTGCGGCCCGGCGACGAGGTGATCGTGCTGGAGCCCTGCTACGACAGCTACGTGCCCAACATCGAACTGGCCGGCGGCAGCGTGGTGCGCGTGCCGCTCGTGCCGGGCACCTTCCGCCCCGACTTCGACAAGATCGCCGCGGCGATGAGCCCGCGCACCCGCGCGATCATCATCAACACGCCGCACAACCCGAGCGCCACGGTCTGGACCGCGGCCGAGATGCGCAAGCTCGAAGAGCTGCTCGCTGCGACCGACGTGTTCGTGATCGCCGACGAGGTCTACGAGCACATGGTGTTCGACGCCGCACGCCACGAAAGCGCGGCCCGCTTCCCGGGCCTTGCGGCGCGCAGCTTCATCGTCAGCAGCTTCGGCAAGACCTACCACGTGACCGGCTGGAAGGTCGGCTACGTGGCCGCCCCCGCGCCGCTGATGGCCGAGTTCCGCAAGGTGCACCAGTTCAACGTGTTCACCGTCAACACGCCGATGCAGCACGCGCTCGCGCAGTACATGGCCGAGCCGAAGCCGTATCTCGAACTGCCGGCGTTCTACCAGCGCAAGCGCGACCTGTTCGCCGCGGGCCTGGCCGAGAAGACGCGCTTCAAGCTGCTGCGCAGCGAAGGCAGCTACTTCCAGTGCGTCGACATCTCGGCCGTGAGCGATCTCTCCGAAGCCGACTTCTGCCTGTGGCTCACCGGCGAAATTGGCGTGGCGGCGATTCCGCTGTCGGCGTTCTACGGCAACGGCTTCGACCAGCGCGTGGTGCGCTTCTGCTTCGCCAAGAAGGACGAGACGCTGATCGCGGCGCTGGACCGGCTCGCGAAGCTCTGACGCCGGCACGATCCGTCCGGACGCAGCCATGACGATGAACCGGCCGCGCTGGATCCTGCTGGTGCTGGGCCTCTCGTTCCTCGTGGTCGGCGTGGCCGACGCCTTCGTGCCGCCGCTTCGCGGCAAGGACTACAGCGTGCTCGACGTGGTGCATGCGTTCCTGATCTCGGCGCTCTGCTACACGTGGTGCCGCGCCGAGGGCCTGGCGCGCGGCGTGATCCCGCCGGGCCGTTCGGCGCTGCTCGCAGGTGTCTTTCCGCTGCTGGGCATTCCGGTCTATTTCTTTCGCACGCGCCCCTGGCGACGGGCGCTGGTGTCCACGCTGGGGGCCGCAGGCTTCCTGGTCGTTGGCTTGCTGCTCGCGGCAGGCGGCACCCTGTTGACCGAGTCGGTGCGGGCCTGAGAGGATCGCTGGCATGAACTCCGTCCGCATCGTCAAGATCGTCTTCGACCTGGTCGGCGCGTCGATGCTTGTGGGCGCATGGCTGCTCCACCAGAACACCTCGGCGTTCATCGCCTCGGCCAGCAAGGCGCAGGGCGAGGTGATCGCATTGGAGTCCGTGGGAAGTTCGCGCCGCAACAGCTCGCCGACGTGGCGCCCGCGGGTTCGCTTCAAGGCGCCTTCGGGCGCGATCATCGAGTTCGCGCCGTCGAGCAGCAGCAACCCGCCCGCGTACAGCAAGGGCGAAGTCGTGGGGGTGTTCTTCAACCCGTCCAACCCGCAGGACGCCCGGCTCGACGGCTTCTTCGACCTCTGGGGCGGCGCGGCCATCGTCGGCGGGCTGGGCGCCGTGTTCCTGGCATTCGCCATCGGCATGCACTTCCTGCTCTCCGACGCAGCAGGCGCCAGGCGCCGACGTCCACGGTAGGACAGCCCTGACCGCCGAAGGGGCGGCTCTCCGGCCCTTCGCGCACCCCGGGACGATGAGCATCAAGGCTCGTTACAACAAACGTCCCAGGAGAAAACCATGTCCCTCTCGTTCATTCTGCTGATCGTCCTGATCCTGATATTGATCGGCGCGCTGCCGAGTTGGGGCTACAGCCGGTCCTGGGGCTACGGGCCCAGCGGCGGCCTCGGCCTCGTCGTGCTGATCGTCGTCATCCTGGTGCTGATGGGTCGCATATAGCGCCCGCGCTTCAATGAAGAAAGCCCGCTTCGCAGCGGGCTTTTTTCATGCCTGAAGCTGGGCCCAGGCCTTGTCCAGCCGCTTGACGCTCACGGGCTGTGGTGTGCGCAGTTCCTGCGCGAAGAAGCTCACGCGAAGCTCCTCGAGCAGCCAGCGGAATTCGAGCATGCGGTCGTCCACCACACCCTTGCGCTCGGCCACCAGCCGCCAGTAGCGCTGTTCCTGCGGGCGCAGTTCAGCCAGCTTGGAGGTGTCGCGCGCAGGGTCTGCACGCAGCTTGTCCAGGCGCAGCACGATGGCCTTCAGGTAGCGCGCGAAGTGCTGCAGCTGTGTCCACGGCGAATCGGCGATGAAGCGCTTGCCGATGAGCTTCTGCAGCTGCTGCGCGGCGTCCTGCACCGCTTCGGGCTGGATCTTGGTGTCCTTGATCTTGCGCGCGGCAGCGGCGTACTCGACGAGGATGGTGGACGCGAGACGCGCCACCTCGTTCGCGATCAGCGTGAGCCGCCCGCGCCCCTCTTCCAGTCGGCGCTTGAAGGCGAATTCGTCGGTGGGCAGCGGCTCCTGCAGGAAGGCGCGGTCGATGGCCACGTCGATGATCTGCGCGCGCAGTTCCTCGGAGGTGCCCAGCGGCATGTAGGCCACGGCCATCTTCTGCAGGTCGGGGATGTTCTTCTCGAGGTACTTGAGTGCGTCTTTCAGCTGCAGCGCGAACAGGCGGCGCAGGCCGGCACGGTGCTTCGCGGCGGCCACGGCGGGCTCGTCGAACACCTCGATCGTCACCGCATCGCCTTCGTCGCGCAGCGCAGGGAAGCCGATGAGCGACTGCGATCCGCGCCGCACTTCCATCAACTCCGGCAACTCGCCGAAGGTCCAGGCCGTGTAGCGCTCGCCAGCGGGCAACGCGGGCGTGGCCTTTTCGGGCGCCGCACTTTTCGCAGGTGCCTTGCCCTCGTCGGCCGCCGTTGCCTTCGGCGCCGGTGATGCCTTCACGTTGAGCCCCGCCAGCGCCTGGAAGGCCCCGCGTGCCTGCGCACCCAGCTCGGCCTTCAGCGCACCCAGATTGCGCCCCATGCCCAGCTGACGGCCGTGCTCGTCGACGATGCGCAGGTTCATGAACAGGTGCGGCGGCAGCATGTCGAGCTTGAAGTCGGCGCGCTTCACGTCGATGCTGGTCAGGTCGCGCACGCGCTTGAGCAGCACGTCGGTGAGCGAGCCGCTGCCGAACAGTTCAGGCACTGAGAGCGCCTCGGCCAGCTTGGTCGCCGACTCAGGCAGCGGCACCAGCCGCGAGCGCGGACGCTGCGGCAGGCTCTTGATCAGGGCCTGGATCTTGTCCTTGAGCATGCCGGTCACGAGCCATTCGCAGCGCTCCTCGCTCACCTGGTTGAGCACGAAGAGCGGCACGCTGACCGTGAGGCCGTCTTTCGCGTCGCCGGGTTCGTGCAGGTACGCCGCGGCACAGTCGACGCCACCGAGCCGCAGCGTGGCCGGGAACGATTGCGTCGTGATGCCAGCCGCCTGGTGGCGCATCAATTCATCACGTGTCAGGTACAGGAGACGCGGCTGCTCCCGCGAGGCGTGGCGATACCAGTTCTCGAAGGTGATGCCGCTCGCCACGTCGGCGGGCAGCTGCGCGTCGTAGAACGCGAAGATCAGTTCCTCGTCGACCAGCACGTCCTGCCGGCGCGCCTTGTGCTCCAGGCCTTCGACCTCGCGCACCAGCTTGCGGTTGGCGGTGAGGAACGGGAACTTGCTTTCCCACTGGCCAGCGACCAGCGCTTCGCGGATGAAGATCTCGCGCGCTGCGACCGGGTCGACCTTGGTGAAATCGACCCGGCGCCCGCTGTACACCACGAGGCCGTAGAGCGTTGCGCGCTCCAGCGCCGAGACCTGTGCGCCCTTCTTCTCCCAGTGCGGATCGAGCAGTTGCTTCTTCAGCAGATGCCCCGCCACCTGCTCGAGCCACTGCGGCTCGATGTTGGCGATGCCACGGCCGAAGAGCCGCGTGGTCTCGACCAGTTCGGCCGCGACGATCCAGCGGCCCGGCTTCTTCTTCAGGTGGGCGCCGGGGTGCTTGTAGAACTTGATGCCGCGCGCGCCGAGGTAGGCCTCGTCGTCCTCGAGCTTCCAGCCGACGTTGCCCAGCAGGCCGGCGAGCATCGACAGGTGCAGCGGTTCGTAGCCGGCGGACTCCGCGTTGATGCGCCACTTGTGCTCGGTGACCACGGTGAGCAGCTGCGAGTGGATGTCGCGCCATTCGCGCACACGGCGGATGTTGATGAAGTTCTGGCGCAGCAGCTGCTCGTACTGGCGGTTGCTCAGCTTGTGCGTGTCGCCATGGCCGCCGCGCGCATCGGCGATCCATTTCCACAGGCGCAGGTAGCCGCTGAACTCGCTCTTCTCGTCGTCGAACTTCGAATGGGCCTGGTCGGCCTGCTGCTGCGCTTCCATCGGCCGGTCGCGCACGTCCTGCACGCTCAGGGCCGAGGCGATGACCAGCACCTCTTCGAGCGCGCCGCGCGTGCGGGCTTCGAGAATCATCCGGCCGACGCGCGGGTCGAGCGGGAGCTTGGCGAGTTCGGCGCCGGTGGCGGTGAGCTCGTTCGCGTCGTCGACCGCGCCGAGTTCGTTGAGCAACTGGTAGCCGTCGGCAATCGCGCGCGGCGACGGCGCTTCGAGAAACGGAAACTGCGCCACGTCGCCCAGGCGCAGCGACTTCATTCGCAGAATCACGCCCGCGAGCGAGGAGCGCAGGATTTCCGGATCGGTGAAGCGCGGGCGGCCTTGGAAATCCTTCTCGTCGTAAAGCCGGATGCAGATGCCGTTCGCCACGCGGCCACAGCGGCCCGCGCGCTGGTTGGCCGCGGCCTGGCTGATCGGCTCGACCAGCAATTGCTCGACCTTGCTGCGGAAGCTGTAGCGCTTGACGCGCGCCGTGCCGGTGTCGATGACGTAGCGCGTGCCCGGCACCGTGAGCGAGGTTTCGGCCACGTTGGTGGCGAGCACGATGCGGCGGCCGGTGTGGCTGTCGAAGATGCGGTCCTGCTCGGGGCCCGAGAGCCGTGCGAACAGCGGCAGCACCTCGGCATTGCGGAACAGCGGCTGGTGGCTCAGGTGGCGGCGCAGGTGGTCGGCGGCCTCGCGTATCTCGCGCTCGCCGGGCAGGAAGACGAGGATGTCGCCCGCGTTGTGCGGATCGCGCCAGAGTTCGTCGACGCCCTCGGCGATCGCGTCGTTCATGTCGTGCTCGCGCGACTCCTCGAAGGGGCGGTAGCGCTGCTCGACGGGGAAGGTGCGGCCCGACACATAGATGATCGGGGCCGGTCCCTTGGCCGATGCGAAGTGCTGCGCGAAGCGATCGGCGTCGATGGTGGCCGAAGTGACGATCACCTTCAGGTCGGGGCGGCGCGGAAGGATCTCGCGCAGGTAGCCGAGCAGGAAGTCGATGTTCAGCGAGCGCTCGTGGGCCTCGTCGATGATGAGCGTGTCGTAGGCCTTGAGCAGCGGATCGGTCTGCGTCTCGGCGAGCAGGATGCCGTCGGTCATGAGCTTGACCGAGGCGTCGCGACTGAGGCGATCCTGAAAGCGCACCTTGAAGCCGACCACGTCGCCCAGCGGCGTCTTCAGCTCTTCGGCGATGCGCTTGGCCACCGAGCTTGCGGCAATGCGCCGCGGCTGCGTGTGGCCGATGAGCCGGCCCTTGCCCGGCTCGGCGTTGATCTTGCCGCGGCCGAGTGCCAGCGCGATCTTGGGCAACTGCGTGGTCTTGCCCGAACCGGTTTCGCCGCAGACGATCACGACCTGGTTCGCCTGGATGGCGGCCATGATTTCGTCGCGCCTGCCGGAGACGGGAAGCGATTCGGGGAACTCGATGCGCAAGGGGGCGGAAGGTGTCGTGGTCGTCAAGGGAAAGCAGTCGTCGTCGGCGCGCGGCAGGCAAACCGTCGATTATCGGCGCGCACCGGCTGTTGCACAGCTTCCACAGTGCGGCGTGCCGGTGCAACGTGGGGTGTAAATAATCTTTACTCTACCGCAACGCCTCGCTAGGATCGCGTCCATGTCCTTCCTTGCCCTCACCCCTTTGCGCAGCCGCTGCGCACGCCATGCGCTCCCAACGCATGGCCGGGTCAGGTTGCTCCGCCCGGCCTGAGGCCCGCGCCACTTTTTTCGAGTCGCGCGCTTCAGCCTCAGAAGCGCAGCAACCGTCCCTTCACAGCGTCTGCCTGCCGCTCCCTCATTGCGAGGGGGTGGCCGCTTTTTCGTACCTGTTTCATTCAAAGAAATCATTCCATGTCCACCGACATCCATTCCGAACTGCATGCCGAGCTCGCCGAGCGAACGAAGCACCTGCAGACCGTCGCCCGATCACTGAAGGAAGAACTCTTCGGCATCGACGACATCATCGATCGCGTGATCGAATCGCTGCGCGCCTGGTATGTGCTGCCGCAGCTCATCAGCCGTCCGGTCATCGTCTGCCTCTGGGGCCTGACCGGCACCGGCAAGACGCAGCTGGTGCGCAAGCTCGCGCAGCACCTGGGCTTCTACGACCGCTTCATCGAAGTGCAGATGGACGGCTTCAGCCACGGCTCGGGCCACGGCAGCCGCGGCTCGATCTCGGCCATGCTGGCCGAATCGGGCATCGTCGAGGGCACGCCGGGCATGCTGGTGCTCGACGAGTTCCAGCGCTTTCGCACCGTCGACGGCAACGGCCACGACGCCAAGGTCGAGCGCTACCAGGACGTGTGGGCGCTGCTGTCCGACGGCCGCCTGCCGCCGGCGCTGTCGATGCTCGGTGAAATCGAATCCTCGCTCGCCTACGCCGAGTACGAGCAGGACCGCGACGGCCCCGCCGACAAGAAGAAGCTCAAGAAGCGCAAGCTGCACCTCTCGCCCTGGGAGGCGCGCGAAGTCAAGCGCTGCCTGAAGCTGCCCGAGACCCTGCTGCAGATCATGGCCTGGAAGCCCGCCGAGGTGCATGCGCGCCTGCGCGCCTTCCGCGATGCGCAGCAGAACTGGGAAACCGACTACAGCAAGCTCCTGGTGTTCGTCTCGGGCAACCTGGACGAGATGTACGCCGAGACCGCCCAGCGCGTGGAGGACTGCGACACCGATGCCGACATCTTCCACGCGCTGACGAAGAAGCTCTCGGTCATCGACGTGAAGAAGGCGCTGGCCAATCGCTTCCGTCCCGAGCAGATCGCGCGCCTGGGCAATAACCACGTGATCTACCCGTCGTTCAACCGCGCGACCTACGTGCAACTGATCCTGTCGATCTGCGACCGCTACGTGAGCGAGATCCAGGAAAGCTCCGGCGTGCGCTTCGTGCTCGACGCCGGCGTGTACGAGCAGATCTACGCCAACGCCGTGTTCCCGGCGCAGGGCACGCGCCCGCTGTTCTCGTCGATCCACGCGATCCTGAGCGCCACGCTGGTCAACGCGGCGCTGTGGGCGCTGGAGCGCGGCGCCAATGGCGGTGATGGCGGCGAGCCGGTGTGGCTCTCGCTCGACGCGAGCGTGCCGTGCATCGTGGCGAAGTACCGCAAGGCACGCCGCCAGTTCCCGGTGGTGCTGGAACTCAGCCGCCTCAAGCAGCGTTCGAGCGAGGACTTCCGCGCCCTGCTCGCGGTGCACGAGGCGGGCCACGGCGTGGTCTACGGCGTGCTCTTCGGCCGCGCGCCGCAGGAGATCAAGATCAACGTGGCCTCGTTCGAAGGGGGCTACAACAGCTACGAGCAGCGCAAGACCTGGTCGAAGGAGAACCTGCGCGACCGCATCTGCGTGAGCCTCGCGGGCCGTGCCGCCGAACAAATGGTGTTCGGCGACCAGGCCTGCACCTCGGGCGCCTCGCAGGATTTCATGCAGGCCACGGCCAACGCCGCGCAGTACGTGCGCCACTACGCCTTCGGCTCGCGCCTGAGCCGCACCGACATCGCGAACGACGCCAACGACGACCTGAACACCGACGTCGAGGCGACCAACCCGGAAATCGAGGCCCTGCTGGCGCAGGAGCATGCGCGCGCCTGCGCCCTGCTCGAAACGCACACGGCCGCGCTGATGGCGGTGGTCGACGCGCTCATGCGCGAAGGCTCCATCGCCCCGGCCGAGCTGACCGCCCTGCTCGACCTGCCCGCCACCCCGGCGGGCGAGTCGACCGACGCCTACGCGGCGCTGCTCGCGACCTTCCGCGCCCGCAAGGCGGACGTGTTGCAGCCGGCGGCCGGCCAAGGCCGCGGCGCGGGTCCGCCTGCCGCCGCGGCCCGCGTGTTGCGCGCGTTGGCCTGAGCCGTACGAAACCGCTTCCAAGAATGCACAATTACGCCCCATGTCCACCGTCTTCAATTTCACCTTCGTGCCCTGGTTCCGCTCGGTCGCGCCCTACATTCACAAGTTCCGTGGAGAGACCTTTGTGGTTGCCCTCGCTGGCGAGGCGATCGCGGCGGGCAAGCTGCAGAACATCGCGCAAGACCTGGCGCTGATCCAGAGCATGGGCGTGAAGATCGTGCTGGTGCACGGCTTCCGTCCGCAGGTCAACGAGCAACTGGCGGCCAAGGGCCACGAGGCAAAGTACTCACATGGCATCCGCATCACCGATGCGGTGGCGCTCGATTCGGCCCAGGAAGCCGCCGGCCAACTGCGCTACGAAATCGAGGCGGCCTTCAGCCAGGGCCTGCCGAACACGCCGATGGCCGGCTCGACGGTGCGGGTGATTTCTGGCAACTTCATCACCGCGCGCCCCGTGGGCGTGGTCGACGGCGTGGACTTCAAGCATTCGGGCCTCGTGCGCAAGGTCGATGCGTCAGGCATCCGCCGCACGCTCGATTTCGGCGCGATGGTGCTCATGTCGCCCTTCGGCTTCTCGCCCACCGGCGAGGCCTTCAACCTGACGATGGAAGAGGTCGCCACCAGCGTCGCCATCTCGATCCAGGCCGACAAGCTGATCTTCCTGACAGAAATTCCCGGCATCCGCATCGACAGCGAACTGCCCGAGAGCGAAGACAACCCGATCGACACCGAACTGCCGCTGGACGCCGCCGAGAAGCTGCTCGCGTCCCTCCCCCCCGCGCAGAAACCCACCGACACCGCCTTCTACCTGCAGCACTGCGTGAAAGCCTGCAAGGGCGGCGTGGAACGCAACCACATCCTGCCCTTCGCGCTCGACGGCTCGCTGTTGCTGGAGATTTACGTGCACGACGGCGTCGGCACCATGGTGATCGACGAAAAGCTCGAAAGCCTGCGCGAAGCCACCGTGGACGACATCGGCGGCATCCTGCAGCTGATCGAGCCCTTCGAGCGCGACGGCACGCTGGTCAAGCGCGACCGCACCGAGATCGAGCGCGACGTGGGCCACTACACGGTGATCGAGCACGACGGCGTGATCTTCGGCTGCGCGGCGCTGTACCCCTACCCCGAGGCGAAGACGGCCGAGATGGCGGCGCTGACCGTCTCGCCGCTGTCGCAGTCGCAAGGCGACGGCGAACGCATCCTCAAGCGCATCGAGCACCGCGCCAAGTCCATGGGCCTGGAAAGCATTTTCGTGCTCACCACGCGCACGATGCACTGGTTCCTCAAGCGCGGCTTCCAGCAGGTCAACCCCGACTGGCTGCCCGAGGCCCGCAAGCGCAAGTACAACTGGGACCGCAAGAGCATGGTCCTGGTCAAGAAGATCTAGCCAGCACTCGAAGAAAGACACCCCGATGACGCTCGCCACCGCCCTGCTGTTCGCCATCGTGGCCTTCGCCGCCATCGCCACGCCCGGACCCACCGTGCTGCTGGCGCTCAGCAACGGCTCGCGCCACGGCGTGCGCCGGGCGCTGCCGGGCATGCTGGGCGCGGTGCTGTCGGACTTCGTGCTGGTCGGCGCCGTGGCGCTCGGGCTCGGCGCGCTGCTGGCGGCGTCGGAGTTCTGGTTCTCGATGCTCAAGTGGGTCGGCGCGGTCTACCTGGCCTGGCTCGGGCTGCGCATGCTGCGCTCCAAGGGCGGCTTCCAGTTGCCGATAGCAGATGCGGCCGCGACGGTCACGGCGGACGAAAGCCGGCGCATCTTCTTCAAGTCGTTTCTCGTGGCGGTAACCAACCCCAAGGGCTACATCTTCTGCTCGGCGCTGCTGCCGCAGTTCATCGACCCGACGGCCGCGCAGGCGCCGCAGTACCTGATCATTTCGCTGATCTTCGCGGGCCTGGACATGGTGGTGATGCTGGGCTACGCCTTCGTCGGCGCCCGCGCGATCCGGCTTCTCACGATCTCGGCCACGCGCTGGATCGACCGCGCCTGCGGCGGCATGCTGCTGGCGCTGGCGGGTTCGCTGGCCTTCTACCGCCGCGGCAGCACCTGAAATCGGCCATTTCCCGTGGGGCGGCCGGCGCCCGTCGCCGATAATCCCGGGCATGAATCCCTTGCTTTCCAGGTTGCAGCCGTACCCCTTCGAGCGGCTGAAGCAACTGTTCGCGGGCGTCACGCCCGTTCCCGAATACGCACCCATCAGCCTCGGCATCGGCGAACCCAAGCACGCCACGCCGGACTTCATCAAGGAAGCCCTCCGCGCCAGCCTCGGCGCGCTGGCCGCCTACCCCGCCACCGCCGGCGACCTGAAACTGCGCACCGCCTTCACCGACTGGCTCCAGACCCGCTACAGCCTCGCGCTCGATCCGGCCACGCAGGTGCTGCCGGTCAACGGCTCGCGCGAGGCGCTGTTCTCGCTGGCGCAAACGGTGATCGATGCCACCGTTTCGCCGCAGCCGGTGGTGCTGTCGCCCAATCCGTTCTATCAAATCTACGAAGGCGCCGCGCTGCTCTCGGGCGCCGAGCCGTACTACGTGCCGAGCGTGGCGTCGCGCAATTTCGCGGTCGACTGGGACGGCGTGCCCGACGACATCTGGGCCCGCACCCAGCTCGTGTTCGTCTGCTCGCCGGGCAACCCGACGGGCGCCGTGATGCCGCTGGACGAGTGGCAGAAGCTCTTCGCCCTGTCGGACCGCCACGGCTTCGTGATCGCGGCCGACGAGTGCTACAGCGAGATCTACTTCCGCGACGAGCCCCCGCTCAGCGGCCTCGAAGCGTCGGTCAAGCTGGGCCGGCCCGACTTCAGGAACCTGATCGCCCTCACCTCGCTGTCCAAGCGCAGCAACGTGCCGGGCCTGCGCAGCGGGTTCGTTGCGGGCGACGCGGCCCTCATCAAGAAGTTCCTGCTCTACCGCACCTACCACGGCAGCGCCATGAGCGGCATCGTGGCGGCCGCCAGCATCGCGGCCTGGGGCGACGAGGCCCATGTGGTCGAAAACCGGGCCAAGTACCGCGCCAAGTTCGCCGCCGTCACGCCGCTGCTCGAACCGGTGCTCGACGTGCGCCTGCCCGACGCCAGTTTCTACCTCTGGGCCGGCGTGCCCGAAGTGTGGGCTGGCGACGACGAAGCCTTCGCCCGCGCGCTCTACGCTCAATACAATGTCACGGTTCTGCCGGGGAGCTATCTGGCGCGAAACACCACGCACAGCGCCAACCCTGGCCGGGGCCGCATCCGCATGGCCCTGGTGGCCGAAACGGCCGAGTGTGTGGAAGCCGCCGAACGCATCGTCCGTTTCGTGCAGGACGGCCGGCTCTGACACACCGTCTCCCATGGCCCCTGGCCCCGATTTTTCACCCGAGACTTTCTCCATGACCCAGCAACTGCAACAAATCATCGACGCCGCGTGGGAAGACCGCGCCAACATCTCGCCCTCCGCCGCTCCCGCCGAAGTGCGCGACGCCGTCGAGAGCGTGATCACCGAGCTCAACAACGGCAAGCTGCGCGTGGCCACCCGCGAAAGCGTCGGCAAGTGGACCGTGCACCAGTGGATCAAGAAGGCCGTGCTGCTGTCGTTCCGCCTGAAGGACAACGAACAGATGCAGGCCGGCTCGCTCGGCTTCTACGACAAGGTGCCGACCAAGTTCTCGCACCTGTCGGCCGGCGAGCTGAAGGAATCGGGCGTGCGCATCGTGCCGCCGGCCGTGGCCCGCCGCGGCAGCTACATCGCCAAGGGCGCGATCCTGATGCCCTCGTACGTGAACATCGGCGCCTACGTGGGCGAAGGCACCATGGTCGACACCTGGGCCACCGTGGGTTCGTGCGCGCAGATCGGCGCCAACGTGCACCTGTCGGGCGGCGTCGGCATCGGCGGCGTGCTCGAGCCGCTGCAGGCCGGCCCGACCATCATCGAGGACAACTGCTTCATCGGCGCGCGCTCCGAAGTGGTCGAAGGCGTGGTGATCGAAGAAAACTCGGTGCTCGGCATGGGCGTGTACATCGGCCAGAGCACCCCGATCTTCAACCGCGACACCGGCGAAACCTTCTTCGGCCGCGTGCCGTCGGGCAGCGTCGTCATCAGCGGCAACCTGCCCAAGAAGACCAAGTCGGGCCAGGACTACAGCACCTACGCCGCGATCATCGTCAAGACGGTCGATGCGCAAACGCGCTCCAAGACCAGCCTGAACGACCTGCTGCGCGACTGATCGACCGATCGACCCACCCCCTGCTTTTGTCCCGTTAGAAAACAACAGACCCGAGGAGAGAGACCGATGAACATGATGGAGCGAATTCTTCGTTTGATGGCCGAGCGCAAGGCCTCCGACATCTACCTCTCGGCTCACTCCCCGGTGATGATCCGCATCAACGGCGTCTGCGTGCCGATCAATGCGCAGGTCCTGCCCGCGACGGCGCCGCTCGCGCTGCTGTCCGAGGTGGTGCCCGAAGCCCGCATCCAGGAGCTGGAGAACACGGGCGAACTGAACATGGCCGTCGCCCTCGAAGGCGCCGGCAACTACCGCATCAGCGCCATGCGCCAGCGCGGCACCTATGCGGTGGTGGTGCGGCACATCGCCTCGGTCATTCCGAGCTTTGCCGACCTGAACCTGCCCGACATCCTGAAGACGCTGATCATGGACAAGCGCGGGCTGATCCTGATGGTCGGCGCAACCGGCGCGGGCAAGACCACCACCCTGGCCTCGATGCTCGACTACCGCAACGAGAACGCCAGCGGCCACATCCTCACGGTGGAAGAGCCGATCGAGTTCACCTACACCAACAAGAAATCGCTGGTGAACCAGCGCGACGTGGGCAGCGACACCACCTCGCTGCACATCGCGCTCAAGAACGCGCTGCGCCAGGCACCCGACGTGATCCAGATCGGCGAAATCCGCGACCGCGAGACCATGACGGCCGCCATCGCCTACGCGCAGTCAGGGCACCTCTGCGTGGCCACGCTGCACGCCAACAACAGCTACCGCGCGCTGAACCGCATCCTGAGCTTCTTCCCGGTGGAAGTGCGCGCCACGCTGCTGGGCGACCTGGGCGGGGCGCTGCGCGCCATCGTGTCGCAGCGCCTGTTGCGCACGCCGGCCGGCGCGCGCGTGCCGGCGCTCGAAGTCATGCTGAACACCGCGCTCGTGGCCGACCTGATCGAAAAGGGCGACTTCTCCGCCGTGAAGGAGGCCATGCAGCAATCGATGGCCGAAGGCTCGCAGACCTTCGAGGAAGACATCGCCCGCCTCATCATCGAGGAGCGCGTGACGCGCGAAGAGGGCCTGGCCCACTCCGACTCGCCCACCAACCTGCTGTGGCGTCTGCAGAACCGCGCTGCGCCCAAGCAACAGGTCGACGACCGCCACCTCACCGACCAGGTCGACGAACCGACCTTTACCGACATCACGCTCGACGTGAAGTTCTGAACGAACCCTTTTCCCGATGTCCCGCACGCTCCAGCTCGCCGAACAACTCATCTCGCGCCCCTCGGTCACCCCTGACGACGCGGGCTGCCAACAGATCCTCGGCGAACGGCTGGCGCAACTGGGCTTCGCGCTCGAAACCATCGAGAGCGGGCCGGCCGACTTCCGTGTGACCAACCTCTGGGCGGTGCGCCGCCCGGCCAACGCCACCGACGCGACCTGCAGCAAGACACTGGTGTTCGCCGGCCACACCGACGTGGTGCCCACCGGCCCCGTCGAACAATGGACCAGCCACCCGTTCACGCCCACGCACCGCGACGGCAAGCTGTACGGTCGCGGTGCCTGCGACATGAAGACCTCGGTGGCGGCGTTCGTCGTGTCCATCGAAGAATTCCTGCAAGGCACGCCCGACCCCAAGCTCACGCTGGCCCTGCTGCTCACGAGCGATGAAGAAGGCCCGGGCGTCGACGGCACCGTCATCGTCTGCAACGCGCTGGTCGCGCGCGGCGAGGTCATCGATTACTGCATCGTCGGCGAGCCCACGGCCGTGGAGCGCTGCGGCGACATGATCAAGAACGGCCGCCGCGGCACGATGAGCGGCAAGCTCACGGTCAAGGGCGTGCAGGGGCACATCGCCTATCCGCACCTGGCGAAGAACCCGGTGCATTCGGTGGCGCCCGCGCTGGCCGACCTGGTGGCCCTCAACACGGCCGGCGGATGGGATGCGGGCAACGATTATTTCCAGCCGACCAGCTGGCAGATCAGCAATTTCCATTCGGGCACCGGCGCGAGCAACGTGATCCCGGGCAATGCGGTGATCGATTTCAACTTCCGCTTCTCGACCGAGTCGACGCCCGAATCGCTGCAGCAGCGCGTGCATGCGGTGCTCGATGCACATGGCGTCGACTACACGCTCGCCTGGACGGTCGGCGGCCTGCCCTTCCTGACCACGCCCGGCGAACTCGTCACCTCGGTGCAGGCGGCCATTGCCGACGAAACCGGCATCGCGACCGAGCTCTCGACCAGCGGCGGCACGAGCGATGCGCGCTTCATCGCGAAGATCTGCAAGCAGGTGGTCGAACTCGGCCCGGTCAACGCCAGCATCCACAAGATCGACGAGCACATCGACGTGGCCGAGATCGAGACGCTGAAGAACATCTATAAGCGCACGCTCGACAGGCTTGAAGCCTCGCTCGCTCGATGAGTACCGTCATCGAACTCATCGAGGCCGGCGCCAAGCGACTGGAAGAAGCCGGCGTCGCCTTCGGGCACGGCACGGCGAATGCCTTCGACGAAGCTGCGTGGCTTGTGCTGTGGCGCCTGAAGCTGCCGCTGGACGACATCGATGCCGTGGCCGACACGGCCGTCTCGCCGGCCGATGCCGGCAAGGTCGCGGCGCTGCTCGACGAACGCATCGCCACCCGCAAGCCGGCCGCCTACCTCACCAAGGAAGCCTGGCTGCAAGGCGTGCCCTTCTACGTGGACGAGCGCGCCATCGTGCCGCGCAGCTTCATCGCCGAACTGATCGCCGACGGCAGCATCGACTATTGGCTCGGCGAACACACCAAGCGCGTGCTCGACCTGTGCACCGGCAACGGCAGCCTGGCCGTGCTCGCGGCGCTGACGTACCCGGACGTGACGGTGGACGCCGCCGACCTCTCCGTCGAGGCGCTCGAGGTTGCGGCCATCAATGTCACCCGGCACGAACTCGATGCGCGCGTGAAGCTGGTCGAATCCGACGGCATGGCCAACCTGCCCGGACCGTATGACCTGGTGCTCTGCAACCCGCCCTATGTGAACAGCGCCAGCATGGCCGCCCTGCCCGCCGAATACCGGGCCGAGCCCGAACTGGCGCTGGCCGGTGGCGACGACGGCATGGACTTCATCCGCCAACTGTTCGCCGACGCGCCTTCCCGCATGAGTGAACAGGCGGTGCTGGTGCTGGAAATCGGCAACGAGCGCGACTACTTCGAAGCGGCATTCCCGCAGCTGGAGGTGGTGTGGCTCGAAACCTCGGCGGGCGAGGACCAGGTCCTGCTCGTGACCCGGGCCGCCCTGCTGGCCGGCGCCGGCGCGCGTTAGCTGCACCCGCCCAAGCCCCTTTCCGCCGATTTGTCGCAGCGTTGGCTGCGGTCCCCCTTCATCGGGTGATGCCCCTCTTTTGCCCCTTCGCGCCAGGACGCCCCGGGCCGGACGGGATAATCGCCCCTACGGTTCCTATTTCATGATTACTCTCAAAAACGTCATTCTTCGCCGCAGCGCCAAGAAACTGCTCGACGGCGCCACCGTCACCATCAACCCCGGTGAAAAGGTCGGCCTCGTCGGGCGCAACGGCGCGGGCAAGTCCACGCTGTTCGCGCTCTTCAACGGCTCGCTGCACGAAGACGGCGGCGACTTCTACGTGCCCAAGCAGTGGCGCATGGCCCAGGTGGCGCAGGACATGCCCGAAACCGAGGAGTCGGCCACCGACTTCGTGGTGGGCGGCGACACCCGCCTGACCGAGCTGCGCACCACCCTGGCCGCCATCGAGGCCGCCTACGCCGAGAACCCCGACGATGCCGACATCGGCATGGAACTGGCCCACGCCTACACCGACCTGGCTGATGCCGGCGAGCACGACGCCGTGCCGCGCGCGCAGGCGCTGATCCTGGGCCTGGGTTTCAAGTCGCACGAGCTCGACGGCCCCGTCAACAGCTTCTCGGGCGGCTGGCGCATGCGCCTTCAGCTCGCCCGCGCGCTGATGTGCCCGAGCGACCTGCTGCTGCTCGACGAACCCACCAACCACTTGGACCTGGACGCGCTCGTCTGGCTCGAAGCCTGGCTGCAGAAATACGCCGGCACCATGATCGTCATCAGCCACGACCGCGAGTTCCTCGATGCCGTGACCGACGTCACCCTGCACATCGCCAACGCCCAGCTCACGCGCTACGGCGGCAACTACAGCAAGTTCGAGG
This sequence comes from Variovorax sp. ZS18.2.2, assembly GCF_024701975.1. Taxonomy (GTDB): domain Bacteria; phylum Pseudomonadota; class Gammaproteobacteria; order Burkholderiales; family Burkholderiaceae_C; genus Variovorax. The sequence goes on from NZ_JANLNM010000001.1 coordinate 1,793,137, forward strand.
ACATGCGCGCGCTGCAGATGGAGCAGCAGCAGGTCGCGTTCTCCAAGCAGCAGGACAAGATCGCCCACCTGCAGAAGTTCATCGACCGCTTCAAGGCCAAGGCCAGCAAGGCCAAGCAGGCGCAGAGCCGGGTCAAGGCGCTGGAGCGCATGGAGCGGGTCGCACCGCTGCTGGCCGAAGCCGACTTCACCTTCGAATTCAAGGAGCCGGGCAACATTCCCAACCCGATGCTGTCGATCGCCAATGCGAGCTTCGGCTACGAGATCGAAGACGAAGCGCCCAAGACCATCCTGCGCGGCGTGAGCCGCTCGGTGCTGGCGGGCCAGCGCATCGGCATCCTGGGCGCCAACGGCCAGGGCAAGTCGACGCTGGTGAAGACCATCGCGCGCGAAATGGGCGCGCTGGCCGGCGAAGTCACCGAGGGCAAGGGCCTGAACATCGGCTACTTCGCGCAGCAGGAACTCGACGTGCTGCGCCCGCAGGACAACCCGCTGGAGCACATGGTGCGCATGGCCCGCGAACTGGGCAGCGCCGTCAAGGAAAGCACCGGCGAGCAGGCGCTGCGCGGGTTCCTGGGCAGCTTCAATTTCAGCGGCGACATGGTCAAGCAGCCTGTGGGCACCATGAGCGGCGGCGAAAAGGCCCGCCTCGTGCTCGCGATGATGGTCTGGCAGCGCCCCAACCTCCTGCTGCTGGACGAGCCCACCAACCACCTGGACCTGGCCACCCGCGAGGCCCTGGCCGTGGCGCTCAACGAGTTCGAAGGCACGCTGATGCTGGTGAGCCACGACCGTGCGCTGCTGCGCTCGGTGTGCGACGAGTTCTGGCTCGTGGGCCGCGGCGTCGTCGCCGACTTCGACGGCGACCTGGACGACTACCAGCGCTACCTGCTGGACGAAGCCAAGCGCCTGCGCGAAGAGGCCAAGATCGCGGTGCGCGAGGCCGAAAGCGCGATGGCCGCGGCCGCGGCGGCAGCCACTGCGGCCAAGCCCAGCGCACAGGAGCGCCAGCAACGCAGCGACCAGGCCAAGCCGATCAAGCGCGAAATTGCCCAGATCGATGAACGCTTGGCTGCGGCCGGCGTCGAACGGGCTGCGCTGGAAGCCCGCCTGGGCGAGCCCATCGCGCCAGCCGAGCTCGCCGACGCAGGCAAGCGGCTGAAGGCCCTGAACGAAGAAATCGCCAAGCTGGAAGAGCGCTGGCTGGCCCTCTCGGACCAGCTGGAGGCCCTGGCAGCCTGACCTCATCCGACCCCATCGGGGTCCCACCAAGGAGACACGCCGCATGCCGTCCGCGATCGAACTGGCCCATGGTGACGAAAAACTCATCGCGGCCATCCACCGCAGCCGGAAGCTGATCGGCCGCAAGGCCCTGATGGCGGCGGCGGCCAGCGCGATTCCGCTGCCCGGCATCGACTGGGCCGCCGATGCGGCCCTGCTCTCGCGGCTGGTGCCGCAGATCAGCGCCGAGTTCGGGCTCTCGGTCACCCAGGTCGAAAAGCTCGCACCGCACCAGCGCGAGCGCATCCAAAAGGCGGCCACCACCGTGGGCGCGCTCCTGGTCGGCCGGCTCGTCACGCGCGACCTGCTGATCAAGCTCGCCAAACACGCCGGCGTGCGCCTGACGGCCAAGCAGGCCACCAAGTACGTGCCAATCGCGGGGCAGATCGTGTCGGCCGCGCTCGGCTATGCGGCGCTGCGCGCCCTTGGCGAGCAGCACATCAAGGACTGCGTGCGCGTCAGCGCCACACTCGGTCTAGCGCCTCCCGCACAGCACGTGCCCGTTGGCGCCTAGCGCCGTCGAGCAGCACGCACGCGGTCCAGGCCGCACCCGACAGGCCGAACGCCGCCATGCCGATCACCGCAGGGGCGCCTTTCAGGACCCCGTAGAACAGCGCAGCCGTGGACAGCAGCGCCAACAGCGCGCACAGTGCGCAGTCGAGCCCAAGGCCCGACGACACAGGACGGCGCACCGCCTCAGTCGTTGACGCGGGGCCAGTGAAACGAAGTCGGCGCCGACGCCATCTCGGCGGCTTGCACCTTCACCTGGTGTTCGTAGGCGGTCAGCAGTGCCACGTAGTGGCGCGACATGACGTCGCGCACCCGTCCGAGGCCGATCTTGCTGACCGTGGGTTGTGGGATCCCGGTGCGTTCCTGGATCTGCTTTTGCGTGAGGCCCATGGCCCGCAGCGCCTGCACCAACTCGCGTGGCTTCATTGAAAACTCCCATTTTTATATTTTCCATTCTACTTATAATATTCATTTGAGCTTAAATCTCCGTCCATGGAGACTATTGCCAAACGTGCAAAGGCGGCACGCGAATACGCCAACATGACCCAGAAGGAGGCCGAAGCGGCCTCGGGCGTGAAACAGGCAAGCATTTCGAAGATCGAGCGCGGGGACACCACCCGCACCATGAGCCTGCTCGCCCTGGCGCGCGTCTACCGCGCCGATCCCAACTGGCTGGACACCGGCGACGGCCCGGCGCCGTGGGACCCCATCCAGATCCGCAGGGCGCAGCACCAGGCCAACGAGCCTGCGGCCATCTACCGGGTCGTGCGCGTGCCGCCGGAACTGCCGCACTTCGCGCCCGGAACGCCCGACACGGTGCCGCTCATTTCCTGGTCGCAGGCCGCCAACTGGGACATCGCGGGCAAGCACACAGCCGACCGCTGGATTCCCTGCATCGCGCACCACAGCCCCGAGAAGACCTACGCGCTGCGGGTGGAAGGCGACAGCATGGCCGCGGCGAGCGGCGAGCTGAAGAGCTATCCCGAAGGCTCGATCATCTTCGTCGACACCAACCTCAAGATGCCCGCCGACGGCGAGCGCGTCATTGCCCTGGTCACGGAGGGCGGCAAGCTCACCTTCAAGGAATTCAAGGAGCAGGACGGCCCGCGCTGGCTGTTGCCGCTCAACCCGAAGCACGAGCCGATCCGCACCGCTTTCGTCGTGCTCGGCACCGTCATCGGCAAGTGGGAAGACGAGGACTGATCAACGGCGCGAATCAACGCAATCGCGGCGGCGGCACATGGGGTTCCAGCGCCCACTTCGCCATGGCCTTCTCCGCATCGCGCGCGCGACGCAGGTTGATCTTCTTCGCGGCAAGCTGGGCCGAAATTTCGAGCTTCTTCAGGTCGCGCTGCGCCAACTGCTCGTTGGGCGCAAAGCTGAAGCAGCAGAGCGTGCCGTAGATGCGGCCATCGTCGAGCACGATGGGGGTGCTCAGGTGGGCGCCAATCGAAAAATCCGTGGGCGGAAGCTCATCGAAGTTCGGCAGCGTGGCGACGTTGTGCACGAGCCGCGGCAGGCGGCCATCGATCACTCGCTGGCAGAACGATTCCTCCAGAGGCGACGATTGCTCAGGCTCGATCACCCTCGCCTCGGGTTTCGTCTCGACGCGACGGAACACCCGCCGGCCATCGCAGAACTCCGAGACAAAGACGACGTCCATCTGCAGGTGATCGAGCACCATGCGCAGAACCTCCGTCACCGACACGTCGATGAGATCGTCGGCGCCATCGGGCGTGGCCACCAGCAGTTCGGAAACACGGACTTCGAACGCGTCCGGAGCGTAGTCGGGATCGTAGAAAACCATGCGGCCGATTTTATTTTTCCGCCGCGCAATGGCGCAAGCGCTGCCGCGAGGTCAGGTTGCTTTCAGTTTCAGAACGCATAGTTGGGTCTCTCCCGTGGCCTGCATCCTCTCTGATCCTCCCTCCTCCAGCAGGTCACCTTCCAGCCCGCCTCGTGCGGGCTTTTTTTTGCTCGCCCCCAGGCTACGCGCACTTCGTGTCGCTTCGCCAACCCCCTACCGGGGGCAACACCTGCGGCCTGGCGAAGCCAGTTCCGCGGTGTTCGCTGGAAGAAGACAGGGGGCGGATACGGCTTGGCCTTACTTGGGCAGCAGCACCTTGTCGACCACATGGATCACGCCGTTCGACTGATAGACGTTCGGGATCGTGACGGTGGCGGTGCCGCCCTTCTCGTCGGTGAGCGTGATCTTGCCGCCCTTGCTCTTGGCAATGAGCGTGCCGCCGGCGACGGTCTTCAGTTCGGCGGAACCCTTGCCGGCCTTGATCTCCTTCTTGAGTTCGGCCGCATCGAGCTTGCCCGACACCACGTGGTAGGTCAGCACGCCCGTGAGCGCATCCTTGCTCTCGGGCTTGAGCAGCGTGTCGACGGTGCCGGCCGGCAGCTTCGCGAAGGCCGCATTGGTCGGCGCGAACACGGTGAACGGACCCGGGCCCTTGAGCGTGTCGACGAGGCCCGCTGCCTTGACCGCGGCCACCAGCGTGGTGTGGTCCTTGGAGTTGACCGCGTTATCGATGATGTCCTTGGTGGGGAGCATCGGTGCGCCACCGACCATGACACTGGCCGCCATCGCCGAATAGGCCCCGGCTGAAAGCGCGATGGCGAGGCTGACGGCGGCGAGGCGATGAAGTTTGCTGCTCTGCATGAAGGTGCTCCTGTTGTGTGACGAGCACGTCGCGAAATGCGCGACGGCTGCCTTCAATACGGGGCGTTGCGTGCAGCAGATTCGTTCATCGACGAAAAAAGAAAACGGCGCCTGATTGCGCCGGAGCAAAGCTCAGAACATCAGAACCGGAACGAGCCCAGCGTTCGCAAGTGCGCTCGCAATTCCGAGCGCGGCGTCTTCTTCGCATACGCGAGCGCCAGGATCAGGCCGACGCCCGTCGCGGCCGCGCCTCCCAGCACCAAGGGGTTCAAAAGGAAGCGCCCGATCCGCGAACGCGGTGGCTCACCGCCATTCCCCTCGCCCGAAGCCGCCCTCTCCAGCGGGGTGACCGCCCGCAGGGCACTCGGGTTCTCTTCTCCTTCGAGGATGCCCTGAGAAATCTCCAGCGGCGTCAGTTCTTCTGCAATCGGGCCCGAGAGCCGGGTGTCGTTGTTGGCGCGCATGGGAAAGCCTTTCCTCTCTGATTGATCTTGCGAACAAGCCTCGCCTGCCCGCCCGCCGCGGGCGCTCAGCCAGCGGCGGACATTCGCGTAGGCCGAAGGCGCACGCTCGCCCTCGCACCAGCAAACGGCCTCAGGGCTGGGGCTGCTGGAAGTACAAGTCCGCGAAGCTCCCGCGAATGTGCTCGCCCGTCGGCGCGTAGTCGCGCACCTTCTTCGCCACCACCGTGATCGCCGGGTTTGCTCCCAGCTCGATCGACGGAATGTCACGATGCACGATCTGCTGGAAGTCGATGAAGAGCTGACGCCGCTTGCCCTCGTCCACCTCGACCGCCGCAGCTTCCAGCAGTCGGTCGACTTCCGGGTTCACGTAGTGCGCCGCATTGGAAAACGGCAGCCCGACCTTGAAGTTCTTCGACCAGAACACCCGCTGCACGCCCACCGTCGGGTCGAACAGGTTCGTGAGGCTTTCCAGCGTGATGTCGAAGGCCCGCTCGGTGTAGGCCTTGTTCACGTAGGTCGCGAAGTCGTAGCTCTCGATCACCGCATCGATGCCGATGCGCCCGAGCGACTGGCGCACGAAGTCCGCCGCGCGCCGTTCCTGGAAAGGGTTGTAGAGCAGGCGCAGCTTCAGGCGCGCGCCGCCTGCACCCGCTGCTCCGCGCTTAAACCCGGCCGCGTCCAGCGCCGCCTCGGCCGCCTTCGGATTGAACGGATACGGCTGGATGCTCGCGTCGTGATAGCGCGAGATGCCCTTGCCGATGGGCGATGCCGACAGCGTGCCGTAGCCGTACCACACCGTCTTCGCAAACGCGTTGACGTCGATGGCCTGCGCAATCGCCCTTCTCACTTCGAGCTTCTGCAGCACGGGCGTGTCGAGGTTGAAGTAGATCTGCTGGTGGCTGCCCAGGTAGGGCGAGATGCGCGCGTCGATCTCGATGCCGGGCAGCTTCTTGAATCGCTCCACGTCCGACAGCGGAATGCCGCTGCTCGCAAGATCGGCCGCGCCCGACTCCAGCGCAGCCGCGCGTGCCGCCGCGTCGAGGACGAAGCGCACCACCACGCGGTCGAGATAAGGCTTGGGCTTGTCCCAGTAGTTCGGGTTGCGCTCCAGGATGATGTGGCTGCCCTGCACCCACTCCTTGAACACGAAGGGCCCGGTGCCCACCGGCGCGCTGTTGTACTTGTTGGCCGCGATGTCGGTGCCTTCGTACAGGTGCCTGGGCACGATGGGCGATTCGGTCGCGGCCAACGCCGTCAACAGGAACGGCGACGGCTTGCTCAGCACGATGACCGCGGTGTACGGGTCCGGCGTCTTCACCTCCACCACGTTGGCAAAGGTGCCGCGCCCGCGCGGATGCACCTGCTTGAGCGTGAGGATCGAGAAGGCCACGTCGGCGGAAGTGAAGTCCTTCCCGTCATGCCACTTCACGCCCTTGCGCAGCTCGAAGGTGTATTGCAGGCCGTCCTTGCTCTGCGACCACGCGGTGGCCAGCAACGGCTTGGGCTTGAGCTCGTAGTCGTATGTCAGCAGCCCCTCGACGATCTTCGGGCCGATCTCGGTGTTGCCGCCGGCCGTGGTCGTGAGCGGAACGATCGAGGAAGGAACCGGGTTGATCAGCCAGTTCAGCGAGCCGCCGCGCTGCGGCTGGGCCGCGGCGGTGAGTGCAACAAGAGCGAATGCGGCGACCACGGCCGATGCCGCGCGGCGGGGAACGCCCCGCGCGAGAGTCCAGGGAGTCATGTCTTTGTCGCTCGCTCAGAAGGCCGGGATCACCGCGCCCTTGTACTTGTCCTGGATGAACTTGCGGACCTCCGGCGTGTGCAGTGCGGCGACCAGCTTGACGACGGCGGGCGATGCCGCGTTGTCCTTGCGCGAGGCGATGAAGTTGGCGTAGGGGGACTTGCGGCCGTCTTCGATGAAGAGCGCGTCCTTGCTCGGGTCGAGCTTGGCTTCGAGTGCGTAGTTGGTGTTGATGAGTGCCAGGTCCACATCGGGCAGCGCGCGCGGCAGCTGCGCCGATTCGAGCTCGCGGATCACCAGCTTCTTCGGGTTGGCGACGATGTCGCGCGCGGTCGACTTGATGTTGCTCGGGTCCTTGAGCTTGATGAGCCCTTCGCGCGCCAGCAGCGCCAGCGCCCGGCCCGAGTTCGACGGATCGCTCGGGATCGCGACGATGGCGCCCTCGCGCAGCTCGGAGGCCTTCTTGATCTTCTGCGAGTACGCGCCGAAGGGCTCGATGTGCACGTCGCTGCCCGGCACTTCCACGATGTCGGTCTTGCGGTCCTTGTTGAAGGACTCCAGGTACGGACGGTTCTGGAAGAAGTTCGCGTCCAGTTGCTTGTCGCTCACAGCGAGGTTGGGCTGCACGTAGTCGTTGAACACCTTGACCTGCAGATCGACGCCCTGCGCCTTCAACTGCGGACGGATGAATTCGAGGATCTCGGCGTGCGGCACCGGCGATGCGGCCACGCGCAGAACTTCTTGCGCATGCACGGTGGCGCCGAGACCGGCGATCGAAAGCGTCAGCACGGACAGTGCGCGGCGGATGGAAAGCGACATGGTTGGGGTTCCCTCAGGAGATAGGTTTTTTGCGTGCGCCCTCTTCATCAGCATGAGAAGGCGCGGGGGTCGCAGGTTAGCTGCGCCACACCGCGAACCAAACAATGGATCGGCGCTTGCATATCTGTTTTCCGCATGCGCGCGGCACTCATACGGAATTGCGTTCGATCTACCCCAACCGTTCGGGCTGAGCTTGTCGAAGCCTCGCGCGGCGCTTCGATCCTTCGACAGGCTCAGGACAGGCCAAGCTCAGCCCGAACGGTTCTATCGTTTCGGACGCAACCTGGTATCAGTCGACCGCGCTCTCCTGCGGCTCGCCCAGCGACAGCATCAACCGGTTGGCCCAATTGAAGAACGCCGCGCCATGGATCACATCGGCAATCGCCAGATCGTCCAGCCCCTGCGCGCGCAGTTGCTCGATGTGCTCCGGCCCGAACGCCGAAGGCGTGGCCGACAGCGCGACCGAGGCCGCGACGATCGCATTCCAGCGCTCGCCCAGATCGGCCTTCACGCCCTCGTCGAGCAAACGCTGCACATCCTCCGTGCGCTGCGAGAAATGCGAGGCGAAGCGCGCGTGCACCGAGGCGCAGTAGATGCATCCGTTGTAGCGCGAGGCCGCAGCCGCCGAGAGCTCGCGCTCGGCGCGCGGCAGCCCGGCTTCGGGGTTGTAGAAGATGTCCTTGTCGGTGCGGGTGCGCGCGCCCAGGATGTCGGGGTCGCGTGCCAGCAGGCGGAAGTACGGCGACTTGGCGCGCGATGCGTCCACCAGGCCGGCAAAGTGCCGCTCGGTCAGCTCGGCCTCGGGCAGCGGCTCCAGCCAGGGCAACCATTCGAGCTGTGCCTGCGTGAAGACGGTCGGGTGCGCGTTGTGGGGATGGGTCAGCGTGGATTCAGTGGTCATGGTGCGGCTCCTCGGATCGATCAATCGACAAGGGTGACGGGACGTTGCGCCAGCGCCTTGAGGCCGATGACGACGCGGATCTGAAAGGCGAGGAACGCCACGAGCTGCGACAGCGTCACGACCTCGGTGCTCGTCCATCCGGCATCGAGCAGCGACTGCAGCGCGCCCGGGCTTGCATCGCGCGGGTGAAAGACCAGCAGGTGGGCATGCGCGAGGCCGGCCGAAAGCCGCTCGCCGAGCACCGGGCGCTGTGCAGCGCCCACCGCATACGAAGGCCCGGGCACGTCTTCGGCGCTGAGCGGGCCGGCGGGATAGCGCCCGTAAGGCCCTTCTGCGGCACCTCGCTGCGTTTCGATGGCGATGGCCTCGGCCACCCCGGCGCGCGCGCCCTGCCCGGCCAGCGCGTCGGCATAGAAACGCGCCACATCGGGCTGCCCATGCAGCGCGGCAACGAACGCCGCGACGGCGAAGCGGTCCACGATCTCGAAGTTGCCGACCACGGGCGGCGTCGGCGCGAACAGCGAGAGATAACTCTGCTGCGCGTTCGTGCGCGCCTGCTCGCGTTGCGCGCGGATCTGGTCGAGGTGGTTGCCCGGCGCGATACCGGCGAGCCGGTCGATGACGTCAGGCACAGAAGAAGAAACAGTGGCGTTCATGGATGAAGTCCAGCCTAGAGAAGTGCAAGCGATTGAAGGTCCGACACGCCCTCACCCCGCGCCCAGCCCAAGGCTGGCGCGACGACGGTGGCGGTCAGTTCGATGGAGCGCAGGATCGCCTCGTGCGGCGGATCGACCGAGTGGACTTGGCAGACGAGATCGGTCACGCGCGAGAGCGTGCTGTCGGCGCGCAGCGAGGCAATCACGTCGTCGGGCGAACCGACGTGCACGTCGTAGGCGGCGATCAGTTGTTCGAGCGAGGCATCCGGGCCTGCGCGGTCCGCGAGGCCGGCCTGCCCCGAAGCGGCGAAGCGGGCGGCCGAGCGGCGCAGGCCGATGTCAGCAAGACGCAGCGCCTCCTTGCGCGTTTCCGCCACGAACACGCTGCGCGAGCCCACGATGCGCGGCGCGCGGCCGGCCGGCAATGCAGCCAGGTACGCATCGATGATCGGGTTCTGCAGATCGGCGAGCGACGCATCGGTCGCGTGTTCCGGTCGCGGCTGTGTGCGCGAGAGCATCAGCCCATCGCCCGCCTCCCCCGCACGCGTGCCGCCGCTCACCGAGAACGTGGCCTGCCAGATGCGGTCGAGCAGTCGGGCGCCTGCGGGGTACAGCGTGTCGCCGCCCGCGAGCGGTTCGCCGGCCCACGCCGCACGCACCGCAGCGAGTTGCCGCGCGAAGATGGCCGAGCGATCGTTGCCGTCCAGCCCGAAGGCCGCGAACGATTCGGGCGTGCCGCCCGTGCCCACGCCCACTTCCAGACGGCTGTTCGAAAGCAGGTCGAGCACGACCGCATCCTCGGCCACGCGCACCGCGTTTTCCAGCGGCAACGTGACGATGCCTGTGCCCAGGCGAATGCGCTTCGTGCGCGAGGCCACATAGGCCAGGAACACGAACGGCGACGGCAGCCCGCCCTCGTGTTCATGAAAGTGGTGCTGCGCCACCCAGGCCGAATCGAAGCCGAAGGCCTCGGCGTGGGCGATCTGCGCGGCAACGAGCCTGTAGCGCTCGGCGGCGGAGGTGTTGTCGAGCAGGCGGCTGAAGAAGCCGAGGCGAAGGGGTTTCGGGGTGTTGGAAAGGCCGGGCATCCGGATGCAGACAAGGTGGTCGGAGAGCCTTCGAGTCTTGCCTGTGACCGGGCATCAGGGAAACCCGGTTTTCGCGCTTGGATATGCGGTTTGCATGTATCGCCCCCGCATGGGTCCATACCGTCAACGCCGGTGATCGACCTTGCGCGCCAGCCACTCGCCGCCGAACTGGATCACCGACACCAGCGCGATCAGGATCACGATCACTGATGGCAATGAAAGCCGACACGCTCACCATCGCCAGCGTCTTCCTTGCGCTTATGCAGCAGCGCCTGCAGGCACGCTCGCCGGACGCTTGCGCCATGCATCCACGCTCCACGGGCCGGCTCCGGCCGCCGCGATGTACAGGAAGACGAACGAGAACAGCACCGCGGCCTCGCCCTGGTTCAGGAAGGGGATGAGCGCAAAGCCCTTGGACGCGTGCCCGAGGAAATACGCGAACGCCAGCAACCCCGAGAGCACGAAGGCCACCGGCCGCGTGAACAGGCCGACCAGCAACAGGATGCCGCCGAAGAATTCGAGGATGCCCGCGACCCCGAGCAGCGAAACGATCTGCAGGTTGTCGAAGAAGGCCACGTGCGGAACGCCGAAGAGCTTGGCCGATCCGTGCTGGATCAGCAGGTAGGCCGAGACGATGCGCAGCACCGAGAGTGCGGGCGGAACCAGGCGATCTGTGTTGGGAATGGTCATGCAGTGGACTCCGGAAAAAAGTGAGCAGGAGAAATACCGCTCGAATTCTGCGAGCGCAGCAGTTGCGTCCCAAGCACGAAATTCGCGCTTTCACTTTCGTTTTCTCGTGCATCGGATCGTGCTGCGACGCTCGAAGCGCTGTTCGATGCCGCACCTGGATGCCCTCCCTCGAATTGCATTTCCAAAATCGAAAAAATGCTAAGTCCTGCGCCGGTTTTCCAAGACCATCGTCTGCCCTTTTGCGCCTCTTGCGGACACGGTGACCCACTCCATGCTTTCTTCCTTGCTCGACAAACTCAAGTTCAGCCAACGGCTGCTTCATCTGGCGCTCGCCGCGCTGCCCTTCACGGCCGTCGCACAAACCAAAGCGCCAACGCCGGTGAACGGCGGCACGCTGACCTATGCGGTGTCGCAGGAGCCCACCTCGCTGGTGTCGTTCCTCGACACCAAGACCGACAACCGCAACATCAGCGCCAAGGTCACCGAAGGCCTGCTGCGCTACGACGCGAAGTTCAACCCGCAGCCGCTGCTGGCCACCTCGTGGCAGGTGAGCGCCGACGGCCTGAAATACACCTTCAAGCTGCGCCCCGGCGTGAAGTTCCACGACGGCCGCGACTTCACCGCCGAGGACGTGCGCTACGCGGTGCTGACCCAGAAGAAGCAGGGCCCGCGCGGCCGCATCACGCTGGCGAACGTGGAGCGCGTGGATGCGCCCGATCCGCTCACCGCGGTGATCGTGCTGGCCAAGCCCGCGCCCTTCCTTCTGAAGTCGCTGTCGTCGGCCGAGCTGCCGATCGTGCCGGCGCACCGCTACGCCGACGGCGATCCACTGGGCAGCGCAAACATCTCGGCCCCCGTGGGCACCGGCCCCTTCATCTTCGAGCAATGGGTGCGCGGCAGCCACCTGGTGCTGCGCAAGAACCCCAGTTACTGGCGCACGGGCACGCCGCACATCGACCGCGTGATCGTGAAGTTCGTGCGCGACCCGGCCGCGATCTCCACCGCCATCGAGACCGGCGAGGTGGACGTTGCACAAGGCGTGAGCCTGGCCGACCTCGAACGCCTGTCGGCGAACCCCAAGCTCAAGGTGGACGACGGCTACGACGGCTTCCTCAACAACGCCTCGTTCCTCGAATTCAACGTCGAGAACCCGGTGCTCGCGAACCCCAAGGTGCGCCACGCCATCGCGCAGGCCATCGACCGCAACTTCATCCGCAACACCATCTACTACAAGCGCGTGGAGGTGGTGAATTCGCCGATCCCGCGCGTGCTCTCCGACTACTACGACGACAGCACCTTCCGCGACAGCTTCGACGTGGCCGCCGCCAACAGGCTGCTGGACGAAGCGGGCCAGCCGAAGCAGGCCAACGGCCAGCGCTTTGCACTGCGGCTGAGCTACATCCCCGGCGCGGAGTTCAAGCGCACGGCCGACTACCTGCGCTCGGCGCTCGCGCGGGTGAGCATCAAGGTCGAGATCGTCGATGGCGACCTGCCCACCTTCCTCAAGCGCGTCTACACCACGCGCGACTTCGACATCAACATCAATGGCCTTGGCCGCCTGTTCGATCCGACGGTGGGCGTGCAGCGCATCTACTGGGGCGACGGCGTGCGCAACCCGCTGATCTGGGTGAACGCCGCGCACTACGACAACCCGCAGGTGGACGATCTGTTCCGCCAGGCGGCCGTCGAGGTCGATGCGGGCAAGCGCGCCGCGCAGTTCAAGCAGATCCAGCAGATCGTGGGCCGCGAGCTGCCGGTGCTGCCCATCGTCGCCGTGCCATCGATCGTGGTGCACAGCGCGCGCCTGCACAACTTCAACAACAGCATCGACCTCATGTCCGGCGACCTGGCGGACGCGTGGATCGAACCGAAGAAGTGACCGCCCGAAAGCCCCCATGACCACACAGGACCTGCATCGACCCCTTCTCGATTCGCTGACCTTCGCGAGCGCACGCGCGCAGGCCGAGGCGCTGGCCGCTGGCCGCGTGTCGGCCGTCGATCTGCTCGAGCATGTGCTGGAGCGCATCAACCGCTTCGACAACGACATCAACGCCGTGGTCGCGCGCAACGACGAAGGCGCCCGTGCCGCGGCCCGCGAGGCCGACGCCGCATTGGCGCGCGGCGAGCGCCGGCCGCTGCTGGGCGTGCCGATCACGGTGAAGGAATCGTTCGACGTGGCCGGCTTTGTCACGAGCAGCGGCAACCCCGACTTCGCGAACAACGTGGCGGCGCAGGATTCGGTGGCCGTGGCTGCCCTTCGCGGCGCGGGCGCGGTGATCGTGGGCAAGAGCAACGTGCCGCTCGCTCTGGCCGACCTGCAGAGCTACAACCTCATCTACGGCGTGAGCAACAACCCGTGGGACCTCGCGCGCACGCCGGGCGGCTCCTCGGGCGGTTCGGCCGCGGCGCTGGCGGCGGGCTATGTGGCACTGGAGCTGGGCACCGACATCGGCGGCTCGATCCGCATTCCCGCGCATTTCAATGGTGTGTATGGGCACAAGCCGACCGCAGGCCTCGTCGCGATGCGCGGCACCAGCGTGCCGTCCGGCCGGCTGGCCGACCGCGACCTGAGCGTGGCGGGGCCGCTGGCGCGCACCGCGTCCGATCTCGAACTGGCGCTCGACCTGCTGCTCAACCTCGAACCCTTGGCTGCCAAGGCATGGAAGGCCACGCTGCCCCCGGCACGGCACGCGAACCTCAAGGACTTCCGCGTGCTGGTGATTGACCAGTGGCCTGGCAGCGCGCGCAGCCTGCACGAGGCGCTGGTGGTCGAGCGCGTGGTGGAACGCCTGCGCACGCAGGGCGTGAAGGTGACGCGGCCTTCGGAGCTGCCGGCCGGGCTGCTGCCCGATCTCGCGCAGTCGCACCGCGTCTACCGCAGCCTGCTGGGCTCGTCGCTGGCCACGCCGCCCGCATTGAGCAAGGCAGCGCAGAAGCGGCTCGAAACGCTGGCGCCCGACGACCACAGCGCCGATGCCGCATGGCTGCGCGCGCCCACGCTGCGCCACAGCGACTGGCTCAAGGACAACGAGATCCGTGTCTCGCTGCGCCACCAGTGGGAGCGCCTCTTCGAAACCTTCGACGTGGTGGTGACGCCGGTCGCACCGCTGCCGGCCTTTCGCCACAACCACAGCGAGCCGAAGGACGCGCGCACCTATCCCGTCGGGTTCGAGGACGGCACGCGCGAGGTGCGCTTTCTCGATCTGTTCCATTGGGCGGGTCTGCCTGTGCTGCCGGGCTTGCCGGCGACCAGCTTCCCGGTCGGGCTCGATGACGACGGGCTGCCGGTGAGCGCGCAGGCCGTGGGCCCGTACCTCGAGGACCGCACGACCATTGCCTTTGCGGCGCTGCTGGAAGAGGTCTACGGTGGCTTCATCGCGCCGCCTGGGTACGAGACGGACCTGGCGGCCGAGGCATAACACCCGGGCGGCTGTCGATCGATGAAGTCCCGCACTCGATAGCCAGCCGATCGCACTGAGCCTGTCGAAGTGCCGCGCGAGGCTTCGACAGGCTCAGCCCGAGCGGTTGTGGGATTGACGGCGATTCAGCTCAAGCCGCCCTGCGCTGCTCCACCCCCGGCACCGCCGCGATCAGGCTGCGCGTGTACGGGTCCTGCGGCCGCTCCCAGATGTCGCGGTGGCTGCCGGTCTCCACGATCTGCCCCTTGTTCATCACCATCACCCGGTCGGCGATGTAGCGCACCACCGAGAGGTCGTGCGAGATGAACAGGTACGAGAGCCCGAAGTCTTCCTTCAGCTCCACCAGCAGGTTCAGGATCTGCGCCTGCACCGACACGTCGAGCGCCGACACGGGCTCGTCGAGCACCACGAGCGAAGGCCGCACCACCAGCGCCCGCGCAATGCCGATGCGCTGGCGCTGCCCGCCGGAAAACTCGTTGGGAAAGCGCCGTGCCGCATCGCCCGGAAGGCCCACGCGCTCCAGGATCGCCGCGATGCGGTTGCGCCGCTCCTCGCGCTCGGACACGCCATGCACCTTGAGCACCGATTCGAGAATGTCGAACACGCTGCGCCGCGGGTTGAGCGAAGCATACGGGTCCTGGAACACCATCTGCACGCGCCGCCGCCAGGGCTTGAGCGCCTTCTCGGAGAGCGGCGCGATGTCGGTGCCGTCGAACACGATGCGGCCCGCGGCCGGGTTCACGAGGCGCAGCAGCGTGCGCGAGAGCGTCGATTTGCCGCAGCCCGATTCGCCCACGAGGCCGACGGTCTCGCCGGCGCGGATGTCGAAGGAGACGCCATCCACCGCGTGCAGCACGCCGCCGCCGCGCGTTGGGTAATCGGTGCGCAGGTCCTGCACCGACAGCAGCGGCTCGCCGGCGGCCGCGGTGCGCACGGGCAAGGCGCGCACTGTCGATGAAGGCTGGGGCACGTGCAGTGCGAAGTCGCGCACGCCGGTCGCGGGGTCGAGCCGCGTCTGTATCTCGGGCAGGCGCGCATCGGCGTAGTGCAAAGCGCTGCCGGCATGCAGCGAGGCGCCCAGCAGGCCCTTGGTGTAAGCGTGCGAAGGGGCGGCAAAGAGCTTCGAGGTGGAGGCCTCCTCCACCTTCTCACCGCCGTACATCACGGCCACGCGGTCGGCCCATTGGGCGACCAGCCCGAGGTCGTGCGTGATGAGCAGCAGCGCCATGTCGAGCTCGCGGCGCAGGCCGTCCAGCAGTTCAAGGATCTGCGCCTGGATGGTCACGTCGAGCGCGGTGGTCGGCTCGTCAGCCACCAGCAGACGCGGCTTGCAGGCCACGGCCATCGCGATCATCACGCGTTGGCGCTGGCCGCCCGACAGGTTGTGCGGATGGTCGTCGATGCGCCGGTGCGGCTCGGCAATGCGCACCAGGTCGAGCAGTTCGATCGCGCGCTTGCGGGCGGCGACGGCCGACAGCTTCTCGTGCCGGCGCAGCGTTTCCCCGATCTGCGAGCCGATGGTGTGCACCGGGTTCAGCGAGGTCATCGGCTCCTGGAAGATCATCGCGATCTCGCGGCCGCGCACTTCGCGCAGGGCCGCCGGCGAGAGCGCGAGGATGTCGCGCCCGTCGAAGCGGATGCTGCCGCGCAGCGCGGTGCCGGGCGCCAGGAGGCGCAGCAGCGCGAGCGCGGTGGTCGACTTGCCGCAGCCCGATTCGCCGACCAGCGCCAGCGTTTCGCCGCGCTGCAGCGTGAGGTCGAGGCCGCGAACGGCCTGGATGGGGCCGTTCGATCCGTGGAAGAAGACATCGAGGCCGCGCACCTCGAGCAGCGGCGGCGTGGTCGTGACCTGTTCGAGTGTCATCTCAGCGGCCCCTCAGGCGGGGGTTGAACGCGTCGTTCAGGCCATCGCCCACGAGGTTGAGCGCCAGCACCGTGAGCACGATGGCCGCGCCCGGCAGCGCCGTGAGAAACCACGCGGTGCGCAGCAGCTCGCGCCCCTGCCCGATCATGCTGCCCCACGACACCGCATTCGGGTCGCCCATGCCGAGGAAGGACAGCGCCGATTCGATGAGGATGGCGCTCGCCACCAGCACAGAGGTCGTCACGATCACCGGCGGCAGCGCATTGGGAAGAATCTCCTGGAAGATGATCCGCGCATGGCCGAAACCCTGGCTGCGCGCGGCCAGCACGAACTCGGTTTCGCGCAGCGCGCGGAATTCGGCGCGCACCAGCCGGGCGATCACCGGCCACGACGCGAGGCCAATGGCGAACACGATCACCGGCACCGAGGGCTGGCCGATCGCGACCACCACGATCACGAACAGGAATGACGGCATGGTCTGGAACAGCTCGGTGATGCGCACCAGCACGTCGTCGATGCGCCCACCGAAGTAGCCGGCTGTGGCGCCCATGAGCACGCCGATCAGCAGGCTCAATGTGGCGGCCACCACGCCGACCGCGAGCGAGACGCGTGCGCCGTGCGCAATGCCTGCGATCACGTCGCGGCCGAGGGAATCGCTGCCCAGCGGATAGGCCGCGTCCTGCCCCGGCCACAGCAACGGCGGCGCCACCATGTCGAGCGGATCGCCCGGGTAGAGCAGCGGAGCGAACAGCGCGAGGACGAGCATGAAGACCAGCAGCACCACACCCGCCACAGCAGCCGGGTTGCGCAGGAACGCGCGCAGCGCGGCGTGACGGCTGGAGAGCGGCTTGACGTCTACGGCGGCTTTGACGGCCGGTGCCTTCGCGCGGCGTGCAACGACGGGTGCCGGTGCGGGCGGGTGCGCAATCGCGGTATCGAGTGGGAACGGTGTGGACATCGGAGATGGCAATTGGGAATCGGAGAGAACTCAGCGCACCTGGATACGCGGATCGAGCCAGGCATGCAGCAGATCGACCAGCATGTTGGCCACGATGACCAGCAGCGACGACATCAGCAGCACGCCCAACAGCACGGTGTAGTCGCGGCCCGCCACCGAATCGAAGGCCAGGCGCCCGAGACCGGGCCAGCTGAACACGGTCTCGACCACCACCGCGCCGCCCAGCAGCGTGCCGAAATGCATGCCCGCGACGGTGGTGACCGGAATCAGCGCGTTGCGCAGCACATGGCGCAGGTTGATGGTCCACGGGTGCAGGCCCTTGGCCTCGGCGGTGCGCACGAAGTCCTGCCGCGTCACCTCGAGCATCGCGGCGCGCGTGAGCCGCGAGAAGATCGCGATGTAGAAGCCCGACATGGCCAGCGCGGGCAGCACCAGGTGCCGCGCCACATCGACCACATGCGTCCAGCCGGTGTAGCCCGCGCCGATGCTCTCGCTGCCGCCGGTGGGCAGCCAGCCCAGGTGCACCGAGAACAGCACGATGGCCATGAGGCCGAGCCAGAAACCCGGCGTGGAATACAGCAGCAGTGCCAGCACAGAGAGCGTGCGGTCCTGCCAGCGCCCCACGCGGATGGCCATGACCGTGCCCACCGCGATGCCGATGGCGAGCGCGAAGGCCAGCGCCGTGACCATCAGCAGCAGCGTGTTGCCCAGCCGCGCGCCGATCAGCGAGACCACCGGCATGTTGTAGCGCGGCGAGGTGCCGAGGCTGAAGTGCGCCAGGTTGTTGAGGTAGGCGGCCAACTGGTGCAGCACGGGCAGGTCGAGCCCGAAGTGGCGGCGCAACTGGGCCATGCTCTCGGTGGTGGCCGAGCCGGATTCGGCGGCCACCACGTCGGCGGCGTCACCCGGTATCCACTGCATCAGCACGAAGTTCAGGAGGATCACGCCGATGACGGTGGGCACGGCCTGCCACGCGGTGCGTGCCAGCGTGCGGCTTGCGCTGCGCAGGTTCATAGGGAAAGGATGAAGAACGGGTCGTGAAGGCAGTCGATGGGCTCGCAGCGTATGCGGGCGGGCGCCCACGGCGAAGGAAGCTTTTCTTCTACGGATATCCGGTTTGCTTCGTTGGACCGGGCCGCGGGCGCCCCTAGATTGCGGCTCGCCCTACGGAACCCCACAGATGCGCTCTACCTCCACTGTCGCGAAGGCGCTGGCCGCCTTCGCGTTGCTCGTGAACCTGCACACGCTCCAGGCGGCGCCCCCTTCGGGCGGCACCGTCACGCTGGTGCTGATGAACGAGCCGCCCACGCTGGTGTCGATTGCGCATTCGCACTCCTCCACGCTGGCCGTGAGCGCCAAGGTCACCGAGGGCCTGCTGAAGTACGACCAGGACCTGAAGCCACTGCCCCAGCTGGCCACGGCCTGGCAGGTGAGCCCCGACGGCAAGACCTACACCTTCACGCTGCGCCGCGGCGTGAAGTGGCACGACGGGCGCGACTTCACTTCGGTCGACGTGGCGCATTCGATCCTGCTGCTGAAGGAACACCACCCGCGCGGCCGCAGCACCTTCGCGCCAGTGGAGCGCGTGAAGACGCCCGACCCGTACACGGCGGTGCTGGAGCTCTCGCGGCCCGCGCCCTACCTGCTGAAGGCCTTCGTCGCATCCGAGGCGCCCATCGTGCCGAAGCATCTCTACGAGAGCGGCGACGTGCTGCGCAACCCCAACGGCGCGGCGCCCATCGGAACGGGCCCGTTCAGGTTCAAGGAATGGGTGCGCGGCAGCCACATCGTGTACGAGCGCAACCCCGACTACTGGGACAAGCCCAAGCCCTACATCGACCGGCTGATCGTGAAGATCATTCCCGACGCGGCCTCGCGCTCCATCGCCTTCGAGACCGGCGAGGTGGACATCGGCCACCGCACTCCCGTGTCGCCCGGCGACATCGAGCGGCTGAAGGCCAACCCGAAGCTGGGCTTCGAGACCAAGGGCAACGCCTACTCGTACAACGTGACGCGGCTGGAATTCAACCTGCGCCAGCCGCAGTTGAAGGAACTGAAGGTGCGCCAGGCGATCGCGCACGCCATCAGCCGCGAGGTGGTGCGGGACAACGTGTTCTACGGGTACGGAGTGATCTCGTATTCGCCCATTGCGCCGGGGCTCAAGGAGTTTCACGACACGCGCCCCACGCCCTACCCCTTCGCGCCGAAGACCGCCGAACGGCTGCTCGATGAAGCGGGCTTTCCGCGCGGCGCCGAGGGCACGCGCTTCACGCTGGCGCTGGACTTCAACCCGAGCGACCTGCACAAGCGGCTGGCCGACTACGTGAAGCAGGCGCTGGGCCGCATCGGCATCAAGGTGGAGATTCGCGCCACCGATTTCTCGCAGTACGTGAAGCGCATCTACACAGAACAGAGCTACGACCTGGCCATCAACGGCACAAGCAACCTCTTCGACCCCACGGTGGGCTCACAGCGCCTGTACTGGTCGAAGAACATCCGCCAGGGCGTGCCCTTCTCGAACGGCACCTTCTACGACAACCCGGTGGTCGACAAGCTGCTGGAAGACGCGACCGTCGAGATCGACCCGGCCCGGCGGGTGACGCTCTTCAAGGAGTTCCAGCGCATCGTCGGCATCGAGGTGCCGGACCTGAACCTGCTCTCGCCCACCTACTTCACCATCTACAACCGGCGGGTGCACGACCATTCGCTGACGGGCGATGGCGTGGAGGCGAACTTCGCGGACGTCTATATTCGCTGACCTGTTCTCTTTCGCAAAATACGATGCCGTTGAATGCCCACGAGCTCAAGCAGCTCGCCGAAGCCGCCGAGGAATCGGCATCACCCACCTGCGGGAGCTGGCCGCACAGGGCCGCCGCGTGGGAAAGCTTCACCGAAGACCGCTGGCCCGCCGACCTGATGGAGCGCCTGGGCACGCTGCGCGCCGACGACATCGACGAGCCGACTTTTGAAGAATTCCATCCGCGCGGCACGCGCTACGACTCGACGGATGCGCCGATCTCGGTCGCGCACTTTCCATTCAATCGCTGCGACGTGTTCCGGTGTGCGGCCTGTGCGCGGCTGGTGCTGCGGTACACGGAGTTCGGCGGGTACTACGTCGATCACCGGGCGCGGCGGGTCGATGCGGCGCTGGTGAACGTCTAGGAGTCGGTCCGGTCTTGCTCCCTCTCCCTCTCCCTCTCCCGCTTGCGGGAGAGGGCTGGGGTGAGGGCATTGGGCGATGGAAAAGGCGCACGGGTGTGAAGGCCGCAACCCTCACCCTAACCCTCTCCCGCAAGCGGGAGAGGGGACAAGACTGGCTCGGTGGCAGCAAGCTCAAGCAGCAAGCGCCTCAGGATCCGAGAAGAAGCTGTGCTCGATCTGGCGGATCGACTCGCAGTCGGCCAGCAGCCGGTCGAACTTCGCATCGAACAGGCCGACCATGCCGAGCGCGGTGAGCAGGTCGGTGGTGACGTTCAGGCGGTCGCCCGTTTTCACCCAGCGCTTCACGCTGACGCAGGACGGCAGTTGTTCGATCGAGTCCCACACGAAGTCGCGGCTGAGCACGCCGGCCTTGGGCGACACCAGCAGGATGTGGCCGCAGAAGCCTTCGAAGCGCGGTTGATCGCCGAGCGTCTGCTTGAAGCGCGTCGGGTTGACGAAGGCCTCGACGGTGACCGAGACCTGGTTCTCACCCGACACGGCCGTGGTCAGGCGCGGGTCCAGACTGCCGTGCAGGCGTGAGTTCAGCTCGACGATGGTCGGTCCCTCTTCGGTCACGATCAGTTCCAGGTGCGAGGGCCCGTAGTGCAGGCCCACGGCGTCGAGCACCTCTGCGGCATAGGCGATCACCTCGCGAAAACGCGGCTCGGTGTGGTCGACCACGAGCATCTTCTCCAGCCTCGGCGAATGGCTGCGGTCGCGCTCGACGGCCCAGAGGCTCACGATCTTGTGCTGCCCCTCGAATGACACGGCATCGACGATGTACTCCTGCCCTTCGCTGTACGACTGCACCAGGATCTCGTCCTGCACCTCGTCGTACCAGGACTTGATCGCCTGCACGTTGCGCGCCGCTTCTTCCACCTGCGCGAGCGTGCGGCAGATCTTCACGCCCTTCACACCCGCGCTGCGCGTGGGCTTGATGACCACGGGCAGGCGCGCATGCGCCCTCGCCCACTCGACGATCTCCTCCGACGAGCGCGACTGGAATTGCTGGGGCGTGCGCACGCCAGCGCGCTGCAGCGTCTGGATCTGCTCGAACTTGTCGCGGCGCGCGGCCGTGAGTTCCACGGGGTTGCGAAACGGCGCCTGCAGCGCATCGGCCAGCAGGGACGCCAGCTCGACGCCGCTGTCCACGCCCGGCAGCACCACGCTGATGCCCAGGTCGCGCAAGGCGTCGGCGGTCTCTTGCACGTCACCGCGGTGCACGATGCTGCGAACGTAGTCCGCGGGGTTGATCTGGGGACGCAGGCGCTCGGGGAACGATTCGCTGCTCAGCACATGCACGCACTTCACGCCGTAGGCGCGAAACGCGGGCGCGAGGTGCGCGCTGGTCGAGATGCCGTCGACGATGGCAACGGTGTCAAGCAATTGCTTCTTCATGGCGTTTTTCCGCGGTGGGTTCGGTCGGTTCGGTGGGTTGGAAGGTGCGGCGCACATAGAGGTACGCACGCCGCTCGCGGTCGGCCGCGCGCTGCGGGCCGTAGCTGATGTGGAGATCGCCGTTCTTCAGTTCGCCCGGCTTGGAGAAGTCCCAGGGCAACGGATCGCTGTCGAGCAGGAATTCGACCCGCGCGTAGGCACTGGGCGCGAAGAACTCCGGCACGACGACCGGGCGGCCCTGCAGCTTGTCGAGCAGGCGCTCGACCATGCGGAAGCCGTAGCCGTCGCGCACGATGTCGCAGATGAAGCTGCCGGCGATGCGGGGGTTGAGCTCGATGACGTATGGAGCGCCCTCGCGCACGATGCAGTCCAGGTGCACCGGACCCCAGGTCAGCCCGGCGCGCTCGACGGCCTGCGTGCCGGCGTCGATCAGGCGCCTGAGCGCGCGGTCGTCCAGATCGAGTTCGGAGGTGTAGCCGCGCTCGAGAAAACCCTCGCCGTGGCGCTTGAACTTGCGCAGGGCGCCGACATAGCGGCCGTCGAAATACTCGACGCAGTATTCGGCGCCCTCGAGGTACTCCTCGACGATCACGCAGTCGGTGAGGCCGGTGCGCAGGTTCGCGCGCAGCTCGCCGGCCAGCGCTTCGAGGTGCTGGTTCGCCTGATCGAAGTCGCGGCAGAGTTTCACGCCGTGGCTTGCCGAGCCTTCCGACGGCTTGACCACCACCGGAAAGCGCACCAACGGCAGCTTGCCCCACAGCGCCGGCAGATCGGTCAACGCACCGACGACGAAGCGCGAGGTCGGCAAGTCATGCGTGGCGAGCAGCGACTTCTGATACGCCTTGGAGACGGAGCGCGCCACGCTCGCCGCGTCCGGCCCGGGCAGTTCCAGCGTTTCGGCCACCTGCGCGGCGAGGCGTGCATAGACGTCGTTGGCGGTCGTGACCCGCAGCCGCCGCTCGGGGTCGGGGTAATGGCGCTGCAGCCATGCCACGACGACTTCGGCATCCGTCTGCAGGTTGACGAGCTCGACCTCTGGCGCGAACACGCCCTGCAGCGAATCGTTCGGGCCGCTGATCACGGTCACGTCCAGTTGGCGGTCGAGTGCGGCACGCACCAGCGCGAGGCTGGTGCCGGTCGAGCGCGCGCCGATCACGATGAGTCGTGTCATTCAAGAAATCCCCCGGAGAAAGAAAAGCTCACAGGCACAGCACCGCGAGCAGCACGCCCGCGAGCCGGAACGCCGTCGACAGGTCGAACGAGAACGAAGCCCCTGCCGCCAGTTGCGCCGGCAACCCCGCCACCAGCGCGCCGAACAGCGCGATGCCGATGGCGCTGCCGACCTGGCGCGCCGCGCCGAGGATCGCCGAGGCGGTCGCCGAGCGCTCGGGATCCACGCTCGCCAGCGTGCGCGAGATCAGCGCCGGCGTGGCGATGCCCGCGCCAATGGCCATCAGCAAGAGGCTGGGGAGGATGCGCAGGTACGGCGTGGTCTCGTCGATGCCGTGCAGCAGCGCTGAACTCAGGGCCAACAGCAGGAAGCCCGCGATCACCGGCACGCGCGGTGAATAGCGCTTGGCCAGCCGCCCGCTCGCAAGGTTCGCCACCATGATCACCACGAAGGGCAGCAAGGCAAAGCCGGTCTGGGTCGGCGTGTAGCCCTTGGCGTTCTGGAAGTACAGGCTCAGCACGAAGATCATTCCGTAGAAGGTGACGTTCATGACCACGCCCAGCACGACCGACGCCGAGAAGGCCTTGTTGCGGAACAGCCCGAGCGGAATCATCGGCGCCGCCACGCGCGATTCGGTGAACACGAATGCGGCGATGACCACGGCCGCAATGGCAAAGCCCGCCAGCACGGACCCCGTGGTCCAGCCCAGCACGCCGGCCTCGATCACCGAATGCGTGAGAAAGAAGAGCGCGAAGATGGCCAGCACCTGTCCGGCGATGTCCACCCGCTTGGCCGCCACGCGCACGGTCTCGGCGACATAGCGGCGGGTGGCCCACAGGCCGACGGCGCAGATCGGCAAGTTCACGAAAAAGATCGAGCGCCACCCGAGGCCGCTCGTGAGCACGCCGCCGACCACCGGGCCCGCGGCACTCACCACGCCGCCGATGGCGCTCCACCAGCCGATGGCGTGGGTGCGCGCCGTCGCGTCGCCGGCGCAGGCGTGCGAGAGCAGCGAGAGCGAGGTGGGCAGGATCAAAGCAGCGCCGATGCCCTGCGCCGCGCGCGCCGCGATCAGCACGCCGATGGACGGCGCGACCGCGCACGCCAGCGAGGCCAGCCCGAACAGCACCAGGCCGAGGCTGAAGACGCGCCGGCTTCCGAAGCGGTCGGCGAAGGAGCCGGCCGTGAGCAGCAGTGCCGCGAAAGCCAGCGTGTAGGCATCGACGATCCACTGCAGGCCGGTCACGCCGGCGCCCAGGTCCTTGCCGATCTGCGGCATCGCGACGTTGACGATGGTCACGTCCAGCTGCACCACGATGAAGCCGAAGCTCGTGGCGGCCAGGGTCCAGCCGATGCCTGCGCTGCGCCGCGGTGCAGGCGCGAGTTCGGCCAGTGTGGTGCTGCCGGCCGTGCTCATTCGCTCAACACGGGCTGACGGGCCTCTTCACTGCGCGCACGCACCGGCTCGCTCGCACGCGGCAGCAGGAATGGATCGAACACCCGCTCGTGGCGCTTGCCGAACGAGCGGAAGTTCCACAGGTTGGTCGTGACCATGATGCGCTGCACCCAGCGGTAGGCGCGCTCGTTGGCATCGAAGCTGGGCACGAAGCTGTCGCGCGAATGCAGTGCGAAGCGGTTGTTGATGAAGACCAGCCGGCCCGGCTTGATGTCGATGGCCTCGGAGACCGCCCTCACCTCGCGGTGGAAGTTTTCCAACGCGGCCTTGGCGCGCTGGTTCACCGGCAGCACCATGTCGGGATAGAACGCGACGGTGACGCGCGGCAATTCGAGCGGGCCCGAGAGCACCGGGCTCAGGTCGGTGTTGTCGCGCGGCGTGGGCGTGGCGCCGCGCCAGCGGTACGGCACGCGGATGATGAAGTGGCGGCCGTAGAGCGCCTCCAGGTCTTCGTCGCTCAGGCGCGCGAGCGCAAGCCGCGCATCGGCCACGCGCGTGAGCGGCCCTTTGCCCTGGCCCTCGGGCGCGCCGCGCAGGCCGAGCAGCAGCAACGCGAGCGGCGAGGTGTCGCCCTCGGGCATGAAGGCCTGGGCGGCGTTCTCGATGTGGAAGTCCAACTCCACCTCGGAGCCGAGGCCCGTGTACTCGTGGCGGGTGTGCTTGTGGGGCGTGAGGTTGTTGACCAGCTCCAGCCCTTCGTGCGAGATCGAATACGGTTCGCCGATGGCCGCGCCGAGCGCCGCCAGCAGGTTCTCGCTGAGCACGCCGTCCTTGAACTCGCGGCCGGTTTCGCCGAACTGCGGGCTGCCGCGCACGCCGGTGTCGATCGGCAGGTTGTCGACCACCAGGTAGGCATAGGCGGCGCTGTTGGACGACTTGATGACCTCCAGCAACCGCACGAGGCGCTCCGGAAACCCGGAATAGACGCGCCGGCGCAGCTCGCCGATGTACGCCGAACTCCCCGCCGGGTCGTAGTCGAGGCCTGCGAGCACCTGACGGATCTGCTCGGCCTCGCTGGCGGTGATGCTCACTTCGGCGCTCGAACCATGGTCTGACATGAAAACTCCTTGAGTGGGGCTACAGGCACTACAGGCGCGCGGCAATGCGCGTCGCGGCGGGCAGCGACGGGTGGTGTGCTGACGCTGGACGCGAGGCTATGGGCGATTTTTTATCTCAAAAACGAATCTATTTAACATTCCTTATCTGATAATCAGATTTATAACTTTCAGCTTCTTTCCTCGAAAGGACCGCCCATGGACCGTGTATTGCTCGAAACCTTCAAGGCAGTGGTGGACGAAGGCGGCGCACTGAAGGCGGCCAACGTGCTCGGCTGTGCGCAGTCCAACGTGACGACGCGGCTCAAGCAACTGGAGCAGCGTTTGGGCGTGCCGCTGTTCAACCGCCAGGGCAAGCGGCTGCAGCTGAGCGAAGCCGGCGAGCGCTACCTGCCTTACGCGGCGCGCATCCTCGAACTGATCGACGAGGCCGCCGCCAATGCGCGGGCCGAATTGCCCGTGGTGCAGCGCCTGCGCCTGGGCACCATGGAAAGCACGGCCGCCATGCACCTGCCCCACGCGCTGGGCAGCCTGCGCCAGGCGTTCCCCGCACTGGAGCTCCAGCTGGAAGTCGAGGCCGAGCCGGCCTTGTCGCAGATGCTGCTGCAGCACCGCCTCGACCTTGCCGTGACTGCGCGCGTCAACGAGCGTGCAGGCCTCGTCTACGAGGCAGGCTTCGACGAGCCGCTCGTGGTGGTCGCGCAGGAAGACCCGGCGGAATTGCTGGCGCAGGCGCCCGTCTACGCGCCGACGCTGCTCGCGTTTCGCGAAGGCTGCCCCTACCGCACGATGGCGCTGCGTTGGCTCGAATCGCGTCGCATTGCCTGCGCCCGCGTGCTGTCGTTCAGCACCTACGGCGCGGTGCTGGGCTGCGCCGCGGCCGGCATGGGCATGGCGGTGGTGCCGCGCAGGCTGGTGGAGCACCAGTCGCAGTCTTACCAGCTGCAGGTCTATCGCCCGCGCGACCTGGCGCCGGCCACGAGCTATTTCGTGTTTCGCGAGGGCTGGCAGCCTGGTGTGGAGGCTCGTGCGCTGATGCAGGAGCTGCGACGCTCTGCGCGGCAGCCGATGGCGCCGCTCTGATTCCTGGAATTGCGCAAGGCGTGGAACGAAAAAAAGCCCGCTGTCTGTTCGACAGCGGGCTTTTCGTATTCAGCGAGGTTCGGTGGTAGGACGTACTGGATTCGAACCAGTGACCAACGGATTAAAAGTCCGCTGCTCTACCAACTGAGCTAACGTCCCGGAACCATTTTTTGCTTCTTGCCGACGTTGAATCCGGCAAAGCCAAAGATTATAGCGTGGCGTTGCTCGCGATTTTGTCGAGAACCCAACCTGCCGCACATTGTCCGAAGGTGGCCGTGACACTGACCACGGAGCCATAGCCATGGCAGTTGAGCGAACCGTCGCCTTCTTCGATCGCGCAGGATGCATCGGGCGGCGCGACGCTTTCGCGGCTGAAGACGCAGGTCACACCGATCTTCTTGCCTTCGCGCGGTGCGCCGTGCTCCTTGCGCAGGCGCTGGCGAAGCTGGGCGAGCAGCGGGTCGTGCGTGACGAGCGAAAGATCGTCGATGTCGACCTTGTGCGCCTGCCGCTTTCCGCCCGCCGCACCCACCGTGATGAACGCCGCGCGCGATGCGCGTGCCCACGCGGCCATGGTCAGCTTGGCTTTCACCTGGTCGCAGGCATCGATGACGGCAGTGGCCGGACCATTAGCGGTTTGTGCGGCATCGAGCAATGCGGTCCAGTTGCCGGGCTCCACGAACTCGTCGAGCGCGAGCACCTTGCAATCGGGATTGATCTGCGCGATGCGGTCGCGCATGGCCTCGACCTTGGCCTGCCCCACGGTCGCCTCGAGCGCGTGGATCTGCCGGTTGATGTTCGACTCCGACACATGATCAAGATCGACCAGCGTCAGCCGCCTCACCCCGCTGCGTGCCAGGGCCTCGACCGCCCATGAGCCCACGCCGCCGATGCCGGCGACCAGCACATGGGCGTTGCGGATGCGCGCGGCGCCGGCCACGCCGTAGAGCCGCTCGAGGCCGCCGAAGCGGCGCGCAAAGTCAGGCGCCGCGGTGTCGGTGACGACATCCGCGGCGACCGGTGTGAACGCTGCTGGAAGGGTGGCGCTCAAGCGGAATGCTCCGCCGGCACTAGCGCAGGCGCGAGAGACGCTCGCGGCCTGCCTGTGCGGCTTCGGACTGCGGATAGGCCTTGGCCAGGTCTTCCAGCGTGCGGCGTGCCGAGCGCGTGTCCTTCAACTCGATCTGGCAGTTCGCGATCGACAGCACGGCCTCGGGGGCCTTGGCGTGATCGGGCGCGAGCGAGAGCATGGAGCGGAAGTTCGCGATGGCCTCGTTGTAGTTGCGCGTGGCGTACTGCGCATTGCCGAGCCAGAACAGCGCCGAGGCGTTGTAGCCGCTTTGCGGGTAGCGCTTGACGAATTCGGCGAAGGCGGTTTGCGACTGCGCGAACTGGCCGGCACGGAAGATGCCGAGCGCAGCCTCGAAGTCGGCCTTTTCCTTGGGATCGGCGTTGAACTCGCGGCCGTCGACCGTCACCTTGGACGGCTCGTTCTGCTTGAGCTTGTCGTCGATGGTGGTCTGGCGCGACTGCATTTCGCTCAGCGTGCGCGTGAGCTGCTCGTTCTGGCCCGTCATGCGCGCCAGGTCGCCACGCATCTGCTCGATCTGGTTCTGCAGGTCGAGCAGGCTGCGGCGCAACTGGCCGTTTTCGTCGGTCAGCCGTTGGTCGGTCTGCTGGCGCATGGCCTCGACACGCTGGCGCAGGTCGAGGATGGCCTTGCGGGCCTCGTCATCCTCGAACAACGCGGCCTGCGATCCCATCGAGACGCAAAGCAGGGCGGCAGCCAGCGCCGCGCCCCGCAGCAAGGCGCGTGGCATCACCGGGTGTAGCGGATTTCAGCGCGGCGGTTCTGTGCCCACGCCTCTTCGCCGCCACCCTGGACGGCCGGCTTTTCCTTGCCAAAGCTCACGGCTTCGATCTGGCCGTCGTTCACGCCCAGCAGGGTCAGTGCACGACGAACGGCTTCGGCGCGCTTCTGGCCGAGGGCCAGGTTGTACTCACGGCCACCGCGCTCATCGGTATGACCTTCGATCGAGATGCGACGCTGCGGCGCGCTCTTCAAGAAGCGGGCGTGGCCGTCGATGATCGACTGGAACTCGGGCTTGACCGTGTAGCTGTCGTAGTCGAAGTACACGATGCGCGCCACGCCGACCGGGCCTTGTGCCGTGGCTGCGCTCTGGTCGGCGTTGACCGGAGTCACCGTGCTGGCGCCGCCGCCTGGCTGGGCCGTGGTACCGCGGCCGTCGGTGACGGGCGTTTCGTTGAGCTTCGTGCCCGACGAGCAGCCAGCGATGAGAGCCACGATGGCCAGCGAATAAATTGTGCGTTTCAACATTACGAACTCCTCAAATAAACCTGATCATTGCTTTTGAAACGGACCCCAGTCCGGTTCCCTGATGTCTCCCGCCTGTCCCGCCAGTCGTGCCTTTATTTTTCCGTCGAGCGTGGTCGTCATGAGGGCTTCGCGGCCTTGCAGGCGCGTGGCGTAGACGATCAGCTTGCTATTGGGGGCAAAACTAGGGCTCTCGTCGGCGGTGGTGTCGGTGATGGACGCAACGTTGCCGGACGCCAACTCCATCACCTGGAGTTTGAAGGCACCGCCGATGCGCGAGATGTAGGCCAACCACCGGCCATCGCCGCTGACGGACGGAGAAATGTTGTAGGTGCCGCTGAAGGTGACGCGGGTCGGGTTGCCGCCGCTGGCACTCATCTTGTAGATCTGGGGGGCGCCGCCGCGGTCGCTCACGAAGTAGATCGTGCCGCCGTCGGCCGAGTACACCGGCTCGGTGTCGATGCTTGCGCTCTGGGTCAGCCGGCGCGGTTCGCCGCCGCCGGCCGGGATCGTGTAGAGCTGCGAGCCGCCGTCGCGGCTGAGCGTGACGGCGAGCGAGCCGCCGTCCGGTGCCCAGGCCGGCGCACTGTTCGAACCCTTGAAGTTCGCCAGCAGGCGGCGCTGGCCGCTGGCCACGTTGTGCACGTAGACCACGGGCTTGCGCGATTCGAAGGACACATACGCCAGTTGCTGGCCGTTGGACGACCAGCACGGCGAGATGATCGGCTCTGGGCTCGCGAGCGCGGCCTGGGCGTTCTCGCCGTCTGCGTCGGCCACCCACAGCGAGTAGCGGCTGCCGCCCTTGGTGACGTAGGCGATGCGGGTCGAGAAGATGCCCTTCTCGCCGGTCAGCTTCTCATAGACAAAGTCGGCGATGCGGTGCGAGGCGAGGCGCAGGTCGCCCTGCGGCACGGTGTAGCTCTGGCCGCCGAGGTCCTGGCCCTTGACCACGTCCCACAGGCGAAACTTCACGTCGAAGCGACCGTCTGCGAGCCGGGTGACGCTGCCGACCACCAGCGAGTCAGCGGTGCGTTGGCGCCACAGCGACAGATCGGGGCGGGAGGCCTCGTCCAGCGCCTGGCCCGAGGCATCGACGCCGCGGAACTGGCCGCTGCGTTCCAGGTCGGCCTGAACGATGTCCGAGATCTTCTGGGGCGAGGAATCCTGGCCCTTGAACGGGACCAGCGCGATCGGCAATTGCGTCAGCCCGACGCCCGACACCTCGACCCGGAACTGGGCCAGCGCAGGAAGCATGGGGGTGGCAGCAAGGGCCGCAATGAGGGTGCGGCGTGCAAATAGCGATGAAGAAGGAGTTGGGATAGGAGCTGGCAACGGCTTGTTCATGCGGTTCGGAGAGGTTTTCGGACAAAAAGTTTCTGCCCGACGCAAGGGGCCACATGTTACACACTGGCCCGGTGTCCCCGTCACAAAACGTTTATCCGTCGGTGCGGTCCTACACGACTCTTGCGAAAAGCCAGCCTCGGGGTGACCCGTAGAATCCGCCGCCATGCAAGCATCCCCTGGCAGCGAGACCGCGCGCCCTCCCCTGATGCGCCGTCTGGCGCGCCTGATGACCTGGTTCGGCAGCTCGCGCAAATGGTGGGCCGTGGGCCTCTCAGGGGCCATGCTGGCGGCGATCACCGAGCCGCTGATGGCCGCTCTTCTGAAGCCGTTGCTCGACCGCGGCTTCACCCGCGGCGAGATGCCGCTGTGGTTCGTGCCCGCCGCTGTGCTGGCGCTGTTCGCCGTGCGCGGCATCGCGCAATTCATCTCTCAATATGCCCTGTCGCGCATCGCCAACGAAGGCATGCAGAAGCTGCGCCGGGTGCTGTTCGAACGCCTGCTCGGCGCCGAGCTTGCCCTCTTCACGCGCCAATCGGCGAGCGCTCTGTCGAACACGGTGGTGTACGAAGTGCAGACCGGCGCGATGCTGCTGGTGCAGGCGCTGCTCGGGCTCTCGCGCGACGGCTTCACGCTGATCGCGCTGCTGGGCTACCTGGTCTACCTGAACTGGAAGCTGACGCTGATCGTCGCCTTCCTGGTGCCGAGCATCTCCTGGATCATGAAGGTGTTCTCCAAGCGCCTTTACAAGCTCACCCAGCAGGGCCAGCAGGCGACCGACGAGCTGGCCTACGTGGTCGAGGAGAACGTGCTGGCCCACCGCGTCGTCCGCCTGCACGGCGCCGAGCAGGCGCAGGAGCGCCGCTTCGAGCAACTGAGCCAGCGCCTGAACCGCCTGGCCGTGAAGTCCACCATCGCACAGGCTGCCACTACGCCGCTCACGCAGATGATGGCTTCGCTCGCGCTGTCGATCGTGGTGATGATCGCGCTCTGGCAAAGCGGCAAGCAGGGCTTTACCGTGGGTGGATTCGTCGCTTACATCACGGCCATGCTGATGCTGATCGCACCGATCCGGCGCCTGGCCGAAGTGGCCGGCCCGATCACACGCGGGCTCGCCGCGCTCGAACGCGGCCTGATCCTGGTCGATGAGGTCGCGCCCGAATCGCAAGGCAGCTTCGAGCTCGCGCATGCCGATGGTCATATCGAACTGCGCAACGTGCAGGTCAGCTACCGCGGCGACGACGAACAGCGCGCGCTCGACGGCGTGAGCCTGATCATCCAACCTGGCCAGGTGGTGGCTTTCGTCGGGCCTTCGGGATCGGGCAAGACCACGCTGGTCAACCTGCTGCCGCGCTTCGTGCAGCCCAGCGGCGGGCAGGTGCTGCTCGATGGCCACGACACCAGCGAGTGGCAGTTGAAGAGCCTGCGCGCGCAGTTCGCGATGGTGAGCCAGGACGTGGTCATGCTCAACGACACGCTGGCGGCCAATGTGGCACTGGGCGCGGAGATCGACCGCGAGCGCGTCAACGAATGCCTGGTCGCCGCCAACCTGAGCGCCCACGTCGACAACCTGCCGCAGGGCATGGACACGGTGCTGGGCCACAACGCCACGCAACTCTCTGGCGGCCAGCGCCAGCGTCTCGCCATCGCGCGTGCGCTCTACAAGAACGCGCCCGTGCTGCTGCTCGACGAGGCCACCTCGGCGCTCGACACCGAATCGGAACGGCTGGTGCAGGATGCCCTGCAACGCCTGATGCAGAACCGCACCACGCTGATCGTGGCCCACCGGCTCTCGACCATCCAGCATGCAGACCGCATCATCGTGATGGAGCAAGGCCGCATTGCCGAGCAAGGCAGCCATGCGCAGTTGATGGTGCTCGATGGGCTCTATGCGCGTTTGCAGACGCTGGCGGTGCGCAGCGCCACGCCGGGGCAAGACCCGACGCTCTGAGCCGCTCGCTCAGAGCAGCACGATGTCGTACTGGCCCTGCCCGATGGCGGGCTCGGACTGCAGCGAAATCGGCTTGCCGATGAAGTCGCTCAACCCCGCCAGGTGCTGGCTTTCCTCGTCGAGGAAGAGCTCGATCACCTGCGGCGACGAAACGATGCGGAACTCGCGCGGCGTGAATTGCCGCGCCTCGCGCAGGATCTCCCGCATCACGTCATAAGCCACGCTGCGCGCCGTCTTCACGATGCCCTGCCCGCCGCAGGCGGCGCACGGTTCGCACAGCATGTGGGCCAGCGATTCGCGCGTGCGCTTGCGCGTCATCTCGACCAGACCGAGCTGCGAGAAGCCGCCGGCCGTGGTCTTGACACGGTCCCGCGCCAGTTGCTTGCGGAACTCGGCCAGCACCTGCTCGCGGTGGTCGTCGCGCCCCATGTCGATGAAGTCGACGATGATGATTCCACCCAGGTTGCGCAGCCGCAGTTGCCGTGCAATTGCCTGCGCCGCTTCGAGATTCGTCTTGAAGATCGTGTCATCGAAATTGCGCGCGCCGACAAAGCCACCGGTGTTCACATCCACCGTGGTCAACGCCTCGGTCTGGTCGACCACAAGGTAGCCGCCCGACTTGAGCTCCACGCGCCGGCCCAGCGCCTTGGCAATTTCCTCATCCACCGAATACAGGTCGAAGATCGGCCGCTCGCCCTTGTAATGCTGCAGCTTGCCAGCCGCCTGCGGCATGAATTCGAGGCCGAACTTCAGCAGCACTTCGAACTGTTCGCGCGAGTCGATGCGGATGGTCTGCGTGTCTTCGCTGGTCATGTCGCGCAGCACGCGCTGCAGCAGGCTCAGGTCCTGGTGCAGCAGCGACATCGCGGGCAGCTTGCTCGACGCATCGCGGATGCGCGACCAGGTCTTGCGCAGGTAGCCGATGTCTTCGGCCAGTTCGGCATCGGACGAGTCTTCGCCGTTGGTGCGCAGGATGAAGCCGCCGGTGTTGGCCGGCACCACGCCGCCGCTCTCGGCCGCCGCAGCCGCCTCGATCAGCGTCAGCATGCGCGTGCGCAGCGACTCGCGCTGCTCCGAAGGAATCTTCTGCGACACGCCGATGTGGTTGTCCTGTGGCAGGAACACCAGCAGCCGTCCGGCAATGCTGATCTGCGTCGACAGCCGCGCGCCCTTGGTGCCGATCGGGTCCTTGATCACCTGCACCAGCAGCGACTGCCCTTCGAACACCTGCTTCTCGATCGGCACCATCGGGCCGCCATTGCGGTGGTCGCGCTCGGGCGCCGGCGCGCTAGGCCGCGAGCCCGGCGTGAACGGCGCGACGATGTCGGCCACATGCAGGAAGGCCGTGCGCTCCAGGCCGATGTCGATGAACGCCGACTGCATGCCCGGCAGCACGCGCGAAACCTTGCCCAGGTAGATGTTGCCGACCAGCCCGCGCTCCAGCGTGCGTTCGACGTGCAGTTCTTGCACCGCGCCGTGCTCGACCAGCGCCACACGGGTCTCTTGCGGGGACCAGTTGATCAGGATGTCTTGCATGGAATTCTTAGGTTTTGAAACCGGCGCTGCGAAGCAGCTGCGCGGTCTCGAACATCGGGAGTCCCATGATGCCCGAATAGGACCCGCTGATGTGCTCGATGAAAGCAGCCGCGGCTCCTTGGATCGCATAGGCGCCGGCCTTGCCCAGCGGCTCGCCGCTGGCGGCATAGCTGGCGATCTGCTTCTTCGTGATCGCGGCGAAGCGCACGCGCGACACGCTGAGCGCCGC
The DNA here is from genome assembly GCF_024701975.1 of Variovorax sp. ZS18.2.2. Classification (GTDB taxonomy): domain Bacteria; phylum Pseudomonadota; class Gammaproteobacteria; order Burkholderiales; family Burkholderiaceae_C; genus Variovorax. The sequence goes on from NZ_JANLNM010000001.1 coordinate 1,826,951, forward strand.
ATGGCGGCGTCGGCCGTGCTGCAGCGCGACGGCGGTCAGCACGCGGTGGGTGCTGCCGGACAGCAGCGCGAGCATGCGCTCCGCATCGCGCGCGTCTTCGGGTTTGCCGAGGATGGTGCGGCCGAGCGCGACCGTGGTGTCTGCGCAGAGCACGGGTGCGTCGGCGAGGCCGAGGCGCTTGCGTCGCGCGACGGCTGCATCGAGCTTGAGGGCGGTCACGCGTTGCACATAAGCCGTCGGCGACTCGTTGGGTAGCACTACTTCGAGCGATTCGGCGTCTTCGTCAGGCGTGGCCAGCAGCAACTCGTGGCGAACCCCGAGCTGGCCGAGCAGTTGGGCGCGACGCGGGCTTTGCGATGCGAGGTAGATGAAGTCGGGCAAGTTCAAGGCTCCGTGAAGTTCCAGACCAGTCCATGCGGCAAGCGCGCGGGTCCAAACAGAAAGTGAAGGACGCGCCGACGGACGGGCGTCCGGGCGCGAGAAGAAGCGTGCAGCAGCAACGGGCGCATGGCGAGGGCATCGCCGCGCGCGGCGGTACACGTCACTTCGCCATGAAGATCGCGCAAGGCTCGCGCCTCCGCATCACCGAGCCGGCCCGCACGATGACTGCCTGGCACCACGCGCAAGGGTCCCGCGTCGACGCCGCAATCGTCCAGATGCACGCGCACGGCGAGCAACGATTCCAGGACGTCAACCGGCGGCTGGACATAGGGCTCGCCTTCCTTGATGGAAACAGGCAGCGCCGCGTCGGGCGGACTCGCCGATACGGGAATGGATGTGTCCTGGTGCAGCGCGACCAGCCAGTTCCTATCGGCGGTCTTGTCGAACAGGGTGCATTGCACGGCCACCGATGCGGGGTTCAACAAGTCGGCTTCGACGAGCCGCGCCTTGAGTTGCGCTGCCATGTTTCGGCACTGCGGCTGCGTCAGCAGGTTGCGGCTGCCGACTGCGCCTTGCAGCCACGGCTCCAGCGATTCCGCAACCTCGTCCAGGTGCCCGGCCTGCAGCAGCGCAGGCAGCAGCCGGTAGCCCGCCTCATCGAGCAAGGCGACGGGCCCGGTCATTCCCGGTGGTACGGATGGCCCGCGTTGACCGACCACGCCCGGTACAGCTGCTCGACCAGCAGCACCCGCGCCATCGCATGCGGCAGGGTCAGGTCCGAGAGGCGGATGCGTTCGTGCGCTGCAGCCTTGAAGGCGGGGTCGAGACCATCGGGGCCGCCGATGACAAGGGCCACATCATCGCCCTCGCCCTGCCAGGCCTGCAGGCGCGCCGCGAGTGCCTTCGTGGTGAGTGCGGTGCCACGCTCGTCGAGTGCGACGATCCGCATGCCGCGGGCAATGGCGCCTTCGATGCGTTCGCGTTCGGCGGCGTAGAGCGTCTCCAATGACTTGGAGCCGCGGGGTTCGGTCTTGACGGCGCGCAACTCGAGCTTGAGCTCGGGCGGGAAGCGCTTGGCGTAGTCGTCCCAGGCAGTCTGCGCCCAATCGGGCATGCGCTGCCCGACGGCGACCACCAGCAGCTTCATGCGCGGCGGGCTGGCGCCTTCTTGGCAGGCGCCTTCTTTGCTGCTGGCCTGGCCGCAGTCTTCTTCGCGGCGGGCTTGCCGATCACCTTGACAGGCGTGCGCGCGGTGGCCGAGGTCTTCTTGGCGGGCGCCTTCCTGGCGGCCGTCTTTCTTGCAGGCGACCTGCGAGCCTTCTCTTCCCTGGCTTCCTGCTCGGCAGCCTTGACCGCTGTCTTGGCGGCGCTCGCACGGCGCAGCGATGGCTCCTTGGCGGCGGGCTTTTTCTTCTTCTCGCCCACGTCTTCCGTGCTCGACGAGGTGCTGGCGGCAGGCTTGGCACCGCCGAGCTTGGCGCGCACCGGCTTGTCGCCCCAGATCTCTTCGAGGTGGTAGTACTGGCGGATGGCGGGCTGCATGATGTGCGCGACGGCCGCGCCGCAGTCCACGATGATCCACTCGCCGTTGTCCTCGCCCTCGATGCGCGGCTTGCCGAAGCCGGCCTCGCGCACCGCGTCGCGCACGCTGGCGGCGAGCGCCTTGGTCTGGCGGTTCGAAGTGCCCGACGCAATGATCACACGCTCGAACAGCGGCGAGAGATGCTCTGTGTCGAATACCTGGATGTCCTGCGCCTTGACGTCTTCGAGTCCATCGATGATGGCTCGCTGGAGTTTCTGGGTGTCTTTCTTGGCGGCGGCTTCAGTGGTCATCAGGCAGAGCGGTAGAGGTGGTGTTGGTCAATATAGCGTGCAACCGTGGGCGGAACCAGCGAGGAAATGTCCACGCCCAGTGCAGCGCGCCGCCGAATCTCGGTGGCGCTGGTGTCCATGGCAGGCAGTTCTAGCGCCTCGAAACGCGCGCCAGCCGGAAGGTTGGGCAGCATGTTCGGATCAAAACGGGCAGTGCCGCCCGTCGATAGTGCGCGATACGCTACAGAAACTATAGCAATGCCGAGTATAGCCTGCCAGCCGTGCCAGCTCGGCAACGCGCTCGCCTGGTCGGCGCCCATGATCAAAACCAGTTGAGCGCCGGGCTGCTCTTTCTGCAACTCGTGCAGGGTGTCCAGCGTGTAGGTCGGGCCGTCGCGCAATACTTCGCGGCTGTCGATGACGACCTTGCCCTTCAAGTCGCCGAAGGCCAGCCGCGTCATCGCGAGGCGGTCTTCCTTCGAGGTGAGCGTGCGGCTCTTGTGCCACGCCTGCCCTGTCGGAATGACATGAAGCTCGGCCAGGTCGAGTTGCGCCAATGCGGCTTCGGCCAGCGCAACGTGGGCGTTGTGCGGCGGATCGAAAGCGCCGCCGAAGACGCCGATGCGCGGGGCCTTGCCGGAAGAATTCACAACCAGTCGCGCCGCGGGAGGAAGTCGCTGTACAGCGCGGCTTCGGGACTGCCGGGTTCGGGCTGCTGGCGATAGGCCCAGCTTGCGAGCGGTGGCATCGACAGCAGGATCGATTCGGTGCGCCCCCCCGACTGCAGTCCGAAATGCGTGCCGCGGTCCCACACGAGGTTGAACTCGACGTAGCGGCCGCGCCGGTACAGCTGGAACTCGCGCTCGCGCTCGTCGTAATGCGTGTGGCGGCGACGTTCGACCAGGGGCAGGTAAGCCGGCAAGAAGGCATCGCCGACCGATCGGATCAGCGAGAAACTGTTCTCGAAACCGCCCTCGGCAAAGTCATCGAAGAAGATGCCGCCAATGCCGCGCTGCTCGTTGCGGTGCTTGAGGAAGAAATATTCGTCGCACCAGGTCTTGAAGCGCGGGTACTTGTCGTCGCCGAAGGGCGCCAGCGCATCGCGGCACACGGTGTGGAAGTGCACCGCGTCCTCCTCGAAGCCGTAGCACGGCGTCAGGTCCATGCCGCCGCCGAACCAGCAGACGGGCTCGCCACCCTCGGGCAGAGCCGCCAGCATCCGCACATTCATGTGGACGATCGGCACGTACGGATTGCGTGGATGGAACACCAGCGAGACGCCCATCGCCTCGAAAGGCGCCCCCGCGAGTTCCGGCCGGTTCTGCGTCGCCGAAGGCGGCAGCCTGGACCCGCGCACCTGCGAGAAGCCACAGCCCGCGCGCTCGAACAGCGCCCCGCCTTCGAGGATGCAGGTGAGGCCATTGCCCTGCAGCTGCTCGCCCGGCGCCTTGTGCCAGGCATCGTGCAGGCAAGTGCCGCCGTCGGCCTTCTCGACCGCCGCGATGATCGACTGCTGCAGTCCGCGCAGGTAGCTGCCGACTGCCGCGGGGTTCGTCTGCTGCATCAGGCTTGGGGGGTGTTGCGCGCATGCACTGCGCGGAATCCGATGTCCTTGCGATATTGCGCGCCGTCGAAACGCACGCGCGCCGAGACTTCGTAAGCCCGCTGCTGCGCGAGCTTCACGCTGTCGGCCAGGACGGTCACGCAGAGCACGCGACCGCCGCTGGTCTTGAGTTCGCCGTCCTGCATCGTCGTGCCGGCGTGGAACACCACGGCATCGGGCGCCTCGGGCGGAATGCCGGTGATGCGGTCGCCCTTGCGCGGCGAGAGCGGGTAGCCGTGCGCCGCCATCACCACGCCAAGCGCAACGCGGCGGTCCCATTGCAACTCGACCTGGTCCAGCGTGCCATCGGTGGCATGCCAGAACACTTCGAACAGGTCGGACTTGAGCCGCATCATGATCGGCTGCGTTTCGGGGTCGCCCATGCGGCAGTTGAATTCGAGCGTCTTGGGGTGACCAGCCGCGTCGATCATCAAGCCGGCGTAGAGGAAGCCGGTGTACGGGATGCCGTCCTTTTCCATGCCGCGGATGGTCGGCAGGATGATCTCGCGCATCGCGCGCGCATGCACCTCGGCCGTGACCACTGGTGCGGGCGAATACGCGCCCATGCCGCCGGTGTTGGGGCCTTCGTCGCCGTCGAGCAGGCGCTTGTGGTCCTGGCTGGTGGCGAGCGCGGTGACGTTCTTGCCGTCGCACAGCACGATGAAGCTGGCTTCTTCGCCCTGCAGGAATTCCTCGATGACCACGCGCGCGCCGCCGTCGTTGTGAGACACGCCGAACTTGTTGTCGACCAGCATGAAGTCGACGGCTTCGTGCGCTTCTTCGGCGGTCATGGCCACGACCACGCCTTTGCCGGCCGCCAGGCCATCGGCCTTGACGACGATCGGTGCACCCTTGGCATCGATGTAGGCATGCGCTGCCGCAGCATCGGTGAAGGCCTCGTATTCAGCCGTCGGGATCTTGTGGCGCTTCATGAACGCCTTGGAGAACGCCTTGGAGCTCTCCAGCTGCGCGGCTGCCTGCGTCGGGCCGAAGATGCGCAGCCCGTGCGCGCGGAATTCATCGACCACGCCCGCGGCGAGCGGCGCCTCGGGGCCGACCACGGTCAGCGAGATCTTTTCCTTGATGGCCCACTCGCGCAGCGCGGCGGGCTCAGTGATGTCGATGCAGTCGTAGCGCTCGTCGCTCACGGTGCCGCCGTTGCCCGGCGCCACGTACACGCGGCTGACACGGTTGGCCTGTGCCAGTCGCCATGCCAAGGCGTGTTCACGGCCCCCTCCACCAATAACCAGTACCTTCATTCGTGGGCCTTCTTCATTCGCTGTGGATCAATGTGCTTCATTCGGAGAGCGATGCGTTGTGATAGACGGCCTGCACGTCGTCCAGGTCCTCCAGCACGTCGAGCAACTTCTGCATCTTGGCGGCATCTTCGCCCGCGACCTCGATCGGGTTTTCGGCGCGCATGGTGACCTCGGCGGCGTCGGGTGCAAGGCCGGCGGCTTCGAGCGCGTTTTTCACGGCTTCGAAATCGCCGACGGCGGTGATCACCTCGATGGCGCCGTCGTCATCGGTGACGACATCTTCGGCACCCGCTTCGAGCGCCACTTCCATCACCTTGTCTTCATTGGTGCCGGGCGCGAAGATGATCTGGCCGCAGTGCTTGAACTGGAAGGCCACCGAGCCTTCGGTGCCCATGTTGCCGCCGTGCTTGGAGAAGGCGTGGCGCACTTCGGCCACGGTGCGCACGCGGTTGTCGGTCATGGTGTCGACGATGATCGCCGCGCCGCCGATGCCGTACCCCTCGTAACGAATTTCCTCGTAGTTGACGCCTTCGAGGTTGCCGGTGGCCTTGTCGATGTTGCGCTTGACCGTGTCGATCGGCAGGTTGACCGCCTTGGCTTTTTCGACCGCCAGCCGCAGCCGCGGGTTGGCGCTCAGGTCGCCGCCGCCGGCGCGGGCGGCCACGGTGATTTCACGGATGGCGCGGGTCCAGAGCTTGCCGCGCTTCTCGTCCTGGCGGCCCTTCCGGTGCTGAATGTTCGCCCATTTGCTGTGTCCGGCCATGGCTTTCTATCTCGCTGTCTTGTGTTTTCAAAGCAAGGTGCGAGTTTACTGTCCGGCGCACACAACGCCCGCCGGCGCCCCGGAATTCGGACCGGGGCTTTTGGCGATAATCTTTCGATGACGCCATCGCCTACCGTCGGAACCGGGAATCCCGACACCCTCGCGCCTCACGCGCCCCTTCCGCTGTATTACAACAATGAGGTAGAGCACCAGGCATTTCTTCGCCGCATCTTCGACAGCACCGCGGCGGACTACGACCGCATCGAGGCGGTCCTGGCATTCGGCACCGGCCCTTCGTACCGTCGCGCTGCACTGCAGCAAGCCGGCCTCGTCGCCGGCGCACAGGTGCTCGACGTGGGCATCGGCACCGGCCTCGTGGCGCGCGAGGCACTCAAGATCATCGGCCCCACGGGGAAACTCACCGGCGTTGACCCCAGCGCCGGCATGATGGAACAGGTCAAGCTGCCCGGCGTCGAACTGCTGGAAGGCGTGGCCGAAGCAATTCCCCGCCCCGATGCCAGCGCCGATTTCGTGAGCATGGGCTACGCGATGCGCCACATCAGCGACGTGGCCGCCGCCTTCAGCGAATTCCACCGCGTGCTGCGGCCGGGCGGGCGCGTGATCGTGCTCGAAATCACCAAGCCCGAAGGCCGCATCGCGACGGCGCTGCTCAAGGGCTACATGCGCGCCGTGGTGCCGCTGATCGCCCGCGTGGTCGGCCGCCAGCGCAACACCTCCGAACTGTGGCGCTACTACTGGGACACCATCGAAGCCTGCATTCCGCCCGAGCGGGTGATGCAGGCCCTGGGCGATGCGGGCTTTACCGAGGTGTGCCGCCACCCGAGCCTGGGCGTCTTTTCTTCCTACACCGCCCGCAAACCAGAACAGACCGCCGAGGCCGCTTGACAGTGCGAGTTCAGGACGACATCTCTTCTTCCCATCTGCGTGTCGAGCGCCTTTCGCTGGCGAACAGCCTGGCGCTGGCCGCGAACGGCAAGGCGCCCTTCGCCGCGCTGGGCTACGGCACGCCGCACAGCGTGGCATGGATGCCGACCGTCAATGCGCGCGTGCTGTCGTCGCACGGCGCCATGGCCGACGTATGGCATGTGACGGGCACGCACATCGAGTCGGGCACCACCGGCATCGCGCGCTGGCGCACCGACGGCCACTGGCTGCTGGGCGCCATCGACCTCGATGAAGCCGCCGAGAAGCAGGGCCTCGCCGAACTCGCGCACCGCGCCTACCGCGATCTCTTCAAGACGCTCGAGCAGGCCGGCACGCCGCACCTGCAGCGCATCTGGAACTACCTGCCGCAGATCAACGCCGACGGCGGCGGGCTCGAGCGCTATCGCCAATTCAATCTCGGCCGGCAGGAGGCCTTCTTCGAAGCCGGGCGCGCCGCGTTTGAGGGCGCGCCGGCCGCGTGCGCGCTGGGCATCCACCAGGGCATGCTGTCGATCCGTTTCCTTGCGGGCCAGGCGGCACCGCTGCCGGTCGAGAACCCGCGGCAGGTCTCGGCCTACCGCTATCCCGAAACCTACGGGCCGCGCTCGCCGACCTTCTCGCGCGCCGCGCTCTCGGACATCGGCGACGGCCACATCGCGCTCTTCATCTCCGGCACCGCGAGCATCGTCGGGCACGAGACACAGCACCACGGCGACGTGCAGGAGCAGGCGCGCGAAACGCTGCGCAACCTGGGCGCCGTGATCGCCGCCGCCAACGAGCGCGTCACCGCGACCTTCTCGCTGGCCGGGCTGGATTGCGTGGTGTACGTGCGCCACCCGTCTGACACCGACGCGGTGCGCGGCGTGATCGAAAGCGCGCTCGGTGCCGACGCCCCGATGGTGCGTCATGCGGTCTACCTGGAAGCCGACATCTGCCGCAGCGATCTGCTGGTCGAGATCGAGGCCCACACGGTCGCGGCCGGCCGGCTGCAAGCGGATGCAGCCGGCCGGCTGCGGGCCTGAGCGGCTCGCGCGACCGACCGGGGCCGACCATTCCTTCCGCCATGATGACCCGCGTGCTGCGCATTCTCTGGGCGATCCCGCTCGCGCTGATGCTCTACGCGCTGCTGCTGTTCCTCGGCCTGATCTCCCTGGTCTGGAACTTCGTCGCGATGCTGCTCTATCCGGTGATGCCGGTGGGGCCCGCGCGCACGCTGGGCCGGACGACGATCGCCTTCGCCTACCGCATGTTCTGGTGGCTCGCCTCGGTGACCGGCATGATGCGCATCGACGCCACCTGCCTCGACCCGATGCGCAACGAGCCCGGCGTGATCTTCGTGGCCAACCATCCGACGATGCTTGATGCGCTGCTGCTGGTGGCACGCCTGCCGCGCAGCGCCTGCATCATGAAGGCCGACCTGCTGCGCAACATCTTCCTCGGCGCGGGTGCCCGGCTCGCGCGCTACATCAGCAACGAATCGGCGCGCATGATGGTGCGGCTGGCGGTGGACGACCTGCGCAGCGGCGGCCAGCTGGTGATCTTTCCCGAGGGCACGCGTACGGTGACGCCGCCGCTCAATGCGTTCCGTCCCGGCGTGACGCTGATCGCCAAGCTGGCGCAGGCGCCGATCCAGACGGTGTTCATCGACACCGATTCGCCTTACCTCAGCAAGGGCTGGCCGCTGTGGCGCGTGCCGCCGCTGCCGATCGTCTTCACCCTGCGGCTGGGCCAGCGCTTTTCGCCGACGTCCGACAGCGACATCCTGCAGGCCGACCTGGAACAATACTTCCGCCAAAACATGGAGCAGCGCGCAACCGACGCGTCCCCCGAATGCCAGACGCCTCGCGCACCCACCTTGTCCTGATCCCCAGCTACAACGCGGGCGAACGCCTGTTCTCGACCGTCGAGGGCGCGCGGGCGCAATGGAACCCGGTGTGGGTGGTCGTAGACGGCAGCGACGACGGCACGGGCGAGCGCCTGCAGCAGATGGCGGCCGGCGATCCGGGCTTGCGCGTGTGGGTGCTCCCGCAGAACCAGGGCAAGGGCGCGGCCGTGCTGCACGGGTTGCGCATGGCGAAGGACGCCGGGTTCACGCATGCCCTCACGATGGATTCCGATGGGCAGCATCCCGCGGACCTGATCCCCTCCTTCATGCAGGCCTCGCTCGCCCGGCCCGAGACGATGGTGCTCGGCCGCCCCGTGTTCGACGCCAGCGCGCCGCTGTTGCGGGTGCGCGGACGGCGAGTGTCGAACGGGTGGACGCAGCTAGAGACGCTGTTCGCGGGGATCGGTGATTCGCTCTACGGCTTTCGCGTGTACCCGGTCGCCGACCTGATCGCGGTGATGGCGCGCCAGCCATGGATGCGTCGCTTCGACTTCGATACCGAAGCGGTCGTGCGCCTCGCCTGGCGCGGCGTCAAGCCCGTGAACATCGATGCGCCGGTGAAGTACCTGACGGCCGAGGAAGGCGGGGTTTCACACTTTCGGTACGGGCGCGACAACGTGCTGCTGACCTGGATGCACGCCCGGTTGATGGTCGAGTTCGTCTTGCGGCTGCCCGCGTTGATTTTCCGCAAGCTACGCGGGGCGCCGCCCTTTCAGGACTGACCGGCCGCCGCCCCGCCCAGCGCCTTGTAGAGCGTCATCGTCGCGTTGAGCTGGTTCATGCGGTTGAGCGCCAGCGAAACCTCCGCCGAACGACGCCTGTCTTTGGCATCGAGCACGGGCTGCAACGCGGTTGCACCGGCGCGGTAGCGCACTTCGGACAAGGTCTCCGCGCGTTGCGCCTGCTGCAGCGCCACGACCAGCTTTTCGCTTTCGTCGCGCAACTGCGTTCGCGATGACAAGGAGTTCTCCACCTCCGACAGCGCCGTGTAGAGCGACTGGCGGAAGCCGAGCACGGCTTCCTCGTACTGCGTCTGCGACACGGCCACGGTCAAACGCGCCGTGTTCCATTGAAGAAAAGGCAACGCCAGCCCGGCGCCGAGCGTGGCGACCGGGTTCTCCAGCAGCTCACCCAGCGCAGTGCTCGTCGTGCCGAGCGAGCCGGTCAGGCTCAGCGTCGGATAGAAGCTGGTCCGCGTCGCATCGACATTCGCCAGCGCGCCGCGCAGGCGCTGCTCGGCGGCACGGAGATCAGGCCGACGGCCCAGCAGGCTCGCGGGCAGGCCGGCGTCGATCGCGGGCAGATCGATGTTGGGCAGCTGCGACGGCTCCTGCGCCGCGGTTTCCGGTGGCCGGTCGAACAGGATCGCCAGCGCATTGCGCGCCTCGACGCGCTGTTGCAGCAGTTGCGTGTGCGCCGCTTCCTGGCTCGCGAGGTTCTGGCCGGCTTGCGCAACGTCGAGCCCCGACACGGCGCCTGCCTTGTACTTGGCACGCACCAACGCGAGGATGCGACGTGCGTCCTCCATGCCCGCTTCGCTCAGCGCGATCCGCTGGTTCAGGTAGCCCACTTGCCAGTAGAGCCCCGCGGTGGTGCCCGCCAGCGAGAGCGCCGTGGCCTGCCGGTCCGACTCGGTGGCTTTCAGCTCCCAGTCGGCCGCATTGCGCTGCGCCGCCAGCCGGCCCCACAGGTCGAGCTCGTAGCTCAGCGTCACCAGCGACGTTGAACTCGACCCGGCCACGCCGCCGCGCTTGAGGTCATAGCTGCGACCGGTACTGGCCTGCCCCACCACGCTGGGCGTGAGATTGGTGTTCGCGAGCCCCGCCTGCAACTGCGCGCGCTGCACGCGAATGCCGGCCGCGGCGAGGTTGTTGTTGGTGCGCAATGCATCGTCGATCAGCGCATCGAGCTGTGGATCGTTGAATGCGCTCCACCATCGGGCCGGGAACGCCGCGGCCGCACTCGGCGTGCCGGGCTGCGGTTGCTGCCACGCCTGTGGCACTTCGAGCGGCCGCTGCTCGCGCCGCTCGGGCTGGAACAGCGTGCAGCCGCCCAGCGCCATCGCCACGGCGAGCGAACCCAGGGCCAGACGCGCGCTACTCACGGGCCAAAGCCTCGATCGGGTCGAGCCGCGCCGCATTGCGCGCTGGCAGGTAGCCGAACAGCACGCCGATCAGCGACGCGCAAAGAAATGCCGACACCACGGCCCCCATCGAAAAGATCATTTGCCATTGCGTCACGAACAACGAAAACAGAAAGCTGATGCCGTACGACAGCACCACGCCGATGAACCCACCCACGAGGCACACGAGCACCGCCTCGGTCAAAAACTGCTGCAGCACGTCGCTCTGCCGCGCGCCCACGGCCATGCGAATGCCGATCTCGCGGGTGCGCTCGGTCACCGACACCAGCATGATGTTCATCACCCCGATGCCGCCCACCACCAGCGAGATCACCGCAATCAGCGACAGCAGCAGCGTGAGCGACTGGCTCGTGCGTTCGGCCGTCTTCACGATGCTGTCCATGTTGAAGGTGAAGAAATCCTTGGCGCCATGGCGCATCGTGAGCAGCCGCACGATGCTGTCCTCGGCCGCCTTGGTCGGCTGGTCGTCGCGGATGCGCACGGTGATGCCGTCGAAGTGCTGCTGCCCGAAGAGGCGGCTCGCACCGGTGCTGTAGGGCAGCCAGATGTTGAGCGACTTGTTCTCGCCGAACACGCTCTTCTTTTCCTGCGCCACGCCGATCACGGTGCACGGCAGGTTGCCCACCAGGATCACCTTGCCGACCGGCCCGGTGCCATCGGGAAAGAGCTTGCGCCGCGTGTTCTGGTCGATCACCACCACCTGCGACTGGTGGCGCACGTCCTCGGCGGTGAAGGCCGCGCCGCTCGCCATCTGGATGTCGCGCACGCGAAAGAAAGCGTCGCTCACGCCGTTCACGTTGCCGTTGACGTCGGCGCTGCGGTAGCGCAGGCGCAGGCTCCGCATGGTGGCGGGCGTCACGCTGTGCACATAGGGCTGCGCGGCGATGGCCTGCAGGTCGGGCGGCGTCAGCGTGCGGATGCTCGCGGCCTTGTCATCGCCGAAATCGCGGCCCGGGTAGACGTCGAGCGTGTTGGTGCCGATGGCGCGGATGTCCGACAGCACGAAGCGCTTGGCGCCCTCCCCGATGGCCACGATCGACACCACCGAGGTGATGCCGATGACGATGCCCAGCATGGTGAGCGCCGTGCGCATCCGGTGCGCCATCATCGAGCGCCAGGCCATGCGGAAGGCTTCGGCGAAGCGGGCCCAGCCGGTGCTGAAGCGCGCAATGCCGAGCTTGGGCCTGGTCATTGCGGGGGGTGTCGACGCATCGGCGCCGACCGCCTGCGAAGGCGCCGCGACGGTCGGCACATTGGGCCGGTCGCCCACGATCACGCCGTCGGCGATCTCGATGATGCGTTCGGTGCAGCTCGCCACCTGCATGTCGTGCGTCACGATGATGATCGTGTGCCCCTGCACATGCAGTTCCCGCAGGATGCCGATGACCTCTTGGCCACTCTTGCTGTCGAGCGCGCCGGTCGGCTCGTCGGCCAGGATGACCTGGCCGCCGTTCATCAGCGCACGCGCAATGCTCACCCGCTGTTGCTGGCCGCCCGAGAGCTGGCTCGGCCGGTGCTCGGTGCGGTCTTCGAGGCCCAGGCGCGCGAGCAGCTGCCGTGCCCGCGCATCGCGCGCGGCACCTTCGGTGCCGGCATACACCGCGGGCACCTCGACGTTGCCGGTGGCCGTCAGGTGCTGCATCAGGTGGTAGCGCTGGAAGATGAAGCCGAAGTGCTCGCGCCGCAGTTGGGCGAGCGCATCGCTGTCGAGCGTGCCCACGTCCTGGCCCGAGACGGTGTAGGTGCCGGTGCTCGGCCGGTCGAGGCAGCCGAGGATGTTCATCAGCGTCGACTTGCCCGAGCCCGAGGCGCCGACGATGGCCAGCATTTCCCCGTTGCCGATGTCCAGGTCGACATCTTTCAGCACCTGCACTTCCTGCTCGCCCGAGGGAAAGCTGCGGCCGATGCCTCGCAGCTTCAGCAGCGGCTCGGTCACTGGCGCTTTCCTCTGTTGTTGCCGCCGCCTTCGCCGCTGCTTGCCGGGTCGAGCGCCGAGGCATCGCCCGTGATGACGGTGTCGCCGTCTTTCAGCCCCTCGAGCACCTGCGCCTGAAAGTTGTTGCTGATGCCCACGCGCACCTGGCGCTTTTCCACGCTCTGGTCGGGCTTGAGCACGCGCACCTCCTGGCGGCCGTCCTTGTCGCGCGCGCCGAGCGCGGTGAGCGGCACGGTCAGCGCCTGCTTGGCCTCGCCGAGCATGATGGCCACCTGCGCCGTCATGTCGACGCGCAGCGTGCGGTCGGGGTTGGGCACATCGAACAGCGCATTGAAGAACACCGCGTTGTTGATCTTCTCGGGCGACGGCTGCACCGCGCGCAGCGTGCCGTAGTAGCGCTTGTCGGGGTCGCCGAGGATGGTGAAGTACACCGGCTGCCCCGGCTTCACGCGCACCACGTCGGCCTCGGAGACCTGCGCCTTCACCGTCATGGTCGACAGGTCGGCCAGCTTCATCAGCGTGGGCACCTGGAAGGCCGCCACCACGGTCTGGCCTTCGAGCGTGCTGATGGAGACCACGTCGCCGTCGATGGGCGCGACGATGCGGGTGTACGAGAGGTTGGTCTGCGCGGAGGCCAGGGCCAGCCGCTGCTGGCGAATCTGCGCTTCCAGCGAGATGCCATCGGCACGCAGCGCGCGCAGTTCGGCGTCGGCGCTTTCCATGTCCTGCTTCGCGGCCGCGTCCTGCGCGAGCATTTCCTGCTGCCGGGTCCAGGTGAGCTGGGCCTGCTTGATCCGCACTTCCTTCGCGAGCTTCTGCGCCTGCAAGTTGTCGAGCTTGGCCTGCTCCTGCGCAAAGGTGTTCTGCGAGATGACGGGGTCGATCTCGGCGAGCCAGTCGCCCTTCTTCACCGTCTGCCCCAGCACCACCTTCAGCGACTTGAGCTGGCCGCTGACCTGGGCACCCACCTCCACCTGCCTGAGCGCCTGCAGCACGCCGGTGGCAAGCACCGCGTTCTCGAGGTCGGTGCGCTGCACGGTGGCGGTGAGGTATTCGGTTTTCTTGGCCGGGCTCAGCCAGAAGAAGGCGATGACGGCCAGGACGACGAGGGCTGCAATACCGAGAAGGACTTTGCGCGATCGTCGCGGGGGGGTGTTAGGCATGCAATGAGGTGAAAGTGGAACACGCTGCGGAAAAGGAGCGAATCGATCCTAGCCCCGCTTTCTGAAGGCCAGCTAAAGAGGGAGTTCCCTCGAAGGGCTACTTCATGCCATTGTTGCCGTTGGAGCGGCATGAAAAACGGCGTGGCTCGCCGCCCCTTTCAGGGCAGCGAGCCACGCCGTTTCGGATGCAAAGAAGAGTTCAGCGCGCGGTGCGGCGGCGCAGGAGCAGCGTGATCAGCAGCAGCGAGAGAACCACGAACGCGACGAACGACCAGTTCGCCAGCGTCAGGCCGAACAGCGACCAGTCGACCTTGGAGCAGTCGCCGCCGCCACGGAAGATCAGCGGCAACGCCCGCTTGAGCGGGAAGGTCTCGATCATCCCGTACAGGTCGCGCCCGCAGGACACGACTTCGGGCGGATACCACTGCAGCCAGCTCTGCGAGGCCGCCGTGTAGGCGCCGCCCACCGCCGACACCAGCGCCAGCACTCCGCCCGTCACCTGCAACGGGCGGCTGCGGAAGATGGCGGCCAGCCCCGTAAAGATGGCCACCAGCACCAGCGCATACCGCTGCACGATGCACATGGGACAGGGTTCGAGCCCCACCACGTGCTGCAGATACAGCCCGAAGGCCAGCATGAGGACACAGGCCAGGCAGATCAGCCCGAGCGCGCGGCGCGGCGCGCCGAAGTACCAATCGATCAAGGAGACACCCAATCTTCTTCTACGAACACCCTGGCCTTGCGCGGATTGGCGACGACGGTGTCGCCTTCCTTCAAGCCCAGGTCGCGGAACTGTTGCGCAGGGAGTTGCGCCTCGATGATGGTTCCGGAGCCCGGATTATCTGGATTCGATTCGGTGGGCTCAAGTTCCAGCCGCGCGATGGGTCCGACCACGATCGCGCGCGACAGCGTGGCGACGATGCCGGCAGCGCCCGACACGTAGCGTGTCACATCCAGGTCATGTGGGCGAACGTAGGCCATGGCCTTGGCGTCGCGGGCGCCGCTGTGCTCGGGCGAATCCAGGCGCATGCCATCCAGTTGCACCTGGCCGTTGTCGGCGCGGCCGTGGAACAGGTTCACGTCGCCCAGGAACCCGTAGACGAAAGGGCTCGCGGGCTTGTCCCACACGTCCTGCGGCGAGCCGACCTGTTCGATCTGGCCCTTGTTGATGACCACCACGCGGTCGGCCACTTCGAGCGCTTCTTCCTGGTCGTGCGTGACGAAGATCGAGGTGACGTGCAGCTCGTCGTGCAGCCTGCGCAGCCAGCGGCGCAGTTCCTTGCGCACCTTGGCGTCGAGCGCGCCGAAGGGCTCGTCGAGCAGCAGCACCTTGGGTTCCACCGCGAGCGCACGGGCGAGCGCGATGCGCTGGCGCTGGCCGCCCGAGAGCTGCGACGGGTAGCGGTCGGCCAGCCAGTCAAGCTGCACCAGCTTGAGCAGGTCGGTCACCTTGGCCTTGATCTGCGCGTCGCTCGGGCGCTCCTTGCGTGGCTTCACGCGCAGGCCGAAGGCGACGTTCTCGAACACGGTCATGTGGCGGAACAGCGCGTAGTGCTGGAACACGAAGCCCACCTGGCGTTCGCGCACATGCACGTCGGTGGTGTCCTCGCCCGAGAACAGGATGCTGCCGGTGTCGGCCGTCTCCAGCCCCGCGATGATGCGCAGCAGCGTGGTCTTGCCGCAGCCCGAAGGGCCGAGCAGCGCGACGAGCTCGCCCGACTCCACGTCGAGGTTCACGTTGCGCAGCGCGCGGAAGTCGCCGAACTGCTTGCTGATGTTGCGGATTTCGATGCTCATGATCTTCTCTGTTCTTTCTCTCTCAGGCCGCCGTGGCTTCCGGCGGGCGCTCGGGGGGCAGCTCGGCGATGGCCTTCATCTCGCGCTCATGGCGCCACTCGATCACCGACTTGATCACCAGCGTGACCAGCGCCAGGATCGCCAGCAGCGAGGCCACGGCGAAGGCGGCCACCGACTGGTATTCGTTGTAGAGCACTTCCACATGCAGCGGCATGGTGTTGGTCTGGCCGCGGATGTGGCCCGACACCACCGACACCGCGCCGAACTCACCCATGGCGCGCGCGTTGCACAGGATCACGCCGTACAGCAAACCCCACTTGATGTTGGGCAGCGTCACGCGCCAGAAGGTCTGCCAGCCGGTCGCACCGAGCACGATGGCGGCCTGCTCCTCGTCGGTGCCCTGCGCCTGCATCAGCGGAATCAGTTCGCGCGCGATGAACGGAAAGGTCACGAACACGGTCGCCAGCACGATGCCGGGCACGGCGAAGATGATCTTGATGTCGTGCTCGGACAACCACGGGCCGAGCCAGCCCTGTGCGCCGAACACCAGCACGTAGATCAGGCCCGCCACCACCGGCGACACCGCGAACGGCAGGTCGATCAGCGTGGTGAGAAAGGCCTTGCCGCGGAATTCGAACTTGGCGACGGCCCAGGCCGCGGCCACGCCGAACACGAGGTTCATCGGCACCGTGATGGCGGCCGTGATCAGCGTGAGACGGATGGCGCTCCAGGCATCGGGCTCCTTCAGCGCTTCGAAGTAGGCCGAGACTCCCTTGCGCAGCGCTTCTGCAGCCACGGCCGCCAGCGGCAGCACGAGGAACAGGAACATGAACGCGAGCGCGATACCGATCAGCGTCCAGCGCACCCAGGGCGCTTCGGTGGTGCCGGCCTGTGCGCGGCGAATGACTTTGGAAGGTGCGCTCATGTCAGGCCCCCGCGCGGCGGCGTTGCCAGGCTTGCAGGCCGTTGATGACCAGCAGCAGCAGGAACGAAATGACCAGCATCACCAGCGCGACTGCGGTGGCGCCCGCGTAGTCGTACTGCTCCAGCTTGCCGATGATGATGAGCGGCGTGATCTCCGAGATCATCGGCATGTTGCCGGCGATGAAGATCACCGAGCCGTACTCGCCGATGGCGCGCGCGAAGGCCATGGCAAAGCCGGTGAGCAGCGCAGGACCGATGGAAGGCAGGATCACCTTCGTGAAGGTCTGCAACCGCGTCGCACCGAGCGAAGTGGCGGCTTCTTCGAGTTCCTTCTCGGCGTCTTCCAGCACCGGCTGCACCGTGCGCACCACGAACGGCAGCCCAATGAAGATCAGCGCAATCACGATGCCCGCCGGCGTGAAAGCCAGCTTGATGCCGTGCGGCTCGAGCAGTTGCCCGATCCAGCCGTTGCCCGCGAGCAGTGCCGTGAGCGAGATGCCGGCCACGGCCGTGGGCAGCGCGAACGGCAGATCGACCAGCGCGTCGACGATGCGCTTGCCCGGAAACTTGTAGCGCACCAGCACCCACGCCACCAGCAGGCCGAACACCGCGTTCACCAGCGCCGCGAGCAGCGAGGCGCCGAAGGTCAGCCGGTACGAGGCCATCACGCGCGGTGCGGTCACGGCCACCCAGAACTGCTCCCAGGTCAGCGTGAAGGTCTTGAAGACCAGTGCCGACAGCGGGATCAGCACGATCAGGCTCAGATAAAGAATGGAGAAGCCGAGCGTGATGTGAAAGCCCGGCAGCACCCGCCTGGAGCCACTCGCCCGGTTCGCACGCGAAAGCGGCGCTCCCGCGGACGGGAGCGCCGAAGAAACTGCGCCGCTCATTTACTTTGCGCCAGGGGTGTACAGCTTGTCGAACTGACCGCCGTCGTTGAAGTGCACCTTCTGCGCTTCGCCGAGGCTGCCGAACAGTTCCTGCACCGTGAAGAGCTGCAGCGGCTTGAAGGTTGCGGCGTACTTCTTGAGCACGGTCTGCGAGCGCGGACGCAGCGCGTGCTTGGCGGCGATTTCCTGCGCTTCTTCGGAATAGAGCCAGTCGAGGTAGGCCTTGGCGAGCTCGCCCGTGCCCTTCTTGGCGACGGTGCGCTCGACCACGGCGACCGGGTTCTCGGCCACGATGCTGATCGACGGGTAGACCGCATCGACCTTGCCGGTGCCGAATTCGCGGTCGATGGAGACCACTTCCGATTCGAAGGTGATCAGCGCATCGCCGATGTTGCGTTGCAGGAAGGCGGTGGTGGCGTCGCGGCCGCCGCGTGCCAGCACCGGCGTGTTCTTGAAGAGCTTGCCCACGAATTCGGCGGCCTGCGCATCGGTGCCGCCCTTCTTCTTGATGTAGCCCCAGGCGGCGAGGTAGGCATAGCGGCCGTTGCCACCGGTCTTGGGGTTGACGATCACGACCTGGATGCCGGGCTTGACCAGGTCGTCCCAGTCCTTGATGCCCTTGGGGTTGCCGTTGCGCACGAGGAACAGCATGGTCGAGGTGGTCGGCGATGCGTTGTCGGGGAATTTCTTGGTCCAGTCCTTCGCGACCACGCCGGCGTTGGCGAGGAAGTCGATGTCGGTCGAGGTGTTCATGGTCACCACATCGGCGTCGAGGCCGTCGGCCACCGAACGCGCCTGTGCGCTGGAGCCGCCGTGCGACTGGTCGACCTTCACGTCCTTGCCCGTGGCCTTCTTGTAGTTCGCCACGAAGGCTGCGTTGTAGTCCTTGTAGAACTCGCGGGCCACGTCGTACGAGGCGTTCAGCAGCGTGGTGCCTTGGGCGAAGGCGCTGCTGCCGGCGAGTGCGGAGGACGCCAGCGCGAGCACGGCGACGAAGGTCTTGATTCTGGAAGTCATGTGGTTGCCAAGGTTTCTGAAAAATCACGGCCCGCCGACCAGGCAGCGGGCTCGTCGGTCAACGATTGCAGCAAGGCCAGGCCGAGCGGCCAGTCTCCATGCCCCGAATCGATGTTGATGTGGCCCGCATTCTGCATGCGCACGAACTCGCTGCCCCAGGCCCGCGAATATGCACCTGCTAGGCGGATCGGGCAGTAGGGGTCGTTGCTGCTGGCCACCACGATGCTGCGGTACGGCAGCGTCGCGTAGGGCACGGGCGCGAAGTCGGAGAGCACGGCGCGGCGCTCGGGGTCGGCCGGGGCCACCAGCAGTGCGCCCTGGATGCGGGCGGCGGCTTCGGGCGGCAGGTGCGCCGTGGCGATGCAGCCCAGGCTGTGGGCTGCGATCACCACCGGGCCGGGCGTCTCGAGCACCAGCCTGGCGAGCGCGGGCACCCAGGCGTCGCGCTTGGGCGAGGCCCAGTCGTCCTGCACCACCCGCGCGGCGCCCGGAATGCGCTCTTCCCACAGGCTCTGCCAATGGCCGGGCCCGGAATCGCGCCAACCAGGGACGATGACGACGCGCGTTTGCATCTGCGAATGCCGCCTGTGCCGCTTACTTGTTGGGCTGCGGCGTAATGCGCAGGTAGGGCTTCACGGCCTTGAAGCCCTTGGGGAAGCGCTCGGCCAGTTCGGCCGGGTCCTGGATGCTGGGGACGATGACCACGTCGTCGCCGTCCTTCCAGTTCACGGGAGTGGCGACCTTGTGGCTGTCGGTGAGCTGCAGCGAGTCGATGACGCGCAGGATCTCGTCGAAGTTGCGGCCGGTCGATGCCGGGTAGGTGATGGTGGTGCGGATCACCTTCTTCGGATCGATGATGAACACGCTGCGAACGGTGGCCGTGGCCGAGGCGTTCGGGTGGATCAGGTCGTACAGGTCGGCCACCTTGCGGTCGGCGTCCGCAATGATCGGGAAGTTGACCGTGGTGTTCTGCGTTTCGTTGATGTCGCCGATCCATTCCTTGTGCTTGGTGGCCGGGTCAACGCTCAATGCGATGGGCTTGACGCCGCGCTTGGCGAATTCGCCCGACAGCGCCGCGGTCTTGCCCAGTTCGGTGGTGCACACGGGCGTGAAGTCGGCCGGGTGCGAGAAGAACACGATCCACGAATTGCCGGCCCATTCATAGAAGTCGAGGGGGCCTTCGCTGGAGTCCTGGGTGAAATTGGGGGCGGTATCGCCGAGTCGCAGAGTAGCCATGGTCGCTCCTGGATGGATGGGAGCTTCGGATTGTGCGAACCCCGGCAAGGATGACAAACGAATATCTACTTGTTTGGTTATGTCGCTTTCCGCATAACGGGGTGGGAATTGCAGGGTTCCCCATCCGGCCTGAGCAAAGGCGCCCCCTCGATGCCCTGCAGGTGCTCGAACAGGAAATCGATCAGCCGCCGCACCGCCGGCACCAGCGCCCGCCGCGGCGGAAACACCATGTGCGCGACGGCTTCCTCCGGGCCCCAGTCGCACAGCACCTTCTCCAGCCGGCCCGCCTCGATGTCGGCCGCGCACATATAGCCAGGCAGCAGCGTGGCGCCGATGCCGGCGATCGCGGCGACCTGCAGCGTCGCGATGTCGTCCGCCACGTAGCGCGGCGTGTGCGTGTGGACGTAGGCCTTGCCCTTGGGGCCTGCGAGCCGCCATTCGGCGCGGCCCTCGCCGTTGACCGACATCGCCATGGTGTCCAGCCGCGCGAGGTCGGCCGGCGTCTCCACCGGCCCCTGCCGCTGCATCAGCGCCGGGCTGGCCACCAGCACCCCGCGGCCGGTGCCCAGGATCTTGGCCACCAGCGTGGCGCTTTCCTCGACGACGGGCCGCACGCGCAGCGCGATGTCGAAGCCCTCCTCGATCAGGTCCACCGGGCGGTTGATGACCCGCACGTCGACCCGCACCGCCGGATAGCGCTCCATGAAGATCGGCAGCAGTTGGGCCACCCCGCTGTACGCCATCGTGATCGGAACGCTCAGCCGCACCAGCCCGCTCGGCTCGTTCTGCACCTGCGCCACCGATTCGGCCGCAGCCTGCGCCGCGTCGCGCATGGCGGCGGCGTGCCGCAGGTAGATCTCGCCGGCCGGCGTGAGCGACAGGCGCCGGGTGCTGCGCTGCATCAGCTGCACGCCCAGGCGCTCCTCCAGCTCCGCCACGCGGCGGGAGAGGCGCGACTTGGGGATGCCGAGCGCCCGGCTGGCGGCGGCAAATCCGCCCCGTTCGGCCACTTCGGCGAAAAAAACCATGTCGTTGAGGTCTTGCATGGCGGAGATTGTCCCGCAATCAGGACGATCTAAGCAAATTTTGGCTACTTATCAATTACTCGACCCAAAAATAGAATTCTCCCAACGCCGGCCACCTTTGAGCGCCGACACCATCCACACGAAAGTGATTGATATGAAGCTGCTCCACGTCGACTCCAGCATCCTCGGTGC
This sequence comes from Variovorax sp. ZS18.2.2, assembly GCF_024701975.1. GTDB lineage: Bacteria > Pseudomonadota > Gammaproteobacteria > Burkholderiales > Burkholderiaceae_C > Variovorax. The sequence goes on from NZ_JANLNM010000001.1 coordinate 1,847,922, forward strand.
CTATTCGACCTCCCGCCTGCTGACGGCGGAGACCGTGGCCGCCTGGAAGGCCGCGCACCCCGACACCACCGTCGAGTACCTCGACCTTGCCGTGGACGCCCCCGCGCACTTCAGCGCCGACGCCCTGGCCATCAAGACCGGCCCGCAGGCCGAGCCGACCGAAGCCCAGCAACGCGAGAACGCGCTGTCCGAAAAGCTGGTGAGCCAGTTCCTGGCCGCGGACGTGGTCGTCATCGGCGCACCGCTCTACAACTTCTCGATCCCGACCCAGCTCAAGGCCTGGATCGACCGCCTCGGCCAGGTCGGCCGCACCTTCAAGTACACCGAGACCGGCCCCGTGGGCCTGGCCGGCGGCAAGACCGTGATCGTGGCGTCGAGCCGCGGCGGCGTCTACTCGACCAGCGACTGGGGCCAAGGCGCCGAGCACCAGGAGAGCTACCTGAAGGTGGTCTTCGGCTTCTTCGGCATCACCGACGTGCGCGTCGTGCGTGCCGAAGGCGTGGCGATGGGTGACGAGCCCAAGGCCACCGCGCTGGCTGCTGCGCGTTCGGACATCCTGGTGGCGACGGCGGAAGCAGCCAACCAGAAGGACCTCGCCCAAGCTGCCTGAACAGGCAGCGGATACCTACGAGATTGGCCAGCGCCTGATACACACAAGGCACAAGGCCAGGCTCACGAAGCGGCATCCAGAGGATTCGTCGGCACCGACGAGTCCTCTCCCGACGCAGACAAATGCCGGCACAGGTGATCCACGAAAACGCGCACCTTGGGCGAGAGGTACCGGCGTGACGGCCAGATGGCGTTGAACTGGCCGACCGCGTTGAGCTCCGCCTCGAGCACCGTCAGCAACCGGCCATTTGCGAGCATGTCGCGGGCAAGAAAGTCGGGCATGCAGGCAATCCCCATCCCGCGCAACGTGGCACCCAGCACTGCTTCCATGTTGTTGCATGCGAGAACCGTACGAAGGCGGATTTCGGCATCGGCGGTCGACCGCAACATGGGCCACTCCAGCAACTTGCCCGAGTTCGGATGGCGAAAGCGAACCGTGGCGTGCCGCTCCAGATCGCTCGCGACGCGCGGCGTGCCGTGCTGCATCAAGTACCCCGGCGATGCGCACAGCAGCAGTCGAAAGGGATTCAGCGGCCTCGAAACGAGACGGGAATCAGGCAGGTCGCCGCTGCGGATGGCGACGTCGACGCGTTCGTCGATCAAATCCACCGTGCGGTCGGTGAAATTGATGTCCAGTTCGACCTCCGGGTAACGTGAGGCGAAATCCGGGATCACTGGCAAAAGGAAGTGGTAGCCGACGATCGGCGCACTGATCCGCAGCCTCCCGCGCGGCACTTCCTTCACTTGCGAAAGCATGGCTTGCGCATCGGTGAGGTCATCCAGGATGCGGCGGCAGCGCTCGTGGAAAAGCCGGCCCTCTTCGGTCAACTGGATCCGTCGCGTGCTGCGCTGCAAAAGGCGCACCCCGACCTCATGCTCGAGACGGGCGACGGCCTTGCCAATCGCCGACGCCGACAGCTCCAGCGAGCGACCCGCCGCGACAAAACTGCCAAGGTCGGCAGTCTTCACAAAAGCCAGAAGTCCGCTGAGCTTGTCCATCCGGTCATACCTGTGTAATTGCGGAAATTTGTTCCGCTTTGAACGGACATGCCGCTTCTTTCCTCGCAATTCGGTCCAGTTTAACGTTGGCTGCACACAGGCAGTGCTGCAGAAAACGACCTGGGGCACTGATGAACAAGTTCGTTGAACACTCTTGCGGAAAGCCATGGTGCATGGGACGCGGAGGCCAGAAAAAAGGAACCCGCGGTGATGGAGACTCCCGGCTCACTGATTGCACCCGCTGCCCCCTCCAATGCAGACCGAACCCGCATCGATTGCCGTGACAAGGCTCTGAAATATGCGGCGCTCGTCGCACTGCTCCTGCTGCCTCTGCTGCTGCAAACGGCCGGTACGCATTGGGTTCGAATCGCCGACACCTGCCTGCTGTACGTGATGCTGGCTCTGGGGGCGAACGTCGTGGTGGGATATGCCGGTCTACTGGATCTCGGCTATGTGGCTTTCTATGCCGTCGGCGCCTACATGTTCGCATTGCTGACCTCGCCGCATCTGGTCGACAACTTTGCATGGATCGCCGCGATGTTCCCCCTGGGCCTTCACGCCCCCTGGTGGGTCACGATCCCGCTCGGCGCCATGCTGGCCGCGTTGCTCGGGATTCTCTTCGGGGCACCCACGCTGAAGCTGCGCGGCGACTACCTGGCCATCGTGACGCTGGGGTTCGGCGAGATCGTCCGGATCCTGATCGTCAATCTGAGTCATCCGGTCAACATCACCAACGGTGCGAAGGGCGTGGGCCCGAGCGATTCGATCAGCTTCTTCGGCCTGGACCTGGGCAAGCCTCTTTCCGTCGGCAGCTATCAAATTGCCTCGGTCACGCTGTACTACTACCTGTTCCTGGCACTCGTGCTGCTCACCGTCACGATCTGCCATCGATTGCAGCATTCGCGAATCGGGCGGGCCTGGATGGCGATCCGCGACGACGAGGTCGTGGCGCAGGCGATGGGCATCAACGCCCGAAACATGAAGCTTCTGGCATTCGGGATCGGTGCGAGCTTCGGCGGCGTTTCCGGTGCGATGTTCGGCGCCTTTCAGAGCTTTGTTTCGCCCGAGGCGTTCGGCCTGCAGGAGTCGGTGATCATCGTTGCCATGGTGGTTTTCGGCGGAATCGGGCACATTCCGGGCGTGATTCTTGGCGCACTGCTGCTGACCACCTTGCCGGAAGCGCTTCGCTACGTTGCCGGTCCGCTGCAGACCCTGACCGACGGTCGACTCGACGCGGGCATTCTGCGCCCCCTGCTGATCTCGCTTGCCATGATCGTCACCATGCTGGCGCGACCACATGGACTGTGGCCCGCACCCGAGCAAGCCAAGCCGCGATAGGGGCATGAATCCGATGGATTCGTGCGGCAACCGACAAGAAAGGGTGCGGGCGCATGCTGGCGCCCGGTTTGTCGATCAGACAGCCGAATGGCTCTTGATCCACGCCACGTACTTGTCCATCCACCCCTGCAGGAACTTCTTCGAGCCTTCGTTGCCGACATGGCCCTTGGCGTCGAACAGGTCGTCCTTGTTCTGCAGGAACACCTCGGGCGCGCCCATCGTGGGCACGTCGAGGTAAGCCAGGATGTTGCGCAGGTGCTGCTGCGCCAGCGCGGTGCCGATGGCCCCCACCGAGATGCCGATCACACCGGCCGGCTTGCCACCCCAGACGCTCTGGCCGTAGGGGCGCGAGGCGTGGTCGATGGCATTCTTCAGCACGCCGGGGATCGAGCGGTTGTATTCGGGCGTCACGAACAAGAGGCCCTGCGCAGCCGCGATCTCGCTCTTCAGGCGCTTCACCGCGGGCGCCTGGTTGCCGTCGTCGTCCTGGTTGTAGAGCGGCAGGTCGTCGATGCGCACATGTTCGAAGGTGAAGTCCGAGGGCGCAAGGTGGGCCAGCGCGAGCGCGAGTTTCTGGTTGAACGAATCCTTGCGAAGGCTGCCGACAACGACGGCGATCCGGGTCTGTGCCATGAGGAAACTCCTTGGTGTGAATGAAGAGATCTGGAGGGAAGGTCCGAAAGACGAACGCGATTATGCGAATCGCCCATGACCTTTTCTGGAAAAGTTCTTGCGCCATCGCGCGCCCTGAAAGATGCTGGAGGCCATGACCCAGCCCTCCTCCTCCACCCATTACGACGTGATCGTCGTCGGCCTCGGCGCCCTCGGTGCGGCCACGCTCTACCAACTCTCCCAGCGCGGCGCCCGCGTGCTCGGCATCGACCAGTTCGCGCCGCCGCACGACCAGGGCTCCTCGCACGGCGATTCACGCATCACGCGGCTGGCGATCGGCGAAGGTGACGAATACGTGCCCTTTGTGCAGCGCTCGCACGCCATCTGGCGCGAGCTCGAGGCCCGCACCGGCACGCCACTCATGACCACCACGGGCGGCCTCATCCTCGCGCCGCGCGACCGCGTGGCCGAGCACCACGGCAAGTCCGACTTCGTGCGGCGCACCATCGCCTCTGCCGAGCACTTCGGCATCGCGCACGAGGTGCTCGACGCGGCCGGCATCCGCGCGCGCTTTCCGCAGTTCCACCTGCAGGGCGACGAGATCGGCTACCACGAGCACGATGCCGGCTTCGTGCGGCCCGAAGACGCCATCGGCGCGCAACTGGCTGTGGCCCGCGCTTCGGGCGCAGCGACGCGCACCGGCGAGCGCGTGCAGTCCGTCGAGCCGGTGGGCAACGGCGACACGGTCCGCGTGCGCACCGATGCGGCCAGCTTCACCGCCGATCGCGTCGTGATTGCAGCGGGCGCGTGGCTTCCGGAGTTCCTCGGCCGGCAGGCCCGCGCCGACTGGCAGGCGGACTTTTCGGTGCATCGGCAGGTGATGCACTGGTTCGACACCGGCAGCGCCGCCGCCGATTTCTCGCCCGGACGCTTTCCCGTCTTCATCTGGATGTTCGGCGACGGGCAGGAGGACTACATGTACGGCTTTCCGTCCTCCGACCCCGCGCAACCTGCGCTCAAGGTCGCGACCGAGCAGTACGTGGCCGCCACCACACCCGACACCATCGACCGCAGCGTGAGCCCCGAGGAAACCGCGGCGATGTACCGCGATCGTGTCGCCGGCCGCTTCCCGCAGATCGGCGGCCGCGCCCTCAAGGCGCGCGCCTGCATGTACACCGTGACGCCCGACCGCCGCTTCGTCATCGACGCGCTCGACGGCCTGCCCAACGTGCTGATCGCCTCGGCCTGCTCGGGCCACGGCTTCAAGCATTCGGCCGGCCTGGGCGAAGCCATCGCCGACCAGGTGCTGGGCCGCGCCATGTCCCACGGCCTCGACCTGCGCCCCTTTGCTCGCCGGCGGCTGCTGAAGGAGAAGGAAACTGCCTAGAGCGGCCCAGTGCGAACGCGGGCATCATCGCTCCCGATCTTTCTGATTTCTGGAGCAATGCGCGATGAGATTCCTGGTGGTGGGTGCCGGCGCACTCGGTGGTTACTTCGGCGGCCGCTTGCTGGAGGCGGGGCGCGATGTGACCTTTCTTCTTCGTCCGCGCCGTGCTGCGCAGCTCGCGAAGACCGGACTCGTGGCGCAGAGCCCTTTCGGCAACCTCGAACTCCCTGCACCGAAGCATGTGCTGGCCGAGAACATCGACGGCCCCTATGACGTTGTCGTCGTCGGCAGCAAGGCCTACGACCTCGATTCGACGATGGATTCGTTCGCCCCCGCAGTCGGCCCGAACACGGTGATCCTCCCCCTTCTCAATGGCATGAAGCACATCGACCAGCTGGTCGCACGCTTCGGCGACGAGCGCGTGCTCGGCGGCCTCTGCATGATCTCGGCCACGCTGGACGACGAAGGCCGCGTGCTGCACCTGAACGACATGCACGGCCTGAGCTACGGCGAGCGTGCCGGTGGACGCTCGGCCCGCGTCGATGCCATCGCGGCCCAGTTCGCGGGCGCGAAGTTCGACGCCACCGCGAGCGAGACCATCGCGCAGGACATGTGGGAAAAATGGGTCTTCATCGCCTCGGCGGCGGGCCTCACGAGCCTGATGCGCGCGTCTATCGGCGACATCGTCGCGGCCGGCGGGCAAGACGTGGCGCTCTCGATCTTCGACGAGTGTTGCGCCATCGCCGCGCACAACGGCTTCGCGCCGCGCCCCGCCGCCATCCAGCGCGGCCGCGCGGTGGTGACGACCGCCGGCTCGCCGATGACGGCCTCGATGTACAAGGACATGGTGCGCGGCGCGGCTGTCGAGGCCGACCACATCGTGGGCGACCTCCTGGGCCGTGCGCCCAAGAGCGATTCACCCGTGCTTACGGTGCTGCGCACCGCGTACGTCCACCTCAAGGCCTACGAGGCCCGACGCGCCCGCGAAGCCGGCTGAACCCGAACCCGCGACCCCACGCCATGGCCGACGCGCTCGCCTTCCTTCACACGGCCAAGTCGCACGTGCAGACCTTCGGGCGCCTGGTCCACGAGATGGCACCCGAACTGGAAATACGCCACCTGGTGATGGAAGAGCTGCTGGCCGACGCGCGCGTCGTGGGCATCGACAACGCGGCGCTGGTCAAGCGCGTGCAGGAGGCCATGCGCGAGGCGGCATCGGACGGCGCCGCGGTGGTCGTGTGCACCTGCTCGACCATCGGCGGCATTGCCGAGAAAACCGCCACCGGCGGCGCCTTCTCGGCCTTGCGCATCGACCGCGCCATGGCCGACCGCGCGGTGCGCACCGGCCCGCGCGTGCTGATCGTCGCGGCCGTCGAAAGCACGCTGGAACCGACAACGGCGCTGATCCTCTCGGCGGCGACGCAGGCCGGTGTCGGCACGCGGCCGAGTGCGCTGCTCGTCGAAGGGGCGTGGGCACATTTCCAGGCCGGCGACACCGGACGCTACGTGGAGACGCTGGCCGCGGCAATCCGCGGTGCGGTCAGCAGGGCCGATGTGGTCGTGCTCGCGCAGGCTTCGATGGCGCCAGTGACGCCGCTGCTTGCGGACCTCGGGATCGATGTGCTCAGCAGTCCGGGGCTGGGCGTTGCGCATGCGGTGGCGACGCTGCGGGCGTCGGGCAACGCGTGGACCGCCGGCGCATGAACATGCTCTCGGGGCCGCAAGGCTGAACTCGCTGTAGTCGCTACTCCGACTTGAGGATCGTCTCCCCCTTCAGCGCCCCCATGTCCTGCGTATTGACGCGATGCCGCTTCCACCCCGCCCAGGTGCGCCGGAAGTTCACGATCGAGATGCCGTAGTACAGCACCTTGAACATCCGCAGCGCCCCCCACATCGGCGTGCCCTTGTAGATGTCGCCGGCCAGCAGAGACATCAGCGCCTCCTTCACCCGCAGCGGATTGCCCGGGTGCATGAACATGTCGCGGATGGTCGGGTTGGTCACGCGGTAGATGAACCACGAATACTCGCGCGGCCCCTTGCGCATCATGGCCTCGAAGCCCTGGCGCGCGGCGGCCAGTTCGGCCGGCTGGTCGAGCGCGGTGGCCACGAGTTCAGCGCCGTCGAAGGCGCTGTGCATCGCCAGGTAAACGCCCGAGGAGAACATCGGGTCGATGAAGGTGAAGGCATCGCCCAGCAAGAGGTAGCGGTCGCCCGTGGCGTGCGTGCTCGAGTACGAGAAGTTGCCGGTGGCGTGCACCGCATCGTCCACCAGCGTGGCGCCCTTCAGGCGGTCTGCCAGCACCGGGCACAGCGCGATGGTGTCGTAGAAGAAATCCTTCAGCGGCTTGTCGCGCGTCTTCAGGTAGTACGGCCAGCAGACAGCGCCCACGCTGGTGGTGCCGTCGGCCAGCGGAATGAACCAGAACCAGCCGTGCGGAAACCAGCAGATGCTGATGTTGCCTTCCTTCTTGCCCTCGAGCCGCTCGGCGTTGGTGAAGTGGCCGAAGACGGCGGTGCTGTTGTGGTCGGGGTTCTTTTCCTTGCAGCGGAATTTGTTCGCCAGCAGCGTGTCGCGCCCGGTGGCATCGACCACGAAGCGGGCGCGCCAGCTGCGCTTCGCGCCATCGTCCATCTCGGCCTTGACGCTCGCACCGTCGGCGTCGAACGCCACGTCGCGCACCTTGCAGCCTTCGATGGCCTCTGCGCCGCGCGTAGCGGCGTTGCGGAACAGCAGTTCGTCGAGCTCCGAGCGGCGCACCTGCCAGGCCGAGTCGAGCGACTTGTCCCAGCCCTCGGCAAATTCGACATAGCTGCGGTGCTCGTGCTCGGGCGAGACGAACTCGATGCCGAACTTGGGCATGCCGATCTTCTCGACCTGGTCGCGCACGCCGAGCCTGTCGAACAGCTCGACGTTCGCGGGCAGCAGCGATTCGCCGATGTGAAAGCGCGGGTGGTGCGCCTTCTCCAGCAGCACCACCTTGCGGCCCTGCTGCGCCAGCAGCGCCGCAGCGGTCGATCCGGCGGGGCCGCCGCCGATCACGATCACGTCGCAGGATTCTTCGTTCGCGTGCGGGCTGGCAAGGGAGGCTTCGGTCGAAGACATTCAGGCGGTACAACGTTGTTGGATGACGATGTGCAGCATAACGTCCTCCGCGAGCGCCCTCTCCCACTCACCGGACCCTTGATGCAGGGAGGCGAGGCACGCCCGCTCAGCTCGGTGGCGCAGTCGCCTTGGTGTAGTCCGCATCCGGCCCCGAAGGCGGCGTCAACGCCGGATCGGAAGCCCAATCGGTGGGCGTCGGCGACAGCGTGTAGCTCAGCGTGCCGCCGTCCTTGATCTTGTCCACCGGCAGCCACGAGCCCGCGTAGGCGGTGCCGTTGAACTTCATCGTGCCGATGTAGCGCACATCGTCGAGCAGCGCCTGCCGGTCGGCCTCGATCCGCAGCTTCTTGCCGTTACCCAGCCACAGCGTCATGCCCGAGAACTGCGGCGTCGACACCGCAAGGCCCGGTGCCGACGGGATCGCCGGATAGAGCCCCATCGCGGCCCACACGAACCAGCCCGAGGTCGCGCCCATGTCGTCGTTGCCCGGCAGGCCGCCGGCATCCAGCGAAAAGTTCTTTCGCAGGATGACCGGGATGATGTACTGCGCGTACTTGGCCGAACCGAGCCAGTTGTAGGCCCAGGGCGTCTGGAAGGCCGGCTCGTTGCCGATGTAATAGCGGCTGGATCTCTCCCCGCCGTTCAGGTCTTCGCCGCTCGGCTCGGTCCCTGTGAACGGATTGGCCGCATCCAGCGAGAACAGCTTGGCAAGCCGGTCGAGCGCGGCTGTCTTGCCACCGAGTTTTTCGGCGAGGCGGGTCCAGTCGTAGGCGAAGGTCCAGATGTAGTTGGCCTCGGTGGATTCATGGAAATCGCCGCTGCCCGTCCATGCACCGGCGGCGTTTTTCGACCGGAGCGACTTTGTGCCGCTGTCGAAGATGTTGAGCCAGTTGCCTGCTCTCTTGAACACCTTCTGGATGACGCTCTGGTCCGCCGCGCGGGTGTCGGGCAGCGCATCGAGAAACGCGCCGACGGAGCGGTCCGTGGTGATCGCCTCGAGGGTCGTCGAAGTCGGATGGTCGTAGCCCTTGCCGGAGGGAATCCAGCCCAGCTTCAGATAGTCCGCCCGGCTGTCGCCCGGTTTGCCGATCGCGTAGATGTTGTTGCACCGGCTGTTGGCATCGCCAACCGACTGGAGCATGTATTTCCTGGCGTTCTCGAGGTCGAATTTCTTCGCCCCGAACAGATAGGAACCCGCAACGACGGTGGGCGCATGGTCGCCATTCATCGGCACCGTGTCCTCGCTGCCGTCCACCCAGTGCGGGAAGGCACCGCACTGCTGCGCGTCGGCCACCAGCGACTGCATCATCTCGCTGGCTTCGTCGGGCGCGATCAGCGCCAGCAGCTGGGCCTGGCTGCGGTAGGTGTCCCACATCGAGAAGCCCGAGTAGTGGGTCTTGTAGCCCGCGTCCTTGCCGTCGACCTTGAACCTGTAGTTGGCAACGTTCTCGTTCGCGCGGTCGGGCAGCACCGAATTGCCCTGCGAGATGTCGACCTGCTTCATGCTGCGGTAGTCGCCGTTGACGTCGCTGTACACGGTCGGTCCGCTGTAGACGCGGTAGAGGGCCGTGTAGAACTTCTTCAGGTTCGCGATGGCCGCGTCCTTCTTCTTCGCATCGAGCTTGTCGAGCTCGCCTGCCTTCGCGAGATCGAGCTGCACGACGTTCAGCCGGCTGTTCCAGTTCTTCCCGGCCGCGGCCTGTACCGCGCTGAACGACCAGTCCGCGTTCTCGGCTTCGAGGTTCTTGCGGGCATTGGCAACGCTGACCGAGGAGATCCCGACCTTGACCTGCACCGTCAGGTCCGCATTGCCGAGGTCGAACTGCAGAACCGCCGCCTTGCCCGAGATGGCGGAGCTGGCTTTCAGCGGCTTGTCGAAGGTCGCGTGGTAGTAGACGGGCTGCTTCCAGGTGCCCCCGCAGAACTCGTTGGCGACCGCTTTGCCGGAGACGGACTTGCGGTCCGCGCTCAGCACGATGTCGGTCAGCTCGGGATAGGACACGCCGTCCTGGTTGGGGTTGTTGCGGGCGGAATCGATGACGAGGAAGGCCTTGTCCTTGTCCGTGTAGGCGATCTTCGCCATGCCGGTGCGCGTGGTCGCGGTCAGCTCGCTCGTGATGCCGTTGTCGAACTTCACCTTGTAGTAGCCCGGTGCGGCCGACTGGTTCGCTTTTGCATAGCGGACACCGCCCGACGGGATTCCGGCATTGGTGTTGCCCGGCAGGATGGCCACGGCGCCCTGCCCTCTGCAGCCGGGACCGTTGAGGTGCGTCATGCTGAAGTAGCGGATGCTCGTGTCGCCGTCGTAGTAGCCGCCCGAGCCATAGCCCCAAGGCGCGCCGCTTCCTGTCGTGTCCGGCCCGAAGCTCACCATGCCGAATGGCGTCTGGGCACCGGGATTGACGTTGCCGGAATGGCCGCTGCCGGTGTCGGAGATCTTCGTTCCGACGAACAGATTCACATACGGTGTCAGCGTGATATCGACCCGCCGCTCCGGCTCGATGGCGGGCGTCGTAGTGCCGGCTGATGTCGTGTCGGTTGGTGTCTTGCCGGCTGGTGTCGGAACGACTGGCGTCGGAACGGCTGGTGTCGGAACGGCTGGCGTCGGAACGACTGGCGTCGGAACGGCTGGCGCTGGAGCGACTGGCGTCGGAACGGTTGGCGTCGGAACGACTGGCGTCGGAACGGTTGGCATCGAAACGACTGGGGTCGGAACGACTGGCGTCGGAACGGCTGGCGCTGGAGCGACTGGCGTCGGAACGGTTGGCATCGGAACGACTGGCGTCGGAACGACTGGGGTCGGAACGACTGGCGTCGGAACGGTTGGCATCGGAACGACTGGCGTCGTGTCGCTTGGTGTCGTATCGGTTGGCGCAGTGCCAGTTGGCGTCGTACCGGCGGGTGCAGTGCCGGTTGGCACCGTACCGGTCGTCGTATCAACCGCCGTCGGCGGCAATGTCGAGGCTGAGAAGCTCCCCGAACTGCCGCCGCCGCAACCCACCAACACCGACGCGACGATCAACCCCGTCACAAGACTCTTGCTTGCGCTTTTCTTTTCCACGTTGTCTCCCTTGCTGCTTGCACATCGCCCACGGTCGGGGCGCCAAACGGCCGCAGTGTATGTACGGCTCCTGTGCAGATGCGCTTGTGATTTCCCGGACGAAACACGGCGTTGGCAGAGCAACAAGCCGGCGATTTGCGCAAGGTCTGCTAAGCGGCACCGACCGGCTCGCGGCACACTGGCGGCCATGAAAACCCGGCGTGCCGAGCAAGACTACAGAGAGCGTGTGGCGCGCGTCGTCGCGGCCATCGTGGCCGATCCGATGGCCGAGCACCGGCTCGAAGACCTGGCACGGCTGGCGCATTTCTCGCCCTTTCACTTCCACCGCGTCTACAGCAGCATCGCCGGTGAAACGGTGGCGGCCACGGTCCGGCGCGTGCGGCTGGCGCTTGCCACCCAACTGCTGACGCGGGGCGACGGCAGCATCACGCAAGTGGCACTGGCCGTGGGCTACGAGAGTCCGCAGGCCTTCACGCGCGCCTTCGGCCAGTTCACCGGACAGTCGCCGCGCGAATTCCAGCAGCAGATGCACGGGGCGACTCTCGACGCCGCCCCCGCGCTCCACCAAGGCAAGGACACCGGTGCGGCGCCGTCCGTGCGGATCGTCGAACGCCAGGCGCAGCCGGTGCATGCGCTGCTCCATCGCGGGCCGTTCTCCACCATTCCCCACACCCATCGGCGGCTGCGCGCGCATATCGGCAGCCGGACCGTGTCGAACTGGCTTGGCATTTCCTGCGGCGATCCGGAGGTGCGGTCCAGCTTCAGGTACTACGTCGCGGCGACTTCGCCCGAGCCCTGGCCCGTTGACGATACGGAGACCGAGATGCTCGACATTCCGGGTGGCCTCTACGCCGTGCACTGCCTCGCGGGTCCCTACACCCGCATCAATGCCGCCGTGCACGCGCTCTACACGCAATGGCTGCCCGCCAGCGGCTACGAGCCGGACGATCGGCCCACGCTGGAGCACTACTTGAACTCGCCTCGCAAGGTGACACTGGCCGAACTGCGCACCGACCTGCTGATTCCCATCCGTCCCGCCAGCTGACGCCTGCCGACCTTTGCACAGGACTCTCCATGCCCCTTCTTCGCCTGCTCTTGATCGCCGCCTGCTGCCTCGTGGCGCCCTTCGCCCACGCCGCAGGCTTCAGCACCCTCGAGATTCCAGCTGACGCGGCAGGACCGGCATTGCGCGGCGCCGTGTGGACGCCCTGCGCCACGCCAGCCGGCGAGATCAAACTCGAACGCAGCGCGATCACAGGCGTGCGCGACTGCCCGATCGCGGCAGACTACAGACTGCCGCTGGTCGTGCTCTCACACGGCTACGGCGGCTCCTTCCTCGGCCACCACGACACGGCGCAAGCGCTGGCCGACGCGGGCTTCGTGGTCGCGGCCATCAGCCATTCGGATGACAACTACCAGATCCGCGGCGGCCCGAACGACAGGGTCGTGGCGCTCGCGACGCGGACCACCGACATCAAGAGGCTGCTGGACTACATGCTTGTGCAATGGCCCGCGCATGAAAGACTGGCCGCCGACAGGATCGGCTTCTACGGCTTTTCGAGAGGCGGCTACACGGGCCTCGTGCTTGCCGGTGCCCGTCCGGATTTCGAACGACTCCCTCCCCGTCCTGGGCCACCCTGCGCCACGGCACCGGCCAGCCCGGCCTGCGCACAGATGGGGCAGCGCTTCAAGGAGCTTCTCGCCGCGCCCCTGGCGCACGACGTCCGCATCAAGGCGGCCGTGATCGCCGATCCGCTCAGCATGGTCTTCACGGCCGAGGGCCTGAAGAACGTGACCATTCCGATCCAGCTCTGGACCTCCGCGCTCGGCGGCGATGGCGTCACGCCCGACAGCGTGGCCGCGGTGCGTCGCAATCTGCCTGCGGCACCGGACTGGCATGTGGCGGAAAAGGCCGCGCATTTCGGCTTTCTTGCGCCCTGCTCGGCGCCACAGCTCGAAGCCAAAGCCGAGATCTGCCGCGACGCCCCCGGCTTCGATCGCGTGGCGTTCCATGCCACCTTCAATGCGCAGGTGCTGCGCTTCTTCAACCAGCACCTGATGCAGGCGGCCAAACCCTAGGGTCGCGCTACCAGCACGTTCATCTCCCGTTAATGCCGAGCCACGCGCCAGGCCCCCGGCGCGCCGCTAAAGTGCGGCATGTTCCGCCTCCGCCTCTCGCTCGCATTCGCCGTTCTCGTCGCGCTGGTCTGCATCCAGGCCGGCTTCGTCTACTGGGGATCGAACCGGGTCAACGACTACGCCACGCACAGCCGGCTGGCCAGCGACATCCTGTCGGAGCTGCTGGAACTGTCCGCCAGCAAGCAGCGGCTGCGCGTCTGGGCCTCCCAGCAGCTGATGGGAGCCGACGCGTCGCCCGAGGTGCGCGACGGCCTGCTGGCGCGGATGCAGTCCAGCAAGGAGCGGCTCAAGCAGCTCGCGCGCCGCGATCTTTCGCTGTGGGAGGAGATGACGGTGCGCGAGGGCACGTCGATCCCGCCGGAAGTCGGCCAGCTCGTGGCCATGACCGAACTGCTCGACGACAACCTCGCCGCCGTCCGCACCCGGCTGCTGAGCCTGGCACCGCTGGAGCGTGGCGCCGAATTCGCCAGCGTCTGGGAGGAACTCAACGAGGTCTTCGACAAGGCACGCGGCCGCGACCTGCGCGAGCTGATCAACGGCGCCATCGAACGGCAGCGCAACGTGATGCCCGTGGCGCGCGCCGCCACCGAAGGCGGCCTGGACCGCCTGCGCCAGCAGACCATCGGCCTCGCGGCCCTCACGCTGGCCGCGGGGGTGCTGCTGGCGCTTTATCTGAACCGGCGGCTCAAGCGCCCCCTGGACCGCCTGCTCGAAGGCACCGAGGCCCTGCGCACCGGCGCGCTCGACCACCGCATCGCGCTCGATACGCACGACGAGTTCGGCCGCGTCGCCGGACACTTCAATGCGATGGCGGCCGAACTGCAGCGGCACCGGCTCGATGCCGACGCCGCACGCCGCCGGCTCGAAGACGCCGTGTTCGAGCGCACCAGCGAGTTGCGCGCCGCGCACCAGACCCTGCAGCAGATCGACCAGCGGCGCCGCCAGCTGCTGGCCGATCTCAGCCATGAGCTGCGCACGCCGGCCACGGCCATCCGCGGCGAGGCCGAGATCGCGCTGCGCGGCGCCGACAAGCCGCTGCCCGAGTACCGCGAAACCTTGACGCGCATCGTGGGCGGCGTGAAGCAGCTCACCGGCGTGATCGACGACCTGCTGCTGGTCGCCAAGGCCGAAGCCGATCAACTGGCGATGCGCCTCGACACGGTCGACCTGCCGGAACTGCTGGGCGATGCCACCGAGATGGCGGGCACGCTGGGCGCGCGGCACAACGTGCGCGTCCAGCTGGAGGCCCCCGGCGCCGGCGCGCCCCCCGTCCTGCTGCGGGCCGATGCCGACCGGCTGCGGCAGGCCCTTGTGATCGTGCTCGACAACGCGGTGCGCTATTCGCGCCACGACGGCACGGTGCGCGTGAGCTGGCAGGCTCATGGCGACCGCGTGCAGGTGCGCGTGGCCGACGAGGGTATCGGCATCGATGCCGACGAGTTGCCGAAGGTGTTCGAACGCTTCGTGCGCGGCCGTCGCGCACGCCTGCACCGGGCCGATGGCACCGGCATCGGGCTGTCGATCGCGCTGGCCATCGTGCAGGCCCACGACGGCCGCATCGACATCGACAGCATTCCCCTGCAGGGCACCACGGTTCGTATCGAACTGCCCTGTCATCAGGGTTTCACCGCCGGCGCCTGATCCGAAGAGAACATGAACATCCTGGTTGTCGAAGACGACGCACGCGTCGCCGATTTTCTGCTGCGGGGCCTGGGCGCCGAGGGCTACCGCGTCCAGCTCGCGCGCACCGGGCCCGAAGGCCTCGCGCTTGCGCGCAACAGCGAACTCTCCCTGCTTCTGCTGGACCTGATGCTGCCCGGCCTCAGCGGCCTCGAGCTGTGCCAGACGCTGCGCGCCGAAGGCCACCATGTGCCGGTGCTGATGCTCACCGCCCTGAGCGAGACCGAGGACAAGGTCAGCGGCCTGCGGCTGGGCGCCGACGACTATCTGACCAAGCCCTTCGCCTTCGAAGAGCTGCTGGCGCGCATCGAGGCCCTGCTGCGCCGCGGCCGCGAACAGAGACCCCGGGCCACCACGCTGCAGGTGGCGGACCTCGTGCTCGACCGGGAACGCATGGAGGTCACCCGCGCCGGCAAGCGCGTGCCGCTGACGGCCAGGGAGCTTGCATTCCTCGAACTGCTGATGACGGCGCCCGGCCGCGTCTACAGCCGCGAGCGCATCCTCTCGAACGTCTGGGGCACCAACGAGGATCCGCTGACGAACATCGTCGACGTCTACGTGCGCCGCCTGCGCAGCAAGATCGACGAAGGCCATGCGGTGCCGCTGCTGAAGACGGTGCGCGGCCTCGGCTATCGGCTGGATGCGACAACGCTCGCCTGAGGCGGCCGTCAGTTCATCCGTTGTTCATGTGCGCGTCACCCGCCATTCATGGCGGGCGACCGTTGGCGTTCATGGCGCCCTCGAAGAATGAAGTCCTGCACCGATCGACGGTGCAGCACCGGCCAGCCGGTGATCGACCTCTCATTGCAAAAAGGAAAACTCCATGAATGCACTTCGCACGCTCGGCCTGTCGGCAACGACCGCGGCCATCCTCGTCATCTCTTCCTCCGCCTTCGCGCAGGCGCAGGCGCCGGCCGCGGGAAGCTGTGTCCCGGCCACGCGACCGCAGATCGCCGCACTCTTCGACCGCTGGAACGACTCGCTGCGCAGCTTGGACGCCGACAAGGTCGTCGCCAACTACGCGGCGGACGGCGTGCTGCTGGCCACCGTCTCGAACAAGCCGCGCACGACCCCGGCGGAAATCCACGACTACTTCGTCAAGTTCCTCAAGAGCGGGCCGCAGGGCACGATCGATCAACGCGTCATCAAGATCGGCTGCAACGTCGCGCAGGACGTCGGCACCTACACCTTCCGGTTCAAGGACGGCCAGCGCGTGCATGCGCGTTACACGTACGTTTACGAGTGGGTGAACGGTCAATGGCTGATCGCTCATCACCACTCGTCGGCAATGCCTGAAGCCGTCGCGCAAAAGTAGCGCGCGTTATCTCCTGCTACCCGGCGCGCCGCTGCCCCGCGAGGCGCCGCACAACAGCCACCAGACGATCGACCTCGTCGAAGGTGTTGTAGAACGCGAGCGAAGGCCGCACCGTCGTCTCGACACCGAAGCGTCGCAGGATCGGCTGCGCGCAGTGATGGCCCGTGCGCACCGCGATGCCTTCGTCGTTCAGCGCATGGCCCACTTCCTCTGTGGTGTAGCCGTCGAGCACGAAGGACATCACGCTCGCCTTGTCGGCGGCCGTG
This sequence comes from Variovorax sp. ZS18.2.2, assembly GCF_024701975.1. Classification (GTDB taxonomy): domain Bacteria; phylum Pseudomonadota; class Gammaproteobacteria; order Burkholderiales; family Burkholderiaceae_C; genus Variovorax. The sequence goes on from NZ_JANLNM010000001.1 coordinate 1,864,431, forward strand.
CCGATCAGCCGCACGCCCGGGATCGCACCGAGCTTCTGCATGCCGTACACGAGCAGGTCGTGCTCGTAGCGCGCGATGTTCTCGATGCCGACCTTGTTGACGTAGTCGATCGCGGCGCCCAGGCCCACCGCATCGGCGATGTTGCCGGTGCCCGCCTCGAACTTGTTCGGGATCGGCTGGAACACGGTCTTCTCGAAGGTCACGTCGGCAATCATGTTGCCGCCGCCCTGCCAGGGCGGCATGTCCTCGAGCACTTCGCGCTTGCCCCAGACCACGCCGATGCCGGTCGGGCCGAACACCTTGTGGCCGGAGAACACGAAGAAGTCGGCACCGATGTCCTGCACGTCGACCCGCATGTGCGAAACCGACTGCGCGCCGTCGACCAGCGCCTTGGCACCGGCTCGGTGTGCGAGTTCGACGATCTCCTTCACCGGCACCACGGTGCCCAGTGCGTTGGAGACCTGCGTGACCGCAACGATCTTCGTGCGGTCGTTCAAGAGCTTGCGGTATTCGTCGAGCAGCACCTGCCCCGAGTCGTCGACCGGGATCACGCGCAGCTTCGCGCCCTTGGCGGCGGCGAGCTGCTGCCACGGCACGATGTTGGCGTGGTGCTCCAGGTTCGAGACGATGATCTCGTCGCCCTCGCCCACGTGCTGCCCGCCCCAGCTCTTGGCCACGAGGTTGATGGCCTCGGTGGTGCCGCGCACGAAGATCACTTCTTCGGCTTCGGGCGCATTGATGAACTTCCGAACGCGCTCCCGTGCGCCTTCGTACGCATCGGTCGCACGCGCAGCGAGTTCATGCGCCGCGCGGTGGATGTTCGAGTTCTCGTGTTCGTAGAAGTACGCGATGCGATCGATGACCGATTGCGGCTTGTGCGTGGTGGCCGCGTTATCGAACCACACGAGCTGCTTGCCGTTGACTCGCTCCTGCAGGATCGGAAAGTCGCGGCGCACGGCATTGACATCGAACGGCGGATGTTGGCCGCTGCCGGCGAGCGGCACCGCATCGGGGCCACGTGGGTCTGGCTTGGCCGGCGTGACGAAGCCGTTGGGCAGGCGCACCGCGTCGACGAAGTAGAACTGCGGCTGCTGGCTCGCCTGCGGTTGGCTGCTGCTCCCTCGCCCCTCTGGGGAGAGGGTTGGGGTGAGGGGCTGCGGCGGTGGAAAGACGGCAGGGACTTTAGCGCCCCCGCCCTCACCCCAACCCTCTCCCAGAGGGAGAGGGGGCAATACCTCGCCGGCCCCCGCCGTCGGATGCCCGTAGCTGTTGTTCAGGAAGTAGAACGGCGATGCCGCTGCGGCCTGTGGCGCCACAGGTGCATTGACCTGCTGCGGCACGCCCAGCACCGTGCCACCCAGGCGCGGCTCGAAGGCCGGCGCGACCGAGAACACCGTGTCAGGCACGCCATTGCCCGCCACCGCATGTGGCAACAGGGCGGGCGCACGGTTGGCCAGCGAAGGCAGCTGGGTCGGCGACGCGGGCAACACATTGGCGCCCGGAATCTGGCCCAGCGGAATCGGCGTACCCGGCACGCTCGGCCCGAAGCCCGCGGGGCTCACCAGCGGAGAGCCAGGTGGCGCGATGTTGGCGGGAAACTGCGCGCCCGGCACCAGCCCGCTCGCCACGCCGGGCAGCGAGGTCGGCGGCGTGCCCGGCAGCGCGGAGAACATGGCGCTCGCCATGCGCGCGAGGATGGCCGGGTCGAACGGCGCCTCGCCCGGAATCGTGGGTGTACTCACCGCGGCTTACTTGTAGGTGTCGGCGTAGTCGTGGTACTTGCCGACTTCCACTTCGTCGAGCACCGCCAGCGCATCGGTGGTCAGCACCGCGAGCGAGCAATACAGCGAGATCAGGTACGACGCGATCGCATGGTTGTTGATGCCCATGAAGCGCACCGACAGCCCCGGGCTCTGCTCGCCCGAAAGACCCGGCTGGAACAGTCCCACCACGCCCTGGCGCTTGTCGCCCACGCGCAGCAGCAGGATCTTGCTCTTGCCGTCTGCCACCGGCACCTTGTTCGACGGAATCAGCGGAATGCCGCGCCAGGTGATGAACTGCGAACCGAACAGGCTCACGGTCGGCGGCGGCGTGCCGCGGCGCGTGGCTTCGCGGCCGAAAGCGGCAATGGCCAGCGGATGCGTGAGGAAGAACGCGGGCTCCTTCCAGACCTTGGTCAGCAGTTCGTCCAAGTCGTCGGGCGTGGGCGCGCCGGTCAGCGGGAAGATGCGCTGCTCGTCCGTCACCTGGGCCAGCAGGCCGTAGTCGGGGTTGTTGATGAGCTCGCTCTCCTGGTTCTCCTTGATCGTCTCGATCGTCAGGCGCAGCTGCTCCTTGATCTGGTCGTGCGGGCTGCTGTACAGGTCGGAGATGCGGGTGTGCACGTCGAGCACGGTGCTCACGGCATTGAGGTAGTGCTCGCGCGGCTTTTCTTCGTAGTCGACGAAGGTGCGCGGCAGCTGGTTTTCTTCTTCGCGCGAGGTGCAGGTGACCTTGATCGACTCGGGGTTCTTGACCTTGTTGACGCGGTAGATGCCTGCTTCCACCGGCACCCATTGCAGGAGGTGCGTCAGCCAGCGCGGGCTGATGGTCTCCAGTTGGGGAACTGTCTTGGTGGCATTGGCTAGCTGGCGTGCGGCGTTGTCGCCAAGGGCGGTGGTACCACCGACTGTTGCGCTCATGTATTAAAGCTCCGAGGAAATAAGAAGGGGGTAAGAAATTGGTCGCCAGTGTCCGGGGGCCAAGGGTTTCCCCTCAACAGGCTATAGCCGCCAAGTTGATCCGCCTTGCAAGGCGCGATTGCTCGAGTTGCTCGCAGCGTGCAAGCAGGTTCACGATGTTGATTCCGAGCGCCGTCGCGAGCTTCTGCGCGGTGACGATCGACGGAATCACGCGGCCGCGCTCCACCTCGCCCACGTACGAGCGATTGAGGTCCGAGCGCTCGGCGAGCTGCTCCTGCGACCAGCCATGCGCCTCGCGCAGCTGGCGCACGGTGACGCCGAAATCTTCGACAAAGGCTTTCATGGTGCGCTCGCTTTCGGTGCATTCTGCAAACTGGCCTGGGTCACGCTTGCGCCCGGTTTCACGTCGTCGGTGATCCACACATTGCCGCCGATGACGGCGCCCTTGCCCAGCGTCACGCGCCCGAGGATGGTCGCGCCCGCATAGATGACCACGTCGTCCTCCACCACCGGATGCCGCGGCAGGCCCTTCTGCAGGTTGCCCTCGGTGTCGGTGGGAAAGCGCTTGGCCCCGAGCGTCACGGCCTGGTAGAGCCGCACGCGCTTGCCGATGACAGCCGTTTCGCCGATCACGACGCCCGTGCCATGGTCGATGAAGAAGCCCGCGTCGATCTGCGCGCCGGGGTGGATGTCGATGCCGGTCTGCCCGTGCGCGAGTTCGGCAACGATGCGAGCGAGCAGCGGCAGGCCCAGCTTGTAGAGCTGGTGCGCGAGGCGGTGATGAATCATCGCGAGCACGCCGGGGTAGCACAGCAGCACCTCGTCGACGCTGCGGGCCGCCGGGTCGCCCTGGTAGGCGGCGAGCACATCGCTGTCGAGCAGGCGGCGCAGGCCGGGCAGCGCGTTCGCGAACTGGCGCACGGCCTCGGTGGCCGCATCGTCGATTTCACTCGCGGCGCGCGGTTGCAGGCGTGCATTGAAATTGAGTTCCAGTCGAGCCTGCACCAGGAGCGCCTGCAAGGCGGCGTCAAGCGTATGGCCGACGTAGAAGTCTTCGCTCTCGTGGCGCAGGTCCGGTGGGCCGAGCCGCATCGGGAAGAGCGCGCCTTTGAGCGACTCCACGATCTGCGTGAGCGCATCGCGCGATGGAAACTCGCGCGCGCCGGGCTCTCGCGAGCGCCGCTGTGAATCGCGCCACTCGTCGCGCACGCCATGCAGCGCGCGCACGATGTCGCTTACCTCGAAATGGGCCATGTGTTTTTTTCTCCCTGAAACGTCTTGTGTGGGTTCTTGTGTGGGTCGCAGTCAGTCCTGCACCCAGGGCAGCCTGTGGAAGCGCCAGCCGTCCGCACCACCGCGGTGCTGCTGCGCATCGATCTCGCCCTCGAAGCCTTCGAGCACGTTGAAGACCTGGGTGAACCCGGCCTTCGCGGCCGCTTCGGCAGCCAGCGCGGAACGCTTGCCGCTGCGGCACAGCAGCAGCGCCACGGCCTCCTTGCCACCCTCTTTCACGAGCTTGGCCTCGAGTTCGCGTACGAAACGGGGGTTGCGGGTGAGCGCGGTGCCCGTGGCCCAGGCCACGTGCAGGCTCTCGGGCACATGGCCGACGAACTTGCGTTCCTCGCCCGAGCGCACGTCGACCAGCACGGCCTGGCCCTTCTGCACCAAGTCCCAGGCCACCGTTGGCGTCACGCCGCCGGCATAGGGCCAGTTGTTTTCGGCGGCCTTGGCGCGCGCCTGTTCCAGTGCTTCGGGCAAGACGAGTTCTTCTTCAACTTCCACTGACATGCTGTGCGGCTCCTGTTGTGCGTTGGTATTCGCCTTGATGGCGATAACCACCACTTTAGGAGCGCCGTGCCGAACCTCCAACGACTGAAAAGTCGATTCCTAACAACCGGACGTTGTATAGAGAAAACTCAGAGGCTGAGAGGCAGTTCGGCGTGACCGAGCAGCCCCCGCAAATGGGCCCAATCAAGGCGCAAAGCGCAGCCATAGCACGGGCTATGGCGAGCATTTGCAACGCAGAGTGGGGCCATTTGCGGGGGATGAGCGGTCATGTCGGATTGCCTTTCAGCCTCTCAGGCCTCAGCCGCCTCCGCCGCACGCACGGCCGGCGCGGTGAGGTCCACGCTCGTCCCGCCGTCCACGCCATACGGCACGTCGCCCGCGACCGTGACGCGCCGCACCACCCGGTGCTGGTCGCCGTAGTCGTTGATCGCGTAGTGCTGCGTGGCCCGGTTGTCCCAGATCGCGACGTCGCCCTGCGTCCAGCGCCAGCGCACCGTGTTCTCCAGGCGGTGCACATGGCTCTGCAGCACGCTCAGCAGATGCTGGGAGTCATAGGTCGAATGCCCCGCCAGCCGCTTCACGAAGTGGCCCAGCACGAGGCTGCGCTCGCCGGTCTCGGGGTGCACGCGCACCACCGGGTGCTCGGCTTCGAGCAGGCGGCGGGTGAACACCTCCTTGTAGCGCTTGACACCCTCGTCGGCCAGGTCGGCGGGCTGCCGCGAGGCGGCGTAGTCGTAGTCGTTGCCATGCACCGCGCGGAGGCGATCGGCCAGCGCCTTCAGGTCGTCCGACAGGCTTTCGTAGGCGGCCACGGTGTTGGCCCAGACGGTGTCGCCGCCATAGGCCGGAATCACGACCGCGCGCAGGATCGACACCTGCGGATACGCCACCTCGAAGGTCACGTCGGTGTGCCACGAGTTGGCGCGGCCGCCGTGGCGCGAGTCGAGTTCCAGCAGCTTCGTGCCGTCCTTCGAGGGCACGGTGGGGTGCGGCACCAGCTCGCCCCAGAGGCGGCCGAAGGCCTGTTGCTGTGCATCGTCCAGGTGCTGCTGTCCGCGGAAGAACAGCACCTTGTGCTTGAGCAGCGCCGCCTTGATGGACCGGAACACCTCCGGCTGCAGTTCGCCCGAGAGCCGCACGCCGCGCACCTCGGCGCCGATGTGGCCGGCCTGCCGGACGATGTCGAGTTCGTTGTTGTCTTGTGCAACGACGGGGGAAGAAAGAACAGCGCTCATCGAAGGTCCTCTTTGGGGTTGATAGAAAGAAAGAAAAACGGAAGCCTCAGTAGGCAAAGCGCAGCCCGGCAGGCAGACCGCCTGAGGTGTCCGGCGGCGATTGCGGCGGTGCTTCGGGCAGAGGCGCCCCCGCGAACTCGCGCAGCACCTCTTCCTTGACATGCGTGAAGGCCAGGTCCACCCGATTGCGTGGATGCGAAAGCGCCACCGGCACGATGCGGCGGATGCGCCCCGGGCGCGGCTCCATCACCACCACCTTGTCGCCGAGGTACACGGCCTCCTCCACGTCGTGGGTGACCAGAATCATCGTGATGCCCTCGGCCTGCCAGATGCGGTGCAGTTCCTGCTGCAGATGCGCCCGCGTCATCGCGTCGAGCGCGCCGAAGGGCTCGTCGAGCAGCAAGATCTCGGGCCGGTTGACCAGCGCCCGCGCAATCGCCACGCGCTGCGACATGCCGCCCGACAGCTGGTGCGGGTACGCGCTCTCGAAGCCCTTGAGCCCGACCAGCTCGATGTGCGTCTGTACCTCCTTGCGCTTCTGCGCCGCATCGAGGCCCGCGTTCAGCAAACCGAGCGCGATGTTCTGCTGCACCGTGAGCCACGGAAACAGCCGGTGCTCCTGGAACACGATGCCGCGGTCCAGGCTGGTGCCGACGATGCGGTGGCCGTCGATCAGCACCTCGCCGCGGTAGTCCGCTTCGAGCCCGACGATCAGCCGCAGCAGTGTCGACTTGCCGCAGCCGCTGGAGCCCACGATGCTCACGAACTCGCCGGGCGTGATGGTCAGGCTGATGTCGTCGAGCACCTTGAGTGGCGCGCCTTCGACTTCGTACTGCTTGCTCAGTTGTCGTATCTCGAGTGTTGCGGCGTGTGCCATGTCTTTTTCTCTTTCAGAAGCCGGCCACGGAACGACCGCGCCAGGCCAGGAGGCGGTTCTCGATGCGCGTCGCGATCCAGTTGAGCGTGAAGCCCACGAGGCCGACCACGATCACGCCGAAGATCACGAGGTCCATCCAGAAATGGTCGCGCCCGTCGATCATGGTGTTGCCGATGCCCTTGCCCGAGACCAGCAGGTACTCCGCGCCCAGCGTGGCGAGCCACGCGTAGATCAGCGCCAGATGCACGCCCGCGAAGATCGAGGGCGATGCGCTCGGCAGCACCACGCGCGTGAACAGCTGCCAGCGGCTGAAGCGCAGCACACGCGCCACCTCGACCAGATCGCCCGGCACGCTGCGGATGCCCTCGAAGGTGTTGAGCACCACTGGAAAGAAAGCCGCGAGCGAGAGAAACGCCACCTTCGCCGCATCGCCCAGGCCGAACCACACGGACAGGAGCGGAATCCATGCGAACAGCGAGATCTGCTTGAGCGTATGGAAGCTCGGCCCGACCAGGTTCTCGAAGAGCCGCGACAGGCCGAGTGCCGCGCCGAACAGCAGCCCGGCGCTCGCACCGATGGCAAAGCCGGCAAGGTCGCGCCACAGGCTGGCCGAGAGTCCGGTCCACAGCGCCCCGCTCGTGGCCTGCTCCACCGCCCGCTGCCAGACGCTGTCGATCGACACCAGCAGCGGCGAACTCGACCAGCCGAAGCGGAACGCCGCCCACCAGAGCGCCACCAGTAATGCGGGCAACACCCAGCCGCGCAAGGGCTTGGGCACGCGGCGAAAAATGTTCCGGTCCACGGGTGCAGTACGGCTCATCAGAACCCCGCCCGCCGCCAGCGCAGCAACCGCGTCTCGACCAGCGCGAGCAGCTTGTCGAGCACGAACCCGACCGCGCCCACCATCACCACCGCCGCCAGCACCACGTCGAGCTGGAACAGCTGCCGGCCGAACACGATCATGTAGCCCAGCCCCTCGCTCGACGCCAGCAGCTCGACCACCACCAGCGCGAGCCAGGCGTGCGTGAAGCCGTAGCGCACGCCGTTCCAGATCGGCGCCAGCGCGGCCGGAAACACCACCTTCGACAGCATCTGCCAACGGCTGAAGCGGAACACCCGCGCCACCTCGATGTAGCGCGTCGGCACGTTCTGAATGCCCTTGAAGGTGTTGAGCGCGATGGGCACCAGCGAGGCCTTGGCGATCAGGATGATCTTGAGCGCCTCGTCGATGCCCACCAGCAGCATCAGCAACGGCAGCCAGCCCAGCACAGGCACCTGCGCGAAGGCCTTGAAGAGCGGGTAGGTGTAGTCCTTGAAAGTCGGCGACAGGCCCATCGCCACGCCGAGCAGCAGCCCGCCCACCAGCCCGACGCCGAAGCCCGCGAACACGCGCCACAGGCTGATGCGCAGGTTCTCGATCAGCTCGCCGCTTTGCAGCGCTTCGACGAAAGTGGCGGCCACCGTTTCGGGCGACGGCAGCACCTGCGGGGCGATCCACTCGTTGCGCGCCGCGATGTGCCACAAGAGCAGCACGGCCAGCGGCACCGGCCAGGCGAGCAGCAGCCGCCCCACACCCGGAAGCCAGCGGCGCAACGCCGCGAACGGTGAGATCCGCTCGACCGCAGGGAGCGTCAACGACTCCGGGGGCAATACCGCACTCATGCGGCAGCCTTGAACTCGCGCGCCAGCAGATGCCGGCTCGCCGGCCTCGCCAGGCCCAGGTTCTCGCGCAGCGTGCGGCCTTCGTACTCATGCCGGAACAGGCCGCGGCGGCGCAACTCCGGCACCACCTGCGTCACGAAATCGTCGAGCCCACCGGGCAGCGTCGGCGGCATGACGTTGAAGCCGTCGGCCGCCTCTTCCTCGAACCACTGCTGCAGCTGGTCGGCGATCTGCGAGGCCGTGCCATGGATCGACCAGTGGCCGCGCGCCGTGCCCACGCGCTGGTACAGCTGGCGAATGCTCAGGCCCTCGGTACGCGCAAGTTCGGTCACGAGACGGAAGCGGCTCTTGGGGCCGTTCGGCTCGGGCAGGTTGTCGGGCAGCGGGCCATCGACCGGGTAGCCCGCGAGGTCGACGCCGCCGATCACCGTCGACAAAAGTGCCGCGCCCACATCGGGCGGAATCAGCGATTGAAGCTCTTCGAGCTTTTCCTTCGCATGCTGCTCGCTCTGCCCCACCACCGGGAACACGCCCGGCAGAATCTTGAGCCCCTCGGGATCACGCCCGTGGTGCGCAAGCTGCCCCTTGAGGCCGCGATAAAAAGCCTGCGCCCCCGCCAGCGACTGCTGCGCGGTGAAGATCACCTCCGCCGTCGCGGCCGCCAGTGCCTGCCCTGCTTCCGAAGCACCGGCCTGCACCACCACCGGGTGGCCCTGCGGCGGCCGTGCGATGTTGAGCGGACCGCGCACGCGGAAGTGCTTGCCCTGGTGGCCGAGCACATGCAGCCGGTCGGGATCGAAATATTCGCCCTCGGCCTTGTCGTGCGTGAAGGCATCGTCGTCCCACGAATCCCAGAGTCCCGTGACCACATCGACGAACTCGCGCGCCCGCTCGTAGCGCAGCGAATGTTCGGGATGCCGGTCGAGGTTGAAGTTCAGTGCCTCAGCTTCGTTCGACGAAGTGACGACATTCCAGCCGGCGCGCCCGCCGCTCAAGTGATCGAGCGAGGCGAACTTGCGCGCCACGTGGTACGGCTCGTTGTAGGTGGTCGACACCGTGGCGATCAACCCCACGCGCTCGGTCACGGCCGCAAGCGCCGACAGCAGCGTCAGCGGCTCGAAGCCCGAGACGCGTGCGCTGCGGTGCAGGGTCTGCGACGCCGACGCATCGCGGATGCCGACGCTGTCCGCCAGGAACACCCCATCGAACTTCGCACGCTCCGCCGTCTGCGCCAGGGCCTTGTAGTGCGCGAAACCGAGGCCGGCCTGCAGCGGCACATCGGGATGGCGCCACGCGGCCACATGGTGGCCGGTCGCCATCAGGAAGGCGTTGAGCTTGATCTGGCGCGGAGGTTTGGCGCTGCTACGGCTCATCGCAGCACCGCCACCTGCTTGCCGCTGATCTCGCCGTTGGCCTCGTACACCGGCCAGTAGTTCTCGAGCTTGAGTTCGCGCAGCGATGCATCGAGAAAGCTGCGATCGAACCACCCGTCGATCTCGGTCTTGCCACGCACCAGCTTGAGTGCCAGCGCCTGTTCGGCGGAATCCTTGTAGCGCTGCACCAGGAACGGATCGAGCAGCGGCGACAACCGCGTGCGCAGCGGCTGGCCGATGAAGTCCTCGCGCCAGTATTTCTCGGCCACCTCGGCCTTGCCCCATTGCGCGAACACCTCGTCGCGCTGCGATTCATCGGAATAGCGACGCGCCACCTTCACCAGCGTGCTCACGATGCGCTGCGTGGCCTTGGGCTGGTTGCGCGCGAAATCGTCCGAGGCCAACAGCACCGTCTGGCGCGTGAACTTGAACGAATCCTCCGAGGCCGAATAGATCACCTTCGCCACGCCTTTGTCGCGCAGCACGAAGAGTTCGACATAGCCGAACGCGCCGTCGATGTCCTTGGTGGCCAGCGCGGCCTGTGCGCCCGGCAGGTCGAGGTTGATGAGGCGGACGTCGCTCTCCTTCAACCCATGTGCCGCCAGCGCGCGCACGGCCGCCAGGTGCAGGTTCGTGCCCTTGTAGAGCGCGATGCGCTTGCCGCGCAGGTCCTCGATGCGCTTGACCGGCGAGTCCGGCGGCACCGCCAGGTACAGGCCGTTGCGCACGCCCGAGCCCGCGATGATCCGCGTCTTGACGCCGCCCGCGCGATGCACGATGGAAGGCAGGTCACCCTGCCAGGCCAGGTCGAGCTGCTTGTTGACCAGCGCCTCGTTCACCGCCGGCCCCGCGCCCTTGAAGAACACCCATTCGATCTTCGTGCCGTCGGCCTTGAACTCTTCCTCCAACGCGCCGGTCGAGTGCACCAGCGCTGCCGATGAACCGCCGAAACGCACCGGGTTGCCGACGCCGCCGGTCGCCACGCCGATACGGATGACGGGCGGTGATGCGTCGTTACCGGCGGCCAGCAGGCGCGGTGCCGCGGCCATCAGGGGCCACGCGGCGGCGTGGCGGAGGAACGAGCGTTTGAGCATGTGAGGCGACCTTGGCTTCGATGAATCCAGAAGATTCTGCGAGGCGGGTGCGCGGGCCGGAAGGAAGCTGTTCGCAGTTCCTCATGCTCCATTCGACTAAGCCATGTTGGCTATATCGACCTGTGCGAAACATGGGCACAGTGGCGCCATGAATCACAAGGTCATCACCCTCATCAAGTGGCTCTTCCTGGCTATCGGGCTGGCGCTCCTGGTCGGCGCCATCTTCGTGGACCGCGAGGCCAAGCCGGCTCTCACCATCATGGGCGTGATCTTCGCGGGCGTCGGCGGCGGCATCATCGCCTTCGGCCGCTGGAGCGCGCAGAAGGAAGCGGACCTGCGCCAGAACGGCCAGCTGGTCGAAGCCGAGTTCCAGGAGGTCGAGCTCAACAGCAGCCTCGAGGTGAATGGGGAGCACCCCTACCGCATCGTCGCCAGATGGCACGACACCGCGAACAACCGCCTGCACGTGTTTCGCAGCGCCAACCTCTGGTTCGATCCGACGGACTATGTGCAGGAATGGATCCCGGTCTATATCGATCGGAACAACCCCAAGCGCTATCACATGGAAACCTCGTTCCTGCCCAGGCTGCAGTGACGTAAAAAAACCCGGCGTCGTTGAAGACGCCGGGTTGTTCGCAATTGCCCGAGGGTCCGTCAGAGCTTCGCGATCGAAACCTCGGTCGACTTCACGAGCGCGACCACGTCGGAGCCGACCTTGAGCTGCAGCTCGTCGATCGAGCGCGTGGTGATGACCGAGGTCACGATGCCCCAGGCGGTTTCGACATCGACTTCGGAGACGACGTCGCCACGGATGATTTCGCGGACCTTGCCCTTGAACTGGTTGCGCACGTTGATGGCTTGGATGGACATGATGGTTTCTCTTTCAGGTTGAAGAATGAAGCAATGAGGATGGGGAGATCAGACGATCTCCGCCACGTCGTCGAACGCGAGCCGGGGCCCGCGCTCGAAGGTGCCGGCGTGATCGGCCACGCCGAGGTTCACGAGAAAGTTGGCGCGATAGCGGCCGTCGGGGAAGAAGGCCTTGTCGACCAGTTCCGCGTTGAAGCCCGATTGCGGCCCCACGTCCAGACCAAGCGAGCGTGCCGCCAGGATCAGGTAGGCGCCCTGCAGGCTGCTGTTGCGAAATGCCGTGGCCTGCGCGGCCTCGGCGCTCTTCTCGAAGAAGGGCTTGGCGTCGTAGGCCGGGAACTGCGTGGGCAGGTGCTCGTAGAAGCGCGTGTCGTGCGCGACGATCACCGTCACGCCGGCAGCCAGCGTCTGCGCCGTGTTGCCGGACGAGACCGCGGGCTTGAGCTTCGCCTTGGCCTCTTCGCTGCGCACGAACACATAGCGCGCGGGCTGCGCGTTGTAGGCGGTCGGGCCCCACTTCACGAGGTCGTAGAGCTTGTGGATCAGCTCGTAGGTCACGGGCACCGGCTTGAAGGCGTGCACGGTGCGCGCCTTGCGGAACAGCTGGTCGAGCGCCGCTTCGGGGATGGCATTGAGTGTTGTCATGGTTTTCCGTTTCTCAAAGCGGTCAGGATGCTGCGGCGAGCGCCACGTCGAGGTCCGCGATCAGGTCGTCGATGTGCTCGATGCCGACCGACAGGCGCACCGTGTCCTCGGTCACGCCAGCCCTGGCGAGCTCTTCGGGCGAAAGCTGCCGGTGCGTGGTCGAGGCCGGGTGCGTGGCCAGCGAGCGCACATCGCCGATGTTCACCAGGCGCGTGAAGAGCTTCAGTGCATCGAGGAACTTCGCGCCGCCTTCACGGCCGCTGCCGATGCCGAAGGTCAGCACGCCGCTCGCCTTGCCGCCGAGGTACTTCTTCGCGAGCAGGTAGTCGGGGTGGTCTTCGAGCGCCGCGTAGTTGACCCACTTCACAGCCTTGTTGCGCTTCAGGTGCTGCGCCACCGCGAGCGCGTTGCTGCCGATGCGATCCATGCGCAGCGCCAGCGTCTCGATGCCCTGCAGGATCAGGAACGCGTTGAACGGCGAGATGGCCGCACCGGTGTTCCGCAGCGGCACCACGCGCGCGCGGCCGATGTAGGCGGCCGGGCCCAGCGCCTCGGTGTAGACCACGCCGTGGTAGCTCACGTCGGGCTCGTTCAGGCGCCTGAAGCGCTGCTTGTGCTCGGCCCACGGAAACTTGCCCGAGTCGACGATGGCACCGCCGATGCTGGTGCCGTGGCCGCCCAGGTACTTGGTGAGCGAATGCACCACGATGTCGGCGCCATGCTCGATGGGACGGCTCAGGTACGGCGAAGGCACGGTGTTGTCCACGATCAGCGGCACACCGTGGCGGTGCGCGATCTCGGCGATGGCCGCGATGTCGGTCACGTTGCCCGCCGGGTTGCCCAGCGACTCGACGAACACCGCCTTGGTCTTGTCGTCGAAGAGCTTCTCGAAGCTCGCCGGATCGCGGTGGTCCGCAAAGCGCGTGGTGATGCCGAACTGCGGCAGCGTGTGCGCGAAGAGGTTGTAGGTGCCGCCGTAGAGCGCGGTGCTGCTCACGATGTTGTCGCCGGCTTCCGCGATGGTCTGGATCGCGTAGGTCACGGCCGCCTGGCCCGACGCCAGCGCGAGCGCCGCGATGCCGCCTTCGAGCGCGGCCACGCGCTGCTCCAGCACGTCCTGCGTCGGGTTGTTGATGCGGGTGTAGATGTTGCCCGGCACCTTCAGGTCGAACAGGTCCGCGCCGTGCTGCGCGCTGTCGAAGGCGTAAGCCACCGTCTGGTAGATCGGCGGCGCGACGGCGCGCGTGGTCGGGTCGGGCGAGTAGCCGGCATGCACCGACAGGGTTTCGAATTTCCAGTTCTGCGACATAAGGACTGCCTTTCGGGGAAAGAGGAAGGAAGGCTCAGATCGCCCAGCGCAGTGCGTGCGCGGGTGTTCCAAGCCAGTTGGCGTCGGCGCTGCTGTCCACCTCTTCGGGCTTTTGCAGCACCCTGTCGAGGATGCGTTTTTCGATGGCCGCGAAGGCCGGGTCGCCCTGCGAGCGAGGGCGGGCCAGGGCGATGTTTTCGTCCAGCGCGATGCGGCCGTCTTCGATCAGGATCACGCGGTCCGCCAGGGCCACGGCTTCCTGCACGTCGTGCGTCACCAGCAAGGCGGTGAAGCGGTGGCGCTGCCAGAGGTTCTCGATGAGCCGGTGCATCTCGATGCGGGTGAGCGCGTCGAGCGCGCCCAACGGCTCATCGAGCAACAAGAGGCGCGGGTGGTGCACCAGTGCGCGTGCCAGCGACACGCGCTGGCGCTGTCCGCCCGACAGGCGCGCCGGCCATTCGTTCTCGCGATCGGCCAGGCCCACCTGCGCGAGCACTTCCTTGCCGCGCGGCTTGGCGTCGTTCGACAAGCCCAGCGTCACGTTATCGAGCACGCGGCGCCAGGGCAGGAGGCGCGCCTCCTGGAACAGGATGCGGGTGTCGTCGTGCAGGCCGTTCACGGCCTTGCCGTCGGTGTACAGGCCGCCGGAGGTCGCTTCTTCGAGCCCCGCGATCAGCCGCAGCAGCGTGCTCTTGCCGCAACCGCTGCGCCCCACGATGGCGATGAACTGCCCGGGCTCGATGGTGAGCTTGGTGTTGCGCAGCACGTCGCGCGTGCCGTAGCGCTTGTGCAGGCCGCGCGCTTCGAGGCGCACGCCGCCAGCGATGGCCTGGGGTTGGATGTCTTTCAGAACGGCACTCATGGGCTTCAGGCTCCGGGTTTGAACAGCGCGACGTCGAGCGCATTGAGTTTTTTAGGCAGCAGCTTTTCGCCGAAGAACGCATCGGCGATGCGCTGCTGTTCGGTCAGGCCATCGGCCACGACCGGGCGCACCGCGTAGCTGCGGCGGCTGTTGGCTTGTTCGATGGTGGCGACGTCGAGGCCCCACACGGGCGACAGCAGCGCGGCGGCCTCCTTCGGGTTTTGCTTGACCCACTTGCCGGTCTTCTCGAGTTCGGCATAGATGACACGCAGCACGTCGGGCCGCGCCTTCGCGAACTTGGTGCTCGCGAGGTAGTAGCGCTGGTACGAGGCGATGCCCGCGCCGTCGGCCAGGATGCGCACCTTCGACTGGCGCTGCGCGGCGGCGAGGAACGGGTCCCACACCACCCAAGCGTCGATCGCGCCCTTCTCGAAAGCGGCGCGGCCGTCGGCCGGCGTGAGGTAGGCGGGCTCGATGTCCTTGAACGAGAGGCCGGCCTTCTCCAGCGCGGCGATCAGCAGGTAGTGCGCACCGGCCGCTTTCGCGAAGCCGATCTTCTTGCCCTTCAGGTCGGCCACGGTCTTGAGCGGCGAGTCTTCGCGCACGACGATCGCCTGCGCGGCGGGCGAAGGCGCCTCTTGCGCGATGAAGGTCAGCTCTGCGCCGGCCGCCTGCGCGAACACGGGCACCGTGTCGGCCACGTCGGCGCTGATGTCGAGGTTGTCGAGGTTCAGCGCCTCGAGCAGCGGCAGGCCGCTGGTGAACTCGTGCCAGCTCAGCGTGGCGTTGAGCGGCGCGAGTTGCTTTTCGAGCGTGCCCTGGGCCTTGAGCAGCGCGGTCAGCGTCGACGACTTCTGATAGCCGAAGCGCACGGTGACGGGTCGCGGCGCAACGCCCTGTGCCCACAAGGCACCGGCGCCGAGCGCACCCAGCGTGGCGATGACTGTGCGGCGGGAAACGGATTGGTTCATCTGCCCTGCCCTCACTTCGGCTTCTTCTGGTAGCCCGGGTGCCAGCGCAGCCACCATTGCTCCAGGCCGCGCGCGAACAGATCGGCCAGCTTGCCGAGCAGCGCATACAGCAGGATGCCCACGAGCACGATGTCGGTCTGCAGGAACTCGCGGGCGTTCATCGTGAGGTAGCCGATGCCGGCCTGCGCCGAGATGGTCTCGGCCACGATGAGGATCACCCACATGAGGCCCAGCGAGAAACGCAGCCCCACGAGAATCGACGACAGCGCGCCCGGCAGGATCACCTCGCGGTACAGCTGCCAGCGCGTGAGGCCGTAGGTGCGGCCCATCTCGATGAGTTGCGGATCGACGTTGCGGATGCCGTGAAAGGTGTTGAGGTAGATCGGAAAGAACACCGACACCGAGATCAGGAACAGCTTGGCCGATTCGTCGATGCCGAACCACAGGATCACCAGCGGAATCAGCGCGAGCGCGGGGATGTTGCGCACCATCTGGATGGTCGAGTCGAGCAGCGTCTCGGCGAACTTCACCGAGCCCGTGAGCAGGCCCAGCGCCAGCCCGGCGCCACCGCCGATGGCCAGGCCCGCGAGGGCGCGGCCCGCGCTGACCTTCACATGCGTCCAGAGTTCGCCGGACACGGTGAGCGACCACGCGGCCTTGATCACATCGACCGGTGCCGGCAGCACGCGCGTGGACAACCAGCCGAGCGACGAGGCGATCTGCCAGAACGCGATGAGCCCCACCGGTACGAGCCAGGGGATGAGCCGGCTCGCGACGCCGAGGCCGAAGGCCTTGAACGCGTTGCCGGAACTTGCGTTGGAATCGGTTGAAGCCACCGGAAGCTCCTGTACTTGTTCAGTCATGGAATTCCTTTGGGTTCAGCTTTGCGAGACGAGGCGCGAAGGTGCGTCGAGGTTGGCGACGACTTCGCCGAACGGACCGCTCAGCGAGCCACCAGCCAATCGCGCCTGCGCCTTGCGCGAGAGCAGCGGGAACACCAGCTCGGCGAAGCGGTAGGCCTCTTCCAAGTGCGGGTAGCCCGAGAGAATGAATTTGTCGAGACCGAGCGCCGCGTACTCCTCGATGCGCGCCGCGACGGTCTTCGCGTCACCGACGAGGGCCGTGCCGGCACCGCCGCGCACGAGGCCCACGCCGGCCCAGAGGTTCGGCGAAATCTCCAGCTCGGCGCGCGAGCGCTTCGCACCGCCGGCATGCAGCGCGGCCATGCGGCGCTGGCCTTCGGAGTCCATCCGCGCGAAGGCGGCCTGGGCGCGGATGACGGTCTCGTCGTCCACGCGGCTGATGAGTTCCTCGGCGGCCTTCCATGCGGCGTCTTCGGTCTCGCGCACGATCACGTGCAGGCGAATGCCGAACTCGACGCGGCGGCCTTGCCGCTCGGCGCGGGCGCGCACGTCGGCGATCTTTTTCGAGACTTCGGCGGGCGGCTCGCCCCACGTCAGGTACGCATCGACCTGCTCGGCGGCCAGGTCGTGTGCAGCAGCTGAGGAGCCACCGAACCACACCGGCGGATACGGCGTCTGCACCGGCGGGTACAGCAGCTTGGCGCCCTTCACGCTCAGGTGCTTGCCTTCGAAGTCGTAGCCCTGCCCGTCGTGGCTGCGCGTGAGGATCTCTCGCCAGATGCGGATGAACTCGGCCGACTGCTCGTAGCGCGATGCGTGATCCAGGTACACGCCATCGCCTTCGAGCTCGGCCTGGTCGCCACCAGTCACGAGGTTCACGAGCAGCCGTCCGCCCGAGAGCCGGTCGAAGGTCGCAGCCATGCGCGCGGCCAGGCTGGGCTGGTGCAGCCCCGGCCGCACGGCGACCAGGAATTTGAGATTCTTGGTCGAGCCGATCAGGCTGGAGGCGATCACCCACGGGTCTTCGCATGAACGGCCGGTGGGAATCAGCACGCCTTCGTAGCCGAGGTTGTCGACCGCACCCGCGATCTGCTGCAGATAGGCCAGGTCGACGGGGCGTGCGCCCTCGCTGGTGCCGAGGTAGCGGCTGTCGCCGTGCGTGGGGAGGAACCAGAAGATCTGCATCACGCGACTCCCGCGCCGGCGGCTTCGAGCACGTTGATCTTTTTCGGGATCAGCTTGAGATCGAAGAAGGTGTCGGCGATCTTTTGCTGCTCGGCCAGGATGGCCCTGGTGATCGGGGTGATGCCGTAGGGCGTCCGGGCCGTAGTGACATCGGCCACCGGCTTGGGCAGGCCCCACAAAGCGGCCAGTTCGGCAGCGAGTTCGCCCTTGTTCGCGGAGCCCCAGGCTTCGACCTTGTTGATCTCTTCGACCGCAATGGCCAGCACGTCGGCGTTCTTCGCCACGTAGTCGAGCGACGAGAAGTAGTAGGCGCGGTTGCCCACCACACCCGTGGCGTCGGCCAGGATGCGCGCGTCGATCGACTTCTGGGCGGCGGCAAGGAACGGGTCCCAGATCACCCACGCATCGACCGAGCCTTTTTCGAACGCGGCGCGCGCATCGGCCGGCGGCAGGTAGACCAGGTTCAGGTCGGCGTACGAGAGGCCGTGCTTCTCGGCCAGCTTGACGATGAAGTAGTGGACATTCGAGCCCTTGTTGAGCGCGATCTTCTTGCCCTTCAGATCGGCCACGGTCTTGATGGCGGAGCCCTTGGGCACCAGCACCGCCTCGGTCTGCGGGCGATGCTGCGTGGCCGCCACGTAGGCCAGCGGCGCACCGGCGGCCTGCGCGAAGATGGGCGGCGCTTCGCCAACATCGCCGAAATCGATCGAACCGACGTTGAGCGCTTCGAGCTGCACCGGGCCGGCCGTGAACTCGGTCCACTTGACCGTGACGCCCAGCGGTGCAAGCCGCTTCTCGAGCGTGCCCCGGCCCTTCAGGATGTTGAGCGTGCCCTTCTGGTTGCCGATGCGGAACTGGCGCGCGGGCGCCTGTGCCAGTGCGGCGAACGAAGGCAGCGCGATGGCGGCTGCTGCTCCCTGGATCAATCGTCGTCGGGGAATGGAAATACGGGTCATGGCGTGATGCTCGAAAAAATCAGGTTCAGGGCTGGGCGGCGACGACGGCGTCGCTGACCTTGATGGGCTTGGGAATGAGCTTCAGCGCGAAGAAGGTGTCGGCGATCTTTTGCTGGTCGGCTGCGACAGCCGGCGTGATCGGCTTCACGTTGAACTCGTAGCGGCGCAATGCCAGCTCGACCACATCGACCGGCAGCCCCTGCAGTGGCGCGATCAGCTCGGCCGCCTGGCGCAGGTTCTTCTTGAGCCAGATGCCCTGCTCCACCGAATCGGCGAAGAGCGCGTCGATCACCTTGGGGTTGTTCTTCACGAAGCCGCGCTCGCCCAGGTAGTACTGGTAGTTGTTGACCACGTCGGTGGTGCCGCCGGTGCCACCCGTGCCCCCGGTGCCGTCGGCCAGCACGCGCGCGCCGGTGGCTTTCTCGGCGGCGGCCTGGAACGGGTCCCAGATCACCCAGGCGTCGACGTTCTTGCTCTCGAAAGCGGCGCGGCCGTCGGCCGGTGCGAGGTACACGGGCTGGATGTCGGAGAGCTTCAGGCCGTTCTTCTCGAGCTGCTTCACGAGCAGGTAGTGCACGTTGCTGCCCTTGTTGAGCGCGACCTTCTTGCCCTTCAGGTCGGCGACGGATTTGATGGGCGAATCCTTGGTGACCAGGATCGCCTCGGCGCGCGGTGCCGCCGGGTCGTAGCCGAAGTAGACGAACTTCGCACCAGCTGCCTGCGCGAAGATGGGCGGCGCCTCGCCGACATAGCCCACATCGACCGCGCCAACGTTCAGCCCTTCGAGCAGTTGAGGGCCGGCCGGAAACTCGACCCACTTGACGCCGAAGCCGAGCGGCGCGAGCTTCTTCTCGAGCGAGCCTTGGGCCTTCTGCAGCACGAAGAGGCTGGCGGACTTCTGGTAGCCGATGCGCAGCTCACCCTTGCCTTGGGCATGGGCCGATGCGGCGGCAATGAAGCTCACGATCAGCGCGACGGCGGCGACCACGATCGTGCTGATCGCGAGGTCGCGCAGGGCATGCCAGATCGAGCGCGGCGGTGTGTCGAGCGCGGAGTCTTCGGTGGCAACGGGGTTCATGCGGGGATTCCTTGGTGCAAAACTTTGGGCAAAGCTGTCCCCTTGCCGCACACAGGCGGCTTCGAAACGGGGGACGGGGATGGGTCTGCTTGAGCACGGGCTCGATGGCGAGCCCGGTCGTCAGACGCTACATCGCACGCGAGAAAACGGCACGGGCTCGAATCCGTGCGTTGCAGGCAGCTTGAGGCCTTCGGTCGCAAGCACCTCGACAGCTTCGTTGAGTCGCTCGGCCAGTTCGTTGTGCACTTGGTAGGCGTTCTCGGGCGTCAGCACGATCTGCGAATCGCTCGCGTAGACGCCCGGCAGGATGTGGCGCGCCGCCAGCGACTGCAGCACGGGCCGCAGCGCGTAGTCCAGCGCGAGCATGTGATGGGGGCTGCCGCCGGTGGCCAGCGGCAGCACGGTCTTGCCCTTGAGGGCGTTCTGCGCGAGCAGGTCCAGAAAAACCTTCAGCACGCCGCTGTAGGCCGCCTTGTAGACGGGCGTGGCCACCACGATCACGCGGGCCGCCGCCACCTGGGCGATGGCGCGCTCAATGGCCGGATGGTCCCACTCGGCCAGCAGCAGCGCCTGCGCCGGCAGGTCGCGGATCGCGAGCCGCTCGATGCGGGCATGGCGTTTGGCCAACCGCTCGCCCACGGCCTCGAGCAAGGCGGTGGAACGGGACGGGGCCGAGGGGCTGCCGGCAATCAGGAGAACGGACACGGGAGGCTTTCGGTTTTCTTCGGAGAGGTCGAGGCGTGCCGGGTCACGGCGCTCGCGGAACGAGCGCCTTGAGGACCGGCTTGGCAGCGCGGATTACTTCTGCTTGGTTGTGTAGATCTGGTCGAAAGACGCACCGTCAGCGAAGTGCTCCTTGTCGGCCTTCGCCCAGCCGCCGAAAGCCTGGTCGATGGTCACCAGCGTCAGCTTGGGGAACTGCTTGTCGTACTTGGCCTTGGCCTTGTCCGAGGTCGGGCGGTAGAAGTTGCGGCCCGCGATGTCCTGGCCCTCGTCGGAATACAGGTACTTCAGGTATTCCTCGGCCACGGCGCGCGTGCCCTTCTTGTCGACGACCTTGTCGACGACCGCCACGCTGGGCTCGGCCAGGATGGAGATCGACGGAACCACGATCTCGAACTTCTCGGGGCCGAATTCCTTCAGCGCCAGGAAGGCTTCGTTTTCCCAGGCCAGCAGCACGTCGCCCACGCCGCGCTGCACGAAGGTGATGGTCGAGCCGCGCGCGCCGGTGTCGAGCACGGGCACGTTCTTGAACAGGTTGCCGATGTACTCCTTGGCCTTGGCGTCGCTGCCGTACTTACGCTTGGCGAATTCCCATGCGGCCAGGTAGTTCCAGCGGGCGCCGCCCGAGGTCTTGGGGTTGGGGGTGATCACCTGCACGCCGGGCTTGGTGAGGTCATCCCAGTCCTTCAGGCCCTTGGGGTTGCCCTTCTTCACCAGGAACACGATGGTCGAGGTGTAGGGGGCGGAGTTGTGCGGCAGGCGCTTCTGCCAGTCGGCCTTGACCAGGCCGCCGTGTGTGACGAGCGCATCGACGTCGCCGCCGAGTGCCAGCGTGGCCACGTCGGCGTCGATGCCGTCAATGATCGAGCGGGCCTGCTTGCCCGAGCCGCCGTGCGATTGCTTGACCGTCACGTCCTGGCCGGTCTTGGCCTTCCAGTACTTGGCGAAGGCCTGGTTGTAGTCCACGTAGAGCTCGCGCGTCGGGTCGTACGACACGTTCAGCAGCGTCACCGGGGCTGCGCCGCCCTGCGCAAACGTCGGCAACGCCGAGAGGGCCATGGCACCGGCCACGCCGGCACCCAGGGAAAGCTTGATAAAGTCGCGGCGAAGGCTCATGGTGTCTTGCTCTAAAAAGGCATATCAATGAAGCTGCGTATTCTCAATACGACATATAGAAACTGGAACGACCAAGTTTTCAGTTCTAAATAGCGAAATCAACTAAGCGAAACGCTTACCCCACCCAAGAGGCAAAAAAATGGCACGCATGGTTCAGTGCATCAAGCTCGGCAAAGAGGCCGAAGGGCTCGACTTCCCGCCCTATCCCGGCGATCTGGGCAAGCGCCTGTGGGAAAACGTCAGCAAGGAAGCCTGGGCCGCCTGGCTCAAGCAACAGACCATGCTGGTCAACGAAAACCGGCTGAATCTGGCCGATCTGCGCGCCCGCCAGTACCTGGCGCGGCAGATGGAAAAGCACTTCTTCGGCGAAGGCGCCGACGTGGCGCAAGGCTACGTTCCTCCCCCCGCCAGCTGACGGGCGCTGCGGCGATTACCGACCCCGTCTCCTTCCGGGAATGCCGCAGAACCGGCTTTGCCGGGCTGCAGGCGTTGCCCCCTCGAAGGGGGTGGGCGAAGCGACACGAAGTGCGCGAAGCCTGGGGGTGAGCCTGTGACTGAACGCTTCGACGACATCTATCACACCGAAACCGGGGCGCTGGCGCAAGCTCGCCATGTGTTCCTGGACGGTTGCGGCCTACCGCAAGCGTGGGCCGGGCAGCCGCAATGGCGGATTCTCGAAACCGGCTTCGGGCTGGGCCTCAATTTCCTGACAACCTGGCAGGCGTGGCGTTCGGATGCGAATCGGCCGCGGATGCTGCACTTCGTCTCGGTCGAGGCGCATCCGGTCGGGGCGGACGATCTCTTGCGGGCTGCCGAGGCGTATCCGGAACTGGCGTCGCTGGCCCGGGAACTGGTCGCGCAGTGGCACGGGCTGCTGCCGGGCTTCCACCGGCTCGCCTTCGACGACGGCCGCGTGCTGCTCACGCTGTGCATCGGCGACGTTCAGGCCATGCTGCGCGCCCAGCGCTTCGAGGCCGACAGCCTCTTTCTCGATGGCTTCAGCCCGCAGCAGAACCCGGCGATGTGGTCGCCCGATACGTTGAAGGCGGTGTCGCGATTCGCTCGTCAGGGCACCGGTCTTGCCACCTGGACTTACGCGCGCGCAGTGCGGGATGCGCTCTCGCAGAACGGCTTCCAGCTCGAAAGGCGCGAGGGCCTGCTCCCAAAGCGCGACTGCCTCGGCGGCGTGTTCGCGCCCGCCTGGACGGTGCGGCGCCGCGGCCCGGCTCCCGCGCGGATCGAAGTGCCGGGCCGCTGCGCCGTGATCGGCGCCGGTCTCGCGGGTGCGGCGGTGGCCGCGAGCCTCGCGCGGCGCGGATGGCAGGTCACGGTGCTCGATGCGGCCTCGCGCCCCGCCTCGGGCGCCTCCGGCCTGCCGGTCGGCGTGCTGGCGCCCCATGTGTCGCCCGACGATGCCCTGCTCTCGCGACTCACGCGCGCGGGCATTCGCTCCACCTGGCTCGAACTGGAACGCCTGCTCGAAGAGGGCCGCGACTGGCGCGCCGGCGGCGTGCTGGAACGGCGACCCGAAGGCGATACGCGCGTGCCTGCCGGCTGGAGCGACAGCGGCCCCAACGAATCGTGGCCCGCGAGCGCCGGGCAACTGACCGCGGCTGGTCTGCCGGCCGATGCGCCTGCCATCTGGCACGCCCGTGCCGGCTGGGTGCGCCCGTCACGGTTGATCGAGGTCTGGCTGCGTCAGCCGGGTGTCGAGTTCCGCGGCAACGCATCCGTGGCGCGGGTAACGCGGAACGCCGACGGCTGGCACCTGTTCGACGCGGCAAACCATCTGTTGATCGCAGCAGACCGCGTGGTCGTCGCCGCAGGCTTCGAGTCAGGCCGCTTCGCCCCGGGGCTGCCGCTGCAGCCGGTGCGCGGTCAGGTCGCGTGGGGCCGCACCAACGACAGCGCCCTTCCGGCCACACCACTCAACGGCGACGGCCACCTGATCGCCCATGTGCCCGATGCCGAAGGCGCCCTGCTCTGGCTCGCCGGCGCCACCTTCGACCGCGACAGCACCGACCTCGCCCCGAACGCCGACGACAGCGCCGCGAACCGTGACCGCCTCGCCCGGCTGCACCCCACCGCCGCTGCGGCATTGGGGCCGGCCTTCGAGCGCGGCGAAGTCAACGCCTGGATCGGCGTGCGCTGCGCCTCGGGCGATCGGCGGCCGCTGGTCGGTCCGCTGGACGAAGAGGCTAGCGGCCTCTGGGCCTGCACCGCACTGGGCTCACGCGGCCTCAGCTTCGCAGCCCTGTGCGCCGAACTGCTGGCCGCGCAATGGCACGGCGAACCGCTGCCATTGCCCGCCACGCTGGCGAAGGCACTCGGCACGCAGCGGCTTTAGGAGCGCGTCGTGCCGGGTGGTGGAGGCGCCAGCAGGTGGTCGATCCGGCTGTCCCCGTAGGTGCGCACCACTTCGGAGATCACCACCTTGTAGCCATCCAGCCAGTTCGCCTGCGCCGCCTTGGCCTCCTGGTGCGCCGGGTGCCGGATCAGCGCCTGCAGACTGTCGAGCGAATCCCAGTAGTAGACGTTCGACACCAGCCCGTTGCCCGTGTTCTCCCAGGTCTCCTCGCCCAGGTAGCCGGGCAGCGACTTCGCGGCCGCGGCGATGGTCTGGTCGAGGCGGTGGAACGCGTCGTCGAACTGCTTCTTGGCGAAGATGAAGGTGGCGGAGTACATGGCTGCCGAAATCCCCTTGATAGGACGCTCGAACGTCGAGCGGGCGCCGATTCTGCGGCATAGGACCATCGCAAGTCACTACGCGCGGCACGAACGCACGAGAATGCCCCATGGCCATCCAGTACGACATCACGCACACCACCATCTACCGCTACAACAAGCCGGTCACCTTCGGTTTGCACCGGGTGATGTTCCGGCCCCGCGACAGCCACGACCTGCGCGTGCTCGCCACCGACCTGCAGGTGAGCCCCCAGGCTTTCACGCGATTGATCCAGGACCCGCATTCCAACTCCGTCGCGCTGGTGCAGCCCATGGGCGAAGCCACCGAGCTGCGCATCGTGTGCTCCTTCACCATCGAGCATGTGCCTGCGCAGCAGGACCAGCTCGCGCTCGATCCGGCCGCCGAATTCCTGCCCTTCGCCTACTCGGTGCAGGAGCGCCTGGACCTGGAGCACTACCTGCGTCCGCACCACGAAGACGACGCCAGCGGCACGCTGATCCGCTGGGCCCACCAGTTCCTGCACAACGACAAGCCCAACAACACGCGCGAGGTGCTCACGCGCATGAACGCGCACATCGGCCAGAGCCTCGAATACAAGGCGCGCGACGAAGAAGGCACGCAGACGCCGCTCGCCACGCTGGCGCTGGGCAGTGGCAGTTGCCGCGACTACGCGCTGCTGATGATGGAAGCCGCGCGGCGCCTGGGCATCGCCACCCGTTTTGTATCGGGCTACCTCTACGACGCCGCGCTCGACCGCGCGGCGCAGGCGCCCGGCGAATCGATGACCGGCGCCGGCACCACGCACGCCTGGTTGCAGGCGTACCTGCCGGGCATCGGCTGGCTCGCGTTCGACCCGACGAACAACCTGATGGGCAGCGGACAGCTCATCCGCGTGGGCGTCACGCGCGACCCGGCGCAGGCCGCGCCGATCTCGGGCAGTTGGTATGGGGACGCCGAGGCGTACGAAGGCCTCGATGCCACGGTGGTGGTCACCCGCCGCAAGGGCTGATCTCTCCCAGAGGTTCTGCGCGGGTGTCGCGCAGGAGATAGCAGCTACGGGAAACCCCGGGCCGATGCGCCCGGCAGCGCCCCTACGCTGCGCCGCCGGTCCAGCGAAATAGCACGGTCGTTCTCCATGGCCGCCCGGGCCTCGCTGCGCCGGTGATCTTCCCAACCAAGACCCATAAAAACGGAGAGAGACATCCCATGCATTCCGCGCGCCTGACACTCCTTGCCCTCGCCGCCAGCCTCGCCGTCGCATCCTGCGGCGGTGGTGGCGGTGGAAACGGTTTTGCCTTCACGCCCCTGCCGCCGGCTCCGGCGCCAGCGCCCGCCCCACCCGCACCGCCGCCGGCACCCGAAGAAACGCGCGTGCAGGACAGTCGCAATTCATTCGCGCCTGCAGACCCGAGCGCCACCACCTTCGCCGCCCTCGCGGCAGACGCCGGCGACAGGGTCGACAACGCCACCACCAGCCGCTGGGCCGGCATGCTGGGCGGCGCCCAGTACCACGTCGAAGTGCCGGCCGCATGGAACGGCAAGCTCGTGATGTACGCGCACGGCTATGCCGGCGAAGGCAACGTGCTGTCGGTGACCAACCCGTCGATCCGCCGCCATCTGATCCAGGAAGGCTACGCCTGGGCCGCCTCGAGCTACAGCAAGAACTTCTACGACGTGCGCGTGGGCGTGGAAGACACCAACGCGCTGGCACTTGAGTTCAACAAGATCGCCAAGGCCAATGGCCGCGAGCTCGCTGCGCCATCGCAGACCTACATCACCGGACACTCGATGGGCGGTCACATCACCGCAGCGGCCATCGAGGACGAGGCCTTCGCCACCGCCAACCACAAGGTGAAGTACAGCGGCGCGGTGCCGATGTGCGGCGTGCTCGGCGATACCGAACTGTTCGACTACTTCGCGGGCGCGCAGGTCACGGCGCAAGCGCTTGCAGGACTGCCGAAATATCCGACGCCGAACTGGGCGGACATCATGGCGCAGGTCACGGGCACGTTGTTTTCGACCTTCACGACCTCGCCGCCCAACATCGTGCCGACGCCGACGGGCATCAAGTACATGACGGTGGTGATGAACCTCACCGGCGGCCAACGGCCAATGTTCGACATCGGCTTCGCCAGGGGCGGCTCCTTCGCAGCCGTGTGGGGCGTGTTCGGCAGCGACGGCACCGTGACGGGCATCCTCAACAAGAACACGCTCGACACCAACCGCTTCACCTACACGATCCTGGGCGATGCGCCCGGCTCGGCCAGCCTGAACGCCTCGGTGATCAAGCTCACGGCAGTGCCCGACGCCAACCGCCTGCGCACCGACGGCCTGCGCTGGGTTCCGAAGAACAACGGCGAGTTCAGGATCCCGGTGGTGTCGCTGCACACGCTCGGCGACCTGTACGTGCCCTTCAGCATGGAGCAGATCTACCAGAAGCGCGTGGCCGCCAAGGGCAACAGCCAATGGCTGGTGCAACGCGCGATCCGCGGGATCACGCATTGCGACTTCACGGTGCAGGAGCAGGTCGAGGCCTTCGACGCGATGGTCCAGTGGCAGCAAGGCGGACCGAAGCCCGCGGGCGACGACGTGGTGACGGCCGCGACGGTGGCGGACAGCAAATACGGCTGTACCTTCTCGCGGCCGCTCGGCACAGTCGACGAATCCCCGACCAGCCAGGCGACGCGGCCCACAGCCGCACTGGCAGCGCCCTGCTGAGGGAGATGCCCGTGGGGAACCGCCTTGCTTCCAGTGCTGGCGGTTCCCTTCAGCGCTTCGCCGCGCTGTAGGCCTTCACCACCGGCACCGCCGTCGCGGAACTGTCGGCAAAAAGGCCGTCGATGCCCGCATCGAGAAAAGCCTTGATCTCCGCCGCCGTGTCGCCCTGCACGGTCGGATCGCCCTTCGGCTCCTTCTTCAGGCTGGGCGGCAAGAAGAAGTTCTCGGGCCGGATCGTGTAGATGTGGACCAGCAGCTTCTTGTCGTGCGCGTCCTTCACCAGCGTGGTCGGCGTGGCGAGCTTGCCGTCGGCCACCGGAATCACGCGCGACTTGTCCGGGCCGATGCCTTGCGCATAGGTCGCGATCTCGGCCAGGCCGGCGGGCGTCACGAGGTCGGCATAGGTGCGCTTGTCGCCCAGGGCCACCAGGTCATAGGGCGCGCCCGATCCGCCGATGAGCTGCACGATCTTCACCGTGCTCTTCAGGCGCACGTCCTTCAGGTTGCCCGTCTCGAAGGACTGCACGAACACCGGCGCCTCGGCCTTGTTCAGGCCGTGCTTCTGCAGCGTGTCGAGCAGCTTGTTCTCGAGCGGCAGGCCGATGGAGCGGAAGTAGGTCGGGTGCTTGGTTTCCGGATAGATGCCGATCACGCGGCCCTTGGCCACCGATTGCGCCTTGGCAAGCTCAATGACTTCGTCGAGCGTCGGCACCAGGAACTGGTCGTTGTACGACACGTTGGCGGGGCGCTGCTTCGGAATGCGCTCGCGGGCCCTCAGCTCGCGGAGCTCAGCCAGGGTGAAGTCCTCGGTGAACCAGCCGGTGACCGGGCGGCCATCGATCGTCTTGGTGGTCTTGCGGCTGGCGAACTTCGGCACATCGGCCACGTTGGTGGTGGCCTCGGTCACGTTGCCGCCAGCATCGACGATGGCGATGGCGTTCTCGTGGCGGGCGACCAGCTCGCCGTCCTTGGTCGGCACGAGGTCGGGTTCGATGAAGTCGGCGCCGTCGTCGATGGCCTGCTGGTAGGAGGCCAGCGTGTGCTCGGGCCGCAGGGCCGGTTCGCCGCGATGGCCGATGACGAGCGCGGAAGGCGCCTGCTGCACGGGCGGTGGTGCCGGCGCGGGTGACGGTGCCGGTGCGGGCGCCGGGACCAGCGGCGAGAACGACGGGCCGCCTCCCCCGCCGCCGCACGCGCTCATAAGCGCGCATGCGCAGGCCGCCAGGGTGGTCCTGGAGAAAGAAAATGACTGCATTGGAGATCCCCCGTTTTCGCTTCTGTCGATCCGTATTCGCTCGTGCCAGTCTTGGTGTTGGTTTGCGGCGAGCGCCGGATCATTGCGAGGATTTATGTCGATGCCGTGACGGCAATGCCATGTCACGCGACAGGTGGCATGGCAGAGCCGCGCTGCAAGGTCAGGAGCGCGCAGCCAGTTTGGCTTCGAGTTCGGCGATCAATGCCCTTGCCTCGTCGCCCTCGGGAATATTGCGGCCGCTGTCGCGCCACTGCACCGCACTCTTGAACCCCTCGGCCTCCGCTTGCCGGCGAAACCACATCCCCTCGGGGTTGTGGCGCGTGATGCCGTCGAACACGGTCGCGAACATCTGCGTCTGCTCCAGCCCCATCGAATGCCACACCTGGTTGACGACCAGCTTGTGCATCATCAAGTGCGAGCGCGGCACGCCCGCGATGCGTTGCGCGAGCTTCAGCGTGGCGTCGTCGAGTTGGTCGGCCGGCACCGAGAAATTCGCGAGGCCCCATTCGGCCGCCTGCGCGCCGTCGATGGTGTCGCCGGTGAACATCAGCTGCTTCGCGCGCATCGCGCCGAGCCGGTAGGTCCACATCGCCGTGGTCGGGCAGCCCCACACGCGCGTGGGCATGTAGCCGATGCGTGCGTCGTCGGCCATGGTCAGCAGGTCACAGCACAGCGCGATGTCGCTGCCACCCGCCACTGCATAGCCGTGCACCTTCGCGATGGTGGGCTTGCGGCAGCGCCACAGGGCCATGAAGTCGTCGGTGTTGCGCTTCATGGCGGCGTAGTCGAGCATCGGGTCCCAGGGGGTTTTCTCCTGCCTGCAAGGGTGGTCGCCTTCGCCTTCGCGGCCGTGACCCTCGGCGTAGTCGCCGAGGTCGTAGCCGGCGCAGAAGGCGCGGCCCGCGCCTTCGACCACGATGACGTGCACCTCGTCGTCGGCCTCGGCCCACTCGACCGCCTGGCGGATTTCCGATGGCGTGGTCTCACCGATGGCGTTGAGCTTTTCGGGGCGATTGAGCACGAGGCGCGCGATGCGCGGATGCTGCGGGTCCTTGTCGATCAGGACGGTCTTGAAGGCGGGCATGGTCTGGTGTCTCCTTGGGTTGGGTCGCCATGCTCTTGTAGCATCGCCGCCAGGCCAACCGGCACAGGCAAACCACGGGGGAGCACCACACGATGACCGCGACATTCAGGATCTCCGAAGACGACTACGTCGATGCGATGCGGCTCTATGGGCGGTTGCCGCGTCTCGCGCGATGGGTGGTGATCGCGATCGCCGTCGGGCTGCTGCTGACCGCGGTCTTCGGTTCGCGCCAGGTGCAGTCAGGCGCGCTGGGCGGCCTCGTCGGCGGCACGATGGTGCTGCTGGCCATGCGCTACATGGTCCTGCCGATGAGCGCACGCCGCCACTACCGCAAGTACAAGGCGATCCAGGACGAGTTCTCGGTCGAGCTGCTGGACGATGCCCTGCGCCTCTGGGCCCCGCACGGAGAGAGCCGGATCATCTGGGCGAACGTGCTCAAGTGGCGCCAGGACGAGCGCTTCGTGCTGCTCTACCCGATGCCGCGCCTCTTTCATGTGCTGCCCAAGTCGGTGGCGGCGCAAGGCTTCGACGTGCCCGCACTTGTCGAGCGCTTGAACCGGCACGTCGGTCCCGAAACCTGAAGCGCTTCAGGTGCCGGTGGCGCCGCTCAACTGAAAGCGGAACACCGCCCCCTTGCCCGCCTGCGGCACCAGCCGGATGTCGCTGCCGTGCAGCTGCAGGATGCGCTGCACGATCACCAGCCCCAGCCCGCCGCTGCCCGAGCCGTCGCTGCGCGCACCACTCATGAACACGGGCCGCACGAAGAGCCCCTTTTGCAGCTCGCCCGGAATGCCGGCGCCGGTGTCGCTCACCTGCACCGCCACGCCGGCGTTCGCGGGGCGAAGCTGAACCTCGATTTGGCCGCCGGCCGGCGTATGGCGGATGGCGTTGTCCAGCAGGTTGGTCAGCACGCGCTCGATCATCCCGAGGTCGGCCGACACCACCGGCAGGCCCGGCGCGATGTCGGGCTTGAGCTGTTGGTGCCTTGCCTCGGCAGCGAGCTCGAACTTCTGGAACACGTCCTGCACCAGGTCGGCGAGCGCGAAGTTCTCCTTCTCGGGCTTGACCACGCCGTACTCGAGCCGCGCCAGCTCGAACAGCTCCTGCGCGAGCCGGCCCACCTTGCGGCTCTGGCCGAGCGCGATTTCCAGGTAGCGCCGCCGCTCTTCCTCGCTGAGCGTGCCGGCCTTGAGCAGCAGCGTTTCGAGATAACCGTGCAGCGATGTCAGCGGCGTGCGCAGGTCGTGCGAGATGTTGGCGAAAAGCTCGCGGCGCTGCTGGTCCTGCAGCGTGAGCTCGCGCCATTGCTCGGCGATGCGGCGCGTCATCTGCGTGAAGGCCTGGCCCAGCAACGCGATCTCGTCGGTGCCGTGCGAAAGCCTTTCCAGCCTGGGCGTTTCGGTTTCCAGCGATGCGATGCCCTCGGTCTCGAAGCGCTTGACCGCCTTCGTCAGCTCGCGCAGCGGCCGCGTGATGAGCCGG
Organism: Variovorax sp. ZS18.2.2; assembly: GCF_024701975.1. Lineage (GTDB taxonomy): Bacteria > Pseudomonadota > Gammaproteobacteria > Burkholderiales > Burkholderiaceae_C > Variovorax. The sequence continues at coordinate 1,894,944 of NZ_JANLNM010000001.1, forward strand.
AACGCCGCCAGCCCCGCGAGCAACCCGAGCAGCGCCACCAGCCCCATCGACCACAGCGTGGTGCGCAGCACGTTGTCGGCCGCCAGATGGGCCGAGAGCACATCGTGGTCCTCGCCTTGCAGCACCACGTAGACATAGCCCACCTCGCGCCCGCCCATGCGCAGCGGCGCGGCGCTGAACACCTTGGCGGTGTCGGGGCTGCGCGGGTCGTCGCCCACGATGGGCAGAGGTGCGCCGGAGATCAGCTTGCGGATCGGCTCCACCGCCACCCTGTCGCGCTTCAGGTGTCCAGGTGGCGCGGCCTGCGCCTCGATGTGGCCGTCGAGCCCGAGCAGGTAGACCTCCACGCTGGGGTTGACCGCCATCAGCTTGTCGAACAGGTCCTTCACTTTGTCCTGATCGAGGCCGCCGGGCTTGATCAGCTCGGCGTTCTCCGCGATGTGAGCGGCGAGCCCGCCCGACAGGCGCTGGATCACCTCCTGCTCGTGCAGCCCGTTCGAGCGCATCTGCAGCCACGCCGAAGCGCCGCAGCAGGCCAGCAGCAGCACCGCGAACACCATCGAGAGACGGCGAGAGAGCGTGGCCCAAGCGATCATCGGTGCACCCTTGGCGCTTCGCGCCTTCCCGCCAGGCGGGAGCGAGCTTGCTTGGGGCGGCCCGGCGCGGCGCTCATGCGCCCCCCTCGTCGCCCGTGCCCGTCGGCGAAAGCTTGTAGCCCCGCCCCCACACGGTAAGGATGCGCCGCGGCTCCGCCGGATCGGCCTCGACCTTGGTGCGCATCCGGTTGATGTGCGTGTTGACCGTGTGCTCGTACCCGTCGTGCTGGTAGCCCCACACCTGGTTGAGCAAATCGAGCCGCGAGAACACCTTGCCGGGGTTGCGCGCAAAGAAGTACAGCAGGTCGAACTCGCGCGGTGTGAGCTCGATGAGCTTGCCGTCCACGCGCACCTCGCGCGCCAGCGGCTCGATGTCGAGGTTGCCGAGCGTGAGGCTGCCCGACTCCATGCGCGCATTGCGCGCCAGCGCATCGGTGCGCCGCATCAGCGCCTTCACGCGCGCCACCAGTTCCAGCACCGAGAAGGGCTTGGCCAGGTAGTCGTCGGCGCCCAGCTCCAGGCCGAGGATGCGGTGCACTTCGCTCGAGCGGGCACTGATGATGATGATCGGCGTGTAGCGCGCCATGGCCCGCGCGCGGCGGCAGATCTCGAGGCCGTCGACGCCGGGCAGCATCAGGTCGAGCACCAGCGCATCCCAGTTGCCGCGTTCCAGTTCGCGCAGGCCCGCATGGCCGTCGGCGGCGTGTTCGATCGCATAGCCTTCGTCGCGCAGGTGCATGCGCAGCAGTTCGGCGATGTGGGCGTCGTCCTCGACGATCAGCACGCGTTTGGGGGTGTCCATGCCGCCGATTGTCCCGCGATACGGATTCCCGAGTTATCACGATTAATTGAACTTTGCGTGATGAATCGGCCATGGGGTGCGCCCAAGAATCCACCCCATGAACAGCACAGCCCTCCCCGCCCACACGGCCAGCGCCGGCCCGGATGCCCGTCCCATCCACCCGCTGTGGATGCGCATCACGCACTGGCTCAACGCCCTGGCCGTGCTGGTGCTGGTGACCAGCGGCTTGCGCATCTACAACGCGGCGCCGTTCTTTCCGTTCAGCTTTCCGAATGGGATCACGCTCGGCGGCTGGCTCGGCGGTGCGCTGCAATGGCACTTCGCGGCGATGTGGCTGCTGGTGTTCAACGGCTTCGTCTATCTGGCGATCAACATTGCCAGCGGTCGCCTCGCCGCGAAGTTCTTCCCGGTCACACCGGCCGGCATCTGGCACGACGCGCTCGCAGCGCTCAAGGGCAAGCTCTCGCATGCCGACCCGCGCCGCTACAACAGCGTGCAGCGCCTGGCCTACCTGTTCGTGATGGTCGACATCGTGGTCATCGTGCTCTCGGGCCTGGTGCTGTGGAAGTCGGTGCAGTTCGCCGTGCTGCGCGACCTGCTCGGTGGCTACGAGTTTGCGCGCCGCATCCACTTCTTCGGCATGGCGTCGCTGGTTGCTTTCGTCGCCTTGCACCTGGTGATGGTGGCCCTCGTGCCCCGCTCCCTCCTCACGATGATCCGCGGCCGTGCGCCCAAAGCCTGACATGAGAATCTTCAAAGCCCCCAAGATGACCGGCGTCGATGGCGATGCCGTGGTGCGCGAAGCCCGCACGCTGATCGCGAAGAACCTCGACCAGCCCGCGCGCCGCGCCTTCCTGCAGCGCTCGCTCACGCTGGGCGGTCTCTCGCTGCTCACGGGCTGCAGCATCAGCGACGACAGCCATGTCGAAGCCGCGCTCTCGAAGATCTCGCGCTTCAACGACAAGGTGCAGGGCCTGATCTTCAGCCCGACGCAGCTCGCGGAGACCTTCCCCGAGTCGATGATCACGCGGCCGTTTCCGTTCAACGCCTACTACGGCGAGGACGAGATCCGCGAGGTCGACGAAGCCACCTACAAGCTCGAAGTGACCGGCATGGTCGCCGACAAGCGCAGCTGGACGCTGCCCGAGCTGCGCGCGATGCCGCAGCACGACCAGGTCACGCGGCACATCTGCGTGGAAGGCTGGAGCGCCATCGGCAAATGGGGCGGCGTGCGCTTTGCTGATTTCCTCCGCCACATCGGCGCGGACACCACCGCCAAGTACGTCGGCTTCAAGTGCGCCGACGACTACTACACCAGCATCGACATGCCCACCGCGCTGCATCCGCAGACGCTGCTCACGCTCACCTACGACGGGCAGCCGCTGCCGCCGAAGTACGGCTTCCCGATGAAGCTGCGCATGCCGACCAAGCTTGGCTACAAGAACCCCAAGCACATCAAGGCGATGTTCGTCACCAACACCTACACAGGTGGCTACTGGGAAGACCAGGGCTACAACTGGTTCGGAGGGAGCTGAGGCGTCTTCACGACGCCTGAACTGCCGATGAAAAGCGCGAAAGCAAAAACCTCAACTCAACCTCAACTCAAGGACTTCCAATGAACAAGCTCACCGCAACCCTGCTCGCAACCTGCATGGCCTTCGCTGGCGCCTCGGCCTTCGCCGCGGATGAAATGGCGAAAGACGGCATGGCCAAGGATTCGATGTCGAAGGACGGCATGAAGAAAGACTCGATGGCCAAGGACTCCATGGCCAAAGACGGCATGAAGAAGGATTCGATGGCCAAGGACTCGATGTCCAAGGACGCCATGAAGAAGGACAGCATGGGCAAGGACGAGATGAAGAAGTAAGGCACGCGCCATTGACGACCGGTGGATTCGGCGGCAATGTCGCCGCCATCGGCTTCGCGCTTCCACGCGCAAACCTCCTCTGAAGGACAACCCATGAAATCCCTCGCACTCACCGCTGGCGCACTGGCTGCCGCGGCCTTCGTCTGGTACGCGGTGCCCTCCTTCGCCGAACCGGCCAAGCGCGTGCCCGCCCCCACCGCCGACCTGGTCGCACCGGCCACCGCGAAAACCGAAACCGCCGTGTTCGCGGGCGGCTGCTTCTGGGGCGTTCAGGGCGTTTTCCAGCGCGTCAAGGGCGTGAGCAACGCGGTGTCGGGCTATGCCGGCGGCGATGCGAAGACCGCGCGTTACGACGAAGTGGGCTCGGGCCGCACCGGCCATGCCGAATCGGTGCGCATCACCTACGACCCCACACAGGTGAGCTACGGCAAGCTGCTGCAGATCTATTTCTCGGTGGCGCACGACCCGACCGAATTGAATCGCCAGGGTCCCGACACCGGCACGCAATACCGCTCCACCGTGTTCGCTGAAAACGCCGAGCAGGCCCGCATCGCCAAGGAATACATCGCGCAGTTGAACCAGGCCAAGACCTTCGGCAAGCCGCTCGCGACCACCATCGAGACGGCCAAGCCTTTCTACGCGGCCGAGGACTACCACCAGGACTACCTCACGCTCAACCCGAGCCAGCCCTACATCGCGATCAACGACATGCCCAAGATCGACGACCTGAAGAAGCTGTTCCCCGAGAGCTACAAGGCGACGCCGTCGCTGGTGCGCGGCGCGAAGGCCGGATAGTCAACCTAGCGTGGTGCGGCCTCTCCGCATCGCGCTGGTGCGAGCCCGCACCCATACGACCCGATAGCCCTGCCCGTACACGGCCCGCAACAGCAGGCCGCTTCCGCACAGCCGCTGCGGAGATTTCGAGCACCTTCGTTCCCTTGGGCAACGCATCGGCTTTCTACGGTTTCCTCATCGGGCTGCGCCTGGCCCGAGGCCGGCCGCCCGCTGCTATCCACCCGGATGCTCGTTTTGGGTGCGCTCGACAAATTGCGCGACCTGTAAATCACTCAATACATCGAACGGCCAATTCGCATATCCCCTCAATTCCTGGGCCGATTTCACAGAAATTCACCTCCAAATGTTAGCGATGATTGTTAATTATTGATATCAAGTAATCGCCATTGTTTCCGCGTTTTCGGATAACTAGACTGCGCCTCTACTTGCAAAGTGCAGGTAGCAATCTGTCTATTAATCCAGGGAACGTAAATGAAAAAGAGCGTATTTGTTGTTAAGTTCGCGGCGCTGGCCGTGGCCGGTGTGTTGTCGCAAGGCGCTTTTGCTGCCGACGGCACCATTAAATTCGAGGGTGAAATTGTTGACGCCCCTTGCTCGATCTCGCCCAACAGCCAGAACCTGACTGTGCCGCTCGGCAAGGTTTCGCGCACGGTGCTCGACGGCGGTGTGGGCAAGAAGGCCACGCCGGCCAAGTTCAACATCGAACTGCTGAATTGCCCCGCGGCCTCCAAGGGCGCGAGCGTGACCTTCACCGGCCCCGCCAATGCAGCCGGGCAACTGCGCATCGACGCCGGCATGGCTGCCGGTTCGTTTGCCGAAGGCGTGGCCATCGAACTCCGAGACTCCGGCTCCAAGTCGTTTGCAGCCAATGCAGAGTCGCCGGTGTACGTCCTGGCTGAAGGCGCCAATGCACTGAAGTTCGAGGCCGCCTATATCTCCACGGCCGCCAAAGTGACCACCGGCCGCGGTGACGCGACCGCCCTGTTCACGGTCAACTACAAGTAAGCAGTGCTGGCGGCATCTGCGGCCGACTGAGGCTTTTTGAGCATTCAGTCCCGCGTGATGCCCGCCAAGGCCTGACGTCGTCCCGAGGCCTCGCTTGCGCGGTTTCGTCAGGCCTTTTTTTCCCCTTTCGCTTTCTCTCGACTGTGCGTGGACACGTGCTCCGGCTCGTGCGGCTCCGTACGTCAAGGACCCTTTATGTACAGCAAGAACAGCTTTCGGTGGGCCTTCGGCATGGTGCTGATGCTTTGCCTCCAGTGGCCGGCCAGCGCGGGCGTGATGCTCGGCGGCACCCGCGTGATTCTGGGCGAGAAGGACCGCGAAGCCTCCATTCCGGTGAAGAACACCGGCACCTCGCCCTATGTGGTCCAGGCCTGGATCGACGTTGGCGAAAGCAAGAACAAGGCTCCCCTGCTCGTCACGCCGCCGCTGTCGCGGCTGGACCCGGGCAAGGAAAACATCCTGCGCATCCTGCGCGTGGCCGGCGAGTTGCCGGCCGACCGAGAGTCGGTGTTCTGGCTCAACGTCAAGGAGATTCCCGAGAAGTCGAGCGAAGAGAACGTGCTGCAGATCGCGGTACGCAGCCGCATCAAGCTGTTCTACCGACCCTCGAAGCTCGCGGGCAAATCGATGGAGTCGCGCGGCCAACTCAAGTGGGCGGTGAGCGCGGGCGCCGAGGGCCAGGGCGCCGTGCTCAAGGTCGGCAACCCGACGGCCTACCACGTGACCTTTACCGGGCTGAACATCGACAACGGCCAGCAGTTGATCAACGCCGACATGGTGCCGCCGTTCGGCGAGATGAGTTATCCACTGACTGCAGTGAAGGCGCCGCAGGCTGTCCAGGTCAACTTCACCACGCTCAACGACTACGGCGGCGAGACGCCTGAAGAGCGCGTGCAGGTTCCGGCGGGCGCCGAGCCCGTCGCCGTGAAGGCCGAACTGGTTCCCCAGCCTGCACCTTCCGCCGACGGCGACAAGCGCTGAGACGCCGGAGACACGCCGCCATGCGCCGCTCCTCTGCTCTTCGTGCTCCGTTCCGACTGACGCTGTGCGCCGCCTTGCTGGGCGCGATGGGCGCTCCAGGCCATGCGCAGGAGCGGTTGGCCGGCTCCAGTTTCAACAAGGAATTCCTCGGCATCGGCGGTGATCAGCCGCATGCCGACCTTTCGCTGTTCTCCTTTGGCAATCGCGTGCTGCCGGGTAAGTACATGGTCGACGTGTCGCTCAACGAGCGTGGCGCCGGGCAGACCGAGATCCGCTTCGCCGACAAGGAGGGCAAGAACGACGCGGCACCCTGCCTCACACGCCGGATGCTCGACGATTGGGGCGTCAACACGGCGGTGTTTCCCGCGCTGGCGGAGGCTGCGGACGACGCTTGCGTCGACCTGGTCACGATCATTCCCGATGCGGCCTTCTCCTACGATGCCGGCAAACAGCGCCTGTTCGTGAGCATCCCGCAGGCGGCGCTCAAGCGCTCGGCGCGCGGGGCGGTCGACCCCGGGAAATGGGACAGGGGCATCACTGCCGCGATGCTGGACTACCAGCTCAACTTCGCGCGCTACAGCGGGGACAACTACCGCAACGACGCCAACCCCTTCGCGCAGCCGCAGAACGTGTTCGACGGCAACCCCTTCGCCGAACGCAACAAGACCTTGCAACGCAATACCCTGTTCGCGGGTCTGCGCGCTGGCTTCAACTATGGCGACTGGCGCTTCCGCCATTTCTCGACCTACAACCGCGGCATCGACGGCAAGAGCCGCTGGCAGGGCATCAACACCTACGCGCAGCGCGACCTGGCCTCGATCAACGGACGCCTCCAGATCGGCGACGGCAACACGCCCGGCAACTTCTTCGACAGCCTGCCGTACCGCGGCGTGCAGCTCTCTTCCGACGAAGCGATGCTGCCCGACAGTCAGCAGGGCTACGCACCCACCATCCGCGGCGTGGCGCAGACCAATGCGCGCGTCACGGTGCGCCAGAACGGCTACGTCATCTACAGCACCTTCGTGGCGCCGGGCGCGTTCGTCATTGACGACCTGTATCCGACCTCTTCCAGCGGCGACCTGGAAGTGACCATCGTGGAAGCCGACGGCCGCCAGACCAAGTACACGCAGGCCTTCTCGGCTGTCCCCACGCTGTTGCGCGAAGGCACCTGGCGCTATTCCGCCACCGTCGGCAAGTACCGCAACAGCCTCCACGGCGGTGGCGACGTGGTGCAGATACTGCAGCCCTCGCTCTCGCAGCCGGTCTTCATGCAGGCGACGCTCGCACGCGGGCTGGGCAACGAGTTCTCGGTCTATGGCGGCGTGCTGATGGCGAACATGTACCAGTCGCTGCTCGCGGGCGTGGGCAAGAACCTGCGCGATTTCGGTGCGGTGTCGTTCGACCTGTCGAGCGCGCGCACCACCGACCGCACGCCCGCCAACGGCCAGAAGACCTATGACGGCCAGTCGGTGCGCTTCCTCTATTCGAAGTCGTTTCTCACCTCGGGCACCAACTTCCGCGTGGCGGGCTACCGCTACTCGACCAGCGGCTACCGCACCTTCCAGGAAGCGGTGCAGATGCAGGACCTGCGGCCCTTCGAGTCGTTCAACAGCCGCCGCAACGAAGTGCGCTTCGAGGTCTCGCAGCAGATCGGCAGCCTGGGTAACGTGTTCGCTTCCGCACGTCAGCAGAGCTACTGGGGCATGAGCGCAAAAGACCGGCTGGTGCAGGTCGGCTATTCGGGCAGCTACAAGCAATTCGGCTACAGCGTCTTCTACAACCACACCACGAACCTGAACCGCCCTGCGGTGCGCCAGGTGATGTTCACGCTGAGCATTCCGCTGGGCGACACGCACGCCAGTGCGATGTACTCCGTCACCCGCGACAGCGCCGGCCGCGTCAACCAGCAGGCCAGCGTCTACGGCTCGGCCTTCGACGACAGCCGCCTGACTTACAACATGACAGCCAGTGCCGCGAACCAGGGTGGTGGCAGCAGCGGCAGTGCGAGCGCGAGCTACCTGTCGCAGGTCGGCCGCTTCGACATCGGCCACTCGCAGGGCCGAGGCTATGGCCAGAGCACCTTCGGCATGTCCGGCGGCATGCTGATTCACGGCGGTGGCATCACCCTGTCGCAGCCGCTGGGCGAAACGATCGCGCTCGTGCAGGCGCCCAAGGCGGAGGGCGTGGGCTTCGAGTCGCAGCCCGGCGTTCGCACCGATGGCGCAGGCAACGCCGTGATCTCCAACGTGACCTCGTACCGCATCAACCGCCTGGCATTGAAAACACAGGACCTGGGCGACACGGTGGACGTGAAGAACGGTGCGCTGGAAGTGGTGCCGACCCGCGGCGCCGTGGTGCGGGCCCTGTTCGAGACCTCGATCGGCTACCGCCTCATGTTGACGCTCACCGGCAAGGACGGCCAGCCGCTTCCCTTCGGTTCGCGCATCGAGAACGAAGGCGGCCAGGAGGTGGGCATCGTCGGCCCCGATGGCCTGGCCTTCGTGACCGGTGCGGGCGAGGCCGGCACGCTCAAGGTGACCTGGGGGCATGGCGACGCTGCGCAGTGTGCGGTGCGCTATCGACTCACGCCGCAAGACACTCCCGCGCCGATCCGCGAGTTGAAGGAAACATGCCAGTGAAAAACACCGAACACATGACCGCAACCATGGCCACTTCCCGAGCCGGGTGCCTGAAGCATCCTGCAGGCCTGGCGATTGCCGCGCTCGGCCTGCTGCTTGCAGGCACACCCGACGCGATGGCGGCATGCAGCCCCCACCCCGAATTCAAGACCACCAACCTCGCTCCCCTGCAGATGACAGTCGGACGCGTCTTCATCAGCCCGAACGACCCGGTGGGCACGATCTATCCATCCAACAGTCCGACCGACGGGTACATGTTCCCAGTCAATCCCCAAACCGATGTGCCGCCGTTCACTTGCCCAGGCGGTGGCTCGTTGCTCGGGAGGGTTCTCTCGGGAGGGACGCAAATTGACTCGGACAACTGGTTCACGACCAACGTTGAGGGCATCGCGATCCAGCTCTCTCGCAATCGCGGTGGAGTTTTCATCTCCTACCCCCATACGATTCCCTTTCGTGGCCCGGAGTTCGACACGGTGGGCTTCTTCCAAAGCGATCTGAAATTCGTCGTGAGGCTGAAGAAAATCGCACGGGTCACAGGAAGCGGCCGCTTGGCCGAGGGTATCTACAGCACCTACACGGGCGACGGATCCTCCACCTCGGTACTGACCACCCAGGTGCTCGGTGACGCAATCACCATCGTCACCCCGACCTGCACGGTCGATACAGGCAGCAAGACCGTCAACGTCCCGCTGGGCAAGCAGCCCAGGAGTTCGTTCAAGGGCATCAACAGCACCTCGCCGGCCACGCCTTTCAACATCCGGCTCAATTGCAATGCTGGCGTGGGCAGTCCGTTGAATCAGGTGTATCTGCGCATGGACTCCAACAGCGCAGTGGCTGGAGTTCCTGGTTTGCTGAAACTGACACCCGGTGTGGGCAATGCAACAGGCGTCGGCATCCAGGTTCGTGACTGGAATGACGTGCTGGTGGAGTTCGGCGGGAGCGGTTCGTTCGCGGGAGTCTCCAAGGACGGTGTCTTCGATCTTCGCTACACCGCCCGCTACATCCAGACGGGCCCATCGGTCACAACGGGCAGCGCCAACAGCACGGCGACTTTCACGATCAACTACAAATAGTGGAGCCGCCCACTCGCATGCAAAAGAAGGGAACAGACAAGGACCAGACGCCAGGCCCAAAGAGTCCGGCATTGGACATGCTGCCCTTCGTTCCTTTTGAGAATCCGAATATCTTTGACTAGCCCTATGCGAACTGGCTCCTATCTAGGCGAATTTTTCTCTGCAATCAAACAAGTTCTGACCCCCGATCTTTCGCGCAGCTCAGGCGTCTTGGTGCGCATTCCCCGCCGCAACTGGATGCATCTTTTTCCTTGGCTTCGCCTCTACTACTGCCCTCAAAGCAAAACAACAAGGCTCTACTCCCGCGCCAAAGTCGATGTTGCGCGCGAGGGGTTTGCGATACGGCAGCCTGAGCGGTTTCGAAACCTCGCATCCAAAGCCTGCACGCAGCCTTCACTCGAAGAATCTTCGGCAGGCAAGGAAATTCCGACACCGCGCGAGAAGATCCTCTTCACCGAATCGAGAAATCCACATCTCGAAGGCCGACAAAATGCCTCGCCGCCAGAGCCATGGAAGCAGCGTCGTGCAATGCGACGTGCCCGCGCATCCTCGCTGCGCGGAAAGCGTCCGGGCCCCGACGGGAAAACCTATGTGAGCACGGCACCAGGCACCGACGGCCAGATTCACGTGGTCGTTCGCGTTGAACTGGCTGGGCTTGCTCCCGGAATCAGCCTTCAACGCTCGATGACCAACGTCACGACTTGAAGGCAAGAAGTGAAGAAGCGTCCGAATGTTGGAGTCCGCCGATCTCTGACCCTGGACTTCCATTGGCCACCGCCCCACCCGCTTTGTGAGCCGAAGGCCTCACGGTGCGGGTGAGTGCCGGGTGTTCTCCTTGCGCGGATCTGCCGCACATTGCGCCGCAGCTTCCGCGATCTGGTGGCCCCGATCGCGAGCGAGGTCGCGGCACCTTGCCGAAAGCGCTCCACGCGCAAACGTGTGCGAATCGTTAGCGGACAACACAGGAATTTCTTCGAGAAAGTCGCATTCTTGACATCTAGAGGGATGCGCCTGCATGTAGGAAATTAGATTTCATTCCGCCCATCGATGTTGGAGGAGGAACCCGGAGGCTGATGGAGGCCGCCGCGACGAGATGACGCGTTGAGACGCCGCCAGGCGTTCTTCATCGGACGTCGTCTCGCATGCAAATCAAATCATCGCCTCTCATTGATTTTTCAAAAAAATGAGGCAAAAGAATTCCCGAGAAATTTAAAGCATGGAAGCTCATGATTGCAAGGCCCTTCAGAAAATCAAACGCACCATCTGACAAGGAGCAGGTATTTCTCGTTGCTTTGGTGGACAGCAATTTACCCAGAAGAAATTCTTTTCGTCAGCAATTGGATGTTTTGGGCTATGCATCGCTGGCGTTCGACTCTCCGCACGACCTGATCGTCGATCAATTCGATCCCCTGGAATTTGGATGCATGATCATCGCGTCGCAGGACGAATTCATTCATTCGCAAATACAGGCTGCAATGGAGAAATATAAATCGCCGATGCTGCTGGTCACCGCCAAAGAAAATTTCCCGGCCCTGTCGGTATTGGAGAAATTTTTTTCCGAATCCAACAGAGTTGATGTAATTCATGAGTCTTGCACCAGGCACGAACTGAGTTGGCGGCTGCATTTTTTAAAGCACCAGGCAGTCGAGGCTTCTGCCAGTATTGGTTTTTTCAATTTTGGCAAATACAGCTTCGACCTGAAGAGGCGCACGGCCTGGGTAGGGGAGGAAAAAATCCACCTGAAGCCATTGGAGTTCGATCTTTCGCTCGAGTTTTTTCAGAATATCAATTCTGTATTGACCAGAGAAAAACTCTACGCGCAATTTTGGGGAGAGTCACCTTGCTCCACAAAATCGAGAAAGCTTGACGTCTGCATTTCCAATGTGAGAAAAAAAATGCACATTGATGCCGACAAGGGGCTCATCTTGAGGTCGATCTATGGACGAGGTTACGAATTAAATTCATTGGATTCCGAGGACGGAATTTAAATAAATCACGTCGCAGGATGAACCTCACGCGCAATAAGCGTCAGGCGCCACACTCCGCTTCGACCGCGTAGCGCTTCAGTGCATCAAGGTCTCGTATCGCAATGGTTTTGTATTCCAGGCTGATCGCGCCGGAGGCCGCAATGGCCTTGAGGACTCTGTGTACAGCCTGACGATTGGCCTGCAGCATCGTGGCCAAAGTTGCCTGTGATACCTGCAGGCGAATTGCAGACTCGCCTCTGGCACAGGTTCCATAGAGTGCAGCCAGCCTCTCGATGGTGGCTGCGGCACGTTGCTGCAGCGAACCTGCGATCTGTGTGCTCACTATGCTCACTTGAATTGCGCTTTGGTGCGTCATCATGAGCACCATTTCTTTCCAGAGTGCCGGCTCGCGGTCCATCAATTCCACAATCAAGGACGTTGGCATATGAATTGCCATGACGGCAGAATGCGCCGCGAGGGCAAGTACAGTATGGCTGGTTCCACCAAATATCTGGGCAATTCCCACAAAGACTCCGCAACCCATCATCATCATGTTGAATTGCTCTCCATCCCGAGATATATGGGAGACCATGACCTCTCCCGAAATAACGAGAAAACTCTCCCCTGCCGCGCACAAATCGGTTGATAAGACAAAGCCGGCGGCATGCCGGCCTATTTGCGAGAAAGCCAGCAGTCGATTCATGGCCTCGCGAGACCACGGCGAAAAGGCCCGATTCATCCGCAGAAAGTTCTCCATCAGAACAAGATCGCCAGGGGTGTTTTTTATTTTTTCGGTCATACCACTTCTTTTCTGCCGGATGAAGGATATGGATGGGCCATTTTTTTCAGTGCGGATTCATCCAGGATCACGACCGCATTGAGCCTCAGCTTGATGACGCCAATGGCCTCCCAGGAAGTCAATTCCTTGTTGATGGATTGGCGGCTGACGCGCAACAGGCCTGCCAAATCCTTTTGCGTCAATCGCAAGTGAATGGCACTTTCCTTGTTGGCCTGAATGCCATGAAGAGCGGCAAGTTGTCTGATGGTGCTGGCGAGCCGCCATCTGAGCCCTCCGACGATCTGGCCGAGCACCATGTCTATCTGCTCACGCTCTTGCTGCATCAGCATGCGCCCCATGTCTTTCCATCGCATGGGGTCGCCGTCCAGCAGGCCGAAGAGCGAGTCGCCCGCCATGTGAATGGCAACGACGTCATCGTTCGCAACGTACTCACGGCGGCTCTCTTCGATGGAAAGCATGCTGGAAAAGCCGAGGATCTGGCGCGGTCCACGAAGCGCCCAGCGCAACCGGATGCCGTTGGGCGAGGTCTCGAACTGCATGACATGCCCCGTCACGATGACAAGGATTTCGGGCGCCTTCGCCAACGCCGACAACGAATCCCCGCGCCGATGCCAGCACAACCTGGAGGACGCCAGGAGCAAGCTCATGCTTGTGGACGACCACGACGAAAAGCCCTGCATTTTTCCCAGCGTGAGCGCCATCAGGTCTTTGTCGCTCGGGGTGGAACTGCTGGTGGTAGCCACTCGATTTCTCTCTTCTTTGCAGGGCGCAACCGTGCTGTTCTTCGCGTCAACTGTGATTTTGGGGCGCTGGGCATGGCGCATGCGCCTGGCGCAGATCGGCCGGTGACCCAGCGATTCGAATTTTTTCGTGGCGGCAAGGATCCGCGCCTACGAATTGTCCAACAGGGCATTGAACAACCCCTCGCGCGGACCTGGCATCCATCGCCGCGCCTCCTGTGGCCGCCGCGCATCGCAGACCCAGTGCGTCACCGCACCGAAAGGCACCACCGAGACCAGCGCGCGCTGGCCCCACTTGAGTCCGCCGGCGCCCGCTTACAACAACCTCGATCGCCTGGCCTGCTCCGTCAGCTCCGCCCGGAAATCCGGGTGCGCGATCGCAATCAGTTCCTGCGCCCGCTGCTTCGCCGACTTGCCGCGCAACTGCGCCACGCCGTATTCGGTGACCACGTAATTGATGTCGTTCTTGCTCGTGCTCACATGCGTGCCGGGCGAGAGCGAGGGCACGATGCGCGAGATGGTGTCGCCCTTGGCCGTCGAAGGCAGCACGATGAAGGCCTTGCCGCCGCGCGAGCGGTTGGCCGCGCGCACGAAGTCCGACTGCCCGCCCGTGCCCGAGTACGGCGCATGCCCGAGGCTCTCGGAGCCGCACTGGCCCAGCAGGTCGATCTGCATCGTGGCGTTGATCGCGATGAGGTTGTCGTTGAGCCCGGCCAGCGCCGGGTCGTTGGTGAAGTTCACCGGATGCATCTCCAGCGACGGATTGCGGTCCATGAAGCGGTACAGCTTGCCCGACCCCAGCGCAAAGGTGGCGATGGTCTTGCCCGGCAGGTAGTTCTTGCGGCGGTTGGTCACAGCCCCGCTCTCGATCAGCTTCAGGATGCCGTCGCCGATCATCTCGGTGTGAATGCCCAGGTCATGCTTGTGCGTGAGCTGCATCACCACCGCATCGGGAATGCCGCCATAGCCGATCTGCAGCGTCGAGCCGTCGTCGATCAGGTCGGCCACATGCTTGCCGATGGCCTCCTGCACCGGGCCGATCTTCGGCAGGCCGACTTCCATGACCGGCGCATCGCTTTCGACGAACGCCGCCACCTGCGAGATGTGCACATGGCAGTTGCCGTGGGCGAAGGGCACGTTCGGGTTCACCTCGAGCACGACCGCACGCGCCTTGGCGATGGCGGCCATCGTGTAGTCGGCGCCCAGGCTCACGGCGAAGTAGCCGTGCGCGTCCATCGGCGAGGCCATGCTGAAGACCACCTCGGCGGGAATCTGGCCGCGCTCGATCTGCACGGGAATCTCAGAGAAGTAGTTGGGGATGAAATCGATCCACCCCTCCTGCCCACCCGCGCGCGTGGCGCCACCGAAGAACAGCGCGACGTGACGCACATGGTCCACGGTCTCGGGGTCGATGTAGGCGTACTTGCGCATCGCGAGGATCTGCGCAACCTTGACGTCGCGGAAGTCGCGGCGCTGCTCCGACAAGGCCGTGAGCAACGACGGCGGCTCGCCGACGCCGGTCGGCACGATGATGAGGTCGCCGTTGCGCACCAGGCGCACGGCATCGGCGGCGGAAACGCGCTTCTGCGCGTACAGGTCCTGGACGGTCATTCGCTCTTTCTCTTCTCTATCGCGGCGCGTCGGCCTGTGCGTCGTAGCTGCCGCCGCGCGCGGCCTTGTTGCAGTTCGTGCGGAACACGAGCGCCTGCTGCGCCTCTGCGACATTGGCGGCCTGGCCCTTCCAGAGATCGAGCGCCGGCTGCTGCACCGCGCGCGAGAACGAAAAGGTCAGCGCCCAGGGCATGCGCGACTTGAACTTCACGTTCATTGCGTTGAGCCGCGCGGACGCCAGTTGCGCCGATTGCCCACCCGAGAGGAACGCCACGCCGGGCACCACGGCAGGCACCGTGCGCAAGAGGCAAGCCACCGTCGCATCGGCCACCGCTTCGACGCTGTCCTGCGTCTGGCTGCCCTGCCCCGGCAGCACCATGTTCGGCTTGAGCAGCATGCCTTCGAGCAACACGCCCTGTGCGTTCAGTTGAACGAACACCTCGCGCAGAACTTCTTCGGTCACTTCCGCGCACCGCGCCAGCGAATGGCCGCCATCCATCAGCACCTCGGGCTCGACGATCGGCACCACGCCGGCCTCCTGGCACAGCGCCGCATAGCGTGCGAGCGCATGGGCGTTGACGTCGATACAGGCCCGCGTAGGCAGGCCATCGCCGATGGCGATCACCCCGCGCCACTTCGCGAAGCGGGCGCCCATGCCGACATACTCGGCCAGCCGCTCGCGCAGGCCATCGAGCCCTTCGGTGACCGTCTCGCCGGGATGGCCGGCCAGCGCCTTCGCGCCCATGTCGACCTTGATGCCGGGGATGATTCCCGCGTCGGCCAGTGCCTTGGCGAAGGGCTTTCCGGCGTTGGTTGTCTGGCGGATGGTTTCGTCGAAGAGGATCGCGCCGCTGATGCTGTCGCCCAGGCCGGGCGCGGTGACGATCAGCTCGCGCCAGTCGCGCCGCGCGCTCTCGGTCTGCGGGATGTTCAGCGCGGCGAAGCGCTTGTTGCAGGTGGCGTTGCTCTCGTCCATCGCGAGCAGGCCCTTGTCGCCGGCGACCAGCGCCTGTGCGGTATCGATCAGTGTCTGTGCAGTCATTGGGGCACCTTTCTGGCGGGCATCCTACGCCCCACGGAGGACGCGTGTACCAACGCTACCTGATCGCCAGCCGACTTGGCATGCCTGCCAATGCGGCGCCCCGGGTCTTTGCCAAACGGACACCGGTGCGCAGTAACCTCCGCGAGCCGGGACGGAAAGGAAACCAGGATGAACAGCGGGTCTCACAACGCGTCACTCAAACGCCATGCGCACCGTGCCAACGGATCGGCCCTTCTGCGCGGCCTGGCGCTTGCCGTCGCCGTGTCCGGCGCGGCCCCGGCGTTCGCGGAGTTGGGCGGAGCCCCCACCCTCGGGCTTACCCAGCGGGTTGCCGCCGAATCGCGCAAGGCTGCCGCTCCGACGGCCGGCAACGCGGTGACGGAAACCTCGACCGGCTGGAGCACCCGCGAAGTCACGCTGCCCGATGGCCTGGTCGAACGCGAATACCTGGGCGCCGATGGCACCGTGTTCGCGGTGGCGTGGCGCGGCCCGCACCGTCCGGAACTGTCGGTGCTGCTGGGTACGCCATACGCCACGCAAATGTCCCGCGACGCCCGTGCGCTGCGCCGGCAAGGCAGGGGCGCTCACGGCAGCACCTCGCAAATGGGCGAGACATTCGCTGTGCAGGCCAGCACGCACCAGCGCTCCTCGGTGGGCGTTGCCTGGCTGCCCCGGATGCTGCCCCCCGGCACCGACCCGAGCGCGCTGTCCATCGCGCCGGGCTCCTGACACGACGACGCTTTTCTTCTGCGACACCCCATGCCGATGGAACAACCACAAGCCAGCAACCGGCGCGTTGCCGGCTCCACAACCTTGATGCGCACAGCGGCGGCCATCGCACTGTGCGCGGGAACCCTGCTGGGACTCGTTGCCTGCGGGGGTGGTGGAGGCGGCGGAGGCAGTGCTGCCTTGCCGATCGCATTGCTGCCTTCCGCCAGTCCAGCCAGTCCCGCCGGTCCGGCGTCGACTTCGGCGCCGGCCGCGAACTCGCTGAATTCGATGGCCCTCACGGTGTCCGGCGGAACGGACTCGAACGCGATCAATCTTCCGCAGGTCAGCGTGCAGATCTGCGCGCCGGGGACAAGCACCTGCCAGACGATCGACAACGTCCTGCTGGATACCGGCTCCACCGGCATACGGATCGCCTCCGCCGCGCTCGGCGCGTCGCTGCGGGCTGCGCTGCCGCAGGAAACGGTGAACGGCACGCCGCTGGACGCATGCCAGCAGTTCCTCGACGGCTACACATGGGGAACGATGCGCGTGGCCGATGTCACGCTGGGGCCGAAGTCGGCGGCATCGCAACCGCTGCAGATCGTGGGCGACCCGTCGGCGGGCACCGTGCCGGCCGCGTGCACGGACAACGGCACGCTCGATGCCGAGAACACGCCCGCCGAACTCGGCACGAACGGCGTGATCGGCGTGGCCTCCTTCCTGCAGGACTGCGGCGCCGCATGTGCACAGAGCGCCGTTTCGGCCACCTACTACGCCTGCCCCTCGGGCGGCCAGTGCCAGAGCACGGCGGTTCCCATCGCGATGCAAGCCCAGAACATCGTTGCCAATTTCGCGCAGGACAACAACGGGGTGGTGCTCAGCCTGCCCGCGATCTCCTCGGCCGGCCAGGGCGTCACGGTCGGAACGCTGTATTTCGGCGTCGGCACGCAAGCCAACAATGCGATGACCGGGGCGACGGTGCTGAAGACGGACCGGCGAACGCTGCGCGTCTCAGCAAGCTACAAGAACGCGAGCTTTCCCGACAGCTTTCTGGACAGCGGATCGAATTTTTTCTTCCTGAACGATTCGACGATCGCCCAGTGCTCGAAGGACGGCGCCCTGAAGGGCTTCTATTGCCCGGCAAACCCGTTGGCCCTGAGTGCCAGCTTTGCCACAGCCGCAGGCTCCGCTTCGGACCAGAGCTTTGCCGTCGCGAGTGCCCAATCGCTGTTCACGAACAATCCGGGCATGGTGGCCGTCGACAACATCGCCGTCGCGACGAACGCCACCAGTGCCATCGATTTCGGTCTTCCGTTCTTCTACGGCAAGCTGGTCGCCGTGCTCAACGAGGGGCAGTCCGCACTGGGCCAGCCAGGGCCGTTCACCGCGTTGGCGCCTCGCTGAGACGGCCCCTCTTCAGATCACGTTCTTCTCGAGCAGCGGCCTGTTCTCGAGGATGCGGGCGAAGGAGACCGGCGAGAGATCGAGGCTGCGGTATGCGCCGAAGCGGATCAGCTCCGCGATGCCGCGCCCCGCGGCCGGGCATTGCTGCAGCCCGTGGCCCGAGAAGCCGTTGGCGAAGAACAGGTTGTCGCAGTCCGGGTGCAGGCCGAGGATCGCGTTGTGGTCGAACACGTTCATCTCGTAGTAGCCGGCCCAGGCGCCGGTCATGCGGATGGCTTCGAAAGCCGGGATTCGCTCGGCGAGCGCGGGCCAGATGAGTTCGTCGAAGGCGCCGTACTCGACGTCGAGCGGCGCGTCGTCGTGGTCCTGGTCTTCGGGCGGCGCGAAGCCGCAGATGAACTGGCGGCCCTCGGGGCGCAGCCAGATGCCGGAGGTGTCGATGACCAGCGGGCAGCCGGGCAGCGTCTCGGGGCACGAGAAGCTGAACACGCTGCGGCGGCGGCCGCGCACCGGGAGGTCGATGCCGGCCCATTCGGCCACCTTCGCGGCCCACGCGCCGGCGGCGTTGACGACGATGTCGGCATCGAGCGTGTCGCCGTTGTCGAGCTGCACGCCGGTCACGGTGCGCCCGTTGTGATGCAGTCCCGTCGCATGCGCCTGCATGTACCGCGCGCCCTGCAAGGCGGCCTTCTTGCGAAAGGCCTGCAGCAGGCTGTAGCCGTCGTACCAGCCTTCGCCCGAAAGGCCCAGCGATGCGAGTTCGACGCCTTCCGTCGATATCCACGGAAAGCGCGCCTTCAATTCATCGGGCGTCATCAGCGCCACGTCCACCGCATGCGCCTTCTGCATCGCATGGTTCTCGCGCAGCACCTCGACGCCCGCCGGTGAGGCCAGGTAGAGGTAGCCCGGCTCGACGAGGCCGATGTCCGGCACATCGTCGCCAACGCGCAAGGTCTCGCCCAGGTGCCGGAAGAAATCGATGCCGTAGAGCGACATCTCGATGTTGATGGCGGTCGAGAACTGCTGCCGGATCGAACTTGCAGACAGTGCCGACGACGCCTGCTTGTACGAGAAGTCGCGCTCGACCACCGTGACTTCGAAGGGCTCGGCCTCCGGGTCTTTGGTCAAGAAATAGGCGATGGCCGAACCGATGGCCCCGCCGCCGATGATCACCACTCGACGCATGAATGCTTTCCTTGCTTCATCGTTGCTGTTGATGCGTGTACGCCAGTTGCGCCGCCGCGAGGTCCCACAGGGCATGGCCCACGGTCTTGATCAGCACCGGCTGGTCTTGCGTTGCAGGTTCCGCGTCCGCGAAGGCCTGCACGGTGGACCAGTCAATGCCCGCCTGAATCAGGTCACCGGCCTCGCTGCGCGCCCCCTCCAGCGTATCCACAAACACGGCGCAGCGGCGCACGAGTTCGGGCGGAACCTCGGCCATCTCGGCGCGATAGGCGCCAACGGCGATCACCGTTGCGTCCGGCCGCACCTTCGGCGGGATCACGGGCGTCGGGGAGTTGGTGGTGGCGACGATCACGTCAGCCGCTTCGCTGACCTGCGCGGGATCGGCGATCGCGCTGG
Source organism: Variovorax sp. ZS18.2.2 (assembly GCF_024701975.1). GTDB lineage: Bacteria > Pseudomonadota > Gammaproteobacteria > Burkholderiales > Burkholderiaceae_C > Variovorax. Next base: position 1,914,557 of record NZ_JANLNM010000001.1, read on the forward strand.
CATCCACGCCGAGCGTTCGCATGTGCTGCGCTAGTTCTTCGGCATGGGCCTGCGTGCGCGCGTGAATCCAGAGGTGGCGCACGCCCGCAACCTCCGCGAACGCCTCGGCATGCGAACGCGCCTGCACGCCCGCACCGATCAGCAGCATGCGGCCGCCGACATGGCGCCCTGCCCTCGCAGCGCCGGCCAGCGACAGCGCCGCGGTGCGTCGGGCGGTCAGCACATTGCCATCCATCGCGAGCAGCCGGGTGCCGGTGGCCGCGTCCATCAGCGTGACTTCGCCCTGCACCACCGGTAATCCGAGTCCGGCATTGCCGGCATGCACCGTCACGGTCTTGAGCGCGACGAAGTGCGGGTCCGCCGCAGGCATCAGCAGCAGCACGCCGCCGCCCGCGAGCGGCACCGAGGTCCGGGTCGCGGCATGTGCCTCGCCCCGGCGTTCGCGCTCGAACATCTGCAGCAGCGCCTCGACCAGCGCGCCATAAGGCAGCGCCGCCGCCGTCTCCGCTGCATCAAGCGTCCGCATGCGTGCGTTCAGGAGCCGGCCACGCGGACGCGCTTGCCGTCCTTGTAGGTGAAGACGGTGAAGTCCGGCTTCTGCAGGTTGCCCTTGGCATCGAAGCTGATGGCACCGGTGACGCCATCGAACTTCACCTTGCGCATCGCCGGCAGGTAGGCCTCGGGCTCGACCGAGTTGGCCGTGCGCATGCCGGCGGCCAGCGCCATCATGGCGTCGTAGAGATACGGTGCGTAGGTCAGCACCTCGACGCCGAAGCGGGCCTTGTAGCGCTGTTCGAACTCGGCGCCCTTGGAGGTCTTTTCGATCTCCTTGCCGCCGCGCGTGCAGTACAGCAGGTCGTCGACCGCGCCGCCGCTGATCTTGGCGACCTCATTGGTGCAGAGGCCGTCGGTGCCCAACAGCTTGGCCGTGATGCCCAGCTGCTTCATCTGCCGAGCGATCAGGCCGCCCTGCGCATCCATGCCGCCGTAGAACACCACATCGGGCTGCTTGGCCTTGATGCTGGTGAGGATGGCCATGAAGTCGGTCGCCTTGTCGCTGCCGAACTCCTGCGCGACGATGGTGCCGCCCAGGCCCTTCACGCCGCGCGTGAACACCTCGGCCGCGCCCTGGCCGTAGGCGGTGCGGTCGTCGATCACCGCGATCTTCTTGGCCTTCAAATCCTTCACCGTGAAGTCGGCGATGGCCATGCCCACGTCGTCGTCGCTCGCCAGGATGCGAAAGACGTTGTTGTAGCCCTGCTTGGTGAAGGTCGGGTTGGTGGCGGTCGACACGTCGGGCAGGCCTGCACGGCTGTAGACGGCCGAGGCCGGAATGGCGGCGCCCGAGTTGAAGTGGCCCAGCATGCCCTTCACGCCCATGTCGGCCAGCTTGTTGGCCACCACCATGGCCTGCTTCGGGTCGGCCTGGTCGTCTTCGGACTGGAGCACGAACTTGATCTTCTTGCCGCCGATCACGAGGCCCTGCTTGTTCAGGTCTTCGACCGCCAGGCGCGCGCCGTTGTCGTTGTCCTTGCCCCAGTGGGCCGCGCCGCCGGTGAGCGGGCCGGCGTGGCCGATGGTGACGGTCTGCTCGGCCTGCGCGAGCGCGGCGGTGGGCAGTCCCAGGACGGAAGCCAGTGCAATGCCCAAGGCAGTAGACCGGGCAGTGCAGCGGGTGCGCAGAACAATCATCGGAAGTCTCCTCATATCGTTGGCAGGGGTCGGGACGCAGAATAGGGTCGCGGCGGCATGCGAAACAAACGCTAAATACTCACAACGTTGTGCAGCGCCGGAAGGAACGAGGCCCGGCACGGTAGGTGCATGAGGCATGCAGGACAGAAGAGACAACAGGCAACCGATGAGAAAAGACATTCCCAACCTCGGCGCGCTGCAGGCCTTCGAGGCCTCGGCGCGGCTGGGGAGCTTCACCCGCGCGGCGGTCGAACTGGCACTGACACAGAGCGCGGTCGGGCGGCAAGTGGCGATGCTGGAGCAACGGCTCGGCGTGCCCCTCTTCTCGCGTGTGCGCAGGCGCCTCACGCTCACCGACGTGGGGCGCGAGTACGCGGCGCGCATCCGCCACCACCTCGACCAGATCCGCCGCGACACGCTGGAAATCAGCGCCGGCCACGACATGGGCTTCGTGCTGGAGCTGGCCGTGGTGCCGACCTTCGCTACGCAGTGGCTGATTCCGCGGCTGCCCGATTTCAGCCGGCTGCATCCGAACATCACGGTGAACCTGTCGGCGCGCTCGCAGCCCTTCTCCTTCCAGGAAAACGCCTACGACGCGGCCATCTATTTCGGCGACCAGTTCTGGCCCAACACGCGCGGCGGGCTGATCTTTTCCGAGGGCGAGATGGTGCCGATCTGCAGTCCGGCCTTTCGCGATGCCAATGGGCCGTGGGACGAAGCGGGCTTCGAGCGCTGCCGCCATGTGCACCTGAGCACGCGCGCGCATGCGTGGCGCGACTGGTATGCGCAGCAGGGTTGGGACTACACGGTGCACGCCTCGCGCGGGCCGCGCTACGAGCTCTTCACGATGGTGGTGGCGGCGACCGCGGCTGGCATGGGCGTGGGCCTCGCGCCGCGCATCCTCATCGAGCACGAGTTGCGCACCGGCGAACTGGTGATCCCCGTGGACCGGCACCTCGATGTGCCGCAGGGCTATTACTTCGCGTACCCCGAAGGCCGTCCGGCCTCCGGGGCGCTCGAGCACTTCAAGCAGTGGGTGCTCGGACTAACACCTGCCTAGACCGGGTTCGGGTTGCGCTCCAGAAAGCCCTGCTGGTGCCAGTAGGGATACGTCCGCGTCACCGCGCTGGCCGCATCGAGTTCGGCGACCTGCGCGGGCGTGAGGTTCCAGCCCACGGCGCCGAGGTTCTGGCGCAGTTGCGTTTCGTCGCGCGCACCGACGACCACGCTCGACACCGTCGGCCGTTGCAGCAGCCAGTTGAGCGCGACCTGCGGCACCGTCTTGTCGATCTCTCCGGCGACTTTTTCCAGCGCATCGACCACGCGGTACAGCAGCTCGTCGGCCACCGGCGGGCCCATGTCGGCGGTCACATGCAGGCGGCTGTTGGCGGGCAGCGGCTGGCCGCGGCGGATCTTGCCCGTGAGGCGCCCCCAGCCCAGCGGGCTCCAGACCACGGCACCCACGCCCTGGTCCTGCGCGAGCGGCATCAGCTCCCACTCGTACTCACGGCCGATCAGCGAGTAGTAGGCCTGGTGCGCCACATAGCGCGCGTAGCCGTAGCGCTCCGACACCGCCAGCGACTTCATCAAATGCCAGCCCGAGAAGTTCGACGCGCCCACATAGCGCAGCTTGCCCGCGCGCACGAGGTCGTCGAGCGTGGACACGGTCTCTTCGACGGGCGTGCTCGCGTCGAAGCCATGCAGCTGGAAGAGATCGATGTAGTCGGTGCCCAGGCGCTTGAGCGCGCTGTCGACCGCCTGCACGAGGTGATGACGCGACGACCCCACCTCGTTCGCCCCGGGGCCGCTGCGGAAGGTGGCCTTGGTCGAGATGATGAGCTTGTCGCGCGGCCGGCCCTTGATGGCCTCGCCGAGCACCGATTCGGCGGCGCCGTCGGAGTAGATGTCGGCGCTGTCGAACATGTTGACGCCCGCATCGATGCAGATGTCGATGAGCTTGCGCGCCTCGGCCACGTCGGTGCTGCCCCAGGCGCTGAAGAACTCGCCCTTGCCGCCGAAAGTGCCGGTGCCAAAACTCAACACGGGGACCTTGAGGCCCGATTTGCCCAGATGACGGTATTCCAAAGTGCTGCTCCTTCGAAGAATGAAGCGGCGGGCCGACCGGCGCGCCGTTGGGCCATTGTTGGCCGGGGCGTTGAACCCCTTTGCGCGTCGGGCTTTGTCGAATTCGGCTAAGTAATATCGACCGATGCAAATTGCCATTGAAAACCCCGCCCAGCCCGACGTCATCCAGCTCATCGACGACCTCGATGCGTACCAGAAACCGCTGTATCCGCCGGAGGCCCACTACGGCATCGACATCGCGGCGCTGTCGGCCGCGAATGTGCTGTTCGCCGTTGCACGCGATGAAGCAAGCTCGGCGATCGGCTGCGCGGCCATCGTCATCGAGCCCGAATACGGCGAACTCAAGCGGATGTACGTGCGGACGGAGAACCGCGGACAAGGCATCGCCGGCAAGTTGCTGGCGTTTCTCGAAGACGAAGCGACGGCCAGGGGCTGCGCGATCTTCAGACTGGAGACGGGCGTGAGCCAGCCCGAGGCGCTGTCGTTCTATGCGCGTTCCGGCTACGCGCGACGCGAACGGTTCGGACGGTATCCGGACGATCCGCTGAGCGTGTTCATGCAGAAAGACGCCGGCCGACGCCGGTGACGCGCATCCCCGCAATTCGCTGCCGGGGAAATTCGACCATCCCCAGCGCTTTCAACGAATTGCAAATCGCTCGGGGCGAATTGTTAATTTCCCTCACCGCATATCGCACGATGCGGAAAAAGCTCTTGTTCGCAGACAAAAAAACATAAGCGCTGGCGCAGTATTTCATCAGCCTGTTCGGCAAATGGCGTATGGAACCAAAGGAAACCTTAAGTTTCAATGGAACCTGACAGAAACAGTCATCTGTTACCGCTTTTTTTCAATCAGGTTCGAAATACACATCGCACGCCAATGGAAACCATCCATCCCGAGGTCCGACGGCCGGAATTAAAGAAAATCGCCGCCGCATTTGTCGCAGGTATTTTTCTGACGCTCGCGCCCGGAGCGGCGATGGCGGCTCCTCCTGGTGCCATCGATTCGGAAATCGTCATCGGTCAATCGGTGCCATTGACGGGTGTAGATGCGCAAATCGGCGCCGAAATGCAGGCGGGAGCACAGGCTTATTTCGATCATGTCAATTCAAAGGGCGGAATTGGCGGGCGGAAAATAGTGCTCCAAACCTACGACGACGCTGGAATTCCCGCCAAGACGGGGGAAAACACGCAGCGGCTCATTGCGCAAGATCAGGTCATGGCTCTTTTCGGCTATGTCGGCACGAACAATGTCATGAGCGCAATGCCGGTTTTCACAAAGGCCCGCGTTCCTTTGATTGGTGCTCTGGCGGGGTCCGAAGCGATGCGCACGCCATTCAACAAATACATTTTCAATACGCGCGCCAGCTATTTCGCCGAAACAGAAAAGATGGTGGATCTGCTGGTCACGCTCGGCATGACGAAAATTGCACTCCTGTACCAGAACGACGACTATGGCAGCGCCGGGCTCGCCGGCGTGAATCGTGCCTTGAAACGGCACGGTATCTCGCTTGTCGCATTGGAAAAGGTGGAGCCCAATTCCGAGGAAATTTCGGGTGCTGCGGCAAGTATTTCCAAGACCACACCGCAGGCGGTCATCCTCGTCACCGGATACAACGCATCCGCTGCCTTTATTCAAAGAACAAAGGCGCTGGGCTCGCATCCACGCTTCGTGAATGTTTCATACGTCGGCGCCAAGGCTTTGTCCGAACGACTGGGCAGTGACGGAAAGGGCGTGATCGTCTCCCAGGTCGTCCCTTACCCCTGGGGCACGCGCTCGGCGCTGGTGCGCGAATACCAACAGATCTCCGCGCAGAGCAATCCGCGCAATGCAATTTCATTCACCAATTTCGAAGGATTTATCGCTGCCAAGGTTCTTGCACTGGGGTTGAGCCGCATATCGGGCACGCCCACCCGCGCAAATCTTATTGCCGCGCTGGAGACACTGGATCAATATGACCTGGGTGGATTTACCATCGACTACGGACCCACGGATCACAGCGGGTCTTCATTTTCTGAATTGACCATGATCTCCCAGGATGGCAAATTCATCCATTGATCGCGGTGTTTGACGCAATAAGGAAAATTCGATGCCCAATGCGAAAGTCATTTTTTTATGGTGCGCGCTGTTGCTCTGCGGCAGCAGGACATGGTCCGCTCCAACGCCCGCGCCCGATTTGCCTCCAATCAAGATAGGAATACTTCATTCCCTGTCGGGAACCATGGCCATCAGCGAAACCGTCCTCGCCGATATCGCCACAATGGCCATTGATGAAATCAACGCCGCCGGCGGAGTATTGGGACGGAAAATCGAGCCTGTGATCGTGGATCCCGCGTCGAATTGGCCCTTGTATGCAAAAAAGATGAAGGAGCTCCTTGTCCAGAACAAGGTGGCAGCGGTCTTCGGTTGCTGGACTTCGGTGTCTCGCAAACACGTACTGCCCGTTGTCGAGGAACTGAATGGATTGCTTTTTTATCCCGTTCAATACGAAGGCCAGGAACAATCGAACAATATTTTTTACACGGGTGCGGCCCCGAATCAGCAGGCCATTCCCGCGGTTGAATACCTCATGAGCGCGCAAGGCGGACAGGCCAGGCGCTTCTATCTTCTGGGCACCGATTACGTCTATCCGCGCACCACGAACAAGATATTGCGGTCTTTTCTTTTGTCCAGGGGAATTCCGGAGCAGGACATCGAGGAGGTCTACACCCCATTCGGCCATGGAGATTTCGGTGCGATCGTCCGCCAGATCAAGGATTTCTCAAAGAAAGGACGTGTGGCGGTGATCTCCACGATCAACGGAGACGCCAATGTTCCCTTCTACAAGGAACTCGCCGAGCAGGATGTCAAGGCCTCGGACATTCCGGTCATTGCCTTTTCCGTGGGCGAAGAAGAATTGCGCGGCATCGACCCCAGGCTCCTGGAGGGCCGGCTCTCGGCCTGGAATTACTTCATGTCCATCAAGGGCGAGCGAAACGAAGCGTTCATCCGGAAGTGGAAGGCCTATGTTCAGGCCCGGCATCTGCAGCCGCTCAATGCCCGCGTGGTCACCACCGACCCGATGGAGGCGACCTACGTGGGGGTGTACATGTGGAAGCAGGCCGTCGAGAAGGCAGGCACCACGGACGTCAACGCCGTGCGGGCGGCCATGGCGGGGCAGGAGTTCCAGGCGCCCTCGGGGTTCACGCTGAAGATGGATGCGGTCAACCATCACCTGCACAAGCCTGTTTTCATCGGCTCGGTGCGCAGGGACGGCCAGTTCGACATCCTCTGGCGAACGCAAGGGCCGATTCCGGCCCAGCCCTTCAGCCCCTATCTGGCGAAGAGCAGGAAGTAGCGCCGAGGACGCGCCGGCCCGCAGCCCCCCGCGTCCGCTGCCTACTTGAAGATCCGCACGATCGCGTCCTCGAATGCAAGAACGTCGGCGCCGACATGGGTCGCATCGAACGCCGTGTCGAGGAGTTGCAGCCCCGCATAGCCTCGAGCCGCCATTCGGCGGTACATCGCCATCACGGCCGGCTCATTGCCCCCGCTGACGCAGTGCGCGAGGATCAAGGTGACGGGAAGTGGCCTACCCGCCAGCGCGTCGAACATCTTCTTTTCAAGGTCGTAGTTCTGGGTCTCCTGCTGCCAGAAGGCGGCCTCGATGGAAATGAAGTACGAGAAGACCAGGTTGTCCGGCGCCTCCAGGAACAGCGCCGTGGCCGCGAGGTTGCCGCTGGTCGACAGGCCCGTGAGCATCCGCTTCTTCGGGTCCGCGCGGTACTTTGATTCGACATACGGGATCAGCTCCTTCGCGAGGAAGGTGTGATAAGCATTGGCGCCCGGAAAGTTGTAGTCCTCCTGCCTGCGCGCGCTGTTCCCGATGCCGATGAGGATGGCCTTCGTCCCGCGCTTGACCAGGATGTTCTTCAGATTCGTGAATCGCGTATCGGGCAGGCCGTTGGTGGCGTCGCCGTCGAGCGCATAGATGGTGGGCACCGCATCGCTGCTGCTGTCGTAGGCGGTGGGGATGAAGATCTCGATCGAATAGCGCACGCCGTTGGCGGTCGATTGGAAGGTGTCCGTCACCACGCGGCCGCTGGTCGACGGCCCCGGTTGGATGGGAACACCGCCGGTCGGCGGGAGTATCGGCAGACCGCCGCCTCCTCCACCCCCGCCTCCGCATGCGGACACGCCCGCAAGGATCACGCAGTACCCATCGCCGCGAGCGCGCGGCGAAGCCATTCAAGTCTCATGTTTGTTCCTCGTTCCCCCGGTGCAAGTCGCACCGGGAGAGATAGTCGCCGCAGCCCGCGACGGGGTCAACGCCGTCGGGCGGTCGTTTGCGAAACCTATTTCAGGACCCGTGCCACCGCATCCTCGAACGCCGGAATATCCGTCTGCGTGTGCGAAGTCGAGGAAAAGAGGGTCGAGATCAGCGCCAGGCCCGGGTAGTGACGGTCGCTGAGCTTCTGGTACAGATCGCTCACCGGAACCGCATTGCAGTCGGAGCCGCTGTTGCATCGTGCAAGCAGCAGGGTCACCGGAAACTGCTCGCCGGCCGATGCGTCGAACATCTTCTGCTCGAGGGCGTCCAGGTCGGGTTTCTGGTATCCGAAGGAGCCCTCGAAGGACAGGAAGTACGAAAAGGTCAGCTTGTCCGGCGCTTCCAGCAAGAACGCGATGCCCGTCATCAAGCCGCCGAGCGACAGGCCAGTGAGCATGCGTTTCTTCGCATCGGCGCGGTACTTCGCTTCGATGAATGGCACCAGCTCGAGCGTCAGGAAGTCGTGGTACGCGTTGACGCCGGGCAGCACGTAGTCGGTGCCACGCCGATCAGTTCCGCCGATGCCGACAAGGATCGCCTTCGCACCTCGCTTCTCCAGGATGGCCTTGAAGTTCTCGAAACGGTTGCCGGGCGGATTGAAGTTCGCGTCGCCGTCCGTTGCGTAGATGACGGGGTACGCCGCTGTGTCGGCGTCGTACGAGGCCGGAATGAAGACGTTGAGCGAATAGGTCGCACCGGTCTTTGCGGACTTGATGCTGTCGGACGCCACGCGCCCCGTCGCCGAGGGTGGCGGATTGGCCGACGGGCCCACGGGCAGTATCGGCAAGGCCGCCCCGCCGCCGCCTCCGCCTCCACCACCGCCTCTCCCGCAGGCGGACAACGCGACCAGCAACGCACAACCGCACACGCACGCCAGCGCGCGCAAGACTCCTCCAGCCCTCATAGCGAATCCTCTTTGTTTTTTGAACGGTGCAATGCGCACCGCGGCGGATCGTCGCTGGCGATCCGGTCAGGAGTCAATGACGCAACCGGCCGCGCGCCGCTGCGCGCGATCGCGTCGCGCCACGAGAAGCCGCCACCTCGGGGAAACACCTAGAAGCCGCACCCGCGGAGAGCTTTGGTGCGTGCCCCCAGAGGGGAAACCGCGCATCCACCGCTTTTCCAAACCCCTTCGCCGCTGGCCCGTTAATTGCGAACTCGGTCAAAAATGACAGAAAATTTTCCGTCCTGACTTATATTTGTAAACCAGTTTTCAAAAACCGCACACTTTCGGGCTCCTCCGCACCTTCATGAGCACCCCTGTCGACACCCCAGGCACCACCGTGGCCCAGCGCATTGCGCAGGCCTTGCCGCGGCTGACGCGTTCGCACCGGCAGGTGGCCGACTACGTGCTCGAACACCCGCTGCAAGTGGCCACGCTGCCCATCGACGAGCTCGCAACCGCCGCGGGCGTCTCCGTCGCCACGGCCAACCGGTTTGCCCGCGCGCTGGACTTCGACGGCTACGCCACCTTCCGCGCCGAACTCGTGCGCGGCTTCGAGTCGCTGGTGGCGCCGGTGGAACGGCTGCGCGGCAACCTCGAGCACCCGAGCACGGTGGCCGAGGTGTTCGCGACCGCGCTCGACGAGAGCCGCCGCAACATCGAAGCCACGCGCCAGACGCTGGACTACGCCGCCTGCGAAGCCGCGGTGGAGCGCATCGGCAAGGCGCGTTCGATCTACATCGCGGGCTTCGGCGCGAGCGGCTGGCTCGCGGGCCTGCTGCAGCACGGGCTGGACAGCAGCTGCCGCGATGTGCGCCTGCTGCCGGGCGTGAGCGGCGTCACGCATGCGGCCCGCGCGCTGACGCACGCGGGTCCGAAGGACGTGTTCATCGGCCTCACCTTTCCGCGCTACCTGACCGACACCGTGATGCTCACGCAGATCGCACGCGAACAAGGCTGCGGCGTGATCGCACTCACCGACCGGCCGACCTCGCCGATAGCGCCGCTGGCCGATGTGGCGCTCTATTGCCAGACCGAAACCAACTACCGCCCGAACTGCGAGACCAGCGTGCTCGCGCTGGTCGAGGCGCTGACCAGCGCCGTGGCGCTGCAGGTGCCCGATGCGGTGCAGTCGGCCCGCCGCACGCTGCAGGTGCTGCGGCCCTGGCTGCACGGCGCGAACGGGCTGCCGCGCATCGACGGCATCGCCGCGCGCACCGCCGGCACATCCGACGCCGCCGCCCTGAACGGCACGGCCAAGAAAAAGAAGAAAGCTTCCCGATGAAGAACACCACGCCCGTCATCGCCATCCACGGCGGTGCCGGCACCATCAGCGCCGCCACGACCAGCACCGCGCAGGCGCAGGCGTACCACGACGCGCTGCAGAACATCGTGCGGGCCGCGCAAGCCGCGCTCCTCAAGGGCGCCTCCGCGCTCGACGCCACCTGCCTCGCGGTCGAACTGCTCGAAGAGTGCCCGCTCTTCAACGCCGGCTACGGCGCGGTCTTCACGCATGACGAAACCCACGAGCTCGACGCCGCCGTGATGGACGGCGCCACGCTCGCTGCCGGCGCCATCGCCGGCGTCTGGCACGTCCGCCGCCCGGTGCGCGCCGCGCGCGCGGTGCTCGAAGACGGCGCCCACGTGCTTCTCGCCGGCACCGGCGCCGAAGCCTTCGCGCGCGATCACGGGCTCGAAATGGTCGAGCCCTTTTTCTTCTCGACCGAGGCACGCCGCCAGCAGCTCTACCGGGTGCGCGACACCGGCCGCGTGGTCACCGACCACGAAGGCGCCGCCATGACGCCGCCGCTCGATGAAGACAAGAAGTTCGGTACCGTCGGCGCGGTCGCGCTCGACATGCACGGCCACCTCGCCGCCGCCACCTCGACGGGCGGCATGACCAACAAGCGCGTCGGCCGCATCGGCGATTCGCCGTTGATCGGCTCCGGCACCTATGCCGACGACCGCACGGCCGCCATCTCCTGCACCGGCAGCGGCGAAATGTTCATCCGCGTCGCGGCCGCCCACGACATCTGCGCGCGCATGGCCTACGGCGGCGCGACGCTGGCAGCCGCCACGCACGCCGTGGTGCGCCAATCGCTGCCCGCCATCGGCGGCACCGGCGGGCTGATCGCCGTCGACCGCCACGGCAACCTGAGCCTCGCCTTCAACACCGAAGGCATGTACCGCGGCCACGCGCGCGGCGACGAAGCCCCCGTCACCGCCATCTTTGCCTGACGCACACGCCCCCTCTTTCTTTCGCACCGCCATGTCCTCCCCTGCCCTCAACCTGCCGGACGGCCGCGTTCTCGCCGTCGACGACCTCACCGTGCGCTTCTCGACTTCAGAACGCACCGTCGATGCCGTCAAGAACCTGTCCTTCCACGTCGACCATGGCGAAACGCTCGCGGTGGTGGGCGAATCGGGCTCGGGCAAATCGGTCACCTCGCTCGCGCTGATGCGGCTGGTGGAACACGGCGGCGGGCGCATCCTCGGCGGCAGCATGGCGTTCCGCCGCCGCAATGGCGAAGTGCTCGACCTCGCGCAGGCACGCGACAGCACGATGCGCGGCATCCGCGGCGCGGACATCGCGATGATTTTTCAAGAACCGATGACATCGCTGAACCCGGTGTTCACTGCCGGCGAGCAGATCGCCGAGGCCATCCGCATCCACCAGGGCAAGAACAATGCGGCCGCGCGCGCCGAGGCGCTGCGCATGCTCGAACTCGTGCGCATTCCCGAAGCGCGCAACGTGCTCGACCGCTTTCCGCACCAGCTCTCGGGCGGCATGCGCCAGCGCGTGATGATCGCGATGGCGCTGTCGTGCAAGCCGCAGTTGCTGATCGCCGACGAGCCCACCACCGCGCTCGACGTAACGATCCAGGCGCAGATCCTGCAGCTCATCCGCGAGCTGCAGAAGGAGATGCGCATGGGCGTGCTCTTCATCACGCACGACATGGGCGTGGTGGCCGAGATTGCTGACCGCGTGCTCGTGATGTATCGCGGCGACAAGGTGGAAGCGGGCGCTTCCGAAACCGTGTTCGCCGCGCCGCAACACCCGTACACGAAGGCGCTGCTGTCGGCCGTGCCGAAGCTCGGCGCGATGCAGGGCACCGACCTGCCGGCCAAGTTCGAGCTGCTGCGCACCGAAGGCAGCACCGAGACCGTGCCGTGCACGAACACCACGCCGCGGACGACTGTGCGCGAAGACGCCGGCCCGATCCTGCGCGTGCGCGACCTCGTCACGCGCTTCGACGTGCGCAGTGGCCTCTTCGGCCGCGTGAAGCGCCGCGTGCATGCGGTGGAAAAGATCAGCTTCGACCTGTACCCCGGCGAAACGCTGGCGCTGGTCGGCGAATCGGGCTGCGGCAAGTCGACCACCGGCCGCTCGCTGCTGCGCCTGGTCGAGAGCCAGAGCGGTGCGATCGAGTTCGGCGGACAGAACATCCGCGAGCTGCCCACGCGTGAATTGCAGGCGCTGCGCCGGAACATCCAGTTCATCTTCCAGGACCCGTTCGCCTCGCTCGATCCGCGCGTGACGGTGGGCTTCTCGATCATGGAACCGCTGCTGATCCACAACATCGCCAAGGGCGCCGAGGCGCAGCAGCGTGTCGACTGGCTCTTGCAGAAGGTCGGCCTGCCGCCCGAAGTGGCGCAGCGCTATCCGCACGAGTTCTCGGGCGGACAGCGGCAACGCATCGCGATTGCGCGCGCACTCGCGCTCAACCCGAAGGTGGTGGTGGCGGACGAATCGGTGTCGGCGCTGGACGTGTCCATTCAGGCGCAGATCGTCAACCTCATGCTCGACCTGCAGCGCGAGCTGGGCGTGGCCTTTCTCTTCATCTCGCACGACATGGCCGTGGTCGAGCGCATCAGCCACCGCGTGGCCGTGATGTACCTCGGCCAGATCGTGGAGATCGGCCCGCGCCGCGCGGTGTTCGAAGCACCGCAGCACGCCTACACCCGCAAACTGATGGCGGCGGTGCCGGTGGCCGATCCGTCGCGCCGCCACAAACCGCGTGCGCTGCTCGAAGGCGAGATCCCGAGCCCGATTCGCGCGGTGGGCGACGAGCCCGAGGTGCCGCCGCTGGTGCAGGTTGCGCCCGGGCATTTCGTTGCACGGCACGCCATCGGCGGCGCCTTCTGACCTTCTGATTTCGAAACCGTTTTCTACCCGCAGGCCCTCCTGCTTTTTTATCCACGAACCGACTGGAGTTCTTCCATGAAGCAATCTTCTTCTTCCCTGCGATGGGCATCCGCACTGCTGGGCCTGGCGGCACTGGCTGCATCGGGCACGGCGCTCGCGTCCAAAGACGTGGTGCTGTCAATCGGCTACCAGCCGGAAACGCTGGACCCGTACAACACCAACACCACCATCACCACCGCAGTGACCAAGACCTTCTATGAAGGCCTGTTCCAGTTCGACAAGGACCTGAAGGTGCAGAACGTGCTCGCCGAGAGCTACGACGTCTCCAAGGACGGCCTGGTCTACACCATCAAGCTGCGCAGCGGCGTCAAGTTCCACGACGGCACCGACTTCAACGCCGAAGCCGTGAAGGTCACGCTCGACCGCGTGCTGAACCAGGACAACAAGCTCCTGCGCTACAACCAGTTCAACCGCGTGGGCAAGGTCGAGGCGCTGAACCCGACGACCGTGCGCATCACGCTGAAGGAGCCCTTCGGCCCCTTCATCAACTCGCTGGCCCACGCATCGGCCGCGATGATTTCGCCCGCCGCGCTGAAGAAGTGGGGCAACAAGGACATCGCCTTCCACCCCGTGGGCACCGGCCCGTTCGAATTCGTCGAATGGAAGCAGACCGACGCGGTCAAGGCCAAGAAGTTCGACGGCTACTGGAAGAAGGGCTACCCGAAGATCGACAACCTGCAATGGAAGCCGGTGCTCGAGAACAACACGCGCGCCGCGATGCTGCAGACCGGCGAAGCCGACTTCGCATTCCCCATTCCCTACGAGCAGGCCGAGCTGCTGAAGAAGAGCGACAAGCTCGAAGTGGTGGCCTCGCCATCGATCATCACGCGCTTCCTGGCATTCAACATGCTCGTGAAGCCGTACGACAACCCGAAGGTGCGCGAAGCCATCGGCTACGCGATCAACAAGGAAGCGCTGTCCAAAGTCGCCTTCGGCGGCTATGCCTTCCCCGCACAGGGCGTGATGCCCCAGGGTGTGAAGTTCGCCGAGAAGATGGCGCCGATTCCGTACGACGTGAAGAAGGCCAAGGAACTGCTGGCCGAAGCGGGCTACCCGAACGGTTTCGAGTCGGTGCTCTGGAGCGCCTACAACAACACGACCAGTCAGAAGACGATCCAGTTCGTGCAGCAGCAGCTCGCACAGGTGGGCATCAAGCTGCAGGTGCAGGCGCTCGAAGTGGGCCAGCGCACCGAGCTGGTCGATGCATGGCCCGATCCGAAGACCGCCAAGGTGCGCATGTACTACACGGGCTGGTCGTCGTCGACCGGTGAAGCCGACTGGGGCCTGCGTCCGCTGTTCGCTTCCGAATCGTGGGCACCGAAGTTGAACAACATGTCGTTCTACAAGAGCGACGTGGTGGACGCCGCGATCGCCAAGGCGCTGATCACGGTGGACGACAAGGAAAAGGCCGCGCTCTACAAGACCGCGCAGGACGAGATCCGCAAGGACCTGCCGCGCGTGCCGCTGGTGACCGAGCAGAACCTGTCGGCGCATGCCAAGCGCCTGTCGGGTGTTTTCGTGATGCCCGACGCGAACATCAACATCGACGCCATCGCCGTCTCGAACTGATTGAGCGCGCACCGGGCGATGGCACCGCGCCATCGCCCGTTCGCGGCAACCGCACCCCATGCTGAATTACTTTCTCAAACGCCTGTTGGGCCTGATCCCGACGCTGCTCATCGTGGCCGTGCTGGTGTTCCTGTTCGTCCACATGCTGCCCGGCGACCCGGCGCGCCTGGCCGCCGGCCAGGAGGCCGACGAGCAGACCGTGGCCATGGTCCGCGCCGAACTCGGCCTCGACAAGCCGCTGCCGCAGCAGTTCGTGAGCTTCTTCACCCACATGCTGCAAGGCGACTTCGGCACCTCGATCCGCACGCGGCGGCCGGTGTCGGTGGAGATCGGCGAGCGCTTCTTCCCGACGGTGATGCTGACCATCATCAGCATGGTGTGGGCGGTGATCTTCGGCATGGGCATCGGCATCGTCTCTGCCGTGTACCGCAACAAGTGGCCAGACCGGCTGGGCATGACGCTCGCCGTGTCGGGCATTTCATTTCCCGCATTTGCCCTGGGCATGCTGCTGATGCAGATCTTCTCGGTTCAGCTCGGTTGGCTCCCCACGGTGGGCGCCGCGACCTGGAAGCACTACATCCTGCCCTCGATCACGCTCGGTGCCGCCGTGGCGGCCGTGATGGCGCGCTTCACGCGCGCCTCGTTCGTCGAGGTGATCCAGGAAGATTTTGTTCGCACCGCGCGCGCCAAGGGCGTGCGCGAATCCGGCGTGGTGTTCAAGCACACGCTGCGCAATGCGCTGATTCCCGTGGTCACCATGATGGGCCTGCAGTTCGGCTTCCTGCTGGGCGGCTCCATCCTTGTGGAGGCGGTGTTCAACTGGCCCGGCCTCGGCCGTCTGCTGGTCGATGCCGTGCAGATGCGCGACTACCCCGTCATCCAGACGCTGGTGCTGCTGTTCTCACTCGAGTTCATTTTGATCAACCTCGTGGTGGATGTGCTGTACGGCTACATCAACCCGACCATCCGCTACAAGTGAGCAAGCAGCCATGACGCAAGCTTCCGGCGTGCCTGCCGAAACCCTCATTCCAACGACGCCGGTCGCGGCCGTCCAGATCGCGGGCAAGGTCCGCACGCCCTGGGGCGAATGCTGGCGCCGCTTCAAGAAGCAGCCCGTGGGCATCGTGGCCGCGATCTTCGTGCTGCTGCTGGTGTTCGTCGCGGTGTTCGCTCCGTGGATCGTGCCCTTCGACCCCGAGAACTTCTTCGACTACGACATGCTGAACAGCGGCCCCTCGGCCACGCACTGGTTCGGCGTCGATCCGCTGGGCCGCGACATCTTCAGCCGCATCCTCGCGGGTGCGCGCATTTCGCTGATGGCGGGCTTTCTCTCGGTGCTGGTGGGCGGCTTCATCGGCACGGCCTTCGGACTGCTGGCGGGCTACTACGAAGGCTGGTGGGACCGCATCGTGATGCGCATCTCGGACGTGCTGTTCGCCTTTCCCGGCATCCTGCTCGCGCTGGGCGTGGTCGCCATTCTGGGCAGCAGCATGACCAACGTGGTGGTGGCGGTGTCTGTGTTCAGCGTGCCGGCCTTCGCGCGGCTCGTGCGCGGCAACACGCTGGTGTTGAAGCAGCAGACCTACATCGAGGCCGAGCGCAGCATCGGCGCATCGGACTGGACCATCATCGTGCGGCACATCCTGCCGGGCACCATCTCTTCCATCGTCGTGTACTTCTCGATGCGCGTGGGCACCTCGATCATCACGGCCGCCAGCCTTTCGTTCCTCGGCATGGGCGCGCAGCCGCCGACGCCCGAGTGGGGCGCGATGCTCAGCGAAGCGCGCGCCGACATGGTGACCTCGCCGCATGTGGCGCTGTTCCCGAGCCTGGCCATCTTCTTCACCGTGCTCGCCTTCAACCTCCTGGGTGACGCGCTGCGCGACGCGCTCGATCCGAAGATCGACCGCGAGTAACTTCTCCTTTCTTCATGGCCTCGACGAACACCCTGCCTTACATCGGCACCCTGCTCCAGGGCCCGCGCAACGCCATCACCGACGTCGAAGGCGTCACGGTCGGCCACCAGACGCTGGACGACGGCGCGGTGCAGACGGGCGTGACGGTGATCCGCCCGCACGCGGGCGATCCGTTTCGCGACAAGGTGCCGGCGGCAGCCGTGGTGCTCAACGGTTTCGGCAAGAGTGTGGGGCTGGTGCAGCTGGCAGAACTCGGCGTGCTGGAGACGCCGATCGCACTGACCAACACCTTCTCGGTCGGCACGGTGGCGACGGCGCAGATCCGGCATTGCATCGCGGCGAATCCCGAGAGCGGCCGGTCGCTGCCGACGGTGAACCCGCTGGTCTTCGAGTGCAACGACGGTTTTCTGAACGACATCCAGCGGCTGGCGATCACCGAGGCCGACTACCTGCAGGCGCTCGACGCCGCCGGCCCCGACTTCGCGCAAGGCTCGGTCGGCGCGGGGCGCGGCATGTCGAGCTTCCAGCTCAAGGGCGGCATCGGCAGCGCCTCGCGGCGCGTGTCGTCGCCTTGCGGTGAAGTGCATACGGTGGGCGCGCTGGTGCTCGCGAACTACGGGCGCCAGCCGCAACTGGTGCTGGCCGGCCACGCGGTCGGCGAGCGACTGGCCGCGCAGCAAAGCAAGGCGGAGAGCAAGGAGCCCGAGAAGGGCTCGATCATCATCGTGGTCGCGACCGATGCGCCGCTCGATGCGCGCCAGCTGCGCCGTGTGGCGCTGCGTGCAGGCGCGGGCCTTGCGCGCACCGGCTCGGTCTTCGGCCATGGCAGCGGCGACATCGTGCTGGCGTTCTCGACCGCCTACACCGTGCCCGACCGCGTCGACCGCCCGATGCCGACGATCGCGATGGTGCACGACGGGCTGCTCGACGGCCTCTTCCAGGCCGCGGCCGACAGCACCGAGCAGGCGATTCTTCATGCGCTCTGGCGCGCCGCGGCCGTGACGGGCCGCGATGGCAATCACCGGGCGGCGCTGTCCGAGGTGTTGCCGCCCTCTTCCCTTTTCTCTTCCGCAGAAGTGCACGCCCTCCCATGAAAGTCCTGATCTCCACCGATATCGAAGGCGTTGCAGGCGTCTACCACCACGAGCAGGCGCGGCAGGGCAACCCCGAGTACGAACGCGCCCGCGTGCTGATGGCGCACGAAGCCAATGCGGCGATTGCCGGTGCCTTCGATGCGGGCGCCACCGAGGTGCTGGTGAACGACTCGCACGGCGGCTTTCGCAACATGCCGCCCGATGTGCTCGATGCGCGTGCCCGTGTCGTGCAGGGCAAGCCGCGTTACCTGAGCATGGTGGCGGGCGTGGAGGAAGAAGGCGTGGAAGCGGTCTGCATGGTCGGCTATCACTCGCGTGCGCAGGGGCGCGGCATCCTTGCGCACACGATCAACGGGTTTGCCTTTGCGGGCATCCGGTTTGGGGACCAGGAACTGGGTGAGGCTGGGATCTACGGCGCTCTGGCCGGTGAGTACGGCGTGCCTGTCGTGATGGGCAGCGGCGACGATGTGTTCATCGGCGAGAACCGGGCGCTCTTTCCGCATGCGACGTTTGTGGAGACCAAGAAGGCGACTGGTTTCAACAGCGGCGTGTCGCTTTCGCCGGAGCAATCGCGCAAGGCGATTCGGGCCGGGGTCGCTGAAGCGCTGGCTGCGCGTGGCAAGGCAAGTCCGCTGGTGTTCAAAGGCCCGCAGGTGGTCACGCTGCGCACCCAGTCGCCGATGATGGCCGACCTGTTCTGCCAGTGGCCGACGTTCGAGCGTGTCGACGGGGTTACCTTGCGCTTCAGCGTGGAGACGGTGGAAGCGGCTGTGCGGATGCTGAACTGCTGTTCGGCGATGTCGGCGATGTTGCGCTGAGGTTGCTTTTTCTTTTTCTCTGCTGAGGGCGGAGGCCGGGTCTCGCCCCGGCAGGCGACTTACTTTCTTTTGCTTCGCCAAAAGAACGTAAGCAAAGAAAAGGCGACCCTGCTGTCTGCGTCCCTACGCTTCGCTTCGGGCAACCTGCGGTGCTCGCGTTTCGCGGGGTCTCGCCCAAACTCGCTTCGCTCAAACAAGGGCGAGCCCTGATCCGCGAAACGCTCCGCTCCTCGGCGCATACAGAAGGGCTTTGGGGACCGACACGCCATCGCTGCGCTCGGCGACTCCCTCGGGCCTTTGCTTCGCTCGGCTTGGGTTGGCTCCCTCTGCGACGACAGGTCTCTACTCCGCTGGGCTCGGATTGGCTCCCTCTCCCTCTGGGAGAGGGCTGGGGTGAGGGCACCGCGGCCGAGCGAAGCAAAGGCCCGATTGCAAGCCGAGCAAAGCGATGGCCCGCTGATTGCCGCCTCCCCTCTGGCTGCGCCGAGGAGCGCAGCGTTTCGCGGATCAGGGCTCGCAGCTGTCTGAGCGAAGCGAGTTCTGCGAGACCCCGCGAAACGCGAGCACCGCAGGTTGCCCGTAGCGCAGCGAAGGGTCGCAGACAGTGGGGTCGCCTTTCTTTTGCCTACCTTTCTTTGGCGAAGCAAAGAAAAGTAGGTCGCCCGCCGGGGCGAGACCCGGCCTCGGAAAGAAAACCAGATCAATACGCAAGAAACCCAGCAGTTCCTAAAATCAACGCGCCGGGGCACCCCGTTTCCACCCCACCCGCCTTATCCAGAATAAGCATCCAACCGCCCGCAAACCCGCATGGCCATTGGTGAATTAGCTTATCCGCATAAAGCGCGAACCAAAAAATAGTTTGTTTCCATAAGGCCCGCTTTCAGAATCTCGGCTTCTTGCTGGGGCGCTGGACGCACCGCACTTCAAGACACAGCACGCACGATGTACCAATACACAGAATTCGATCGCCAGTTCGTTCACCAACGGGCCGCCCAGTTCAGAGACCAGCTCGAGCGCTGGCAAAAGGGCCGCCTGCACGAGGACGAGTTCCGCCCGCTGCGGCTGCAAAACGGCTGGTACGTCCAGCGCTACGCGCCAATGCTGCGCGTGGCCGTGCCCTACGGTGAGCTTTCGAGCCGCCAGCTGCGCGTCTTGGCCAAGATCGCCCGCGAATACGACGAACCCGAGGCCGAGGTCTACAAGAAGGCCATCGAAACCCAGGGCCTCCTCGGCAGCCACAAGCTCCCCACCCACTACGGCCACTTCTCGACGCGCCAGAACGTCCAGTTCAACTGGATTCCGCTGTCCAGGTCGGCCGACGTGATGGACCTGCTGGCTTCGGTCGACATGCACGGCATCCAGACCAGCGGCAACTGCATCCGCAACATCACGAGCGACGAGCGCGCCGGCATTGCCGTCGACGAAATCGCCGATCCGCGCCCGTTCGCGGAAATCATGCGCCAGTGGAGCACGCTGCACCCCGAGTTCGCCTTCCTGCCGCGCAAGTTCAAGATCGCCATCACGGGCGCCACCGAAGACCGCGCCGCCACCGGCTGGCACGACGTGGGCCTGCATGTGGTGAAGAACGAGGCCGGCGAAATCGGCTTCCGCGTACAGGTGGGCGGTGGCATGGGCCGCACACCGATCATCGGCACCGTGCTGCGCGAATTCCTGCCCTGGCAGCAGATCATGAATTACCTCGAAGCGGTGATCCGTGTCTACAACCGCTATGGCCGCCGCGACAACATCTACAAGGCGCGCATCAAGATCCTGGTGAAGGCCGAAGGCCAGCGCTACATCGACGACGTCGATGCCGAGTACAAGCAGATCCTCGAACACGACGGCGCACCGCACACCATCACGCAGGAAGAGTACGACCGCGTGGCCGCCTCCTTCGTGCCGCCGACGCTGGCCACCCGCGTGCTGCAGAGCGCCGAGAAGACCGACGCCGAACTGCGCGCCCACGCCGCCGACGACGTGATGTTCGCCCGCTGGCTCGCCCGCAACGTGGCGCCGCACAAGAACCCCGCGCTGCGCGCCGTCACGCTGTCGTTCAAGCGCCTGAAGCAGGCGCCCGGCGATGCCTCGGCCGACCAACTCGACACGCTCGCGCAACTGGCCGACCGCTTCTCGGCCAGCGAAGCCCGCGTGACGCACGACCAGAACGTGGTGCTGCCCTGGGTGCATGCCGAAGACCTGCACGCGCTGTGGCTCGCCGCCCGCGCCGCCGGTTTCGCGAGCGCCAATGTGCACCTGCTGACGGACATGATCGCCTGCCCCGGCGGCGACTTCTGCGCGCTGGCCAATGCGCGATCCATCCCGATCGCTGAGGCCATCACCGAGCGTTATCAAGACCTCGACGAGCTCGACGACCTGGGCGAGATCGACCTGCACATCAGCGGCTGCATCAACTCCTGCGGCCACCACCACAGCGGCCACATCGGCATCCTGGGTGTCGACAAGGACGGCAAGGAGTGGTACCAGGTCACCCTGGCCGGCTCCGACGGCTCCGCGCTCAGCGGTCCGTCGCAGGCTGGCAAGGCGGTCGGCCCGTCGTTCTCGGCGGCTGAAGTGCCGGGCGTGATCGAGGCCGTGCTCACGACCTACCGCGACACCCGCATGTCGGGCGAGACCTTCATCGACACGCTGCGTCGTGTCGGGCATGACCCGTTCAAGACCGCGGCCAACGGTGCGCGCTTCAAGGTGGAGGTGGCAGCATGAACAAGACGCTGAACATCCTGTCCGCGGAAGAACACGTGGACGACGGCGATCCGAAGGTGCTGCAACTGGCCAACGATGCCGACCCGCTCGCGATCGAGGTCTGCCTGGCCGACATCGAGCGCATCGACCTGAACTTCCCGAAGTTCACCGACGGCCGCGCCTACAGCCAGGCCTTTTTGCTGCGCCGCCGCCTCGGCTTCCAGGGCGACATCCGCGCCACGGGCGACGTGCTGATCGACCAGCTGGTGCAGATGGAACGCACCGGTTTTTCGAGCGCCGTGCTGAAGGAAGGCGTGGACGCCTCCGACGCGCAGCGCCAGTTCGACCGCTTCGCCTCGTTCTATCAGGGCGATGCAGTCAAGACCGCGCCGCACTTCGCAGCCGGCAACTGAGCACATCCGACATGAGCATCGCCACCGACATCGACTTCGCACGCATCAACACCGAACTCGGCCGCAACGCCGAGGGCCTGGTGGACTGGGCCATCGGCCTGGGCCAGCCCGCGATCATCACCACCAACTTCCGCCCGTTCGAGGCGGTGATCCTGCACATGGTCACGCGCGCCAAGCGCGATGTTCCCGTGGTCTGGATGGACAACGGCTACAACACCGAGGCCACCTACCGCTTTGCCGACGAAGTGACCAAGCAGTTGGGTCTGGACCTGCACATCTACCTGCCGCGCCGCTCGCGTGCGCATCGCGAAGCGGTGGAAGGCCCGACGCCGGCGCTCGACGATCCGCGCCACGCCGCCTTCACCGAAGAAGTGAAGCTGGAGCCCTTTGCCCGCGCGCTGCGCGAGACGGCGCCCAAGGTCTGGTTCACCGCGCTGCGCGCCACCGACACGGCCGTGCGCGCGCAGATGGACCCGGTCAGCGTCAATCCGGACGGCCTCATCAAGGTCGCGCCGCTGCTGCACTGGTCGTCCAAGGATCTGTACGAATACTGCACGGCGCACGGCCTGCCGAACAACTTCGACTACGTGGACCCGACCAAGGGCGAAGACAACCGCGAGTGCGGATTGCATATCGCGCACTGAGCGCCAACGCCTCACCGATCCTCTGAATCCAGCCCCCATCCGATGAACGCCCGTACCGAATCCGAACTGCTGCTGTCTCCGGCGCACCTGTCCAACACGCACCTCGATGCGCTGGAGGAAGAAACCATCTTCATCCTGCGCGAAGTGGCCGCCGCCTTCGAGCGCCCCACCCTGCTGTTCTCGGGCGGCAAGGATTCGCTGGTGCTGCTGAAGTGCGCGGAGAAGGCGTTTGGCGTCGGCCGCATTCCCTACCCGCTGCTGATGATCGACACGGGCCACAACTTCCCCGAAGTGACGGCCTACCGCGACCAGCGCGCGAAGGAACTGGGCGCCGAACTCATCGTGCGCAGCGTCGAGGATTCGATGGCGCGGGGCACCGTGCGCCTGGCGCACCCCGGCGAATCGCGCAACGCGCACCAGTCGGTGACGCTGCTCGAAGCCATTGAAGAATTCCGCTTCGACGCGCTGATCGGTGGCGCCCGCCGCGACGAGGAAAAGGCGCGCGCCAAGGAACGCATCTTTTCGCACCGCGATTCCTTCGGCCAATGGCAGCCCAAGGACCAGCGCCCCGAGCTGTGGACGCTGTTCAACACGCGCCTCGCCCCGGGCGAACACTTCCGCGTGTTCCCGATCTCGAACTGGACTGAACTGGATGTGTGGCAGTACATCGAGCGCGAGCACGTCGGCCTGCCGTCGATCTACTACACGCACAAGCGCGAAGTGGTCGAGCGCCGCGGCCTGCTGGTGCCGGTGACCGAACTGACCCCGCCGCGCGACGGCGAAACGGTGCAGGTGCGCGACGTGCGCTTTCGCACTGTGGGCGACATCACGACGACCTGCCCCGTGGAAAGCCTCGCGGCCGATGCGGGCGACGTGGTGCTGGAAACGCTCACGGTCGACGTCAGCGAACGCGGTGCCACCCGGATGGACGACATGACCTCCGAAGCATCCATGGAAAAACGCAAGAAAGACGGTTACTTCTGATGAGCGCGACGACAGCCACCCCCAACGAACTCGCCGTGCGCGGCGACACCGGCACCGCCCTGCGCTTCATCACCTGCGGCTCGGTCGACGACGGCAAGAGCACGCTGATCGGCCGCCTGCTGGTGGACAGCAAGACCGTGCTGCAGGACCAGCTCGCTGGCGTTCAACGCGGCGGCGAAACCGACCTCGCCCTGCTGACCGACGGCCTCTCGGCCGAACGCGAACAGGGCATCACGATCGACGTGGCCTACCGCTACTTCTCGACCGCCAAGCGCAAGTTCATCATCGGCGACGCGCCGGGCCATGAGCAGTACACGCGCAACATGGTCACCGCCGCCTCGGCCGCCGACGCCGCCGTGGTGCTGGTCGATGCGACCAAGCTGGCCTGGGCCGCCGAAGTGGAAGACGGCACCGTGGTCAAGCGCGAGCTGCTGCCGCAGACGCGCCGCCACACGCTGCTGGCCAACCTGCTGCGCGTGCAGTCGATCGTGTTCGCGATCAACAAGCTCGATGCCATCGACGACGCGGGCCTGGCCTTCGAGCGCATCTCGACCGCGCTGAACGCCTTTGCCGAAGCGGCGGGTGTGCAAGTGGCCGGCATCGTGCCGATCTCCGCGCTCAAGGGCTGGAACGTGGCCACGCGCCATGCCGACTGGGTCGGTTATGAAGGCCCGAGCCTGCTCGCGCTGCTCGAAGACCTGCCGGTCACGGTGCAGGACGAGGCCGTGCCCTTCGCCTTCCCGGTGCAGTGGGTCGAGAAGTTCTCGTCCTCGGCCGACACCTCGCAGGGCCGCCGCGTGTTCTGGGGCCGCGTCGCCTCGGGCCATGTGGAGCCCGGCCAGCGCGTGACCGTGCTGCCGAGCAACCAGACCGCCACCGTCGCGCAGGTGCTCAGCCACACGCGCCAGCCGAAGTCGGTGCATGCGGGCCACAGCGCCGGCATCGTGCTCGACCGCGAGGTCGACGTGTCGCGCGGCGACTGGCTGCTGGCGCCCGGCGCCTTCGAGCCGGTGCGCGAGATCACTGCCACCGTGGCCTGGCTCGATGACGAGCCGCTGGTCGCGGGCCGTGTGTACTGGGCGCTGCAGGGCCACCGCTGGGTCAAGGCGAAGGTCGCGCGCATCGTCGACCGGGTGAACATCACCACGCTCGAATCGGAACCGGCGACGCAGCTGGAGGCCAATTCGATCGGCGATGTGGTGCTCGCACTGCAGCAGCCGCTGGCCGTTCTGCCCTTCACGCAATCGCGCGCCCTGGGCTCGCTGGTGCTGGTCGATACGGCCTCCCACAAGACCGCTGCTGCCGTGCTCGTGCAGCCCGCCGCCGCAAAGGCCTAAAATCTGGGGTTTTCCCCGATCAAACTGACGTTTAAAAGACAAATGACCCACGTCGTTTCCGAAGCCTGCATCCGTTGCAAATACACCGACTGCGTGGACGTTTGCCCCGTCGACTGCTTCCGCGAAGGTCCCAACATGCTGGTGATCGACCCGGACGAATGCATCGACTGCGCGGTCTGCATCCCCGAATGCCCGGTCAACGCGATCTACGCCGAGGAAGACCTGCCGGCCAACCAGATCGCCTTCATCAAGATCAACGCCGAGCTGGCCGTGGCCGACGGCTGGAAGAGCATCACCAAGCGCAAGCCCGCGCTGCCTGACGCCGAAGAATGGAAAGACAAGACCGACAAGGTCGGGGAGCTGGTGCGCTGAACCAGCCCACCGCGCCCATCGAAACCGACGCGCTGATCGTCGGTGCCGGCCCTGTCGGGCTGTTCCAGGCCTTCCAGCTGGGTCTGCTTGAAATCTCCTGCCACATCGTCGATGCACTGCCCGCCGCGGGCGGCCAGTGCGTGGCGCTCTATGGCGACAAGCCGATCTACGACATTCCCGGCACGCCGGTGACCAGCGGGCGCGAGCTTGCGCAATCGCTGCTCGCGCAGGTGGCGCCGTTCAAGCCGCAGTTCCATTTCGGCGAGCAGGTCGCCACGCTCGCCCGCCAGGCCGACGAACGCCTGCTGCTGACGACTTCGGCCGGCAAGGCCTTCCTCGCGAAGACGGTGTTCATCGCAGCCGGCGTTGGTGCCTTCGTGCCCAAACGCATCACGCTCGACGGCATTTCGCAGTTCGAAGGCACCTCCCTTTTCTATCACCCCGAATCGCTGGACCGCTTTGCGGGGCAGACGGTGGTGGTGAATGGCGGTGACGACATTGCGCTAGCAACCGCCGTCGCGCTCACGTCTATCGCCAAGCAGGTCACGCTGGTCCACCGGCGCGACGGCTTCCAGGCCGACGAGGCGAACATCGCCGCGATGCGCGCCCTCGTCGCTGCCGGCAAGCTGGCCTTCAAGGTCGGCCAGCCGACCGCCTTCGATGGCAAGCAACTGCAGATCACCACGCCCGATGCCACGACCATCGACCTGCCGCTCGACGCGCTGGTTGCGTGCCTGGGCATCTCGCCGCGCCTCGGCCCCATCGCCGATTGGGGCCTGGAGCTCGAGCGCAAGCAGGTACCCGTCGACACCGAGAAGTACGAAACGCGCGAGCGCGGCGTGTTCGCGGTGGGCGACATCAACACCTACCCGGGCAAGAAGAAGCTCATCGTCTGCGGCTTCCACGAAGCCACGCTGGCCGCCTGGGGCGCCACCGCCATCGTGTTCCCGGGCAAGGCGGTGCCGCTGCAGTACACGACCACCAGCACGCGGCTGCACGAGCTGCTGGGCGTGGCTACTTCGCGCCAGGCATAAGCGCCCGGTACTCGCCGATGAAGCTGCCGATGGCGGCGACGTAACCATCGATGTCCGCATCGGACAACGGCAGCGAGAGCACCACGAAGCCGCGCGGCGAGGTGTAGATGCCCTGGCTCAGCAGATGGAAGAACAGCAGTTGGCGCAGGCGCCCGTCGACCACCGCCAGATCGTCCACGCGCCGCACCTCACCCGTCAGGAAGTGCGCATTCATCAGCGAGCCGATGCCGGTGAACTGCATCGCCACGCCCTCTTTCGCGCACAGCGCATTGAGCCGCGCGCGCATCGCCTCGCCACGTTCGGCCAACTGGCCGGCCGCCTCGGGCGTGAAGAGCTTTGTGAGCCCCGCATACCCCGCCGCCATCGTCATGACGTTGTTGTTGAAGGTGCCCGAATGCGCGAGCGCGCCGGTGCGGGGATCGAACTGCGCCATCACGTCCGCGCGACCGCCGAAGGCGCCGAACGACATGCCGCCGCCGATGTACTTGCCCAGCGTGGTGAGGTCGGACTTGATGCCGAGCTTGTTGGCCAGGCCGTGGGGCGCGAGGCGCGAAGTCATCACCTCGTCGAAGATCAGCAGCGCGCCGACCTGCGTGGCCGCTTCGCGCAGGGCCTGCAGAAAGTCGAGCCGCCCCGGAATGCACCCGCTCGCGCCCTGCATCGGCTCGACCAGGATGGCTGCGATCTCCGGCCCGTGCCTCGCAATCCCTTCGCTCGCACGCTGCGTGTCGTTGTAGGGCAGCACAAGGAAATCGAAAGGCACGGTCGTCGGCGAAGGCTTGTCGCCGAAGCCGAGCACCCCACCGTGATAGCCGCCCGAGAACACCACGATCTTTCGGCGCCCCGTGAAGTGCAGCGCGGCCGTGAGCGCCATCAGGTTCGCTTCGGTGCCCGAGTTGGTGAAGCGCAGCTGCTCGATCTGCGGAAAGCGCTCGCAGATGGTCTTGGCCAGCCGCCCTTCGAGCAGGTTGTGCCCCGTGAGGTTGATGCCGCCCTGCATCGCCTCGATGACCGCCTCGCGGATCTCGGGCGCCGAGTGGCCGTAGACGCCGGCCGTGTACTC
Source organism: Variovorax sp. ZS18.2.2 (assembly GCF_024701975.1). Taxonomy (GTDB): domain Bacteria; phylum Pseudomonadota; class Gammaproteobacteria; order Burkholderiales; family Burkholderiaceae_C; genus Variovorax. The sequence continues at coordinate 1,941,735 of NZ_JANLNM010000001.1, forward strand.
GGCGATGAAGTCGGCATAGCGATGGCCGTCGGCGTCCCACAGCGCCGCGCCCTCGCCCTTGGCGATGGTGAGCGGGAACGGTGCGTAGAACAGCACCGAGCGTGTGTTGGCGCCGGGCATGTAGCGCGTCTGTTCCTCGAACTGGCGCCGGCTCTCGGGATTGCCCTCGATGAAGCGTTGATGCGCCCCGGCGAGGGCTTGGTCGATGGCGGCGTCGGTCATGGAACGGTCCTTGAAAGAGGGGATGGCGGTTTGGCCCAGTTAATTGATCACTGCTCAATTAATAATATTTATACAATCAATTCGCCCGCCGCACAACGCCCGCTTCCATGAAAAAAACCGCACCCGCACCCAAACCCAAGACCGCCGGCCGCCCCACCGGCGGCGGCGCGCTCTCGAAACGGCTCATTGCCGAAGCGGCGCTCGCGCACATCGACGAATTCGGCCTGGGCGCTTTCAGCATGCGCGAGATCGCATCGCAGCTCGGCGTGTATCCGGCCACGGTGCATTGGCATGTCAGCACGCGCGAAGCGCTGCTCGCCGAGGTCGCCGCCACGGTGATGGCAGAGGTCACCCCGCCGACGGAATTGCCCTGGCAAGAATGGATCGCCGAACTGTTCCGCCGTTGCCGCGTCGCGGTGCGTCGTCATCCGAACGTGGCGCAGTTGCTGGGCGCGCAGTTGGTGTCCAACGGCAGCCTGGCGACTGAATTGGTCGAAGGCGTGCTGGAGGCGCTGACGGAAGCCGGCTTCGAAGGCCAGTCACTGCTGGAGGCCTACAACTGCGTGATCGCGGCGATGCTGGGCTTCCTCACGATGGAGTTCTCGCCCCTGCCGGCCGACAACACCCAGGCCTGGGCCGAGGAGCTGCGCGAACGGGTCCACACCATCCGTCCGCTCGACCATCCGGTGCTCGCGCGCAACCTGCCGCTGCTCGCCAACAACGCCTTCATCGTGCGCTGGGACAACGGCACCACCGTGCCGCTGGACAGCAGCTTCGAGCGGCACATCCAGATCACCGTCGATGGGCTGGAGGCGTTCGCGCGCAGGGTCAAGGGTTCGCAGTAGCCGGGTCCGGCGGGTCCACCAGCTCGTACAGCACCATGCGCGTCTGCCGGCCGCGCAGTTCGACCAGTTCCTCGATCCGTCGTGTGGAGAGTCGCCCGCCCAATCCCTCGAACGTCGCCTCCGAGATCAGCGTGCGCGTGCCCAGCTGCTTGTTCGTGCCCTCGATGCGGCTCGCCACGTTGATCACATCGCCCAGCGCGGTGTACGACAGCCGGTCGCTCGAGCCGAGCACCCCTGCGATCACGACACCAGTGTGAATGCCGATGCGCGTTCGAAACTCTTGCAGGCCCTCCCCCAGCCACTTGCGGTTGAGCGCCTTCATCTCGTCATGCAGCGCGAGCGAGGCGATGCACGCCTGGTACTCCGCATCCGGCAGGTCCGCCGGCGCGCCCCAGAGCACCATGATCCCGTCGCCCATGAACTTGTCGACCACGCCGCCATGCCGTGCGAACACGCGCGTGGCGAGATTGAAGTACTCGGTCAGCTGACGCATCAGCACGTCGGCCTCCATCGACTCGGAGATGCTGGTGAAGCCTTCCACGTCGGTGAACATCGCGGTCACGCGGCGCGGCGAACCGTTGGGCGCGAGCGCATGGCCCTCGGCGATGAGCTGCTTGATCACGTCCACCGGCACGAACTTGCTGAAGGCCTGGAGGCTGCGCGCCGAGTCGTCCAGCGCCTGGCTCAGGTTCTGGATCTCGAACACCCGGCTCGACTCGCGCGGCAGCGCGTCCAGCTCCAGCCGCCCGATGCGGCGTGCCGTGTGCGAAAGGCTCTCGATCGGCGCGGTCACGAGCTTCGACAGGCGCAGCGAAATGAACAGCGCCACGGCCAGGAAGCTCAGCGTCAGCAGCAACGACCAGAGCACGTTCCGGTGCAGCCCGCCGAGCAGCGCATCTTCAGGCTCCCAGCTCACCAGCCGCCAGCCCGTGGACGCGATGTGCGACGTCTGCACCTTGTAGCGCTCCCCTTCGTGATCGAGCGTGAAAGCCATGTCTTCGGTCCAGCCCCGGCTGCCGTTGGCCAGCATGTGGGCATGCAGCGCGCCGAGCACGCCGCCCTCGGGGTCTTCCAGCGTGCGAACGACGTGGGGTTGGTCGCTGCGCGCAATCACATGGTGGTCGGCACTCAGCAGGGCGCTGTGGCCATGGCCGGTGCCGCCGAACACGCGCACGAGGCCGGAGAGATGCCCGAGCGACACGCTGGCGGACACCACCAGCGTCTGCACGCGGCCTTCGTCGTCGCGCCGCCGGCTGGGCCGCGCGTGGCTGACGCCCAGCTCCTTTTCGGAGGGGAGCATGAAAGGCGACGTCCATACGGGGCGTTGTGCCTTCATCGCCTGGACGAAATCCTCGTCGCCCGTCGGATCGTCATCGCTGCGAAAGGCTTCGATGCGGCTCGTCTCGTAGCGCTGCCGCGGGTCCTCGTCACCGTCGCCATCGGGGGGCTGCTTGTACTCCCAGGTCTCGGTGCTGAAGCCGTCGTCGCGCAGCACCTGCCGCACGACCGGCTCGGGGTAGCGCATCGCCATCAGCAGGTGCCCGTCGTCGCTGGCCACGTCGATGCTGTCGAGTTCGGGCGTCTGCTCCAGCGCGGCCCAGAGCAGCTCGGCCGTCTGGTCGCCGTCGTGGCCCGCCGGATGCAGGCTGGGCGTGTGCGCGATGGCGCGCACCAGCGCTTCGGTCTTGGCGAGGAAGGCGAGCACGTTGTCCTCCACGCGGTCGTGGTTGACCTTGTGCGCCGACTCGCCGACCCTGGAAACCAGCTGTTCCGCGCCCCAGTAACCGAAGGCCACGAGCAGCAGCGATTGAAGCAGCGCGACCGCACAGATGATGGTGCCGACGTCGACCCGGAAGCGGCGCAGGCGCGCGCGGGGCGAAGAAGAAGTCGCGGGCGGCGCCTGCGCCGGGCCCGGCTGCTGCGTGAAGTCGTCTGTCATGTGCGGGGGTTCCTCCTGCGCATTCGGATGCGCTTGTGTGGTGGCGATTTTCCCCCGCCCTGCGCGTGGCCTGGGTTTCCATGGTCGTGTGCTTTTGCGGCAGGGGATAAAATCCGCCCGCGCTTCGGCTTGCCGGGGCGCATCGCTAGGGGTGTCGAGCCGGAATCCGTTCCGGGGCTGACTGAGAGAGTCCCTTTGAACCTGACTGAGGTAATCCTCGCGCAGGGAAGCTGGTCCGGCGGCCTGTCACGTTGTCTCGCGTGGCGGCAGCGCTGCTGGAGCCTCGCCCACCTGCCAAACCTTTTGCACTGGAGCAAACGGATGGCACACGACGACAACGACAACGGAATTTCCTCCGGCAACGAGGCGCTGACGCCCCTGCCCGCGTCCCGCCGCGTGTTCGGCTGGACCGACCACGCCTCGCTCTGGTTCAGCCTGGGCGTCGGGCTGCTGGTGATGCAGATCGGCGCGTACCTCGTGCCGGCCGTGGGCACGCGCGATGCGGCGCTGGCGATTGCGCTCGGCTCCGTCATCGGTGCCGGCCTCTTGGCCTGGACTGCGCGCCTGGGCTGCGAAACCGGTCTTGCGAGCGCGGGCCTCATGCACGCCACCTACGGCAGCGCCTTCGCGCGGTTGCCGGTGCTGCTCAACATCGTGCAGCTGGTGGGCTGGACCACCTTCGAACTGGTGATCATGCGGGAAGGCACGCAGGCCATCGGCCAGGTCGCCTTCGGCGCATCACTGGGCACGTTCTGGGGCGGCGTCTTCACCACCTTGCTCTGGGGCGCGGTGCTGCTGGCACTGCTCGCGGGCTCGATGGTCAAGCTGGTGCGGCGCTTCGTGAGCCGCTTCGGCCTGCCGCTGGTGGTGATCTCGCTGCTCTGGCTGACATGGCAGTTCGCGACGCGGCTGCAGGCCAAGGGCCTGGACGCCTTCTGGGCGCGACCCGGCGACGGCAGCATGGGCATGTTCGGCGCGCTCGACCTCGTGATCGCGATGCCGGTGTCGTGGCTGCCGCTGGTGGCCGACTACGCGCGCCACGGCAAGCGCAGCGCGGGCGGCCTGGGCAGCGCATTCAGCGGCACCTGGATCGGCTACGCGCTCGCCAACATCTGGTGCTATGCGCTCGGCGTGATGGTAGTGAGCGTGGCCGAACCGGGCACGGGCCTGGTCACCGCGCTGCTGCTTGCGCAGGGCGGACTGGTGGCGCTGGGGCTGATCCTCATCGACGAGCTGGACAACGCGTACGGCGATGTCTATTCGGGCTCGGTCTCGACGCACAGCCTTTTGCCGCGATGGAGCGTGAAGCGCTGGGGCTTGTTGCTGGCCGCGCTGTGCATCGCGCTTGCATTGGTGCTGCCGATGCACACGCTCGAACCCTTCCTGCTGCTGTTGAGTTCGGTGTTCGTGCCGCTGTACGGTGTGATCCTCGGGCGGCTCGGCAGCGGTCAGGCGGCGGTGTCGACCGGCACACGCCAGATCGACTGGGCTGCGGCGCTGATCTGGATCGCGGGCATCGCGGCGTACCACGCCCTTGCCAAATGGGCGCCGCAGTTCGGCTCGGCGCTGCCGACGCTGGCCGCGACCTTCGTGCTCGCCTGGATCAGCCGACCAAAACCTTCGCGGGCAGCGGCAGCCGGTGCATCGGCACTGGCGCAAAACCGTGGTTGAGCGGCCCGTGGCCTGCACCGACCTGCACATCCGCTCCGGCCGCCATCGCGCCGAGGATGTAGGCGCGTGCGCGCTCGACGGCTTCGGGCAGCTTCAATCCCAGCGCCAGGTGCGCCGCGATGGCGGACGACAGCGTGCAGCCGGTGCCATGCAGGTTGCGGCTCGCGATGCGCTGCAAGGCCAGGCGCTTGCGGGTGCCGTCCGACTGCAGCAGCACGTCGACCACCTCATTGCCGGGCAGATGGCCGCCCTTGAGCAGCACGGCCTTGGCACCGAGCGCCAGCAGTTCGTCGGCCGCGCCATCGAGCGCATCGATGCCGTCGATGGCATGGCCGATCAGCAAGGCCGCTTCATCGAGATTCGGTGTGACCACCACGGCGCGCGGGAACAGTTCGCGCACCAGCACCTGCACGGTTTCCGAAGCGATCAGGCGATCACCGCTGGTGGCGACCATCACCGGGTCGAGCACCACGTTCGGCAGCTTGTAGTGGTCGATGGCCCAGGCCACGACCTCGACTACCTCGGGCGCATGCAGCATGCCGAGCTTGACGGCATCGACGCCGATGTCCTCAACCACCGCCTGGATCTGCGCCTTGAGAAATTCGGGCGGCACGCCATGGATGCCCGAGACGCCGCGCGTGTTCTGCGCGGTGAGCGCGGTGATGGCCGTCATGCCGTAGCAGCCGAGGGCCGCGAAGGTCTTGAGGTCGGCCTGGATGCCGGCGCCGCCGCCGCTGTCGGAGCCTGCGATGGAGAGTACGCGTGCGTAGCGCAGGGGCAGAGGCAGGGGCACTTGCGGCGCGGAGGAAGGTCCTTGGGTCATGCTGAAAATTATCGGCGACCGGCTCCGTCTTTCTCCCTCCCCTTCCGGGGGAGGGTCAGGGTGGGGGCAAGCGGCGTATCCCTCGGGCGCTCTGGCTGCCCCCATCCCCGCCTTCCCCCAGAGGGGGAAGGAGCAAGACCATGAGCGTGCCATTTCAATCGACCGCAATCATCGGCGCGGGCCTCATGGGACGCCTGATGGCAGTCACGCTCGCACAAGCAGGTTGCAAGGTCTCGCTGTACGAAGCCGGCAGCGCCGACGCTGAAGGCGCAGCCGCGCGCGTGGCCGCAGCAATGCTCGCACCGCTGGCCGAATCGGCTGTAGCACCCGTGTCGGTCGTGCGCATGGGCCACTATGCGCTATCGCGCTGGCCCGAATTGCTCGCGCCGTTGGCACAGCCCGTTTTCTTCCAGCGCGAAGGCACGCTGGTGCTCTGGCATCGGCAGGATGCCACCGAAGCCGCGCGGCTCGAACGCGTGCTCGCTCACACCGCCACCCAGGTGCCCGAGCTCGCGCCGATGCAGGCACTCGACAGCGCGGGCATCGCCGCACTGGAACCATCGCTCGGCCAGCACTTCGCCAAAGGGCTGTTCCTCCCGGGCGAAGGCCAACTCGACAACCGCGCGCTGCTCGCCTCGCTGCTCGCCACGCTCCAGGGCAACCCAAACGTCACGCTGCACTGGCAGTCGCCGCACGTACCGGCCGACTTCTCGCCCGGCGCGCCCGGCCAGCCCGACTGGGTGATCGACTGCCGCGGCCTGGGCGCCCGCCCGCAATGGCGGGCGCTGCGCGGCGTGCGCGGCGAGGTGATCCGCGTGCATGCGCCCGAGGTCACGCTGCGGCGCCCGACACGGCTCGTGCATCCGCGCTATCCGCTCTACATCGCACCCAAGCCCGACCACCTGTTCGTGATCGGCGCGACCGAGATCGAGTCCGACGACATGTCCCCAGCCAGCGTGCGCTCCACGCTCGAGCTGCTGAGCGCGGCCTATGCGGTGCACAGCGGTTTTGCCGAAGCGCGCATCGTGGAGATCGCCACGCAGTGCCGCCCCACGCTGCCCGACAACCTGCCCGCCATCCGCCAGCCGCAGCCGCGCGTGCTGCAGATCAACGGTCTCTACCGCCACGGTTTCATGATCGCGCCGGCGCTGCTCGACGCGGCGATGGAGCTGCTCACGCACGGCCAATCCGCACTCGCGCAGGGCTTCGGCATGGACACCACGACATCCGACGACGCATGACGATGAACATCCTGATCAACGACAAGCCCTACACGCTGCCCGATGGCGCCGCGCTCACCGACGCGCTCACCGCGCTGGAGGCCGTGCCGCCCTTCGCGGTGGCGGTGAACCGCGAGTTCGTGCCGCGCTCGGCCTACGCCGCGCGCGCGCTGCAGCCCGACGACCGCATCGAAGTGATCCGCCCCGTGACGGGCGGCTGAAAAAAAGATTGGAGACGACACCATGACCACCCCGAACGACCCGCTGGTTCTCTACGGCCAGACCTTTCAAAGCCGCCTTCTGCTCGGCACCGCGCGCTACCCCTCGCCCGACCTGCTCGAAGCGGCCGTCAAGCGCGCGAAGCCCGCGATGCTCACCGCCTCGCTGCGCCGCCAGACAGCGAACCAAGGCTCCGGCGGCAACGACACGAGCAACGGCTTCTGGGCGCTGCTGCGCAAGCTGGGCGTGCCCGTGCTGCCCAACACCGCCGGCTGCCACAGCGTGCAGGAGGTGGTCGCCACCGCCCACATGGCGCGCGAGCTGTTCGACACGCCGTGGATCAAGCTCGAGCTCATCGGCGACGACTACACGCTGCAGCCCGACACGCTGAACCTCGTCGACGCCGCCTCGCAGTTGATCCGCGACGGCTTCCAGGTGCTGCCCTACTGCACCGAAGACCTCGTGCTGTGCCAGCGGCTGGTCGACGTGGGCTGCCAGGCCGTCATGCCGTGGGCCGCGCCCATCGGCACCGGCCGTGGCCCGGTCAATCCGTATGCGCTGCAGGTGCTGCGCGAGCGGCTCAAGGTGCCGATGCTGGTCGACGCCGGGCTCGGGCTGCCTTCGCACGCGTGCCAGGTCATGGAGTGGGGCTACGACGGCGTGCTGCTCAACACCGCGGTTGCGCTCGCGCAGGAACCCGTCGCGATGGCCGGCGCTTTTGCCGATGCGGTGCAGGCCGGCCGCACCGCTTACCGCGCCGGCGCGATGGCCGCGCAAGACTCCGCGCAGCCCAGCACGCCCGTGCTCGGCACGCCCTTCTGGCACCACGCGGCATGAACGACGCCCGCTCCATCGCCCACGCCATCGTCGCCGCACACGGGCTGCGCTTCGGCGCGATCACCGCATCGGCCGTGGGCGCCACGCACTTCTCCTCGGACGACGCGGTCTACCGCGGCGCCAAGCAAGCCTGCACGGCGCTCGGCTTCATCGAGGTCGATGCCGAATGCCTCGCGCTTGCCTGGCATGCGCAGACCGAACGCATCGGCCAGTTCGACGCTTCCCGGTGGCCCGACGCGCCCGCCGACTTCGGCATACGTTCGTTTCCGCCCGCCGCGCGCGACGACGCGTTCCTGCCCTGCCCCGAACGGCTCGGCCTCTACGCCGTGCTGCCTGATGCGGCATGGGTTGGCCGCATGGCGCGTGCCGGCGTGCCGACAGTGCAGCTGCGCTTCAAGTCCGACGATGCCGCGGCCGTCGCGCGTGAAGTCCAGGCGGCCGTCGAGGCCGTGCAGGGCACGGGCGCGCTGCTCTTCATCAACGACCACTGGCAGGTCGCCATCGCCGCGCGCGCCTACGGCATCCACCTCGGGCAGGAAGACCTCGATGCCCTCTCGCCGGAGGAACTGCAGCAGCTGCGCGCCTCCGGCCTGCGGCTGGGCGTCAGCACGCACGGCTATGCAGAGATGGTGCGCGCCGATGCAGTGAGCCCGAGCTACATCGCGATGGGCGCGGTCTATCCGACCACGCTCAAGAAGATGGCGACCGCGCCGCAGGGCGTGGCCCGGCTCGCGGCCTATGCGCGCCTGCTGCGCGGCTATCCGCAAGTGGGCATCGGCGGCATCGACGCGGTGCGGCTACCCGAAGTGCTCGCCACCGGCGTGGGCTCGGTTGCCGTGGTGCGCGCGCTGGTGACGGCCACCGATCCCGAGGCCACGGCCGCGCAATGGATGGCGGCCATGGGCGCCGCCATCGGCAACTGAACACATCAAGCAATCAATGACTCAACGACGCTTTCCACATTCCTTTGCCTTGACGCGCTCGCCCATCTCGCATGCGATCGCCGCCGTGCTTTTCGCCGCCGCCTGTAGCGCTCACGCGCAGCAAACCGCGCTGCCCGAAATCGTCGTCAATGAAGGCGCAACGGCGCCACAGGCCGACGTCAGCGGCTTCGGCGACGTGCCCCTGCGCGAGTTGCCACTGTCGGCCACGGTGATCGACAGCAAACAGCTGAACGCCAGCGGCGCGCGCCGGCTCGCCGACCTCACGCAGTTCGACTCCTCGGTCACCGACGCCTACAACTCCGCCGGCTACTGGGACTACCTCACCGTGCGCGGCTTCGTGCTCGACAACCGCTTCAACTACCGGCGCGAAGGCCTGCCGATCAGCGCCGAGACCTCGATCCCGCTCGACAACAAGGAGCGCGTCGAGATCCTGCGCGGCACCAGCGGCATACAGGCCGGCACCAGCGCGCCGGGCGGGCTCGTCAACTACGTGGTGAAGCGCCCGACCGAGCAGGACCTGCGCACGGTGCGCATCGAGACCACCAGCCGCGGCAGCGTGCTCGGCGCGCTCGACCTGGGCGGCCGTTTCGGCGAGAACCGCCAGTTTGGCTATAGGCTCAACGTGGCGAGTGAAAACCTCAAGCCGATCACGCACAACCTGGACGGCAACCGCAACATGTTCTCGCTCGCGGCCGACTGGCGCATCACGCGCGACTCGGTGCTCGAATTCGAGATCGAGCAAAGCCGCAAGACGCAGCCGAGCCAAAACGGCTACAGCCTGCTGGGCAGCGTGCTGCCCGCGCCGGTCGATCCGCGCATCAACCTCAACAACCAGCCGTGGTCGCAGCCCTCGGTATTCAAGGCGCTGACCGGCACCGTGCGCTTCAGCCAGGCGCTGAACGCCGACTGGCGCTGGAGCGCGCAGATCGGCCAGCAGCGCCTGAAGACCGACGACCGCCTGGCCTACGCCTTCGGCTGCAGCGCAGAGGAGAAATACGACCGCTACTGCTCGGACGGCACCTTCGACGTCTACGACTTCCGCAGCGAGAACGAGCGCCGCACACAGACCGCAGGCAGCCTGAACCTGAAGGGCAACGTGATGACCGGCAGCGTGCGCCACGAACTGGGCTTCGGCCTGCTGCAAAGCCGCGTGCGCAACCGCTTCCAGGACCAGGCCTACAACTACGCGGGCACGGGCAACATCTGGGCCACGGCCATGGTGCCGCCGAGCCCCGACGCCATCACGCCGCAGACCAACCGCGACGAACGCTCGACCGAGCTCTCGGTGCAGGACGCGATCCGCTGGAACGACCGCTTCACCACCTGGCTCGGCGCGCGCCATACGCGCCTGGACCGCAGCAGCATCGGCAACGACGGCTCGAACCCGACGGGCTACAAGCAAGGCGTGACCACGCCGTGGATTGCTGCCAGCTACGCCATCCAGCCAGGGCTGCTCGCGTATGCGAGCTGGGGCAAGGGTGTCGAATCGCAGATCGTTCCGAACCGGGGCGACCAGTACAGCAACGCCGGCCAGGCACTGCCCGCACTGAAGTCGCGCCAGTGGGAACTGGGCATCAAGGGCGGCAACGACGCCTTCAACTGGCAGCTCGCGTGGTTCGATATCTCGCGCCCCATGACAAATCTCGACGCATGCAATCGTCTAGGCATCACGCCGTGCGAGGCGAAGTACGACGGCCGCGCCGTGCACCGCGGCCTCGAAGCCGGCGCGCAGTGGACCCAGGGCCCCTGGCGCATCGGCGGCAGCATGACGCTGATGAACGCCAAGCGCCGCGACAGCACCGTCGAACCCGCGAGCAACGGACAGTGGCCGACCAACGTGCCCAAGCAGGTGCTGCGTGCGCAGGCGGCGTATCGCGTGCCTTCGGTGCCGGGTCTGGAAGTGGCGGGCCAGCTGTCGCACGAAGGACGCCGCAACGTGCTCGCGGATGGGTCGATCACGCTGCCCTCGTGGACGCGCGTCGATGCGGTGCTGCGCTACGACACGAAACTGCGCGGCGTGAACACGAGCTGGACGCTGGCTGTCGACAACCTGTTCGACCGCCGCTACTGGAAGGAGTCGCCCTATCAGTTCGGCCACGTCTACCTGTTCCCCGGTGCGCCTCGCACGCTGCGTCTGGGCCTCAGCGTTGCGCTGTGAAGATGCACGAACGAAAGTTTTTTCTGCAAAAGTTCGGGAGGCTTGAGAAGGCCAAAAAAACCGCGCTATAATCTGAGGCTTGTTCCTCGATAGCTCAGTTGGTAGAGCGCCGGACTGTTAATCCGTAGGTCCCTGGTTCGAGCCCAGGTCGAGGAGCCACTACAAGCCGCAAGGCAACTGGATGCCCCGCTACTCAAAAAGGTAGCGGGGCATTTTCAATTGCGGGCCGTTTGTTTATTTGGCAATTGGCACCACCGCTAGACTCGCACCTCGTCCACCGAATCGAGGTCTTCGATGAACAACACGAGTCGATACGAATTCAGCCTGCCTCTTTGCAGCGAAGCGCAGCAGCTGCAGGTCCAGCAAGTGCTCGCGCTCCCCGGCGCGATCACAACGGCAACGGTCAACCGCAGCACCGGATCGGCCGGTTTGACCGTAGAGGCCACCTTCCTTCCTGCCCATTCCCTCGCGCTCATGCAGGCAGAGATCATTGCGCGCATCGCACCCATCGGCCTCCTGCCGGTGCGGACGCCGGGCTGATCGGCAAAGCCGGGCCACGGGAAAAACTCTTACCAGCAGTTTCCAAAGACGACTATTCCTCGACGCCCGAAATCTCGTCAGACTCCGGTCAACTGGAAGGAGGGACGAGGATGACGCGAAGCGAATTCAACGCGCTGTCGAGGCGCGCCCGGTTGCGAGAAACGCCGTCTCGCGATGCCGCATACATGGTTCTCGTCGGCGGCGTGCGCCCCGGCGTCGCGGCCCGCGAAGTCGGCACCAGCCCGCAGGCTCTCACCAACACGCTGCGAAAGCTCAGAGATGCCATGAAGGAGTCCATCGACCACGGCCACACGCATTCCATCGCGGACCATCACATCGGGAGTTGATCGGTCAGCCGGACGGTCGGCGGATTCCAATACAGTCCTGACCATGCATTTCAAGCCGCAAGCTGAACCCGGATTTCCCGATCTCCCCACGCCCCGCCCGCTCGTTCCCCATCGGATCGCACTGGCCCTCGCCTCCGGCACGCTGAGCATCCTGCTCGTCGGCTGTGCCACCAAACCGCCCCCTGCACCCGCGCCGAAGAAACCGGCCAGTACCAAGCCGGCACCTGCCGCTCGCAACGAATCTTCGCGCCCCGCACCGGAGCGTCGGCAGCGAAGCAGTGAACCGGCGCCGGCGACGCCATCTGCATCCGCCCCCGTGGCCAAGGCGGAGCGGAATTTCCTTCGCCCATCGAAGGGCACCGTCATCCAGCAATTCAACGGCCGCAACAGCAAGGGCATCGACTTCGCAGGATCGGAAGGCGATCCCGTCATCGCCGCGCGCGACGGCAAGGTCGTCTATTCGGCCGTGGGTCCGCGTGGCTATGGCCAACTGGTCATGATCAAGCACGATGCGATCTTCGTGACCGCCTACGCGCACAACAGCAAGCTGCTGGTCAAGGAGGGGCAGTCCGTGAAGCGAGGCCAGGCGATCGCCCAGATGGGTCGCACCGAAGCCGATCGCGTCAAGCTGCACTTCGAGTTGCGCAAGAACGGCAATGCGGTCGATCCCATTCCCTATTTCGCTTCGCCCGACTGAGACTGTTCGACGAAGCGATCCGTTGGAACTCAGGCCACCCGCTCAGCGCCCGCTGCCTACCTCGGCTGGAAGGCGATGAGCCCCATTCCGACGAGGCAGACCGCAACGCCCGCCATGTCCCAGGGCGTGGGCCTGATGCCATCCACCGCCCAGAGCCACGCGATGGCCACGCCGATGTACACCCCGCCGTATGCCGCGTAGACGCGGCCGGCGGCCGTGGCATGAAGGGTCAGCAACCATGCAAACACGGCGAGGCTGATCGCGGCAGGCACCAGCAGCCAGGCCGAGCGCCCCTGCTTGAGCCAGAGATACGGCAGATAGCAGCCGACGATCTCGGCAAGCGCCGTCGCGACGTAGAAAAGAAAAGTCCGCATCGCGCGACTTGAAGGGCCGCCGACGCCGAGCGTCGGTCAGTGCTGGACGACGGGGGTGCGCCCCTTCGCGTTGTCGATGGTCGCACTGACGGAGTTGGTGTTGACGGCCAGGGCCACCAGGATGGAGCCGACGAAGGACGGATCGGATGCGCCGCTGAAATTCGAGGCGCCGGCGATGGCCAGGGCCTGCGCGACCTGTTGGCGGGTCAGTTCCGCTGCTGCTTCGCCAACGACATTCTTCTTGGTGGTTGCCATCTGAAAACTCCTCGTGATGAAGGCCCGACTGTAACGGCCCTCGCGCCCTGCCGAGGGCCATCCCCCTGCCCGTTCCGGGGAGCTTGTTGCCCTCTGCCCACGGGCCCCGTACCGGGTAATAATCTCGCCCGCTTCGCCGCGCGCAGACCATGACTTTCGGCACTGGCATGCCGACTCTCCAGGTCGTATCGTCGCGCGGTCGCTGGCGGCGCGACGAATCGGGGGAGGTCAGACAGGCCATGCGGTCCCACTTCGGTATCCGATGAGTGGCGTCTCCCGCTGGGGCGCCTCTTCACTCTTACCTCTCTGGATCCGGACATGGCTTCTTCCAAATTCTCCTTCGCAAGCGCAAGCGTTCTTGCCGGCGTGCTGGTTCTCTCCGGCTGCGCGACCACCGACATGCAAATGGGCAGCCAGTCGGCCAAGACCGTGGCCACGGGCAGCGCCGCCGGTTCGGCCACCTCCGGTGAAAGCAGCGCGCTCGAACGCTGCGATTCGCCGCTGGGCACCGTCTCTCTCATCGAGAACGTCGACGCCGGCTGGTACACCGTCCTCACCGGTGAATACAAGCTCCCGCCCACCGCCAACCTGCTGCGCCTGCTGGTGCAGCAATCGAACTGCTTCGTGGTGGTCGAGCGCGGCGGCGCTGGCATGAACGCCATGACGCGCGAGCGCGCGCTGATGCAGTCCGGCGAAATGCGCGGCGGCAGCAACTTCGGCCGCGGCCAGATGGTAGCTTCCGACTACGGCCTGTCGCCCGAGATCGTGTTCAGCAACAACGACGCCGGCGGCCTTGGCGGCGCGCTCGGCGGCCTGGTGGGCGGCGGCCGCGGCCGTGCCATTGCCAGCATCGGCGCCAGCCTGCAGACCAAGGAAGCCAGCGCGCTCCTGACCCTCATCGACAACCGCTCCGGCGTGCAGGTGGCCGCCGCCGAAGGCAGCGCCTCCAAGACCGACTTCGCGGGCTTCGCCGGCCTGGGTGGCGTCTCTGCCGCGGGCGGCATCGGCGGCTACACGCGCACGCCGCAGGGCAAGGTGATTGCCGCAGCCTTCATGGACGCCTTCAACCAGATGGTCCGGTCGCTGCGCAACTACAAGGCGCAGACGGTGCGTGGCCAAGGCCTGGGCGGCGGTGGCCGGTTGGGCGTGGACGGCGGTGCCGCGCCTTCGCAAACCTCGGTGCCGGGCGCCCCCCGCACGCGCCGCAAGTAAGCGCGGCGGTCCATCGTCCTCGGGACGAGGCCCGGCCCGGATTGCGGCCAGGTCCACAATTCACCCCTCTGGAGGTGAAACACGATGGACGGTTTGGAAGAGACGGCGGAAGCAGCCAAGGGCAAGCTCATCTACCCTTTCGCGGAGCTTCCGCCACGCGGCAAGTCGATCGAAGTCGCCACGGGCGTGCACTGGATCCGGATGCCGCTGCCCTACTCGCTCGATCACATCAACCTGTGGGCGCTCGACGACGGCGCCGGCTGGGCCGTCGTGGACACCGGCGTGCGCACCGAGGAAACGGTAGCTGTCTGGCGCGAGCTCTTCGCCAATTCGCCGGACACGCGCGGCCTCACCCGCGTCTTCGTGACGCACATGCACCCCGACCACGTGGGCATGGCCGGCTGGCTCACGCGCAAGTTCGGCGTGCGGCTGTGGATGACCCGCTCCGAATACCTCATGTGCCGCGTGATGGTGTCCGACACCGGACGCGAGGCGCCGGACGATGCCATCGCCTTCTACCGCCGCGCCGGCTGGAGCGATGCCGCCATCGAGACCTACCGCACGCGCTTCGGCAATTTCGGCAAGCACATCCATCCGCTGCCCGACAGCTTCCGGCGGCTTCGCGACGGCGAGGTGCTGCGCATCGGCGCGCACGATTGGCGCATCGTCACCGGCAACGGCCATTCGCCCGAGCACGCGTGCCTGTACTGCCCCGACCTCAAGCTGCTGATCTCGGGCGACCAGATCCTGCCGCGCATCTCGTCGAACGTCTCGGTCTCGCCCATCGAGCCCGATGCCGACCCGATGGCCGACTGGCTCTCCTCGCTCGCCAAGCTCAGGCGCGAAGTGCCCGACGACGTGCTCGTTCTGCCCTCGCACAACGAATGCTTCCGTGGCCTGCATGCGCGCATCGACCGGCTGCAGCAGGGACAGGAGCGCTCGCTCGACCGGTTGCGCAATACGTTGAAGACGCCCAAGCGCGCGGTCGATGTGTTCGCGAGCCTCTTCGCGCGCAGCATCGCCGAGTCCGACGTGCAACTGCTGGGCATGGCGACCGGCGAAAGCCTCGCCTGCCTCAACTACCTGCTGCACCGCGGCGAGATCGCGTGCGACATCGCCGGGGATGGTGTGGCCCGGTATCGATCGATATCCGCCGTCTGACCGCAGGCCTGACGGTCAGACGGTGAGCACGACCTTGCCGATGTGCCCCGCGCGCTCCAGGTAGCGGTGGGCCTGCACCACGTCGTCGAGCGCGAAGGCCCGGTCGATGCGCACCTGCAGCGTGCCGTCGGCGAGGCCTGCGTCGATGAAGGCCAGTGCGCGGCCGAGCGCAACCTCGTCGCGCGGCAATCCCATCGTGGCCGCGCCGGTGTGCTCCAGCACCTTGTAGACGTGGAAGCGCCAGCTCTTGCGGAACTGCGCGATCACCGGGTACTTGAATTCCGCGCCACCCGAGAGGCCATACAGCACGTACCAGCCGCGGTGCGCGACCAGGTCGCCGAGCCGTTCGACCTGCGCGCCGCCCACGCCGTCGTACACCAGGTCGACGCCGCGGCCATCGGTGAGCTTCATCACGCGCTCGACCACGTCTTCATCGTCTGTCACGACCACATGCGTCGCACCCGCCTCGCGCAGCGCATCCCGCTTGGCAGCCGTGCGCGTAACCGCGATGGCGACGATGTCCACCGCGCGCGCCATCTGCAGCGCGGCGATACCGGTGCCCGATGAAGCCCCGGTGACGAGCATCGTCTGACCGCGCTTCAACTGCGCCATCTCGAACATCGGGAAGTAGCCCGTGAGGTAGGCCATGTAGGCGCCCGCGGCTTGCGCGGCCGACAGGTTGCCGGGATACCGCACCACGTGCGCCGCCGGCAGAAGGATGTCTTCGCCGTAGGTGGGATACCGGCCTTGGCCCGCACCCGGCAGCACCGCGACCCTGTCCCCTACCTTCAGCCCCTCGACGCCCGCACCCACCGCCTCGATGACACCGGCAGCCTCGTTGCCCAGCCCGGCCGGCAACGTCGCGTCTTCGACATACAGGTTCTCGCGCCACAGCGCATCGGCCCGGTTCAGGCCGATGGCCTGCACCGCGATGCGCACTTCGCCAGCGCCGGGTGCCGGCGTCGCGACCTCCTCGACCTTCAGGACCTCGGCGCCGCCGAACGTGTGGAAGCGAACCATCTTGCTCATGAAAAACTCCTTCTTCTTGAATGACCGATGGCATCAATCTAGAGGCCGCAGGACAATCAAAGAAATCGATTCGCCGGATATTCGCTATGCGCGCAATCGATAACGCCAGGACCACCGATGAAACCCGTCGAACTCAACCGCATCGACCTGAACCTGCTCACCGTGCTGGCCGCGCTCATGCGCGAGCGCCACGTCAGCCGCGCCGCGGAGCGGCTGAACCTCGGCCAGCCCGCGGTGAGCCATGCGCTCGCACGGCTGCGCGAACTCACCGGCGATCCGCTGCTGGTGCGCCAGGGCCGCACGATGGAGCCGACCGAGCGCGCGCTGGCATTGATGCAGGGCCTCGCCCCCGCACTCGAACAGATCGAGGCCACCTTCCGCGCGCAAGCCGACTTCGAACCGGCCCGCGCCGCGCCGGTGTTCCGCATCGGCCTGACCGACGACCTGCAGATCGCGATGCTGCCGCGGCTGCTGCGCGCCTTGAGCGCCGAAGTGCCCCGCGCCAAGCTGGTGACGCTCACGGTCTGCTACCGCAACGCCATGAGCTACCTGGAGCAGGGAGAGGTCAGCGCGGTGATGTCTTTCCTGAAGGACCTGCCCGCCGACGCCAAGGTGCGCAAGGTCCGCACGGTGCGCTTCGCCATGCTGCGCGCCGATGCCGTGCCCGGAAAACTCTCGCTCGACGACTACTGTCGCCGCCGCCACGTGCTCGTGACCTACGCGGGCGACCTGTGCGGCACCGTCGACGAAACGCTCGGCGAAATGGGACGCCAGCGCGACGTGGCTTTTTCGGTACCGCAGTTCGGCAGCCTGCCCGCCGTGCTGGCCGGCACCGACCTGCTGGCCACGGTGCCCGAGCACGTGGCGCTGGCGCTGTCGGCGCAAGGCGGCCTTCGCCATGAGGCCCTGCCGTTCGAAAGCCCCGACTACCAGATCAAGCTGGCCTGGCGCGCGGTGACGGACAAGGACTCGGCGGAGACGTGGCTGCGCAAGGCGATGCTGCGGGCCTTCAACGACTAGGATCGCAACCCTTCCCTTAACTCTCCCGGAGGACACCGCATGCCGAGCACCGAGACAAACTTCGAGCTGACCGCCAACGACGGCTACACGGTGGAAGCCCACCGATGGCAAGGCGCCGCACCGCGCGCCATCGTCCAGCTGGCGCACGGCATGGGCGAGCATTCGCTGCGTTACCGCCCGCTCGCGGAGGCACTCACGCATGCCGGCTACGTCGTCTACGCAAACGAGCACCGCGGCCATGGCAAGCGCGCCTCTGAACGCGGCGAGCTCGGCGAATTCGGTCCACGCGGATTCGCCGGCCTCGTGGACGACATGGCGCTGCTGAGCCGGCATGCGCGCGCCGCGCACCCCGGCCTGCCATTGCTACTCGTCGGCCACAGCATGGGCTCCTTCGCCACGCAGTACTACCTGGTGCGGCACAGCGAGCTGCTGTCCGGCGCGGTGCTCTCGGGCACCGCGGCCCTCGACCTGCTGGGCGCCGCGTTGCAGAGCGGATTCCGCCTCGAAGACATGAACGCCGCGCTGCCCGATGTGCGCACCCCGTTCGACTGGCTCAGCCGCGACCCGGCGCAGGTCGACAAGTACATCGCCGATCCGTTGTGCGGGTTCACGGTCTCGACCGAGGGCCTGGGTTCCATGTTCGCGGACCTCGCTGAACTCACGCCCACCGCGATGCAATCGCGCATCCGGCCCGAGCTGCCTCTGTACCTCTTCATCGGCGACGAGGACCCGGTCAGCAACAAGGCCGAATGGTTCTACCCGCTGGTGCAGCGTTACCGGGAGGCGGGCCTGCGCGATGTGTCGTGCCATGTGTTCGGCGGCGCGCGCCACGAGACGCTGAACGAGACCAACCGCGATGAAGTCGTGGCCGTGCTGCTGGCGTGGATTGCGCGCGTCGTGTCATCCACTCGCTGAATCGAAAAAAATGCGAAACCTCCGAACGATCATCGCCTCCACCCTCGCCCTCCTGGCTTTGTGCAGCAGCGTGTCGGCGGCAGAACTCAAGGTGCTGACCGCCGGCGCATTCAAGCCGGTGGTCGCGGCCTTGGCGCCGGCCTTCGAGCAACGCACGGGCCATCGGCTGGTCATCGACAACGACACCGCCGGCGCGCTGCAGCGCCGCATCGGCGATGGCGAGGCTTTCGACGTGGTGGTGCTGACGCCGGCCGCGCTCGATCAGTTGGCCAAGGCCGGCAAGGTGGATGCCGCCACGTCGGCGCGGCTGGCACGCGTCGGCATCGGTGTCGCGGTCAAAGAGGGCGCGCCGGCACCCGACATCGGCAGCGTGGCTGCGTTCCGGCAGGCATTGCTGGCCGCGCGCGCCGTGGCCTACATCGATCCGGCGGCGGGCGGCTCCAGCGGCGTGTACCTCTCGCAGTTGTTCGCCACGATGGGCATCGCGCCGCAGATCCAGGCCAAGGCGGTGCTGGTGCCCGGCGGGCTGGTGGCGCAGCGCGTGGTCGACGGCAGGGCCGACATCGCCATCCACCAGATCAGCGAGATCCTCGCGGTGCCGGGTGCCGCCCTGGTCGGCCCGATCCCCGCCGAGATCCAGAACTACACGGTGTATGCCGGCGCCGTGGCCGTCGCGGCACGCGACCCGGCGGCGGCACGGGCCTTTCTCGCGCTGCTCGGCAGCCCCGAGGCGCGCGAAGTGCTCAGGCAAAAGGGCATGGAAGGGCCTTGACCCGAGGCCGCTGACGGCGGGCTGCTTCGGTCAGTTCATCGCGACCGGCCATCGAAGTGCGTGACCGGCACGGCCTGCAGGTCGATGCCTTCGATGCAGCGCACGTTGATGGCCGCCATCGGCTCGCCCTTCGGATTGGTTGCCTCGCTGTACGGCTGGATGCCGCAGTTCGGGCAGAAGCGATGCCTGATCGCGTGCTTGTTGAACAGGTAGGTCTTTGCGTTCTCTTCGGGCGTGAGCAGGTGCATCGCGTCGCGCGGCACGAACCACAGCAGCGACCCTCTGCGCTGGCACATGGAGCAGTTGCAAGCCATGGCCGAGGCGATCTCGCCCTCGGCCTCGAACTTCACGCGGCCGCAGTGGCAGCTTCCTTCGTACTTCATCGTGTGTGTCTCCTGCAGGATAGGGGCGCCAAGGATGGCAGCCGGCCGAACGCATGGCAAGCGCGCGCGGCCACGCTACGGCCCCGTCCTCACTTCGCCTTTGATTCCTCGCGCGCGCGCCGCGCCGCATTGAGCTCCGACATCGAGATATGAAGCTCCTCCATCGTCTGCGCAAGCAGATCGACCAGCGCCGAGCGTTGCCGCTGGCGCGCGATCTCGGCGCGCCGCGCCCGCTGCGCCTGGCGCTCTGTGGCATGGATGGCGCGGACCACCGGCGCTTCGTGGTCGTCGATCGACGGGCCGGGTCGGGCGTTGGCAGGCATCGCGATTCGACGCGTTCCCGCCACGCTCAGGCAGCGGCGGGAACACCCCGCGCGGCTTCTCCAACGGCCCCGCCGTTCGCCGCATCGCCGCGGGTTTCCGCGGCCGGACCGTAGTTGCGCAGGTGCAGGAAGAACTCGCCCATCATCTGCATCCACAGCCGCATCGCAAACGCGAGGTACGCGGGACTCACGCCGCCGGCGACCACCACGTCCATCTCCAGCACCACGAGGTCGCCGTGCTGCGCCACGCGCGCGAAGCGCTTGGTGCGGTGCCACGAGGCCAGCACGGCCTCGGGCAGCGTGCCGCCCTGCACATGCAGCGGACAGCTCAGCGTGAAGTCGGTGTACTGCGTGGTCGTGACCGGGTTGCCCCACAGCACCTGGAAGCCGACGCCGTGGCTCGCGCTGTGCAGGCGCACCACGCCGTTCTGCTCGATGGTGGTCACGGCGGCGCCCGCGGCCTTGATGGCGTCGGACACCTGCTCGGGCGTGACGGCGTCCAGCAGTTCGAGGTGCTGCGCCGCTGCGGCGGCGTCGTTGGCTTCGGTGTTGGTCGTTGTGTTGTTCATGTGTCTGCCCCTGTTGAGAAATTGTTCGGTTCGCGTTCAGTTCGTCTTCTTGAGCGCCGCGTCCAGCGCGGCGCCGTCGATGCTCAATTGAGTCGCCGGCGCGAGCTGCGCGAGATAGGCCTGCACGAGCTGCTGCTGCCGTTGCTGGCGCAGTGCGAGCTGCAACTGCGGCTTCATCTCGTCGAGCGTGGCGGTGCGCGCGGGCTGCGTGTCGAGCAGCTTCACGACGTGGAAGCCGGCCTGTGCCTGCACCGGCTCGCTCACCTGGCCGGGCTTCAGCGTGGCCACCGTGTCGCGCAGCTCGGGGAGCATGCGGGCCAGCGGCAGGGCCTCCACTTCGCCGCCGCGCTCGGCCGTGCGCTTGTCTTGCGAACTGGCGCGCGCCACGGCAGCGAAGTCGCCGGTGCGCGCCTGGCGGGCGAGCCTGCCCGCCTCTTCCCGCACCTTGCCGATGGCGGCTGCATCGCGGTCGGGCGTGGCCAGGAAGATCTGCGCCACACGGTAGCCGGCGGGCAGGTTGAAGTTGGCCTTGCCCTGTTCGTAGGCGGCCTTCACTTCCGCATCCGACGGATAGCCGGCCGGCACCTGGCTCACCGATTCGAGGTAGCTCGCAGCCACCACGCGCAGGGCGGCCTCGCGCACGGCCGCGTCGACCTTCGCCTTCACCTCGGGCCGGTCGGCCCAGCCCTTGCCGCGTGCATCGCGCAGCAGCGCTTCGCTCAACAGCCGCTGGCGCAGCCACCCGTCCAGGCTCGCACGGTCAGCCTTGACGGCCGCGCGCTCCGCCTCGGGCAGCGCCTGCAGCAGTTTCTCGACCTCGTCCTGGCCCACCGTGACCTCGCCCATGCGCGCCACCACGGCGTTGCCGGGTGCGGGCGCCTGCGCGGCGGCCACGCCGACCGACGAGACCAGCAGCACGCCGCAGGCGGCGCGCAGCCGTTGCGCGAGTGCCGCGTATTTCATGTGGTGTTTCGTCATTGCTTCTGCTCTCCTGATGCGGGTGCGGCAGGTGTGGCGGGTGCTGCATCCGCCGGTTTCGCCGGCGCCGGTGCATTCACCGCGCGCGCGTCGAACTTGCCTTCGTACAGCTTGTCGCCGTACTGCTGCGCGATCTGCTCGAACTTGACGCGGCTCTGCGCGGCAAACGGCTGGCGCGAGGCCAGCACGCTGCCCAGGTCCACCGTTTCGTAGGCGCGCAGGATCTCCTGCCCCACGGCGTAGAGCTGCGCGTTCTTGGCCTCGCACTGGGTCAGCGCGGTGCGCTGCGTGGTCGCCTCGGTGGCGAGCCGCTGGCGCTCGGCCTCTGCGATGCGCGCCATCTTCAGCAGGTCGTCGTAGGCGCCGCGGAACTGCGCGACCTGCGCCGTCGCCTTCTCGCTCGTGGCCTGGGCTTGCTGGCGCAATTGCTCGCCGCCCGCGCTGGCCTGCGCCCGCGCATGGCGTTCGGCGGCGAGTTGTTGCTGGCTCTGCGCCAGCTCCTTCTTGAGCGCATCGAGTTCGGACTTGCCGGCCGGCGCTGCGCCCGCCGGTGCGGCAGGTGCGCCCGCAGGCTGCCCCGCCTTCAGCGCAGCCAGTTCGTTCTGCGCCTGCTGCAGCTGCGTGGTGGTGATGCGCAACTGCGCGCGCAGCCGCTCTTCCATGCTCTGGCCCTGTTGCGGCGGCTGCTGGGCATGGGACACGCCGGCCGTGGCGGCCAGCGTGGCCAGTGAGACCAGCATCAGCGCCGGAAGTATTTTTCTGGACACGGCGGCTCCCTTAGAAACGCGCATTGAATTCGAGCTGCAGGGTGTCGATCGACAGCGGCGGTCCGAAGACCTCGCGGGTCGAGAGCCAGCGGCCGGTGAACCACATGTTCTTGTCGATCGCGTACGAGCCGCCCAGGAAGTAGCCGCGCGCATTGGTGCCGCCGCCATGGAAGGTCGAGTCGTTGTAGCCGTCCGGCAGCGCATCGGGCTCGATGCGCTTGTAGCCCGCCAGCACGTTCCAGTCGCCGCGTGCCGCCGGTGCCGGCTTGCCGTAGGTGGCCTGCAGCATGTAGGCATTGCCGCCGCTCTTGAAGTCGGCCTGGCTGGTACCGCCGGTGGGGCCGAAGTTGTTCAGGATGGTGCTGCGGGTGCCTGCGCGCCGCCAGATGTCGTTCGCGTCGTAGGCGGTGTTGCGCACGAAGTTCGCGTCCAGGCGCAGGTTGTTGCCGGCCACCTGCGTGTCCCAGCGCAGGTTCAGGTCGATCAGGCGGAACTGCGAGGCCAGGCCCACGTACTGCGGCTGCGGCGTGCCGGCCGGATTGAGCGGATCGAGCGAGATGTCGCGCAGCAGCATGAGCGTGTTGCCCTTCTGCATGAAGGCCGGGCGCGACCAGTCGGTGCTGCAGCCGTCGGCGCCGGCATACAGCGCACAGGGCTGCGACACCTGGCCGCTGATGTTGCGGAAGTTGTAGTACGCGAGCGCGCCCCGCAGGCGGTTGTCCTCGTCGATCTTCCAGTCGGCGCCCACCTGCGCGCCGAACAGCCATTTGTTCTCGCTCTTGGCCTTGAACTCGGCCTGGGTGCGGTTGGGCGCGTTGTCCGAGGAGTATTCGAGCGGAATCAAGCCGAGCGTGCCGAACAGCGTGAGGTCGCGATTGGAGGCGAGCTTCTTCTCGAACTGCGCGGCGATGCCGTCGAAGTTCAGGTCGTTCGAAAACAGCACGTCGGTCGACATGAAGGGGTTGCCGAAGCGGCCCGCCGTCACGGTGAGCCAGTCGACCGGCTTGTGCGAGATCCACATCTGGTCGAGCCACACGCTCTTCTTGCTGAGGCCCCCGCCCAGCGTCTGCGTGGTCGAAACCGGGCTCTCGTCGCTGCCCGAGGCCAGGCGCACGCCGGCCTTGGTGTCCTCTGAGAGGTCGGCGAACACGCCCAGCCGCGCACGGGCGCGGAACACGTTGCGGCGGCTCTTGAGCGTGT
Organism: Variovorax sp. ZS18.2.2; assembly: GCF_024701975.1. Lineage (GTDB taxonomy): Bacteria > Pseudomonadota > Gammaproteobacteria > Burkholderiales > Burkholderiaceae_C > Variovorax. Next base: position 1,965,155 of record NZ_JANLNM010000001.1, read on the forward strand.
TGAGGATCGACGGCAGCGCGAGGTTGGTGTTCGGGTTGACGTCGTAGCCGGTGCCCTTGTTGAGCTCGGCCCAGTTGATCTCGATGTTGCTGTTGTTGCTCGCATAGCTGCGCGATTCGTTGCGCACGCGCACGTCGCCTTCCACGCGGATGCGCTTGCTCCACTCGGGCGTTTCGTTGGGCGCGGCCCAGCCTTCGGTCTGGGCCTGGGCCATGACCTGGGCCTTGATCTCGTCGCGGATCTGGTCGCGCACGGTCTGCGAGATGTAGGGCACGCGCACGTCGCCCGCCTCCAGCCGCACGCCACCAGCCGCGCTGGCCGACGCCGCGGTGGCCGAGGCGGCCAGGCGCTGCTGCGTCTGCTGCGCCGCAAGGGCCTCGGTCTGGGCCTGCGCGAGCAGTGCCTCGCCCACGTCCTTGGCGAGCGTGCCGCTCTGGATCAGGCCGCGGATCAGCTTGACCATGGCGGTCTCGCCGGACGCGGGCGCGGCCTGGGCTGCGGCGTTGCCGGCCGCGAAGGCGAACACGGAGGCCACGGCCGCCGCGAGCGCGCATTGACGCAGGGTCGGCATGGCGCCCCGGCGCTGGATGTTTTGGAGATGGTTCATCGCTTCGTTCACAGGATTGAATGGAACAGGCAGGGCTTCGGCACGGGTGGTGGTCATGGCCGGCGCCCCTTCATGGACACGCGCATCGGAAAGCGCAGCGAGGCCGGTGGCTTCTCGTCGATGCGGTCGAGCGCGCGCACCATGGCGAGCACCGCTTCGTCGATGTCGTTCGCGCCGGTGCCGCGCACCAGTTGCGCACGCGTGGTCTTGCCGTCGGCGCCGAGCCACAGGTCGATCTGGATGTCGTCGAACACCAGCTGGCGGGTGCGCGGATCACGCGACAGCGCCTGCTGCAACATGCTCGACACGTAGCGCGCATACGAGCCGCTGCCCAGGCCGCCGCCGGCACCGGTACCGCTCATGCCACCGCCGCTGCCGGCCTGGATGCCGAAGGCGTCGTTGCCGGCCTGGCCGGCGCTGTCCATGGTCACCGGGTCGCCCAGGTCCTTCGAGGGGCTGGGCGGGGTGTCGTCCTTGGGCGGCTCGAGCGGCTCGACCGGCTTGGGTTCGGGCTCGGTCACGGGCTTGATCTTTTCCGGCTCGGGTTCGGGCAGCTTCTCGGGCTCGGGCGGCGGTGGGGGTGGCGGCGGCAGCATCAGCATCGGCGCGTCGGCCACCACGCGCCGGGTGCTCGCGGTGTCGGTCAGCAGGTGCCACACCAGCGCCACCAGCGCGGCGAAGATCGCCAGGCCGATGACCACACCACCCCAGCGGCGCCACAGCCCTGTCGGCCTTCTCTTTGCGCCCGCGCGCGCGAAAGCAGAAGTCGGGTCGCGAGGATTCACTCTGCGTTCCTCACTTCTGCTTGCCGGTCACGAGGCCGATCTGGTTCAGCTCGATGCGGCGCAGCAGGTCGAGCACGTCGATCACCTTCGCGTACTGCACGCTGGCATCGCCGCGCACGATCACGGGGAAGTCGGGCGACAGCGCCTTCTCGGTGCGCAGGCGCTCCTCGAGCTCCGGCAGCGTCACGGGATAGGCGTCGAGAAAGACGTTGCCCGCGTTGTCGATGGTGATGGCCTTGGTCTTGGGCTTCTCCAGCGCCACCGAGGCGCTGGCCTTCGGCAGGTCGACCTTGATGCCGGGAATGCTGGCGTTGCTGGTGAGGATGAAGATCACCAGCACCACCAGCAGCACGTCGACGAAGGGCGTGATGTTGATGCCGCCCGCGCGCTTGCGGGTGCCGAACTTGGCTGCGGTGTTTGCCATGGCGTGCTGTTCTCCGCCGCTCAGGCGCGCTTGACCACGGCATGCGGCAAGGAGCGGCCTTCGCCCTGCTCTTCCGCCAGACGCGTGACGAACTCGTCGACGAACACCGCCATGTCGGCGCCGATGGCGTCCGAGCGCGAGGCGAGCCAGTTGTAGCCAAAGAGCGCGGGAATCGCGACGCCCAGGCCCGCGGCGGTACACAGGAGCGCAGCCGCCATGCCGGGCGCCACCGAGTTGATGTCCACCGCGCCGGCCATGGCCGCGACGACGAACACCAGCATGATCCCGATCACCGTGCCGAAGAGGCCCACGTAAGGCGCGCCTTCGATGGTGGTGGAGAGCCAGTTCATGCGCTTGGACATGCGCTCGGTCTCGCGCACCATCACGCCGTCCATGGCGGCGCGGATCGCGCCGATGGTGGCGTTGGACACAGCGCTCAGGTCGTAGCCGCGGTCATGGCGGCGGCGCATCTCGTCGATGGCCACTTCGTACAGGCGCCACAGCGACGAATCGGCGCGCACGTCTTCCGGCACGCTGTTGCTCACGGCCAGGCGGTCGAGCGGTGCGCCCGCGGCCTCGCGGAAGTGCTCGATGAAGATGCCGTTGGCGCGCGAGGTGGCGCCGTAGCTGCGGCCCTTGCCGATCATGATGGCCCACGACAGGACCATCATCAGGCCCAGCAGGCCCACGACGACCCACGCGTCCAGCGGCATCGCGGCGAGGATGAAGCCGAAGTGGCTCTTGCCGGCCTGCTGCTCGTCGGCACCGAAGACGGTGAGGCGCGATTCGGCGCCCTGCGACACGGCATCGGCCAACAGCAAGGCATCGGCGCGCGCGACCTTCGAGAGGCGCACCTCGTCGATGGCACCGGTGAACGGCGCGAAGCCCGCGGGAGCTTGTACGCCCTGCGCGACGGCTGCGCCGGCCGGCACGTCGGCACCGATGGCGGCGGCCGTGTTCAGCGCCGGCAGCTTCGCCGCGAGCGACACCGCGGGACGCCCACCCACATACAGCGCCACGTTCTCGCCCTCGGCCTTCACCGCGATGTGCGACCACTGGCCGGCCTGCACCGGCTGGCCCGGCGTGCTGCGCTGGCCGTTGACCTGCACGAAGGGCACGCCCTGGTCGATGCCGACCACGAGCTCGCCAGCGCCGTCGCGGCGCGCATAGATCGCCTGGCGCGCGCCGAGCTGGTCGGGCTTCACCCAGGCGGAAAAAGTCAGCGTACCGCCGGCCTGCACGGCGAGCGACGGCGTGGCGGGCAGCATCAGCGGAGCGGTTCCGAGCTGTGCGCCCTTGCCGATGACCGTGCCTTCGACCGGCACCGCCGAGGTCTGGCCGTTGTTGCCGTAGGCGGTGGTGTCGCGCGGCGGCACCGCGCCTTCGGCGAAGTGATAGACCAGCGTGTAGTCGGGGTCGAAGCTGCGCTGGCCGTTGCCCGACGCGGGCGCCTTCGGGTTGCCGTAGTACATCCACAGCTTCTGCGGCGTGCCGGCCGAGACGTTGGGCACGTCGACCCAGATCAGCGCCATGCCCAGCAGCGGATCGAACTGCTCGATCTGGTGGTTGAGCACCGTCTTGTCGTCGGCCGCGACGAAGCGCAGGTCGGCGCCGGTTTCGCTCACGCCTTCGAACTTGAAGTTGCCCGTGTGCAGGCGCACCAGCACCGGCACGCGACCGGCATCGCTGCCGATGGCGCCCGCCTGCGGACCGCCGTCGATGGTGACGGGCTTGCGGTAGGACCACTCGGCCTGCCACCAGGCGTGCGCCAGGCCCGGCAGGAGCGTGCTCAGCAGCGTGAGAACGATGAGAAGAATTCGTCGCATGACAGGGGTCTCCGGAAAACTCGTAGGAAAAAAATGAAAGAACACTGGGCGCCGTGCGGATCAGTAATTCGCGGTAAGGCTGAAATTCACCCGCGGGTCGTGCTTCTTCGTGCGCGGTCCGTCCGTGAGCGGGTAGCCGATGTCGACGCGGCCGGCCAGGTACTGCCCGACCTTGAAGCTGGTGCCGACGCCCAGCGAGTACAGCGAGAAGCGGTCGTTCTGCTCGGCCAGCGGGTTCTTCAGGCGCAGCCGCGCCGCATCGGCGAAGGCATAGACGCGCCAGTTCTCCACCGCGCTGCCAAGGTAGGTGAGCGGCTGGCTGCGCAGCTCCACCGAGCCGACCACGCCGTAGTCGCCGGTGGCCTCGGCCGAGAGATAGCCGCGCACCGAGTTCATGCCGCCGGCGGCGATCTGCTCGCTCGACACCAGCGGCGAGTCGGCCAGTTGCCCGTTGAAGCGGAAAGAAAGCTGCGAGCCGCCGTCGAAGTTGTGCGTGCCGTTGAGGTCGGTCTTCAGCACCATGAACCGCGGCGTGGACTTGTAGCGCTTGTAGTCGAACTCGACCTCGTCGCTGCCGTACTTGAACGAGCTGCTGGTGCCCACCACCAGCGAGATGCCCACGCCGTACTGGCTCTTCTCCGTCTGGCGGAAGCCCGAGTACGAGAGCGTGATCGGCGCGTACTTCAGCGGCACGGTGTCGCCGCTGCCCTTGAGCGTCAGCGCTTCCTTGTTGTTCTTGAGGTCGAGGCCGAAGCTGAACGCATGCCACCAGTTGCCGGCATTCGGCACGGTGTAGGTCGCCTTCAGGCCGAAGGAATTGCCCTTGCCCAGCACGTCGGTGCCGCCCACCGTGGCCACGTTGCTGTCGGACACGAAGGCGTTGGCCTCCACGCTCCAGTTGGTGCCTGCGAACGGCGCTGTATAGGAGGCGGAGATCACCTTGGTCTGGCTCAGGTCCTGCGGCGCGCCGAAGAAGCTGATGGAAGCGCTGTGGCCCAGCTGCCAGAGGTTGTCGTGCCCGAGCGATGCGGACGCACGCAGCTTGCGCGTGTCGGCGCTGTAGTCGTTGTTGAGGCCGACGCTCGCGCGCCACGGGCTCGAGTCCTCGACCTTGAGGTCGACGTCCATCGTGCCCGGCATGCTGCCCTGACGCACCAGCGGCATCACCTGCCGCTTGGGGCCGCGGTTGAGCGCGGAGAGCTCGGACTGCGCCGCGTTGAAGTTGGGCACACCGCCCTCCTTCAGCGCGGGCACCTGGTCGCGCACGTCGAGCGGCGAGTTGTATTCGGCGCCCACCACGCGCACGCGGCCCACGCGGGTTTCGTTGACCTGCAGGAACACCACGCCCTGCGTCACCTGCTGCTCGGGCAGGTCGACGTACACCGACTGGTAGCCCGCCGCCTGGTAGGCCGCGAGCAACGCATCGCGTGCGCTCTCCACGTCTTTCAGCGTGCGCTCGGGGCCGAGAAAGGGCGTGACGGCTTTCTCGATGGCGCGCGCGTCGAGCACGGTGTTGCCGCGCACGATGTATTCGTTGATGTCGACCTTGCGCGCGGGCTCGGGCGTTGCCGCCGTGGTCGCCGTTGCCGCCGCGGCCGGTGCAGGTTCGGCCGCGGGCGCCTGCGCGAGGGCCGCTCCCTGGGCGCCCATCGCCATCGTGGCCAGCCACACCGCTCTCCAGCGCGCCGGTGGGCCTTTCTTCTTCATGTCATGCATTTACAGCTCGGTTCTCAAGGATGAAGCTCGCGTGGCAGCGAGTTCATGATGGAGAGCCTTCATGTCGCTGCTGCGTACGGATATCTAGACGCGCGGCGCGCACGGCGACTGTCGTTTGTCACGAAAACTTCATCGAGAAATTGGCGGCGGGTGGTTTTGCGCACTTAAGAAGAAGGACCTCTGCATGAAAAGAGGCCTCTTTCTGTTAGTGCTTCGTCTTTGCAATGACTTGCGTGCTGCCTAGACTGCCGGGCTCGCCTGCACGACGATCAGGTGTTTCGCACGACGGAGGAGAAAACGAATATGCGCACGATCTTTTTGCATGGCATCGCGGCACTGCTGGCATGCGGCCTCTGCGGCGCGGCCATCGCGCAGGAGGCGACGGGCGGCAACTGCGTGGAAGTCACCGTCAACGGCGAACGCGCACCTTCGTATGACTGCCTCACTCAGAAGCTGCAGCCCAAGGCCCCGGCACGCGGACCCGACGATGCGCAACCCGGCATGGCCTCCGAAGCCATCGCGCAGCGGCCTTCGAACCAGCTCGGCCTGTTCAACCGCGCGGCGACCGGGCATCGCATGGGCAACACCTTCGGCACCTCGGTCCATCCGCAGCGGCCGCCGCCGGTGCCACCGGCTTCGCCGCTGATCAACCGGCGCTGATTTCCGCAGCCCCGAGAGCGGCATCAATCCAGCGGAATGACGCGGCGGAAAGTCTGGATGCTTCCGCTGCCGGCCGCCTGCACATCGAACGCGAGCTCCAGCCCCGTTGCACCCGCGCGCGCGGGTGCAACCGTCGGCAGGTTGCGCCATCCCTGCCCCGGCTCCCAGGCGCGGATGTGCGACGCGGCCACGTCGTTCAGCACCACGACGCGCGCGGCATCGTCCGGCGCAGGCAAGGGATACGAAGCCGACGCCGCGCCCGCGGCACGGTAGAGCACGTTGCCGCGCTGCCACCATTGCACGCGCTGCCACTGGCCGGGCGCGGCGGGCGCGGCACGGATGATCTCCATGAAGAACGGCAGGCTGGTCTGCCGGCGCACCTGCAACGCGGGCGGCAGCAACTCGGCGGCCGCCGGCGGCGCCGCGGTTTTCGCGCCTGCCGCATCGGTCCCCGCATCGGCGGCGGCCTGCAATGCATCGATCTCGCGCGACCCCAGCTCGGTGGTGGCACGCAAGGCGATGTCGCGATCCAGCTGGTCGAGCGCACGCAGCAACAGGGCAATGCCTTCGGTGCGCTCCTCGAGCATGCTGTTGGCGCGGGTCACGCCGTCGAGGCCGCGCCAGGCCATCACGCTGAGCACGGCCATGATCGTGATGGCGATCATCACCTCGACCAGCGTGAAACCCGCCTGCGGCCGCCGCCTCATCTACCGCCCCCCGGCATGCGCGTCTGCAGCGAGGCGAGGCGCCGGTCGCCGTCGTCCGCGAGATAGACATCCACCGTCACGAGGCGCAGCCCATCGACGGCGGCACTCGCTTCGAGCCGGCAGACCAGCCGCACGCTGCCTTGCGGGCAAGGGCTGCGCACCACGCCCGGGCCCGCCGGTCCCTGTCCCATGCGCAGCTCCGCCAGGCTGTTCTCCGCGGACAGCATCGCGAGCGACTGCTGCTCCAGCATGCCGAGGTTGGTGATGGTAAGGCTCGACGCGCGCACGATCGCCGCGAGCGCGATGCTGACGATGGTGAGCGCCATCAACACTTCGATGAGCGTGAAGCCCGTGGCACGCGAGCGCATGGCCTAGCGGACCTCATAGCCGCCTGCGGCATCGCGCAGCACGGTCACCGCGGCATTGCCATGGCGCAACACCAGCTGCCAGTTCGCGCCGATGGGCTCGGACGTGAGCAGTACCGCCCCGGCGGGCACCACCTCCACCGGCCCCACACGCCAGGCCCTCGGGGCCAAGATGTCGTCGCGCGCAAAGGTGTCGAGCGTGCCCAGCGTCGATACCGTCGGTACGTTGCTGCCGGGCACCGTCTGCCAGGTGCCGCGTGCGAAGCGGTAGCCATCGCCATCGGCCTGCCAGGCAATGACGCGCCCGTCGACACGCACTTCGTTCTGCGCGACCGCGAAGCGGCGCACCAGCTCGTTCGCGTCGCGGCGCAGCTCCTGCGCGGGGTCGGGCGCGATGCCCAGGCTGATCGCCGCGGTCGCGATGCCGATGATGACCATCACGATCATCAGCTCGATCAGCGAGAAGCCGCACGCGTGCGCGGCGGTGGTTCGCGGTGGCAGGCACGCCTTCATCTCGCGCGGGTCCGGTTGGTTGTCGGTTGGTTGTCGAAGCCGTTGCCCATGCTAGGCGCGCTGTGTGACACGAAACCCCAACGGCCCTGTGATAGACATGCAGTCCGCAACCGCCTCATGAAAGCAACGATGACCGATCCCGTCAAACCACCCGCCCGGTACATCGTCCATGCAGCGGGCCTGCTGCTGGTCTTGGCGGGCGTCGCGACGTGGAGCCACCTGCTGTCGCGGCCCGCGCCACCCCCGCATGCCGCGCAAGTGCAGGCGGCCGAACCCGACTCGACCGCCGATGCGCAAGCCGCATGGTTCGGCCCCGGCGAGGTCCGCGCGAACATTGCGGTGAAGGGTTTGATCAAGGGCGCGGACCACGGCGTTGCCGTGCTGGCCGTCAACGGCGCGGCGCCCCGGCCGTACCGCGTGGGCGAGGCGTTGACGCGATCGGTCACGCTGTCGGCCATCGAGGCCGGCGCGGTGGTGATCGACAAGGCCGGCGTTTCCGAGCGCATCGCCGCGCCCGTGCTGCCGCAGCCCGCGAGCCCCGGCATCGTGCGCGCGGCGTCCATCACCGGGTCGCCTTAACGCAGCGCGTCGTGGGGCCTCGCCTCCGGCGCCGAGCTCACCGAGGCCCAGGTCGACAGCGCGTGCAGCAGCCCGCGGTTGACCCTGAAATCGCCCTCGCCGGATTCCGGAAGGTACGTATTCGATAGGCAGCGCGTCACCACGCGCACCGCGCGCGGATCGGCGCCCAGCGCCTGCAGTTCGCGCGTGAACTCACCGCGCCCGGGCAACTCGTCGGCGAACTTTTCGAAGCCCGCGAACCAGCGAAAGAGCATGTTGTAGGTGAGGCTCTCGTGCACCTTCTCGCCGTCTTCCAGCGAGTAGATGATCTGCAGGATCAGGCACTTGAAGAGCGTCGAGGCCTCGATGCCGAACGTGTGCTGGCGCTGCAGGTCGGCCAGCAATGTGCGCTCGTAGCGCAGCGCGTCTTCCACCAGGTCATGCAGCGCCACCAGCGGGTGGCCCTGCGGCACCAGCGCGCGCAGGTTGTCGGCCTGCACCCAGGCCTGGTGGCTCACGATCCAGACCCAGGGCGATCCGTAGCGGTTGACCGCCACCGGCCCCTCGCGGGCGCGTTCGACGATCTTCGACAGCTTGGCATCCAGCTCCTGCATGGTGACCCGCATGGGCGACATCCACTTCATCTTCTGTTCCCTTCATTCCCCGAACGACTATGCAACAGGATGCGTGACGGTGGCACGGAAGGGGCAAACGGCGCATTCGGTTCGCGTCCCCCCGCCGTGAGTTCAGCGCAGCGCGCCAAGGGCCTGCCTGAGCGCGGTGTCCACCTTGCGCACCGAGACGCCGTGGCGCCGGGCCACTTCCTGGCGCGACATCTCGTGCCAGCGCAGCGCGAGCAGCACCGACTGGTGGCGCCGCGGCAGGCGCTGCATCGCGCGGTCCACCGCGGCCACTTCCGAACGTGCCTCGGCGATGAGCTCGGGGCCGGGCTGCAGGTCGGCGATGACGTCCAGGTCCCCACCCGCCTCGTTCGACGTGGGCCAGCGCTTGCGCGCGCGGAGGCTGTCCATCGCGAGGTTGCACGCCACGCGGTACACGTACGCATCGGGGTTCGCGGGCGCCTCCTGCGGCGGGCGCTCGGCCAGGCGCAGCCATGCGTCGTGCAGGCACTCCCTCGCGAAGTCGGCACACCCCAGGTGCCGCTCGAGGCGCCGGTGCAGCGGGCCGTAGTTCGCCGTCAGGTGCGCCCGCAGATCCATCGCGGGCGCCACCGGAACCGGGTGCACCGGCGGCTTCGGCGCGCGCACCTCGGGCACATGCGACTCGGCATGGTCGTCGAGCAGGCGCCAGAACGAAGGCGGTAGCGAGGAGAACCGGTCCGGTGCATGGCCGAAGGCCTGGAAGTCTGGAGTCATGTTGGATGTCCGCTGAACGCCGGGCGCTTGCCGCCAGCCGGGATCTCCGGCCGCGGGAAAGGCCAAGCCTTGAAACCAAGGAAGAACGAGTGCGCCCGCCGGCCCGGGCGCCGGGCGCAGGTCAACGTTGCAGGTTGGCACGCTCCTCGTCCGTCAGTTGCCGGCTCGCCGACGGCGGCAGGCTGCCGCTGGCACCCAGCACGCGGATCACGCTGCGCGGGTTGTAGCTCACGGGCGTCAGTGCCTTGTCGGCGGGCACGTCGTTGTTGCTGCCGTTGTTGTTGCTGCTGCTGTTGCCGCCACCGGCCGGTTCGTTGCCGAAGCCCAGCACGCGCACGGTGAACACCGAGGGCAAGGCCTGCCGCGCCGCGGCGCGGTCGCGCTGCATCACGTCCTGCGCGGCCATGCTGGCCTGCGAGGCCGCCGCGCTGGCGTTCGTCAATGCGCCCACGTTCACCGAGGCGATCACCGGCAGGCCGGACGACTCGCCCTTCACCTGGATGTTGGCGGCGTTGACCACCTGCAGCGCCGCGACGTTCACGTTGCCCGACACGCGGATGCCGGCCTCGCCCGCATCGATGGTGCCCAGGGGCGCGATCAGGTCGACGTCGCCCGGTGGCACCTCGGCAATGGGCGCCAGCGTGGCGATGCCCGCGCCCGAGCTCGGCGCCTGCGGGGAGACCTCCACGTTGCCCACGGCGTCGTACACGCGCTTGGGCGGCGTGTACAGCACCGTGGTCTTGGAGCCGCGGCCCGCATTGATGTCGCCCTTGACCGACCAGGCGAAGATGTCGCCGCCGAAGGTGGTCATGATGCGCGAGAGGCCCAAGAGCAGGCTGCCGTCGCTGAAGAGGCGGATGTCGCCCTCGCCCTGCGTCATCACGCCCGAGGTGGCCGGCGGCACCGCGCCCTGCACGCCCAGGATGATCTGGCCGCCCGGCGCCAGCATCTCGATGTCGCCGCCGAAATTGGTGCGCACGCCCGAGCCGCCGAACATCGTGATGTCGCCGCCGCGCGCGATCGGGTTGCCCGCCGCGTCCTTCTCGGGGAACAGCGTCGAAATCATCTCGCGGCCACGCAGGTACGAGCCCGAACGGCTGCTCTGCGGATCGTTGTACTCGCGGCCGCCTGCACGCAGCTCGGCGTAATACACCTCGCGCAGGAAGACGCGCTGCTGCTCCGGCGCCAATGCATCGAAATACGCGAGGGCCTGCGCGGTGTCGCCGCTGAAGCCATAGCGCGTGTTCAACCATGCGGCGAGTTCCGCCTCGTAGGTCTTGACGGCCTTGCCCGGTTGGCTGGCGAGGGACGTGCCTGCATCGGCGCGCATCGACGGGTCGAGATAGCGCGTGCGGATCGCGGACATGTCCAGGCCCGAGATACCGGCCGCTGCGCCCACGCCCGCCGCCATCGCGATCGATGCACCCGGGCGTGTGTCGCCCGGCACGATCGGTCCGATGGAGGTGATGCCGCCGCGGTCTTCCTGCAGCAGGTTGCGGCCCGCCGTGACTTCCAGCGTGCCGGGGCCGGCGATGTCGAAGTTGGCATAGCGGATGTCGCGTCCGGCCGAGACGATGGAGACGTCGGTCGGGTTGCCGTGAACGATCAGGTTGCCGCGCAGGTTGCCCCCGAGTTCCTGGGGGGCTGCGGTCGAGTCCCCCGGCGCGACGCCGGTGTTGACGATGTCCCGCCCCGCCATGACGCGGATCGGCGCGGCGGCGTTGTACCAGGTCTCCGTCGTGCTGCGCGCGATGACTTCGCCTGTCTTCAGTCCGATGATGTCGCCGCCGGCGGCATAGAAACGCACGGGCGGTGCTTCGGCTACGCGGTCGAGTCCGACCGCCGCCGTGTTCGGGCCGAATGCGAAGAGCGTCGGACCATTGAACTGGGTCGCGTCGCCGCTGCCCGAGATCGCCAGACCGTTGCTCGCAACATTGGTCGCAAGCACCTTGCCGATGCCGTACGCCTGGGCGACGAATGCCGGATTGAACGGCGTGGGCAACGGTGTGCCCGTGCCAGACATGCCGACCGAATACTGGCCCGCGTAGATGGAACCGCCCGCGAGCATTTCCAGCTCGCCCGTGGCCGACGGCGCGAGCGTCAGGCCGTAGTTGATCTTGCCGGGATCGCCCACGGTCAGCGGCAGTGCCGCATAGCCGTAGTAGAGGCTCCCCGTCAGGGCCGCCGCCCGGAAGATGGAGGGATAGACGATCCACGCATCCTTCGATGTGGTGCGCAGTTGGCTGTTGTCGCCGGCCGCCATCGTGGGCGTCAGCTGGCCGCCGGCGGAGATGAGATTGATCGCGCTGCGGCCGGTCCAGAGACTGAACCATCCCTGCCCGCCCGCGTTCGGCGACTGGCCGCCGACCGAGAAGGCAGAGCTGTTGGGCATGTCGCTGCGTCCTGGATCGGAGGCGCCGCCGAGCACCAGGTCGCCGCGCGTCTGCAGGTAGATCGCCGTGTCGCCCGGCACGAGGTTGATGCCACCCCTGGCGTTGGCATAGCTCGCCGCGAACGGGTCCATGCCCCGCGCGTCGACCGGGTCGGAGAACAGGAAGGCGCCCGACAGGTACTGCAGGCCCAGGCTGCCAATCGACGCGGCGCTGACCCCGGTGGCGCCGCGCAAATTTGCGATGGCACCGGTGAGGGGCAGCTTTTCCGAACCCGGGCTCAGGTTGCGATTGGGGTTGAGCGCACCGGCAACGCGCATGTCGATGTCGCCACCGCCGGTCAGCGTGAGCGTGCCGTCGGCACCGACGCGGCCGGTGCTACCCACTGCGACCACGAGGCCTTCGCTGCGGTCCGTGGCGTTCTGCACGCTGGTCTGGGTGCCGCGCAATCCGATCGTTCCCGCCTCGCCGCCCACGCGGATGCGGATGTCGCCGCCGCCCAGCGTGCCGATGCCGGTGAAGCCGGTGAGGTCCGGTGCCTTGCGGTCCGTCCCCGGCGCCGTAGCCGTATAGGCGCCGAAGTTGATCCACCACGCCGTGGGAATCGCCTCGTCGATGGCCGCCGTGCCGGAGCCCTGGCGCCACAGCCAGTTGCCCGGCAACACGCTCGACAGCCCGCTGCCCATCAGGTCGCCCACCAGGTTGCCCCCGGCTGCGACCAGTACGTTGCCACCCTGGTCGGGGTACCAGGCGCGATACGTCGCCAGGCCGGCGCTGTAGTCGAGCAGCTCGGATTGCGGACCGATCGGCGAGCCGCTGGCGTCCTTGCCGCGCGGGCGGTTGTACGCTGCATCGGCTGCTGTCGCCGCGCCGGCGGTGTAGACGCCGTAGAGCGAATCCATGCGGATGTCGCCGGCAGCGAGCAGCTCGAGGTCGCCGGTGCCGGTTCGCAGCACGCTGAAGGCCGGTGCGACAACTTGGCTGCCGGTGATGCTGGGCGGGCCGGAGGTCTCCACGCAATAGGACGGATCGAAAACGCAAACCCAACTTTCAGACTCCGGCACCACTTCGCCCTCGACATAGTCGCCCATTTCGTGCGCGTTCGGACCCCAGGTAATGACCGTACTTCGGCCAATGATGTAGTCCCTGATGCCGTGCGTGTCGCCCAGCCGAAGGGCCGCTGTGGAAGCCGGGTTCAGCGCGCGCCGGTCGGCCGAGCCGAGATCGGCTCCCGCGACCAGTTGCACGTTCCACGACGTGGCACCCTCGCCGAGCATCGGCGCCACCGCCCAATTGCGCCCCTGTACGCCGTTCACCGAAGGCCGCAGGTTGATAGGCTGGTCGCCAGGCAGTTCGATCGTGGTCAACGATGGAATCAGCGATCCCCGCGCGAGAACAGTCTGGCCGGTCGTGTTCATCTCCACCGGCAGCGCCACGCCCTTGGGCCAGGTGAGCGCGGCCACGCCCGCCGGCACACGCAGCGCCGTTCCGGCACCGAGCCGCATGCCCTCGCCCAGCGCGGTGGCGGTCCGCAGCACCGTGCCGGCCGCATAGGCCAACGACCCATCGGCGTTGTAGATGTTGGCGGCGACCACCGTGCCCGCCGAAAGGTTCAGCGCGCCCGTGAGCACAGCGTCCACCGGCAGCACCGTGCCCGCGGGGAGCGTCATCGCCGCCACGTTCACGCTGTAGTTGAGCGTCGATCCCGCGGGGAAGACCGTGCCGGTGTCGAGCACCACGTTGTCGATCGGCACCACGATGTCGCCGCCGAACGCGGGCAGGGCAGGATAGTGAGCCTCCGTCAACACCCAGCCGCTGTCATCGGGCGTCGCCGGAGGCGGCGCGAAGCCGTCGTTGATGCTGCCGTGGACATTGAGCCCGCCCGCTGCACGGATCACCAGCTTGCCGGGTTCGCCGTAGCCGCGCCGCGCCGGATCGTTGCGGTCGGCACCGGGACCGTAGCGGTAGCCCGAGAGATCGAGGTCGCCGTCCACCGTGATGTCGCCATGCGGGTTGTTCATGCGGTCGCTGACGATCTCCACGCCCGGCCGCAGGTGATAGCTACCCAGGCCCGACAGCCGGTTGGCGAGTGCGCCGTTGCCCAGCGCGGCATTGATGAAGAGCTGGCTGTCCCCGTCGATGCGATCGAGATAGCCCTGCGTGATGAGCTGAGGCCGGTAGCCCGACACGTCGGGCAGGTCGGCCAGCGGCGCGTCGTCGTAGCTGCGGAAGGCGTTGACCGCGACGGTCTTCGCGCCCTGGACCACTGGCGTGCCGTTGACCGTAACGGCCACGTCGTCCGCGCCGACGCGCGGCGCATTCAGGTCGAGCGTGCCGCGCGCGCGGCCATCGTTCTGCCCCGCCTTCGCGCCCACGGCGACGTCGGTGCCGGCCCGCAGGTCGATGCGCGCACCGCTGCCCAGCGTCAGCATGCCCTCGGCGCTGGTGAGATCGACGATGGCCCGGTTGGGGCTGTCGATGATCTTGCCGTAGCTGTCCACGCGCAGCCCGGTGCCGTGCGCGTCGAGCGTGCCGTTGACCGTGAGGTCGCCCTTCGCGGCGAGCCGGATCGAGCCGACCTGGAAGCCGCTCGCGTCGATGCGGCCGTCCACGCGCAGGCTGCCGCCGTCCACGGCAATGGACACCTCGCGGGCCTTCACGCCGTCGCCCACCACGAGGTCGCCCTGCTTCACCTGGAAGCGGCGCGCGCCGAACACACCGCCTTCGTTCAGCCGGTGGTTGAGGTCCGCGAAGTCGCCCAGCGTCTGCGCGCGCACCGTGAGCTCGCCCGCGTCGTAGGGCACCACCGTGCCGCCCGCGTCGTAGCTGCCGCTGCTGCTGCCGCGAATGGCGCCCAGCAGGTCGACGCGCCCCGCACCCGCGCCCTCGCCCAGCGCGGTGGCCTCGACAGTGCCGCCTCGGTTGTTGCGTGCCGAGACGTCGATCACCGAGCCTGCAGCCTGCGCGATGCTGCCCGCCGCGCTGGTCAGCACGAGGTCGCCGCCCCAGCTGTACTTGTCGACATCGAACAGCGCCACCTTGCGGCCCGACAGGTCGATGCGCGAGCCGGCGCCCAGCGCAATGCCGTCGGTCGCCGCGAGCACCAGCCGCCCGGAGGGCAGCACGATGCTGCCCTCCAGGCCGATGCTCTTCCCCTTCAGTTCCAGTGTGGCGCCGAGCGCATCGTTCGATGTGGCCGTGGTCGCCGTGCTCGCACCTTCGGGCGCCGCCACCTTGATGGCGCCGCCCGCGGTGATGCGGGTCTTCGAGCCCGCCTGCCCCGTCAGCAGCGGCGATGTGATCGCGAGGTTGCCGCCTTCGTAGGCATAGCCTTCACCCGGCGTGTACGCGCCCTGGCGCTGGTACACCGCAAGCGTGCTGCTGCTGTCGGAGGTCACGCGCTCGGAGGCCGTGAGCTTCACGTCGGCAAAGCCCAGTGCGAGCCGCGCATCGGTCTGCGTGCCGTTCGCCTGTGCATACGGGCCGTGGCCCAGCACGATCGAGCGCGCGGCGATGTCGAGCGTGCCGCCACCCGGCAGCCCGGTGACCGCGGCGCCGGGCGCGCCCTCGGCGCCGGTCCAGACGAATTCGCCCGCGCGGATCGCGACCACGTCGCCGGCCGCGCCGTAGCCGTAGATCGCGGGCGTGCCGAGCACCAGCCGGTCGAGGCTCGATGCATCGAGCTTCACCGCGCCGTAGGTGTTCACGGCATCCCGCGCATTGAGGGTCAGCGTCTCCAGTGCGGGCGCGCCGGTGGCGGTGTTGCCGGCCAGCAGGCTGTCCAGCTTGGCCTGGTTGAGCACGAGCCCGCTCGGCAATTGGCCACCGGCGCGCGCGGCGGCGATATTGGCGTCCTCGCCGAGGTTGACCGCGGCCAACGCCAACGAGAGGTTGCGCGTGCCGTAGGAGACGTTGTCGGCCAGCGTCAGCGCACCCCCGGTCGCAATCGCCAGCGTGCCCTCCGACACCAGACGGGTCGCGCCGTTGCAGGCCGCGCTCACGCAACTGCCGATGTCGATCGCAACCGTTCCGGGTCCTTGCGCCGCGGAAGGTTGCGCGAGAACAAGATTGAACCAGCCATTGGACAGGGCAACCACCCCGGTGCCGGTGAACACATAGCCGTCGTTCGAGCCGTAGCTCGCCGTGCCCCTGCCGATGGTGCCGAGCGACGCCCCTTCCTCGATGGTGATGCGGCCATCCGCGATGGGCGAAGGTGCGCCCACGAGGATGAGTTCGCCCGCCGACAGGTTGGCGCCGCTGCGCACGATCAGGCTGCCGGCGCCTGCGATGTTGACGATCCGGCCGCGCTGGCCATAGGTGGTTCCCAGCGTGCCGTTGAGCACCAGGCGCGAGGTGCCCAGCTTGTTCAATTCGCTGTCGTGGACCGATGCGCCCGCCAGCGCCTCGTCGGCCGCTTGCCCCGCGGCGAGAACCTCGGCGAGGTTGCGCACGTTCACCGTGCCGCCGAAGCCCACGCTCGCGGGCTGCGCACCCAGGCGCAGTTCGCCGTCGAATTTCAGCGCGGTCCGGTCCGCTTCGCCCACGGGCGGCCTGGACAGCATGATGTCCAGCGTCTTCGCATCCGAGGTGAGTGCCGCGCGCAGAAAGCCGCGCCGCGCCGCATCCGCCTGTACGAAGGCGTTGTAGTCGGTCTCGTTGTAGCTCGAGTAGCTGCGCGCCTTGTCGCCCGGCGTGATGACGACCTGGTTGGGCAGCGCCTCGCGGATCGACGTGTTGGCAACGCCGAGGTAGCCGCCCGCAACGTAGGAGCCGTTGCCCACGCTCGTGACACCCGAAAGCCCGATGCGGTCGGCCGCGCCGATTTCCACCCGGAAGGCGCCCGGCAGCAGGCTGTAGCTCGAGGGCATCAGCGTGTAGGTGCCGGCCGGCAGGCCGGGCACGCCCGCGGGCACGGTGATCTGCTGCCCGATGCCCGGCGTGCCGAAGCCCGCCTCGGGCGCCACCGGCGCATAGCTGGCCGCGCTGCCGGGCACGATGGCATAGACGGCATTGCCGGCCCGGCTGAAGCCGTTGGCAGGGTTCGCGTTGGCCAGCGCCGTCGCCAGCACATCGACCGAGCCACCGCGCCCGCTCACGAAGCCCGCGCCGGCCAGTGTGCCGCCGCCCGACAGGTCGAGCACGGAGCCCGCCTGTGCGTCGAGGTGGCGCGTAGCCACCTTGATGCCGCCCTCCAGGTCGCCCACGCCCTTGAGCACCACCGGCTGGCCGTTGTACAGGTAGCTCAGGCCATCGACGGTGCCGCCGTACGGCATGAGCAGGCCTTCGCCGCTCACCGAGGTGATGCTGCCGGGCAGCAGCGTCACGCGGTTCGTGGCAGCCGTGAACGGGTCGGTCTCGGTGCCGAGGGTCAGCCGTCCCAGCGGCGCCCGCACGATGCCGCCCTGCTCGACGGTTTCGGCCTGGAGGTTGATGGTGCCGAAGGCCGAATACGGCATGGCAACTTCACCTTCGCCATAGCGACGGATGGAGAGAACGCTGCCGGGAACATAACTTCTGAATACGCCGCCCGTCAGGGCATAGCCAGCCGTGATGGTGTTTACCGTCCCTGTCCCTGGATAGATCTGCGCGGCCGCCAAGTGCACATCGCCAGGTGTCGCCAGGCTTGCGCCGAGCAGCCGCAAGTCGCCGCGGCTCGTGAGTTCGACAGCTTCGAACCCGCGCCGGTCGACCCCATAGCTCGTGATGCCCAGGTTGACATCCGCGCGGGTGCCGAAGCCGAAACTGCCCCGCAGGTCGACCAGGTCCGCCAGCACGGAAAACGTGCCGTCGCCCTGCTGGCGGGACGGGCCGTTCTCCCAATGGGCCATCGGCATGATCTGCGTGTCCGCCGAGGCCCTGCGCGTCGTGCCCGCCAGGCGCACATAAGGCGCCGACAGCGACACCGTCGAATCCGCTGGCGTGGTCTCGCCGTGCGCATAGGTGCCTGCATACAGGCGCAGGCTCTGGCTCATGCCGAGCGCGACGTTGCCGTCGAAGCTGAGCGGCCCGTCGACGAGCACCGAGAGATTGCCGAAGCCGCCGGCCTCGATGCGGTCGACGCCGACGCGCGCGGTGCCCGTCAGCAATTCGCCGCGCGCATCCGCCATCGTCTGCGCAGCCGCCACCGGGCTGTCGCCTTGCGTCTGCGCCAGCACCAGCTCGCGGTGGCGCAGCACGTCGCCGCGGGTGGTCGCCCTCTCGTAGAGCGGCGATGCGAGCGCGAGCGCGAGCGTGCCGCCCGCCGCACCTTCGCCGCCGGCCGCCGCGCGCAGCGTGCCGTCCAGGTACAGGCCGTGGTTGGACTTCAGCACGATCGAGCCGCCGTTGCTGGCCACCGTGATGGGCGCGGGCGAGCGGCCCGGTGCGCTGCCGGAGGGATCGAGCACGGCACGGGTGCCCGAGGCATCGAGCAGCGCGCCCGAGCGGATGACGATGAACGCGTCGGCGGCATCCGCCTCGCCCGTCTTGTCCCAATCGAGTGCGCCGCCGATGCTGATCGTGCCGCCGTCGGCCACCTGGCCGTAGGTCCGGCCGAACACGTCCTGCGCAGTGGCCGCGCGTGCGGCCACGTCCAGCACGGCGTGGTCGCCGATCCAGATCAGGCCCGGCGTGCCGGGCAATGCGCTGCGGGGCCGGTCGATCGCGATCGTGCCGCCCGGTGCGCTGAGCTTTCCGTCGACCGTGACGTCGCGGCCCAGCAAGGTGATCGACTGGCCGGGGTCGACGTCGATCGCGGTGCCCGGCCGGATGTCGATCAGGCCGCCGGCGTTCGATGCGTTGCCCGAACCCACCGTCGATTGCAAGGTGAGGCTGGCGCCGCCGCGCTGCGTGAGCACGCCCTTGACCGGGTCTTCCGTCCAGACCGGCGGGGTCCAGAGCGCCAGACCGGCCGCGGGGTCGCTGCCGGTCGCGGACGTGTTCGCCCCGTCGGTGAACCGGTACACGGGCATCCGGACATCCAGACGCGCGTTGTCGGCCACGATGACGCCCAGGTGGCCGTTGAGGTCGTAGCGCGCAAACCCAGACTGCAGGACGGACGGATCGATTGAGGTGTTGGACCGGGTGGCCACGTCCTGCCTGAAGACGGAACCGGCGACCACGCGGGAGCCGCTCGCGAGCGTGAAGTCCACCGGCGCTGCCTGGCCGGCGACGACCGTCACGTTCTGGGGGTTGACCGGAATCCCGTCCGGGAAGACGTTCGCGGGCACCACGTAGCTCAACGGAAACCGCTGGAGGGTGAAAGACACGATCCCGATCAGCGTGGACCCCGCCGGCAGGGTCTCGATGACCGCCCCGTCCCCTGTTTGGCCCACGGTGATGTCGCGTGGCGCGCCATTGACGATGGCCTGCAGGATGTAGGTGCTGCCGGCGACCCCGGTCGCATCCGGAGGCGTCCAGTCGGCCGCGAGAACGACGTTGAGTGCCGGATCGCCGGCCACGAGAAGCGGCGCGGCCCCCAGGGCCTCGCCGGGCCGCGCGCGCGTGCGTCTGTAGGTGTAGTCCACCGGAAGCAGATCCCCGGCACGAACTTGGTAATCCTGCAGGAGGATCAGGTCGAAGGGAGCCCTCTCGCCCGCATTCAGCACGTCGCCGGTGCTGCGCACCTGGCCGCCGATCACGATGCCGCCGCCCGATATCAGCTTGAGCGTGCCGCCGCCGTTGACGCCGTAGCCGCGGATGTCGCCATCGATCGTGAGCAGGCCGTGCGCGACCGAACCGCCGGGCACCACATCCGCGCCCAGTGTCACGTCGCCGCCGCGCCCGCCGCGCGTCTTGCCGTTGACCAGCACCGCGCCGCCCGAGGACACGTCGATCGAGGTGCCGGCGGCGAGCGTCACCGCGCCCAGGCTGCGGATGTCGACGCTGCCGCCGTCGAGGTACGCGAGGCCCAGGCCATTGGCCGGATCGAGCTGCAGGTTGGTCCAGAGGCCGCGCGCATCGAGCTTGGCGTCCTTGGCGACGACGACTTCACCGGGGTTCTCGGCGACCGGCGTCGGCAGCAGCCTCGGCGTGAGGCCCGAGCGCATCAGCGGCGTGGCTGCATTGCCCAGCACGATGGCGCCGCTGCGCGCGCTGAGGTCCGCATTCACCGCGACCTTGGTGGCGAAGAGTTCGATGCTTCCACCCGGCGATACGGCGAGCCCGCCGTCCACCGTCACGCTCTCGTTCGCCACGGCGGTGATCGCACCAAGGCCGAAGCTGCTCAGGTGCTTGCTGCTCAGGTACAGCGTGTCCTTGCGGTCCTGGGGCAGTGGCCCGTCGGGCGACAGCCCCGCACCGAACTGCGGCTGCGCGTCGTCGAACACGATGCGCTGGAACGTGGGTGCCAGCGCACGGAAATCGCCCAATGGTCCCTGCCCGGTATCGGTGTTGTAGCCGGTGGTGTAGCTGCCGAGCACCAGTTGCGCGGCCTGCGCCGCCGCGTTGTGCGACTGGGCGTAGCCGTCGAGCGCGGCGTCGCCCTTCACCGTCTGGCGCGGCCCCTGGTACGCGGTGGCGGTGATGTCGCCTTCCAGCACCGCCGCACCGGTCGACACCACCAGCCGGCCCGCGTCGCGGCCCACGGTGTAGCCGTTTTCGAGCCGGCTCTGCGGCCCGATCAGCGGGTTGTAGAAGTAGCCGGTGGTCTTGTCGCCCCAGCGCTCGTGTGCGTCCTCGAAGCCCTTGTACAGGCCGCTGTAGGCCACGTTGGCCGGCGCATTCGACACCTCGTAGAGCCGCCCGTCGACGCCCTTGAGCCAGCTCTGGCGGATCACGCCGGTCTGCACGTCGAGCGTGCCGCCGGACAGGTTGATGTTCGAGCCCGCCTGCGTGACCACCTCGCCGCCGCCGAAGGTGACGCTGCCGCCCTGCGCGGCCCATTCGCCGATGCCATGGCCCTGCAGGCCCAGGTAGCCGCCGACTTCGAGCAGGCCGCCCGCGGTGTACCAGCGCTCCTTGTCGTAGCCGCCCACACCGGCCGCCACGTACACCAGCTTGCGCCGGTCGATCCACACGTTGGCGTTGTTCAGCTTCGTGGTGTCGCGGTTCAGCGGCGCATCGCGCTGTTCGTTGCCCTGGATGTTGATCTGCACGTTGTTGGAGGACATGGCCACCTGCACGCCCATCGCACCCGATACGTCGAGCCGCGCACCGTCGGCCACGGTGCTGCGCCCGCCGACCTGGCCCGCGCTCACGGCGAGCTGCCCGCCGGTCGCGAGCGTGGTCGAGCCGCCTTCGAACAGCACGTTGCCGCCGGTGACGATCTCGATGCGCGAGAGGTCCTGCCGGTCGTTCAACAGCGAGAGGTTGTCGAACGCACCGGTCGCTCCGGCCAAGGTGCGCAGGCTGTTCTGCTTGCCCGATTCGGCGATGGCGGCCTCGCGCTGGCCGTCGAGCGCGGTGCGGCCGTTCTTGTCGTCCAGCAGCACCGCATTCAATGCGCGCTGCGTGACCGTGACGCTGCCGAGCTTGTCGCTCGCCGAGTTGAGCAGGTGAATGGTGCCGCGCGTGTCCACCGTGGTGGTGGCGAGCGCCACGCCGTCCTGCACCACCTTGCGGCCGGCCAGCGTGATGTCGCCCTCGGGTGCCAGCAGCAGGCCGGTGTTGACCACGTGGCCCGCCATGCTGTCGGCATTGAACTGCGGCGACACCTCGTTGCCGCGCGTGGTGGAAGCCTGGTTGGCAGCAGTGCCCTGGCCGGGCCGCACGATGAAGAAATCGCCCGCGGCCATCTGTGCCTGGCCGCGCGGCGTGGTGATGGTGCCCGCGTTGCTCACCTCCTGGCCCATCAGCAGCACATAGCCGCCGCCCTGCTTGACCGAGGTAGGCGTGCTGGTGGTGATCCGCGCGCCCGCCTCCACCCGCACGGCGCCGCCCGCGTCGGTGAAGCTCGGTGCGTAGCTGTCGGCGGTCTTCGCGCTGTGGATGCCGTTGGTCTTGAACTGCGCGTCGCTGATGCGCGCGGCGGCCGCCACGAGGTTGCGCGTGTCGGTCTGGCTGCTGCCGCTGAAGACGATGCCGTTGCGGTTGGCGATGAGCACCGTGCCGTTCGCCTTGATCTGCCCCTGGATCTGCGAAGGCCGCGCCTGCGGATCGTTCACGCGGTTGAGCGCCGCCCAGTCGGCCTGCTGCCTGAATTCCACCGTCGTGTTGCGCCCGACGTTGAAGGTCTCCCAGTTGAGGATGGCCCGGTCGCCGGTCTGCTGGATCGCGACGTTCGTGCGGCCGTCGGGCTGCTGCGACTGCACCGGCGCCTGTGCGTTGTGCCAGCCCGCGGTGAGGCTGTTGGTGTCGACCCTGAGGCCGCCGTCGGCGAGGCCGTCGGGAACGGACGATGGATCGCGCAGCGCCGCCTCGCGCGCCGCCGCCTGCGCGGCCTGCTGCGCCGCGATGGACTGCGCGGCGAGGTTCAGGTTGCCGATCGAACGCTGCAACTGCGCATTGGCTTGTTGCTGCTGCTGCGCGGGGTTGGTGAGGTTCGATGCCGGCATGCCGTTCGGCAGGCGGCCGGTCTGCGCGGCGCTGGCCTGCGCCGCACCCTTGCTGGCGAACCATGCGGGGCTGAAGGCCTGGCCCGCGTGTGCCGGCCCCCAGGCGCCGATCGCCGCGAGCGCCACGGCGACCGCGCGCGCGAGCGGCGTCAATCGGAGATCGCCGCCGGCAGCGGCCTGGCGAAGTTCCGCCGTGGAGCGGCGCGAACGGATGGTGTGCGGATTCAAGACCATGAGTGCCTGGGGCGCAAGTGCGAGGATTGCGAGGAAGAAGAGGTGTCTGGCGCTGCGCCCGGTGCGGCGCTGCGATGGGGAAATCGGATGTCGCCGGCCGCATGGGCGATCCGCGGCCGGGGTGCCGCGCCGCGGCGGTGCTGCGTCGGGAAGCACTCGCGCGCCGCCGGCAGCAGCAGTGCCCACAACGCCATCGCCTCGCGCCATGCCCGGGCATGCGCCGCGCTGCGTGCGCACCAGATCGCCAGCGCGCGAACTTCCCTGTCGCTTGCGCGCAGGCGGTTCAGGCGCACGATCCAGTCCAGCGCTTCACCCAGGCAGGCGTCGTCGCTGCGTGCATCGCGTGGGCGTTCGTCATGAGGCATCGCATCCATACCTCCATGACGAGCCTGCGCGGCGCAACCCGTAAATTAATTTCGACTCAGTCTCTCAGCTCAGCACCACGATGCCGCCCGGCAGGCTGCGCATGCGTGCGCCGTAGAGTTCGCGAATCATCACGGGCGCGTTGTCGATGCTGCGCAGGTTCAGTTGCATCCTCACCAGCGTGCGGCCCAGCTCTTCGTTGCGCAGCAAGACCTTGCCGGGCCGGTAGCGGTTGATCTCGTCGATCACTTCCACGAGCGGCATGCGGTCGAAGGACAGGATGCCCGTTCGCCATGTGCTCACGCTGGCCTCGTCCGCGCGCACGACCTCTTGCAGGCCGGCCTTGTCGTAGGTCACCTGCCGACCTGCTTCGAGCGAGCGCTGCTCGCCGTTCACCGACACCGTCACGCGGCCGTCCAGGCAGGTCACGCAGACCTGCGGACCGGTGTGGCGGATGTTGAAGCGCGCGGCGCGCGCCACGAGGCGGCCGCCGCCGGTTTCCACGAGGAAATCGCTCGCACCGTTCGCCACGATCTCCGCCTCCCCCTCCACCAGCACCATGCCGCGAGGGCCCGTGTCGGCGCCGATGCGGTTGATGAGCGTCTGCGTGTTCATGCGCACGCTGATGCCCTGCGCCAGCGCCACCTGGCGCTGCTCGCCGGTGGCGGTGCGGTAGTCCGCCGTGAGCTCGCCGACCGAGGGCCACAGGCCGAGCGGCGGATCGACCGCCATCACGCCCGCCGTCACCGAGGCCGCGACCGCGCCACCGAGGAACGCCCGGCGCCGCGGCGACTGCAAGGCCAGGGCCGCGGAGAGCCCCCGCAACGAGAACGCGCCGGCGCGCGATGCCTGGCGCACGGCCTCTTCGGCCAGCAGCGGATCGAGCGCGGACCACGTCCGCATCACCTCGCGCCAGGCCTGTGCATGCGCCGTACTGTGGGTCGCCCATTCGCGGAACGCATCGGCGTCGGCGCGGGTGGCCCGGCCCGAATGCAGGCGCACCCACCAAGCCTCGGCCTGGCGTTGCAGCAGGGATTCGGGATCGGGGGAAGACATGGCGCTCATCAGTATTGTCTCGGACCGGCAAAGCGGCCACGCTGCGCAGCCTCCACATCCGGCAAATGCTGCTTGCAGAATTCGAGGGCGGCGCGCAGCTCCTTCTCGACCGTGCTCAGCGACACGTCGAAACGCCGCGCGATCTCGTCGTTGAGCTGGCCCTCGACGCGCGCCGCCACCAGGATGGCACGGCGCCGCGCGGGCATGCGTCCCAGCACCTGGCTCAATGCCCGCACGTCGCTGCGTGCACTGGCGATGCGCTCGGGGTCGCTCACCTCGTCCACGATATGCACCAGTTCATCGATCTCACCGTGCACCAGCAGCACGTTGTTCTGCCGGTACTGGTCGGTCGCGATGTTCGCGGCCATGCGCAGCAGGTAGGCGTCGGCGTTGTTCACCGTGCCGCCATCGCTGGTGGCGGAACCGGTGGAGCTCGTCGTGGAAAGACGCAGCCAGGTTTCCTGCATCGCATCGGCCGCGTCGTCGCGCGAACCGACGATGCGCTCGAGCTTGCCGCGCAGCTCGACATAGCGCGCGACCATGCGCGCGCGCAGCGTGGACGCCATGCCTTCGTTCATTGCATGCGCCTGTTCGTGTCGGTGGCGTTCGACGCCTCGCAATCGGACCACGCGCCAGGTCCTTCCGGCAGCATCAGGATGACCAGCGGCTGCGGCAGCGAAGGCGGCGGCGGGCTGCCGACGGACAGGCCGCGCAGCCGGATCTGTATGGCGGCGTCGCGGTCGGAGACGCCGGTCGTGCTCAGGAGGCGAAAGCGGTCCACCACGCCGCGCGCATCGACGTGCAGTTGCAGCGCGAGGCGGTAGCTGCCCGGACGCGTCTGCGTCGAAGCGCACAAGGTGCCGTTCAAGGCCCGCTGAACCTGGGCGGCATAGGACTGATGCAAGACTTCCCCTTCTTTGAACCCCGACTCCTCCATGCCCTCGGCCTCGGGCATCGGCTGCAAGGCCGTGCCGCCGGCCGTGCGCGATGCACGAATCACCACCGACGTCGCGCTCGCATGGCGCGCCTCCAATCCCGTGCCGGCCAGCATGGCCTCCAGAGCCTCCATGGCGGTGAACGTGCCGCGCACCGTTCCCGAAAGGCGTTGCGCATGAACGCCGTCGATCAATACGTCCAGCCCCGTCGCCTTGCCGTAGGCCGCGATGGCATCGCCCAGGCGCTGCGCGGCGATGTCGAATTCCATGCGCGTCGCGGGCGCCGTCGCTGCTTCCGCTTGCTGTGCGCTCGCGGTGTGCGCGATGAACGACATGGCCGCTCCAGCAAGACACCATGCCAGTGCCACGACACTGACCGATGCCGAATTCACTCTCATACCGGGTAGGCGCACACGCTCCTGAGTTGCCGCGTTCGCCGACCGAAACACGGGGCACGTCGGCGAACCCGGGTGACGTTAGCTTTGGGCGGTGACGTTCACGTGACATTGAAAAACCAAACACCGACATCGGATTCCGCAACGATGAAAACGCGTTCGAACGCAGCAATCAGTTGCTCAACGGGCGACCGATGCCGTTGCAGACGCTGGTGTTGCCGATGGCCTGGGCGCTGGTCACGGTCAAGAACCTGGAGATGATGGTCGACCTCCAGTTCTGCGTGCCGGCGGTGCCGTCGGGCAGCGGAACGAAACCGTGCGAGGTGACCAGCGGGCTCGGCACGTACAGACGGGTCAAGAACGAGCGGACCTTCGCCGTGATCGCGGGGTCCCTGTAGCACTGGTTCACCAGCAGGTTGGTGGTGCCGAAGATCGGGTAGCTGGCACCGGTGCCGCTGACGGGCGGCTTCACATAGGCAGGAACCCAGGCGAGCGGATCGGTCGTGGCGCCGCCAACGGGCAGCGACTGGCTGCCGAGCATCGTCCTGATCGCAGCGGCGACCGGCAGGAAGCCGTTGACCTTCGCGAAGAGCGTGTCGTTGGTTGGGTTGTAGGCCGGATCCGGGCTCATGTAGCCGATGCGACCGGCCGTGCTGAACGAACCGGACATTCCAGCATCACCCTCGGTGAAGCGCCAGATGGCATCGGCTGCGGGGTTGGCCAGGTCGGTGGATCGACGGGGCTGCGGCGTACCGGCCGGGACGGTGCCGTCGACCACCGCGCGAAAGTCGCTGGAGACACGGAAACCGCTGCCGGGGCATGCAGCCACGAGGTAGCGACTCAGTAGTTCGGTCGTGCCGCTGAGCTCATCGTTGTAGACCACCTGAATCGGCGTGGGATCGGCGGTGCCGAGCAATTCGCCCCAGGAACGGCCACCAGGCTGTTTTGAGAAGATCGCGCAGACCTTTGCATCCGGCAGGTTCAGGTTGGTCACGGCGCTGGCGGCGGACCCCTTGTAGGGAATCAACACCGCAGTGCCGAAGATCGGAATCTGGATCAGCGGCCCCCAGGCGGCCGGGCCCGTCACCGGAACGCCGGGCGCCAATTCGACGTGAGCAGCCCTGTAGGCATCGCGTTCGGCTGCGCGCAATACGGATTCGCCGGCAGCGAAATGCACCGACTGCGTCGTCGGCCACTTTGGACGGGTTGCCTGGCTCTCGTCGCGCAACTCGCGGCCAACGGTGGCCTGCGGGTTGTTGAGCAGGAATGCATCCTTGACGACGCTGCCGATGCCGGTATAGCTGTAGTTGGTGAGAGCTACGCCGCTGGGCAGCAAATCCTTGTGCAGTTGCTCGGGCAACGTCGCGCCACCACCGACCACGATCTGCGCGGAAGCCGCACCCACGACCAACAGGCCCTTCACCATCACGGCCAGCAAGGCGACCTTCTTGAACTTTGCACGCATGGAAACTCCGTTGAATGAACTGGCAGCTACAGAAAAAAAAGCCCCGGGAGTTCAGGCCGTGCCTTGGCACAACCTTCCCCCGGGGCTGATCCGGAACCGGCGACGCCGAGGCGCGCCGGTTCAGGACATGCACGCAGAACAGTCGATCAGTTGGTCACCGGACGGCCGACGGTGTTGCAGACGTTGGGGTTGCCAATGCCCAGAGCAGCGGTCGTGGTCAGGAACGTGGTCTGAATGGCGGACTTCCAGTTGGCGTTGGCACCAGCAGCGCCGGTGCCGTCAGGCAGCGCAGCGAAGCCGTGCGAAGCGACGAGCGGGCTCGGCACATACAGGCGGGCCAGGAAGTTGCGGACCTTGGTAGTGATCGCCGGATCCTTGTAGCACTGGTTCAGCAGCAGGTTGGTGGTGCCGAAGATCGGGTAGCTGGCGCCAGTGCCGCTGACGGGCGGCTTCACATAGGCCGGAACCCAGGCGAGCGGATCGGTCGATGCGCCACCGAGGGGCAGCACCTGGCTGGCGAGTGCCGTCTTGATCGAAGCGGGAAGCGGTGCGAAGCCGTTGACCGTCGCGACCTTCGTGGCGTTGGTCGGGTTGAAGGCCGGATCCGGGCTCAGGTAGCCGATACGGCCAGCCGTGCCGAACTCAGCAGCCATGCCGCCATTGCCGTCGACGAATTTCCAGATGGCGTCGGCAGCAGGGTCAGCCGGGGCAGTGGACAGGCGGGGCAGCGGCGTGCCAGCCGGAAGGGCGCCGGTAACCACGGTGCGGAAGTTGTTCGAGAAGACGAAACCGCTGCCCGGGCAGGCGGCGAGCAGGTAACGGGCCAGCAGTTCGGTGGTGCCGCTGGTTTCGTTGCGATAGACCACCTGGATGGGCGTGGTGTCGGCGGTACCGAGCAGTTCACCCCAGGTGCGGCCACCCACGGACTTGGAGAAGACCGCGCACATCTTGGCGTCCGGCAGGTTCAGGCTGGAGATGACGCTGGCGGTGGAGCTCTTGTAGGGGATGAGCACCGCGGCACCGACGGCCGGGATCTGGATCAGCGGGCCCCAGGCTGCGGCGCCGGTCACCGGGACGCCGGGCGAGGATTCGATGTGGGCGGTCTTGTAGGTGTTGTACTCGGTGGAGGTCAGGGTGGAATCGCTGCCGGCGAAATGCACGGAGTCGGCCGGGAGCCAGGCGGGCGTGCCGGCGATCGATTCGTTCTTGAAGCCGGTGGCGTTGTTGTTGAGGAATGCCGACTTGCCAGCGCCGCTGCCGGTGCCGGTGTAGCTGTAGTTGGTATTGCCGATGCCGCTCGGCAGGAGGGCGTCGTACAGCGGCTCGGGCAGCGTCGCACCGCCGCCACGCACGATCTGGGCCGACGCAACACCTGCGCCCACCAGGCAAGCCACTGCCACGGCCGACAGTGCGGCCGTCTTGAACATTGCATTCATGGAAACTCCTTTGAATGGACCAAAAGTAAAAAATGAACTACCGAAGACGCGACGCTCGTTCGTTCGACCGCCTGTCTCGTCTCTGCCTCTGTCACCCTTCTCGGCGACGTTTTGATCTTGCTTTTCGCAGGTGACAGGGGCCCGAAAAAACCTCGGGAACACAGCTGCAAAAGCTCCCGAACTCGCGGCTGTTTTCGATGCCTGTGTTCCCGAACATTCAGCGCACCATCTGGTTGATTTCCATGATCGGCATGAGCACGGCGAGCACGATCACCATCACCACGCCTCCCATGCCGACGATCATCAGAGGCTCGAGCACGGTCGTGAGGCGCATTGCGCGGCGCTCCAGATCTCGGGAGAGGTTCTGGGCCGCACGCTCGAACATGGCTGCGAGCGCGCCCGTCTTCTCGCCGCTGGCGACCAGATGCACGAGGTTGGAGGGAAAAATCTTTTGCGCTTTCAATGCCGCCGCGAGCGGCGTGCCCTCTTTCACGCGGCCCGTGGCTTCGAGCACGCAGCGCTTGATCCATTCGTTGCCGAGCGTCTGCCGCGCGGCTTCCAGCGCGCGCAGCAGCGGCACGCCCGCGTCCATCAGGATCGACAGCGTGGAGGCGAAGCGCGCGGTGTCCACACCGAGCGCGTAGCGGCCCACCATCGGCATGCGCAGCACCATCGCGTGCCAGCGCAACCGCCTGCCGGCATCGCGCAGCGAGGCGCGGGCGAGTACCCAGGCGCCAACGATGAGGCCCGCGGTAAGCCAGCCCCACTCGCGCACGAAGGCGCTCGCGGCCAGCATGGCGCGCGTGATGGCGGGCAACTCCTGCCGCGCCTGCGCGAACGCACCGATGACCTGCGGCACCACGTAACCCAGCAGGAAGACCACGATGCACAACGACACGAAGCCGACGATGGCCGGATAGATGAAGGCGGTGAGCACCTTGCTGCGCAGGTTGTCGCGGTTCTCCAGGTAGTCGGCCAGCCGCTCCATGACGCGCGCAAGGTCGCCCGAGTCTTCGCCCGCGCTCACGAGCGCGCGGTAGATCGATGGAAAGTCGCGCGGCCGTTCGCCCAGCGCATCGGCCAGCCGCATGCCGGCGCGCACACCGTCGCACACCGCGCTCAAGGCATCGGCCACGTGCTTGCGCTCGGCCTGCTCGATGGTGGCGACGAGCGCAGCTTCGAGCGTGAGGCGTGCGCCCAGGAGGCTCGCGAGTTCGCGTGTGGCCCAGCACAGGTCGCTGGCACTGAGCTTCGGGTTCAGCCACGCCAACGCACCGCCGCCCGCAGCCTTCTCGCGGATGTCGAGCGGTGTCAGGCCGCGCTCGCGCAGTTGCGTGCGCACCGATCGCGCGGACTCGCCTTCGGTAGTGCCACGCTGGATTTCGCCAGCGCCGTTGGCGGCCTCGAATTCGAAACGGGCCATGGCCGCGCCTCCTTCCTATGCGTCGCGCGTGACGCGCATGATTTCCTCGGCGGTGGTCACGCCTTCGCGCACCCAGCGCTGGCCGTCCTCGCGCATCGAGCGCATGCCGTGGCGCACGGCGGCGGCGCGCATGGCCTGCTCGTCGCCGCCTTCGTGGATGAGGCGGCGGACGTCGTCGTGCACCACGAAGAGTTCGTGGATGCCGGTGCGTCCCTTGAAGCCGGAGTTGCCGCACGCGGGGCAGCCCACCGGCACGTAGGCCACGCTGCCGTCGGGCTGCTGGCGTGGCGCCTTGCATGCGGGACACAGCCGGCGCACCAGCCGCTGCGCGAGCACGCCCAGCAGCGACGACGACAGCAGGAAGGGCTCGATGCCCATGTCGCTCATGCGCGTGACGGCCGAGACCGCGTCGTTGGTGTGCAGCGAGGCCAGCACGCCGTGGCCGGTGAGCGAGGACTGCACCGCGATCTGCGCGGTCTCCAGGTCGCGGATCTCGCCGATCATGATGTTGTCCGGGTCCTGCCGGAGCGCCGCGCGCAACGCGGCGCCGAAGGTCATGCCGATCTTGCTGTGCACCGGAATCTGGCCGATGCCGGGCAGGTCGTATTCCACCGGGTCTTCCACGGTGAGGATGTTGCTGGTGCTCAGGTCGAGCTGGCCGAGCGCCGCATAGAGCGTGGTGGTCTTGCCGCTGCCGGTGGGACCGGTCACGAGCACGATGCCGTGCGGCTGGCGCACCAGCCGCGTGAGTTCGGCCAGCGTGTCGGGCGCCATGCCCAGGCGTTCGAGTTGCAGGCGGCCGGCGTCTTTCTCGAGCAAACGCAGCACCGCGCGTTCGCCATGCGCGGTGGGCACGGTGGACACGCGCACGTCGATGGGCCGCCCGCCCACGCGCAGGGTGATGCGCCCGTCCTGCGGCAGGCGCTTCTCGGCGATGTCGAGCTGCGACATGATCTTGATGCGCGAGATGAGCGCCGCATGCAGCGCGCGGCGCGGCGACACCACATCGCGCAGCGTGCCGTCGACGCGAAAGCGCACCACCGAATGGGTCTCGAAGGATTCGAGGTGCACGTCGCTCGCGCCGTCGCGTGCGGCCTGGGTCAGCAGCGCGTTGATCATGCGGATGACGGGTGCATCGTCCTGCGCGTCGAGCAGGTCGGTGACGGCGGGAATGTCCTGCATCAGGCGCGCGAGATCGACCTGCTGCTCCACGGCGCCGACCACCGAAGCGGCGTCGCCGGTCTCGGCATAGCTGCCGGCGAGCAGGCCGTCCATCTCGACCTCGCCGACCTGTTTCAGCGGCAGCTCGCCCAGCAGGCGGCGTGCCTCGACGATGGCCCAGCCCGGCGTGCGCGGGCACACCACGATGCGGGGCACATCGTCGCCCTCCCTGCGCACGACGATGCGCTGGCTGCGCGCCCATGCATGCGGCAGCACGGCTTCGTGTGCCTGTTCGCGCGCCTGTGCATGCACCACCGCATCGCTCACGGCGTCACCACCAGCTCCGGCCGGTAGCCCAGCTCGCGCAGCACGGCGATGGTGTTGTCCACCGCCTGCGGATCGCGCGGAACATCCGCGCGCACGAGGTTCCCCTCCCCGCCCGGACCGCTCACGATGTAGGCGCCGATGCCGCTGATGCGCACCCGCTTGACGATGCGCACCGCGTCCTGCTCGGCGTTCACGTCGGCGATCTGCACGACGGTGCGCTTGTCGTTGGCGCCGCCGTAGAGCACGGCGGGATCGGAGTCCACCGTCACGCCGACCGGCAGCTGCGAGCGCAGCACCGGTGTTGGCGGCGCGGCCGCCTCGGGCGCCTGGCGCACCTCGCTGGCCGCTGCGGTGGGCGGCGGCGCCTGTTCGCGCGTCTGCGCCCAGTTCTGCGGGCGCAGGTCGACCTGCGGTGCGCGGCCCACTCTGGGCACGTCGGAGGGCGGCAGCGCGGGGCCGCCGACATCGGGCAACAGGCCATGCGGCATGGGCCGCGACCGCCCTTGCTGCATGCGCATGAAGTTGTAGCGGTCGAGCGTGAGGCCGCGGCTCGCGTTCGCATCGCGGATCACGTAGGGCCTGAGGAACACCATCAGGTTGGTCTTGACGCGCTGGCGCTTGTCGTAGCGAAACAGGTTGCCCACGACCGGCAGCGAACCGAGCCCGGGCACGGCCTCGGTGCCGTTGGTGACGCTGTCTTCCATCAGCCCGCCGAGCACCATGATCTGGCCGTCGTCCACCAGGATGCTGGTGTCCAGCGCGCGCTTGTTGGTGACGATGCCGGCCGCGCCCGAGCTTTGCTCGTCGATGCTCGACACCTCCTGGTAGATGTCGAGCTTGACGGTGCCGCCCTCGGAAATCTGCGGCCGGATGTTCAGCTTCAGGCCGATGTCTTCGCGCTGGATGGTCTGGAACGGGTTGCTGCTGCTATTGCCGTTGGTGATGTACTGCCCGCTCACGAAAGGCACGGTCTTGCCCACCATGATGGAGGCCTGCTCGTTGTCCAGCGTGAGGATGTTGGGCGTCGAGAGGATGTTGGCGCCGTCCTTGGTCTGCAGCGCGCGGGCCAGCACCTTGAGGTTGAGGATCTCGCCCACGCCCGGCAGGTTGACGGTGCCATCGATCACGCCGATGTTCAGGCCCCTGGGAATCACGTCGATGGTGTTGGTCGCAGCGGTGTTGAGCTGGGCGCCGCCGAAGTTCGTGCCTCCGCGCACCTGGCCGTTGCGTCCGCCGGCCATCCACTGGATGCCCAGCTCGGAGGCGTCGCGCTCTGTCACCTCGACGATCAGGCTCTCGACCAGCACCTGCGCGCGCCGCTGGTCGAGCATGTCGATCACGCGGCGCAGGCTCCGGTACATCGGCTCGGGCGCCGCGATGATCAAGGTGTTGGTCGCGGCGTCGGCCTGCACCGTGACGCCATTGGCGGAGAAGGCGGCAGAGGTACTGCCGCCCGCCGCGCCGGACGCAGAGCCGCCCGCGCCGCCGCGCTGTATGCCGCCTGTCGTGCTGCGGTTCGCCGTGCCCGATGTGCCCGCAGTGCCCGCTGTACCCGTCCCGGCAGCGGTGCTGCCGTTCGTGCCCGTGGCGCCCGCCCCCCCCGCGCCGCCGAGCATGCCGCCCGCGCCCAGCGCCGCACGAACCGAGGTGTTGCCGGCCGCCGATGCATCGGGCGATTCACCCGTCAACAGGCCGCGCAGCACATTGGCCAGCGGCACCGATTGCGCATTGCGCAGGTACACCACGTACAGGTTGCCCGGGTCGCTCTGCGCGCTTTCGAGCTTGGCGATCAGCTCGCGCGCGAGCGCGGTCCGGCCCGGGCTGCTCGACCGGATGATGACGCTGTTGGAGCGCGGATCGGCCAGCACGACGATGTCGCGCTTGCCCTTGTCGCCGGTGTTCTCCAGCAGCTCGCTCGCCAGGCCCGCGATGTCCACCGCGATGCCGTTGCGCAGCTTCACCACTTCGGCGTCGAGCGAGGTGGGCGTGTCGATGCTCTCGATGATGCGGGCCAGGCGCTCGAGGTTGTCGATGTAGTCGGTCACCACCAGCGTGTTGTTGGCCTGGTAGGCCGTGATGGTGTTCTCGGCCGCGATGAGCGGCTTGAGCACCGGCACCATCGCCTCGGCGTTCTCGTAGTTCAGCCGGAAGGTGCGCGTGGCAAGACCGCCGCCGGGGTTGCGCGTGTTGACCGAGCCGCCCTGCAACTTGGCATCGGCCACCGGCACGACGCGGCTCACGTCGCCCACGTCGACGATCGCGAAGCCGCGCATGCGCAGCGCGGTCGAGAGCATGCCGTAGGCCGTGGCCGCGGGCACCTCGCCTTCGGAGACGAGGGTGATCTGCCCCTTCACACGCGGATCGAAGAGAAAGTTGCGCCCGAGGAAACGCGCCAGCGCCGAGACCACGGAGGTGATGTCGGCATCGACGAAGTTGAGCACCACCTTCTCGTCCCTGCCGCTCCTGGCGGCTTCCGGGCGACCGGGCGGTGCGCTTTGCGTCGCACCGGCCGCGAGGCTTGCGCCACTGACCAGTGTCAGGGAAGCCAGGCAGCAGGCCACGGTCCATCGGCGCATCGCTGCGCCCTTCAGCTCTCGTATCACGGGCCATCCTTGTTGATTTGCGTGGACTGCAGGTCCACCGCACCGCGCACCGGACCCTGTGGGTCGGCGGTGCCGTCCGCGCGCTCCAGGTTGGCGCGCATGACTTCGACGTCGCTGCGGGCGGACACCGCCAGCAGCCATGAAAAGACCTTGGCCGCGGGCGCGGGTCCGGAGAATTCGATGCGCCACGCTTTCGCGGGCAAGGGCTTGCTGCCTGCGGCGGCGGGCCCGTCGGCCACGACGTCGTGGACCTTGTAGAGCCCTTGCAGGCCGGCGCGGTCCAGGCCCGTTTGCAAGGGCTCGGCCTGCGCACCCGCCCGCCCGCCCGCGACGGGAACGCCGGCGAGGATGCCGTCGAGTTCGGTCGACTGGGCCTGCAGCTTCGGCAGGTCGCGACGCCACTGGACGATGGTGTCCAGCGCGGGGCGGGTCAGCGCGAGCCACAGGAACGCGAGCGTCATCACGAGCGCTGCGATGCCCACCGCGAACCGGTCGCGCGCGGACAGTGCGCGCCAGCGTGTCGTGCCTTCACGGATCAGTTGGTGTGTCGGTTGCAAGGCGCGAACCAGTGGGCGCAGGCGATCGGCGTTCATGGCGAACCTTTCTGCGCGGTGCCCTCTGCGGCCGGTGCGTCGCTGGCGACCTTCATGCGCAGCGTGCCCGCATCGCCTTCGATGGCGAAGCCTTGCTCACGGGCCTGGGCCTGCAGCGTGCGCAGCGCCTCCGCCTCCGGCGCCGCGCCGTCGCGCCATCGGAACTGCAGCTCGCCCGCCGCATAGCGCAGGCCCTGAACCTGCCCGGCCGGCGCCTGCGCGAGCAGGTTCGCTGCCGCGCGCGAAAGACCCGCGTAGTCGCCCTTTGCCGCTTGCGGCGCGCCCGCGGCGAGCGCCTCTTTCTGCTGCCGTGCCTGCTGCACCGGATTGACGACCACCGGCACGTCAGGAAACGCGGCCTTGACCCGCGCGGCCATCTGCCGCTTCAGCGTCTGGCCTTGCGCGGCCAGCTGGCTGGCGTAGACATTCAGCCCGACCAGCCACACGGCTGCGGCGATGGCGCCCCATGCGACAGCGGGTGCGGCCAACGCGGCAACACCGCTACTGCCGGCTTCCGTGCTGCCGACTGGCAGTGACCAGCGCCAGCCTTCGCCGGCCCACTGCACCGCCGCATCGCCCTCGACCCATCGCACCGCGGGAAGTGCCGCATCGCCGCCGGCATGCGCCGCGATGCCCGCTTCGCGATCCGCTCCGTCCGGCAGCCAATGCGTGAAGCCCTGGTCCTGCCCCGTGCGGACGACGAGCCACCGGTCGATCTGGCATGCGGTCCAGCCCGCGTCGGCGCATGGCAGGAAAGCCGCCGGCAGATGCAGCGCGCGCACCGCCAGGCCGTGCCGGCGCAGCAGGCCCGACCAGCCTTCCACCACATCGCGGCCCACCCATGCCGCGGGTACGGCGCCATCCGGCCCACGTACGCCAAAGCCTGTCACCAGGGTTTCGAGCGGACGGAGCGCGCAAGGCTCGATGGCGCCCTGCACAGCCGCATGCAGGCGCCGGCCGGACAGCGGCGGCAGCGCGAAGCTGGCCGTGGGCACGTCGCCGGGATGCAGGCAGGCCTCGATGCGCTTCGGATGGAAGCGCCCGGCGATCTCGCCGAGCGCCAGCGTGCCGCCATCGCGCCATGTCCCGTCGGACTCGCGCCAGCCGCATTGCACCGTGCCGGGTGGCGCGCCATCGCCCGGCCAGGGCGGCAGGCGCAAACGCAGCAGGTCGACCTTCATACGCCCTCCCGCAGCCACGTCACGCGCGGCATGGAGGTCTTGTCGTCGTGCAGCAAAGCCACCTGCACGAACTTCGTGCGCGCGGTGTCGAGCACGCTCGCCACGCGGAACCAATTGCTGGTGATGCCCATGCGCATCTCGTTCAGGTCGAGCGCTGGCATTCGGAGGCGGTTGACGAAGTCGCCGCGGTTCACGAACCATTGGCCGCGATCGCGGGCCGCCAGCAAGGCGCGGGCGCGATCGAGCGACAGCCCCGGCACGCCGGCGGCGATGAGTTCGGCGCTCGCTGTGTTCGCGTTGATCCAGGTGCGCTGGGGCAGCACGGTCACGAAAGGCGCAAGCCGGGCGAGCATCGCCGGGTCCATGCCAGGCACGGCCAGCAGGTCTTCCACAACGCGCGGTCGCGGGGCCGTTGGAGCGCGTGGCAGTTCGGCCGGCAGGCCGAGCGCGGCAGCCGCCTTGGCGGCCCGCGTGCGAACTTCTTGCGTCACGTCGCCCGGCGCCTGCGATTCCGCATCGCCCAGGCTCAGGATGACGCGGCGCATGATCGCCTGCGCCTGCCGCGGCGGCACACCCACCGTTGCGCAGAGCCGTGTGAACACCTCGACCTCCGCCGGATCGACACCCACCGCATCCACCAGGTTGCGCAGGTTGAACTTGCCCTGCTCGTCGGTGATCTCGCTCACGAGGCGCCCGCCGTCGGCGGCCACCTGGCCCGAGGCCTGCCGCGCGAAGGGCTGGTTCCACAGGCCGTCCAGACGGGTGGTCACATCTCGCAGCGCTTCCGCGCGCAGCACGCGCTGCGCCTCGCCGATTTCGCCTCGCAGCAGCCAGCGCGCTTGCACGCGCGACTGGTCGCCCTGCGTGGTGCGGATGAAGGCCGATTGCCGGCCCAGCAGGCCCGCGGCCAGCGCGGCGATGACGGCGACGATCAGCAGCGCGCTGACCACGGCCATGCCGCGCTGGCGCGCATGAATGTCGTGAATGGAAGCAAAGGCGCGGACGGGCTGGCCCGCCCTGATGCCCATCGGTGCGTGCACGTTCGTGGTCCGTGCGCTACCAGGAGCCGACGTCTGCGTTGGCTTTCTCTCCGCCGGGTTCACCGTCGGCGCCCAGCGAGAACACATCGACCTCGCCGTGGGTGCCGGGGTTCAGGTACTGGTAGGCGTTGCCCCACGGGTCCTGCGGCAGGCGCTCGAGGTAGGTGCGCCAGTTGGTGGGCACCTTGCCGGTGGTGGGCTTCTCCACCAGCGAGCGCAGGCCTTGCGTCGAGCTGGGGTAGGCGCCGTTGTCCAGGCGATAGAGCTTCAGCCCCTGCATGATCGCGGCCACGTCCTGCCGCGCCGCGGTGGCGCGCGCCTGGTCGGGGCGGTCCATCAGGCTGGGTACGATCAGCGCGGCGAGCACGCCGATGATGACGAGCACGACCATCAGTTCGATGAGGGTGAAGCCGCGCGGTTGCACGGGGTGCCGGCTTGCGTTGCTGCGGGCGGAACGTGCGGCCATCTTTCACTCCCAGGACAAGGTACGTCGATTGCGGTCAAGCCACGGATCGTGGCAGGAGCGCATGTCAGTCCGATGGAAAATCCTCGGGAGTCGGCCGGGCGCCCGGCCCGGTTTCAGAGGTAGCGCACCTCGGCAGGCGCCTCGAACCAGTTGTTGTTGCGCCCATCCATGTGGCGCACCGGTGCAGTCGAAAGTTCTTCCAGCGTCGCGTCGTCGAGGCACGTCACGTTCACACTGACGTAGGCGCCGCCGATCTCGGGCACGTTGCCGCGCCCGAACGACTTGATGCCGCAGGTCTTGCAGAACAGATGCTCGGCACTGCGCGAGGCGAACTGGTAGCTCGAGAGGTCCTGCTCGCCCGAGAGCAGCGTGAAATCTTCGGGCTTGACGATCGCGCCCCAGCCGCGGGACTTCATGCAGATCGAGCAATTGCACTTGCCGGTGCCCGCGGCGAGGTCAATGAGGGCCTGGAAGCGAACCTTGCCGCAGTGGCAGCTGCCGTTGTATGTCTTCTTCATGGTGGACGTCCTTGGATGGGTTGGAAAGAATCCAAGGCTACGACCCATTGCGGACAGATCCTGTCCTCGATCCGAGGCATCATGCGGCCCATGCTGTCTGCCTCCGCACGCCTGATCCGGCTCCTTTCCCTGTTCCAGGCCCAACGTTCCTGGACGGGCGCCGGGTTGGCCGAACGCCTCGAGATCACCGAGCGCACGCTGCGCCGCGACGTCGACCGCCTGCGCAGCCTCGGCTACACGGTCGACTCGACCTCGGGCGTGGCCGGCGGCTACCGGCTCGGTGCGGGCACCGCCCTGCCCCCGCTGCTGCTCGAAGACGAAGAGGCCATCGCGGTGGCGTTGGGCCTGGGCAATCCGAGCGACGGCAAGGGCGACATCGAGAACGCCTCGATGCGCGCCCTCGCCAAACTCGAGCAGTTGATGCCGCCGCGGTTGCGCAAGCGGCTCGACAGCATGCGCGCGTCGGTGGTGCCGCTTGCGCGCGGCAAGTCGGAAGTGCGGCTGAAGGCGGTCACGCTGTTTGCCGAAGCCTGCACCGACCGGGACGCGCTGCGCTTCGACTACCGCGACCACCACGCCAAGGCGACCGCGCGCACGGTGGAGCCACACCGCGTGGTGCAGTCGGGCCAGCGCTGGTACCTGCTCGCGTGGGACACGGCGCGCGAAGACTGGCGCACTTTTCGCCTCGACCGCATCGTGGCGCCCGTGCCGACCGGCGCACGCTTCACACCACGCAGGCTCCCGCACGGCGATGTCGCGGCGTACATGGAGCAGGCGCTGCGCGTCTCGCCCTACCTGCACCACGCGCGCATCGTGGTGCATGCGCCTGTCAAGGCGCTCGAAGCGCACCTGGGCTGGGTGGGCGGCGTGCCGGAGGCGATCGACGAAGGCACGACGCGGATCGCGACCGCGGCCAATTCACTCGATGCGCTGGCCGTATGGCTCGGCTGCCTCGGGCACGACTTCGAGGTCGAGTCGCCGAAGGAACTGGTGGCGCACATCGCCCTGGTTGCCGGTCGGCTCGGCAAGGCAGTGGGAACTAGCGCAGCGCGAACGCCAGCGTGACCGCGCCCAGCGCCAGCAGTCCGAGGCCGGCAATGAACACCATCTCGCCCCAGGCCTCCAGCCGCACGCCCGAGCGGCGAGAACGCATCGAGATGAAAGACAGCAACGCGCTGGCCAGGAAGACCAGCGCGTCGATGGCGAGGAGCCTGTCGATCAAAAGCCGCATGTCGTCGCGCGGCCCGAGATGGCCGATCGACATGACCGTCATGCACACGCCGATCATCGTGGCCGACGTGGGCAGGATGTGCGCGGAGAGGCTGTTGGCCGCCGCGCGCTCCTGAACCACCACGAGGGGCAGGTTGCCTGGCGGCTTCATCCGCTTGCGCCCTACCGTCAGCCGATGCGGACCGGCACGAAGATCTTGTCTTCGCCGCGCTGGATGAGGAGCGCCACCGACTTGTTGGTCGCCTTCGCTACCACCTCGCGCACCTGCTCCAGGCTCTGTGCCGGCGTGCCGTTGATGGCCAGCAGCACGTCGCCGGCCTGAACGCCAGCCTGCGCCGAGGGGCCGGCTGCGTCCTCGATCAGAAGACCGGTATCGACACCCGCTTCACGCTTCTCCTGCGGCTGCAGGGGGCGCAGCGCCAGACCCAGCTTGCCCTGGCCCGCGCCGGTGTCGGCCTTCGCGACCTGGGCCGGCTTGTCGCTGGCATCGCCGAGCTTGGCCTGCAGCTCCTGGCGTTCGCCCTGGCGCCACACTTCGAGCGAGACCTTCTTGCCCGGCGCCTGCTGGCCGATCACCGCGGGCAGGTCGCCCGAAGAGACGATGGCCTGGCCATCGACCTTGCGGATCACGTCGCCCGCCTTGAGGCCCGCCTTGTCGCCGGGGCCGCCCTTCTCGATGTTCGAGACCAGCGCGCCTTCGGGCTTGTCGAGCTTGAAGGAATCGGCGAAGGCCTGGTTCACCTCCTGCACCGCGACGCCCAGGCGTGCATGCGAGGCCTTGCCGGTCGCGACGATCTGGTCCTTCACCTGCACGGCGACGTCGATCGGGATCGCGAACGACACGCCCTGGTAGCCGCCGCTGCGGCTGTAGATCTGCGAGTTGATGCCGACCACCTCGCCACGCGTGTTGAGCAGCGGACCGCCGGAGTTACCGGGGTTCACGGCCACGTCGGTCTGGATGAAGGGCACGTAGCTGTCGTCGGGCAGCGAGCGGCCCTTGGCGCTCACGACGCCGGCCGTCACCGTGTTCTCGAAGCCGAAGGGCGAGCCGATGGCCAGCACCCATTCGCCGACCTTCAGGTCCTTGGTGTTGCCCAGAGCGAGCACCGGCAAGTTCTTCGCGTCGATCTTGAGCACGGCGATGTCGGTCTTGGCATCGGCGCCGAGCACCTTGGCGCGGTATTCGCGGCGGTCGGTCAGCTTGACGGTGACTTCCTTCGCGTCCTTCACGACGTGGGCGTTGGTGATGATGATGCCGCTCGGGTCGACGATGAAGCCCGAGCCCTGCGCGCGCACCGGCACTTCGCGTTGTTGCTGTTGCTGGCCGCGCGGGCCCATCTGGCCCTGGAAGCGGCGGAAGAACTGGAACATCGGGTCGTCGGGGTCGATGCCCTGGATCTCGGCCGCGGCTTCGTCGTCCGACGCCTTCATGGTGCCGGTCACGCTGATGTTGACCACGGCGGGGCCGTCGCGCGAGGTGATGGTGGAGAAGTCGGGCAGCGTCACCATCGCGGGAGCTGCGGCGATGGGGGTGGCGTTGGTTGGGGCGCTCACGGCGCTGGTGTAGGCGCCGGCACCGATGGCGCCGATCACGCCGGCGCTTGCCAGGGCGATCACCAGGGCGCGGGGGGAAGTCAGGCGGGTGTTCATGGGTCGGTTCCTTTCAATTGCGTATGGACGCAAAACACGATGAAAGGAATGTCGTTGCGCTGACTTAAGCGCGGCTTAAACGGTCTCGGGATTTACTCCCTCTCCCTCTGGGAGAGGGTTGGGGTGAGGGCATCGGCCTCACCCCAGCTGCCGCGCTTCATCGGCGGCACAGTGCCCTCACCCCAGCCCTCTCCCAGAGGGAGAGGGAGAGGGAGCGAAGACGACCCGCACGCGCAGCCCGCCGAGGCTGGGGGACTTTTCCAGCGCCACCGTGGCACCGTGCAGCTCCGCAATCGACTTGACGATGGCCAACCCCAGCCCGCTGCCTGGCGCCTGCGGTTCGCCCGAGCGGTAGAAGCGGTCGAGCACGCGCTCGCGCTCCGCTTCGGGCAGCCCCGGGCCGCTGTCGTCCACGCTCAGTTCGACCGCATCGCCCAGCTTCGCGATACCGATGTCAACGCGCCCCTCTTCGGGCGTGTACTTGACCGCGTTGTCCAGCAGGTTGCGCAGCATCATGCGCAGCGCCTCGGGCTGGCCCTCGACGACCGCCGCATCGGCATGCGCGACGCCGATGTCGATGCGCCGCGCCTGCGCGCCCGCCACGGCATCCGAGATCGCGAGGCGTGCCACCTCGGCCAGATCGACTGGTTCCGGCTTCGCGCCGGCCGCCATGCTGGCTTCGTGCCGGGCCAGCGCGAGCATCTGCTCGACCAGCCGCGTCGAACGGTCGATGCCTGCGACCAGCCGGCTCACCGCGATATCGCGTGCCGCATCGTCGGGCGCGCGCTGCAGGCCCTGCACCTGCAGCTTCAATGCCGCGAGCGGCGAGCGCAGCTCGTGCGCGGCATCGGCGACGAAGTGCTTCTGCGCATCGAAGGCATGGCGCACGCGGCCGAACAGGAGGTTGAGTTCCTGCACCAGCGGGCGCACCTCTTCGGGCAGGCCCTCTTCGCTCACCGGAGAAAGATCGTCGGCCTGGCGCGAGGCCACCTGCTTTCTCACGCGGGCCACCGGCGCGAGCGAACGGCTCACCACCCACCACACGACCAGCATCAGGAGCGGCGCCATCAGCGCCACCGGCGCGATGGTGCGCAGCGCCAGCGTGCCGGCCATGCTGCGCCGCGCCGCCATGTCCTGCGCCACCTGGATCACGAGGCCACGCGTCTGCATAGAGAACACGCGGTAGGTGGTGCCGCGCGCACGCACGTCGGCAAAGCCCAGCACCGCGAGCTGCGGCAGCGCCGCCTGGTCGGCGGATTCGAAGACGCGCACGCCATCGGTGGTCCACACCTGCACCACGAAGTCGAAGTTCTGCTCGCCGCCGCCGATGCCGCCGACCGCCGCGCTGGGCGGCAGGCCCGAGCGCAGCGACATCGCCATCTGCTGCATGTGGTAGTCGAAGATGTCGTCGGCCTCGTGCAGCACCGTGCGGTAGGCGACAAGCGCCTGCGCGCCCGCGGCCAGCACGATGGCGGCGAGCAGGAACCACAGCAGGCGCGCGCGCAGCGATCCGGTCAGGCTCCGCGTCATACCTTCGGCACCATGTAGCCCACTCCACGCACGTTGCGGATGAATTCAGCGCCCAACTTTTTCCGAAGGCCGTGCACATAGACCTCGACCGCGTTGCTGCTGATCTCGTCCTTCCAGCTGTAGAGCTTTTCCTCGAGCTGGGCGCGCGAGAGCACCATGCCCGGCCGCGCCAGCAGCGGCTCGAGTACCGCCCATTCGCGCGCCGACAGCACCACCGGCTGGCCGGCCACCGTGACTTCGCGCGTGGCGGGGTTGATGCTCACGCCCATGTGCTCGTACACCGGCTCGGCGCGCCCGGCCGCGCGGCGCAGCAAGGCGCGGATGCGGGCCAGCAGTTCGTCGAGGTCGTAGGGCTTGAGCACGTAGTCGTCGGCGCCGGCATCGAGCCCTTCGATGCGCTGCTGCACCGAGTCGCGCGCGGTGGCGATCAGCACCGGCATGCGCTGCTTGCGGGCGCGCAGGCTGCGCAGCACTTCGAGGCCATCGCGGCGCGGCACGCCCAGGTCGAGCAGCACCAGGTCGTACTGCTGGGTGCGCAGGGCCGACTCGGCGGCCTCGCCGTCTTTCACCCAGTCCACCGCGTATTGCTCGGCGCGCAGCAGGTCGAGCACGGCCTCGCCGATCATCACGTCGTCTTCGAGAAGCAGGAGTCGCATGGTTGTATTCCGTTCTACGGTCTGCAGGATTCGAGGCAGCGGCCTTGGCGAAGTTCAGTTCAGAGCAACGAGCGGACTTCGCGCGCCGCTTCGAACAGCAGCGGCAGCATCTCGCGTTGCAGCGCTTCTTCCTGGTAGCGCGTGCCCGACAGCACCACATTGAGCGCAGCCACCGTGTGGCCCTGCATGTCGCGCAGCGGCACCGCGAGCGCCTGCACGCCGAGTTCGTGCTCCTCGCTGGCAAAACAATAGTCGTCCTTGCGCGTGCGGGCAATCAGCTGGCGCAGGCCCCGTGCCTGCGTGACGGTGTGCGGCGTCAGTCGCGCGAGATGCCGGCCCTTGAGCCATTGCGTGAGCTGGGTGGAGGCCATGGCCGCGAGCAGCACGCGGCCGGTGGAGGTCGCATGCGCCGGCAGCCGCGCGCCCAGGTGCAGGCCGTAGGCCAGCACGCGCGTCGGCGTGCCGTAGCTGCCGCTGCGCGCGACGATGACCACCTCCTCGCCATCGAGCACCACGGCGGAGAACGATTCACCGGTCTGCGCCGCGAGGCGGTTGAGCGTGGGCTGCAGCGCACGCGGCAGGCGCGACGAGGCAAGGTAGCTGCCCGAGAAACGCAGCACCTTGGGCGCCATCCAGAAATAGCTGCCGTCGGTCTCCAGGTAGCCCAAGTGGGCGAGCGTGAGCAGGTGGCGGCGGGCGGCGGCGCGCGTGAGGCCGGCGCGTTCCGCAGCCAGCGTGGCATTGAGGCGCTGGCGCTCGGTGTCGAAGCTTTCGAGCACCGCCATTCCCTTGGCGATGCCCTCGATGAAATCGGCCTTGGCGATGGTCATTCGGGTCTCAACTTGAAGTGTTGCGCGATGATCGCGCACGCGTTCGCATGATCGCACAGTGCCTCGCAATGCCGTGAACCAGGCGGCCGGCCGCGCCCTACGCTCGGCGAAACACCTCTCGGAGACACGAACATGCGCACCCAGGTCGCGATCATCGGCGCGGGCCCTGCCGGCCTTCTGCTCGGTCAACTGCTTTTCAAGGCCGGCATCGACAACGTCATCGTCGAACGCCAGAGCGGCGACTACGTGCTCGGCCGCATCCGCGCCGGGGTGCTCGAGCAGGTGACGATGGATTTGCTGGCACGCGCCGGCGTCGATGCGCGTGCCCGCACCGAAGGGCTGCCGCACGAAGGCATCGAGTTGCTGTTCAAGGGTGCGCGGCATCGCATCGACATGCACGGCCTCACCGGCGGCAAGCAGGTCACGGTGTATGGCCAGACCGAAGTGACGCGTGACCTCATGGAAGCGCGCACCGCCGAAGGCCTCACGACCGTCTACAGCGCAGCGAACGTCAGCCTGCACGACTTCGATTCGGCCAAGCCGCGCGTGCGCTACGAGAAGGACGGCCAGACGCACGAGATCGAATGCGACTTCATCGCCGGCTGCGACGGCTACCACGGCGTGAGCCGCGCGAGCGTGCCGGCCGATGCGATCCAGACCTACGAGAAGGTCTACCCCTTCGGCTGGCTCGGCGTGCTGGCCGATGTGCCACCGGTATCGCACGAACTCATCTACGCGAACACCGAGCGCGGCTTCGCGCTGTGCAGCATGCGCAGCGCCACGCGCTCGCGCTACTACGTGCAGGTGCCGACCGAAGAGCGTGTCGAGAACTGGAGCGACGAGGCCTTCTGGAACGAGCTGCGCGCACGCCTCGACCCCGAGGCCCGCGAGCGGCTGGTGACCGGCCCGTCGCTGGAGAAAAGCATCGCGCCGCTGCGCAGCTTCGTTGCCGAGCCGATGCGCTTCGGCGCGCTCTTTCTCGCGGGCGACGCGGCGCACATCGTGCCGCCGACCGGTGCCAAGGGGCTGAACCTCGCGACGGCCGACGTGGGTTATCTCTCGCGTGCGTTCGAGATCTTCTATG
Source organism: Variovorax sp. ZS18.2.2 (assembly GCF_024701975.1). Lineage (GTDB taxonomy): Bacteria > Pseudomonadota > Gammaproteobacteria > Burkholderiales > Burkholderiaceae_C > Variovorax. The sequence continues at coordinate 2,009,730 of NZ_JANLNM010000001.1, forward strand.
GCGAGAAGTCGGCTTCGGCACTCGATCGCTATTCGGACCTGTGCCTGCGCCGCGTGTGGAAGGCCGAGCGCTTCTCGTGGTGGTTCACCTCGCTGATGCACCGCTTTCCCGAGACGGGCGCCTTCGGCCAGAAGATCCAGGAAGCCGAGCTCGACTACCTCGTGCATTCGCACGCAGCCTCCACCGCGCTGGCGGAAAACTACGTGGGGCTGCCGCTCGAGGATTTCTGAGCGACGGGGCTCAGCACCTCGTCGACCCGCCGCTGGTCTTCGTCGTAGACCCAGCACTCGGAGAGCTTGCCGTCCTTCACCGCGTAGCGCAGCAGGCGCTCCAGTTCGAAGGCTTGGCCTTCATGCGCGAACTGCTCGATGGCGACGATGAGCCCGAAGTGCTCGCCGGCCAGCACGTCGCGAATCGCGATCAGCCGGCGGTTGGTCTTCTCCTTCACCTCCTTGAGCACGGCGAAGCAAGCCGCCTTGCCGCGGTGCGTGCCCGCGAGCGGGCTCCGGCCGAAATAGTGGAAGACGACCTCGTCGTGGTAGCAGTCGAAGATGGCCTTCAGGTCGTTGGCTGCCCAGGCGTCTGCATACCGCCGGACGACGGCGTGGATCTCGCTCGAAGCGGGTGAACTGCCCATCAGCGTTGTGTCTCCAGCGTCTTCTTCATCGCCTCGCCGCCCTTCATCATCATCGGCTCGACGTAGGCGGCGAACTCGTCGGGCAGCACGTCGGTGATCCACACGAAGCGCGAGCGCCCTTCGCCGAGCGCGAACACCTGGGCCGAAGCCTGGTGGTGGCTGGCCTTGCCATCGGTGACGGTGTAGGCGAGGCGGCGGTTCGCCTCGTCGATGCCCACCAGCAGTTCGCGCGCGACGAGCCCGTTGGCAAAGCTCACGATGCGGGCGCCCTGCCCGTCCAGCTTGCAGTCCGTGAGGAAGCCGGGTGCGAGGCGTGTGTGCACGGCGCCGAAGTCGCGCAGCGCATCCCACACCTGCGCCGCGTCGGCTTCGACGGTGAATTCCTTGTAGATCGTGGCCATGGTGCTTTTTCCTTTTCGCGCCTCAGGGACAGACCGCCTCGACGTTGTTGCCGTCGGGGTCGATCAGGAAGGCCGCGTAGTAGGTCGGGCTGTAGTCGCCGCGCGGACCGGCGCCGCCGTTGTCGGTGCCACCGGCCTTCAGGCCCGCCTCGTGGAAGGCCGCGACGGCCTTGTGATCGGGTGCGCGGAACGCGAGGTGTGTGCCCGGTCCCTTCGCGCCCTTGGCCGCGTACAGCCACAGGGCGGGCGCGTCGGCCGGGCCGATGCCGGCATAGCTGTCGTCGTGGCTGCCCAGTACGTGGCCGAGCGGTGCGAGTGCGGCTTCGTAGAAGCGTCGGCTCGCGGCGAGGTCTTTGACTTTCAGTCCGATGTGGTCGTACATGGCGATGACTTCCTGCTTGATGAATGAACCAGGCGGTCATCATTGAGCAGGGCCGCCATGCGGTCTTGGAGAATCTTGCGGTCGCCCTTGGCGGCCTGCCGGAAACCCCGAGGCGACACGCCGGCCGCGCGGTGAAAGGTGCGAGTGAAGTTGCTGAGGTCGGCAAAGCCCACATCGAAGGCCACGTCGGTGACAGGCCGGTCGTCGTCCGCCAGCAGGCGCGCCGCGTGGCGCAAGCGGGAGCGGACCAGGTACTGGTGCGGCGTGACGCCGAGCACCTGCGAGAACAGGCGCAGGAAATGGAAGGAACTCAGGCCGGCTTCGGAGGCCGCGCCTTCTAGGCCGATGTCGTCGTGCGAGTTGGCGTCGATCCACATCGCGGCATCGACGGCACGGCGCCTGTCACGCGGCGCAGCGGACTGCAGCGACGGCGGCTTGCCGCGGCCGCCGACCACCTCGACGAAGCGGCTGGCGAACCACATGCCCAGCTCATCGAGGCCGATGTCGCTCTCGCCTTCGGCCGCGACTTGCGCAAGTTCGCCGAGCACCATGAGTTCGGGCAATGGTGGGAGTCCCGCCGTGCGCCAGGTCTGCTTGTCGCCGCCGACGAGGTCGACGAAGCCGGGCGAGAGGTGGAATGCCAGGCACTCGTCGCCGCAGATGTGGTGGTCGTGGGTGCAGACGTACTCGTCGCCCGGGCAACCCACCAACACCGAACCGGCCACCAGCTCATACGCATTGCCGCGTGTGCGGTAGCCGAAGCTGCCCTTGCGCACATACGAGACCGAGTAGTCCTCGTGCATCTCGGTGAACGACGGCGCGCCGGGACCCGCGTCGCAGCGGTAGCTGGATACGCGGATCGGGTCGGTCTGCAGTTCGGTGGTGATGCGCATGTGGGATGTGCCCCTCGAACACCCGTGTGGTGGGGCTCAGTCCACAGTGTGCATGGCCGCCCATACCCGCGAAGGGGACAGCGGCATATGCAGGCGCGGCGCAGTCGATGCGAGCCCGTTGCGCGCAAAGGCATCGGCCACCGCATTCACGATGGCCGGCGTGGCGCCGATGGTGCCCAGCTCGCCCACGCCCTTCACGCCCAGCGGGTTGTTGGTGCAGGGCGTCGATTCGTCCATCTCCATGTGGAACATGGTGTCGACGATGTCGGCGCGCGGCGCGGCGTAGTCCATCAGGCTGCCGGTCACGGGCTGGCCGGTTTCGTGGTCGTACACCACCTGCTCGTACAGTGCCTGCCCGATGCCCTGCACCGCGCCGCCTTCGAGCTGGCCGCGCACGATCATCGGATTGATCACGCGGCCCACGTCGTTGACCGAGCTGTAGGCGACCACGCTGATTTCGCCGGTGGGCGGATCGAGCTCGATTTCGCAGATGTGGCAGCCGTTGGGCCAGGTCGGGCCGGCCACGGTGCTGGTGGAGTCCACGAAGATCTCGCGCTCGGGCTGCTTGCCCGCGAGCGTGAAGAGGTCGAGCTCCAGGTCGGTGCCGGCCACCGAGAAGCTGCCGCGGCTGTAGATGATGTCGTCGATGGCGGCCTCGAACTCCTGCGCCGCGAGTTCGCGGGCCTTGTCGATGGTGCGCTCCGCGCCGATGCGCACGGCCGAACCGCCGGTGAAGAGCGAGCGGGAACCTGCGCTGCCGAAGCCGTCGCCGCGGTCGGTGTCGCCGAGCACGACGCGCACCTTCTCGATGGGCACGCCGAAGGCATCGACCGCGAGTTGCGCGAGCGAGGTGGCGATGCCCTGCCCCATGGCGTTGACGGCGGAGAACACCTCGATGACCCCATCGGCCTGCACCGACACCGTGACGCGTTCTTCGAACACGTTGCCGCCGGTCCATTCGAGAAAGGTGGCGATGCCCAGGCCCCGGTGCTTGCCGTTCTTCGCGGACTCGGCGGCACGGCCCTCGAAGCCCTGCCAGTCGGCCAGCGTGAGCGCCTGGTCCATCACCGACTCGAAGTTGCCGGTGTCGTAGACCTGCGCCATCGGGTTCTTGTAGGGCATCTGGTCGGGCTGGATGAAGTTCATCCGGCGCAGGATGATGCGGTCGATGCCGGTCTGGCGCGCGGCCTCGTCCATCAGGCGCTCGATGGTGAAGATGGCCTCGGGCCGGCCCGCGCCGCGGTAGGCGCCGGTGGGCGCGGTGTTGGTGAGCACCGCCTTGAAATGGAAGTCGATGGTCTGGATGTCATAGACGCTGGTCTGCACCCAGGGGCCGATGAGCAGCTGGATCGCGACGCCCGTGCCCGTGGCGTAGGCGCCCACGTTGGCGAGCGTCTTGATGCGCAGCGCGAGGATCTTTCCCTCGGCATCGAGCGCGAGTTCGGCCCGCGCCTCGATGTCGCGGCCATGCGCGCTCGACAAGAATTCTTCGCTGCGGTCGGCCACCCACTTCACGGGACGCTTCACCTGCAGCGCGGCAAAGGCGACCGCGATGTCTTCGGGATAGGCGCCGGTCTTCATGCCGAAACCGCCACCCACATCGCCCACCACCACGCGCACCTTTTCCTTGGCAAGGCCGATGGCCGCGCACACGGAATCGCGCACGCCCGAAGGCATCTGCGTGCTCATGCGGATCGTGAGGCGATCGGTCTTGGCGTCATGCACGGCGAGCACCGAGCGCGGCTCAATGGTGAGCGCGACCACGCGCTGGTTGATGACGTCGAGCGCAACCACATGGCTGGCCTTGGCGAAGGCGGCGGTCGCGGCCTCGCTGTTGCCGTGCCGCATTTCGGCGGCGATGTTGCCGGTGGCCTCTTCGCACAGCTGCGGCGCGCCATCGGCGGTGGCGCTGGCGAGATCGACCACCATCGGCAGGTCTTCGTAGTCGACCATCACGGCCTCCGCGGCGTCGCGCGCCTGCTGGACCGTGTCGGCAATCACGGCGGCCACCGCCTCGCCCACGAAGCGCGTGCGTTCGTTCGCCATGGCATGGCGCGGCGGACTGGCGCTGTCGCTGCCATCGGCACGCTTGAACCCGGCGGCACCCGGCATCGGCTTGACCCCCGCGGCCACCAGCTCGGCGCCGGTGATGACGCGCAGCACGCCGGGCATGGCAGCGGCCGTGCTCGTGTCGATGGAAACGATGCGTGCGTGCGGATAGGGAGAGCGAAGGAAAACGAGATGCGCCTGATCGGGGAGCGTGACGTCGTCTGTGTAGCGTCCGGCGCCTGCCAGCAGGCTTTCGTCCTCGAGGCGGCGCACCGCCTGGCCGCTGCCAAAGCGGGTGGGGTTGGGTTCAGTGGTCAACGTGGTCCTCTTGTGCTGATCCCCGGTGGGCAACGCTGGCCCACTGGATCCGCTTTATGGGGGGCAAATAGAAGCAGCACTATATGGGCTTCGGGGGTTCTTGTCCGCTACGACGGCAGCCTGTGGCGCATGGACCGCAATCGTTTGCGACACCCGGCGGCCGGGGCGCCATTTTCCCTCATCCCACAGGGGATGCGGGCGAAGCCGTGTATACCTACGGCCATGCGACAACTGCCCTGGCTCGAACCCGGAGACACCCTGCCCGACCCGGCCTCGGCATGGGGCATGGCCGACCCCGTGCCGGGCCTTCTTGCGGCGGGCGGCGCGCTCGATGTCGATACGCTCGTGCAGGCCTACAGCCATTGCGTCTTCCCGTGGTTCAGCGACGACCAGCCGATCCTTTGGTGGAGCCCCGACCCTCGCATGGTGCTGCAGGTGGCCGAGTTCAAGCTGCACCGGTCGCTTCGCAAGACCCTGTTCCATTTCGCGGAAACGCCCGGCTGCGAGGTGCGCATCGACCACGATTTCGCGGCGGTCATCAAGGCCTGTTCGCTCTCCCCGCGCGTGGGTCAGTCGGGCACGTGGATCGTGCCGGACATGGTGGAGGCCTATACGCAATTGCACGCGGCAGGCCATGCGCACAGCGTCGAAACCTGGATCGACGGCGAGCTCGCGGGCGGCCTCTACTGCGTGGCGCTCGGCCGCGCGGTGTTCGGCGAGTCGATGTTCACCCGCCGGCCGGACGCCTCGAAGATCGCGCTCGCCGCGCTGGTGAGCCTGTGCCGGTGCGCCGGCGTGCAGATGATCGATTGCCAGCAGAACACCGCCCACCTCGCCAGCCTCGGCGCCCGCGAGATGCCGCGCAAGCGCTTCGTCGCCCACGTGGCCAAGGCCCGGGAACAGGAGGGGCCACAGTGGCAATTCGAGCCCGTATACTGGGCCGAACTCCTTTCCGCGCGACCTCTTTCACCGACGTGACGCACCTCAAGGATCTCCCGCTTCACACGCTGCAGTTCTATGCGACGGCGCCCTATCCCTGCAGCTACCTGCCGGATCGTCAGGCCCGGTCGCAGGTGGCCACGCCCAGCCACCTGATCCACAACGACGCCTACTCCGACCTCGTGCTCAGCGGGTTCCGGCGCAGCGGCATGTTCACCTACCGGCCCTACTGCGACGGCTGCCGCGCCTGCATTCCGCTGCGGGTGCTGGCCAACAGCTTCCAGCCCACGCGCAGCCAGCGGCGGGCCGCCAAACAGCATGCCAACCTGCAGGCCCGCGTGCTCAAGCTCTGCTTCGTGCCCGAGCACTACCAGCTCTACCTGCGCTATCAGAACGGCCGCCACGCGGGTGGTGGCATGGACCACGACAGCATCGACCAGTACACCCAGTTCCTGCTGCAGAGCCGGGTCAATTCGCGGCTGGTCGAGTTCCGCGAGACGCTGGCCGATGGCAGCGCAGGCGCGCTCAAGATGGTGTCGATCCTCGACGTGCTGAACGATGGCATCTCGGCGGTCTACACGTTCTACGAGCCCGATACGAGCGCAGGCTACGGCACCTACAGCGTGCTCTGGCAGATCGAACAGGCGCGCAAGCTGGGCCTGCCGCACGTCTACCTCGGCTACTGGATCGAACGCAGCCCCAAGATGCACTACAAGGCGCGTTTCTCCCCGCATGAAGTGCTGGTGGATGGACATTGGCAGCCATCCGGTGATTTCACAAGGTAAAATGGCGCTCGGTCATCACCGCCCAGCGCCATGAGAAAAAACCAATCCGACGTTCCTGCCGTTCCCGTGATCCAGGTGATCGAGCGCATGTTTTCGCTCATCGACGTCCTGGCGTCCCGCGAGGAGGCCATCTCGCTGAAGGAAATCAGCGAGAAGACCGGGCTCCATCCTTCGACCACGCACCGCATCCTCAACGACCTGGCAGTCGGTCGTTTTGTCGACCGGCCCGAGGCGGGCAGCTACCGGCTGGGCATGCGCCTGCTGGAGTTGGGCAACCTGGTGAAGGGACGGCTCAACGTGCGCGATGCCGCGCTGGGCCCCATGCGCGAGCTGCACAAGCTCACGCAGCAGCCGGTGAACCTCAGCATGCGCCAGGGCGACGAGATCGTCTACATCGAGCGCTCGTACAGCGAACGCTCGGGCATGCAGGTGGTACGCGCCATCGGTGGACGCGCGGCATTGCATCTCACCTCGACCGGCAAGCTCTTCCTGGCAGCCGACGACCCAGCGCGGGTGCGCAGCTACGCCACCCGGACGGGCCTAGCGGGCCACACCCGCAACAGCATCACGCAGTTGCCCGCGCTCGAGCGCGAGCTGTCGAAGGCGCGCCAGTACGGCATTGCCCGCGACAACGAAGAACTGGAACTGGGCGTGCGCTGCATGGCCGCCGGCATCTACGACGACCAGGGCAAGCTGGTGGCAGGCCTGTCGATCTCGGCGCCGGCCGACCGGCTGGACGAGGGCTGGCTGCCCAAGCTGCAGGCAACGGCCAATGAAATCTCGGGCGCGCTGGGGTTCAAGGATGGCGTGGCCGCAACGCCCCCCTCCCCGGCCGCCAACGCGCCTTCAGCAAGCGCCTGACCCCCTTTGCGGGGCGCCAAAAGACAAAGCGGGCCTTGGCCCGCTTTTCTTTTTGTCCACCGCTATCGCGGCACCGCTGCTGCTCAGCCGGCGATCTGGTAGCTCACATTGCGCGAGGCTGCCGGCGAACCTGGCACGGCATGCGTCGCCTCGACCCAACGGCGAACGCGCTCTGCATCGGCGATGCGGCTGAACTTGCCGGCCGAATCCAGGAACACCATGATCAGCTTGCGGCCGGCCACCTTGGCCTGCATCACGAGGCACTGGCCGGCTTCGTTGATGAAGCCCGTCTTCTGCACGCCGATTTCCCAATCGGGGCTTTTCACGAGGCGGTTGGTGGTGTTGAACTGCAGCACGCGGTTGCCGACCTCGACCTGGTACTCAGGCGACGTGGACAGCGAGCGCACCGTGGCGTCGGCATAAGCGGCGTTGACCAGCAGCGCCAGGTCCTGCGCGCTCGACTGGTTGCGGCTCGAGAGGCCCGTGGGCTCCACGTAGCGCGTGTCCTTCATGCCGAGCATCTTCGCCTTGGCATTCATGATGCTCACAAAGGTCGTGAGGCCGCCCGGGTAGGTGCGGCCCAGCGCGTGCGCCGCACGGTTTTCGCTCGACATCAGGGCCAGATGCAGCAGTTCGCCGCGCGAGAGCGTCGTGCCGATGGTCAGGCGCGAGCGGCTGCCCTTTTCGGTGTCGACATCGTCCTGGGTGATGGTGATCAGCTCATCGTTAGGCAGATGGGCTTCGCTGATGAGCAGGCCCGTCATCAGCTTGGTGAGCGACGCGATCGGCAGCACAGCGTGGTCGTTCTTGCTGAACAGCACTTCGTGCGTGTCCTGGTCGATCACGAGGGCGACGCTCGACTTCAGGTCGAGTGCGTCGTCGGTGCCATGCAGGCCGGCCATCTGGCCGAAGGACTGGCGAGGAGGCGCCTCGACACGCACCACCGAACGGCGCTGGACGGCCACCACGGTTTTGCCGTTCTTCTTGCGGATCGTGGCCACCACGTTGCGGCCACCGCGAACGACCTTCTCGACCTTTTCGCTGCGCTCGGCGCGGCCGCCGCGCTTGGCGACCACGGCGGTCTTGCCGGAAGACGCATTGCGCTTGACTTCGACCGGCACTGGCCCCTTCGCCTTCTTGGCGACGGCGGTCTTGGTGGCGGCGGGCTTTTCTTTCTTCGCGGCCTGGGCGCCGGGCAGCAAAAACGCCGTGGCGCAGAGCGCCACGGCGATGAATTTGAATGCGGGTAGGAACCGCTGGCTGGAAACTCGGCGGAGACGGGCTTCAGGCATTAATAAATCTCCAGCGGCGACAAACGAGGACCGCAGTGTATCGAATTCAAAAAAGACACGCAATATCAGTTACTTGCATCCTTTTCTTCATTCGAATACCAAGGAACGCCTGAAAACCTAACCTTGCGCTGCAACTCTCTCAGCTTGGCTCTGTAACTTATTGAGAGCACTCAAATAAGCCTTTGCCGAGGCGACCACGATGTCCGGGTCTGCACCCACACCGTTGACCACCCGCCCTGCGTTTTGTAACCGAACTGTAACTTCACCTTGGCTCTCTGTCGAGCCGCTGATCGCGTTCACCGAGTAAAGAACCATCTCGGCGCCGCTCTTGACGTGCGATTCGATGGCTTTCAGGGAAGCATCAACCGGGCCATTGCCGTCGGATTCTCCGGTCACTTCCTCGCCCTGGACGGTGAAGACGACCTTCGCCTGGGGGCGCTCGCCGGTTTCGCTGTGCTGGGAGAGAGAGACAAATGCAAACTGTTCGTCAACGTTCGACAGCTCTTCCGCGCTGACGAGCGCGAGGATGTCCTCGTCAAAAATTTCGGACTTGCGATCGGCCAGTTCCTTGAAGCGCAGGAAGGCGGCGTTGATGTCGGCCTCGCTGCTCATCGTCACACCCAGCTCCTGCAGCCGCTGCTTGAACGCATTGCGGCCGCTGAGCTTGCCCAGCACGATCTTGTTGGCGGCCCAGCCCACGTCCTCGGCCCGCATGATCTCGTAGGTGTCGCGCGCCTTGAGCACGCCGTCCTGGTGAATGCCCGAAGCGTGCGCGAAGGCGTTGGCGCCCACCACGGCCTTGTTGGGCTGCACCACGAAGCCGGTGGTCTGGCTCACCATGCGGCTCGCGGCCAGGATGTGCTGGGTGTCGATGTTCAGGTCAAGCCCGAAGTAGTCGCGGCGGGTCTTCACCGCCATCACGACTTCTTCGAGCGAGCAGTTGCCCGCGCGCTCGCCCAACCCGTTGATCGTGCACTCCACCTGGCGCGCGCCGCCGATCTTCACGCCGGCCAGCGAGTTGGCCACGGCCATGCCGAGGTCGTTGTGGCAATGCACCGACCAGATCGCCTTGTCGCTGTTGGGAACGCGCTCGCGCAGCATCTTGATGAAGTTGCCGTAGAGCTCGGGGATGGCGTAGCCGACGGTGTCGGGCACGTTGATGGTGGTGGCACCTTCGTTGATCACGGTTTCGAGCACGCGGCACAGGAAGTCCGGGTCGCTGCGATAGCCGTCTTCGGGGCTGAACTCCACGTCGCTCACGAGGTTGCGCGCAAAACGCACGGCGAGCTTCGCCTGCTCGTGCACCTCGTCGGGCGACATGCGCAGCTTCTTTTCCATGTGCAGCGGCGAGGTCGCGATGAAGGTGTGGATGCGGCCGCGCGCTGCGCCCTTGAGCGCTTCTGCTGCACGCGAAATGTCGCGGTCGTTGGCGCGCGACAGGCCGCACACGGTCGAATCCTTGATCGCGTTGGCAATCGCCTTGACCGCTTCGAAGTCGCCGTTCGAGCTGGCCGGGAAACCGGCTTCGATGATGTCGACCTTGAGCCGTTCAAGCTGCTTGGCGATGCGCATCTTCTCGTCGCGCGTCATGGAGGCGCCGGGCGATTGCTCGCCGTCGCGCAAGGTGGTGTCGAAAATTATGAGTTGGTCAGCCATCGTGAATCTCCTTGGGTTTATTCAGCCATCGATCAGGCCGACGCCGGGCCGCTCCCAAGGCGGCCAGCGGCCCCCTCGGGGGGCAGCGACGACACGCAGTGCGAGAGCGTGGGGGTCATGCCTTCAGGCGACTTCAACCGCCGATTGTGCGCTGTGCGCGCCCCGGCTCCGCGCCCGCTGCACGCCCGAGACGATGGCCTTCAGCGACGCCGTGATCACGTTGGCGTCGATGCCGACGCCGAACAGCGTCTGGCTCTCGTCCACGCGCAGTTCCAGGTAGGCCACCGACTTCGCATCGGCACCGGCGCCGATGGCGTGCTGGTGGTAGTCCATCACGCGCACTGTGTGGCCCGTGGCCTTGCTCAGTGCTTGGGTGAACGCGTCGATCGGACCGTTGCCGCGACCTTCGATGGCGCGGGTTTCACCGTCCCATGGCAGGTCGCCGCGCAGGACGACGGAGGCGTTGGCGCCCTCGCCTTCTTCCTCGATCACGCGGTGCTGCAACGACTGCGCGGTCTCGATGCCGTACTCGCTCACGAAAAGCTGCCAGAGGTCGGCAGCGGTGAGTTCCTTGCCGGCGACGTCCATCACCTTCTGCACGGTCTGCATGAATTCCATCTGCAGGCGGCGCGGCATCTCGAGGCCGTACTCGCTCTCGAGCAGGTAGGCCATGCCGCCCTTGCCCGATTGGCTGTTCACGCGGATCACGGCCTCGTAGCTGCGGCCCACGTCCTTCGGGTCGATGGGAAGGTAGGGCATGTCCCAGATGTCGCCTTCCTTGCGCGCGGCGAAGGCCTTCTTGATCGCGTCCTGGTGCGAGCCGGAGAACGAGGTGTAGACGAGGTCGCCGACATAGGGATGGCGCGCATGCACGGGGATCTGGTTGCAGTGCTCGACCGTCGCGCGGATCTCGTCGATGTTCGAGAAGTCCAGCTCGGGCGATACGCCCTGCGTGTAGAGGTTGAGCGCGACATTCACGAGATCGAGATTCCCGGTGCGCTCGCCATTGCCGAAAAGGCAGCCTTCGATGCGCTCGGCGCCCGCCATCAAGGCCAGTTCGCCGGCAGCGGTGCCGGTGCCGCGGTCGTTGTGCGGGTGCACGCACAGCACGATGGAATCACGGCGCGCCAAGTTGCGGTGCATCCATTCGATCATGTCCGCGAAGATGTTCGGCGTGGAATGCTCGACCGTCGTGGGCAGGTTGACGATGCACTTGCGCCCGGGCGTCGGCGCCCAGACTTCGGTGACCGCATCGACCACGCGCTTGGAGAACACGACGTCGGTGCCCGAGAACATTTCGGGCGAGTACTGGAAGGTCCACTTCGTGCTCGGCTGCTTCGCGGCGAAGTCGTTGAACATGCGCGCGTGGCTGCTGGCGAGTTCGACGATCTGGTCTTCGTCCATGCCGAGCACCACGCGGCGCATCACCGGGGCGACGGCGTTGTAGAGGTGAACGATAGCGCGCGGGGCGCCTTGCAGCGATTCGAAGGTGCGGGCGATGAGGTGGTCACGTGCCTGCGTCAGCACCTGGATCGTCACGTCGTCGGGAATGCGGTCTTCCTCGATGAGCTTGCGCACGAAGTCGAATTCGACCTGCGACGCGGAGGGAAAGCCGACTTCGATTTCCTTGAAGCCGATGGCCACGAGCGTCTCGAACATGCGCATCTTGCGCGCGATGTCCATGGGCTCGACCAGGGCCTGGTTGCCATCGCGCAGGTCGGTCGACAGCCAGATCGGGGCCTTGGTCAGCACGGCATCGGGCCAGGTGCGGTCCTTGAGGCCGATCGGGGCGAATGCGCGGTATTTGGCTTGAGGTTGCTTGAGCATGTCGATTTCTCTGTGATGGTTGGTAATCAACCAGCAACCCCAAAAACAAACGGCCCGTTGCTGGTGCGAACGGGCCGTGGTGAGGGATTTGCGCGTGCGCTACCGTCTCCGCCCGTGAGGGAGGGCTAGTAGGGCCAGCAGCGAAATCTTGGTCATGAGGGTTGCGAATGTAGCACAAGCCACATTCAGTTATGCAAGCCCCGCTCGTCGGGCTCCTCGGTCGAGGTGCTGATCACGCTGGCCGGCTGGCCCTTGGCCTTGCGCCACGCGTAGACCACGTAGCCACTCAAACCGTAAGCCACGAAGAGGCCGAACAGCACCGTCGGCGGATGGATGTTGATGACGGCGATGCCGAGCGCGATGAGCACGATCACCACGAACGGCACGCTCTTCTTCATCTGCACGTCCTTGAAGCTGTAGAACGGCGCATTGGTGACCATGCTGAGGCCGGCATACAGCGTGAACGCGAAGGTGACCCAGGTGATCTGCGTCCACGAGAGGTACAGCACCTCGCCGCCGCGCTTGCCCCATTCGTTCACGAGCCAGATAAAGCCCGCCACGAGCGCCGCTGCGGCGGGCGATGGCAGCCCCTGGAACCAGCGCTTGTCGACCACGCCGGTGTTCACGTTGAAGCGTGCGAGCCGCAGGGCCGCACAGGCGCAGTACACGAAGGCTGCGATCCAACCCCAGCGCCCCAGGCCCTTGAGCGACCATTCGTAAGCGATGAGCGCCGGTGCCGCACCGAACGACACCATGTCGGACAGCGAATCCATCTGCTCGCCGAACGCGCTTTGCGTGTTGGTCATGCGCGCAACGCGCCCGTCCAGGCTGTCGAGGATCATCGCGGCGAACACGCCGAGCGCGGCAAGGTCGAAGCGCGCGTTCATGGCCATCACGACCGAGTAGAAGCCGCCGAACAGCGCCGCCAGCGTGAACAGGTTCGGCAGGATGTAGATGCCCTTGCGACGCTTGCGCGGCTGCACATCGTCGGGGAGCGTGTCGTCATACATTGAAATTGCCTCCGTCCCTCATGGGCACTGCGCGAGCAGCTATCCATTCGATAGCATTTTGATCTGTGAGTCGCATGGTTCGCAGTGTAGTTCAGGGGCGCTGCGCCCCCGACAAACAAAAGGGCCACCGCAACGGGTGGCCCTTGGGAAAAGAGTGCCGAAGCACCCTTTCTGGTTCGCAGATCAGTTGCGGGTCTGGTCGACCAGCTTGTTCTTCTTGATCCAGGGCATCATGGCGCGCAGCTTTTCGCCGACGACTTCGATCTGATGCTCTGAATTCAGGCGACGGCGGCTGATCAGCGCGGGCTGGCCGGCAGCGGCTTCGAGCACGAAGCTCTTGGCGTATTCGCCGGTCTGGATGTCCTTGAGCACTTGCTTCATGACCTTCTTGGTCTCGTCGGTCACGATGCGCGGGCCCGTGACGTACTCGCCGTATTCGGCGTTGTTCGAGATCGAGTAGTTCATGTTGGCGATGCCGCCTTCATAGATCAGGTCGACGATCAGCTTGAGCTCGTGCAGGCATTCGAAGTACGCCATTTCGGGCGCGTAGCCGGCTTCCACCAGCGTTTCGAAACCAGCCTTGATCAGCTCGACCGTGCCGCCGCACAGAACCGCCTGTTCGCCGAACAGGTCGGTCTCGGTTTCTTCGCGGAAGTTGGTCTCGATGATGCCGGCCTTGCCGCCGCCGTTGGCGGTGGCGTAGCTCAGCGCGAGGTCACGCGCCTTGCCGGTCTTGTCCTGGTGCACGGCCACGAGGTGGGGCACGCCGCCGCCTTGCGTGTAGGTGCTGCGCACGGTGTGGCCCGGGGCCTTGGGGGCAACCATCCACACGTCCAGGTCGGCGCGCGGCTGCACGAAGCCGTAGTGCACGTTGAAGCCGTGCGCGAAGACGAGCGAGGCGCCTTCCTTGATGTGCGGGGCCACGTCGTTCTTGTAGACGTTGGCGATCTGCTCGTCGGGCAGCAGGATCATGACCACGTCGGCCGACTTCACGGCGTCGGCCACTTCAGCGACCTGCAGGCCGGCCTTGCCGACCTTGTCCCACGAAGCGCCACCCTTGCGCAGGCCGACCACGACCTTGACGCCGCTGTCGTTCAGGTTCTGCGCGTGCGCGTGACCTTGCGACCCGTAACCGATGATTGCGACCGTCTTGCCCTTGATGAGGCTGAGGTCGGCGTCCTTGTCGTAGTAAACCTTCATGATGCGTCTTTCCTAATTAATCTCGAGCACCCCCTGAAGCGGGGGTGCGTTCACTCACAGTTGGCCGGAGGGATTCCGGTCCTTCATTTGCTGGTTGATGGACACGAGGTTGTCGTGAATGCGGAACAGCAGGATCAGCAATTCGCTGTAGACGCGAACCATGATCGCGCCGAAAACAAGAATACCGATGGCAGCCAGGATGCGGCCCTGGAACAACGAGATGACCGTTGCAGCGAGCACACCCAGCAGTCCGAGGAAGTACAGAATCCGAATGATGATCGGGGTCACCATCTTCTCGAAACCCAGCAAGTCTTGCATTTACCTTCTCCTCATGTTGATTTGAAACGGTGGAACTGAGGGGATCTTCACCCCCTACACGCGCAGGATGCGCTCGCCGCGCCCAATGCCGCTGGCACCGGTGCGGACAGTCTCGAGGATAGCGCTACGGTCGATCGCTTCCAAAAAAGCGTCGTTTTTGCCGTGATCGCCGGTGAGTTCGATGGTGTAGCTCTTGTCGGTGACGTCGATGATGCGGCCGCGGAAGATCTCGGCCATGCGCATCATTTCCTCGCGCTCCTTGCCCACGGCGCGCACCTTCACCATCATGAGCTCGCGCTCGGTGTAGGCGCCTTCGGTCAGGTCGACGACCTTCACGACCTCGATCAGGCGGTTCAGGTGCTTGGTGATCTGCTCGATCACGTCGTCCGAACCGGTCGTGACGATGGTCATGCGCGAGAGGCTTGCGTCCTCGGTCGGCGCGACGGTCAGCGATTCGATGTTGTAGCCACGGGCCGAGAACAGGCCCACCACGCGGGAAAGAGCACCCGGCTCGTTTTCCAGCAGCACTGCAATGATGTGTTTCATGTTTGCGTGACTCCTCTTTTCGCCTGCGCGGAAGCTTTCGCTTTCGCCGCCCTCCCCCGCGCACGGTAATGCGCGGGCTCGGCGGGCAATAGATTCGTCAGTAAAGAGTTAGAAGCGAATGCGCCGAGGATCAGAGATCTTCGGAACCCAACAGCATCTCGGTGATGCCCATGCCGGCCTTCACCATCGGGAACACGTTCTCGGTGGGGTCGGTGCGGAAGTCCATGAACACTGTGCGGTCCTTGAGCTTGCGTGCTTCGCGCAGCGCGGGCTCCACGTCTTGTGGACGCTCGATCAGCATGCCCACGTGGCCATAGGCCTCGGCAAGCTTCACGAAATTCGGCAGTGCATCCATGTAGCTATGGCTGTAGCGGCCGGAGTATTCGATCTCCTGCCACTGGCGCACCATGCCCAGGTAGCGGTTGTTGAGCGAGCAGATCTTGATCGGCGTGTTGTATTGGAGGCAGGTGGAGAGTTCCTGGATGCACATCTGCACCGAGCCTTCGCCGGTGATGGTGAACACTTCCGAATCGGGCTTGGCGAGCTTGATGCCCATGGCGTAGGGAATGCCCACGCCCATGGTGCCCAGGCCGCCGGAATTGATCCAGCGGCGCGGCTCGTCGAAGCGGTAGTACTGGGCCGCCCACATCTGGTGCTGGCCCACGTCCGACGTGATGTACACGTCGGCGTCCTTGGTCATGTTCCAGAGCGTCTCGACCACGTACTGCGGCTTGATCACGTCCTTGTTGCCGCGGTCGTACTTGAGGCAGTCGCGCGAACGCCAGGCCTCGATGGTCTTCCACCAGTCGGCCAATGCGCCGGCATCGGGCTTGGTGGTGCTCTCGCGGATCATCGAGATCAGCTCGGTGAGCACGTCCTTCACGTCGCCGACGATCGGGATGTCGACCTTCACGCGCTTGGAGATGCTCGACGGGTCGATGTCGACGTGGATGATCTTGCGTTCGTTCGTCGCGAAGTGCTTGGGATTGCCGATCACGCGGTCGTCGAATCGCGCGCCCACGGCCAACAGCACGTCGCAGTTCTGCATCGCGTTGTTGGCTTCGATGGTGCCGTGCATACCCAGCATGCCGAGGAACTTGCGGTCGCTCGCCGGGTAGGCGCCCAGGCCCATCAGCGTGTTGGTGACCGGGTAGCCGAGCATGTCGACCAGCGTGCGCAGTTCGTTGCAGGCATTGCCCAGCAACACGCCGCCGCCGGTGTAGATGTACGGGCGCTTGGCCGCCAGCAACAACTGCAGCGCCTTGCGGATCTGCCCGCCGTGGCCCTTGCGCACCGGGTTGTACGAGCGCATCTCGACCTTGTCGGGATAGCCTGTGTAGGGCGTCTTCTTGAAGGAAACGTCCTTGGGCACGTCCACCACCACGGGGCCCGGACGGCCGCTGCGCGCGATGTGGAAGGCCTTCTTCATCGTCATGGCCAGATCCTTGGGATCCTTGACGAGGAAGTTGTGCTTGACGATGGGACGGGTGATGCCGACCGTGTCGCATTCCTGGAAGGCGTCCAGGCCGATGGCGGCGGTGGGTACCTGGCCCGAGATGATCACCATCGGGATCGAGTCCATGTACGCCGTGGCGATGCCGGTGACCGCATTGGTCAGGCCGGGGCCCGAGGTGACCAGTGCCACGCCGACTTCGCCGGTGGCGCGCGCATAGCCGTCGGCCGCGTGCACGGCTGCCTGCTCGTGGCGCACCAGAACGTGCTGGATGGTGTCCTGCTTGTAGAACGCGTCGTAGATGTACAGAACCGCGCCGCCGGGGTAGCCCCAGACGTACTGGACGCCTTCGGCCTGCAGTGCCTTGATCAGCACTTCAGCGCCCATGAGTTCTTGCGTTGGGTTGCCGGCGCCTGAGGACGCGGCTGCTGCGGAAATGATTTCCGCCTTCGAGATTTCCATGATCAACCTTTGTGTTTTTTCGGGAACGAAAAACCTTGGGTGCCCCTTGCCAACCCTTGTGGGGTCGCGCCAGGACTTGAGGCCATGGCCATGAGCGGACTGATGTTCCGCCGGACCTTGACCCGTTTGCCTTTTGACTTGCAGCGCGGATTATGACATTACCCGGCGGTTCAGATTCGCTTCAGGTGGCTTGTAAAGGCATCGGGGCATAATCCGCGGCGGAAAACATAAGCGTCCGCTAGACATCCCTTCCCATGCGGCGCGCCTTTGCGCGCCCCCTCTCGCTTGGCCACTGAACAAGAACTCTCCGACTTCCTGAAAAGCGTCGAACGACGCGCTTTCAAGCGCTCGGTCTATCACGTGCGGGACGAAGAAGCGGCGCTCGACATCGTGCAGGACAGCATGATGAAGCTGGCGCAGCACTATGGCGACAAGCCGGCCAACGAGCTGCCGATGCTGTTCCAGCGCATCCTGTCGAACTGCACGCTCGACTGGTTCCGCCGCCAGAAAACCCGCCGCGCGCTGTTCTCGAATCTGAGCGACTTCGACTCGGTCGACGACGACGGAGATTTCGACCTTCTGGAGAACTTCGTCTCTCCAACCGACTCCAGAGAGACGGAAAGCGCCGAAGACACCACCCGCCGCGCCCAGGTCTTCCACGAGATCGAGGAACAGATCGCCGCATTGCCGGGCCGTCAACGCGAGGCTTTCCTGATGCGTTACTGGGAGGAAATGGACGTCGCAGAGACGGCCGCTGCAATGGGCTGCTCCGAGGGCAGCGTCAAAACCCATTGTTCGCGAGCCGTTCACGCTCTGAGCAAGGCGCTCAAGGCCAAGGGAATATCGCTATGAACACTAAGGTTCCAACCTCTTCTACCGCCGCCGAAGATCAGTTCGGTCAGCGCCTGGCTGCCCGGCTGTCCGCCGGCAACCAGGAACTGTCGCACGACATCGGCGAGCGGCTGCGCGTTGCACGCGCGCAGGCCGTGGCCGCGCGCAAGCAAGCTCCGCAATTGCGGACCGCGCCCGAGGTGGTGCAGTCCGGCAGCACGCTCACGCTGGGCGGTGGCTGGTGGACCCGCATCGGATCTGTGGTGCCGCTGATCGCACTCGTGGCCGGCCTCATCACCATCAGCGTGATGCAGGACGACGACCGCGCCAGCGAACTGGCCGAGGTCGACTCCGCCCTCCTCACCGGCGACCTGCCTCCCGCCGCCTACACCGACCCGGGCTTCGCCCAATTCCTGAAGGCCGACGGCGCCTCCGACTGACCCTCTCCGACCGAATGCGACGCCGCTCCAAACCCAGCGCGAACACCCCCCGCCCTTTGCGCCCGCTCACGGCGGGCGCATTCGTTTGGGCGGGCGCGCTCGCCGTCGCAGCCTTCGGCCTGACGACCGCCTGCGCCCAGCCGCCCTCCGAGGCCAACAAGGCCGGTCCGGCGGGCGTTGCGAGTGCCGCGGCAGCCGGCGCCACCAAGACAGTTCCCGCAACCAAGCCGCTCTGGAGCGAACTCACCGCCGAACAGCAGCAGGCCCTCAAGCCCCTGGTCCCGCACTGGACCACGATGAACAGCGGGCAAAAACGCAAGTGGCTGGCACTGTCACGAAACTTCGCGAACATGTCGGCGGATGATCAAGTCACCCTGCACAGCCGCATGATCGAGTGGACCGCCCTGAGCAATCAGCAGCGGGCCCAGGCGCGCCTGAACTTCGCCGAGGTCAAGCGCGTGCCAGCCGACGAGCGCAAGGCCAAATGGGAGCAATACCAGGCCTTGAGCGAGGAAGAAAAGCGCAAGCTCGCCGAACGCGCACCGGCCAAGCCGCGCGGCGCGGCCATTCCGGTGCGTCCCGTCTCGTCGCAAAAGCTCGTGCCGGTGCCGGCCGTCACGCCGCCCGGCCAGCACACGCCCAGGATCGTGCTGGCGCCGTCGCCGACCGCACCGTCCATGCCTGCAACCATCCTGGTGACGACGCCGCTGGAGCGGGCGCCTGCCGCAGCGAGCGTCGCCCCCGCCGCGGCGCCTGCCCCCGTCTACGTCACATCGCCACCGGTTCCCGCCGAGGCACAGGTCCCGGCGCCATCGCCGATCCCGACGGCGACCGAACAGCCACCCTCGGCTCCCTGACACCAAGGCTTCGATGGTTTCCAGTTCTCCCGAGGCTTCGGGGCCCGATCAGCCTGCCTTGCCTGACGCACAGACAACCAGCGCTCCTGCTTCGACAGTGCCCGGCCTGTGGCGCCGGATGGCCTGCTGGCTCTACGAAGGCATGCTGCTGTTCGCGGTGGCCATGACGGCCGGCTGGCTTTTCAGCGCCCTCAGCCAGATGCGCAACGCCATGGACGAGACGCGCCGCCCCCTGCTGCTCGCCTACCTGTTCGTGGTCTTCGGCGTGTACTTCGTCTGGTTCTGGTGCAAGGGGCAGACGCTGGGCATGAAGACCTGGAACATCCGCATCGTGGACCGGCAAGGCCGCCCACTGACGCAATCGCGCGCCTTCCTGCGCTACATCCTGAGCTGGGTCTGGCTTCTGCCTCCGCTGGCACTTCATCCCCTGCTGGGCGTGCCGGTGGTCGAAACGATGGTTCTGCTGCTTGGCTGGATCGCCGTCTGGGCCGTGCTCGCTCGTTTTCACCCCGATCGCCAGTTCTGGCACGACGCCTGGGCCGGTACGCGGCTCATCACCTCCAAGCCCATGAGCCGCCGATGAGTGCCCTGCCCGAGCTTCCCGACCCCGCCGTCAATCCGCAGAAGGCCCGCAAGGGCTTCGAGCGCGTCTGGCATGCCACGCTGATCTCGCTCCATGGGCTTCGCGCCGGCTGGAGCGAGCCTGCCTTCCGGCAGGAAGCGATCCTCTCGATCGTGATGATCCCGGCGGCCTTCTGGCTCGGGCGCAGCTGGGTCGAGGTGGCACTGCTCGCCGGCAGCGCGCTCCTGGTGATGATCGTGGAGCTGCTCAACACCGCGGTCGAGGCCGCCATCGACCGCATCGGCCCCGAATGGCACGACCTCTCCAAGCGCGCCAAGGACATGGGCAGCGCCGCGGTGCTGCTCTCGCTCACGCTGTGCGGCGGCATCTGGGCAGCGGCGTTGTGGACGCGCTTCGTGTCATGAGCGGGCCCGCATCCCGAGGCATGATGGCGGGATGAATCCTGAATTTTCGATCTGTGTGTATTGCGGCTCGCGCCCCGGCGAGCGCCCCGAGTTTTCCGAAGCCGCCAAGGCTGTCGGCCAGTGGATCGGCCGGCACGGCGGCCAGTTGGTCTACGGTGGCGGCCGCACCGGCCTGATGGGCACGGTGGCCGAAGCCACCCGTCTGGCCGGCGGCCGCGTCGTCGGCATCATCCCCAAGGCCCTGGTCGACAAGGAACTGGCCAATCCCCTCTGCGACGAATTGCACGTGGTGGACACCATGCACGAGCGCAAGGCCATGATGGGCGAGCGCGCCGACGCCTTCATCGCCCTGCCGGGCGGCATCGGTACCTTCGAGGAATTGTTCGAGATCTGGACCTGGCGCCAGCTCGGCTACCACGACAAGCCGACCGGCATTCTCAACACCGCCGGCTACTACGACGGCCTGCTGGGCTTCCTGGCCCACAGCGTGCGGGAAGGCTTCATGGGCGACTGGCAGATGACGCTGATCCGCACCGGCACCGACGCCACCGAACTGCTCACCACACTGCGCGCCGAAGTGCCGCTCCATCCGCGCGAAGACAGGCTGTCGGAAAATCTCTGACGCCCGTCTCGAAAGAAAAAAGCCCCGGTCAACGGGGCTTTCTTGCTTCAGACGGCGTTTTCGTTTTCCTCGCCCGTACGGATACGAACGATGCGTTCGACGGCGGTGACAAAAATCTTGCCATCGCCGATCTTCCCAGTGCGCGCCGAATTGACGATGGCCTCGATGCAGCGCTCCACATCGCCCTCGTTGACGACCACTTCGACCTTCATCTTGGGCAGGAAGTCGACCACGTATTCGGCACCGCGGTAGAGCTCGGTGTGACCCTTCTGTCGGCCGAAGCCCTTGACCTCGGTCACGGTCAGGCCGGTGACGCCCACTTCGGCCAGGGCTTCGCGCACGTCCTCGAGCTTGAAGGGTTTGACGATGGCGGTGATCTGCTTCATGGTTTTTGTGCTCCGGCGGTTTCGTTGAATTTGCTGGTGATAGGGTAACGCCAATCCTTGCCGAAGCTGCGGTGGGTGACCCGGATGCCTACCGGCGCCTGGCGCCGCTTGTATTCATTGACCTTGATGAGCCGCGCAACCCGTTCGACCACCGCGCGTTCGTAGCCCGCGGCAATGATCTCGTCGATGCCCTCGTCGTCCTGCATGTAGCGTGCCAGGATTCCATCGAGGATGTCGTAGGGCGGCAGGCTGTCCTGGTCGGTCTGGTCGGGCCGAAGCTCGGCGCTCGGGGGGCGCGTGATGATCCGCTCGGGGATCGGCGCGCCGCCGGTGCTGTACGGGTCATGGGCGTTGCGCCAACGGGCCAGCGCGAACACCGTGGTCTTGAGCAGGTCCTTGATGACCGCGAAACCACCCGCCATGTCGCCGTAGAGCGTGCAGTAGCCGGTGGCCATTTCGCTCTTGTTGCCGGTGGTGAGCACGATCGAGCCGAACTTGTTCGACAGGGCCATCAGCAGCGTGCCGCGGATGCGGGCCTGGATGTTTTCCTCGGTCGTGTCTTCGGGGCGGCCCTTGAACTCCTCGGCCAAGGCGCCCTTGAAAGACTCGAAGGTGTGCTTGATCGAAATCTCGTCATAGCGCACGCCAAGGCGGCTTGCCATCTCTCGCGCATCGATCCAGCTGATGTCGGCGGTGTAAGGCGAAGGCATCATCACCGCACGCACCCTGTCCTTGCCGAGTGCATCGACCGCGATCGCGAGCACCAATGCGGAGTCGATACCGCCCGAGAGCCCCAGGATGGCGCTCGGGAAGCCGTTCTTGCCGACGTAGTCACGCACGCCGAGCACCAGGGCGTCCCACAACTGCGCTTCGGCGTCGCGCGGGGCTGCCACCGCGCCGGGCTCGGCCACGAAGCCGACGCCATCTTGAGGTGCGCGCTCCAACTGCGCAAAGACCAATTTCTCCTGGAAGCTCTCGGCCTGCATGGCGAGCACGCCATCAGCCTGCAGCGCGAAGGAGGCCCCGTCGAACACCACTTCGTCCTGCCCACCGACCAAGTGCGCGTAGACCAACGGCAGCCCCACGGCGCGTGCGCGATCGGCCATGCGCGCGACACGCTCGCCCTCCTTGCCCACGTGATAGGGCGACGCGTTGATCACGGCCAGCACCTCGGCACCGGCTTCGCGGGCCAGTTCGGCCGGCTGGTCGAACCAGGCGTCCTCGCAGATCAGCAGCCCGACGGAAACCCCACCCGTCTCGAACACGCAGGTACCCTGCCCCGGCGTGAAATACCGGCGCTCGTCGAACACCTGGTAGTTCGGCAGCTCGCGTTTGGCATAGGTCTCGAGGATGCGGCCTTCCTTGATGACGCTGGCCGCGTTGTGGCGCATCTGCACTGCCACGGAGCGGCTGCGCAGGCTCCCACCGGTCGGATGCCCCACCACCACGACCATGTCTTTGAGGTCGGCCAGCGCAGCGGCAATGCCTTTCACGGCATCATCGCAAGCTTCGGTGAAGGCGGGACGGAGGAAGAGGTCCTCCGCTGCGTAGCCGGCAATCGAGAGTTCGGGCGTCAGGAGCAGACGCGCGCCTTGCGCATGGGCGTCGCGTGCGGCATCGACGATCTTTCTTGCATTGCCGGCGAGGTCGCCCACCACAAAATTGAGTTGCGCGATGGCGAGCTTGAGCGTCATACAGAAGGAAGAAAAAGGCTTGAACGATTATGTCATTCGGGTTCTGGCGTCACCGTCGGACGTGAGCCCGAAAGCCTGGAACGCGCTGCTCGCCGCGCAGGCCGAGCCCTCGCCTTTCATGCGCCACGAATACCTCGCGGCGCTGCACGAAAGCCAAAGCGCATCCCCTGCGAGCGGATGGGCGGCGCAGTTCATCACGCTGTGGCGCGGCAAGCAACTCGAAGCCGCCTGCCCCGTCTACATCAAGGACCATTCCTACGGCGAGTACGTCTTCGACTGGGCCTGGGCCAATGCGTATGAGCAGCACGGGCTCGCCTACTACCCCAAGGCCGTGGTCGCGGTGCCGTTCACACCGGTGCCGGGCACGCGTCTCCTGGCGCGCGATGCGCAAAGCCGCACGCTGCTGGTGCAGGCGCTGGTTGCGTGGTGCAAGCAGGAAGAAATTTCTTCTCTGCACCTGCTGTTCGGCGCCGACGAGGACATCGCCGCATGCACCGAAGCCGGGCTGATGCTGCGCAACACGGTGCAGTTCCATTGGACGAACGTGGCGCCCACGGTCGGCACCGACGTGTCCTCGCTGTCCGAGGGGGAGCGTTCCACCCCGGAGCGGCCCGGCTACCCCGACTTCGACGCCTTCCTCGCCAGCCTCGCCCATGACAAGCGCAAGAAGATCCGCCAGGAGCGCCGCAAGGTCGCCGACGCCGGCGTGAGCTTCCGCTGGTCGCGCGGCAAGGACATCTCGCAAGTCGACTGGGATTTCTTCTACCGCTGCTACGAGCGCACCTATCGCGAGCACGGCAACCCGCCCTACCTCACGCGCGACTTCTTCCAGCGCATGGCCGATACGTTGCCCGAGGCCTGGCTGCTGTTCATCGCCGAGCGCAACGGCAAGCCCATGGCGACGAGCCTGATCGCGCTCTCCACGGAGCCGGACGCACCACTGGTCGCCTACGGCCGCTACTGGGGCGCGCTGGAGCGTGTCGACTGCCTGCACTTCGAGGCCTGCTACTACCAGCCCCTTGCCTGGTGCATCGAACACGGCGCCCGGCGCTTCGAAGGCGGCGCACAGGGCGAGCACAAGATGGCGCGCGCGCTGATGCCGGTGAAGACCACCAGCGCCCACTGGCTTGCGCACCCGGCGTTCTCGGATGCGGTGGAGCGCTTTCTCGAACGCGAAGGGGCTGGCATCGAGAACTACATGGACCACCTGGGCGAGCGCAGCCCGTTCAAGGCCGCCTGAAGCGCGCGTGCCTCTGTCCAAGGGCATAGCGCCCTTGTCCGTTTGGCACATCGACGGCGCGCGGCGCCTCTCCTAGCATCCGGGCCAGAAAAGCCCCGACTCCGAGGAGAAACCGCATGCGCCCCTTGACCCGTCTCGCCCTTGCGGCGCTCTGCCTCACAAGCGCCGGCCTCGCCTCTGCCGCCAGCTTCGATTGCGCCAAGGCCGGCAACGCCACCGAAAAAGCCATCTGCGCCGACCCGGGCCTGTCGCGGCAGGACGAGGCCCTGGCCGCGCTCTACCAGCGCCAGCTCAAGATGCCCGATGCGGGCCAATGGGGAACGATCCTGCGGCGCGATCAGCGCGACTGGATTGCGGTGCGCAACCGCGAGTGCAAGGGCAACGTCGATTGCCTGAACCAAGACTACCAGCGACGCATCGCCTACCTCAGCCATCCGCTGCTGCACTGGATGGGCCGCTACGTGCAGGGCAAATGCCCGCACGAGGGCCGCTTCCTCGATGTCACGCCCGGCGACGCCGGGCAGCTCGATGTGGAGATCTATATCTGCCCCAACCCGCGCGGCAACATGCTGCTGCAGGGCAGGAACGTGCTCGAAGCCGGGCAGCACCTGAGGGTGGCGGAAGGCGGGCGTTGCACCCGCACCTTCCAGTTCGCCGCCGACCGCATCACGGTCACAGATGGGCCCGAATGCGCACCGGCACTGAAAGGCGCCTACGTACGCGACCCGCGCCGTTCGCCTTTCGAGCTCGAGGGAGCGAAGTGAATTACTTCTTGTACGCGGCGATGCCGTCGACGACTTCCTTCTTCGCCGCGTCGATGCCTTCCCAGCCCAGCACCTTGACCCACTTGCCCGCTTCCAGGTCCTTGTAGTGCTCGAAGAAGTGGCTGATGGCCTTCAGGCGCATCGGGTTCACGTCGTCGACCGACTTCCAGTGGCTGTAGATCGGCAGCACCTTGTCGGTGGGCACGGCCAGGACCTTGCCGTCGACGCCGGCTTCGTCTTCCATCATCAGGATGCCCAGCGGGCGGCAGGGCACGACCACGCCCGGCAGCAGCGGGTACGGCGCGATCACCAGCACGTCGACCGGGTCGCCGTCGCCCGAGAGGGTCTGCGGCACGTAGCCGTAGTTGGCGGGGTAGTACATGGCCGTCGTCATGAAGCGGTCCACGAAGATCGCGCCGGATTCCTTGTCGACTTCGTACTTGATCGGGTCGGCATTCATCGGGATTTCGATCACGACGTTGAAGGCATCGGGGACGTTCTTGCCGGGGGAGACTTTGTCGAAGGACATGACGTTTTTCGAGTAGTTGAAAAGTATTGGGGAGACGGGGACAAACCCTGAGTTTACTTTCCGTGTCACCGCCCGGTCGCACACGCCCGCGTTTTTGCCTGTAAATTGCAACCGTTGGCCAATCGGCTCCTCACCTTCTCGGTGCAGCGAGCTTCGAGGAAGCAACGCGACGGAAAACCTGGGTCCCGTACGCGTTGCGCGCAGGATCCATGCTGTCCGTCTCCACAAGTCACAACGAACGAATGGAGAAGCAAAGCATGATCGGCAACACCCCCCTGATACTCGCCATCGTCTGCGGCCTCGTGGCCGTCGGCTACGGTTTCTGGGCCCGAAGTTGGATTCTCGCCAAGGACCCGGGCAACGCCCGGATGCAGGAAATCGCCGCCGCCATCCAGGCCGGCGCCTCGGCCTACCTCGCCAAGCAGTACACCACCATCGCGGTGGTCGGCATCATCCTGGCGGTCCTGATCGCCCTCTTCCTGGACCTCACCACGGCCGTCGGCTTCGTGGTCGGCGCGGTGCTCTCGGGCGCCTGCGGCTTCATCGGCATGAACGTGTCGGTGCGCGCCAACGTGCGCACCGCGCAGGCCGCCACCAAGGGCATCGGCCCGGCGCTGGACGTGGCGTTCCGCGGCGGCGCGATTACCGGCATGCTGGTGGTGGGCCTGGGCCTCCTGGGCGTGACTGCCTTCTACTGGTTCCTGGCCGGCAGCGCGCCCAAGTCGGACCACACCCTTGCGGCCATCCTCAATCCGCTGATCGGCTTTGCCTTCGGCTCCTCGCTGATCTCGATCTTCGCGCGGCTGGGCGGCGGCATCTTCACCAAGGGCGCCGACGTCGGCGCCGACCTGGTGGGCAAGGTCGAAGCCGGCATTCCGGAAGACGACCCGCGCAACCCGGCGGTGATCGCCGACAACGTGGGCGACAACGTCGGCGACTGCGCCGGCATGGCGGCCGACCTGTTCGAGACCTACGCGGTGACGCTGATCGCCACGATGGTGCTGGGCGCGCTGATGGTCACCACGGCACCGACGAATGCGGTGCTGTATCCGCTCGCGCTGGGCGGCGTGTCGATCATCGCGTCGATCATCGGCTGCTTCTTCGTGAAGGCGTCGCCCGGCATGGTCAACGTGATGCCGGCGCTCTACAAGGGCCTCGCCGTCGCGGGCATCCTCTCGCTGATCGCCTTCTGGTTCGTCACTGCCTGGATCATTCCGGACAACGCGATCGCTGCGAGCGGCAGCCAGCTGAAGCTCTTCGGCGCCTGCTTCGTGGGCCTCGCGCTCACCGCCGCGCTGGTATGGGTCACCGAGTACTACACCGGCACGCAGTACAAGCCCGTGCAGCACATTGCGCAGGCCTCGACCACGGGCCATGGCACGAACATCATCGCGGGCCTGGGCGTCTCGATGCGCTCGACCGCCTGGCCGGTGATCTTCGTCTGCATCGCGATCCTGGCTTCGTACTCGCTGGCCGGCCTGTTCGGCATCGCGGTCGCCGCGACGTCCATGCTGAGCATGGCGGGCATCGTGGTTGCGCTGGACGCCTACGGCCCCATCACCGACAACGCCGGCGGCATCGCCGAGATGAGCGACCTGCCCGCCAGCGTGCGCGCCGTGACCGACCCGCTCGACGCGGTCGGCAACACGACCAAGGCCGTGACCAAGGGCTACGCCATCGGCTCGGCCGGCCTCGCCTCGCTGGTGCTCTTTGCCGACTACACCCACAAGCTGGAGAGCTTCGGGCTGAACATCAGCTTCAACCTGAGCGACCCGATGGTGATCGTGGGCCTCTTCATCGGCGGGCTGATTCCCTACCTGTTCGGCGCGATGGCGATGGAAGCCGTGGGCCGCGCGGCCGGTGCGGTCGTGGAAGAAGTGCGCAGGCAGTTCCGCGACATCCCCGGGATCATGGAAGGCACCGGCAAGCCCGAATACGGCAAGGCCGTGAGCATGCTGACGGGCGCGGCCATCAAGGAAATGATGATCCCGTCGCTGTTGCCGGTGGTGGTGCCGATCGTCGTGGGCCTCGTGCTCGGACCGAAGGCGCTGGGCGGCCTGCTGATGGGCACGATCGTCACGGGCCTCTTCGTCGCCATTTCGATGTGCACAGGTGGCGGCGCGTGGGACAACGCCAAGAAGTACATCGAGGACGGCCACCACGGCGGCAAGGGCTCCGAGGCGCACAAGGCGGCCGTCACCGGCGACACCGTGGGCGACCCCTACAAGGACACCGCCGGTCCGGCCGTGAACCCGCTGATCAAGATCATCAACATCGTGGCGCTGCTCATCGTGCCGCTGGTGGTGAAGTTCCATTCCGGCGATGCGGCGGCGATGGCGCCGGCCAAGGTCGAGACGCCGCCGGCCGCCACCGCACCGGCACCTGCAGCCATGGCCCCGGCCACGCCGGCTGCAGCGGTTGCTGCGGGCGCCGTGACGGCGGCCGAAGCCGCCGCGGTGAAGGTCGAGAACGGCATCGTGAAGTTCTACTTCGCGAGCGCCAGCTCCGAAGTCGCGCCCAACGCCAAGGAGGCGCTGGCCGACGTCATCAAGGCCGTGCAGAGCGGCAGCACCGTGCTCGTGAGCGGCTACCACGATGCGAGCGGCGACCCGGCCAAGAACGCCGAGCTGGCCAAGCAGCGCGCCATGGCCGTGAGCGACGCGCTCAAGGCCGCGGGTGCGCCCGAAGACAAGATCGAACTGGCCAAGCCCGAGCAGTCGCAGGCCGACGGCCCGCCTTCCGAGGCGCGCCGCGTCGAAGTGAAAGTGAAGTCCTGAAGATGCCCACGCCCGCACGGCTCGAAGCCTTCATCGCCGCCGTGGAGGGCGGCGCGCATGCGCAGGTCATCGAGGACTACTACACCGAAGACGCCACCGTGCGCGAGAACCAGGCCGAGCCGCGGCGGGGCCGCAGCACGCTGGTCGCGCAGGAAACAACCGTGCTCGACCGCACCGAATCGGTGGTGTCCACGTGCGTGCGGCCCGTGCTGGTGAACGGCGACCACGTGGCCATCCACTGGGTCTTCGAGTTCACCTTCAAGGGCGGCAGCCGGATGCGCATGGAAGAGATCGCCTGGCAGCGCTGGGACGGCGAGCGCATCGCCGAAGAGCAGTTCTTCTACGACCCGGCGCAAAGAAAGCCGGGCTGAAGCGCAACGGCAAGGTGCAAAGCCCACGCCGCCCACGCCGATTGGTGCTGCTGGCGCTGCCCGCCCTGGCGCTCGGCGCGGCGGCCATCGCTCAAACCCGCCCGGACGCCCTGCCCCTGAGCTTCGACGCCGCACGCGCCCGCATGGTCGAGCGCTCCGACAAGCTGGCAGCCGCACGCTCGGCCGTCGAATCGAAGGAGCTGCAGAGCGAGGGCTTGAAGCGCCTGGGCGGCCCGGTGGTGAGCGTTTCGGGGCTGGCCTATGCGTACAACGCCAACCTGAACCTGGACCTCGATCCGCTCAACCAGAAGCTCGGGCAGATCGGCCAGTCGCTGCCGCCGTCGATCCAGAGCTTCATCTCGCGCGTGCCGATTCCGCAGCTGCCCAACAGCTACACGCTCAACCGCCACGACACGGGCACCAACACCTCGATCTCGGCGGTCTGGCCGATCTACCTGGGCGGCGCGACCGATGCGGTGCGCGGTTTTGTCTCGGCGCAGACGCGCGAGGCGCAGGCCGATGCCGAGCAGGCCGGCCACGAGGTCGACACGCTGCTGGTGCAGCGCTACTTCGGCGCCCAGCTCGCGCAGCGCGCGGCCACGCTGCGTGCACAGGCCGAACGCACCATCGCCCAACACGACGCGGCCGCGCAGAAGATGCTCGCGGCCGGCGTGATCTCACGCGTCGAGCGGCTGCAGGCGAGCGCCGCCTACGAAGAGGCCCGGCGCAATGCGCGCAAGGCCGAGGACGATGCGGCGCTGGCGGCCGTCGCCCTCGCCCGCACGGTTCGCGCCGAAGGCAGCGTGACGCCGCAGACGCCGCTTTTCCTGATCAGCGCGCCCATCGAGCCGCTGGGCTACTTCATCGATTCGGCGCTCACGCGGCACCCCGGCCTCGGCAAGGTCGCGGCCAAGAGGTCGCAGGCCGAGCAATTGCACGAAGGCGAAGAGGCGCTGCGCCGCCCGCAGGTCATCGCCTTCGGCACGCGCCAGCTCAAGAGCGGCAATGCCGACTGGGTGGCGGGCCTGGGCGTGCGCTGGACGCTGTACGACTCGGTCGACCGCGATGCACTCTCGGCCTCTTCGCAAAAGCAGGTCGAACAGGCCGAGCACACCGATGCGCAGGCGCGCAGCGACATCTCGCTCCTGGTCGAGCGCAACTGGCGCGCCCTCGAAAACGCCCGCCGCCAGTACCTGGACATGAAGGTCTCGGTCGAGCTCTCCGAAGAAGTGGTGAAGCTGCGCGTGGCGGGCCTGCGCGAAGGCACGAGCACCATGCTGGACCTGATCGACGCCGAGACCAACCGCGCCAAGGTGCTGACCGAGCGCGCGCAGGCGGCCAACGAGTACGTGCAGGCGCTCGCGCAGTTGCTCGAGAGCGCGGGCCTCTCCGAGAAGTTTTCCGACTACATCGCGCGTGCCGACGTGAAGGTGAATTGATCATGAGTGCCAAGACCCGAAAACTGATCGCCATCGCCGCGGCGCTGCTCGTGCTGGTGCTGCTCGTGTGGGGCTTCTGGCGCGCCTCGCAGCCTGCGGCCGAGGTGTTCCAGGGCCAGATGGAAGCGCGCGAGACCGACGTGGCCGGCAAGGTCACCGCGCGCATCGCCGAAGTGGCGGTGAAGGAAGGCGACCGCATCCAGGCCGGCGCGCTGCTGGTGCGCATGGACAGCCCCGAAGTGCGCGCCAAGCTCGCGCAGGCCACGGCCGCCGAGCAGGCCGCGCAGGCCGTCGCCGACAAGGCGCAGAACGGCGCCCGTCCGCAGGAGGTGGAGATGGCGCGCATGCAGTGGCAGCGCGCCGAAACCGCCGCGCAGCTCGCGCAGACCTCGTTCCGCCGCGTCGACGGCCTCGCGCGCGAAGGCCTGGTCGCCGACCAGAAGCGCGACGAGGCCGAAGCCAACTGGAAGGCCTCGCGCGACGCGGCCATCGCGGCCAAGGCGCAGTACGACATGGCCCGCATCGGTGCCCGCCCCGAGGACCAGGCCGCGGCCAGCGCGCAGGCGCGCCAGGTCGCCGGCGTGGTGGCCGAGGCGGAAGCGGCCAAGGCCGAGACCGAGCTTCGCAGCCCCGTGGGCGGCGAAGTGGCCAAGGTGCTCGCCAAGGTCGGCGAGCTGTCGCCGCAGGGCGTGGCGGTGGTCACGGTAGTCGACCTGAACGACCAGTGGGTGGTGCTGAACGTGCGCGAAGACCGGCTCGCACGTTTTGCCGTCGACAGCGAGTTCGATGCGCGCTTGCCGGCGCTGGCGAATGACAAGGACAAGTCCGACGCACACCGCGTAGCCCGCTTCAAGGTCTATTACAGCGCCGCCCTGCCCGACTTCGCGACCTGGCGGGCGACACGCGGCGGCAATGGCTTCGACGTGCGCACCTTCGAGGTCCGCGCGCGGCCGCTCAAGCCCATCGAAGGCGCGCGGCCGGGCATGAGCGTGTTGGTCGATTGACGGTCCGGCGATGAGCCTTCGAGGCTTCTCCGCAGCCAGCGCCAGGCGCGAATTCGCGCTGCTGCGCACCTGCCCCTGGGACCTCGCCATGATTTCGTGGGTGCCGCTGCTCGCGGTGTTCCTGATCTGGTGGATCTTCTCGGCCGGCCTGCCCGAGCGCCTGCCGATCGGCGTGCTCGACCAGGACCGCACGGCCCTGTCGCGGCAGGTGGTGCGCTTTCTCGATGCCACGCCCGGCCTGCGTGTGACGCAGTACTACGCGGACGAAGGCGCCATGGCGCGCGCGTTGACAAGTGGTGCGGTCGATGCGGCGGTGCAGTTGCCCCGCGACCTCAATCGCGATGTGAAGCGCGGGCGCGTCGGCCAGGTCGTGCTGCTGCACAACGCGCAACTCGGCACGCATTCGAGCCTGATCCAGCGCGACGTTCGCACGGTGGTGGCCACGATCTCGGGCGGCGTCGAACTCGCGGTGCGCAACAAGCGCGGCGAATCGATGACGTCCGCGCGCGTGAGCATGGAGCCGATCAAGGCGAGCATGGTGGCGCTGTTCAACACTTCGACGGACTACGAGCAGTTCCTGGGTGCCGCGCTCATTCCAGCGCTGCTGCACATCCTCGCCATGACGGCCGGCGCGTGGGCCGTGGGGCGTGAACTGCGCGACCGCACCATTGCCGAATGGCTCGGCGCTGCGCCGCGCTGGCACGAGGCGCTGGCCGCACTGGCGGGCAAGCTTGCGCTGCCGTTCGCGAGCCTGTCGGCGGTCGGCATCGCGGCGATGCTGTGGATCACGGCCGGCCGCGGCTGGCACCCGGTCGGGTCGGTGGGCTGGACGCTGTTCGCGCTGGTGGTGTTCCTCGCGCTTTCCATTGCGCTCGGCGCATTCGTCTCTGCGCTCACGCGGTCGCTGCGCACCGCGTTGTCAGCCACGGGCTTCATCACGGCGCCCGCGTTCGCTTTCGGCGGCGTGGGCTTTCCGCTGGTCGCGATGCCGCTCCTTGCCCAGATGTGGGCGAGCCTGCTGCCCTACACGCACTACATCCGCGTGCAGATGGAACAGTTGCAGATGGGCGCGCCGCTCGCCTATTCCGTCGGTACGCCGCTGTGGATGGTGCTGGGCACGGCCGTGCTGCTGGCCGCGTCGGCCGCGGCACTGGTGCGCGCCGTCGCCGCACCCGACACCTGGGGAGGCCGCTGATGGCGCTCGATTCCACGCGCACCCGCTTCGGCGCCGCCTGGCGCGATACCGCGCTCGCGGTGCTGCGCGACAAGGGCGTGCTGCTGAT
This sequence comes from Variovorax sp. ZS18.2.2, assembly GCF_024701975.1. GTDB lineage: Bacteria > Pseudomonadota > Gammaproteobacteria > Burkholderiales > Burkholderiaceae_C > Variovorax. The sequence continues at coordinate 2,041,983 of NZ_JANLNM010000001.1, forward strand.
CATGCTGCTCGCGCCCATCATCTATGGATTCTTCTACCCGTGGCCCTACGGCACGCAGGCCGTGACGCGGGTGCCGGTGGCGGTGGTCGACGAAGACCACAGCGGGCTGTCGCGGCAGATCGCGCGCTTTGCGATGGCCAATCCGCGGCTCGATGTGCGCATGGTCACCTCCGATGTGCACGAGGCGCAGCAGGCGCTCTGGCGCGGCGAGATCGAGGGCTACGCGCTGCTGCCGGCGGACCTCAAGCGCAACGTGATCCGCGGGCTCTCGGCGGTGGTGACGATCGAGGGCAACGGCGCGTATGCGCTGCTGAACAAGGCGGTGTTGTATGGCTTCTCGGAGGCGGTGGGTACGGTGTCGGCGGGGGTCGAGATCCGCAAGCTGCAAGCTGGCGGGCAAAGCGCGGTGCAGGCGGCGCGCAGCCGCAGTCCGCTCAACACGCAGCTTGTCGCGCTGTTCAATCCGACCGAGGGCTATGGCAGCTACGTGGTGCCGGCGGTGGCGCTGCTGATCCTGCAGCAGACGCTGCTGATGGGCGCGGCGATGCTGGCCGGCACCTGGGCCGAGGCCGGGCAATTGCGCGCGGGCATGGGGGCCTGGTTCGGGCGGCTGGGGGCGCTGTCGGCCTTCGGCTTCTTGAGCGGCCTTTTCTACTTCGGCTGGGTGTTTTTTCTGCAGGACTATCCGCGGGGCGGCAACCCGCTCGGCGCGCTGGTGCTTCTGATGTTCTATGTGCCCGCGATCTGCACGGTCGGGCTGCTGCTCGGGTGCTGGTTCCGCGACCGCGAGCGGGCATTGCAGGTGCTGCTGTTCACTGCGTTGCCGATGGCGTTTCTCTCGGGGTTCTCGTGGCCTGTCGAGGCCCTGCCCGGGCCCTTGCAGGCTTTGCGCTGGATCTTTCCGAGCACTGCGGGTATCCAGGCGTCGCTCAGGCTCAACCAGATGGGGGCGCCGCTGCACGACGTGCTGCCCTATCTCGGCGTGTTGTTGTTGCTTGCCGTGGCGGGGCTGCTGGTTCTCTGGGTGGCGGCCAGGCCGCGCCGGGCGGACCGCGAAACCGCCTAGCGCTGGCTCTCGGCCGCCACGGCGCGCACGAGGCGCGTGGCTGGTGCCACCAGTTCGCGCAGGTCGCCGGCACGCTCCTGCTCGATGGCCTGAAGCACCAGCTCGTTGATGCCGCCCACAACCGTCATCGCCATCTGGCTGCTGAGGTGCGCGGCCGGACCGTCTCCCGCGCCGCTGCTGTTGATCGCGACCTGGATGAAGTTGGCGATCTCGTCATTGACGCGGCGGCGCGCCGCGAGGCCCGGCATGCCGAGCCCCAGGATTTCGACGAAGAGCGTGCGCAGCAGCACCGGGTCCTGCGCCAGGTAGTCGAAGTACGCGGTCATCGCCTGCTCGACCTGCGCATGCCAGGGCTGCGCAGGATCGAAGGCCTCGCTCACGGCCTGCAGCGCGAGGCGGCTGGCGGTTTCGTAGAGCGCGATCAAGCATTCGGTCTTGGTGCTGAAGTGCTCGTAGAAGGTGCGGCGCGACACGGCGGCCTCGCGCACGATGTCGGCGATGGTCGTGTCGGCGTACCCCTTGGCCGCCACGGCCTGCGCCATGCCCTGCAGAAGGCGCGCATAGTGCTCGCTTTCCGTGCCCTCGGCGGACTTGGAGGCCACGGTTTTTTCGATGGTGTCGCTCATGAATGGCACATTTTCCTACGTCTCGGTACTTGACAGTACCAGCATCGACCCGCACCATGGAGGCATGCGGTACGAATCTGTACCAACCTTTCTTCCCACGATGTCCCGAGGATTGTTTTCATGACTGAACTCGTTGTCCGCCGCCTGCTGATCGACCTGCAATCGCCCTTTGCCCGCAACTGGTGCGGCGGCGATGCATTCTCGACCGCCTTCTTCAATGCCCTGTCGATGAGTTTTCCCTTCGGCGAGCAATTCTTCATCGACGCCGTGCGCGACGCAGTGGCCACGCTGCCGCCCGAGGTGCAGGAAAAGTACCGCGCCGACGTGCGCGGTTTCATCGGCCAGGAGGCCACGCACCGGCGTATCCACTCGCTCTTCAACAATCACCTGGAGAGCCAGGGGCTGGTCGATGGCTGGACGGCGCGCGCCAACAAGCGCCTGGCGATGATGGAAGAAGCCGATCCACGCCACGCGCTGGCGGTCACCGCCGCCACCGAGCACTTCACCGCGATGTTCGCCGAGTGGCTGCTGGCCCGCCCCGAGATCCTCGACGGCGCCGAACCGCGGCTGCGCACCATGTGGCTCTGGCACAGCGCCGAAGAGCTGGAGCACAAGTCCGTCGCCTTCGACATCTACAAGGCCGCCGGCGGCTCGGACGAATGGCGCAAGCGCTGGTTCCGCCGCGTGACCGTCATGTTCCTCGGCGACCTGATGCACCAGACCATCGACAACCTGCGCCACGAAAAACAGCTGTGGAAGTGGGCGACCTGGAAGAGCGCGGCGCGCATCCTGTTGAGCAAGAACGGTCTGCTGCGCGGCAACCTGGGCGGCTGGCGCAGCTACCTGCGTGCCGACTTCCATCCGGCACAGCAGGACAGCAGCCTGTCGACGCGCTGGCTCGCCGACAACCGCGCGCAGTACACACCCGTGGGTGCTGCTGCACCCGAGGCGGCTGCCGCAGCGGCTTAGAACATGCTGGCGCGGTGCGTGCCGCGGCCGCTTCCCTGCTGCTCGGGGCGCGGCGACAGGTCGTGCAGGGTGTCGAAATCCGAGGGCGCATCGGGCACCCGCATCACCACTTCGAGCTCGTGCATCGACGCGACCCAGCGGCCGGCCGCCGAATCGGCCGGCTCGTCGTTGGCGAAGGTGCCATCGCGGATGTAGAGGGTTTCGCCTTCGGAGCGCTCGGCGTGGAGCTCGACCAGCCGCGCGATCGAGAAGTTGTACGTCACGAGCTTCTCGCGCGTCTTGCGGTCCTTGCCGCCGCAGTTGAAGGAGCCTTCTGCTGCGATGACGATGCAGGAGCCTTCGACGCCGCCGTCCATGTCGATCTCGTTGCCGGAACGCCAGATGGCGTTGGGCAGGCGCACGCGCACCTTGTCGATCACCAGATCGCGCTGCTTGTTGAGCGTACCCAGGGGCGGGACCAGCGAACGCAACTGCCGCAGGCGCTCCGCGAAGTTGTCGTCCATGAGGAATTCGACGTGGTGCGTGGCGCTCCCGGACGAGCGCTTGACCACCTGCATGACGACATGGCGAGGTTTGCTCACGGCAGAACCCCTTTGCATGCGTCAAGGTCCACGTCCACGCCCGATGCCGGGCAGCCAAGGCCTTGCTGGAATTGATTTGTCATCGGCTACAGATTAGAACTTTTGGATGAATGCAATTACATGCATCAATTGTTTCTAACTGTATATCGATTAAGTCCGTTTTGGAAGGAGATCTGCGACATGTTCACGCGGGCATGTCGCCAAAACGTCGCCGCTTCGTGCTAGCCGAAAGTTAGCCCGAAGAGGCTTCCGACTGCTCCAGCGCTTCGTCGAGTGCCTTGCAGGAAGGCGCGCACACGGTTTGCGACTTGCCCAGCACCTGGCGCGTGCGCAGTTGCGAGCGCACGCGGTGCTTGCCGCACATGAAGCAGGACATGGTTGCCCCGCTGAAAGACGCCGAAGCGCGGAACGGGGAACCCGGTGTCTTGGACTTGTAGCGCAGGCCGTCCGCCACCACTGCCGTCTTCACTTCACCCTTCGCCATGCGTCTTGTCCTTGTTCGTTTTGGCACCGCCCATGGCGCGTGCAATGGCTTCCCGTGCGCTGACTTCAGCCGCAAGGGAAACGTCCAATGCCGAGCGGCAAAGCCCGGCGTGCTGATAGTGGAGGTTCTCATAAACCTCGGATGCAGCCGGATAGGCATCGAGCAGACGGCCCAGATCGGCCCCCGGCGCGACATCCTCGAACTCGTGCACCAGGTGCTCAACCACCGAGCGGTACTGCTCGGCGCCTACGGGCACGGCGCTGTGCTCCAGGCGCTCCAGCAGTTGCGCCAGCACCTGGGTCACTGCCAGATCGGTCTTGGGGGACGGATTGTGGGTGGTGTTCATGGATTGCATCTGGGGGCAGCATACGCCTATGCAAGTGGCTGGTCGTACAGGGCCGTCTCCGGCTCCCCTGCTTTCTGGGCCGCCTGCATGCGCTGGAGCAGGCTGTGGAGCATTTCGGTTGAGAGCCCATGGATCACCAGCCGGTGCCCCGCCCGCAGGGTCGACAGGGGCACCAGCGGATGCTTGTTGTTGACCAGGATCAGGTGCTCGGGCGCGTTCAGGATGGTCGCCGTGTAGATGCCGATGGTTTCGTCCAGTTGCAATGAATTGGCGGCGCGCCAGAAATCGTTGTCGGTCAGCATCAGCTGGTAGAGCGGCGTGAAAAGCTCGATGGCGCTCTGCAGGTCGAGGAAATTGAGCTTGCCGTGCGGCATGTCCTCCAGCCGCAGCCCCGGCTCCCTGATCATCGAGAAATCGGCCTTCTCCGCCTTGCACAGCGCCATGTCTTTCTCGCGCAGCGCCGTGTTCAGGCGGATCACGAAGTTGAAGAGGTTCAGGTCGTGCTTCAAGAACATCTCGTCCTTCAGCGCGTCGATGTCCGCCGGCTCCAGCGGGTTGGTGGTCACGGGCGCCGGCGAATTGCGCCCGATGAACGCCAGCACCTGCGACCCCAGGTGAAAGTGCCGCAGGATCAGCCAGTTCGCCTCGGGCGACACGAAGCGCTTGAGCCCCCACGCCAGAAAGCGGTGCAGCAGCATCGAGTGCGACCAATTGCGCGGCACGAACACCTTCACGACCTGGATCAGGATGATCGTCAACCGCGCGATCGGCCGCAAAAACGGCAGCAGGTACTGCCGCGAGCCCGAGCTCGAATCCGCCAGCCACGCCGACTTGACGTTGTCCGGCAGCGGCGTGCTCTGGTCGAGGTAGAGCGCGAGCCACGGGCTCGGGTCGCGCTCGTCGTGGGCTTGCGTGAGGAATTCAGGCGTTCGGCTCATTGGAAACCTCCGCCTTCGGCTGCGGTATTCGCCTTGGGGCGGCCCGGCGGCTCATGGGGCATCCGCTCCGTGATGTGCTGGAACTGCATCAGGTACAGCGCGGCTGTGTGGCGCGCCGTGTCGATGATCTGGCGAGCCGCGCGGGCCTGCCCTTCCACGGCCATGACCATCTCAACCGCGGCGAGCCAGCGGTTCAGGTGGTTCTCGTCGTTGTGGCCGTGGTACTCGAGAAAGCGGAATGCATCGGGCTGCAGCTTCACGCTCGCCTTGATGAGCGGCAGCAGCGCCGGCACGATGCGCTGGCCCGTGCCCTCGATGATGTAGATCGCGCCCAAGAGGCCGATTGGGTCGCGCGTGGCGGCCAGACCGTGCAGGTAGGCGTTGAGCGCCTCGCCGCCGGGGTTGCGGCGCAGGTCGTCGATCTGCGCGACCGTGCCGCCGGCCTTCCTGTAGTCGCTGAAGAGGATGTTGAAGTCGTTCTGCTCCTCGCCCGCGTGCACGTCGATCAGCGAGGCGAGCATCTGGTACGGCTTGCTCAGCGAGGCGGCGCCTTCGCGCATCCACAGGCTGCCTTCGCGCACCTGCGGCACCCATTGCTCCATCCAGTTCAGGTAGTCGGGCAAGGCGAATCGGCGCTCGCGGATCTGGCGGATCAGCGGCGTGCGCCAGACGCGGGAGCGGTAGTCGTGCCAGATGGCGGCCAGCTCGGTGAGCAAGGCGCCCAGGCCTTCTGGAGCGGCGGCCGGGTCGTGCGGGGGCGCGATGACGAGATCGTCGTCCGGCACGGCGGCGGCGCGGGGCGCCACCATCGTCACAGGCGCCGCATCGGCCGCCTCGACTTCCAGCAGCATGTACGCCGCCATGAAGCGCCCCGACTCGGGCACGTAGCAGAAGATCTGCTCGCCCGGCTTCAAGGTCTTCGTATGAAGGAACTCAGCCAGCATGACCAGGATCGACGCGGCCCCCGTGTTGCCGCGCCACGCAAGGTTGCTCCACCAGCGCTCGCGCGGAATCGAAAGATCGGCCTTGTTCATCAGGTCTTCGACCACCGGGATGAACTTCTCCGAGGAGTAATGGCACAGGAAGTGATCGACCCGCTTCGGATCGACCCAGCCGTCGCGCACCAGCCCTGCGTATTCGTGGATGCCGATGTCGAACAGGTGCGGCAGCAGGCGAATGTCCTGCCGCAGCGACAGCGCGCCGGCGGCTTCGGCTTCGGCCCAGGAGCCGAAATCGAGGTGGCCACGCGCGCGGTCTTCGGTCAGGCCCAACTGCATGCAGACGGGATAGTCCCCCGAGAACGCGCGCTGGTGCACCCATTTCAGCTTCAGGCGGAGGCCTGGTGCGCCCGCCAGTGCAGGCGTGCCATCGGACAACAGCAGCGCTCCAGCGCCATCGGACAGCATCCAGCGCAGGAAGTGCGAGTCGAAGTCGGTCTCGTAGCCGCGCGCCGCGAAGCGCGAGCGTTTGAAAAGCCGCGACGGCATCTCGCTCGCCACCGCCATCGCACTGCGGTGCGCACCCAGCTCGATGCCCTGTGCAGCCGTCTGGATCGCCGACACGCCGGCCGCGCAGATGCCGTGCACCGAATGCGTCTCCATGGGCTGCGCGGCGAGCTCGCCCTGGATCATGTTGGCGAAGCCCGGCATCAGCGTGTCGCCGCCCGAGGAGCCGCTGGCCAGCAGCGACACGCGCGACAGCTCTGCCCCGCCGCGCTGCAGGCAATCGCGGATCGCGCCTGCGGCAAGCTGCGCATTGGTGTGCTGCGTCACGCCCTCCGCATCGATGGCGTAGTGCCTCGTGAGGATGCCGTTCTCCGCGAGGATGCGCCGCTTGATGCGCTCGGACATGCGGTTGAGCGGCGCGATGTACGCGTCCATGCGGTCGTTGGGAATGGGCTCGCCCGGCATGAAATAGCCGGCGCTCTCGAGGTACACGCGTTGGAATGAAACAGGCATGGTTCAGTGAGTGAAGGAATCGGGAGGCATCAGCGAGCGGCTGCGAAAACGCGGCCACACGGTCCCCAGCACGAAGACCCGCAGCATGTAGGGAACCAGCCCGCCCTCGTTGAGCACGGGATCGACCTGCGCGCGGTAGCGCGTGTGGTGCAGGTGCGTGAGCTCGGACCAATGGGCATGCGGGTTCTCGTGATGTGCGGTGTGCAGGCCGATGTTGAACAGCAACGGGTTCACCAGCCCTTCGAAATTGCGTGCGTAGTTCAGCCTGCCCCTCGGGGTATCGCGCAACGCCTCTTCGCGAGACGGCTTCCGGCCATCGGCGTGCGCATGCTGCAGGTAGTTGGTCGCCAGCAACCAGTGCAGGCCATGCAGCTGAAGAACGATCACGAACAGCAGCGCCTTGCGCCAGTCGAGCGCCAGCAGCACGGCCCAGCTCCCGAGCCACAGCACGTACTGCGCGATGCAGTAGCGCCAGGCGCCGCGCCGATGCTGCCGCAGCCGCGCAAGCCAGCCGACGAACACCGGCACCAGCACCCACACTGCCTGGAACGGATGCAGCAGGTAGCCCCACAGGTGGTTGGTGTCGCCGCCGAAACGGTAGGTGCGTGCCACGTCTTTCGGACCGTGCCGGTAGCGATGGTGGTTGGCCACGTGCGCAGGCCAGAACACGAAGGTCGGGTGGCCCTGCAGCAGCGTGATCCAGAAATCGGTCAGCCGGTTCATGCGCCGTCCGCGCCACATGCGCAGGTGCACATGGTTGTGGTGGATCACGCCGATGCCGAGCGTGAGGAACAGCATCAGCGCATAGAGCAGCACGTTGAAACCGTTCAACCACTGCCACGCCGCCAATGCCGGCAGCGCGACCAGGTACGCAAGGCTTTGCCAATCACGCCAATGCCGCAGGCGCGGCAGGCGATGCGACACCTCAGGCGGGCGTGCCATGCTGCCGCGCCTGCTTGTCCCGAAAGGATTGGAAGTGCGGCTCGGCCGCATCCGCCGCGATGCGGGTCCTGAACAGCCTGTCCATGAAGGTGAACTGGAAGCCGTAGTTGCCGTTGTGGCAGGCGTGATGCAGATGGTGCCGGCGGCTCGCGGCGAACCAGTGGCTGTACGACACCCCGGTGAAAAAGTCGTAGTTCGAATGCCCGACGCAGTTGAAGAAGAGGCTGAACACCGGCACGGCCGCGAGCGACCAGAAGCTGAAGTCGTGCACCACCATCGGCAGCAGGATCACGTTGCCGAGCATCAGCGCCTCGATCGGGTGGAAGCTGTAGGTGGCCCACGGCGTCGTCACGAACGAGCGATGGTGCGGCCCGTGAAAGCGGCGCAACAGGCGCGTGTGCAAGAGGCGATGGTTGATCCAGAAATGCACGTCGTTCCACACCGCCAGCACGAGGATCTCGACAGTGATCTGCCGCCATCCCGCATCGGGATCGAGCCGCGCCCAGCCCAGCTGCAGCAAGCCCCAGGGAAACACCATGCCCAGCCCGAAGATCAGCACCGAGATGCCCGACTGCCCCAGCTCCCGCCGCATCTGCCCCGGCTGCAGCGGCCGCGGATCGAGCATCCGCCCGATGCCCAGCGCCGGCAGCACCCGCTGGGTCAGCAGCCAGGTGATGGCGCCGAACCCCAGATAGATGCTGCCGAAAAAAAGCACGCCCCACAGCATGACCTGCAGGGCGGGCAACGAGGTGAAGGTCTGCGCCATCCCCCGAGGCTACAACAGCATCTCGGGAACGATGGGGGCGATGAGCATGTTGTAGAAGCGCTGGAAAAAGCCCGACTCGGGCTCGGAGGTCAGGATCACTTCTTTCTCGCCATCGTTGGTGAGCCACTGCAGCGTGCCGGTGTCCTTGGCCAGCCGCAGCCGGTAAGAGTTCTGCAGCTTGCTGATGTTGATGATGCGCAGCATCTCGCGCGCCAGTTGCGGGCTGTCGACCACCAGCCCCATCTCGGTGTTCTGGCTGGCCGAGCGCGGGTCCAGATTCATCGAGCCGATGAAGATGCGCGTCTTGTCGATGGCGGCGGTCTTGGCGTGCAGCCGGCCGAGCGACTTGCCGAACATGCCGAAGCGCTCGCCCTTGCTGGTGCGCTGCGGGCTCAGCTCGTACAGGTCGGCGCCGCTTTGCAGCAGCCGCTCGCGGTAGCGCGCGTAGCCGGTGTGCACCAGCGGTTCGTCGTTGGCGGCCAGCGAGTTGGTCAGCAGCGTGAGCTTGACCTTGCGCTTGGCGAGGTCGTCGAAAGCCGCCATGCCGCGCTCACCCGGCACGAGATACGGCGAGGTCAGGTCGACCTCGGTCTTGGCGTCCATGAGGAGCCCCCAGACCTTCATCGTCACGCTGGTGGAGATGGCCTCCTCGGCCGTCATCGTCGCGGGCTTGGTCGGCGGGTCGGCAATCGCGCGCGCCTCGCCCCACAGAAGGCCCATGCGGCCGCCATCGAGTTCTTCGGCGATCGGGCCATAGCCGAGGATGTCGGACGGCGGCAGCACGATCTTCGGCGGCGGCGCTGCCATGCCGATCCAGTCGTCGAACTCAGCGCTCCCGGGCATGCGGCCGCTCTCACCTTTCACGATGTCGGCGATGGGCCAGACCTGCACGCTGTTCCAGTAGGCATCGAAAATGGATTCGAGCTGCGGCACCACCTTGCCGACCACCAGCGCATCCATGTCGATGAAGTTCTGGGCCTCGCTCAGCACGAAATACTCGTCGGCGATGTTGCGCCCGCCCACCACCGCCATCACGCCGTCGGCGATGAAGAGCTTGTTGTGCATGCGGTGGTTGAGCCGGACGATCTCGTGCGGAGAGGCTGCAAAGCGCGACAGAAAGCCGTTGCGACCGCAACAGAACGGGTTGTAGAGCCGCACCTGCACATTGGGCGTTTCCGACAACGCCAACAGCAACTGCTGGCTGTTGACGGTGTAGAGATCGTCCACCAGCAATCGCACCTTCACGCCGCGCGCCGCCGCTTCGCGCAAGGTGCGCAGCAGCAGGCGTCCGGTGGCGTCGTTTTCGATGTGGTAGTACTGCACCACCAGCGATTGCTGGGCCCGTTGCGCAAGCTGGATGCGGGCATCGAGCGAGTACACGCCGAGCGGCATCAGCCGGAAACCCGAATGCTCCTCCGGCGGCGTGGAGGCGGCCGCGATCTTCGCGAGCCGGGTCGACGGGTCGGCCGAGGCGGCGTGCTCGGCGGGTCGATCTTTCGCTGGCGGCAGCGAGCCACAGGCAGCGAGCACTGCCAGCAGAAAGCCCGTGAACGCCATGCGCAGAAGTCGATCCCAGCCATTCATGATGATGATTTCCGTCTTTCGTTTTTCAGTCACTGCCATGAATACGCTGGCCGGGGTGCGTCAGTTTCATTTCGCTCCTCCGAAAGGCACGCCGTCCTAGAATTCGACTCACACCTGACCGGAGTTGCACCATGGCCCGACCGATCCTCTCACGCATCGCCCTGATGACGGTCATTGCCGCCCTGGCGCACCCCGCCTGGGCGGCACTGGACATCGGCGACCCGGTGCCCAAGTTCACCGCCAACGCCGCGCTGGGCGGCAAGACCTTCCGCTACTCGCTGGCCGACGCGCTGGCCAAGGGGCCTGTGGTGTTGTACTTCTTTCCAGCGGCCGACTCCAACGATTGCTCGATCGAAGCCCACGCCTTCGCCGAGGCCGTCGACCAGTTCGCGGCGTTGGGCGCCACCGTGATCGGCGTCTCGGCGGACGACATCGACACCCTGTCGAAATTCTCGGTCAAGTCCTGCCAGAGCCGGTTTCCGGTGGCATCGGACGAAGCCAAGACCGTGATCAACGGCTTCGACGCGCTGATGCAGACCCGCCCGGATTTCGCCAACCGGCTGTCGTACGTGATCTCGCCGGACGGCAAGGTGGCCTACTACTACCAGAACCTGAATCCGGACAAGCATGTGGAGCGCATGCTGAATGCGGTGCGGGCGCTGCCGAAGGCCACCGCGGCGAAGTGAGCAAAGGGGCCGGCCCCGGTCCTATCTGACCCGGACGCCCTCGTTCCAGCCCTTCTCCAGCGGGTTCAGCACCAGCTGGATCAGCCGGCGTCTGTCGGTCTGGATGTCCGCCTGAAGGCTCATGCCCGATTGCAGCGGCTGCGGGTGCCCCTTGACCCAGATGCTGGCGTCAGGCCCGGCAAGGGCGATCTGCACGCGGTAGGCCAGGCCATTCGTCCGCTGGTCCGAATTGCTGCTGTCGAAGTTGCGGTTGCTCGAAGCGGCCTGGCCCGTGCCCGTCTGCTTGTCGAGCGCCTGCGGGTTCTGGAACTCGGCGTCCGCGCTGATCCATTTCACCGTGCCGGCCACGGCACCGTATTGCGTGAAGGGAAAACTGTCGAGCTTGACCTCGACGATCTGGCCGACTCTGACGTAGCCAATGTCGTTGTTGCTGAGCAAGACCTCGGCAATCAATGGCGTGTTTTCGGGAACGATGGTCAGGAGCGGTTGATTGGCGGCCACCGCGCTCCCCAGCGTCGTGACCCCGAGGCTCTGGACCACGCCTGAAACCGGCGCGCGCAAGGTCTTCAGCCCGTTGAGCTGCTGGGCCTTCTCGAACTCGGCCTGGAGGCTTGCGCCCTCGCGGCTGGCCTGCTCGACCTCGGCAAGAATCTGCACCTTGCGCTCCTGCTCCACGGCAGCCTGCCGGAAGCGTGCCTCTTGAAGCCCCGCGGCAAGCTGGGCCAGTGTCTGGCTCTGCGCCGCCAGGTCATGCTCCAGGCCGACCACTTCCTGCTCCTGCTTGAGGCGCTCGCCTTCACTGAAGAAGCCCTCCTTGACCAGCGCCAGACTCTGTTGATAACGCTTGGTCGCCAGTCCGAGGTTCAGGCGCAGCTTCGTGTGTGTCGACTCGGCGGCCTTGAGGGCCTTCGTCTTTTCATCGACCGATGCCCTGGCTTCCGCGAGCTTGGCCTCGAAGGCCGCTTCGCGGGCCTGGATCGTCGCCATCTGGTCGGGTGTCAGCGCCGGCGCGGTGCGCACCGTGCCGGCACCGCTCGCTTGCGCTGACATGGGCAGATGCTGCCCCCTCATCTCCACCATCAGCCGCGCCATCTGCTGCTGGTTCTGCTGCAGCCGCTGCTGGCTGCTGGACAGATCGGCCTGGGACAACGTCGGATCGAGTTCGATCAGGAGGTCGCCTTCCTTGACGCGCTGGCCTTCGCGCACGTGAATGGCTCGCACGAGGGCCGGCTCTATCGTCTGCAGGACCTTCACCCGGCCGTCGGGAATCAGCCGGCCGGGCGCCGTCGCCACGATCTCGATCTCGCCGATGCACGCCCAGGCAATGGCGCCCAACAACAGCACCGCCAGCGCCCACATCAGGCCACTGGCAAACGGCGCCGGAGGTGTTTCCTCGATGGCGAGCGCCGGGCTGTGAAACGCCCTCTCCTTCGGGGACAGCACGGTATTCATGCCTCCGTCTCCGCGGGGTTGCCGCGTCGCTCGGCATGATGCGTTGCAGGGTTCTTGCGAGGGCCACCCCCCGGCTCGTGCTGCTGCATGGCCCAGAGCCTTGCGAACTCGCCTTGCTGCGCAATGAGCTCCTGCAACCCGCCCTGCTCCACCACCTTGCCGCTGTCGAGCACGACGATGCGGCTGCAATGGCGCAGCGTGGAAAGACGGTGGGCAATCATGATGACCGTGCGGCCGCGGCAGATCTGCGCCATGTTGGCCTGGATGGCCTGCTCGCTCTCGACATCCAGCGCGCTGGTGGCTTCGTCCAGGATCAGGATGCGCGGGTCTCCCGTCAGTGCGCGGGCGATCGCGATGCGCTGACGCTGCCCGCCGGAAAGAAGGGCACCGCGTTCGCCCACTGGCGTCTGGTAGCCCTGCGGCAAGGCCGTGATGAACTCGTGCGCCCCCGCCTGCTGCGCCGCAAAAATGATGCGGTCGAAAGACATCCCCGGATGGGCGACCGAAATGTTTTCCGCGATCGTCCCGCTGAAAAGAAAACTGTCCTGCAGCACAACACCGATCTGCCGGCGCAGTTGCTGGGGATCGGCATGCGCGATGTCGTGGCCGTCGACCAGCACACGCCCCGCCTCCATGCCGTACAGCCGCTGGATGAGCTTGGTGAGCGTCGACTTGCCACAGCCGGAACGCCCCACAATGCCCACCACTTCACCCGGCTCCAGCAGAAGACTCACGTCGTTCAGCACGAGCGGCGTTTCCGACTGGTAGCGGAAATGGATCGATTGCAACTCGACACGGCCCTTCAGCGGCGGCATGGCCTGGACGCCCGTGTTGGTGGGCTCCGGCTGTGCATTCATGAGGTCGCCCATGCGGTCGACCGACAGCTTGACCTGCTGGAAGTTCTGCCAGAGCCCCACCAGGCGGGACACGGGCTGCAGCACCTGACCGGCCAGCATCTGGAACGCGATGAGCCCGCCGACAGTGAGATCGTTGTTCATCACCAGCGTGGTGCCTACCCAGAGCACCGCCAGCGTCAGCATCCGCTGCACCGCCTGCGAGATGCTCTGCGCCGCATTGCCCAGCTTGCTGACATCGAACCCCGCCGCCACTTGCCGGGCAGCGAGCAGGTCCCACTTGCGCTGCCACATGGGTGCCAGCGCCAGGCTCTTGAGCGTGTGGATGCCCTGGATGCTCTCGACCATGAAGCTGCCGGCCTCGGCGCTGCGATCGAATTTCGTCTGCAGCGCCCTTGCGAAAATCGGCTGGGCCACGAGCGTGACCAGGGCAAGGATCGGCAAGCCGATGAGCGTGACGATGGTCAACTTGATGCTGTAGAGCAGCATCACCGCAATGAAGATGCCGATGAAGAGCCCGTCGACCAATGTCGTCAGCGCGCCGCCCGTGAAGAAGCTGCGGATGTTTTCGAGCTCGCGCGTGCGAGCCAGGGTGTCGCCGGCCTGGCGCTGCTCGAAATAGCGAATGGGCAGGCTGAGTAGGTGGCGAAAGAGATCGCTCGACAGGCCGGCATCGAGGCGTGCGGACGTGTGGGCAAGCATGTACCCGCGCAGCGTGTTGGTCACGGCCTCGAAGACGATCAGGCCCGCCATGCCGATGCCCAGGACATGCAGGGTCGACAGGCTCTTGTGCATCAGGACCTTGTCGATGATGACCTGGCTGAACAGGGGCGTCGTCAACGCGACCAGCTGGAGCAGGAAGGCTCCGAGCAACACCTGACCCAGCGGCTTGCGGTAGCGCCACAGCACCGGAACGAACCATCCGAGACCAAAGCGCCGGGTGGGCGCGCCGCTGCCCGTACCCAGTTGCAAGGGCTGGCGAAAACGGATGACGGGGAGAACACCGTTTTCCCCGTGGCTTTGGACCAAGTCCGCCATCGAAACCCACGTGAATTTCGAAGTCTTGGGTATCCAGAGGAGTAACTCCTCCGAAGGCTGCTTCGGATCGACGGCACCCGATTCGCTCGCAGCGCCGTGGCGTGGCCCTGCGGAAGAACCGCGCGGCTCACGTCGGGCAACCACCGTGACCACGCTGCCATCGGCAGCGACGATCACACAGGGGATGGGCAATGACCGTGCACCCCCGCGTTGCTTGAGGAACGGCCATTTGCGCGACGGGAGTTCGCGAACCTGCTGAGGCTTCGACACGAGCCCCAGATGCTGGGCCGCATGCTGCAACTCCTGCACGCCGATGGGAGTTTCAGGGCGCCAGCCCATTGCCTGACCGAGTGCCTGGACGCTCATCTCCAGGGAAAAGAATGCAACGATGGGCTGCAAGGCCGAGAGGCCTTGAAGCGCCGGAAAAGAGGCGCCTCCTGGCTGAGGCGACGTGCCGAGGCCGCCAGGACTATTCAATGCCTGCTGCGACTGGCTCGCGCCCCCCTCTTCCATGGCCTTTTGGTCCAAAGCAGTCCAAGCTCTTTTCTCAATCAAGGCGCCGCGTCGCTCTGCAGCCCAGGCAGTGCACCAGCGACGCGTTTTCTACGTCACGCAGTCAATTGAATATTGGCCTGCGAAAGCTGTGCGAGGGTTGCATGGTGGAACGTGATGCTCTGGTTGCCATCGGTGAACACCACGTTCTGCCCGTTCTGCGTCATATGGTTCAGGACATCGGTCGTGCCACCGTAGCCGAAGCCGGAGAACCTCAACTGGTCAACGCCCTCGAGCCCGTAGACCTGGTTGTTGCTGGCTTCGGTGCCCGCGCTGAAAACGAACAGGTCCGCGCCACGACCGCCGATCAACGTGTTGTTTCCTGCGCCGCCGTTCAACACATCGGACCAGCTGCCGAAGGTCGATGCCATGTAGGTGGCCTGCGCGGGCGCAGTCGTCGAACGGAATTCAGCGGAATCGGAGAAACCAACCACCACGCTGGCGCGACTCGTTCCGTTGTTCAGTGCATTGACCCATGCGGCCAACCCACCTTGGTCGGGATTGCGTCCCAGCACATTGCGGTAGAGCAGCGACACGAACTGGCTGTTGTTCAGCGTTCCATAGGTGCTCTGGAACTCCGCGGATCCCACGAAACCCTGTGCAACCGATTGAATTGTCTGAGTGGCGTTGTCCAGGGTATTGGCCCAACTGATCAGGCCGCCACCGTCGGGCTCGCGGCCCAGGGTGGCCTTGTAGAGACGGTAGACAGCGCCCTGATGCTCCGCGCTGAACTTCGACGTCATGAAGGCATCGACGTCGGTCGACGTGGTGCTTCTGAATTCGCTGGACTCCGAGAAGCCGACGACCACATCCGCACGCGAGGTGCCGGCGTTCAATGCCTGCACCCAGGCTGCCAGGCCGCCGCTGTCGGGCGTGCGGCCCAACACGTTCCGGTACAGCAAGGTCACGAACTGGGAGTTGTTGAGGGCACCGTAGACCGACTGGAATTCCGCGGAACCCACGAAACCTGCCGCGACCGAATTGATCGCCGTACCGCCATTGAGAGCGCCGGCCCAGGCTTTGACGCCGCCGACGTCCGGTTCCCGGCCCAGGGTCGCCTGATACAGGCGATAGACGGCGCCATAGGCCGTGTTCGAAGTGCCGAAGATGCCGTCACCACCGTCGATGACGTCGTTGCCTGCACCGCCGACCAAACCATCGTTGCCCCAGCCGCCGGTGACCTTGTCGTCGCCTGCGCCGCCAGAAAGAAAGACAGAACTCGTTGCGCCCAGCGCGCTCAACGTGTCGTTGAAGTCCGAGCCTGCGACGGCATAGATCTGCGACAGCGTGTCGCGATTGCCCCAGCCATCCGTCGCAGTGCCCGACCGGAGGTCGACGGTGACCCCAGCGGGACCGTCGTTGTAATGGACCATGACCAAACCGGTGTTGTTGCCGGTGATGAAGTCGTTGCCCTGACCGCCCCAGATGTCGTCGTTTCCTTCGTCGCTGAAGATGACGTCGTTCCCGGCGCCGCCGTCGATGGCATCGTCACCGGCGCCGCCGTGAATGATGTCGGAATCGGAAGTTCCAGCCAGTTCGTCTCTCTGGGGAGTGCCGTTGATGATCACAGTACGTTCCTTCGTTTTTAAGTAAGACTTCTCCACATCTGCATCGTCCCTCACTGCCGATACAGCCCATCCAAGTCACGGTTTTCGGCCTGACTCTCCCGGTATCGTATCCGCTTGTATCCCTTGTTTCCTGCGTGAAGACGCTCACACTCATGTGCTTTTTCCACGGACCGTCTGCTTTTCACAAAGCACACCAGACCAGTAGTTCTTAAGTACTAGGTATATTTGCTAGGCGATGTTTCCTGGTCGCCGCTCGGGATACGAAACGACCAAGCCGCGGCCTTTTCGCATTCGCGCAAAATCCCGCCCCATGCAGCTCAACTACATCGCCAACGCCGACGTCCCCTCCTCCTCCGGCCGCACCCTTCCCGTCATCGATCCTTCCGACGGCCAGCCCTTCGACGACATCCAGCGCAGCAATGCCGCCGACATCGACTCCGCCGTGCGCGCCGCGCGCGACTGCTTCGAGGGCGTGTGGCACAAAGTCAGCGCCGCCGACCGCAGCCGCCTGCTCTACAAGCTCTCGCTGAAGATCGCCGAGCATGTCGACGAGCTCGCGCTGATCGAGCAGCGCGACTGCGGCAAGCCCGTGAAGCAGGCGCGCGCCGACGCGGTGGCGCTGGTGCGCTACTTCGAGTTCTATGCCGGCGCCTGCGACAAGCTGCACGGCGAGACCATCCCCTACCAGGACGGCTACAGCGTCTTCACCTGGCGGGAACCACACGGCGTCACGGGACACATCATTCCGTGGAACTACCCGATGCAGATCTTCGGGCGCAGCGTGGGCGGTGCGCTGGCGGCGGGCAACGTGTGCGTGGTGAAGCCGGCCGAGGACGCGTGCCTCTCGCTGATCCGCGTGGCGCAGCTCGCGGCAGAGGTCGGCTTTCCGGCCGGCGCGCTCAACATCGTGACGGGCTACGGCCATGAAGTGGGCGACGCGCTCGCGCGGCACGAAGGCATCGACCACATCAGCTTCACCGGCAGCCCGAAGATCGGCACGCTGATCCAGCAGGTGGCCGCCGAGCGGCATTGCCCAGTCACGCTCGAACTGGGCGGCAAGAGCCCGCAGATCATCTTTGCCGACGCCGACCTCGATGCGGCCATTCCGGTGGTCATCAACGCCATCGTGCAGAACGCCGGCCAGACCTGCTCGGCCGGCTCGCGCGTGCTGATCCAGCGCAGCATCTACGAGCCGCTGCTCGAACGCCTCGGCCACGCGTTCGAAGCCCTGCGCGTCGGTCCCGCGGCGATGGACCTGGACGTCGGCCCGCTGATCCGCCAGACGCAGCAGCAGCGCGTGTGGGATTTTCTGAGCGACGCCCAGCACGCAGGCATCCCGATGGTGGCGCAGGGCATCGTCGTAGAGGAGGCGCCCGAAACCGGCTTCTACCAGGCGCCCACGCTGCTGCGCGATGTGCCGGTTGGCCATCGCCTTGCGCAAGAAGAAGTGTTCGGCCCGGTGCTCGCGGCGATGCAGTTCGCCGACGAAGACGAGGCGGTGGCACTCGCCAACGCCACGCAGTTCGGCCTCGTCGCCGGCGTGTGGACCGCCGACGGTTCGCGCCAGTTCCGCATGGCCCGGCGCGTGCGCAGCGGGCAGGTGTTCATCAACAACTATGGCGCGGGCGGCGGCGTCGAACTGCCTTTCGGCGGCGTGAAGTCCTCGGGCTACGGCCGCGAAAAGGGCTTCGAGGCGCTGTACGGCTTCACGACGCTGAAGACCGTCGCCGTCAAGCACGGCTAGCAACAGGCCCGCCCCCAGGCGGCGCGCACTTCGTGTCGCTTCGCCACCCCCTCGCCCGGGAACGACACCAGCGGCCCGGCAAAGCCGATTCCGCGGTGTCCCGCGAAGGGGACGGGGAAAGTCTTACCCCAACGCCGTGTCCAGCAGCATCATCAGCACGAAGCCGATCATCAGCCCGCTGGTCGCAAAGGCTTCGTGCCCCTTGCGGTGCGACTCCGGAATGATCTCGTGGCTGATGACGAACAGCATCGCGCCCGCCGCGAAACCGAGTCCCCACGGCAGTAACAGCGCAGAGTGACCGACCACCGCGGCGCCCAGCACTGCGCCCAGCGGCTCGACCAGCCCCGAAGCCATGCCGATCACCACCGCGAACCAGCGCTTGTAGCCGGCCGCCAGCAGGGCCACCGCGACCACCAGCCCCTCCGGCACGTCCTGGATCGCAATGCCGGTAGCCAGCGCGTCCGCGCGCAGACCGTTGTTGCCCGCGTAGCCCACGCCGATGGCCAGCCCCTCGGGCACGTTGTGCAGCGCGATCGCGAACACGAAGAGCCACGTCCGCCGCAGCTGCTTTGCCGACTGCCCTTCGCGCCCCTTGATGAAGTGCTCGTGCGGCAGCACGCGGTCCATCACCATGAGCACGAGGCCGCCCAGCAGGATGGCCGCGCCGATCACACCGCCCGCCGCCCAACTGCTGCCGCCGAAGGCACCGATGTTCTTCGCCGCGTCGAGGCCGGGAATGATCAGCGAGAAGGCGCAGGCCGCCAGCATCACACCGGCGCCGAAACCGAACAGCGTGTCCTGCAGCCGCTCGGGCAGCTTCTGCGAGAACACCACGGGCAGCGTGCCCAGCGCCGTCGCCAGCGCGGCCACCGAGCCGCCAAGCAAGGCGTTCCAGACCACCGGGTCGGCCCGCACGAACTGCCAGAACTGCGACACCAGCGCCACCGCGCCGGCTGTGACGATCGCCAGCCCGATCCATTCGCGCGTCGAGGGCGTCGGCCGCGACTGCGCCGTCGCGACAGTGGCCTGCGGATGTTGCGACTCGTCGTTCATGGGCGATGTCCTCAGCCGCCGATCGCCACAAGGGCGGCGGCGTGGCGCCGGGCCACCTCGGCCCAGTTCACCACGTTGTAGAACGCCGCGATGTATTCGGGGCGGCGGTTCTGGTACTTCAGGTAGTAGGCGTGCTCCCACACGTCCAGGCCGAGGATCGGCGTGTTGCCCGAGCCGATGCCACGCATCAGCGGGCTGTCCTGGTTGCCGCTGCTTTCCACCGCGAGCTTGCCGCCCTTGGCGACCCCGAGCCACGCCCAGCCGCTGCCGAAGCGCGTGAGCGCGGCCTTGGTGAAGGCTTCCTTGAAGGCGTCGAAGCCGCCCAGGTCAGTATCGATGGCCTTGGCCAGATCACCCGTGGGCGTTCCGCCGCCGCCCTGGCCGGCGGGCGCCATCACGGTCCAGAACAGGCTGTGGTTGGCATGGCCGCCGCCGTTGTTGCGCACCGGCGCGCGCAGCGCTTCGGGCAGTTGCTCGATGTCGACGATCAGTTGCTCGACCGGCGTGCCTTCGTGCGGCGTGTCCTTGACGGCCGCATTGAGGTTGTTCACGTAGGTCTGGTGGTGCTTGCCGTGGTGGATTTCCATCGTCTGCGCATCGATGTGCGGTTCGAGCGCATCGAAGGCATAGGGCAAGGCTGGCAGGGTGTACGGCACGGTCGGAAGCTCCTTGGTTGAAAGAGCCCTTTGCGTTATCGACGTGCTGCGTACTCAGGCGTCAAGATGATAGTAATTCTCATTGTCTATGTCAAGACATCACACCTTGCGATGACGCAAACAAGCCAAATCGGTCACGTTCCGCGACGAGCCCGATACACTGCCTCGCGTCTTCATGAAAGGCTTCGCACCGATGAGATTGCACCGCATCCTGCCCCTCGTGCCGACCTTCCTCCTGCTGCTCGGCGCGGGCATTGCCGGCGCGCAGATCGCCACCCCACCGGCCGGCGACTACATCTACGAAGGCGGTGCCGGCTCGCTGCGCGTCAAGCCCAACGGGCACTTCGACATCACCACCGTCGGCTCCAATGCCCACGTCTGCTCGCTCGACGGCACCATCGTCCGCGGCAAGTCCAAGATCGACGACACCGGCTGCGTGGTGAATTTCACCCTCAAGGGCGGCGCAGTCGAGGTCGGCTCCAACGGCGCGGAAGACTGCCGCCAGAGCTGCGGCGCGCGGGCGTCCTTCGAGGGCACGTACCTCAAGCCCAGCCCCGCCTGCACCGACAAGGCCGTGGCTGCAACGCGCAAGACCTTCAAGCGTCAGTACGACGCCAAGGATTTCGCCGCCGCCCAGGCCACCCTCGCCCCCGTGCTCGACGGGTGCAGCAAGACACTCGACTGGATCACCACGGGCCGCGTCCGCAACGACCTGGCGATCACGCAGTTCAGGCTCGGCGACCGCGCGGCCTGCCTCAAGACGCTGGAGCCGCTGGCCGAAGACGCTGCCCGAACCGACCAGGGCGTGAGGGACAACTACCCGCCCGCCGACGCCGAGGACATCCTGCCCGTGGTCCGCGCGACCCGCACGAACCTGAAGCTCTGCCGGGGCTGACACCCAGACCCCGACTCCCCAGATCCCCAGACGGCACCAAGACCGTCATGCCGACTTTCCATCAACGACAGGACGGAGACAACACCATGAAGTTCTTCCAGCGCACCCTGCGCGCGGCCGTGCTCGGCCTGAGCTTGGCCGCCCCCTTGCTGGCCGCGGCGCAATCGCTGCCGACCGCCACGCCGGAGCGCGTCGGCCTTTCGACCGAGCGCCTGCAGATGCTCACCGACGTGCTCAAGGCCGACGTGGCCAGCGGCAAGATCCCGGGCGCGGTGCTGCTGGTGGCCCGGCAAGGCAAGGTGGCATGGTTCGAGCCGGTCGGCAAACTCGATCCGACCACAGGCACGCCGATGCAGCGCGACGGCATCTTCCGTATTTACTCGATGAGCAAGCCCATCACCTCGGTGGCCGCGATGATGCTGGTGGAAGACGGCCGCCTGAAGCTCGACGACCCGATCTCGACCTACCTGCCCGAATACGCCAGCATGACCGTCGGCGTCGAGAAGCCCGGCGCCGACGGCAAGCCGGTGCTCGAGACCGTGCCCGCGCGCAAGCCGATCACCGTGCAGGACCTGATGCGCCACACCTCGGGCCTGACCTACGGCTTCTTCGGGCCGGGCCTGGTCAAGCAGGCCTACAACGAAGCCGGCCTGGGCCTCAGAGCCTATGACCTGGACAACGCGGAGTTCTCGAAACGGCTCGCCAAACTGCCGCTGGCCTACCAGCCCGGCACGACCTGGGACTACGGCCAGTCGACCGACGTCCTCGGGCGCGTGATCGAGGTGGTGTCGGGCCAGTCGCTCTACCAGTTCGAGAAGGCGCGCCTGTTCGACCCCCTGGGCATGAAGGACACCACTTACTACGTGCCCGAACCGGCCCGCCAGCCACGCATTGCCGAGCCGCTGCCAAACGATCGAAACATCGGCGTGGGCGCCGACCTCAACGATCCGCGCATCGCTGGCAAGTTCGAGTCGGGCGGCGGCGGGTTGGTGTCGACGGCGGGCGACTACGCGCGCTTCCTGCAGATGCTGCTGAACGGCGGTTCGCTCGACGGCAAGCGCTACCTGGGCCCGCGCACCATCGCGCTGATGACCGCCGACCACTCCAACGCGGGCGCCGGCATCGTGGCCGGTCCGCTCTACCTGCCGGGGCCGGGCTATGGTTTCGGGCTGGGCTTTGCGGTGCGCCGCAACGACGGCGAGGCGCCCTACCCCTCGGCCGGCGGCGAATACAACTGGGGCGGCGCGGGCGGCACCTACATGTGGGTGGACCCGAAGAACGAAATGTTCGTCGTGCTGATGCTGCAGTCGCCGAAATACCGGACACATTACAGAACATTGACCCGGGACATGATTTATGCGGCCGTGATCAAGTAGCCTGCATTCACCGGGTCCTTGAGGCCTGGCGCAAAATCGGGCCCTCCCCTCGAAGCCATGAAGAACAGCAGCAGCACCGTCATTCCGATCTCCCGGATCGGCCGCACGCCACCCGCCGTGGGCGTGCCGGACGTCGCCGTGCCCGCCACGGGCCTGCTGCTCGACCGCCTGGGCCGTCCGCTGACCGACCTGCGCATCAGCGTGACCGACCGCTGCAACTTCCGCTGCAGCTACTGCATGCCCAAGGACGTGTTCGACAAGGACTACAAGTACCTGCCGCACAGCGCGCTGCTGAGCTTCGAGGAAATGACGCGCCTGGCACGCCTCTTCGCCGCGCACGGCGTGCGCAAGATCCGGCTCACCGGCGGCGAGCCGCTGCTGCGCAAGAACATCGAGGGGCTGATCGAGCAGCTCGCCGAAATCCGCACGCCCGACGGCCAGCCGCTGGCCCTCACCCTCACGACCAACGGCTCCCTCCTGGCGCGCAAGGCGGCCGCGCTCAAGGCCGCCGGCCTGCAGCGCGTGACGGTGAGCCTCGACAGCCTGGACGACGCGGTCTTCCGCCACATGAACGACGTCGACTTCCCGGTGGCCGACGTGCTGGCCGGCATCGACGCGGCGCAGGCCGCGGGCCTCGGGCCCATCAAGGTCAACATGGTGGTCAAGCGCGGCACCAACGAGCAGGAGATCCTGCCGATGGCGCGCTACTTCCGCGAGAACCATGGCGCCAGCGTGGTGCTTCGCTTCATCGAATACATGGACGTGGGCGCCACCAACGGCTGGCGCATGGACGAGGTGCTGCCCTCGGCCGACGTCATCGCACGCATCGCCGAAGAATTTCCGCTGGTGCCGCTCCAGGCCACCACCCCCGGCGAAACCGCCCAGCGCTGGGCGTATGCGGACGGCGGCGGCGAGATCGGCGTGATCAGCAGCGTGACCCAGGCCTTCTGCCACGACTGCAGCCGCGCGCGCCTGTCGACCGAAGGCAAGCTGTACCTCTGCCTCTTCGCGAGCGCCGGCCACGACCTGCGCCCGCTGCTGCGCGGCGCCGCCAGCGACGACGACATTTCCTCTGCCATCGGCCACATCTGGCAGGGCCGGGCCGACCGCTACTCCGAGCTGCGCGCCCTGCGCGGGCCCGACCACGCCGCCGAGCGCGGCGATGCCAACGACAAGGCGCCGCGCCGCGTCGAGATGAGCTACATCGGCGGATGACGCGGGCTGCCGCCATGCCCGCGCACCCCGCCATCGCGCCTACCGACATCACCGGCCTGCTGCTGGCCGGTGGACGCGGTTCCCGCATGGGCGGCGTCGACAAGGGCCTGCAGAACTTCAACGGCGAGCCGCTCGCCCTGCACGCGGTGCGCCGGCTGGGCGCGCAGGTCGGCCGGGTGGTGATCAATGCCAACCGGAATATCGCGGCCTACGAAGCCTTCGGCGTTCCGGTTCTGGCCGACAGCCTGGCGGACTATCCGGGGCCGCTCGCGGGCTTCCTCACGGGGCTGGCGCATTGCGCCACGCCCCTCCTGCTCACCGTGCCTTGCGACACGCCGCTTTTCCCGCTCGACCTCGCGGCGCGCCTGGCCGAAGCACTCGCCGCCGACGACGCGGAGATCGCCATGGTGAGCGCGCCAGATTCCGAAGGCGACGGCGGACCCGCGCTGCGCCCCCAGCCGGTGTTCTGCCTGCTGCGCACCCACCTGCGCGAAAGCCTCGCGCGCTTTACCGAAACCGGCGGCCGCAAGGTGCAGGCGTGGACCGCGCAGCACCGCACCGTGCTCGTCCCCTTCGACCGGCCCGGCGATGCACCCGACGCCTTCTTCAACGCCAACACGCTCGCCGAATTGCAAGCACTCGAAAACCGATGAGCAGCCTCGCCGACATCGCCGCCGCCCTCCCGGGCCATGACACCGACGCGCTGAGCGTCGATGCCGTCCAGGCTTTCCTGACGCGATTGGTCGCGCCCCTGGTCGTCACGCAGCGCGAGAGCGTTTCGCTGCGCGAGGCGCTGGGCCGCGTGCTGGCCGAGGACATCATCTCGCCGGTGAGCGTGCCGCCGCACGACAACTCGGCGATGGACGGCTACGCGTTCGATGGCGCGATCCTCCCGACCGACGCCCCCGCCGACCACTCCATCAAGCTGCGCGTGGTGGGCACTGCGCTCGCCGGCGCGGCCTGGCGTGGCGCGCTGGCCCCGGGCGATGCGGTGCGCATCATGACCGGCGCGATGATGCCGGCCGGCCTGGACACCGTGATCCCGCAGGAGTTCTGCCAGGTCGAGGGCGACGTCGTGAGCTTCCCCGACCGCGTGCTGCGCCGCGGCGACAACCGCCGCTTCGCGGGCGAAGACCTGATGAAAGGCCACCCGGCCCTACGGCGCGGCGAGCGGCTTTCGCCAGCCGCGCTCGGCATGGTCGCAAGCCTTGGCCTGCCCGGCGTGCCGGCCCTTCGGAGGCTGCGCGTCGCGTACTTCTCAACCGGCGACGAAATCCTCTGCATCGGCGAGCCGCCACGCGAAGGCGCGGTGTACGACAGCAACCGCTACACCGTGTTCGGCCTGCTCACGCGCCTGGGCTGCGAGGTGATCGACCTGGGCCTCGTGCACGACGACCCCGCCACGCTGGCCGCGACACTGCATCGCGCGGCGCGCGAAGCCGACGCCATCGTCACCAGCGGCGGCGTCAGCGTCGGCGCGGCAGACCACACGCGCGACGTGATGCAACAGGTCGGCGAGATGGCCTTCTGGCATGTTGCGATGCGACCCGGCCGGCCACTGGCCGTGGGCCTGATTCCACGCGACGGCGGGGAGCACGCCGGCCCGGCTGTGCTGTTCGGCCTGCCCGGCAATCCGGTGGCTGTGATGGTCACCTTCCTCGCCTTCGTGCGGCCCGCGCTGCTGCGCATGATGGGTTGCCACGATGCGGCCTCGACCCCTCCGCCGCTGCTGCGCGCACGCAGCGCCGGGCCGATCCGCAAGAAGCCCGGTCGCACCGAATACCAGCGTGGGTTCGTGAAGGCCGTGCCGGGGTCATTGCCCGAGGTCTGCGTTGCGGGCAACCAGGGCTCGGGCGTGCTGAGTTCGATGGTCGAAGCCAACGGGCTGGTGGTGCTGCATCACGATCAGGGCCATATCGCCGCCGGCGAAGAGGTCGACGTGATGATGTTCGAGGGCGTGATCTAGGCGCCGCGCTGGCCTACGCCCTGAATCGCTCGCGGTAGGCCGCCGCGGAGAGGCCCGTCGATTGCGTGAACGACTTGCGAAACGCAGCCAGCGTCGCAAAACCCACCGCCTGCGCCACGCTCTGGTGCGACGAAGCGGTCGACTCCAGAAGCCGCTGCGCGGCCATGATCCGTTCGTTCTGCAGCCAGGCCTTGGGCGCGATGCCCACTTCGGCGACGAACCGCCGAAGCAGCGTCCTGTCGCTCATGGCGCCGCGCTCGGCCAGCGTCGTCACGGTGATCGGCTCGGCGAGGTGCTGCCGCGCCCATTCGAGCAGCGGCGCCAGGGAGCGGCCGGCGCGCGCCGGAAATGGCTGGGCGATGTACTGCGCCTGGCCGCCGTTGCGATGCGGACTGGTCACCATCGCACGCGCCACGGTGTTGGCAACGTCGGCGCCGTAGTGCTGGCGAACGACCTGCAGGCAGGCGTCGATCCCCGCGGCACTGCCTGCAGAGGTCATCAACGCATCCCCATCCACATAGAGCACGTTGGGGTCGAACAGAACCCGCGGAAAGCGCTCGCGGAACAGGTCGGCATAGCGCCAGTGCGTCGTGGCGCGCCGGCCGTCCAGCAAGCCGGTGGCGGCGAGCACGAAGCTTCCCGCGCAGACGGAGACCAGCCGGGCCCCGCGTGCGTGCGCCGCGACCAGCGCGTTCTTCAGCAGCCGGGGGACCTCGGACCGCGGATCCCGCCAGCCGGGAATCACGACGATGTCGGCGCCTCTCAGCACGGCGAGTCCACCGTGGGTCTGCAGCTGAAGTCCGCCCACCGCGCGAAGCGGCCCCGGCTCGGCCTGCGCGAACTTCAGCCTGAAAAGCGGTTGCTCGAAGTCGGGGCGCTCGCCGCCGAACACCTCGGCCACGACACCGAGCTCGAAGAGGTTCATGCCCTCGTAGACCACGGCGGCAACGAGCGGCGGGGATTTCGACATTGGCGGATTTTTACCGCATGTTGGCGAATCCGACAACCGCCGACACGACGGCTCGACCGTAGCATCGCCGCATGACCAACGCCACGCTGTTCACACCGCTCGCGATCCGCGGCGTCACGCTGCGCAACCGCATCGTGATGTCCCCCATGTGCCAGTACAGCGCCAGCGACGGGATGGCCGACGACTGGCACCTCGTTCACCTGGGCAGCCGCGCGGTGGGCGGGGCCGGCCTGATCATGGTCGAGGCGACGGCGGTGTCGCCCGAGGGGCGGATCACGCCCGGCTGCCTGGGCCTGTGGAACGACGCCCAGATCGAGCCGCTGGCGCGGATAGCGCACTTCATCAAGCGGCAGGGGGCCGTCCCCGGGATTCAGCTGGCCCACGCCGGACGCAAGGGCAGTTGCCGGGCGTCCTGGGAAGGCGGTGCACCGCTGCCGCCCGGCGACGGCGGATGGGAGCTGCTGTCCGCCAGCGAGATGCCATTCGGCCCGTCATCGCCGGCCCCGCGCATGGCGAGCGTCGCGGACATCGCCGCTCTGCTGTGCGATTTTGCGAACGCGGCCCGTCGCGCCGTGGCGGCGGGCTTCGAGATCGTGGAACTCCACGCCGCGCATGGCTACCTGCTGCATCAGTTCCTGTCGCCACTGTCGAACAAGCGCTGCGACGCATACGGCGGTTCGCCGGACGGCAGGAGCCGCCTGCTCATCGAGCTCGTGCCGGCGGTGCGCGAAGTCATTCCGTCGGAGATGCCGCTCTTCGTTCGCATCTCGGCGACGGACTGGATTCCGGGTGGCTGGGAGGTGGACGACGCGGAGCGCCTGTGCGTTCGCCTCGAGCAGCACGGCGTCGATCTGATCGACGTCTCGTCCGGCGGGTTGCGGCCGGACGCGCAGATTCCGGTCGGTCCGAACTACCAGGTACCGCTGGCCGGTCGCGTCCGGCGCGCTGCGGGCATACGCACGGGCGCAGTCGGCCTGATCACCCAGGCCCGGCAGGCGGAAGAGATTCTTGCGCGAGGCGATGCGGACCTGGTGTTCCTGGGACGCGAGCTGCTGCGCAACCCCTACTGGCCGATGGATGCGCAGCGGACATTGAACCAGCGCACGACACCGCCGCCCCCTTACCGCAGCGCCATTGCAGGCTAGTACGCCGGCTTCAGATCCGCCCCAGCGCCTTGTCCACGCCCTTGTTCGCCAGCATGTCGGCCCGCTCGTTCCCCGGGTCGCCCGAGTGGCCCTTGACCCAGCGCCATTCGATCGTGTGGCCGCCTTCGGCCACCAGCTTGTCCAGCCGTTGCCAGAGCTCGACGTTCTTCACCGGCTGCTTGCTGGCGGTCATCCAGCCCTTGGCCTTCCAGCCGCGGATCCACTCGGTGATGCCCATGCGCACGTACTGGCTGTCGAGGTAGAGCAGCACCTTGCAGGGCCGCTTGAGCGCGGCCAGGCCCTCGATGACGGCGGTCAGCTCCATGCGGTTGTTGGTGGTGTTGAGTTCGCCGCCGAACAGTTCCTTTTCGGTGGCGCCCGACTTGAGCCACGCGCCCCAGCCCCCGGGTCCGGGGTTGCCCTTGCATGCACCATCGGTGTAGATCACGACTTCGTTCAAGCTCTCTTTTCCTTGTTTCTCTGTTCAATTCAATCCGTTTGATCCCGCTGGTGCCGATGCACCTTGCCCGCGATCGACACCGGCGCCGTGGCGCGTGCCGCGGCGCGGCGCCAGTCCGCGCTCAGAAGGCGCATGCCGCGCACCCGCTTCACGGCCACCAGGAAATACGCCGCGCCGAAGATCGGCCACCAGCGCTCGCCGGCCTTGTCCATCCATCGGCAGCGCTCGAGCCAGGCTTCGCTGCGCACTGCCGGCCGGTAGACGCCGAAGCGCCCCGACTCCACCTCGAAGCCGAGGAGCCGCAGCCAGTCGCGCATGCGCCAGTAGCCGATGAACTCCCCGCCTTCGGGCAGGTAAAGATCGCCGATGCCGAGCTTGCGGTACAGGTGTGCGCGCCGCTGCCGCATGCCCCAGAGGCTCGCCGGGTTGAGCCCGCAGATCACCACGCGGCCCTCGGGCACCAGCACCCGCTCGACCTCGCGCAGCGTGGCGTGCGGATCGGGACTGAGCTCCAACGCATGCGGCATCACCACCAGATCGAGGCTGTTGGCTGCGAACGGCAGTGCCGTGAAGTCGGTCAGCAGCGTGGCCTTGGCCGGCTGCATCGGGTCGCTCAGGGCCAGCCAGCGGTGCGGCATGCGGTTGGTGCGCAGGCCCTCGACTTCGGCCGCGCCAAGCTGCAGCGCGTGGTAGCCGAACACATCGGCCACCGCCTGGTCGAACTGGGCCTGCTCCCACGCGAGGAGGTAGCGTCCCGGGGGGGTCGCGAACCAATCCTGCAAACCTATAATTTGACCGCTCATGACCCTCGTTCCGCTGCCTGCCTTCGCTGACAACTACATCTGGATGCTGCACGACGGGTCCAGCGCCATCGTCGTGGATCCGGGCGACGCCCAACCGGTGTTCGATGCGCTGGCGCACCACAAGCTGCAGCTGGCCGCGATTCTAGTCACGCACCACCACGCCGATCACACGGGCGGCGTGGCCGCGCTGCATGCCGCCACGGGCGCGCCGGTGCACGGCCCCGCCCGCGAACGCATTCCGGAGCCCTTCACGCCCTACGTGCAAGGCGACATCGCCGAAGCGTTCGGCCTGCGCTTTGAAGTGATCGACGTGCCGGGCCACACGGCCGGCCACATCGCCTACTTTCTTCCGGCTGCCGAAAGCCGCGCGCCGCTGCTCTTCTGTGGCGACACGCTGTTCTCGGGCGGCTGCGGCCGCCTCTTCGAAGGCACGCCCGCGCAGATGCTGGCCTCGCTCGACGCGCTCGCCGCGCTGCCCGGCGACACGCGCGTGTGCTGTGCCCACGAATACACACTTGCTAACCTGCGTTTCGCTCGCGCGGTGGAACCGGGCAACGCCGATCTGACTCACTACAACGCGCGCTGCGAAAGCCTGCGCGCGCAAGGGCAGCCCACACTGCCCGCGCAGCTGGCGACCGAACGCCTGATCAACCCCTTTCTTCGCAGCCGCGAAGCCACTGTCCTTCGAGCGGTGCGTGCGCATGCCGAGCTTTCCGCCGACGCGGCCGAAGCCGATGTGTTCGCCGCACTGCGCCAATGGAAAAACGACTTCCGATGAAATTTATCGCTGCTACCTGCCTTGCAGGTTCACTGGTGCTCGCAGGCTGCGCGGCACCGACCGACACCCCTTCATCCTCTTCCAGCACCTCCCCCCAGACCGGCGCCACCGCCGGCGGCACCGGCTCCAAGGTTGCCAGCAGCGCGGCCCCCATCTACCCGCGCGACGCCCTCTCCCCCCTGTCCAGCAGCGAGGCCCGTTCGCAGAGCGTGGTCACGCTGGCCCCGCCGACCGACATGTGGGACCGCATCCGCCGCGGCTTCAAGATGCCCAACCTCGAGAGCGACCTGGTGCGCGACCGCGAGCAGTGGTACGCCAGCCGGCCCGACTACATCCAGCGCATGACCGAGCGCTCGAACAAGTACATGTTCCACATCGTCGAGGAACTCGAGCGGCGCAACATGCCGACCGAGCTCGCGCTGCTGCCGTACATCGAGAGCGCGTTCAACCCGCAGGCCGTCTCCAGCGCGCGCGCGGCGGGCATGTGGCAGTTCATGCCGGCCACCGGCACCGATTTCGACCTCAAGCAGAACATCTTTCGCGACGACCGCCGCGACGTGCTGGCCTCCACCCGCGCCGCGCTCGACTACCTGCAGAAGCTCTACGGCATGTTCGGCGACTGGCAGCTCGCGCTCGCCGCGTACAACTGGGGCGAAGGCAGCGTGAGCCGCGCCATCGCCAAGAACCAGCGCGCGGGCCTGCCCACCACCTACAGCGACCTCAACATGCCGGCCGAGACGCGGCTGTACGTGCCCAAGCTGCAGGCGGTGAAGAACATCGTGGCCAACCCGCAGGCCTTCAACGCCGAGCTGCCGCTGATCGCCAACCACCCGTACTTCCAGACCGTCACGCTCACGCGCGACCTCGACGTGGAACTGGCCGCCAAGCTGGCCGACGTGCGCATCGACGACTTTCGCGCGCTCAACCCCGCCGCGCACAAGCCGGTGCTGATCGCCGCGGGCACGCCGCAGATCCTTCTGCCCTGGGACAACGCGGCCGTGTTCCAGCGCAACTTCGATGCCTACTCGCAAGGCCAGTACGCGAGCTGGACCGCCTGGGTCGTGCCCAACACCATGACGGTGGCCGACGCCGCACAGCGCTCGGGCATGAGCGAGAGCGACCTGCGCGCGATGAACAACGTGCCGCCGCGCATGCTCATCAAGGCCGGCTCGACGCTCATCGTGCCGCGCGGCGCCCGCGTGAAGGAAGACGTTGCGGCGGTCGTGGCCGATGGCGGCCACCTGAGCTTCCAGCCCGAAATCGTCAACCGCCGCACCACCGTCAAGGCCGGGCGCAACGACAGCGTGGCGAGCATCGCCCGCCGCTACAGGCTCGCGCCCTCCAACGTGGCCGAGTGGAACGACGTGAAGCCCAACCATGCGTTCAAGCGCGGCTACAGCGTGGTCGTGTACCTGCCGGTGCGTGCAGCGCCCGCGGCCCGTGTCGGCGCCGGCGTGGCGGTGGCGCGCGGCCATGCCGCAGCGGCCTCCTCGAAGCGCGGCGGCGCGCCTGCCCAGGCCAGCACGGCCCGCGGCAAGAATGTCGTCAAGGTGCCCGCCGGCAGCAAGCAGGTCGTGCGCGAGAAGCGCGGCGGCACGCCCTCGAAGAAGAAGCGCTGACGCCGGCGGTGCTTGCTCAGTGCGCCTGGGCGGCCCACGCCCGGCGACGCACCACGGCTTCCAGCGCGGCCACGGCGATCATCACCACCGTGGTCAGCGTGCCCACCACCAGCACCGTCAGGTGCGACGCGAACGCCGCCAGCACCGCAAGCGCAATCAACCCGTAGAGGTGCGACTGCGGCAGAAAGCCACGCACCACCCGCTTGAACAACGCATTGCCGAAGAGGTAGATGGCCGGCCCGCCCAACAGCGGCCCCAGGTACTTGAGCTCGGCATGGTGCGAGCCCTCCCCGATCACGAGTTCGTCCGCGACAGCGCACACGATGATGCCGGCCACCAGGATCACGTGCGTGTAGTGGTAGTTGGCGCCCATGCGGCCCGGGTCGTTCGAATGCTCGATGGCATGCGTGGCTTCCCTGGCACTGGTGTCGAAATACATCCACCACATGGCCAGGCTGCCCGCGAAGCCCACGAGCAGCGCGTACACGTCGATCGCGTGCCATTCGGCGTGGTGGCCGAACGCGATGCCGCTGGCCAGGATCGACTCGCCCAGCGCCACGATCACGAAGAGCTGGCATCGCTCCGCGACATGGCCGCCGTCGATGGTCCACTCCGCCGTGCTCGAGCGTCCGAGTCCCGGAAAAGCCAGACCGATCATCGGCGCGACGTATTCGCACAGCACGCCGACGAACCAGAGCCCGATGCGCCACGGTCCTTCGGACAGCCCGCCCGCGATCCAGAACACCGCCGCCACGCAGTTCCACGCCAGCAGGCGCCGGAAGTTGGGCGCCAGCGGGCTCTTGCTGCCGACCGCGATCAGCATGCACAAGGTGCGCCCCACCTGGATGGCCGCGAAGCAGCAGGCGAACACCAGCCCTCGCTCGGCAAACGCGCCCGGCACCGCCGACGCCATCACCATGGCCAGCAGCATCACGCCGAACAGCATGCCCCGGATGCGCAGCGACCCCGGGTTGAACCAGTTCGTGGCCCAGGCGGTGTACTGCCAGCCGAGCCAGACGGCAAACCACATCACCAGCGTCTGCAGCGCACCCAGCAGGCTCAGGTGGTCCAGCAGATAGTGCGACAGCTGCGTGACCGAGAACGCGTAGACCAGGTCGAAGAACAGTTCTTCATTCGAGACCCTGGCAGCCTCGTTGCGCGATCGCAAAGTCGTTGGCAGTCCGTTTTTCTTGCTCAACATGACTCTCTCCCTTTCAGTTTTCAGATTTCAGATAGCTAGAGCTTTTCGGTTTCTCCACTGCGCGGCTGCCACTTCACGAGACGCTTCTCGATCAGGCCGACCAGCCCGTCGAGCGCCAGCGCAAAGGCCGTGAGCACGACAATACCGGCAAAGACGGTGTTGACGTCAAACGTTCCCTCGGCCTGGAGTATCAGGTAGCCCACGCCGCGCGCCGAGCCCAGGTACTCCCCCACCACCGCGCCGACGAAAGCCAACCCCACCGAAGTGTGCAGGCTGGAGAACACCCAGCTCGTCGCGCTCGGGAGGTACACGGTGCGCAGCAACTGCCGCTGGTTGGCGCCCAGCATCTTCGCGTTGGCCAGCACCACGGGACTCACCTCGCGCACGCCCTGGTAGACGTTGAAGAACACGATGAAGAACACCAGCGTGACCGCCAGCGCCACCTTGCTCCAGATGCCCAGGCCAAACCACAGCGCGAAGATCGGCGCCAGGATCACGCGCGGCATCGAGTTGGCGGCCTTGATGTACGGATCGAGGATCAGGCTCGCGGTCGGCGCGAGCGCGAGCCAGAGCCCGCACGCGAGACCCAGCACGGTGCCGATGCCGAAGGCCAGCACCGTCTCCAGCAGCGTGGTGCCCAGGTGCCGGTAGATGTCGGCGTTGCCCTTCAGGCCTTCGGGAAACAGCAGGTTCGGCGGCACCTCGAACGGCAGGAACCAGCTCCAGATGCGGCCCGCCACCTGGATCGGCTCGCCGACGAAGAAGGCGAACTGCTGGTTGCGCGAGGCCACGTGCCAGCCCACAAGGATGAGCACGAGCAGCACCAGCTGCCAGAAGCGCGCGTTGCGCTCGTTCAGCCGCGGGATCATGCGGCCTTCCTCAGTTGCTGCGCATAGCCCTTGAGCACTTCGTCGCGCAGCACTTCCCAGATCTGCGTGTGCAGTTCGACGAAGCGCGGCTGCGTGCGCACCTCGGCCACGTCGCGCGGCCGCGCAAGGTCGATGGCGAACTCGCCGATCGGGTGCGTCGCGGGGCCGGCCGACAGCACCACCACGCGGTCGCTCATCGCAATCGCCTCGTCGAGGTCGTGCGTGATGAAGAGCACCGCTTTCTTCTTCGCGCTCCAGATCTCGAGCACCTCGTTTTCCATCAGCTGGCGGGTCTGGATGTCGAGCGCGCTGAAGGGCTCGTCCATGAGGATGATGTCGGGGTCGAGCACCAGCGTCTGCGCCAGCGCCACACGCTTGCGCATGCCGCCCGAGAGCTGGTGCGGATAGCGGTCGCCGAAGCCCGAGAGGCCCACGCGCGAGAGCCAGGCCTCGGCCTGCTCGCGCGCATCGGCATCGGACACGCCGCGGTACTGCAGCCCCACCATCACATTGGCGACGGCGCTGCGCCACGGCATCAGCGCCTCGGTCTGGAACATGTAGCCCGCACGCGCATTGACGCCCGCCAGCGTCTCTCCGAACACCTTGACCGTGCCCGACGACGGTTCGAGCAATCCAGCCCCCACGTTCAACAGCGTCGACTTGCCGCATCCCGTGGGCCCGACCACCGAGACGAACTCCCCGGCCTTGATGCGCAGCGTGGTGTCGGCGACGGCGGTGTAGCGCTGGCCCGGGTCGTCCTTCGAGTGGAAGGTGCAGCTGATGGAAAGGAGTTCGAGGGCGTGGTCGGACATGTCTGCAGGATTAAAAAACCCGGCCAAGGCCGGGTCGCGGGGACGTTCGGAGTCAGGCTTTGAACCTGTCCTTCGCGCGCCTAGCAAAATCGTTGGTGTAGGTCCTGGCAAGGTCGATCTTGTCGGCCTTCACCGCAGTGTCGAAGCTCGCGATGGCGGTGAGCGCCGTCTTGGGTCCGTCGGCCGGCACGAGGCCGTCGGTTGCGATCGATTCGCGCACCTTGTCGAACGACGCGAGGTACAGCGCCCGGTCACCGAGCAGATAAGTCTCCGGCACCGTCTTGATGATGTCGCCCGGCCCCGCCGTCTGCAGCCACTTCAGGCCATGCACGATGGCATTGGCCAGCGCCTGGCAGGTGTTGGGGTTCTTCTGGATGAAATCGATCGGCGCGTAGAGGCAGGCCGCGGGCATCGGCCCGCCGAACACCTGCTGCGTGCCCTTGAGCGTGCGCGTGTCGCTGATGATCTTCACGTCACCCTTCTGCTCGAGCATCGTCATCACCGGGTCGGTGTTGCTGATGGCGTCGATCTGGCCCGAACGCAGCGCGGTGAGCGCGCCGGCCGCGACGCCCACGCCGATGTAGCTCACATCGCTCGCCTTGAGGCCGCCGCGCGAGAGCACGAGGTTGGCCACCATGTTGGTCGACGAGCCCGGTGCCGAGACGCCGATCTTCTTCCCCTTCAAGTCCTGGATGCCGGTGTAGCCCGCCATGTTCTTGGTCGAGACACCCACCGCGATCTGCGGCGCACGGCCCTGCAGCACGAAGGCCTGGAAGAACTGGTTCTTGGCCTGCAGGTTGATCGTGTGTTCGTAGGCGCCCGAGCAGACATCGGCCGAGCCGCCCACCACCGCCTGCAGCGCGCGCGCGCCGCCGGCGAAATCGGAAATCTCCACCTCGAGTCCTTCGGCCTTGAAGTAGCCGAGTTGCTCGGAGATGGTGAGAGGCAGGTAGTAGAACGCGGCCTTGCCGCCGACCGCGATGGAGACCTTGGTCTTTTCCAGCTTGGCTTGCGCAAAAACCCGCGGCAGCGCAATCGCTGCGGCGGCGATTGCGGAGGCGGAAATGAGGGTTCTGCGATGAAGCATGAAGCGGTCCTGCGGGCTCTTTGATTCTTGTAAAGTGAATCGAGCTTAGGGGTGCGCGACCGTTGCCTGCATCGGGGTCATCCCGTGCGGGTTTCCACGTAAGCACGAAGGCCTCCCGAGAGCCTCCATGACACCTCAGCCGAACGGCCTTCGGCCGCTTATTTCGCGAGGAAAAGAATCGCGATGTTGACGAGGAACGCGAGCGCCCAGACCGCACTGCGCACACCGCCGAGACCTCTGATGTAGATCGCAAGGTAGATCACGCGCAGCACGACATAGGCCGCCGCCAGCATGTCCAGGCGCGCCTGATTGGCGCCCAGCTGGTGCGCAATGATCACCGCGCCGATGAAGAACGGCAGTCCTTCGAAGGTGTTGGCCTGCGCGCTGTTGGCGCGTGCGCGCCAGCCGTTTTGTCTGGCAGCCCAGTCGCGCGGATGCACGTTGTCGCGCGGGCCGAAGTTGCCGGCCTTCGCGGTCCACGCAGCGAGGTACGGCAGGCCGCAGGCGATGAACACGCACCAGTAGGCGATGGTGAGCAGGGAAAGGGTCATGTCGGGTGGATTGCGCGCTATCGACGATCGACCAGTGCGTGCGCGATGGTGCCGAGGTCCACGTACTCGAGCTCGCTGCCGGCCGGAACGCCGCGCGCGAGGCGCGTCACGGTGAGGCCGCGCTGCTTGAGCGCTTCGCCGATCACATGTGCGGTCGCTTCGCCCTCGGCGGTGAAGTTGGTGGCGAGGATGACTTCGCTCACCGTGCCGTCGAGCGCGCGGTCGAACAGCTTCTGCAAGCCGATGTCTTTCGGCCCGATGCCGTCGAGCGGACTGAGCTTGCCCATCAGCACGAAGTAATAGCCGCGGAAGGCGCCGGTGCGCTCCAGCGCGGCCTGGTCGGCGGGCGTCTCGACCACGCACAGCTTCGTCCCGTCGCGGCGCGAGTCCATGCACACGTTGCAGATCGGCGCTTCGGTGAAGGTGTTGCAGAGCTCGCAGTGCCGCACATTGCTGGCTGCCTGCTGCAATGCGCGCGACAGCAACTGGGCGCCGTCGCGGTCGTGCTGCAGCAAATGAAACGCCATGCGCGAAGCCGACTTCACGCCGACGCCGGGCAAGCGGCGCAGCGCATCGACCAAGGCATCGAGCGAACTGGCGTCGGCCATCAATCGCTCAGAACGGCAGCTTCATGCCGGGCGGGAGGCCCGGCATGCCTGCAGTGAGCTTGCCCATCTTCTGCTCGCTGGTTTCCTCGGCCTTGCGCACGGCTGCGTTGAAGGCGGCGGCCACGAGGTCTTCGAGCATGTCCTTGTCGTCGGCCAGGAGGCTCGGGTCGATGGTGATGCGCTTGACGTCGTGCTTGCAGGTCATGACAACCTTCACGAGGCCCGCACCCGATTCGCCTTCGACCTCGATGTGGGCCAGCTCTTCCTGGGCC
The DNA here is from genome assembly GCF_024701975.1 of Variovorax sp. ZS18.2.2. Classification (GTDB taxonomy): domain Bacteria; phylum Pseudomonadota; class Gammaproteobacteria; order Burkholderiales; family Burkholderiaceae_C; genus Variovorax. The sequence goes on from NZ_JANLNM010000001.1 coordinate 2,078,473, forward strand.
TTCTTGAGGTTGTCCTGCATTGCCTGCGCCTGCTTCATGAGGCCGGCCAGTTGTCCTTTGTTGAACATCGTTGGTCCTGTGTGTGTGGTGAAGAAAAGGGGTGAAGGATAAGAGACGTGGCTGACTGCTCGGCTCAGGCCGGCCGCAGCGTTCCGGGGACGATCTTCGCATCGAAGTCGCGCATCAGCATCTGCACTTCGGGGTCGCTGTGGATGGCCTCCTCGGCCACGCGCTGGCGCTCCTCGGCCGCGTGCCGGTTGCGGCGCGCGGGGCTGTCGACCACGCCGCCGATCTCGATGGCGAGCTTGATGTCGTTGCCAAGGGCGTTGAGCGCCGCGGTCAGCTTCTCGCGGCTCGTAGGCTGATTGAGCGTTTCGCGCTCGATGCGCAGGATCCACTGGTCGGTGTCGCGACCCACGAGCTGCGATTGCAATGCGAGTTCGCGCGCAAGGGCTGTGATGCTTTCGGCCGCGACCAATTGAGTGACCGTGGCGTACCAGAAGTCGCCGTCCTCGCTGGGGGGGATCGGTGCGGCCGGGCCGCGCTGCTCATCGGTGCGCGGCGCATCGCGCTGGCCCGGAGGGGGCTGCACGCGGATCGGCATGCCGACGACCTTGGCGGGGGTGTCCGTGGGAGAAGGCCTGTGGTCCGAGGGCCGCATGGGCTGGTCGACCACGGCCAGACGGTGACCCGCGGGAACCGACGCTGGCGCGTTCGATGCGGCAGCGGGTGCCGGAACGGGCGGCGTGGGCGCTGCCGGAGGCGGTGTTTCGGCCGCAGGTCTGACCACGGGTGCCGGGGCCGGCACAGGAGCAGCGACGGGAGCCGGAGCCCTTTGCGCCGCGCCCTGCGCTTCATTCAGAGTTTTTTTTTCCGGGGAAGCCGTCGAAGCGGCCGCGTTGGAAGGCTTGAAGGCCAGCAGCCGCAGCAGCACCATGGTCAGCGCGGCGTACTCGTCGGGCGCCAGGCCCAGCTCGCCGCGGCCGTGCAGGCAGAGGCTGTAGAGCAGTTGCGTTTCGTCGGCCGGCATCAGCGATGCGAGGCGCGCGGTGTCGGCGGCATCCGGGTCGGTGGCCGAATCGGCGGACTCCGCCCGCGAAGGAACCGCCTGCAGCACGGCCATGGCCTGCAGCACCGACGTCATGTCTTCGAGCGTGGAAGCGGCCGACATGCCATCGCGGCGCAGGGCCTCGGAGGTATCGACCACCGTCTTGCCGTCGCCTTGCGCGAGCGCTTCGATCAGCTTGAACACATGGCCACGGTCCACGCTGCCGAGCATCTGCCGCACGCCGGTTTCGATCAGCTCGCCGTTGCCGAAGGCGATGGCCTGGTCGGTGAGCGAGAGCGCATCGCGCATCGAACCGCGCGCCGCGCGCGCCAGGAGGCGCAGTGCCTGCGGCTCGGCCGGCACCTGCTCGGTCTGCAGCACGCCCGTCAGATGCTCGAGGATCGTCTCGGGCGCCATCGGTCGCAGGTTGAACTGCAGGCAGCGCGACAGCACCGTGACCGGCACCTTCTGCGGATCGGTGGTGGCGAGCACGAACTTGAGGTATTCGGGCGGCTCTTCGAGCGTCTTCAACATCGCATTGAACGCGGTGTTGGTGAGCATGTGCACTTCGTCGATCATGAAGACCTTGAAGCGCCCCTGCACCGGCTTGTAGACGGCTTGTTCGAGCAGCGACTGCACTTCGTCCACGCCGCGGTTGGAGGCCGCGTCGAGCTCGGTGTAGTCGACGAAGCGGCCCGAATCGATGTCGCGGCAGGCCTGGCACACGCCGCACGGCGTGGCGGTGATGCCGCCCTGCCCGTCCGGCCCCTGGCAATTGAGCGACTTGGCCAGGATGCGCGAAACCGTGGTCTTGCCGACACCCCGCGTGCCGGTGAAAAGATAGGCGTGATGCAGGCGCTGCGTGGTCAGTGCGTTTTCGAGCGCCTGCACCACATGCCCCTGACCGACCATCTCACCGAAGGTTTTCGGACGGAACTTGCGAGCGAGCACGAGATAAGACATTGCGGTCATTCTAAAAGGCGCGGAGAGGCCACTTCACGCTTGTTTCCTCGCTGCCCCTGAAATCATTCACGCCCCCGCGAAGGGGGCAAATTCACCCGGTTAGAATGCAGGCTGACGGGCCTCCCTGCATGGTGAAGTGGCCAACCGGGTCAGGTGGGGAACCAAGCAGCCCTAACTGCGTAGTCAGTGCCAGGGGTAAGGCTCGTCAACCTCTTCAGCCGCTCGTTTCACTCCATGCGAAGTGAAACGCAGCTTGCAAAATCTCTCAGCGAAAAATCCCCGGGCGCGAGGCCTTCACAGGCCCAGTCTCTGGATTGCGCCGCGCGCTGCGGCTGCGCCGCTGGCCATCGATGCGGTCAGCAGGTAGCCGCCGGTCGGCGCTTCCCAGTCGAGCATCTCCCCCGCCGCGAACACGCCCGGCAATGCGCTCGCCATAAGTTGCGCGTCGAGCGCATCGAAGCGAACGCCGCCAGCGGTGCTGATCGCCTCATCGATGGGCCGCGTCGCGACGAGCTTCAATGGCACCGCCTTGATCGTCGCGGCGAGTTGCCCCGGGTCCTGCATCGCCTCGCGGCTCAGCGCTTCATGCAGCACGCCGGCCTTGATGCCTTCGAGCCCGAGTCGGCTCTTGAGGTGGCTGCTCAGCGACCGAGCGCCGCGCGGATGCTTTACGGCCGCCAGCACCTGTTCCGCACTGCGATCTGGCAACAGGTCCAGCAACAGCGTGGCACTGCCCTGCGCGGCGATCTCGTCGCGCAGCAAGGCCGAGGCCGCATAGATCAGGCTGCCCTCGATCCCCGTCGCCGTCGCAACGAACTCACCCTTGCGCGCAAAGCTGCGCCCCTGGCTGTCGGTGAACGAAATGGCCACCGACTTGAAAGGCTGCCCCGCAAAACGGCTGGAGAAATGCTCGCTCCACCCTGCCCCGTCGAAGCCGCAGTTGGCAGGCAGCAGCGGCGCGACATCGATGCCTCGTCCTTGCAACCATGGAGCCCACGCGCCATCGGACCCCAGTCGCGCCCAACTCGCACCGCCCAGCGCCAGCACCACCGCATCCGCCTTCACCGAGGTCTCGCCAGCCGGCGTGGCGAACCGCAGCGCGGCCGCATCGAACGACGGATCGCCCAGCCAGCGATGGCGCATATGAAACTGCACCCCCGCCGAACGCAGCCGATGCAGCCACGCGCGCAGCAGAGGCGCAGCCTTCATGTCCGTCGGAAACACGCGCCCCGAGGTGCCCACGAAAGTCTCGATGCCGAGACCGGTCGCCCATTCGCGCACCTGCTGCGGACCGAACTTCGCCAGCATCGGCTCGAGTTGCGCGCGGCGCTCGCCGAACCGGTTCATGAACACATCGAAGGGCTCCGAGTGCGTGAGATTGAGGCCACCGCGGCCGGCCAGCAAGAACTTGCGGCCCACCGAGGGCATGGCGTCATAGACGTGCACTTGCGCGCCGGACGCGCCGAGGACTTCAGCCGCCATCAGGCCGGCAGGTCCGCCGCCGATCACGGCGACGGTTGGGGAAAGAGTCATTCGAGATTTACCAGTTCGCCCTGCCCGGTGAGGAACGCGACGCGGACCGTGGCACCGGGGTAGGCATGTTGCACGGCCGCGCGGTAGCGCTGCATCTGTGCGATCAACGTCGCGTCCCGTTCGGGGCGCGCTGCGGATTTGTAGTCGAGGATCCACCAGGCACCGCCGTCGCGCTCGCGCACGAGCCGGTCGATGCGCAGCGTCTCGCCTTCATGGACCAGCGTGACTTCGTTGCCATGCCAATCGACCCTGCGATCGTCCCACACCCAGGCACCCGCGCCTGCACGGATGCGCTCGGCCAGCGTCGCCGCGCCCCGCGCCTGCTGCGGATCGAGCATGAATTCGCGGGCCGCGGCGCGCACATGGGCTGAAGGCAGTGCCTCGCCCGGCACTGCCCATTCGAGCAGCCGGTGCATGGCCTGGCCGAAGGCGGCGGCGCGCGCGTCGACCGTGGCGTCGGCGGCCTTCCTGGCGGAAGGCTGATCGATGGCGACAGGCGCCGGAGGCATCTGCTTCATCGAGAAGCTGGGCACGCCGGTCTCGGTGGGCAATGCAACCAGTGGCTCATCGGCCTCGGTCGACTCGCAGGCCGATTCCAGCCGGGCCCACCAGCTGCCCTCGTTGGCACGCGCCGGCTTCACCGACGACAGCACCAATCGCTCGCGCGCCCGTGTGGTCGCGACGTAGAGGCCGTTGAGTTCCTCGCGATGGCGCGCACGTTGCTCTTCTTCCAACAGCGCGGCCGCGCAGGCCGGCGGCGTCTTCTCGCTTGCGAGGAACACGAAACGCGTCGGCGCACTGTCGCTGCCCTTCCACTCGACCAGCACGCCCATGGTTTGCGCGCGCGGCGGTGCGGCATCGCAGTCGAGCATCAGCACGGTGTCGGCTTCCAGGCCCTTGGCGCCGTGCACGGTCAGCAGTTGCACCGCATCGGGCGCGGCCACGGACGGTGCCCGCACGCCGCCGGCACGAAGGGCGCGCACCAGCGCATACGGCGTGGCGAAGCGTGCACCTTCGATCTCCAGCGATGCGGACATCAGCCCGCGCAGATTGGCGAGCGCACTCTGGCGCATCGCGGCAGGCACGGCCGCGCCGAACTTCGCGAGCACATCGCCATCGTGAAAGATCGCGTCGATGGCATCGTGCGGCGGCAGGGTCACAAGCCAGCGCTGCCATTTCTTCAGGCTCGCACCCGCCTCGACCAACACCGGCGGGAGGCCTTCGCCTTTCTGGATCAACGCGAACCAACTCGACGACGAATGCTCGCGCTGCCGCAACGCCAGTTGCACCAGCACCTCGTCATCGATGTTGAAAAGCGGCGACTTCAGCGCACGCGCCAGCGAGAGATCGTGCGCGGGCGACACCAGCGCGTCGATCAGCGCGACCATGTCCTGCACCTCGGGTGCGTCGTGCAACTCGTTCTTCTCGGGTTGCTGCACGGGGATGTGGCGCTGGCGCAGCGCGTCCTGCATCGCGGACAGGCGATTGCGCCGACGCGCCAGCACCATGATCTGCCGGGGCGGTATGCCATCGGCGATGCGCTGTGCCACCCAGCGCGCGGCCTGCTCGCATTCCTTCTGCAGCAGTTGTTCTTCGGGCAGCACGCGCGGCGTGACGAGGCTGTCGCGCCAGTGCAGCATGCCGTCGTCGGCCGGTGCGGCTTCTGCCGCGTCACCGAGCGCATCGCGGTCGATGGCCGGCAGCTTGAGCAGTTCGCCTTCGTCGCCGCGCTCGGTGGTGTGCGCGCGGTAGCCGTCGAACTCGCCCGCGTCCTGCGCGGCGAGCATGGCCTGGTTGACGAGCCCGACCACCGCGCGTGCATTGCGGTGCGTGTGGTCGCAGTTGAGCAGTTCGCCATCGAGCCCTTCGCGCACGAACTTCTTCGCGGCGATGAACACCTGCGGCTCGGCGCGGCGGAAGCGGTAGATGCTCTGCTTCGGGTCGCCCACGATGAACACGCGCGGTGCGCTGCCGCCCGCGCCGGTGTAGGCGCTGAGCCAGCCGTAGAGCGCCTGCCACTGCAGCGGGTTGGTGTCCTGGAATTCGTCGATCAGGAGGTGCGCAATGCGCGCGTCGAGCCGCTCCTGCACCCAGCCCGACAGCGCGGACTGGCCGAGCAGCAGCTGTGCGGCCTGCTCGACGTCGTTCATGTCGACCCAGCCGTGGGCGCGCTTGACGTCGGCGAAGGCGGCGATCAAGAGGCGCGTGAGCCGCGTCATGCGCTGCTGAAAGAGCCACGCCGCGTGGTGGGCCTGCGCGGCACTGTGTTCGATGGCATGACCCTGCGCGATGCGTACCTGCTCCAGGCCGGCGAGCTTCTCGCTGAACTTGCGCGCCTCGCCCTTTTGTGTCAGCAGCGCATCGAGCACGCCCTGCGCATGGCGCGCGCCGATGGCCTGCTCCAGCTCGCCGCCCTTGGCCGAGAAGGTTGGGGCACTGGCACGACCCAATGCCTGTGCGGCACCCCACAGCGCATCGCGGATCGCCGGCGTGTCGAACAGTACCTGGGCCGGATCGGCTGCATCGGCATAGGACGGAAACAGGACGCCGACAGGCTGCACCCCGTTATCGACGACGTCCTTGGCATCGGCCAGCGAAAATTCGACCCGCTTCGTCAGCGCCTCGCCCAGCGCCTTCGCCGTCTGCGAGCGGCCGTGCGTCGCGACGACGGCGTAGTAGTCGGCCAGCGCGTGCCTGTCGGCGGTGACCGCTTCGAAGAAGGGCCGCCAGGTGTGGCCGCGCGCCTCGGCATCATCTTCGAGCAGTTCGTAGTTGGACGGCAGGCCCAGCTCGCGCAGCACCGCGAGCGGCGCGTTGCGCAGCAGGCCCGCGAACCAGGCGTGGAAGGTGCGGAACTGCACCGGGCGGCCGCCTTCGAGCAGGCGCCTGTAGAGGCCCTTCAATCGCGGCACGGCAGCGAGCGCGGCAGCAGGTTCGACGCCGCGCATCACGAGTTGCTTCACCAGTTCTTCGGGGCTTTCTTCGGCGAATTGCTCGAGCCATTGATCAAGACGCTCGCGCATTTCGCCGGCCGCTTTCTTGGTGAAGGTGATTGCGAGGATCTCATGCGGCTCGCAGGCGGAGTCGCCCTCTTCGAGCAACGCGCGCAGGATGCGCGACACGAGCATCCACGTCTTGCCCGCGCCCGCGCAGGCTTCGACGGCCACCGAACGGCGCGGATCGCAGGCGACGGTGTAGAAGGCCTCGCGCGTGACGTGCCGGCCGTTGTGTTCGTAGGCTGCGTCGTTCATTTCGACACCTCCCAGAAGTCTTTCCGGCACAGGCCACGGGCCGCGCAGTAGTCACAGACGGCACCCTCACCCAGCGGCGGCAGCGCCGCGCCCTCGGCGATGCGCGTGAAGTCACTCATGATGCCGGCCACCAGCGCATCCCTCGCATCGACTACCGCGGGCTGCTCGACGGTTTGAGTGCCCGAGGATTTTTCTCCCACGTTGACGTAGGCCGCGCGCAAGGTGTCGTCGGCCACCAGCGCTGCATAGAAAGCGAGCTGCGTGTCCTCGGTCGGGTCCTTGACGCGCTCCTTGGTGACGCTTGCGGACTCGGTCTTGTAGTCGATCACGAAGGCCAGGCCGTCGGACGTGCGATCGACTCGGTCGAGGCGGCCGACGAGGCGCAGCCCGCCGAGCGGCTGCTCCTTCCAGGGTTCGGATTCGACGAACACCGCGCCACCCGCTTCATGCCCCGCGAGCCATTCGAGATAGCCGTCGCGCACCGCGGGCCACGCCGCGGCGAAGGGCAGGAACTCGGCGTCGGAGAGACCGTATTCGCGCGTGGCGCGTTGCGCGGCTTCTTCGATGCTTGCAACGCGCTGCTGTGCATCCTGCGTCGGGGTTTCGATCAGTGCCTCGTGGAAATGGCCGAGCACCGCGTGCAGCCAGTTGCCGAAGTCGCGCTTGTCGACCTCGACATCGAGCTCGTCGGCGCTGCGCAGCCCTAGTTGCCGCAGCGCGAAGAAGCGATAGGGGCAGCGGCGCAGGTCTTCGTACACGCTGGTCGAGATGTTCTCGAGCGGAAGCAATGCGCCCGAGGGCGTGGGGACGGCGGTCGGCTGCACGGGCACGTCGCGCGCAGGACGTGGATCGATCGCGGGTTGCAGCACATGGTCGAGCTGCAACGCCTGCACCAGCGGGCTCGGGCGGACTGGCTCACCGCTGGCATCGGACTGGCGCCAGACCAACTCGCACCAGGGGTTGTGCAAGGCCGCGGTCCAGGCCGAACGCTGCGCGGCTTCGAGGGTCTCGCGCGAAGGCAGGCCCAGTTCGAGGCGCTGGGCAGCGCTCCAGTTGCCGGGCGGCTCGGGCGATGCGGGCAGCCGCCGATCATCGCAGCCGGGGATGACCACGGCGCCGAATGCGCGGCCCAATAACTGATAGAGCGGCAGCACGATCACCCGGGGCGCCTGGTCGCCGGTGGGCGGCACGAAGCTCGCGTCTTCGAGCACATCGCGCACCCAGGCGGTGAATTCGGCGAGCGTGTGGCGGCCGCCCGGGAACTCGTCGGCATCGCCGTGCGAATCGGCATCGAGCCACAACGCGGCGATGACCTTGCCGCCCGCCATGTCGTCGGCCAGTGGCGTCCATTGCCCGCTGCCTTCAAGCAGTTCGCGCAGCGCGCGCAGCCATTCGGCCACGGGCCTGGACTTCATCATCGATGCGCGCCGTGCTTCGATCGCCTCGGTGTAGGGCGACAACGCCACGTCGCTTGGCTTCTCGCTGCGGGCCGCAAGGCCGCACCAGGCGGACCAGTCGCGCAGGCCTTCGCGTCGCAGGCGCGCTTCGAGCGCCTGCACGGCCAGCGCGTCGCCATCGGCACCGCTCTTGAGCCATTCGAGCACCTGATCGCTGGAGGCGTCGTGGGCGCAGGCGCGCAGCGCGCTCATCAACGTGGCGGCGGCGCGCGTGGTCGAGAGCTTCCAGCCGGTTTCGTCGTGCGTGACGATGCCCTGCGCTTTGAGCTGAGCGCTGATGCGGCGCGTGAGCGCGCGGTCAGTGGCGATCAGCGCGACCGGCGCGCGCCCCTCGGCGAGGTGGCGCAGCACGCAGGCAGCCGCGAGTTCGGCTTCATCCTCGGGGTCTGCTGCCACGTGCGAAGCCGCGGGGTCCACGGGCGTGTTCGCGGGCACCAGCGAGAGATGCAGCGCATGGTCGCTCCACAAGGTACACAGCGTCTGGGTGAGCGGATCGGTCTGGAAGCCTTCGAGCACGATCAGCGCGTCGACCTGGTTGCGCGTGCTTTCTCGCAGCAGCACGTCCGTCGCGTAGCCCGAGGTCGCGGCCCAGGCGACGGCGATGCGGATCAGCGCGCTTTCGATGCGGAACCACTCCGACTCGCTGCCCGCCTCGGCCACCTGCGCGGCACGCTGGGCCCATTCGGCGACGCGCGCGTCCGGCAGCGATGCCGATGCGAGGGGCGCGAGCTGGTAGGCCAGTTCGACGACGCGGCCTGCCAATGCGAAGCGCTCGTTGTTGAATCCCGCTTGGGACAGCAGCGCCTGGGCCGTGATGAGGTCACGTGCCATGTCGAACGCGATGTCGTAACCCGTCGGCAGAAAACCGCCCGCGCTGCGCGCCCAGTTGTGGGTGGTCTCGAAGCGCGGCACGAAGCCCGCGCTGCCGCAACGCGCCCACATGCCGCGCGCCACGCCCATCAGCTGCGCATACGGCACCAGCACCACGGTGCGCGCCGCATGCAGCTCGCGCTCGGCGAGCGCGCGGACGATCCGCGCGACGACGCCGTCGGCGGGGTCGCACCACAAGGCGTGGACGGGGTGGCCTTCGTTCATGTTCTATCGAGGGGTTCGAGGGGGCGTTGGCTATCGCCGCCATAGCCGCTGCGCATGGCACGTCACCCCTTGGTTTCTGTCACAATGACCAGCACTTTAGCTGCACCGAAACTCTCTGCGCACAAGGACACATCACATGGCCAGCGAACTCATCAAACACATCTCCGATTCCTCTTTCGAAGCCGACGTGCTCAAGTCCAGCCAGCCGGTGCTGGTCGACTACTGGGCCGAATGGTGCGGTCCCTGCAAGATGATCGCCCCGATCCTCGACGAAGTGTCGGCCACCTATGAAGGCAAGCTGCAGATCGCCAAGCTGAACGTCGACGAGAACCGGGACATCCCCGCCAAGTTCGGTATCCGCGGCATCCCCACGCTCATGCTGTTCAAGGACGGCCAGTTGGCCGCCACCAAGGTCGGCGCGATGAGCAAGGCGCAACTCACGGCCTTCATCGACCAGCAACTCGCTTAAAGGCATTTCACCCGGCCAATGCGCAATGCGTTGGCCGGCGCGTTTTTCCTGTCATAATCTCCCACAGATCACCGGCCCTTTCAGGCAACCGGTTCGAGTTCCCCGGTTAGTGCAGCAGTTCTCGCTACACATTCAACCTCCCCCCGTTTTCCGATCGATTACCCCGCGAGGGGTCATTCCATGCACTTAAACGAACTCAAGGCACTCCACGTGTCTGAAGTCCTCAAGCAGGCTGAAGCGCTTGAGATCGAAAACGTCGGCCGCATGCGCAAGCAGGAGCTGATGTTCGCGATCATCAAGAAGCGCGCAAAAGCCGGTGAACAGGTCTTCGCCGACGGTGTGCTCGAAATCCTGCCCGACGGCTTCGGCTTCCTGCGCAGCCCCGACACGAGCTTCACCGCCAGCACCGACGACATCTACATCTCGCCGAGCCAGGTGCGTCGCTTCAACCTGCACACCGGCGACATGATCGAAGGCGAAGTGCGCACGCCCAAGGATGGCGAGCGCTACTTCGCGCTGACCAAGCTCGACAAGGTCAACGACGGTCCGCCCGAGCAGAACAAGCACAAGGTGATGTTCGAGAATCTGACGCCGCTGTTCCCCAAGGAGCAGATGAAGCTGGAACGCGATGGCGTCAAGGGCGAAGAGAACATCACGGGCCGCATCATCGACATCATCGCCCCCATCGGCAAAGGCCAGCGCGCCCTGCTCGTGGCGCCGCCCAAGAGCGGCAAGACGGTGATGATGCAGCACATCGCCCATGCGATCAGCGCCAACTACCCCGACGTCCACATGATGGTGCTGCTCGTCGACGAGCGCCCTGAAGAAGTGACCGAAATGCAGCGCACGGTGAAGGGCGAAGTCATTGCTTCGACCTTCGACGAGCCCGCAGCGCGCCACGTGCACGTCGCCGAAATGGTGATCGAGCGCGCCAAGCGCCTGGTCGAACTCAAGAAGGACGTGGTGATCCTGCTGGACTCGATCACGCGTCTGGCCCGCGCCTACAACAACGTCGTGCCCTCGTCGGGCAAGGTGCTGACCGGCGGTGTGGACTCCAACGCGCTGCAGCGTCCCAAGCGCTTCCTGGGCGCCGCGCGCAACGTGGAAGAAGGCGGCTCGCTGACCATCATCGGCACCGCGCTGATCGACACCGGCAGCCGCATGGACGAAGTGATCTTCGAAGAGTTCAAGGGCACCGGCAACTCCGAAATCCACCTCGACCGCCGCCTCTACGAAAAGCGCGTGTTCCCCTCGATCCAGCTCAACCGCAGCGGTACGCGCCGCGAAGAATTGCTGCTGGCCCCCGAGATCCTGCAGAAGACCCGCATTCTTCGTCAGCTCATGTACAACATGGACGAGATCGAGTCGATGGAGCTGATGCTCAAGAACATGAAGGCGACGAAAACGAATGTCGAGTTCTTCGACATGATGCGTCGCGGCGGCTGAGCACCACGCTCTCCCGCAAAAGCGCGTTGACCCTCACGGGCCAGCGCGCTTTTTTCATGGGCGGTCGATGCGGATGGCGCGGCCTTCGGCGGCGCTCTGGCGGCCGATGTCGAGCAGTTCCATCAGTGCGACGGCCTGCTCGGGTGGCACGGGGTTCGGACCATTGCCAAGGATCGCGTCCCGAACCGCAGCGTAGTAGTCGACGTAGTTGCCGGCCCGCGTCGGCAAGGCGCGAAAGTGCGGCGCCCCGTCGCTGCCGATCAGTGTGAGTTCGCCATCGAGCGGATCGGCGCCCCACCCCGCGGCCGGCGGCCGCTGTCCGGCACGCAGCGCATCCTCCTGCGGATCGACGCCGTGCTTGACGTAACTGCCGCGCGTGCCGTGCACGATGTAGCGCGGCGCTGCATGGACCGCGAGCGTCGTGGCGTGCAGCACCACGCGCAAGGGCGCATGCGGGCCGCTCTCGTAGCGCAGCACGGCGTGGAAATAGTCTTCGACCAGTGCACCGTCGCGCAGGGCGGCTGTGTCGAGTTGCAGCGTGTCGGGCCGGCCGAAGAGCTGCACGACCTGGTCGACCAGGTGGGAGCCGAGGTCCACCCATAGGCCCGAACCCGGCACCGGCTGCTCTCGCCAGCGCTCGCGAACCTCGGGCCGGAAGCGGTCGAAATGCGATTCGAGGTACACCGGCCGCCCCAGCTCACCGCCTGCGAGAAGATCCTTCAACGTCAGGTAATCGGCGTCAAAACGCCGGTTCTGATAGACCGCCAAGATGCGATTGTTGCGCCGAGCCAACAGTTCGAGTTCGCGCGCCTCGGCCACATCGAGCGTGAAAGGCTTGTCCACCACCACATGCTTGCCCGCCTCCAGGGCCGCCTTGGCGACCGGGTGATGCTGCGCATTGGGGGTGGCCACCACGACCAAGTCGATGTCCGCCCGGGCCACGAGCGCCGCCACATCCGGCACCACGGCCACGCCGGGCCAGTCGGCGTGGACCTTGTGCGGCTGCGAGCTAGCCACGGCCGCCAGTTCGAGCCCCGGAACGGCCGAAAGCACCGGCGCATGGAAGGTCTGGCCGGCAAAACCATAGCCGACGAGACCGGCGCGCAGAGGTGTAGAGGTCATGGGAAGGGCTGGTTTGCTCGCAAATGGGGCAGTATGCGATAATCATGGGCTCCGCGAAAAGTGCGGCCGGGCAGCGTCGCCCGGCTTCCTGTGCCTCCAAGGCCCAGGGCGGCGCGCCAGACTAACTTTTGATACTGGCCGCTTGTGGCTCTCGCATCGACCGCGCATTGATTCCAACAGCGCAAAAGGAAACACCATGGCAAAAGAAGGCATCCACCCGAATTACCGCGAAATCCTGTTCGTCGACATGTCGAACGGTTTCAAGTTCGTGACCCGTTCGTGCGCGAACACCAAGGAAATGGGCAAGACCGACGACGGTCGCGAACTCCCCCTGTTCAAGCTCGACACCACGAGCGAATCGCACCCGTTCTACACCGGCACGCAGAAGTCGGTCGACAACATGGGCGGCCGCGTCGAGAAGTTCCGCAACCGCTTCGGCAAGACCACCGGCACTGCTTCGAAGTAAAGCACGCGCTTTGGCGTCGAGGGCAGCCCGGTTTACCGCGCTGCCCTTTTTCATTCCGAATCTCCTTTCGCCCTTTTGAACCAGCCCACTCCCGCGATCGTTGCCCAGAATGCCGTGCGCCGGCTGCCACGCATCGCGCTGCTGCTGCTGTGCGCGGCCTACCTGCTGCCGGGCCTCGTCGGGCGCGGACCGTGGAAGAGCGCCGACATCACCGCCTTCGGCTACATGGCCGAACTGGCCCGAAGCACCGAAGGCATCGCGCGCTGGTTCGATCCCCTCCTGCTGGGCATGCAGCCCGAGACGCCCGCGCTGGTCCCGTACTGGATCGGCGCCCTGGCGATCAAGCTCGCCCCCGCGTGGCTGAACCCCGACCTGGCCGTGCGATTCGTCTTCGCGCTGCTGCTCTGGGGCACCTTCACCGCCACCTGGTACGCCGTCTACTACCTCGCCCGCACGGCACGCGCGCAGCCGGTGGCATTCGCTTTCGGCGGCGAGGCGCGCCCGACCGACTACGCGCGCGCGATCGCCGATGGCGGCCTGCTCGCGCTGATCGCCTGCCTGGGTCTCGCCCAGCTCGGCCACGAAACCACGCCCGCCCTGGCGCAGCTGTACTTCGCCTCGCACCTGTTCTACGGCGTGGCTGCCCTGCCATACCGCCGCGCGGGCCCGGTGATCGCGCTGCTGATCGGCACGCTCGGCATGACGCTGAGCGGCGCCCCGACGGTGGGCCTGGCGCTGGCCACGGGCAGCGCGCTCTACATCGCCTACGAGCGGCGCCGCACCGCCAAGGCGGGGATCGATGCCAGCACCGACGACGGCCCCGGCTACACCCGCGGCGCCCTCCTCACGATGATCGGCGTCACACTGCTGGCGACGGCGCTGGTGTTCGGGCTCGGCCTGACGCAATGGAAGATCACACTCGACGGCAACTCGGTGCTCGGCGAAATCCGCAGCCAGGCCAAGCTGCTGCTGTGGTTCACCTGGCCGGTCTGGCCGCTCGCGATCTGGACGCTCTGGCGCTGGCGGCGCCAGCTCACGGCGCGTCATGTCGCGCTGCCGTTCTGGTTCGCACTCGTGCCGCTGGCCGCCACCTGGACCACCGACTACTCCGACCGCTCGCTGCTGCTGGCCCTGCCCGCCTTCGCCACGCTCGCTGCCTTCGCGCTGCCGACCTTCCGGCGCAGCGCCGCGGCGCTGATCGACTGGTTCAACGTGCTCTTCTTCAGCGGCCTGGCCGTGCTGGGCTGGCTCTACTGGATCGCCATGCTGACCGGCATGCCGCGCAAGCCTGCGGCCAGCGTCGCGCGGTTGGTGCCGGGCTTCGTGGCCGAGTTCTCGCCGATCGCGTTCGTGCTCGCGCTGGCCGCGACCATCGCCTGGTGCTGGCTGGTGCGCTGGCGCACCGGGCGCCACCGCGCCGCGCTCTGGAAGACGCTGGTGCTGCCGGCCGGTGGCACAGCCCTCTGCTGGATGCTGCTGATGACGCTCTGGCTGCCGCCCATCGACTACGCGCGCAGCTACCTGCCCCAGGTGCGCGCCGTCGCCGAGCGCGTGGGTCAGCCGAGCTGCATCGCCGAACTGGCACTCAGCCGGCCGCACATCGCGGCGCTGCGCCACCACGGCAACTTCAATCTGCAGCCCCTGCTGCTGGGCACCGACTGCCCCTGGCTGGTGGTGAGCCCCGACACGATCGAGCGGCTGCACACCATCATTCCCCTCGAGAAGTGGCGCTTCAGCGGCACCCTGCGCCGGCCCAGCAGCGCCGCGGACGACCTGCTGCTCTATCAAAAGATCGTGCCCTGACCCGTGGCGGGCGAACGGGGACTGATCGCTCGCCACGCCGGCACGGTGCTGGTCGGCCAACTGGCCGTGATGGCCTTCGGCGTGACCGACACCATCATCGCGGGCCGCTATTCGGAGCACGCGCTGGCCGCGCTCTCGGTCGGTGCGGCCATCTTCGTGAGCGTGTATGTCTCGCTGATGGGCGTGCTGCAGGCGCTGCTGCCGGTGTGGGCCGAACTGCACGGCGCAGGTCGCAGCGGTGAGGTGGGCCGCTCGGTGCGGCAGTCGCTCTACCTGGCCAGCATCGCCATCGCGGTGGGCATGATTGCGCTGCTGCTGCCTGGTGGCGCCCTGCGCTGGACCCAGGTGCCGGCGGAGATGCGCGGCGAGGTCGAGGCCTACCTCGCGGTGCTCGCCTTCGCGCTGGCGCCGTCTCTGCTCTTTCGCCTCTTCAGCACGCTGAACCAAAGTCTGGGCAAACCCCAGCTCGTGACCTGGCTGCAACTGGGCTCGCTGGTCGTAAAGCTGCCGCTGTCGATCTGGTTCACCTTCGGCGGCGCGGGCCTGCCGGCGATGGGTCTCGTCGGCTGCGCCTGGGCCACGCTGTGCGTGAACTGGGCAATGCTCGGCTGCGCGGTCTGGCTGTTGCGCAGCAGCCCCTTCTATCGCGGTTATGCGCTCTGGGAACGCATCGAGCCGCCCGACTGGCACCAGATCCGCCAGTTCGCACGGCTGGGTGTTCCCGGCGGCCTGGCGGTGCTGGTGGAGGTGACCTCGTTCACGCTGATGGCACTCTTCATCGCACGCCTGGGCACCGCCGCGGCGGCCGCACACCAGATCGCCTCGAACCTGCTGGCAGTGGCCTACATGATGCCGCTCTCGCTCGCCATCGCGACCAGCGCGCGGGTGAGCTTCTGGCTCGGCGCCGGCGATCCCGCGAAAGCGCGGCGCGCCTGCCGCCTTGGCTTCGAACTGGCCATGCTGTGTGCGCTGGTTTATGCGGGCGCGATGGTCGCGCTGCGCCACGAACTCGCGAATGTGTACTCGGACAACCCGGCCGTGATCGCGCTGGCCGCCTCGCTGCTGCCCGTCGTGGCGCTCTACCACATCGCCGATGCCCTGCAGACGCTGTGCGTGTTCGTGCTGCGCTGCTACCGGGTAACGCTGGCGCCGCTGGTCATCTACTGCACGATGCTCTGGGGACTCGGGCTCGGCGGCAGCTACCTGCTGGCCTATCGTGGCCTCGGTCCCTGGGCAGCGATGCAATCGCCGCTGGCGTTCTGGATCATGAGCGCCGGCGCATTGGCGCTCACGGCCCTGCTGTTCAGCGCGCTGCTGCGGTGGACGATGAAGAAACGAGCAGGCTAGACCCTGCTCACTTCACCAGCACGCGCGCCTCGCGCACCCGCATAGCCGGGAACACCAGTGCGAACCGGCTCCCCTTGCCCACCGTGCTCTCGATGCGCAGCTCGGTGCCATGCCGCTGTGCGATGTGCTTGACGATCGCCAGCCCCAGTCCCGTGCCGCCGGTCTCGCGCGAACGGCTGCGGTCGATGCGATAGAAGCGCTCGGTGAGCCGCGGAATGTGCTCGGCGGCAATGCCCGGCCCGGTGTCCTTCACCGCGTACTCGCCGCGCCCGTCGGGCAGCACCCGCCAGCTCACCGCCACCTCGCCGCCGCCGGCCGTGTAGCGGATCGCGTTGCTCAGCAGGTTCGACATCGCGCTCTGCAACTCGGTCGGCGCGCCCGATATCTCGGACTCGGCATCGATAGTGAAAGACAGCCGATGACCCAGCGGCGCGAGCCGACCCGACAGGCCGCGCGCCTCATCCTCGCACTGCGCCAGCAGGGCGCGAATGCGGATCCACTGGCTGCCCGAAGGCGCCGCGCTGCCCTCCAGCCGCGACAGCGTCAGCAGGTCGTTCACCAGCGTTTCCATGCGGTGCGACTGCTGCCCCATCAGCGAGAGATAGCGCGTGCGCTCGTCCGCATCGAGCGGCAGGTTCTGCAGCGTCTCGACGAAGCCCGCCAGCACCGTGAGCGGCGTGCGGATCTCATGCGACACGTTCGCCACGAAATCGCGCCGCATCGCCTCGGCCTGCTCCAGCGCCGTGATGTCGCGCGTGAGCAGCATGCGGCGGTTGCCCGCGTAAGGATGCACCTGCACCGACAAGCGCACCGGATGGCTGCGCTGGTGCGTATGGCCCGGGCCGGAAGCGTCGATGACGACATCGCGGCTGTAGTTCCACGACGCCAGGTAGGCCACGAAGGCCGGGTCGCGCACGAGATTGGCCAGGTGCTGCAGCAGGTCGCGCTCGGCGTCGATGCCGAACTGGGCCGCCGCCGTCTGGTTGCACCATTCGATGCGGCCCTGTTCGTCGAGCAGGATCACGCCGTTGGGAGAAGCCTGGATGGCGGCCAGAAATTCCTGCAGGCGGTCTTCGGCCTGGCGGGTCTGCTGCTCGCGGTCGCGCAGCAGCTTGCGGATGCGTTCGGCCAGTTCGCCCCAGACACCGGGTCCACGGGTCGGGAGGCCCGTGGCGTCGTTGCGCAGCACCTGCAGCAGCCGTTCGGCGCGCCAGGCGTCGAGCCCCAGCCACAGCACCGCGCCCAACCAGGCGCCCAGCCATCCGAACTTCCAGCCAAAAATGCCGACAGCGCCCGCGCCTATTGCAAGGGACGCTATTAAAAAAGTAGCAATTCGGAAAGGCATGGCGGGCGATTATCCGCGCCCGCGGCCGAGGGACGCCACGGCGATCAAACCGTGACTTGGGCGGTCAGGCGGTAGCCTGCTCCCCGGACGGTTTCGACCATCGGCGCGGCGGCACCCAGCGATTCGCGCAGGCGCTTGACGTGAACGTCGACCGTGCGTTCCTCGATATAGACGTGGTCGCCCCACACCTTGTCGAGCAGCTGCGCACGGCTGTGCACGCGCTCGGCATGCTGCATCAGGTAGGCCAGCAGCTTGAACTCGGTCGGGCCGACCTTGAGCGCAGCGCCCTGCCAGGTCACGCGGTGCGTGGAGGTGTCGAGCGCGAGCTCGCCGATTTCCACGCGCTCGGTCACCACTTCGGGTGCGCGGCGGCGCAGCACTGCGCGGATACGCGCCAGCATTTCCTGCGTGGAGAAGGGCTTGGTGATGTAGTCGTCGGCGCCGGCATCCAGGCCCGCGACCTTGTCGGGCTCGTCGCCGCGCGCGGTCAGCATCAGGATCGGGATGGCCTTGGTGCGCGGGTCCTTGCGCCACTGGCGCGCGAGCTGCAGGCCGCTCTGGCCCGGCAGCATCCAGTCGAGCAGGATCAGGTCGGGCAGGAAGGCGTCGATTTCGCGCTGCGCTGCGGCACCGTCTTCCGACCAGATCGGCTCGAAGCCGTTGTGGCGCAGGTTGACGGCGATCAGCTCGGCGATCGAGGACTCGTCTTCGACGATCAGGACTCGGGGTTTCTTCATGTTATTTGCTCACTTGCCAGTCACCCCCGGTCCCTTCCAGCGAACGCCGCGGAACCGGCTTCGCCGGGCCGCTGTCGCTACCCCCTGCAAGGGGGTTGGCGGCCACACGAAGTGGACAAGCCTGGGGGTTTGTCATTGAAGCGCGGACTCGATTTCCTGCATCGAAGTGTGCCGCACATCGGCACCCTTGACGATGTAGATGATGAATTCGGCGATGTTCTTGGCGTGGTCACCGATGCGCTCGATGGCCTTGGCCAGGAACAGCAGGTCGAGACTCGCCGAGATGGTACGGGGGTCTTCCATCATGTAGGTGACCAGCTTGCGAACGAACCCATCGAACTCCTTGTCGATCAGGTCGTCGTCCTTCAGGATCGACAGCGCCGCGGCCGTGTCCAGGCGCGCAAAGGCGTCCAGCGCGGTGCGCAGCAGACCCGAGGCCAGGTCGGCGGCGATGCGCAACTCGGTCGTGGGCAGCTGACGGGCCGAACCGCTCTCGATGATCGACTTGACCATGCGCGCGATCTTGTTCGCCTCGTCGCCCACGCGCTCGAGGTTGGCCGTGGTCTTGCTGATGGCGATCAAAAGGCGCAGGTCACGTGCCGTCGGCTGGCGGCGCGCGATGATCGACGAAAGCTCGCGGTCGATGTCGATTTCCATCGCATTGACGCGGTGCTCGGTTTCCATCACGCGGTCGGCCGCCTCGGCGTCGAACTGCAGCAGCGCATACACCGCCGTGTGGATTTGCGACTCGACCATGCCGCCGAGCTCCATCACGCGCGACGAGACGCCGTTGAGTTCGCTGTCGAACTGGCTGGAAAGATGTTTCTCGCTCATGGTGTCTCCTTAGCCGAAACGGCCGGTGATGTAGTCCTCGGTTTCCTTGCGCTGCGGCTTGAAGAACATCTGCTCCGTCGCGCCGAATTCGATCAGGTCACCCAGGTACATGTAGGCGGTGTAGTCGCTGCAGCGGGCCGCCTGCTGCATGTTGTGCGTCACGATGACCACGGTGTACTCGTTTTTGAGCTCGGCGATCAACTCTTCGATCTTGGCGGTCGAGATCGGGTCGAGTGCGGAGCACGGCTCGTCGAGCAGCAGCACTTCGGGCTTGATCGCGATGCCGCGCGCAATGCACAGGCGCTGCTGCTGGCCGCCGGAGAGGCCCGAGCCGCTTTGCTGGAGCTTGTCGCGCACTTCGGTCCAGAGGGCGGCCTTCTTCAGGGCCCACTCGACGCGGTCGTCCATCTCGCTGGCCGAGAGGCTCTCGAACAGCTTCACGCCGAAGGCGATGTTGTCGTAGATCGACATCGGGAACGGCGTGGGCTTCTGGAACACCATGCCGACCTTGGCGCGGATCAGTGCCACGTCCTGCTTGGAGGTGAGCAGGTTCTCGCCGTCCAGGGCGATCGTGCCTTCGGCGCGCTGCTCGGGATAGAGCTCGAACATGCGGTTGAAGGTGCGCAGCAGAGTCGACTTGCCGCAGCCCGACGGGCCGATGAAAGCCGTGACCTTGTTCTCTGGAATCTCGAGGTTGATGCCCTTGAGCGCGTGGAATTTGCCGTAGTAGAAGTTCAGGTCCTTGACCGAGATCTTCGAGCGCGACGGTTGTGCGACGGTATTTGGCATGGGAGATCTTCTTCTTCAGTCAGTGTTTGTTGCGCGTGAGGACCCGCGCCAGGATATTGAGGGCGAGCACGGCGACGGTGATCAGGAACACGCCGGCCCAGGCCAGCTGCTGCCAGTTCTCGTACGGGCTCATCGCGAACTTGAAAATCGTGACCGGCAGGCTGGCCATCGGCTGGCTCACGTCGGCGGTCCAGAACTGGTTGTTCAGCGCAGTGAAGAGCAGCGGTGCGGTTTCGCCCGCGATGCGCGCCACGGCCAGCAGGATGCCCGTGACCACACCGGCGCGCGCGGCACGCAGCGTGATGCTGATGATGACCTTCCACTTCGGCGTGCCGAGCGCGTAGGCCGCTTCGCGCAGGCCCGGCGGCACCAGTTGCAGCATGTTCTCGGTGGTGCGGATCACCACCGGAATCACGATCAGCGCGAGCGCCAGCGCACCGGCCAGGCCCGAGAAGGTCTTGAAATAGGCCACCACCACGGCGTAGACGAACAGGCCGATCACGATCGAGGGCGCCGACAGCAGGATGTCGTTGACGAAGCGCGTGACCGAGGCGAGCCAGCCCTTGGGGTTGTACTCGGCCAGGTAGATGCCGGCCATGATGCCGATCGGCGTGCCCACGAAGGTGGCGAGCATCACCATCACGAACGAACCGAAGATCGCGTTGGCGATACCGCCCGCCTCGTTCGGCGGCGGCGTCATTTCGGTGAAGGTGGCGAGGGCGAGGCCGCCGATGCCAAGGCGCAGCGTTTCCCAGAGGATCCACACGAGCCAGAACACGCCGAACGCCATGGCGGCGAGCGAGAGCGTGAGGGCGATCTTGTTGACCCGGTTGCGCGAAGCAAACCTGGCCTGGCGCATCTCGGTGAGCGCCTTGGCGTTGATGAGGTCTTGCGCAGTGCTCACGACTTGGTTCCTTCGCTCTTCTTCATCTTGGCCAACAGGATCTTGGAAAGCGTCAGCACGACGAAAGTGATGAAGAACAGCACGAGGCCGAGGTACATCAGCGCAGCCTGATGCAGGCCCGCGCCGGCTTCGGCGAATTCATTGGCCAGGGCCGAGGTGATGCTGTTGGCAGCCTCGAACACCGACAGCGAGTTGAGCTGGTTCATGTTGCCGATCACGAACGTGACCGCCATCGTTTCACCCAGCGCCCGGCCGAGGCCGAGCATGATGCCGCCGATCACACCGGCCTTGGTGTAGGGCAGCACGACCTTGGAGACGACCTCCCAGGTGGTGGAGCCGAGGCCGTAGGCCGACTCCTTGAGCAGCGGCGGGGTCACCTCGAACACGTCGCGCATCACCGAGGCAATGAACGGAATGATCATGATCGCCAGGATGATGCCGGCCGACAGGATGCCGATGCCCACGGGCGGGCCGGACACCAGGGCGCCCAGGTACGGCACGCCGGTCAGCAGCTTCTGCAGCGGCTGCTGCACCCAGGTCGAGAGAATCGGGCCGAACACCAGCAGGCCCCACATGCCGTACACGATGGACGGCACGGCGGCGAGCAATTCGATGGCCGTGCCCAGCGGGCGCTTGAGCCAGTTGGGCGACAGCTCGGTCAGGAAAAGGGCAATGCCGAAGCTCACCGGCACCGCGATCACCAGCGCGATGATCGAGGTGGCCAGCGTGCCGTAGATCATCACGAGGCCGCCGTACTCTTCCTTGACCGGATCCCACGTGCTGTTGGTGAGAAAGCTGAGGCCGTACTTGGAAATGGCGGGCCAGGCACCGGCGACCAGTGACACCAGGATGCCGATCAGCATCGCCAGCGTCAGCAGCGCGGCGCCCTTGGCGGCCCAGCCGAAGATGCGGTCGGCCATGGGACCGGAACGCGGCGCTTTCGCCGGCGGTGGCAGCGCAGTGGCGCGGCCACGGTCGGCCGCGAGGTCGTACGTGGCGGCAGCAGGAAGAGTGGATGACACGGGTCGCTCCGGCAAAGACGAAAGCGACGCGTCCTCGAGCGATGTGCTGCTCATGGATGCGCCGCGTTCTGGACTGGTGGGTGGAAGGCTTACTTGAACGCGACGGGCTTGCCCGATGCGTCCTTCACGTCACCCCATGCCTTGGCGATGGTGGCCTTGACGGCGTCGGGCATCGGCACGTAGTCGAGGTCGTCAGCGGTCTTGTCGCCACCCTTGTAGGCCCAGTCGAAGAACTTGAGCACGGTGGTCGCGTTGGCGGGCTTGTCCTGCACCTTGTGCATCAGGATGAAGGTGGCGCCGGTGATGGGCCATGCGCCCTTGTCGGCCTGGTTGGTCAGCACTTGGTAGAAGCTCTTGTTCCAGTCGGCAGCAACGGCGGCAGCCTTGAAGGCGGTGTCGTCGGGCGAGACGAAGTTGCCGGCGGCGTTCTGCAGCTGGGCGTAGACCATCTTGTTCTGCTTGACGTAGGCGTACTCGACGTAGCCGATCGAGTTGGGCAGGCGGCCCACGAAGGCTGCGACGCCTTCGTTGCCCTTGCCGCCCGCGCCGGTGGGCCAGTTCACGGCCGTGCCTTCGCCGACCTTGGTCTTCCACTCGGAGTTGACCTTGCTCAGGTAGTTGGTGAACAGGAAGCTGGTGCCCGAACCGTCGGCACGGCGAACCGGGGCGATGGCAGCGTCAGGCAGGGCGAGCGAACCGTTCAGCGC
The DNA here is from genome assembly GCF_024701975.1 of Variovorax sp. ZS18.2.2. Taxonomy (GTDB): domain Bacteria; phylum Pseudomonadota; class Gammaproteobacteria; order Burkholderiales; family Burkholderiaceae_C; genus Variovorax. The sequence continues at coordinate 2,100,811 of NZ_JANLNM010000001.1, forward strand.
CTTGATGGCGGGGTCGTTCCACTTGGTGATCTTGCCCAGGTAGATGTCGCCCAGGACCTGGCCGTTGAGCTTCAGCTCGCCGGGCTTGATGCCGGTGATGTTGACCACGGGGATCACGCCGCCGATGACGGTGGGGAACTGCATCAGGCCCTTGGCCTGGAGTTCGTCGTCCTTCAGGGGAGCGTCCGAAGCGCCGAAATCGACGGTCTTGGCTTCGATCTGCTTGAGGCCAGCGCCCGAGCCGACCGACTGGTAGTTGATCTTGACGCCGGTGGCCTTGTTGAAGTCCGAAGCCCACTTGGCATACAGCGGTGCCGGGAAGCTGGCGCCGGCGCCGGTCACGTCTTGTGCGAGGGCGGGAATGGAGAACAGCGCGGCCACGAGACCGGCGGTTGCAAATTTGAACGTCGTTTTCATGAAGCTTCCTTTTTAGAAGTAAGAAGTAGTCCCTTTCGGGCTTGGAACGCACTCTAGAAAGCTTGTGTGACATCAATATGACACCCCTCTGTCGAGGGAGAATGGCCATCTTTCCCCCGCCGGACGTGTGACGCTGTCACATAACCGTCATGCGTTGCGCCTAGCCTTCCAACCTCGCCGCTGAGTGATTCGGGAGGCGGCGCGCCTGTCACGGCGCTACGATCAAAGACAACACCGCCCTCTTCACTACAACTACATGCAAAACGGCACCCGCCTCGCCGCAGTCGATCTCGGTTCCAACAGCTTCAGGCTCGAAATCGGACAGGTCGACCACGGCCAGATCCACCGCACCGAATACCTGAAGGAAACGGTGCGCCAGGGCAATGGCCTGGACAGCGCACGCAATCTCACGACCGAAGCCATGCAGCGCGGCTGGGACGCGCTGGCGCGTTTCGGCGAGCGCCTGGCCGGCTTCAAGCGCTCGCAGGTGCGCGCCGTCGCCACGCAGACGCTGCGCGAAGCGCGCAACCGCGAAGAATTTCTGCTGCGCGCGCGCACCATCCTGGGCTTCGGCATCGACGTGATCCCGGGCCGGGAAGAAGCCCGCCTTATCTATCAGGGCGTGGCGCACATGCTCCCCCACACCGACGCCTCCGACCGCGAGCGCCGCCTGGTGGTGGACATCGGCGGGCGCTCCACCGAAATGATCATCGGCCGCGCGCTCGATGCCGAGCTGATGGAGTCCTACCGCGTCGGCAGCGTCGCCTGGTCGATGAAGCACTTCGCCGAGGGCCAGTTCACGCCTGCCGCCTTCCGCGCCGCCGAAGTGGCCGCCAAGGCGGTGCTGGACGACGCGCTCGGCAGCTACACCCGCGACCAATGGGACGTGGCCTACGGTGCCTCCGGCACCATCGGCGCTGTCGGCGACGTGCTGGCCGCGGCCGGCGCGGAGCCCGGCCTCGTCACCCGCGAGGGCCTGGACTGGCTGCTCGACCGCCTGCTCAAGGCGGGCAGCGCCGACAAGCTGCGCATCGACGGCATGCGCGAAGACCGCAAGGCCGTGATCGGCGGCGGCGTGAGCGTCCTGCGCGCGGTGTTCGACCTGCTCGGCATCGAAGAAATGAAGGTTGCCCAGGGCGCCCTGCGCCACGGTGTGCTCTACGAACTGCTGGAGCGCGACGAGAGCGTGGCCGACATGCGCACCGCCACGGTGGCGCGGCTCGCCACGCGCTTCGCGGTCGACCCCGCACAGGCCAAGCGGGTGGGCGACGCCGCTGCTTCGCTGTTCGTGCAGCTCGCGCCCGCCGCGCGCGGCGGCAGCACCTCCAACCGCGCGGGCCGCGCATTGCGCAAGCTCGGCTGGGCCGCGCAACTGCACGAGATCGGCGCGCTTGTGTCGCACAGCGACTATCACAAGCACGGCGCCTACATCCTCGACAACACCGACGCGCCCGGCTTCGCGGTGAACGAGCTGCATGCGCTCGGCCAACTGGTGCTGGGACAGCGCGGCAAGCTGCGCAAGCTCGAAGCCTCGCTCGACGACGAGACCTTCGTGATGCAGCTGCTCGCGCTGCGGCTGGCCGTGATCCTCTGCCACGCGCGCCGCGATCCCGATCCGCAGGCACTGCACCTCGCCGCGCTGGGCGCACGGGCGTTCACCATCGTGTGCGCGCCTGACTGGGCCGATGCCTATCCGCAGTCGGCCCACCTCCTGCGCGAGGAAGTGCTGGCCTGGCAGAAAACCAGCAACTGGCGCGTGGAACTGACCGGAATCTAAGCACTCCCCCAGGCTTCGCGCACTTCGTGTCGCTTCGCCAACCCCCTCGCCGGGGGCAACACCAGCGGCCCGGCAAAGCCGGTTCCGCGGTGTTCTTGAAAAATGCCCCGCCGCGGACGCGAAGAAAACTTCAGAGCAGCTCGGGCGACTGCACCGTCACCACGACGGTCTGCACATCGCCGTCGCGCTCGCGGGTGCGGATCCACCACAGTGCGCCCTTGCGCACCGGGCAGCTGTCCTGCTTCAGCCCGAGCAGGAGCGAGATGGCCTGCCCCACCGAGGGCTGGTGGCCAATCATCAGCACGACCGACTTGCCGTTGGGCCAGCCGGCCGCGCCGAGCACCGCATCGGCCGTGGTGTCGGGCGCCAGCTCGCTGCGCAGTTTGTACTTGCGGCCCAGCGCGAGGGCGGTCTGCTCGCAGCGCCGTGCAGGGCTGCAGATGATGCGGGTGCCGTCGGGCAGTTGCCGATCGAGCCAGCTGGCCATGCGCTTGGCCTGCTTTTCGCCACGTGCGGTGAGCGAACGCTGCATGTCGTCACAACCCTCGGTCCAGTCCTCGGCTTCGGCATGACGCCAGAAGATCAAGTCCATGGTCATCGTCTTTCGAACATCAGTTGCTGGATGCATCATCGTGATGCCCTCGTGATGCATAACGGTTCATGAGTGCGGCCTGGGCACCGTGGGCCTCGACCACGCGGGAGGCGCCCGCCTCGCCCGGATGCGTGTCGTGGTCGACGCGCGCGTAGATACCGTCGCCGCCCAGGTCCCAGGCGTCGCGGCCGTCGTGCAGGTAGGCCACCAGGCACTCGTCGATGAGGCGCTGGCGCAGGCCCGGGTCGGTCACGGGCCAGGCGAGTTCGATGCGCCGCATCATGTTGCGGTTCATCCAGTCGGCGCTCGAGAGGTAGAGCGATTCGTCCTCGCCGTTGCGGAAATAGAAGACCCGCGAATGCTCGAGGAACCGCCCGATCACCGAGCGCACGCGGATGTTGTCGGTGAGGCCCGGCACCTGTGCCGGCAGCGTGCAGGCGCCGCGCACGATCAGGTCGATCTTCACGCCCTTCTGCCCCGCGAGGATCAGCGCGGCGATCAGCGCGTCGTCGGTCAGCGCGTTCATCTTGGCGACGATGCGCGTCGGCTCACCGTTCGATGCGGCCAGGCCCAGCGCGTCGATCTGCGCAACCAGGTTCTTGTGCAGGTCGAAGGGCGCGAGCCACATGCGGTTGAGCTTGGGTAGGCGGCTCTGGCTCGCCAGGTGGACGAACACCGCCTCCATGTCGGCCGTCAGCAGCGGATCGGCCGTGAGGTGGCTGATGTCGGTGTAGAGCCTGGCGGTGCGCGGGTTGTAGTTGCCGGTGGAAAGATGGCCGTAGCGGCGCAACTGCTTGCCCTCGCGGCGCGTCACCAGCAGCATCTTGGCGTGGGTCTTCAGGCCCACCACGCCATACACCACCTGCGCGCCGATCGACTCGAGCATCTCGGCCCAGTTGATGTTGGCCTCTTCGTCGAAGCGCGCCTTGAGCTCCACCACCACGGTGACTTCCTTGCCCCGGCGCACGGCTTCGCGCAGCAGGTCCATCAGCTCCGAATCGGCGCCGGTGCGGTAGATAGTCTGCTTGATGGCCAGCACCTGCGGGTCGAGCACCGCTTCGCGCAGGAAGGCGAGCACACCATCGAAGCTCTCGAAGGGCTGGTGGATCAGCACGTCACCGCGCTGCAGGCGCTCGAAGAACGATTGGGCGGGCGACAGCGTGACCGGAAACGACGCGGAATACGGCGGAAAGCGCAGTTGCGGCTCTTCGATCAGGTCGATCAACTGCGTGAGCCGGGCCAGGTTCACCGGCCCATGCACGCGGTAAAGCGACTCAGGCGGCAGGTTGAACTGCGCCAGGAGAAAGCTCGCGAGCGATTCGGCGCAGCTGGCCGACACCTCCAGGCGCACGGCCTGTCCGTAGTGGCGGTGCTGCAGGCCTTGGCGCAATGCGGTGCGCAGGTTCTTGACGTCTTCCTCGTCCACCGCGAGATCGGAATGCCGCGTGACGCGGAACTGCGAGAAGTCGCCCACCTCGCGGCCCGGGAACATGCTCGACAGATGGGCCCGCACCACGCTCGACAGCGCCACGAACAGCGTCTTGCCGTCCGACACCTTGGCCGGCATGCGGATCAGGCGCGGCAGCACGCGCGGCAGCTTGACGATCTGGATCGGGTTCTCGCGCCCGAAGGCGTCCTTGCCGCCCAGCCGCACGATGAAGTTGAGCGACTTGTTGGCCACCTGCGGAAACGGATGCGCCGGGTCCAGCCCGACGGGGATCAGCAGCGGGCGCACCTCGCGCTCGAAATACTCGCTCACCCATTTGCGCTGCGCCGGATTGCGCTCGCCGTGCGAAATGATGTGGATGCCGTGCGTCGCGAAGGTCGGCATCAGCTCGTCGTTGTACAGCGCGTACTGGCGTGCCACCAGCGTGTGCGCCGCCTCGGCCAGTTGTTCGAACGAGTCGACGGTGTAGGTGCCCTTCTGGTCACCGGCGCTGCCGGCGATCAGGTGCGGCGCGGCGCGGACCTCGAAGAACTCGTCGAGGTTGGAGGACACGATGCACAGGTAGCGAAGACGCTCGATCAGCGGGACCTCGGGCCGGTGGGCCCAGTCGAGCACGCGCTCGTTGAACGACAGGATGCTGTGATCCCGGTCGAGCAGGGTGAATGTGGGCGCCGCGACGGCGAGCGACCGGTCTGCGGGGGCTGGTGACATGGGCACTGATTCTGGAGCAAGCGGCACGGGAGCAGACGTAGACTGAAATATGACAGTGTCTATGTCATTTGTGACAGTTGAATGACGTTCATGTGACGCCGCATCCCCCGCCTTGTGCGGCTCCATCATGCCCGGCGGGAGGGCGGGCGGCCCGTCGTCAGGACGGACGCCCACCGGTTTCATGCGCCGAGAAAGTGCTTGCGGTAGCGCGCCGGCAGATCGTCGATGCGCATCAGCATCGGCAGGTCGGCGGCGTTGAAGTCCGGGTCCCAGGCCGGTGCGCCCAGCACCTTGGCGCCCAGACGCAGGTAACCCTTGATGAGCGCCGGCGGCTCCACGTCGAGCGTACTGTCCAGCCGCTCGACCGGCAGCGGCAGGCGCGGCTGCACCTGATATTGAATCGGCGCCATGTGGCTGGCCGAGACCTGCCGCCAGATGCTGGCGGCCGCGTCACCATTTGTCACACCGTTGTGCGACATCGGAATGCTCGCGCAGCCGATCATGGTGTCCAGCTTGTTGCGGTGCATGAAACCGGCCAGCGCACCCCACAGCGCGAGGATCACCCCGCCCTGGCGGTGTTCGGGATGCACGCAGCTGCGGCCCAACTCGACCATGCGCTCGCGCAGGTCGCGCAGGCGGGTCAGGTCGAACTCGGTGTCGCTGTAGGTGCTGCCGATGCGGCGCGCCTGCGCCGGGGTGAGCACACGGTAGGTGCCGATGACCTGGTTGGTGAGCTCGTCGCGCACCAAGAGGTGCTCGCAGAAGTCGTCGAACAGGTCGATGTCGTGGCCGGCCAGCGGCGAAGAGACACGGGCGCCCATTTCGCCGACGAACACGTCGTAGCGCAGGCGCTGCGCGGCACGCACGTCGTCCAGATGGCGGGCCCAGCCAACCGTGATGCCTTGCTTGGCTTCGACGGGCGGGGGAAGAATGACGGCGGGTGCCTGCGGCACCGACACACGGGCCGCGGTGGAAGCACTGGCTACAGCGACCGTGGGCGCAGGCCACAAGGCCGCGCGCAGCCCGATCTGCGAAAGCGGAAACGTCGGGTTGGGCAGTTCTTTCATGTGGAACCCTTTCTGCCGAGGGAGTCTCCGCACCTGCGATGAAGCCGGCGTGTCAGGAAGATTGCATGCGTATGACGGTGTTACAGCCGGTCTGCGGTACTTCGTCGTCTAATGCGGTGGATTCGCGACATGGAGCTTGGAACACATGGCCACCGCAGCAAACGGCACCGACAGCAGCCGCTTTCACCAAACCTTTCCTGTCCTCAGTGACACCGAGATTGCGCGCATCGCGCGCTTCGGCAGCGTGCAGCAATTCGCGCGCGGCGAGCGGCTTTTTACCGCCGGCGAAACCGGACCCGGCATGTTCGTGCTGCTCAAGGGCGTGGTCGCTGTCACGCAGCGCGACGGGCTCGGCCGCGTGGTGCCGATCGTGCGGCAGGGCCCTGGCGAATTCCTGGCCGAAGTCGGCCAATTGAGTGGCCGCCCTGCCCTGGTCGACGGGCATGCCGATGAAGACGTCGAGGCGCTGCTTGTGTCCCCCCAACAACTGCGCGCATTGCTGGTGGCCGAAGCCGACCTGGGCGAACGCATCACCCGCGCGCTGATCCTGCGGCGCGTGGCGCTGATCGAATCCGGCGCGAGTGGGCCGGTGCTGATCGGCAAGCCGCAGTCGGCCGACATGGCGCGCCTCGAAAACTTTCTGCGGCGAAACGGCTATCCCTATCACCTGGTCGATGCCGCCGAAGACCCCGACGCCGCCGCGCTGCTCGAACAATATGGCACCTGCCAGTTGCTGGCCGTGTGTCCCGACGGTTCGGTGCTCGTGAACCCGGCCGAGGACGCACTGGCGCGCTGCCTCGGCATGGTCGACACCGTCGAGCACAACGAGCTGTTCGACGTGGCCGTGGTCGGCGCGGGGCCGGCCGGCCTCGCCACCGCCGTGTATGCCGCCTCCGAAGGCCTGCGCGTGATCGTGCTCGACTGCCGCGCCTTCGGCGGCCAGGCCGGCGCCAGCGCGCGCATCGAGAACTACCTGGGGTTTCCGACCGGCATCTCGGGACAGGCGCTGGCCGGCCGGGCCTTCGTGCAAGCGCAGAAGTTCGGCGTCGAGATGCTGATTCCGGCGAAGGTCACGTCGCTCGACTGCTCGCGCGAGAACGAGCGCGAAAGCCTCGGCATTGCGCTGGCCGATGGCCGCACGATCCACGCGCGCACGGTGGTCATCGCGAGCGGCGCACGCTACCGGCGTCCCGACGTTCCCCGCCTTGCCGAATTCGAAGGCCGCGGCATCTGGTACTGGGCCTCGGCCATCGAAGCGAAGATCTGCTCGCAACAGGAAGTGGCGCTGGTCGGCGGCGGCAATTCAGCGGGCCAGGCCGCGGTATTCCTCGCGCGCCACGCGGCCAAGGTGAACGTGCTGGTGCGCGGACCCTCGCTGGCCGCCAGCATGTCTCGCTACCTCATCGACCGCATCGAGGCCACGCCCAACATCGAGCTGCAGCCCCACACCGAACTCGTGCGCCTGCATGGCGGTTCGGACGAAGGCCTCACGGGCGCGACGTGGCGCTGTCACACGAGCGGCAACGAGCACGACTGCCCGGCGCGCAACATCTTCCTGTTTGTCGGCGCCGAACCCGAGACCTCGTGGCTCGAGGGGTGCGCGGTCGCGGTCGACAAACACGGCTTCGTGCTGACCGGCGCGCCGGCGAGCAGCGGCTTTCCCGCGCGGCCGGCCACGGCGCTCGAATCCAGCGTGCCCGGCGTGTACGCCGTGGGCGACGTGCGCTCGGGCTCGGTCAAGCGCGTGGGTGGTGCGATCGGAGAAGGGGCTGCGGCGGTGGCGCTGATCCATCAGCACCTGTCGCAGACGACGGCCGTGGCCTGACCCTCTTTCTCCATCAGATACCAATCAAGGAATTCTTCGGTGCCCATCAAAGCCTGCGACCACGTGCCTTCCGCCCTCGCGCAACCCCACACCCAGCGCGGCTGCGAGGACTGCCTGAAGACCGGCGACACCTGGGTCCACCTGCGCCTGTGCGTGCATTGCGGCCACGTGGGCTGCTGCGACTCGTCGAAGAACCGTCATGCCACACGGCATTCGCAGGCAGAGGGGCATCCGGTCATTCAGTCGCTCGAGCCCGGCGAAGACTGGATGTGGTGCAACGCGCACCAGCTGCAGGTGGGCTGAAAGCGCTGCCGCAAGGCGAATTCCCGCGCCGGCACGGGTTTGGATTGGCACGTATATGCTGCCTCCCTCCCATCACACCCCCCCGGAGCCCGAGACATGCCCGCATCGCCCATCGAGGTCTATTCCTGGCCCACGCCCAACGGCCACAAGGTTCACGTCATGCTGGAGGAGTGCGGCCTGCCCTACCACGCGCACCCTGTGAACATCGGCAAGGGCGACCAGTTCGCGCCCGAGTTCCTGCAGATCAGCCCCAACAACAAGATCCCCGCCATCACCGACCCCGACGGTCCGGACGGCAAGCCGATCTCGCTGTTCGAATCGGGCGCGATCCTCGTCTACCTCGCGGGCAAGACCGGCAAGTTCCTGCCCACCGGCGACCGCGAACGCTACGACGTGCTGCAGTGGCTCATGTTCCAGATGGGCGGCGTCGGCCCCATGCTCGGCCAGGCACACCATTTCCGCCTGTATGCGCCCGAGAAGATCGCCTATGCGATAGACCGCTACACCAATGAAGCCAGGCGCATCTACGGCGTGATCGACAAGCAGTTGTCGAAGAGCAAGTTCATCGCCGGCAAGAGCTATTCGATTGCGGACATCGCGATCTTCCCGTGGCTGCGCAGCTGGGAAAACCAGGGCATCACCCTCACCGACTTCCCGCATCTGAAGGCTTGGTTCGACGGTATCGCCGCGCGCCCAGCCGTGCAGCGCGGCGTGAAAGTGCTGGCCGACCTGCGCCAGCCGCTCACCGGCGACAAGGAGCGCCAGGTTCTTTTCGGCAAGACGCAGTACGAGAAACGTTGAGAAAATCCGGAACCGGTCAATATCCGGGCTAGAATCGAGGGCTTGTCGGGGTGTAGCGCAGCCTGGTAGCGCATCTGGTTTGGGACCAGAGGGTCGAAGGTTCGAATCCTTTCGCCCCGACCAAGTTTTCTTTTCAGTGTTTTCGTTTTTGCTTCTGTCCGGCCCGGAATCTGCCCGTAGCTCAGTTGGATAGAGCACCTGCCTTCTAAGCAGGTTGTCGGGGGTTCGATCCCCTCCGGGCAGGCCATCTCAAGAGATCATGACGCTCCACGAGCCGTCATAAGCAGCCCGGCTCCCGGGCCAGCATCTCCTCACGTATAGCGCTTCTCCAGCGCATCCCACTCCGGCTTGCCGACCAGCCGCTGCCTCTCGGCAAAAGTCGTGACCAGCCCGCTCGATTCCAGCACCTGCTTCTCATCGCGCAACACAGTCAGGGCTTTCTGCATCCCGGCGACCGCCCCTTGCAGTGCCGCATTGGCGTAAAGCACGATCCCGTACCCCAGCTCACCCAGATCCGTCGCATTGAAGATCGGCGTCTTGCCCCCGATCACCATGTTCATCAACTGCGGCTTGGCCAGACGCTGCGGCAGCGCACGAATCTCATCTGCAGTGGTAACCGCTTCGACGAACAGGATGTCCGCCCCCGCCTCCGCGAACTTCTGCGCCCGCTCGACCGCAGCCTCGAAGCCATGCACGGCGGCCGCGTCGGTGCGGGCCATGATCAAGAGATCCTGATCCTGCCGCGCATCGACGGCCGCCTTGATCTTGCTGACTGCTTCTTCCGTAGAGATCACTTCCTTGCCCGAGAAATGGCCGCAGCGCTTGGGCGCCACCTGGTCCTCGAACTGGATGCAGTCGGCACCGGCCCGCTCCAGCGTGCGCACCGTGTGACGCACGTTCAGCGCGTTGCCGAAACCCGTATCGGCATCCACGATCAGCGGCACCGACACCGCATCGCGGATGCGCGCCGTGTGGTCAGCGATTTCGGCGAGGCCCATGAAACCCTGGTCGGGCATGCCGAACCACATGTTGGTGACGCCGGCGCCGGTGATGTAGATCGCCTTGAAGCCCAGGTCTTCGACGACCTTGGCCGAGAGCGCATTGAATGCGCCGGGAACGATGAGGCCGCGGCGAGCCTCGGCGAGGGATTTGAGTTGTTTGCGGGTGGACATTCGAGAACTTCCAATCATCAGAAACTGTCGCCGGGTACGCGCACCCAGCCTTCCATCAACACACGGGCGCTTCGGCTCATCAGGGCCTTGGTCACCACCCATTCGCCATCGTCGGCCTTGCGGGCCTCTGCGCCGACGCGCAACGTGCCCGAAGGATGGCCGAAGCGCACGGCCTGGCGCTCACCGCCACCGGCCGCGAGGTTCACCAGCGTGCCGGGAATCGCCGCGGCCGTGCCGATGGCGACTGCCGCCGTGCCCATCATGGCGTGGTGCAGCTTGCCCATCGAGAGCGCACGCACCAGCAGGTCGATATCCGCCGCCTGCACCGCCTTGCCACTGGAAGCCGTGTAGTTCTTCGGCGGTGCGACGAAGGCGACCTTGGGCGTGTGCTGGCGCTTGGCCGCTTCGGCGATGTCCTTGATGAGCCCCATCTTCACAGCACCGTATGCGCGGATGGTCTCGAAGATGGCCAGCGCCTTCGCATCGCCGTTGATCGCGTCCTGCAGTTCGGTGCCCGTGTAGCCGATGTCGCCGGCGTTGACGAAGATGGTGGGAATGCCCGCATTGATCAGCGTGGCCTTGAACGTGCCAACACCGGGCACTTCGAGGTCGTCGACCACCTTGCCGGTCGGGAACATCGCGCCGCCGCCTTCACCATCGCCCTGGTCGGCCGGATCGATGAATTCGAGCGGCACTTCGGCCGCGGGGAACGTGACGCCATCGAGTTCGAAGTCGCCGGTCTCCTGCGCCTCGCCCTCGGTGATCGGCACATGGGCCACGATGGTCTTGCCGATATTGGCCTGCCAGATGCGCACGGTGCAGATGCCGTTCTGCGGCACGCGCGCACGATCGATCAGCCCCTGCGCAATCGCGAACGGCCCGACCGCCGCCGACAGGTTGCCGCAGTTGCCCGACCAGTCGACAAAGGCGCTGTCGATGGAGACCTGGCCAAAGAGGTAGTCGACGTCGTGGTCCGGCCGCGTGGAGCGCGACAGGATCACGGTCTTGGAGGTGGACGAGGTGGCCGCGCCCATGCCGTCGATCTGCTTGGCGTAGGGGTCGGGGCTGCCGATCACGCGCAAGAGGAGCGCGTCGCGCGCCGGGCCGGGTTGCTGCGCTGGCTTGGGCAGGTCCTGCAGGCGAAAGAACACGCCCTTGCTGGTGCCGCCGCGCATGTAGACGGCGGGAATCTTGATCTGGGGAACGGATGCCATGGAGTTGATGAAGGTGACGGTGGTTGTCTCAGGCGGCGAGTCGGTTCTCGGCCAGGAAGTCTTGCGCAAAACGCTGCAGCACACCGCCCGCCTCGTAGATGGACACTTCCTCGGCCGTGTCGAGCCGGCAGGTCACCGGGACCTGGAGCGTTTCTCCGCTCTTGCGGTGCACGACCAGCGTCAGGTCGGCGCGCGGCCTGGGCTCGCCGACCACGTCGTAGGTTTCGGTGCCGTCCAGGCCCAGCGTGAGGCGCGTGGTGCCGGGCTTGAACTCCAGCGGCATCACGCCCATGCCGAGCAGGTTGGTGCGGTGGATGCGCTCAAAGCCCTCGGCCACGACAGTCTCCACGCCGGCCAGCCGCACGCCCTTGGCGGCCCAGTCGCGCGACGACCCCTGGCCGTAGTCGGCGCCGGCCACGATGATGAGCGGCTGCCGGCGGTTCAGGTAGGTCTCGATGGCCTCCCACATGCGCACGACATTGCCCTCGGGCTCGATGCGCGCGAGCGATCCCTTCTTCTGCACACCGCCCTCCACCGCCATCTCGTTGACGAGCTGCGGGTTCGCGAAGGTAGCGCGCATGGCTGTCAGGTGGTCGCCGCGATGCGTGGCGTACGAGTTGAAGTCTTCTTCCGGCAGGCCCATCTTCGCCAGGTACTCGCCAGCGGCGCTGTCCAGCAGGATCGCGTTGGAGGGCGACAGGTGATCGGTCGTGATGTTGTCCGGCAGGATGGCCAATGGCCGCATGCCGCGCAGCGTGCGCGGCACGGCAGCGAGCGCGCCCACGCCCTCGCTGTCCCAGTACGGCGGGCGGCGGATGTAGGTCGATTGCGGCCGCCAGTCGTACTGCGGGCTCACCTTCTCGCCGTTGTCCGCATGGATCGCGAACATCGGCTCGTACACCTTGCGGAACATCTCGGGCCTGACGGAAGCCGCGACGATCGCATCGATCTCCTCGTCGCTCGGCCACAGGTCGGCCAGGTGAATCTCCTTGCCGTCGACCACGTCCAGCACGTCGCGCTCGATGTCGAAGCGCATCGTGCCCGCGATCGCGTAGGCCACCACCAGCGGCGGCGAAGCCAGGAAGGCCTGCTTCGCATACGGGTGGATGCGCCCGTCGAAGTTGCGGTTTCCCGAGAGCACCGCGGTGGCGTACAGGTCGCGCTCGATGATCTCCTGCTGGATCTTCGGGTCCAGCGCGCCCGACATGCCGTTGCAGGTGGTGCAGGCGAAGGCGACGATGCCAAAGCCCAGCTGCTCCAGGTCGTGCAGCAGGCCGGCGTCGCGCAGGTAGAGCTCGACCGTCTTAGAGCCCGGCGCCAGCGACGACTTGACCCACGGCTTGCGCTTCAGGCCCAAGCGGTTGGCGTTGCGCGCAAGCAGGCCCGCGGCGATCACGTTGCGCGGGTTCGAGGTGTTGGTGCACGAGGTGATGGCCGCGATGATCACGGCGCCATCGGGCATCAGCCCTGCGGCCTCCTGCAGCCGGGCCTCGGCCAGGCCGACGGCGATGTCGCGCTCGACCAGTTGCGAGGTCGGCAGGCGGCGGTGCGGGTTGGAGGGTCCGGCCATGTTGCGCACGACGCTCGAGAGGTCGAACTTCAGCACCCGTTCGTAGCTCGCGGTTTTCAGCGCATCGCCCCAGAAGCCGGCAGTCTTCGCATACGTTTCGACCAGCGCGACCTGCGTGTCTTCGCGGCCCGTGAGCCGCAGGTAGGTGAGCGTCTGGTCGTCGATATAGAACAGCGCGGCGGTGGCGCCGTACTCGGGGCACATGTTCGAGATGGTGGCGCGGTCGCCAATCGTGAGGCCCCGCGTGCCTTCGCCGAAGAACTCCAGGTACGCGCCGACCACCTTTTCCTTGCGCAGGAACTCGGTGAGCGCCAGCACGATGTCGGTGGCGGTGATGCCTGGTTGGCGCCGACCGGTCAGCTCGACGCCGACGATGTCCGGCAGACGCATCCACGAGGCGCGGCCCAGCATCACGTTCTCGGCTTCGAGGCCGCCCACGCCTACCGCGATCACGCCCAGCGCATCGACGTGCGGCGTGTGGCTGTCGGTGCCCACGCAGGTGTCGGGAAAGGCCAGGCCGTCCTGCACGTAGACCACCGGCGACATCTTCTCCAGATTGATCTGATGCATGATCCCGTTCCCCGCCGGGATCACCTCCATGTTGGCGAAGGCGCGTTTCGTCCAGTCGATGAAATGGAAGCGGTCTTCGTTGCGGCGGTCTTCGATCTGGCGGTTCTTCTCGAACGCTTGCGGATCGAAGCCGCCGCACTCCACGGCCAGCGAGTGGTCCACGATCAACTGCACCGGCACCACCGGGTTCACCTGCGACGGATCGCCGCCCTCGGCCGCGATGGCATCGCGCAAACCTGCCAGGTCCACCAGCGCGGTCTGGCCCAGGATGTCGTGGCACACCACGCGCACCGGAAACCACGGAAAGTCGCGATCGCGCCGCCGCTCGATGAGCTGCAGCAGGCATTCGTCGAGGATGGAAAGGTCGCAGCGGCGCACCAGGTTCTCGGCGTGCACGCGCGCGGTGTAGGGCAGCGTGTCCCAGGCGCCGCTTTGCAGCGCGTCGACCGCGGCGCGGGCGTCGATGTAGTCCAGCGCGGTGCCGGGGAGTTGTTTTCTGTGTCGTGGGTTCATCGGGGGAATCGGAAAGCGGCTCAGACGCGCGCCGCGATCGGCACGAACTTCAGGTCTTCCGGACCGGTGTAGTTCGCGCTCGGGCGAATGATCTTGTTGTCCACGCGCTGCTCGATCACATGCGCAGCCCAGCCACTGGTGCGCGCGATCACGAAGAGGGGCGTGAACATCGCCGTGGGCACGCCCATCATGTGGTAGCTCACCGCACTGAACCAGTCGAGGTTGGGGAACATCTTCTTGACCTCCCACATCACCGTCTCCAGCCGCTCCGCGATGTCGAACATCTTGGTGGAGCCGGCCTCCTCGGACAGCGATTTCGCCACGCCCTTGATCACCACGTTGCGCGGATCGCTCACCGTGTACACCGGGTGGCCGAAGCCGATGACGACCTCCTTGGCTTCCACGCGGCGGCGGATGTCGGCCTCGGCTTCATCGGGCGCGTCGTAACGCTTCTGGATCTCGAAGGCGACCTCGTTCGCGCCGCCGTGCTTGGGGCCGCGCAGCGCGCCGATAGCGCCGGCAATGGCCGAGTGCATGTCGCTGCCGGTGCCGGCGATCACGCGCGCGGTGAAGGTGCTGGCGTTGAATTCGTGCTCGGCGTACAGGTTCAGCGAGGTGTGCATCGCGCGCACCCAGGCTTCGCTGGGCTTCTCGCCGTGCAGCAGATGCAGGAAGTGGCCGCCGATCGAATCGTCGTCGGTCTCCACCTCGATGCGCTTGCCCTGGCTGCTCCAGTGGTACCAGTACAGCAGCATCGAGCCGAGCGAGGCCATCAGGCGGTCGGCGATGTCGCGCGCGCCGGGCAGGTTGTGGTCGTCCTTCTCGGGCAGCACGCAACCCAGCGCCGAGACACCGGTGCGCATCACGTCCATCGGGTGGGCACCCGCGGGCAGGCTCTCCAGCGCGCTCTTCACGTTGGCCGGCAGGCCGCGCATCGCCTTCAGCCGCGTCTTGTAGGCCTTGAGCTCGGCGCGTGTGGGCAGCTTGCCGTGCACCAGGAGGTGGGCGATTTCCTCGAACTCGCAGACCTCGGCGATGTCCAGGATGTCGTAGCCGCGGTAGTGCAGGTCGTTGCCGGTGCGGCCCACGGTGCACAGCGCGGTGTTGCCCGCGGTCACGCCCGACAGGGCGACGGATTTCTTGGGCTTGAAGCCGGCGGGAGCGGTAGTTTCGGTCGTGGTGGTGGTCATGCGGTTTCCTTGTTCAGATAAGAGCGATCGATGCCAGCGGGACGGCCGGCGGCGTCGACCGCCACCATCTCGAACACACCCTTGAGGACTTCCTCCGCCGGAACGCCCGGCACGTCGGCGATGCCGGTCACGCACACGGTCATCGAGCAACGGCCGATGCGGCTGACCCAGCCGCGCAGGATGAGCTGGTAGCCCACC
This sequence comes from Variovorax sp. ZS18.2.2, assembly GCF_024701975.1. Classification (GTDB taxonomy): domain Bacteria; phylum Pseudomonadota; class Gammaproteobacteria; order Burkholderiales; family Burkholderiaceae_C; genus Variovorax. The sequence goes on from NZ_JANLNM010000001.1 coordinate 2,116,178, forward strand.
GGCACGGGAGCGAGAAAGGCGACGCTGGTCACGCCGGCCATCACCACCTCGCGCTGTGCCAGGCCGCGGGCTGCCAGGAAGGCCGCCTTGCTCATCAGTTGCAGGCCCTGGCCGGCGAAGAGCGTGCCGCGGTGATTGGCATGCACCGGCAGCACCAGCTCGCGGAGTTCTATTGTTCCAACGGGTGTCGTCATGGTTCGCAATCTACGCAGATTGCGCCCTTTGCATAAGGACTGAAAGGGCGAACTCTTGCGAAGTCGATCGCTTCGTTCTGCGAATCTTGTGAATATTCGCCATGGCACCGTCTCGCGCCCAGGTCACGGGAAACGACAACCGGGCGAATGGGAGGTGCCACCCGACTACCGAAGTTTTACGGGATAGCGCTATGGCCGCAGTCCTTTGCGCCATGGTGCAATCCGCCTCGTTAGAACGAACGATCGTTCTTTTTAACCGTCGATTCGCCAGCGGCTCGACGTCGTCCCGGGCGCGATGCCGGCGATCACCATTCGCCTGCCCTCATGCGGGTTGTCGCCTCCGGGATCAACGCAGCCGTCACCGGCAAGCGTTGGCTCCCCTGTTTCTCCAGCCGTAGCCGTTCCCGGCGCGATGCCTCGCGTTGCGGAACACCCGAACGACAGACAGAACATTCAGGAAGAAGACGTCGCATGCCAATCTCAAGAATCCCGACCTTGCTGGCGCTGCCCGCCATGGTCCTGGCGCTCGCCTCACCCGCCGCCCCAGCCCTCGCCCAGACCTCCGCCGAACTCTGCCGGGTAGCCACCCCCGCGGAGGCCGCCCGCTACACCACGCCCCTGCAGTCGCCGGGCATCGTCTCGCCCATCGACGGCACCTGCTGGATCCCCGCGCTGACGATCCCCAGCTTCGACGGCACCAAGCTCGCGGCCAACCTGTTCCTGCCCAAACGCACGAGCAGCACGCAGACCTTTCCGACCATCGTGATGATCGCCAGCTGGTCCGCGCCCGGCCGCGTCGAATACATCGGCCAGCAGCAGCGGCTTGCCAGGGACGGCTACGTGGTCGCGAGCTACAGCGCGCGCGGCTTCTGGCTGTCCGAAGGCCTGGTCGGCGCGGCCGCGCCGGAAGACGTGCGCGATGTCTCCTCGGTGATCGACTGGCTGCAGGCCAACGCGCCGGTCGATGCGAACAACATCGCGGCCAGCGGCATCTCCTACGGCGCCGGCCTCTCGCTGATGGCGCTGGCCAAGGATGCGCGGATCAAGACCGCGGTGGCGCTCTCCGGCTGGGGCACGATGGCCGACGAGCTCTACGCCCGCAGCACCGGCAACGTGACCTGGGGAACCATCCTCAGCCTGGGCACCGTCGTGGGCCGCCCCGCGCCCGAGGTGAACCAGTACATGCAGGCGCTGATGGACCCCGACACCCCGGCCGCGAAGATCGCCGAGATCACCGCGTGGTCGAAGGTGCGTTCGCCGTCCAGCTATGTGGATGCGATCAACGCGCGCAATGCGCCGGTGTTCATCAGCAAGAACTTCCAGGACGACCTGTTCACGCCCAACTCGTCGCTCGCGATGTTCGCGGCGCTCACGGGGCCGAAGAAGTTCGTGCTCAACCCGGGCATCCACGCCTCGGCCGAGCTGACCGGCGCGTTGCTGGGCGCCGACAACTACCCGTACGACCAGGCGCACCGCTGGTTCGATCGCTGGCTCAAGGGCGTGCAGAACGGCGTGGACACCGAACCCAAGGTGACGATGCAGGTCAAGTTCAGCGACCGCCGCGAATCCTTCGCCACCTGGCCCGCGCCCGAACTGAGCGACCAGACCTACTACCTCGGCCCGCGCGGCGCGCTGCGCTTCGACCTCGGCTGCCTGTGCGGCAAGGGAGACAAGGGCTCGATCTCGTCTTCGCCCAATGCCACGCGCGGCTCCGACCTGATCCAGAACTTCTGGGACACCACGGCCACCAGCGGGCCGATCCCGGTGCTCTCCACGCTCGGCGAAACCATCAACCTGCCGGTGGTCAATTCGCTGCTGACGGTGGGCCTGTCCACCGGCGTGCGCTACGAAGGACCGGCGCTCCAGAGCACGAAGAAGATCCGGGGCATCGCCAAGCTGAACCTGCGCGTCACGCCGACACAGGCACGCTCGCAGGTGTCGGCCTACCTGTACGACGTGGATGCGATCGGCACGGGCGTGCTGATCACGCACGGCGCGGCCACGCTGCACTGGGCCACGGCGGGGCAGACGGTCGATCTGCCGATCGACTTCTCGGCCACCGCGTACGACATTCCGGCGGGCCACCACATCGGCGTGGTACTGGACACGGCGGACAGCCTGTACGCGTCGCCGGTCAATCCGGGCGAGCGTTTCGGGGTGCGCTTCGAGTTCGACCCGGTTCTGCAAGCGACGCTGGTCGTGCCGACGCGCTGAGCTTCACCTTCGCGGGGGACACAACGCGTCAGTCGGTGTCCCCCACGTCGTCCATCGCCATCAGGTTCGCATCGTCGCCCTCTTCCCTGGGGCCTGTGCCCAGGTCCTCCGACAGCCCCTTGAGCACGACGTAGCCCGCCTGCAGCGCATCGCCGTATGTGGCGAAGCCTGTCGCGGCCTCCATCAGCGGCTCGAACTCCATCGAGTTGTCGAAGGATTCGAGGAGCACCCAGAAATAATCCCCGGCGTCGTGTTGGTCGACGGTGAGGGCGATGGAGATGAGTTGGCCAGCCATGGGCGCATGGTGGCGGGGTCAAGTGACAGTCGCGCGAAACGGCTGTGAAGGTTCTGCTGCCGCAGTGGAACCCGGCAATCGTGTGATCTGGTTGGCAGGCCCGCCGATGAACCGTCGCCAAAACACTACGTTCCTGCGCGTATCCGGCCTTCACGGCTGACACGGCAATCGGCGATGCTCGGGTCATGTCCACGGCGCGTTCCCCACTGTCCTTTCGCCCCGGCTGGCGCATTGCAGCGTCGATCTATACGGTCGCCGGCGTGGTGTGCGTGCTGGGCAGCGCGGCCGTTCCGGAAAGCGATGTGGGCATGCTGGTCGCCATCGCGGGTGGGCTGCCGTGGTCGCTGGGCCTGCTCACGCTCGATCTTTCGCCCGGCGTGGCGAACACCGCGCTGCTGCTGCTCGCGGGCAGTTGGGCAGTCAATGCGGGGCTGCTGTGGTGGCTGGCGCTGCGGCCGCGCGACTCGGCGTTCCAGGGCGACGCCAGCGTGCCGACCAGCGCCGCGAAGCGGACGCGATAGACCTTCGAGGCTTCGGCGCCGCGCGCTGTCATTGCGCAACGGCGGCCATTCGCACACCAACGGATCGTGCGAATATTTGGATGCGATCATTCCGCATGCATGCGCCCACGCATCGCACATCCAAATCCAAGAACAAAGGAAGACAAAAGAATGCCCAGACCCCAGCATCCCAATTCGCCGCTGATCGGCGTTCCCGGCGGCCGCCACCTGCTCGACACCCCCGCCCTGCTGATCGACCTGCCCGCGATGACCCGCAACATCGAACGCATGGCCGCCTTTGCCAAGGCGCGCGGCATCGGCCTCAGGCCGCACGTGAAGACCCACAAGTCGATCGAGATCGCGCGGCGCCAGGTGGCCGCGGGCGCCATCGGCGTGAGCTGCGTCACCCTGGGCGAGGCGGAAGTCATGGTCGACGGCGGCATCCGCAGCGTGCTGATCACCTCGCCCGCCGTCACGCCGAGCAAGATCGCGCGCCTCGTCAAGCTCGCCGAGCGCGCGGCGCCCGGCGGCGTGATGGTGGTGGCCGACAACCTGGCCAACGTGGCCGACCTGGCCCGGGCCGCGAGCGGGCTGCTGCATCCGCTGCCTGTGCTGGTCGACTACGGCGCCGGCTACAACCGCACCGGCGCCGCGAACGAGGCGCAGGTGCTCGCGCTCGCCGCAGCCATTGCCGCCGAGCCGGGCCTGCGGCTGCGCGGCCTTCAGGCCTATGCGGGCAACCTGCAGCACATCGTGGCGCGCGAAGAACGCAGCGCGGCGGCCGCGGCACTGCGCGAAACCGTGGCGGGCATCGTCGCGGCGGCCCGGCGCAAGGGAATCCATTTCGAGATCGTCACCGGTGCCGGCACCGGCACCCACGACCTCGATTCGGAGCAGAACGCCTTCACCGAACTGCAGGCCGGCTCCTATGTCTTCATGGACGCGGAATACACGCAGGTGCTGGCCGCCGGCACCGAGCCTTCGCCCTTCGAGGTGGCCCTCTTCGTGCAGACGGCCGTGGTCAGCACCAATGCGGCGGACTGGGTCACGGTCGACGGCGGCACCAAATGCTTCGCCACGGACAGCGGCGTGCCGCTGGTCGCTCGCGGTATCGATGCCGCGAGCCGCTACGCCTTCTTCGGCGACGAGCACGGCAAGCTGATGCCGGCGGGGACGCGGCCCGCGCTGGGCACGCGCATTGAGTTCGTGACGCCGCATTGCGATCCGACGGTGAACCTGCACGACGTCTATCACGTGGTCGAAGGCGGCGCGCTGGTGGCGATCTGGCCGGTGGATGCGCGCGGGAAGCGATAGCCCATTGCGGACGGCGTACTCGGCATAAGGAAACTCGGAAAGCGTATTTCCCAAGACGGGTGCGGCCGGGGCACAGTCCGGGTCCAATGCCCATCCTCCAAGACACACCGCGCCCGACGCGCGCCCCCGATGTGGCGTCGGCAGCGCCCTCCTCGCAACAACTGCTCGCGCGCTTTCGCCCCATCTTCAACCGCATCGCCGTGCACGCGGCGCAGCGCGAAAACGACCGCGAACTGGCCCATGAGCCGGTCGCCTGGCTCAACGCCGAACGCTTCGGCGCCCTGCGCGTGCCTGCCGAATACGGCGGCATCGGAGCGTCGGTCGAGCAGTTGTACGACCTGCTCATCGAGCTCGGCGAGGCCGACTCCAACCTGCCGCAGATCCTGCGCGCGCACTTCAGCTTCATCGAGCGGCTGTTCGCGGAGATCGATCCGTCGCTGCATGGCCCGTGGATGCGGCTTGCGGCCGAAGGCGTGATCTTCGGCAACGCCACCACGGAACTGGGCGAAGGCGCGCTCGGCGCGCTGCAGACCACGCTGTCGCGCGACGGCGATGCATGGCGGCTCGACGGCGACAAGTACTACAGCACCGGCACGCTCTACGCCGACTGGATCTCGGTCTCGGCCCAGCGCCTGAACGCCGACGGCAGCAGCGACCGCGTGATCGCGCTCGTGCCCTCGGAAGCCGAAGGCGTGGAGCGCGTCGACGATTGGCGCGGCTTCGGCCAGCGGCTGAGCGCATCGGGCACCACGCGCTTTCGCAACGTGCGGGTGAAGCCCGAGAACGTGCTGCTCTACGTGCGCGACCAGCCGACGCCGCTCACCGCGCATTTCCAACTCACGCATCTCGCCACGCTGGCGGGCATCGCACGCGCCATCGTGCGCGACGCGGTCGCCTTCGTGCAGCCGCGCAAGCGGGTCTACAGCCACGGCAGCGGCGACACGCCGCGTGAAGATCCGCTGGTGCAGCAGGTCATCGGCCAGCTGGCGAGCACCGCGTTCATCGCGGCGTCCACCGTGCAGGCCGTGGCGCGCGGGCTCGGCGAGGTCGACCGCTTCCGCCAGCGCGGCGAAGCCGTTCCCGAGAGCCTGCTGTTCGAGGTGGAACTCAACACCGCGAAGGCGCAGGCCGGCATCGTCGATGCGGTGCTGCAGGCGGGCACGCGGCTCTTCGACATCGGCGGCGCCTCGGCGCTGCAGGAAGACCGCCGGCTCGACCGCCACTGGCGCAACGCGCGCACGCTGGCATCGCACAACCCGACGATCTACAAGGGGCGCGTGGTCGGCGATCACCTGCTCAACGGAGCGAGGCCGACGTTCTACTGGGCGGTGGGAGCGATTGCGGCCTGACGGCGCAAGAAAAGCGGAGGCCTCAGACGCGAGGCAGCGCGGCGAGAAAAGTGGAGACAACGATCGCGGCAGCGCGATCCAGTTGCAGGATGTCGGCCACATCGAAGGCGTGTGGCGCGGTGCGTCCACTCGCGCCGAGGGGCTTGCGGATCTCGACAAGCACTTCGGCCGCGAGTTCGCGATCGCTGCGCGGTCCGCCGTCGGGGTGCATCACCCACTCATCGACTTGATCGAACGGAATGCTGCGGAAGACCCCAACGATGGGGATGTACTTGTAGCGATCCTCGCCCACCAGGATGGGCACACTGAGGTTACAAAAGAACGTGGTCGTCGACATGCGGGGTCGCCGTCGCTAGGCAAAGCGTTCGATTGTTAGGGAGTGCGAGTTCAGGAGCCATCCTTCCAAGGGACTACTCCCCGACAAGACGTGACCTTCTGCACACAAATTGATTCCATTTCCTTTCATCCTCCCTATAAAACAACTACTTAATTCTTACACACAGATACCCGATGTGTGTTAAATGCCGATTTCTTCGAGAACCGAAGTGCATAAATCGTTCGGAAAGGAAGGCGCCGCACTCCTTTTTCGGAGCGCGGACGATGCAACACAAGGGTGGCTTGCCGGTCAGGCGGGTGGATCGAAACGCGGTGCGCGCCGCTCGATGTTGGCCTTCACGGCTTCGACTTGGTTCGCGCTGCCGATCAGCGCCTTCTGCTCGACCGACTCGGCCATCAGCAGCTCCGCTGCGCCCTCTGACATCGCCGCGTTGAGCAGGCGCTTGCCGGCGCGAATCGCATCGGGACTCTTGCCCGCGATCTCGTGCGCCATCTGCAATGCCTCGGCCAGCGGGTCGGCCGAGAGGCGCGTGGCAAAACCGATCTGCAGCGCCTCTTCGCCCGAGAAGATGCGCCCGGTGAAGGTGAGCTCGCGCACCACGTCGTTGCGTGCCAGTTCGCGCATCAACACCATGCCGGCCATGTCGGGCACCAGGCCCCATTTGATCTCCATCACCGACAGCTTCGTGTCGGGCGCGACGATGCGGATGTCCGCGCCCAGCGCCACCTGAAGACCACCACCGAAAGCCACGCCGTGCACGGCGGCGATGACCGGCACCGGCACCTCGCGCCAGACCATCGCGACGTGCTGCGCAGCGTTGGAGACGCCATGGGTGCGCTTCACCAGATCGGCCCCTGCCGCGCCCTCACCCAGCACGCCCTCGCCCGCGCCCTGCTGCTGCATGCGCTCGAACGAGGCCATGTCGAGCCCCGCGCAGAACGCCTTGCCGCGGCCGGAAATCACCACGGCGCGCACCGCCGTGTCGGCGCGGAGGGCCTCGCCGGCTTCGATCAGCGCATCGAACATCGCGGGGTCGAGCGCGTTCATCTTGTCGGCGCGTGCCAGCTGCAGTTCCACCACGCCGTCGGGGTGGAGGGTCCATTCGATGCGATCGCTCATGCGTGTCTCCTTGTGGATTTCGTTGTGGGTTTTGGCCAGTATCGCCCGGCGCGGAGGCTCGGCGATGATCGCGGCTGTCGCCTACCCAACACCCCTGCCATGCCGCTGGACCGTCGCCACTTTCTTCTTCAATCGGGTTCGGCCGCCGCCGTGGTCGCGCTGTTCGGCCAGTCCCATGCAGCGCCGGTTACCGGGCGCGGCCGCACTGCCACTGCCGGCCATGCGCTCGGCTTCACGGCCGTCCCCGCGTCGCTGCGCGATGCCGTCGCGATCCCGGCCGAATACGAGTGGCAACTGCTCTATGCCTGGGGCACGCCGACGGGCATTGCGGGCCCGATGCCGGCCTTTGCACCGAATGCCGGCAACACCGCCGACGAGCAGGCGCTCCAGGCCGGCATGCACCACGACGGCATGCATTTCTTTCCGCTCTCCGTGCCGGACCGCGCCCTGCTCGTGATGAACCACGAGTACACCGACGAGCAACTGCTGCACGCGGACGGCATCAAGGAATGGACAGCGGAGAAGGTGCGCAAGTCGCTGCATGCGATGGGCGTGTCGGTGATCGAGATACGCCGGACCGCCAGGGGCTGGCAGCAGGTGCGGCCCTCACCCTTTGCGCGCCGCATCCACGGCAACACGCCCATGCGCATCGCCGGCCCGGCCGCGGGCACGCCGCTGATGCGCACCGCCGCCGACCCGGCCGGCGACCAGGTCTTCGGCACCTTCGCCAACTGCGCGATGGGCGTCACGCCCTGGGGCACATATCTCACCTGCGAAGAGAACTTCCACGGCTACTTCGGTGGCCCGAAGGAGGCGGCGAAGGACATGACGGATGCACAGCGCCGCTACGGCACGGTCCCGGGTTCGCAATGGGTCGAATACTGGCGATTCGAGGAGCGCTTCGACCTGAGCCGCCACCCGAACGAGCCGCACCGCTTCGGCTGGGTGGTCGAGATCGACCCCTTCGAACCCGGCGCCGCGCCGATCAAGCGCACGGCGCTGGGCCGCAAGCGCCAGGAGAGCGCCACCTGCACGACGTCGAAAGACGGCCGCGCGGTCGTCTACATGGGCGACGATGCGCGCTTCGAATACATCTACAAATTCGTCAGCAAGGACTCGATCGTCGCCGTGACCGACGCGCCGCAGGCGCCGGCCAACAGCCGCCTGCTCGACGAGGGCACGCTCTACGTGGCGCGCTTCGACCCCGACGGACGCGGCCAATGGCTCGAACTCACGCACGGCCGCAACGGCCTCGACGCGTCCAGCGGCTTTGCCGACCAGGCCGAGGTGCTGATCCACGCGCGCCTGGCAGGCGACATCGTCGGCGGCACGAAGATGGACCGCCCCGAGTGGATCGCCGTGCATCCGCACAGCCGCGAGGTCTACGTCACCCTCACCAACAACAGCCAGCGCGGCGACGCCGGCAAGCCCGCGCCCGATGCCGCCAACCCGCGCGCCAACAACCTCTTCGGCGGCATCCTGCGCTGGCGCGAGGACGGCAACGATGCGGCGAGCACCGGCTTCGCCTGGGACCACTTCGCGCTCGCTAGCGACCCCGCGCAGGCGGGCAGCGGCGCGCGCTATCCCGCCGCCGACGCCGACATGTTCGGCAGCCCCGACGGCCTGCATTTCGACAGCGGCGGCCTGCTCTGGATCCAGACCGACATGAGCGGCCAGGTGATCGGCAAGCCCGCCTACGCGTCGCTGGGCAACAACCAGATGCTGTGCGCCGACCCGGCCACCGGTCGGATCAAGCGCTTCCTGACCGGGCCGAACGGCAGCGAGATCACCGGCTGCGTGGTCACGCCCGACCGCCGCACGCTGTTCGTGAACATCCAGCATCCGGGCGAGGCGCGCGACGATGGCAATGGCACGCCCGTGAGCGCCTGGCCCGACGGCACGACACCGGGCTCCGCGCGACCGCGCTCGGCAACGCTGGCGATCCGTCGTCGCGACGGCGGTATCGTCGGCACCTGACGAGAACAAGGAGACCCATCCATGAGCATCCGCATCGTTCGCCTGGGCACACCGCGCGCACCCGGCGAGGGCCTGCGCGTCGGCACCGTGCGCCGCCCGCCGCGCGGCGTTCCGAAGACCGAGTTCGCCTCGCAGGATTGGTATGACGTCTGGTACCCCAACCTCGCGCCGTCCGCCGAAACGATGAAGCTGGGCCAGGAGGCGCAGGCAACGCAGGAGCCCGCGCAATGGAACGCCTTCGCGCGCAAGTACAAGGCCGAGATGGCCGAGTCCGACGCGAGCCGCAGCCTCGATCTGCTCGCCGCGCTGTCGCACAGCGCCGCCCTTGCGGTCGGCTGCTATTGCGAGGACGAATCGCGCTGCCACCGCTCGCTGCTGCGCGGGCTGCTGGCCGAGCGCGGCGCGGACATCGCGGGCTGAATCACACCTGGGGTAAAGCCAGGAATGCCGGCAGGTTTTCTGCGCGCGCGGCGTAGGCGGCCAGCAGCGGGAAACTGGCCGGCGCAATGACCTCGGGCAGCATCAATTGCGTGAAGGACCAGGCCACGGCCGATGAAACGCCGGCCTGCGTCAGGGTCGCTTCGTCATCGGGCAGCGGCATGGCCGCCGTCTCTTGCTCCAGCGCCGAATACGCCGCAGCGAGCTGCCCCTGCACCCGGTCGAGCCAGGGCTGGTGCAGCTTCTCGGCCGGGCGCAGGTTGTGTTCGTAGACGATCTGCACGGTCTTCTCGCAGGCCGCCAGTGCCAGCCCGGTGATGCGCAGCGCGCGCTGCCGCAGTGCCAGATCGGCGGGCAGCAGGCTGCGGCCGGCCAGCGCTTCTGCGTAGTCGACGATCAGCGTCGAATCCATCAGCACCGTGCCGTCGTCGCACACCAGCGTGGGCGCCTTGACCACCGGGTTGATCGCGCGGAACTGCTCGAAGGTGCTGAAGACCGAGACCGGGCGGTGCTCGAACGCAAGGCCGAGCAGCCGCAGCGAGATGGCGGCGCGGCGCACATAGGGTGAATCGAGCATGCCGATGAGTTGCATTGTTTGTTTCTCATTGAGGATGTTTCGCCACGATATCGGTCGCTGCATCCGCACCGAATGGCAACCCATCGAAAATCAGGGCCGCAAACCGATCACCCATCGGTCATGAAACACACCATGAACATCGACAAGAAGGACCGCCTGATCCTCGAAGCCCTGCAGGCCGATGCGCGGCAGAGCCTGGCCGCGCTGGGCAAGCGCATCGGCCTCTCGCAGCCCGCGATGAGCGAGCGCGTGCGCAAGCTCGAGGATGCCGGGGTGATCGAGGGCTACGGCGCCCGCGTCAACCTGCGGGCGCTGGGTGTGGGGCTGCAGGCCATCATCCGCATCGACACCACGCATGCGGGCATCGCCAAGTACCTGAAGCTGTTCGAGGCCATGCCCGAAGTGCTGAGCGCCGACCGCATGACCGGCGAAGACTGCTTCTTCGTGCGCTGCGCCATCGCCGAGCCGGCCGACCTGGAGCGCGTGGTCGATGCGCTGGCGGTGGACGGCGCGGTGACCACCTCGCTGGTGTTGTCGAGCCCCGTGAACAAGCACGTCACCGTGCACGCGGCGAAACCGCCGAAGAAATAAGGGACAGCGCGTTCAGCGCTGCGCCTTGTCCTTCTGGTTCTGCGCCTCGATGCGTTCGCGCGCGTCCTGCCAATCGGTGTCGCTCCACTGGCGCAGTTCGTAGAAATTGCCGCCGGTGGCCAGCGCGTTGCCGCCGTCCATCATGATGCTCTGGCCCGTGAGCCAGTCGCACTGGCCCGGCGCCATCAGGAAGGCCGCGAGGTTCTGCAGCTCGCTCATGCGGCCGGTGCGGGCCATCGGGTTGTTCTGCTTGCTGCGCGCGCCGGGCTCCTCGCCGGGGTTCAGGCGCTTGCTCATGCCCTCGGTCGGAATCTCGCCCGGGCCCACGGCATTCAGGCGAATGCCGTGCCGCGCCCACTCCACCGCGAGCGACTTGGTCATCACGTCGATGCCGGCCTTGCTCATGGCCGAGGGCACCACGTAGGGGCTGCCGTTGTCGACCCAGGTCGTGATGATGCTCATGACACTGCGGAAAGCATCGCCCTGCTTCCATTGGCCCGACTTGGCCTCCGCCACCCAGCGCTTGCCCACCGCCTGCGTCACGTAGAAGCTGCCGTGGAAGACGATGTTCGCGATCGCGTCGAAGGCGCGCGGCGAGAGGCTCTCGGTCGGTGCGACGAAGTTGCCCGCGGCGTTGTTGATGAGCCCCGTGAGGCCGCCACTCTGGAACAGGCTCTCGACCATCTCGTCCACGCTCTGCGCGATGCGGATGTCCACGCCGAAGGTGTCGATGCGCCGGCCAGGAAACTGCTGGCGCCACTCGGCCGCCGTTTCCTCGCACACCGCCTGGCGCCGGCCGCAGATGGCGACGTCGGCGCCCAGGCTGAGAAAACGCTCGGCCATCGCGCGGCCGAGGCCGGTGCCGCCGCCGGTCACGAGGATGCGCTGGCCGCTCATCAGGGAAGGTTGGAACATGGGGGGTCTCCTTGAGTCACGTTGAGTCGTGCGGCAGCGGCAAGGACGCACGCTGCCACGGCGCATGCTACGCGCGCCACAAGGGTGGCGGCTTGCGGAATCTGGCTTCGCTCGCCGGGCAGCGACGGCTACTGCAGCACCAGCTCGACGCGCCGGTTCTTCGCCTTGCCCGCCTCGCTGGCATTCGAAGCCACGGGCGCCAGGCTCGCCACGCCGTTCGCGGTAAGGCGGTCGCGCGCAATGCCGTAGTCCTTGGCGAGCGCGGCAGACACGGCATCGGCGCGGCGCTTGCTGAGGTCGAGGTTGACCGGCAGCGCACCCACGTTGTCGGTGTGGCCCACCACATGCAGCTTGAGCGCGGCCTGTTGCTTGAGCAGCGCACCGATCTGGTCGAGCGAGGCCTTGCTCTCGGGCTTGATGTCGGCCTTGCCGGTGTCGAACAGGATGCCGTAGACGGCGACCTTGCCATTGGCGTCCAGGCTCTTGCCGAGCTCGGAGGCCGAGAGCGTCTCCATCTTCTGCTCGCGCGCCTTGGGTTCGACCTTGACGACCAGCACGCTGATGCGCTTCTTGAATTCCTTCTCGTCGCAGTACACCGAGACATCGCCGGGCTTCCAGACCATGAGCGCGATGGAAGCGCCGCTCGCCTTGTTGTCGAGCACGGCATAGCGGAAGTCGGAGACGAAGTGGCCGGCACCGCAGGCCGCGGGCGAGTTGTCGCCGGCCTTGGTCCACCAAGTGTCGGGCAGGACCAGCGCCGAGAGGCTGGTCTTGTCGATGTCCCGGCTGTCGCCGCAGGCTTCGCCCGCGCACTCGAACACCGTCTCGAAGCCCGCGCCCTTCTGCTCCTGCTGGTAGTTGCGCAGCACTTCCAGCGCGCTGCGGTCGGGGGGCGTGATGTATTGCAGGGCGGTGCGCTGGCCCGCGCGGTCGAGGGAGCGCGCGGCGGTCACCTTCTCGTCCTTGTAGACGGCCTTGGCGACCGGCAGCTTGACCTCGTCGTAGGCCACGTCGTCGCGGTACACGAGCACCGCGCCCGAGAAGCGCTTGAGGCCCGCCGGATCGCCCAGGCCCTTCAGGTCCTGCTTGGGCACCAGCGTGTCGGCCTGCGCAACGCCGGCGAGTGCGCCCAGCAGTGCAGCGGCAAGAAAGACATGGCGTGCGGCGTGCATGGCGCTCCCTGGCGTCGAGTGAGAATGGCCGCGACGATAACCCGGCGCGCGAGGCCTGCCGGCCGCCGTTTTTGAGGTGGGTGCGGCGTGCAGCCTTTGCCCTGCCTGCATGGCCCGCTACGCATTCGATAGCAACCAGTTCTTTGGATATACGCCCTATGCCAAGCCCCAGCGCCTCCCCATTCCTGCCGCTCGAAGGCGTGCGCGTCCTGAGCCTTGCGCTCAACCTGCCCGGTCCCGCCGCGCTGCTGCGCTGCCGCCAGATGGGCGCCACCTGCCTGAAGCTCGAACCGCCGGGCGGCGACCCGATGGCGCTCTACAACCAGCCGGCGTATGCCGCGCTGCACGAAGGCATCGCCATCGAGACGGCGGACCTGAAGACGGAGGCGGGACAGCAGCAATTGCACGCCGCACTCGCGAAGACCGACGTGCTGCTCACCTCGTTCCGCCCCTCCGCGCTGCGCAAGCTGGGCCTCGACTGGTCCGCGCTGCAGGCGCGCCATCCGTCGCTCTCGCAGGTGGCCATCGTCGGCGCGCCGGGCGAGCGCGCCGAAGAGCCGGGCCACGACCTCACCTACGTGGCCGAGAGCGGCCTCGTCACCGGCACCGAGCTGCCGCCCACGCTCTATGCCGACATGGGCGGCGCCCTGCTCGCGAGCGAGGCGGTGCTGACAGCCATGCTGCGGCGCGCCCGTGGCGGGGACAAGAACGGCGGCATGTATTTCGAAGTCGCCCTGAACGCCTCGGCCGACTGGCTCGCCCTGCCACGCACCTGGGGTCTGACGCAGCCCTCGGGCGCGGTCGGCGGCGCCCATGCGGGCTACCGCGTCTACCCGTGTGCCGATGGCCGCGTGGCGGTGGCGGCGCTGGAGCCGCATTTTGCGAATCGCCTGTGCGAAGTCGCAGGCGTGACGCCGCCCGACATGATGGCAACGGCCACGCACGAGGCGCTGGCAGCGTGGCTCGCGACCCGCACGCGCGCCGAGCTCGAAGCCATGGGCCGCGAGCGCGACGTGCCGCTGCTCACGCTGGCCGGTTGAGGAGCTTCACCGACCGGCGCCGTCGCGCTGGCGGTCTTCGCGCTTGAGCGCGAGGTAGGTGTCGAGATCGACCTCGTGCAGCTGCCGCGGGTACTGCTCGGCGGCCATGAACCAGTGGCGCTGCCGGCGCTCGTCGGCATCCTTCGCGTCGCTGGACAGATAGGCATCGAGCGTGAGGAAGTAGCGCATCGCATTGCGCTCCACCAGCCCCCGCAAGCCCCGGATGTACTCGGGTTTGCCGTCGGGCGCCTTGCCCATCACCGTGAAGCCGACCTTGTCGCGGCCGAAGGTGGCGAGGTAGGCCTGGGTGGCGAGCCGCACCATCAGGTTGTGGTCGTAGCTGTAGCCGAAATGCACGAAGCTCTTCTGCGCGTCGAGCGCAATCGCTTCGAGCGTGACGCGGTAGTTGCTCGTGCCGAACGGACCGCTCGCGGCCGAGAGCTCGACCGACAGGTGCTCGGGCGTCGCATTCGCCACGCGGTAGACGAACGGCAGCTCGAAGGCCTGGTCGACAGGCTTGTCGTAGCGCCGCACGACGTAGAGCGTGAGCGTCTCGCGCCCCTGTGCCGCGCCGGTCTTGCAGCGCCGGTTGTTGATGTGCAGCGTGAGCAGTTCGCACCAGTGGGCCGATCCCTTGAACGCGGCAGTGACTTCCGACAGCGGATGGTCGATCACCGCGTAGACGTCGCCCTCGAGCCCGCCGGGTGTTTCGCTCGAATCCAGCTGCACGGGGCGGCCGAAGCTGCTGCGGTCGAGCTTGTCGCTCAGGCGCTTGTGGGTGTCGCGCAGCGCCTGGGCCGGCGCGGCGGACTCGACGGGTGCCGCGGCACACAGCTGCAGCGAGGCTGCGAACAGGACGGCGCCGCACAGGGTGCGTGTCCACGATGCCGGCAGGTGGGGCGAACTGCTCATGGGGCCACACCATACAACGGCGCGACCACTTTTGGCTTCAGTCGGCTTCTGTTTCGGGTGGCGTCTTCGCACCGCGCCGCATGAGCAGCAGCATCGCCACTGCGAGCAGCACAGCGCCCAGCCACTGCCGGGGCGCCATCGGCTCGGCGAACAAGAGCGCCGCCAGCAACGCCGCCACCAGCGGCTCGATCAGCGTGCCGACCACGGCCGCCGTCGGCGACAGTCGCCGTGCGCCCCAGGCAAAGGCCAGGTAGGCCACCGAGGTCGTCACCACGCCGGTGTAGCTCGCGCCCAGCCATTGGGCCGCGCCGTTGGGCCAGGTGATGCCGCTCGGCCATGCGACCGCGAGCATGCACAGCGCCGCCACACTCATGCCCCATGCCGACGCGGTGACGGCCGGCACCCGCACCGGCATGCGTGCGTTGCCGAGCACCACCAGCGCGTAGCAGAAGGCCGAGCCGAACGACCAGGCGAGGCCGGCGGCATGCCCGGCAGGCAGCGGGCCCCAACCATCGGCCGGCATCACCAGCAGCGCCACGCCTGCGAGTGCCAGCACTAGGCCGCCGAGCAGGCGCAGGCCGAAGGGCTCGTAGCCGCGCGCGACCGAGACGAGCGCGACGATCACCGGCGCGCAGCAGATCGAGATCACGGTCGGCAGCGCGGCGCCCAGGTGCGCGATGCCCGCGAACCAGCAGCTCACGTTGAGCGCCATCGCAGCGCCGGTGCCGACGACCTGGAACTGCTCGCGCCGGGTCAGCTCGCGCCAGCGCGCGTCGGTGGATTGCGCCATGCGCTGCGCCCTCCAATGCAGCCACCACAACAGCGGCACCCCGAGCGCGAAGCGCGCCAGCGACAGGCTCTGCGGCGCGATGCCGCCATCTATGAGGAATTGCGCCACCAGCGCACCGCCGCCCCACAGCGCACCAGCCAGCAACACGCCGCCCCAGGCCAGGGCGGCAGACATTCTTGCGTTCATTGTTGAAAGTTCTCCATGACGCCCGCCGCTCTGTTTCTGTAGAGGGCAGGCATGACCATCCGGCCGTCACTAGGCCTTGCAGGAGGCGGACGACGGCGACCACTTGCGGGTCTGAGCGCGGCGCGAGGCGCGCGTCAGAGGCAGGCGATGGTGGGGGGAGAGTGGTGCAGGTTCATGAGCGGCCGATGATAGGAGCCGGGTCCGGCGAGGGCAAGAGAGAATCCCGGCCATGTGCCCTCCTCCCACCCGCCACGAAACATGAAACGCCAAGGTCGACTCGTCCGTTGGGAGGCCGACCGCGGCTTCGGTTTCATCCGCAGTCCCGAGGTGTCGGCCGATGTGTTCGTGCACCTGCGCGACTTCAGCGACCGGCGGGTGTTGCCGCAGGTGGGCATGGCACTGAGCTTCGAGGAGATCCATGTCGGCGGCAAGGGGCCGCGTGCCGTGGCGGTGCAGGCGGTATCGGCCAGTGCCTCGCGGTCCGCGCCGAAGCACACGCCCATCAACAGCCATCGCCGCTCTGCTCCGAAGCGCGCGAATCCGCGTCGTGCGGGCGCATCCGATGCTCCGGCCTCCTGGGGTCTGCTTTTCCTTCTCGCGTACGGAGTGCTGCTCGGCGCGACCGTCTGGTCCGGCCGCCTGCCGTTGCTGGTTCTGGGCGCAGTTCCGGCGCTGAGCCTGCTGACCTTCTTCGCCTACGCCCTCGACAAGAACGCCGCGCAGACCGGCCGCTGGCGCACGAAGGAAAGCACCCTGCACCTGCTCGCACTGGTGGGCGGCTGGCCGGGGGCCTGGGCCGCGCAAAGGCTGCTGCGCCACAAGTCGAGCAAGCAGAGCTTTCTGATCGTGTACCGCGCCACCGTCGTGCTTCATTGCGCGGCAGTGCTGGCCTGGGTTTTCTGGCTGCGGGGTATTCCTGCTGTGGCCTGACGTCCGTTGTGTGCGGTCCTAGACTGAAACGGTCCCAACCAGGAGAAACCTCCCATGCCATTCGTTCGCATCGAACTGTCGGATGCCTCGCCGGAAACGCTGGGCCCGGCCATCGGCGACCTGATCTACCAGGCCATGACCGAAACCATCAACGTGCCCAAGGACGACAAGTTCCAGGTCATCACGCGGCATGCCGCGCAGAACCTGGTCCATCCGCAAAGCTACCTGGGCGTCACGTATTCGGCGGGCTTCGTCTTGATCCAGATCACGCTGAACCAGGGACGCACGATCGAGATGAAGAAGGCCTTCTACAAGCGCGTGGCCGACGACCTGCACGAGAAGCTGGGCATCCGGCGCGAGGACGTGTTCATCAACCTCGTCGAGGTGATGAAGGAGAACTGGTCGTTCGGGAACGGCGAGATGCAGTACGCGTAGCGGTCGCCCGCTACCCGCCCGATCAACGCACCTTGCGCGATGAAGGCTTGTTGACCGGCTTGCCGCTGCCGCCACCACTGCCGTTATCCCGCGGCGGCAGGCCCGTGTGCTGCGTGAGGATGCGGCCCTTGGAGGGCTTCACCGGCGCGAGCCGCACAGGCGCCGAGGCCTTGGCGGCCACCGGCGCGGAGGTCGAGTTCTTGCGCCGCGCGCTCATGTAGCCACCATCGGTGAGCGGCTGCCACGTCGGGATGAGGTGGTGCTTGCCGTTGCCGATCAGGTCGGCGCGGCCCATGCTCTTCAGGGCTTCGCGCAGCAGCGGCCAGTTGTTGGCATCGTGATACCGCAGGAACGCCTTGTGCAGGCGGCGGCGCTTGTCGCCGCGCACGATGTCCACCGTCTCGCTCTCGCGCGTGATCTTGCGCAGCGGGTTCTTGTTGGTGTGGTACATCGTCGTGGCCGTGGCCATCGGGCTCGGATAGAACGTCTGCACCTGGTCGGCGCGGAAACCGTTCTTCTTGAGCCAGATCGCGAGGTTCATCATGTCCTCGTCGCTGGTGCCCGGGTGCGCGGCGATGAAGTACGGAATGAGGTACTGCTTCTTGCCCGCCTCGGCCGAGAACTTCTCGAACATCTGCTTGAACTTGTCGTAGCTGCCGATGCCGGGCTTCATCATCTTGGTGAGCGGGCCCTGCTCGGTGTGCTCGGGCGCGATCTTGAGATAGCCGCCGACGTGGTGCTGCACCAGCTCCTTCACATACTCGGGCGACTGCACGGCCAGGTCGTAGCGCAGGCCCGAACCGATCAATATCTTCTTGATGCCGCGCAACGCACGCGCGCGGCGGTAGATCTTGATGAGCGGATCGTGGTTGGTGCCCAGGTTCGGGCAGATGCCCGGATACACGCAGCTGGGCTTGCGGCAGGCCGATTCGATCTCGGGGCTCTTGCAGCCGAGGCGATACATGTTGGCCGTCGGGCCGCCGAGGTCGGAGATGGTGCCGGTGAAGCCGCTCACCGAATCGCGGATGGCCTCGACCTCCTTGATGATCGATTCTTCGGAGCGGCTCTGGATGATGCGGCCCTCGTGCTCGGTGATCGAGCAGAAGGTGCAGCCGCCGAAGCAGCCACGCATGATGTTCACGCTGAAGCGGATCATTTCCCACGCGGGGATCTTCGTCCCGCCGTCGTGGCTGCCGTTCTCGTCGGCGTAGCGCGGATGCGGGCTGCGCGCATACGGCAGGTCGAACACGTAGTCCATTTCCGCGGTGGTGAGCGGAATGGGCGGCGGGTTGATCCACACGTCGCGCGCCGTGGTGCCTTCGCCGTGCGCCTGCACCAGCGCGCGGGCATTGCCGGGGTTGGTTTCCAGGTGCAGCACGCGGTTGGCGTGGGCGTAGAGCACCGGGTCGCTGCGCACCTGTTCGTACGAAGGCAGGCGGATCACCGAGCGGTCGCGCGGCGGGACGCTGATCTTGCCGCGGCTTTGCAGCGCGGGGTTGGGCATGAAGGTCAGCGGCTTGATGGCCGGGTTCACCACCGACTGCACCGACTGAAGCGCCGGCGAACCGGCAGCTTCCGCGGCCTTGGCCACGTCCTGCGCTTCGTCTTCCTTCGCGCAGGTGGCGCCGTTCGCCTTGGCCTGGTCCGACACCATCAGGTACGGATTGACGTGCGCCTCGACGCGGCCGGGCTCGTCCACGCTGGTGGAGTTGATCTCGAACCAGCCTTCGGGCGTTTCGCGGCGCACATAGGCGGTGCCGCGCACGTCGGTGATCTGCTGCACCGGCTCCTTGGCGGCCAGGCGGTGCGCGATCTCCACGATGGCGCGCTCGGCGTTGCCGTACAGCAGCAGGTCGCACTTGGCGTCGACGACGATGGAGCGGCGCACCTTGTCCGACCAGTAGTCGTAGTGCGCGATGCGGCGCAAGGAACCTTCGATGCCGCCCAGGATGATCGGTACGTCGTTCCAGGCTTCCTTGCAGCGCTGCGAATACACGATGGCCGCGCGGTCGGGGCGCGAGCCGCCGATGTCGCCGGGCGTGTAGGCGTCGTCGCTGCGGATCTTCCGGTCCGCGGTGTAGCGGTTGATCATCGAATCCATGTTGCCGGCGGTCACGCCGAAGAACAGGTTCGGTTTGCCCAGCGCCTTGAAGGGCTCGGCGCTCTGCCAGTCGGGCTGGGCAATGATGCCCACGCGGAAACCCTGTCCCTCGAGCATGCGGCCGATCACCGACATGCCGAAGCTGGGGTGGTCGACGTAGGCATCGCCCGTGACCACGATGATGTCGCAGCTGTCCCAGCCGAGCGCGTCCATTTCCTTGCGCGAAGTCGGCAGGAACTTGGCCGTGCCGAAACGGGCCGCCCAGTACTTGCGGTAGCTGGTCAGCGGCTTGGCGGCGCGCGCGAAAAAGGAGACGTCGACGGGGGCGTTCATCAGTGGGGAGTTAGGGACAGCCCGCGGCTGTGCGGTGCCGTCGTGGGCAACCCGCGATTTTAGGGTTTTCGAGCATGCCTGTCGCTACAAACATCCAGTGACCGGGCTCTAATGTGGCTCTCAACTGATTGCCAAAGTCAATCAATCAAATGACAATGGCAACCATGTCCACGCCTTCACCCACCACCGACGTCGCCGCCGTCAAGGCCATTCGGCAGTTCAATCGCTTCTACACGCGCCAGATCGGTGCCCTCGATCCGTACCTCGGCAGCGCCATGTCGCTGACCGATGTGCGCGTGCTGTACGAGCTGGCGCACCGCGAAACGGCGGTCGCCAGCGAGATCGGCCGCGACCTCGGGCTCGACGCCGGCTACATGAGCCGCATCCTGCGCCGCTTCGAATCCGAAGGCTGGCTCACGCGCGAGCCCCATGCGCGGGATGCCCGGCAAAGCGTGCTGCGCCTGACCGAGGCCGGCCATGCCGCATTCGCGCCGCTGCAACAGAAATCGCGCGACGAGGCCGCCGCACTGCTCGCGTCACTCGGCCCGGCCCAGCGAAACCAGCTGGTGCAGGCCATGGGCACGATGCAATCGCTGCTCGACCCCGCCGCCGCGCCGGCCAAACCCCAGGCAGCCGTCCTGCGCGACCCGGCGCCCGGCGACATCGGCTGGGTGGTGCAGCAGCACGGCGAAATCTACGCGCGCGAATACGGCCTGGACAGCAGCTTCGAAGCGCTGGTGGCGCAGATCGCGGGGGAGTTCCTGCTCAAGTTCCAGCCCGAATGGGAGCGCTGCTGGATCGCCGAGCTCCATGGCGAACGCGTGGGCTCGATCTTCGTGGTGCGCAAATCGGCCGGCGTGGCGCAGATTCGGTTGCTGATCCTTTCGCCGACCGCACGCGGGCTGGGCCTCGGCGGCAAGCTGGTGGACGAGTGCCTCGCCTTCGCGCGCCGCAAGGGCTACAGGAAGGTGGTGCTGTGGACCAACAGCTGCCTCGCTGCCGCGCGCGGCATCTATGCCAAGCGCGGCTTCCAGCTCACCAAGTCCGAGCCGCACGCCAGCTACGGCCAGCAACTCGTGGGCGAGACGTGGGAGCTGAAGCTGTAGCGCCTACTGCATGAACCAGCCGTGGCTCACGACGAGCGACTGACCGGTCAGCGCATTGGTGGGGAAGCCCGCGAACAGCAGCGCCACGCGCGCCACGTCTTCGGTGGTGGTGAATTCGCCATCCACCGTTTCCTTGAGCATCACGTTCTTGATGACTTCCTGCTCGCTGATGCCCAGCGTCTTGGCCTGCTCGGGAATCTGCTTTTCTACCAGCGGGGTGCGCACGAACCCGGGGCAGATCACGTTGGCGCGCACGCCGTGCTTGGCGCCTTCCTTCGCGACCGTCTTCGCGAGACCGATGAGGCCGTGCTTGGCCGTGACGTAAGGCGCCTTCAGCAGCGACGCTTCCTTGGAGTGCACCGAGCCCATGTAGATCACGCTGCCGCCGCGGCCCTGCGCATACATGTGCTTCAGGCACGCCTTGGTGGTGAGGAAGGCGCCATCGAGGTGAATGGCGAGCATCTTCTTCCAGTCGGCGAAGCTGAACTCCTCGACCGGATGAACGATCTGGATGCCGGCGTTGCTGATGAGGATGTCGATGCCGCCGAAGGCCTTCGCGCCCTCTTCGACCGAGGCATTGACCTGGTCTTCGTTGGTCACGTCCACAGCCACGCCGATGGCTTGCGCGCCCGTGGCCTTGAGCTCGGCGGCCGTGGCGTCGGCCGCCTCCTTGTTGAGGTCGGCAATGATGATCTTGGCGCCTTCCTGCGCGAAGAGGATGGCGATTTCCTTGCCGATGCCGCTGGCCGAGCCGGTGATGTAGGCGACCTTGTCCTTGAGTTGCATGGTGAATGTTCCTTGAGGGTTGAGGATGAAAGAAGACAAGCAGGAATCAGGCAAGGTAGTCGTGCTCGACCGTACCCAATGCCAACGTCATGTCCGCGATGTAGTGCACGGCCGATTCGACCTTCAGCACCGGCAGGTCGGCCACCGGCGCCAACGCATGCGGATGCAGCTCGAGCGAGGCCGGCGCGGTCCATGCGCCGTGCAGCGTGACATCGACCATGTGATAGCGCACCAGCTCGCAGATGCGGGCCGTGCCGTCGACGTGCGGAATGATCTTGAGCAGGAAGTTCGGCTGCGCGATGCCCGCAAGAATCGGCGCATGGTCGAGCGCGCGGTGCTTGAAGCCCATTGTCGCCTTGGCCACGCGCACCTTGCCGTAGTCGAGCGTGCCGACGATCACATCGGTCTCGTAGTCGAGCGAGGGCGAGGCGAGCTTCTTCGGAAAGCCCCAGAGTTCGCGGCCGCCGGCAATCGGCGGATGGTCGTTGAGGTACATCGCGTGCACATACGCGCCCTGCTCCACGCCCTTGGCGGTGCGCAGTTGCACCGGAATGACCTGGCCCGATTCGGTGTAGTCGCCGAAGCCGGTGGAGTCGGGCATGCGGATGAATTCGTACTTCACCAGCGGCTCGAGCACTTCGAGCGGCTCGGGCACCACGGCGCGCAACGCGTCCATGTCGGTGCGGTAGGTGACGATGAGAAATTCGCGGCGCACGAACCGGTACGGTCCGGGCGGAAAGGCGGGGCTGGTGAGCGGCATGGCGAAAGCCTGTCGCCGTACATCTTCAATGTTCACGAACATTTCCTCCTGTTGAAGTGACCGGCCCAGTCTGGCGGTGGTTTCTTAGTCGAAGCTGATTCGTTCGCCCCGTTCAGCGCGACAAGCCCGGGCGCTTGACCCGGCCCGCACCGTGCTCGCCGAGGTCGAAGGTCGTCACGCCATTGACGGTGGCGTCGGCGCGCAGGGTTTCGGGATGCGCCAGCGTCGCGCGCATGTCGCGCGCGCCCGACTCCCAGTGCTCCTCGACCGCGGCGCGCGAGAACTCATAGTCCTTCGATTCGAGCTCGTAGGGCTTGTCGCGGTAGATGAGGTGAAAGATGTCGATGGGCTCGTGCGTGAGCTGCGACTGCACAGCGAGCACGCTCGGGTCCTTGCGCAGGTTGGCCGGCAGCTTGGTGATCAGGTCGGCAATGGCCTGCTGCAGGTTCATGTTCGCGGCCATCGCGTCGGTGTTCATGCGGGTGCGGCTCGAATAGGTGATGTCCTTCTGCCGCTCCATCACACCCGCCATGTTGCGCGGCATTTCGCCGCGTGCATTGAACAGGTCGACCTGCAGCACCACCAGGGGTTCGTTGCGCGGATGGAGGTCGAGCACGTACTGCAGCGGCGTGTTCGAGACGATGCCGCCGTCCCAGTAGTCGTCGCCGTCGATGTGCACCGGCGCAAAGCCCGGCGGCAAAGCGCCGCTGGCCATGATGTGTTCGGGGCCGATGCGCTGGCGTGTGTTGTCGAAGTACACCGAGTTGCCGGTGCGCACATTGACCGCGCCCACGCTGAAACGGGCCTCGCAGGCGTTGATGCGGTCGAAGTCGATGAGGCGCTCGAGCGTGGCCTTGAGCGGCGAGGTGTCGTAGTAGCTCAGGAGCGGCGCCGCGCCGCCCATCAGGAGAGCCGGCGAATAGCGCGGCTCGAAGAATCCCGGAATGCCGACCAGCGATGCCATCGCCGCGCTGTACTGGTTCTGCGTGGCCCGGTCGCCGAACCACGACGGCAGACGCTGCGAAGGCCCCGAGGACACGAGGTGCCAGAACTCGCGCAGCTTGTCGACCCGGTGCTCGGGCGCATTGCCCGCGATCAGCGCCGCATTGATGGCGCCGATCGATACGCCGGCGATCCAGTGCGGCTGCAGCTCGGTCTCGCTGAGCGCGGCATACACGCCCGCCTGGTAGGCGCCGAGTGCGCCGCCGCCCTGCAGCACCAGGGCCTTGCGGGCCTGGCGCATGTCTTCGCGGCGTGACGCGAAAGGATTGAGGGGTTGTTGGGAGGCTGCCGCACGGGGTTTCTTCTTGGGGGTCGTCGTCATGCATTCATTTGACACCAGCCCCGCGACAGCAACCTGACCGGGGGTTCAAGCCCTTGAGCCGCCCCCGGAAGAAGATCACATCTTCGGCAGCATCTGCCCGCGGATCTCGCCGCCCGGGTTGGCCGCGGTGTGGATGTTCGCGTACCACTTGCCCGCGACCAGATCGGCTGCCTGGGCCGGCGTGAGCGTGGCCTGGCCTTCGATCGGGCTGGCCGCGTTGGCGAACGGCAGCACCACGCCGGCATTCGCGCCGGCCGCGGCAGGACCGTGAAAATGCGCCGCGGTGGCCGGGCCACTCAGGCCGGTGTAGGTGATCTTGTACTTGAGGACGTTGGTGTCCCGGTTGAGCCAGCCTTCGGCCATGCCACTGCCGCGCGTCATGTTGGGCGGGACTTGGCTGGCCGCGTTCATCGCGCCGCTGAAGCTGGCGGTGTTCGACTTGGACATCATCCCGCAGCCGACCAGGGCAGCACTGGCCACACCGGTGATGAGGGCTGCGCGCAAAAGGGTGCCGTATTTGGTCATGAGCTTTATCTCCTGGGTTATGAAAGCCTCCCCAGCATAGGCAGCGCCCGCGCGCCGCCGTGTCGGCCACCGCCCCGTCTTTGCGGGCCCGCCACAGAGTGAAAGAGAATGCAACGATGACCTTCCAAGCACTCCCTACCGCCCGCGAAGTGGTCGATTTCTGGCGCGAAGCCGGTCCCGCTCGCTGGTTCGCCAAGAGCGATGCATTCGACGCCGAATTCCTCTCTCGCTTCTCGGATGCGCACCAGGCCGCCGCCCGCGGCGAACTCGATCACTGGACCGACGATGCCGAGGGCTCGCTGGCCCTTCTGGTGCTGCTCGACCAACTGCCGCGCAACGCCTGGCGCAACAACCCGCACATGCTCGCCACCGACTCACTCGCGCTGACCGTGGCGAAGAAGGCGATCGACGCGGGCTTCGACCAGCAGTTCGAAACCGCACTGCGCGCGTTCTTCTACCTGCCCTTCATGCACTCCGAAGTGCTCGCCGAGCAGGAGCGCTCGGTCGAACTCAATGCAGCGCTCGACGCCAACACGCAGCGCTTCGCCGTGCTGCACCGGGACATCGTCGCGCGCTTCGGCCGTTTTCCGCATCGCAACCGGATGCTGGGGCGCAGCAGCACGGCGGAAGAGCAGAAGTTTCTCGACGAAGGCGGCTTCGCCGGTTGACGCTCGCCCTTAGGCGTCGTTGTGCGCCAAGGGCACGTCGCGCGTCGGCGACGGGTTCGCATCGGGCAGGTCCGCCTTGTCCTTCATCGAACCGTAGGTGCGCGCATAGACCCAGGTGAACTCGGCGCCCAGCAGGAAGATCTGCGCCGAGTAGTACACCCACACCAGCACCACCACCAGCGAGCCCGCGGCGCCGTAGCCCGAGGCCACGCTGCTCTTGCCGATGTACAGGCCGATCAGGTGCTTGCCCACCGTGAAGAGCAGCGCGGTGACCGCCGCACCCACCCACACGTCGCGCCACTGCACTTTGGCGCGCGGCATGATCTTGTAGATCATCGCGAAGATCACCGTCACCATCACGAAGCTGAAGACGAAGTTCACCACCTGCGCCAGGCTCTCCCACGCGCCGAACATCGGCGACCACCACTTGCCGAGCGCCGCCAGCGCCGCACTGGCCACCAGCGACACCATGAGCAAAAAGCCGATGCCCATGATCATGCTGAACGACAGCAGCCGCACGCGCAGCATGTTGAAGAGTCCCTTGTTCTTGGTGCGGGCCGGTGCGCGCCAGATGCGGTCGAGCGCGTCCTGCAATTCGCCGAAGACCGTGGTCGCGCCGACCACCAGGAGGCCGATGCCGATCACCGTGGCCACGATGCCTTCGGCCGGCTTGTTGACCGCCTGCAGCATGCCCTGCACCGCCGCCGCGCCCTGCTCGCCCATGAGGCCCGAGAGCTGCGCGAAGATCTCGCCGCGCGCAGCCTCCTGGCCGAAGACCAGGCCCGCCACCGCGATCACGATCAGCAGCAGCGGGGCGATGGAAAACACCGTGTAGTAGGCGAGCGCCGCGCCCATGCTGGGTGCGTAGTCGTTCGACCACGAGGCGAAGGCCCGTTTGCAGAGATCGAGGAGCGCGCGGATTTGCATGAGCATGGAGTGTCCCTGTTGAATCGGCCGGGGTCATGTCGGCGCGATGCCCGGCAGTTTGCAGGCCTGCCTACGATAATCGCATCCACATGCAACCGCCCCTTCCCGATGCGGCAACGCCGCAGGCTCCGCCCCAGCCCAAGTCGCCACGCGACCTTTTTGTTTCATTCACCTGGCTCGCGCTGCAGGGCTTCGGCGGCGTCCTCGCCATCGTCCAGCGCGAGATGGTCGAGAAGAAGAAGTGGCTCACGCCCGAGCAGTTCCTCGAAGACTGGGCGGTGGCCCAGGTGATGCCCGGGCCCAACGTGATCAATCTCGCCCTGATGATCGGCGACCGCTACTTCGGCCTGCGCGGCGCCATTGCGGCGGTGGCGGGCATGCTGACCATTCCGCTGGTCGTGATCCTCGCGCTGGCCGTGCTCTACGCGCACTACGCCGGCAACCCGCAGGTGGCGGCGGCACTGCGGGGCATGGGGGCGGTGTCGGGCGGGCTGATCGCCGCCACGGGCATCAAGCTGATTCCGCAACTGCGCAAGCACCCGCTGGGCTTTCCGATTTGCCTCGCGTTCATGGCGCTGGTGTTCGCGGCCATCGCGGTGTTCAAGGTGCCGCTCGGCTGGGTGCTGCTGGTGCTCGGCGGCGTGGCCTGCGTCTGGACCTGGAAGAGGATCGCCCCATGAGCGCGCGCCGGGCCGCCCCAAGCAAGCGCGCACCGCAGCCGAAGGCGGAGGTTTTCGAATGACCATCGCGATGCAATGGCACGACTGGCTGGCCCTCTTCGGCCAGTACCTGCTGCTCTCGCTGCTGTCGATCAGCGGCGCCATCACCACGGTGCCCGACATGCACCGCTACCTCGTCACCCAGCATGGCTGGCTCACCGATGCGCAGTTCAGCTCGTCGGTCGCCATCGCCCAGGCGGCGCCCGGGCCCAACGTGCTGTTCGTCGCGCTGATGGGCTGGAACGTCGGGCTCAACGCGGGCGGCGGCATCGGCGCCGGGCCGACGGCGTGGCTGCTCGGTCTCTTCGGCCTGATGGTGACCATGGTCGGCATCATGGTGCCGAGCACCACCCTCACCTATGTCGCCACCCGCTGGGGCCACCGCAACCGCACCCGCCGCGAGGTGCGCGCCTTCAAGCAGGGCATGGCGCCGGTGGTGGTGGGCCTCTTGATCGCCACCGGCTGGGTGCTGGCCACGGGTAACCATGCCGGCAACGCGCCTGCCTGGCACCTGTGGCTGCTGACCGGCGTGGCCGCGCTTATCGTCTGGCGCACGCGCATCCACCTGCTCTGGCTGCTGGGCGCCGGCGCACTGCTCGGCGCCGTGGGCTTCGTCTGATTCCTTCCTTCCCTTTGTCTTCTTCAGGAAACTTCTTCATGTCGCAACTTCGTCCGCTCGGCCGCTCCGGCCTCCTGGTTTCGCCGCTCGCCTTCGGCGGCAACGTGTTCGGCTGGACGGTCGACGAGGCGGCCTCGTTCAAGCTGCTCGATGCCTGGCTGGACGCGGGCTTCAACTTCGTGGACACCGCCGACGTCTACTCGGCCTGGGTGCCGGGCCACACCGGCGGCGAATCGGAAACCATCATCGGCAAGTGGCTCAAGCAGAGCGGCAAGCGCAACCGCGTGGTGCTTGCCACCAAGGTCGGCAAGCCGATGGGCGAAGGCAAGATGGGCCTGTCACCCAAGTACATCCGCGAGGCGGTCGAGGCCTCGCTCAGGCGCCTGCAGACAGACCACATCGATCTTTACCAATCGCACGATGACGACGCCACTACGCCGCTCGAAGAATCGCTCGGCGCCTTCGATGCGCTCATCAAGGAAGGCAAGGTGCGCGCCATTGGCGCTTCCAACTACACGGCGCCGCGGCTGGCCGAGGCGCTGGACGTGTCGGAGCGCTTGGGGCTGGCGCGCTACGAGAGCCTGCAGCCGCTCTACAACCTGTACGACCGCGCGGTGTTCGAAGACGAACTGGAGCCGCTGTGCGTGAAGCGCGAAGTGGGCGTGATCAACTTCTACGCGCTCGCGGCCGGCTTCCTGACCGGCAAGTACCGCACCGAGGCCGATGCTTCGAAGAGCGCACGCGGCGCCAACACCACCAAGAAGTACCTGAACCCGCGGGGCCTGCGCATCCTCGATGCGCTCGACAAGGTGGCGCAGCAGTACAACGCCAAACCGGGCCAGGTCGCCATCGCATGGCAGATCGCGCGGCCGGGCGTGACGGCGCCCATCGCCAGCGCCACCTCGATCGCGCAGCTCGAAGAGCTGGTGGTCGCCACGCAACTGAAGCTGGACGCGGGCACCATCGAGATGCTCGACCGCGCGAGCGCAGAGACGGCCGCCTGAACCGTTCTTCAGCGATGAGCAACGTCTTCGATTCGATCGCCGCTCCCACGCTCGAGCACTTCGCCGACCTGCGCGTGGAAGTGGGCGTACCGCAAGTGCTGGGCCAGAGTGCGCGCGGGCTGCGGCGCGTCGTGCCCATCACGGGCGGCGAGGCTTCGGGCCACGGCTGGCGCGCCCGCGTGCTGCCGGGCGGCAGCGACTTTCAGCTGATCGTGAGCGACACGCTCTCCGAACTCGATGCGCGCTATGGCCTGGAGACCGACGCAGGCGACCTGATCTACGTGCAGAACCACGCGGTGCGTTCGGCCGCGCCGGAGGTGATGGCCAAGCTGCTGCGCGGCGAGCCGGTCGATCCGGCAGACGTCTACTTCCGCTGCAACCCGCGCTTCGAGACGGCCTCGCCTGCGCTGCGATGGATCAACGAGCGGATGTTTGTCGGCGCCGGTGTCAGGCACCCGGCCGAGGTTGTGATGCGCTTCTTCTCGCTCGCCTAGCCGTCGACCGGGTTCAGCGGCGTTGCCAGGATGCGCTGGTAGAACGCCACGTCGAGCCAGCGGCCGAACTTGAAGCCAGCCTGCCGCACCGTGCCCGAGTGTTCGAACCCCAGCCGCTCGTGCAGGCCGATGCTGCCCGCATTCGCGGCATCGATGGCGCCGACCATCACATGCACGTCCCGCGCGATCGCCTCGGCAATGATCGCCTCCATGAGAGTGCGCCCGAGCCCCGCGCCGCGATGGCCGGCCTCGACGTACACCGAGTGCTCGACCGTGTACTTGTAGGCGGGAAAGGCGCGAAAACTTCCGTAGCTCGCAAAGCCGAGCAGCTTGCCGTTCTCGTCTTCCGCGCCGATCACCGGGAAGCCGTTGGCGCGCTTGGTGGCGAACCACGCGACCATGTTCTCGGGCGTGCGCGGCTTGTAGTCGTACAGCGCGGTAGAGGTGACGATGGCGTCGTTGAGGATCGCGAGGATGGCGCCAGCGTGGGCTTCCTCGGT
Organism: Variovorax sp. ZS18.2.2; assembly: GCF_024701975.1. GTDB lineage: Bacteria > Pseudomonadota > Gammaproteobacteria > Burkholderiales > Burkholderiaceae_C > Variovorax. Next base: position 2,145,329 of record NZ_JANLNM010000001.1, read on the forward strand.
GCAGGTGATGAGGCGCATGGTGCTTCTCTGTCGTTCAATATAGGAGAATAATAATCTCATATGAGAAACGAATCACCCCCTTCAGGCGAATCCCCCGGCAACATCGACGCCCTCATCGCGACCCGGCTGCTGGCGCTGCGCCAGGCCAAGGGGCTCAGCCTGGCCGAGCTGGCCGAGCTGTCGGGTGTGAGCAAGGCCATGATTTCGAAGGTGGAGCGGGCACAGAGCAGCCCGACGGCCGTGCTGCTGGGCCGGCTGGCGGCGGGCCTCGGCGTGTCGCTGGCACAACTGCTCACGGAAGAAAAGGAAGCGCCCCAGCGGCTTCGCACGAAGGCCATGCAGGAGGTCTGGCGCGACCCCGAGGCGGGTTATCTGCGCCGCCAGGTGGCCGAGCGCGGCACGACGGGCAGCGGAGTGGAACTGGTCGAGGTCGAGCTGCCGCGTTCGGCGCAGGTCGGCTATCCGCGATGGAGCGGCAAGCCTTACCGCCAGTGCCTGTGGATGCTCGAAGGCGCGCTGCGGGTGGACTACGGCGACGAGCGCTTCGAGCTGGCGCCCGGGGATTGCCTCGATTTCGGCGTGGACCGGCCGCTGGTCTTCAAGGCGCTCGGGCGCACGGCCTGCCGCTACTTGCTGGTGGCCTCTCCGGACTAGAACCTGCCCTACCTCGGATGCGCATTACGGTGCTGTTGGCGGTCCTCGTATTCGCCTTCTTCAGCAAGACGGCTGTCAGCGCCGCCGTGGCCAAAGAAGAGCAGAACCTCTGCGGCGCCTCCAAACTGTGCCTGCAACTCCTTCTCGTGCACCCACCCTTCTAATATGCATCCAATCAGATGGGCTCATCTAATCTGCAATACGCGTCGCCTTGATTTCACTTTCCGTTGGACGCAGCATGCCGCTCTGCAGTGATATTCACTAGTCCTACTCGATGGGCACAGCGGTGCCTCACCCACAACCGCGTGTCTGAGGGAGAACCATCATCACCAATAAATTTACGATTGGCAAAAAGCATTTGCATCCTAACGACGTAAACAATGCGGGGAGAGGAAAACGGTTCTGGCCGTTCATTTGCCTTGAGACTGGCCAAAAATGCGGCATTGCGCGTCAGCGACCTGTCGTCGCCGTACTCAGCGCATCCCCATTAACATCTTGTCAAGCGCTTAATTTGATTTCAGCGGCTACGCTACCGAAAATAAATGCCTCGCGCAACCAGTGCTGTAACGAAATTTACAGCGTCTCCAATTCCCGCCGGCGAAATATTTCGCTCAAAGCAGACCCCTTCAATCTTTTCAGGCAAATCTTCCGGCCTGAATTTGGCTGAAAGCAGCAGGAGGCAAAGCGCAACTGCTTCCGGAATCTCAAACACGCTAAAACCACTGTGCAAATAAAACTTACCCAGATGACGAAAAATATAGCCCTCAATGCGGCCCGGCAGGGCAATAATTTCCGTCAACAATAGGTCGCGCCGCACACCAAAATATATTTCCAACTGATTTTGCGCTGCCAAAGACAACAGCGCGCCGCACCATATTTTGCAATTTTCCTTGGTTGGCCTTGGGATATCGAATTCAATTGCATAAAAATTATCGACAACCGCGCGGCGTTCTGAAAAGCATCTCATCAAGCGCCTTCCCCGCCATTTCTTCTTTGGGTAAGTGTCACCATTCGCCGCAAGCAGAGCGTCAAAGCTTAATCGCGCCAACTCTCTCGATTGGATGATCTGTGTCCACGAATCCTCTTGAACACTCAGACCGACCGTATCCTCATAAAAGTTCTCAGCAAACTTCAGGTAAAACTCCGACATTCTTTCTTGGTAGATTTCTCGCCGCGCCCCTAAAAATATGTCATGCCATTCTTTCCCATGCAGCACGCGTCCATTCAGTAATCGATGCAAAAACTCCAAGTCCCGCAGAGCAAATCGAGAGTAGCTAGGAGATTGGTGAATGGTCGTCAGTTTTTTTAAACCTGCGTCATCCAGTATCAGCACCTCAGTGCGCATCCCATTGAGCAGGCAACTACGGAATTTTTCATTTTCTCCCCAAGAGCTTTCATGCCCATCCACTACAAGCATCAGATCAAGATCAGAACTATCCGTGTCCAATTGTTCGGCTTGGGACCCAACCAAGAGGAGGCATTTGCAACGCAGAAAATCAGTTTCCATGTCAACGGACAATGCGGATGCAATTCTTTCCAGACTCACCTCGAATTCGTCGGCTTTTATCGAAATGTATTTCATAACTGATTCTCGATTTATGAATCTTCAAATGCACTCAGAAGTTCATCGCCTCTAATATTTTCTTAGCCTCAATCGGATCCAATGAGCTTTTTATAGCTCCCCCCTCCATCAGCATCACTCGATCCGCCGAAAGCACCGTTTCCGGTCTATGCGCGATAATTATCCTGGTAATGTTGAGCGACTTAATTGCGGCACTAACTATCCTCTCATTTTCAATATCCAAGTGACTCGTCGCCTCATCTAATAAGAGAATTTTCGGTCTTTTATAGAGCGCCCTTGCTAAAAGCACTCTCTGTTTTTGCCCCCCGGAAAGAACAGTCCCCATATCCCCAACCAATGTGTGATACTTCATTGGCATTGCATCTATTTCGTTGTGAACATTAGCCGACCTTGCGCATTCGGCAATCCAATCCTGCCGCGCCTCATTGTCAAAGCATGAAATATTTTCTGCGATGGAGCCGGAGAAAAGCATGTCATCTTGAAGCACCGTACCAATGATCGCCCTAACCCCCTCCGCTCCGATAGAGTTGACATCTCTCCCACCAATTAAAATTTGACCCTTTGCACCTTGGTAGATTCCAAGTATAACGTTGAAAATGGTCGACTTCCCGCATCCAGATGGACCAGCAATTGCAACCGACTCCCCTTCTTGAACGAGGAAATTCATTCCACTCATGACTTTTTTTTCATACAAAGAATACTGAAAGCTGACATTTTTAAATTCAAGTTCGGCTCGAATTTCTTGCACATCAACGGGGAGCGCAGATTTTTCCTCCTCAGACTTTGAAACAACAATGTCACTGAGGCGATCGACCTGCAATCCAATATTCTTGATCGTGAAAATACTATCGATGAGTGCAACGATCCTACTTTCAAAAATCAGCTTATATCCCAGAAATGCGACAAGAGCGCCTACGGTGTACTCTCCGGCTATCACCAGATTCGCGCCAAGCCAGATGACAAGGATATTTTGCATGTCGAAGATCAGCGTGCGAGTGCTCTTCAAAACTATCTCGATCTTCTGCATGCCCAGCTTCGCATTAGTTTGATCAGCAAACAATGATAGCCATACCAGTCGTCTCTCGTTCTGCTTACTGAAGAGCTTGATCGGCTTCATACCTCGTATGGTTTCAAGCAAGTGCGACTGCTGCCGCGCTCCATAAATAATTTCTTCTCTCGTTGCATTCCAAAGGGTGTGATTCGCCGCTATACGAACGCCCGCATAAAGCACGCAACTAAGCAATACCGTTAGCCCCAGCATTGGACTATAGAAAAAGAGCACGATCAAAACGACAATCGACATCAATCCATCAAGGACGGATTCGATGAAAGATGTCGTCAACATTCTTTGGATGAAATCAATAGAAGAAAATCTAGAAGTGACATCTCCAATATGTCTTTTTTCGAAAAATTCAAGCGGCAGTGAGAGCAAATGCCCGAGTACGTTGTCCTTCCACTGCATATTCAGGCTAGTTCCTATATACATAAGAAACCAAGCTCTCACGGAGGCGATTAAGTTTTTTACCAAATAGACCACTCCAAATCCTGCAGCAAGAATTGCCAAGACCTGATTGTCGGAAGAGATTACCGCCTTATCTATAACCAGTTGAATAAAGTACGGAGCGAGTATCGTGACGAACTCTAAGAGGATGCCCAAAAAGAGAATCGATGCGATCGTCTTGCCCAGCCCATGGGCATTCCCGACAAGCTGTGCCAACGAAATTTTCTTGGCCGCTTTTTTGGGAGTGAAATCTGCACCAGGCCAGATCTCTAAAGCTACCCCCGTAAAGGAACTGGAAACTTTGCTAATGGGCAAAACCCGCTCGCCAAGCGCGGGATCGATTACGTGGGCACCTTTTTTTGTGATCTTCTGTAGTACCACAAAGTGATTGAAATTCCAGTGAAGAATACAAGGCAATCTAATCTGATGAAGCCCAGCGAGATCCACCTTGACCGGTCTGGTAGCAAGCCCTGCGTGTTTGCAAACACGGATAAGCGATCCAAGAGAAGCGCCTTTCAGGGAGACTGAAAATCTGATACGAAGCTCCCGCAAGGAGACCTTGTTTCCGAAGAAGTGGGCAATCATCGCAATGCACGCGAGACCACATTCGGTCGCCTCAGTCTGCAAAATCACCGGAATCTTACGAGCCGCCAACCCAAAAGAAAAGATATTCATGCGAGATTATTTGAGTTTTTCTGCCGCCGCGAAGAAAGGGCGGAGGATCCACTGATAGAGCTTTTGCTCTTCCAACATGATATCGGCGTCAACTTTAATTCCGGGCTTCAGAAAATGCGAAGAGCCATTCAATTTTATTTCTTGTTCCGTAATTTTTATTTTTACAATATACATTGGCTCAACAAGCGTCATTCTTGATCCGAAAGCAATCTCATTAGGAGCTAGCGAGGCGTTCGAAATGGAATAAATTTCACCTCGTCCTTGTCCGAATTGCTGATAGGGGTATGCCGCGTACCGCAGAAAAACAACTTGGCCCTTCTTGAGAAAACCGATGGAGCTGCTGGGCACCAGTACTTGCGCCTCGATCTTCGATTTTTCGGGAATTATGAGAGCAATAGGTTTGGTATTTTCAAAAAGCGAACCAATAGATCCCTGAATTGCCGTGATAACTCCTGTGATGGGGGCTTTCACAATAACGCCGCGTTGTGAATCGGCCTCTAGCAGCTGCTCCTCCACGCCGATCAGTTCTCGCTCAAGTTTGGCCTTTTCGGTTGCGCTTTCGGTTTGCAAGAAAACCTTCTGAAAGAGCAACTCTTTTAAATTTCTTTCCAACAATTCAAGCTCGCGCTCTTTTTCACTACGCCCGATCGAACTTTCGAGTAGCGCGATTTTCTTTGCTGCGAGTTCGTCTTCAGAAACTGCTCCGATTTCCTTAGCGCCGTTGTGTCGGCTTAGCATTTCTTTTGCTAGTTCATTTTTCGCCTTCGTTTCGGCTGATTGGGCACTCAGAATGAGTCTCTCACGAACAATGGAAGATATTTTTCTTTCAATGTTTTCTATATTTTTCCCTATGGATTTATCGCCAGCAGCCAATTGGCGTTGAACCGTTTCCTTTTTTCTATTCAAAAGAGCAGCAATCTCGATGGAGCCGCTACGATTTGACGCTCCGAATATTTCATTGGAGACCTCAAGCATCGAGTCATTGACTTGAACTCTCTCGCCTTCGGCGATCAAATATCTACTTACAATTCCAGGGCGCGGCAAGAAAACTGGAATTACCCCTTGATCAGAAAGTAGCTCACCACTTACTGTGACGCGACGGGTATACGACCCAAAAACCAGCAAGACAATAATGCACGCCGCGATAAAAGTGATGCCTCCGACAAGTGCCCAGTATGATCTGGGCATGTAGAGAACCACGCTGCCGTCAAATCCCCTTGCTTCAGCGCGCGCCTCCATCGCCTCCTTTCTGAAGAGTTCGTTCTTATCCATTGAATCTGCCAGATCGGGTCATTGGGGCCATTTCCCGAAAAAAATATCCAAGCCACTCGAGAGAAGTGCACCTTCGTCCGTGCATTCCGGCAACACTGGGCGGTGGGCCAACAGGCTGTTCCTTACTCGTTCCTGGAAACCTGCGAGCTGAAACTCCCATGCTGTTGGATCGACCCGAGCTAATTCAGATTTTTCGAGCAGTTCATTGGCCGATGCAACGATTTGATGGATCGAATATCGCCCGTCAGATTCGCCCCAGTAAAAATTGCTCAGTCTGCGAAAAAGAACGTGAGAAAAAGGCTGCCTGTCCCGCGAGATTCGCTGCGCAACCGAGCAGTGAGTGATTGCATGTAATGCACGAGGTTCATTGGCGGCGGAGGCTGCGTCGCTACTCGCGACGTGGCCGCATCGCCACAGGCGGCATCGGACCGTTTCGTAGACAAGACTGATGATCTCTAGCAGAAACATCGCACAACCAAAGTCGCAGACGGCCTGGATATCCTGTTTTTGCGGGCGCTTGTTTCCGCCACTGCGATCAATCTCGCCGGCAAGGCCGACTCGCATTAGCTCAAAGTACGCAATGATCTGGTTCTTCGGAGCGGCGCAAACCTCATTTCTGCCGACGAGGTAGCCACTTCGATCCGCTATGCCATAAAGCTCTTCGGCATTGCAATGCAAATCGCCCAGTTGGCCATCATGATCAAGCGCCAGGATTGACAGCATGTTGACTAAGCCATGAGAAAACCGTGACGCTGAGGCGTAGAAGCCGGGAATTTTGACTGAGCTGTCCAATACCTGCCGAACAAAAAAATAACTGGGCGCCTTGTACAAAATGTACGCCAATGCGTACAAGGACTTGAGCCAAGATAGGCCGTCAGCTTCTGGGAGCTTGGTTCTCAGAATATCCGACAAGTCATGGATGAGTTCCTGCACGTCGCTCTTGTGCCCGTTCAGTGCCTGAAGTGACTCAAGATTCATCGGCTTTCCGCTGTGACTGCGTGAGTCACCGTAAGTGCATCGACGATACGATTTTTCTCCCGGTTTGTAGTAGATGGAACGCCCCTCGAGCACGGGCCTTCCGTCGCTGTCCAGTCCGTCCGGAGGACAAAAAGGCAGGAAAAGCAGGTTGCGCTTCATGACATCGAGAGAAAAGGGATAGGGGATTTTTTTGATCATTCTTGTGCAACGTGGCTGCGGACGAAGACGGGTTTGAATTTCGTGTTTCTCGATGGCTTTGCATTCCGATTGCCCGACAAACGCCTCCTCTTCCAAGCCCGTCATATCAAATAGGCCGCCCGGTCCGTCCATTTATTGCCCGAGGCCGTCAACGTTCCAAGCGACAGCGTCTGCGCCCCCTCCAAGAACTTTGTACAGCACGACGCGATTGTTTGCCTCATCCAGCTGCAGAGTGATCAAAGCTTGCTGGGTGTTATAGAACGACCGCTGGGAGTCAAGTGTCTCCAGATAGCTGTTCACGCCGCTGCGATAACGCAACTCGGACAGCCGGTATCTCGTTTCTGTGGCAGCAACGAGTTCTAATTGCGCTGCCATCTGTTCGCTGACGTTCGCGCGCACGGCCAAAGCATCGGCGACCTCGCGAAAAGCTCTTTGGATGCTCTTCTCATATTCGGCGGCACGAATTTTTTTCTGAATTTCGGCGGCATCGAGCGAGGCCCTGATTGCTCCCTGATTGAATACAGGTACCGTGACGCCGGGCAGCACGGACCATGTATGGCCCCCTTTGACAAACAAGTGAGTCAATGCATCGCTGCTACGCCCCGACGAGGCGGTGAGCGCGATCGTCGGAAAAAACGCAGCCCTGGCTGCGCCTACATCGGCATTCGCAGCCTTGAGCTCGTGCTCGGCCGCGAGCACATCCGGACGTAGCTGCAGCACACTTGATGAGAGATTCTCAGGCGGCGGCGCAAGCCTGATCGGCTCCAAGGTACGGTCGACGGTCGGCAGCTCCGATTCGCCCAACGAAGCTCCAACCACCAGCTCCAGTGCGTGACGAGACTGCGCAAGGGCCGTCGTGAAGCCAGCTACATCGGCGCGGGCGCTTTGGACGCTGGCCTGAACTTGGGCCAGATCTACTGCAGAGGCGATGCCGAACTGGTACTTGTTGCGCATCAACTCCAAAGTTTTGCGCTGACTCAGCAACGTCTGCTCGGCCAGAGCCAACCGTGCTTGGTCGGCTCCCACAGCCAGCCACGTACTCGCTACCTCCGCAACCAAACTGATGCGCGCACTACGCTGCGCTTGCTCGGAGGCAAGAAAGGTTTCGAGCGCCTCGTCGCTCAAACTGCGTATGCGGCCGAAAAGATCGAGCTCCCAGCTGCTGACTCCCACGCCTAGAGTAGCCGAACGATTCACGCGAGCGGCTTCGCCAGAGGAAGTACGCCCTCGCGAGGCGCTCTGACTGGTCTGGAGTTGCAGGGCCGGATGCATGTCGGCCTGCGAGATGCGGTATTGCGCCTGTAGTCTTTCCATGCGAAGCCAACTCAATCGCAGGTCGCGGTTGTTCTCGAGCGCGGTCGAGATCGACTTTTGCAAGCGCTTATCTAGGAATACCTCATGCCATTGAAGTGAAGCAACGGCTTGGGCGCCGTTTACGCCCAACTGCGATGCATCGCCGAAGCGCGCAGGCACGGGCGGCTCCGGCCGTCGGTACTCGGGCGCCATGCTTGCACAGCCCACAAGCACTAAACTGGTAGCTGTCAGCGTCCAGAATACGAAAGTCATGGCGAAAGTAGTTTTTTTAAGCGCGCCGTAATAACTCGCATCCGATGGCTGCAATTGGTCTGGCGTTCAAAGTTATCCGGCGAAGGGGCGGATTGCATTAAGAGATCATTCGCGTTTAGGCGGTGGCGCCGGCCGCGTGGCCTGCTATCAGTTCTACGGATTGCTGCAGAGAAAGATGCTCCGGATTCAAGGTGATATTCGGTTCATTGGGCTGCTCGTATTCCGCGTCCCACCCACTTAACCCGGTCAACTCTCCTGCCCGCGCTTTCGCATAGAGGCCCTTCGGGTCGCGTGTTGAACAAACGGCCAAGGAAGCCGCTACGTGAACCTCGATGAAGCTGCCCTTGGGAAGAATGTCCCGTGCCATTTCACGGTCTATACGGAACGGTGTGATGGACGCAACCAGCACCACAAGCCCCGCCTCTACCCCCAAGCGGGCAACCTCGGCGATTCGTCGTGCGTTCTCTCGGCGGCTCGAACGTGCGAAATCTAGATCGCTACTCAAACCCCTTCGGACCTCATCGCCGTCCAGGACTAGGCACGCGACTCCCCGCAGGCGAAGCCGCTGTTGCACGCCTTTCACGATGGATGTCTTTCCCGAACCGGGCAGTCCTGTCATCCAATAGCATCTTCCCAATCCACTTGTCATGCGGCTGCTTTCGGGGACTGCTGTCAGGCCGCTTTACCGGTACCATCGATACCGAATCGCTGCAATTCATCCCAGTACTCAGGAAATGTCTTGGCCACGCAATGCGGATCCAGGATCGCAATGTTCCCCAACTTGGAAGCAAGGACCCCGAAGCTCATTGCAATGCGGTGATCGTCAAAGGTCTCCAGTCCAACCATTTCAGAGGGGCCACTTCGATGCTCCTGGATCACGATGGAATCGGGTCCTTCCTCGACAGGCACATTCAACGTGCGCAAGTGTGCTGCGCAAACGCCGAGGCGATCACATTCCTTGATTCTTAATGTGCCCAGTCCCCGAATTCTCAAACCACCGGGAACAAGGGGAGCAATAGCCATCAGAGTCGGAGCTACGTCTGGCATGTCCTCCATGTCGATCTCCTCATCGACTGCGTTCATGCCGTTGCTGGGGCCGGTGATCCGAGTGGTGTCTGCGTCGGACGAAACGGTGGCGCCAAGCTTTTCGCACAGCTTGAAGAACCCATAGTCGCCTTGCAAGGTCTGGTGACCCAGATTCCGAAAAGTCACAGCCGTGCCGTGCACGGTCGCGAGCGCAGCAAAGTAGGAAGCCCCCGAGGCGTCGCCCTCCACCGCCATATCGACGGCGCGATAGCTTTGGGGACGAACATCGAACGCAGTTCCGCTCTCGTTCCATGTGACATTTACACCGAAGGCTTTCATCTGTGCGGTGGTGATGTCGATATAGGGTCGGCTGACCAGTTCACCCCGCACCTTGATGCTCAAACCCTCAGTCAGCAACGGCGCGATTTGCATCAAGGCGGAGAAGAACTGACTGGAACGGTTGCCTGCCATCTCCACGGATCGTTGTCGCGTCTCGGGATGCCCTTGAATAAGGACAGGAAGTCCCGAGGCTTCCTCAGGATCGACCCGTGCACCAAGACTCCTAAGTGCATCGACAAGGTATTTGTTGGGGCGAGCACGCAGGGATTCGTGGCCATCGATATGGGTCGCATCCTTGCGAAGGAATGCCAGAGCGATCAGGAATCGAGTCGAGGTTCCACTGAGTCCCAACTGAACGTTCAATTGACCTGTAGCGAATTTTCCGCCGGTGCCCGTAACGGTATAGGTGCCGTCCTCGGATACTGCCATGCCAACGCCCAGTGTTCGCAGGGCGCTGGTCAACTCATCGATATCGTCGCAATTGGCAAGGCCAGTAATGCGGCTTGTTCCCGTTGCCAGCGAGGCGAGGACCAGGGTCCGTAATGAGATCGACTTGCTGCCCGGAAGGTCCATCGAGAAGTCCCGTGGCGCATCGGCCAGTTTGCTCAGCATCCATACATCTTGATCTGCACTCATCTCTACCTCTAACAATTAAAAAAAGCAAAAAAGCACTAGGCATGAAAAGCTTGCGACCAGCGCTGTAGCCTTTGCCAGCAGGAGTCCCAGTCGACCTCGCCGTACATGTCTCTCGTATCGAATAACACGAGATCGTCCAAGCCGCAGTTGTCGCTCGCGTCAACGTATCTGAAGTTGAGCCTCCGGCTGGAAAGCGCGCCTGCACCGAGGTCGAGGCTTGCCGCAAACTGCTGTGCCAATGGGGGATCGCAGTGCTTCAACCGAATCCCCGCTGTGACCGCAACTTGCACTAGCCGATCTCTCACGGCCGGCTCGTCTACACGGCAAGGCAGCTTGTACCACACGCCCTCGCTCCATCTTTTGGGGCGCTGCAGTGGACGAACCATGGGAAAAAGTTCGGTCAAGATCGACTCAAACTTAGCGACGTTTCGATTCTTCGCCGCGGCAATATTGTCGAGTCGCTTCATGTGGCTGTGAGCAAGATGGGCAGCCAGGGGGTAGCCGCGCAAATTGACGCCGACACCCAGGCGCCCGAGTGGTCTGATCGTTGCATCGTTGATCTCCGCGAGACACCGATGCTTGGCCAGACCGAACACCAGAGCCCGATCGAAAATAGCGGAGGACCGGGAAAACAGCACGCCCCCCAAGCCACCGCTAACCAGCTTGGTGGTGCCACAGCTGAAGAATGCTACATCCCCAAAATTACCCACCGCAATACCGTCCATGCGCGTCGCATGCGCATGCGATGCGTCCTCAATTAATTTCAATGAATGTTGTTGGGCCAATGCGCAGAGGCGCACCATATCGGCTGGTAAACCCCATTGGTGATTGATGATCACCGCGCTGGTGCGAGAACTGATAGCCTGCTGCACCGCAGCTGGCTCGATGCTGCCGGAAGCGTCGCAGGCAACCAGCACGGGAACCAACCCAAACTGGAACAGCGGCGTCACCGTTCCCCGAAAACTGTGTGAGGGGACAATGACTTCGGAGCCAATCGGCAGATCCAACGCGAACAAGCCAGCTGCCAAAGCCGAGGTGCCAGAGTTATAGAAAGCGGCGCGCCCTCCTCCGAGATGCAAGCAGAACGCGGCTTCAAAGGAAACGACTGCCGGATGGGGATCTACGGCGCCCAGATCGGGCATAGCCGCTATTTCAGGCAACTGAGCCAGCACCTGTGCTTCGTAGAGAGGCCAGAGCCGAGGTTCGGTGTCAAGCGCCATGCTGTGACCGCTCGATAATCTGCATGACCTCCGTCAGCAACCTATCTGGCGATTGGGTCGCATCCAGTGCAATCACACCGGAACCTAAATCGGCGATTACTTCCTCGAGCGCGGATATGACCTTCTGCGTCGCTGCAAGTGGATCGTCCTCCAGAAGCAGAGAATCACCTTTCGGACGTCCCCTCATTCTTTCTATTGCCTGTTCTGCAGGTAGGCGAAGGTAAATCAGGATGTCCGGCTGTGTTGCAAATTTGAGTATTTCGAGGTTTTGTGCGGTTGCCAATCCGAATTGCCTGAATCGTCCAAGCTGTTCAACGACATAGCCGTCGCAGAAGGCGTGCTGCACATTCGAACCTTTATACATGTGTAGCAGAGCGGATCGCGCGACCAGATCTACGGCTCGCACTGCCTCGACCGTTGAGTGGCCGAACACCTTGTACGGACGACATCGGCCCGCTCGCGATGCCGCGGCCTCCAGCAATCTCACGCCTTCGCTTTGAAACGGGCGCTCATAAGCGTAAGCTTGGCCCAGCTCGTTAATACGCTTTCTCGCTGCGTGAATCAGCGTCGTCTTCCCACTGCCGTCAATGCCGGCTACTTCTATCAGCATGTCAAAGCTCCGGAACGAGTTGAATTTCTGCACGTAGCAATCGCTCCATCGCCCGCCGGTAGGGAAGAGGAACAAGGTCCCAATATCCAGCCAGTGCTGCGCAACGCATTAGGTAAGTGGGATCAATGAGGGATCGTCGTCCCATCATGATGACGTCCGCCTGCGCCGATTCGAGGATGCTTTCGGAAAGCTCGATAGTGAAGATCTCCCCCACCGCCGCAGTGGCGATGCCAGCACCTACTTTGATAGCATTGGAAAACTGGACTTGGTAGCCGGGATGGGTTTTCTTGAGTATCGGAGAGACGATGCCTCCCGAACTGCAATCGATCAGCGCCACTCCTTCTATACCCAGCAGTCGCGACAGTTGAACAGAGTCCTCGAGCGCGATGCCATTGTTGACCCAGTCAACACAGGAAAGTCTGAATGCCAGGATAGTGTCGGCACGCAGCGCGGAGCGCAGCGTACGCGCCAACTCCACGGCGTAGAGACACCTGTTTTCAAAGCTGCCGCCATACGAGTCTGTGCGCAAATTGGAGATTGGAGAGAGTAGGGAATGCACCAATCTCCCATGACCGCCGTGTACCTCAATGACTTCATAGCCGGCCCGCTCAGCAAGCTGGGCCGATTCGACAAACTGGCGAATCGTCTGCTGGATATCCCCGAGAGTCATCTCGCCCGGGACGGCGTAGTTTTCGCCAAATGCGATCGCGGAAGGCCCCAAGATGGGCCACCCCCCCTCCTTCACGGATAAGGACAGGTCACCGCGCCATGGGCTGCTGCGAGACCCTTTGCGCCCCGCATGACAAAGCTGAATGCCGGGCACAGCGCCGGCACGGCGAATCCCGTCGACCAAGCGTTGATGCGCAGGTAATAGCGAAACATCGTCAAGAACAAGATCCTCCGGTGTAACGCGGCCCACCGAAGAAATGGCTGTAGCTTCCACCACGACACATCCCGATGAAATCGCCAAGGTCGCGTAATGCCGCTCATGCCAAGCGGTCGGAGCCCCTTGTGGGGCAGCGTACTGGCACATGGGGGGCACCCATACGCGGTTTCGAAAATATTTCCCCTGCAATTGAAAACCCTCGAAAAGGGATTTCAATCCATTGCTGCCCGATGGCAGCCAGTTTTCAGAACTGGTAAGCATGTAAAGAGATTTCCTCCGCAAATGCATTAGCCACCGCTTTAATGCTGGTGGCATCGTATAAATCTCTGTAGTCTTTTCTCTCGCGGAATTGACTTTTGGCCCGACACGACAATCCAGAATATGAGAGACCAATTCGACTGAATATTTTCTCAAGTTCTTCGTCTAGGTTTTCGTACCTGCCCACGTGGTCCACGATGACTGACGAGGCGATTCCATAGAGAGGAAAATTCCTGGCGTCCTTGAACTCTCCACTGGAAATGAAATCGCTGAAGTTCCGCGCTGCCGTAGGCCTGGCCCTGCGGTGATAGAACATTGAAACAACCTTATCCCAAGGATTACGGTCTATGCAGAACTTGAAATAAGAATCCCAAATTTCCGGGGAAACGAATTTCCTAATCTCTGCGGCAGAGGCATGGTTGTAAAAAGGATGTGCATCCGCATCCGGAATTTTTCCTCCATGCTCCGCACGCAATTGCTCGTCGCGCGGCGAGACCGCCGTGACGACGTCACCGCGTTCCGCATGCTTTGACAATTCAATTTCCAATGAAGTGCTCGCCGTCTTCCGGCAGCGAATAAATATCATTTTTCTGGAATGCATGATGATCACGCATCTCTCCTCTTTGCTGAAGCGCACAGTTCAGCGCCGTGGCTACTTTAGCTACCCATATTGATCTTCACAAAACTGACTTACGCCTAGCCGTGAATGCGGTTTATTTGCCGCGAAATTATTTATTCCTATCGCAGCAGCTCAATGACTCCACGCGTTGCCAACGAAAGAATCACGTCATGAACCTCTCTTGGATTGCGATCTTGGAATTGTTCGAGCAAAGCGCCAATCGTTGTTTCCGGATTGCGAGCAAGAAAACCTTTCAGGTCCCGCAACTCATCTCGGAAGTATATTTTTCCGGTGCTGGTTGCGAAATGGTCTTCTGCCGCGTCCGGTTGAAGCACATTCAATCTGACTTTTAAATGTGTTTCCAAGGACTTCACATTGGCATCACCGAGGAGATCCAAATTCAGCCGCGTCTCTATGCGTTGCTCGCCGAGATGCTGCTCCATGAAATTGCGATACGACGCCGAATCGTTCATCAGGGCAGATATGTGCTCGCTCAACGCACTAATTGTCGCCCTGTCGTCTTTCTCATCTCCAAACGCTTGGCGCGCGTGCACGGATTCAGGAAGTTGCCGGAAGATCCATTTGACGTAATCCAGCGCGAAAGAAGGAAAAGTGCCAATCGCGAGATGCACCGTTGGCTCTCCAAGTGGAGTGACGTTGTGCCACCACCCTCGCGGAATGTAGAGAACGTCACCCTCTTCCAGTATGAAATCCATGTAGGGCTCGGATGGGCACGGATATCGATCTTCAATAAATTTGCTCTGATGCATGTAGAGAGGCGCGTCGAAAGAGGGCTTATAAATTACCCAGCGCTTCTTTCCCACCAGCTGCACTGCAAAAACATCTCTCGAGTCCCAATGCGCCCGATATGAATCGACTTCTCCGAATGCGATATATGCAGACGTGACCGTTTGCCTACCAGTTAATTGCGCAATGTCTTTGGCATAGTCGTTGAACCGTGGCTCATCATAAATATTATTTGCCACAACAGTTGCACCCTCCTTTAGAAACTTATAGAGGGCAATTTTTTTCAATTTCTTGCGAACATCCCCAACGTGAAAGTATGTGTCAATATACTCCTCCTTGGGCACATTTCCATGAGGGAAAGAAACGCGAAAATTGATTGAGTCTGCGTCTGTTCTGGCAATGATGTCATTAATATCATTCCAGGAGACAACACTGGGATTTGCCGATTTTTTAATGACCAGCGGTTTTTTTTCTTGGTATTTTTCCTTGAATTCTGTGGGATTTATCTTGAAATCTATCAGCATGGGCTTTTTCCTTATTTTGATTTTTCCTGCTCTCCCCGCAGGTGCTCGTAGCCAAGGTCACTCCGCTGCGCGATCCAGAAACTCTGCCATCTCGCAGCCCCTCCAACCCGGCCACAAGCGAAAGACTAACCCGACTGTCAGAGCGCATCTGGCAGTCGGGCGCATGAAAATTAATGCTTTTGGTTAGGAATAAACCTGACCGCAATAGTGGCCACCAGTCTTGGCTGCACCAGAGATGAGAAGCACCTCATCAGAGGTCAGTTCGCGAGCGAAAGCATCGACGAGATCTTTGTAATTCGCATGGCTGCTGTGCAGACGTTCGAGGTTGACTTGGCTCAAGTTCGATTCAATTTCCAATTTTGACGCCAACGTGGGTGAGTTCTTTTGCATTACAAAATGCCTTTCTTGATGGTAAAGTTTACTGTTGATCTGATCGAATCGACCAAACCATCTCCGATGGGGGGTTCAAAATCCTTTTTCAGACCCTCCAAAATAATCGTATGAGAGAACCTTCGCATGCACAAGCACCACCCATACATTTTTTCCAGTCCTTTGATGTAATTTCGGAAGCCCGTCTCGATTTAATTCTCAGTTTGAATGTCGATCTCGCTAATTTCCATCCAAAGTAATCGATGTCGACTCTTTGAGAGGAGCGCTTCAACTGACGTCCCATTCCACAGTTTCGCCCCCATTTCTAGGAACATGGATCGCAGTTTTTGCTCCGGCCTTGCGCATGCGTCTGCATACCTACGTGAGGTTGTGGCAGCGGCTTATCCTGGGGTGATGTATCGCGCGCTTCGGTGATGCCACGCCAGCAAGTGGTAGGGAAAATGACAGATCTACACGGTACTTCGTCTAGGCAAACGGTAGGCACGCTCCCACACGCAGAGGCGATTCAGGCCGGTCCGGGCCTAAAGGCCGGTCGGGATACTGCAAGGCATCTCAGCTTCGGAGGACCATGATGTCTTTTGCGCTTTACATGATCGGTTTCCTGATCTTCCTGGGCGGCGTCGCCTGGGGTGCATCAGTGGCGGGTGTTCCAACGCTCTACATCGGCATCGGTGCGCTGATCCTCCTGGGCATCGGCATCTTCAGCGCGGTGGGCCGCACGCGCGGCAAAGACCCGTCCTGACGCGTTGCGGCCGCGGGGTTCACACAGCCTTCACGGCGCGCGCACATCGCGCGCACACCACCCGCACATGGCGTAGCTAACTTCGCACGCGCACCACAAGCCGTGGCGCGCATCGCCAAGTCAGCTGCCCCATGCACACCTCTTCCTGCCTCTTCTCCCCGCTCTCCACTTCATCCACGGCGCCCTGCCCGGCACCGGCCGCCACGAGCGGCGGACTCGCCAACATCAAGGTGGATCTGCTCGTTGTCGGGGCGAGCTTCGCGGGCCTCGCCTGCGCCCACGCCGCGGCGCTCGCCGGACTCAGCGTGATGGTGCTGGAGAAAAAGACCAGCGCCGGCGCCAAGCTCCACACCACCGGGATCATCGTGAAGGACGCGGTCGACAGCGTCCCCTGGCTGGCGGAAGTGCCGCCAGAACTGGTCCGCCGCATCGAAGGCGTGCGGCTTTATGCGCCGAACATGCGGCACGTCGACCTGCACGCGCCCGGCTACTGGTTCTGGGCCACCGATGCGCCCGCGCTGCTCGACTGGATGGTGGATTCGACCCGGGCCTGCGGCGTCGATGTGCGGCTCGGCACGCTCTTCGAGCAGGCGCTGTGGATGAACGACCGCTGGGAAGTCCCCGTGACGCACGGCCCCTGCATCACCGCCACCTACCTCGTGGGCGCCGACGGCCCGCATTCACGCGTCGCCAAGGCGCTGGGCCTCTCGCGAAACACGCGCTTTCTCTACGGCGTCGAACACGAATACCAGGGCGCCCGCATGGCGCCCGACCTTCTCCACTGCTTCATCGACCGCAAGCTCGCCCCCGGCTACATCGGCTGGGCGCTCGATGGCGTGGGCGTGAGCCAGATCGGCCTGGCCCGCCGCCTGGGCCACCACGATGCGAACGCGCTGCGGCTCGCCCCGCTGCTCAAGAAGATCGAATCGGTGGTGTCTCCAGGCGATGCGCCGCCCGTGGCCGTGCGCGCGGGAATGATTCCCTGCGGCGGCGTGCTCCCGGTCGTGGCGCGCGAACGGGCGCTGCTGGTGGGCGATGCGGCCGGCATGGTGTCGCCGGTCACGGCCGGTGGCATCCACACCGCGCTGCAGCACGGCGAGCGCGCGGGCGAGGCGGTGGCGCGCTTCGTGCGCGGCGAAGTGGGCGACCCTGCGACGTGGTTCGTGCGCAGCTACCCGCGCTTCCTGCTCAAGCGCTCGCTGCGCTGGGCCTTCGACCACTTCCAGAGCGACTGGATGTTCAACCACCTGCTCGGCACGCCGCAGATGCGGCGCATGGCAGAACTCGTCTACTTCCACCGCAAGGGTGGGCCGCTTCCGAAGAAGGATTAGCGGGAGATCAGGCGCTGCGCTGGCGCATCGCCTCGTAGAGGCACACGCCGCTCGCCACCGAGACGTTCAGGCTCTCGACCGCGCCGGCCATCGGGATGCTGACCAGCTCGTCGCAGGTTTTGCGGGTCAGCTGGCGCATGCCCTCGCCCTCGGCGCCCAGCACGAGCGCCAGCGGCCGCTTCAGGTCGCTCTGGTAGATCGTGCCCGGCGCGTCATCGCTGGTGCCCACGCACCAGATGCTGCGCTCCTTGAGCTCGTTGAGCGTGCGCGCGAGATTGGTCACCATGAAATACGGCACTGTTTCAGCCGCGCCGCTCGCCACCTTGGCCACGGTGGCGTTGATGCCGGCCGCATGGTCCTTGGGCGCGATCACCGCATGCGCGCCGGCGCCATCGGCCACGCGCAGGCAGGCGCCCAGATTGTGCGGATCGGTCACGCCGTCGAGCACCAGCAAGAGGGGCACGGTGCCGGCCTCTTCGAGGCCTTCGAGCAGTTCGTCGAGCGAATGGATTTGCGCGGTGGGTTCGACCCGCGCCGCCACGCCCTGGTGGCCGTGGCTGCCGCTGAGCTTGGCGATGCGCAGGCTGTCGGCCTCGACCAGCCGCACACCGGCTTCTTGCGCACGCGCAATGAACTGTTTCATGCGCGCATCGCGCCGGCTGGCGTCGAACAGAACCTCGAGCACCGATTTCGGCGCGGTCTTGATTCGCACGCCCACGGCATGGAAGCCGAAGATCACTTTGGGGGAAGACATCCCCCGATTATCCCTACCCCCGGGGATGCCCCCTCAGGCGATCGGAAGGCCGCTGAGCGCACGCGTGCGCTCGTCGTGCAGTTCCTGCACCGCCTGCGCGTTCGGATGCACCCGCCCGGTGTTGCCGACGCTCTCCAGGTACTGGCAGGCGGCGTGGCCTTCGGCGGCCTTTTCGTACTGCGCGATCCAGGCATCGCGCACGGGCAGCCTCTCGGGCGACACGGGCCAGACGCCCGGCCGCGGCCGCATGTGCTCGCCGATGCCGACGCGCCAGGGCTTGGCGCTCACGCGGGCGCGAAAGCAGTTCTGGTTGCGGCACATGCGCGCGTAGACCTTGTCCACGCCCAGCGCCTGGAAGCAGTCGGCCACCGTCATGTCGGCCGGGCCGAAGACGTCATGCATCGCCAGCAGGCGAAAGCCCGCAGGGGTGCGGTAGACCCGCAGGTGCCAGTCGGGATGCTGGTGCATGAAGCGCCCGATGCGCTCGGCCGCGCGCTTCTCGGGCGCGGGGTTCGTGCTGGCCTCCCCGCGCTTCTTGGCCAGCCCGATGCGGTACGCAACGATGAAGACCACGATGGCGGCGATCAGCCCGCCCACCCAGGTCTTGGCCGTCCAGCCGCCGACGATGCCCGCGATGAGCGCCGGCACCAGTGCAAAGCCGAATACGCTGGTGCGCAGGGGTTCGTCGAAATCGATGTCGACGAACATCACGTCGGGCGTGTTGAGGCAGCGCGCCCCGTAGCCATTGCGGGTGATGACGCTCTCGCCCTGCCGCTCGACGATTTCCTCGCGGATCGGCACGCCGTCGGCGCCGTTGTAGGCCAACTTGCGCTCGCGGCGCTCGAGCTTTTCGCCACTCGCGATGCGGTCGAAGGCCTCGCGGGTGCGCTGGTCGGCATGCGCCTGCGCGGCCAGTGGGCTGTCGTCGGACCAGCCGTAGCGCCGCACGGTGATCTGCTTTCCCGCCAGGCGCTCCTGGATGCGGCCCTCGGCCCAGAACTGGGGAACGATCATCGCTTCAGGCGCCCTTCACGAAATACAGCCAGGCCAGCACCACGACCAGGACGACGATGACGATGGGCAGCAACTTGGAGCCCCCTTGCGACACCCGCCCCGGCTCGGCCATCGGGTTTGTCGGAATGCCCGACGACAGGTGTCCGAAATCGCCGGCCGCCGGGTTCTGGTGGTTCTCGACCAACTGCTTGGCCTCGGCCAGGCCGAGGCCCGTGGCTTCGCGCGTGAGACGGATGGCCTCGATCTTGTTGCCCTTTGCCAGGGCCGTGAGCGCGGCCGACGGCACCGCCGCGGGCCCGTTGCCCTGCATGCCCGCGCCCTCGGGTTCGCCGCGGCCCCAGTCGCCCTCCTGCCAATCGGCCGGCGCGCCCTCGCCATTGGCGTAGCGCTCGACGGCTTCCTTGGACGACTTGAGGTCCATGCCGGTCTTGTCGCGCACGATCTTGATCGCCTCGATCAGGCTGCCGCGCTGCAATGCCGCGATGGCTTCGGGTGGAAGCTTGTCCATGGACCTCTCCTCGGGTTGTTGTTGTCTCTTCGCTGCGTCTTTGGCGTTCAGGCGGCCTGGTCGACCGTCGAGACCGGCGTTTTCTCGTTGAGCGACACGCGCCCGGCCTCGATGGTGATGCGGCGCTCGCAACGGGACGCGATGCCGCGGTCGTGGGTGACCAGCACCAGCGTCGTGCCGAGTTCGCGGTTGAGGTCGAACATCAGCTTCATCACCTGCTCGCCGGTCGCGAAGTCCAGGCTGCCGGTGGGCTCGTCGGCCAGCAGCAGGGCCGGCTGGACCACGAAGGCCCGCGCCAGCGCCACGCGCTGCTGCTCGCCGCCCGAGAGCACCTTGGGGTAGTGGCCCAGGCGCTGGCCGAGGCCGACGCGGCCGAGCATTTCGGTGGCGGCCTTGCGCGCGTCCTTGCGGTTGGCCAGCTCCAGCGGCAGCATCACGTTTTCGAGCGCGCTCAGGTTGCCCAGCAGCTGGAAGCTCTGGAACACGAAGCCCACGCGCTGCGCGCGCAGGGCGGCGCGTTCGTCCTCGTCGATGGCGAAGATGTCGTCGCCCGCGAGCTTGACCGTGCCGCGCGTGGGCGTATCGAGCCCCGCGATGATCGACAGCAAGGTGCTCTTGCCCGAGCCCGAGGCGCCGACGATGGCGGCGGTTTCCCGTGAGCCGAGGGTGAAATGGATGTCCTGCAGAATGTCCAGCGTGCCGGTCGAATCGGTGACGGACTTGAAGACATGCTCGACGGCGACAATGGCATCAGACGGGGGTTGGGACATGGAAAGGCTTTGGCTTTGGTTTTGAATCGACGTGACTTTATCTTGACCACCGCCGCACTAGGCGGTGCGGGCAGCGCGGGGACATGGACGGCCGCGGCGCACGCCCAGGCCACCAACGCGGCCGGCAACAAGCCGGTCATCCTGGTGCTGGGCGATTCGCTGAGTGCAGAGTACGGCTTGAAGCGCGGTGAAGGCTGGGTACCCTTGCTGGAAAAAAGGCTTGCCCAGCAGAAGATCGCGGCCACCGTGGTCAACGCCAGCATCAGCGGCGACACCAGCTCCGGCGGACGCGCCCGCTTCCCCGCCCTGCTCGCGCAGCACAAGCCCAGCCACGTGGTGCTGGAGCTCGGCGCCAACGACGCATTGCGCGGCCTCCCGCTCTCGGACACCGAAAGCAATTTGCTGCAGATCACCAAGGCCGCGCAGGCCGCGGGCGCGAAGGTGCTGATCGTCGGCATCCAGGTGCCGCCGAACTACGGTGGCGACTACACGCGGCGCTTCGAGGCGGTGTTCTCGAAGGTGGCGGGCGCGACCAAGTCGGCGCTGGTGCCCTTCCTGCTCAAGGGCGTGGCCGATGCGCCCGATGCGCTCTCGCTGTTCCAGGCCGACCGCATCCATCCAACGGCCGTGGCGCAGCCCCAATTGCTCGACAACGTCTGGCCCGAACTGCGCAAGCTGCTGCCGAAGTAAGGCGGGCGGCGCGCAAGAAGCAAAAAGCCGCCGCAGGCACAGGCCTGCGGCGGCATTTCGATGGGGACGCCAGGAACGGATCAACCGTTCTTGGTGGGCAACTCGGGCACCGTGGGGGGATCGCGTTCGAGCGATGCCACGTCGGTCTCCGGGTCTCCGGGAGCCAGTCCGTCGCTGCTCGGGCCGAGCTTGCGGTATTGCTTCTCGCGGAGTTTGTCTTCCTTTTTCTTCTTCTTGGCCAGCTCTTTCTGGCGCTTCTCGTAGCCGTAATTTGGTGTTGCCACTGCTTCTCCTTGAGGCGAGACAGTCACGGTGACTGTGCGTCGCCTACTGTAAGCGATAACGGTGCAGTCTCAAGGCGTGGCGCCGGGCGCCGTTTCGAACTCGAACACACCTTGCAAACCGGGGTAGCGCTGGTGCATGAACCAGCCCATCGCACCGGTCTTACATCTGCACCAGCGCCTGCTGCAGGTCGCCGCGCAGATCGTCGACATCTTCCAGGCCGACCGAGAAGCGCACCAACGTGCCCTTGTAGGGCCAGCGCGCGACGCTCGCATCGCGCATCAGGCCGATGTCGTAGGGCACCACGAGGCTGATCGGCCCGCCCCACGAATAGCCGAGGCGAAAGAGCCTCAGGCTGTCGCAGAAACGGTCGACCTGCTCGGCACTGTAGCGCTCGTCGAACACGACCGAGAACAGGCCCGCGGCCAGGTCGGTGGCGCCGCACAGCGCGCGCCAGTTGGCGTGGCCGGGCGAATCCTCCAGCGCGGGGTGCAGCACCTGCGCGATCTCCTCGCAGCCGTTGAGCCAGCCAGCCAGTTCGCGCGCCACACGGTCGTGCGCCGCATAGCGCAGGCCGATGCTCGGCAGCGAGCGCAGCAGCGTCTCCACGTCACCCACGCCGGCGCCGAAGCCGATGCGCATGTGCGCGAGCTTGAGTGCGCGGTGCAGCCGCTCGTCGTTGGTGACCACGCTGCCCATCAGCACGTCGCCGCCGCCGCTGGGGTACTTGGTGAGCGCGTGCACCGAGATGTCCACACCCTGCCCCGTGCCGTTGAAATCGAAGGGCGCGAACGCCAGGCCCGCGCCCCAGGTGTTGTCCAACGCCGTTACCACGCCGCGTGCGCGGCAGACGTCCACGAGCGCGGGCAGGTTCGGAAACTCCATCGTGACCGAGCCCGCCGCCTCGACCCACACCAGCCGCGTTCGATGCGAGATCTTGGCCTCCAGGTCGGCCGGATTCATCGCGTCGTACAGGCGGTGGGTGATGCCGAAGTTGGCGAGTTCGCCGGTGGCCAGCGCCTTGCTGGGGCCGTAGGCGTTGTCGGGAATCAGCACCTCGTCGCCGGTCTTGAGGAACGCAAACGAGACCAGCGAGATGGCCGCCAGGCCGCTGGGCACCAGCAGGCATTCGGTGCCGCCTTCGAGCGTGGCCAGGCGCTCCTCGAGCGTGAAGGTGGTCGGCGTGCCGTGCAGGCCGTAGGTGTAGCCGGCCTTGGTCTTCCAGTCGCGTGCGCGCATGGCGGCCACGTCGGCGAAGAAGACCGTCGATGCCTTGAACACGCCGGGCTGCGGCGCGGAGAAGATGGCGGGCGGGGTGTAGGGGTGGTGGATCAGGGTCGTCGATGGCTTGCTCATGTGCCGATGCTAGCGCGCCCGTCACACGCGGGGAAACCGGGCGCCCTAGACTCGCGGCCTCGCGCTTGCGAACCACGCCACACAACCCCACCAGGAGCCCGTCGATGCCGATCACGAACCCGCAACTGCAGAACCATCCGTTCCTCAAGGACATGTACCGCGACGCGTACTTTCCCGACTTCCTGGTGGACAAGTGCAAGCAGATCCTGGTCGATCTCTGCGAGGAGATCGAGGCGAAGAAACCATCCGACGACGCCGGCTTGCTGAAGCTGACGCATGCCGCCACGGACCGGTTCAACGAACTGGTCGAGGAGTTCGAAGAGAACGACAGCGAACTGGAAACAGGCGCGCGCGAAGCCATTGGCGCGGACTTCGAGACCATCGTCAGGGCCTACGGGTTCGTCGATGTCGATATCGAGGACGTGATCGCCACGCGCGACTGGTAGGCCCGGATTTCGCAGCACGGGTTCCGTCGCACAATGCACCGATGGTGCAGCTGACGCGCCCCCCTCCTCCCCATCTGCAACCCTTCGTGAAGCTGCTGTGGGCTTCGGCGCCCGAAGGCGCATCGACCGATCGGCCCGGCGCGCGCGAGCATGTGCTGCCTACCGGTGGGATGCACCTGGTGCTCCGCCTGTCGGGTCCGCCGCTGAAGCTGTTCGGTGGCCCCGACGACATGCGCGGCCAGACCTGCGGTTACGCGATCGTCGGCGGCACGCGCGCCGCCTCCTACATGCGCGACGTTTCGGTGGCCACACGCTCCGTCGGCGCACAGCTTCAGCCCGGCGCCGCACGCGCCCTGCTCGGTGCGCCCGAGGATGCACTGGCCAACCAGCACACGCCGCTCGATGCGTTGTGGGGCGCGCGGCAGACCGATGCCGCGCTCGAGCAGGTTCATGCGGCGGGTGACCTCGAAAGACAGCTGAATGTCTTCGAAGCCCTGCTCACCCAGCGTGTCATCGACTCGCTCGGCGCCGGCCTGCGTGGCCTGCATCCGGCCATCGCCGCAACGCTCGGCCCACTGGCCCGCGAAAACCCCTCGATCGCCGGACTGGTGACTCGCAGCGGCTACAGCCACCACCGCTTCATCGCGCTCTTTCGCAGCGCCATCGGCCTCAGCCCCAAGGAGTACGCACGCGTGATGCGTTTCGACCGCGCGCTGACGCTGGCAGGCGATCCCGCGCAAAGCTGGGCCGAGATCGCGCTCACGGCCGGCTACAGCGACCAGGCACACCTGAGCCGCGAGTTCTCCGCGCTGGCGGGCATGTCGCCGCAGGCGTGGCGGCGGACCGGGGCCATGTCGCCGCGGCATGTGCCGGCGGGCACAACAACAGGTCAAATTCGTTCAAGACGCTAGCGGCGCGGCGACCCAGAATCGGCGCCACGACACTGCTTCCCCTTCTCTCGAAAGGCAACAACCATGGCGATCCACGAACTGTTCCCGTATCTCTGCGTCGACGATGCCGGCGCGGCCATCGACTTCTATTGCGAGGTTTTTGAAGTGAAGGAAATATTCCGCCTCACCGAGCCCAGCGGGCGCATCGGCCACGCGGAACTGGACTTCCACAACGGCGCGATCCTGATGATCTCGGACGAGTTCGCCGAATACAACATCCGCAGCGCCAAGACGCTGGGCGGCAGCGCGGTGACGCTGCACCTGCACGTGGACGATGCGGATGCGGTGGTGGCGCGGGCCGTGGCGGCCGGCGCAACGCTCGACATGGCGCCGCAGGACCAGTTCTATGGCGAGCGCTCCGGGGTTTTTCGCGACCCCTTCGGCCACCGCTGGAACGTCGGCCACAGCATCGAAAAACTGACGCCGGAAGAGATGCAGCGGCGCTACACCGCGATGCTCACGTCCGGCGACGGGT
This sequence comes from Variovorax sp. ZS18.2.2, assembly GCF_024701975.1. Taxonomy (GTDB): domain Bacteria; phylum Pseudomonadota; class Gammaproteobacteria; order Burkholderiales; family Burkholderiaceae_C; genus Variovorax. The sequence goes on from NZ_JANLNM010000001.1 coordinate 2,170,328, forward strand.
CGTGCCAGGCCTGATCAACGGCTGATCAGACCGACCACTTCTCCAGCAGCTTCTCTGCACCGAGCGAGTCGTAGCCCTCGAAGGGCTGGTGGATCCAGGGGTTGGTCGCCAGGTACTCGACCGAGTAGTCGGGCGTGAAGGTCGACAGCGCCTTGGTCCAGATCACCGCGCTGCGCAGCTCGGTGATGGGCTTGTAGTTGTTGCGCAGCATGTCCATCACGGCATGCAGCGTGTGGCCCGAGTCGGCCAGGTCGTCCACCAGCAGCACCTTGCCAGCGATCTCGCCCTTGGGCGTGGTGATGAAGCGGGCGATGTCCAGGTGGCCCTGCACCGTGCCCGCATCGGCACGGTACGAGCTGGTCGACATGATCGCCAGCGGCTTGTCGAAGATGCGCGAGAGCACGTCGCCCGGGCGCATGCCGCCGCGCGCGAGACACAGGATGGTGTCGAACTCCCAGCCCGACTGGTGCACCTTGATCGCGAGCTTCTCGATCAGGTTGTGATACTCGTCGTAGCTGACGTAGAGATGTTTGCCGTCTTCGGTCAACATGGGTTCTAGTTCCTCTTCAGTCGGCCAGGTAGGGGTGACGCATCATGATCGTGTGGTCGCGATCGGGGCTCGTGGACACCATGTGGATCGGCACACCCGTGATCTGCTCGATGCGCTGCAGATAGAGGCGCGCATTGACCGGCAGCTTGTCGTATTGCGTGACGCCCACGGTGCTTTCGGTCCAGCCTTCGAGGGTCTCGTAGATCGGCGTGCAGCGTTCGATTTCGTCCGCGCCCATCGGCAGGATGTCGGTGGTTTCGCCGTCGAGTTCGTAGCCGGTGCACAGCTCGAGCTTCTCGAGGCCGTCCAGCACGTCGAGCTTGGTGATGCACAGGCCCGACAGGCCATTGACCTGCGCCGAGCGCTTGAGCAGCGCGGCGTCGAACCAGCCGCAGCGGCGGCTGCGGCCGGTGGTCACGCCCTTTTCGGCGCCCACGGTGCTCATGTGATAGCCGGGAGTGCCGGGCGTGGCCCAGTCGAGTTCGGTCGGGAACGGACCACCGCCGACGCGCGTGCAGTAGGCCTTTGTGATGCCCAGGATGTAGTGCAGCATGCCCGGGCCCACGCCCGAGCCGGCGGCGGCGTTGCCGGCCACGCAGTTGCTGGAGGTGACATACGGGTAGGTGCCATGGTCCACGTCGAGCAGTGTGCCCTGCGCGCCTTCGAACAGCAGGTTGGCGCCGGCCTTGTGCGCGTCGTTCAGCTCGCGCGACACGTCGGCCATCATCGGCTTGAGCAGCACGGCGTGGCGCATGGCTTCGTCGAACACGGTGTCGAAGTCGACGGCCGGTGCGCCCAGCACCTGCGTCAGCACGTGGTTGTGCAGGTCGAGCAGCACGCGCAGCTTGGTGGCGAAGCGGTCGGGGTGCTTCAGGTCCTGCACGCGCAGCGCGCGGCGGGCGATCTTGTCTTCGTAGGCCGGACCGATGCCACGGCCGGTGGTGCCGATCTTCTCGACGCCGCCCTTCTCGCGGTAGGCCTCGCGCGCGATGTCCAGCGCGGCGTGGAACGGCAGGATCAGCGGGCAGGCCTCGCTGATGCGCAGGCGCGAGCGCACTTCGACGCCGGCTTTCTCCAGGCCTTCGATTTCCTCGAACAGCTTGGCGGCCGACAGCACCACGCCGTTGCCGATGTAGCACTTGACGCCGGGCCGCATGATGCCGCTCGGGATCAGGTGCAACGCGGTCTTCACGCCGTTGATGACCAGCGTGTGGCCCGCGTTGTGGCCGCCCTGGAAGCGGACCACGCCCTGGGCGCTCTCCGTCAGCCAATCGACCAGCTTGCCCTTGCCTTCATCGCCCCACTGGGTGCCGACGACGACCACGTTTCTTCCGGTGGTTACGCTCATGCTCGTTCCATTGCTTAAAAATTCAGATCGCTCGGACATTCCATTGACCCGCCTGCTCGACGAGCTCGCGGTCGCAATGGAATTCATCGATTTCGCTGCCGTGTCCCGGCAGCACACAGACAACCGTTTCACCGGCCTTGCGCAATTGGGCGATGGCCTGGCGCAGGCCCGCTGCATCGCTCCACGGCGCACGAATGGCGGCGCGCAGCGGGCGCGCCGGCAGCACGCCGACCAGTTCGCGCACGTCGAGGCTGAAGCCGACGGCCGGGCGGTTGCGGCCGAACACGGCCCCCACCTCGTCGTAGCGGCCGCCGCGCACCAGCGAATCGGCGGCGCCCGGCACGTAGATGCCGAAGCGCATGCCGCTGTAGTAGGCATAGCCGCGCAGATCGGCCAGATCGAAGCTGATCTGGCGCCCTGCCGTGCCGTTCAGGCCGGCGGCGAGTTGCTTCAGGTCGGCCAGCGCGGCGCTCACGGCCGGCGTGCCCTTCAAGGCCTTGGCAGCCTCGTCGAGCACCGCGGCGTCGCCGTAGAGCTGGACCAACGCGCGCAGCCCGTCGCGTGAAGCGGCCGGGAAATCCTTGGTGAGCAGGTGCAGCTCGCTCGCATCCTTGGCAGCCAGAGCGGCATGCACGCGGGCGAGCGCGGCGGCATCGACCGGCACGCCGGCGAACAGCGCACGCACGATGCGGGCATCGGCCAGGTCGACGATCACGCCGTCGCGCAGGCCTGCGGCATCGAGGCAGTCGAGCGCCAGCAGCAGGGTTTCGGTGTCGGCTTCGAGGCCGGCATGGCCGTAGATCTCGGCGCCGAACTGCAGCGGTTCGCGCGTCGCATGCGGGCGGTCGGGCCGGGTGTGGAGCACCGGGCCGCAGTAGCAAAGCCGGGCCACGCCGTCGCGGTTCAGCAGGTGGGCATCGATGCGCGCCACCTGAGGAGTGGTGTCGGCACGAAGGCCCATGCTGCGGCCGGAGAGCTGGTCGACGAGCTTGAAGGTTTGGAGGTCGAGCGCCTCGCCGGTGCCGGAGAGCAGCGACTCGAGGTGCTCGAGCAGCGGCGGCATCACCAGCTCGTAGCCATAGCCACGGGCGGTATCGAGCAGCTGGCGTCGAAGTTCTTCGATGTGGCGCGCCTCGGAAGGCAACACATCGGCAATGTGATCCGGGAGGACCCAGGCGGACATGGGGATCGGGGGCGTGGTTAAACCGGGATTCTACCGGGACCGCGCTACGCCAAAACCCAAAGTAGTACCAAGCCCAGCAAGATGCTGCAAAGACCGAAGAAACGCAGCTGGCCGTCGCGCAGTTGCATCAACTGTCCGAAGCCGCGCCGCCAACCTCCCGGCGAAACGAAGGGCAGGATGCCTTCGATCACCAGGACGAGCGCGAGCGCGCTCCAGAAGGTCTCGGCGCTCACGAAGCCCCGGAGCGGATCAGCGGCGGGGTGCGTTGCCTGCCGAGCCGGAGCCCTGCATGGCACGGAAGAAGTCGGACGACGGGTCGACCACCAGCACGTCGCTCTTCTTGTTGAAGCTCTGCTTGTAGGCCTCGAGGCTGCGATAGAACTGGGCGAACTGCGGGTCGCGGCCGAAGGCCTCGCTGTAGGAAGCGGCAGCCTGGGCATCACCCTCGCCCTTGATCTTCTGGGCATCGCGGTAGGCGTTCGCCACGATCACTTCGCGTTGGCGATCGGCATCGGCGCGGATCTTTTCGCCTTCGGCCGTACCGGTCGAGCGCAGTTCGTTGGCCACGCGCTTGCGCTCGGCTTCCATGCGGCGGTAAACCGATTCGGTGATGGCTTCCACGTAGTCCACACGGGTGATCCGCACGTCGACCACATCCACGCCCCAGGGTTTGGCACCCTTCACCACGCCCAGCACTTCGCGCTGCACATCGGCCATGAGGGCTTCGCGACGCAACGAGATCAGGTCGCGCACGGTGCGCTTGTTGATGTTTTCCTGGAACGCATTGCGCACCACGCGGTTCAGTTGCATGGCACCCGCGTTTTCGTCGAGGCCGACGTTGCGGATGTAGGCCTGCGGATCGCTGATACGCCAGCGCACATACCAGTCGATCACCACGCGCTGCTTTTCAGCCGTGAGCATGGGTTCGGTGTCGATGCTCGACAGCGTCAAGAGGCGCTTGTCGATGTACGACACGTTTTGGAACGGCGGCGGCAGCTTGAAGTTGAGGCCGGGCTCGGTGATGACGCTCTTGATCTGGCCGAGGGCGTAGACCACGCCGAACTGGCGTTGGTCGACCACGAAGAGGGTCGAGCTCAGCAGCACGAGCAAGACGAGGATCGACGAGGCGATGAATCCGATTCTGTTCATGTTCTTCTAGGCCTTTTTCAGCGCACGTCGCGGTCACGCGAACGACCGTCGCGTGCACGGGTCTCGCCCGTGGGCGGCGCCACCGGGATCACCGACGACTGGGTCGGTGCGGTGCCGGCCACGCTCGGGCTGGCGGCATCGACGGGTGTGGCGGCCGCATTGTTGCCGCTCAATTGCATGATCTTGTCGAGCGGCAGGTACAGCAGGTTGGAGCCCGCCTTGGTGTCGACCAGCACCTTGGTCGTGCTGGCGTAGATCTGCTGCATGGCGTCGGTGTACATGCGGTCGCGGGTGACCTGTGGCGCCTTCTGGTACTCGGCCAGCACCGCACTGAAACGGCCGGCATCACCCTGGGCCTGCGCAATGATGCGCGCCTTGTAGGCCTCGGATTCTTCCTTCAGGCGCGAAGACGTACCGGTGGCGAGCGGCACCACGTTGTTGGCGTAGGCCTGTGCATCGTTCTTTGCGCGCTCGCGCTCCTGGCCAGCCTTGAGCACGTCGTCGAACGCTGCCTGCACCTGCTCGGGAGGACGCACACCACCCTGCTGCAGGTTGATGCCGACGACTTCGACGCCGATCTTGTAGCGGTCGAGGATGGTCTGCATCAGCGCGCGGACGCGCGGAGCGATCTGGTCGCGCTCCTCGGCCAGTGCCGCGTCCATCTTCATCTTGCCGACCACTTCGCGCACGGAGCTTTCAGCCACCTGAACGATGGTTTCGGCCGGTGATTTGCTTTCGTAGAGCCAGGCCTGCGCATTGCTCAGGCGGTACTGCACGGCGAACTTGATTTCGACGATGTTCTCGTCTTCGGTCAGCATGGCCGATTCGCGCAGGCCCGTGGAACGCACGATGGCGTCGCGGCCCACGTCGGTGGAGCGGATCTGCGTGGTCACCACCACCTCGTGGCGCTGGATCGGGTACGGCAGGCGCCAGTTGAAGCCGGCGTTCACCGTCGACTTGTAGCGGCCGAACTGCGTGACCACGGCCTGCTGGCCTTCGTTCACGATGAAGAAGCCGGTGCCGAGCCAGATCAGGATCGCCACGGCAGCCACCAGGCCGAGGCCGAATCCTGCGTTTTTCATGTCGGGTCTGTAGCCGTTGCCGCCACCGCCGCTGTTGCCGCCGTTGGGACGGTTGCCACCGCCCTTGCCGCCGCCGAAGAAACCACCGAGCTTGCGATTGAGATCGCGCCAGAGTTCATCGAGGTCGGGCGGGCCCTGGTTGGGGCCTTGGCCGCGGGGGCGGTTGCCGTTGTTATTGTTGTTGCCCGAAGGCGGGGGCGTCGGTGCGCCCGGAGGATCGGCATCGGGGGGCCGGTTGCCGGCTGGGCGGTCGCCGTTGGAGGACGACGGCTCGTCCCCGCGACCCCATCGGCCATCGTTCAGATTGAACATGCCCAGAAACCCTCTCCACGCTGGCTTTGCATTCATTCGCTTCGTTCTCTTGTCAGTGGCGGGATTGTGCCCAATCAAAGGGCAGCATCGTGCAATTCAGTGTCGTCCGCAGGGGTCATCGTATCGGCTACGGAGCCCGATAGCCGGGCCAGCTCGGCGCGCAGCAACGGTACGCCCTCGCCGCTTTTGGCGCTGAGGAAGATGCGGGGGACCTGAACGCCGTCGATTTCCATCTCGTCCTGCAGATGCAGTGGACGTTGCGCGCTTTCAAGAGCGTCGAGCTTGTTGAATACCAACAGTTGCGGAACGGCGTCCGCGCCGATCTCGCGCAGGACGGACTGAACCTCGGCCATCTGCTCGGGGTAATGGGGATTGGAGGCGTCGATCACGTGCAGCAGCAGGTCGGCATCGACCGCCTCCTGCAGCGTGGCCTTGAACGCGTCGACCAGGCCGTGCGGCAGGTCGCGGATGAATCCGACGGTATCGGAAATCGACACCTGGCGCTTCGCATCGCCCAGGTAGAGGTTGCGGGTCGTGGTGTCGAGCGTGGCGAAGAGCTGGTCGGCCGCATAGGCGCGCGCCTTGACGAGCGCATTGAAGAGCGACGACTTGCCCGCGTTGGTGTAACCCACCAGCGAGATGTTGAAGGTCTCGCGGCGCTCCCGCTGCCGGCGTTGCGTGCCGCGCTGCTTCTGCACCTTGGCCAGGCGCTCGCGCGTGCGCTTGATCGACTCGCTGATCATCCGGCGGTCGAGCTCGATCTGTTTCTCGCCCGGGCCGCCGCGCACACCTGCACCGCCGGTCTGGCGCTCCAGGTGGGACCAGCGGCGGACCAGCCGCGTGCTGAGGTACTGCAAGCGAGCCAGTTCGACCTGCAGCTTGCCTTCGTGAGAACGCGCGCGCTGGGCGAAGATTTCGAGAATGAGGAAAGTGCGGTCGTAGACAGCGACGTCGAGCTGGCGCTCGAGGTTGCGCTGCTGCGCCGGGCTCAGGGACTGGTCGAAGATGACTTCGCTAGCCCGGTGCATGGCGGCGAGTTCTTTGATCTCATCGGCCTTGCCGCTGCCAACGAACAGCGCCGCATCGGGCGCCTTGCGTTTGCAGGTGAGTCGGGCGACAGGCGTGAGGCCCGCGGTCTGCGCGAGCAGGCCGAGTTCCTCGAGTTCGCTGTCGAAATGGGGCAGCCCAAAGTCGACGCCGACGAGAACGGCGGCGCCTTCCTGGCGGTGGATCAGTTCAGACAAGCGGAATCAGAAAATGGAAAAAGCGCGACGGAGGGGGCTCCGCCGCGCTCCGCGCGATCAGGCTGCGGCGTCGTCGTTCTCGGCAGCCGAGAAGTTGACGGCACGACCCGGCACGATGGTGGAAATGGCGTGCTTGTAGACCATTTGCGTCACTGTGTTGCGGAGCAACACGACGTATTGGTCAAAAGACTCGATCTGGCCCTGCAGCTTGATGCCGTTCACCAAATAAATGGAAACCGGCACATGCTCGCGACGCAGGGTGTTCAGAAACGGGTCTTGCAGAAGTTGCCCTTTATTGCTCACGATATTCTCCGTGTTCAAGAGTAGTTGTTGGAGAGATGACCTTAACACAGGGTTTCTGCGCTGCAGCAATCGGGGCCAAAAGCCTTGAGAAAATAACGGTTCTCAAAAGACGGAACTTCCGTTCCAGCTGCAACTCATCGGCCGCCATCGGTGGCCAAGCGCGCCCAAACGCAATTCAGCTGTCCTTGTCCGCAAATGGATTTTGCGAGCTTTTGAACTGGATCCGCAAGGGCGTGCCCACCAGGTCGAATTCCTTGCGGAAGCGCCCTTCCAGGAATCGCTTGTACGCATCGGTCACGTGCTCCAGCGAATTGCCGTGGATGATGATCACCGGCGGATTCATGCCGCCCTGGTGCGCATAGCGCAGCTTGGGCCGGAACATGCCGCCGCGCTGGGGCGCCTGGAATTGCACCGCCTCCAGCAACAGGCGCGTAAGCACCGGCGTCGACATCTTGCGGGTGGCCGATTTGTGCGCCTGCGCAATTGCCTGCCACACCGGGCCGAGGCCCTGACGCTTGATGGCCGAGATGAAATGCAATGACGCGAATTTCAGGAACGGCAACCGGGTTTCGATCTGCCGCTGAATCTGCTCGCGCTGGTAGCTGTCGACCGCATCCCACTTGTTGATGGCGATCACCACTGCGCGGCCGCTCTCCAGGATGTAGCCAGCAATGTGCGCGTCCTGGTCGGTCACGCCTTGCGTGGCGTCCAGCAGCAGCAGCACGACGTTGGCCGACTCGATGGCCTGCAGCGTCTTGACCACCGAGAACTTCTCGATCGCCTCGAACACCTTGCCCTTGCGGCGCAGGCCGGCGGTGTCGATCAGCTCGAAGCGCTGGCCGTTGCGCTCGAACGGCACCGAGATGGCGTCGCGCGTGGTGCCCGGCATGTCAAAGGCCACCAGGCGCTCTTCGCCGAGCCAGGTGTTGATCAACGTGGACTTGCCGACATTGGGCCGGCCGGCCACCGCCAGCTTGATGGGCTTGTTGACGTCGTCTTCGTCGGCCTCATCGTCCGGATCCGGCAGGTTCAGCGGCTCGAGGGCCAGCTCGACCAGGTCGCGCATGCCCTGCCCGTGCGCGGCGGACACGCCGTGCACGTCGCCAAAGCCCAGTTCGTAGAAGTCGACCAGCTTGGTGCCGTCGTGCATGCCTTCGGCCTTGTTGGCCGCCAGCACGCAGGGCTTGCCCAGCCGGCGCAGCTCGTTGGCGATGTCGTGGTCTTGCGCCGAGAGGCCTTCGCGGGCATCGACCACGAAGATCACCACATCGGCCTCGGCCACGGCCTGCCGTGTCTGCTTGGCCATTTCCTTGTAGATGCCGCTGCCCGCGTCGGGCTCGAAGCCGCCGGTGTCGATCACGATGAACTCGTGCTTGCCCAGGCGGCCGTTGCCGTAGTGGCGGTCGCGCGTAAGGCCGGCGAAGTCGGCGACGATGGCGTCGCGCGTCTGGGTCAGGCGGTTGAAGAGCGTCGACTTGCCGACGTTGGGACGGCCGACCAGGGCCACGACCGGCTTCATGGCCGGCCTTTCGATGGCGCGGTTTTCATGGTCGGGCCTTGAGAGTGGGAAAAGAAGAAATTATTCAGGGCGATAGCCAAACACGCCGCCCTTGGCAGTCACGACCACGACCGTGTTGCCGGCCAGGACCGGCGCAACGGTGATGGCGGAGCCATCGGGCGTAACGCGATTGAGCAGCGCGCCGTCTTCGCGCGAAACGAAATGCAGGGACCCGGTGTCCTCGCCGAGGATCAGCGAGCGGCCCACCGCGAGCGGCGAGGTCAGCACACGGTTCTTGAAACGGGTCGATTGCCAGGCGCGTTCACCGTCGCCGCGGCGCCAGGCCGTGACGCTGCCGTCGGATTCGGTGCCGTAGACAAAGCCTTCGTCGCCGGTGACGCCGTCCGCGCCCGAGGCCGGCTTGCTCCAGACCAGCGCACCGCGCTGGGTCTCGACGCAGCCGACGCTGGCGTAGTAGGCACGGGCGCAAACGCTGTCGCCGAAGCGGCTCACGCTGCCTGTCAGGTCGACCAGGCGCTCCACGTCGTTGGTGCCGCGCGGTGCCGCGATGGGCGACTCCCAGCGCGACGTGCCGTTGGCCGGGTTGATGCCGACCAGCCGGCCGCCGATGCCGGCGACCAGGGTGTCGCCCACGGCGATCAGCACGCCCGACTTGCGCAGCACGAGGTTTTCACCGGGGCGCTGCTGCAGCCAGAGGCGGCGGCCGCTCTGGCCGTCCCAGGCGCTGATGCTGCGGTCCGCGGTCTGCACGAACACGCGGCGACCTGCGACCAGCGGTGCGGTGAAGGCCTGGGCCGACAGCTTCTGCTTCCACAGGACCTTGCCGCCTTCGATGGCAACGAGTTCGTTGTTGGTGGTGACGACCGCGGCCATCGTGCCATCGCTGCCGACGCCTGCCGCCAGCGTGGCGCCCGCGTTGGCGCGCCAGGTTTCGCGGCCGGCACGGGCGTCGATGGCCACGATGGTGCCGTCGCTGCCGGCCACGGTCACGATGTCGCCGCTGACGTCGGCGGTGAGCGGGAAGCTCACTTCCGGAATCTTCACGCTCCAGGCCTGGCGCACGCCGAGCAAGGCGGGGTTGGCGGGCAGCTCGGCCGGCTTCGGCTTGCTGGTGCCCGAACAGGCGGCCAGCAGCGCTACCAAAACAAGAGCGGAACCTGCGCGCAAGGCGCCCGATTCAGGCATGAGACGCTTGAAATTCATGATGCGGTCAGGAGTTTTTGGGGGCTGCGGGTGTGACAGTGATGGTCGGCGCCAGGCTCTTCGGGTCGACACCGACCGCGTTCAGCTTGATCTCCACCAGTCGGCGGTAGTCGGAGGTCGCGCCCAGGCCCGTCCAGGCCTTGCGGTATTCCTGCTGCGCCTCGTCGCGCTTGCCCTGTGCCATGTAGATGTCGCCCTTGCGGTCGGCCACCAGCGGCTCGAAATCCTTGGGCACCTTGCCGTCGAGTTGCTTGAGGGCTTCGTCGTACGACTTGCCGTCGAGCAGTTCGGCCGCTAGCCGCAGCTTCGCGATGGCCTGGTAGCCCGGGTCGATGGCGCTCTGCGCCACCCAGCCCAGCGCGGCACGCGATTCCTCGACCTTGCCCTTTTCGTACAGCGTCTTGGCGGCCAGCAGGCCAGCCTGCTGCGCATAGGCGGTGCCGGCGAAACGTTCCTTCATGTCGCCCAGCACGCGCTGGATGCGCTCGACGTCGCCGGACTGCGTGCTGCGCTCGACCTCGTCGTAAAGGGCCGCAGCCTGGGCTGCCTTGCTGCGCTGGAAGTACTGCCAGCCGTTCCAGGCCACGAAGGCGCCGGCGACGAGCAGCACGACCCAAGTGATCAGGGTGCCGTAGGTGTTCCAGAAATGCTTGAGCTGGTCGAGCTGTTCCTGTTCTTCGAGATCGAGATGAGTTGCCATGCGCTGTCAGGTGTTGGGAGCCGGGGATTGTAGGGTGGCGGCCCAGGTGGCCACTTCGGCGAGCGGCCGGGCGATTTGCGCGCCGCTGCGGTCGCGCAACGCCTTGAGAGTCACTTCGCCGCGTGCAAGTTCATCGGCGCCGAAGATCAGCGCGTAGGTCGCGCCGCTGTTGTCGGCTTTCTTCATCTGCGACTTGAAGCTCGCCAGGCCCTCGGCCGTGGCGCCGTGCATCTGCACACGCACGCCGGCTTCGCGCAACTGCTGCAGCGTGCGCAGCACCTGCGGCATGGAGGTCGCGTCGGGCACGACGGCGTAGGCATCGGGAGCCGGCGCGGGAATGTCTGAGCCCTGCTCTTTCAGCAAGTCGAGGACGCGCTCCACACCCATGGCCCAGCCCACGGCCGGTGCAGGCTTGCCGCCAATCTGCTCGATCAGGCCGTCGTAACGGCCGCCGCCGCAAACGGTGCCTTGCGCACCGAGGCGATCGGTGACGAACTCGAACACCGTGAGGTTGTAGTAGTCGAGCCCGCGCACGAGACGCGGGTTGATCGTGTAGGCGATGCCGTTGGCCTGGAGGATGGCCTGCAGCCCCTCGAAGTGCGCGATCGATTCGGCTCCGAGAAACTCGCTCAGCTTGGGCGCCGACTCGACCACATCCTTCATGGCCGGGTTCTTGGTGTCGAGGATGCGCAGCGGGTTGCTGTGCAGGCGGCGCTTGCCGTCTTCGTCGAGCTTGTCGGCATGCTGCTCGAAGTGGGCGATGAGCTGAGCACGGTGCAACGCGCGCTCGGCGGGCTGGCCCAGGCTGTTGAGTTCGAGCCGCACATCGGTCAGGCCGATGGCCTTCCAGAGCGCGCTGGCCAGCAGGATCAACTCTGCATCGACATCGGGACCGGCAAAGCCGAGCGCCTCGGCGCCGATCTGGTGGAACTGGCGATAGCGCCCGCGCTGCGGCTTCTCGCGGCGGAACATCGGACCCGTGTACCAGAGGCGCCGGGGACCGTCATAGAGCATGTTGTGCTCGATCACGGCGCGCACGAGGCCGGCCGTGTTCTCCGGACGCATCGCGAGATGCTCGGCCTGGCCGTGCTTGTCGGAGCGGTCCTCGAAGGCGTACATCTCTTTTTCGACGATGTCCGTGACCTCGCCGATACCGCGCACAAACAGCGCCGTGTGCTCGAGGATCGGCGTGCGCACGTTGCGGTAGGCGAAGCGGCCCATCTGCTCGCGCACGGTGGCCTCGAGCCACTCCCAGCGCGCCGATTCGGGCGGCAATATGTCGTTCATGCCTTTGACGGCATTCAATTTTTCAGCCATGAGTCTGCGGAGGTGTCAGGCAGCGACGGCGTGTTCGCCGCCGAAGCGCTTTTCGATGTAGGTTTCGACGAGTTGGTGGAACTCGTTGGCGATATTGTCGCCGCGCAGCGTGAGGGCCTTTTCGCCGTCGATGAAGACCGGCGCGGCGGGCGCCTCGCCGGTGCCGGGCAGGCTGATGCCGATGTCGGCGTGCTTGCTCTCGCCAGGGCCGTTGACGATGCAGCCCATGACGGCCACCTTCATCGTCTCGACACCCGGGTATTTCTTGCGCCAGACCGGCATCTGCAGCCGCAGGTAGTCGTCGATCTGCTTGGCCAGTTCCTGGAAGGTGGTGCTCGTGGTGCGGCCGCAGCCGGGGCAGGCCGTGACGCTGGGCACGAACACGCGCAGGCCCAGGGCCTGGAGGATTTCGTTGGCGATCAGCACTTCCTGCGTTCGCGACTCGCCCGGCTGCGGCGTGAGCGACACGCGAATCGTGTCGCCGATGCCCTCCTGCAGCAGGATCGACAGCGCCGTGGCCGACGCCACCGTGCCCTTGGTGCCCATGCCGGCTTCGGTCAGGCCCAGGTGCAGCGGATAGTCGCAGCGCTTCGCAAGTTCGCGGTACACGGAGATCAGGTCCTGCACCCCGCTCACCTTGCACGACAGGATGACCTGGTTGCCAGCCATGCCCATCGATTCGGCGAGCTTCGCGGATTCGATGGCCGAGGTGATCAGCGCCTCGTACATCACCTGCTTGGCATCCCAGGGCTCGGCGCGCTGGCTGTTCGTGTCCATGAGGCTGGCGAGCAGTTCCTGGTCGAGGCTGCCCCAGTTCACGCCGATGCGCACCGGCTTGTTCCAACGCATTGCGGCGTCGATCATCTGGCCGAACTGCTTGTCCTTCTTGTCGCCCTTGCCCACGTTGCCGGGGTTGATGCGGTACTTGCTCAATGCCTCGGCGCAGGCTGGATAGTCGGTGAGCAGACGGTGGCCGTTGTAGTGGAAATCGCCGATCAGCGGCACATCGATGCCCATGCGATCGAGCTGCTCGCGGATGTAGGGCACCTGGGCCGCGGCCTCGGGCGTGTTGACCGTGATGCGGACCATCTCGGAGCCCGCGATGGCGAGTTCTTTCACCTGGATCGCGGTGCCGATGGCATCGACCGTGTCGGTGTTGGTCATCGACTGCACGCGCACCGGCGCATCGCCGCCTACCGTGACGACACGCGGGCCCCAGGCCACGCTGGCCTGGCGCGAGCGGCGCGCCTTGGGCGCCGCCGATTCGATGGCTGATTCGATGGGTTGAGGAGTGCAGTCAGTCAAGTCGGTCACGATGTCACCTCGAAACGCGCCACGCCGCCGCCGCGCGTGACAGGCTTCAGATCGTAGGCCTTTCCGCGCACCTGCACATCGACGGCCGAGGCACGGCCCACCACCACCGAGAGCGGCAGCGTGCCCGACAGCCCGACGGTTTCGCCGGCCTGCAAGCTGCGGCGCAGCAGTTGCTTGCCGCCGGCTTCGGTCACGGTGATCCAACACTCTTCGCGTGCCACGAAAACCAGTTGCTGGCTGCTGTTTGCAGCGGCAACGGGAGATGCCGATGCGGGCGCGACGGCTGCAGGGACAACCGGGTTTGCATTGGCGGCCGCGGCGAGTGCATCGCCTGCCGGGCCCGTGGGCGCGACAGCTTGCACGGGAACGTTCTCGGCAACAACGCCCGACGTGCCCGAAGCCGATCCGGCCGCAGGCGCCTCACCCGTCGAAGCCGCATCGGGCGCGCTGCGCGACGTGAGGCGCGAGACCGAGGCGCCGATCTGATCGAAGACCGACTGCGGCAGCCAGAACAGCGCGCCCGCGCCGATCAGCAGCAGCACGACCACCGTCAGCAGCGCCCGTGACGGCAGCACGCTGGAGCGCCCGCCGTTCCAGCGCGGCGTGCCGGAAACGATGTTGGTCTTGAGGGTGCGGTCGGCCACGGCCAGCGCTGTGTGCTGGGTGCTCGGCAGCTTGGCGAGCACGGGCGCCGGATCGATGCGCAGGGCCCGGCAGACGCTGCTGGCCAGGGCGCGCGCAAAGACCGGGTCGGGCAGCGAAGCGATGTCGTCCGCCTCGAGCGCCATGAGCTTTTGCGGCGGCACCTTGAGGGCGGCCGCGACCATTTCGATGTGCAGTCCGTGCGCCTCGCGCGCTTCGCGCAGCAGGTCGCCGGCCGTCTTGTGCGTGATGTCGCCTTCCTCGAGCGGCAGTGCCGCGGAAGTGCCGAACTCCGAAACCCGTTCAGTCATTGAAATTCCCGCGCTCGTACGCTGATGCCTCCCGCGATTGGGGGAAGCGGCGTTGCAGTTGGCCTCCCAACTGCGCGATGGCCTCGCGGTTGTTGAGCTTGCGTTCGATCTTGATGCCGAGCCAGAGCGTCTCGGAGCTGGCCGAGGGGCTGTTGTTGACGCGGCGAATGTAGAACTGCGCGCGCTGCCACTCCTCGCGCTGCGCCAGCACCGACGCCAGGTTGAAGCCGACCACTGGATTGCCGGCGTCGATTTCGTAAGCCTGCAGGAGGCTGCGCTCGGCCTGCGGGCGCAGCCCGGCCTTGAGCTCGCAGACGCCCTGCGTCATGAGCGTCTTGGCGCGGTCGTTGTAGCTGGGCACGGCGAGCGCTTCGGTGAACTGCTGGGCGGCGTCGCCAAAGCGGTTCTGCTGGCAGAGCAGCCAGCCGTAGTTGTGGCGGATGTTGGGATCGCGCGGGGCGATCGCGATCGCGCGGCGGAAGCTGTCTTCGGCCAGGCCCGCATCTTCCAGGCGCATGTAGACGAGGCCGCGCAGGTTGTAGGCGTCCGCGTAGTTGGGGTCGGCCACCAGCGCCTGCTTGATTTCGTCGAGCGCGACGGTGGTCTGTCCATGTTCGAAATAGCCCGAAGCCAGTTCCATGCGCAGGCGCGCGCGGCGCTGGCGGTTGGTTTCGTCGGACTCCGTCACCATCTCGGTGGCCTTGCCCGAGCTGGTGTCGGCCAGGCTGGTGGTAGTGGTCCGCGTGTTGACGCAGCCCGCGAGCAGAAACGCCACGGCGACACCGGCAAGGCTTGCAGCCAGCATGCGCTGCGTGCTCGCGGTGATCATCGGAAAGGCCTTGCTCATCGGTTCAATGCTCCTGGGGGACGGTGGGGTTCTTGCGCATCGGGTGCAAGACAACGGGACGTTCGGTTGCACGGCGCTGGGCCATGCGTTCGGCGGCGCGGGTGCGGTCCTTGACGTCGCCAGCGAGCTGCCCGCAGGCGGCATCGATGTCGTCGCCGCGCGTCTTGCGCACAGTGGTCACGAGGCCCGCTTCGCTCAGCGTCCGGGCGAACGCCAGCACGCGCGGCTGCGGCGAACGCAGAAGGCCCGAGGCCGGAAACGGGTTGAACGGAATCAGGTTGAACTTGCACGAGACATCGTGCTTGCGCACGAGCTCGACCAGCTGGCGCGCATGCTCGGGCTGGTCGTTCACGCCGTCGAGCATGCAGTACTCGAAAGTGATGAAGTCGCGCGGCGCGTGTTCGAGGTAGCGCTTGCAGGCTTCGAGCAGTTCTGCAATCGGGTACTTGCGATTCAGCGGCACGAGGTCGTCGCGTAGCGCATCGTTGGGCGCGTGCAGCGAAACGGCCATGGCCACCGCGCAGTCGCTGCCAAGGCGGTCGATCATCGGCACGACGCCCGAGGTCGACACGGTGACACGGCGGCGCGACAGCCCGTAGGCGTTGTCGTCGAGCATGGTGCGCAATGCGGGCACCAGCGCGGTGTAGTTCTGCAGCGGCTCGCCCATGCCCATCATCACCACGTTGGAGATGACGCGCTCGTCGCGCTTCAAGTGCTTGCGCAGGAAGTGTTCGGCAAACCAGAGCTGGGCGACGATTTCGCCCGTGCTCAGGTTGCGGCTGAAGCCCTGATGCCCGGTCGAGCAAAAGCGGCAACCGACCGCACAGCCGGCCTGGGACGACACGCACAGCGTGCCGCGGTCGTCCTCGGGAATGAATACGGCTTCGACGGCATTGCCATCGCCGACGTCGAACAGCCACTTGATCGTGCCGTCCTTGGATTCGTGCTGCGTGAGAACCGGCAAGGCCTCCACACGCGCGGTGGTCGCGAGTTTCTCGCGCAGCGACTTGGCCAGATCGGTCATCTGGGTGAAGTCGCTGGCGCCACGCTGGTGGATCCAGCGGAACAGCTGCGTGGCGCGGAAACGCTTCTCGCCGAGTTTTTCGCAGAACGCAGCCAAACCCTCGAGATCGAAGTCGAGCAGGTTGGCCGTGGTCATGGAATCAGTCGGCAGACAGCTTCAGCGTGCGTAGACGTTGAGGCCGGCGAAGAAGAACGAGACTTCGTTCGCTGCGGTTTCGGGAGCGTCCGAACCGTGCACGGCGTTGGCGTCGATGCTGTCGGCGAAGTCGGCGCGGATGGTGCCGGCGGCTGCCTTCTTGGGGTCGGTGGCGCCCATCAGGTCACGGTTCTTGGCGATGGCGTTTTCGCCTTCGAGCACTTGCACGAACACGGGGCCCGAGATCATGAACTCGACCAGATCCTTGAAGAAGGGACGATCCTTGTGGACCGAGTAGAACTGTTCGGCTTCGTTGCGCGACAGATGCACCAGCTTGGCGGCGACGATCTTGAGGCCGGCAGCTTCGAAGCGGGAAACGATCTTGCCGATGACGTTCTTGGCGACAGCGTCGGGCTTGATGATGGAGAGGGTACGTTCGATAGCCATTGAAATGCTTCCTGCAGCTTTGATTTTGAAGTGTTTTGTCACAACTGCAACGAGTTTGTTTCGTCACGAGTCGACAAAGCCTCTGATTTTAACCGGCGCGGCCTTCGGGATTGGTGAAAACCCCGCGAAAGCCGCGCCGCGCCGTGACGGCTGGCTTTCAGCGTCCGCGGCGGCGTGAGCCGGCCGGGCCGCCGTAACCACCACCGCCCGAAGCACCACCGCCACCGCTGCGGCGCCCCCCCGGTCCTCCGCGCTGCTCCTTGCGCTGGCGCGAGAAGCTGTCGGCACCGATGTAGCCCAGCGAGGTCTTCATCGGATCGGGTTGGTTGGCGCCACTCGGCTGGCGATCGTCGCCCTGCTGGCGATTGCCGCCGCCCTGCCCCTGGCGGTTATTGCCACCGGCATTGCCGCGGCGCTGCTGCGGGGGGCCGCCGTTGCCGCCACCGCCGCCGCGGTTGGCTCGGCCACCGCGACCGTCGCCCAGCGGACTCGGAATGGGCGCCTCGCGCCCCTCATCGCGCATTTCGCGCGGCTGCTGGCCTTGCCCTTGACCCTGTCCACCGCCATTGCGGTTGCCGCGGCGCTTCTTGTTGCGTCCGTTGCGACCACCGCCTTCGGGACCACCAGGGCCACGTTGCTGAGGCGCTGCAGGGCGCGCAACCGCACCGCCGGAGGCCTGGAACAGCGCACGGATGTCGCGCTCGTCCAGTTCCATCCAGGCGCCACGTTTCAGGCCGCGCGGCAGCACCATCGCGCCATAGCGGATGCGAATCAGCCGGCTGACCGCATGGCCCACCGACTCGAACAGCCGGCGCACTTCGCGGTTGCGACCTTCGGAAATGGTGACGCGGTACCAGCAGTTGGAGCCTTCGCCGCCACCCTCTTCGATGGTGCCGAACTGGGCCATGCCGTCTTCGAGGCGCACGCCGTCGAGCAGCTTCTGCTTCTCTTCGCTGCTGAGGGCACCCAGCACGCGCACCGCGTACTCGCGCTCCAGGCCGAAGCGCGGATGCATCAGTTGATTGGCCAGGTCGCCGGAGCTGCTGAACAGCAACAGGCCTTCGGTGTTCAGGTCAAGGCGGCCGACCGATTGCCACTTGCCCTGCTGCAGGCGCGGAAGCTTGCGGAACACGGTGGGCCGATTCTGCGGATCGTCATGCGTGACCACTTCCCCGACGGGCTTGTGGTACGCGATCACGCGCGGCGGCGGCGGCGCGATGCGGTAGCGGATCGGCTTGCCGTTGATCTTGACCTGGTCGCCGTACTGGATGCGCTGGCCGATGTGGGCGGGCTCGTTGTTGACCGAAATCCGGCCCTGCAGGATCAGCCCCTCCATCTCGAGCCGCGAACCCAGGCCGGCCTGCGCGAGCACCTTGTGCAGCTTGGGCGAATCGGCTTCGGGCAGCAGCACACGCTTGAGCGGCGGCACCTCGGGGCTTTCCTCGTCGGCGTCGAACTGGCCCGAGATGACGTCCGCGAAGCGGATCGGCTCGGGCGGCAGTGCGTTGCGCTGCTCGCGCTCGGCGGCACGGCGGGCGCGGTCGAGGTCGTCTTCTTCCTCGTCGGGCTCTTCGTCTTCGTCCTCGTCGTCGTCCTGATCGCTCTGGTCGCTCTGGTCGCCCCGGGGAGCGTCCTCTGTCAGGCGCTCTTGCCGAGCGGCTTCGACCGGCGCGGCAGCGGCAACCGGCAACTCGACCGCGGGCTCTACAGGCTCGGCCTGCGCGACCACGGGCGATGCCTCGGCCTCATCGGCAGCAGCCTCGATGACCTTCTTCTTGCGCGGGCGCCGCTTCTTGGGAGCCTCGCCATCGGCAGGCGCAGCGGAATCGATCGCAGCATCCGCAGCCTGTTCGGGCGCTTGCGCCTCTTTCTTCTCGGATTCAGGCGCGATCGGCAGGATTCCCGCGTCGTCGATGTCAGATGGGCTCATGGGGTTTTTCCGGAGGAACTGCGTGGGGATCGACCTCGTCCTGGGACGCGGCATCGGGGTCGGAGTCGGTAGTAATGGGGGTGGGCTCGGCTTCGACGGGAGATTCGGCCTCTTCGCCTGTGGGAAGCAGGGTTTCATCCGCTTCGGCCACATCGGCAGCTGCGGCGTCTTCGGCAACCTGCGCAGCGGCGGCTTCCACCACTTCGGGTGCGGCTTCGACGGAGTCGCTGACCGGCAGCGGCGCCTCTTCCGGCATCACATCCGCATCGCCATCGGCGGATGCATCAGCATCCGATTCGGCGACCGCGTCCATGGGCAGGCCTGGCTGGTTGCCAGAGGCCTGCTCGAGCGCATCGACCAGCGCGGCCTGCTGCGCAGGAGTTTCGATCAGCGGCAACTGGTCGAGCGAGGCAAGACCGAGATCATCGAGAAACTGGCGGGTGGTCGCATACAGCGCGGGCCGACCGACGGTTTCGCGGTGGCCGATCACCTCGACCCAGCCGCGGTCCTCGAGCTGCTTGAGGATCAGCGAGTTGATCGTGACACCCCGGATGTCTTCCATGTCGCCGCGCGTGGCCGGCTGACGGTAGGCAATGATGGCGAGCGTTTCGAGGGCGGCGCGCGTGTAGCGCGGCGGTTTCTCGGGGTGCAGGCGATCGAGGTGGTCGCGCATCTCGGGCCGGCTCTGGAAGCGCCAGCCGCTGCCGACGCTCACCAGCTCCAGGCCGCGTTGCGCCCAGTCTTCCTGCAGTTCAAGCAACAGCACCTTGATGGTGTCCACACCCAACTCGTCGTCGAACAGCACGCGCAGATCGCGCACCGGCAACGGCTGGCTCGAACAGATCAAGGCGGTTTCGAGAATGCGCTTGGCATCCGCCGTATTCATGGTTCGCGTTATCCGGGAAAAAGGCGCCGAGTGGGCGCTTGTTCAGAAGGATGAAAGAAGGAGGCGTTGCCGGCACACGGCGAGTGCAACGCAGGGCCGGCTTCGGGGGGCCGGCGCGGCCCTTGGGCCGTCAGGCGCGATTGTAGTCCAGCCCCCAGGACTGCAAAGCCTGAACAAGGTCCGGCGGCGGTGGCGAACGGAACTCGAGCGCAGCCTGCGTGACGGGGTGCACGAAGGCCAGCCGGAACGCATGGAGCGCCTGGCGCGCCAGCCCGACGGCCGGGGCGCCGCCGTAAAGCGCATCGCCGACCAGCGGATGGCCGATCGACGCCATGTGCACGCGGATCTGGTGGGTGCGGCCCGTTTCGAGCGTGCAACGCACCACACAGCCCTCCGAATGGCTGTCGAGCCGCTCGATCAGCGTGCGGGCCGTCTTGCCCGCGTTGCGCTCCAGATCGACCACGGCCATGCGCAGCCGGTTGCGCGGATCGCGCCCGATCGGGGCATCGACCTGGCGGGCCGCGGCGCTGATCCACGGCTTGTGTCCGATGGCGAGGTACTGCCGCTTGACCTCGCGCGCGGCGATCAGCGCCACCATCGCGTCCATCGCGGCGCGGGTGCGCGCGACGACCATCAGCCCGCTGGTGTCGCGGTCGAGCCGATGCACGATGCCCGCGCGGGGCAGCAGCACGGCCTTCGGGTCCAGCGCCAGCAGCCCGTTCAGGAGCGTGCCGCTCCAGTGGCCCGGGGCCGGATGCACGACCAGGCCGGCCGGCTTGTCGACGATGCGCAGGTGCTCGTCCTCGAACACGGTGACCAGGTCCATCGGCTCGGGCCGAAAGGCCTGGCTCTGGGGCGTGGGGCGCAGTTCGATGTGCCCTGCCTGCCCGGCGCGCACGGTGGCCGAAGCCTTGGTCAGCGTGCGGCCCTGGAACTCGACCGCACCGGCCTCGATCAACTGCTGCAGGTAACTTCTGGAAAATTCGGGCACCAGGGCGGTCAGCGCCCGGTCGAGCCGCTGACCGTGCAGTGCTTCGCTGACCACAAAGGGGCGCAACTCGCTCGGCTCGACCGGATCGGCGCCCTCTTCGAGCTCCATGGTTTCCGGGGGATCGGCCAAAGGGTCGGTCGATATAATTGAAGTCAACTGTTTCACGAAAGCCGTATGTGATGTTTCGCGCCAAATTATCGGTCCCCGCCTGGATCGCGCTCAGCGCGGCGGCTCTGCTCGCTACCGGCTGCTCCTCCACCAAGGAAGACAAGACCGCTTCCTGGAGCCCCAACCGCATTTACTCGGAAGCCAAGGAAGAATCCAGCTCGGGCGCCTACGACAAGGCCGTGCCGCTGTACGAAAAGCTCGAAGGCCGCGCCGCCGGCACCCCCCTCGCGCAGCAGGCCCAGCTGGAAAAGGCCTACGCCCAGTACAAGGGCGGCGAAAAGGCCAATGCCATCGCCACCATCGACCGCTTCATGAAGCTGCACCCGGCCAGCCCGGCGCTCGATTACGCGCTCTACCTCAAGGGCGTGATCAACTTCAACGACGACCTGGGCATGTTCGCGTTTCTGACCCGCCAGGACCTGTCCGAGCGCGACCAGAAGGCGGCCAAGGAATCGTTCGAGTCGTTCCGCGACCTCGTGACGCGCTTCCCCGATTCGCGCTATGCCCCCGACGCGCGCCAGCGCATGAACTACATCGTGAACTCGCTCGCGCAGTACGAGGTTCACGTGGCGCGCTACTACTACACGCGCGGCGCCTACCTGGCGGCCATCAACCGGGCGCAGATCGCGCTGTCCGACTACCGCGAAGTGCCGGCGCTCGAAGAGGCCCTGTACATCATGGTGAAGTCGTACGACGCCCTCGGCATGAAGGACCTGCGCGACGATGCCCAGCGCGTGCTGACCACCAACTATCCGCAGAGCACCTACCTGGCGAACGGCTTCAAGGGCAACAACGACCCTTGGTGGAAGGTCTGGTAGTCAGCGCCGACTAGCCGGGATTCCTGAGGGCGCCGATGGCGCTCTCGAAATCCGCCTCGGTTTCCAGCCGCCGCATCGGCGGCAGCGCCGCCAGCAAGCGGCGGCCATAACCCATCGCCACCAGCCGCGTGTCGCAGATCGCCAGCACCCCGCTGTCGGTCTCGCGGCGAATCAAACGCCCCGCCCCCTGCTTGAGCGCCACGGCCGCCTCGGGCAACGAGTAGTCGCTGAACGAACTGCGCCCTTGCGCTTCCAGGCGCTGTGACCGGGCCTCGACCAGCGGATCGTTGGGCGGCGGGAACGGCAGCTTGTCGATCACCACCAGCTGCAGCGCATCGCCGGGCGCATCGAAGCCCTCCCAGAACGACGCCGACGCCACCAGCACGCAGCCGGCACGGCCCTCGTTCGCGCCTTCGCGGAATCGCTCCATCAGCACGCGCTTGGGCAGCTCGCCCTGGACCAGCACCTCGGGCCGCACCGCCGCATCGAGCAGTTCGAAGTGCTGCTTCATCGCATCACCGATGGTGCGCAATGCGCGCAGCGTGGTCGTCAGCACCAGCGTGCGCCCGCCAAGCTCGGCGGCACCGCGTGCGGCCAGTTGCGCGACCTTCGCACTGTGCGAAGCGTCGTTGGGTTTCGGAAAAACGCGCGGCACGTAGAGCGCCGCTTGCGAGGCGTAGTCGAACGGGCTCTGCACGCGCAGCACCTCGGCATCGCCCAAGCCGCAGGGCTCGGTGAACCAGCGCAGCGTCGGCTCGTCGCCCAGCGTGGCGGAGGTGAAGACCCAGGCCCGGCGGTCGTGTTCCCGCTCTTGTGCCGGAGGGCGCTCGCCGTACGCGTCGGTGTCGCTGTCGTCGCCGTCTTCCGGATCGCTGATCTTGAGCACGCGCTTGCGCATCGCCTCGGCAATGTCGAGTGGCGATTCGATCAGCCGCAGCTGCGAGCCCACGTCCACCCAGCGCACCGAATCGACCGCACACGGCAGTGCGAAGCGCGCCGAGCGCTTGGCGAGCTGCTGCGCCCGCTCGTGCAGGCGCACGAAGTCGGGAGAAATCTCGCTGACGGTATCGAGCCCTTCGGCTGCGAGTTCGAACGAATGCTGCAGATCCTCGAGCGACCTCTGCCAAGCCCCCGGATCGACGCCCTCCGGCGACTCGCCCAGCCAGCGCAGCTTGGCGCCGGGCCATTGCTTGCCGACCACGAGCCGCAGCTCGCGCGCAGCCCGCTCGACCGCCGCCACCAGTTGCTGCCAATCGACCAGCCCGCGCGCATGCTGCAGGCCGGCGCCCAGCATGTCGCGTGCGAAATCGAGCGCCTGGCCGCTGCCCAGTTGCGCGCCGAGAAATTGCACGCCAGTTTCGTTGAGCTGATGCGCTTCGTCGAACACCACCACGCTCACGCTCGGCAGCAACTCGGCCATGCCGGTCTCGCGCACCGCGAGATCGGCAAAGAACAGGTGATGGTTGATGACCACGATGTCGGCCGCCAGCGCCTCGCGCCGCGCCAGATTCACGTGGCAGGGCTTGAACTGCGGGCACTGCGCGCCCAGGCAGTTCTCGCGTGTGGACGTGATCAGCGGAATGAGCGGCGAGCGCTCGTCGAGCCCCGGCAGCTCGGCCAGGTCGCCGGTGCGCGTGGCCTTGGACCATTGCTCGATCTTGGCGAGCGTTCGCAGGCTGCCGCGTTCGGGCAAGGAAGCGTCGTGGCGCGCCGTGTCGAGCCGGTGCAGACACAGGTAGCTGCCGCGCCCCTTCAAGAGTGCCGTGCGCACCGGCAGGCCGAAGGCCTCGACCAGCCTCGGCAGATCGCGACCGAACAGCTGATCCTGCAACGTCTTGGTCGCAGTCGACAGCAACACGCGCTCACCGCTCAGCAGCGCCGGCACGAGGTACGAGAAAGTCTTGCCGACGCCGGTGCCGGCCTCGACCACCAGCACGCCGCCCTGGTCGATGGTGCGGGCCACCGCCATGGCCATGTCGGTCTGGCCCGAGCGTTCGCGGAACTGATCGGCGGCATGCGAAAGCACCCCGCCCTGCGCGAACGCGTCGCGCACCTTGTCCTCGAGCGTCTCGGTCACGCGGGCTCTCTCGGATCGAGCATGTTCTCCACGCGCGTGATCTGGTCGCGCAGCGCGAGACGGCGCTTCTTCAGGCGCCGCAGCAGGAGCTCGTCTTGCGGCGAGGCTTCGGCCAATCGGTCGATGGTGGCATCGAGATCGGCGTGCTCGATGCGCAGTTCGATCAGCTGGCGGGAAAGGGAGTGGAGATTGGAGTCCAACGGTGGGTGTGCGAACGCAGGGTTGGCGCGGCGCATGTTCATTCGATAATACGTCCTGATACGAATTTACGAGAAGACAGGAAGCGCGCCTTTGGCGCACATGTGCTCATGACCCAAGGCTTTCGACTTGCCGCCGCCACCGGACTCCACAAGGGAGACCGCCCCTATCAACAGGACCAGGTGTTGATGATGAGCCATCCGCGCACGCCGGGCTGTGTCCTTGGCGTCATCGCCGATGGCATGGGCGGCCGCAGCGGGGGCCGCAAGGCCTCCGACCAGGTGCTGATGACGGCACGCCAGCTCTTCACCCGCTACCACCCCGACCGCGACGACCCCGAGGCCATCCTGCGCCAGTTGCTCGACGACGCGCACACGGTCATCAAGCTCACCGCGATCTCCAGCGAGCAGGAGCCGCACAGCACGCTGGCGGCGTTCCTCATGAACCCCAAGGGCGATTGCGCCTGGATTCATGCGGGCGACTCGCGCATCTATCACTTCCGAGACGGGCAACTGGTCAAGCGCACGCGCGACCATTCGTATGTGCAGGCGCTGGTCGACCGTGGCCAGATCAGCGAGGCCGAGGCCAATGTGCATCCCCAGGGCAACATCCTGCTCGGCTGCCTGGGCATGGCCACGACGCCGCCGCCCATCGACCCGCACTACATCCCGAAGATGCAGCCGGGCGACCTGCTGATGGCGTGCAGCGACGGGCTCTGGCACTACTTCAGCCCCGCGGAGCTCGCAAGCGTGCTGTACGCGCAGCCGCCGCGCGATGCGGTCGAGATCCTGGTGGGGGAAGCGCGCCGCCGGGCCCGCGGCACGGGTGACAACATCTCGATCGCCGTGCTGAAGCTCGATCCGTTGCCGACAACGGCAACGGCCGCCACCGCAACGGCCTGATCGCCGCCGCGCGCCTTCAGCGCGCCGGCGATGACGCGGGCGCCGCCGCCGGCGGCAGCGGTGCGCCGCGCGGCTTGGAGCGGTTGGCGTTCTGACGCTCGCGGCTCGCCTTGTGCTCTTCCGCCTTGCGCTGCTTTTCTGCAAAACGCTCCGCTTCGGCGGGCCCCTCGGCGCGGCGCTGAGCAGCCTTGGCTTGGGTGTCGGCATGCGCCTTCTGCTTGTCGTCGAACTGCTTCTGGCGCTCGGCGGCTTCGCCCGCGGTGGCGGCCCGGCTGGTGGCATGGTCGGCAGCGCGCTGTTCGCGGTCCTTCTGCTCCTTGGCCGACTGGTCGCGCTTGTCCTGGGTGTCCGCCGGACGCTGCGTGGCGGCCTTCTGGTCGAGCTTCTGCTGTTCCGCCGCACCGGCGCGCTGGCGCTGGATGTCGTTGATGGCCGTTTCCTGGCGCTTGATGCTGTCGAGCTCCGTGCGCCGCCGGCCACGGCTTTCGCGCAGGCAGTCTTCGACCGCAAACTTCTTGTAGCAGACCGCCCGCTCCTGGACGAAGCGCGCTTCGATCGCTTCGCGCTCGGCGGACAGTCGGCCGCGTTCGGCTTCGAGGTTGGCGTTGCCGGCCGCGGCATTCGACTGCGCCCAGAGCGGAAGGCTGGCCAAGGTCATCAGCAAGGCAAGGGCGATTTTTTTCATGTGAGTCGGGTATCGACGATGCGGCGTTCCAGGGAGAGGAACTCGCTCGACTGCATTTCGGTGAGCCGGGAGACCGTGCGCGGAAACTCGTGCGCCAGCGGACCCTCGGTGTACAACGCCTCGGGCGGAACCTCGGCCGACATGATGAGCTTCACGCGCCGGTCGTACAAGACGTCGACCAGCCAGGTGAAACGGCGTGCCTCCGAGGCCATGCGCACCGGCATGTGCGGCACGTCGGACAAGAGCACGGTGTGGAACTGGCTGGCGATCTCCAGGTAGTCGTTCTGCGAACGCGGTCCGCCGCAGAGCGTCTTGAAGTCGAACCAGACCACGCCGCCGGCCTTGCGCCGCGCGCGGATCTCGCGCGCCTCGATGTGCAGCACCGGGTTCTCGTCGGCCGTCTCGGCCAGCTTGTCGAAGGCCTTGCGCATTTCCTTCTCGGCCGACGCGTCGTTCGGCGTGAGGTACATGCGCAATTGCTCGAGCGTGCGGCGCCGGTAGTCGGTGCCGTTGTCCACGCTCAGCACTTCGAGCTTCTCGTTGAGCAGCGCGATCGCAGGCAGGATGCGGTCGCGATGCAGCCCGCCGGGATACAGGTCGTCGGGCTTGAAATTGGAGGTGGTGACGAAGCCCACGCCGTTCTCGAACAGCGACACCAGCAGCCGATGAAGAATCATCGCGTCGGTGATGTCCGCCACGTGGAACTCGTCGAAGCAGATCAGCTTGTAGCGCCTGGAGATGCGCAGCCCCAGCTCGTCGAGCGGGTTGACCGTGCCCTGCAGTTCGCGCAATTCACGGTGCACCTCGCGCATGAACTCGTGGAAGTGCAGCCGCGTCTTGCGGCGCAGCGGCACCGCGTTGAAGAACAGGTCCATCAGGAAGCTCTTGCCCCGCCCGACGCCACCGTACATGTAGACGCCACGCGGCAGCTCGGGCCGGTTGATGAACTTCTTCAGCGCATTCGAACGCTGGGCCTTGTACTCCGCCCATTCGTTCGCGCAGCGATCCAGCGCCTCCACGGCGTGCAGTTGCGCGGGATCGCTGTGGAACCCGCGCGCGGCGAGCTCCTTTTCGTAAGCCTCTTTGACGCTGGCCAAGGGATCAGCGCATCAGAAGTTGAGTGTGCGCTTGTCCACCGCCAGGGCGGCTTCCTTCGTGGCTTCCGACAGCGACGGGTGCGCGTGGCAGATGCGCGCGATGTCCTCGGCGCTCGCCTTGAACTCCATGGCCACCACGGCTTCGGAGATCAGTTCGCTGACCTGCGGGCCCACCATGTGCACGCCCAGGATCTCGTCGGTCGCGGCATCGGCCAGGAACTTGACCATGCCGGTCGTGTCGCCCAGCGCGCGTGCGCGGCCGTTCGCGAGGAACGGGAAGGTGCCGGCCTTGTAGGCGCGGCCTTCGGCCTTGAGCTGCTGCTCGGTCTGGCCGACCCACGCGATTTCGGGGTGCGTGTAGATCACCCACGGGATCGTGTTGAAGTTGACGTGACCATGCTGGCCGGCAATGCGCTCGGCCACGGCAACGCCCTCTTCCTCGGCCTTGTGCGCGAGCATCGGGCCGCGCACCACGTCGCCGATCGCCCACACGTTGGGCAGGTTCGTCTTGCAGTCTCCGTCCACGGTGATGGCACCGCGCTCGTCGAGCGCCAGGCCCACGGCATCGGCGGCCAGGCCGATGGTGTTGGGCACGCGGCCGATCGACACAATCAGCTTGTCGACGTCCAGCACCTGGGCTTCGCCCTTGGCGTTGGTCCAGGCAATCGAGACGCCCTTCTTGCCCGACTTGATCTCGCCGACCTTCACGCCCAGTTCGATCTTCAGGCCCTGCTTGTCGAACGCCTTCTTGGCTTCCTTGGCAATCTGCTCGTCCACCGCACCCAGGAACGTGGGCAGTGCTTCGAGCACCGTCACTTCCGAGCCGAGACGGCGCCAGACCGAGCCCATTTCCAGGCCGATCACGCCCGAGCCGATCAGCGCGAGCTTCTTGGGCACAGCGCCGATGCGCAGCGCGCCGTCGTTCGAGAGGATGTTCTCTTCGTCGAAGGCCGCACCCGGCAGCGCGCGGGCGTTGGAGCCCGTGGCCACGATGATGTGCTTGCCGACGATGGTTTCCTCGGCGGCGCCCGCCACCTTGATCTCGTAGCCGCCTTCGGCGGCCTTCACGAACGAGCCACGGCCGTGGAACGACGTGATCTTGTTCTTCTTGAACAGGTAGGTGATGCCGTCGTTGTTCTGCTTCACGACCTGGTCCTTGCGGGCCAGCATCTTGTCGATGTCGAGCGCGAGGCCCGACACCTTGATGCCGTGGTCCGCAAAGCCGTGGCCGGCGTGCTCGAAGTGCTCCGACGATTGCAGCAGCGCCTTCGAAGGAATGCAGCCTACGTTCGTGCAGGTGCCGCCGAGCGCGGGACCGCCCTTGGCGTTCTTCCACTCGTCGATACAGGCCACGTTGAAGCCCAGTTGCGCCGCACGGATCGCGGCGATGTAGCCGCCGGGGCCGCCGCCGATCACGACGACATCGAATTGTTTGGTGGTCATTTGATTTCCGAAAATTTAGTGATGAACGTTCCGCACCATCTCGATGTGCGGTATCCCGTCTTCGTCGTAGGGCTCGCCCACTGTGGCAAAGCCCGCCGACTCATACAACCTCTGCAGGTACGCCTGCGCGCCGATCCGGAGCGCGGCATTCGGCCAGAACCCGTTCGCATGCACGAGACCTCGGCTCAGGAGCTCCTGCCCGAGGCCCTGGCCACGGTATGCAGCGCCCGTCAGGACGCGTCCGATCGAGGCTTCCTCGTACGACACGCCCGGCGGCAGGAGCCGCAGGTATGCAGCCACCTGCGGCCGTCCCTCTGCGCCATCGTCCAGCGCGAAGAGGTGGTGCGCCTGCGCGTCCTTGCCGTCCGGATCGAGGTACACGCAGCGCTGCTCCACGACAAAGACTTCGCTGCGCGCCGACAGAATCGCGTAGACCTCGCGCGCGGTCAGCGCGTCGAAAGGCTTGCAATACCACTCCATCGGCAGCGCGCGTGGATCAGATGTCGAACAAGAGGCGCGACGGATCTTCCAGCGCTTCCTTCATGGCGACCAGGCCCAGCACGGCTTCGCGGCCGTCGATGATGCGGTGGTCGTAGCTCATGGCCAGGTAGTTCATCGGGCGGATGACGATCTGGCCGTTCTCCACGACAGCGCGGTCCTTGGTGGCGTGCACGCCGAGGATGGCCGACTGGGGCGGGTTGATGATCGGCGTCGAGAGCATCGAACCGAAGGTGCCGCCGTTCGAGATGGAGAAGGTGCCGCCGGTCATCTCTTCGATGCCCAGCTTGCCGTCCTGTGCCTTCTTGCCGTACTCGGCGATCTTCTTCTCGATGTCGGCAAAGCTCATCTGGTCAGCGTTGCGCAGGATCGGCACCACCAGGCCGCGCGGCGAACCGACGGCGATGCCGATGTCGAAATAGCCGTGGTACAGGATGTCGTTGCCGTCGACCGACGCGTTGATCACCGGGTACTTCTTGAGCGCGTGCACGGCGGCCTTCACGAAGAAGGACATGAAGCCCAGCTTCACGCCGTGTTCCTTGGTGAAGCTGTCCTGGAAGCGCTTGCGCAGTTCCATGACGGGCGCCATGTTCACTTCGTTGAAGGTCGTCAGGATCGCGTTGGTCGATTGCGACTGGATCAGGCGCTCGGCAATGCGGGCGCGCAGGCGGCTCATCGGCACGCGCTGCTCGGGGCGCTCGCCCAGGTCGGACGAACCCACCGGTGAGGCGACCTGCGGCAGTGCGGGTTTGGCAGCCGGTGCGGGAATGGCGGCAGCCGCGGGCTTGGCGCCCGAAGCCACGGCGCCGAGCACGTCGCCCTTGGTGACGCGGCCGTCCTTGCCGGTACCGGCCACGTCGCCGGTCTTCAAGTTGTTGTCGGCCAGCAGCTTGGCGGCGGCGGGCATGGCAACGTCGGACTTCGAACCCCCGGTGGCGGCGGCAGCGGCTGCCGGAGCAGGCGCGGCAGCAGCCGGCGCAGCGGCAGCGGGTGCTGCAGCCGGGGCAGCGGCGCTGGCCTTGCCTTCGGTGTCGATCTTGGCGATCAGCTGGTCGGCCACCACGGTGGCGCCATCGGGCTGCACGATTTCGGCCAGCACGCCAGCCGAGGGCGCGGGCACTTCCAGCACGACCTTGTCGGTCTCGATCTCGATCAGGATTTCATCGACGGCGACGGCGTCGCCGGCCTTCTTCTTCCAGGTGAGCATGGTGGCTTCGGCCACGGATTCGGAAAGCTGGGGGACTTTGACTTCTACGATAGACATTTGGAGATTGCTCCGTGTTTTTCTTGAGGGTGTTCGTGTGAAAAGAGACTTGGATTACTTGGTCAGCACGAAGCCCTTGAGCTTGCCAAATGCGCCATCGACGAGCGCCTTCTGCTGTTCCTGGTGCAGGTGCGAGTACCCGACCGCCGGCGATGCCGAAGCGGCACGGCCGGAGTAGCCGAGCTTCTGGCCGTCCTGCATGTTTTCGTGGATGTAGTGCTGCACGAAGAACCAGGCGCCCTGGTTCTGCGGTTCGTCCTGGCACCACACCACGTCGGCGAGGTTCGGGTACTTCTTGATCTCGGCGGCAAAGGCCTTGTGCGGGAACGGATAGAGCTGCTCGACGCGGATGATCGCCACGTCGTCGCTGCCCTGCTCTTCGCGCTTCTTGGCCAGGTCGTAGTAGACCTTGCCCGAGCAGGCGATCAGGCGCTTGACCTTCTCGGCCTTCAGGCCCTTGCTGTCGGGAATGACGGTCTGGAAGCTGCCCTTGGTGAACTCGGACAGCGGCGAGGTCGCGTCCTTGTTCCGCAGCAGCGACTTGGGCGTCATGATGATCAGGGGCTTGCGCAGGTTGCGCACCATCTGGCGGCGCAGCACGTGGAAGATCTGGCTGGCCGTGGTGGGCTGCACCACCTGCATGTTGGTGTCGGCGCTCAGCTGCATGAAGCGCTCCAGGCGTGCCGAGCTGTGCTCGGGGCCCTGTCCTTCGTAGCCGTGCGGCAGCATCATGGTCAAGCCGTTGACGCGGCCCCACTTCACTTCGCCCGAAGCGATGAACTGGTCGATCACCACCTGCGCGCCGTTCACGAAGTCGCCGAACTGGGCTTCCCAGATGACGAGCGTGTTCGGATCGTTCGAGGCGTAGCCGTATTCGAACGCGAGCACGGCCTCTTCCGACAGGATCGAGTCGATGACGACGAACGGCGCCTGGTTTTCAGCCACGTTCTGCAGCGGCGTGAAGGTGCCGGTGTCGAACTTCTCGCGGTTCTGGTCGTGCAGCACGGCGTGGCGGTGCGTGAACGTGCCGCGGCCCGAGTCTTCGCCCGACAGGCGCACCGGGTAGCCGCTGGCCACCAGCGAGGCGAAGGCCATGTGCTCGCCCATGCCCCAGTCGACGTTGACGTCGCCGCGGCCCATGGCGGCGCGGTCGTCCAGCACCTTCTTCACGAGCGGGTGCACCGTGAAGCCGGCCGGCACCGTGGTGATCTTCTCGGCCAGGCGCTTCCACTCGGACGACGGAATGGCGGTGTCGCCGGCGTCGGTCCACTTCTTGTTGAGGTACGGGCTCCAGTCGACGGCGTACTTGCTCTTGAAGTTGGTGAGCACCGGATCGACGGTGTTCTTGCCTTCGTCGAAAGCGGCGCGCTGCGCCTTGACCATGTCGTCGCCGAGCGTGTCGCCCAGGCCCTGAGCGGCCAGCTTGTCGGCGTACAGCTTGCGCGTGCCGGGGTGCTGGGCGATCTTCTTGTACATCAGCGGCTGGGTGAGCGAGGGGGTGTCCTGCTCGTTGTGGCCCAACTTGCGGAAGCAGATGATGTCCACGACCACGTCCTTCTGGAATTCCATGCGGAATTCCAGCGCGAGCTGGGTGGCGAGCACCACGGCTTCGGGGTCGTCGCCGTTCACGTGCAGCACCGGTGCATCGACCATCTTGACGATGTCGGTGCAATATAGCGTCGAGCGGCTGTCGCGCGGGTCGCTGGTGGTGAAGCCGATCTGGTTGTTGATGACGATGTGCACCGTGCCGCCCGTGGAATAGCCACGGGTTTCGGCCAGCGCCAGCGTTTCCATCACGACGCCCTGGCCTGCGAAGGCGGCGTCGCCGTGCACGATCACGGGCAGCACCTGCTTGCCCAGCGGGTCGGCGCGGCGGTCCATGCGGGCGCGCACCGAGCCTTCGACCACGGGGTTCACGATCTCAAGGTGCGAGGGATTGAACGCGAGGCTCAGGTGCACCGGGCCGCCGGGGGTGGTCACGTCCGAGCTGAAGCCCTGGTGGTACTTGACGTCGCCGCTGGGCAATTCTTCGGGGGCGGTGTGGTCGAACTCGGCGAACAGGTCGGCCGGCATCTTGCCGAGCGAATTGACCAGCACGTTCAGGCGGCCGCGGTGGGCCATGCCGATCACGATTTCCTGCACGCCCTTGGCGCCGGCCTGGGTGATCAGCTCGTCCATCGAGACGATGAAGCTCTCGCCGCCTTCGAGCGAGAAGCGCTTCTGGCCGACGTACTTGGTGTGCAGGAAGCGCTCGAGGCCTTCGGCCGCGGTCAGACGGTTGAGCACGTGCTTCTTCTGCTCTGCGCTCAGCTTCGGGTTGGTGCGCGCGCTTTCGAGCTTCTGCTGCCACCAGCGCTTGTGGTTCTGGTCGGTGGTGTACATGTACTCGGCGCCCATCGTGCCGCAGTACGTTTCGCGCAAGGCATTGAGCAGGTCGCGCAGCGACATGGTCTCCTTGCCGAAGAAGGTGTTGCTGGTGTTGAACACCGTCTCGAGGTCGGCATCGGCGAAGCCGTAGAACGAGGGCTCGAGCTCCGGAATGGCCGGGCGCTCGGCGCGCTTGAGGGGATCGAGGTCGGCCCAGCGTGCGCCGACGTTGCGGTAGGCGGCGATCAGCTGCTGGACGGAGGTGCGCTTGCGGCCGAGTTCGGAGTCGGCGCCGCTGGCCTGCACGACCTTGGTCGTGCCCTGCTTCGCGCGCTCGGCGAAAGCGTTGATGACCGGCAGGTGCGGGACGTCGCGGGTGTTGGTGCCGTCGGCCGCGGGAACGTTCTGCAGGGCGTCGAAGTACGAACGCCAGTTGT
The DNA here is from genome assembly GCF_024701975.1 of Variovorax sp. ZS18.2.2. Lineage (GTDB taxonomy): Bacteria > Pseudomonadota > Gammaproteobacteria > Burkholderiales > Burkholderiaceae_C > Variovorax. Next base: position 2,202,719 of record NZ_JANLNM010000001.1, read on the forward strand.
CGGGAACGCTGCCGGGATTGGAGAGGTAGTTTTCGTACATCTCTTCGACATAGGGCGCATTGCCGCCGAAGAGATAAGTGTTGCCTTGATAGGCGCTGTACGCCGATGGCGTCGATGAATCGCTCATGATCCGCTGACCTTCGCTTCCCTGAAGGAAGCACTAGCTGGTTAAGAAACCTTCCGCGACACGGCTGGACCGATTGGCGGATGCGACTGTGGCTGGGGAAGGGCCTGAGTACCTTGGCATTGTGCCACGTCAACCATATGACGGCCGGCCGCAGCTTCGCAAGGCCCGCAACCCTCACTCAGGACAAAGAAAGCAGCTGTTTGATCTGCTGCAGCGTGGCGGGGTCGTCGATGGTGGTCAGGTCGCCCGGGTCGCGCTGCTCGCAGACGGCCTGGATGGCGCGGCGCAGCAATTTTCCGCTGCGGGTCTTGGGCAGCCCCGAGACGAAGCGCACGCGGGCGGGTCTTGCAAGGGCACCGAGCTGATCGGCCACCACTTCCATGATCTCGCCTTCGAGCTTCAGCGCCGCATCGGCGTCGGTCACGGCGCGGCCGTCCTTCGGGACGACGAAGGCCATCGCCACCTGTCCCTTGAGCGCATCGGCCACGCCGACCACCGCGACCTCGGCCACGTTGGCATGGCCCGAGATGCTCTCCTCGATCTCGCGCGTGCCGAGCCGGTGCCCCGCGACGTTGATCACGTCGTCGGTGCGGCCGAGGATGTAGAAGTAGCCGTCCGCATCGCGGATGCCCCAGTCAAAGGTCGAATAGACCATCTTGCCGGGCACGCTCTTCCAGTAGGTGTTAATGAAGCGCGCGTCGTCCTTCCACACGGTCTGCATGAAGCCAGGCGGGGTCGGGCCGTCTACCACGACCACGCCCTTCTCATTCGGCGCCGTGAGTTCCTCACCGGTCGATTCATGCAGGATCTTGATGCGGTAGCCATACATCGGAATCCCCGGGCTGCCGAACTTGCTCGGCTTGGCCTCGACGCCGTTGGCGATGGTGATCATCGGCCAGCCCGATTCGGTCTGCCAATAGTTGTCGATGATCGGCACGCCCAGGCCCTCGCTGATCCAGCGCGCGGTCGGCTCGTCGAGCGGCTCGCCTGCGAGGAACAGCGCACGCAGGGTCGAGAGGTCGTACTTCTTCAGCAGCGCGGGGTCCTGCTTCTTGAGCACGCGCACCGCGGTGGGCGCGCTGAACATCACCGTCACCTTGTACTTCTCGACCAGGCGCCACCAGATGCCGCCGTCGGGCTGCTGGTCGATGCCCTGGGTCGGCAGGCCCTCGTACATGATGGTCGCCATGCCGGCAATCAGCGGGCCGTAGACGATGTAGCTGTGGCCCACGACCCAGCCGATGTCGCTGGTCGAGAAATACGTTTCGCCGGGCCGGCCGTCGAAGATGTGCTTCATGCTCGCGGCCAGCGCCACGGCATAGCCGCCCACGTCGCGCTGCACACCCTTGGGCTTGCCGGTGGTGCCGCTCGTGTAGATGGTGTAGCTGATGTCGGTCGAGGCGAGCCACGTGCAGAGCACTTGCGCATCGATGTGCTTCTGCCGCAGTTCGCTGGCCAGGTGGTCGCGGCCGGCGGTCAGGTCCATGGGTGCGAGGCCGCGGTCGGTCAGGAGCACGGCGGCCGGCTTGTACTTCGACAGGCGGATCGCCTCGTCCAGCAGCGGCTTGTACGCGATGACCTTGCCGCCGCGCGAGCCGGCATCGGCGCTCACGACGACCTTGGGCTCGGCGTCCTCGATGCGCGTGGCGAGCGAACCGCTCGCGAAGCCGCCGAACACCACGCAATGGATCGCGCCGATGCGCGCGCAGGCCAGCATCGCGAAGGCGGCCTCGGGAATCATCGGCATATAGATCAGTACGCGATCGCCCTTCCCCACGCCGAGCTCGATCAGGCTGGCGGCGGTGCGCTGCACCTCGGCGTGCAGCTCCTTGAAGCTGTAGCTCTTCTCGACGCCGGTCTCGGTGGAAACGAAGATCAGTGCCGGCTGGTCGCCGCGCGCAGCCAGATGCCGGTCGACCGCGTTGTGGCACAGGTTGGTGGTGCCACCGACGAACCAGCGCGCGAACGGCGGCTGGCTGGCGTCGAGGATCTGCTCTGCGGGGGTCTGCCAGTCGATCAGCTTCGCCTGCTCGGCCCAGAAGGCCTCGGGCGCGTCGATGGACTGGCGATAAAACTCTTCGTAGCGGCTCATCTCGGTTTGTCTCCTGTTATTCGTCCGGCTTCGGCAGTCTCGCCAAAACTGAATTCATAATTATGGAGGCCGATCTTGCAGCAAGCTGACGACCGGAACAATCCGGCCGCGCCCTGCCCGGCAGCCGCGACCCGGCTATCGAACCAGCGCGAGAACCTCAGGAAACGCGGGGTGTTCCGCGGTGCGCAGCCACTCGAAGGCGACCATCTCGGTCGTCACGAGTTCGGCACCGGCGCCAGCCAGCCGGTCGAAGGCGGCGTCCCGATTGCGCTCGGTGCGCGAGCCGCAGGCGTCGGTGACGACCCAGACTTCGAATTCTTCTTCGAGCAGGTCGAGCGCGGTCTGCAGCAAGCAGACGTGGGCTTCGCAGCCGGCGATCACGATGGTGTTGCGTTCTTCGGCCGCGGCGGCCGGCTTCTGCAGATGCTTGGGCAGGCTGCGGGCGTTGCCCTGCGGCGCCTTGGCCGGCACGCGCAGCCATTCGCCCAGGCCCTCTTCCACGCCGCTGAAATGCATCTTCGGCAAGGTGCGCTGGCACAGCGCGCGGATGTCGGGCACGTTCTCGCCCAGCTTGGATGGGTTGTGCTCGGTGCCGAACACCGGCACCTCGAACAGCCGCGCCAGCTTGCCCAGCCGCACCGCGTTCTGCGCGACCGCTTCGCTCTCGAAGATCGCCGGCATCAGCCGCGCCTGGTAGTCGACCAGAACGAGTTGGGAGAGCGAGGCGTCGAGCAGCATGAACGGTATCTTTCAGGTATCGGTTGAATTGGGCTGAACCGTACCACCGAAAAGATCGGGTTGGCCTGCCTCGACCGGCTCGCCGGCATCTTCATTCATCGCCGGGGCGGCGGAACGCTGCGTCAGTTGCGCCAGATAGGTCTTGAACAAGGCATCGGCCGACTGCCGAAACATCCGGATGCGGCCGGTGTGCTGCATCAGCAGCAGGCCGACGCCGTGCGCGAAGAGCGCCGTGTTTTCCTGCAGCGCGAGGGCGTCGCCCAGGCCCATGGCCAGCAGTGCGCCTTCGCAGGGGCGCAGCGCGTCGTAGAGGCGGTCGTTCAGTTCGTGGTCCAGCTCGCTGGTCAGCCCACGGGGGCGCATGCCGTGCACCAGATAGAAACCGAGGTCGAGGTCGCGCGGGTTCGCCGCATAGAAGTCGAACCAGGCCTGCGCCTTGGAGGCCAGGGTCTTGTCCGGCCGGGACTTGGACACCTTCGCCTCGGCCACGGCGGCCTGCAGGCGCATCAGCGATTCGTCGAGCAGCGCGGCATAGATCGCTTCCTTGCTCTCGAAGTACGAATAGATGGCGCCCGGCGTGTAGCCGGCCTTCTTCGCGATCTCCCGGATGCTCGCGTCCTCGATCCCCGCATCCGAAAACACCGTGCGGGCAGCGTCGAGCACCAGGGCACGGCGGGCGTCGATGAGGGCCTGGCGGCGTTGGAGCTTGGCGTGCATGGGCGGCACTATAAGTCTCGGATTACGTTCTAGTTCATATTTTTTAACATTGATATAAAAAATGAACAGTGTTCAAATATTTGCGACGACGATCAAAAAAGCACGGAGACAAACGATGAACGCCCCGCTCCCCGCCGCCCTCATGTCCGGCGCCGACTACCGCGAATCGCTGCGCCGCTACAGCCCCAACGTGTTCGTCGATGGCCGCCGCGTCGACAGCGTGGCCGACGAAGCCGCGTTCCAGCCCGGCATCAATGCCATCGCCCTCACCTACGACTACGCCTTGAAGGCCGAGTACGAGCCCCTGATGACCGCCGTGCAGCACACCAGCGGCAAGCGGGTGAACCGGCTCTCGCACATCGACACCAGCTCGGGCGACCTGCTCAACAAGCTGGAGGCCGTGCGGCTGGTCTGCCAGGAAACCGGCTGCGCCCAGCGCTACCTGACGCACGACGCGCTCAATGCCATCGCTCAGGTGTCGGCGCGCATCGACGACGCGCGCGGCAGCACCGAGCACACCGCGCGCTTCCACGAGTACCTGCACCGCGTGCAAGACCAGGACCTGACCCTGGGCGTCGCCATGACCGACGCCAAGGGCGACCGCAGCCGCCGGCCGCACGAGCAGGCGAACGTCGACAGCTACCTGCACGTGGTCGAGCGCAATGCGCGCGGCATCGTCATCTCGGGCACGAAGGCCATCGTGACCGGCGCGCCTTATGTGCACGAACTGCTCGTCATGCCCTGCCGCAACATGGGCCGCGAAGACGCCGACTTCGCCGTCTGCTGCGCCGTGCCGCTCGATGCGCCCGGCCTCACCATCGTCGCCCGACCGGCCGGCCGCCCCGGCGAAAAGCTCGAACACGGCGACGCCCTCTTCAGCCGCAAGTACGGCCAGAGCACCGGCGTGTGCATGTTCGACCGCGTCTTCGTGCCGTGGGAGCGCGTGTTCTACGCCGGCGAATGGGAGCACTCCGGCCACCTCACCTACAGCTACGCCACGCACCATCGCCACAGCTGCATCGGCGCGCGCGCCGGTTTCGGCGACCTCCTGATCGGTGCCGGCGCGCTGATGTGCGAGGCCAACGGCTTCGACCCCGGCAAGGAAAGCCACCTGCGCGAGCAGATGGTCGAACTCATCACCATCACCGAGAGCTTCTTCGCCTGCGGCGTGGCCGCCAGCGTCTACGGCAAGGCCGACGCGCACTGCGAAGTCTTCATGCCCGACCCGGTGTTCAGCAACATCGGCAAGCTGCTGCTGGCCACGAAGATCTACGACATGCACCGCATCGCGCACTACGTGAGCGGCGGGCTCATCGTCACCCTGCCCGGCCCCGACGAAGACCACAACCCCGAGACCGCAGCACGCCTCTCGGACGTGCTGCGCGCCAACCCGGCGATTCCCTACGAGCAGCGCATCGAGACGGCCCGCTTCATCGAAGACCTCACGGCCGGCTACCAGGGCGGCTGGTACAGCGTGATCAGCCTGCATGGCGGCGGCTCGCCGGCGGCGATGAAGCAGGAGATCTGGCGCAACTACCCGGTGGGCTCCAAGGTCGAGCTGGTCGAGCGCATCCTGGAACGCGGCATTGCGGCGGACGGATCGCCCGCCGCGGCGCCGCACGATCCGGCACGCGCCATCACGAAGAACCGCCAGCCCGGCAAATGCTGCGACACCGGCTGCACCACGCCCGGCCAGCCGGTGATGGTCGACCTGCCGGCCTCGCGGCGCGCCTAGACTCCGGCGGATGCAGATTCTTCTGGCTGCTCTTTGCGCTGCGCTGCTAGCCACCGGGTGCGGCGGCCTGCGCACGGCCAAGGCGCCGCTGGAGACCACACTCGAAAAAAGCACCTGCACACCGAACGCCGACACGCTCGTCGTGATGCTGCCCGGCGCCTACTCGCACCCCGACGAGTTCGTGCGCGAAGGCTTCGTCAGCGCCCTGAACGACAACAGGCTCGCGGTGGACGTGATGCGGGTCGACGCCCATCTCGGCTACTACAACAGCAAGACCATCCTCGAGCGCTTGAGCCAGGACGTGATGGCACCGGCGCGCAGCCAAGGCTACAAGTCGATCTGGATCGTCGGCATCTCGGTCGGCGGCTTCGGCGGGCTGCTCTACGCGCAGACCCACCCCGGCGAACTCGCGGGCCTCGTCACCCTTGCGCCCTATCTCGGAGAACGCGGACTCAGCACCGACATCGCCAATGCCGGCGGGATCGCCCGCTGGACCGGGCCGGTGAGCGATCCGCCCGGCAACGACCCACGCACGCCGAACGAAACACAGCTCTGGCAATGGCTGCGCGGCTACGTCGGCACCACCGCCACCTTCGGCGCACGGCCACCGCTCTATCTCGGGTACGCGATCGACGACCGCTTTGCCTTCAGCCACCGGCTGCTGGCGGCGGCGCTGCCAGCGGATCGCGTCTTCACGACGGAAGGCGGCCACGACTGGCCCGAGTGGACGCGGCTCTGGCGCCGCATGCTGCCGACCCTGCCGCTGCCGGGCTGCCCCGGCTGAAACGGCCCCTCAGTTCGGACGCAGGCGCAGCAGCTTGCCGTCGGCCTCGTCCGTCAACACATAGAGCAGGCCATCCGGCCCCTGCCTCACGTCACGGATGCGTGCCCGGCCGTCTGCCAGCAGCTTGTGCTCGGCGACCACCTTGCCGTCCTTCAGTTCGATGCGATCGAGGTAGCCGAACTTCAGCGAGCCCACGAAGAGGTTGCCCTTCCAGGCGGTGCCGTAGCGGTCGCTCGTCAGGAACGCCATGCCCGATGTCGCGATCGACGGCACCCAGTAATGCAGCGGCTGCTCCATGCCGTCCTTGGCCGTGATGCCGTCGCCGATCTTCCCGCCGCCGTAGTTCTCGCCGTAGGTGATCACCGGCCAGCCGTAGTTGCGGCCGGCCTGCGGGATGTTGATTTCGTCGCCGCCCTGCGGGCCATGCTCGGTCATCCAGAAGCGGCCGTCGGGCGCGAGCGCAGCGCCTTGCCCGTTTCGGTGGCCGTAGCTCCAGATCTCGGGCAGCGCGCCTGCCTTGCCGACGAAGGGGTTGTCCTTCGGCACCGAGCCGTCCTTGTTGATGCGCACCACCTTGCCCAGGTGGTTGTCGAGCTTTTGCGCGTCTTCTTTCCGGCTGAAGCGTTCGCCCAGCGTGAGAAACAGCGTGCCGTCGCGCGCCTCGACGATGCGGCAGCCGAAGTGCAGGCGACTTGCCGCCTTGGGCTTCTGGCTGAAGATGATCTTCAGGTTCTCGAGCCGGGCGCCGTCGGCCGAGAGTTGCGTGCTCGCCAGCGCGGTGCTGTTGCTTGAACCACCGGCCTCGGGTTCGGAGAAGCAGAAGTACAGCGTGCGGTTCTTCTCGAAGCCCGAGTCCGCCAGCACATCGAGCAAACCGCCCTGGCCGCCCGCCGCGATGGGGGGTAAGCCTGCAATGGGGGCGCCGATCTTGCCGTCCGCGCCAACCAACCTCAGGCGCCCGGGGCGTTCGGTCACGACATAGCGGCCACCCGGCAGAAAGCTCACGCCCCAAGGGTTCTCGAGGCCGGAAGCCACCGTTTCAGGCCGCGCCTGTGCCAGGGCGAAGCCGCAAAAACCCATGCCAGCGACCACGGCGGCGCGGCGCACAAGACGAACAACGGCCTTAAATCGAAAGTTCATGTCTTTTCCGGGTAATTGAGCCCATCTTGGCGGGAAATAGCGTCAGCACCCAGTCCTTCCGACAGTTCACCCCGACGGCGAAGGCCCATTCGAAACGAATCACTTATGGGCCATAAAGGTCGACCGTTACATTTTTTCTTCGGCCGGATCGAAAAACATCAAGCAAATCAACGATTTGCAGACACATTCGCTAATTCAGATTAAATTGACATAACCGCGCGTCATCAATATCCTACGCGCCATGCGTTTTTTCGTCCTACCCGCGTCCCTCCTGTTTGCCCTCGCTGCCCACGCAGCCCCCCAACAGGACCGAACCGATGACGAGATGGCCCGCTTGCTCGCAGACAAAGGTCTGATCGGGCAGTTGCAGCAGGTCCGTCAAACAGTCACAGAGCGAACGTCCGACCTGGTGGTGACCGCCATCGGTTTCCTCGGCGTTCCCTACCGCCGCGGGGGCAACACGGCGGAGTCCGGGTTCGATTGCAGCGGCTTCGTCCGCGCGATGTACAACCAGACCGTCGGCCACATGCTCCCCCGCCGCGCCGAAGAGCAAGCCGCCGCCACCGAAAAAATCGACCGCAGCCAGCTCAAGCCCGGCGACCTCGTGTTCTTCAACACCATGCGCCGCGCCTTCAGCCATGTCGGCATCTATGTCGGCGAAGGCAAGTTCATCCACTCCCCCCGCTCGGGCGCCCAGGTTCGTGTCGAAGACATGAACGGCAGCTACTGGCAACGCCGCTTCGACGGCGCCCGCCGCGTACTCGGCGGCGCACCGACCGAAGAAATCAAGGCCGCAGCGGCCACCGCCCGCACCGGCGACTGATCCGACTTCCGATCCCCCGGGGTCAGGACGAAAAAAATCCCGCCGCGGCGGGATTTTTTGTGGGCGCTCGATGGCGCCTCTGTCTCTGTCAGGCCGCCTTCTTCGTCGGCGGCAGGTCGGTACAGGTACCGTGCGCCACTTCCGCCGCCATGCCGATGCTTTCGCCCAGCGTCGGATGCGGGTGGATGGTCTTGCCGATGTCGATCTCGTCCGCGCCCATCTCGATGGCCAGCGCGATCTCGCCGATCATGTCGCCCGCATGCGTGCCGACGATGCCGCCGCCCAGGATGCGATGCGTCTCGGCATCGAACAGCAGCTTGGTGAAGCCTTCGTCGCGGCCGTTGGCGATGGCGCGGCCCGACGCGGTCCACGGGAAGTGGCCCTTCTTGACCTTGATGCCTTCGGCCTTGGCCTGATCTTCCGTGAGGCCGACCCACGCCACCTCGGGGTCGGTGTAGGCCACGCTGGGGATCACGCGGGCGTTGAAAGCGGCGCTGGAGAGCTCCTTGTCGCCCTTCTGCTCGCCGGCGATCACCTCGGCCGCCACGTGCGCCTCGTGCACCGCCTTGTGCGCCAGCATGGGCTGGCCCACGATGTCGCCGATGGCGAAGATGTGGGGCACGTTGGTGCGCATCTGGATGTCCACCGGAATGAAGCCGCGGTCGCTCACCGCGACGCCGGCCTTCTCGGCGCCGATCTTCTTGCCGTTGGGGCTGCGGCCCACGGCCTGCAGCACCAGGTCGTACACCTGCGGCTCCTTCGGCGCGTTCTCGCCCTCGAAGGTGACCTTGATGCCTTCCTTCGTGGCCTCGGCACCGACGGTCTTGGTCTTCAACATGATGTTGTCGAAGCGCGGCGCGTTCATCTTCTGCCAGACCTTCACCAGGTCGCGGTCGGCGCCTTGCATGAGGCCGTCGAGCATTTCGACCACATCGAGGCGCGCGCCCAGCGTCGAATACACCGTGCCCATCTCGAGGCCGATGATGCCGCCGCCCAGCACAAGCATGCGCTTGGGGTCCGTGCCCATTTCGAGCGCGCCGGTGGAATCCACGATCCGCGGATCGCCCTTGGGCATGAACGGCAGGCTGACCGACTGCGAGCCCGCCGCGATGATCGCGTTGCGGAACTTGACGGTCTGCTTCTTGCCCGTGGTGTCCCAGCTGGTGCCGGAGGTTTCTTCGACTTCCAGGTGGTACGGGTCGATGAAGTTGCCCACGCCGCGCAGCACTGTCACCTTGCGCATCTTGGCCATGGCGGTGAGACCGCCGGTGAGCTTGCCCACCACCTTGTTCTTGTGGCCGAGCAGCTTGGCGCGATCGACCGTGGGCGCAGCGAAGCTCACGCCGAGGTCGGCGAAGTGCTTCACTTCATCCATGACGGACGCCACGTGCAGCAGCGCCTTCGAGGGGATGCAGCCGACGTTCAGGCACACGCCACCGAGCGTGGCGTAACGCTCGATCAGCACGACCTTGAGGCCCAGGTCGGCCGCACGGAACGCTGCCGAGTAGCCGCCGGGGCCGGCACCGAGCACGATGACATCGCACTCGACATCGACCTTGCCGCCGTAGGTGGAAGCGACAGGCGCTGCAGCAGGAGCCGGCGCGGGTGCCGCAGCCTTGGGCGCAGGAGCCGCAGCGGCAGGCGCTGGCGCGGCAGCAGCCGGAGCAGCAGCCGCTGCACCGTCCACATCCAGCGTCAGCACGACCGAGCCTTGCTTGACCTTGTCGCCCACCTTCACGGCAATGGCTTTCACCACGCCAGCGGCAGACGACGGAATCTCCATCGAAGCCTTGTCCGATTCGACCGTGATCAGCGACTGCTCGGCCTTGACCGTGTCTCCGACATTGACCAGCACCTCGATCACCGCGACTTCGTCGAAGTCGCCGATGTCAGGCACCTTGATTTGTTGTTCGCTCATTTGGACACTTTCAGTTTGAGTGTGAGAACGTCGACCGGTGGGGCCGAATTGCGATCGAATTCGCAGGCGGCGGCGATCCCCGCCTCCGCCACGTCGCGCGCGCTGCGCGACTTGATGTCATAGGCCGCGTGCATGGCACCGAGGGCAAAGCTGCGTCCCGAGCCGATGGCCCAGAACTCCTTGAACTCGAACACCTCGCGGTAGCTGTAGATGCCGTAGATGCCGCTCTGGTTGGCCATCAGCATCGTGAACTGGCTCGACTCGTAGGGCTCGTGCTCGTCTTCCTTGGTCTGCATGAAGAACGAGTCCTTGAGCACCGGATGCAGCATCGTGAAGGTGCGAAAGATCTCGTGCTTGCTGCCGAACAGGAGCTTCTCGCGCTCCTGCGCAGCCAGCGCGTGCTGCAGCACCAAAAAATGCGCCGCGGCGCCGGCCATGGCGAACAGGCTGGTGCCCGCCGCGTCCTCGACGGTGAAGATCTTCTGGTTCTTCTCGGCACGGTGCGAGAGCCGCGTGTCGCCGAAGGTCACCAGAGAGTCGGCTGCCATCGTGACCTGGCCGCCTTTGCGGACGGCCACTACGGTGGTCATAACAGGATTCGGCGATAGTCCGCGAGCACCTGGCCCAGGTAGGCGTTGAAGCGCGCAGCCAAGGCACCGTCGATCACGCGGTGGTCGTAGGACAGCGACAGCGGCAGCGTGAGACGCGGCACGAACTGCTTGCCATCCCACACCGGTTTCATCTGGCCCTTGGAGAGGCCGAGGATGGCCACTTCGGGGGCGTTGATGATGGGCGTGAAGTGCGTGCCGCCGATGCCTCCAAGCGAGCTGATCGACATGCAACCGCCCTGCATGTCGGCCGAGCCGAGCTTGCCGTCGCGCGCCTTCTTGGCGAGTTCGCCCATCTCGGCGCTGATCTGAAGGATGCCCTTCTTGTCGGCATCTTTCAGCACCGGCACCACGAGCCCGTTGGGCGTGTCCGCGGCGAAGCCGATGTTGAAGTACTGCTTGTAGACGAGCTGGTCGCCATCGAGGCTCGCGTTGAAGTCGGGGAATTTCTTCAGCGCCGCAACCACCGCCTTGATCACGAAGGCCAGCATCGTGACCTTCACGCCCGACTTCTCGTTCTCCTTGTTGGTGGAGACGCGGAAGGCTTCGAGCTCGGTGATGTCGGCTTCGTCGTTGTTGGTGACGTGCGGAATCATCACCCAGTTGCGGTGCAGGTTCGCGCCGCTGAGCTTCTTGATGCGCGAGAGGTCCTTGCGCTCGACCGCGCCGAACTTGGTGAAGTCGACCTTGGGCCACGGAATGAGGCCCAGCGCGGCACCATCTGCGCTGCCGCCACCGGCCGGCGCCTTGGCCGCCGAGGCCTTGGTGCTGGTCTGGCCGCTCATCACGGCCTTGGTGAAGCCCTGGACGTCTTCCTGCGTGATGCGGCCCTTGGGACCGGAGCCCTTGACCTCTTCGAGCGGCACGCCGAGTTCGCGGGCGAACTTGCGCACCGAGGGCGAGGCGTGCGGCAGGTTGGCGCTGGGCGCCGCGGTGGGATCGTGCGGTGCAGCGGCGGCTGCCGGGCTTGCGGCCGGGGCCGGCGAAGCAGCGGCCGGCGCGGGGGCACTGGCGGTTGCTGCGGCCGGCACTGCTGCGGCAGCTTGCGCAGGCGCAGGTGCCGCACCCGCCGAACCTTCCAGGATCGCGATCAGGTCGCCGATGTTGACCGTGTCGCCGACCTTGACCTTGAGTTCCTTCAGCACGCCGGCACCCGACGACGGAATCTCCATCGAGGCCTTGTCCGATTCCACGGTGATCAGCGACTGGTCGGCCGCGATCGTGTCGCCGGGCTTGACCAAGAGCTCGATGACCGCGACGTCCTTGAAGTCGCCGATGTCCGGCACCTTGATCTCGACCGGACCGGAGGCTGCGGCGGGCGCGGCAGCCGGTGCAGGCGCCGCGGCTGCGGGCGCCGGAGCGGCAGCCGCAGGAGCTGGAGCTGCTGCAGGCGCGGGGGCCGCTGCGGCGGCGGCACCTTCGGCCTCGAGCACGAGCACCACCGAGCCCTCCTTCACCTTGCCGCCGATCTCGACCTTGATTTCCTTGACCACACCGGCCGTCGACGACGGAATCTCCATCGACGCCTTGTCCGATTCCACCGTGATGAGCGACTGCTCGGCCTTGACCGTGTCGCCCACCTTCACGAGCACCTCGATCACCGCGACTTCATCGAAATCGCCGATGTCCGGCACCTTCACTTCCACTGCTGCCATATCGTTGTCTCCCGCCGCGAGGCGCCGTTCGTTCGTTGGTTGTTGATGTTCAAGCGTAGAGCGGGTTGACCTTGTCGACATTGATGCCGTACTTCTTGATCGCTTCCACCACCTTGGCCACCGGCACGGTGCCATCTTCGCTCAGCGCCTTGAGCGCGGCCACCACGATGTAGTGACGATTGATCTCGAAGTGTTCGCGCAGCTTGTTGCGGAAGTCGCTGCGGCCGAAACCGTCGGTGCCCAGCACCTTGTAGGTGCGGCCCTTCGGGATGAAGGGGCGGATCTGCTCCGCATAGGCCTTCATGTAGTCGGTCGATGCCACCACCGGGCCGGTCGTCGGCGCCAGTTGCTCGGCCACGAAGGACACGCGCGGGGTCTGGTCCGGGTGCAGCAGGTTCCAGCGGTCGGCGTCCTGGCCGTCGCGGGTGAGCTCGTTGAAGCTCGGGCAGCTCCACACGGAAGCCGACACGCCCCAGTCCTTCTCGAGCAACTCCTGCGCCGCGAAGCTCTCGCGCAGGATGGTGCCGCTGCCTAGCAGTTGCACGGTCGGCGCTTCCTTGCTGCCCTTGGCCGCCTTGACCACCGGGCCCTGTTTCGACAGGTACATGCCCTTGATGATCTGCTCTTCGGTGCCGGGCTGCAGGCCAGGCATCGCGTAGTTCTCGTTGAGCAGCGTGATGTAGTAGTAGACGTTGTCCTGCTTCTCGACCATGCGCTTCAGGCCATGGTGCAGGATCACGCCCACTTCGTGCGCGAAGGTCGGGTCGTAGCTCACGCAGTTCGGGATGGTGTTGGCCAGGATGTGGCTGTGACCGTCTTCGTGCTGCAGGCCTTCGCCGTTGAGCGTGGTGCGCCCCGAGGTGCCGCCCAGCAGGAAGCCGCGCGCCTGCATGTCGCCGGCTGCCCAGGCCAGGTCGCCGATGCGCTGGAAGCCGAACATCGAGTAGTACACGTAGAACGGCACCATGATGCGGTTGTTCGTGCTGTACGAGGTGGCCGCAGCGATCCAGCTGGACATGCCGCCGGCCTCGTTGATGCCTTCCTGCAGGATCTGGCCGGCCTTGTCTTCCTTGTAGTACATGACCTGGTCTTTATCGACCGGGGTGTACTGCTGGCCAGCGGGGTTGTAGATGCCGATCTGGCGGAACAACCCTTCCATGCCGAAGGTGCGGGCCTCGTCCACCAGGATGGGCACCACGCGCGGGCCGAGCGCCTTGTCGCGCAAAAGCTGCGTGAGGAAGCGCACGTAGGCCTGCGTCGTCGAGATCTCGCGGCCTTCGGCCGTGGGCTCCATCACCGACTTGAAGGTATCGAGCGAGGGCACCGTGAAGCTCTCGTCGGCCTTGGTGCGGCGGTGCGGAAGGTAGCCGCCCAGGGCCTTGCGACGCTCGTGCAGGTACTTCATTTCCGGGGTGTCGTCGGCCGGCTTGTAGAACGGCAGGTCGGCGATCTGGCTGTCCGGGATCGGAATGTTGAAGCGGTCGCGGAAGGCCATGATGTCCTCGTCGCTCAGCTTCTTGGTCTGGTGGACGTTGTTCTTGCCCTCGCCGATCTTGCCCATGCCGAAGCCCTTGACCGTCTTGATCAGGAGCACCGTGGGCTGGCCCTTGTGCTTGACGGCCGCATCGAAGGCCGCGTAGACCTTCTGCGAGTCGTGGCCGCCGCGGCGCAGCTGCCAGATGTCGTCGTCGCTCATCTTGGCGACCATTTCCAGCGTGCGCGGATCGCGGCCGAAGAAGTGCTTGCGAACGTAGGCGCCGTCGTTGGCCTTGAACGACTGGTAGTCGCCGTCGTTCGTCTCCATCATGATCTTGCGCAGCGCCCCTTCCTTGTCGCGTGCGATCAGCTGGTCCCAGCCGCTGCCCCAGATCAGCTTGATGACGTTCCAGCCCGAGCCGCGGAATTCGCCTTCGAGCTCCTGGATGATCTTGCCGTTGCCGCGCACCGGGCCGTCCAGGCGCTGCAGGTTGCAGTTGATGACGAAGACGAGGTTGTCGAGACCTTCGCGCGCCGCGAGGCCGATGGCGCCCATCGATTCGACTTCGTCCATTTCGCCGTCGCCGCAGAACACCCAGACCTTGCGGTTCTCGGTGTTGGCGATGCCGCGGGCGTGCAGGTACTTGAGAAAGCGCGCCTGGTAGATCGCCATCAGCGGGCCGAGGCCCATCGACACCGTGGGGAACTGCCAGAACTGGGGCATCAGCTTGGGATGCGGGTAGCTGGAGAGACCCTTGCCGTCCACTTCCTGGCGGAAGTTGAGCAGTTGCTCTTCGGTCAGGCGGCCTTCGAGGTAGGCGCGGGCATAGATGCCGGGGGAGACGTGGCCCTGGATATAGAGGCAGTCACCGCCGTGGTTCTCGCTCTCGGCGTGCCAGAAGTGGTTGAAGCCGGCACCGAACATGTTCGCCAGCGAGGCGAAGGAGCCGATGTGGCCGCCGAGGTCGCCGCCTTCGGCGGGGTGGTGGCGGTTGGCCTTGACCACCATCGCCATCGCGTTCCAGCGCATGTACGCGCGCAGGCGCTCCTCGATCTCCAGGTTGCCTGGGCAGCGCTCTTCCTGATCAGGCTCGATGGTGTTGACGTAGGCGGTGTTGGCAGAGAACGGCTTGTCGATGCTGTGCTGCCGGGCATGTTCGAGCAGTTGCTCGAGAAGGAAGTGGGCCCGCTCGGGACCCTCGCTCTGGATGACGGAAGACAGTGCATCCATCCATTCACGGGTCTCCTGGGCGTCCGCATCGTTTGCGGCCGAGCCGAACAGGTTCTCGGGATTTGCCGACATGCTTGTCTCTCCTTTTAGGGCTGTGGCTGTAATTTAGTGCGCTCTGCAATAAACGCGGGCGAGTTTCGCATAGAAACTTTCCAATTTCAAATGGCGCTCGATGATTTCTTAATGTGATATTTTTGTGACTTTCCCCTGACAAACCGCGACCGCGACGGGATCAATGGCACTGACGCTTTTCCGGCGTTTCCCGAGGGGCGCCCCTTAAACTCGCGCGATGCCTTTTTCCTCTCCGCTGGCGGTTGCCCGCAGTGCCGTGAATGCCTCGCCGCTCTCCTGGTGGCGCCGCTGGTGGCGTCGGCAAACGCCGGTGCTCCAGGACGCGGTTGCCATGCTGGCGCCGATGGCCGCGGTGCTGCTGTTCCTCGCCGCCATCGTTTCCGCCTTCTGGTACCTGCGCACCGAGGAGGTCGAGCGCGAGCAGGAGTCGGTGCGTCGCGATGTCGAATACGCTCAGCAGCGCATGCGCCTCCGGCTCCTGGAGCGCCAGGAACAGCTGATGCGCATCGCGCGCGATGCCTCCAACCGCGAGATCGACCCCACCGAGTTCACGAGCCGCGCCGAATCGCTGGTGAGCCAGTTCCCCGAGTTGCAGACCATCACCTGGATCGACGACCGCCGCCGCTTCAAGGCCGGCTATGCCGCCCCCAGCGTGCATCCCGCGCAGCAGCACCTGATCGGCGACGTGCTCCGGCCCGGCGACATCGAAAGCAACTACGCCCTAGCGCGCGAACTGCGCCAGCCGGTGTATTCGCAGCCGGTGGCCGGCGGCGACCCGGCCGCGATGCTTCAACTGCACATCCCTCTTTTCGACCAGGGCCTGTTCGCGGGTGTCGTGCTCGGCGAGTTCTCGGTCGACGGACTGCTGCGCTACGGCATGCCCTCCGAGGTACAGGCACGCTACGCGGTCTCGCTGCTTGACGCCAAGGGCAACGTCATCGCCGGCAACACGACCAACCTGAAGGACAGCGGCACGCGGCTGCTGCCCTGGTCGGAGCGGACCAACGAGTACGAGGTGCCCGTATCGCCCGTCGGCAATGCGTTGCTGCTGCGCGCGCAGGCCTATCGCACCTCGCAGGGCGTGGTGGGCAACGGGCTCTTCTGGCTGGTCTGCGCGCTCAGCGTGCTGACCAGCTGGATGCTGATCGGCACATGGCGCCACACGCGCCGACGCCTGCAGGCCCAGCAACGTCTGGTCGCCGAGACCAACTTCCGTCGCGCGATGGAAAACTCCATGCTGACCGGCATGCGCGTGCTCGACCTGCAAGGCCGCATCACTTATGTGAACGCCGCGTTCTGCGCGATGACCGGCTGGAGCGAAGCCGAACTGGTCGGCCAGTCGCCGCCCTTCCCCTACTGGCTCGAATCCGACCGTGAAGTGATGAACGAGCGGCTCGAAGAAGAACTGCACGGACGCGCCCTGCCCGGCGGCTTCCAGGTGCGAGTGAAGCGCAAGAACGGCAGCGTGTTCAACGCGCGGCTCTACGTCTCTCCACTGATCGACGCGCGCGGTCACCAGACCGGCTGGATGACGTCGATGACTGACATCACCGAGCCCACGCGCATCCGCGAGCAGCTGTCGGCGTCGTACGAACGGTTCACCACGGTGCTTGAAGCGCTCGACGCTGCGGTGTCGGTTGCGCCCATCGGCAGCGAAGAGCTGCTGTTCGCGAACAAGCTGTACCGTCTCTGGTTCGGCTCCGACACCGTGGGCCATCTCGGCATGGTGGCGCAGGCCGGCGTGCCGGCGTCGAACGCACATGACGAGGGCCTGGACGACGTGGACCCGTACGCGGGTCTTCCGATCGACACGCTCACTGCAGCGCAAGCCGCGAACAACGAAATCTTCGTGCCCCACCTGGGCAAATGGCTCGAAGTGCGCTCGCGCTACCTGACATGGGTGGACGGCCGCCTCGCGCAACTGGTGATCGCCACCGACATCACACCGCGCCGCGATGCCGAAGAGCAGGCCGCCGCGCAAGCCGACAAGGCGCAGGCCGCGAGCCGCCTGATCACGATGGGCGAGATGGCTTCGAGCGTCGCGCACGAGCTCAACCAACCACTCACGGCCATCACCAACTACTGCAACGGGATGATGTCCCGCATCAAGGGGCAGACGATCGACACCGAGGCGCTGCTCGCGGCGCTGGAGAAGACCTCGAAGCAAGCCCAGCGCGCGGGTCAGATCATCCAGCGCATCCGCTCCTTCGTGAAGCGCAGCGAGCCCAACCGCACGCCCGCCGACGTGGCCACCATGGTGAGCGAAGCCGTTGAACTCGCGGGCATCGAGCTGCGCCGGCGCAACGTGCGCCTGAACCACTACGTGGCCGCGCGGCTGCCGGTGGTGCGGGTCGACCCGATCCTGATCGAGCAGGTGATGGTCAACCTCCTGAAGAACGCGGCTGAATCCATCGACCTCGCCGACCGGCCGCTCGCGCGCCGCAGCGTCGAACTGCGCGTGCTGCCCAAGACCATCGAGGGACAGAACGCCATCGAGTTCTCGGTGCAGGACACCGGCAAGGGCCTCTCGCCCGAGGTGATGGACCGGCTGTATGAAGCCTTCTTCTCCACCAAGCCCGAAGGCATGGGCATCGGGCTGAATTTGTGCCGCACCATCGTCGAGTCGCACCGTGGCCGGATGCAGGCGGAGAACATCTACAATGGGCCGGATGTGATCGGATGCCGTTTTTCCTTCTGGATTCCGGTGTTGGACGCTATCAGTTCCGTAGCTAGCGACGAGGCAAAGGTACCTGCATGAGTTTGATTCCGAAGAAGGGCACGGTCTACGTCGTCGACGATGACGAAGCCGTACGCGATTCGCTGCAATGGCTGCTCGAAGGCAAGGACTACAGAGTCCGCTGTTTCGATTCCGCCGAATCCTTTCTCTCCCGATACGACCCGCGCGAAGTCGCCTGTTTGATCGTCGACATCCGCATGGCCGGCATGACCGGCCTCGAATTGCAGGATCGACTGATCGAGCGACGCTCCCCGTTGCCGATCGTGGTCATCACCGGCCACGGCGACGTGCCGATGGCGGTCGACAGCATGAAGAAGGGCGCAATGGATTTCATCCAGAAGCCCTTCAATGACGAAGAGCTCGTCACGCTGGTCGAGCGCATGCTCGAACATGCGCGCGGCGCATTCACCCAGCATCAGCAGTCAGCCAGCCGTGATGCGCTGCTGTCCAAGCTCACCGGCCGCGAGGCGCAGGTGCTCGAGCGCATCGTCGCCGGCCGCCTGAACAAGCAGATCGCCGACGACCTGGGCATCAGCATCAAGACGGTGGAGGCGCACCGCGCCAACATCATGGAAAAGCTCAACGCCAACACCGTGGCCGATCTGCTCAAGATCGCCCTCGGGCAGGCCGCTCCGGCCGCCAAAGCCTAGAAGCTATCCGTCCGATAGCCATGGATGTCCCCCACGCCTGCGCAAGCGGGCGTTTTTACTTGGAAAATCGAAACCGATGACCGCCCAACTGATCGACGGAAACGCTCTCGCCAAAACCATTCGCGCCGAGGTCGCCGGCCGTACCGCTGCACTGAAGGCCGCTGGCGTGAACCCGGCCCTCTCCATCATCCTCGTGGGCGACGATCCGGCCAGCCAGGTCTACACCAAGCACAAGGTCAACGACAGCACCGAGACCGGCCTGCAGGCCACGCTGGAGCGCTACCCCGCGGACATGAGCGAGGCCGACCTGCTGGCCCGCATCCGCGCTCTCAACGACAACCCGAAGGTGCACGGCATCCTGGTGCAGCTGCCGCTGCCCAAGCACATGGACAGCCAGAAGGTCATCGAGACGATCTCGCCCGCCAAGGACGTCGACGGCTTCCACGTCGCCAGCGCCGGTGCGCTGATGACCGGCGCGCCCGGCTTCTGGCCCTGCACGCCGCACGGCTGCATGAAGATGCTCGAAGCCATCGGCTACGACCTGCGCGGCAAGCACGCGGTGGTCATCGGCCGCAGCAACATCGTCGGCAAGCCGATGGCCATGATGCTGCTGGCCAAGAGCGCCACCGTGACCATCTGCCACAGCGCCACGCAGGACCTGGGCGCCATCACGCGCCAGGCCGACGTGATCGTCGCCGCCGTCGGCAAGCTGAACCTGCTCACCGCCGACATGGTGAAGCCCGGCGCAGTCGTCATCGACGTCGGCATGAACCGCAAGCCGGACGGCAAGCTCGCCGGCGACGTCGATTTCGACGGCGTGAAGGAAGTGGCCGGCTGGATCACGCCGGTACCCGGCGGCGTCGGTCCCATGACCCGCGCCATGCTGCTCGTCAACACCCTTGAAGCAGCCGAACGCGCCGCAAAGTAACTTCCATGGCCATCACGAACAACCCCCTCCTCGACTTCACCGACCTCCCGCTGTTCGACCGCATCAGGCCCGAGCACGTGTCGCCCGCCGTGGACACATTGCTGGCCGATGCCGAGGCCGCACTGCAGGCCGTGACGGCGCCCGAGTTCCCCGCCGACTGGAACGCGATCTCGAAGGTGCTCGACGTGGCCTCCGAGCGCTTCAGCCGCGCCTGGGGCGCCGTCGGCCATCTCAACGCCGTGGCCGACACGCCCGAGCTGCGCGCCGCCTACAACGAGGCCATGCCGCGCGTCACCGCCTTCTGGACCCGCCTGGGCTCCGACGAACGGCTTTACGCGAAGTACAAGGCCATTGATGTCGCCACGCTCAACGCCGAGCAACGCCAAGCGCATCGCAACGCCGTGCGCAACTTCGTGCTCGGCGGCGCCGAGCTGCAGGGCGACGCCAAGAATCGCTTCGCCGACATCCAGGAACGCCAGGCCGAGCTGAGCCAGAAGTTCAGCGAGAACGCCCTCGACGCGACCGACGCCTTTGCGTACTACGCCAAGCTGGGCGAACTCGAAGGCGTGCCTGAAGACGTGGTGAGCGCAGCGCGCTCTGCCGCCGAGGCCGAAGGCAAGGACGGCTACAAGCTCACGCTCAAGATGCCGTGCTACCTGCCGGTGATGCAGTTCGCCAAGAGCAGCGCACTGCGCGAAACGCTCTATCGCGCCTACGTCACGCGTGCGAGCGAATTCGGCGATGCCGCCTTCGACAACACCGCGCTCATCACCGAGATCCTCGCGCTGCGCGAAGAAGAGGCCAAGCTCCTGGGCTACAAGAATTTCGGCGAGCTCTCGGTCGTGCCGAAGATGGCCGAATCGCCCGAGCAGGTCGTCAAGTTCCTGCGCGATCTGGCGACCAAAGCCAAGCCGTATGGCGAACGCGACCTCGCCGACCTGCGCGCCTTCGCGGCCGAACAACTGAGCATCACCGATCCGCAACCCTGGGACTGGAGCTACATCGGCGAGAAGCTCAAGGAAGCGCGCTATGCCTTCAGCGAGCAGGAGGTGAAGCAGTACTTCCCCGCGCCGAAGGTGATGGCCGGGCTGTTCAAGATCGTCGAGACGCTGTTCGAAGTGTCGATCCGCCGCGACAGCGCGCCGACGTGGCACCCGAGCGTCGAGTTCTATCGCATCGAACGTGGCGGCCAGAAGGTCGGCCAGTTCTACCTCGACCCCTCCGCCCGCGCCGCCAAGCGCGGTGGAGCCTGGATGGACGACGTGCGCGCCCGCTGGCTGCGCCCCGACGACGGCGTGCTGCAGACGCCGGTCGCACAGCTGGTCTGCAACTTCGCAAGCGGTGTCGACGGCAAGCCGCCGCTGCTCACGCACGACGACGTGACCACCCTCTTCCACGAGTTCGGCCACGGCCTGCACCACATGCTCACGCAGGTGAACGAGCGCGATGTCTCGGGCATCAGCGGCGTCGAGTGGGACGCGGTCGAGCTGCCGAGCCAGTTCATGGAGAACTTTTGCTGGGAGTGGGATGTGCTCAGCCACATGACGGCCCATGTCGACACCGGCGAACCACTGCCGCGCGCGCTCTTCGACAAGATGACCGCCGCCAAGAACTTCCAGAGCGGCCTGCAGACGCTGCGCCAGATCGAGTTCTCGCTGTTCGACATGCTGCTGCACACCGAGTACCACGCAGCTGCCGCGAAGCCCGGCGACGTGATGGCGCTGCTCGGCAAGGTGCGCACCGAAGTGGCCGTGATGCCCTCGCCGGCTTTCAGCCGCACGCCGAATACTTTCAGCCACATTTTCTCGGGCGGTTACGCGGCCGGCTACTACAGCTACAAGTGGGCCGAGGTGCTGAGCGCCGACGCCTACGCGGCTTTCGAGGAAACCGTGGGTGCCGACGGCGAGCCGAACATCGAGACCGGCCGCAAGTACCGCCAGGCCATCCTGGAGGCCGGCGGCAGCCGCAGCGCCATGGATTCGTTCAAGGCTTTCCGCGGCCGCGAGCCCCAGCTTGATGCATTGCTGCGACACCAGGGCATGGCCGAGGCCCAGCCTGCTTGATGCAGCGCTGAAGCTTGCGATACTCGGGACATGTATCTGACCCCTTACAAATTCCCGTCGCATCGCCTGACCGGACTAGCCCTGCTGCTCGTCGCCGCAGGCGCGATGGCCCAGCCGATCTATCGCAACGTCGACAAGAACGGCAAGGTCACGTTCTCGGACCGCGCGCCCGCCGCCAGCACCGAGCCTGCTGCGGGGCCGCAAGGTGCCGCCGCGCCGGCCAGCACGGCGGGGCTGCCCTATGAACTTCGTCAGGTGGCGCAACGCTATCCCGTCACGCTCTACACCAGCGAAGACTGCGCGCCCTGCAGCCAGGCCCGCTCGCTGCTCACTACACGCGGCATTCCGTTCGACGAACGCACGGTCAAGAGCAATGAAGAAATCGAGGCGCTGCAGCGCCTGAGCAGCCAGAGTTCGCTGCCGCTGCTCACCATCGGCTCGCAGCAGCTCAAGGGCTATGCGGACAACGAGTGGTCGCAGTACCTCGATGCGGCGGGCTATCCCAAGAGCAACAGCCTGCCCGCGGGCTATCGCAATGCGCCGGCCCGGCCCCTGGTTGCCGCGCAGCAGGCGGCGCCGGCGCCCCGCGCTGCGGCTCCCGCCGCACAACCCGCGCCCCCGCCCGCTGCGCCCAGCGATGCGGGTGCAGGCAACCCGGCCGGCATCAAGTTCTGACGCTGGGTGGTTCGCCTCCTCAGGCGAACTGCATCGTCTTCACGCCCGTCGCGGTGCCCAGCAGGCACACGTCGGCCTTCTGGTGGGCGAAGACGCCGACCGTCACCACGCCGGGCCACTGACTCACCTCGGACTCGAAAGCCAGCGGATCGACGATCTTCAGGCCCGTCACGTCGACGATGTGCTGGCCGTTGTCGGTGACCAGCGGCAGGCCGTCCTTCTCGCGCACCTGGGCAATGCCACCCAAGGCGGCAAACTGGCGCATCACACGGCGTACCGCCATCGGGATCACCTCCACCGGCAACGGGAAGGCGCCCAGCGTCTCGACCAGCTTGGAGGCGTCGGCAATGCAGACGAAGCGCTTCGACTGCGCCGCGACGATCTTCTCGCGCGTGAGCGCCGCGCCGCCGCCCTTCACCATGAAGCCCCGGTGATCGATTTCGTCGGCGCCGTCGATGTAGACAGCCAGTTCTTCCACCTCGTTGCTGTCGAACACCGGGATGCCCAATGCGCGCAAGCGTTCGGTCGATGCCTCCGAGCTCGAGACGGCACCCTTGATCTCGTCCTTGATCGTCGCCAGCGCGTCGATGAACTTGTTGACCGTGGAGCCGGTGCCCACACCGACGATCTCGCCCTTGACCACATAGGCCAGTGCGGCAAGGCCGACCTGGGCCTTGAGTTCGTCCTGGGAAAGCGTTGCGGGGGCAGCGGGCGCGGAAGTTGGGGAGGCGGGTGCGGTCATCGCGGAGAATCCTTGGCTCATTGAAGTCGAGACGAGAATTATCCGATGCCCCTGCTGCCCTCTTCGCTCTACGGCCTGGCCCGCCCTTTCCTGTTCGGTTTCGATCCCGAACACGCCCATGAGATCACCCTCGACGGCCTGGCCCGTACGCAGAACACGCCGCTGGCCTGCGCCTACTCCGCCCCGCGCGTGGACGACCCCGTCACGCTGGCCGGGCTGACCTTTCCGAACCGCGTGGGCCTGGCGGCCGGGCTCGACAAGAACGCCCGCTGCATCGACGCCTTTGCCGCCATGGGCTTCGGTTTCGTCGAGGTCGGCACGGTAACGCCCAAGGCGCAGCCGGGCAGCCCCAAGCCCCGCATGTTCCGCCTGCCGCAACGCGATGCACTGATCAACCGGCTCGGCTTCAACAATGAAGGGCTCGACGCCTTCCTGACCAACGTGCAGAAGGCGCGTTTCCGCAAGAGCGGCGGCAGCAAGACGCCGATGCTGCTCGGCCTGAACATCGGCAAGAACGCCGCCACGCCGATCGAACGCGCGGTGGACGACTACCTCGCCTGCCTCGACGGCGTGTACCCGCATGCCGACTACGTGACGATCAACATCTCGAGCCCCAACACGGCCAACCTGCGCACGCTGCAGAGCGACGAGGCGCTCGATGCGCTGCTCGGCGCGGTGGCTGAGCGGCGCGAGGCGCTGGCCACTCGCCACGGCAAGCGCTCGCCGCTGTTCGTGAAGATCGCACCCGATCTCGATGAAGCCCAGGTCGCGGTCATTGCCACCACGCTGCAGCGCCACGGCATGGATGGCGTGATCGCCACCAACACCACGCTGGCCCGCGATGCGGTGGCCGGTCTACCGCACGCTGAAGAAGCCGGCGGCCTGTCAGGCGCGCCGGTGCGCGAGGCGAGCAATCGCGTGATTGCGCAGCTGCGCGCGGCACTGGGGAAGGACTTCCCGATCATCGGCGTGGGCGGCATCCTGAGCGCAGCCGATGCCAAGGCCAAGATCGCCGCGGGCGCGGACGTGGTGCAGATCTACACCGGTCTGATCTACCGCGGCCCGGCGCTGGTCCGCGAGACGGCCCAGGCGCTGCTGCGCGATCGCAGCAAGGCCTGAGACTTCTTTCTCTCTTCCTTCAGCGCATGCGCCAGAGAATCGGCGCGATGACTGCTGCCCAGCGCAGCAGGCGCTTCGGGCGGATCACTACCACAACGGCCGCAGCGGCCACGCCAGCAGCCACGGGATGCGCCCGGGCGATCCGCAGCGCGGCGGCGGTGGCCGTTTCATTCGGCGGAGGTGCCTCGCGCCCGGTGCCCGCCGGCTGCGCCTCGCGGCCACCCTGCAGGGTCGCGATGCGCTCGCGCTGAATTGCCATTCGCGCCAGCAATTCCTCGCGCGTGGCCGGACGCGCGGGACGCGGTGCTTCTTCGTCTTCCGGATCTTTGCCGAGCCCGAAACTGTCCTGCACCCAGGCCCAGTCGCGCTCGAACTCCTGGCGTGCCGGAATGAAGCTGTTGGAGGCATTGCGCAGGGTCAGCAGCAGGCCAGCGGCAGCGCCCAGCCAGAGCACGATCCACACGCCGGCCACCGACCACGCGGCCGTGACGCGATACGGCGTTTCCCAGAAATGCACCACCACCGCCATCGACAGCAGGGCCACCGTGACAGTTGTCAGCCCCAGCACGGCCACCACGAGGATGAGCATCAGCTTCAGGCGCTGCTTCTCGTCCTCCCAGGCCATGCGCAACAGCTGCACCCGGTCTTCGGCCGCCAGTGCACCTTCGGCGGCGGCAATTCGCAGCCGGCGGATGCGGCCACTCAGCCCGAACAGGGAGAGCAGCCTCATAGGCATGCTCCAACCCCGCTCAGCGAGCGGCAGCGAACGGTCCGGCGGTGCGCGCTTGGATCAGCGCGATCAGCGGCGGCCAAGCAACAGACCCACCAGCACGCCGACGGCCAGTGCGGCGCCTGCGATCTGCCAAGGTTCGTCGTGGGCGTAGGCGTTGGTGGCGGAGGCCGCCTCGCGCGCCTTCTTGGCGGCGAGCTTGCTCTTCTCGGCGGCGAGCTCGCGCGCGATGGCGAGCTTGGTGTCGATGCGCTGGCGCAGCGCCTTGATGTGGGGAACCGAATCCAGGTCCTTGCTGGCCAGCACGCCGCGCACGTCGCTTGCGATGTCTTCGGCTGCTGCTTCAAGATTGTTGGATGCACTCATTGGAATCTTTCCTCCGTGATGACACCGGCACCGCGCCGGCGGCTTCACGCCAGCATATGGCGTGGTGGCATGTTACAGGCTCGAAAGCCCCTCATGCGTGGCAGATGTGCAGACTTGTGCGTGCGATGGCTCAGGCGTCGGCCAGCAGCCGGGCGACATGGGCGCCGATCGCGAGGCTGCTGGTGAGCCCCGGCGATTCGATGCCGAACAGGTTGACCAGCCCCGGCACGCCGTGCGAGGCGGGGCCGTCGATCCTGAAGTCGGCGGCCGGCTCGCCCGGGCCCGAGATCTTGGGCCGCATGCCGGCGTAGCCCGGGATCAATCCGCCATCGGGCAGCGCAGGCCAGTACTTGCGCACCTCGGCATAGAAGCCGTCGCCGCGGGCAGGATTCACCACGAGGTCGTCGGCCGACTCGACCCACTGCACGTCGGGGCCGAACTTGGCCTGGCCGCCAAGGTCGACCGTCAGGTGAACGCCGAGGCCACCAGGCTCGGGCACAGGGTAGATGAGGCGGCTGAAAGGGGCGCGGCCCGAGAGGGTGAAGTAGTTGCCCTTGGCGAAATACTCCGTCGGAATCGCCACAGCGGGCAACCCTTCGAACCGCCGGGCCAGCGCCGGAGCGCTGAGCCCCGCCGCATTGACAACGCTGCGGCAGCGCAGCGCCGTACCGTCCTCGGCGATCAGGACGATGCCGCGGTCATTGCATTCGGCGTGTGTGATACGCGACTTCAGCGCCAACATGCCACCCGCGTTCTCCAGGTCGCCGAGCAGGCTCAGCATGAGCGCGTGGCTGTCGACGATGCCGGTGCTGGGCGAATGAAGCGCCGCCGTGCAATGCAGTTGCGGCTCCATCTCCCGGGCCTGCTGTGCCGTGATCTGCACGAGGTCGTCGACGCCATTGGCGGCTGCTTTCACGCGGATCGCTTCGAGTTGGCCCACCTGCTCGGCCGACGTCGCCACGATGAGCTTGCCGCAGCGCCGGTGCGGCACGCCGCGCTCCGCCGCATACGCGTAGAGCGAATGCCGCCCTTCGACACACAGGCGCGCCTTGAGCGAGCCCTGCGGATAGTAGATGCCAGCGTGAATGACTTCGCTGTTACGCGAACTGGTCCCGGTGCCGATGGCACCTTCGGATTCGAGCACCAGCACTTCGCGGCCCGCGAGCGCCAAGGCGCGCGCCACTGCCAGCCCCACCACACCACCGCCGATGACGGCGCAATCGAGTTCGTCCATGGCACGAGCTTATCGCGGCTCGCGCGGCGGATTCACGAAACGGAGGGCGGCGGCTCCGGGTCCGTGGGCTCGTCGGGCGGTGTGCTCGGTCCCTCGTCGGGCTCTACGGGCAGGTTGGGTGTGACGGGGGTTGGAAGATCGGGATGCGTGGCCATGGTCGTCTCCTTTTCCCTCTCTTCTATGCCGTTGTCATAGATGGCCAGCCAGCATGCAACGGCACTTGACGTCAGCGCGAGCCGACAGTTCGGACCAAAGTCTTGCTCCGCTTCAAAGAAGAAGATCGAATCCAATGAGCGCCCATACTTAAGATCCGCATCCGACGCTGCGGACATCCGATCCGGACGCGCACACGTTTCAAAAAACTGGAGGGAAATCAATGGGCATCAGAGACACGCTCGGGCATGCGCTGCTCGACAACGAGAAGCTTCATTTCGGCACCGCGGAGACACTCACTGCAGAAGAGCAATGGCTGGTCACGCTGAGCGCGCCGTTGTCCGCGTTCAATGGCGATCACGTGAACGCCGTGGCCACCGGAAAAGACGACGACGCGTTGCGCGAGGGCATCTCGGAAGTCTGGAGCGTGCACGACCGGGAGAGTTTCAAGGAAACGGCCCGCTGGCTCGCGGAGGAAGGACAGCGTTCAACCTACCTGTCCACCTGGCAGGCCATTTCGGCGATCGACGCGGCAACGCAGAGCACGCCGGCCGCGCTGCGGCTGGTCATGGATGCGTGGTTTCCCGCGTTCTTCCAGATCAAGGCGCGAAAGAGCCTGGACTACCGCGCGTTGGCGGCCGAGAGTGGACGGTCGGTGACGGACCTGACCCAACTGACGACGGGCAGCCCGAGCTGGGTCAATGCCTTGCGCAAGCACTTCAAGGTTGCGCCGCCCCAGATCTCCAGCCTGGTCGCCTGGGACGCCGTGCGATTGGCCAGCCTGTCGCGGTGGGCGGTGCAGCTGGGCTTCATCGAACGCGGGGAATTCGCGGGCTTCGCCGGCGCACTGACCTCGCAGGTGCGCGAGGCCTATGCCGACTGGTCGCAAGTGAGTGCCGCGTACATCGCCGGCGGCTTGATCTGGCGGTATTCCGACGCGCGCGAAGAACACCTTCTGCGCACGAACCGCATGCTGCTGAACGACGCCCGCAGCCCCTATCGCAGCGTGCCCTTTCGCTGACATCGGCAGCACCAACGAAAACGGCACCCAAAGGTGCCGTGTCGTGGAATTATGGTGGCGGTGGAGAGATTGAAAGATCGCCTGCGACCCGCATGGACGCTCACTTCTCGTTCATCGTTTCTCAATTTGTCCCCCCCTCTGTACCCCCGCTTTGCGTTCGCTACCCTTTCGCGGGTGACTCTGGCGCTGGGCTTTGAGGCGGTGCGCAGGGCACCTTGAAATATCTTGTGGTGTGTCGCGTTGCGCCAACGGGAGCATCCGCATACCCGCCAGCGCGCCGCGAAATGACGCCGCTGTTGCCGCCCTGGACAAGCTCGCCGTTACAGCACCCCTGAAACGCCGCAACGCCACCGCCTTCGCTACCTCTCAGCAGCGCGCAGCTGAATCCTGGATCGGCAACGCAGCTTCGCGAAGTTAGTACAGCCCCAAAACAGTGGCCCTCCGCTCTTGGGCTCACGCACAACCATTTTTATGCCGCAACTCGCGCAGGTCGGGCGCCAGTACTCGCCCTGATACGCGGTCTCCAGCAAGAGGACTTGTTGAGCGGGCGTCCGAGTTGCGATCAGGTTCAATAACCCTTCGCGATTTTGCGCGCTGATCCCGTGTGCACTGGCGAAGGCGGACGCTTCGGAGGTAAACGTGGCACTGGTCGCGAAGATGCCGCGCTCAAGATCGTGGGATTTGAGCACGCCAAAGAAAGCCCGTACATCGTCCACCGCTACCTTGCGTGACCAGTGTTTGCATTGCACGATCATCGGCTTGCTCGCGTGCTGCAGGTATAGCCAGATATCCACCCCTCCATCCGCGCCATGCGACTGCGATTCGGTGCGCACGCCGGCTTGGCCATACAAAGCCTCGCACAAAGCTTCGAAGCGACGCCATTCAATGTGGTCAAAGACCTCCGGCCCCCACGTCCGTGCTTGCGGTGCGAAGGACTCCGATTCGATCTGTTGAGCAGTGCGCGCGATGGGATTGCCAGCAACTGCTGTAGTTGGTGGATTGCGTCTTGGCCAGGGCATGCAGATTCCTCTCCTGCAGCAAATATAGCCGCTGACAGGCAGGCCCGAGCAGTCAATCGGGCAGAGCATCGATGTGACCGCGAAGCTCCAGACGTTGCAGATGGGACGCGAGCGCGATCGTCACCGGCAACCGATCAACAGCATCGCGCAAACAGTCGAGGAATCCAGCGCGTTTGCACAAGGCAAGAAGCTGGTCGAGCGTCACCCGTTCCTGACGGGGTTGCTCGGACCGTCGATTGTTCGGAAGCTGTTCGGACGGTGATGAGCAAGGCCCGGCGGGGAAGGCTGGGTTGCCGCCCCCGGGAGATCGAGCGCCGCTGTTTGATGGCGCTACGCCTAAGACGAAGAGTCGATTAGCGCAGCAAGGCGGCGAAGCTCAGAAATGAGATATGGCACGTCTTGGCGTGCGTTGGCCATGAAATCGATGTCGGCATCAGACGCACCGTCAAGATCAATGCCACCACTTGCCCTGGATATGCAACTCGACCCACTTAAGTGGTCACGGCCCTCGATCATTCCTTTCCACGGTCCAGGTGCAGCAGCAGTCGCCCGCGCCTGAATTTCTGAAATTCGTTGCTCGTCGAAAAGATTTTTTTTCATTGGGGGAGGCCTATTGATTTGGATTCGGAACCACTGGTGTAAACAATCTTTCAGCCTGCGCTGGGGTAATGCCACACATCAAGCAATGGTCAGGATTTTTCGGGGTTGGGTCGGGCACCACATCGCCCCCCAATCGGCGAACATCTCCGACAGTCGTCACGCCCATCTTGGGGTTTGGAATCCCTGTTGAGAGCTCTTGAACGGACTTGCCAGCTGCGGAATTTACGCTTGCCCGGCACATCTTTCCCGCCGAATCAATAGTTACTCCGGATCCACCGGCAAATCGATCTGCGGTGCAAAGTCCCCCGCGGCAGACATATGCCGAATCAGGTAAAGGTGGATTGATCGTGCCTCTACCAGCTCCAGCACCAGCCAGTGCTCTCGCCCCCGCCCCTGCTGCACCCGCTTGAGAGCCTCTCATCGCCTCTGCTATGCCGGATAACAGCCCGTTCGACACAGCTCCTCCCCCAGGAAGAGGCACTCTCGGAGTCGAGCGCGGAGGACCGCCTGCCAACCCCTCAGGATCAACAAAGCTCATCGGGTTAGCGTCCACATACGAAAACCGATTCCACCCTCCATCAAGCCCGATAGGGTCGCCTTGTGTATAGCGACCGATAGTCGGGCTGTAGGTCCTGAACCCGTTGTAAAACAACCCCGACTCCGCATCCGCATACTGCCCCGGATACCGCAGGTTGAACTTCACCTCCGAGATGTTCGTGGTGCCCGGATTCGGCGTCACCTCCAGATTCGCAAACCGGTTCTTCGCCACCGTCGGCTTGTCTTCCCCGAACGCGCTGTAGCTCCACTGCCAGACCGCTTGCCCGTCCGCGTTCGTGAGCCTGCGCGGCGTGTTCAGGTGATCGCTGTGCACCGCATACGTGGCGCCGTCGATCACCGCCGCGATCGGCATCGGCCCATTGGCCGTGGGCAGGTAGATGTACTGCGCCTGGCCCGCGCTGTTCGTGCCGCCGCTGCCCACCTCTGCGATGAGGGTGCCCTGCTCGTCGTAGACATACGCATAGCCCAGCTGCTCGGCCTGCGTGGTCGAGGGGCTCCACAGCTTGGTGAAGAACGCGATCAGGCTCTGCATGAAGCCCGGGTCGGCCTCGTCGCCTTGGCTGGGCGGGTACAGCGGCTCGGTCTTGAAGACACGCTGGCCCAGCGCGTTGTGCGCGTAGCGCGTGGTCGGGCTGGTGTCGGTGGCGCCGGTGGTGGAGGCCGCCAGGCGCCCTTCGGCGTCGTAGGTGTAGCTGCGCAGGCCATCGCCGAGCAGGTCGCCGTTGGCGTTGTAGCCGTAGGTGACGCTGGTGTTGCTCGTGCCGCTCATGCTCTGCGCGAAGCCCGAGAGGCGATTGCTCGTGGCGTCGACCGTATAGGTGCGGCTGGTGCCCAGACTGCCCAGCACGCGCGTGCTGTTTGAGCGGTTGCCGTTGGCGTCGTAGCCGAAGCTCGCAGTGTTGCCAGTGGCGCTGAAGCCGGCGATGCGGCCCACCGTGTTGTAGGCGACGGTCCATGTGACGTTGCCGCTGCCGATGGTGCTGTGCGTGGGGTCGGAATCGCCGGGTTGGTGGAGGTTCTGCGTGAGGCTCGTGATGCGGCCGGCGGCGTCGTAGACGTAGCTGCTGAAGTCCGTGGCCGTCATGCGACCCGCGGTGTCGTAGCTGCGGCTCGCGACAGTCGCCGGGCTTGCAAAGGCCCAGGTCCAGGCGATGGGTTGGCCCAGCGGGTTCCAGGCGACGTTGGTGACGAGCGGCGTGCCGTTCAGGCTCAAGCCCGTGAGGCGGCCGGTGCTGTCGTACAGGTGCGTGAGCGTGGAGCCGTTGGGGTAGCCAATGCTGGCGATCGTGCCGTTGGGGTTGTAGGCGTAGCTCACCTGCTGCACGCTGCCGTTGATCAACGTCTGCTTCTTGAGCGTCACGCGGCCGAAGGCATCGCGCGTGTACTCGGTGGTGCCGCTGCGGTCGATGATCTCCGACAGATACCCCTTGCTGTTGGCCGAGAGGTCGTAGCGCAGCGTGGTGGTCTTGCCGTCGGCGAAGACCAGGCCAATCGGGCGGCCCAAGGCATCGCGCGTGATCGTCGTTGCCTGGCCCAGCGCATCGGTGATCTGGCTGGGCAGGCCGAGGTTGTCGTACTGGGTGTTCGCGGTGCTGATGTCGGTGCTGGCTTCGGCAGTGGCGTTGCCTTGGGCGTCGCGGGCGTAGGTGGTGGCGATGCCCTTGAAATCCTTGGCTTCGGTGACGGCGTCGAGGGCGTTGTACTTCAGCGTGGCGGTTGCG
>NZ_JANLNM010000020.1 GCF_024701975.1 Variovorax sp. ZS18.2.2
TGCGGAAAGCGGCTCGCATGCTCGGCGCGCAAGCCCACGGTCTCCAGCAGCTCGGCAATGCGCTTGTCGCGCGCCGCCGCCCCTTTGTGCAGCCCGTGCGTGGACAGCGCCTCGCCCAGGATCGCGCTGATGCGCATCTTCGGGTTCAGGCTCGCGTACGGGTCCTGGAAAATGATCTGCAGCTTGCTGCGGAGCTTGCGCATGCGCTCGCCCGAGAGAGCGCCGATGTCGTCACCGCGGTAGAACACCTGGCCCTCGGTGCGCTCAACGAGCCGCAGCACGGTGCGGCCGATGGTGCTCTTGCCCGAGCCCGATTCGCCGACCAGGCCCAGCGTCTCGCC
Source organism: Variovorax sp. ZS18.2.2 (assembly GCF_024701975.1). Taxonomy (GTDB): domain Bacteria; phylum Pseudomonadota; class Gammaproteobacteria; order Burkholderiales; family Burkholderiaceae_C; genus Variovorax. The sequence continues at coordinate 342 of NZ_JANLNM010000020.1, forward strand.
GGGCTGGATCGCGAACGACACGTCGTCGACCGCGCGCACCGGGCGGTCGCTGCTGCCGAAGTATTTCTTGAGTCCGCGGACTTCGATGAGGGGAGTGGCGGTGGTCATCGTGGGCTTGTGGTTTTGGCTCCCTCCCCTTCCGGGGGAGGGTGGGGGTGGGGGCACGACGGCACTGGATGAAGCACTGCGCCGAACGAACGCCGCCTGCCCCCATCCCAGCCTTCCCCCGGAAGGGGAAGGAGCACAACGCCGGGCAGTGCGCTTCTCATGCGGCCCTCACCAAAGGCTGGGCCGGCTGCACGCGAACGCAGCGCGCTTCGCGCCCATGGTGCGTCTCGATCAGCGGCGGCATTGCCACGCTGCATTCGGCCAGCGCCAGGTCGCAACGCGGCTCGAACGCGCAGCCGGGCGGTGGCGCCAGCGGGCTGGACACCTGCCCGCGGATCGCGAACAGGCGCTTGGGCTTGGGTTGCCCCGGAACGCGCGCCTTGCCCGGCAGGCAGGCCAGCAGACCCTGCGTATACGGATGCTCCGGCTGCGCGAACAGCGGCCGCACCGGCGCACTCTCGACCACGCGGCCCGCATACAGCACCACCACGTCGTCCGCATGGTGCGCGACCACGCCCAGGTTGTGCGTGATGAAGAGGATGCTCATGCCCGTCTCGGCCTGCAGGCGCCGCATGAGTTCGAGGATCTGCGCCTGGATGGTCACATCCAGCGCGGTGGTGGGCTCGTCGGCGATCAGGAGCGTCGGGTCGCAGGCCATCGCGAGCGCGATCATCACCCGCTGGCGCATGCCGCCCGAGAGCTGATGCGGGTACTCGTGGATGCGCTGTGCCGCCGCCGGAATCTCCACCAGCTCCAGCATGCGCAGCGCATGGGCCAGGGCCGACTTGCGATCGAGCCCCTTGTGCAGCCGCACGCTCTCGGCGATCTGCTCGCCGATGGTGAAAACCGGGTTCAGGCTGGTCATCGGCTCCTGGAAGATCATCGACAGCTGGTTGCCGCGCAGCGACCGCATCTCGCGCTCGCCGATCTGCAGCAGATCGAGCGTCTTGCCTTCGCGTGTGACGAACGAAGCGCTGCCGCTGACCTGCGCGTTCGCGGTCTTGGGCAAGAGGCGCATCAGCGTGAGGCTGGTGACCGACTTGCCCGAGCCCGATTCGCCGACCAGCGCAGTGGTCTTGCCCGGTTGAATGGAGAAGCTCACATCGGCCACCGAGCGGATCAGGCCGTCTTCGGTGGGGAAGCTGGTGCTCAGGTTGCTGACCGTGAGACGTGGGGTTGTATTCGCGTTCGTCATCATCATGAGGTCTTCTTGAGCTTGGGGTCCAGCAGGTCGCGCACACCGTCGCCCAGCAGTTGCAACGACAGCGCCGTGAAGATGATCGCCAGGCCCGGGAACAGCACCACCCAGAAGGCCTGGTGCGCGTACTGCTGGCTGCCCGCGACCATGGTGCCCCAGGTCGGGATCTCGGGCGGCACGCCGACGCCGAGGAACGAGAGCCCCGCCTCGGCCAGGATGGCGTAGGCGAAGATGAACGACACCTGCACGAGGATCGGCGACATCAGGTTCGGCAGGATGTGCCGCCACAGGATGCGCGAGGTGCGCACGCCCAGCGCGCGCACGGCTTCGACGAACAGCAGTTCCCGCACCACGAGCGTCGAGGCCCGCACCACCCGCGCCACGCGCGGCGTGTAGACCAGCACCAGCGCGAGCACGGTGTTCATCAGCGAGGGCCCCAGGATCGCCACCAGCGCGATGGCCAGGAGGATGTCGGGGAAGGACATCATCGCGTCGACCACGCGCATGAGCGGCGTGTCCAGGCGTCGGAAGAAGCCGGCCATCAGGCCCAGCACCGTGCCGGCGATGACCGAGCCCAGGGCGGTGAGCGCCGCGATGGCCAGCGAATAGCGCGCGCCGTGCACGATGCGCGAATAGAGATCGCGACCGAGTTCGTCGGTGCCCAGCAGGTGCGCGGCGCTCGGCGCCTTCAGGCGGTCGAGCACTGCCGTGTCGTTGGGGTCGATGGAGGCGAACAGCGGCGCGCCGATAGCGAGCACCGCGATCACCAGCAGCACCAGCGCGGAGACCATCACGATGCGGCGGTGCATCAGCTGGCGGAGCATTCTTGGCATCTGCATGGTTCAGCAGCTATGAATGAATTCGACGTGCCCGAGCAGCCCGCCCAGGCGCGCCCGATCAAGGCGCAAAGCGCAGCCATAGCTCGGGCTATGGCGAGCATTTGCAACGCCAAGCGGGCGTGTCTGGGTGGGATGAGCGGGCATGGCGGGTTCGTTCATAGCTTCTTAGACCTTCACGCGAGGATCGACCACCGCATACAGCAGGTCGATCGAGAAATTGATGAGCACGTAGATCGCGGCAATCACGAGCAGCGCACCTTGAATGACCGGGTAGTCGCGCCGCAGCACCGCACTCACCACGAGGTTGCCGACGCCCGGCAGCCCGAACACGGTTTCGGTGATGACGGCGCCGCCGATCATCAGCGCGACCGTGAGGCCGATCACCGTGACGATGGGCACCAGCGCATTGCGCAGCGCGTGCTTGAGCACCACCGTGCTCTCGGAGAGGCCCTTGGAGCGCGCGGTGCGCACATAGTCTTCGCCGAGCACATCGAGCATCGAGGCGCGCGTGAAGCGGATGATGAGCGCCGAGTTCAACAGGCCCAGCACCGCGGCCGGCAGCACCAGCGCATGCAGCCGCTCCATGAACGGTGCATCGGGCGCACCGTAGCCCGACACCGGAAACCAGCCGAAGGACACCGCAAAGATCTGGATCAGCACGATGCCCAGCCAGAAGCTCGGAATGCTCGCGCCGAGCATCGCGATGCCGGTGAAGAGCTGATCGACCACGCGCCCGCGGAACACGGCCGAGACGATGCCGCAGGGCACGCCGATCAGCGCCGCGATGGCCACGGCCAGGAGCGCGAGCAGCGTGGTGGGCTCGGCGCGCTCCCACAGCGCCTGCGTCACGGGGCGCTGAAGAAAGATCGAGGTGCCCAGGTTGCCCTGCAGCACTTCGCGCAGCCAGTAGCCGAACTGCACGGGCAGCGGCTTGTCGAGGCCGTAGTCCTTCTGCACGCGCGCGATGTCGGCGGCCGTGGCCTGGTCGCCCAGCAGCACCGAGACCGGGTCGCCCGATGCGGCGCGTGTGAGCACGAAGACCAGCACCGCCACGATGGC
>NZ_JANLNM010000021.1 GCF_024701975.1 Variovorax sp. ZS18.2.2
TGAGGCCTGCCGAGCCGGGGGCCGGGATGATCAGCCAGTTGATGACGGCAGAGGTGGCCGGGCTGATGGTGCCGGTGCCGGTGACGTCCGCAATGCCCTGCTTGTTGGAGACGCGGATGAAGAACTTCGCGCCGCTGGCGTTGGGGTCTTCGGTGACGGAGACGGGCGTGCCGTTCTCCTCCATGACCTTGACCACCACCGAGACGTTGGAGATCACGCCACTGTCGGTGGTGTTGTTGATCTTCATCTCGGCGTCGAAGGCCTGGCGCTCCAGGGTGAGCTGCTGCTTGATCTGGATCTTGACGCTGGCGCAGACGGTTTCCTGGGCGACGGCGGGCATCGCCAGGGCGAGCATGACTGTCACGCCTGCGCAGATTCGTAACGCCAGATGCAGCGTCGACACGATTTTTTTCATGGGCTTGCGGGAGTCACCGTCCATTGAAACTTCACGTCGGACGCGATGGGTGACTTGCTGGCGCGAACAACGACCACGCCCGTCGTCTTGCCCACGTCCTGCGAACCCACGGCACCGAACTTCAAGGTATTGCGCGTGGCGTCCACGGTGTAGCCGCTGCCTTGCTGCTGGACCAGCTTCGCATTCACGCCGGAAATGGGCGCTCCGGTATTCGTGAGTTCGAAACGAAGTTCATATTCCGTGATGCGTGCATCGATGCTCTTTTCGCTCACGATCGTGGGGCTGCAGATCCACAGCTTGGGGTTGTCCGTGACGGACGAAGTCGTGCCGGCAAGTCCGGGATCGGCAGCGTAAGGCACCGTGACGCTCATGCCCATGAATTCCGGGTCCAGCGAGACTGCCTTGCCGATCGTGATCTCGAAGGAAGTGTCGCCGTCGGCCGCGCAATTCGCGCGCGTGATGATTTGCGCACCCTTGATGACGTCCCATGCCTCACCCCGCTGGAAGGCGATTGCAGCGGGCAATGCGTTGGCGATCCGTGGCTTGGATGACACCAACGGAAAAATCACCTCGGAAGTCGGATTCTTGTTCACCCAGAAGCTCAGGAGCCACATGCCCGGACTGCCCCAAGCTCTCGGGGAGATTGCATTGGCTTGCTTCTCGGGCGTGATGACCACGGCACCGGGCGCATAGGCACGCGCAAGGCCTTGTCCATCGGAGATCACTGCGTAAACATAGTAGGCCCCTACGCCCAACTCGGTGACGTCCCAGATGTAGTCGCCGGTGAGAGCGTTCGCCTTCTGAAGCAGGCCTTCGACGATCAGCTGTCCATTGAACCCCGTTTTCGACGCGCTGTAGTAAAGAGCCACCGTCCGATCAATGCTGGGGTTCAGGCCCTCCCAGTGCACCTTGACTTGCTTGCGCTGGACCTCGGCAACCATGACCGCCTCGGGAACGCCGATCGTCGTCGGCGCCGTCAATTCGATGGTCGGACTCTCGTAGAACTGCGCGCTGGCCTGGAACATCGACGCACTGCTCCATCCGCTGGCAAGGTTCGATGCATCGATGGCGCGCACACGCCACCAGTACTTGGCCTTGTCGGTCAGGGCGGTGCCGACAAGCAACGACGAGGTATTCGACACGTTGCTGGTGATGCGCTGCGTGAGCGCCACATCGCTGTACACCTCGAACTCATAGCGCACAGCTTCGCCCTCCGGGTCCTCCACCGGGTTCACCGACAGCGTGGGGTAGGTGGATGCCAGCGCGCTGTTGCCCGGATTCTTGACTGTCGGTACAGGTGGCGCATCGTTACGCTCGTTCATCAGGAAACTGCTGACCATCCACGCCGACTCCGACTTGCCGTCGCTCGCTTTCACCCGCCACCAATAGCGCTTGTTCTCCACAAGGCTTGGCGGTGTCCAGCTGGTGCTGCCTGATTTGTCTTGCGCCGTCGCCGCGGAGATACGCCTGTCGGCCGAATCGAAGGTGTTGACCGAATCGATCTCGAACACATAGGTGATCGGGTCACCATCGCTGTCGGCGCTGTTGACTACCGTCAACTTGGTGACGGGCGTCGCGCTCTGCCCGCCGACCGGAGGCGACGACACCACCGGCACGGAGGGAACGTAGTTCGCCTGCTTGGTCACGAAACTGCGTGTCAGTGTGGCGGTGATTGCGCCCGCAGCGTCCTTGGCGATCACGCACCAGCCATATCGCCCCTCGGGAAGAGGGCTGGGCACTGTCCACGAGGTTGTGCCGCCTGGGGTTTGCGGGAGGCCCTCCACCAGCGCGACCACCCGTATGTGGTAATCCACTTCACGCCAACCCGAGAGCATGATGCAGCCGCTCCCGTCCCCCCCATCACCACGCCACGGGGCGAACACAAAGACGCCGTAGGTGATCGCATCGCCGTCCTTGTCGGTGCTGTTGGTCCAGCTGAGCGTTGGAGTGAAGGTTCTTACCGCAGCATCTGCAGCAGGCGACGCGAGATTGAAGCTGTCCGGCGGATCGTTGAATATGTTGACGAAAAGCCGACCGTTCACCCAGCTGCTGTACGTCGTTGTTCCGTTGAACGCGCGAGCACGCCACCAGTACATGGTGTTGTCGTTCAGGTCTTTGCCCACCTGCCAGCCCGTGGGCTGCGCCACGGGGCCAGCGCCGTTCCCCGGGCCGTTGGCGGCCTTGTCCACCAGGCCCGAGTCAACCAGTTTGGACATCGCCTCGTCGGCATAGATCTCGAACTGCACCTTGGTGGTGGGGTCCTTGGCATCTGTCGAGGTCAAGACCTGCAGGGTCGGACGCGCAGCCTTGACCTGTGCCCCCGAGGGTGGGCTGTCGATGGTCGGCGTGCCCGGGCCTGGCGGCGGCACGTCGCTCTCCACCCTGATGCTCGCCGCGCGGCTGGCGCTCAGCGTGCCGTCTGTGGCCGTGTAGTTGATGAGATAGTTGCCCACCGAACCCGTGCCCGGCGTCCAGCTGAACGAGGCACGCGCCACCGTCGGACTCTTTGGATCGGCCGGCTGCGCCGTGAAGCTCGCACCCGTGGGCAGAGGGGCCGCCACCAGCGTGACCGGTGTGCCCTGCGGACTCGACGCTTCCACCAGGAACGACACCTGCTGGCCGACCTTGGTCACGCGATCTGGGATGAACTGGATCACCGGCGGCAGCACCGCCGCCGGAGGGGCCTGGAAGTCGCTCTCGTAGACGCCTGTGGTGT
>NZ_JANLNM010000022.1 GCF_024701975.1 Variovorax sp. ZS18.2.2
GTAAGCAGTCAATAAACCACGCCCTTGCGCGTGATGTTGGAACCGATCGGCGCAGGGCGGCCTACGCGCCGCCGAGCTCGATGTTCCAAGGCAGCAGCGCCTCATAGTCATCGACGGTCTGTGCCAGCGGCAGCTTCTTGAACAGCGCGACGAGGTAGCGGTAGGGCTCGACGTTGTTGGCCTTGGCGGTCTCGATCAGCGAGTAGAGATTGGCGCTCGCGTTGGCACCGCCGACGGTGTCGGCGAACAACCAGCTGCGCCGCCCGACGACGAAGGGCCGGATGGCGTTCTCCACCGGGTTGGAGTCCAACGGCCAGGAGCCGTTGTCCAGGAACCGCACGAGCTTGGGCCACTGACCTTGCAGGTAGTGCAGCGCTTCGCCCAGCAGGCTCGACGGTGCAACGACGTGCAGGTGCGTCAGCAGCAGCCGCTCGATCTCGCGCACGACGGCGGCGCTGTAGCGCACACGCAGCCGCTGCCGGCGCGCGGGCGTCCAGTCCCTGGCCAGGGCCTCCGCTCGGTACAGCTTGCCAATGAGTCGTACGAACCGGGTCGCGATCTGATCGGGCGAGCGGGCTGCCTTCGGTATGGATTCCTCGGCCTTGATGAACGGCCTGCGCGCGTGCACCCAGCATCCAAGGTGCGTGAGACCGCCGGCCTTCGCGATGCCGTTGTAGACCTCGTAGCCGTCGGTGACGAGCGTGGTGCCGGGGCGGATGCCGGCATACAGTTTCTCGGCATGCACGGCGCCGCGCCCCGGCGCATAGGCGAACAGCCGTACCGGTGGACCGGTGCCATTCATCTGCGCCCACATGTAGCTCTTCGTCTGGGCTTTCCTTCCGGGCTCCTTGAGCACCTGGACCGTGGTCTCGTCGCCGTAGATCAGGTCCGAGTCCAGCAAGTGGTCGCGCAGCAGGTTGATGACCGGCTGTACAGCCTGGCCGATGCGCACGATGCCGGAAGCCAGCGTATTGCTCGCGATGTCGCCACCGAAGCGGCGCAGCAATACGGCCGTGCGGTACAACGGCATGCCGAACTGGTACTTGCCGGTGATGACCCAGGCCTGGGCCTGCTCGGTGAGCAGCCCGCGCGGGATGATGCGCGCCGGCGTCGGTGCAACCTTCAGGCTCTGATCGCAGCAGGGACAGGCGTACTTGATGCGGTGGTGCTGCAGCACGCGCACCTGTTCGGGGATGACATCCATCTGCTCGCTGACCTCGGCGCCGATTTCCACCAGCGCGTGCCCGTCATGCGCGCACACACGCTCGGCCTCGGGCAGTTCGTGGCGCACGATCTCGCGCGGCAGCGCAGGGTCCAGCGGCTTGCGTCCGCGTTTCTTGCGTTGATGGCCCGCGACCGGTGTCGACTCCTCTTCGTCGGTCTCGGCCTGCGGCGTCTGATCTGTGGGCGCGAGCGCCTCGGCCTCGTTGAGGAACAGGTCCTTCTGATCGGTGCCGCGGGCTTCGCTCTTGGCCGCAAACAGCTGGCGCTGCAGCGCCTTCAGCCGCTCCAGTGCGAGGTCCCGCTCGGTGGTCGTTACTCGAAGCGCGCCGGCCAGCGCATCGCGCTCGGCAATGAGCGCGGCGAGTTCTTCAGCGGTGATGGTGGCGGGCGGCGACACGCCAGCTTGGATCGGCATGCGCCATCATTGTTCCTTCAGGCCACGCTGGAATAGTGCAGACGAGAGTGGCGTTGCACCACCGCGATGTCGATGCCCTCCAGCAACCAGTGCAGCTGTTCGGCCGTCAGCGTGGGAACCGCATCGGCCGAGGGCCAGATGAACCTGTCCTTCTCCAGGCGCTTGAGCAACAGCCAGAAGCCGTTGCGCTCCCAACCCAGGATCTTCACCCGGTCGCGCCGGCGGTTGCTGAACACGTACGCGCACGAGGCGAACGGGTCCAGGCCCAGCGCCTGCTCCACCAGCACGGCCAGGCCGTTGATGTTCAACCGGAAGTCCACCGGCTCGCGGTGCAGGTAGACCTTCAGTCCTTCGTCGAAGCGGAACATGGAAGTCGGCTCAACATCTGCACCAGCGTCGGCAATTGCTGCAAGCTCGTCTCGCCGAGATCGAGCTGCACGCCGTTAGGCAGGCGCACCTGCAACCCGACCATCGGGGTCGGTGCCGTCAAGGAGTTCTCATTCGGGATCACTGCCACTGCCGTAGCGGGTGCGTGGGCCATCGCGGGCGCCGCCACTGCACACTCGCGCTGAGGCAGATCTTGTTCACCCTCTACGTGTACAGCAACGAATGCCGCATCGTGCGTTCGCGCGATGTCACCAGTCGGCACCTGGGCACTTCGCCGCTGGTAAGCCGTGATCCACGTCCTCAGAAGGTTTGTGTTGACACCGTGCTCCATCGCCATGCGTGCCACCGACACTCCCTGCTTGAGGCAGGCAACGATCAATTCCTTCTTGGCAGCTTCGTCGTAGACGCCGCGACCGTCACTCTTGCGTCCCACAACCAACCGGCTTCTCAACTCTGCGTACTGCTCTGTCATCTCTACATGTCCATGTTGCTCTACATGGGCACGTAGCCTCACAGCTCATCGTTCACCGAACAAGGGCGTGGTTAATTGACCGCGTACGA
>NZ_JANLNM010000023.1 GCF_024701975.1 Variovorax sp. ZS18.2.2
ACCGGCGGCGCGGGCTTCATTGGCGCCAATTTCGTACTCGACTGGATCGCGCAAAGCGATGAGCCGGTCGTGAATCTGGACAAACTGACCTATGCGGGCAACCTGGAGACGCTCGCGTCGCTCAAGGACAACCCCAAGCACATCTTCGTGCAGGGCGACATCGGCGACAGCGCGCTGCTCGAGCGCCTGCTGGCCGAGCACAAGCCGCGCGCCGTGGTCAACTTCGCCGCCGAATCGCACGTCGACCGCTCGATCCACGGCCCCGAAGACTTCGTGCAGACCAACGTGCTGGGCACCTTCCGCCTGCTCGAATCGGTGCGCGGTTTCTGGAACGCACTGCCGGCCGACCAGAAGGCCGCCTTCCGCTTCCTGCACGTATCGACCGACGAGGTCTACGGCTCGCTCTCCAGGACCGACCCGGCTTTCACCGAAGACAACAAGTACGAGCCCAACAGCCCGTACTCGGCCAGCAAGGCCGCCAGCGACCACCTCGTGCGCGCCTGGCACCACACCTACGGCCTGCCGGTGGTCACCACCAACTGCTCGAACAACTACGGACCGTTCCATTTCCCCGAGAAGCTCATCCCGCTGATGATCGTCAATGCACTCGCAGGCAAGCCGCTGCCCGTGTACGGCGACGGCATGCAGGTGCGCGACTGGCTCTACGTGAAGGACCACTGCAGCGCCATCCGCCGCGTGCTCGAAGCCGGCCAGCTTGGCGAGACCTACAACGTGGGCGGCTGGAACGAGAAGCCCAACATCGAGATCGTCCACACCGTCTGCGCGCTGCTGGACGAGCTGAGCCCCAAGGCCGGCGGCAAGCCGTACAAGGAACAGATCACCTACGTGACCGACCGCCCCGGCCACGACCGCCGCTACGCCATCGATGCGCGCAAGCTCGAGCGCGAACTCGGCTGGAAGCCCGCCGAGACCTTCGACAGCGGCATTCGCAAGACGGTGGAGTGGTACCTCGCCAATGGCGAGTGGGTGCGCAACGTGCAGAGCGGTGCGTACCGCGAATGGGTCGAGAAGCAGTACGACGCCGCACCGGCCGGATCTGCAAAGGCCCCGGCATGAAGCTGCTGCTGCTGGGCAAGGGCGGACAGGTCGGCTGGGAGCTGCAGCGCAGCCTTGCGCCCCTGGGTGAGCTGGTTGCGCTCGACTTCGACAGCACCGATTTCAACGCCGACTTCAGCCGCCCCGAGCAACTGGCCGAGACGGTGCTGAAGGTGCGCCCCGACGTCATCGTCAATGCCGCCGCGCACACCGCGGTCGACAAGGCCGAGAGCGAGCCCGACTTTGCGCGCAAGCTCAACGCCACCTCCCCGGGAATCGTGGCCGAAGCCGCGCAGCAGATCGGCGCGCTGATGGTCCATTACTCGACCGACTACGTCTTCGACGGCAGCGGCAGCAAGCCCTGGAAGGAAGACGATGCGACCGGGCCGCTCAGCGTCTACGGCAGCACCAAGCTCGAAGGCGAGCAGCTGGTGGCCCGGCACTGCGCCAAGCACCTGATCTTTCGCACCAGCTGGGTGTATGCGGCGCGCGGCGGCAACTTTGCCAAGACGATGCTGCGCATCGCCAAGGAGCGCGACAAGCTGACCGTCATCGACGACCAGTTCGGTGCGCCCACCGGTGCCGAGCTGCTGGCCGACATCACCGCGCATGCGATTCGCGCAACGCTGCAGGACCCGTCCAAGGCCGGGCTCTATCACGCGGTGGCCGGTGGCGTGACCACCTGGCACGGCTATGCGCGCTTCGTGATCGAGCAGGCGAAGGCGGCGGGTGTGGAACTCAAGGCCGGCCCCGAAGCGGTCGAGCCCGTGCCCACCACGGCGTTCCCGACGCCGGCCACGCGGCCGCACAACTCGCGGCTGGACACCGCCAGGCTGCAGGCCGCCTTCGGGCTGCGCCTGCCGCCCTGGCAAGAGGGCGTGGCGCGCATGCTGCGCGAGACGCTTTGAAGAACTTCACGCAAAGAGAACACATGACGCAACGCAAAGGCATCATCCTGGCCGGTGGCTCGGGCACCCGTCTGCACCCTGCGACGCTCGCCATGAGCAAGCAGCTGCTGCCGGTGTACGACAAGCCGATGATCTATTACCCGCTGAGCACGCTGATGCTGGGCGGCATGCGCGACATCCTGATCATCAGCACGCCGCAGGACACGCCGCGCTTCCAGCAGTTGCTGGGCGATGGCAGCCAGTGGGGCATCAACCTGCAGTACGCGGTGCAGCCGAGTCCGGACGGGCTGGCGCAGGCGTTCATCATTGGCGAGAAGTTCGTGGG
>NZ_JANLNM010000024.1 GCF_024701975.1 Variovorax sp. ZS18.2.2
CCTCCACGTCGTCCGGCCTGAGCACTGCTACCAGCAGCATCAGCAGCTTGTCGACGTCTACCTCGAGCGGCATCAGCAGCCTGTCGACCTCGACGTCGTCTGGTCTGAGCACGGCGACCAGCAGCATCAGCAGCCTGTCGACCTCGACGTCGTCTGGCCTGAGTACGGCGACCAGCAGCATCAGCAGCTTGTCGACGTCCACCTCGAGCGGTATCAGCAGCCTGTCGACCTCGACGTCGTCTGGCCTGAGCACGGCGACCAGCAGCATCAGCAGCTTGTCGACGTCTACCTCTAGCGGTATCAGCAGCCTGTCGACCTCGACGTCGTCTGGCCTGAGTACGGCGACCAGCAGCATCAGCAGCCTGTCGACTTCGACGTCGTCCGGCCTGAGCACTGCGACCAGCGGTATCTCCAGCTTGTCGACTGGTCTGAGCACGGCGAATAGCAGCGTGAGCAGCCTGTCGACTTCAACTTCGAGTGGTCTGAGCACCGCGACAAGCAGTATCGGCAGCCTGTCGACTTCGACGTCGTCCGGCCTGAGCACGGCGACCAGCAGCATCAGCAGCTTGTCGACATCGACCTCGAGCGGCATCAGCAGTCTGTCGACCTCGACGTCGTCTGGTCTGAGCACCGCTACCAGCAGCATCAGCAGCCTGTCGACCTCGACGTCGTCCGGCCTGAGCACGGCGACCAGCAGCATCAGCAGCCTGTCGACATCTACCTCGAGCGGTATCAGCAGCTTGTCGACTTCGACATCCTCTGGTCTGAGCACGGCGACCAGCAGCATTAGCAGCTTGTCGACGTCTACCTCGAGCGGTATCAGCAGCCTGTCGACCTCCACGTCGTCCGGCCTGAGCACCGCTACCAGCAGCATCAGCAGCTTGTCGACATCGACCTCGAGTGGTATCAGCAGCCTGTCGACCTCGACGTCGTCTGGACTGAGCACGGCGACCAGCAGCATCAGCAGCCTGTCGACGTCCACCTCGAGCGGTATCAGCAGCCTGTCGACTTCGACGTCGTCTGGCCTGAGTACCGCTACCAGCAGCATCAGCAGCTTGTCGACGTCGACCTCGAGCGGCATCAGCAGCCTGTCGACTTCGACGTCGTCTGGCCTGAGCACCGCGACCAGCAGCATCAGCAGCTTGTCGACGTCGACCTCTAGCGGCATCAGCAGCCTGTCGACCTCGACGTCGTCCGGCCTGAGCACGGCGACCAGCAGCATCAGCAGTCTGTCGACTTCGACGTCGTCTGGCCTGAGTACGGCGACCAGCAGCATCAGCAGCTTGTCGACGTCCACCTCGAGTGGCATCAGCAGCCTGTCGACTTCGACGTCGTCCGGTCTGAGCACAGCGACCAGCAGCATTAGCAGCCTGTCGACCTCCACGTCGTCTGGACTGAGCACGGCGACCAGCAGCATCAGCAGCTTGTCGACGTCGACCTCGAGCGGTATCAGCAGCCTGTCGACCTCGACGTCGTCTGGCCTGAGCACCGCGACCAGCAGCATCAGCAGCCTGTCGACCTCGACCTCCTCTGGGCTGAGCACTGCGACGAGCAGCATCGGTAGCTTGTCGACGTCTACTTCGAGCGGCATCAGCAGCCTGTCGACTTCGACGTCGTCCGGTCTGAGCACGGCGACCAGCAGCATCAGCAGCTTGTCGACGTCCACCTCGAGCGGTATCAGCAGCCTGTCGACTTCGACGTCGTCTGGCCTGAGCACGGCGACCAGCAGCATCAGCAGCTTGTCGACGTCGACCTCGAGCGGTATCAGCAGCCTGTCGACTTCGACGTCGTCTGGCCTGAGCACCGCGACCAGCAGCATCGGTAGCTTGTCGACGTCCACCTCGAGCGGTATCAGCAGCCTGTCGACTTCGACGTCGTCTGGCCTGAGCACGGCGACCAGCAGCATCAGCAGCTTGTCGACGTCTACTTCGAGCGGTATCAGCAGCCTGTCGACTTCCACGTCGTCTGGCCTGAGCACGGCGACCAGCAGCATCAGCAGCCTGTCGACGTCCACCTCGAGCGGTATCAGCAGCCTGTCGACTTCGACGTCGTCTGGCCTGAGTACGGCGACCAGCAGCATCAGCAGCTTGTCGACGTCGACCTCGAGCGGCATCAGCAGCC
>NZ_JANLNM010000025.1 GCF_024701975.1 Variovorax sp. ZS18.2.2
CCGCCGTGGTGCTGGTCACGCACAAGATGGCCGACGTGAAGACCTACGCCGACCGCGTGACGGTGATGCGCGGCGGGCGCACGGTGGCGACGCTGGAGCCCGGCGCCACGTCGGTGAGTGAACTCGTGAAGCTCACGGTAGGTGACTCCATCGCCGCACCTTCGTCGCAGCCGGCAAAGGCACCCCGCGGCCCGGTGCGTCTGTCGGTACGCGGCCTGCGTTCAGCAGCATCGCCGCAGGGCCGCCGCGTGCTCGACGGGGTCGACCTCGAACTGCATGCCGGCGAGATATACGGGCTCGCAGGCGTCGGCGGCAACGGACAGGGCGAGCTGGCCGGCGCCATCATGGGCCTGCCGGGCGAAGCCCTCGAAGGCGAGATGCATCTCGAAGGCCACGGCGACCTCAAGACCATGACCGCCCCGGCCCGCCGCAACGTCGGCATCGCCGCGATCCCGGCCGACCGCTACGGCCTCGCGCTGGCAGGCGGCTTGTCGGTGGCCGAGAACTACGCCATCGGCCGTGTGCACAGCGGGCGCTACGGCCCCGTCTGGCACCTGCGCCGCAACCGCATCCAGAGCGACACGCAAGAAGCCGTGCGCGCCTTCGACGTGCAAGGCGTGCGCTCGGTGGCACAGAAGGCCGCGCTGCTGTCCGGCGGCAACGCACAGAAGCTGGTGCTCGCGCGCGAGTTCGGCAAGTCGCCCACGCTCGTTCTCGCGCACAGCCCCAGCCGCGGGCTCGATGTGCGTGCCAGTGCCGAGGTGCATGCGCGTCTGCGCGCCGCGCGCGACGGCGGCGTGGCGGTGCTCCTCATCAGCGAAGACCTGGACGAAGTGCTGCAACTGGCCGACCGCGTGGGCGTGATGACGCGCGGGCGCATTGCCGGCGAGTTCGCCCAACCGGCCGACCGGCAGGCCATCGGACAGGCGATGGTGGACCATGGCTGATGCATCGCTGGCCGCCATGGCGCGTGCGCCGGAAACCGGGCCGACGACTCAAGGCGCGACCCAGCCGCTGGCCAGCCGCCGCTACGCCCTCGAAATCCGCCAGCACATGGCCTGGCGCTGGCAGGCGCTGATCCTCGCTGCCGCGCTGGGGGTCGGCTTCGCGATCTCCGCCGCCATCCTGGTGGCCGCGGGCGTGCCTGCCGACGAGCTCGCCAACGAGTTCGTGGTGCAGACCTTCCTCGACGGCCAGAACTTGCGCGCCGTGCTGTTCCAGGCCGCGCCGATGATCCTGGTGGGGCTGGCAGGCGCCATCGCGTTCCGCGCACGCTTCTGGAACCTGGGCCTGGAAGGCCAGATGGTCTGGGGCGCCATCGGTGCGACCGCCGTCTCGATGTGGCAGATCGGCCCCGAGCACCTGCGCCTGCCGCTGATGTTCATGGCGGCCGTGGGCTGCGGCCTGCTCTGGGTGCTGGGGCCGGCGTGGCTCAAGCTGAAGCTGGGCGTGAACGAGATCATCTCGACGCTGATGCTCAACTACATGGCGGCCAACTTCCTGCTGCACCTGGTCTACGGCAGCTGGAAGGACCCGAAGGACAACTTCCCCTACTCGCCGCAGTTCCGTGCCTTCGAGCGGCTGCCCGAACTGGGCGCGGGCGTGGGCAGCGCGATCCTGCTGGCGGGCATCGTGGCGCTGCTGGCATGGTGGCTGGTGGGCGTGAGCCGCGTGGGGCTGTACCTGCGCTTCGTCGATGCGAACCCGCGCGTGGCGCATGCCAACGGCGTACCGGTGCGTCGCACCATCTATGGCGCGGTGCTGCTGTCGGGGGCGATGGCCGGGCTGGCGGGCTTTGCGGTGGCCGCGGGCCAGGAGGGGCGGCTCACGCAGGCCTTCTACCAAGGCTACGGCTTCTCGGGCATCCTCATTGCGTTTCTCGCGCGCAACAACCCGCTGGCGGCCACCGTGGTGGCGCTGCTCGTGGCGGCGCTGTTCGTCACCGGCCGCAGCCTGCAGGTGTTCTACCAGGTGCCGTTCTCGATGGTGCAGCTGATCCAGGCCATCGTCGTGGTGTGCGTGGCATCGAGCGACTTCTTCATTCGTCATCGGCTGCGTCGCGTGGGTG
>NZ_JANLNM010000026.1 GCF_024701975.1 Variovorax sp. ZS18.2.2
AACACCTTCGGCGCGCGCACGATCGCGCGCCCGATGGCCACGCGCTGGCGCTGGCCACCCGACAGGTCCTTGGGCGTGCGGTCCAGGTACTGCGTGAGGTTCAGCGTTTTCGCCGCGTACTCGACCTTGGTCCTGATCTCGTCCTTGGCCACGCCCGCGAGCTTGAGCGCGAAGGACATGTTGTCGTACACGCTCATGTGCGGATAGAGCGCATAGCTCTGGAACACCATCGCCAGGTCGCGCTTGCCCGAAGGCGCCCAGGTGATGTCCTTGCCGTCGAGCATCAGGTTGCCGCTGGTGATCGGCTCCAGGCCCGCGATCAGCCGCAGCAGCGTCGACTTGCCGCAGCCCGAGGGCCCGACGAAGACGATGAATTCGCCCTTCTGGATTTCGAGGTCGACGCCCTTGATGATGTTGACGTCACCAAAGCTCTTCTTGATGTTTTTGAGTTCGAGGTAGGCCATGAGATGTCTCCCTTTCTTTACTTGACGGCGCCGAAGGTCAGGCCCTGGACGAGTTGTTTTTGGCTGAACCAGCCGAACACGACGATGGGCGCAATGGCCATCAGCGAGGCGGCCGACAACTTGGCCCAGAACAGGCCCTCGGGGCTGGAGTACGAGGCGATCAGCGTCGCGAGCGTGCCGGCCTTGGCGGAGGTGAGGTTCAGTGCCCAGAAGGCCTCGTTCCAGCTCAGCACCAGGCACAGGAGACCGGTCGATGCGAGCCCGCCGACCGACAGCGGCATCACGACATGGCGGAACTCGGTCCACAGGCTCGCGCCGTCCATGCGCGCGGCTTCGAGGATCTCGTTCGGAATGTCCTTGTAGGCGCTGTAGAGCATCCACACCATGATCGGCAGGTTCGACAGCGTGAACACGATGGTCAGCGCGGTGAGCGAATCCAGCATGCCCGCGGTCTGCGCGAGCACGTAGATCGGCACCAGCGCGCCGACGGCCGGCATCATCTTGGTGGAGAGCATCCACATGAGGATGTCGCGCGTCTTCTTCGTGCGGAAGAAGGCCATCGAGTACGCGGCGGGCGCGGCGATCAGCAAGCCGAGGATCGTCGAACCCAGGCTGGTGATGAGCGAGTTGCGCGCATACAGCAGGTAGTCGCTGCGGCGCTGCACTTCGCCGAAGTTGTCGAGCGTGGGCTCGAAGATGAAAAGCGGCGGCACATGGATCGCCTGCAGCTCCGTCTTGAAGGCCGTGAGAAACAGCCAGCCGAGCGGGAAGAACAGGAGCAGCGCCACGGCCCACGCACCGACGGTGCGCAGCAGTTGGGGAAGGAAGTTGCTGGGTTGCATGGTCATTCCTTCAATCGAGGTTCTTGCCGATGATTCGGATGAGGAAAAAGGCCACGATGTTGGCCAGCACCACCGCGAACAGCGCACCGGCCGAGGCCACGCCCACGTCGAAATTCATCAGCGACTGCTTGAAGATCAGGTAGGTCATGTTCGTGCTCTCGTTGCCCGGTCCGCCATTGGTGGTGATGGCGATCTCGGCGAACACGCTGAGCAGAAAGATCATCTCGATCATGATCACCACCGCCATCGGCCGGCCCAGGTGCGGGATGGTGAGATAGAAGAAGCGCTGGAGGGAACTCGCGCCGTCCATGCGCGCGGCTTCCATCTGCTCGCGGTCGAGCGACTGCAGCGAGGTGATGAAGAT
>NZ_JANLNM010000027.1 GCF_024701975.1 Variovorax sp. ZS18.2.2
AGCAGCTTGTCGACGTCTACCTCGAGCGGTATCAGCAGCCTGTCGACCTCGACGTCGTCTGGCCTGAGCACCGCTACCAGCAGCATTAGCAGTTTGTCGACGTCGACCTCGAGCGGCATCAGCAGCCTGTCGACCTCGACCTCCTCTGGCCTGAGCACTGCGACCAGCAGCATCAGCAGCTTGTCGACGTCGACCTCGAGCGGCATTAGCAGCCTGTCGACCTCGACGTCGTCTGGCCTGAGCACCGCTACCAGCAGCATTAGCAGTTTGTCGACGTCCACCTCGAGCGGTATCAGCAGCCTGTCGACTTCCACGTCGTCTGGCCTGAGCACCGCGACCAGCAGCATCGGTAGCTTGTCGACGTCGACCTCGAGCGGTATCAGCAGCCTGTCGACCTCGACGTCGTCTGGTCTGAGCACCGCTACCAGCAGCATTAGCAGCTTGTCGACGTCGACCTCGAGCGGCATTAGCAGCCTGTCGACCTCGACGTCGTCTGGCCTGAGCACCGCTACCAGCAGCATTAGCAGTTTGTCGACGTCGACCTCGAGCGGCATCAGCAGCCTGTCGACCTCGACGTCGTCCGGCCTGAGCACGGCGACCAGCAGCATCAGCAGTCTGTCGACTTCGACGTCGTCCGGCCTGAGCACGGCGACCAGCAGCATCAGCAGCCTGTCGACGTCGACCTCGTCTGGTTTGAGCACCGCCACGAGCAGCATCGGTAGCTTGTCGACATCTACCTCGAGCGGCATTAGCAGCCTCTCGACCTCGACTTCGTCTGGTCTGAGTACTGCAACGAGTGGCATCAGCAGCCTGTCGACCTCGACATCGTCCGGACTGAGCACCGCCACGAGCAGTATCAGCAGCCTGTCGACTTCGACGTCGTCTGGTTTGAGCACTGCGACCAGTGGCATTTCGAGCCTGTCAACCGGCTTGAGCACGACCAGCAGCAGTATCGACAGCCTGTCGACCTCGACTTCGAGCGGCCTGAGCACGGCGACGAGCGGCATCAGTAGCCTGTCGACCTCGACTTCGAGTGGCCTGAGCACAGCGACCAGCAGCATCAGCAGCTTGTCGACTTCGACGTCGTCCGGCCTGAGCACTGCGACGAGCAGCATCGACAGCTTGTCGACTTCCACGTCGTCGGGGCTGAGCACTGCTACCAGCGGCATCAGCAGCCTGTCGACCTCGACCTCTTCTGGTCTGAGTACAGCGACCAGCAGCATCAGCA
>NZ_JANLNM010000028.1 GCF_024701975.1 Variovorax sp. ZS18.2.2
CGCGCCCCGGCCGCCACGCCCACGGCCAGCTGCGTGACAGTCGCGAAGGTCAGGCCCCAGGCGCCCGCATCCAATTGCCTCTGGAAGAGCTGCGGCGACATCGTGGTCTTGCCGTGCGGCGCAAGGTCGATGCCCCACTCGCGCACGCGCGACTGCATCCACGCCAGGTTGTGTTCCAGCGCCTCGCGCTTGAGCATCGCGAGCGGCAGCGGCAGGTCGCCGGCCAGCACATTCCAGCCGGCGGCGCCCACTTCGCTGCGCAGGCGCGGCGGCTGGGTGCGCGGATAGCCCTTGAAATTGCTGCCCAGCAGCGGGTCGTTGAAGTTGGCGATAGCGTTGTCTGTCATGGTCGTCATACGGCAATGTTGGAGAGCAGCTCCTTGCGGATGCAGGCGCTGTAGTGTCCGGGAGATATCTCGTCGAGCGATGGCACCGTCTGCGCACAGGCCTCGATGGCGTGCGGGCAGCGCGTGCGGAACACACAGCCCGAGGGCGGCGAGATGGGGCTGGGAATGTCGCCCTTCAGGGCAATGCGCTCGGTCGCAAGCGTCGGGTCGGGCTTCGGGCTCGCGGCCAGCAGCGCCTGGGTGTAGGGATGCGAAGGGCGTGCGAACAGTTCGTCGGTCTCGGCCACTTCCATCACCTTGCCCAGGTACAGCACCACCAC
>NZ_JANLNM010000029.1 GCF_024701975.1 Variovorax sp. ZS18.2.2
AAGTCGACAGGCTGCTGATGCCACTCGAGGTGGACGTCGACAAGCTGCTGATGCTGCTGGTCGCCGTACTCAGGCCAGACGACGTCGAAGTCGACAGACTGCTGATGCTGCTGGTCGCCGTGCTCAGTCCGGACGACGTCGAGGTCGACAGGCTGCTGATGCCGCTCGAGGTCGACGTCGACAAGCTGCTGATGCTGCTGGTCGCGGTGCTCAGGCCAGACGACGTCGAAGTCGACAGGCTGCTGATGCCGCTCGAGGTCGACGTCGACAAGCTGCTGATGCTGCTGGTCGCCGTGCTCAGGCCAGACGACGTCGAAGTCGACAGGCTGCTGATACCGCTCGAGGTAGATGTCGACAAGCTACCGATGCTGCTCGTGGCGGTGCTCAAACCAGACGAGGTCGACGTCGACAGGCTGCTGATGCTGCTGGTCGCCGTGCTCAGGCCGGACGACGTCGAGGTCGACAGGCTGCTGATGCCGCTCGAGGTCGACGTCGACAAACTGCTAATGCTGCTGGTAGCGGTGCTCAGGCCAGACGACG